>NZ_JAJUWY010000009.1 GCF_021390425.1 Lysobacter sp. GX 14042 | reverse complement strand
TAAGCGCAGCCGCCTGTGCCGGCGCGTCATCCCCGCGAAGGCGGGGATCCAGAAACACTTGCGCATTCCAGCGGATACCCGCTAGAATGCGCGGCTACCACGGCAAGCGGTACCCGTTTGCCGTCACCAGCGAAATGAGGGGCAGGACGCGCCTCGTATTCGCCAGACAGGGACATGTCGCATGGGGTACTGCCTGGCCGGCTTCCGGCCACGGTCGCCGCATGCGTTTCGAGTTTCCGTCTGGGCGGGCCGGGTAACCGGCCTGCCTTAGTTTTTGCAGTACACCGCAGTCCAGACCGGCTGCAGACCACCGGGGCCCGGCGCATGACGCCGCCGCGCCCGTCGCTCTTTAACCAGGGAATACCGTCATGGCGGACCAGAAGATCCGGATTCGGCTCAAGGCGTACGATCACCGGCTGATCGATCGCTCGGCCAGCGAGATCGTCGAGACGGCGAAGAGGACCGGCGCGCAGGTGCGCGGCCCGATCCCGCTGCCGACCAAGATCGAGCGCTACACCATCCTCGTTTCCCCGCACGTCGACAAGGACGCGCGTGACCAGTACGAGACCCGCACGCACAAGCGCGTGCTCGACATCGTCGACCCCAACGACAAGACCGTGGACGCGCTGATGAAGCTCGAGCTCGCGGCTGGCGTCGACGTCCAGATCAAGCTGACCTGAGGGCCCGGGCCATGACGACGAAGAAGCACTCGTTGGGCATCGTCGGCCGCAAGGCTGGCATGAGCCGGTACTTCACCGAGGACGGCAACTCCATCCCGGTGACGCTGATCGAGGCGACCCCCAACCGCATCACCCAGATCAAGACCGTCGAGACCGACGGCTACTCCGCGGTCCAGGTGACCGCCGGCGTGCGCCGCGCCTCGCTGCTCAACAAGCCGCAGTCCGGACACTTGGCCAAGGCCAAGGTCGAAGCCGGCCGCGGCCTGTGGGAGTTCCGGGTCGAGGACGGCAAGCTGGGCGACTTCGAGCTCGGCGGCGAGATCCGCGCCGACATCTTCGAGGTCGGCCAGATGGTCGACGTCCAGGGCGTGACCAAGGGCAAGGGCTTCCAGGGCACGATCAAGCGCTGGAACTTCACCATGGGCGATGCCACCCACGGCAACTCGCTGTCGCACCGTTCCCCGGGTTCGCTCGGGCAGCGCCAGACGCCGGGCCGCGTGTTTCCGGGCAAGAAGATGGCCGGTCACATGGGTGCCGTCCGCCAGAGCACCCAGGGCCTGGAGATCGTGAAGGTGGACGCCGAGCGCGGCCTGATCGCGATCCGTGGCGCGGTGCCGGGTGCGCCGGGTGGCGACGTGATCGTCCGCCCGACGAGCAAGGGAGCATGACGATGGAACTGGCCATCAACAACAGCAGCAACACCGTGTCGGTCTCCGATGAGATCTTCGGGCGCGAGTTCAACCGGGACCTGGTCCACCAGGTCGTGGTCGCCTACCGCAACGCCGGCCGCGCCGGCACCAAGGCCCAGAAGACCCGCTCGGAAGTTTCCGGTACCACCAAGAAGTCGAAGAAGCAGAAGGGCGGCGGCGCGCGTCATGGCGCGCTGACGGCCCCGATCTTCACCGGCGGTGGCGTGACCTTCGCCGCCAAGCCCCGCAGCTTCGAGCAGAAGGTCAACCGCAAGATGTACCGCGCCGCGGTCTCGGCGATCCTGTCCGAGCTCAACCGCCAGGGCCGCCTGACTGTGGTGGAGACCCTCGACGCCGACGCGCCGAAGACCTCCGCGATGGTGCAGCGCCTGAAGGATCTCGGCTGCGGGCGCCGTCCGCTGCTGGTGACCGAGGACGCATCCGAGAACCTGTACCTGTCGGCCCGCAACCTGCCCTACGTCGAGGTCCGTGACGTCCAGGGCCTGGATCCGGTGTCGCTGGTCGGAGCCGATTCGGTGGTGATCACCGCCGATGCGGTCAAGAAGATCGAGGAGTGGCTGGCATGAACGACGCCAAGCTCTACAACGTGATCCGTGCGCCGCGTGTGTCCGAGAAGACCGCGCGCCTGCAGGAAGTCTCCAACCAATACGTCTTCGAAGTGGCGACGACCGCGACCAAGGCCGACATCAAGGTCGCCGTGGAAAAGCTGTTCGACGTCAAGGTCGAGGCGGTCAACGTGATGAACGTGAAGGGCAAGTCCAAGGCCTTCAAGTTCCGCATGGGCCGCCGTCCCGACTGGCGCAAGGCGTACGTGACGCTGGCCGAGGGCCAGTCGATCGACGTGATGGCCACGGCCTGAGGATCGATCCATGCCTTTGATGACTTTCAAGCCCACTTCCCCCGGCCGCCGCAACGCGGTGCGGGTGGTCGCCCCCGAGCTGCACAAGGGTGCGCCGCACGCCGCGCTGGTGGAGAAGAAGAGCAAGACCGGTGGCCGCAACCACCATGGCCGGATCACCACCCGGCACATCGGTGGCGGCCACAAGCAGCACTACCGCATCATCGACTTCAAGCGCAACAAGGAGGGCATTCCTGCCCGCGTGGAGCGGGTCGAGTACGACCCGAACCGCACCGCCCACATCGCGCTGCTGGTGTACGTCGACGGCGAGCGTCGCTACATCATCGCCCCCAAGGGGCTGAAGACCGGTGACCAGGTGATTTCCGGCCGCGATGCCCCCATCCGGACCGGCAACACCCTGCCGCTGACCAACATCCCGGTCGGCTCCACCGTGCATTGCATCGAGATGAAGCCGGGCAAGGGCGCGCAGATCGCCCGCGCCGCCGGCGCCGGCGTCCAGCTGGTCGCCCGCGACCAGGGCTACGCCACGCTGCGCCTGCGTTCGGGCGAGATGCGTCGCGTCCCGGCCGAGTGCCGCGCGACCATCGGCGAGGTGGGCAACGTCGAGCACAACCTGCAGAAGCTGGGCAAGGCCGGTGCCAACCGCTGGCGCGGCATCAAGCCGACCGTCCGCGGCGCGGCCATGAACCCGGTCGACCACCCGCACGGCGGTGGCGAGGCCAAGGCCGGGCAGGGCAACCCGCATCCGGTCACCCCGTGGGGCGTGCCGACCAAGGGTTACAAGACGCGTCACAACAAGCGCACCCAGCACTTCATCGTGCGCGATCGCAGGAGCTAAACGGCCATGGCACGTTCACTCAAGAAGGGCCCGTTCGTCGACCACCATCTCATCAAGAAGGTGGAGGCGGCGGCCAACAACAAGAAGCCGATCAAGACCTGGTCGCGTCGCTCGATGGTGCTGCCGGAAATGGTCGGCTACACCATCGCCGTGCACAACGGCCGCAACCACATCCCGGTTCTGGTCAACGAGAACATGGTCGGCCACAAGCTCGGCGAGTTCGCCCTGACCCGTACCTTCAAGGGTCACGTGGCGGACCGGAAGAGCCGTTAAGGAGATGGCGACCATGTCCAATACCAACGAGGCGAAAGCCATCCTGCGCAGCGCGCGCATCTCGCCGCAGAAGGCCCGCCTGGTCGCCGACCAGGTGCGCGGCCTGACCGCCGAGCGTGCCGTCAACCTGCTCAGGTTCTCCGACAAGAAGGCAGCCGCGATGATCCGCAAGGTCGTCGAGTCCGCCATCGCCAATGCGGAGAACAACCAGGGCGCCGACATCGACGAGCTCAAGGTCACCACGATCATGGTGGACGAGGGCCCGACGCTGAAGCGTTTCATGGCGCGCGCCAAGGGCCGCGGCACCCGCATCCTCAAGCGCACCAGCCACATCACCGTGGTCGTGGGCGCGGGCAAGTAAAGGCGGAGTCAGACTATGGGTCATAAAGTTCATCCGACCGGCATCCGCCTGGGGATTTCCAAGGACTGGAACGCCAAGTGGTACGCCGGCAAGAAGCAGTACGGCGAGTACCTGGTCGCCGACCTCAAGGTCCGCGACATGCTTCGCAAGAAGCTGGCGCAGGCCGGGGTGTCGAAGATCTTCATCGAGCGTCCTGCCAACAACGCCCGCGTGACCATCCACACCGCCCGCCCGGGCGTGGTGATCGGCAAGCGCGGCGAGGACATCGAGAAGCTGCGCCAGCAGGTCAGCCAGATGATGGGCGTCCCGGCGCACATCAACGTGACCGAGGTGCGCAAGCCCGAGCTCGACGCGCAGCTGGTCGCCGAGTCGATCGCGCAGCAGCTCGAGCGCCGGATCATGTTCCGCCGCGCGATGAAGCGCGCGGTCGGCAACGCGATGCGCCTGGGCGCGCTGGGCATCAAGGTCCACGTGTCCGGCCGCCTCAACGGCGCCGAGATCGCGCGCTCGGAGTGGTATCGCGAAGGCCGCGTGCCGCTGCATACCCTGCGCGCCGACATCGACTACGGCTTCGCCGAGGCGCGTACCACGTACGGGATCATCGGCATCAAGGCCTGGGTGTACAAGGGCGAGATCTTCGACTTCGCCCAGGTCGGCCAGGAAAAGCAAGACGACAGCCCGCGTGGCGATCGTGGCGACCGCCGTGAGCGTGGTCCACGCCAGCCGCGCGATTCGAGGTAACCGACCATGTTGCAACCAAAGCGAACCAAGTATCGCAAGATGCACAAGGGCCGTAACGACGGCCTGGCCTGGAGCGGCAACGCCGTCAGCTTCGGCGAGTTCGGACTGAAGTCCAACGCGCACGGGCAGATCACCGCCCGCCAGATCGAGGCCGGTCGCCGTTCCATCAGCCGCTACGTCAAGCGTGGCGGCAAGATGTGGATCCGCGTGTTCCCCGACAAGCCGATCACCAAGAAGCCCATCGAGGTCCGCATGGGCTCGGGCAAGGGCAACGTGGAGTTCTGGGTCGCCCAGATCCAGCCCGGCCGCGTGATCTACGAGATCGAGGGTGTCAGCGAGGAGATGGCCCGCGAGGCCTTCCGCCTGGCCGCCGCCAAGCTCTCGGTCACCACCCAATTCGTGACCCGGACGGTGCGCTGATGGACCTCAAGCAGATGCGTGAAAAGTCGGCCGAAGAGCTGCAGGCCCACCTGGTCGAGCTGCACAAGGAGCAGTTCGCCCTGCGCATGCAGCAGGCCACCGGCCAGCTGGCCAAGACCCACGAGGCGCGCCGCGTGCGCCGCGAGATCGCCAGGGCGAACACGCTCCTTGGCGCGAAGAAGTAAGGATCACGCCATGACCGACAACAATACAGAGAAGGCGCTGCGCACGGTCGAAGGACGCGTGGTCAGCAACAAGATGGACAAGACCGTGACCGTCCTGGTGGAACGCCAGGTCAAGCACGCGCTGTACGGCAAGTACATCCGCCGCTCGACCAAGCTCCACGCGCACGATGCCGACAACACCTGCAACGAGGGCGACGTCGTCCGCGTGAAGGAAGTCGCCCCGATGTCCAAGACCAAGAACTGGAGCGTGGTTGAGATCGTCAGCCGCGCGGCCGAATAAGAGGAGGCTGAACCATGATCCAGATGCAAAGCTACCTCGACGTGGCCGACAACTCCGGTGCCAAGGAAGTGATGTGCATCAAGGTGCTAGGCGGCTCCAAGCGCCGCTACGCCGCGATCGGCGACATCATCAAGGTCACGGTCAAGGACGCGATCCCGCGCGGCAAGGTCAAGAAGGGCGACGTCTACGACGCCGTGGTCGTGCGTACCCGCAAGGGTGTGCGCCGTCCGGACGGCTCGCTGATCCGCTTCGACGGCAACGCCGCGGTGTTGCTCAACAACAAGCATGAGCCGATCGGCACCCGCATCTTCGGGCCGGTGACCCGCGAGCTGCGTTCCGAGAAGTTCATGAAGATCGTCTCGCTCGCACCCGAAGTGCTCTGAGCGGCGGAGGAAACGACATGAACCGTATCAAGAAGGGCGACCAGGTGGTCGTCACCGCCGGCAAGGACAAGGGCAAGAAGGGCGACGTGGTCCGCGTCCTGGGCGACAAGGTTGTCGTCTCGAACGTCAACATCGTCAAGCGCCACACCAAGCCGAACCCGCAGGCAGGCCAGGCCGGTGGCGTGATCGAGCGCGAAGCGCCGATCCATATTTCCAACGTGATGCTGTTCAACCCGGCCAGTGGCAAGGGCGAGCGCATTGGATTCAAGGTGCTGGAGGATGGACGCAAACTGCGTGTGTTCCGCTCCAGCGGTGAGGCGGTCGACGCCTGAGGAATGCACAGATGACCACCCGGCTTGAAAAATTCTACAAGGAAGAAGTCGTTCCCGCGCTGACCGCGAAGTTCGGCTACAAGAACCCGATGGAGGTGCCGCGCATCACCAAGATCACCCTGAACATGGGTGTGGGTGAGGCCGCCACCAACAAGAAGGTGCTCGAGAACGCCGTCGCCGACATGGCCAAGATCACCGGCCAGCAGCCGGTGGTGACCAAGAGCCGCGTCTCCGTCGCGTCGTTCAAGATCCGCGACGGCTGGCCGATCGGCTGCAAGGTGACCCTGCGTCGCCGGCAGATGTTCGAGTTCCTGGATCGCCTGGTCAACGTCGCCCTGCCGCGCGTGCGCGACTTCCGCGGCGTGTCCGCCAAGTCGTTCGACGGCCGCGGCAACTACAACATGGGCGTGAAGGAGCAGATCATCTTCCCGGAGATCGACTTCGACCAGGTCGACGCGGTCCGCGGCATGGACATCGCGATCACCACCACGGCGAAGAACGATGCCGAGGCGCGCGCCCTGCTGGAAGCCTTCCGCTTCCCGTTCCGCAACTGATTCCAGAGGATATACAGATGGCCAAGACCTCCATGGTCAACCGCGAGCTGAAGCGGGCCAAGCTGGCTGCCCGGTACGCCGAGCGTCGCACGGAGCTGAAGAAGATCATCTCCAGCCCGTCCTCCTCGTACGAGGAGAGGGAAGAGGCGATGATCCGGCTGCAGAAGCTGCCGCGTGACTCCTCGCCCTCGCGCCAGACCACCCGCTGCGCCCTGACCGGGCGGCCGCGCGGCGTCTACCAGAAGTTCAACCTGGGCCGCAACATGCTGCGCAAGGCGACGATGAACGGCGACGTCCCGGGCCTGCGCAAGGCCAGCTGGTAACACCTGCACGAACTGGCACCACGGGCCGGCAGTCTGCTAGACTTGCCGGCTCGCCTCGCCCGGGGCATTCGCCCCCGGCGCCACAACTGAATTCGCAGCAGCGGATATCGGTGCACTCATAGGTAGACACACATGAGCATGACTGATCCCATTGCCGACATGTTCGTCCGCATCCGTAATGCGGCCGCGGTCGGCAAGCCGACGGTGAAGATGCCGTCGTCCAAGATCAAGGTTTCGATTGCCAAGGTCCTGGAAGACGAGGGTTACATCCGCGGTTCCCGCGTGACCGATACCGGTCCGGGCAAGAAGGAGCTCGAGGTCGAGCTCAAGTACTACGAAGGCAAGCCGGTCATCGAGCAGCTGCACCGCTACTCGAAGTCCAGCCTGCGCCAGTACCGCGGCAAGCACGACCTCCCCAAAGTCATGGGCGGGCTGGGCATCGCCATCATCTCCACTTCCAAGGGCATCATGACCGATGCGCAGGCGCGTGAGCAGGGCGTCGGCGGCGAGGTCCTGTGCTTCGTGGCCTGATCGAGGAGCTCCCCGAATGTCCCGAGTTGCCAAGAAGCCCATCGCCCTGCCGAAGGGCGTGGAGCTGAACATCCAGCCCGGTTCCGTGAGCGTCAAGGGCCCCAAGGGTACCCTGACGAACGCGATCCCGGACGACATCAAGGTCACCATCGAAGACGGGCACGCGCTGCTGTCAACGGACGCCGCCGAGCGCGTCGCACTGACCGGCACCCTGCGTTCCATCATCGCCAACATGGTGCATGGCGTGTCCTCCGGGTTCGAGCGCAAGCTCGAGCTGGTCGGCGTCGGCTATCGCGCCTCCATGCAGGGCCGTGACCTGAACCTGCAGCTGGGCTACTCCCACCCGATCCTGTTCCAGGTGCCCGAGGGCATCACCGTCGCCACCCCGAGCCAGACCGAGATCGTGGTGCAGGGCGCCGACAAGCAGGTGGTCGGCGAGGTCGCGGCCAAGATCCGTGGTTTCCGTCCGCCGGAGCCCTACAAGGGCAAGGGCGTGAAGTATTCCGACGAGACCATCATCCGCAAGGAAGCAAAGAAGGCGTAACCGCGCCTTCGGCTTCTGGAGACGACAAGACCATGAACAAGAACATCGCCCGTCTGCGCCGCGCCAAGGCCACCCGTGCCCGCATCCGCGAGCTCGGTGTGCCGCGCCTTTCGGTCCTGCGCACCGGCCAGCACCTGTATGCCCAGGTTTTCACCGCCGACGGCTCGAAGGTCCTCGCCGCCGCCTCGACCACCCAGGGCGAGGTGGCCGAAGGCCTGAAGAACCGCAACAACGTCGAGGCCGCTGTCCGCGTGGGCAAGGCGATCGCCGAGAAGGCCAGGGCCGCCGGCGTCGAGCGCGTTGCTTTCGACCGCTCCGGCTACCGTTACCACGGCCGCGTCAAGGCGCTCGCCGATGCCGCCCGCGAGGGTGGCCTGCAGTTCTGATCCAGCAGTCCCGATCCAATACACAACGATAAGCGGCCCAGTGCCGTAAGAAACCGTAAAGGTAGAGTCCTATGGCTAACGAACGCGATTCGCGGGGCCGCGGCAACCGCGATGAAATCGACGACGGGATGATCGAGAAGCTGATCTCGGTCAACCGCGTCAGCAAGACCGTCAAGGGCGGTCGCCAGTTCACCTTCACCGCGCTGACCGTGGTTGGCGACGGCAACGGCAAGGTCGGCTTCGGTTACGGCAAGGCACGCGAAGTGCCGGTCGCGATCCAGAAGTCGATGGAGCAGGCGCGCCGCAACATGAGCAATGTCGAGCTCAACGGCGGCACCCTCTGGCATTCGGTGAAGTCCGGCCATGGCGCGGCCCGCGTCTACATGCAGCCGGCGTCCGAAGGTACCGGCGTGATCGCCGGCGGCGCGATGCGCGCCGTGCTCGAGGCGGTCGGCGTGCGCGACGTGCTGGCCAAGGCGGTCGGCTCGCGCAACCCGATCAACCTGGTGCGCGCCACCCTGCGCGGCCTGACGGAAATGCATTCGCCTGCCCGCATCGCGGCCAAGCGCGGCAAGAAGGTCGAGGAACTGATCCATGGCTAAGACCGAAAACAACGGCACCGTGAAGGTGCGGCTGGTCAAGGGCCTGGCGGGCAGCCAGGCCAGGCACCGGCTCTCGGTGCGTGCGTTGGGCCTGAACCGGCTCAACGACACGCGTGAACTGAAGGACAGCCCCCAGGTCCGCGGCCTCATCAACAAGGTCGGCTACCTGGTCCGGGTCGAGGAGTAAAGATCATGCGCCTGAATACCCTGCAGCCCGCCGACGGCGCCCGCACCGAGCGCAAGCGCGTCGGCCGTGGCATCGGTTCCGGCCTGGGCAAGACCGCGGGCCGCGGCCACAAGGGCTCCTTCGCCCGCTCGGGCAAGGGCAAGATCAAGGCCGGCTTCGAAGGCGGCCAGATGCCCATGCACATGCGCCTGCCTAAGGTCGGCTTCCGCAGCCGCACCGCCGGCGACACCGCCGAGGTGATGCTGTACCAGCTCGAGCGCCTGGAGGCCGGCGAGCTCGACTTCGCCGCCCTGCGCGCGGCGCGGCTGGTGCCGTCGGGCGCCAAGCGGGCCAAGATCGTCGCCACCGGCGAGCTGACCAAGGCCTTCACCCTGAAGGGTCTGCTGGCCACGGCCGGCGCCAAGGCGGCCATCGAAAAGGCCGGCGGCAAGGTCTCGGAGTAAAAGACGCATGGCGCGAAGCGGCAACGCGATGGCCGGCATGGCGGGCGGACTCGGGAAATTCACCGAGCTCCGCCAGCGCCTGCTGTTCGTGGTCGGTGCACTCCTGGTGTACCGGATCGGTTGCTACATCCCGGTTCCCGGGGTGAACCCGGATGCGATGCTGCGGCTGATGGAAAGCCAGCAGGGCACCATCGTGGACATGTTCAACATGTTCTCCGGTGGTGCGCTGCAGCGCTTCAGCCTGTTCGCGCTGAACGTCATGCCGTACATCTCCGCGTCGATCATCATGCAGCTGCTGGTGCAGATCGTGCCCAGCCTGAAGGCGATCCAGAAGGAGGGCGAGTCCGGCCGGCGCAAGATCAACCAGTGGTCGCGCCTGGGCGCGATCCCGCTGGCGGTGTTCCAGGCTTGGGGCATCGCCACCGCGCTGCAGGCCGGTGGCGCCAGCCAGGGGCTGTCGGTGGTCTACAACCCGGGTCCTGGGTTCGTGATGACCGCCGTGATCGCGCTGACGGCCGGCACCATGTTCCTGATGTGGCTCGGCGAGCAGGTCACCGAGCGCGGCATCGGCAACGGCGTGTCGCTGATCATCTTCGCCGGCATCGTCGCTGGCCTGCCGTCCGCGGTCGTGGGCATGTTCGAGCAGGTCCGCAACGGCGAGATGAGCACCCTGATGGCCATCGGCATCGTGGTGATCGTGGCCGCGGTGACCTACTTCGTGGTGTTCGTCGAGCGCGGGCAGCGCCGGATCACGGTCAACTACGCGCGCCGCCAGGGTGGCCGCAACGCGTACATGAACCAGTCCTCGTTCCTGCCGCTCAAGCTCAACATGGCAGGCGTGATCCCGCCGATCTTCGCCTCCTCGATCGTCATGTTCCCGGCGACCGCGGCTGCCTGGTTCGGCCAGGGCAGTTCCTCGGGCTTCATGCTGCAGCTGAGCCAGTGGCTGAACCCCGGCGAGCCCCTGCACATGCTGCTGTACGGCGGAATGATCGCGGGCTTCGCGTTCTTCTACACCGCGCTGGTGTTCAACTCGCAGGAAACCGCCGACAACCTGAAGAAGTCGGGCGCGCTGATCCCCGGGATCCGTCCGGGCAAGGCGACCGGCGAGTACATCGACGGGGTCCTGACCCGCTTGACCGCCGCGGGCGCGGCCTACCTGGTGCTGGTCTGCCTGTTGCCGGAGTTCATGCGCGCCCAGATGGGCACCTCGTTCTACTTCGGCGGCACCTCGCTGCTCATCGCGGTGGTCGTGGTGATGGACTTCATCGCCCAGATCCAGGCCCACCTGATGTCGCACCAGTACGAAAGCCTGCTGAAGAAGTCGAACCTGAAGGGTTCGCGGGGTGGCTCCGGCCGCCGCTGACAACCAGTCTTCCGGACCGCGGGCCCTCAGCGCCGGCGGTCCACAAGGGGCGACCCGCACGACGTTCCGCGTGCGGGTGGATCCACGGCCGGTCCGCGCGTCAGAGTAGCGCGTGGCGCCGGAGCCGGAGTGGCTGACACCACTCCGGCCCCAGGCAGCCGGGAATCCGTCGCCGGAGCATGGGCACACTCCCCATGCCGGGGTTCAGCCAGCGTAAGTGGTTGGACTTCCTATGTAATCCGGGACCTTGCTACAATTGTCGATTCACTCTTTCGAGTGGTCATCTGCGCCGGGTTGTCAGGCCCCGGCACGCCAAACCAGTTGGAGATCGCGTTATGGCGCGTATTGCGGGCGTCAACCTGCCTGCCCAGAAGCACGTCTGGGTTGGGCTGCAAAGCATTTACGGCATTGGCCGTACCCGTTCCAGGAAGATCTGCGAAGCCGCCGGTGTGGGTTCGGAGACCAAGATCCGCGACCTGTCCGAGCCGGAAGTCGAGGCCCTGCGTGCCGAGATCGGCAAGTACGTGGTCGAGGGCGACCTGCGTCGCGAGATCGGCATGTCGATCAAGCGCCTGATGGACCTGGGTTGCTACCGGGGTCTGCGTCACCGTCGCGGCCTGCCGCTGCGTGGCCAGCGGACCAAGACCAACGCGCGTACCCGCAAGGGCCCGCGCAAGCCGATCAGAAAGTAAGGGGGCAGATCAATGGCCAAGCCAACCGCCACCAAGACGAAGAAGAAGATCAAGCGCGTCGTCACCGACGGGATCGCCCACGTCCACGCTTCGTTCAACAACACCATCATCACGATCACCGACCGCCAGGGCAACGCCCTGAGCTGGGCCACCTCCGGTGGCGCGGGCTTCCGCGGTTCGCGCAAGTCGACCCCGTTCGCCGCCCAGGTCGCCGCCGAGAAGGCCGGCCGTGCCGCGCTCGACTACGGCGTGAAGGCGCTGGAGGTGCGCATCAAGGGTCCCGGTCCGGGTCGTGAGTCTGCCGTGCGTTCGTTGAACAACGTCGGCTACAAGATCACCAACATCATCGACGTGACGCCCATCCCGCACAACGGGTGCCGTCCGCCGAAAAAGCGTCGCGTCTGAGGAGCTGAACAACCATGGCTCGTTACATTGGTCCCAAGTGCAAGCTCTCGCGCCGCGAAGGTGCCGACCTCGGCCTGAAGTCGCCGGCGCGCGCGCTCGACTCGAAGTGCAAGCTGGAGCAGAAGCCCGGCCAGCACGGTCCCACCGCGCGTCGCGGCAAGCTGTCCGACTACGCCAACCAGCTGCGTGAAAAGCAGAAGGTCAAGCGCATCTACGGCCTGCTGGAGCGCCAGTTCCGCAACTACTACAAGAAGGCGGCCGCCAAGCGCGGCAACACCGGCGAGATCCTCCTGCAGCTGCTGGAGACCCGCCTGGACAACGTCATCTACCGCATGGGCTTCGCGCTGACCCGTCCGGCTGCCCGGCAGCTGGTCAGCCACCGTGGCGTCACCGTCAACGGCCAGCCGGTCAACCTGCCGTCCTACCAGGTCAAGGCGGGCGATGCGATCGCGCTGTCGGAGAAGGCCCAGAAGCAGCTGCGAGTGCAGGAATCGCTCACTGTCGCGCAGCAGATGGACCTGTCGCCGTCCTGGGTTGAGGTTGACTCGAAGAAGTTCGCCGGCGTGTTCAAGGCGGTCCCCGACCGGACCGACCTGCCGGCCGATATCAACGAAGCGTTGATCATCGAGCTGTACTCGAAGTAATCCACCCGTTCGCGGGTCCGCGGTCCCCATGCCGCGGTCCCACAGGAGACCCCCCAACATGACGGTTACCGCCAACCAGGTACTGCGTCCCCGCGGTCCCCAGATCGAACGCCTCACCGGCAACCGCGGCAAGGTCGTGATCGAGCCGCTGGAGCGCGGTTATGGCCACACCCTCGGCAACGCGCTGCGCCGGGTGCTGCTGTCCTCGATCCCGGGCTTCGCCATCACCGAGGTCGAGATCGACGGCGTGCTGCACGAGTACACCACGGTCGAAGGCCTGCAGGAGGACGTGCTGGAAGTCCTGCTCAACCTCAAGGACGTGGCCGTTCGCCTGCACACCGGCGAATCCGCGACCGTGAGCCTCAACAAGCAGGGTCCGGGCACGGTCACCGCCGGTGACATCAAGACCGACCACAACGTCGAGGTGCTGAACCCCGACCACGTGATCGCGCACCTGACCAAGGACACCTCGCTCGAGATGCGGATGAAGGTGGAGCAGGGCTTCGGCTACCAGCCTGCCGCCGCGCGCATCCGTCCCGACGAGGAGACCCGTGCGATCGGCCGGCTGATGCTGGATGCCAGCTTCAGCCCGATCCGCCGCGTCGCCTACTCGGTCGAGGCCGCCCGTGTCGAGCAGCGCACCGACCTGGACAAGCTGATCCTCGACATCGAGACCAACGGTACGATCGACGTCGAAGAGGCCGTGCGCACCGCGGCCGACATCCTCACCGACCAGCTTTCGGTGTTCGGTGACTTCACCCAGCGCGAGCGCGGTCCGGCCAAGCAGGCCAGTGCGGGCATCGACCCGATCCTGCTGCGTCCGATCGACGACCTCGAACTGACGGTGCGCTCGGCCAACTGCCTCAAGGCCGAGAGCATCTACTACGTCGGCGATCTGATCCAGAAGACCGAGGTCGAGCTGCTCAAGACCCCGAACCTCGGCAAGAAGTCGCTCACCGAGATCAAGGAAGTGCTCGCCCAGCGCGGCCTGTCCCTCGGTATGAAGCTCGAGAATTGGCCGCCCGCCGGTATTGCCACGCACGGCATGATGGGCTAACCAGGAAACACGACCATGCGCCACCAGAAAGCCGGACGGAAGTTCAGCCGCACCAGCGCCCATCGCGATGCGATGTTCAGCAACATGGCTGCGTCCCTCATCAAGCACGGAGCAATCCGTACCACCCTGCCCAAGGCCAAGGAGCTCCGGCGCGTTGCCGAGCCCCTGATCACCATGGCCAAGGCCGACGGCGTCGCCAACCGCCGGCTCGCCTTCTCGCGCCTGCGCGACAAGGAAGCCGTCGGCACGCTGTTCGTCGAACTCGGCCCGCGTTACGCCCAGCGTCCGGGCGGCTACCTGCGCATCCTCAAGTGCGGTTTCCGCGCCGGGGACAATGCGCCGATGGCCTACGTCGAGCTGGTCGATCGTCCGGATGCCGCCACGGAGTGAATCCGCGGCCCGGTGATCGCCATCGCGATTGAAGAAGGACCCCGGCCCAGGCCGGGGTTTTTCTTTGTCGCGCCTGTCGTTTTCCGCCAGGGGCGGTGCTAGGCACGCGGGCCGCCAGCGCTTAATGTTGCGTCCCATGAATGCCAGCCGCCGACCGTCCTTCCGCGCCAGCTTCCTGCTGGGTTTCCTCGCCTGTGCCGGCCTGATCGGCTTCGCGGTGTTCAGCCAGTTCCAGTGGGGGCTGGAGCCCTGCCCGTTGTGCATCTTCCAGCGGGTGGCCTTCGCGGTGCTGGGCGTGGTCTTCCTGGCAGGCGGGTTGCACGGCCCGCGCGGCGCCCCCGGGCGGGCGGTGTGGGGCATGCTGGCGCTGCTTGCCGCCCTGGCCGGGGTGCTGGTGGCCGGCAACCATGTGCGGCTGCAGATGCTGCCCGCCGACCAGGTGCCCGCCTGTGGCCCGGGGCTGGACTACATGATGGAGATGCTGCCGGTCACCGGGGTCATCGAGAAGGTGATGACCGGTTCGGGCGAGTGCGCGGACGTGGACTGGTCGTTCCTGGGCCTCTCGATGCCGGCCTGGAGCCTGGCGTGGTTCCTGCTGCTGGCCGGCTGGGCCGCCTGGTCGGCGTTCCGCCGCCGCTGATCGCGCGCGCGTGGGTGATTGCGCCGCCCGGCCCACACGCGGATGATGGTCGGTTCCTTTCCGCGTCCCGAAGCATGCCCGATGCCCAGCCCTGATCCCGACCTGCAGCCCGTGAACCTCGCCGATGGCTGGGCACCGGGCTCGTGGCGGACGCGCACGGCGTTGCAGATGCCACGCTACCCGGACCCGGGGGAGCTGGCGCGCGCCGAAGCCGAGCTGCGTACGCTGCCGCCGCTGGTGACCTCCTGGGAGATCCTCGCGCTGCGCCAGCGCATCGCCGACGCGCAGGAAGGGCGTTGCTTCCTGCTGCAGGGCGGCGACTGCGCCGAGGCCTTCGATGGCTGCACCTCGGAGGTGATCTCCAACCGGCTCAAGGTGCTGCTGCAGATGAGCCTGGTGCTGGTGCACGGCCTGCGCAAGCCGGTGGTCCGGGTCGGGCGCTTCGCCGGGCAATACGCCAAGCCGCGCTCGGCCGACACCGAAACCATCGACGGGGTGACGTTGCCCAGCTACCGCGGCGACATGGTGAACGCGCCGGAGTTCACCGCCGCCGCGCGCACCCCGGACCCGCGCCGCATGGTGAAGGCGCATGCGCGTTCGGCGCTGACCATGAACTTCGTCCGGGCGCTGATCGACGGCGGTTTCGCCGACCTGCACCACCCCGAGTACTGGAACCTGGCCTGGGTCGGCCACTCGCCGTTGGCCGGGGAGTACCGGCGGATGGTCGATTCGGTGGCGGATTCGGTCCGCTTCATGGAGACCCTCTCGGGCCAGGCGGTCCACAACCTGCGGCGGGTGGACTTCTACACCTCGCATGAAGCCCTGCTGCTGCCCTACGAGGAACCGCTGACCCGGCAGGTGCCGCGGCACTGGGGCTGGTTCAACCTGAGCACGCACTTCCCCTGGATCGGGATGCGCACCGCGGCGCTGGACGGCGCGCACGTCGAGTATTTCCGCGGCATCCGCAATCCGGTCGCGGTCAAGGTCGGCCCGGCGATGAAGGCCGATGCGCTGCTGCGGCTGGTGGAGGCACTGAACCCGGGCAACGAGCCCGGCCGGCTGACGCTCATACACCGGATGGGGGCCGGGGCGATCGCCGGGGGCCTGCCGCCGCTGCTGGACGCGGTGCGGCGCGAGGGCAGCCGCGTGCTGTGGGTCTGCGACCCGATGCACGGCAATACCGAGAGCACCTCCAACGGCTACAAGACCCGCCGCTTCGCCAACATCGCCTCCGAGCTGGAGCAGGCCGCCGACCTGCATGCCGCGGCCGGCACCCGGCTGGGCGGCGTGCACCTGGAGTTGACCGGCGAAGACGTGACCGAGTGCCTGGGCGGCGCCCGGGAGCTGACCGAACGCGACCTGGAGCGTGCCTACCGCTCCAGCGTCGATCCGCGGCTCAACTACGAGCAGGCACTGGAACTGGCGATGCTGGTGGTGCGCAAGCACGGCGCCGGCACCACGAACGCGTAGAGGGCGCACCAGGTCCTGATGCGCCCTGCAGGCGGGATTACCCCGCGCTGCGCGAGGCGCGCTTGCGGTCGACCTCGGTGCGGTGCTTCTTGCGCAGGCGGATCGCCTTGGGGGTGATCTCCACCAGCTCGTCGTCGTCGATGAACTCCAGCGCCTGCTCCAGCGAGAACCTGACCGGCGGCACCAGGCCTTCGTCGTCGTCCTTGCCGGAGGCGCGGAAGTTGGTCAGCTGCTTGCCGCGCAGGGCGTTGACCGTCAGGTCGTTGTCCTTGGCGTGGATCCCGACGATCTGGCCCTCGTAGATCTCCTGGCCCGGATCGATCATCAGCCGGCCGCGCTCCTGCATCGCGATCTGCGCGTAGGCGGGTGAGGGGCCGGTGGCGTTGGAGATCAGCACGCCGTTCTGCCGCTGGCCCACCTCGCCGCTGCTGCGCGGGCCGTGGTGGTCGAACACGTGGAACATCATGCCGGTACCGGCGGTGAGGGTCTTGAACTCGGTCTGGAAGCCGATCAGCCCGCGCGCGGGAATGATGAACTCCAGGCGCACCCGGCCCTTTCCGTCGGCCTCCATGTTCTGGAGGATCGCCTTGCGCTCGCCCAGCCGGCCCATGACGTTGCCCTGGTACTGCTCGTCCAGGTCCACCACCAGGCTCTCGTAGGGCTCCTGCATGACCCCGTCGATCTCGCGCATGATCACCTCCGGGCGCGAGACCGCAAGCTCGTAGCCCTCGCGGCGCATGTTCTCGATCAGGATCGACAGGTGCAGCTCGCCGCGTCCGGAGACCTTGAACTTGTCGGCGTCGGCGGTGTCCTCCACGCGCAGCGCCACGTTGTGGGCGGTCTCGCGCACCAGCCGGTCGCGCAACTGGCGGCTGGTCAGGAACTTGCCGCCACTGTGCTCCTTGGTCCCGGCGAAGGGCGAGTCGTTGACCTGGAAGGTCATCGAGATGGTCGGCTCGTCGACCGTCAGCACCGGCAGCTGCTCGACCGCGGCGGGATCGCACAGGGTGTCGGAGATGCCCAGCGGGTCGATGCCGGAGAAGGCGATGATCGCGCCGGCGCTGGCCTGCTCGACTTCCACCCGCTCCAGGCCCATGAAGCCCAGCACCTGCAGCACCTTGCCGCTGCGGGTCTTGCCCTCGCGGTCGACGACGGTGACCACCTGGTTGGTGCGGACCTTGCCGCGCTGGATCCGGCCCACGCCGATCATGCCGACGTAGCTGTTGTGGTCCAGGCTGGACACGCGCATCTGGAACGGACCCTCGGGGTCCACGTCGGGCGCGGGCACGTGCCGGCAGATCGCCTCGAACAGCGGGGTCATGTCGCCCTCGCGCACGCTCTCGTCGAGGCTGGCGAAGCCCTGCAGCCCCGAGGCGTAGACCACCGGGAAGTCGAGCTGCTCCTCGTTGGCCCCGAGCCGGTCGAACAGGTCGAAGGTCTGGTCCAGCACCCAAGCCGGGCGTGCGCCGGGACGGTCGACCTTGTTGATCACCACGATCGGCTTGAAGCCCATCGCGAAGGCCTTCTGGGTGACGAAGCGGGTCTGCGGCATCGGCCCGTCCATCGCATCGACCAGCACCAGCACCGAGTCGACCATCGACAGCACGCGCTCGACCTCGCCGCCGAAGTCGGCGTGGCCCGGGGTGTCGACGATGTTGATGTGCCACTGCTCGCCCTGGGGATCGGTCCAGCGGATCGCGGTGTTCTTGGACAGGATGGTGATCCCGCGTTCCTTCTCGATGTCACCGCTGTCCATCACCCGGTCGGGGACCGCCGCACGTTCGCTGAGGGTGCCCGAAGACTTGAGCAACTGGTCGACGAGGGTGGTCTTGCCATGGTCGACGTGGGCGACGATGGCGATGTTGCGCAGGCGCTGGACTGACGGGTCGGCGGACATGGGGAGGGGTGGCCGCAGGGCCACTTTTCTGAGGAAAGTCAGCCAGTATATCCGGCGGGCCCCTGCATCCGGTACAGCGGTGGCGCTGCGTTATGCTTCGCGGTCACATTCCCCACCGGAGCCTCCCGATGAGCCTGACTGCAACCTTCGACACCGACCGCGGCCCGATCCGCGTCCAGCTGGAGCCGGAGAAGGCGCCGCTGACCGTCGCCAACTTCGCCAACCTGGCGCGGCGCGGCTTCTACGACGGGCTGAAGTTCCACCGGGTCATCAACGACTTCATGGTCCAGGGTGGCTGCCCGCAGGGGACCGGCACCGGTGGCCCGGGCTACCGCTTCGAGGACGAGACCGGCAACGGCCTGACCCACGAGCGCGGCGTGCTGTCGATGGCCAACGCCGGTCCCGGCACCAACGGCAGCCAGTTCTTCATCACCCACGTGCCGTGCCCGTGGCTGGACGGCAAGCACACCGTCTTCGGCAAGGTGCTGGAGGGCATGGAGGTGGTCGACGCCATCAAGCAGGGCGACACCATCAAGTCGGTCAAGCTGGAGGGCGACGTCGATGCCGCCCTGGCGGCAAAGGCCGACCGGGTCGCCGAGTGGAACAGGACCCTCGACGCCGCCTGACCTGTACGCGCAGGGCGCCATGGGCCGCTTTGCGGCTGTCGCGCCCTGCGCCGCCGGGATGGGGGGAAGGGGCGACGTGTTAATATTTGCGGTCTTTCCGGCCGGAGTTCCGGCTGTCCGCCTGCCCCCGTCACGAGGTCCAAGATGCCCCAGCTTTCCCGCCGGATCGGCCGCGCCAAGCCCAGCGCAATCATGCAGATTGCCGAGAAGGCCAAGCGCCTGAAGGCCGAAGGCCGCGATGTCATCAGCTTCTCGATCGGCGTCCCGAACTTCCTGCCCGGCGAGCACGTCTACCAGGCCGCGCGCGAGGCGCTGGACAACGACAGCGGCCAGTACGGCAGCAACCGCGGCGGCGACGCGATGCTCGAGGCGTTCCTCGGGCACCTGGACGGGCTGGGCCTGACCGGCTACACCAAGGCCAACCTGGCCACCGGCATCGGCGCCAAGCAGGTGCTGTTCAACCTGGCCGAGGCCCTGCTGGACGACGGCGACACCATCGCCTTCCCGACCCCGTACTGGACCAGCTACCTGGACATCGCCGAGATCGTCGATGCCAAGGTGATGCTGCTGCCGTGCCCGCCGGAGCAGGACTACAAGCTGACGCCCGCGCAGCTGGACGAGGCGCTGGCGAAAAAGCCGCGGGTGCTGCTGTTCAACAACCCGTCCAACCCGACCGGCATGGTCTACACGAAGGACGAGATCAGCGCCCTGGCCGACGTGATCGCGAAGTACCCGGACACCTGGGTGATCACCGACGACATCTACAACAAGATGGTCTTCGACGGCGTGGGTTACCACAACTTCGTCCACGTCCGCCCGGAGCTGCGCGACCGGGTGATCTTCGTGGACTCGCTGTCCAAGACCTATGGCATGCCGGGGTGGCGGGTCGGCTTCATGGCCGGTCCGGAGGAGGTCGCCAAGGCGATCGTCACCCTCAACTCCAACCACATCACCAGCCTGCCGGAGATCACCACCGCGGCCGCCGCCGCGGCGCTGGCCGGCCCGCAGGACGTCCCGCGCGAGAAGTGCGCCGAGTTCCAGGCCAAGCGTGACCAGGTCATGGACGTGCTGGCCGGCATCGACGGCGTGGTCTGCCCGCGGCCGCAGGGCGCGTTCTACGTGTTCCCGGACATCAGCTGCGCGTTTGGCAGGACCCACGGGCCGAGCGGCAAGACGATCGGCAACGACGTGGAGTTCTGCAGCGTGCTGCTGGAGGCCAAGGCGGTGGCCTGCGTGCCCGGCTCGGCCTTCGGCGAGCCGCGTTCCATGCGCATCAGCTACACCTGCCCGACGCCGCAGCTGATGCCGGGCATGGAGCGCATCCGCGAATTCTTCAACGAACTGAGCTGACAGGAGCATCCCCCACATGAAATCCCCCGTCCGCGTAGCGGTGACCGGCGCCGCCGGCCAGATCGGTTATTCCCTGCTGTTCCGCATCGCTTCCGGCGAGATGCTCGGCAAGGACCAGCCGGTGATCCTGCAGATGCTCGAGCTGCCCATGGAGAAGGCCCAGGCCGCCCTCAGGGGCGTGATGATGGAGCTGGAGGACTGCGCCTTCCCGCTGCTGGCCGGGATGGTCGGTACCGACGATGCCGAGGTCGCGTTCAAGGACGCCGACATCGCCATGCTGGTCGGTGCCCGTCCGCGCGGACCGGGCATGGAGCGCAAGGACCTGCTGCTGGAGAACGCCAAGATCTTCACCGCGCAGGGCGCGGCGCTGAACAAGGTGGCCAGCCGCGACGTCAAGGTGCTGGTGGTCGGCAACCCGGCCAACACCAACGCGTACATCGCGATGAAGTCGGCGCCGGACCTGCCGGCGAAGAACTTCACCGCGATGCTGCGCCTGGACCACAACCGCGCGCTGAGCCAGCTGGCGGGCAAGGCCGGCGTGCCGGTCGGCGACATCCGCAAGCTGGTGGTGTGGGGCAACCACAGCCCGACCATGTACCCGGACTACCGCTTCGCGACCGCCAACGGCGAGTCGCTGAAGGACAAGGTCAACGACGCCGACTGGAATGCCAGCGAGTTCATCCCGAAGGTCGGAAAGCGCGGTGCCGCCATCATCGAGGCCCGCGGCCTGTCCTCGGCGGCCTCGGCGGCCAACGCCGCGATCGACCACATCCGTGACTGGGTGCTGGGCAGCGACGGCGAGTGGGTGACCATGGGCGTGCCGTCGGACGGCAGCTATGGGATCCCCGAGGGGATCATCTACGGCGTGCCGGTGACCACCGAAAACGGCGAGTACACCCGCGTGGAAGGCCTGGAGATCGATGACTTCAGCCGTGCGGCCATGGACAAGACCTTGGCCGAGCTGGAGGAAGAGCGCGAGGGCGTGGCCCACCTGCTCTGAGCGCGGCGGGACGGCTGCTGCAAGAGGGCGCACTGCGGTGCGCCCTCTTGCGTTGCAGGCCCCGGTCAGGCGGATTGCGTCGCCGCCGTGCGCACCGGTGGACGGAGCAGGTCGCTGCCGGCGCGATGCAGGGGGCGCTCCAGCCAGCGATACGAAGCAAGGCCGGCCAGTACCGACAGCGCCAGTGCGCAGGCGATAAAACCCGCGTGCTGCCACCAGGTTCCGGTCAGTCCGCTCATGTGCCACAGCCGTCCGGTGGCGGAAAGCACGAACACGTGCGACAGGTAAAGCGAATAGGAACTGTCGCCCACCGCCCGGAGCCGGGCGGGCACCCTGAACCCGCCGCGGCTTTCCAGCATCACCGCGCCCGCCACCAGAAGCGTGGATGCCGTGCCGAACACCGCCGTACGCAGCACGGGCCCCTGTTCGGCGCCCAGCAGCTCAAGCAGCGGAAGCGCCACGAGGAAGCCCAGCGCTCCGCAGGCCAGCAGCGACGTGCCCAATGCCGCGGGAATCCGCCGCCAGTACAGGCCCAGCAATGCGCCGGCAATGAACTCCAGCGTCATCACGTTGGTGACCAGGGCGTACCAGGGCGCCCCGGCAACGGTGCTCATGTTGGCAAGCACGACCAGCGCCGCCCAGGCGAGCAAGGCAGGGGTGAGCCGCCGCCAGCCGGATGCGATCAACGCGGCGATGACCAGGTAGAAGTACATCTCGTGGATCAGGGTCCAGCCCACGGTCAGCAGCGGAAGCTGCTCCTGCGGCCAAAGCAGGTAGGAGGCGAGGGTGCCCTGGTCCTGGTAGGAACTGTTGGCGATGCCGGGGGCCACGGCCAGCAGGATCACCACCAGGGTGGTGTAGAGCCAGTACGGCGGCAGGATCCGCCACGCGCGGCGACCCATGAACCGCGCTGCGGCCGCCGGCCCCCGGAACGCGCCCGCGGTGATCGTGGCCATGATGAAGCCGGATATGACGAAGAACAGGTCCACGCCCCCGTCAGCGAAGCGCATCGCGCCGGGCAGGAGGGGCGCCCCGTCGCCGTAGCGGGCTTCGACGATCCGCAGGTGGAACAGCACCACCAGCAGCGCCGCGATCGCGCGCAATGCCTGCAGGGACGCGAAAGACGGACGTTGTGGCATTCGGATCCCTCCCCGGTGCGGGCGAGTCTAACCGCCAACCTGCCCTGGGCGGCGGTCGGGGCCGGCCCGGCGGGGTGGCTTTCGGGCCATCCCGGCCGGTTTTCACCGTGCTACGTTCCGGGCCCCTGACTGGTGGATGCCTGGAGAAAGCATGGAAGGCCTCGTTCGATCGCTGGGTGCGTGCCTGCTTGCGGGCGCGTTGGCACTTCCGGCCGTTGCCGCACCTGCCGACGGCGCGGGAGCGCCTGCGCCGGGTGCTTACCTGCAGCCTCCCGAACCCCTGCTCGGGGTGATGCGCGCGCCGCTGAATCCCTCGCCCTCGATCGATCCCACCGGCAGCCGCGCGCTGCTGGTGCGGCAGTCGCCCTTTCCCTCGATCGCGCGCGTGGCCGAGCCGCACCTGAGGCTGGCCGGGGTGCGGATCACGCCGGCAAACCACAGCCGCCACGACCGCTCCAGCGGCTACGGCATCCGCACCTGCCTGGAAGGCTTCAGCCTGTTCGAACTGGCCACGGGCGAGGAGACCGCCGTGGCGCTGCCCGAGGGCGCCTGTCCGGGCTTCGCCTCGTGGTCGCCGGACGGGCGGCGCTTCGCCTTCGACAACACCACCGCCGAAGGCGTCGAACTCTGGGTCGGCGATGCCGCCACCGGTGAGGCGCGACGCATCGAGGACGTGCAGCTCAATCCGGTCCTCGACTACGCGCTGCAGTGGCTGGGCGGCAGCGACCGCCTGCTGGTGAAGCGGGTGCCCGCGGACCTGGGGCCGGCGCCGGTGAAGGCGGAGGTCCCGTCCGGGCCCGAAATCACCGACGCCACCGACGGCAGTGGCGGCGAAAGCAGCACCTACGAGGCGCGCGACACGCTGTCCAGCCCCGCGGACGAGGCCCTGTTCGAGCATTACGCCACCGCGCGGCTGGCGACGGTGGACGTGGCCAGCGGCCAGGTCGTGCCGGTCGGCGGGTCCGCGGCCATCGGCCGGGTCAGCGCCGCGCCGGACGGACGCCACGTGCTGATGCACGTGCTGAAGCGGCCGTATTCCTATGTCACCGCCTGGAACCGCTTCGCCCACGACGTGGTGGTGCTGGACCTCGACAGCGGCCGCACCCGTGTCCTGGCCGAACTTCCGGTGGCCGACAGGGTGCCGGTGCGGGGCGTGCCGACCGGTCCGCGCAGCCATGCCTGGCGCGCGAACCAGCCGGCCACCCTGGTCTGGACCGAAGCACTGGACGGCGGCGACTGGAAGAACGACGTGCCCGAGCGCGACCGCCTGCTGACCCTGGCGGCCCCGTTCACCGCGGCGCCGCGCGAGATTGCCCGCCTGCCGCAGCGCCACGCCGGCACCGTTTGGTTCGCCGACGGCGGGCGCGCCCTGGTCTACGGATACGATGCCAACCGCAACTGGGTGACCACGCGCCTGCAGGACCTCGATGACCCCTCGCAGCCGTACCGCGTACTGTGGGACCTGTCGGCCAACGAACGCTACGCCGATCCGGGCAGCCCCGAGGTCCGCCGCCTGGCCAATGGGGCCGCGGTCCTGCACGAGGAGGATGGCGCGCTGTTCCTGTCCGGCGCCGGGGCGACGCCGCAGGGCGACCGGCCGTTCCTGGACCGCTTCGAGCTGGCCAGCGGCACCACCACCCGGCTGTTCCGCAGCGCCCCGGACGCCTACGAGAGCTTCGTCGGCTTCGTCGCCGGCGACACCTCGCGGCTGCTGACCTGGCACCAGTCGCCGGCCGATCCGCCCAACCTGCATCTGCGCGAATACGGCGACGTGTTGGCGGACGCGGCCGAAGGCGAGGCCGCGGTCGCCTCCAGCGCGCGCCGGCTCACCGCCTTCCCCGACCCGACGCCGCTGGTGCGCGGGGTCCGCAAGCGCCTGGTGAGCTACACCCGCGACGACGGCGTGGAACTCTCGTTCACCCTGTACACGCCGCCCGGCTACCGGGAAGGCGAGCGGGTCCCGGCGATCCTCTATGCCTATCCGATGGACTACGCCGACCCGTCCACGGCCGGCCAGGTCAGCGGTTCGGAGCAGACCTTCACCCGGCTGGCCGGTTACCGCCTGCTGCTGCTGGCCGGGTACGCCATCATCGACAACGCGGCGTTCCCGATCGTCGGCGACCCGCGCAATGCCTACGACACCTACCTCGAGCAGCTGGTGGCGAACGCCGGGGCGGCGGTGGAAAAGGCGGTGGAACTGGGCGTGGTCGATCCCGACCGCATCGGGGTCACCGGCCACAGCCACGGCGCGCTGATGGCGGCCAACCTGCTGGCGCACACCGACCTGTTCCGGGCCGGCGTGGCGTCCAGTGGCGGCTACAACAAGACCCTGACGCCCTTCGGCTTCCAGAACGAGCGCCGCTCGTTCTGGGATGCGCCCGGGGTCTACGACCAGGCCTCGACCTTCTTCCACGCCGACAAGGTCGACGAGCCGCTGCTGATCGTCCACGGCGCCGACGATGCCAATCCCGGCACCGAGGCCCTGCAATCGCCGCGTCTGTTCCAGGCCATCCGCGGCACCGGCGGCACCACGCGCCTGGTGATGCTGCCCTTCGAGCCGCACTGGTACACCGCGCGGGAGTCGAACGAGCACTTCGTGGCCGAGATGCTGGCCTGGTTCGACCGCTACGTGCGCGATGCCGGCCCCAGGGCAGGGGAGGCCGCGCCCGCGAAGGTAGAATGACCGGCCCCGCACCCACCAGGACCGCCATGTCCCAGACCCGCTCCGCAGGCGCGCGCTTCCGCGCGGCCGTCGCCGAAGAATCCCCGCTGCAGGTGATGGGCGCCATCACCGCCTACGCCGGCCTGATGGCCAGGCGGGTGGGCTACAAGGCCCTGTACCTGTCCGGCGGCGGGGTCGCGGCCAATTCCCTGGGCATGCCGGACCTGGGGATATCGACGATGGAGGACGTGCTCACCGACGCGCGCCGGATCGTGGATGCCACCGGGCTGCCGCTGCTGGTGGACATCGACACCGGCTGGGGCGGAGCGTTCAACATCGCCCGCACCGTCCGCAGCTTCGAGCGCGTGGGCGTGGCCGCGGTGCACATGGAGGACCAGGTCGGCCAGAAGCGCTGCGGCCACCGTCCGGGCAAGGAAGTGGTGTCGAAGGGCGAGATGGTCGACCGGGTCAAGGCCGCGGTCGACGCCCGCCATGACGGCGGCTTCGTGATCATGGCCCGCACCGACGCCGCCGCGGCCGAGGGCATCGATTCGGCGATCGAGCGCGCGGTGGCCTATGTCGAGGCCGGCGCCGACATGATCTTCCCCGAGGCGATGAAGACGCTCGCGGACTACCGCAGGTTCAAGGACGCGGTGAAGGTGCCGATCCTGGCGAACCTCACCGAGTTCGGCTCCACCCCGTTCTTCACCACCGGGGAGTTGCGCGGTGCCGGCGTCGACATCGCGCTGTACTGCTGTGGCGCGTACCGGGCGATGAACAAGGCGGCGCTGGGCTTCTACGAGACGGTGCGCCGCGAAGGTACCCAGAAGAACATCATCGACCGGCTGCAGACCCGCGCCGAGCTTTACGACTTCCTCGGTTACCACGAGTACGAGGACAAGCTCGACGCGCTGTTCGCCACGTCGAAGGACTGAGCTCCCTTTTCCCGCCCGCGGGAGAAGGGATTGAAGATACGAGGAACGATTACATGACCGAAACCACCACCCTGCCCAAGCCCAAGAAGTCCGTTGCCCTGTCGGGCACCGCCGCCGGCAACACCGCGCTGTGCACCGTCGGCCGCAGCGGCAACGACCTGCATTACCGTGGCTACGACATCAAGGACCTGGCGACCCGCTCCAGCTTCGAGGAGGTCGCCCACCTGCTGGTGCACGGCGACCTGCCGACCCACGGGCAGCTCAAGGCTTACCGGACCAAGCTGCGCCGCCTGCGCGGGCTCCCGGCAATCGTCACCGAAGCGCTGGAGCTGGTGCCGGCCGCGGCCCACCCGATGGACGTGCTGCGCACCGGTTGCTCGGTGCTGGGCACCGTGCTGCCCGAGCGCGAGGGCCACCCGGCGGCCGAGGCGCGCGACATCGCCGACCGGCTGATCGCCAGCTTCGGCTCGATGCTGCTGTACTGGTGGCACTTCACCCGCAACGGCCGCCGGATCGACACCGAGACCGACGACGACACCGTGGCCGGGCACTTCCTGCACCTGCTGCACGGCGAGCCGCCGGGCCAGCTGCACGTCGATGCGCTGGACAAGTCGCTGATCCTCTACGCCGAGCACGAGTTCAACGCCTCCACCTTCACCGCGCGGGTGATCGCCGGCACCGGGTCGGACCTGTACTCCTGCCTCACCGGCGCGATCGGCGCGCTGCGCGGGCCCAAGCACGGCGGTGCCAACGAGGTGGCGATGGACATCATCAGCCGCTATGGCTCGGCCGACGAGGCCGAGGCCGACATCCGCGCGCGCATGGAGCGCAAGGAGATCGTCATCGGCTTCGGCCACCCGGTCTACACCATCGGCGATCCGCGCAACCCGGTCATCAAGCAGATCAGCCGCGACCTGTGTGCCGAGGGCGGCAACCCGGTGCTGTTCGACGTGTCCGAGCGCATCGAGAACCTGATGATGGACACCAAGAAGATGTTCCCGAACCTGGACTGGTACAGCGCCAGCGCGTACCACATGATGGGCATCCCGACCCCCATGTTCACCCCGCTGTTCGTGATCGCGCGCACCACCGGCTGGAGCGCCCATGTGATCGAGCAGCGCGAGGACGGCAAGATCATCCGCCCCAGCGCGAACTACACCGGTCCGGAGAACCGCGAGTATCCACCGCTGGAATCGCGCTGAACCGGCGGGACCGGCGGATCCGGCAAACGGACACGCATATATAAGGAAAGGCCGCGCCCCGGGGCGCGGCCTTTCCGTTTCCGGGGTGGGGCGATTCCCCCCGGGAGTCAGTCCAGGCCCTCGGCACGCAGCACCGCCTGCACGCCCGGGTCGGCTTCCATGCGCCGCCTGAACGCCTCGATATTGTCCAGGCCGGCCAGGTCGACACCCATGGCACCGGCCCAGCGCAGCGTCATGTAGAAGTAGGGATCGGCGAAGCTGCGGAAGCCCGCCAGCCACTGCTTGCCCTGCAGCTGGCGGTCGGCACTTTCCAGCAGTCGGCGGATCCGGCCGAGCGTCGCCTGCCGCAGCGCGTCCGGGGCGCCATCGGGCGCGGCGAACAGGGCCGGGGCGAACAGCGGCAGGAAGGCCGGGTGCAGGTCGGCGTTGACGAAGGCCAGCCAGCGGGTGGCCTCGGCCCGCTGTCGTGCGCTCCCGTTCCCGGCCAGGCCGGCTCCGGGATGGGTATCGGCGATGTAGCCCATGATCGCGGCGTTCTGGGTGAGTACGAAATCGCCATCGACCAGTGCCGGGACCGCGCCCGAGGGATTGATCCGCAGGTAGGCGGGCGACTTCAGCGACTCGGGGGTCATCACCTCGGCCTGGTACTCGGTGCCTGTCCACTCCAGCGCGATGTGGTCGGCGGTCGAGCACGCGCCGGGCTTGGTGTAGAGCTTCATGCGGACTCCGGAAGGGAAAGCGGGCCGGCATTCTCGCCGACCCGCCCGTCATGTCCGTGTTTTCGCGCTGAAACGCTGTCTCGCGCTCAGGTCCCGCCGGGGGCGAGGTTCTGTACCCGCAGGAAGGTGTGGTCGCCGATGGTCGCCACCCGGTATGCGTTCTGCCAGTTGGGGCTGGCGATCGCCAGCGCCGCGAAGTGGCTCGCGCCGGGCACGAGCTCCTGGCGCTCGCCGGGGGGCAGTTCCCAGTTGCGCTGGGCGTCAAGGGCGATGGTCACCGCACGTGCCCACGCCTCGGTGTTGTGCAGCCGGTAGTTCGGCGAGACCAGGGTCGGCGCGAACTGCTTCCGCGCGGTCACCACCTCGCACACGCTGTCACCCCAAAGTCCGCTGTCGCGGCGGCGCAGGGCGACCTCGGCCACGGCCTGCTGGCCCTGGATGGACTGGTTGCGTGCCTCCAGGTAAAGCGTGGTGCTCAGGCACAGGGAATCTGCGGTTTGTGGCGGCAGGATGGAGGCCAGCCACAGGATCCATGCCAGTTTCATAGGTGTCTCCTTGCTCCGTAGGCGCATCCGCCTGCTTCCGGACTGCAACGGAAGAAGGCGGGCATGGCCGGACGTACTGGGGAGGGCTGCGGCTCTAGATGGCGCGCTTTGCCCCGGCGCCTGGTCCGCGGTCAACGCGGGTCGGGCGAGGGTGCCGCCGCCGACTTGGGCGGACGGAAAAGTCGCGGCACGGTACCGGCCGCAAAATAAACACAGCGTGAACGGTTGATTCACGTGCCGACCGTCCACGGCGGGATAGAAGCACCGGGCAACTGCCGGCCTTGCCGGCTGATCGCCGTCCGCTGGCCAGGCGTGGGTTGTTAGATGCGCGTTAACACTGCTTTCACAGAGCCAAACCTAACCTGCGCCGCGATGGCGTCACTAGGCGGCCGTCCCCACGCAATTCGGGAACCACGCACAAGCCGGTTTCGGATTTTGGACTCTTCAAGGAGAAACACATGAACAAGAAACTTCTCTGCGCCGCCCTCATCGGTGGCTTGGGCGTGGCCGGTGCCGCCGGTGCGCAGGAATTCGACGATCGCTGGTACGTCACCGGTTCGGCCGGCATGAATATCCAGGACAACGAGCGTGGTACCCGCGATGCACCGTTCGGCGCGATCGGCTTGGGCAAGTTCATCAACCCGAACTGGTCGGTCGACGCCGAGCTGAACTACCAGAACCCCAACACCGACCGTAACCAGGACCTCAACTGGAGCCAGTACGGCATTTCGTTCGACGTGCGCCGCCACTTCATCGCCGAAGGCCGTAACTGGAATCCGTACGTAGTGATGGGTCTGGGCTACCAGCGCGCCGAGGAGGAGTTCGATCCCTCCAACCCGCTGCTGCCCGCGCGCTTCGAGCGCAATGGCGCGCCAAGCGAGCGCAAGGAAGGCAACATCGCCGGCAAGGTCGGCTTTGGTGCGCAGGGTGACGTGGGCCGGGTGAAGATCCGTACCGAGCTGGCCTACCGCATCGATGCGGACGACGACAGCATCGGCGCATTCCTCAACGACGACGTGCCGCGCGACGATGGCGCCGACTGGTTCGGCGACGTGCTGGCCTCGGTCGGCGTCGTGGTGCCGCTGGGTCCGGAGCCGGTCGCCCCGGTTGCCCCGGCGCCGGCGCCTGCCGCCCCGAGCTGTGCCGACCTGGACGACGACGGCGACGGCGTGAACAACTGCGACGACAAGTGCCCGAACTCGCAGCCCGGCCAGACCATCGGTCCGGACGGTTGCCCGGTGCCGGTGTCGATCGACCTGCGCGGCGTGAACTTCGACTTCGACAAGTCGACCCTGCGTCCGGACGCGGTGGCGGTGCTGGGCGAGGCGGTGCAGATCCTGCAGCGCTACCCGGACCTGCGCGTTGAAGTCGCCGGCCACACCGACCTGTGCGGCGCCGACGCCTACAACCAGTCGCTGTCGGAGCGTCGCGCCAATGCGGTGTACGACTACCTGACCAGCAACGGCATTGCCGCCTCGCGCCTGGTGGGCCCGAACGGCTTCGGCGAGAGCCGTCCGCTCGAGAACACCCCGCAGACCCTGCCGCAGTGCAAGAGCGAGACCAACCGCCGCACCGAGCTCAACGTCCAGAACTGAGCACGGCGTCCACACGCGGATAGAGGCGTGAAACCGCCTCGAGCGAAGCCCGGTTCGCCGGGCTTCGTCTTTGTTGCGGATGCAGTCCTGCCGTGTAGACAGGTTGCTGAATGTGTATGATTCGGCGCGTTCACCCCGTTTCACATCCCCCGAAGGAGCACAACTGATGAAGACTCGCCTGCTTGGCACGGCGCTTCTCGCGGGCCTGGCGCTGACCGCCACGGCCAACGCGCAGGAGTTCGATGATCGCTGGTATGTCACCGGTTCGGCCGGCATGAACATCCAGGACAACGATCGCGGTACCCGTGATACCCCGTTCGGGGCGATCGGCGTGGGCAAGTTCATCGACCCGAACTGGTCGCTGGACGCCGAGCTGAACTACCAGAACCCCAACAAGGACGCCAACCGCGACCTGAACTGGAGCCAGTACGGCATCTCGCTCGACCTGCGCCGCCACTTCGTGGTGGAGGGCCGTGGCTGGAATCCGTACCTGCTGATGGGCCTGGGCTACCAGCGCGCCGAAGAGGAGTTCGACGCGTTCCCGAACCCGGTTTCCCCGGGTGAGCGCGAAGACGGCAACCTGGCGGCCAAGGTCGGCTTCGGTGCCCAGGGCGACGCCGGTCGGGTGAAGATCCGCACCGAGCTGGCCTACCGCGCCGACTTCGACGACCAGAGCGTCAATGCCCCGAACGAGGACTGGTTCGGCGACCTGCTGGCCTCGGTCGGCGTCGTGGTGCCGCTGGGTCCGGAGCCGGTCGCCCCGGTTGCCCCGGCGCCGGCGCCTGCCGCCCCGAGCTGTGCCGACCTGGACGACGACGGCGACGGCGTGAACAACTGCGACGACAAGTGCCCGAACTCGCAGCCCGGCCAGACCATCGGTCCGGACGGTTGCCCGGTGCCGGTGTCGATCGACCTGCGCGGCGTGAACTTCGACTTCGACAAGTCGACCCTGCGTCCGGACGCGGTGGCGGTGCTGGGCGAGGCGGTGCAGATCCTGCAGCGCTACCCGGACCTGCGCGTTGAAGTCGCCGGCCACACCGACCTGTGCGGTGCCGACGCCTACAACCAGTCGCTGTCGGAGCGTCGCGCCAATGCGGTGTACGACTACCTGACCAGCAACGGCATTGCCGCCTCGCGCCTGGTGGGCCCGAACGGCTTCGGCGAGAGCCGTCCGCTCGAGAACACCCCGCAGACCCTGCCGCAGTGCAAGAGCGAGACCAACCGCCGCACCGAGCTCAACGTCCAGAACTGAGCCCGCTGCACGGGGGATCTCCTCCAGCAGTACCAGGAAGCCCGGCCTTGTGCCGGGCTTCCTCTTTTGCGCTCACCGAATGTGCCCTGAATGGTTGTCGCTCCGGCCCGTGCGGGCCTACACTGCCGCGGTCGAACGGGCGGTGCACGGCCGCCGGTCCATATGCAGGAGAGCACCCATGGAACGCGTCATCGCGGCCGCCGTACTGATGTCCCTCGCCAGCCTCGCACACGCGCAGGCGCCGGCCGACTGCGCTGCACTCGCCGCGCCCCAGCTGGCACCCGCCGCCACCGACATCGCGCCGGTTGCCGGTGAACTGGAATTGCCGGCGCAGCCGCTTGGCATTGCCGGCGGGGTGCTCGACCAGTCGCTCACCGGCGATTTGTCCGCCGAGCAGGTGCTTTACCGCCAGCAGCTGGAGGGTTGCGCGCAGCTCGCAAGCGTGCAGCCGATATCGGGTGGCGCGATGGAGGTTCCGTCGGTTTCCGGCGTGCCTCCGATGGACGCGGCACCCGCGGAGCTGGAGGTCGTACCGGGCGCCGGGGCGATGGTCGCCAGCGCCACTCCGGCGGCACCTGCGCCGGAGCTCATCGATGCGGCGACCTACAAGCCGCGGACCGAATTCGACAATACGCCGTGGCGGTTCAACATGAACCAGAACGGCGAGCGCATGACCGCCGATGCCTTTGCCGCGTGGATGGAGGCCAAGGGCGTGCGGGTGGCGAAGGGTCGCACGCCGGTCGAGGGCGATGCCGCCGCCGGGGAGTTGCTGCCCCAGGCGCCGGAGGGTGCCGCCGAGGAAGGGATCAAAGTCGAATAACCGCTTGGCCGGTCGTACGCACGAATGAAAACGGCCGCATTGAACGCGGCCGTTTTCCGTTGCGCTGCCGGAGCGGGTCAGTCCTTGAGCACGCCCAGCTCGTGGCCGATGCGGGTAAACGCGTCGACCGCACGCTCCAGCTGCTCGCGGGTGTGTGCGGCCGATACCTGGGTGCGGATCCGGGCCTGCCCCTGCGGCACCACCGGGAAGAAGAAGCCGATCGCGTAGATGCCTTCCTCCAGCAGGCGCTCGGCGAAACGCTGGGCCAGCGGGGCGTCGTAGAGCATCACCGGCACGATCGGATGCGTGCCGGGCTTCAGGTCGAAGCCGGCGGCCTCCATGCGCCCGCGGAACCAGGCGGTGTTCTGCGCCAGCCGCTCGCGCAGTTCGCCGGCCTGGTCGAGCATCTGGAAGGCCTTGGTGCCCGCGGCCACCACGTGCGGCGGCAGCGAGTTGGAGAAAAGATAGGGGCGCGAGCGCTGGCGCAGCATCTCGATCACCTCGGCCTTCGCGGTGGTGAAGCCGCCCACCGCGCCGCCCATGGCCTTGCCCAGGGTGCCGGTGAAGATGTCGATCTTCTCCATCACCCCCTTGACCTCGGCCGAGCCGCGGCCGGTGGCGCCGATGAAGCCGGTGGCGTGGCACTCGTCGATGTGCACCAGCGCGTCGTACTTTTCGGCCAGTGCGGTGATCTCGTCCAGCGGCGCGATGAAGCCGTCCATCGAGAACACGCCATCGCTGGTGATCATGATCGTGTTCGCGCCGTCCTCGCGGGCCTGCCGGAGCTGCTTCTCCAGGTCGGCCATGTCGCAGTTGGCGTAGCGGTAGCGCCTGGCCTTGCACAGGCGCACGCCATCGATGATCGAGGCGTGGTTGAGGCTGTCGGAGATGATCGCGTCCTCCGGTCCCAGCAATGGCTCGAACAACCCGCCGTTGGCGTCGAAGCAGGCGGCGTAGAGGATGGTGTCCTCGGTGCCGAAGAAATCCGCGATGGTCTTCTCCAGCTCCTTGTGCAGGTCCTGGGTGCCGCAGATGAAGCGCACCGAGGCCATGCCGAAGCCGTGGGTGTCCAGCGCCTCGCGGGCGGCCTGGATCATCGCCGGATGGTCGGCCAGGCCCAGGTAGTTGTTGGCGCAGAAGTTCAGCACCGTGCGGCCGTCCTCCAGCGTGACCTCCGCGGACTGCGGGCCGGTGATGATCCGCTCGGACTTGAACAGCCCCTGCCCGCGGATTTCGTCGAGGGTGTGTTCGTAGCGTTCGGTCAGGGACATGGAAAACTCCTTGATTCGGTCCGTCATCCCCGCGAACGCGGGGACCCATGGACGTTGTTCTTGCCCGGATGGGCCCGTGGCGCCAGCCACCCGGATACGGGCGCATGCCCGGCGTGGATTCCCGCGTGGGCGGGAATGACGGGTACTGCCCTTACCAGCCCAGTACGACCTTCCCGGCCCTGCCGGATTCCATCAGGTCGAAGCCCTGCTGGAACTCATCCACCGGCAGCTGGTGGGTCAGCACCTTGCCCAGCGGGAAGCCGCCGAGCACCAGCTGGGTCATCTTGTACCAGGTCTCGTACATCTTCCGGCCGTAGATGCCCTGCACGGTCAGGCCCTTGAAGATGATCCGGTCCCAGTCGATGCCGGCGCCCTTGGGCAGGATGCCCAGCAGGGCGACCTTGCCGCCGTGGTACATGCAGTCGAGCATGTCGTTGAAGGCGCGCGGGTTGCCGCTCATCTCCAGGCCGACGTCGAAGCCTTCCATGTGCAGTTCGGCCATCACGTCCTTCACCGAGGTGTTGGCGACGTTGACCACGCGGGTGGCGCCCATGTCGGCGGCCAGCTTCAGGCGGTAGTCGTTGACGTCGGTGACCACCACGTTGCGCGCACCGATGTGCTTGCACATGCCGGCGGCGATGATGCCGATCGGGCCGGCGCCGGTGATCAGCACGTCCTCGCCGACCACGTCGAACTCCAGCGCGCAATGCGCCGCATTGCCATAAGGGTCGAAGAAGGCGGCCAGCTCGGAGGGGATCTGGTCCGGGATCGGCCACAGGTTGGTGGCCGGCATGACGATGTACTCGGCGAACGCACCATCGCGGTTGACGCCGATGCCGACGGTATTGGGGCACAGGTGCTGGCGCCCGCCGCGGCAGTTGCGGCAGTGGCCGCAGACGATGTGGCCTTCGGCCGAGACCCGCTGGCCGACCTGGTAACCGGTGACCCCGGGGCCGACCCGGACCACGCGGCCGACGAACTCGTGGCCGATCACCAGCCCGGGCTCGATCGTGCGCTGGCTCCACTCGTCCCACAGGTAGATGTGCAGGTCGGTGCCGCAGATCGCGGTCTTCTCGACCTTGATCAGCACCTCGTTGGCGCCGGGCGTGGGGACCGGGACCTCTTCCATCCAGATGCCCCGGGCGGCCTCGCGCTTGACCAGCGCGCGCATGGTGGTGGGCAGCTCGGGGGCGGGATTGGCGTGGGGCATCGGATGGGCCTGCAGGGGAAACGTGACCGCAGATTGTACCGGCGCGGCGGTGAATGCCGGACCCCGCGGGGCGTGACTGCCGGGCCTTGCAGCGCACGCACGGGCCTGCCTATCTTCACCGGTCGACCCATCGGGGAATCCCATGAAGATCCGTATCCTCCCGGCCGCGCTGGCGCTCTCGCTGCTGCCCGCCGCCCTGCTCAACGCCCCTGCCGCCCATGCCGACGAAGGCATGTGGCAGCCCTCGCAGATGCCCGAGCTCGCCGGACGGCTCAAGGCGCTCGGCCTGCGGATGGAGCCGGAGGCACTCTCCGACCTGGCGGCCAAGCCGCTCGATGCGGTGATCAGCCTCGGCGGGTGCACCGCCAGCTTTGTGTCCCCTCGGGGGCTGGTGGTGACCAACCACCATTGCGCCTACGGCAACCTGCAGTACAACTCGACCCCGGAGCGCGACCTGCTGGCCGACGGCTTCGTCGCCCGCGACCTGGCCGAGGAGCTGCCGGCGGCGCCGACCTCGCGCATCTACGTCACCCAGGACATCCGTGACGTCACCGCGCAGGTGACCGACGGGCTGGAGGGCATGGACGGCAAGCAGCGCTTCGATGCCATCGAATCGCGCAGCAAGGCGCTGGTGGCCGGGTGCGAGGCGCCGGGCGGGCTGCGCTGCAACGTCTACAACTTCCACGGCGGGCTGCAGTTCTCGCTGATCCGCCAGCTGGAGATCCAGGACGTGCGCCTGGTCTATGCCCCCTCGGAACTGATCGGCAAGTTCGGCGGCGACGAGGACAACTTCGAGTGGCCGCGCCATACCGGCGACTGGGCCTTCCTGCGCGCCTACGTGGGCCCGGACGGCAAGCCGGCGCCGTATTCGGAAGGCAACGTGCCGTTCGAGCCGGCCAGCTGGCTGACGGTGTCCCAGCAGCCGCTGGTCGAGGGCGACTACGTGATGGTCACCGGCTACCCGGGCCGGACCAACCGCTACCGGCTGGCCGACGAGGTCGAGCAGGTCATCGATTGGCAGTATCCGGTGACGGTGCAGTACCTGCGCGATTCGCTGGAGACCATCGAGCGCACCACCGCCGGCGACCGGGCCGCGGCGCTGAAGTACGCCTCCACGGTGGCCGGCTACAACAACGTGCTCAAGCTCTACCAGGGCAACCTGGACGGCTTCGCCCGGATGGAAGACCCGGTCGGCATGAAGCGCGATCGCGAGAACGCGTTGCGCGCGTGGCTGGCGGACGGGGGCGCGCGGGGGCGCGAGACGATCGCCGCGATCGACGAACTGGCCCGGGAGCTCGAGCAAGAGCGGACCACCCGCGAGCGCGACCTGTGGCTGGGCAACGTCAACGGCGGACTGGCCGGGGTGGCGGTGCAGCTCTATCGCAACGCCCTGGAGCAGGCAAAGCCGGATGCCGAGCGCAAGACCGGGTACCAGGAGCGCGACGCGGCCCGGCTGCGGGGCGCGCTGGAGGCCTTCGACAAGCGCTACGACCCGGCCGTCGACCGTGCGCTGATGGCCCTGCGCCTGCAGCGCTATGCGGAACGCGTTCCCGCCGCGCAGCGGGTGCCGGAGCTGGACGCCTGGCTGGGGATCGGCGCCGCCGACACCACCATCCCGGAGCTGGATGCGCGGCTGGACGCACTCTATGCCTCCGCGCTGGGCGACCAGGCCGAGCGCCTGCGCTGGCTGCAGGCCGATGCCGCGTCGATCGAGGCCTCCGCGGACCCGGCGCTGCAGTTCGCGGTGGGCCTGATGCCGGTGCTGCTGGCCGACGAGGAGCTCGAAGAGGCCCGCGCCGGCCGGGTCTCCGCGCTGCGCCCGCAGTTCATGCAGGCGATGATCGATTTCAACGCCGACCAGGGGCGTGCCGTCTACCCGGACGCCAACTCCTCGCTGCGGATCACCTTCGGCACCGTGCGCGGCTATTCCCCGCGTGATGGCGTGCGGATGGTGCCGTTCACCACCCTCGACGGGCTGGTGGCCAAGGTCACCGGCAAGGAGCCGTTCGCCTCGCCGCAGTCGCAGCTGGACGCGATCGCCGAAGGGCGCGGCGCGCAGTACCGCATGGAGTCGCTGGGCGACGTGCCGGTGAACTTCCTCAGCGACGTCGACACCACCGGTGGCAATTCCGGCTCGCCGACCCTCAACGCCGACGGCGAGCTGGTCGGACTGCTGTTCGACGGCAACTACGAGAGCCTCAACGCCGGCTGGATCTTCAACCCGGAACTCACCCGCTCGATCCACGTCGACACCCGCTACATGCGCTGGGTGATGGACGAGGTCGACCACGCCGAGCACCTGCTCGAGGAGATGGGACTGCCCCATGACTGACCACCGCACGCTCCGCCGCGGCCCCCGGTTGGCCGCACTCGCACTTGCCGCCGGCACCGCGCTGGCCGCCCACGCCGACGAGGGCATGTGGCTGCCCGCGCAGCTGCCGGAGATCGCCGCCCAGCTGCGCGAAGCCGGCTTCCAGGGCGAGCCGGCCGCGCTGGCCGACCTCACCCGGCCGCCGCTCAATGCGGTGGTGCGGGTGGGCGGCGGCACCGGTGCGTTCGTCTCCGCCGATGGCCTGCTGCTGACCAACCACCATGTGGCCTTCGGGGTGATCCAGTACAACTCCACGCCCGATCGCGACCTGATCGAAAACGGCTATGTCGCGGCCACCCGGGACGACGAGCTGCCGGCCAACCCGGACTACCGGGTGCGGGTGACCACCGGCTTCGACCGCGTCACCGACCGGGTCCTCGCCGGCGCCCGCGGCAAGACCGGCCGCGCCTACCACGACGCCGTCGAGGACGCGCGCAAGGCACTGGTGGCCGAGTGCGAGCAGGAGCCCGGCAACCGCTGCAGCGTGGTCGACGTGCACTACGGCGCCGACTTCTACCTGGTCACCCAGCTGGAGCTGCGCGACATCCGCCTGGCCTACGCCCCGCCGGACGCGATCGGCGGCTACGGCGGGGAGATCGACAATTTCATGTGGCCCCGCCACAGCGGCGATTTCACCCTGTTGCGCACCTACGTCGGCCCCGACGGGCGGCCGGCGGACTTCTCCCCCGACAACGTGCCCTACACCCCGCCGGCGCACCTGCAGGTGTCCACCGCGGCGGTGGAGGAGGGCGATTTCGCCATGCTCGCCGGCTACCCGGGGCGGACCTTCCGCCACCGCATGGCCTCCGAGTTCGCCGAACAGGTGGGCTGGCAGCTGCCATCGCGGGTGGCGCTGTACGGCGGGCTGCTCGACACCATCGCCGAACGCACCGAAGGCCAGCCGGAGCTCAAGGTGCGCTACGCCGCGACCGTGGCCAGCCTGGAGAACAACCTCAAGCGCGCCCGGGGGGAGCTGGAGGGCCTGCAGCGCAGCGATGCGGTCGAGGTTCGCGCCGCCGACGAGGCGGCGATGCTCGATTGGCTGCGTTCGCGGGGCGATGCGGAGGCCACCCTGGCCGATATCGACGCCGTGCGCGCGGTGCTCGCCGAAGCCAGTGCCACCCGCGAGCGCGATCAGCTGGTCGCCACCTTGGGACGCACCGAGGTCTTCGACGCCGCCCTGCGCCTGCAGCGGCTGGCGCTGGAGCGCGGCAAGCCCGACGCGCGGCGCGAGTCCGGCTACCAGCTGCGCGACGAGCCGCTGATCCGCGCCGGCCTGGAGCGGGTGCAGCGCCGCTACGCCGAGCCGGTGGAAAAGGCCCTGCTGGCCAGCCTGGTGCGTCAGTACCTGGCCCTGCCGGCCGACCAGCACCTGCCGGAGTTCGACCGGGTGTTCGGCACCGACCCGGCCGCGCTCGACCAACGCATCGACGCGCTCTACGCCGGCACCACGCTGGACCAGGCGCAGGCGCGGCTGGACTGGCTGCAGGCCGACCCGGCCGCGCTCGCCGCCGCGGACGATTCCCTGCTGCGGGCCGCCGCCACCCTGCTGCCGGCGCTGCTGCGCATCGAGGACGAGGCCAAGGCCCGCGAGGGCGAACTGCTGCGCCTGCGGCCGTCCTACATGCGCACGCTGGTCGGGTACCGCCACTCGCAGGACCGTGCGGTGTATCCGGATGCCAACTCGACGCTGCGGGTCAGCTACGGCCGGGTCAGCACCCTGCGGCCACGCGACGGGGTGCTCTACCAGCCGCTGACCACGGTGGCCGGGATCGTCGAGAAGCACACCGGGCAGGCGCCGTTCGACGCCCCGGAGCGCCTGCTGGAGGCGATCGCCGCCGGCGACTTCGGCAACACCGCCGATGCCGCGCTGGGCACCCAGACCGTCAACCTGATGACCAACCTGGACACCACCGGCGGCAACTCCGGCTCGCCGGTGCTCGACGCCGAAGGCCGGATCATCGGCCTGAACTTCGACAGCAACTGGGAGTCGGTCAGCGCCAGCTGGATGTACGACCCACGCTACAAGCGGGCGATCCACGTCGACATGCGCTACATGCGCTGGCTGATGGACAAGGTCTACCCGGCGCACCACCTGCTCGGCGAGATGGCCCTGCCGGTCGACTGAGGGCTCCTGGTCCGCCGCCCCGCACCGGGGCGGCGGCATGACCGGCGACCCTGCCGGCGCGGCCGCGGCACGGCTACACTCGGCGGGTTTCCATTCCCGAGGAGCGTACCCATGCGTCATTCCATCCTGGCCGTCGCCATCGCGCTGGCGGGCACCGGTACCGCCATGGCCGGAGAGGGCATGTGGGTGCCCCAGCAGCTGCCCGACATCGCCGGCCCGCTGAAACAGGCCGGCCTGGAGCTGGCGCCGGAGCAGCTCGCCGACCTGACCGGCGACCCGATGGGCGCGGTGGTCTCGCTTGGCGGGTGCACCGCCAGCTTCGTCTCCCCGCAGGGCCTGGTGGTCACCAACCATCACTGCGCCTATGGCGCGATCCAGCTCAACTCCACCGCCGAGAACAACCTCATCGAACTGGGCTTCAATGCCGGGACGAAGGAAGGCGAGCTCTCCGCCGGGCCGAACGCCCGCATCTACGTCCTCGATGGGATCACCGACGTCACCGCGCAGGTCCGCGCAACGCTGGAGGCGGCCGGCGACGGCCGTGCCCGCACCCACGCGCTGGACGCCCTGGAAAAGCAGCTGGTCGCCGACTGCGAGACCGAGCCGGGCTACCGCTGCCACCTGTACAGCTTCCTGGGCGGCAACGACTACCGGCTGTTCCGCAACCTGGAGATCCGCGACGTCCGCCTGGTCCACGCCCCGCCCAACAGCGTCGGCAGCTACGGCGGCGACATCGACAACTGGATGTGGCCGCGCCACACCGGCGACTTCAGCTTCTACCGCGCCTACGTCGGACCCGATGGCAAGCCCGCGCCGTACAGCGAAGACAACGTGCCCTACCAGCCGAAGCACTGGCTGAAGGTCGCCAGCCAGCCGCTGGAGGCCGGTGACTTCGTCATGGTCGCCGGTTACCCGGGGCGCACCTTCCGCTGGGCACTGGCCGACGAGTTCGATGCCACCACCGGCTGGAGCTACCCGACCACCCGGGATCATTACCAGGACCTGGTCGGGCTGGTCGAAGCCGCCGGCGCGGCCGACAAGGACATCGAGGTCAAGTACGCCAGCACCGTGCGGGGCTGGCACAACGTGATGAAGAACTACGGCGGCCAGCTCGAGGGCTTCGAGCGCATGGGCGCCAGCGCGATCAAGCACCGCGACGAGCAGGCCGTGCTCGACTGGCTGCGCGGCCAGGGTGCCGAAGGGCAGGCGGCGCTGGACGCGCACGCCACCCTGGTCGAGTTGCTGGAGCAGGGCAACGCCACCCGCGAGCGCGACCTGGTGGTCCCGCAGCTGTTCCGCACCGGTGCCCTGGGAACCGCGCGCACCCTGCACCGGCTGTCGATCGAGCGTGCCAGGCCCGATGCCGAGCGCGAAGCGGGCTACCAGCAGCGCGACCTGCCGGGCATCGAGGGCGCGATGCGGCAGATGGACCGCCGCTATCACCCGGACATGGACCGCCAGCTGCAGGAATATTGGCTGCGCCAGTACGTCGCCCTGCCGCAGGACCAGCGCGTCCCGGCCCTGGACCAGTGGCTCGGCGGTGACGGCGAGGCAGCCGTGCAGGCGGCGCTGGACCGCCTGGCCGGCACCGCGCTGGGCGGGCTGGACACCCGGCTGGCGCTGCTGGAATCCGACCAGGCCACGCTGGAAGCGAGCGGGGATCCGGCGATCGAACTGGCCGTGGCGATGGCCCCGTACTTCACTGCCCAGGAACAGGCCCGGAAGGACCGCGAGGGCGTGGAGCTGCTGGCACGGCCGACCTGGCTGCAGGCCGCGGCCGACTACCGCCGCAGCCAGGGCGGGCATGTCTACCCGGACGCCAACTCCTCGCTGCGCATCACCTTCGGCAACGTCCAGGGCTACACCCGTCCCGACGGCGTCGAGCTGCCGCCGTTCACCACACTGGAGCAGATCCCTGCCAAGCACACCGGCGAGGATCCGTTCAACGCCCCGCAGGTGCAGCTGGAGAAGATCGCCGCCGGCGAGTACGCCGGCCTGGCCAGCGAGGAGCTGGGTACCGTCCCGGTCAACTTCACCGCCGACCTGGACATCACCGGCGGCAACTCCGGCTCCCCGGTGCTGGACGCCCGCGGCGAGCTGGTCGGCCTGGTGTTCGACATGAACTGGGAGTCGGTCGCCTCCAACTGGGTGTTCAACCCGGAGCTGACCCGCGTCATCGCCGTGGATGGGCGCTACATGCGCTGGATCATGGAAGAGGTCTATCCCGCGCCGGAAGTGCTGCGCGAGATGGGGCTGGCCGACTGATTCCCGGCCATGGCTGAGCGCCTCGACCTTGCCGGGTGGCTCGAACGCATCGGGCAGCTGCACCCGGCCGGGATCGCGCTGGGCCTGGACCGGGTGCGCGGGGTCGCCACCCGCATGGGCCTCGGCCGGCCGGCGGCCGAGGTGGTACTGGTCGCCGGGACCAACGGAAAGGGTTCGACCGTCGCTTTCATGGAGGCGATCGCCCGTGCCGACGGGCGCCGGGTCGGCAGCTACACCTCGCCGCACCTGCTGGCCTACAACGAGCGGGTGCGGATCGATGGCGAGCCGGTGGACGATGCCGCGCTGGTCGAGGCCTTCGAGGCGGTGGAGGCGGCCCGGGCGCCACGGGGTGGCGGGGCCGTCGCGCTGACCTACTTCGAGATGGGCACCTTGGCGGCGCTGTGGCTGTTCGGGCGCGCCGGGCTGGACCTGGCATTGCTGGAGGTCGGCCTGGGCGGGCGGCTGGATGCGACCAACATCGTCGAGCCGGACGTGGCGGTGATCACCACCGTCGACATCGACCATGCCGACTGGCTGGGCCCGGATCGCGAGAGCATCGGCCGCGAGAAGGCCGGCATCGCCCGGGCCTGGAAGCCGCTGGTGCTGGGGGATGACGACCCGCCCTCCAGCGTGCTCGAGCGCGCCTATGCGATCGGCGCCAGCGCACTGCGGGTGGGCTGCGACTTTTTCTTCGAGCCGTCACCGGCGGACGCGGAGCCGGGCCTGTGGCGCTGGCGCGAGGTCGGCTGCCGGTTCGACCTGCCGCGGCCCGCGCTGGCCGCCCCGGTGCAACTGCGCAACGCCGCGGTCGCCATCGCCGCCCTGCGCGCGCTGGAGCAGCCGCCGGCGGAGCGGGCGATCCGGGAGGGCCTGGTGGCGGCGCGGCTGGTCGGGCGGCTGCAGCGTTTCCAGCGCGACGGGATCGAAGTGCTGGTCGACGTCGGCCACAACCCGCAGGCCGCGGCCGCGCTGGCGCAATGGCTGGTCGACCACCCGGCCACCGGCGCCACCCGTGCGGTCTACGCCGCGCTGGCCGACAAGGACGCGGCGGGGGTAGTCGCCGAACTGGCCGGCCGGATCGCCCACTGGCACCTGGCGGGGCTGGAAGGCGAGGGCGCGCGCTCCTGTGACGGCGCCGGCCTGCGCTCGCGCCTGGCCGGGACCGACGCGGCGTCGGGCAGCGTGCACGCCGATGTCGCCGGTGCGCTGGAGGCCGCGCTCGCCGCGTCGATCCCGGGTGACCGGGTCCTGGTGTTCGGCTCATTCCACACCGCTGCGGCCGCGTTGCGCCTGCTGCAGGCTGCGCCGGGATGAACGCCGGTACGCGGCGGCCCGGGCAGGGCGGGCGGCACGGCTATAATCGCCGGGCATTCCCCTGCATCGAGCCCAGATGGAACCTGCCCTGAAACAGCGCCTGGTCGGTGCCGCCGTGCTGGTGGCGCTGGCTGTCATCTTCCTGCCGATGCTGATCAAGGGGCCTGCGCCGGAGAGCGGCGTGGGCGATATCCCGCTGGACGTGCCGCCGGAGCCCGCGGGCGAGTTCGAGACCCGCGAGCTGCCACTGCTGCCGCCGCGCACGCCGGCACCGGCGCAAGGCGGGGAAGACGAAGAAGGACTCGTCGCGGGTGGCGGGCTGCCGACCGTCGACACCGCCGGGGAACGCGCCCAGGCCGCCTCGGCGGAGCAGGCCGAAGCAGAGTCGGAAATGATGCCGCCGGCGACCGCCGGGGGCGGATTCGCGGTGAGCTTTGGCAGTTATGCCAACCCGGCCGACGCCCAGCGCGTGGTCGCGGCATTGCTGGCCTCGCAACTGGCCGGCTACCAGGAGCCGGAGCAGCGTGACGGCCGGACCCTGCACCGGGTGCGCATCGGCCCGTTCGACTCGCGTGCCACCGCCGAGGTCGCGCGCCTGCGCGCGGCCCATGTGCGCGACGACGTGGGCTCGCAGGTGGTGGTGCTCGATGCGGCCCGTCATCCGGATGCCGCCGAGCTGGCCGATGCGCCGCAGGAGCGGCCGGTCCGCAAACCGGACCCGCAGCCCGCGCGCCAGACCGGGTCGGGCTCCGAACGCCAGCCGGCCGTGGCCCGGCAGCCGGAGCCCGATGCGCCGGCCGCCCCTGCAGCGCCAAAGCCGACGGCCGCTACGCCGCCGGCCACCACGCCGCCGGCCGCCGCCGTCGGCACCGGCTTCGCCGTCCAGCTGGGCTCGTTCAGCAGCGAGGCCTCGGCCAACGCCCTGCGCGACCGTGCCCGCAGCCAGGGGCTGAGCGCGTTCGTGGAGGCGGTGCAGACCGACAAGGGTCGCGTGCACCGGGTGCAGGTCGGCCCGGTGGCCGACCGCGCCGCCGCCGAACAGCTCAGGGTGCAGGCCAAGGCGCGGCTGCAGATCGACGGCCTGGTCCACTCCCATCCCTGACCGGCGGGGCCCAGGATGACCGCCATCGATCTGGTGTTGCTGGCGATCGTCGCCGTGTCCACGGTCTTCGGCGCCTTCCGCGGCCTGATCGGGGTGCTGGCCTCGCTGGCCGCCTGGATCCTCGCCGGCTGGGGCGCCTTCCGTTTCGGCGCCGAAGTGGCGCGGATGCTGGAGCCCGATGGTGTCCCGGGGACGGCCCAGCTGTTTGGCGGCTATGCGCTGGCCTTCATCGGCGTGCTGCTGGTGGTCGGCATCGCCGGCTGGCTGCTGCGCAAGCTGGTGCACGGCATCGGTCTGTCGGCGATGGACCGCTTCCTCGGCCTGCTGCTCGGCCTGGCACGTGGCGTGCTGATCGCCTGCGTGCTGGTGCTGCTGCTGGGCCTGAGCGAGCTGCCCCGGGAGCCGGCCTGGCAGCAGTCGCGCTTGCTGCCGGTTTTCCTTCCCGGCGCGTCGTGGCTGGCAGGCCTGTTGCCCGGCTGGGTCGCGGCCGAGCTGGACCTGCGCGGCGAGCGCAGCGGTCCCGCGCTGATCGCCCCGCTCCCGGCGCCCGAGGGCGCCTGAGCTTCTTCTTTCCGCAATACAGCAGGACATACGACCATGTGCGGCATCATCGGAATCGTCGGCCAACACGACGTCGCGGCGCAGCTCTACGACGGACTGATGGTGCTGCAGCACCGCGGCCAGGATGCCGCCGGCATCGCCACCGCACATGGCCACCGGCTGCTGGTGCACAAGGGCAACGGCCTGGTCAGCGACGTGTTCGACGCGGCCGCCATGCGCAAGCTGGTCGGCCACATCGGGGTCGGCCACTGCCGCTACCCGACCGCGGGCAGCGAGGGCCACGAGGAGGCGCAGCCGTTCTACGTCAACTCGCCATACGGCATCGCGCTCGCCCACAACGGCAACCTGGTCAACACCGAGGCGCTGCGCGCGGAGGTGTTCGCCCAGGACCGGCGCAACGTCAATACCGAGTCCGACTCGGAAGTGTTGCTGAACGTCTTCGCCCATGAGCTCGACAAGCAGCGCGAGCTTTCGCCCGAGGCGGCCCTGCGCGCGCTGGAGAACGTCTACCGGCGCTGCACCGGAGGGTTCGCCGCGGTGACCATGGTGCTGGGCCTGGGCCTGGTGGCGTTCCGCGACCGCAACGGCATCCGGCCGCTGGTGCTGGGCCGGCGCAGCGGGCCGGCCGGCGACGAATGGGCGGTGGCCTCCGAGTCGGTCGCCTTCGACCTGATCGGCTTCGAGCGGGTGCGCGACGTGGCCCCGGGCGAGGGCATCGTGATCACCGCGGACGGCCGGCTGCACTCGCGCATGTGCACCGAGCCCGGCGAGCACACCCCGTGCATCTTCGAGTACGTCTACCTGGCCCGGCCGGACTCGATGATCGACGAGGTCTCGGTGCACAAGGCGCGCATGCGCATGGGCCAGAAGCTGGGCGAGAAGATCCTGCGCCTGCGGCCCGGCCACGACATCGACACGGTGATCCCGATCCCCGACTCCTCGCGCGATGCCGCGCTCGAAGTCGCCAACGTGCTGGGGGTCAAGTACCGCGAGGGCTTCGTCAAGAACCGCTACGTCGGCCGGACCTTCATCATGCCCGGCCAGGAGCAGCGCACGAAGTCGGTGCGGCGCAAGCTCAACCCGATCCCGCTGGAGTTCCGCAACCGGGTGGTGCTGCTGGTCGACGACTCGATCGTGCGCGGCACCACCTCGCGGCAGATCGTGCAGATGGTCCGCGACGTGGGCGCGCGCAAGGTCTACCTGGCCTCGGCGGCACCGCCGGTGCGCTACCCGAACATCTACGGCATCGACATGCCGGCGGCCGAGGAGTTCATCGCCCACGGCCGCAGCGAGCGGGAGATCGAGGCGCTGCTCGGCGTGGACTGGCTGGTCTACCAGGACCTGGCCGACCTGGAGGACTCGGTCGCCAGCCCGAAGGGCGGGCCGACCCGGTTCGACTGCTCCTGCTTCAATGGCGAGTACGTCACCGGCCCGGGCGAGGACTACTTCGAGCGCATCCGCCAGCTGCGCTCGGACGCCGCCAAGACCACCCGCCGCCAGCCCCTGTAGGAGGAGCGGCGAGGAGCGGCCATGGCCGCGATCGCCAGGACATGCCCGGTTCCCTGTTCGAAGCCGCACGCGCCTGCCTTGACGCCGCCAGCGTCGCGGCCAAGCTCGATGCCACGTTCGCGGCGACGGCCGCCTTCGGCCGCGGCGAACTGGTGGTGCCCGACGATGCGCCGGCACCGGAGCCGGTCCGCATGCCCGGCCGGCCCGCGCGCCCGCAGCTGGTCCACCCCCGCGGGCTGCCGCGGCGCGGGCTGGGCAGCGTGCAGGGCCGCGCCGCCTTCATCCACGCCATCGCCCACATCGAGTTCAATGCCATCGACCTGGCCTGGGACGCGGTCTACCGCTTCCGCGGCATGCCGGCGCAGTACTACGCCGACTGGGTGTCCTGCGCCCGGGACGAGGCGCGGCACTTCGCCATGCTGCAGGCGCGCTTGCGCACGATGGGCCACGCATACGGCGATTTCGATGCCCACAACGGGCTGTGGGAAATGGCCGAGAAGACCGCCCACGACGGACTGGCACGCATGGCGCTGGTGCCGCGGGTGCTGGAGGCCCGCGGCCTCGACGTCACCCCGGGGATGATCCGGCGCCTGCAGGACGTGGGCGACACCGCCACGGTGGAGATCCTGGAGGTGATCCTGCGCGAGGAAGTGGCGCACGTGGCCGCCGGTTCGCGCTGGTTCCGCTGGTACTGCGAGCGCGCCGGGGTGGCGCCGCTTCCGACCTTCCGCCGCCTGCTGGCCGAGTACGCGCGCGCCGTGCTGTACGGCCCGTTCAACCACGAGGCGCGCAGCCGCGCCGGCTTCAGCGCGGACGAGTTGCGGATGCTGGAAGAAAGCCTGCTCACGACGGACTGATCGCGGGCCGCTATGGTCTGCGCTCACAGGTCCATCGAAGGGAAAGCCATGCAGTTCTCCAGCCTTGCCCCCGCGCTGGTGTGCGCGGCCCTGCTTGCCGGCTGTGCCGCCGACGACGCCTCCCGGGCCGGGCAGCAACAACGCGGCCCGGCGACGGCGGCTCCGGCTGGCGAGCCGTCGCAGGACGGGGTGGACGCCGGCGCCGCCGACTACGTCGCCACCGGAAACGAGCCGTTCTGGTCGGTCCGCGCCAGCGGCGGGACCCTGGTCTACAGCACGCCGGACGACCTCGACGGCCAGGTGCTGCAGGCCACGCGCGAGGAGTCCGGCGGGGTCCTGCGTTTCAGCGGCGAGGCGGACGGGGCGCCGTTCGTGCTGGAACTGCACCAGGAGCCGTGCCAGGACTCGATGTCGGGCTGGATGCACGACTTCCGCTCCCGGTTCGCGTGGGGCGGGCGGGTCCTGGCCGGCTGCGCGCGGCGCGGGTCCGATCCGGTCGGCGAACTGCCGCCGGAGTCCTGACGCGGCCAGCCGGGCCGGCAGCGCGGATCAGGCCAGCGCTTCCAGCCTCGACCCGCCGCGGTCCACCCGCAGCACCGAGCCCTGTTCGTACCAGTCGCCGAGCACGATCCGCTGCCGCGGGCGGCCGTCCACCTCCAGTTCGTGTACCGCCGGGCGGTGGGTATGGCCGTGGATCATCAGGTCCACGCCGTACAGCGCGAAGGTCGCCGCCACCGCGGCGGGCGCGACATCGGTGATGGTTTCCATCGTGCCCGCATCGGCCAGGCCGGACTGGTGCGCCCGGCTGGCCTGGCGCGCCTGGCGGGCGAAGGCCAGCCGCGCCTGCAGCGGCTGGGCGAGGAACTGTGCCTGCCAGGCCGGGTCGCGGGTCTGGGCGCGGAACTGCTGGTAGGCGACATCGCCGGTGCACAGGGTGTCGCCGTGCGAGAGCAGCGCGGGACGGCCGTACAGCATCACCACGCTGGGCTCGGCCAGCAGCGACATGCCGGCGCGGGCGGCGTAGCCGCGGCCCAGCAGGAAGTCGCGGTTGCCGTGGATGAACCCCACCGGCGTGCCGGCATCGGCGACCTGGCGCAGCGCGGCGGCCACGAACGCCCCGGTTTCCGACGGATCGTCGTCCCCGACCCAGGCCTCGAACAGGTCGCCGAGGATGTACAGCGCGTCGGCCCCGCGGGCCTCCTCGCGCAGGAAACGGCCGAGCAGTTCGGTGATCTGCGGGCGCTCGGCGTCCAGGTGCAGGTCGGCGATGAAGAGCGTCGTCATCGCGCCATTGTATGGCGCGGGCCTTGCGGTGCCCGGGCTAGAATGGCGCGCCCCGTTCACCGAGCACCCGCGCATGACCTGCCGCACCCGCTTCGCGCCCAGTCCCACCGGCTACCTGCACATCGGCGGCGCGCGCACCGCGCTGTACTGCTGGCTGGAGGCGCGCCGGCGCGGCGGGCAGTTCATCCTGCGGGTGGAGGACACCGACCGCGAGCGCAGCACCCAGGCCGCGATCGACGCGATCCTGGAGGCAATGGACTGGCTCGGGCTGGACTACGACGAAGGCCCGTTCTACCAGACACAGCGCCTGGAGCGGTACCGCGAGGTAGCGGAGCAGCTGCTGGCTTCCGGGCACGCGTACTACGCCTACGAGAGCAAGGACGAACTGGAGAAGATGCGCGAGGCGGCGATGGCCGCCGGCGGCAAGCCGCGCTACGACGGCGCCGCGCGCGAGGCCGGCCTGCCGTACCGTGACGACCCGAACCGGGTGATCCGCTTCAAGAACCCGCTGGACGGCGTCGTGGCCTGGGACGACAAGGTCAAGGGCCGGATCGAGATCGCCAACAGCGAGCTCGACGACCTGGTGATCTTCCGCCCCGACGGCTATCCCACCTACAACTTCGCGGTGGTGGTCGACGACCTCGACATGCGCATCACCGACGTGGTGCGCGGCGACGACCACATCAACAACACCCCGCGCCAGATCAACCTCTACCAGGCGCTGGGCGCACCGGTGCCGGCCTTCGCCCACCTGCCGATGATCCTCGACGAGCAGGGCGCCAAGCTGTCCAAGCGTACCGGCGCCGCCGACGTCATGCAGTACCGCGATGCCGGCTACCTGCCGCATGCGTTGCTCAACTACCTGGTCCGGCTGGGCTGGTCGCATGGCGACCAGGAGATCTTCTCGATCGCCGAGATGCAGCAGCTGTTCGACCTCAAGGACGTCAACGCCAAGGCGGCGCGGCTGGACTCGGCCAAGCTCGGCTGGCTCAACCAGCAGTACCTCAAGAGCGACGCGCCGGCCCAGGTCGCCCGCCACTTGGAGTGGCAGCTGCGCCAGGCCGGCCACGACCTGGAAAAGGGCCCCGCGGCGGCCGACGTGGTCGTCGCGCTGCGCGACCGGGTCCAGACCCTGGCCGAGATGGCCGAGCGCGCCGCAGTCTGGTTCGGGCCGATCACGGCGTATGACGACAAGGCGGTGGCCAAGCACCTGAAAGGCGCTGCCCGCGCGCCGCTGGAGGATGCGCGGGATCGCCTGGCGGCGCTGCCAGCCTGGACCCCGGAGGCGATCAATGCCGCCCTGGCCGAGACCGCGGCGGCGCTGGAGCTGGGCATGGGCAAGGTCGCCCAGCCACTGCGGGTGGCGATCACCGGCAGCCAGGTCAGCCCGGACATCGGCCACACCGTGTACCTCGCGGGGCGCGAGGAGGCACTGGCGCGCATCCAGGCCGCCATCGCGATGTGCCCGCAGGAGGAGTAGGCGGTTTTGGCCGCGACGGCTCGCCGCCCGCCGCAACCGGCGCTAGAGTTGTCCCGTGGCCAGTCATCCCTGCACCGATCCGCACCACCACGTCGAGGACGCCGACGCCTACGTCCATGAGGTCGAGCGCGCCTGCCGCGCCCGTGGCCTGCGCCTGACGCCGATCCGCGCCCAGGCCCTGCGCCTGATCGCCGATGCCGGCGGCCCGGTGAAGGCCTACGAGCTGCTGGACCGGATGAAGCAGACCCATGAGTCGGCCGCGCCGCCGACCGTCTACCGCGCGCTGGAATTCCTGTTCGAGAACGGCTTCATCCACAAGCTCGCCTCGATCAATTCCTTCGTCGCCTGCCATCACCCCGGGGCGGAGGCCCACGCGGTGCCGTTCCTGATCTGCGACCGGTGCCAGCGCGCCGTGGAACTGGAGGACCAGGACGTGGTCGCCACGCTGGAGTCACGCGCCCGCGCCCACGGGTTCATCCCGCGGGCGCAGACGCTCGAGGTGCACGGCCTGTGCGCCACCTGCGCCAGCGGGCCGGGCACCCCGTAGGCGCGGTCAGAAGAACGCGCGGACGCCGAAGGAGATCCCGCGACCGGGCATCGGCGCCAGGTCCTTGAGCGGCGAGGTGTGCACGCGGGCCTCCTCGTCGAGCAGGTTGCTGCCCTCCACGAACAGCTCCAGCCCGCTCCCCGCCGCGCTGTCCAGGTGCCAGGCCAGGCTGGCGTTGACCAGCGTGTAGCCGTCGGTGGTGGTCTCGTACAGCGCCACCCTGTCCTGTGCGTCGTAGCGGATCGCGCCCAGCGAGGCGCGCCACGGACCCTGTATCCAGCCCAGCTCGGCGCCGGCGCGCCGCGGCGCGATGCGCGGCAGGTTGCCCTGGCCGGGCAGGGTGACCTGGTGCTGGTGGGCGTGGTCGCCATGCGGGACGGCGATGTCGACCACGCGGTCCGGTCCGCCCGCCAGCCTGGCGCGGACCACGTCGCCGAACAGGCGCAGGTTCCAGGCACCGGTGTGGTTGTCCGCGATCGTCCAGTCCAGGCTGGCCTCGCCGCCGTTGAAGCGGGCGTCGGCCTGGTTCCACACATGGACCGGGCCGCCGTCGTCCACGCCGGTCGCCGCCAGGTGGATGAAGTCGTCGTAGCGCACGTGGAAGGCCGCCAGCTGCAGCGCCAGTGGCCCACGGTGCCAGTGCAGCCCCAGCTCCACCCGCCGCGCGGTCTCGCTGTCCAGGGTGGGGTCGCCGATCTCCACCGAGCCGGTCGCCACGTGGTAGCCGGAGGAATGGAGCTCCTCGGCGGTCGGAGCACGCTGCGCCCGGTCCATCCCCAGCATCAGGTGGGTGCCGTCGGTGACGTCCCAGCGCAGCGCGACCGAGGCGCTGGTGTTGTCGAAGCGGCGCGACGGCGCCGCGCGGGTGGCGGTGTCCAGGTCGAGCTCGATGTGGTCGTGGCGGACCCCGGCCTCCAGCCGCAGCGGACCGAAGCCGCGCTCGCCCAGCCAGAACAGCCCGAGGTCGCGGCCGGTGGAGTCCGGCACGAAGGCCTCGAGCCCCACGGCGCGGAAATCGCGCTGCGACCATTGCGCCCCCAGGGCGCCCTCCCATCCCGCCAGCGGCTGGTGCACCAGTTCGACCCGCGCCTCGACGCTGTCGCTGTCGAACACCGTGCCGACGGCATCGCCCTCGAATTCGGTATGGGTGTAGCGGGTGTGGGCGGCACTGGCCCGCAGTGAACGGAACACCCCCAGGTCGTCCAGGCCGCCGCGCAGTTCGGTGCGCCGCTGGTCCATCACGATCTGGACCGCTTCGTCCCCGTGGTCATGGTCGTGATCGCCATGGTCGTGGTCGTGATCATGGTCGTGGTCGTCGTGCCCGTGGCCGTCGCCCTCGGGGTGGAAATGGCCCGGCACGCCGTAGCGGCTGCTGTACATGGATGCAGCGCCACCGATGAAGCCGCGCGAGCCGATCCACGACAGCCCCAGCGCCGCGCTGTCGGTGCGCAGGGCGCTGTTGGGCAACACGTCCCTGGCCATCTCGTGGTCGTCCGCGTGATCGCCGGGCAGGCCGGGGACCTCGGCAAAGCCGGGGATGTCGTGGTCACCGGTTTCCCGGTGCAGCGCATCCGCGTGGAAGACCAGCGAGCCGCCCGCGGAGGTGCCGTCCAGCCGCAGCATTCCGGTGCGTTCGTCGTTGACCGTGCCGGCGCGCAGCTCGGCGCGGCCTTCCAGGGGCTCGTAGGTCGCGCGCTCGGGCACGCGGCCGTCGACCACGTTGACCGCGCCGCCGATCGCGCCGGAGCCATAGAGCAGGGTGGACGGGCCTTTCAGCACCTCGATCTGGTCGGCCAGGAACGGTTCGATCGACACCGCGTGGTCGACGCTGACAGTCGAGACGTCGCCGCTGCCCAGCCCGTCGCTGAGGACCTGGACGCGTGCGGAGTCGAAGCCGCGGATCACCGGGCGACCAACGCCGGGGCCGAACCACGACGACTGCACGCCGGGCAGCCGCGAAACGGTCTCGCCCAAAGTCGCGGACTTGACCGCGTCCAGGCGTTCGCCGGCCAGCACCTCCACTGGGCGGGTGAGCTGGTCGGCGGTGCTGCGGATCGGCGTGGCGCGCACCTGGATGCCATCCAGGTCGACCAGGTCGTGGAGGTGGTCGTCGTGTGCGGGTTCCTGCGCCAGCGCGGGCAGCGGCAGGAGGGCGGCCAAGGCAAGGAACAGCGGAAGGCGATTGAATTGTCGGGTCATGTGCATGTTTGGTGTGGATCGGGGAATCGGAATGTTATATTGTTCCACCATCGAGTCCACCCCTGAAACCGGGCCGCCACATGCCGCAAACCCACCATCTGCTGGATCGCCTTGGAGCCTGGGGCTCGCTGTTGTGCGCGATCCATTGCGCGCTGCTCCCCGCCCTGCTGGCGCTGTTGCCGTCACTGGGCATTGCGCTGCTGGCGGACGAGCGCGTCGAGTTCGGGTTCGTGCTCTTCGCCACCGCCTTGGGGCTGTTCAGCCTGGTGTGGGGTTACCGGCGCCACGGGCAGGCGAGGGCACTGGGGCTGCTGCTGCCCGGCCTGGGCCTGTTGTGGATGGCGGTCCTGTATGCGCCGCTGCACCTGAGCACGTGGCCGCACGCGCTGGCGATGACGGCCGGTGGCGTGCTGGTAGGCCTGGCCCATCTGGCAAACCTGCGGATGCAGCACCTGCGCAGTTGCCGGCATCACGGCTGCGCCCACTAGCTGGCGAGCGCGGGCGGTGTGATAATCTACGCCGCTTTCCCGCTGGATCGCGGCCCTGCGTTGCAGGCGGCCGCCGGCGGCATTCCGATCATCAAGAACAGCATCCGGGAGCAACACCATGGGCAAGGGCGACCGCAAGACCGCCAAGGGCAAGCGCTACAACTCCAGCTACGGCAATGCCCGCAGCCGGGCGGTGACCGCCTCGGCCGGTACCGCCAACGCGCCGGTGGCGAAGAAGACCGCCAAGACCGCCTCGAAGAAGGTCGTCGCCAAGAAGACCCTGGCGAAGGAGTAAGAGCCGGCGCCCGCTGTCTCAAGGAACCCCGCCTGTCCGGCGGGGTTTTTGTTTGTGGCGGCGGGTGGCCCGGTCTGCGTTCCGCTGGCGGGTATCAGTCGCGGACCGGCAACTCGCGGCCGCCGGCATACACTGCCTTCGCGAGTTGCCCGCCGAGCCAGTAGCCCAGTTCGGCGGGATGGTTGATGTCCCAGAGCACGAAATCGGCACGCATGCCCGGGCGCAGCCTGCCGCGATCGTCCAGGCCGAGCGCCCGGGCGGCGTGCACGGTCGCACCGCGCAGTGCTTCCTCCGGAGTCAGGCGGAAGTGGGTGCAGGCCAGCTGCATCGCCTGGCGCAGCGACTGCAGCGGCGAGGTCCCCGGATTGCAGTCGGTCGCCACCGCCATCGCGACACCGTGTTCGCGCAATGCCGCCAGCGGCGGGAGCCGGGTCTCGCGCAGCACGTGGAACGCCCCGGGCAACAGGACCGCCACCGAGCCGGCTGCGGCCATGGCACGGACCCCGTCCACGCTGCTGTGTTCGACGTGGTCGGCCGACAGGCCATCGAACTCCGCCACCAGTCCGGCGCCGCCCAGGTCGCTGAGCTGGTCGGCGTGCAGCTTCACCGGCATGCCGAGGGCTCGCGCGCCCTCGAAGACGCGGCGGGTCTGGCCGGGGCTGAAGCCGATCCCCTCGCAGAAGGCATCGACGGCGTCGACCAGCCCCTCGCCGTGCAGTTGCGGCAGCCACCCGAGCACCGCGTCGATGTACTCGTCCGGCCGGCCGGCGTACTCCGGTGGCAGCGCGTGGGCGGCCAGGCAGGTGGTCCGCACGGTGATGCCGAGTGCCTCGCCGATCCGGCGCGCGACCCGCAGCATCTTGCGCTCGTTCTCCAGGTCCAGGCCGTAGCCGGACTTGATCTCGATCGTGGTCGCGCCGTCGGCCACCAGGGCACGGGCCCGCGGCAGCGACTGGCGAAGCAGCTCATCCTCTCCGGCCCGGCGCAACGCACGCACGGTGGAGAGGATGCCGCCACCGGCGCGGGCGATCTCCTCGTAGCTGGCGCCCTCCAGGCGCATCTCGAACTCGCGCGCGCGGTCGCCGGCAAACACCAGATGGGTATGGCAATCGACCAGCCCCGGGGTGATCCAGCCGGTCGCCTCGACCACCTCGGCGGCCAGTTCCTCCGGTGCCCCCGGCAGCCCGTCCCGCGGCCCGGCATAGGTCAGCACCCCGTCCCGCCACCCCAGTGCCCCGTCCCGCACCTCTCCATAGCCGGTCGCCCTGGCACGGCCCACGGCTTCGCCCGGGACAGCCAGGCCGGTGCCCCCGCCGTCCATGGTCGCCAGCGAAACCCCCAGCATCACCCCGTCCCAGGGTCGGGGCGGCATGGCGGTGGCGTCGGTCATCGGAGGCTCCGTGGGCAGTGGCCCGGTTCGCGTGGCCGGCCATTGTAGGCGGCGTGCCCTCGCCAGTTGGCGCCGGGCGGGCGAGAATCAACACCATGACGACCATTCCCAATGCCCGTATCTGGCAGCCCGATGGCTGGCAGGACGGCCTCAAGTTCGGGCTCGACCTGTACGGACGCATCCGCGAGGCGGTCCGCGGCGGCACCATCGGCCAGCGCGTGGTGCCGGGGATCGCCAACCTGCACTCGCACGCCTTCCAGCGCGCGATGGCCGGCATGGCCGAACGCCAGCTGCGTGCCGATGATTCGTTCTGGAGCTGGCGCGAGGCGATGTACCGGTTTGCCCAGCAGCTCGATCCCGACGCCATGCGCGCGGTCGCGGCGCAGCTGTATGCGGAGATGCTGGAGGCCGGTTACACCACCGTCTGCGAGTTCCACTACCTGCACCACGCACCCGACGGCCGCCCGTACGACGACCCGGCGGCGATGTCGCGGGCGCTGATCGCCGCCGCCCACGACACCGGCATCCGGTTGACGCTGCTGCCGGTGCTCTACATGGCCGGCGGCTTCGACGGCCGCGCACTGGACGCGCGCCAGCAGCGCTTCGGCCACGACGTCGACGGCTATCTGCGGCTGCTGGACGGCCTGCGCGCGGAACAGGGCGACACGGTCCGGATCGGCTGCGCGCTGCACAGCCTGCGCGCGGTGCCGGAGGCGGCGATGCGCGAGCTGCTGGCAGGACTGCCGGACGACAGCCGGATCCACATCCACATTGCCGAGCAGCTGGCCGAGGTCGAGCAGTGCCTCGAGCACCGCGGCGCGCGGCCGGTGCAGTGGCTGCTGGACAATGCCGGTCCCGACCCGCGCTGGACCCTGGTCCACGCCACCCACCTGGATGACGCGGAAGTCGCGGACCTGGCACGCAGCGGGGCGACGGTGGCGGTCTGCCCGACCACCGAGGCCAACCTGGGCGATGGCCTGTTCCCGCTGCGCCAGTACCTCGATGCCGGCGGGCGCCTGGGGATCGGCTCGGATTCGCACATCTCGGTTTCCCCGGTGGAAGAGCTGCGCTGGCTCGAGTACGGCCAGCGGCTGGTGACCCGGCGCCGCAACATCGCCGTCGGCAGCGACAGCCCGAGCGTCGGCCACACCCTGCTGCGGGCGGTCGCGGCCAGTGCGGGTGACTCCAGTGGACACGACATCGGCCTGCTGCAACCCGGCCGCTTCGCCGACGCGCTGGTGCTCGACGTGCGCGCGCCACAGTTCGCCGGCGCCAGCGACGACGATGCGATCGACCGCTGGGTATTCAGCGGCAACCGCAACCTGGTCCGCGAGACCTGGGTGGGTGGCCGGTGCCTGGCCGAGAACGGACGGCACCTGCGGGCGGACTCCATCGCCGCCGATTACCGTACCGCCGTGGAGCGGATGCTGGCCGCGCAGTAGCCTCCAACACGGGAACCGCCATGAAGCCGATGAACCTTGCCCCTGCGGTGCTTGCCGTCCTGCTTGCCAGCGGCGCGGCCCACGCCATGACCGACGGCCAGCTTGCCGGACTGGTCGGGCAACGACTGCACGGCGACCGTACCGGTGCGTGCTTCGCGGCCGCGGTGGTCGACTCCGGGAACGTCAGCCGCGCCTACGCCTGCGCCGATCCCGCCGATGACGGGCGCATCGGCCCCGACAGCGCTTTCGAGATCGGCTCGGTATCCAAGACGATGACCGCCACGCTGCTGGCCGGGCTCATCGCGCGGGGCGAGGGTTCGCTCGAGGACCCGCTGGCGGACTGGCTGCCGGAAGCTACCGCGGTGCCGGCCTTCGAAGGGGAGCCGATCAGGCTGCGCCACGTGGTCACCCACACCAGTGGATTGCCGGCACTGCCGCCGGGCGTGCCGATCCCCGATCCGGCCGATCCGTACGCGGCGATGGCGCCGGACGACCTGCTGGAGGCGCTTGGGCGGATTTCGCTCACGCGCGCGCCGGGCACGCGGTTCGAGTATTCGAACTACGCCTCGATGCTGCTGTCGTACGCGGTCGCGCGCCGGGCGGGCATGGGTTTTGAGCGCCTGCTCGATGAGCGCCTGTTCAGCCCGCTGGGGATGGACCACGCCTACGTCAACGAGCGGCCCGATGGCGTGCGGGTGGCCACCGGCCACCTGCCGAACGGACAGCCGACCCCGGCCTGGAGCTTCCACACCGACCTGGCCGGCGTCGGTGGGGTCCACGCCACCCTCGGCGACATGCTGGCCTACGTGCAGGGACAGCTCGGCGCTGGTACGGCACCGGTATATGCCGCGCTGGAGATGACCCGGCAACCGGTCGCCCACGGCGGTGGACCGGCGACCGGAATGAACTGGATGCTGGCTCCGCTCAACGGGCGCACGATCCACGCCCATGAGGGCGGCACCGGCGGCTTCTCTTCCTTCGTGGGCTTCGACCGGGAGCAGGGGCGCGCGGTGGTGGTGCTGTCGGATACCGCCCTGCACTCGCTTGGGGGACTGGGCAGCCTGGCCCTTCACCTGCTCGACGACAGCGTGCCGCTGGGCGGGCCGCGCACGGTCGCCACGCCACCGGCGGAACTGCTCCAGGCCCTGGAAGGCACCTGGCAGCTGGACGGCCTGATGCGGGTGCAACTGCGGCGAAGCGGCGACGGGCTGGAAATCGAGCCGGCGGGCCAGCCGGTGTTCCAGATGGGCTACGACAGCGCCGGTGACTTCTATCCACTGCAGTTCGACGCCGTACTGCGTCCGCAGCGCCATGCCGATGGCCGTTACACCTTCACCTGGCACCAGGGCGGCGGGGCGGTACCGGCGAGCCGCGTCACCAACGGCGGTGCCGGTACCCCCACTACGCCGCAGCGCTAGCGAGCGCCGGCGCTGTCCAATGCCGGGCGCAGCGCCGCCGGGTCCCCGTCGTGGGCGGCCGGCTCGATCCCGAGCAGTTCCGCCAGCAGCGGGTACACATCGACATTGTCGATCGGCGGCAGCTCGAGCCCGTCGACGAACGACGGCCCGTCGGCGATGAAGATCGCCCGCATCGACGGCAGCGCCGGATCGTAGCCGTGTGACCCCCGGGGCCGGTCGCCGCCGCGCGCGGCATATTCGCGGGGCCGGGCATCCCAGCCCTCGTCCATCTGGCAGACGATCGCCGGGACCCGCGGATGGGTGCCGAAGTGCCAGCGCTGCGGCAGCTCGCCGCGCCGCCAGCATTCGTAGTGGTCGTGCCGCCCGAGCAGTCGGGCCTCGGCGGCGGCCGTGCGGCCGGCCACCGGCTGGAAGCCGACCGACTGTCCGGCGCTGACCAGTTCGACGTCGGCCGGTTCGACCATGTCCTCCACGACGACGACGTGGCCCGGCGGGACCTCGGCCATGCCGTGGTCGGACACCACCACCAGGTCGACGCGGTCCTGCAGTCCGCGGGCGGCCAGGCCTTCCACCAGACGGCCGATCGCCGCGTCCATTTCCCGCAGTGCCTGCAGGGTTTCCGGGGCGCGCGGGCCGTTGCGGTGGCCGGCGCTGTCCAGGTGTTCGAAATACAGCGTCGCCAGGCGCGGCCGGGTCTCCTCCGGTTCGGCAAGCCAGCCCAGCACCCGGTCGATGCGCTCGTCCACGCCGACGCCGGCATCGAACCGCGACCAGCGGGTCGGCCGCACGCCCGCGACCGGGGCTTCGGACCCGACCCAGAACATCGCCGCGGTCGGCAGGCCGGCCTTTTCCGCGGCCACCCAGATCGGCTCGCCGCCCCACCAGGCGCCACTGCCGACGGCCTCGCGATCATTGATCCGGAACTTGCCCAGCACCGGATCACGCATCGTGTTGTGGATCACCCCGTGGTGGTCCGGACGCAGTCCGGTGACCAGGGTGTAGTGGTTGGGGAAAGTCAGGCTGGGATAGGAGGGCGTCATCCATTGTGCGCGCACGCCGCCGTCGGCCAGGCGCTGCAGGTTGGGGGTGAGGCCGAGATCCAGGTAGTCGGCACGGAAGCCGTCGATGGACACCAGCAGCACGCTCGGGCGGAGCTCTGCCGCGGCCTGCGCGGGGCCTTGGGGGGCGGTCTCCGGGCCGGGGGTGGTGCCGCAGGCGGCGAGGAGGAGTGAGGCGGCCAGTGCCGCGGTGCGGAACATGCTCATCCGGCGAATGATATCGGGCCGGTGTTGCAGTCCCGCGGCCCGTTGGTCACGGGTGCCGGTGAATGGTTGCCGGTCGTCGGCTGCATGCCGCCCGGTGCCGGCGTATGGTCGAGATGGCCATCCGGCCCATATCCGAGGAGGCTGACGATGAAGAAGCTGCTGATGTTGATCGCGATCTCGCTCCCCGTCGCCGCGTTTGCCCAGGCCACGGAGCCGCCGCCGCAGGAACGCGAAGCCGGCAGGCAGGCCCGGGTCGACGCCGACCGTGACTGCCTGCGCTACACCGGCACCCACCTGCGCGACCGCGACGACCGCGCAGTCGAGCGCGGCGAGGTCGGATCGCTGGACCGCGACGGATGCGTGGCGGCCAACGGCCGGGTCTACAGCCGGCGCGACCTGGAAAGCACCGGGGCCACCGATATCGCCGATGCCCTGCGCAGGCTCGATCCGGCGATCCGCTGAGGTTTCCGGCGCCGCGTCCGATCCCCGGGGCGCACGATCCAGGAGCCCGGCTCCGGCCGGGCTCTTCGTGTACCGGAGGGGAGGCATCCGGCTTGGCGGCCCTGCGATAATCGCCCGTTCGCTGTCCAAGGAGCCGCCATGTCCACCCGTCATGATCCGACCCGTACCGTCCGCGCTCCGCGCGGCCCCGAGCTGAACTGCCGCTCGTGGCTGACCGAGGCACCGTACCGGATGCTCCAGAACAACCTGGACCCGGACGTCGCCGAGCGTCCGCAGGACCTGGTGGTCTACGGCGGCATCGGCCGCGCCGCGCGTGACTGGGAGTCCTACGACAGGATCCTCGAGTCGCTGCGCACCCTGGGCGATGACGAGACCCTGCTGGTGCAGTCCGGCAAGCCGGTCGGCATCTTCCCGACCCATGCCGACGCCCCGCGGGTGCTGATCGCCAATTCCAACCTGGTCCCCGCCTGGGCCAACTGGGAACACTTCAGCGAGCTCGACCGCAAGGGCCTGATGATGTACGGCCAGATGACCGCCGGCTCGTGGATCTACATCGGAAGCCAGGGCATCGTGCAGGGCACCTACGAGACTTTCGTCGAGATGGGCCGCCAGCACTACGGCGGCAGCCTGGAGGGCCGCTGGATCCTGACCGCGGGCCTGGGCGGCATGGGCGGGGCGCAGCCGCTGGCCGCCTCCCTGGCCGGCGCCAGCTCGCTGACCATCGAATGCCGCCAGGCCAGCATCGATTTCCGCCTGCGCACGCGCTACGTCGACGAGCAGGCGGTGGATCTGGACGACGCGCTGGCGCGGATCGCGAAGTACACCACTGCCGGCGAGGCGAAGTCGATCGCCCTGCTGGGCAACGCCGCCGAAATCCTGCCCGAACTGGTCAGGCGCGGCGTGCGTCCGGACTGCGTCACCGACCAGACCAGCGCCCATGACCCGGTGCACGGGTACCTGCCGGTCGGCTGGACGTTGGAGCAGTGGCTGGCGGAGCAGCAGGCGGACCCGGGGCGCGTCCGTGACGCCGCCAAGCAGTCGATGCGCGTGCACGTGGAGGCGATGCTGGCATTCCATGCGCAGGGCATCCCGACCGTCGACTACGGCAACAACATCCGCCAGATGGCCAGGGACGAGGGCTGTGCCAACGCCTTCGACTTCCCTGGCTTCGTGCCGGCCTACGTGCGCCCGCTGTTCTGCCGCGGCATCGGCCCGTTCCGCTGGGTGGCGCTGTCCGGCGACCCCGAGGACATCTACAAGACCGACGCCAGGGTGAAGGAGCTGATCCCCGACGATCCGCACCTGCACAACTGGCTGGACATGGCCCGCGAGCGCATCGACTTCCAGGGCCTGCCGGCGCGCATCTGCTGGGTCGGCCTCGGCCAGCGCCACCGCCTGGGCCTGGCGTTCAACGAGATGGTCCGCAACGGCGAGCTGAAGGCGCCGGTGGTGATCGGCCGCGACCACCTCGACAGCGGCAGCGTGGCCAGTCCCAACCGCGAGACCGAAGCCATGAAGGACGGCAGCGACGCGGTCAGCGACTGGCCATTGCTCAACGCGATGCTCAACGTCGCCGGCGGCGCGACCTGGGTCAGCCTGCACCATGGTGGCGGCGTCGGCATGGGCTACAGCCAGCACAGCGGCGTGGTCATCGTCTGCGATGGCAGCGAGGAGGCCGACAGGCGCATCGCCCGCGTGCTGTGGAATGACCCGGGCACCGGTGTCATGCGCCACGCCGACGCCGGCTACGGGATCGCGAAGCAGTGTGCAAAGGAGCAGGGGCTCAAGCTGCCGATGCTGTGACGGCACCCAAGTTGCAGTAGGCTGCCATCAGCCGCACGGATTGCTCGGCCGACCAAGGATGAACCCGACTCAAGGAGGAGAATATGGACGCCAGAAGCGGCGCGCACTGGGTGGCGTGGGCGAACACCCATGCCAGGAACAGCCGACGGATCGAAGACCTTGAGGCAAGCTCCGTCGTGATGTCGAGGCCTTCCTCGCCGTACTGGCGGATGCAGGAGCGACCGTCGAGGTTTCCGCGACGCGTCGGAATCCCAAGCGTGCGTACCTGTTCCATTGGTCATGGAAAATTGCGAACGGCAAGTGCATGGCCGCTGAGGCCATCTCCATGCCAGGGGTGGGTATCCGTTGGGACCATCACGACGAGGCCGCGAGCAGGACTGGCGCGCTGCAAATGGTCCGGGGGTTCGGCTTGGCCATGCCGCCACGCAGCATCCATCCGCCGGCGTTGACCAGCAATCACATTTCGGGGCGAGCGATCGACATGACGATCCGCTGGAGCGGGGTGATCGAGCTGCCGCGCAAGGATGGATCGGCGGTGACCGTAACCTGGACGCCAAACGTCAATTCGAACCTCGGTCTGCACGATGTCGGCGCATCCTACGGCGTGCGCAAGCTGCGCTCCGATGCACCCCACTGGTCTTTCAACGGGAGATAGGCGCATGACCCATCGTTGTCGCATGGGAGCTTCCGTTCTGGCCTGCCTGCTGTTGTCGGCCTGCGCATCGGTGGTGAAGCGGGATGCCGGTGGGCCGCCGCCGATCGGCTGGGTGCACGGCCCTTGCATTGCGCTGGCCGAAGCCGATGTCGCCCCCGGTACCGGAGCTGTGGTGGTGATGCTGGATGGGCCGCAGCAGGCGGTGCGCGCGAAGGTCGGTCGACGTGCCGGTCCGGGTGATGCCTGTCCCGCGCTGGACGACGATCGACGCGAAGTGAACGTGGCAGACGGCCTGTCGTTCTACCTCATCGAGCCCGACGCTTCCGATGGGCTGGCAATCGGGGTGCTGGTGCCGGAGCAGGTTGCGGCGCCGGATGATGCATTGGATGTCGATCGCGATGGCCGGCGCGATGTTTTCGAGCACTGCGCTACCGGCGAAGGGGTCCGCTTTCGCGTACGTTCGGGCGCTCCGGGTGCGGGCGGGATCCTCTGGAGCGGTTACTACTATCTCGGGTATGACGTCGAAGCCGACTGCCCGGACACCGACTGAGGGGAAGCCGATGATGCATTTGGAAAGACCCTGGCGTGCATCCGGGCTCCCGCTCCTGGCGGCTGCCGGCCTGCTGTTGCTCGTGGTGCCCACGGCAACGGCGGGCGAAGCGGTAGGACTGGAGTTCCAGCACCACGACTGGCTGCTGGTCTGCGACAACACGCGGACCTGTCGTGCCGCGGGCTACGGCAAGGAATCCGGCCCCGGTTCTCCCGTCTCGGTGTTGCTGACAAGGCGCGCCGGCGCGGGCGCCCCGGTCGAGGCCCGGGTGATGCTGGGCCAGTACGAGGAAACGGCGATGCCTGCCGCGCTGGAGTTGCGGATCAATGACCAGCATCTGGGGCGCGTCGACTTCAACCGTGTGGAGGGCACCGGCGAGCTGTCTTCCGGGCAGCTCAAGGCGCTGATCCACGCCCTGAAGCGCGACAGCACGATCGTCTTCCACGGAGAGGGCACCGACAGCCCTTGGGTGCTCTCCGACCAGGGCGCGACTGCGGTATTGCTGAAAATGGATGAATTCCAGGGGCGACTGGGCACGCCCGGTGCACTGGTACGGCGCGGTACGCGCAGCGAGGACGCCGTGCCGCCACCAGTCGCCGCACCCGTCGTGCGCGCCGTGGCGCCTGTCGCGGCACAACCTGCCGATGATCGCCTGGCCCATCTTCCGGGTCTGCGTTCCGCCGTGGTGAAAAGCCTTCCGGATCCCGAAGAGTGCCGGGATCTCAATGACGAGGAGCGGTCCACGCCCCTTGAGGCCATGCGGCTCGACGCGGAGAAGCTGCTGGTGTCGACCCGTTGCTGGACGGGTGCCTACAACGAGGGCATCGGCTACTGGGTCGTGAACGATGAGGCGCCCTACGATCCGGAGTTGGTGACCACATCGGCCAGCAGGCATGAGGGCGGGGAGATCCAGGCGATGCAGAAGGGCCGCGGCCTCGGCGATTGCTTCTGGCACGCGAGCTGGACCTGGGATGGCGAGCGGTTCGTGCAGACCGCCGACAGCAGCAGCGGATTTTGCCGGCTTGTGGCTCCCGGCGGGGCGTGGCACCTGCCCCGGCTCGTGCGGAACGTGACCCGCTGAGCCACCGGAAGAAGGAATCGAAAGGGCGGGCCGCTCACCCGTCCCCCGCGGCCGGTCCCGTATCGCCCCAGCTCAGCCGGCGGTAATCGAAGTCCTCGTCCAGCCGCGGCTTGACGATGCGGAAGTACGGCGAGACGTCGAAGTCGCGCGGCACGAACAGCGAGTAGTTACGGATGTGCAGGATCTCCCGGCGGACCCGCGCCGCGCCGGGGTGTGCCGGTGGGATCGACTCGACCTGCGGCAGGATCGGATAGCGGATCGATTCGAACGCCTGCGCCAGCAGGGTCGAGCAGATCGCCCGCGTCGGGTCGCCGCTGCCCAGTGCGATCATCCGCCGCTTCATCGGGGTCGGCACCGGCACCCGTACCAGGTAGCGCAGCAGGTCGAACACGTTGCGCAGGTCGTAGGCGTTGCCCAGCCGGGTGCGCACGAAATCCAGAAGCGCATCCACATCCGCCGGTCCAAGCCCCACCGGTCGGCAGATCCGCGTGTGCAGGTCCGAGTACAGCGACAACGGCACCCGCCGGACGCCCTCGGCCACGTCGGCCTCCACCAGCATCGCGGCGCCGCCGAGGCGGTCGCCGACATACAGCGCCGCGTGCGACCAGGTGGACTGGGTCAGGTACTTGATCACCGTCGACAGCCGGCTGGTGCCTTCCACCAGCAGCACGTCGCCCACCTGCAGGACCGCGCCCAGGTCCTCCGGCGTGGTGGCCGGCAGCGAGCTGTGTCCGGCGCGTGGCCGGGCGAGGTAGCGGGCGAGCCGCTGGCCGAGGCGGTGCCGCACGGACATGCCGCCCCGCTCCCTCAGCCCCCTGCCAGGCGCAGGTCGATCTCCAGCACCGCAGCCTGCCCGTCGTCTCCCCTGGCATGGCGGCTCCGGGCGAAGTCTTCGCGGTCGTAGAAGTGCGGGGCGGGCAGGTTCATTGGCGCCGGAACGGGAAAGGTCCGGGCAGGATAGTCCTGCCGCGGCACGTGGCGCGCGATGGGCCGGCTCGACTTACGTGCCGCGCTTGCGTGCGCGCGTCTTCGCGGGATTGCCGCTCCCGTCGCAGTCCCCGTCCTGCAGTTGCTCCATCCACGACAGCGCATCGGCGTAGGCGATGAAGTGTTCCAGGTAGCCCGGCGAGGCGTCGCGCATCAGGCCCATCGCGCGGTGGAGCAGGGTACTGGAGTGGAGCGGCCCGGCGCCCTCGGGGACCGCCGCCAGTGATTGCCGCACCTGGCTGTCGTTGCGGATGCGACCCCAGAGCTCCTGGAATTCCTCCAGCGTGGGGCGCTCGAGCGCGCCCGCCGATGCCTCGATGTGGTCGAGCAACGCCCGCAGCGGCCCCGGCTTGCGGCTGGCGCGGTCAGCCCGCATCCGACGTGCTCCCTGTCCCCGGCCTTGGAACCGGCGCGATTTCCACCCGCCGGTTCTTCGCCCGTCCTTGCTCGTCGGCGTTGGAGGCAACCGGTTGCTGGTCACCGAAGGCGGCGGCGAACACCTGTCCGGCCGGCACGCCGTTGGCGACCAGGGCGCGGGTGACGGTAAGTGCACGGGCGGCGGACAGTTCCAGGTTGTCGGCAAAGCGGCGGTTGCTGTCCAGTACCGGCCGGTCATCGGTGAAGCCGCTCACCATCAGGATCTCCTCGCGCGACTGCAGATAGCCCGACAGCGGCATCGCCAGGCTTTGCAGCAACTCGTGGCCTTCCGGCTGCAACTGGTCGGAGTTGAGCGCGAACAGCACGCTGCCGCTGATGCCGATGCGGCCGTCGATCACGGTGATCCGGCCCTCGGCCAGGGGCGCGGCGAGCGCCTGCTCCAGCGTCCTCAGGCGCTGCGCCTCGCTGACGGCCTCATCAAGCCGGTCCGAGAGCTGCAGCTGCATGCCGATGACGCCCGCCAGGATCAGCACGAACGCGCCCAGAAGCACCGACATCAGGTCGCCGAACGCGGTCCAGGTCGTCGCGGTGGACTCGCCTTCGAACTCGATCTCGTCGCTCATGCGGTTCAGGCTCCGCCCGGGCTGCGCGAGCCGGCGAGCTGCTGCAACTCGCCGATGATCTGTTTCTGCGACAGCGTGCTGAGGTCGACGACCTCGCGGGCCTGGGCAACGTAATAGGCCAGCTGCTCGTCGCTGCGGACCAGCGATTTTTCCAGCGCCGCCTCGATCTGCTGCAGTTGCCCGCCCAGGGCCGTGGCCGAGTCGCCGAACTGCCGCACCGCGGCGCTGAAGGCCTCGCCCAGTCCCGCCACTTCGGCCGCGCCGTGGGTGACCTGCGCGGCGGCGGTGCCGAGTCTGCCGGTCTCGGCCTCGACGTGGTCGGTGAAGCGGGTGCCGACCCGCTCCAGCAGGTCGGCCGAGGTGCCGACCAGGGCATCCACGGCAGTGCGCTGCTCGGTAGAGGCATGATTGACCGCGTCGAGCAGCGTTTCCAGCGTGCCCAGCAACCGGGTGCGCTCCTCGAGCAGGGCGGTGTCGCGGACCATGCTGTCGGACAGCTTCTGCCGCAGCTCGGCGACCACCTCGGCCGCGGCCCTGGGGGCTTCCGATGCGGCGTCCACGAGGCGGGAGATCTCGGCGATGGTGTCGCGGGCCTGTGCCTGGGCCTGGGCCGTCATCGCGCCGAACGCTTCGGTCCAGCGCTCGAGGCGCTGCTGGTCGCGCGACTCCAGGGCTTCCTGGAACTCCGCATGCGAGTGCTGCATCACGCCGGCCAGGCCGCTGGCGCGTTCCTGGAACGTGGTCGCCGCGTGGGCGAGCGCTTGCTCGTTGCGCGCGGCAAGTGCTTCGTTGACCGCCTCCTGGCGGGCCAGTGTGCTGCTCCAGGCGTCCGCCGTGGCGGCAGTGGCCGCATCGATCCGGGTCGAGACGGACTCCAGCCACCCCGTCGAGCGCTGTTCAAAGTTGTCGGTAAACCGGGCCAGCGATTCACGCAGGCCCTCCACCAGCGTGGCGTTCGCGCGCTGCTGCTCCGCCACGGCGCCCGCCCAGTGGGCAGCCGCGGTCGTGTTTGCGGTTTCCATGCCGGCCGCCAGGCCGTCGAGCTGCTGCTGCACCGCGCCGGTGACGGCGGCCTGCATCGACGCGGTCTCGCGGGCGAGGCCGGCCATCGTGGCCTCCATCACCGGTTGCAGCGCGGTGCCGACGGCGCGGGCGCTCTCGGCCACGCCGGTTTTCAGCGACTGCTCGACGGACATGGCCAAACGCGTGTAGGCCGCCTCGGTGCGGGCGTGGAAGTCGTCCTGGCGTGCGGACAACTGTTCCGCGGCCACCCGGTTCTGCTGCTCCAGTGCAGCCGTCATGGCGTCCAGGCGCTCGACCAGCGTGGGCATCAGCCCGGCCTGCTGCTGCAGCAGGCGGAATGCCTCCTCGCGCTGCCAGGCCTGCGAGTGCGGGCGCAGGGTGGTGGCGATCTGCACGTCGAGCAGGTGCACGGCGTGGAGCCGCTCGCGCCGGCACAGGGCGGCCAGCAGGCCGAGCATGGCCGAACTGGCCACGCCGGCAATCGAAGTGCCGAAGGCGAACGCCAGGCCCCTGACCGGGGCGCCCAGCGAACCGCGGATCGCGTCCAGGTCGCTGGCGCTCTCCAGTGCCAGGCCGGTGCCGCGCAGGGTGGCCATCATGCCCAGCAGGGTGCCGAGCATGCCCAGCAGCACCAGCAGTCCGACCAGGTACGGCGTGAGCGCGGGCGCCGGCAGGGCGACGCGCTCACCTTCCACCCGCAAGCGCACCGCGTTGCGCAGGCTTGGGTGCAGCCGGGCGAGCCAGTCACCGAGCCCGGACGTGGCCGCGTCCGCCTCGGCGACCACCCGGGCCAGCGTGGCAGTGGCCTGGCGGTAGCGGTGCAGCTCCAGTGCGCCGGCGACGTAGCAGGCGCCGATCACCGCGGTGATGGTGGCTGCTGGCAGGTTGGAGCCGAGATAACCGGCGCCGATCCAGCACACGGCGGCCAGGCCGGCCAGGAACACAAGAAGGTGAAGCAGGTTTCTGAGCATGGGGTTCGGGCTATTCGGTGCGAAGCGCTGCAAGCAGCCCTTCAACGGGGTGGAAGCGGACGTCGAGTTCGGCGAGCAGCACGTTGCGCATGTCCTGGCGGAACACATCCAGCCATGCGCCGGTGCCGGTCGTCCCGGGGTCTGGCGGGAACTCCAGGTGCGCCTGCGGAACCAGGGCATCGGCGCGCAGGCGTTCGAAGTGATGGCCCAGCAGGGCGGGGGCGGTCGCCAGCAGCACGTGTTCGCGCGGGCTCAGCGTCGCATCCATGACCGCATCCACCTTGGCAAGCCGGGCCAGCTCCGCCGAGGCCTGGCCGAGCCGGTCACGCAGCTGGCCGCGCAGGCGCCCGACCTCGGCCTGCATCATCCGCTGCAGGTCCAGGTAACGCTCGCGGAAGACCGCGTAGCCGTCCGGACCGGGCTGCTTGCCCCGCCACCTGGGGGCCGCGGTTTCGGGGTCGGCGCCGATGGCGGCCACCAGCGCGGCGCGAACGCGCGCGCACTCCTGCTGCGCATCGCCGTCACCCTCCGGGGCGCGGTGGGCCGCCGGCAGCCGGCCGTCCAGCGCACTGGACAGGGCGACGGCCCGGGTCCAGTCGATCCACTCGCCCAGCCGGTCCACCAGCGCGTGGCCCGGCGCGCGCAGGTCCACGTCGGCCAGGCGCGCAAGCAGGCGTATGAACGCCGGAGCCGGAACCGCCTCCCTTTGTGATGCCTTCGCCATGGTTCGCCGCGGAAAACCGGCAATTTTACACCCTGCCGCGGCATGCCCCGCCTGCCAGGGTGGCGCCCGGCAACGGCATTCAGCGGCATGCCCGCGCCTCGCGGCGGGGTAGTCTGGACCGGTACCGAAACAGGAGCACGCGAGCCATGGCCGAGCCACCCCCTTCCCCGGTGCGCCTGCGCATCGATTTCGTCTCCGATGTCGTCTGTCCCTGGTGCGCGGTCGGCCTGGCTTCCCTGGAGCAGGCGCTGGAGCGCACCCGCGGTGAAGTCGAGGCCGACATCCACTTCCAGCCCTTCGAGCTCAATCCCGACATGCCGGCCGAAGGCGAGGACGCCGCCGGGCACCTGCAACGCAAGTACGGCATGCCGGCGGCACAGGCCGAGGCCAACCAGCAGGCGATCGTCGAGCGCGGCGCCGCAGTGGGCTTCACCTTCGACATGGACAAGCGCCAGCGCATCTACAACACCTTCGACGCCCACCGGCTGCTGCACTGGGCCGAGGCGGAGGGCCGCCAGCGCGAGCTCAAGCACGCGCTGCTGCGCGGCTATTTCACCGAGGGGCGCGACGTGTCCGACCACGACACGCTGGCCGCGATCGCGGCCTCGGTCGGGCTGCCGGAGGAGGGTGCGCGCGAGGTGCTGGAGTCCGGCGCCTGGGCCGAAGAGGTCCGCATCGGCGAGCGCTTCTTCCAGTCCCATGGCATCCGCTCGGTGCCGGCGGTCATCCTCGAGCGCAAGCACCTGGTTTCCGGCGGCCAGCCGGTGGAGGTGTTCGAGCAGGCCCTGCGGCAGGTCGCGGCCTCCATCGGGAAGCCGGCATGATTGCCGTCCTCCCCGCGCCCCCGGATTGACGGGATTCCTTGAAAGGGCCATATTTGGCACCTTGAGAGGTGCCAAATATGCAGCGTATTCTTGCCGACGCCAGTGTCAGCATCACCGAACTGAAGAGGAACCCGAGCGCGATCATCGACGCGGCGGAGGGGGCCTCCGTTGCGGTGCTGGTACACAACAGGCCTTCTGCATACCTGGTGCCCGCAGCGACCTATGAACGGCTCATGGAGCGTCTGGAAGACCTCGAGCTGGCTGAACTTGTCCGAGCCCGTGCGAAGGAACGTCGGGTAAAGGTCACGCTTGATGAGCTATGAACTGGAATTCGTAACGTCGGCACTGAAGGAATGGCGCAAGCTCGCGCCGCCGATCCGCGAGCAGTTCAAGGCACGCTTGGGTGAGCGTCTGGAGAACCCGCACGTGCCGTCCGCGCGGCTGCACGGACTGCGGGATTGCTACAAGATCAAGCTCCGTGCCGTCGGTTACCGGCTCGTCTACCAGGTGGACGATGGGGTGCTCGTTGTCACGGTGATTGCCGTGGGCAAGCGGGAGGGGGCTGGGGTGTATGCCCGTGCGCGGACACGAAGCGGATAAGACGCCAAGGGATAGGGGAGACCGACTTGCCGCCCTGCCCGCCACCGGCGGTTGCACCCAGCCGGCCGGGATGTACCAGCAGGCGCAGGTTCGCGTCGTCGATTCCCGATTGTGCTTTGCAGTTGCCGACAGCGACGAAGCCCGGCGCACACCGCCGGTGCTGACTGCGATATCGGTAGATCGGTTCGCCGATTCCGACTCGGAAAACGCATCTACAGTCGGCATTTCTGCCTGCGTTCGACAAGGAGTGGAGACTTGACAGTGATCGAGGTGCCGCGCGTTCGCGGAGCGCTGGCGTGGGAGGCATGCAGACCGAAGCCTAGAGTGCATTCACCCGGAACCGGCGGCCCTTGATTTTCCCCGCGCGCAGCCGCGCCTGCGCCTGCACTGCCTGGGCCCGCGCGATGGCCACGTAACTGCGCGTGTCATACACGTCGATCTTCCCGATCGAGTCCTTGTGCAGCCCGGCCTCGCCGGTCAGGGCGCCGACGATGTCGCCCGGACGCAGCTTGTCGCCGCGGCCGGCGTCGATGCGCAGGGTGGCCATCGGCGCCTGCGGGACCCGGGCCGGTTTCCCGGACAGGGGTTCCACCCGCTCCCAGCGCAGTGGTGCTCCCTGTTGCTGCTCGATCGCCAGGGCGCGCGGCATCTCCCGTGGCGTGCACAAGCTGAGGGCCAGCCCGGCGCGGCCCGCGCGGCCGGTGCGGCCGATGCGGTGCAGGTAGGTTTCCACGTCGGTCGGCAGCTCGTGGTTCACCACCGCGTCGATGCCCTCCACGTCGAGCCCCCGTGCCGCGACGTCGCTGGCCACGAGCACGCTGCAGCTGCGGTTGGCGAACCGCACCAGGACTTCCTCGCGGTCGCGCTGGTCGAGCTCGCCGTGCAGGCCCAGGGCGGTGAAGCCGTAGTGCCCGAGGGAGCCGACCAGTTCCCCCACGTCGCGGCGGGTGTTGCAGAACACCACGCAGGATTCCGGCCGGTGGCGCAGCAGCAGCGCCGCCAGCACCGGGGCCTTGCGCGTGTGTTCGGCTTCGAAGAATCGCTGTTCGATGGCCACCGGCGCGGCGCTGTCGACGCTCACCTCGACGGGATCGCGCAGCATCTCGCTGGCCAGCAGCCGGATCGGTTCCGGGAAGGTGGCGGAGAACAGCAGCGCCTGCCGGTCCTTCGGCAGTCGCTTCACGATGTCGCGGATCTGTGCCTCGAAGCCCATGTCGAGCATCCGGTCGGCCTCGTCCAGCACTAGCACGCGGACGCCGTCCAGTCGTAGCGCCTTCTTGCGCACCAGCTCCTGGATCCGGCCAGGCGTGCCCACCACCACGTGCGGGGCATGGCCCAGCGAGGCCAGTTGCGGGCCGAGCGGGATGCCGCCACACAGCACCGACAGCTTCAGGTTGGCGATGCCGGTGGCGAGCCTGCGCAGTTGCTTGCCGACCTGGTCGGCAAGCTCACGGGTGGGGCACAGGACCAGGGCCTGGGTACGTACCGCCTCCGGGTCCAGCGCCTGCAGCACGCCCAGGCCGAAGGCCGCCGTCTTGCCGCTGCCGGTGGGCGCCTGGGCGATGACGTCGCGGCGCTCCAGGATGGCCGGGAGCGCCTGGGCCTGGACCGGGGTCATGCTGGAGTAGCCCAGCGCGTCCAGGCCCGGCAGCAGGGCGGGGGACAGGGGCAGGGAGGCGAAGGTCGGGGGCGTGGCCATCCGCCATGATCGCAGGTTGCGGCGCGCGCGTGCCTTACCCGGGATTGGGTGGCGGGTAGGGGTTCGCCTGCAGCAGCCGGGCCAGGTGCACCGCGTTGCTGGCCAGGGTTGTGGTGGTCGAGGCGGTCTTCTCCGGCGTCTCCGGCAGGTCCTTGTAGTCGGTCTTCTGCATCGCCTCGCCGACCCAGTAGCTCGCCGCGTTCGCGGGGATGGTGAAGCCGACGTCCGCCAGGCCCTGGTACAGCTCGGCGGTGACGTGGTGGGCGCCGTCCTCGTTGCCGACCACCGCCACCGTGGCGACGCGGCCATGGGTGGGGAAGCAGCCGTTGTCGTCGATCTCGCCGAGGAAGGCATTGAGCCGTTCCAGCACGCGCTTGGCGATGCTGCTGGGCTGGCCCAGCCAGATCGGCGTGGCGACCACCAGCAGGTCGGCGTCGAGGATGCGCTGGCGGATGCCCGGCCACTCGTCCCCATTGCCTTCATCGGCGCGCACGCCGGGCTTGATGTCGTGGTCGACGATGCGGGTGCTGTCGGTGGCGACGTCGTGCTTCGCCAGCTCCGCGAGGACCTGGTCGAGCAGAAGCTGGGTGGAGGACTCGGCAGGCGAGGCGGTCAGCGTGCAGTTGAGGCCGAAGGCGGACAAGGGCATGGAGTGGCTCCGGTGGGGCGGAGCGACCACCCTTGCATTCCGCGGGTTAAGAGGGAGGCCACGTTATTCCGCCCGCACCACCTGGCCCTGCACCGGCTCACCGCGCTCGACTGCCTCACCGTCGGCGGTGTAGTCGTTGAAGAACGCCGGCAGGCCCAGGCCCTCGCCGAACACCGGGCTGTCCTGCAGGTGGAAATGCAGGTGCGGCTCGCTGGTGTTGCCGCTGTTGCCGCAGCGGCCGAGCTCGTCGCCGGCGGCGACCTGCTGGCCGGCCTCGACCGCGACGCTGTCCTGGCGCAGGTGG
>NZ_JAJUWY010000008.1 GCF_021390425.1 Lysobacter sp. GX 14042 | reverse complement strand
CGGAGCACCCCCCTCGCAGCAGCCGGCTCCCCCCCGCGACCTCTCCGAAGCCCCCCCTCAGGCGCGCAAATGTCGCGGCCGCAAGCCCAGCGCCACCAGCGTCGCCCCGTACGCCAGCGCGCCGGCGCCGATCACCGCAAGCAGCCACGCCCAGCGCCACAGCGCCGGCAATGCGGTCCATTCGCCGACCTGGTTGCGAGCCAGGACCACCACGATGGCCATCACCGCCAGTGCGGCGAGGATGCGCAGCAGCCAGCGGGTCCAGCCGGGCTGTGGCCGGTACACGCCTTCGCGCTTGAGGTAGCGCCACAGCAGGGCGGCGTTGAGCATGCCGGCCAGCGCGGTCGCCAGGGCGATGCCGGTGTGGGCGTAGGGATTGTCGGCCAGCCAAAGGGGGGTGACCAGGGCGACGGTCAGCACGACGTTGGCGATGACGGTCCAGATGGCGGCGCGCATCGGGGTCTTCGTGTCCTGGCGGGAGTAGAACGCGGGCAGCAGGATCCGGGTCAGCATGAACGCGGGGATGCCGGTCGCCATCGCCAGCAGCGCCCAAGCGACCATGCGGGTGTCCAGCTCGGTGAACTGGCCGTAGTTGAACAACGCGGCGGTCAGGGGTTCGGCCAGCAGCACGATGCCCAGGGCCGCGGGCAGGCCGATCAGCATCACCGTGCGCAGACCCCAGTCGAGCGAGCGGGAGTAGCCCGCGGCGTCCTCGTCGGCGTGGTGGCGCGAGAGCTGCGGCAGGATCACGGTGCCGATCGCCACCCCGAACAGGCCCAGGGGCAGCTCGATCAGCCGGTCGGAGTAGTACAGCCAAGCTTGCGCGGCCGGCACCAGGGCGGAGGCGACGACGGTGCCGACCAGCACGTTCACCTGCGCCACCGAGGACGAGAAAATGGTCGGCAGCATGAGCTTGAAGACCCGCCTCACGCCGGGGTGCCGGAAGTTGAAGCGGAACCTGGGCCGGATGCCCAGCCGGCCCATGGCCGGCCACAGCACCAGCACCTGCAGGACGCCGGCGGCCAGCACGCCCCAGGCCAGCGAGTACTCCGGGATCGGCAGCTGCGAGGACAGCAGCAGCATCGCCGCCATCATCGCCAGGTTGTGCAGCACCGGGGTCAGGGCCGGCAGGCCGAAGCGGCGAAAACTGTTGAGCACCGCGCCGGCGAACGCGGTCATCGAGATGAAGGTCAGGTACGGGAAGGTGACCCGCAGCATCTCCGCGGCCATCGGCACGCGCCCGGCGTCGGCCGGGGCCATGGCCAGGAACAGCCGGGCGATCCACGGCGCGGCCAGCACGCCCAGCGCGCTGACCACCACCACCGCGGCCAGCAGCGCCCCGGCGACGTGGTTGATGAAGTCCTGCAGGGCGTCCTCGTCGCCCTTCTGCTTCAGTTCCGAGAGCACCGGCACGAAAGCGGAGGCGAACGAGCCCTCGGCGAAGATCCGCCGCAGGTAGTTGGGGATCCGGTAGGCGACAACGAAGGCGCTGACCGCCGGACCGGCACCGAACAGGCTGGCCTGCAGCCAGTCGCGCAGGTAGCCGGCGATGCGCGAGAGGAAGGTCATCACGCTGAACACCAGCGTGGAGCGCAGCATGCCGCCGCCCTTCCCCGCCGGTTTGGCGGGTTCCTGCCGTGCGACCTCGTCGGGAGGCGCGCTCACTGTGCCGGCACCGCGGCCGGGCTGTTGACGCAAGCCATTGACTCCCCCATAATTTCCTGTCTTTCCGGCCGGACTTCGGCGCACTGCCGATCCGCCAGCTTAAATTTCCAGCACCAACTACACAATCTTCCAGGAATAACAGTGGCCAACATCAAGTCCGCCAAAAAGCGCGCCAAGCAGACTGTCGTGCGCAACGCCCGCAACGCCAGCCAGCGCTCGATGCTGCGCACCTCCGTCAAGAAGGTCCTCAAGGCGCTTGGCCAGAACGACGTCGTCGCCGCCGAGGAAGCCTTCAAGGTCGCCCAGCCGATCCTCGACCGCTTCAGCTCGCGTGGCCTGATCCACAAGAACAAGGCCGCCCGCCACAAGGCGCGTCTGAACGCCCGCATCAAGGCTGCCAAGGCTGCTGCCTGAGGCTTCTTGCCTGCGGCACAAAAAACCCGGCTCCGGCCGGGTTTTTTGTGCCCTGCTCCGTGGGTCGCGGATGCGGTGCGATACGCCGCCGGGGCGGCTATCGCAGCCTACGGGGCCTGTTCGGCGGCTTCCTGCTTCTGGCGGTCGAAGAACGACATCACCTCGAGCATGATCGGCCAGGTGCCTTCGCGGCCGATGGCCGAGGCGAGGAACCAGCGGTCCTTCCAGCCCAGCTCGGCGACGATCGCCTCCGCGCGCTCGCGGGCTTCCCCGGGTTGCAACAGGTCGGCCTTGTTGAGGACCAGCCAGCGGGGCTTCTGCAGCAGCTCGGGGTCGTGGCGCTCGAGCTCTTTCTCGATCGCGCGCACCTCGGTGGCCGGGTCCGGGGTGTCGACGCCCTCCATGTCCATCGGCGCCATGTCCACCACGTGCAGCAGCAGGCGGGTGCGCTGGAGGTGGCGCAGGAACTGGGCGCCCAGGCCGGCACCGTCGGCGGCGCCTTCGATCAGGCCGGGAATGTCGGCGATCACGAAGCTGCGGTGCGGCTCGACGCTGACCACGCCCAGGTTCGGATAGAGGGTGGTGAACGGGTAGTCGGCGACCTTCGGGGTCGCCGCGGAAACCGCACGGATCAGGGTGCTCTTGCCGGCATTGGGGAAGCCGAGCAGGCCGACGTCGGCCAGCAGCTTCAGCTCCAGGCGCAGCACGCGCTCCTCGCCGGGCAGGCCCGGCAGGGCCTTGCGCGGGGCACGGTTGACCGAGCTCTTGAAGTGCATGTTGCCCAGGCCGCCCTTGCCGCCGTGGGCGACCAGCAGGCGCTGGCCATGAGTGGCCAGGTCGCCGATGACCTCGCCGGTCTCGACATTGGTGACCACGGTGCCGACCGGCACGGTCACCACTGCATCCTCGCCGCCCTTACCGTACATCTGCCGGCCCATGCCGTCCTGGCCGCGCTGGGCCTTGAACAGGCGCTGGTGGCGGAAGTCCACCAGGGTGTTGAGGTTCTCGTCGGCCACCAGCCAGACGCTGCCACCGGCCCCGCCGTCGCCGCCGTCGGGGCCGCCCATGGGGATGTACTTCTCGCGGCGGAACCCGACGCAACCGTTGCCGCCGTTGCCGGCGGTGACCTGGATCTCTGCTTCGTCTACGAGTTTCATGTGCGTGATGGTATCGGACGCGTCATTCCCACGGACGCGGGAATCCATGGCGGCGGAGCGTGGATCCCCGCGTTCGCGGGGATGACGATCCCTGCGTTCGCGGGGGTGACGATCACCGCGTTCGCGGGGATGACGGGGACGGGGCTGGAAACAAGAAGCCCCGCCATCGGCGGGGCTTCGAGCATCAACCGGGAAACGCGCGCCTTATTCGGCGACGACGTTCACCGTGCGGCGCTTCTTCGGACCCTTGGTGGTGAACTCCACCTTGCCGTCGACCAGCGCGAACAGGGTGTGGTCGCGGCCGAGGCCGACGCCGTCACCGGGGTGGAACTGGGTTCCACGCTGGCGGATGATGATGTTGCCGGCCTCGATGGCCTGGCCGCCATAGATCTTCACGCCCAGGTACTTCGGGTTGGAGTCGCGGCCGTTGCGCGAGGAACCTACGCCCTTCTTGTGTGCCATGACTGCTTCTCCTTACTTCTTGTCGCCGGCGCCGTTGATGCCGGTGATCTCGATTTCGGTGTAGTACTGACGGTGCCCCTGCCGCTTCATGTGGTGCTTGCGGCGGCGGAACTTGATGATGCGCACCTTGTCGGCGCGGCCATGGCCGACGACCTTGGCGATGACGCTGGCGCCGTTGATCTCGTCGCCCAGCTTGACGCCGTCGCTGTCGCCCAGCATCAGGACGTTGTCGAGGGTGACCTCGCTGCCGGCTTCGGCTTCCAGCTTCTCCACGCGCAGGGTCTCGCCCTGCATCACGCGGTACTGCTTGCCGCCGGTGACTACCACTGCATACATGACCGTTCCTCTGTAGTTATTGGTCTATGGCCCTGCCTCGCTCGCGCGGCGCGGACAGAAGCGGAATTGTACGGCCACCGCCACCCACGGCGCAACCCGCCCCCTTCACATCGTCCGCGGCCGTCGGCACGCGCCGGTCCGGCGTACGGCGGGCGTTGCCGGCCACAGTGTACGCTCGTGGGTTTCCCGATAGACCGGATCCTGCCCGATGGCGATGGACCATATCCGCATCCGCGGCGCGCGGACGCACAACCTCAAGAACATCGACCTCGAGCTGCCGCGCGAGAAGCTGATCGTGGTCACCGGGCTTTCGGGCTCGGGCAAGTCCTCGCTCGCCTTCGACACCATCTACGCCGAGGGCCAGCGCCGCTACGTGGAGTCGTTGTCGGCCTACGCGCGGCAGTTCCTGAGCGTGATGGACAAGCCCGACATCGACCACATCGAGGGCCTGTCGCCGGCGATCGCGATCGAGCAGAAGTCGACCTCGCACAACCCGCGCTCCACGGTCGGCACCATCACCGAGATCTACGACTACCTGCGCCTGCTGTTCGCACGCGTGGGCATTCCGCGCTGCCCGGAGCACGGCTACCCGCTGGAGGCGCAGACCGTCAGCCAGATGGTCGACCAGGTGATCGCGCTGGGCGGGGAGAACCGCTGGATGCTGCTGGCGCCGGTGGTCCGCGGGCGCAAGGGCGAGCACGCGCAGGTGTTCGAGGGCTTGCGGGCGCAGGGCTTCGTGCGCGTGCGGGTGGACGGCGTGCTGTACGAGATCGACGACGTCCCGCCGCTGGCGCTGCGGGTGCAGCACACCATCGAGGCGGTGATTGACCGCTTCCGCCCGCGCGCGGACATGCAGCAGCGCCTGGCGGAGTCCTTCGAGACCGCGCTGCGGCTGGGCGACGGCATGGCCGAGGTGGCGTCGATGGACGACCCGGCGGCCGCCCCGCTGCTGTTCTCGGCGCGCTACAGCTGCCCGGTGTGCGACTACTCGCTGCCGGACCTGGAGCCGCGGCTGTTCTCCTTCAACGCCCCGTCCGGCGCCTGCCCGACCTGCGACGGCCTGGGCATGGCCGAGTTCTTCGACCCCGCGCGGGTGGTGGTGCATCCGGAACTGGCGCTGTCGGCCGGCGCGGTGCGCGGCTGGGACCGGCGCAACGCTTACTACTTCCAGCTGATCCAGTCGCTGGCCAGGCACTACGGCTTCGATGTCGACAAGCCCTGGAACCAGCTGCCGGAGGACGTGCGCGAGGCGGTGCTGTTCGGCAGCGGCGAGGACAGGATCGCCTTCAACTACATCACCGAGGGCGGCACCAAGCACCAGCGCCGGCACCGCTTCGAGGGCGTGGTCCCGAACCTGGAGCGCCGCTACCGCGAGACCGAGTCCACCGCGGTGCGCGAGGAGCTGCGCAAGTACATCAGCGAGCGCCCCTGCGTGGAGTGCCACGGCACCCGCCTCAACCCGGCCGCGCGCAACGTGTTCGTCGCCGACCGCACCCTGCCCCAGGTGGTCACCCTGCCGGTGGGCCAGTCGCTGGCGCTGTTCCGCGACATGGAACTGCCCGGCTGGCGCGGCGAGGTGGCGGCGCGGATCCTCAAGGAAATCACCGAGCGCCTGCGCTTCCTGGTCGACGTCGGCCTGGACTACCTGACCCTGGAGCGCCGCGCGGAATCGCTGTCCGGCGGCGAGGCCCAGCGCATCCGCCTGGCCAGCCAGATCGGTGCCGGCCTGGTGGGAGTGATGTACGTGCTCGACGAGCCGTCGATCGGCCTGCACCAGCGCGACAACGAGCGCCTGCTGGGGACCCTGGAGCGGCTGCGCGACCTGGGCAACACGGTGATCGTGGTCGAGCACGACGAGGACGCGATCCGCATGGCCGACCACATCGTCGACATCGGCCCCTACGCCGGCGTGCATGGCGGCGAGCTGGTCGCCCAGGGCAGCCTGCAGGACATCCTGGATGCGCCACGTTCGCTGACCGGCGACTACCTGTCCGGCCGCCGCCGCATCGAGGTACCCGCTACCCGCCGTGCGCCGAACCCGGACATGATCCTGAAGCTGCACGGCGCCAGCGGCAACAACCTCAAGGACGTGGACCTGGAGATCCCGGCCGGACTGTTCACCTGCATCACCGGGGTGTCCGGCTCGGGCAAGTCGACGCTGATCAACGACACCCTGTACCCGATCGCCGCCAACGAGCTCAACGGCGCCTCGCGCACGGTTGCCCCGTTCCGCGACGTCGAGGACATCGACCTGTTCGACAAGGTGGTCGACATCGACCAGTCGCCGATCGGCCGCACCCCGCGCTCCAACCCGGCGACCTACACCGGCCTGTTCACTCCGCTGCGCGAGATGTTCGCCCAGGTGCCGGAGGCGCGTGCCCGCGGCTACGGCCCGGGCCGCTTCAGCTTCAACGTGCGCGGCGGCCGCTGCGAGGCCTGCCAGGGCGACGGGCTGATCAAGGTCGAGATGCACTTCCTGCCCGACGTCTACGTGCCCTGCGACGTCTGCGACGGCAAGCGCTACAACCGCGAGACGCTGGAGATCACCTACAAGGGCTACAACATCAGCGACGTGCTGGAGATGACCGTCGAGCAGGGCCTGGAACTGTTCGAGAAGATCCCTTCGATCTCGCGCAAGCTCGAGACGTTGATGGACGTCGGCCTGAGCTACGTGAAGCTGGGCCAGAGCGCGACCACCCTGTCGGGCGGCGAGGCCCAGCGCGTCAAGCTGGCCAAGGAACTGAGCCGCCGCGACACCGGGCGCACCCTGTACATCCTCGACGAGCCGACCACCGGCCTGCACTTCCACGACATCGAGAACCTGCTTGCCGTGCTGCACCGCCTGCGCGACGACGGCAACACCGTGGTGGTGATCGAGCACAACCTGGACGTGATCAAGACCGCCGACTGGATCATCGACCTCGGCCCTGAGGGCGGCCACCGGGGCGGTACCATCATCGCCACCGGCACGCCCGAGCACGTAGCCTCGCTGGACGACTCCTGGACCGGCAGCTTCCTGCGACCGCTGCTGGAGCGCCACAGCCCGGACGCCCAGCCGGCCACCGTCGCCCCTCCCGCCGCCCGCAAGGGCCGCCGCAAGAAGTGAGTCCCATGAGCGAGAACGACAAACCCGCGCAGGACACCCCGGCCGGCACCGCCGCCCGTGATGCCGGCAGCGCCGCGGACACCGGCGCGGCCAGGAAGGCGACCAAGGCCGTCCGCAAGAAGCCGCGCAAGGCCGCGGCGAAGAAGGCGCCGGACAAGCCCACCGGCGATGCCCCGGCCGGCGCCCCTCCCGCGGCTGGCAAGCCGGAGCCGGTGAAGGCGAAGAAACCGCCCGCGAAGAAAAAATCCTCCCCCGGGCCCCGGGCCGCCCCACCGAATCCGCCCCACCCGCTCATCCGTGTTCCGATGCCGGTGCGCTGGCGTGACCTGGACGCCTTCAACCACGTCAACAACTCCAAGTACCTCAGCTACCTGGAGGAGGCGCGGCTGCACTGGATGATGAGCGTGCCCGGGATGGGCATGGACGACCACGTCGCTCCCGTCGTGGCCGCCGCCCAGCTGAATTACCGGCGCCCGATCACCTGGCCCTCGCAGGTGCTGATCGAACTGTTCGTCGAGCGCCTGGGCAACACCAGCCTCACCGTCGGCCACCGGATCGTCGATGCGGAGGACGCCGACGTGATGTATTGCGATGGCCACGTGGTGATGGTCTGGATCGACCGCGACAGCGGCGCGGCCGCGGCACTGCCCGAAGCCGTGCGCGAGGCGTGCACCGCCTAGCATCCGTCGGACCCGACACCCCCACCGACCGAAGCGGGCCGGCTTGCGCCGCCCTGTTGTCACGGTCGATAGCGCCACACTGCCAGTGCGCCGTACAGCACCGCCAGCACGGCCAGGTTCACCAGCTCCGGCGCGGCCTCCGCCAGGCTGGCGCCCATCTGGTTGAGCTTGACCATCGCGTTGATGCCCGGGGTACTCGGCAGCAGCCGCGCGCTCCAGGCCAGCAGGCGCGGCATCGCCTCCACCGGCCAGGGCAGGCTGGACAGGAAGAACATCGGCAGCGAGGTCACCACGATCAGCTGGAAGGCACGCTCGCGGGTGCGGAAGAAGCTGCCCACGAACATCGCGAACCCGACCACCGCGAGCACGAACAAGGCCGCGCCCAGCAACACGCCGGCCGGGTTGCCGCCGCGCGGGTAATCCTGCAGCCAGAACACGAAGCCGCTGAAGTACAGCAGGCCGAGCAGCCCGAACACCGCGAATGCCGCGGCGATGCCCGCCAGCCGCGGCCGGCTGAAGCGCAGCCGGCCCTCGCGCTCGCGGCGCGTGCCCGCCATCACCACCACGCCCAGCCACAGCGTCTGCTGCACGATCAGCGCCGCGACCCCCGGCACGACGTAGCTGCCGTAGCCCTCGGCGGTGTTGAACAGCGGCCGCTCGACCAGGGCCAGCGCCGGGGCCGCGGGCGCCCCGGCGAAGCGCGCCTGCGTGGCCGCCAGTCCACGCGCCTCGGCGGTGATCGCCAGGGCCGCGCCCTGCAGCACCGTACTGGCACGCCCCAGCATCGCGCCGTTGCCCAGCAGCGCCAGCCGCCCCTGCCCGCCGCGCAGGATGTCGCGCTCGAAGCCGGCGTCCACCAGCAGCACCGCCTCGGCGTCGCCCTGCTCCACCGCCACCCGCGCCTCGTCCATCGAGCCGGCCATCCCCGCCACCCGCACCGCGCGCAATGCCTGCAGGCGGCGCACCAGCGCGCGACTGGAGGCGCTGCGGTCCTGGTCGACCACCACCAGCGGCAACTGGCTGGCGACCTGATGGTGGTAGGCGGCCGGATAGAAGAACGAGTACAGCACCACCGCCCCGACCAGGGTGGTCAGCGCCGCGCGGTCGCGGAACACCGCCCGGAAGGTGTCGACGAATGCACGGGCGAAGCCGCTCACCGGCGACCCCAGGCAGCCGGATCGCGCGCCGCGCGGGCATACAGCAGCAGCCCGGCGGCACCGACCAGCACGGTGTACAGCAGCATCGCGAAAACCGGCCGGGCGGAGACCGCGAGTGGCGAGCCGACATCCATCTGCTGCGCCTGCAGTTTCAGGTAGGCGGTGAACGGCAGCAGTTCGCTCCACAACCGCACGAACAGCGATCCGCCGGCGGTCGGGAAAGTCGCGCCCGAGTACGCCAGCGAGGCGCCGGCATACAGCCCGGCCAGCGACAGGGCCGAGGCCATGTTGCGGGTAGCCGCCGCCAGCAGCAGGGCCACCGCGGCGTACGCCAGGTACAGCAGCAGTTGCCCCAGCACCAGCGCGGCGGCGCTGCCGGCGACCCCACCACCGCGGATACCGGCCAGCCAGACCAGGCCAAGGCAGCCGTACAGCGTGAACAGCAGCAGGTACGGCGCCAGCTTGCCGGCCGCCGATGCCAGCAGCCGGCCGTGCCCTGCACCCAGCCAGGCCTGCACCGTGGCGTCGCGCAGCTCGCGGCCGAACGCCCCGACCACCGCCACGCACAGCGCCAGGTGCAGGATCGCCGGGAACAGCAGCGCGAGCAGGAAATGCTCGTAGCTGCGGCCCGGGTTGAACAGCACGCCGGTCTGCGCCGCCACCGGCGCGGCGCGCACGCTGCCGGGCCCGCGCACCGGGGCAACCGCGGTCAGCGCCAGCCGCGCCGAGGTGGCCTGCACCGCGTCGGCGATGTCGCGTCCGGCGGCCTGCCCGGCGACCTGGTAGCTGGCATTGAACCAGCTGAAGACGGTGGCGCTGCCGCCGCGCAGGACGTCCCGTTCGCTGCCGGCGGGGACATGCACCACCGCGTACACCCGCAGCGCCCGGGCATCGGAGAACGCCGCCTCCAGCGACACCGGCCGGGCCGCCACCTCCAGGCCGGGCGAGGCCTGCAGCCGCCGCACCAGCTCGCGGCTGGTCGCACTGTGGTCCAGGTCGACCACCGCAATCGGCAGCCCGCGCGGCACCCCGGCGCTGAACAGCCAGGCCACCAGCACCAGCAGGGCGCACGGGATCCAGGTCGCCAGCGCCAGGTCCCAGGGGCTTCCCAGCAGGAACCGCACCTCGCGTGCGGCCGACGCCAGCAGCGCCTGCACCGGCGTGCCCCCGGCCCCCCGCCCGGTCAGTCCTCCTGCGGCCACGCGAACAGCACGCTCATGCCGGGCCGGAAGCCCTGCACCGGCTGCGACGGCCGGGCGCGCACCTCGAAACTTTTCACGTCGTAGCCGCTGGACTGGCGGGTCGAGCGCCAGGTCGCGTAGTCACCGGCCGGGCTGACCAGGTACACCTCGAACGGCACCCGTTCCAGCTCCAGCGCGGGAATGTCACCGTGCAGGACCCGCCCCGGCACGATGCCGCCGAACTGGTCCTCGCGCAGGTTCAGCGAGACCCAAATCCGGTCGATGTCGACCAGGGTGAAGACCGGATAGCCGGCCGGGACCAGTTCGCCGACCTCCACCAACCGCTCGCCCACCTCGGCGGCGAGCGGCGAGCGGCCCTCGATCTCCGCCTGCGCGGCCTCGACCTCGGCCACCGCGCCCCGGGCCTGCTCGACCTGGGCCTGCGCCGCGGCACGGTCCTCGCTGCGGGCACCGGCGCGGGCCATGTCGTATTGCGCACGGGCCGCGGTGGCCAGCGCGTCGGCGCTGCGCTGCTGGGCGAGCGCCTCGTCGCGCTTCTGGCGGGTCATCACCCCCTCGCGGTAGAGGTTCTCGACCCGGCGGTAAGTCGAGCGGGCCAGTTCGGCTCCGGCCTCCGCGCGGCGCCAGTTGGCCTCGGCGGCACGGATGTCCTCTTCGCGGGCGCCCTCCTCCGCCTTCCCGGCCACCGCACGGGCGGCCTCCAGCGCCGCGGCGGCCTGGCGCCGCTTGGCCGCGACCTCGGGGCTGTCGAGCTCGAACAGCAGCTGGCCGGCCTCGACCCGGTCGCCCTCGCGCACCAGCAGCTTCGCCACCCGGGCGCTGATCTTGGTCGACACGTTGATGCTGTCGGCATCGGCCATCGCCTGCACCATGCCGGGCGGGGAGCGGAAGGCCAGCCACAGCCCGCAGACCACCACCGCGACGGCGATCGCCAGCGCAAGCCAGATCAGGCGGCGCACGCGCGGCGTGGACGCAGGCGGGCGGGGCGGCGGCTGGGACGGCGGCTCGGGCGGCGCCACCGGCTGCGGATCTCCGGGTCGGGTCGTGCTCATTGGTCCAGCACCTTGTCCGCGCGGCGGACGTATTCCTGATATCGGTCCAGCTGGCCACTGACCTCCAGCAGAGTGGCCAGGGCGGTGTCGTACCCGTAGGCCGCATGGGCCCGCTCGACCAGCGCGCCGCCAAGCTGCAGCCGGGCGTCGATCACGTCCAGCGAGGTGGCCTGGCCCTCGCGGAAGGACAGCTCCTGCAGGCGCAGGTTCTCACGTGCCAGGGCGATCGAGCTGTCCAGCAGTTCGTATTGCTGGCGCGCCGACTCCAGCTCGTTGTAGGCCTTGCGCACGCCCATGGCGACCTGGTTGCGGGCCTCGCGCAGCCCGGCCTCGGCCTGGAACTGCTGTTCGCGGGCGGCGTTGACCTGGCGCGGCCGGTTGCTGCCCGACAGGAAGGTGTACTTGATCCCGACCCCGAACGCCCAGTCCGGGTCGGTGAGCATCGCGTCCTCGCGCCTGAGGTCGTATTGGCCGAAGGCATACACCTGCGGCTTGAGCCTGGCCTGCTGGACCCTGAGGGCGGCACCGGCCTGCTCGCCCAGTGCCTGCAAACGCAGGATCTGCGGGTGCTGCGCCAGTGCGGCCTCGCGGAATGCCTCCTGCGGTTCCAGCATGCCGGTGATGACGAACAGCGGAGTACTGGTCGCGACCGGCCGCGGGCTGCGCAGCAGGTCGGCCAACGATGCGCTGATGGTGTCGAGCTGGTTGCGTGCCTGCCGGTAGTCACGCTCGGCCTGGTCGCGGGCGACGGTCGCCTGCAGCCGCTGGGCGCGGGTGGCGAAGCCGGCTTCCTCCAGCCGGATTGCATCATCCAGGTGGCGCTGCAGGCCGTCGCGCACCTCGCGGCGGACCTCCAGGGTCTGCTGCGCCAGCTGCTGGCCGAAGTACATCTGCACCAGTTGCAGCGTCTGGCCCTGCGCCTCCTGCTCGCGTTCGGCATCGGCCTCGCGCACCGCGGCGGCAGCGGCCTGCCGCGCCGCGGGGATCTGGCCGCCGCTGTAGATCGGCACGGTGGCGGTGACGATCGGCCGCAACCGCCAGTCGCGCTCGCGGAAGCGCAGCGGACTCGGGATGCCGAATGCCCCGGCCACCGGAGCCAGCGAGCCCAGCGGCAGGGTCAGGGTCTTCTGGAACTGCATCTGCCGGGTATCCAGGACCAGTTCCGGGAGCCGCAGCGAACGGCTGGCGGCGGCCAGCTCATGCTTGGCCCGGACGTTCGCCTCGGCGGCGGCCAATGCATCCGACTCGCGGCCCAGCAGCAGCCGGGCCTCCTCGAAGCTCAGCGCCTGCGGCAACACATCCTGTGCCGCGGCAACGCACGGCAGCGCACCGCCGAGCAGGCATGCCAGGCCCAACAGGGTCCTGCGTACCGGCCAGCGGCCGGGCGTCCAGGCCATCACTCACCCTCGTCCAGCGGTTCCCCGGCCATCCTAGCCATCACCCGGGCACGCGGCGTGTAGGGCGCATCAGCCGCAGGCGTATTGCGCCGCAATGGCAAACCACGACACGCACGCCGGCTAACGGACTTCCAGGCGCGCGCTCACGGTCGTGCCGTCGGCGAACTCGAAGCCCAGCTCCACCTCATCGCCGGCCACTAACGCACGCACCGGACGCATCAGCATCAGGTGCAGCGCACCCGGCGCGAGCGCCACCGATCCGCCGGCGGGGATCGCCAGCGAACCGACCTCGCGCATGCGCATCATCCCGTCATCCAGGCGCGTCTCGTGCACCTGCACGTCCTCGAAATCCGGGCTGGAGGCGCCGGTCAGCACCATCTCGGAATCGCAGGGGTTGTGCAGCGTGCCGAAGCCGCCGAGCACCGGCATTTCCACCGGCGGAAGGCGGGCCCAGCCGTCCTGGAAGCCGGCGGCGCAGTCATCGGCGGCGGCAACCGGGACCTGGAGCACAAGGGCGAGGCCCAGCGCGGCGGCGAGGTGGTAGCGGGGTCTGCTCATCGGCCTATGATAGCGGCATGTGAATCCGGAGCCGCCGATGACCCGCCCCCTGCCGTTGCTCGCCTTCGCCGTCCTGCTCGCCGCCTGCTCGCAGGAGCCGGACGGGCCACGGGAACAGCCGGCTCCGCCGCAGGCACCGCCCGCCCAGCCAGGTGACAGCGGCAACCATCCGGCAACCGGCGCCACCCGGCTGACGATCTACAGCGGTGACTACGAGGCGCTGCGCGGCGCCGGCGCGATCGGCCAGGGCGGGCCGGGGCATGCGCTGGTGGAGCGGCCGCTGCACTACGCCCTGAAGCAAGGGGCCAATTCGATCTCGGCGACCGGCATTCCGGCCTCGATGGACGTCGAGGCGGCGGTGCTGCGCGCGGTCACCGATGGGGTCAGCGTGGGTTCGCAGCGTTACGTTGCGCCGCTGGCCGACGGTGGCCCCGTCACCGGGCAAATGATCGGCCGGCGAGTGACGGTCGAGCACACGTCCGGCGGGGCCAAGCAGACCGACAGCGGCACCCTGCTGTCGGCCGGCGACGGGCTGGCGCTGGCGCTGGCCGACGGGCGGATCAAGGTTATCCGCGAGTACGACAGCTTCAGCCTCGTCGACGGTGCCCGGACGCTGCCACAGCAGGCCGAGCTGCGCTGGACCGTCGCTGCCGACCGGACGGGGGATGCCGACTTCCTGCTCAGCTACCCGATGGGGGGGCTGGCCTGGCGCGCGGAATACCTGGCGCGGCTGCAACCCGCCGCCGAGGGTTGCCGGCTCGCCCTGGAGGGCGCGGCGCTGGTCGCCAACCAGTCGGGGGTGGGCTTCGCCGATGCCCGGTTGACCCTGGTGGCCGGCTCGCCCAATCGCGCCGGCGGCGGCAGCGTCCCCCAGTTCCTCAAGGCCACCGCCGTGCGCGCGGCCGCGGCACCGGCAGCCGATGCCGCGATGCCGGCCGAGCGCCGCTCCGGCGAATACCGCGCCTATACGCTGGCCGACCCGATCGCGATCGCCAGCGGCACCACCGAGCGGGTGCCGCTGTTCCCGCCGCAGGCCGCGGTGGCCTGCGAGCGCGACTACGTGGTCGATGCCACCAGCGCCAGCTGGCAGCCGCCGCGCCCGATGGTCGATCCCGGCTTCAACGGCCGCACCGGGGAGCTGCCGGTCACCACCGTGGTCGCCTTCGACAACACCGCTGAAGCCGGCCTCGGCCGGGCGCTGCCCGAGGGCCGGGTGCGGGTGCTGGAGGGCAATGACCTGCTGGGCGAGTCGATGCTCGGGCATACCGCCAAGGGCGCGGAGCTGCGGCTGGAGGTGGGGCGTGCCTTCGACCTGCGGGCCGAGCGCGAGGCCACCGGCTTCCGCGTCGATACCCGCGGCCGCAGCATCACCGAGTCGTTCCGGGTCACCCTGGGCAACGGCGGCGAGCGCGATGCCACGGTCCGGGTCATCGAACCGCTGCCCCGCTGGAGCGACTGGCAGTTGCTGGAGTCCAGCGTGGAGCCGGTCCGCCGGGCCGCGCGCGAGGTCGAGTTCCAGGTACCGGTGGCTGCCGGAGACGAGACCGAACTGGAGTACACGGTCCGCTACACCTGGCCGGCGGGGGTGCAGCCATGAGCCTGGTGCAGGTGATCACCCACGGCGAGGTCAGCGAACTGCGGCTCTCGCGGCCACCGGTCAACGCCCTCGATCCGGAACTGTGCCGGGCCCTGCGCGAGGCGGTGGAGACCGCCGTTTCCCACGGCGCGCGGGCGCTGGTGGTTTCAGGCGGGGAGAAGGTGTTCTCCGCCGGGCTGGACGTTCCATACCTGGTGGGGCTGGGCGATGACCGCCAGGCGCTGAGCGAAGCCTGGCTGGCGTTCGTCGGCGCCGCCCGCGCACTGGCCGACTGCCCGGTCCCGGTGGCCGCGGCGATCGGCGGGCACTGCCCCGCCGGCGGCTGCGTGATGGCGCTGTGCTGCGATTTCCGGATCATGGCCGAGGGCGAGTTCCGCATCGGCCTCAACGAGACGCAGGTCGGGCTGGTGGCACCGGAGGGCATCCAGCGCCTGATGCGCCGGGCGGTCGGGGCGCAGCGCGCGGAGCGCCTGCTGGTGGCCGGCGAGATGGTGGATGCGGCAACCGCGCTGCGGCTCGGCCTGGTGGACGAACTGGCGCCGGCCGCAGACGTGACCGCGCGGGCCGTGGCGCGCGTTTCGGCGCTGCTCGCCCTGCCCCGCGAACCGATGTTGCAGACCCGCCGGATCGCCCGCGCCGACGTGGTCGCCGCGCTGGAGCCCGAGCACATCGAGCTGGAGCGCTTCATCGAGTCCTGGTACGCGCCCGACACCCAGGCCGCGCTGCGGCAGCTGGTGGCCCGGCTCGGCAAGTAGCGGCGCAGGACGATGCTCACCCCCTGCACCGGCGTATGCACGATCAACCAGCGCGGCCTGTGCGACGGTTGCCACCGCACGCTCGACGAGATCGCCGGCTGGTCGCAGATGGACCAAGCCCGCCGCGAAGAGCTGATGGACGAAGTCCTGCCCGCCCGCGCCGACACACCACCGGACCCCGCCCGCAGGGTGCAATAGCCGCCCTTGGGCGGCGTATTGCACTACACACCGCCCACGCCACACCCCCACTCCGGAGATCGCCATGGACACCGCCCCGCACTGGCAGACCCTGGTCCAACCCGAAGACCTGGCGGCGGCGCTGGGCCGCGACGACCTGGTCGTGGTCGACGCACGCGCCTCGCTCGCGGACCCGGGCTCGTGCCGGACCGCCTGGGAGCTCGAGCACATTCCCGGCGCACGCTTCGCCGACCTGGACGAAGACCTGACCAAGCACGGACTCGGGGGCGGGCGTCACCCGTGGCCCGACGCGGACGGCTTCACCACGCGGCTGGGGCGCTGGGGCATCAGCCCGCGCCACCAGGTCGTGGCTTATGACAACGGCGACGGCGGGCTGGCGGCGGCGCGCTTCTGGTTCCTGATGCGGGCGCTGGGCCACGTCCGCGTGGCGGTGCTGGATGGCGGCTGGCAGCGCTGGAAGGCGCTCGGCCTGCCGGTGTCCGCGGACGCCCCGCCGAACGCGGCGGCCGACTATCCCGGCCGGTTCGATGCGCAGCGGCTGCTGGACGCCGGGCAGGTGCAGGCGCACCTGGACGCGGGCGGGATGCTGGTGGATGCCCGTGCACCCGAGCGCTTCCGCGGCGAGGTCGAGCCGATGGACACCGCCGCCGGCCATGTCCCGGGCGCGGTGAACCGCCCCTATGCGCGGAACCTGCAGGACGGGCGGTTCAAGTCGCCGGACCAGCTGCGCGCGGAATTCGGTGAATTGCTGGGCGACCGCGATCCCGACGAGGTCGTGGTGATGTGCGGCTCGGCCGTGACCGCCTGCCACCACTTGCTGGCGATGGAACACGCGGGACTGCCGGGCGCGCGGCTGTTCACCGGCTCGTGGAGCGGGTGGATCGAAGACCCTGCCCGGCCGGTGGCAACCGGCGAGGCGTAGCCAACAAAAAAACCACGGCACACCTGCATGTACAGGTATGCCGTGGCCTGTGGTGTGGTGCAATACGGCGGCTTTGCCGCCTGTTGCACCCTACTGGACGCTGGCGAGCTTGATTTCGAACTGGACGGCGACGTTGGGCGGGAAGCCGGTGCGGGGGTCGGCGCCATAGGCCTGCTCGGGGGCCAGGGTGATTTCCCACTTCGAGCCGGCAGGCATCTGCAGCAGGGCCTCGCGCATGGCGGCGAGCTCGATCTGCGACATCGGCATGGCCGGGGTCGCGCGCGCCTGGGCAGCCTCGCCTTCCGGACGCTGGCCCCACGGGAACGGACCGGCGATCTCCAGCGTCACGGTGCTGTTGGCGGTCGGCTTGGCACCGTTGCCGGTCTCGATGATGCGGTACTGGGCACCACCGGGCAGCGACTGCACGCCGGACTTGCCGCGGTTCTCGGCGATGAACGCGTCGCTGCGGGTCTTGTTCTCCGTGGCGGCCTGCTCCCACTCGGCGCGGGCCTTGGCCTGCTGGCGCTGCTGCATGTTCTGCACCGCGGTGCGCAGCTGCTCGACCGGCACCGCCGGATCCCGCTTGGCGAAGCCGTCCTGCAGGCCCTTGGCGATGGCGTTCACGTCGAGGCTCTCGCCGGTCTCGATCGCGTTGCGGCCCAGGTCGTATCCCAGCGCGTAGCTGAGCTGGCCCTTTTCAGTTGAGGTGTCCTGGGCAAGCGCGGGGCCGGAAACCAGGGTAGTGGCCGCCAGGGCGACCGCGATCAGACGCAACTTCATTCGATGAAACCTCCGGGTTGTGCGTTGTGCGGCAGCCGTCCCCTGCACCCTGCGTGCCGGCGGACGGTTCCGGACGGACGCGCTAGGATAACGAGGGCCCTTTACGGCCGCCACATGCCGGACTGTGACACGTCGCCGGCGGCAAAGTTCCCGGCCGTCGCCGATCGCGGCGGCTCCTTCATCCAGCAGCAGGATTTTTTGCTCCATGACCGAAGCCAAGCAGCCCGAGTCCCCGGTGCTGGTCGCCGACCGCGGCGCCGTCCGGGTGATCACCGTCAACCGTCCCGACAAGCTGAACGCGCTGAACGCCGCCACCCTGGATGCGCTCGCCGACGCCTTCGACGCCGCCGCCGGCGATGAGTCGGTGCGCTGCGTGGTGCTCACCGGCGCCGGCCCGAAGGCCTTCGTGGCCGGCGCCGACATCGCCGAGATGAACACCCTGGCGCCGGTACAGGGGCGCGACTTCTCGCTGCGCGGCCAGCGCCTGATGCGCCGGATCGAGACCCTGCCCAAGCCGGTCGTCGCGATGGTCAATGGCTTCGCCCTTGGCGGCGGGCTGGAACTGGCGATGTGCTGCCACCTGCGGATCGCCGGCGACAACGCAAAGCTCGGCCAGCCGGAAGTGAACCTGGGGTTGATCCCCGGTTTCGGCGGTACCCAGCGCCTGCTGCGACTGGCCGGCCGCGCCGCCACGCTGGAACTGTGCCTGCTGGGCGCGCCGGTCGATGCGCAGCGCGCGCGTGAGCTGGGCATCGTCAACCGGGTGGTCGCCGCGGCGGAACTGGAGGAGGAGACGATGAAGATCGCCGCCCAGCTCGCCGATTCCGCGCCGCTGGCGCTGCGCGGCGTGCTGGACTGCGTCAACGTGGGCGGCGAGTGCGGGATCGAGGAAGGCCTGCAGTACGAGACCGCGCAGTTCGGCCTGATGTTCTCCACCGGGGACATGCGCGAGGGCACGACGGCCTTCCTGGAACGGCGCAAGCCGGCGTTCCAGGGACACTGACGGCCGGGCACCCGCCGATGCATCCCACCAGGGCCGACGGCATGCCCTGCCGCTGTGGCTGCACCGCGGCGACGGCGCCGGTGCATGCGGTCGCCAACGCCTTGGCGGTCGACGACCTCGACCACGCGCTGGACATGGGCCTGCTGGAACTTGCGCCCTGTCCGCTGTGCACGCCGGCGTGCCGGCAGTCGGTGCTCGACGCGGCCGCTGCCCGGCGCTTCGCCCTCGCCGCCCGCGAGCGCTACCGCGCCCGTGAGGCCCGGCTGGTGCACCGCGCCGCCGAACGCGCCGCCCGCCGCAAGCCGCCCGCACCCACCGCGCTGCCCTCAGCGGCCGCCGCCGCCCTCGCCCGCGCGAAGGCCAAGGCCGCACGGCGCCCGTAACGCGCGACATGCTTCCCGGGCCTCCAGCGAAAAAACGCGCGCCGCGCTCCCGCCTCACCCGGGCGGAGATCGCCGAGATGTTCTCCCGGCTGCGCGCGCTCAACCCGAAACCGGCCACCGAGCTGGAGTTCTCCACCCCGTACGAGCTGCTGGTGGCGGTGGCCCTGTCGGCGCAATCGACCGACGTCGGCGTCAACAAGGCCACCCGCCGGCTGTTCCCGGTGGCCAACACCCCGGCGCAGATCGCCGCACTGGGTGTCGAGCGCCTCAAGCCCTACATCGCGACCATCGGCCTGTACAACACCAAGGCGGCCAACGTGGTGGCGGCAGCCGAGCAGTTGCTCGAGCACCACGACGGCCAGGTGCCGCGCAGCCGCGAGGCGCTGGAGGCGCTGCCGGGGGTCGGGCGCAAGACCGCCAACGTGGTGCTGAATACCGCCTTCGGCGAGCCGACGATGGCGGTCGACACGCATATCTTCCGGGTCTCCAACCGCACGGGGCTGGCGCCGGGGAAAACCGTCCGCGCGGTGGAGGACCTGCTGGTGCGGGTGATCCCCGACGAGTACCTGCGTGATGCCCACCACTGGCTGATCCTGCATGGGCGGTACACCTGCAAGGCGCGGGTGCCGGATTGCCCGCATTGCCCGGTGCGGGACATCTGCCGGTATCCCGACAAGACGCCGGGGGAGCCCGGATAGTCAGGGCGAGTGGTCCTTCGGGGCCTTCACGGGGGAGCCGGTTGTCGTGGAGGACGGGCCGCCCTCCTGCGCACATGTGTTCTTAGAGTCGGGCGGCCCGTCCTCCACGACAACCGGCTCACGACGCGACTACCGGAAAGGGCGTTCGCGGAGCCATTTGGTGGCGACCCATTTCTCGCCTTCCAGCACCGGCGAGCCGGCGTGCAGGGTACGGGTCATGGCGTGGGGACGGTCGTAGCTGAAGAACACGGCGTTGCCCTTTACCGCGGGCACTTCGAAGCCGACGTCGGGGAAGCTGGTGGAGCCGCCGCGCGCGGGGGTGTTGAGGTACATCACCAGGGAGGCCACGCGCTGGCCGCCGCGTGACAGGGCGGCGTCGGCGCCCGGGGCATCGGGGTCGAACCAGTCGTAGTGCGGGCGGTACTCGGCGGCGGGGCCGTAGTGCAGGACCTGCAGGGTCTCGCCGTTCTCCAGCGGCCAGTCCAGCAACGTGGCGATGCGCCGCTCGACGCGCGCCAGCAGTGCATCGCCGCCGGACGGCAGGTGGATGCCCTGGCTGGTGCGCGAAGCGTGCAGCTCGTCCTCCCCGGTCTCGGCGTTGAAGGTCGCCGAGGGCTTCAACCTGCTGCGCGCGCTCTCGACCAGGGCGTCGCACTCGCCGGCCGACAGCAACCCGCCGAAGACCACGAGCCGCGGCACCTGAAGGTTGCCCAGCACCTGGACGCGGCGGCCGTCGACTTCCAGCTCGGAGCAACCGTTGAAACCCAGCGGCACCGGCACGGGGACTGGCAGGGGCAGGCCGTTTTCACGGGCGTGCTCGGCGACCACCCGCTCCAGTGCCGTGGCGACGGCGTCGGCGGCGGTGTCCTGCTCCCAGCCGGCCTCGAGCAACGGCTGCAGGATCGCTTCGGCCGGTCGCCCGGCGGCGGCCTGGTCGACGATCCAGCGGGTCAGTTCGGGCGTGATCGCCTGGGTGTGCATGCGCTCGATGCTACTGCCGGCCAGTGACATTTTCATTGCCCGGTGCCGCCCGGCACGCACGATCGGCCCCTGCCATGAAACGCACACATCGCTGAAAGGTTCCGGTCACACCAGGAGCCTACAAATCTCCGTCGTGATCCACGCAGCCGGATCCCGGGCGTCGCCCAGGGCCGGCCATGTGCATCCATCAACCTGACCACTCGGAGAGAGAGTTGCCCATGGCTTCCCGGAGCACTGCGAAAAACCTTCTGATGGCGCTTGGCGCGGCAGCCGCGCTCAGCGCCTGCGGCGGCGGCGCCGACCGTGTCGCTTCGCCTGGCGAGGGTGCGTTCCCGCCCGCCCCCGCCCCGGCGCCCCCGCCTCCGCCTGCTCCCAGCCCGGCGCCGCCGCCGGCCAGCGCGTGCCCGGAGGGCTTCTCCGACGTGGGCACCATCGCCGGCCAGACCAATTGCCGGATCCCGGCGCTGGTGGTCGAAGACACCACCATCCCGTATGTCGAGGGCGTGCTGTACTCGCTCAATGGCTACACCCGGGTGGGCGAGGACCTCGGAGGCGACGCCGGGAACCCGGCCGCCAACCAGCGTTCGGCCACCCTGACCATCGAGCCGGGCGTGACCCTGTTCGGCTCCAGCGGCCAGGACGCGCTGGTGATCAACCGCGGCTCGAAGCTCGAGGCGGTGGGCGCCGTCGACGCGCCGATCGTGATGACCAGCCGCCAGAGCGTGGAAGGCTCCACCAACGAGGACTCGATCGGCCAGTGGGGTGGCCTGGTGCTGCTCGGCCGCGCGCCGATCGCCAACTGCACTGGCGGCATCACGCCCGGCGCCGCCGAGTGCGAGGCCGAGGTCGAAGGTGTCAGCGGCGCCTACTACGGCGGCAACGATGCCAACGACAGCACCGGCACCCTGCGCTATGTGCGGGTGATGCACTCCGGCTTCGAGGTCCTGCCGGACGTCGAGCTCAACGGCATCACCCTGGCCGGCCTGGGCGATGGCACCACCGTCGAGTACGTGCAGGTGCACAACAGCTCCGACGACGGTTTCGAGTGGTTCGGCGGCACGGTCAACAGCCGCTACCTGCTGGCCACCGGCAACGACGACGACAGCTTCGACACCGACACCGGCTTCACCGGCGCGGTGCAGTTCGGCGTGATCGTGCAGCGGGGCCAGAGCGCCGGCTCGGGCGACCGCGGCGACCGCATGGCCGAGCAGAGCGCGGCCGGCTCCACCGCCCTTGTCGCCAACCCGAAGATGGTCAACGTGACCTTCGTCGGCGCGCCGGCGCACGACAACGCGATCGTCGCCAACTCGGGCACCCACGTGGAGTACTACAACGCGGTGGTGAGCGGTTCCAGCCACTGCATCGAAATCGTCGACCCAGGCACCCAGGCCACCTTCGAGTCGGTGTTCTTCTCCTGTGAAGCGCCGTTCGCCGGCGACGTGGGCGTCGCCCAGGGCTTGTTCGACGCCGGCAGCAACAACGTCGCCGAGGGCACCTCGACCCTGACCGACAGCATCGTCAACGGTGCCAATGAGTCGGGCGTCACGGCCGCCGACCTGTCGGAAGTCAACGCCCGCGTGGGTGGCTTCCTGCAGCAGGTGGACTACATCGGCGCGGTCAAGGACGCCGACGACACCTGGTGGCAAGGCGGCTGGAGCTGCGGCCTGCCGGGCACCCCGTCCTGCTGAGTCCGGTCGGCGCCCGCGCCAGCACCCGGGGCGGGCCCTTGCCGCCCCCGTCGCCGCCGCGGTTTCCCCGCGGCGGCGGCGCTTCCGACATCCGACTTTCGAAGGTCCGCATCATGAAGCTCTCCGCCTCCCGCACGGGCTTGTTCATAGCCATCTCGGCGCTGCTCGCCCCGCTCGCCGCGGGCGCCCAGGACGGCGGCACCGCCGTGCCGGCCACTGCCCAGGCGTCTGCCCCCTCCGCCACCGACCTGGACGCGGTCAGCATCACCGGCCGCTACATCCCCGCCCCCATGCTCTCCAGCGCACAGGTGCTCTCGCACATCAGCCGCGAGGACATCGAGCGCGAAGGCGCCAGCACCGCCGCCGAGGCACTCAACCGCGTTCCCGGCCTGAGCGTCAGCCAAGGCAAATACGTGTTCGTCCGCGGCCTCAACGAGCGCTACTCGCAGGCGCTGCTGGACGGCACCCCGCTGCCCAGCCCCGAACCGCTCAAGCGGGTGGTGCCGCTGGACCTGTTCCCAACCAACGTGCTGGACACCATCGAGGTCCAGAAAACCTATTCCGCGCGCTTCCCCGGCGAGTTCGGCGGCGGCGTGATCAACCTCACCAGCGCCGTTGTGCCCGACGAGCCGTTCTTGGAGCTGTCGGCCGGCATGGGTGGCAACAGCGAGACCACCAGCAAGCCGGGCCTGACCTACTACGGCGGCGGCGACTCGGACTTCTTCGGCTATGACGACGGCACCCGCAAGGTCCGCACGCCGCTGAAGGAGGCGATGGCGAGCGGCAACCTGGTCGTCGAGGGCGCCAACTTCAGCGAAGACCAGATGAAGGCGATCGGCCGCAGCATGGTCAACGCCCCCATCAACCTGCTGCAGACCAGCGACGACATCAACCCCGACTACAGCTACGGCATCGACATGGGCACCGGTGTCGACATGGGCGGCGCGCGGCTGGGCGTGGTGGCCACCGCCGGCCTGTCCAACAGCTGGCAGACCCAGGACGGCGTCAGCGAGTACGGCGAGGGCCGCACCGGCCGCGCCGAGGTGCTCGGCTCCCAGGAATACCTGTCGACCACCAACCAGGCCACCGTCAATGCGCTGGCTGCGGTCAACCTGCAGTGGGACCGCCACCGGGTCGGCGTTGGCACCATGTACGTGCACGACACCGAGAAGGAGGCCCGCAGCAGCGAGGGCTACAGCTACCAGGCCGGCCAGGTGCGGCGCCATGACACCACCCGCTGGGTGGAGCGCGAGCTGGTGAACACCCAGATGACCGGCGAGCACCACTTCGGCGAATACGACGACCTGGATATCGAGTGGCGCGCCGCGCACGCCAGGGCCAGCCGCGAGAGCCCCTACGAGCGCGAGATCGGCTATTTCGAGGACGACTTCGGGTTCTGGAACCACCTCAACAACCGCACCAGCTTCGGCGATGTCAACGAGCGCATCGACAGTTTCGGCCTCGACGCGAGCTGGCGGCTGCCGATCGAGCGCGAGTTGACCCTGCGCGCCGGCTACGCCTGGTCGGAGACCGAGCGCGACGCCACGGGACGCGACTTCAGCTTCATCGTCAGCGATACCGCCCCGTTCCACACCGGTTACCGTCCGGACTACCTGTTCTCCGACTACAACATAAGCCAGGGCTACATCGAGCTGCGCGAAAACACCGGTGCCAACGGTGCCTCCGCCTACCAGGCGGGCATGGAGACCAACGCGTTTTACCTCGAGGCCGAGGGCGCGATCAGCGAGAACCTGCGCTACACCCTGGGTGCCCGCTACGAGGACGCCGACCAGTGGGTCTCGCCGGTCGACCTGTTCAACGCCGGCGCCGTGTTGCCGGGCACCCGCAACGAACAGGACTACGTGCTGCCGGCGCTGTCGCTGACCTGGACCCTGGACGAGTCCAGCCAGCTGCGCTTCGCCGCCTCGCAGACCATCGCCCGGCCGCAGTTCCGCGAGCTCTCGCCGCTGCAGTACATGGACCTGGACCTGGACCGGCTCACCATCGGCAACCCGTACCTGGTCGACACCGAGCTGACCAACCTGGACGTGCGCTATGAGCGCTACTTCACCGACGGCGGCCACTTCAGCGTCGGCGCCTTCGCCAAGGAACTGGACAACCCGATCGAGACCGTGGTGTCGGATGACGTCTCGTTCCTGCGCCAGAGCTTCGTCAATGCCCCGTCGGCCACGCTGTACGGCGTCGAGTTCGACTACCGGCAGTACTTCGACCACGGCATGGACTGGCTGGGCGATACCCGGGTGTTCCTGGGTGCCAACTACACCTGGTCGGACTCGGAGACCGAGTCGTTCGGCGGTGACCAGGTGACCCTGTACAACGGCACCCGCCTGCCGGCCGAGCTGGTGGTCGTCGACGGCGACCGCATGCAGGGACAGTCCGAGCACCTGGCCAACCTGCAGTTCGGCCTGGAATCGTCCACCGGCGACCAGGCGACCCTGCTGGTCGGCCATGCCAGCGACCGCATCGCCGCCCGCGGCACCTTTGACGCCAATGGCGTGCAGCGCCAGCCGGCACTCATCCAGGACCCGGGCACCAGCGTCGACCTGGTGCTGCGCAAGAACCTGCCGGCCTGGTGGGGCCACGAGTTGCAGGTGACCTTCGAGGCACGCAACCTGCTCGGCGAGGAGTACCACGAGTACCAGGAGCTGGGCGGCGGCCGCATCGACGTCAACCGCTATGACCTGGGGCGTGCGTTCTCGGTTTCGTTGAAGGCGTCGTTCTGACGGAGGGTGGGCTTCGGCGGGGTTGAGGGTGACAAGCCGGCCGCGCCCCCGCCGAGCCACCGCTTTACTCGTTCCTCACTCCTCTCCACTCGTTCCTCGCTCCAAGTCCATGGATCCCCGCGTACGCGGGGATGACGGGAACCCGCCTGGAATGACGGCGGTGTTGCAACTGACACGAAACGGTCAACTCCGCGCCTCACCCTTGTCGGCGTCCTGCAACGCAAGCGCCCGATGCCCACCCTGTCCCTCCCCGCCGCACTGTCCGGCCTGTCCTGGCCACGCTGGCTGTCCCGCGTCGCCGAGGTGGTGCTGGGCCTGGTGATCCTGGGCCTGCTGGGAAGGATCGCCTGGGCGTTCCTGCCCACGCCTGCCATGGACGTCGGCGCTGGCGCAGCCAGTGCGCAGCCGCCTTCGCCACTCCCCGTCGCCGACCTGTTCTACCGTCGCGGCGGTACCGCAATGGCCTCCGCCGGCGACGCCGCTGGGCTGTCACTGCATGGTGTGCGCAGCGGGGCCGATGCTTCGGCGATCCTGTCCGGCGACGACGGCATCCAGCGCGCGTGGCCCGTCGGCTCCGAACCGCTTCCCGGCGTGGAGCTGGTGCAGGTCGGCGCCGACCACGTGGTGCTCACGCGCGGTGGATCGCCGCTGCGCCTAGCACTGGCGCCACGACCGGCACTGGCGACCCGCAACGCAGTCAACCGGTCGCCGGCCCCGGCGACTACCCCTGTCGCCAGCACGATGGCGTCCCCTGCTTCTCCACTCGCGTCCGCCCCGCGCCCCCCCGCACCCGTCGTCCAAGCGGCCAGTCCGGGCACCGAAACGGGCTACCGCCTCGGGGAGGAAGCCGGCCAGCTCCCGCTGCGCCTGGCCGGGCTGCGCCCCGGCGACGAGATCCTCAGCATCAACGGCCAGTCGGTCGCCGGACAGGACGCGGAGGCGCTGCGCGCCCGCCTGGCCGGGCAGACCCGCTTCGAGCTGCGCTACCGCCGTGACGGCGAGCTGCGCACCACCCGTGTAGGGCTGCCTCGATGAACCCCATGCCCCAATCTCCACGCCCGTCCGCCCGCGGCAAGCGCCTGCTGGCCACGCTGCTCGTCGCCGTCATGGCGGCGACCCCGACTGCTGCGCCACTCGCCCAGGAGCCTGCCACCGGTGCCGCGGCGCCGGCAATGGACCTGCGCGGCGCCGACCTGCGCGCCTTCATCCAGGACGTCGCGCGCACCACCAGCACCACCTTCATCGTCGATCCCTCGGTGCAGGGCACGGTGGACTACAGCAGCGACCACCCGCCCAGCGGCCAGGAGCTGCTCGGCGTGCTGCTGGCGATCCTGCGCAGCAACGGGCTGATCGCGGTACCTGCCGGTCCGGCGACCTGGCGCGTGGTTCCCGATGACACCGGGGCACAACACCCGCGCTCGGCCGGTGGGGCGTCAGGCTTCGCCACCACCTTCATCCCGCTGGCACGGATCGATGCGCGCATCGCCGCCGAGACCCTCAAGCCGCTGGTCGGCCGTGGCGGCGTGGTGCTCGCCTCGCCCCAGGGCAACGGCCTGCTGGTGGCCGACTACGGCGACAACATCGCCCGGATCCGCAGCCTGGTGGCGCAGATCGACAGCGACCAGGCAACCATCGACACCGTGACCCTGCGCAACAGCTCCGCGCGCGAGGTCGCCGCCACGGTGCGCGGCCTGTTCGGCGTCGGCGGCGAAGGGGCCGGCCAGGTGCTGTCGATCCTACCGGTGGAAGGCAGCAACTCGGTGGTGGTGCGTGGCGATCCGGCGGTGATCGGCCGCGTGGTGCAGATGATCCTGGAACTCGACCGCCGCGCCGAGCGCAGCGGCAACGTCCGGGTGGTCGAGCTGCAGCACGCCAGCGCCGAGCAGCTGCTGCCAGTACTGCAGGAGCTGGTCGGCCAGGCCGGCCCGACCGGCAGCGAGCCCGCCGCGACGGCGACCGCCGACGGCGCCCAGGTGATCGGCGCCGGCACCGGCCGCCAGCCGGTGATCGTCCGCGCCCCCGGAAGCAATGCGCTGATCATCAACGCCGACCCCGACATCCAGCGCACCCTGGTCGATGTCATCACCCAGCTCGACACCCGCCGCGAGCAGGTGCTGGTGGAGGCGATCGTGGTCGAGATCTCCGACGATGCCGCGCGCGAGCTGGGCGTGCAGATCGCCGCCGCGGGCGAGGACGGCGACATTCCGTTCATGGCCACGCAGTTCCGTGGCGACGGCCCCGGCATCACCGAGCTGGCCGGCGCGGCGCTGGTCGACGGCGACGACGACTCCGAGCTGGCGCGGCTGGCGCGCAACGCCGCCGCGCAGTCGCTGCTCGGCCTGTCCGGTGGGCTGGCGGGGATCGCCGGCCGCAGCGGCGACCTGGTGTTTGGCCTGATCCTCAACGCGGTGCGCAGCGACAACGGCTCGCACCTGCTGTCGACCCCGTCGATCCTGACCCTGGACAACGAGTCGGCGCGGATCCTGGTCGGCCAAGAGATCCCGGTCACCTCCGGCGAGGTGCTGGGCGATTCCAACTCCAATCCGTTCCGCACCATCGACCGCCAGGACGTGGGCATCCAGCTGGAGGTCACCCCGCAGATCAATGCCGGCGGCGGCATCACCCTGCAGTTGCGCCAGGAGGTGTCCTCGGTCGCCGGCCCCGTCGCCGCCGACTTCAGCGAGCTGATCCTCAACAAGCGCGAGATCGAGACCCGGGTGCTGGTCGACGACGGCGCGATCGTGGTGCTGGGCGGACTGCTGGACCAGCAGGACCGCCGTTCCACCGACAAGGTGCCGCTGCTGGGCGACATCCCGGGGTTGGGCCGGCTGTTCCGCAACGACGCCTCGTCCAGCGAGCGCACCAACCTGATGGTGTTTCTGCGCCCGACCGTCATCCGCGACGCCGCCGATGCGCAACGCTCCACCGCTCCGCGCTTCGACTACATGCGCGATGCGCAGCTGCGCCTGCTGGGCGACGATCCGGGGCAGCGCGAGGCGGCGCTGGACGCACTGGTGCGCGACTACCTGCAAAGCACCCCGCCGGTGGCACCAGAGCCGTGAACCTGCCCTACCCGTTCGCCCGCAACCACGGGGTACTGCTGCTGGAGCTGCCCGCGGACACCACGCAGCCGGCGCGGGTCGGCCTGCGCGAGGGCGGCGACCCGCAGGCGCTGCTGGAGCTGCGCCGCGCTGTTGGCCGCCCGCTGGACGTCGAGGACCTCGACCGCGCCGGCTTCGACCGCCGGCTGTCGCAGCTGTACGCCGATCAGGACCTGGCCGGCACCGCGAACTCCGACGCGCTGGATGCCACGATCGACCTGGGCGGGCTGGCCGGCGACATCCCGCCCGCCGCCGACCTGCTGGATACCAGCGATGACGCCCCGGTGATCCGGCTGATCAACGGGATCATCGCCGAGGGCGTGCGCCGCGGCGCCTCCGACATCCACATCGAACCCTTCGAGTCGCGCCTCGGAGTGCGCCTGCGGGTGGACGGAGTGATGCATGAAGTGGCCACGCTGCCGGCGCGCATCGCCCCGCTGCTGGTCTCCCGGGTAAAGGTGATGGCTCGGCTGGACATCGCCGAGCGGCGGATCCCGCAGGACGGCCGCATCACCGTCGCCATGGGCACCCGCAGCCTGGACGTGCGCGTGTCCACCCTGCCCGCCCGCGGCGGCGAGCGGGTGGTGCTGCGGCTGCTGGACAAGGACCAGGGCAGCCTCGGCCTGGACCGGCTGGGCATGCCGCCGGCGGTCTGCGGGGCCTTCGGCGCCGCCCTGGGCGTACCCAACGGCATCGTCCTGGTGACCGGCCCGACCGGCTCGGGCAAGACCACCACGCTGTATGCCGGACTCGGGCTGCTCAACGACGGCAGCCGCAACATCCTTACGGTCGAGGACCCGGTCGAGTACGCGATCGAGGGCATCGGCCAGACCCAGGTCAACGCCCGTGTCGGCATGACCTTCGCCGCCGGGCTGCGGGCGATCCTGCGCCAGGACCCGGACGTGGTGATGATCGGCGAGATCCGCGATGCCGAGACCGCGCAGATTGCGGTGCAGGCGGCGCTGACCGGCCATCTGGTGCTGTCGACCGTGCACACCAACGATGCGGTCGGGGCGATCACCCGGCTGCGCGACATGGGCATCGAGCCCTTCCTGCTGGCCAGCACGGTGCGGCTGGTGCTGGCGCAGCGGCTGGTGCGCCGGCTGTGCCCACACTGCCGCCAACCGCATGAGTCCGATGCGCTGGCCCGCCAGCTGTTTGGCGCCGATGCCGGCCCGGTCCATCGCGCCGCCGGTTGCCCGCAGTGCAACCACACCGGCCACGCCGGCCGGATCGGGCTGTACGAAGCGGTGCGCGTCGACGAACCGCTGCGCCGGTTGATCGGCGGCAACGCCGACGAGGACGCGCTGGCGGAGCTCGCCTTCGCCCACGCCGAGCCGCTGTCGGCCGCTGCCCGCGCCGCGGTGCTGCGTGGTGACACCACGGTGGAGGAAGTGCTGCGGGTGACCCGCAATGACGCCACGGCCGTGGACACCGGGGCGGCCTATGGCTGACTTCGACTACGCCGCCCTGGACCCGCGCGGGCGCACCGTCGTCGGGGTGATCGCCGCCGACGGCGCCGGCGCCGCACGCCAGGCACTGGAACGCCGCCGGCTGGTGCCGCTGCGGGTCGAGCCGGCGACGCCGCGGCGCGGGGCACGTCCGCCCGGGCGGATCGGCACCGGCGACCTGTCGCTGGTGACCCGCCAGCTGGCCAGCCTGGTCGCCTCCATGACCTTGGAGGAGGCCCTGCATACCGTGGGCAGCCAGGCTGGCAAGCGGGCGATACGCGAGACGCTGCTGGCGGTGCATGCCCACGTGGTGGAAGGCTTCCGCCTGTCGGAGGCGATGGCCCGGACGCCACGTTCGTTCCCCGCGCTGTACCGGGCGATGGTCGCCGCCGGCGAAGGCACCGGCGCGCTGCCGGCGATCCTGGAGCGCCTGGCCGACCTGCTCGAGCGCGAGCAGCAGGTGCGCAGCCAGCTGACCACCGCGCTGGCCTACCCGGCCGCGCTGGCACTGACCGCAGTCGGCGTGGTGCTGGCGCTGATGGCCTTCGTGGTGCCACGGGTGGTCGAGCAGTTCGATTCGATGGGCCGCGAGCTGCCGTGGCTGACCCGCTTCGTGGTCGCCCTGTCGGAGCTGATCGGCACCTGGGGGTTACCGCTGCTCGGCCTTCTGGTGCTCGCCGGCGTGGCCGCCGCACGGGTGCTGCGACAGCCCGGCCCGCGGCTGCGCTTCGACACCGCGCTGCTGCGCTTGCCACTGCTGGGCCGGTTGCTGCGCGAGACCCACGCCGCCCGCATGGCGCGAACCCTGGCGATCATGCTCGAAAGTGGCCTGCCGGTGATGGAGGGCCTGGCAATCACCGCCCGCACGGTCGGCAACCGCCGCCTGCGCCTGGCCACCGAGTCGATGGCCGGGGCGGTCCGCGAGGGCGGCAGCCTGTCGGCGGCGATGCGCCGTGCCGGGGTGTTTCCGCCGACCCTGCTGTACATGGCCGCCAGCGGCGAGGACACCGGTCGCCCGGGTCCGATGCTCGAGCGCGCCGCCGACTACCTGGAGCGCGAGTTCCACACCTTCACCCGCGCGGCGATGAGCCTGCTGGAGCCGGCGATCATCGTCGTGCTGGGCGGCGTGGTGGCGGTGATCGTGCTCTCGATCCTGCTCCCGATCCTGCAGTTCAACACCCTGGTCCTTGGTTGAGGTATCGCCATGCACGCTCCCCGCTTCCGCTCCCTTAGCTGCTCCCTGCCCCGGCGCACCGCCGGCTTCACCCTGGTCGAACTGATGGTGGTCGTGGTGATCATCGGCCTGCTGGCCACGGTGATCGCGATCAACGTCATGCCCAGCCAGGACCGCGCCATGGCCGAGAAGGCCCGCGCCGACATCTCGGTGCTGGAACAGGCCGTGGAGACCTACCGGCTGGAGAACCTCACCTACCCGACCACCGAACAGGGCCTGGCGGCATTGCGCCAGGCGCCGTCCGGCCTGGCGCGGCCGGAGCGCTACCGTACCGGCGGCTACGTCCGCCGGCTGCCGGACGATCCGTGGGGGAACTCCTACCAGTACCGCCGCCCCGGGCGCGACGGACTGCCGTTCGAGGTGTTCTCGTTCGCCGCCGACGGTGCCGAGGGCGGCGAGGCCGACGGCATCGACATCGGCAACTGGAACTGATGGCGCGGCGTCCGGCCCCCCATTCCGGATTCACCCTGGTCGAAATGATGGTCACCACATTCCTGATCGCCCTGCTTGCCGCCACGGTGGTGCTCACCCTGCCGGCCTCCCGCGCCCTGCCGCGCGAGGTCGACCGTTTCGCCACGCGGCTGGACCACGCGCGCGACGAGGCGATCATCGGCATGCGCGCGGTCCGGGTGGTGGTCGACCAGGCCGGCTACCGCTTCGAGCGGCAGCACCTTGGCCAATGGGAGCCACTGGTCGAAGGTCCGTTCGACCCGGTGCCCTGGGCCGACGGGACCCGGCCGGAACTGGTTTCCGACGAACCGCTGAGCTTCATCTTCGACCTCCAGGGCGGGGCCGGCGGCGCCGGCAGCCTGGCCCTGTCCGACGGCGCCCGGCGCCTGCGGGTGGCGGTCGATCCGGACGGCGAGGTCCACGTCGAGTGATGCGCGCGGCCGGGTTCACGCTGCTGGAGCTGCTGGTGGCACTGGCGGTGTTCGCGCTGCTGGTGCTGGCCCTGCTGCACCTGGCCGGCCAGGCCACGCGCACCGCGGCGCTGCTTGAAGAGCAGTGGCTGGCCGACGTGGTCGCCGGGAACCTTGCGGTCGCCGCCACGCTGGCACCGGCTGCCGACCTGCGCGCGGGCGATGGCAGCACGGCCCTGGCGGGACGCGAATGGGCGTGGCAGCGCGAGGTCGAGCCCGCGGACACGGGCGCGTTCGTGCGCGTGGAACTGCGGGTGCGACGTGCCGGCTCGCCCCAGGTGCTGGCCGGGGCCGAGCTGCTCCGGGACGCGCGGTGAGCCGGCCAGCCGCCCACTGCGGCTTCACCCTGGTGGAGATGCTGGTCGCGCTGGTGGTGTTCGCCCTTTTGGGAGTGGCCGCCACCACGGTGCTGGCATGGACCGCAGACAGCCGGGAAGTCGTGGCGGAGCACAGTGCCCGCCTGGCCGAGCTCCAGCGGGCGCGGGTACTGTTGCAGGGCGACCTGTCGCAGCTGGCACCACGCCGGGTGCGCAGCCGTGACGGCACGCCGGCGCGCGACGCCTTCCTCGGCGCGACCCACCGCTCCGGCGCAGGCAGCGGTCCGCAGCCGCTGATGGCGTTCGTCCGCCGCGGCTGGGGCAACCCCGACGCGTCCGCACGTGCCTCGCTGCAGTACGTGGAGTACCGGCTGGTCGACGGCCGGCTGGAACGCGCGACACGGTCCGCGCTGGATGGCGCAGTGACCGGCGACCCGCGCCCGGTACTCACCGGCATCACCGACGCGAGCATCGAATACCACCACCGTGGCGAGTGGAACCACGGCTGGGCCGGCGGCGTGGCCGAGCTTCCCACCGCGGTCCGGCTGGTGCTGCAGCTGGAGGACCTTGGCCGGCTGGAGCAGTTGTTCCTGGTGACCGGGGAAGCGGCATGAACCGCCGGCGCCAGGACGGGGTCGCGCTGCTCACCGTGCTGCTGCTGGCCGCGGTGATGAGCGCGCTGCTGGTGGTGCTGCTCGACGACATCCGCTTCGGCGTGCGTCGCAGCGGCAACACGCGGGCGATGGAGCAGGCGCGCTGGCATGCGCTGTCGGCCGAGACGCTGGCCCGTGGCCGGATTGCCACCGCCCGGCTCGCCGACGTCCCCGGCGGCGCGGGGCAGTACCTGGGCCAGCCACTGGTGTTCCCGCTGGAGGCCGGGGCGGTACGGGTCCGGATCCACGACGCGGGCAACTGCTTCAACCTCAACAGCGTGGTGGAAGGCGCGCCTGAACAGTGGCGCCGCAGCGCGGCCGGTGCGGCCGAGTTCACCGTGCTGCTGGAAACACTGGGTTTCGGCCCGGCCCGCGCCGGCGCCCTCGGTGATGCCCTGGTGGACTGGATCGACAGCGACCCCGTCGCCTCGCCCGCCGGTGCCGAGGACATCGCCTATACCCTGCGCCGGCCCGGTTACCGGACCGCCGGCCACCTGCTGGCCGAGCCTTCGGAACTGCGCGCCATCACCGGCTTCGACCCGACCGCCTACCAGCGCCTGCGCCCATACGTGTGTGCGCTGCCAGTGGCCGCGCCTGCCCGGCTCAACGCCGACACCCTGATCGAACACGATGCACCGGTGCTGGTGGCGCTCACCGGGGGCGCCCTGCCGCTGGCCGCGGCGCGGGAGCTGCTGCGCCAACCCCCGGCGGGCGGCTGGCAGGATCGCGAAGCCTTCTGGACCCGCCCGGCGCTGGCACGTCTTGCACTGCCGGACGCCGTGCGCGACCGGATTTCCCTGCACACGAGCTGGTACGGCCTGAACGTGGAGGTCGAGCATGCCGGCGCCCAGCTGGTGATGACCGCCCTGCTGGAAGACCAGGGCGGCACCGCCCGCCTGGTGGCACGACGATGGACGCACGAGGAGTGAGCGTGGAGCACGACTGCCTGCTGGTGAAGCTGCCCACCGTGGCCGGCGACCGGGTCGCCTGGTGGCGGACCGCGCCCGGCGGCGGCTTCGAACACGGCGAGGGCCCGCCCCCGGAGCCCCCCGTCCCACGCGGCAACCAGGACGCCCGACGGCGCCAGGTGGTGCTGGCGGTTCCCGGCGTGGACTGCACCGTCCGCTGGCTGGAGCTGCGCGCCCACACCACGGTGCAGGCCGCCGCCGCCGCCCGCGCCCTGCTCGCGGGGCAGTTGGCGGTGGATCCGGAAGGGCTGCATGTCGCGGTTGCCGCGGACGGCAGGGACCGTTGGCTTGTCGTCGCCGTGGACCCGCCCCGGATGGACGACTGGCTGGAGCAGGCCCGGCTCCTTGGCCTCCAGCCGGATTGCCTGGTTCCCGCGCCGTTGCTCCTGCCGTTGCCGGCCGGTCGCGACGCCCCTGAGGTCACGGTGGTCCGGGGACAGGAACAGAAACAGGACCAGGACCAGGACCATTGGCTGGTGCGCGGCGACGGCGTGGCATTCGCCGCCGAACCCGCACTGGCCGCGCAGTTGCTGGCTGCATACCAGCAGGTGCCGCTCGCCGATCCGGGCGCAGCGATGGCCGCCGCTACGGCGAATCCACCGGTAAACCTGCGCCAGGGCCGTTACGCCCTGCGCAACCCGGCCGCCGGCGGCACTCCCAACTGGCGCCGAACCCGGCGACTGGCGGTGGCCACGCTGGCATTGGCCCTGCTGTCCCCTGCCCTTCTGGCCGCGGCCCACCACTGGCAAGCCGCGCGCCTGGAGCGCCAGGCCGCCCACGAAGCCGCCAACGCGCTTCCTACCCCCGACAACGCGATAACCACCCTGCGCACCCACCTCGCGGCGACCCGCACGACCACCGACTTCGGCAACGCCATGGCCGCCCTCCTGTCCGCCATCGAACAGTCACCAGCGACCTCGCTCGACGCACTGTCCTGGCACGACGGCCTGCTGTCGGCGACCGTGGAGCACGCCGGTGGCACCAGCCTGCAGCCGCTCGCCGCCGCCCTGCCGGCCGCCGGCTTCCAGCTGGCAGAGCACGAGACCTCGCTGCAGTCCGGCATCGCGCACACCCGGGTCAGCCTGGAGCCGGCGCCATGAGCGGGCGGCCACAGGAGTGGTGGCGGGCCCGCGCGCCCCGCGAGCGGCTGATGCTCTCGGTGATGTTCCTTGCGGTCTCCGCATTCGTCGGCTGGTTCGCGGTCCTCGCGCCCTTGGGCAGGCTGGCCGATGACGCCGCCGGCCGCCACGCCGCAGCCACCGCCCTGCTGGCCGAGGTACGGGCGGCGCGGGCAGAGCTGGCGGCCTTCGCGGCGGCCCGTCCGCAACATGATCCGGGGACACCGTTCGATGCCCTGCTGGCACGCACCGCCGGGGGTGCCGGGGTCGCCGTGTCGAGCCAGCGCCGCGACGGTGACCGGCTGACGGTCGGCATCGATGCGGTCGCCGCACCGGTCCTGATCGGCTGGCTGGACGCCCTGTCGCGACAATACGGCGTGGCCCCGACCGCGATGGAAGTCGGCGAGCGCAACGGTAGCCTGCACGCGGAGCTGGCGTTCACCGGACCGGAGACTGCCATCGATCCGTAACCGTAGCGAAACCCGGGGGTCATCACGGCGCAGTAATGTCATGCCATTGAAATATGGCGGCTTTACCGTGCGCGCATTGCCACGCCAAAGACATACGCCTGTCGTGAAAAGCACCCCCTCGCTCCTCGCCGTCGCCCTGCTGATCGCAGCCGCCCCTGCTGCCCACGGCTTTGAGCTCGGCGAGTTCGCCGGCTCGCAGGTCAGCTTCGAGGGCCTGCTGCAATCCGACCATTACTGGTACGACACCGACCGCGCACTGCTGGACGGCGATCCGGGGGACGGCCATGACAGCGACCACGGCATCCGCCGCGCCGAGCTGGTGCTCAAGGGCAAGGGCTCGAACGGCCTGGACTGGGTCGTGGGCTATGACGTCGAGGCGGAAAGCTGGCTGGACGTGAATGCCGGCTTCGACCTGGGCGGCGGCCACCAGCTGCGCGTCGGACAGTTCAAGCAGCCCAGCGGGCTGGAAGAACTGTCATCGGCGAAGAACAACGACTTCATCTCCAAGGCCGCGGCCACCAACGCCTTCGCGCTCAGCCGCCGGCTTGGGGCGAGCTACGGTTACGCCGGCAACGACTGGTCGGTCACCGCCAGCGCCTTCGGCCGCCACCTGACCTCCGGCGGCGCGCATGGTGCCGGCCACGCGATCCGCGGCACCTGGGCGCCGATCAACACCAACGGCCAGGTGCTCCACCTTGGCCTGTCCTACCTCAACCACGACACCGACGCCGACCAGTGGCGGCTGCGGGTGCGCCCGCAAGCCGACATGGCCGGCGACCGGCTGGTCGACACCGGGTCGTTCCATGACGCCGACCGGGTGGGCACCACCGGCGTGGAGGCGTTCTGGACCCGTGGCCCGCTCAAGCTGCAGGGCGAGTACCTGCAGTCGCGGGTGGACCGCATGGCCGGCGCCGACTACCAGGCCGACGGCGGCTACCTGAGCGCGCTCTACAACCTCAGTGGCGAAGGCTGGTCCTATCGCAACGGAGTCCCGGGCACCGCGTCGCCGGCCGATCCGGCGCGCGGCATGTGGCAGCTCGGCCTGCGCCTGGACCGCGTCGACCTGGACGATACGGGCGTCGACGGCGGCCGGATGGACGCGGCCACCCTGGGCGTGAACTGGTACTGGCGGCAGAACTTCAAGCTGGCACTGAACTGGTCGAGCATCGACAGCGAGCGCGCGGGTATCCCCGACGACCCGTCCGTGGTCGCCGTCCGCGCCCAGATGCACTGGTAAGCAGTGCCGGCGTCACCGCGCAGCAACCCGCCTGTCATGTCCCTCCGCTTCAATAAGTCCCGCGCATGCAGCGCATCTCTCCATATCCCACGTTCGGCGCGCCCGCAGGGGCGCGCTCTTTTTTCGTGCGTGTCATGAGCGCGTAACAAAAACATCATTTCATTGACGCGGCCGGCCATGGCCGCCCTTTCCTTCCCGGAGCACCCCGATGAACAAGACGCCGATCCGCATCGCCGTTCTTTCCCTGTCCCTGGCGCTCGGCCTGGCCGCGTGCTCGGGCGGCAACCAGCCAGGCAACGACAACGCCGCCACCGGCGACAAGGTCACCGCGCAGATCACCGGCGCCGGTGCGACCTTCATCTTCCCGCTGATCTCCAAGTGGTCGGCGGACTACAACGCCGCCACCGGCAACATGGTCAATTACCAGTCGATCGGCTCCGGCGGCGGCATCGCCCAGATCAAGGCCGGCACGGTGGACTTCGGTTCCTCCGACGAGCCGCTGTCCAGCGAAGAGCTCGCGGAAGCCGGCCTCATCCAGTTCCCGTCGGCGATCGGCGGCGTGGTGCCGGTGGTCAACCTCGAAGGCGTTGGCGGCGGCGAGATCCGCCTCAACGGCGAGGTGCTGGCCAACATCTACCTGACCGACATCACCCGGTGGAACGACCCGGCGATCGCCGCGCTCAACCCGGACCTGTCGCTGCCGGACACCAAGATCAACCTGGTGCACCGCTCCGACGGCTCGGGCACCACCTTCAACTTCACCAACTACCTGAGCAAGGTCAGCCTGTCCTGGAGTGACCGCATCGGCCAGGGCAAGCAGATCCAGTGGGTGGACGGCGTCGGTGGCAAGGGCAACGAGGGCGTGGCGTCGTACGTGCAGCAGATCGACGGCGCGATCGGCTACGTCGAGCTGGCCTACGCGATCCAGAACGACATGGCCTACGCCAGCCTCGAGAACGCCGCCGGCAACTACGTGCTGCCGAGCCTGGAGTCCTTCCAGGCTGCCGCCGCGACCGCCGACTGGGCCAACTCCGAGGACTTCAATCTGGTGATCACCAATGCCCCGGGCGCCGATGCCTGGCCGATCACCGCCGCCAACTTCATCCTGGTGCACAAGCAGCCGACCGATCCCAAGCGTACCGCCGATGCGATGGCGTTCTTCGAGTGGGCTTTGGACAACGGCCAAGGCCAGGCCGAGGAGCTGCATTACGTGCCGCTGCCCACCGAGCTGGTCGCACAGATCAAGGGTTACTGGGACGCCGAGCTCGCGACCGCGGAATGACCCGCAAGGCGCAATAGCCGGCCACCGGCCGGCGTATTGCGCCGGATCGCCACAGCCGCGACAGACCCAACCCGCAACCGACCGCCGCCCCGCTTGTACCCCGGGACCTGGAACGGTCGCCAATCCGGCGCAATACGCCGCTTTGCGGCCATTGCGCCCTACGGTGATTTGAGATGAGCGTCGTCCATCTTCCCGCTCCACGTGACCGCGCCGATGCACGGAACGACCGGATGTTCCGGTACTTCCTCATCGGCACCGTCATCTTCGTGCTGCTGGCGCTGGCCGGGGCGATGCTGTCGATGCTGTGGGGCGGGCGCCAGGCGCTGCAGCTCACCGGCCTGGACTTCTTCTTCAGCGCGGACTGGAACCCGGTGGAAAACCGCTACGGGGCGCTGGTGCCGATCTACGGCACCCTCGTCACCGCGATCATCGCGATGATCATCGCGGTGCCGGTCAGCTACGGCATCGCCTTCTTCCTCACCGAGGTGGCGCCGCGCTGGCTGCGCACCCCGGTCGGCACCGCCATCGAGCTGCTGGCGGGCATCCCCTCGATCATCTACGGCATGTGGGGCCTGTTCGTGCTCGTGCCGGTGATGACGAGGCACGTCACCCCCTGGGCCAACGAGCACCTGGGCACGCTGCCGCTGATCGGGCCGATGTTCCAGGGTCCGCCGATCGGCATCGGCATGCTCACCGCCGGGATCGTGCTGGCGATCATGGTCGTGCCCTTCATCGCCGCGACCATGCGCGAGGTGTTCCTGACCGTCCCGACCCGGCTGAAGGAGTCGGCCTACGCGCTGGGCTCCACCCGCTGGGAGGTCAGCTGGGACATCGTGCTGCCCTACACCCGCTCGGCGGTGATCGGCGGCGTGTTCCTGGGCCTGGGACGGGCGCTGGGCGAGACCATGGCGGTGGCCTTCGTGATCGGCAACTCGACCCGCTTCACCGCCTCGCTGCTGGAGCCGTCGACCACCATCGCCGCGCTGATCGCCAATGACTTCGGCGAGGCGACCGAGACCTACCGTTCGGCGCTGCTGTTGCTGGGCTTCGTGCTGTTCATCGTCACCTTCCTGGTGCTGGCGGCCGCCCGCTTCATGCTCGCCCGGCTCAAGCGCAGGGAGGGCAACTGATGGCCACCGCGAGCCGTGACGTCGCCGAGGGGCTGTACCGCCGGCGCAAGCTCAAGAACGTCCTGGCGCTGGTGCTGTCCTGCGCCGCGGCGGTGTTCGGCCTGGTGTTCCTGGGCTGGATCCTGTGGACCCTGGTCTCCCGCGGCATCGGTGCGATCAGTCCCATGCTGTTCACCCACGACACCCCGCCGCCGATGGTCGAAGGCGGCCTGCGCAACGCCTTCTTCGGCAGCGCGGTGATGTGCCTGATGGCGATCGGCATCGGTACCCCGCTGGGCATCGCCGCCGGCACCTGGCTGGCCGAGTACGGCCGCAACACCCGGCTGGGCACCTCGGTGCGCTTCGTCAACGACATCCTGCTGTCGGCGCCGTCGATCGTGCTCGGCCTGTTCGTGTACACGTTGATCGTGATGCAGGCCGGCGGCAGCTTTTCCGCGGTGGCCGGTGCGGTGTCGCTGGCCTTCATCGTGCTTCCAGTGGTGCTGCGCACCACCGACGAGATGCTGCGGCTGGTGCCGGCGCAGATGCGCGAGGCGGCGCTGTCGCTGGGCGTGCCGCAGTGGAAGGTCACCGTCCAGGTGCTCTACCGCTCGGCCCTGCCCGGCATCGTCACCGGCGTGCTGCTGGCGCTGGCCCGGATCAGCGGCGAGACCGCGCCGCTGCTGTTCACCGCTTTCGGCAACCAGTACTGGAGCACCGATGTCACCGGTCCGATGGCCAGCGTGCCGGTCGTCATGTACCAGTACGCCGGCAGCCCCTACACCAGCTGGCAGGACCTGGCCTGGGCCGGCGCCCTGGTGCTGACCTTCTTCGTCCTGCTGACCAGCCTGTCCGCCCGCTTCATCGTCAACCGCCACCGGGTCAGCCATGACTGACGCCCCCCTTCACGACTCCCGGGCACCCGCCATGGACAACACACCCGATTTCGCATCGCTGCCGGTCAAGATCGCCGCCAGCGGACTGGACTTCCACTACAACGACTTCCACGCGCTCAAGGGCATCGACCTGGAGATCCCGGAGAAGCGGGTGACCGCGCTGATCGGTCCGTCGGGCTGTGGCAAGTCGACCCTGCTGCGGGTGTTCAACCGCATCTACGCGCTGTACCCGGGCCTGCGCGCCAGCGGGAAGGTGCTGCTGGACGGCGAGGACATCCTGGACCCCGGCTACGCGCTCAACCGGCTGCGCAGCAAGGTCGGCATGGTGTTCCAGAAGCCGGTGCCGTTCCCGATGACCATCTACGAGAACATCGCCTACGCGATCCGGCACCACGAGAAGCTCTCGAAGGCGGAAATGAACGACCGCGTCGAGCAGGCCCTGCGCCAGGGCGCGCTGTGGGACGAGGTCAAGGACAAGCTCGGCCAGAGCGCACTGGGCCTGTCCGGTGGCCAGCAGCAACGGCTGTGCATCGCCCGGGCGGTCGCCCTGCGGCCACAGGTGCTGCTGCTGGACGAACCGACCTCGGCCCTGGACCCGATCTCCACCAGCCGCATCGAGCAGCTTGTCGCCGGCCTGAAGGACGAGTACACGATCGTCATCGTGACCCACAACATGCAGCAGGCAGCCCGGGTTTCGGACTACACCGCCTTCATGTACCTGGGCGACCTGGTCGAGCACGGCGTGACCGAAACCATCTTCTCCAACCCTTCGGTGCAGCAGACCGAGGACTACATCACCGGGAGGTTCGGCTGATGACGACCCCGCACGAGCACATCGTCACCGGCTTCGACGACGAGCAGCGCAGGCTCACCGCCGAGATCGTCCGCATGGGCGAAATGGCCGCCGCGCAACTGGAGGCCGCGCTGGACGTGGTGGCCCGGCGCGATGACCGCACCGCCGCGCGCGTGGTGGCCAACGACGACGCCATCGACGCACTCGAGCAGGAGGTCAGCCAGGACGTGGTCCGCCTCGCCCTGCGCGGGCCACTGGCCCGCGACCTGCGGGTGATCCTGGCGGCCCTGCGGATCGCCGCGGCCATCGAACGCATCGGCGACTACGCCGCCAACATCGCCAAGCGCTCCGCCGCCCTGGCGCTGGCCCCGCCGCTGCCGCAGGTCGAGGCCTTGTGCGCCCTGGGCACCGAAGCGGCGGCGCTGACCCGCCACGCCATCGCCGCCTACCGCGATGCCGACACCGGCGCCGCCCGGCGCGTGCGCGAGGCCGACGCCCGGATCGACGCCGCCTACAGCACCCTGTACCGCGAACTGGTGGAGGCCATCGAGCACGAGCCGCGCATCGCCACGTCCGCCACCCACCTGATGTTCATGGCCAAGAACATCGAGCGCATCGGCGATCACGCCACCAGCGTGGCGGAGAACGTCATGTACCTGGTCAGCGGCGAGGACGACCTGCCGCCGCGGGAGAAACGGGACGACAGCCCTTCGCTCGCGCCGTAGGGCGAGGAACGAGTGAAGGCACACCCGTCGTTCCCGCGAATGCGGGAACCCATGGACGTCCCCGCCTTTCGCGGATGATGGCAGCCCGTAGGACCGGACGAATGCCGGAACCCGCCCTTGCCTTTACTCGTTCCTCGTTCCTCTTCACTCGTTTCTCGCTTCCTGTAGTCTTTCCGGCCCATGGAAACCCCCGCCCCCACCCCGCCGACGCCGCAGGAACAGCCCGCCGTCGCCTCCCCGCTGGCGACCCGCTTCCGCGGGTACCTGCCGGTGGTGGTGGACGTGGAAACCGGGGGATTCGACTGGAACCGGCACGCGCTGCTGGAGATCGCGGTGCTGCCGCTGGACCTGGACGGGAACGGCCTGCTGGTTCCCGGCGAGACCACCAGCGCCCACCTGGAGCCGGCGCCGGGCCTGGAGATCGATCCCAAGTCGCTGGAGATCACCGGGATCATCCTGGATCACCCGTTCCGCTTCGCCAAGCCGGAGAAGGCGGCACTGGACCATGTGTTCGCGCCGGTGCGCGCGGCCTGCCGCAAGCACGGGTGCCAGCGGGCGATCCTGGTCGGGCACAACGCGCATTTCGACCTGAACTTCCTCAACGCGGCGATCGCCAGGACGGCGCACAAGCGCAGCCCGTTCCATCCCTTCAGCGTGTTCGACACGGTGACCCTGGCCGGCGTGGCCTACGGCCAGACGGTGCTGGCGCGGGCGGTGCAGGCAGCCGGGTTCGAGTGGGACCCCAACGAAGCACACTCGGCGGTCTACGACACCGAACGCACCGCCGAGCTGTTCTGCCGGATCGTCAACGCCTGGCCGGCTCCCCCTGCCGCCCCGGCCCGGTGACCCCCTCGCACAGCCGGTCGCGCCCGCCACTCTTGGCCAGGTAAAGCGCCTCGTCGGCGCGCCGCTGCAGGTGTGCCGGGGTCGCATCCCCGGGGTGCAGCACCGCCGAGCCGGCGCTCACGGTGACCTGCAGTCCGGCGATCCCGCCCCAGTCGCGACGCGCCGCCAGCCGGTCGCGCAGGCGTGCATACAGCGCGGCCGCGTCGCTCCCGGCGGCGTCCACCAGCGCCAGGGCGAACTCCTCGCCCCCGATGCGCGCCGCCAGGTCGCAAGCGCGGGTGTTGCCCGCCAGCAGCTGCCCCATCTCGCGCAGCACCGCATCGCCCGCGGCGTGGGTGTGGGCGTCGTTGATCGACTTGAAGTGGTCGATGTCCAGCAACAGCAGCGACAGCGCGGAACCGCCCCGGCGTGCGCGCGCGAACTCGCGCTGCAGGAACTCGTCGAAGCAGCGGCGATTGCCCAGGCCGGTAAGCGCGTCCTCGCGCGCCTGGCGCTCGAAGGCCTCGGACTGCTCGCGCAACTGCTGGAGCAGCGCGTTCTTTTCCGCGTCGGCCGCCAGCAGCTGTTCGGTCTGCGCGGTGAGTGCCTCGGTCCGCCGCTCGACCTGCCGCGCCAGGCGCAGGTTGGCGCGCCGCAGCCGCCGGATCCGCAGCCTGGACAGCCCCGCCAGCAGGACCAGCGCCGCGGCGCCGCCCAGCAGCCGCACCCAGGTGCGCTGCCACCAGAGCGGCTCGATGCTGAAGCGCCAGGTGGCCTCCCTGCTCCAGTCGCCCCCCGGGTGCGCCGCCGCCACCCGCAGTACGTAGGTGCCCGGCGGCAGGCCGATGAAGTCCACGCTGCGCTGGCGGCCGTGCTCGATCCAGCGATCGTCCAGGCCATCCAGCCGGGTGCGGTAGCGGATCCGGTCCGAGGCGAGGAAGCTCAGGCCCACGTAGGACACCGACAGCCGGCTGCCACCCTCCAGCCGCTCGCCATCGCGCCACGGGTGCCGCTCGCCGTCCAGCAGCACCGCGTCGATGACCGGCCGGGGCGGCTGCCGATGGGCGAAGCCGGCCCAGCGCTGCGGATCGACCGCACTCACGCCGCCCGCGGTCGCGACCCAGACCGAGCCGTCGTGCCGGAGGATCGCCGAGGGCGCCGAGCTGCCGTTGCCCTGTGCGCTGCTCATGCCGTCGGATTCGTCGTGGCGCTCCGGCTGCACCCGTTCGAGCGTGCCGTCGGCGACCTGGTCGAGCGCCGCCATGGCGACCCGCAGCACGCCGCGGTTGCTGCTGATCCAGGCGTTGCCCAGCCGGTCCGGCACCAGCTGGAAGACCGTGTCCACCGGCAGGCCGTGTTCGAGCCCAACGCGCCGGACCTCCTCCCCGCGCACCCGGTACAGGCCGCGGTCGGTGCTGATCCACACCGCGTCGCCGACCTGGCGGAAGCCGAAGACGGTGCGGGCGCCGCCGGAATGCTCCAGGTCCAGAGTCCGCACCGTGCCGTCGCGCAGCACGCTCGCGCCCTCCACCGAACCGATCCACAGCGCCCCGTCGATGACCTGCAGTGCGGTCACCAGGCCGTCCGGCAGGCCGGGTACCCGTGGCCACTCCAGCCGCCCGTCCACCAGGCGTACCGGCCCGTGCAGCGTCGCCGCCCAGACCCCGCCCCGGCCGTCGGGTGCCAGCGCCCGCACATGTCCGGGAAGTGCGTCCCCGTCCGCGCCGTAGCGGCGGACGACCTGTCCGTCGCGCAGTTCGAACACGCGCCCGGCGTAGGTCCCGACCCACAGCCGGCCGTCCGCCGCTTCGGCAAGGCTCAGCACCGAGGGCTGTACGCCCGGCTGCAGCGGAACCTGCGCGATCCGCCCCGCGGCGTCCATCCGGTCGAGCCCGCCGGTGCTGCCCATCCACAGCGAGCCGCCGCTGTCCTCCAGTAGCGCGCGCACGTAGTCGGCGGCCAATCCGTCGCGGCGGGTCACCCGCGTGAACAGGGTCTCCCGGTAGCGGAACAGGCCGCCGTTCGCGCCTGCCCAGATGCTGCCTTCGGTGTCCTCCAGCAACGAGACGATCCGGCCCGGCGGCCGGGCCTGGTCGGCCGGCGGGCTCTCCGCGCCGCGCGGCCCCAGCCGGAGCAGCCCGCGGCTCTCGCTGCCCACCCACAGGTTGCCCTGCCGGTCCTGCAACAACGCGGTCAGCATGCCGTGCCCGGAAACCCGGTGCATGCGCCGCCGGCGGCCGTCCTGCAGCAGGTGGATGCCGTCGCCGGCCACCAGCCAGAGCGCCCCGTCCGGCGCCCGGTACGGCCAGGCCAGCCCCTCGTCCATCCCGAACCCGGCCGGCGCCCGGACGATCGCCCCGGAGGGCTCGCGCACCATCAGCCCGTCCAGCCCGCCGATCCACAGCCGGCCGTCGCCATCGAACGCCATCCGCGGGAAGCTCGCCTGGAGCGGAACTCCCGGAGGCGGCGGGAAGTACTCGAAGCTCCCGTCCTGCGCCAGGCATCCCAGGCCGTGCCCTTCGAACAGCAGCCACAGCCGGCCTTCGGCATCCATGGTCATGGCATGGACCAGCACCTTCGGCCAGCGGCCTTCGCTGGTCCAGAACCGCCACTGCCCGTCCGCCGCGCGGCGCCCGAGGTTGCCGCGCGAATCGCTGGTCCACAGCGCGCCCGAGGGGTCCACGTACAGTGCGCCCACGCCGTTGTCGGGCAGTGCCGGATCGCCGCTGCCGCGGCCGTAGACGGTGAACTCCAGCCCGTCATAGCGCACCAGCCCTTCCCAGGTGGCGAACCACAGATACCCGTCCGGGGTCTGGGCGAGGTCACGCAGCGAGTTGTGCGGCAGGCCCTCGCGTGAGGTCCAGCGGTCGACCAGGTAGTCGCGCAGCGGCAGCGGCGCGGCGGTCGCAGCGGTCGCGGCGATGGCCGGCGCGACCTGCGCCAGCAGCAGGACCAGGCCCAGCACCCAGCACGCGAGCCGGCCAGGGGCGTACCGCGCCGGACCGGGCAGGACTTCGGAACGGCGGCTCATGGGCGTGGGTGGGGCGGGTGGTCAGGCCTGGAAACGTTGCCGTACGGCCTCGAACAGCACCACGCCGGCGGCCACCGAGACGTTGAGGCTCTCGACCGCGCCGTCGCCGGCGCCCGGCATCGGGATCGACGCCAGGCCGTCGCAGTTCTCCCGGGTCAGCCGGCGCAGGCCTTCGCCCTCGCCCCCCAGGACCAGTCCGACGTTGCCGCGCAGGTCCAGGCCATAGAGCGGGTCGCCGGCATCGCCGGCCAGGCCGTACAGCCACACGCCCATCTTCTGCAGGTCGCGCATCGTGCGCGAGAGGTTGGTCACCGGCACCACGGCGATCCGGTCGGCGGCGCCGGCGGAGGTCTTGCGCACGGTGGCGTTGACCTGGACCGACTTGTCCTTCGGGATCACCACCGCGGTCACCCCGGCGGCGGCGGCGCTGCGCAGGCAGGCGCCGAGGTTGTGCGGGTCCTGGACGCCGTCCAGCAGCAGCACCAGCGCGCGGCCTTCAGCGGCGGCGACCAGGCCCTCCAGTTCGTTCTCGTTCCAGGTCGGGGCCGCGGCGTAACGGGCCACCACGCCCTGGTGGCGCAGGTTGCCGGCAACGCCCTCGATCGCCTGTTTCGCCACCCGGCGCACGTCGATGTCACGGCGCAGCGCCTGGGCCTCGATCTCCGCCAGCCGCGGGTTCTTCGCGCCCGCCTCGAGCAGCACCTCGCGCACGTTGCCGGCGTCGTGCTCGACCGCGGAGGCCACGGCATTGATGCCGGCGATCCATTGTTTCGTGCTCATGGGGGGAATTGTAGGGTGCGACAGCCGCCGGTGGCGGCTGTCGCACCCTACGTGGTCAATATTCCTGTTTGGGGCGTTTGGCCGGCTTGCCGCGCTCGGGTGGGGCCTTGGGGGCCGTCGCGCCTTCGTCCTCGCGGACCAGGCGGAAGTCGATCTTGCGCTCCTCGACGCTGGCCTTGAGGACGATGATCGACACCCGGTCGCCAAGGCGGTACTGGCGCCCGTGGCGTTCCCCGCTCAGCGTCTTGCGGATCGGATCGAACGAGTAGTAGTCGTGCGGCAACTGGGTGACGTGGACCAGGCCGTTGACCTTGGAGCCGTCGAGCTCGACGAACAGGCCGAAGCTGGTCACCCCGCTGATCACGCCATCGAACTCGCCACCGACATGCTGCTCCATCCAGGCGGCGCGGTAGCGGTCGTCGACCTCGCGCTCGGCGTCCTCGGCACGGCGCGCGCGCTCGGAACACTGCAGCGCGAGTTGGGCCATGTCGCTGGGCGAGTAGCGGAACTTCTCCGGGCGCTTGCCGGTGAGCGCGTGCTTGATCGCCCGGTGCACCAGCAGGTCGGCGTAGCGGCGGATCGGCGAGGTGAAGTGCGCGTAGGCTTCCAGCGCCAGGCCGAAGTGGCCGACATTCTCGGGCTGGTAGACCGCCAGTGACTGGCTGCGCAGCATCACCGACTCGATCAGGGTGGAATCGGCGCGCTCGCGGATCCCGCGCAGCAGCTGGGTGTAGTCGCGCGGCTGCACCTTGGCCCAAGGCGGCATGCGCAGCTTGAACTCCTTGAGGAACTCCAGCAGGTCCGCGTACTTCTGCTCCGGCGGGCGGTCGTGGATGCGGAACGGCGCCGGGACTTCCTTCTCGATCAGGTATTTCGCCGCCTCCACGTTGGCCGCGATCATGCACTCCTCGATCAGCTTGTGGGCGTCGTTGCGCACGATCATCCCGGCCTGGGTGACCTCGCCCTTGCTGCCGAGGACGAAGCGGACCTCGCTGGATTCGAACTCGATCGCGCCGCGCTTCTCGCGCGCCTTGCGCAGCACCTGGTAGAGCTGGTGCAGCCGCTGGACCTGCGGCAACACCGGCCCGATCATTTCCAGCGCCTCACCGCGCTGCTCGTCGGTGACGTCGCCGCCGACCGCGTTCCAGACCTGGGTGTAGGTCAGCCGCGCGTGCGAGTGCATTACCGCCTCGTAGAACCTCGAGCCGGTCACCCGGCCCTGGCGGTCGACCTGCATGTCGCAGACGAAGCACAGCCGGTCGACCTTCGGCTTGAGCGAGCAGATCCCGTTGGACAGGGTCTCGGGCAGCATCGGAACCACGAAACCGGGGAAGTACACCGAGGTCGCGCGCTTCTGCGCCTCCTCGTCCAGCGGGTGCCCGGGGCACACGTAATGGGAGACATCGGCGATCGCGACCACCAGGCGGAAGCCGTCGCGGTTGGTCTCGCAGTACACCGCGTCGTCGAAGTCCTTGGCGTCCTCGCCGTCGATGGTCACCAGCGGCAGGTCGCGGATGTCCACGCGGCCGGCGATCTCCGCCTCCTCGACCCGGTGCGGCAGCGCGGTGGCCTCGTCGAGCACCGGCTGCGGGAACTCGTGCGGGATGTCGTGGCCATGGATCGCCGCCTGCACCGCCAGCGAGGCGGTCAGCCGGTCGCCCAGCACGGTCAGGATCCGGCCCAGCGGGGCACGGCGCGGTTCGGGCGCGCGGGTGATCTCGCAGACCACCAGCTGGCCGTCGCGGGCCTCGCCGCGGTGCTCGGGCGGGATCAGGATGTTGCGCTGGATGCGGGCATCGTCGGGCTCGACGTAGCTCACCCCGTCCTCGAGCACGAAGCGGCCGATCATCCGGCTCAGGCGCCGCTCGAGCACCTCGACGATCGCACCCTCGCGGCGGCCGCGCCGGTCCACGCCGGTGACGTGGGCGAGCACGCGGTCGCCGTGCATCACCTTGCGCATCTCGAACGGCGGCAGGAACAGGTCGTCGCCGCCGGGGCCGTCGTCGGGGCGCAGGAAGCCGAAGCCGTCGGGGTTGGCGATCACGCTGCCGGAGATCAGGTCGACCCGGCGCGCCGGCACCAGCCCGCCGCGGCGGTTCTGGTGCAGCTGGCCGTCGCGGAGCATGGCCCGCAGGCGTGCGCCGAGGGCATTGAAGCGCTCGCCATCGGCCAGGCCCAGTTGCGCGGCCAGCGCATCGGGGTCCATCGGACCGTCGGAATCGGCGAGCGTCTGCAGGATCAGCTCGCGGCTGGCGATCGGGTTCTCGTAGCGGGCGGCCTCGCGGGCGGCGTGGGGATCGGCGGCGGCCTTGCCGCCGGTCTTCGTGCGTGGCGTGCCGGCACCGGCTCCGCGCTTGTTACGGGTCTTTGTCATGCGCGGATGGTACAGCGCATCCGTCAACGGACCGTGGCCCGGCCCGGGACCCGGGCAACAAAAAACCCCGCCGGAGCGGGGTCTTGTGCGTCCGACATGGTAGTCGTCGGACAATGTCTGGTGCCCAGGAGAGGACTCGAACCTCCACGGAGTTGCCCCCGCTAGCACCTGAAGCTAGTGCGTCTACCAATTCCGCCACCTGGGCCCTGCAGCCGCCATGCAGCGGTGCGAGGCCGCGCATGATGCGGCGTGCGGCCGTGCTTGTCAACACATTGCGTGTACATCCATCCGTATTGCCGGCCGGCGGTTTGCCCGCTAACGTCGGATGGCGATATTCCTGCCCGCGGGCGACGTACACGTGCGTCGCCCGCGTCGTTCCCAGCCTTCGTGGCCGCCCGAGCGCGGCCGGAGCCCCCTGCATGAACACCCCGCCCCGCCCGCCGCTGGTGATCTCCCGCATCGATTGCGAGCGCCTGGAGGCGCTGCTGGAAAAGCGGCTGCCGCCGGGCCTGGACGTCGATGCGCTGCGCGACGAGCTGGCCCGCGCCGAAGTGCTCGAGCCCGGCGACATGCCCGGCGACGTGATCACCATGAATTCCACCGCGCGCTTCGTCGACGAGGCCAACGGCGCAGAGCACGAGATCACCCTGGTCTATCCGCACGAGATGGATGGCAGCAGCGGCAAGGTCTCGATCCTGGCCCCGGTGGGCAGCGCGCTGCTGGGACTGCACGTGGGTGACCGCATCGAGTGGCCGGCACCCGGCGCCCGCCGGCTGACCCTGCGCGTCCTTTCCATCAAGTAACCACCTCCAGGTACCCGTTTCCGCATGACCGAGTCCGTACGCTCCGACTTCCACGGCTTCGAGCAGATCCCGCTGCGCGAGTACGCCGAACGCGCCTACCTTGATTATTCGATGTACGTGGTGCTGGACCGCGCCCTGCCGTTCATCGGCGACGGGCTCAAGCCGGTGCAGCGCCGGATCATCTACTCGATGACCGAGCTGGGCCTGGGCGCGGGCGCCAAGCCGAAAAAGTCCGCGCGCACCATCGGCGACGTGATCGGCAAGTACCACCCGCACGGCGACAGCGCCTGCTACGAGGCGATGGTGCTCATGGCCCAGCCGTTCTCGTACCGCTATCCGCTGATCGAGGGCCAGGGCAACTTCGGCTCCTCCGACGATCCCAAGTCGTTCGCGGCGATGCGCTACACCGAGTCGCGCCTGGCGCCGATCTCCGAGGTGCTGCTGGGCGAGCTGGCACACGGGACGGTGGACTGGGTGCCGAACTTCGACGGCACCCTGGAGGAGCCCTCGTGGATGCCGGCGCGGCTGCCGCACCTGCTGCTCAACGGCACCACCGGGATCGCAGTGGGCATGGCCACCGATGTCCCGCCGCACAACCTGTCGGAGGTGGTCAGCGCCTGCGTGCGGCTGCTCGACGACCCGGAGGCGACCACCGCCGACCTGTGCGAGCACGTGCGCGGCCCGGACTACCCGACCGAGGCGGAGATCATCACCCCGGCCGCCGACCTGCTGCGCATGTACGAGACCGGCCACGGCAGCGTGCGCGCCCGCGCCACCTGGGAACGCGACGGCCAGAACATCGTGGTCGGCGCCCTGCCCCACCAGGTCTCGCCGGGCAAGGTGATCGAGCAGGTCGCCGCCCAGATGCGGGCCAAGAAGCTGCCGTGGCTGGAGGACATCCGCGACGAGTCCGACCATGCCAACCCGACCCGGATCGTGCTGGTGCCGCGCTCCAGCCGGGTCGATGCCGAGCAGCTGATGGGCCACCTGCTGGCGACCACCGACCTGGAGCGCAGCTACCGGGTCAACCTCAACGTGATCGGCCTGGATGGCCGGCCGCAGGTCAAGGGCCTGCGCGCCTTCCTGGGCGAATGGCTGCAGTTCCGCGCCGACACCGTCACCCGCCGCCTGACCCACCGCCTGGAAAAGGTCGAGCGCCGGCTGCACCTGCTGGAAGGCCTGCTGGTCGCCTTCCTCAACCTCGACGAGGTGATCCGCATCATCCGCAGCGAGGACGAGCCGCGTCCGGTGCTGATGGAGCGTTTCGCCCTGAGCGGGGAACAGACCGACTACATCCTCGAGACCCGCCTGCGCCAGCTGGCACGGCTGGAGGAAATGAAGATCCGCGGCGAACAGGCCGAGCTGGAGTCCGAACGCGAGACCCTCACCGCCACCCTGGGCAGCAAGGCGAAGCTCAAGCGGCTGATCAAGGAAGAACTGCTGGCCGATGCGAAGAAGTTCGGCGACGCCCGCCGCTCGCCGCTGGTCGCCCGCGGCGCCGCGCAGGCGCTTTCGGAAACCGAGCTGACCCCGAGCGAGCCGATGACCGTGATCCTCAGCCGCAAGGGCTGGGTGCGCGCGGCCAAGGGGCACGACGTGGACGCGGCCTCGCTCAACTATCGCGAGGGCGATGCGCTGCTGGCCGCCGGCCCGGCCCGCAGCAACCAGCAGGTGGCGTTCCTGGACTCCACCGGGCGCAGCTACTCGACCCTGGTCCACGGGCTGCCCGGCGCCCGCGGCAACGGCGAACCGCTGACCGGGCGCTTCTCGCCGGCCGCCGGCGCCTCCTTCGAGGCCCTGGCCAGCGGCACCGACGCCGACCGTTTCGTGCTCGCCTCCAGCCACGGCTACGGCTTCGTGACCCGCTTCGCCAACCTCACCAGCCGCAACAAGGCCGGCAAGGCGATGCTGACCCTGACCCCGGGGGCGGCGGTGCTGCAGCCGGTGCCGGTGGCCTCGGTGGAGGGCGACCGCGTCGTGGTCGCCACCACCGCCGGCCACCTGCTGGCCTTCCCGGTCAGCGAACTGCCGGAACTGGACAAGGGCAAGGGCAACAAGCTGATCAACATCCCCAAGGCCAGGCTGGGGACCGAACGGGTGGTCGCCGTGGCGGTGGTGCCGGAAGGCGCGAGCCTGCAGGTCATGTCCGGCGCGCGGACCATGACCTTGGCCTGGAAGGACCTGGAGAACTACCTGGGCGCCCGGGCCAGCCGCGGCGGGTTGTTGCCGCGGGGGTGGCAGAAGGTGGAAGGGTTGGCGGTCGGCTGAGGATTACTCCAGGACGTAGGATCCACCGGTCCAGCGGAGCAGCTCGTACTCGCCGCATTCCAGGCACTTGTACCAGCGCACGCCGCCTTGCACCGGCAGCAGTGCGCTGAAACCTGCGCTGCCGGACTGCACGAAGTGCCGCAGCAGCCGGCCCCCACGGGAAATGGCGAGGAATCGTCCGCGGCCCCCGTCCTGGGCCTCGTACGTTCCCACGAAAACGTCTTCGACGACGCCATCCAGATCCAGATCCTGGCTGGTGACGAAGTAAAGCCCCGCATCCCGCAGGGCCGCGAGCCCGGCCGGAGCGACATGCAAGGCGAGCTCCTCCTCGCCAAGCCCGCTTGCTGCCGCCCAGCCGGGATCAAACTCCCCGACCGGGATCCCACGGACCTCGCCATCCACGGGATCCAGCTCCAGGTCATACCACCAGGCGACGGCGGGCTGCGCGCCACCGCCGTCGGCGGACACTTGCTGCGCTGCAGGAGAGGCACATGAAGCCAGCGCCCATGCCAGGACAGCCGCGGCGGCGGCCGTTTGCAGAACGCGAAAGCTACCAGTCCACATGCCAGTGCCTCCCGCCTGCCGCATGGGGCTCACGCAATACCGTTGCGCCAAGCTCGATGATCCGCACCTCGATCTGGTCCAGTTCGCGTGCCGAACCCATCGGCCAGCTGATGTCGCGCGCGCTGTCGGACAAATGGTTCGACACGAGCGCCCCACGCGCGCGGGCTTCATGGATCAGCCGCTCGAACTCGTCCACCGTCTGCTGCTCGGTTGCGCGCGGACTGCGCTGATACCACTCGTCCATCTCGATGATGTGGCGCGCCGTGCGATAGGTCCCCAGGAACTCCAGTCGGTTCGCGCGGATGCGTTGCGCCATCAATTCCGCCTGACGCCGCACCGTCCGGGCCCGGCCGGTGATGCGGATCCCGGCCCGGGGAAACTCGCGCTGGATGATCAGGACCAGCTGATCGATGTTGGCGGGACGTCGTTCCGCCACCGCCTGGGCAGCCTGCTGCATTTCCTCACCCTCCGTGGTTGGCGCCACCTGCGCCGCGTTACTTCCCTGTGAGCCAGCCGTACATGGCTGCCCTTGGGCGAACCTATCACGTGTGGGTGTCGGGCGCCTTGGCGGACAACTACTGGCGGGACTGGATCCCGGCGCCCGTACTGCCTCACGTGGCGTGGTGCACCCCCGCCACCGCACGGCCGGAGGGGTCCGCCAGGGCCTCGAACGCCGCATCCCAGGCGATCGCCACCGGTGACGAGCAGGCGATCGACTTGCCGCCCGGTACGGTGCGAGCGCAGGCTTCGCCGGGGAAGTGGCGCTCGAAGACATGCCGGTACAGGTAGGCCTCCCGGGTCATCGGCGGGTTCACCGGGAAGCGGCTGGCGGCGAAGGCGAACTCGCGGCCGCCGACCCGGGTTTCGGCGTATTCCTTCAGTCCCTCGATCCAGCCGTAGCCCACGCCATCGCTGAACTGCTCCTTCTGGCGCCAGAGGATCGGGTCCGGGAGGTAGCCGTCGAAGGCTTCGCGCAGGACGGCTTTCTCGACGGGTCGCGGGTCCGTGCCGGAGCTGATCCCGCTGGTGGCCGTGGCGGACCGCGGCCGCACCATCTTGGCGGCGGCATCCATGCGCATGGCCACCTCCAGGAACTCCAGGTCCAGGAACGGCACCCGCGCCTCGACGCCCCAGGCCATCATCGACTTGTTGGCGCGCAGGCAGTCGTACTGGTGCAGGGCGTCGAGCTTGCGCACCAGTTCCTCGTGGAACTGGCGGGCGCCGGGCGCCTTGTGGAAGTACAGGTAGCCGCCGAAGATCTCGTCGCTGCCCTCGCCCGACAGCACCATCTTCACCCCCATCGCGCGGATCCGCCGGGCCAGCAGGTACATCGGGGTGGAGGCACGGACGGTGGTGACGTCGTAGCTCTCGATGTGGCGGATCACCTCCGGCAGCGCGTCCAGGCCCTCCTGCAGGGTGTAGGTGAAACCGTGGTGCACCGTGCCCAGGGCGTCGGCGGCGACCTGCGCGGCGGCCAGGTCGGGGGAGCCTTCCAGGCCGATCGCGAAGGAATGCAGCCGCGGCCACCAGGCCTCGGCGCGGTCGTCCTCCTCGATGCGCCGACGGGCGAAGCGCGCCGCGCACGCGGCCACCAGCGAGGAGTCCAGGCCGCCCGACAGCAGCACGCCGTAGGGCACGTCGCTCATCAGCTGCCGGTGCACCGCGGCCTCGAAGGCCGCGCGCAATTCATCCGGCGCGACCTGCACGCCCGCGGTGGTGTCGTAGTCACGCCAAGGGCGCTGCCAGTACCGCACCAGCCGGTCGCCGTCGCTGTCGTAGTAATGCCCGGGCGGGAATTGGGCGATGTCATAGCAGATGCCGGCCAGCGCCTTCATCTCCGAGGCCACGCACATGCGTCCGCTTCCGTCGCGGCCCCAGTACAGTGGGACGACGCCCATCGGGTCGCGGGCGACCAGCCACCGGCGCCGCGGGCGGTCCCACAGGGCGAAGGCGAAGATGCCGTTGAGCCGCCGCAGCCACTCGCCCGGGTCATCGCCCCGGGCATGCAGCGCATTGATCACCTCGCAGTCGGAGGCGGTCTGGAACTCCCAGGGATCGGCCAACTCCCCGCGCAGCGCGCGGTGGTTGTAGATCTCGCCGTTGACCGCCAGCACCAGGTCGCCGTCGGCCGAGCACAGCGGCTGGGCGCCACCGGCCGGGTCGACGATCGCCAACCGCTCGTGGACCAGGATCGCGCCGTCGTCGGCGTGCACGCCGCTCCAGTCGGGCCCGCGGTGGCGCTGGCGCTGCGACAGATCGAGCGCCTGCCGGCGCAGGCCGGCAACATCGTCACCGGGCTGCAGTCCGAAGATTCCGAGGATCGAGCACATTGCCGCGGCTCCTCACACGCCCGCCCGGACCGGCGGCACGTATCGCCCCCCGCTGACTCCAACGCAGCGATACCGGGGAACCGGCCAGTGATGAATCGACAACAATGACCAGCAGGACGACAGTGATTTTCCATCGGGGTACTTGCCTGACCGATATAGTCGGTCGCGACGCCCGGAACCCGGGCCATCAATTCGATCACAGCATGCGCAGCCAGGACTCATACGCGTTAGCGCGCTCCTCCTCTCCGCTCGCGCTCCTTGCCTTGCCGTTGCTGTTCCTGCTCGCCGGTTGGTTCGGCGTGGCCGGCACCCGGGCGCCCCCGGCGGCGGGACCCGATGCGCCACAGACGGAATTCTCCGCTGCGCGGGCGATGGACGCGCTGGCGCGGATCCTCGGCGACGAGGCGCCCCACCCCACCGGCAGTGCCGCGAACGCCGCGGTGCGCGAGCGGGTCGTCGCCGAATTGCGGGGATTGGGCCTGGACCCCGAAGTCCGCCGCCGCTTCACCTGCGGGGCCTTGGCCTGCGCCACCGTGGACAATGTGCTGGCCCGGGTTCCCGGGGCCAGCCCGGCGGACGCCCTGCTGCTTTCGGCGCACTACGACTCGGTCGCCGCCGGGCCTGGCGCGGGCGACGACGGTGCCGGGGTGGCCGCGATCCTGGAGGCCGCCCGCGCGCTGCTCGCCGGTCCGCCACTGGCGCGCGACACCTGGCTGCTGTTCAACGACGGCGAGGAACTCGGGCTGCTGGGGGCCCACGCCTTCGTCCGCGAGCCCGAGTTCGCCCGCATCGCCCACGTGGTCAACCTGGAGGCGCGCGGCACCACCGGGCCGAGCCTGCTGATCGAGACCCAGGACGGCAACGCGGCGATCGCCCGGTTGGCGGGCCGGGTCCTGCGGCACCCGGCCGGCTCCTCGCTGGAGTACGAGGTCTACCGCACCCTGCCCAACGACACCGACTTCACCGTCTACCGCCGCGAGGGGCTGGCCGGGCTCAACTTCGCCTGGGCCGAAGGGGCCGCCCGCTACCACACGCCGCTGGACAACCTGGCGCACCTGGACCCGCGATCGCTGCAGCACCATGGTGGGCATGTGCTGTCGCTGGCACGGGCTTTCGCCGACGCGCCGGCGCCGGTGGCCGCCAAGGGCGATGCGGTGTTCGTGGCCCTGCCCGGCGGGATCATGCCCGGCTGGCCGGTGGCCTGGAACGCGGTGCTGCTGGCAGCCGGCCTGCTGGGCTGGCTCGCCTGGGGCTGGCGCCTGCACCGCGCCGGCGGCATGCGCCTGCCGCACCTGGTGGCTGCGGCGGTCCTGTCCGTGCTTGCGCTGGCCGCGCTGGTGCTGCTGTCCGTGGTGGCGCATGCGTTGCTGCGCCACATGGGCGCGATGCCGGCGGCGTGGACGGCGCAGGGCGGCGTGCTGGTGGCCTGCTTCCTGGTGTTGGCACCGGGGCTGCTGGTGCCGGCAGGCCGGGCCATCGGCCGCGCCTGCGGGACGGAGGCCCTGGCGCTCGCCTCGCTGGTCCCGCTGGTGCTGGTCGCGCTGGCGGCAACCCTGTGGATGCCCGGCGCCGCCCACCTGGGCCTGCTGCCGCTGCTGGCGGCCGTGCTGCCGGCGCAGCTGGCACCCCGCCACGTCATAGCGTCGGCGGGCCTGGCCGCGGTGGCGGCGGCGGTGCTGTACGCACCCTATGCACTCGGCAGTTACGACGCGCTCGGCCACGAAGGCCTGCTCGCGACGCCGTTGCTGGCCGGCATCGCGCTGTTGCCGCTGTTGCCGGCGCTGGTCGATGGCGTACGGACGGCACGGGTGCTGGCAATCGCGGCCTGGGCGGCGGTCGCGGCACTGGCCCTGGTGGCGCTTTCCCTGCCGGCCTTCGACGCCCATGTGCCGCGGCAGGTGAACCTGCTCCAGGTGGACGACGGCAACGGCGCGCGGGTGTTCGTGGCACCGCGTGCGGTGCTGCCGGTGGAGTTCCGCCACGACGCCGGACTGGCGGACGGCTACCGCCCGCTATTTCCCTGGGGCGGCGGCAGTGCGATCCCGGGTCCGGCGGCCCCCCGGCTGCCATCGCCGGTGGTCACCGCCGAATCGCACCAGGAGCCGGGGGGTCACCCGCGCGCGCGGGTGCGGGTGCGGTCGGTCCGGGGCGCCGGGGAAATCGTGCTGGTGGTTCCCGGGACGATCGGGCTGTCCGGCCTGCGCGTGGACGGCGAACCGCTCGCACATCCGCCGCGCCACGCCGATCCCGCGCGCTGGAGCCAGCTGCGGGTCATCAGCGACAACCCGGACGGGGTGCTGTTCGAGTTCGACGCGCCCGCGGCTCCCGCCACCCTCTACGCCTTCGACCGCGACCCGGGCCTGTCCGCGGAACTGGACCCGATCCGCCACACCCGCGATGCCATCGGAATGCCGGTCGGCAACGGCGACGCCAGCCTCGCCCTCACCCCCATCCCCCTGCTCCCGCAACCGTAGCCGTAGCCGTAGCCGTAGCCGTAGCCGTAGCCGGGTAAGCAAAGCGCACCCGGGAAGATTCCAGCGCGCCTACCTCACCAGCATCCCCCGCACCATCTCCAGGTAAAGCCCCGGCAACCGTTCCAGGTCCGCCACCGCCACGTTCTCGTCCACCTTGTGGATGCTGGCATTCACCGGCCCCACTTCGATGCATTGCGCGCCCAGCGGGGCGATGAACCGCGCATCCGAGGTCCCGCCGCCGGTGCTCTCCTCGGGCGGTGCGCCCGCATATCCGGCCAGCACCTCGCGCGCGGTGGCCCGCAGCGGGCCCTCGGGGGTGTAGTACGGCTCTCCGCTGCGGTGCCAGTCGAGCGTGAACTCCAGGCCGTGCCCATGCAGCACCTGCTCGCATTCGGCGACCAGCCGGTCGGCGTCCCAGTGCGGGTTGTAGCGCAGGTTGAACACCACCCGAAGCTCGCCGGGGATGACATTGCTGGCACCGGTACCCGCCTCGATGTTGCTCATCTGCAGGCTGGTCGGCGGGAAGCTTTCGTAACCGTCGTCCCAGCGCCGCGAGGCCAGCTCGTGCAGCGCCGGCAGTGCCTGGTGGATCGGGTTGCGCGCCTGCTCCGGGTAGGCGACGTGGCCCTGGATGCCCCGCACCCGCAGGGTGCCGGTCAGGCTGCCACGGCGGCCGACCCGCAACAGATCGCCCAGCCGGGCGGTCGAGGACGGCTCGCCGGTGATGCACCAGTCGATGCGCTCGCCGCGCCCGGCGAACGTGCGGGCAACCCGCCGGACCCCGTCGATCGCGTCGCCCTCCTCGTCGGAGGTCAGCAGCAGCGCCAGCCGGCCGGGGTGATCCGGATGCCCGGCGACGAAGCGCTCGGCGGCCAGCACGAACGCGGCCACGCTGCCCTTCATGTCCGCCGCCCCGCGCCCGTACAGCACGCCGCCGCGGACCTCGGGTTCGAATGGATCACTCGTCCAGTCCTCCCGGGGGCCGGGCGGTACCACGTCGGTATGCCCGAGCAGCAGGAGCGTGGGCCCGGACGGGTCGCCATGGGTCGCAAACAGGTTGTCGACGGCGCCGAAGCGCATGCGCTCGCAGGCAAACCCCGCCCGCTCCAGCCGTGCGGCAACGAGCGCCTGGCACCCCGCGTCGTCCGGTGTCACCGACCGGCGCCGGATCAGTTCCTTCGCAAGCTCGAGGACGTCCGGCATCAGTCCTTGCCGAACCGCTTCTTGAAGCCGTTGTCGCTGAAGCCCTGGGTGACCTCGCCGTCACCGGTCACTACCACCGGCCGCCGGACCAGTTGCGGGTACTCGCGCAGCAGCAGCTTCCACTCCGCGTCCGAGCCCGGCGTCTTGCGGTGCGCCGGCAGCTGCCGCCAGGTCGTCGAGGACCTGTTGACCATCGCGTCCCAGCCGCCGAGTTTGTCCTTCCACTCGACCAGCTCTTCCGGGCTGCGCGGGTCGTCGCGGTAGTCGATGAATTCGTGCTCGACCCCGAAACGATCGAGCCATTTGCGTGCCTTGCGACAGGTGTCGCAATTCTTGAGCCCGTAGAGGGTGGTGGTCACGATGCCAGCCCCCGCAGCAGCTCGTTGACCGAGGTTTTCTCGCGCGTGCGCGCATCCACCCGCTTGACGATCACCGCGCAATACAGCGAGTGCGAGCCGTCGGCCGCCGGCAGCTGCCCGGACACCACCACGCTGTAAGGCGGCACGTAGCCGTAGCTGACCTGGCCGGTGGTGCGGTCGTAGATCCGCGTGCTCTGGCCGAGGAACACCCCCATGCCGATCACGCTGTGGTGGCCGACCACCACGCCTTCCACGACTTCGGAACGTGCGCCGATGAAGCAGTGGTCCTCGATGATCGTGGGCGTCGCCTGCAGCGGCTCGAGCACCCCGCCGATGCCGGCGCCGCCGGAGATGTGGCAGTGGGCGCCGACCTGGGCGCAGGAGCCGACCGTCGCCCAGGTGTCGACCATCGTGCCCTCGCCGACGTAGGCACCGATATTGGTGAAACTGGGCATCAGCACCACGTCCTGGCCGATGTACGCGCCACGGCGCACGATCGCGCCCGGGACCACCCGTGCGCCCAGCTGGCGGAAAGCAGCCTCGTCGAAAGCCGCGAAGCGCGCCGGGACCTTGTCCCAGAACGGTGCCGGATCGGCCTCGACCAGCTCCATGTCCTGGGTGCGGAAGTACAGCAGGACCGCCTTCTTCAGCCACTCGTTGACCTTCCAGCCACCGTTGCCGTCGGGTTCGGCGATGCGCAGCGCACCACTCTCCAGGCCCTCGATCGCCTGCTCGACCGCCGGCCGGGTGGAGTGCTCGATCTCGTCGACGGTCAGGCCGGCGCGGCGTTCGAACGCGCCCTCGATCACCAGTTGCAACTCGTTGGCGGGCTCCGCGCCGGGCGCGGCTGGGGGCGGACTCATCGGTTTTCTCCTTCAAGGCAGGCCAGCAGCGCATCGCACAGTGCCTGTCGTTGTTGCCCGTCCAGCGGCCGGTCATGGCCCTGGTCGTCGGTGGCAGTGATCTGGAAGACGTCCTCGGCGCGCTCGCCGAAGGTCGCGATTCGGGCATCGTGGACCCGCAGGCGCTGCTGGCGCAGCACGTCGGCGACCTCGGCCAGCAACCCGGGGCGGTCGGTGGCGACCAGGCTGAGCAGGGTGCGGCCACCGGTGGCGTCATCGAAGCCGATCCGCGGGACGATGCGGAAATGCTTCAGGTGGCGCGGCAGCGTGCGGCGCGCCGGACGCACGCGCTCCAGCGGCCCGTCCAGGGCGCGGACCAGCCGCGCCTCGACCTCGGCAGCGTGCGGCGGCGGGCGCTCCGGATCGTTGGGCACCACCTCGAAGGTGTCGAATACGGTGCGGCCCGGCCCATCGAGTGCGCGCGCCTGCTGGATCGCCAGTCCGCCGCGGTCCAGGGTCGCGACGATCGCCGCGAACAGACCGTCGCGGTCCGGCCCGTGCACGAAGACCTCCAGTGCGCCGGGCTGGGCGGAGACCTGGCGCACCGCGACCCGCGTGGCGCCGTCCGCCAGGCCGTGCAGCGAAGCCGCCTGCCAGGCCAGCTGGTCGGGACGGCCGCGCTGGAAGCCGGCCTGGGGGGTGCGCGCAAGCAGCGGCTCGATCACCGCATCGTCCAGGCCGCGTTCGCGCAGCAGCCCGCGTACCGCCTGGCGGGCCTCGTCGGCACGCTCCTCAGCGGCGATCGGGTTCTCCAGGCCGCGGCGCAGCGCCAGTCGGGTGGCGGTGTACAGGTCGGCCAGCAACCGGTCCTTCCAAGCGTTCCACAGCCTGGGCGAGGTGCCGGCGATGTCGGCGCAGGTCAGCAGGTAGAGGTGGTCCAGCCGCTCGCGGTCGGCGACTTCGCTGGCAAAGCGGTGGATCACGTCCGGATCGGCGATGTCCTGCTTCTGCGCAGTCATCGACATCAGCAGGTGGCGCAGCACCAGCCATTCCACCAGCGCGGTGTCGGCCTCGCCCAGGCCCATGGCGGTGCAGAACGCACGGGCCTCGCCGGCGCCGAGCTCGGAATGGTCGCCGCCGCGCCCCTTGGCGATGTCGTGGAACAGGCCCGCCAGCAACAGCAGTTCCGGCTTGCGCAGGCGCGGCCAGACCTGGTGCGCCATGGCGAAACGCGGATCCGGGCCGGGCTGGCCGAACGAGGCGATGTTGCGCAGCACCGCCAGCGTGTGCTGGTCGACCGTATAGACATGGAACAGGTCGAACTGCATCCGTCCGGACACCCGCTGGAAGGCCGGGATCCAGCGTCCGAGCACGCCGAGCCGCGCCATGCGGGTCAGGCTGCGCACTGGCTGAGGACCGCGCAGCAGTTCCACGAAATCGCGCCGCAGCCCGTTGTCGGCGGAGGCGTAGTCGGGCACCTCCGGCAGTGCCTCGGCCAGCGCGCGCGCGGTATGCGAATGCAGGCCCTTGAGCTCGCCGCGGGCGGCCCAGGCGGAAAACAGCGCCAGCACCTCGGCGGGCGAACGCGGCCAGCCGGCATCACGGGCGGCAAGGTAGCCGCGGCGCAGTTCGAACAGCCGGTCCAGCGGCTCGGGTTCGGCTTCGCCTTCCAGTTGCTCCTCGAACCGCTGCAGCAGGCGCTCGCCGATCCGCTGGACCAGCGAGGCGTTGCGGTAGAAGCCCTGCATCATCTGTTCGACCGCCAGGGTGCCGCCCTGGTCCTGGAAGCCCAGCCGTGCGGCAAGGCGCTTCTGGTAGTCGAAGCGCAGCCGCTCCTCGCGGCGGCCGGCGACCAGGTGCAGGCCATAGCGCAGCCGCGCCAGGGCGCGACGTTCGCGCTCCAGTGTTTCCATCTCGTCGGCGCCCAGCTGGCCGAAGGCGACCAGCGACTCCAGGTCGGCGGTGCCGATGGTTCGCAGGCTCATCCAGTTGAGGGTCTGCACGTCGCGCAGCCCGCCGGGGCCTTCCTTCAGGTGCGGCTCCAGGTTGTCGGCGGTGTCGTCGAAACGCTCGTGCCGCTCCAGCAACTCCTGGCGCTTGGCGTGGAAGAACTCGCGCGGCGGCCAGACCACCCTCGGCGAGGTGGCCGCCTGCAGCTCGCGCCGCTCATGCTCGTTGGCCGCCAGCGGACGTGCCTCCAGCAGCGAGGTCAGCACCGTCAGGTCGGCGGCGGCCTCGGTGCACTGGTCCAGCGACCGGACCGCATGGCCGACCGGCAGGCCGCAGTCCCACAGCAGGGCGAAAAAGCGCCCCAGCGCCTCGGCATGCAGTCGCGAGGGCTCCGGCTCGGCCAATACCAGCAGGTCGATGTCGGAGAACGGGTACAGCTCGCCGCGCCCGTAGCCGCCGACCGCGAACAGGGCCAGGTCGGCCTCCGACGGGATAGCCCGCTGCCAGGCACCCTGCACCAGCAGGTCGACCTCGGCGGCGCGCTCGGCCAGCAAGCGGTCGATGTCCTCGCCCTCGTCGAAGCGTGCGGCAAAGCCCGCGTCCGCAATCGCCAGCTGTTCACGCGCGCCGGCGGCCCAGGCCGCGTCCTGCTCCTGGCGCGCGCGCCTGGCGTGGTCGGGGTCGGGACCGTGGCCCCCCGTGCTGTCACCACCCGAGCTGGCCGGGCCCCGCGCGGTCATAGGTCGTTGTCGTCGCCCGGGGTGCGGGTGAGGATCTCGACGCCGTCGGCGGTGACCACCACCGTGTGCTCCCACTGCGCCGAGAGCGAACGGTCCTTGGTCACCACGGTCCAGCCATCGGGGAGCACCCGGGTGTGGCGCTTGCCGGCATTGATCATCGGCTCGATGGTGAAGGTCATTCCCTCCTGCAGCACGAGCCCCTCGCCCGGCCGGCCGTAATGCAGCACCTGCGGCTCGTCGTGGTAGACCTTGCCGATGCCGTGGCCGCAGTACTCGCGCACCACGCTGAAGCGCTCGGACTCCGCGTACTGCTGGATCGCGTGGCCGACGTCACCCAGCGTCGCGCCGGGCCTGACCACGCGGATCCCGCGGAACATCGCCTCGCGGGTGACGTCCACCAGCCGCCTCGCCAGCACCGAAGGCTCGCCGGCGTAGTACATGCGGCTGGTGTCGCCGTGCCACCCGTCCTTGATCACGGTGACATCGATGTTGACGATGTCGCCGTCCTTCAGGACCTTGGACCCGTTGGGGATCCCGTGGCAGATGACGTTGTTGACCGAGGTGCACACAGTCCTGGGGAAGCCGCGGTAGCCGACGTTCGCCGGAATCGCGTCCTGGACGTTGACGATGTGGTCGTGGCAGATGCGGTCCAGCTCCTCGGTGCTCACGCCCGGCTTCACGTGCGGGGCGACGACCTGGAGCACCTCGGCGGCCAGGCGGCCGGCGATGCGCATCTTCTCGATTTCTTCGGGGGTCTTCAGGGTGATGGCCATTCGGGCATTATCCCCCACCCGCGCCCCACCGGGCGACCGCACGCTTCCAGGGCGGCTATTGCGCCCTACGGGGTGCGGGCGTAGAATCCGGCGGCTGCGTGTTTACGCGCCGCCCACGCCGGGCGTCACCGGTGAATACACACCTGCTGCAACAGCCCGTGCCGGGGTGCTCCAGTCCGCAAGGACGGGGTTCGGCCACGGAGGCAGCGGGGAGGCCCAACCCCGGAATCCCACGCCCGGCTCCAAGCCGGTGCAGCCGCCCCACCTGTCCGGCGGCCGGGATTCCACAGCCTGGAGTCACAGCAATGCCCCAGATCACCATGCGCCAGATGCTGGAAGCCGGCGTCCACTTCGGCCACCAGACCCGCTACTGGAACCCGAAGATGGGCCCGTACATCTTCGGTGCCCGCGGCAAGATCCACATCATCAACCTCGAGAAGACGGTTCCGCTGTTCAACGACGCGATGAACTTCATCTCGGGCATCGCCCAGAAGCGCGGCATCGTCCTGTTCCTGGGCACCAAGCGCAGCGCCCGCGAGTCGATCCGCGAAGAGGCCGAGCGCTGCGGCATGCCGTTCATGACCCAGCGCTGGCTGGGCGGCACCCTGACCAACTTCGCGACCGTGAAGAAGTCGGTGGGCCGGCTGAAGGAGCTGGAGTCGTTCGAGACCGACGGCACCTTCGAGAAGCTGGTCAAGCACGAAGTGCTGACCCTGCGCCGCGAGCGCGACAAGCTCGAGGCCTCGCTGGGCGGCATCAAGGAAATGAACCGCCTGCCCGACGCGCTGTTCGTGATCGACATCGGCCACGAGGACATCGCGGTCAAGGAAGCCCGCAAGCTGGGCATTCCGGTCGTGGCGGTGGTCGATACCAACTACGACCCGGCCCTGGTGGACTACGCCATCCCGGGCAATGACGACGCGATCCGCGCCATCCAGCTGTACGCCCGCGCCGCGGCCGACGCCGTGCTCGAGGGCAAGGCCGCCGCGCCGCAGGCCGCCAGCGTCCGCGAGGAGGACTTCGCCGAGTCCGCCGGCGAGGACAAGCCGCGCCGCGCCGCGAAGAAGGCCGCCCCGGCCAAGGACGCCGCCGCGGCAGGCGAGGACGCACCGGCAAAGGACGCGGCCCCGAAGAAGGACGCCGCAGAAGCACAGCCGGCCGCCGAGTAAGTACGGCGTAACGCGGCCGCCCGATGCTGGCGGCCGCACTCCCCCATAGAGAGGAATCCCCATGGCACAGATCACCGCATCCCAGGTCAAGGAACTGCGCGAGCGCACCGGCGCCGGCATGATGGAGTGCAAGAAGGCGCTCACCGAGAACAACGGCGACGTCGACGCCTCCGCCGAGTGGCTGCGCAAGCAGGGCCTGGCCAAGGCCGACAAGAAGGCCAGCCGCATCGCCGCCGAGGGCCGCGTCACCGCCGCCCAGGCCGACGGCAAGGCCGCACTGGTCGAGATCAACTCCGAGACCGACTTCGTCGCCAAGGACAGCAACTTCCTCGCCTTCACCGACGCGGTCGCCGAGGCCGCCCTGGGCGCCAGCGATGTCGAGGCGCTGAAGGGCACCGCCCTGCCGACCGGCGAAACCGTCGAGGACGCGCGCTCGGCGCTGGTCGCCAAGGTCGGCGAGAACGTGCAGGTCCGCCGCATGGCCCGCATCGACAGCAGCAATACCGTGGCCTCCTACGTCCACGGCGGCCGGATCGGCGTGCTGGTCGAGCTCAAGGGCGGCGACGCCGAGCTGGCCCGCGGCCTGGCCATGCACATCGCCGCGATGAACCCCCCGTATGTCTCCCCGGCCCACGTCCCGGCCGACTTCGTCGAGAAGGAAAAGGAGATCGCCCTGGCCCAGGTGAAGGACACCGGCAAGCCGGTCGAGATCCTGGAGAAGATGGTGGCGGGCAAGGTCGCCAAGACCGTCAACGAGCTGTGCCTGACCGGCCAGCCGTACGTGCTGGACACCAACCAGTCGGTCGAGCAGGTGCTCAAGGGCGCCGGCGCCGAGGTGCTGGGCTTCGTCCGCCTGGCGGTTGGCGAGGGCATCGAGAAGCAGGAAGACGACTTCGCTTCCGAGGTCATGAAGCAGGCCGGCTTGGCGTAAGCCGCCGGTCCCGCTGGACCCCGAAGGGCCCCGGATGTTCCGGGGCCCTTTTTTGTCTGCTGGAAGAAAAAGGCCACCGGCATGCCGGTGGCCGAATGACTTCAGAGGAGAGAGCGCCCGGTAACCGCCGGGCGCAGCGGGGGATCAGAAGTCGTATCGCACCGCGAAACGGACACTGCGGGGGGCGGAGTAGCTCACCACTCGCCCGGCATGGGCGTAGGGACCACCCGGACCGCCGTTCTCCCCATACTCGATCCGATTCTGGGCGACCTGCTCGTCGAACACGTTGAACACATCAACCGAGAACACCAGTGCGTTGTCGGCAAAGGCCGGAGCGTACGCTACGCCCAAGTCCACCTTGTTGGTCCAAGACAACCGCCCTTGGCTACCGCGCGGCGTGGGTTCGCCGTTGCAATAGAAGTAGTACGGTCCACCATATGCCCAGTTCGTATTGAAGTCTTCGTTCTCCGGGGTCTGGGGGTAATAGCCCATGCAGTTCTTCGGGCGTCCCGAATGGAAGGTCGCCGCGGCCGAGAAGCGCCACTCGGGGGTCAGCTGGTAGAAGCCGTAGGCCTTCAGGTAGTGGCGACGATCGTTGGGCAGGTAGCCGTCGGCGTGGTCCATCAGTTCCGGGTGATCCCAGTCCTGGGTCTGGGACACGTCCTCCTGTCCGATATCCGACTTCAGCTGGCCTTCGGCGTTGCCATAGTTTCGCGAGAGCGTGTAGTCCAGGCGGCCGTACCAGGTGCCGTCGAATGGCCGCTCCAGGAACAGGTCCAGCCCTTGGTACTTGCGCTTGAGCTTCGGGAAACCGAGTTCGTCGGCGGTCAATGCCACTTCGACCAGTTGCCCGCTACCGTCGTCGAGCATGAAGGTGTTGCCTTCGCCCGGGTTGAAAAGGCGGCAATTCGCCAGTTCGTTGCCGAGCTGGTCCGCCATCTCCTCCGACATACCCTGCGCGATTGCCCAGTTGTACGCCGGACGGTAGTCGCACATGTCGTCGATGGCGGCCTTCAGGTCACGATGAACGAAGCGCCCTCCCACATTGATGGACTCGGTCAGCTGCTTTTCAAAGCCGATGACAAACTCGTCCTGATAATGCGACTTCAGGTCCTTGGCAGTCACCGAATCCGGATGTGGAGCCTGGCCGTACTCGCGGTTGGACGAATACGGGCCATCGCCAAGTGGCGTGAGGCCGAGCGGTTCGCCGGTGACCGGGTCGATGTCGGTGAAGGCGAAGTATTCGTTGGTGTAGAGCGATGCGGCCGCACCGCGCAGGGCGACGTTGTTGGGCATCGCCAGGTGGTACCGGCCGGCATTGGCGAACACCTTGAAGGTCGAGTCGCCGAACACGTCCCAGCTGAGGCCCAGGCGCGGGGCCCATTGGTCGTCCTGCTCGGCATAGATGATGCCGTCGGCATTGAAGTTCTTGAAGCTCTCGTTGCGTACGCCCAGCGTCAGCAACCAGTTGTCGTTGACCTGCCACCTGTCCTCCAGGTAATAGGCGGCCTGCTCAACGGAGAACGTGCCGCCGTTGGCATACTTGTACTGCGAAACGTAATCACCGTTGCCGCCGGGGCACACGGCACCGCCGCCGCCCGGGATGGTGTTGACGTCCGCGGCGCACCGGTTGTAGATCCAGCGATACCCGGGACCCGAGGTCACCTCGCCGGCACGGGATGTCGAGTCCTGTCGGTCATAACCCAGGCGCAGCGCATGGCCGCCCACGCGCCACTCCACGTCTAGGCGCCCGCCTTCGGTTTCATCGAACGCATCCTGAAAGTCCAGCTGGGCGTAGGTGCCGCGCTGCACCGGATTGGCGATGGGACGGCTGTCGCTGACATAGACCACGGAGGGGTCGTAGCCGAACGGATCGGCGACATGGTCCTGGTCCTGCTTGCCGTACAGCGCAGTGAGGGTCAGGTCGTCGGTGATGTAGCCGGTGTACCGTCCGATGAACAACTCGCCGCCATCCTTGTAGTAGTACCCGCCGGTCTTGGTATCCCCCTGGACCGTCTCGTTACTGTCAGGCACGTACTCGTACGGGTAGTAGTCGACCGCGTTCTTGGTGATGTCCGAGACCGCGGTGAGCTCAAGGATGTGGTTGTCGGTGATGTTCCAGTCGACCTTCGCCATCCAGCGCGGAATGTCGTAGCGGTATTCGCGATACCCGTTGGTCGCGCCGCCGGGACGGCCCAGCACGCTGGTCTGGTCCTGCTGTTCAATTTCACCTGAGACATAAACGAACAGCCGGTCGCGGATCAGTGGCCCTCCCGCATAGGCGCCGTAGCTCCACGAATCTAGGCTGTGCTCCGTACGCTTCTGATAGATTAGGCCGTCGTTAGGGGTGCCGTTGTGCGGGTAGTAGATGTTGCGCGACTCGGCACGCAGCGAATCCGGCCGATAGGTAATTTGGCCACCGAACTCCCATTCGTTGCCGCCGCGCTTGGTCACGATGTTGACCACGCCACCGGTGGCGCGCCCGAACTCGGCGCCATATCCGCCGGTGATGACCTGCATCTGGCTGATCGCATCGAACGGCAGCGTGCTCGAGCCCATGTTGGTCAACGGGTTGGTGACCGCGTACCCGTTGATGTAAAACGCGTTCTCAGAAGCGGCGGAACCGCCGAACGAAGCGGTGTTCGGATAGCGCGAATCGGCCTCAACCACGCCGGGGGCGAGCAGGGTCACGGACTCTATGCTGCGTCCCACCGGCAGCATCTCGAGTTGGTCTGCGGTGAAGACGGTTCGTGTGTCGGTGGATGACACGTCAATGTATGACGCCGAGGACACACCGGTCACGACCACCCGATCGAGATCGGTAGCGCCTGCGCTGCTGGCCCCACCCGTAGTAGCAAACGAGACTTCCTGTCCACCACCAATGGTGACCTGTACGTCCTCGCGCGTGGCCAGCACTTGGCCATCACGCTGAACAGTCACCGTGTAGCGGCCGGTCGGCAGCGAACTGGCTGAATAACGGCCGTTGGCGTCCGCGGTGATCTGGCGGGTCAGCCCGGTGTCGGCATTGCGGATCACGATGGTGGTACCCGGCTCGCCGGCACTGCCAAAGATCGAACCCGCGGTATTGGACTGGGCATGAGCCGCGCCCGCTGCCATGCAGGCCAACAACGCGATGGTCAGGACACGCGGACGTAAACGTGGAATGTGATTTCGCGACACCTTGCAGCCTCCTGAATAGTGGATGAAGCAGTTGCACGCCTCTTCTACTACTGCACGGATGCACGCACAAGTCATTTTTTACCTTTTTTTTGCCAAATCCTGACAATTTCTGGCCACTTGGTGGGTTCCCGCCGGGGCACAGATGCGATCGCTTCCGTCCCGTGCCTGTGCGGGGCCGTCTGGCGTTGGTGCAGTACAATCGCACCCGCCTCCACAGTCCGGAACCACCCCATGTCCGACCTTGCCTACCGCCGCGTCCTGCTCAAGCTGTCCGGGGAGGCGCTGATGGGCGATGAGGACTACGGCATCGATCCCAAGGTGATCGGGCGGCTGGCGCGCGAGGTGATGGAGGCCCAGCAGGCCGGTGCGGAGATCGCGCTGGTGGTCGGCGGGGGCAACATCTTCCGCGGCGCCGGCCTCGCTGCCGGGGGCATGGACCGGGTCACCGGCGACCACATGGGCATGCTGGCCACGGTGATCAACGCGCTGGCCATGCAGGACGCGCTGGAGAAGCTCGGCGGCAAGGCCCGGGTGATGAGCGCGATCAAGATCAACGACGTGTGCGAGGACTACATCCGCCGCCGCGCGATCCGCCACATGGAGAAGGGCCGGCTGGTGATCCTGGCCGCCGGCACCGGCAATCCCTTCTTCACCACCGACTCGGGCGCCGCGCTGCGCGCGATCGAGATCGGCGCCGACCTGCTGCTCAAGGCGACCAAGGTCGACGGCGTGTACGACAAGGACCCGGCGCGGCACCCCGATGCGGTCCGCTACGACCGGCTGAGCTACGACGAGGTCATCGCCCGCGACCTGCAGGTGATGGACACCGCCGCCTTCGCCCTGGCGCGCGACAGCCACCTGCCGCTGCGCATCTTCAACATGGGCCACCCCGGCGAGCTGCTTCGCATCCTGCAGGGCGAGGCCATCGGCACCCTGGTCCAGGGTCGCGGCGCGACTTCCTGATCCGCGGGCGCAGTGACGCATGAAATAGTGTCCACCGCGACGCGGTGACACCATCGCGGCATGCACGGACATCACCACGACCACAGCCACCCCACCAGGGCGCTGGCCGCCGTCACCCTGATCAACCTGGCCTTCACCATCGTGGAGGCCGGCTACGGGTTTGCCACCAACTCCCTGGCGCTGCTCTCCGACGCGCTGCACAACCTCGGCGACGTGCTCGGCCTGGGCCTGGCCTGGGGCGCGGCGGTGCTGGCCCGGCGTGCGCCCACCGACCGCCACACCTATGGCTGGCGCCGGGCGACGCTGCTCTCGCCGCTTGCCAACGCGCTGCTGCTGGTCGGGTTCTCCGGCGCGCTGCTGTGGGAGGCGGCGCGGCGTTTCGCCGCCCCGCCGGAAGTACCGGGCACGGCGGTGATGCTGGTCGCCGCGCTGGGCATCGCGGTCAACCTCGGCACCGCCTGGATGGTCCGCGGCGGCCACGAGCACGACCTCAACCGCCGCGGTGCCTACCTGCACCTGCTCGCCGATGCCGGGGTGTCCTTCGCCGCGGTCCTGGCGGGGGCCGGCATCTGGTGGCTGGGCTGGGCCTGGCTTGATCCGGCAATCGCGGTACTGGTCGGCGTGGTCGTGGCGCTGGGTGCGGCCGGGCTGTTGCGGGCCGCGTTCGAGGCGGCGATGGACGCCGTCCCGCGCACGCTGGAGCGCTCGCAGGTGCTGGAGTTCCTGGCCGGCCAGCCCGGCGTGGAGGCCGTGCACCACCTGCACATCTGGTCGCTGGGCACCGGCGAGATCGCCATGACCACCCACCTGGTCCGTCCGCCGCTGGAGGACCACGACCGCTTCATCGACCGGCTGGTGCGGGAGCTGGACGAGCGCTTCCGGATCAACCATCCGACGATCCAGATCGAGCACGGGACCAGCTGCGAGCACGATCTCCATGACCGCGCCCCGCACGCCCACTGAGGGGCCCGCCGGCCGCACCGCTGACGCTATACTGGCGCGCTTACCGCACCTGACCGGAGCCGGCGATGCTCAACGAGATCAAGAATGACGCCCAGACCCGCATGCACAAGAGCGTCGAATCGCTGCGCGACGCCCTGCTGAAAGTCCGCACCGGACGCGCCAACACCGCGCTGGTCGACCACATCAAGGTCAACTACTACGGTTCGGACATGCCGCTGTCGCAGGTCGCCAGCGTATCGGTGACCGACTCGCGCTCGCTGACCATCACTCCGTGGGAGAAGCCGATGGTCTCCGCGGTCGAGAAGGCGATCATCAACTCCGACCTGGGGCTGACGCCGAACACCGCCGGCACCGTGATCCGCATCAACCTGCCGGCGCTGACCGAGGAGCGCCGCCGCGAACTGACCAAGGTCGTGCACGGCGAAGGCGAGAACGCGAAGGTCGCCATCCGCAACGTGCGCCGCGACGCCAACAACCAGTTCCGCGAGCTCCTGAAGGAAAAGGAAGTCTCCGAGGACGACGTGCGCCGCAGCGAGGACGAAATCCAGAAGATCACCGACTCGGCGATCAAGGACGTGGACGAGGTGGTCAAGGCCAAGGAGCAGGAGCTGATGGCGGTCTGACGGCCTCGCCGTTGCTGCCCGCCATGGCCGGACCCGAGTCCACCCCCCGCCTGCCCCGCCACCTCGCCGTCATCATGGATGGCAATGGCCGCTGGGCCGAGCGCCGTCGCCGCCCCCGCGCGGTCGGCCACCGGGCCGGTGCGCGGGCGGTCAACATCTGCATCGACTTCTGCCTGGAGCGCGGGATTGGCGCGCTGACCCTGTTCGCCTTCTCCAGCGAGAACTGGGGCCGGCCGCAGGACGAGGTCGGTGCGCTGATGAAGCTGTTCATGGGCGCACTGGAACGCGAGGTCGAGGAGCTCGCCCGGCGCGGCGTGCGCGTGCGCTTCATCGGCGAGCGCGGGCGCTTTTCCCCCGCGATCGTCGAGCGCATGGCGGCCGCCGAGGCGCACACCCAGGCCAACTCCACGCTGGAACTCGCGATCGCCGCCAGCTACGGCGGGCGCTGGGACATCACCGCCGCCGCCCGTCGGCTGGCAAGCGAAGCCGCGGCGGGACGCCTTGATCCGGCGGCGATAGACGAGTCGTTGCTGGCCGCGCACCTGTCACTGGCCGACCTTCCGCCGCCCGACCTGTTCATCCGCACCGGCGGAGACCAGCGGATCAGCAACTTCCTGCTGTGGCAGATGGCCTATACCGAGTTGTGGTTCACCGACGTGTTGTGGCCGGAGCTGGACACGGCGACACTTCAGGCCGCGCTGGACGACTACGCCGGTCGCGAGCGCCGCTTCGGCCTGACCGGAGCCCAGAGCCGGCAACCAGCACACGCCCCGGAGGGCGCCCGATGACCCGCATCCGCACGCTCGCCGCACTGGTGATGGCTCCCGTTGCGATCGCCGCGATCCTGTTGCTGCCCACCGGATGGATGATGGTGCTGGCCGCGGTGGTACTGCTGCTGGGCCTGTGGGAGTGGCTGGAACTGGCCGGAGTGGACGACAGCGTGGCGCGCTTCGCGCTGCTGGCCGCGCACCTGGCGGTCATGGTCGGCCTGGTCTGGGCCTCGCGCTCGGGCAGCGGTATCAGCCTGGTGCTGTTCCTGCTGGCCAGCGCGGTGGGCGTGGCCTGGTGGCTGGTCTCGCTGTTGTGGCTGCGCTACCCCGGTTTCGCCCGCGATCCGGGTGGCTACTCGCGCATGGCCAAGCTGGCCGCCGGCGCGCTGGCGATGATCCCGGCCTGGACCGCGGTGGGCTACATCCACGCCGGCCAGCCGCATGGCGACCGCTGGCTGCTGGTGGCGCTGTTCGTGGTCTGGGGCGCGGATACGGGGGCTTATTTCGTCGGTCGCAAGCTCGGCCGGCACAAACTGGCGCCGCGGGTGAGTCCGAACAAAACCATCGAAGGCCTGCTCGGCGGGCTGGTGGTCGGCGTCGGCGTCGGCCTGCTGGTCGCGCTGAGCACCGGCATCCCGGTCGCGCGGCTGCCCGGCCTGGCGGTGGTCTGCCTGGTCGCGGCGCTGTTCTCGGTGATCGGCGACCTGGTCGAGAGCCTGCTCAAGCGCCAGGCCGGGGTGAAGGATTCGGGCAAGCTGATTCCCGGGCACGGCGGCGTGCTCGACCGGGTGGATGGGGTGCTGGCCGCGCTTCCCGCGTTCGCGCTGGGCAAGGCGGTGCTCGGGCTGTGACCAGCGCCGGATCCAATCCGCAGCGCATCGCGGTGCTGGGGGCCACCGGCTCCATCGGCAGCTCGGCGCTGGACGTCATCGCCCGCCATCCCGGCCGGCTGCAGGCAACCGTGCTGGCCGCCGGCCGCAACGTGGAGGCACTGGTGGAGCTGTGCGTGCGCCACCGGCCGGCGCACGCGGTGATCGCCGACGAGGGCGGTTATCCGGCGCTGCGCGATGGCCTGCGCGCGGCCGGGCTGGACACCCGCGCGCAGGCCGGCGGCGATGCCCTGGAGGCGCTGGCCGCGAGCGATGCCTGCGACACCGTGGTGGCGGCCATCGTCGGCGCGGCGGGCCTGCCCTCCACCCTGGCCGCGGCCCATGCCGGCAAGCGCCTGCTGCTGGCCAACAAGGAATCCCTGGTGCTCGCCGGCGAGCTGCTGATGTCGGCGGCCCGCGCTGGTGGGGCAACGGTCATCCCGGTCGACAGCGAGCACAACGCGATCTTCCAGTGCCTGCCGCCGCAGCCCGCCGGCAACGGCACTGCCGGGCTGCCGGGCGAGGCGCTGCGTACCCAGGTTGCGCGGCTGGTGCTGACCGCCTCCGGCGGCCCGTTCCGCGGCCGCCCCCGCGACAGCCTCGACACGGTCACCGTGGAGCAGGCGGTCGACCACCCGAACTGGTCGATGGGGCCGAAGATCTCGGTGGATTCGGCCACCCTGATGAACAAGGGCCTGGAGGTGATCGAGGCCCACCACCTGTTCGGCCTGCCCGGCGGGCGGATCGACGTGGTGGTGCATCCGCAGAGCCTGGTGCACTCGATGGTGGAGTTCGTCGACGGCTCGACCCTGGCGCAGCTGGGCCTGCCGGACATGCGCACCGCGCTGGCGGTCGGCTTCGCCTGGCCGGAGCGCATCGGGTCCGGGGTCGCCGGCCTGGACCTGCTGGCCGGGGGCGGCCGGCTGGACTTCGAGCCGCCGGACACCGCCGCCTTCCCCTGCCTGGACCTGGCATTCCGCGCACTGGAGGCCGGGGGCACCGCTCCGGCGGTGCTGAATGCCGCCAACGAAGTCGCCGTTTCAGCCTTTCTTCAGCGCCGGGTGGGTTTCCTGTCGATTGCCGCGCTGGTCGAGGAGACCCTTGCCGCCCTGCCCGCCACCCCTGCCGGCTCGCTCGATGCACTGCGCGAGGCCGACGCCGCCGCGCGCCGCCACGCCGGCTCGCTGGTCGCTGCCCGTGGGCTGCCGGCATGAGCGCGCCCGCCTGCGAGGCCTGCGATGAGTGAGTTGCTGGGTTCGGTCTGGTGGCTGATCGTCGCGCTCGGCCTGCTGGTCACCTTCCATGAGTTCGGCCATTTCTGGGTCGCCCGCCGCTGCGGGGTGAAGGTGCTGCGCTTCTCGGTCGGGTTCGGCAAGCCACTGTGGCGGCGTACCGGCCGGGACGGCACCGAGTACGTGCTGGCTTTGCTGCCGCTCGGCGGCTACGTGAAGATGCTCGACGAGCGCGAGCAGAAGGTCCCGGCGGAGCTCGCCGGCCAGGCCTTCAACCGCAAGAGCGTGTGGCAGCGCATCGCCATCGTCGGCGCCGGACCGGCGGCCAACCTGCTGCTGTGCGTCGGGCTGTTGTGGGCGATGTTCGTGATCGGGCGCCCGGACTACGCCCCGGTGATCGGCGCGGTGGAGGGCATCGCCGCCGAGGCGGGCCTGGAACGCGGCGACACCGTGCTGGCTGTCGGCGAACGCCAGACCCCCACGTGGAGCGAGGTCCACATGGCGCTGATCCCGGCCGCGCTGGACCGGGCCGATGTCACGCTGACCGTGCGTTCAGGGGACGGACCGGCGCAATCGCGCGCGCTGCCGCTCTCGCGCCTGCCGGCGCAGATCGACGAGCGCCGGGTGCTTTCCGAGATCGGCCTGGCGCCGCGCCACCTCTCGGTGCCGCCCGTGGTCGGGCGGGTGGAGCCCGACACCCCCGCCTGGGGCGTGCTGGCCGAGGGCGACCGGATCACCGCGATCGACGCCACCCCGGTCGCGGACTGGCTGGACATCGGCCCCCTGGTCCAGCAACTGGGCGCGCACGGCGGCAAGGCGATGGTCGAGGTCGTGCGCGACGGCGACCGCTTGGCGCTCGAGCTCCTGCCGGCGCGGCTCGAGCGCCCCGACGGCGAAGCCTACTGGGCCCTGGGCGTGGCCGCGGCCCAGCCCCGGATGCCGGAAAAGGACGCACTGCTGCAGTACGGGCCGCTGCAGGCGGTCCCGGCCGCGCTGGCCGAGGGCTGGCACCAGACCGGCGAGCTGGTGGCGATGATCGGCCGCGCGTTCACCGGCCGGGTGGCGGTGGAGAACACCGTCGCCGGCCCGGTCACCATCGCCCGGGCGGCCAATGCCTACGCCGACCAGGGGGCCGCCTGGTTCCTTTCCCTGCTCGCGCTGCTCTCGCTGAGCCTGGGGATCCTCAACCTGCTGCCGATTCCGGTCTTGGACGGCGGTCACCTGCTGTATTACCTTATCGAGCTGGTCAAGGGCAGCCCGGTAAGCGAGCGCACGATGGTGGTCGGCCAGTACGTCGGCCTCGCCCTGATTGCCGCCCTGATGGGACTGGCGTTCTACAACGACATCATCAACAACCTGGTGCGCTGATGTCGCCCCCCGCCAAGCTCCTGCCCCCTATCCAGACCTGCCCCGATGTGGCGCCTGCCCAGGCCGGCGCCGCGTGAGACCGAACCGGACGTGATGATGACGCGACCCCTTTCCCGCCGCCTGCTCGCCGTTGCCCTGGCCACGGCGCTGTCCACTTCACCGGCCCTGGTGGCCGTGGCACAGGACACGTCCCTCGCCAGCCCGGTGGCGCCATTCACCGTGAGCGACATCCGCGTCGATGGCCTGCAGCGCATCTCCGCCGGCACGGTGTTCACCTACCTCCCGGTGGAACGTGGCGACACCGTCGACCAGGCCGCCGCCGGGGAGGCCATCCGCGCCCTGTATGCGACCGGCTTCTTCGAGGACGTGGCCCTTGGCCGCCAGGGCGACATCCTGGTGGTCACCGTGACCGAGCGTCCGGCGATCAACAAGCTCACCATCACCGGCAACAAGGACATCAAGACCGAGGACCTGATGAAGGGCCTCGACGACCTGGGCCTGTCGGAGGGCAACACCTTCGACCGCCTCGACCTGGACCGGGTCACCCAGGAGCTCACCCGCCAGTACAACAACCGCGGCAAGTACAACGTCTCGGTGGCGCCGACGGTCTCGCCGCTGCCGCGCAACCGGGTCGACGTCACCATCGCCATCGAGGAAGGCAAGGCCGCGCGCATCCGGCACATCAACCTGATCGGCAACGAGATCTTCGAGCAGGAGGACATCCTCGATCGCTGGGAGTCCGGTGAGCACAACTGGATGAGCTGGTACCGCCGCGACGCGCAGTACTCGCGCGAGAAGCTCTCCGGCGACCTGGAAAAGCTCAACAACTACTACCTGGACCGCGGCTACGTCGACTTCAGCGTCGATTCCCAGCAGGTGGCGATCAGCCCCGACCGGCAGGACATGTTCATCACCGTGGGCCTGCACGAGGGCGAGCAGTACACGATCTCCGACGTCCAGCTCACCGGCGATACCGTGCTGCCGCGCGAACGGGTCGAGCAGATGCTGCTGGTGCGTGCCGACCAGACCTTCTCGCGCAGCCTGGTCGAGATCAGCGCCGACACCATCACCGCCAGCCTGGCCAACATCGGCTACGCGTTCGCCCAGGTGAACCCGGTTCCCGACATCGACCGCGAGAGCCGGACCGTCTCGCTCAACATGCAGGTCGTGCCGGGCCCGCGGGTGAACGTGCGCCGGGTCGAGTTCAAGGGCAACAACCGCACCGCCGACGAGGTGCTGCGCCGCGAGATGCGGCAGTTCGAGGGCTCCTGGTATTCGCAGGCCGCGATCGACCGTTCCAAGATCCGCCTCCAGGGCCTGGGCTACTTCGACACCGTGGACGTGGAAACCACCCCGGTGCCCGGCACCAACGACCAGGTGGACGTGGTCTACACGGTCAACGAGGTGGCCGCCGGCAGCTTCGTCTTCGGCTTGGGCTACTCGCAGCTGACCGGCCTGAGCACCCAGGTGCAGGTGTCCCAGAACAACTTCCTGGGCAGCGGCAACCGCATCGCGGTGCAAGCGCAGCGCAACGACTACCTGCAGCGCTACGACTTCTCGTTCATGAACCCGTACTTCACCGACAACGGGGTGTCGCTGGGCTACAACCTGCGCTGGAGCGAGTTCGACAACTCCGACTTCAATACCGCGCAGTACTCGTCCACCAGCGGCATGGGCCAGGTGGTGATGGGCATCCCGATCACCGAGACCGACTCGATCACCGCCCTGCTCGGACTGGACAGCAACCAGATCTTCGCCTACCGCGGCTACACCCCGGAATCGATCGTCGACTACATCGATGCCGTCGGCCAGCGCACCTTCCATGCCTGGCGCGGCGAGCTCGGCTGGTCGCGCAACACGCTCAACAGCGCGCTGACCCCGACCCGCGGCACCCTGCAGCGGGTGTGGCTGGAGGCCACCCTGCCCGGTTCGACGGTCGAGTACTACAAGATCAACTACAACTGGTCCAAGTTCTGGCCGATCAACCGCCACCTGGTGCTCAACACCCGCACCGAGCTGGGCTACGGCGACAGCTACGGCGACTCGGTCACCCGCAACCTGTGCTACGACCCGGGCAGCATGCAGGACACCGACGGTGATCCCGAGACCCCGCCGGTATACGTGCCCGGCCCGCCGCCCAGCGCGCCGTGCCTGACCGATTCGCCCGACTACGTGAAGACCGTCACTGCCGACGGGCTGCCGTTCTTCGAGAACTTCTACGCCGGTGGCACCCGCTCGGTGCGCGGCTTCGACGACAACACCCTCGGTCCACGCGAGGCCGCGCTGGGCAGCAGCTACCTGCAGCCCATCGGCGGCTCGGTGAAGACCGTCGGCTCGGTCGAACTGATCTTCCCCACGCTGATCGAGAGCTCGGCCGCCCGTGTCTCGGCGTTCGTCGACTTCGGCAACGTGTACAAGGACTTCGACAGCTGGGACGCGGGCGAGCTGCGCGCGTCCAGCGGCCTGGCGCTGATGTGGCGCTCGCCGATGGGCCCGATCTCGATCAGCTACGCCTATCCGTTCAAGAAGAAGGAAGGCGACGAGCTCGAGCGGCTGCAGTTCACCTTCGGCGGCACGTTCTGACGGCCGCGCGATGGCCATTGCCGGGTCCCGCCACGCCGTAGCCGCGCTGGCCGAGCACTTCGGCCTGCAGGTGCATGGCGACCCCGACGTGGAGGTCACCGGCGTGGGCACCCTGGCCCACGCCGGACCCGGGCAACTGGCATTCCTGGCCAACCCGAAGTACCGCGGCCAGCTCGGCGCCAGCCGGGCCGCGGCCGTGGTGATGCGCCCGGCGGACGCGGAAGGCTACGCCGGTACCGCGCTGCTCGCGCCCGATCCCTACGTGGCCTTTGCCAAGGTCGCCGCGCTGTTCGAGTCCGCCCCCGCCCGCGGGGCCGGGGTGCACCCGGCCGCGCACGTCGACCCCGCCGCGGCGGTCGATCCCGGTGCCAGCATCGGCCCGTTCAGCAGCGTCGGGGCACGCAGCCGGATCGAGGCCGGCGCCATCGTCGGCCCCGGCTGCGTGATCGGCGAGGACTGCGTGGTCGGCGCCGGCTCGGAACTGGTCGCCCGGGTCACCCTGGTCACCCGGGTGCGGCTGGGCCGGCGGGTGCGCATCCACCCCGGGGCGGTCCTCGGCGCCGACGGCTTCGGCCTGGCGATGGACCGGCCGGACGGGGGCGAGCCGCACTGGATCAAGGTGCCGCAGCTGGGCGGGGTGGTGGTCGGCGACGACTGCGAGATCGGCGCCAACACCTGCATCGACCGCGGCGCGATCGAGGACACGGAGCTGGGCCGCGACGTGCGCCTGGACAACCTGATCCAGGTCGCCCACAACGTACGCATCGGCGACCATACCGCGATGGCCGGCTGCACCGCGGTCGCCGGCAGCGCCCGCATCGGACGCTACTGCATGATCGGTGGCGCGGTCGGCATCGCCGGCCACCTGGAAATCTGCGACCGTGTGGTCGTGACCGCCATGAGCCTGGTCAGCGCATCGATCCGCGAACCCGGCGAGTACTCTTCCGGCACCGGCTTGATGGACAATCGCAGCTGGCGCCGCAACGCGGCCCGCTTCCGCCACCTCGACGAGATGGCGCGCAGGCTGCGCGCGCTCGACACCCCAAAGGACAACGAATGAGCACCACCGTCAAGTTGCCGGTCGACGTACCCGCGATCCAGCACCTGCTCCCGCACCGCTACCCGTTCCTGCTGGTCGACCGGGTGGTCGAGCTGGAGCCCAACAAGCGCGTGCTGGCCTACAAGAACGTCACCGCCAACGAGAACTTCTTCAGCGGCCACTTCCCCGGCCAGCCGGTGATGCCGGGCGTACTGGTGCTGGAGGCGCTGGCCCAGGCCGGCGGGCTGCTGACCCAGCTCTCGGTGCAGGGCAACACCGACGGCAAGCTGTTCTACCTGGTCAAGATCGACGGGGCGAAGTTCTCGCGCATGGTGGTGCCGGGCGACCGGCTGGACCTGGAGGTCACCCTCAAGCGCACCATCCGCAACATGGCGCTGTACCAGGGGGTGGCGCGGGTCGATGGCGAACAGGCGGCCTGCGCCGACATCCTGTGCGCCGAGGTCGCCGCGCCGGCATGAGCAACGCGCAGGTCCACCCGTCGGCCGTCGTGGAACCGGGCGCCCGGCTCGGCGATGGCGTGCGCGTGGGCCCGTTCTGCTGGATCGGCGGTGACGTGGAGGTCGGCGACGGCACCGAATTCGGCCCCCATTGCACCGTCCACGGCCCGACCCGGATCGGGCCGCGCAACCGTTTCCTCGGCCATGCCGCGATCGGCGGCGAGCCGCAGGACAAGAAATACGCCGGTGAGCGCGTCGAGCTGGTGATCGGGGCCGGCAACACCGTCCGCGAGTTCGTCACCCTCAACCGCGGCACCGGCAATGGCGGCGGCTGCACCCGCATCGGCGACGGCAACTGGCTGTTGGCCTACACCCACATCGCCCACGACTGCATCGTCGGCGACCATTGCGTGTTCTCCAACAACGCGACCCTCGCCGGGCACGTGGAGGTCGGCGACCACGTCATCCTCAGCGGCTTCGTCGGGGTGCACCAGTTCTGCCGCATCGGCGCGCACGCGTTCATCGGCATGGGTGCCTTCGTCAACGGCGACGTGCCGCCATTCGTGATGGTCGCCCAGGAAGGCTACAGCCGGCCCCGCGGCATCAACGCCGAAGGCCTGAAGCGCCGCGGCTTCGATGCCGACCGGATCGCCGCCATCAGGCGCGCCTACCGCGCCCTGTACATGGGTCAGGGGCCGCAGGAAGAAGCGCGCACGCGGCTTGCCGCGCTGGCCGGCGAGAGCGCGGACGTGCGCGAGTTGCTGGACTTCATCGAGGCCGGCGAACGGCCGCTGCTGCGATGAGTACCGGCGCGCGACGGGTCGCCCTGGTGGCCGGCGAGGCGTCGGGCGACCTGCTCGGCGCCGGGCTGGTCGAGGAACTGCGCGAGCGCTGGCCGGGCGCCGAGTTCGCCGGCGTCGGTGGCCCGCTGATGCGCCGCGCGGGCATGGACACCTGGTTCGATGCCGGCGAACTGTCGGTGATGGGCCTGGCCGAGGTGCTGCGGCACCTCCCGCGCCTGTTGCGCCTGCGCCGCGACCTGCGGACCAGGCTGCTGGAGTGGCGCCCGGACGTGGTGGTCGGGATCGATGCCCCGGACTTCAACCTCGCCCTGGAGCGCTGGCTCAAGCAGCGCGGCATCCGCACGGTCCACTACGTCAGTCCCTCGGTCTGGGCCTGGCGCGAGAAGCGGGCGCAGAAGATCGGCCTCAGTGCCGACCTGGTGCTGTGCCTGTTCCCGATGGAGCCGGCGATCTACGCCCGCCACGGGGTGGACGCCCGCTTCGTCGGCCACCCGCTCGCCGACGAAATGCCGATGCGTCCGGACCGCGGCGGCGCGCGGGCACGCCTGGGCCTGCCGGCCGATGCACCGGTACTTGCGGTCCTGCCCGGCTCCCGGCTGGGCGAGATCAACCGGCTCGGCGAGGCCTTCATCGGCGCCGCCCTCCGCGTCGCCGAAGCGATGCCCGGCCTGCAGGTAGTCATTCCCGCGGCCAACGACGCGTGCCGCGACGCCATCGGCGAACTGCTCGGGGCCCACCCGCTGCCCGGCGCCCGGATCCTCGACGGCGGTGCGCGCGAGGCCATGGTGGCCAGCGACGTGGTCCTGCTGGCCTCCGGCACCGCCACCCTGGAAGCGATGCTGGCCAAGCGCCCGATGGTGGTCGGCTACCGCGTGGCGGGCTCGACCTACCGGCTGGTCAAGGGCTTGGGGATGCTCAAGGTCGACCACTACGCACTGCCCAACGTGCTCGCCGGCGAACCGCTGGTGCCCGAGCTGATGCAGGACCGGTGCACGCCGGAGAACCTGGCCGACGCCGTGCTTCGCTGGTTCCGCGAGCCGGACGAAGTCGCGGCGCTGTTGCCGCGTTTCGATGCGATCCACCGGCGCCTGCAGCGCGACGCCTCGGTCTACGCCGCACGGGCGATGGACGAGCTGCTGCGCGCGGAGCCGCCGGGTGGGTAGGGCCGGGCCGCTGGATCTGCAGCTGCCGGCGATGCCGGCCGCGCGCCACGTCGCCGGCGTGGACGAGGCCGGCCGCGGCCCGCTGGCCGGACCGGTGGTGGTCGCCGCGGTGGTGCTGGGCCCGGGCCGGACGCCGGTCAACGGCCTGGCGGACTCCAAGCAGCTGTGCGCGCGCCGGCGCGAGGAGCTCCACGACCGCATCATCGCCAGGGCGGTGGCCTGGAAGGTGGTCAGCGTGGAAGTCGAGGAGATCGACCGGATCAACATCTATCACGCCACCCTGGAGGGCATGCGGCGGGCGGTCGAAGGCGTGCTGCATGCCTGCGAACTGGCCCGCATCGACGGCAACGCCCTGCCCCGCGGCCTGCCCTGCCCGGCCGAGGCCTGGATCGGTGGCGACGGCCGTGACCGGGCGATCATGGCCGCTTCGATCCTGGCCAAGGTCACCCGCGACCGGATGATGGCGGCCCTGCACCAGACCTGGCCGCAGTACGGGTTTGCCGAACACAAGGGCTATTCGACCCCCGCCCACCTCGCCGCGCTGGCCACCCATGGGCCCTGTCCACAGCACCGCCGCAGCTTCGCGCCGGTGCGTGCCGCCCTGGACAACGGCGACTGCGATGCTCCGCGTTCATTGAAGGGGCCCGGACTGCTACCCTGACGGTCGCCTTTCGCCGGTACGCCACGGCAGCATGTCCGCACCGCCCTTCGTACACCTTCACCTCCACAGCGAATTCTCCCTCGCCGATTCCACCATCCGGGTCGGCGAGCTGGTCGAGCGCTGCGTGGAGCTCGGCCAGCCGGCGGTTGCGCTGACCGACCTGAACAACCTGTTCGCGGCGGTGAAGTTCTACCGCAAGGCCGAGGGCGCGGGCATCAAGCCGCTGATCGGTGCCGACGTGACCCTGGCCGACGGCAACGAGGCGGCCTCGCGGCTGACCCTGCTGTGCCGCGACCGCGAGGGTTACCTGACCCTGTCGCGCCTGCTCAGCCGGATGTGGCTGGAGGGCCACCGGCACGACGGCGTGGTGCTGCGGCCGGAATGGCTGCGCGCCGACAACACGGGCCTGTTCGCCCTGGCCGGCCCGTCCAGCCTCGCCGGCCGGCTGGCGGCCGGCAACCGGCCGGAACTGGCGGAGGCCTGGCTCGCCGACTGGCAGCAGGTCTTCGACGAGCGCCTGCACCTGGAGCTGGTCCGCACCGGCCGCGACGCCGAGGCCGCCTTCAATGCCCTGGCCCTGCACGCCTCCGGCAAGCGCGGCCTGCCGGTGGTGGCCAGCAACGACGCCCGGTTCCTGCTGCCCGACGGCTTCGAGGCGCACGAGGCGCGGGTGTGCATCGCCTCGGGCCGGGTGCTCGACGACCCAAGGCGCCCGAAGGACTACAGCGCCGAGCAGTACCTGCGCTCCTCGGAAGAAATGGCGGCGCTTTTCGCCGACGTCCCGGACGCGATCGACAACACGCTGGCACTGGCCACCCGCTGCAACCTCGAGATGCAGCTGGGCACCTACTACCTGCCGGCGTTCCCGGTCCCCGACGACCACACCATCGATTCCTGGCTGCGCAGCCAGTCGCGCAGCGGGCTGGCCGCGCGCCTGGAAGTGAACCCGCTCGCGGCCGGAATGAGCCGCGGGGATTACGACGCGCGGCTTGAGGCCGAGCTGGAAGTCATCATCAAGATGGGCTTCCCGGGCTACTTCCTGATCGTCGCCGACTTCATCAACTGGGCGAAGGACCACCAGATCCCGGTCGGTCCGGGACGCGGCTCCGGCGCCGGCTCGCTGGTGGCCTGGGCGCTGGGCATCACCGACCTGGACCCGCTGCCCTACGACCTGCTGTTCGAGCGCTTCCTCAACCCCGAGCGCGTGTCGATGCCGGACTTCGACATCGACTTCTGCATGGACCGGCGCGACGAGGTGATCGAGTACGTCGCCCGCAAGTACGGCCGCGACCGGGTCAGCCAGATCATCACCTACGGCACCATGGCCGCCAAGGCGGTGGTGCGCGACTCCGGCCGCGTGCTCGGCCACCCGTACGGCTTCGTCGACGGTATCGCCAAGCTGATCCCCAACACCCTGGGCATCAGCCTCGACGACGCCATGGGCATGTCGGAAAAGGCACGGGGCAATGCCGAACTGTCCTCGCCCGAACTGATCTCGCGCTACCACGCCGAGGAGGACGTGCGCGACCTGATCGACCTGGCGCGCAGCCTCGAGGACCTGACCCGCAACGCCGGCAAGCACGCCGGCGGCGTGGTGATCGCCCCCACCCCGCTGAGCGACTTCTGCCCGCTGTTCGCCGAAGACGCCGGCGACGGCCGCGGCAAGGGCCCGGTGACCCAGTTCGACAAGGACGACGTCGAGGCGGTCGGGCTGGTGAAGTTCGACTTCCTGGGCCTGCGCACGCTGACGATCATCGACTGGGCGGTTAAGGCGATCAACAAGCGGCTGCAGGCGCAGCCCGCCGACGCCGCCCTCGACATCTCCAAGCTCCCCCTCGACGACGCCGCCACCTACGAGCTGTTCGCCCGCGGCGACACGGTCGCGGTGTTCCAGTTCGAATCGCGCGGCATGCGCGAGCTGCTCAAGCGGGCCATGCCGGACCGCTTCGAGGACCTGATCGCGCTGGTCTCGCTGTACCGCCCCGGCCCCATGGACCTGATCCCGGACTTCATCGAGCGCAAGCACGGCCGCGCGGAGGTGGTCTATCCGCACCCGCTGCTGGAACCGGTGCTGGCGCCGACCTACGGCGTGGTCGTCTACCAGGAGCAGGTCATGCAGACCGCGCAGATCCTGGGCGGCTACTCGCTGGGCGGCGCCGACCTGCTGCGCCGGGCGATGGGCAAGAAGAAGGTCGAGGAGATGGCGCGCGAGCGCGCCAAGTTCGAGGCCGGGGCGCTGGAGACCCACGGCATCGAGCCGAAGGTCTCCGGGCCCATCTTCGACCTGCTGGAAAAGTTCGCCGGCTACGGCTTCAACAAGTCGCACGCCGCCGCCTACGCGCTGGTGTCCTACCAGACCGCGTGGCTGAAGGCGCACTACCCGGCCGAATTCATGGCCGCGGTGCTGTCCTCGGACATGGACAACACCGACAAGGTCACCATGTTCCTGGATGAGTGCCGGGTGATGGGGCTGGAGGTGCGGCCGCCGGACGTGGAAGCCTCGGCCTACATGTTCGAGGCGGTCGGGCCGGGCGTGATCCAGTACGGGCTGGGCGCGGTCAAGGGCGTCGGCCAAGGGACCTGCGAGGCGATCGTCGCCGCCCGCCGGGCCGGGCCGTTCGCCGACCTGCTGGACTTCTGCAAACGCGTCGACAACAGCCGGCTCAACCGCCGCACCCTGGAACAGCTGGTGATGTCCGGGGCGCTGGACCGGCTGGGGAAGAACCGCGCCAGCCTGATGCTGCAGCTGCCGGAGGTCCTGCGCGCCACCGAGCAGATCGCCCGCGAGCGCGAGGCCGGCCAGGTCTCGCTGTTTGGCGGTGGCGACGACGCCGCGGCCCCCGCGCTGGTGATGCAGCTGCGCGAGACCGACGAGTTCCCGCTCATCCAGCTGCTCAACGGCGAGCGGGAGACGCTCGGCCATTACCTCAGCGGCCACCCCTTCGATCCCTACCGCGACGAGCTGCGCGCCCTGGTCGGCCATGACCTGGGCGACCTTGAGTCGATCTGGGAAAGCCGCCCGGACACCGGCCGTGGCGGCTGGCGGCCGGAGGTCGAGAGCGTCATCGCCGGCCAGGTGGTCGGCCTGCGCAAGAAGGGCGAGAGCCAGTTCTTCGTCCAGCTCGAGGACGGCCGCGGGCGGATCGAGTGCGCCTTCTTCTCCGAGGCCGCCGTCGAATACGGTCCCCTGCTCACGCGCGACCGGATCCTGGTGGTCCAGGGCGGGCTGCGCGAAGACACCTTCAACGGCGGCTTCTCGCTCAAGGCCGCGCGGTGCTGGGACTACGCCCAGGTCTGCGCCGGGCACGCCCGCCGCCTGTCGCTGCGCCTGGACCTGCGCCAGCCCGGCACCCTGCAGCGCGTGGACGAGCTGCTTGCCGCCCACCGGCCGGGCAACACCCCGCTGCGCCTGGACATCCTGCGCCCCGGCGCGGCCGGCATGCTCGACCTCGACGGCGGCAACGCGGTACGGGTGGATCCCGAGTTGGCCGGCGTGCTCAAGGCAATCCCCGGCGTTCTTGCGGTGAAGCTCACGCTATTGCGACCTTGGGGAGCCAAAGAAGGCCAGGCCGGATAACCAATCCAACCCATCCTTGCCCCCGCGGGAGTGCCACTCTAGTATCACTCCATGCGCACCGAACTCGTCACCACCCTCAAGCGCCAGGCCACGGAATTGCTGGCGGATCTGCAGCGCGACCGCGAACCGATCCTGATCACGCAGCACGGATTGCCCAGCGCGTACATGCTGGACGTCGCCAGCTTCGAGCGGATGCAGGAACGGATGTCGGTGCTGGAAGGCATTGCGCGTGGCGAGATGGCCGTGGCGGAAGAGCGGGTCGCCACTCACGAACAGGCGAAGGAACGCCTGGCTCGATGGCTCGGATAGTCTGGTCTGATCCGGCGCTGGCCGATCTGGATGCCATCGCCGACCGCATCGCACTTGAGGACCGCGCCGCCGCGATTGCGTTGGTCAAGCGCGTGTTCTCACATGTCGAGCAGCTCGCCGCGCACCCCGAGAGCGGCAGTCGCCCACCGGAACTCGGCGACAGCCGCTACCGTCAGCTTGTTGAGCCACCCTGCCGCGTCTTCTATCGCCACGACACGGGTGCGGACCGGTTGATCGTTTTGCATGTGATGCGCTCGGAGCGCCGCCTGCGGCGAAGCCGACTGGGCCGATGATCGCCACCGCTGTTTTCGGCGCACATGCAGCCCACCTTCCAGAGCTTTCTTCCAGGACACATCCCATGCAAGCGATCTGGACCACCATCGGCCTGCTCACCCTGAGCAACGTCTTCATGACTTTCGCCTGGTACGCCCACCTCAAGGAACTGGGCAGCAAGCCGTGGATCGTCGCGGCGCTCCTCAGCTGGGGCGTCGCCTTCTTCGAGTACATGCTGCAGGTGCCGGCCAACCGGATCGGCTACCAGGTGATGTCACTGGGACAGCTGAAGATCCTGCAGGAGGTGATCACCCTGACGGTATTCGTGCCGTTCGCGGTGTTCTACATGAAGGAGCCGCTGAAGCTCGACTACCTGTGGGCCGGGCTGTGCATGCTCGGCGCGGTGTACTTCATGTTCCGGGGCAAACTGGGCGGCTGAAGTTTCTCGCACCGGCGGCGCGCCCATGCAAGAATCCACCACGACGCCAGGGAAGGCCCGTATGGGCTCTCCTGCCCACCGCCCAGGAAAGGAAGCCCCATGAAGCACTGCCGCGCCCATACGCTCGCCCTCGCCTCGGTCCTCGTGATCGCCAGCGCCCCGGCACACGCCCAGTTTTCCCGCCTGCTCGACTCGGTGAAGGACCGGGTGGAGCGCAAGGCCGTCGAACAGGTGGACCGGATGGTGGATGGCGAGCCCTCCAGGGCGGACGCCGGGCAGCCGTCGCCGTCGCGCATGCTGCAGGTGGACATGGCGTCCGATTTCGTACCCGGCGACCACGTCCTGCTGCACGACACCTTTGCCGGGGTCCACGCCGGAGCGATGCCGGGCACCTGGCGGACCAACGGCTCCGCGCAGGTGATGACGGTGCAGCAGGTCCCGGGGCAATGGCTGGACATGAGGACGAGTTCCCTGTTCAAGCTCGCCACCCCGCTCCAGCTGCCCGAGCGGTTCACGATCGAGTTCGAGCTGCTGGCGATCGCCGACAGCATCGGTGACCTCTACCCGGTCGAGTTCGGCTTCGCCCACGACGGCAGCGTCGCCAGGAGCCAGCAGATCAACGCCGTGCGCCTGCACTACTACAACGACGGCGGGGTCGTCGTCACCAGCCGGGCGACCGACCATTACACCGAGTCCGGTTTCGACCTGCGCGGCTACGCCAACCGGGTCATGCCGGTGGCCATCGCCGTCGACGGGGACCAGATGCGCGTCTACCTGGACGGCCACAAGATCAGCGATGCCCGGCTGTTCCGGGACAACGCGTCCCGGCACTTCTACATCGAATCGCCCTCGCGCCTGGACAACGGCTCGCACCTGGCGCTGGGCAATATCCGCATCGCGACCTTCAGCGGGGACCTGGTACGGGCGACGCCCTGACGCAGGCCCGTCCCGTGCCCCGCCGCCGGACGGCTCGGTACGGCATGGGGTGGTCGGCTAGACTGTCCGACTTGCCCGGCAGAGTGCCTGCCCCGGAAGCTGGTCCGCATGAATCCGAACTACCTCGACTTCGAACAGCCCATCGCCGACCTGGAAGCCAAGATCCAGGAGCTGCGGCAGGCCAGCCAGGGTTCTTCCCTGGACGCCGACCCGGAAATCCAGGCGCTGCGCGACAAGTTGCGCAAGCGCACCGCGCAGATCTTCCGCGACCTGTCGCCCTGGCAGGTCTCGCAACTGGCGCGGCACCCGGCGCGCCCGCACACCGTCGACTACCTGGACGTGATCTGCGACGAGTTCCAGGAGCTGGCCGGCGACCGCGCCTACCGCGACGACCCGGCCATCGTCGGCGGCCTGGCGCGCATCGACGGCCGGCCGGTGCTGGTGATCGGCCATGAGAAGGGCCGCGACACCAAGGCCAAGGTGCGCCGCAACTTCGGCATGCCGCGCCCGGAGGGCTACCGCAAGGCGCTGCGCCTGATGAAGCTGGCCGAGCGCTTCGGCCTGCCGATCCTGACCTTCATCGACACCCCCGGCGCCTACCCCGGCATCGGCGCGGAGGAGCGCGGCCAGTCCGAGGCGATCGCCCGCAACCTGCTGGAGATGGCCGAGCTGAAGGTACCGATCATCTGCACCGTCATCGGCGAGGGCGGCTCCGGCGGCGCGCTGGCGATCGGGGTGGGGGATTCGACGGTGATGCTGGAATACAGCACCTATTCGGTGATCTCGCCGGAAGGCTGCGCCTCGATCCTGTGGAAGGACGCCGCCAAGGCCAAGGACGCCGCCGAGCAACTGGGCCTGACCGCCAAACGCCTGCACGGCCTGGGCCTGGTCGACAAGGTGGTGCGCGAGCCCATCGGCGGTGCCCACCGCAAGCCGCGACAGATGGCGATCCGCCTCAAGAGCGCGCTGATGAACGAGCTCGACCGGCTGGAGGCGCTGCCGGCCGACGCGCTGGTCCAGCGCCGCTACGAGCGCCTGCGCGGGTACGGCGCCTACGAGAACGCCTGAGGCGCCCCGGCGCGCCTACCAGGCGCGCTCGTACTGGACCGGGACCGGCAGTTCCTCCACGCCCAGCTCGCGCGCGGCGCGCTGGGGGAAGTACGGATCGCGCAGCATCGCCCGGCCCAGCAACACCATGTCGGCCTGCCCGCCCGCCACCAGCCGCTCGGCCTGCCGCGCATCCAGCACCAAGCCCACCGCGCCCGTCGCGATACCCGCCTCCCGGCGGATCCGCTCGGCGAACGGCACCTGGTAGCCGGGGCCCACCGGAATCTCCGCCTTCGGGACCAGTCCGCCACTGGACACGTCGACCAGGTCGATCCCGCACCCCGCGGCCAGGCGGGCCAGCTCGACGCTGTCGTCCACGTCCCAGCCTCCCCCGGCCCAGTCGGTCGCGGAGATCCGCAACCACACCGGCAGCTCGTCCGGCCAGTTCCGGCGCACCGCCTCCATCACCTCGCGCACCAGCCGCATCCGGTTCGCGGCGGTGCCACCGTAGTCGTCCTCGCGCCGGTTGCTCAGCGGCGAGAGGAACTCGTGCAGCAGGTAGCCGTGCGCGGCATGGATCTCCACCAGCTTGAAACCCGCGTCGAAGGCACGGCGCGCGGCGGCGGCGAAATCCTCGACCACCTTCCCGATCCCGTCGGCATCCAGTCCACGCGGCTGCGCCGAGGCCTCGTCGAACGCCAGTGGTGACGGCGCGACCGGTGTCCAGCCACCGCCCTCCGGCGATACCCGGCCACGCCCGAGCCAGGGCGCATGCGTACTCGCCTTGCGTCCGGCATGGGCCAGCTGGATCGCCGGCACCGCGCCGCGCGCCTCGATGAAGCGGGCGACCGGTTTCCAGGCATTGGCCTGGGCGTCGTTCCACAGGCCGGTATCGGCCGGAGAGATCCGGCCTTCCGGCGAAACGGCGCTGGCTTCGGCCATCACCACCGCCGCACCGCCGACCGCGCGGCTGCCCAGGTGCACCAGGTGCCAGTCGTTGGGCATGCCCTCGCTCGCCGAATACTGGCACATCGGCGAGAGGACGATGCGGTTGCGGAACTCCAGCGAGCGCTGCCGCAAGGGTCGGAAAAGATGGCTCAAGTCGGTTCTCCGGATCGGCTGGGCCGGTCTGCATGGACCGCGAGGCTAGCAGCGCCGGGTGTACGTCCCGTCGCGGCAGCGCCCGAGCGCGCGAGGGCATGGCACCATCGCCCGATGGCCCGGCTGCCGCCCCTGTCCGACGCGTTCCACGACTTCCCGGATGCCCCGCTGCTGGTGGGCTACAGCGGCGGGCTGGATTCGACCGTGCTGCTGCATGCCCTGGCCCGGCGCGCCGGGACGGGCCGCCTGCGGGCGCTGCACGTGGACCATGGACTGCAGGCGGAGTCGGGCGACTGGGCGGCACATTGCCGGCAGGCCTGCGAGGCGCTGGGCGTCCCGCTGGCGATCCGCCGCATGGACGTCCGGGAAAGCGGCCGGGGCGTGGAAGCGGCGGCGCGCGACGCGCGGCACGCGGCCCTGGCGGCGGCGATGCAGCCCGACGAGGTCCTGGTACTGGCCCACCATCGCGACGACCAGGCCGAGACCTTCCTGCTGCGGGCGTTGCGCGGCTCGGGCGTCGACGGCCTGGCGGCCATGCGCCGCTGGCGCGGATTCGGTCCGGGACGGCTGTGGCGGCCGCTCCTGGATACCGGGCGCGACGTGCTCCTGGCCTACGCCCACGCGCAGCGCCTGCGCTGGGTGGAAGACCCGGGCAATGCCGGCGTGGAGTTCGACCGCAACTACCTGCGCAATGCGGTATTGCCGGCGCTGGCCGGGCGCTGGCCGCATGCGGCCGCCGCGCTGGCCCGCTCCGCCGCGCTGTGCGCGCAGGCCTCGTCGCTGCTGTCGGCGCACGACCACGCGCGCCTGGCGGAGGTCCGGGCCGGCGCCCCGGATCGGCTGTCGCGGCAAGCCCTGCTGGCCCTGGACGTGCCCACCCGCAGCCGGGTATTGCGGGCCTGGGTCGCCGCCCTCGGCCTGCCGCCGCTGCCGGCCGGCGGCCTGGAGCGGCTGCAGCGCGAGTTGATACCCGCCCGTCGGGATGCCGAGGCGGCCTACCGCTGGCAGGGCGCGGGCATCCGTGCCTGGCGCGACGTGCTGCAGGCCGGGCCGTTTCCGCCCCCGCTGCCGGCGGGCTGGCGGCAGGACTGGGACGGGACCGGGACCTGCCTGCTGCCGGGCGGCGACACGCTGCAGTTGGATCCGCAGGTGCCGCAAGCGCTGCCGGCAATGGAGGTCCACGCCCGCCGCGGAGGCGAACGCATCCGCCTGCCGGGTCGCGACCACAGCCATGCGCTCAAGCACGTGCTGCAGGACCTGGGCATCCCGCCCTGGGAGCGCGGGTGCATGCCGCTGCTGTCGACGGCCAGAGGCGAGCTGCTGGCCGCCGGCGACCGGATCCTGTCGGCGACCTTCAGCGACTGGCTGGAGCGCAACGGACTCCGGCTGCACTGGCACCGGGCACAGGGACGGGGAAGCGTGCCACCGGTCGATTGACCCGCTTCGACCCCGGCCGCACACTTGCATGCATGTCTTCCCAAGCCCCCCAGGAACCCTCCCCGGTCGCCGATTTCGAGACCTCGCTCGACGCGCTCGAACAACTGGTGGAGAAGATGGAACACGGCGAGATGAGCCTGGAGGAGTCGCTGGCCGCCTATGAGCGCGGCGTCGGCCTCTACCGCCGCTGCCAGACCGCCCTGGAGCAGGCCGAGCTGCGCGTGCGCCTGCTCAGCGACCCGCAGGACCCCGATTCCGGCGAGGACTTCGCACCGGCACCCGGCCACGATGCCTGAGCCGCGGCTGGCCGCCTGGCGCGACCGCATCGACGCCGCACTCGAGCGCGCCCTGCCCGATCCCGATGCCGGGCCCGATACGCTGCATCGGGCCATGCGCCACGCGGTGCTGCTCGGCGGCAAGCGCATGCGCCCGCTGCTGGTGCTGGCCAGCGGCGAGCTGGCCGGCGCCCCGGCCGGAACACTGGATGCACCCGCGGTCGCGATCGAACTGGTGCACGCCTATTCGCTGGTCCACGACGACCTGCCGGCAATGGACGACGACGAGCTGCGCCGTGGCCAGCCGACCGTGCACGTCGCCTTCGGCGAGGCCACCGCGATCCTCGCCGGGGATGCACTGCAGGCACTCGCCTTCCAGGTGCTGGCGCGGGCACAGGCCGGCGCCGACGTGCGGGTCGAGCTGCTGCACACCCTCGCCGTCGCCGCCGGCGCCGCCGGCATGTGCGGCGGGCAGGCACTGGACCTGGCCGCCACCGGTAACGGCGGCGGCATGACCGCGGCCGGGCTGGAGCAGCTGCACGCGCTCAAGACCGGCGCGCTGATCCGCGCCGCGGTGCGCATGGGCGCGCTGTGCGGTGGCGCGCCGGCGACCGTGCTGGACGCGCTGGACCGCTACGCTGCGGCCCTGGGCCTGGCCTTCCAGGTGCGCGACGACATCCTCGACATCGAGGGCGACAGCCGGGTGATCGGCAAGACCGCCGGCAAGGACGCCGAGCAGGACAAGGCGACCTTCCCGGCACTGCTGGGGATGGAAGCCTCGCGCGCCCGGCTTGCCGAGCTCGCCGCTGAAATGGAGAAGGCCCTGGCACCGTTCGGTGACAGGGCCCTCGCGCTGCGCCGGCTCGGCGAGATGGCGATCCGGCGCGATCGCTGAGGCGCTTACTTGATCAGCCGCACCGTCAGCGGATAACGGTAGGCCACGCCTTCGTTGGCCTTGATGGTTGCGATGATGGTCAGCACCAGCCAGTAGACGCCCACCGCGAAGGCGGCCAGGTAGAACAGGAAGCCGATCAGGATCACCAGCAGGACGGTGCCGACCGCCGTGAGGACCAGCGTCGCCACCGCCATGGTGATGTTGAAGTTCAGCGCTTCCTTGCCCTGGTCGTCGACGAACGGCATCGTGTCCTTCTTGATCAGCCAGATGACCAGCGGGCCGATGATCGCGCCCAGGCCGCCGGTGAACAGGGCGGTCAATGCCGACAGGTGGGCGAACATCGCCCATTGGCGCTGGTCGGCGGAAGTGCCGTTGGCCGCCGTTCCCGTGGGCGGGGGCGGCGGATCGAACGGCGGCGGCGCACCGGCGCCGTGGTGGTCGTTGTCGTGCGGCTGGTTCATGTGGATTCCTCCCCGGATCAGGTGTCGACTTTCAGCGCCAACGCGGCGGCGGTCAACTCCGTCACCTTACGCGCTGCTCAGCCTTCGCCGGCCACCGTCATCCGCCCGACCAGGATCGACCCGGTGCGCAGGTGCGAGCGCGGGTCGACATCGCTGCCCACCGCCTCGATGCCGGCGAACATCTCCTTCAGGTTGCCGGCGATGGTGAAGCCGTCGACCGGATGGCTGATCCGGCCGTTCTCCACCCAGAACCCCGCCGCGCCGCGCGAGTAGTCGCCGGTGATCGCGTTGACACCCTGCCCCATCAGTTCGGTGACCAGCACGCCACGGTCCATCGCGGCGATGAGGGAGGCCTGGTCGCCGGCATTGCTGGCCACCTGCAGGTTGTGCACGCCGCCGGAGTTGGCGGTGGTTTGCAGCCCCAAGCGCCGGGCCGAGTAGCTGCCCAGGATGTAGCGCTGCAGCACGCCGGCCTCGACCAGGGGCGATTCGCGGGTGCCCACGCCTTCGGCATCGAACGAGGCCGAGCGGAAGCCGCGCGGCAGGAACGGCAGCTCGTGGATGGAGAACCACTCCGGGAACACCCGGGTGCCGGCCGAGTCGAGCAGGAAGCTGGCGCGCCGGTACAGCGCCCCGCCGGACACCGCCCCGAGCAGGTGGCCCAGCAGCGAGCGGGCGACCTCGGCCGAGAACAGCACCGGGTAGCGGCCGGTGGGCACCTGGCGCGGATCGAGCCGGGACAGCGCGCGCGCGGCGGCCTCGCGCCCGACCTCGGCGGCGGCGTCGAGCTCGTCGGCGGCCACCCCGATGGTGTACCAGCCGTCGCGCTGCATGCCCTCGCCGCGGCCGGCGATCAGCGCGCAGCCCAGGCTGTGGCGGGTGCTGCGCTCGCGGCCGACGAAGCCATGCGAGTTGGCGTACACCGTCACCCCGCCGCCGGTGCCGACCGAGGCTCCGTCGGAGTTCTCCAGCCGCCCGTCGGCATCGCGCCCGGCCTGTTCGCAGGCCAGGGCCAGCTCGACCGCCTGTTCCGGCTGCAGTGCCCAGGGATGCCAGGTATCGAATTCGCGCAGCTCCCGTGCCATCAGCTCCGGGTCGGCCAGGCCCGCGGCCGGGTCGTGCTCGGTATGGCGGGCGATCGCCACCGCCTGGTCGACAGTGGCCGCCAGGCTGCCCTCGTGCAGGTCGGCGGTCGAGGCACTGCCCTTGCGGCCGCCGAAATACACCGTGAGCGCCACCCCGCGGTCGCGGGTGGACTCGACGGTCTCCACCTCGCCCATGCGCACGCCGACGTTCAGCCCGGTCTCCTCCGAACAGGAGACCTCGGCCTGGTCGGCGCCGGCGGCGCGGGCCCGCTCGAGCAGCCGGCCGGCGATCTCCGCCAGCCGGTCGAGCCGCGCCTGGCTGTCATCGTTGAAGGAAGCGTCGTGGTGGAGGTCGTTCAATGTCTTATCCTTGCGCACTGTCTGGTCAGGCGGCCGCGCATCCGCGCGGCGCCACGGATGATGGAAGCACTGCGATGCGTGGCATTGATGAGGAAACCGGTGAATTCCGCGGCCCAAGCCGCAGCCAGCGGCGTCGCGAGGCGCTGGACGTGCTCGGGCTGGGCGAGCGCCTGGCGGGGATGAGCGACGCCGAACTGGCGAAGCTCCCGGTCCCGGAGGACCTGCTGCCGCACATCCGCCAAGCCCGCCGCATCACCTCGCACATCGCCCACAAGCGCGAGCTGGCGTTCCTGGCCAAGCAGATGCGCCGCGAGGACGAGCAGGTGCTGGACGCGCTGCGTGATGCGCTCGACGAAAGCGGCGAAACCGCCCGTCGCGAGATCGCCGCCATGCACCGCGCCGAAACCTGGCGCGAACGGCTGATCACCGAGGGCGATGCCGCCCTGGCCGGGCTGCTGGCCGACTACCCCCACGCCGACCGCCAGGCGCTGCGCCAACTGGTGCGCAACGCGGCCGCCGAACGGGCGAAAAACAAGCCGCCGCGCGCGCAGCGCGAGCTGTTCCGGATGGTGCGGACGCTGCTGGTGGAAGGCATGGCCGCCGACGGACACGCCGATACCAGCGACTAGCCCCCTCTCCCGCTTGCGGGAGAGGGTTGGGGTGAGGGGCTCTTGACCTTGCTTCACGCCCTCGTGCCGCCGACGGTGATGCCGTCGATCAGCAGCGACGGCTGTCCGACGCCCACCGGCACGCTCTGCCCGTCCTTGCCGCACACGCCCACACCCTCGTCCAGGGCCAGGTCGTGGCCGATCATCTTCACCTTCTGCATGGTCTCCGGGCCGTTGCCGATCAGAGTCGCGCCCTTGACCGGCGCGGTGACCTTCCCATCCTCGATCAGGTAGGCCTCGGTCGCGGAGAACACGTACTTGCCGCTGGTGATGTCGACCTGACCGCCGCCGAAGTTCACCGCGTACAGCCCGCGCTTGACCGAGCGGATCATCTCCTCCGGGTCGTGCTGGCCGGCACGCATGTAGGTGTTGGTCATGCGCGGCATCACCAGGTGGGCGAAGGACTCGCGGCGGCCGTTGCCGGTCGGGGCCATGCCCATCAGCCGCGCATTGAGGGAGTCCTGCATGTAGCCGACCAGCACCCCGTCCTCGATCAGCGTGGTGCATTGGGTCGGCTGGCCCTCGTCGTCGATGTTGAGCGAACCGCGGCGGCCCGGCAGGGTGCCGTCGTCGACGATGGTCACCCCCGGCGCGGCCACCCGCTGGCCCATGCGCCCGGCGTAGGTACTGGTGCCCTTGCGGTTGAAGTCGCCCTCCAGGCCGTGGCCGACCGCCTCGTGCAGCAGCACGCCCGGCCAGCCGCTGCCCAGCACCACCGGCATCACCCCGGCCGGGGCGTCGACCGCCTCCAGGTTGACCAACGCCTGGCGCAGGGCCTCCCGGGCCCAGGCCTCGGGCTTGCCGCCGCCGAGCAGCTCGTCGTAGCCGTAGCGCCCGCCGCCGCCGGTGTAGCCGGATTCGCGGCGGCCGTCCTGCTCGACGATCACCTGCACGTTGAAGCGCACCAGCGGGCGCACGTCGGCGCCCAGGACGCCGTCGCTGCGGGCGACCAGGATGGTGTCGACCCCGCCCGACAGGCTCACCACCACCTGCCTGACCCGGGGGTCGGCGGCCCGCAGCAGCCGGTCGACGCGCCGCAGCGCCTCGACCTTGTCGCCGTTGTCGAGCGCGTCGATCGGATCCTGCGGCGCGTACAGGCTCTGCCCCGGGCCGCGGACCAGCGCGCGCGAGGCCACCGTGCCGCCGTCGCGGGCGATCGCGCGGGCGGAGCTCGAGGCCTCGATCAGCGCTTCGGCATTGATTTCGTCGGAATAGGCGAAGCCGGTCTTCTCGCCGCTGATCGCGCGCACGCCGACGCCCTGCTCGATGGAATGGGCACCGTCGCGGACGATGCCGTCCTCCACCGTCCAGCTCTCGCGCCGGGCGTGCTGGAAATACAGGTCGCCGAAGTCGATGCCGGGGCCGAGCAGGCTGCCGAAGGCGCGTTCCAGGCCGGAGGTGTCCAGGCCGGCGGGTTGCAGGAGGCGGGACTGGGCAAGCTGCAGCGGGAGGGTCATCAGGTATTCCGGCGAAAGCGACGAACGACGATATGCGGTCGTATGCCGGCGCTTCAACCGCAGGGCGCAACAGCCGCGCACCGCGGCGTATTGCGCCTCACGGGTCCTGCGGGTCCTGCGGGTCGGCGGGAGGCGTCGGGGTGGCGTGGTCATGGCGGATGACCTCCACCTCGGGGTCGGACCAGGGCCCGGTGACATGGTAGGTGCGCGCGCCGATCTGGCCCATCGGCTTCTGCAGTACCGCGTTGGCGGCCGCGCCGATCGCCGCGCCCACCGGCCCGCCGGCGATCGCGCCGGCGACGGTGAGCAGGTTGCCGGTGCTGGGCAGCACCTCGATGGTCTGGTCGTAGCGCTCGGCACGCAGGTCGGCGGCGCCGCGGATGCGGATCTCGGCGGCCGGGCCGTCGATGTGCAGGTCGCTGGTGCGCGCGGTCCCGTCGCCAAAGCGGATCGTTCCGCCGGCCTTGTTGAAGGCCAGGCCGCGGTTGAAGAAGTCACGGAAGTCCAGGGTCAGCCGGCGTGGCAGCTCGGCGATGCTCAGCAGCCCCAGCACCCGGCCGGCGCCCGGCTCGAGTTCCAGCAGCTGGCCGTCTCGCACGTCGATCACCAGCTCGCCCCTCGCGCGGGCCGCGGCGAACTCCGCCGGGGTGCCCTGCCAGTCGGCCCGCAGGGACATGCCGCCGGTGCCGCCGGCCAGCCGGCCCTGCAGCGGCGAGCCGTCCAGCAGCGCGCCCAGGTCGCCAGCGGACGCGCTCGCGGTCAGCCGGGTGCGCGACTGCGGGCCGCGGCCGATCCAGCTGCCATCGATGTCGATGCGGTGCCCGGGGCCACTCGCCTGCAAGGCATCCACCTGCAGCCCGGCCGGGGTCGGATGGGTCTCCAGCCGCGCCTGGCCGAGCCGCGCGCCAGCCAGGCGCAGGTCGTCGACCACGATCACCAGTGGCGGGATGGAGGCGGGGTCGAGCACCTCGCGGTCGGGCGCGGCGGTATCCGGCGCAGCCGCGCGCGCCGGGGCCGCCGGTGCCGCCGCGGCGCGCGTGGAACCCGTCACGGGCGCCTGCGGCGGGCTCCAGTACGCCCGCTCGAAGCGCCCGGCGATCGCGGCATCGTCACTGGCCGGCACCCGCAATTCGCCCTGCAGCGCGGCGCCTTCCGCCCTCACCCGCAGCGCACCCGTGGAGCCGGGCAGCACCAGCAGGCGGGTGTCCGGGAAGCGGCCGCCCAACAGCCGCAGCTCACCGGCCCGCACGTCGATCCGGCCCAGTGCGGTGCCACCGCCGTCGCCGCCGCCGGCCAGGCCGATCCACTCCAGGGCGTCCAGGACCGGGGCCCGCCCCCCGACCACCAGCCCGCGCGCCGGCGGTGCATCGACCCGGCTCGAACCCAGTGCGATGCGCACGCCGGTGTCATCGCCGCGACTGCGCGCCCGCAATGCCATCCGGCTGCCCAGGCTCACCGCGACCTCGCCACCCTCCAGCGGAAGCGGGGTCTCGATGGTGGCCGGCAGTGCCGTCGCGGCGGCCTTGTGCAATGGCTGCGGCAACTCCAGCGCGGTGCCCACCAGGTCCGACTGCAACCGCAGGCGTGGCTGCGCCCGCCCGCCCGGAGGCGGCCGGCCAACCAGGACGTTGGCGGTCCAGCGCGAGCTGCCGCTGATGTACGGACGCAGCCAGTCCAGGGTGCCGGCCTGCTCCAGCAGGGTGTTGGCGGCAACCTGCGCCTGCAGCGCGCCCTCGAACAGGTTGTCGCCATCGAGCACGTGGCCCTCGCCGGCACGCAGGCTCAGCCGGCCGGCGCGCCCCTCGTGGCTTACCTCCAGGTCCGCGGCGGTGAAGCCTTCCCCGTCGTAGGCCGCCCGGCCGCGCACGTCGTCGAAGGCCAGGCCGAAGTTCGGCGCGGACAGCCGCGCACCCTCCAGCGCCACCGCCCCGTCGATCGACAGCCCGCCCGGCCCGGTGGGCAGGCGCAGGCCGAATTCCACCGAGGCGGGGCCGCGGCCGGCAAGGTTGTCGAACACGTCGGGCTGCTGCGCCCTCAGCGGGCTGTTGCCGAGCAGCGCCAGCAGCGCCGCCACGTCGCCACTGCCGCCGGCTTCCACGCTCAGCGTGCCACCGGAGTAGTCGTCCATCGCCGCGTGCACCCGCCCGATCCGGATCCCGGACAGCATGCCGCCGCCGCGGATGTCGAAGCCATCGCCAATGAAGGCCAGTTCGGCGTCCAGCTGCTCGGCCGCCGGCCAGTCCGGCTGGAACCGCACCACCGCATCCGCGACCCGGCCGCGGGCCTCGAAGCGCCCGTTACCGGCGGTGAACGGCCAGTCATCCAGGTCGCCGCTCACCACCGCCCGGCCGTCGTGCAACGTGCCTCCCTGCAACGCGGTGTCCAGCCACTGCTGCAACGACCCGGGCATGAGATGGCGGACCAGGAAGCCGCGCGCGACCGGCAGCGCGGTTGGATCAACCTCGGCGGCGAGGTCGATCCGCGGCCGCCCGCCGCCGGCCTCCCAGCGCAACTGCCCGCGCGCGTCCACGCCAAAATCCTGGCCCTGCACCCGCAGCGCGCCGGTACCGACCGACCAGCCGTCCGCGTCACGCCAGCCACCCACGGTGCCTTCCAGCGCGATCGTGTGCGCCACCCCGAAACCCGCCGGCCAGTCGAACTGCAGCGACCTGCCCGGATCGATCCGCAGCGCGACCCCGGCCTCGTCGCCTTCCAGTTCGCCCGCCAGTCCGCGCAGCCCGGGGCGGTCATCCACCGGATCGAACGCCAGGCCTTCCACGCGGGCCTGCGCACGCAGGCGACCGCCGGGCCCGGAGGCCAGTTGCAGGTCATGCAGCAGCGCTTGCGGCGCGGCGGCGGCCAGCCAGGCGCGCACACCGGGTGGCAGGCGGTCGCTGAGCGCGGCCAGCTGCAGCAACGGCGCCACCTCCAGCCGCCGCGCCGCCAGCGCCGGGCGGCTGCCGCTCGCCAGCAGCAGCCCGTCGTAGGCATGCTCACGACCACCGTGGACCAGCCGCAGCTGCGGGGCGTCCAGGCGCCAGCCCCCGTCGGTGCGCTGCCAGCGCGCCAGCGCGGACACCGACTCGAACCCGAGTTCCGGCACCTGCCCGTCGGCGGCGCGCAGGCGCACCTGTTCCAGTGCCGCGTCGACGGTGACCTGCGCCACCCGCTTGCCGGCCAGCCCCGCGTGCACCTGTGCACGGCCACGCCCGCTGTCGACCTGCACGCCGGCAACGGCGAGCAGGGGCGCCCATGGCTGCAGGTCCACCGAGGGCGCGGAAATCCAGACCCGGCCATCGCCGGTGTCGCGGTCCAGCCGCAGGGCGGCATCGACCGCTTCGCCCCGGACGGCACCCGGCGCCTGCGGCCAGGCCCGCAGGCCGGCGCGCACCAGCGCGCCGTCGACCCGCAGCCGCAGGTCGACCTGCGGGATCGAGACATCCGTGCCGGTTGCCACCGACACCGCCCGCAGCCGGCCGTCGATCACCTGCAGCTCGCCGAGGCCTTCCAGCGCGGCAAACGGATCACCACCGGTCTCGCGCTGTCCCGGCAGCCCGCGCACCTGCCAGCGCCCATCCGCATCGCGCTCGAGCACCAGCTCCAGCCCGCGCAGGCGCAGCTCGGACAGCGGCACGCCGGGGAGCAGGCCGGCGTAGATCGACACCAGCATCTCGGCATCGCCGACGGTGAACGCCTGGTCGCCCTCGCCCACCCGCAGGCCCTGCAGCTGCAGCAGCGGCCCGCGCCGGGTCCATTCGGTCTGCACCGCATCGAAGCTGATCGGCCGTCCGGCCCGCACGCTGAGCCAGGCCGCCACCCGGTCGGGGTGCTGCTCGGCCAGCGGCAGCACCTGGCTCGCCGCACCGAGCACCAGCGCCAGCAGCACCAGGGCGACGGCGAGGGTGTAGGCGGTACCGCGGCGCACCCGCCGCAGGCGGCGGCGGAGGACCGTGGGCATCAGCCGTCCCCGCCCCCGCGCCTCGTCAGCGGCTCAGAACAGCACGACATCGAACTGCTCCTGGTTGTACTGCCCGTCGGCCTGGAGGCGGACGCTGCGGCCGAGGAACTCCTCCAGCTCGGCCACCGCCGCCGATTCCTCGTCGGTGATCCGCGCGACCACCTTGGGCGAGGCGATCACCAGCAGCCGCTCGGCCTCGAACTGGCGCACCTGGCGCACGATCTCGCGGAAGATCTCGTAGGTGACCGTTTCCGGGGTCTTGAGCATGCCGCGCCCGCCGCACTCGTGGCACGGCTCCGACAGCTGGTGCTCCAGGCTCTCGGTGGTGCGCTTGCGGGTCATTTCCACCAGGCCCAGCGGCGAGAAGTCGTACACCGTGGTCTTGGCGTGGTCGCGCGCCAGCGCCTTTTCCAGCTGGCGCAGCACCTGGCGGCGGTGCTCGGGATCGACCATGTCGATGAAGTCGATGATGATGATCCCGCCCAGGTTGCGCAGCCGCAGCTGCCGGGCCACCGACTGCGCCGCCTCCAGGTTGGTGCGGAAGACCGTTTCCTCCAGGTTGCGCTGGCCGAGGAAGGAGCCGGTGTTGATGTCGACGGTGGTCATCGCCTCGGTCTGGTCGATGACCAGATAGCCGCCGGACTTGAGCGGCACCTGCTTGTCCAGTGCGCGGCCCAGCTCGTCCTCCACCCCGTACAGGTCGAAGATCGGCCGGGCACCGGTGTAGTGCTCGATCCGTTCGGCAAGCCCGGGGCTGTCGGGGTCCGCATCCGCCGGCATGTACTGGGCGGCGAAGCGGCGCAGGCGCTCGAAGGTCTCGCGCGAGTCGACCTTGACCTTCTCCACGTCGCGGCGCATCAGGTCACGCACCGCCCGCAACGGCAGGGTCAGGTCCTCGTAGACGCACTCGCCCAGCCCGGCACTGGCGGACTTCTCCTCGATCAGCGCCCAGGCCCGGCCCAGGTAGGCGATGTCCTCGCCCAGCGCATCCTCGGGCTGGCCCTCGGCGTTGGTGCGCACGATGTAGCCGTGCTGCGGCCCGGCGCCGGACAACTCGCCGACGATGGCCTTCAGCCGGGCCCGCTCGAGCTCGTCCTCGATCCGCGCCGAGACCCCGATCACCCGCGAGCGCGGCAGCAGCACCAGGTAGCGCGAGGGCACGCTGAGCTGGGTGGTCAGGCGCGCGCCCTTGCTGCCGATCGGGTCCTTGACCACCTGGACGATGATCTCCTGGCCATCGCGCAGCAGCTCGGTGATCGGCCGCGGCGGCATCGGCGGCAGCGGCGCCTCGCCGGCCTCCCCGGCCACCGGGGCCGGGCGCACGATGTCGGCGGCATGCAGGAACGCCGCGCGCTCCAGGCCGATGTCGACGAAGGCCGCCTGCATGCCGGGCATCACCCGCTGCACCTTGCCCTTGTAGATGTTGCCCACCACGCCGCGCCGCCAGCCACGCTCGATGTGCAGCTCCTGCAGCATGCCGTTCTCGACCACCGCCACCCGCGTCTCGCGCGGGGTCACGTTGATCAGGATCTCCTCGGTCATGCGGGTACCTTCATGGGCATGTCGTCCATGGCAAACGAAATCTGCAGGCCGGCATCGCGCAGGAGCATGGCGGTCTCGTGCAGCGGCAGGCCCATCACCCCGGAAAAGCTTCCCTCCAGCCGGGTGACGAAAACCTCGGCGGCGCCCTGGATGGCGTAACCACCAGCCTTGCCATGCGGCTCGCCGCTGGCGGCGTAGGCCTCGATCAGCGCCGGATCGAGGCGGGCGAAGGTGACCTGCGAGATGGACAATGCCTGGCGCGCCTCGCCGCCGGCGAGCAGGGTCACCGCGGAGAGCACCTCGTGGGTGCGGCCGGACAGCCGCTGCAGCATGCCGCGGGCATCCGCGGCGTCGGCCGGCTTGCCGAAGACCTCGTCTTCGAGCACCACTTCGGTATCCGAGCCCAGCACCATCGCACCGGCATCGCCGAGCAGCACCCGTCCGGCAGCGGCCTTGCCGGTGGCGACCCGGCGCACATAGTCGTGCGGGGACTCGCCGGGCGCACGCTGCTCGGGGATCTCCACGTCGAGTGGATCGAAGGCGATGCCGAGGCGCGCCAGCAACTCACGACGGCGCGGCGATTTGGAGGCGAGATGGAGCATCGGGATCCTGGTGGCCGCGGCGCCGGGCGCACGGGGTCGGGCGTCCCGGACGGGCGGACGCGTCCGCAAGGATAACCGGACCCCCGCGGGCGCTGCGGGAACGCACGCACGTTCCCCCAGGCCGGCTCACGACCCATTCACCGCGCGCCGCCGACCCTCGCGGCCTGGATCACCGGAGAATCCTGCATGTCCCACACCACACGCCTGCGCCTGCCTCCGCTGCTGCTTGCCCTGGGGCTGGCCACCGCGGCGACCGCTGTTGCCACCGCCCATGCCCAGGTGCCGATGGTGCCCGCCAGCAACGACGGCACCCTGCTGACCATCGCCGCCAGCGCCGACGCGCGCCGGGTACCCGACATCGCGACGCTGTCGGCCGGGGTGATCAGCCAGGCGGCCGATGCACAGGCGGCAATGCGCGCCAATGCCGGGCAGATGGACGGAGTGATGGCCACGCTGCGCAAGGCCGGGATCGCCGAACGCGACATCCGCACCACCGGCGTCAACCTGCACCCGCAGTACCGCCACTCCGAGGACAGTGCGCCGCAGATCACCGGCTACCAGGCCAACAACACGGTCGAGGTGACGGTGCGCGACATCGCGAAGATCGGCCCGACCATGGACGCGCTCGTGGCCAGCGGCGCCAACCACGTCAACGGGCCTTCGTTCTCGATCGACCGTCCGGCCGAAGCCCGCGACGAGGCGCGCCGCGCGGCGCTGGAGGATGCCCGCGCCCGGGCGCGCATGTACGCCGAGACGCTGGGCCTGCGGGTACGCCGGATCGTCAGCATCAGCGAGGGCGCGCCGGGTGGCCCGGCCCACCCGATGGGCATGGCGCGGATGGAGATGGCCTCGGCCGACACTGCGATCTCACCGGGCGAAAACGTGGTCACTGCCAACCTCGAGATCGTCTTCGAACTGGGCAGGTAGGCACCGATGGGCAACGACACACGCAGGACCGCTCCACCCCCGACCGGACCGGAGCCGGAAGACCACCGCGGTTACGCCGAAACCCACCCGCGCGACCGCAAGGACGCCGGGATTTCGCGCCCGAAGCCGCGCGACGAGCGTCCCGAGAGCGGCGGCCCGGAGCGCGGCGGCGAGGACAGCCCGGGCGCCGCCGACGATTGAGCGGCGCCTCAGGCCCGGTGGTAGGGGTGGTTGGCCAGCAGCGCCGCGGCGCGGTAGAGCTGCTCGGCCACCAGCAGCCGCACCAGCATGTGCGGCAGTGTCAGCGGCCCCAGCGACCAGGACTCGTCGGCGCGCGCGATGACCGCCGGGGCATGGCCTTCGGGCCCGCCCACCAGCAGCGCCAGGTCGCGCCCCTGCCCACGCCAGTGTTCCAGGCGCGCGGCCAGCTGCGGCGATGTCCAGGGCCGGCCACGACCGTCCAGGGTGACCACGGTTGCCGACTTCGGCAGCGCCGCCAGCACCCGCTCGCCTTCATCCGCCATCGCCCGCGCGACATCGCGGTTCTTCCCGCGCAGGCCCGGCTGCACCTCGACCAGTTCCAGCGGAAGCCAGTGGTCCAGGCGCTTGCGGTATTCCTCGTAGCCTTCCGCGAGCCAGCGCGGCGGGCGTTCGCCGACGGCGACGAGTCTTGCCTTCATCGGCTTCAGCCGCGCGGGGCGTCGTCGTCCTCGTCGAAGTCGAGCTCGGCGCCGCGGGTAGTCCTGCCGGCCCCCTCGTCCGCGTCGCCGGCTGCATCCACGTCGCCGGCCTCGTCCGCGTCCCCTGCGGCCGCCCTGTCGCCGACCGTCCACAGCCGCTCCAGGCCGTAGAACTCGCGCACCCGCGGCAGCATCACGTGCACCACCACGTCGCCCAGGTCGACCAGCACCCACTCGGCCTCGCGCTCGCCCTCCACGCCCAGGGGCATGACCTCCAGCCGCTTGGCGAAACGCACCACCTCGTCGGCGATCGATTTCACGTGGCGGGTCGAGGTACCCGAGGCGATCACCATGAAGTCGGTGACGCTGCTCTTGCCGCGCACGTCGATCTCCACCACGTCACGCGCCTTCAGTTCCTCGAGGGCCCCGCGCACCGTGTCCAGCAGCGCATCCAGCGCCGGCGGCGGATTCGGGAGGCGGGTCTTGATGACTTGGGCTTGGCTGGTCAAAGGGCGGATCCGTTTCCTGCGGGGGCGGCGATTGTACCGGAGTCAGCGTGTCCGGCCCGTTGCATACAGCCTGTGACGGGCGATGTAGCCGGCGACCGCCGGTGGCACCAGCGACTGCCACGGCTCGCCGGCGGCGATGCGGCGGCGGACCGCGGTCGCGGAACCCGGGTGCAGTGGCTGCTCGAGCCGGAACACCCGCCCGGCCGGTGCCTGCAGCAACGATTGCGGGGCATCCACCCAGCGCCCGCCGAGCGCCGCCTGCAGTTCCGGCGCCAGGCCCGCATCGGCTTCGAGGCCGGGTCGCGCGGCCACCACGAAGTGCGCCAGTCCGAACAACTCGCGCCACTCCCTCCAGCCGGGAAGCCCGTGCAGGCTGTCGGCCCCCACCAGCAGCGCGACCGGCGCGCGCGCACCCAGTTCGGCGCGGATGCCGCGCAGGGTCTCGACGGTCCAGGAGGGGGTGTCGCGGTCCAGTTCGCGCAGGTCGGGCACCAGCCCGGGCTCGCCGTGGAGGGCCAGTTCCAGCATCCGCACCCGGTCCTGCGCGCTCGCCCCCGGTGGCGGGCGATGCGGTGGATCGGACGCCGGCATCATCCGCACCACCGTGCCCAGCCGGTCGCGGGCGTGGCGGGCAATGGCCAGGTGGCCACAGTGGAACGGGTCGAAGGTGCCGCCGTAGAACAGGGCCAGCGGGGCGGGCGCTTCAGGCATCGCCACGGGCCAGCAACCGGCCGGCGCCGCGCTCGGCCACCGCCAGCAGCAGCCGCTCCAGCGCGACCCAGGGATCGCCCGCCAGTCGCCCCTTGGCCATCCGGTCGACCTCGCCCAGGCGCGAGACGAACGCCTCCCAGTGTCCGGTCGCGTGCCGCTCCAGCGCGCGGCGGTAGGCGGCTTCGCGTGCTTTCCAGATTCCGCGCGACTTGAACTCGGCGGCCAGGTTGCCGCGCCCGGCCCGGGCGAGCGCGGCGGTGGTCTGCAGTTCGCGGGCGATGATCGGGACCAGCGCCGGGATGGCCTCGCCCTCGGCGCGCAGCCCGGCAAGCATCCGCGAAACGGCAACCGCCTGCCCGTTCAGGGCCGCCTCGGCCAGGCGGAACACGTCGAAACGCGCGGCATCGGCCACCAGGTCCTGCATGCGGGCGGCATCGAGCTCGCCCCCGTCCGCGTCGGCCAGCAGCGCGAGCTTGTCGATCTCCTGGGCGGCGGCGAGCAGGTTGCCGTCGATGCGTTCGACCAGTTGCTGCACCGCGTCCGCACTGGCACGCAGCCCGCGCGAGCGCAGGCGCTGCGATACCCATCCGGACAGCTCGTGCGGCTTCACCGGCCAGGCGGTCGCCTGCAGCCCGACCCGCGCCAGCGCCTCGCTCCACTTGCCCGCGTGGCGCTTGCTCCATTCGCTGCAGGTCACCAGCAGCACGACGTCCGGCGGCGGATCGGCCGCATAGCGGGTGAAGACATCGGTACCGCGCTTGCCCGGCTTGCCGGAGGGCAGGCGCACCTCCAGCAGGCGCCGGATGGAAAACAGCCCTGGCGCAGCGAAACTGGCCTCCAGCCGGTCCCAGTCATCCTCGCCGGAGCGGCCGTCGAATTCGAACACTTCGCGCTCGCTGATGCCCTGGGCACGCGCCGCCGCGCGCACCGCATCGGCCGCCTCGAGCACCCGCAGGGTCTCCGGACCGGCAATCAGGTAGGCGGGCTGCAGCGGACCGCCGGCGACCCGCGAGGCGAGCTGCTCCGGCGTAGCCTCCATCTCAGCCCGCCGGGACAGTGGCCGGGTCGCCGCCGGATCCGTCGTCTTCCGGCTCCGGGTCGGCAACGGGTGCCCGAACGGGCTCGGGCTCGGGCGCAGTCTCCGGCTCGTCTTCGGCCTCCGGTGGCGGCGCAAGCGCGGCCGCGGCATCCATCGCCGCCTGCGCGGCGTCGGTGGTGCCGGCGAACGGGTCCGGACCGATCATCCGCCCGCCGCGGCCGGCCGCCCCGATCCGGCGCAGCACCGCGGCCGACATCTCCCGCCGCAGTTCGCGCACCAGGATGTCGCGCTCGCCCTCGGTGCCGATCGCATCGCTGGGCACGGAGATGTAGTCGCGGGAAAGCTCGATCGACTGCTGCGGCACCAGTTCGCTGCCGTCGCCATTGCGCAGCTCGAACACCACCGCGTAGCGCAGGCTGAATTCCTGCGCGCGGCCGCGCGAGTCGACGCTGATCGGGGTATCGCCCCAGCGCTCGGCGAGGATGTCGAGTACCGCCGGCGCCGGCTCGCCCGGTCCGGCCGGCACCGCGCCGGCACGCGCCAGCGACTGCGCCAGGGAATCGGCCAGCGGGCTGTAGCGGTCGGGCGACTTGACCATCACCGGGTCCAGGTCCGGAGGCAACACCAGTGCGTCGCGCAACTGGAAGCCGCAGGCGGACAGGGCCGCAACCAGAGCGGACAGGAGGAGGACTCGCAGCGCGGGGCGTGTCATGCGGAGGGTCATGCAGGCGGTCTCGGGCAGGGTGCCGGGAGCGGGAAGGGTGCCACGGGTCAGGCGGCGACGATGTTCACGATCTTGCCCGGCACCACGATCACCTTGCGCACCGCCAGGCCCTCCAGGAACTTCGCCACGTTCGGCTCGGCCAGGGCGGCCGCCTCGGCGGCCTCGCGGCTGGCGGCGGCGGGCACCTGGATGGTCCCGCGCAGCTTGCCGTTGACCTGCACCGCCAGGGTCACCGCGTCCTGCTCCAGCGCCGACGGATCCGGCTGCGGGAAAGGCACGTCCTCGAGCAGGGTCTCGGGATGGCCGAGCACCTGCCACAGCGCATGGCTGGTATGCGGGGTCACCGGGTTGAGCATCAGCACCATGGCCTGCAGTGCCTCGCGCTTGACCGCCCGCCCCTGCCCGCTGTCGTCGCCGAAGCGCGAGACGTGGTTGAGCAGTTCCATCAGCGCGGCGATCGCGGTGTTGAACGCGTGGCGGCGGCCGTAGTCGTCGCCAACCTTGGTGATCGCCTGGTGCAGCTGGCGGCGCAGGGCCTTCTGCGCCGGATCCAGCGCGGCCACGTCCAGCGGCTCCGGCTGCGGGCCGGCGGCATGTACGGCCACCTCGCGCCAGAACCGGCGCAGGAACCGCGCCATGCCCTCCACGCCGGCCTCGTTCCATTCCAGCGACAGCTCCGGCGGGGCGGCGAACATCGAGAACAGCCGCACGGTGTCGGCGCCGTAGCGTTCGACCATCACCCGCGGGTCGACGCCGTTGTTCTTCGACTTGGACATCTTCTCCACGTGCCCGACCTGCACCGGCAGGCCGTCGGCGCGCAGCGTCGCGCCACTGATCCGGCCCTTGCCGTCGCGCTGCACCTCCACCTCGGCCGGGGCGATCCAGTCCTTCGAGCCGTTCGGCCCTTCGCGGTAGAAGGTCTCGGCCACCACCATGCCCTGGGTGAACAGGTTGCGCGCCGGCTCGTCGCTGTCCACCAGGCCCTCGTCGCGCAGGAGCCGGTGGTAGAAGCGGAAGTACAGCAGGTGCAGGATCGCGTGCTCGATGCCGCCGATGTACTGGTCGACCGGCAGCCAGTGGTTGGCGCGCGCGTCGACCTGCTGCGCGGCACCCGGCGAGGTGTAGCGCGCGTAGTACCAGCTGGACTCCATGAAGGTGTCGAAAGTGTCGGTCTCGCGCTCGGCCGCGCCGCCGCACTGCGGGCAGGTGGTCCTGCGCCACTCGGGGTCGGCCTTGATCGGCGAGGCGATGCCGCTGAACTCCACGTCCTCGGGCAGCACCACCGGCAACTGGTCCTCCGGCACCGGGAGCGCGCCGCAGGCGTCGCAGTAGATCACCGGGATCGGGCAGCCCCAGTAGCGCTGGCGGCTGACGCCCCAGTCGCGCAGGCGGAAGTTGACCTTGCGGGTGGCGCGTCCTTCGGCTTCCAGCCGGGCGGCGATCGCGGCGAAGGCCTGGTCGAAGTCCATTCCGTCGAACTCCCCGGAATTGAACAGCCAGCCACGTTCGGTGTGCGCGCCCTGCCCGTCGATGGCGGCGATGAAGTCCTCGACTACCTGCACCGCGGCGCGGGTGTCGTAGGCGTCGATCGAGCCGGCCTTGCCCAGCGCGCTGGTCATCGGATTGTGGTTGCCGCCCACGTCGCGGCGCATTTCCTCCAGCGCGTCGCGCACCGCCGCCGAGGCGACCACCGGCTTCATCGGCAGCCCGTGGGCGTGGGCGAACTCCCAGTCGCGCGCGTCGTGCGCCGGCACCGCCATCACCGCGCCGGTGCCGTAGTTCATCAGCACGAAATTGGCGACGAACACCGGCAGCTCCTCCCCGGTGATCGGGTGCAGCGCGTAGAAGCCGGTGAACATGCCGCGCTTTTCCTGGGTCTCCAGCTCGGCTTCGCTGACCCCGCCGCGGCGCAGTTCGGCGACGAAGGCCGACAGTTCCCCATTGCCGCGCGCAGCGGCCAGCGCGAGCGGGTGCTCGGCGGCCACCGACAGGCAGGTCACCCCCATCAGGGTGTCGGGGCGGGTGGTGAACACCGTCACCGGATCGGCGGCGTTGCCGTCGGCGTCGCGCACGTCGAAGCGGATCTCCAGCCCCTCGGAGCGGCCGATCCAGTTGCGCTGCATGGTCTTGACCGCGTCGGGCCAGCCGTCGAGCGCATCCAGCCCGTCGAGCAGCTCCTGGGCATAGTCGGTGATGCGCAGGAACCACTGCGGGATCTCGCGCTTTTCCACCAGCGCGCCGGTGCGCCAGCCGCGGCCGTCGATCACCTGCTCGTTGGCCAGCACGGTCTGGTCGACCGGATCCCAGTTGACCACCGAGTTCCTGCGGTAGGCCAGGCCCTTCCTCATCAGCCGCACGAACATGCGCTGCTCGTGGACGTAGTAGTCCGGGTCGCAGGTGGCGAACTCGCGCGACCAGTCGATCGCATAGCCCATCTGCCGCAGCTGGGCGCGCATGTGCCCGATGTTGGCCCGGGTCCACTTGGCCGGCGCGGTGTGGTTCCTGATCGCCGCGTTCTCGGCCGGCAGGCCGAAGGCGTCCCAGCCCATCGGCTGCAACACGTTGTAGCCGGTCATGCGCTTGTGGCGGCTGATCACGTCGCCGATGGTGTAGTTGCGCACGTGGCCCATGTGCAGCGCCCCGGACGGGTACGGCAGCATCGACAGGCAGTAGTACTTGGGCTTGCCGGAGGCCTCGTCCACTTCAAAGGCCCGGGTGCGGTCCCAGAACTGCTGCGCGGCGGCCTCCTGCGCATGCGGCGCATAGCCGTGCGCCTCGGCGGAGCTGGAGGGAACTGGGGCTTGGCTGGACACGGCTGGCACACGGTGACGGGGGATCGGAAAGCCTACCCCAGCGCACGCCACGCCCGCCATTCATACACATCCGTGTGCCTACACTGCCGCCCCGCGTAAATCCTGGAGGCCACCCGCGAGTGTCCCGCCTGCGTCCGTTGCGTTATCCCGCCCTCCTGTTCGCCGCCGGGCTGCTCCTGGCGGTCGGTGTCGGCATGGTCTTGGGGCCTGACCGAACTGCGCCAGGGGGTTGACCGCGTCGAGCACTCCTACCGGGTGCTGGTCGCGCTCAACACCGCGCAGGGCCACCTGCGCAGTGCCGAGAGCGCGGCCCGCGGCTATCGCCGCACCGGCGCGCCGGCGCTCTACGCCGAACTCCGCGAACTGGTACCCGACGTCCGCGAGCAGGCCGCACAACTCGCCAGGCTCACCACCGACAACCCGCCCCAGAACCAGCGGGTGCTGCAATGGCAGGAGCTGATCGAGTACCGGCTGCAGGAACTGACTGCCCTGGCCGACGGCGAGACCGGTGGCGCCAGCGCCGACGCTGCCCTGGCCGGGGACGTGCGTGCCGGCACCACCGCGCGCACGAGCGAGGCGGCCACCCGCATCCTGGAAGTCGAGGAGGAACTGCTGCTGGAGCGCCGCGCCATCATCGACGAGCGCACCGGTCGCCTTACCGGCTTCGTAGTGCTCGGCATCGTCCTGCCACTGGTGGTGCTCACCCTGTTGCTGCAGGGTCTGTTGCGCGAGAACCGGCGCTCGCGGCGGCTCGAGCGCGAGGCCCGGAACGCCGCGCTCGAAATGGAGGCTTCGCTGGTCGAGCGCGATCGGGTCACCGAGCAGCACCGGCTGCTCGGCAGCTATACCGGCCTGCTGCAGAGCTGCCAGACGCTACCGGAGGCCTTCGAGCTCACCACTTCGCTGCTGCAGCACCTGTTGCCGCACGCCGGAGGCCACTGCTACGCCCTGGACGCCTCGCGCAACCTCGCCGAGGTGGTGGCGACCTTCGGCACGCCAGTGGCTGCCAGCGCCGAGGTGCTGAGTCCGGACGACTGCTGGGCGCTACGCCGTGGCCAACCACACCGCACTGATGACCGGCACGGGCACGTGACCTGCCGGCATATCGACCGGCCCACGGCGGGCAGCGGTGTGTGGACGCTGTGCGTTCCACTGGTCGCCCAAGGCAACAGCCTGGGCCTGCTGCACGCCAGCGCGCTGGGCAACGATGGCCGGACGGACAATGACACTGCCCTGTTGGAGACGGTCGGCGAGCAGCTCAGCCTGGCGATGGTCAACCTCCAGCTTCGCGAGAGCTTGCGCCAGCAGTCACTGCGCGACCCGCTGACCGGCCTGTTCAATCGCCGCTACCTGGAAACGAGCCTGGAGCGCGAGCTGGCCCGCTGTCGCCGCCGTGGACTGCCGGTATCGGTGTTGATGCTGGACGTCGACCATTTCAAGCTCTTCAACGACACCCACGGCCATGCGGCGGGCGACGCCCTGCTGCAGAAGGTCGCCGGGGTGCTCGCCTCGCAGGTCCGCCAAGAAGACATCGCCTGCCGCTATGGCGGCGAAGAGTTCACCCTGGTGCTTCCCGAAACCGACGCGGCCATGGCAATGGCACGGGCGGAACAGGTCCGCGCCACGGTTGCGGCCACCACCATCACCCACATGGGTCAGCAGCTCGGTCCGGCGACGGTTTCGATCGGCGTGGCCTCCGCACCGGTCAGCGGCAACACGCCGGGCGAACTGCTGGAGGCGGCCGATGCCGCTCTCTACCGCGCCAAGGCCGGTGGCCGCGACCGGGTCGAAGCGGCCTGAGGGCCGGGTTGCAAAGCCGTTGCTGCGGCACCATGTCGCTCTTCGAATTCGCATGCAGGCAGGCAGATGACTCCGGAAAACACCTCTTCGCCGCACATTCTCGACGTCACCACCGAGGCCTTCGAGGCCGAGGTGCTGCAGCGCTCGCTGCAGGTCCCGGTGCTGGTCGACTTCTGGGCCGAATGGTGCGGCCCGTGCAAGCAACTGGGCCCGGTGCTGGAGAAGCTCGCCGGCGAGTACAACGGTGGCTTCGTGCTGGCGAAGGTCGACGTGGACGCGGAGCCGCAGGTCGCCGCGGCCTTCCAGGTCCGCTCCATCCCCACGGTGTTCCTGCTGCGCGGCGGCGAGGTGCTCGACGGTTTCCCCGGCGTGGCCCCGGAGGGCGCGATCCGCGAGATGCTGCAGCGGCACGGCATCGAGCCGGCCCCGGCTTCCCCTGATGCTCTCGAGGGGGCGGCCCCCGCCACGCCGCCTGATCCGGTGGCCGAAGCCGCGCGCCTGCGCGCGGAAGCCGCCGCCAACCCGGACAACGCCGAGCTCCGGCTGGACCTCGCGCTGGCGCTGCTGCAGACCGGCGACCCGGCCGAGGCCGCGCAGTTGCTCGATGGCCTGCCGGCCAACCTGGCGACCGACGACCGCACCCGCAACGCCCGCGCGCACCTGGACTTCGCCGCCGCGCTGAAGGATGCCCCGCCGGCCGCCGCGCTGGAGCAGGCGATCGCCGCCGACGGCGGCGACCTGCGCGCCCGCCACCTGCTCGGCGTCCGCCAGTTGCTGGCCGGCGAACCCGAAGCGGCCCTGGAGCAGTTCATCGAGATGCTGCGCCAGGACCGGGAGTTCGACGGCGGCCTGCCGCGCAAGGCCCTGATCGATGCCTTCCGGGTCATCGACGACCCGGCGCTGGTCGGCAGCTACCGCAGGAAGATGTCGGCTTTGCTGTTCTGAGATGAAGGCCGGCCTGTTCCGCCACGGAATCAACCTGTGGCCGCCGTTCCTCGCCGCCGGCATCCACGTCACCCGGCTCGACGAGGATTACCGCCATGCCCGCGTCGAGCTGCGCATGCGGCCCTGGAACCGCAACTACGTCGGCACCCACTTCGGCGGCAGTCTGTTCGCCATGACCGACCCGTTCTGGATGCTGCTGGTCCTGAACAACATCGGCCGCGACCACCTGGTCTGGGACCAGGCCGGCAGCATCGAATTCGTGCGCCCCGGCCGGGGCACCGTGCACGCCGAGTTCGCCCTGGAGCCGCGGGTGATCGAGGAGCTGCACCATGCCACGGCCGGCGGCGACAAGGCGTTGCGCTGGTTCGACACCGAGGTGCGCGACAGCGACGGCGAAGTGGTCGCCAAGGTGCGCAAGCAGCTGTACGTGCGGCTCAAGCGCGACCGCCGTCCGTGACCTTCACCCGCCCCTAACGCGCCGCGGTCACAGACTCGCGAAATGCTCGCCCGCCCCCGCCGGGGTGGCGGTATGCTTGATCGTCGCGAGGCAGGGGGGCCGCGATGTCGTCCGTGCACACCGAACCGTCGTTGACGCCGATGCCGGAGATCCGCGGCTACCGGCTGCTGCGTGCGCTCAACCACGGCGGCATGTCCACCGTGTTCCTCGCCGAACAGCTTTCACCACCGCGCCAGGTCGCGGTCAAGGTGATGGCGCCCCATGCCCTGAGCGACGAGGTCAGCCGGCGCCGGTTCGAGAACGAGGTGCGTACCATCGCCCGCCTCGAACATCCCCACGTGGTGAGCATCCACGAACTCGGCCGCACCACCGGCGGGCTGCCCTATTACGCCATGCCCTACCTGCCGCGCGGCCACCTGGGCCAGCGCAGCTTCCTCCTGCCTGACGGGACTGCCGACGAGAAGCGGGTGGTCGCGGTGCTGCGGGACCTGCTGTCGGCGCTGCGCTATGCCCATTCGCGCGGCGTGGTCCACCGCGACGTCAAGGCCGAGAACGTCCTGTTCGACGATACCGAGCGGCCGCTGCTGGCCGACTTCGGGGTCGCACTGCGACGGGGCTACGGCCCGCGGGTCACCGCCGCCGGCCTCGCCGTCGGCAGTACCGCCTACATGGCGCCGGAACAGGCCCGTGGCGAGGAGGTCGACGGCCGCGCCGACCTGTACAGCCTCGGGGTACTGGCCTGGGAGATGCTCACCGGGGAACTCCCCTTCCGTGCCGCCGACGCGCTGTCCATGGCGGTGATGCACGCGCAGGACCCGATCCCGCGGCTGCCGCCCGGACTCCGCCACTGGCAGCGCTTCATGAACCACGCGCTGGCCAAGGTCCCGGTGGACCGGTTCACCGATGCCGCGGAGATGGAAGCCAAGCTGGCCCGGGTCGAGCGCCGGCGGCGCTGGCCGCGCCTTGCGGCCATGGCGGAGCGCGGCGGCACCCGGCTGCGCACGGTTCCGCGGATGGCCTGGGGCGTCCCCCTGCTGGCCGCGCTGGTGGTCACCGGGGTATTGCTGGCCAACGGACGCGATGCCGGCGGTTTCCTGGTGGCCGGAGCGCCGGGAAACCCCCTCCAGCTGTCCCCCGATCCCATCGAGGCGATGCTCCAGCCGCTCAGGGAAGCGCCGGTGCAGCTGGCGCTGGAGCAGGCACGCCAGCAGATGCGCGCACGCGACCTGACGACGCCGGCGGGGGCCAATGCCCACGACAGCGTGTTGCGGGCCTGGGAGGCCGAACCGGGCAATCCACAGGTGGTTGCGGTCGCCGGCGAGCTTGCCGGGCTGCTGGGCGCCGAGCTGCTGGCCTCGCTGGACCGCGGCAGCAACGAGCGCGCCATCGACTATGCCGGGCGCATCGACCGCCTGCATGGGCTCACCGGTGGCCCCGGCGAGGATGGTTCGAGGCTGTGGCGCCAGGCCGGGGACCGGCTGGCGGCAAGGATCGACAGCGCCGCGTCGAACGCGGACCCCGCCGCGGCCGGGCGGGCGGTTGAACTGGCACGTGAGTTGGCGCTTCCGCAGGACTTGATCGACGGCCTGGCGACGAAGGCGTCCAGGGTGCCGCGCCGCGGCCAGCCGCTGCCGGGCGATCCTGCCGGCGCGGTGGTCGCCGATGGCGGGATCGCGATCAGCCGGCGACCGGTCAGCCGCGCCGAATACGCGCGCTTCGTATCCGAGACCGGGCGTGAATCCGGCCGCTGCCGACTGCGCGGCTCGGTGCTGCGGGTGCTCTCCCCGCGCGACTGGCGGGATCCGGGATTCGGCCAGGACGAGGACGAGCCGGTGGTCTGCATCTCGCTCGACGATGCCCAGGCCTACGGCCAGTGGTACAGCGGGCACACCGGCCACCGCTACCGCCTGCCCACGACGGCCGATGCCCGCAGCCTCGCGCCCGAAATCAGTGGCCGGCCGCTGTCGCTGTGGCTGGCCGATTGCGGCAGCGACTGCCAGCAGCGGCGCGTCTCGGGCTCCTCGTGGCGCAGCGACGAGGCCGAGCGCCTGCTCGATTCCGGCCGCGGCTACGACGACGTGGGATTCCGCCTGGTGCGCGAACTGTAAGGCCGGTCGCGGCGGCGGTGACCTTTGGCCCATGCTGGCGACCTGCCTGGCCGGCGAGGCTTCGGGAATCCGCCGCCGCACCGGCCAGACAGGAGCCCCCCCTTGACCAGCGCCACCCGCACCCTGCTTGCACTCGCCCTGGCCGCCGCACTCGCGGGCTGCGGCGCGGCGAACGACGCGCCCCCGGCTTCCGGTACCACCAGTGCGCAGGAGGCGTCGGCCAAGGCCGAGCGCCTCGACGCGCTGTACGCCACCTACTGGGAGGAGATGCTCGAGCTCAACCCGCTGGCGGCCACGTTCCAGGGTGACCCGCGCTACAACGACCGGCTTCCCAACTTCCTGTCGCAGGACTTCCGCGACCGCAGCCATGCGTTCACCCAGCGCTGGCTGGCCCAGGTGGAGGCCGTAGGCCCCGACGGGCTGGAAGGCCAGGCCCTGCTGAGCTACGAGATCTTCACCGGCGACCTGCGCGACGAACTGGAGGGCGAGAAGTTCCCCGGCTGGATGCAGCCGGTCAACCAGTTCTACAACATCGCCTCCACCGTGGTGCAGTTGGGCTCCGGTACCGGTGCCCAGCCATTCGCCACGGTCGAGGACTACGACAACTGGCGCACGCGTGCCTCGCAGGTTCCGGTGCTGTTCGAGCAGGCGATCGCCAACATGAAGCAGGGCGTGGAGGCCGGCGTCGTGCAGCCGCGCGCACTGATGGAGAAGGTGCTCCCGCAGCTCGATGCGCTGATCAGGGACCGGGCCGAGGACACCCTGTTCTGGCGCCCGGTGGCGGAGATGCCGGAGGGCATCGACGCCGCCGGGCGCGAGCGCATCACCGGCGAGTACCGCGAGCTCATCGAGCGGCAGCTCATGCCCGCCTACCGGGAACTGCGCCGGTACATCGCCGACGAATACCTGCCGCACGCCCGTGACAGCGCCGGGCTGGACGCACTGCCCGACGGCGAGGCCTGGTACGCCCATCGTGTCCGGATGTCGACCACTACCGACCTGTCGCCGGTGCAGATCCACCAGATCGGCCTGGACGAGGTCGAACGCATCCACGGCGGGATGCACAAGGTCATGGAACAGGTCGGCTTCCAGGGCTCGCTGCAGGAGTTCTTCCAGTTCATGCAGAACGACCCGCAGTTCACCTTCGAGTCCGAGGAGGCGCTGCTGGAGTACTACCGCTCACTCGAGCACAAGGTCGACGAGCGGGTGGGCGAGCAGTTCTCGCTCACCCCGGAGGCGCCGTTCGAGATCCGTCCGGTCGAGCCGTTCCGCGCCCAGTCGGCTGCCGGTGGCTCGTACATGAGCCCCAGCGAGGACGGCACCCGTCCCGGCATCTTCTACGTCAACACCTACGACCTGCCCACGCGCAAGACCTGGGACGCCGAGGACCTGTTCCTGCACGAGGCGATCCCCGGCCACCATTTCCAGATCGCCCTGCAGCAGGAGCTGACCGGCCTGCCGGCGTTCCGCCGCTTTGGCGGGCAGACCGCCTTCATCGAAGGCTGGGGGCTGTACGCCGAGTCGCTGGGTCGCGACGTCGGCCTGTACACCGATCCCTACAGTTACTTCGGCTACCTGCAGAACGAACTGTGGCGGGCGATCCGCCTGGTGGTGGACACCGGCCTGCACAGCAAGGGCTGGACCCGCGAGCAGGTGATCGCCTACATGCTGGAGAACTCCGCCGAGAGCGAGACCCAGGCCACCGCCGAGGCCGAGCGCTACATGGCCATCCCGGGTCAGGCACTCGCCTACAAGCTCGGTGAGCTGAAGATCCAGGAGCTGCGCGACCGCGCGGAGACTGCGTTGGGCGAGGACTTCGACGTGCGCGAGTTCCACGCCGAGGTGCTCAAGGACGGCTCGGTGCCACTGGACGTGCTGGAAGCCAAGATCGATCGCTGGATCGCGGCGCAGGGCTGATCCGGGGCGCGGCCGACACGGGTACCGCCAGTATCTGCGTCAGCCGTTCCGGCGCCATGGGACGACCCAGCAGGTAGCCCTGCAATGTGTTGCAGCCCAGCCGCGTCAGCAGTTCCTGCTGTTCGCGGCTCTCCACTCCCTCCGCGACGATCTTCATGTCCAGCGTCTTGCCGAGGGCGATGATGGCCGAGATGATCGCCGCGTCATCGTTGCCCTGCGCCAGTTCGGTGACGAACCCGCGGTCGATCTTCAGCTCGTTCGCCGGCAGCCTCTTGAGATAGAGCAGGCTGGAGTAGCCGGTACCGAAGTCGTCGATGGAGATGTTGACGCCCAGCTGCGCCAGCTGCTCGAGAATGGCAAGGCTCGCCTCCGCATCGCGCATGGCGGTGGACTCGGTGATTTCCAGCGTGAGATGGCGTGCATCCAGGGCGTGCCGCGTCAGGGCATCGCGCACGCTGTCGACCAGCCCGGAGTGCGAGAGCTGCACCGTCGAGAGGTTGACCGCCACGGTCCAGTCGCCATGTCCCTGCTCCTGCCAGCTCCGCATCTGCCGGCATGCCTCGTCGATCACCCATGCACCGATCGGCACGATCAGGCCGGTGCGCTCCGCCAGCGGCAGGAAGCGATCGGGCGGGAGCAGCCCCTGCCCGGGATGCTCCCACCGCAACAGCGCCTCGACACCGGTGACCGGGCCGCTGGGAGCGATGAACTTGGGCTGGTAATGCAGCCGGAACTCCTTGCGCTCCAGCGCCCGCATCAGTTCCTGGTGCAGCTGGCGCTGCTGGTGCGCAGTCGTGTTCATGGCGCTTTCGAAGAAGCAGTAACCGTTCCGCCCCTGCTCCTTGGCGTGATACATCGCGGCATCGGCGTTGACCATCAGCTGGTGTGCCGTGGCGCCGTCCGACGGATGCACCGCGATGCCGATGCTGGCCGACACGGTCAGTGGTGCTCCCCTGATCGTGTAGGGCGCCACGATCTCGTCCACCAGGCGTTGTGCCAGCGCCGCGGCATCCTCGGGTTCGCCCGCTCCCAGCAGCAGCACGAACTCGTCGCCACCCAGGCGCGCGGCCGTGTCCCCTCCACGCTTGGTCCGCAGGATGCGCTGCGCCACCCCGGCCAGAAGCTCGTCACCGGCATGGTGACCATACACGTCATTCACCGCCTTGAACCCGTCGAGATCCATGAACAGCACGGCAAAACAGGTCGCGTCGCGTTGTGACTTGTGGATGGCCTGCTCGAGGCGGTCCTCGAACAGGACCCGATTGGGCAGTCCGGTGAGATTGTCGTGCAGCGCCAGCCGGAGCAGGTCGCTGTTGGCCTGGTCGAGCGAGCTCGCAAGCCTGGCGGTGCGCGCGTCGAGCATCGACACGACCAGCGCAATGGCAATGACCGCAAGCGTCACCACGATGACCAGCACGGCCAGCCAGTTGGCATCGATACCGCTGTTGGCCGCACCGCATATGCTGCCTTCGGGAAACCGCGCCGCGGCCATGCCCGTGTAGTGCATGCCGACGATGGCGCAGCCCATGACCAGGGAGGCGCCGACCCGGGCATGGCGTGCGTGCCGCCCACCGCTGCGCAGCCGGAAGGCGATCCAGAGCGCCGCACCGGATGCCAGCACCGCGATGACGACCGACAGCACGAAGAATGCCGGGACGTAGACGATGCCCGGCGACATGAGCATCGCCTCCATGCCCAGGTAGTGCATGGTGGCGATGCCGGCGCCCATGAGCAGGGCACCGAGGACGAGCCGTGGGACGGGCAGCGTGCGCCGGCATACCAGCCAGAGCGCGAAAGCCGACGAGGCGATGGCGGCCAGCAATGAAACCGCGGTCAGCCCCAGGTCGTATCCCAGTTCGATCGGCAGGCTGAAGGCCAGCATGCCGATGAAGTGCATCGACCAGATGCCCAGTCCCATGGCGATCGAGCCACCCAGCAGCCAGAGCCGCGCCGCACGCCCTTTGCTGCTGGCAACCCGGGATGCCATGTTGAGTGCGGTGAAGGACGCGAGGATCGCGACAACGAGCGATGCAACGACCAGCAGGTCGTCGTGGGAACTGGGAAGCATGGGGGAACTCGTCTTCCGGGGACCGTACGACGGGGTGTGGTCCAGCGGGGCGGTGACTATACGCCCGCGTCCCGGTTGTGGATCCTGTCCCGGGAGCGCTTCGCTTCCCCCGGGCTACGCGCTGTTCATGATCGTCAACACTCTCCGTGCTCCGCTTACCCGGGCTGCGGGCGGGCGATAGAATCAGGTCCATCCCCCACGCAGGACCCGATTCCATGCACGAACGCATCCGCCACGCCGGCCTGGCAGAGCGCCTGATGTCGGCCGGGCAGGCCGCGGAACTGATCCAGCCCGGCATGACCGTCGCCATGAGCGGCTTCACCGGCGCCGGCTACCCCAAGGCGGTCCCGCAGGCGCTGGCGGCACGGATGGAGAAGGCGGCCGCGGCAGGCAGTCCGTTCCGGATCAAGGTGCTGACCGGCGCCTCCACCGCGCCGGAACTCGACGGCGCACTGGCCCGGGTCGAGGGCATGGAGCTGCGCCTGCCCTACCAGTCCGACCCCAACGTGCGCGAGCGGATCAACGCCGGCACCCTGAACTACATCGACATCCACCTCAGCCACGTCGCCCAGCACACCTGGTTCGGCTTCTTCGGCGACATCAACGTGGCGGTGATCGAGGCCGCGGGCATCCTGGAGGACGGACGCCTGATCCCGTCCTCGTCGGTCGGCAACAACAAGACCTGGCTGGACCTGGCCGACAAGGTGATCGTGGAGGTCAACCGCTGGCAGCCCGAGGCGCTGGACGGGATGCACGACATCTACTACGGCACCGCCCTGCCCCCGAACCGCAAGCCGATCCAGATGACCCGGCCCGACGAGCGCATCGGCGAGCCCTACCTGCGGGTGGACCCGGCCAAGGTGATCGCCGTGGTCGAGACCGACGCGCCGGACCGCAACTCCCCCTTCAGCCCGCCCGACGAGGCCTCGCGGCAGATCGCCGGGCACCTGATGGACTTCTTCGCCCACGAGATCAGGCGCGGCCGGCTGACCGACCGCCTGCTGCCGCTGCAATCGGGCGTGGGCAACATCGCCAATGCGGTGCTGCTGGGCCTGGCCGATGCCGGCTACCAGGGCCTGACCGCCTACACCGAAGTGATCCAGGACGGCATGCTCGAGTTGCTGAAGAACGGCACCCTGCGGATGGCTTCGGCAACCTCGTTCTCGCTCAGCCCGGCGGGCATCGAGGCGTTCAATGCCGACGTGGAGTTCTACAGCAAGCGCATCCTGCTGCGCCCGCAGGAGATCTCCAACCATCCGGAACTGATCCGCCGGCTGGGCTGCATCGCCATGAACGGCATGATCGAGGCCGATATCTACGGCAACGTCAACTCCACCCACATCGCCGGCAGCCGGATCATGAACGGCATCGGCGGCTCGGGCGACTTCGCCCGCAACGGCTATCTGTCGTGCTTCATGTCACCGAGCACGGCCAAGGCCGGGAAGATCTCGGGCATCGTGCCCATGGCCAGCCACGTCGACCACACCGAGCACGACACCATGGTGATCGTGACCGAGCAGGGGCTGGCCGACCTGCGCGGGTTGGCACCGAAGCAGCGCGCGAAACTGGTCATCGAGCGCTGCGCGCACCCGGACTTCAAGCCGCTGCTGCAGGACTACTTCGACCGCGCCAGCCGCGAGAGCTACGGCAAGCACACCCCGCACCTGCTGGGCGAGGCGCTGTCGTGGCACGAGCGCTTCGTGCGGACCGGGTCCATGAAGGCGTAGATAAAGC
>NZ_JAJUWY010000007.1 GCF_021390425.1 Lysobacter sp. GX 14042 | reverse complement strand
TAAGCAAATCGAGGAACCACCTTGCTGCGGTCTACTCGCACGAGGCGGCAAAAGCTCGCAGGGATTATCGGCTGATGCAGCCTCTCTAGAACCACATCATCGATATAGCAAGTGCGCCCGGTTGTCTGGCCTCGCGCAGGACTGCCGCCGGACACCTCCAAGATGATGTCGCCAATTTCTAACGTCCGCTTCGGTACCTTCGAGTCCCCTTCGTAGCGACGAGGCACCTCGTCGAGGTCGCCACCCCGAAGCTTGGAAAAATCGGTTCCGCGAACAACTGTCACTGCGACAGTATGCTTGGCATCCGGCGTCTCCTTACCCCAGCCTCCGCCGATTGCATACTCAAGAACGTCGCGGAATCTGGTGAGCTCAGACCCCATAACCCAAAGCCCCCAGCCTTTCCCTGATCACCGCATCCAGCTCCGCACCCTTCGCCATCTGCTCGGCCAGCTGCGCGGTCAACCGCTCCATCTTCTCGTTGAACGCCTCGTCATCGTCCTCTTCCACCTGCGCGCCGACATAGCGCCCGGGCGTCAGCACGAAACCATGCTTCTCCACTTCCTCCAGCGTGGCGCTGAAGCAGAACCCCGGCTCATCGGCGTATTCCCCGCCGTCGCTGAACTCAGTGCCGCGCCAGCGGTGGTACGTCTGCGTAATGCGCTGCATGTCCTCGTCGGTGAATTCGATCTGGGTGCGGCTGATGCGGCCGCTGGCGGCCTTGCGGGCGTCGATGAAGAGGATCTGGCCGCTGCGGTCCACGCTGCCGTTGTGTCCCGACTTCTTGTCCCGGCTGAGGAACCACAGGCACGCCGGAATCTGGGTGTTGGAGAACAGCTGACCCGGCAAGGCCACCATGCACTCGACCACGTCGTCCTGGACCATGCCGCGGCGGATCTCGCCCTCTCCGCTCTGCTGCGAGCTCATGGAGCCGTTGGCAAGCACGATGCCCGCGCGCCCACGCGATGACAGCCGCGCCAGCATGTGCTGCAACCAGGCGAAGTTGGCGTTGCCCTTCGGCGGGATGCCGTACACCCAGCGCGGGTCGTCGGCGAGCTTGTCGCCGCCCCAGTCGGAGATGTTGAACGGCGGGTTGGCCAGTACGTAGTCGGCGCGCAGAGTCTTGTGCTGGTCGTTGCTGAAGGTGTCGCCGTAGGTCGTGCCCAGGTCGCCGTGCAGGCCGTGCACGGCCAGGTTCATCAGCGCCAGGCGGCGGGTGGCGGCCATCATTTCCTGGCCATGGATGGCCAGGTCGCCCTTCTTCTTCAGCTTGGCGGCGTGGGCGTCCTTGAACTTCGCCGACTGCACGAACATGCCGCCCGAGCCGCAGGCCGGGTCGTAGATGGTGCCCTTGAACGGGGCCAGGATCTCCACCAGCAGGTTGACCACGCTCTTGGGCGTGTAGAACTCGCCGGCGCGGGCGCCTTCCTTGAGCGCGAACTGGCCGAGGAAGTACTCGTACACCTCGCCGAAGACGTCGCGGCTGCCGTGTCGTTCCGGGTCGAAGCTGAGTCGGGCCAGCAGCTGCATCAGTTCGCCCAGCTTGCCGGGCTCCAGCTCCAGGCGGGAGAACTCGCGGTACAGCACGCCCTTCAGGCTGGGGTTCTCGGCCTCTATCTCGCCCAGGGCCTTGTCCAGGCGCTGGGCCAGGTCCGGTGCGGTGGCCTGGGCCAGCAGGGCGTTGAAGTGCGCGTTCGGCGGCACCCAGAACACGTTGTCGGCGTCGTAGAAGGTCTTGTCAGCGGCGAACTGCTCGGCCAGCCCGGCGCGGGCGGCCTCGTCCTCGACGTAGTACTCGGACGTCGGCTCGGCCAGGCTCTTCCCGATCACCCGCCCCTGCGCATCGAACATGTCCGACACGTACTTCAGGAACACCAGTCCCAGCACCGGGTACTTGTACGTGGCCGCGGCGACGGAGCCGCGCAGCTTGTCCGCCGCCTCCTAGAGGGTGCGCTTGAATTCTTCGTTCGTCATGGTCGCTCCAGCATTTCCCCTAGTGCTGCCCGGCACATGGCCCGCATCCTTTCCTGATCGAGGTCGCGATCCTGCGGGATCCGCGCCGCATCGCGGATCCGGTCGTTGGTGGTTCCAAACACATCATCCGGCGCCCGCTCCAGCCGGCGCACCCAGGCTGCGTCCATGGCAGGCCGGACCTCGTCGCGCCAAAGCGTGCCCAGGGCGTCCAGCTCGGCTGCAAACAACGCAAGCGTATCGTGGATGTAGAGCAGATCCTGCGACTGCTTGCTGGCGGCGCGGTCGTGGTGGATCAACAGCTTTTGCACGATGAAGGCCACGGGGTTGGGGATTCGAACCGGGATAGGCACATCGGCACTCCAGTCCTCGTCCAACGTGACCGACCATGGTGCGACGAACAGCAACTCCAGGTAGCGCAGACGCTGCGCAGTGACACCGGCCTGTGCCTGCGTCGCCAGCGGCGTGCCGTCGCGCGCCTGCGCGCGCCCGACCAGTGGCGTCAGGAACTCGGCATAGAAGCCGGCCGGCCCGTCCTCGCCCAGCGTGTAGCGAGACACCGGCGGGCGGTGGCTGCCGGTCAACTCCTGCTCGAAGCCCGCCAGTTGCAGGTTGGCGCGGATATCGCCTTCCAGCCGCTCGTGCTGTGCGAATGCGACATCGGCGTCCAGCGTGGCCAAGGGCCGGTACGTTGGTGAGGCGGCGTCCGGATGCAGGCGATACAGGCGATGCGCCCAGCCACCGATGAACAGCAGCCTGGAGCCCCAGGGAGCCAGTGCACCCACAAGCCGGGCGAACGCCTGATGATCGTTCATGCCTGCTCGCCCAACACACCGGCAAGCACGCCGTGGCGCAGGAAGTCCGCCTGCTCGGCGCCGCGGGATGGATGTGCGGACGCGTCCAGCCAGACCTGCAGTACGTCGGCCACCATTACGTCCCCAATCCGGACCGCACCGCGGAACAGTGATTCCGGCGCATTCGCCTGCTTGAGGATCAGCTGCGGTGGTTCGCCGGGCGCGGACGGTACCAGCCCCGGCCAGTCTGCTCCCTGCGGTGGCACCAGCCGGCGCACGTACACCTGCGGTACCGCCCCGCTCACATGGCCCAGCCCCAGCAGGTCCGCCGCGGCAAACAGGCCTACGCAGCCCTCCAGTTTCGAGACGGCTTTGTGCAACTGCCGCGCCCCGCCGGCGGGGATCAGGTAGGCCATGCGCAGCTCGGGCGAGGACCGCAGCGCCGCGGCCTGCCAGCGGCGGAACAGTTCCCCGCGTCGCACCAGGCGCAGTGCCCGCCCCGAACCATCCAGGAAGCCTTCTTCCTGCATCCGCCGCACGAACCGGGACGCGCTCATGGCGGAAATCCCGGCTGCGTCCGCAAGATCCGACCCCGTGGCGTACTCGCCCCTGGGTGCGCTCAGCAGTTGCTCCGGCAACTCCGGCGCCAGCAGTACCTTGAGTATCCATTGGTTGAGGTCGGAGAAGAGGTTCGAGGCCTTGCGCGGCCGCACCGGTTTACCGATTCCACGCGCGCGCGGTTGCTCCCGGTTGAGGCTCTCAAGCCCCGGGCCGATGAACAGGCTTCCGCCAGCTTCCGATATCAGGCCCACGGCTACATCCGGCGCATAGTCGCGCTGGAAACGCTCCACCTTCTGCATCAGCGAGGCGGAGGCGCGCCCCACCAGCACCACCGCCAGCGGTCGCATGTCGAGCTCGGCGGCATAGCGGCTCGCCTGGAGGATGGCTTGCGCCAGCAGTGGGAGCACGCGATCAGGGCGCCCCTCGACCACGGATTTCAGTTCCACGGCGTACCGCAACGGTCCTTTACGGGCGATCAGGGCGGGGCGGAACGGCTCTATTGCAGCTTCGCTATCGACCGCCCAGCCGCGCGCCTCCATCAAGGTTCTCAATGGGCCGGCCATAACGCTTCCACGAGGCGAAGGAGCAATCATGGGCCGATGCTACCACGACCAAGGTATGAATCACGGCCGTGTTATGTATCCGGGCCGTGTTAGTGGACGCGATTCACCGCAGCGCCCCGGCTCGCACGTTCAGGCGCCGGGACTTTTCAATGAGGCGCCGGTGCGGCGGCGCCCTCCCCCATCCCCAGGCACCGCGCCAGCGCATCGTCCAGCGTCGGCATCGCGAAGGCATGCCCGCTCCCCAATGCGCTGTAGCCCGGTCGCCGCGCGGCCAGCCGCAGGTGCGCCACCGGACACGGGCGCAGGCTGGCGGTGCCGGTCCGCGCCACCTTCGCCGCCCGCCGGGCGAGGTCGGCCCAGGTGATGGCATCGCCGTTGGTGAGGTGCCAGACGCCGGATTCGCCGTCCACCAGCAGGTCCAGGCAGGCGTGGACCAGGTCGGGGACGTAGGTGGGCGAGATGGTCAGGTCGCTGGCGGCGTGGAATGGCTCGCCGGCGCGCAGCGCCTGCAGCGCGCAGGTGATGAAGTTGTGCCGGTCCCAGGGGCCGAAGAAGGCGCTGGTGCGCACCACCAGTGCGCCGGGGTGGCGCTCGAGGACCAGTTCCTCCGCGCGCGCTTTGCTCAGCCCGTACACGTTCAGCGGAGCCACCGCGGCGTCTTCCAGGTACGGCTCGCGGTGTGCGCCGTCGAACACCAGGTCGGTGGAGAAGGTCACCAGCGCGGTGCCGGTGCGGGCGCATTCGGCGGCGAGGTGGGCCGGGCCGTCGGTGTTCTCGCGGAAGCAGCGGGCGTGGTCGTTCTCGGCCTCGTCCACGCGGACATAGCCGGCGGCGTTCACCACCGCCCATGGCCGGTGGTGGGCCAGGGCCTCGCGCACCGAGGCCGGGTCGGCGATGTCCAGCTCGCCGCGGTGCAGCAGCCGGTGGTCGAGCCCGCGCTCGACGCAGATGCGTGCGAACGCGCGGCCGAGGGTGCCGGTCGCGCCGGTGATCAGGATGGGGGCGCGGTGTTCGCCGGTTGCGGGCCGGGGCGGGCAAGCGACCGGGAGCTCGACGGGCGGATGCAGCAGCCGGTCCGGGCGCCGCCACCAGCCGGCGCCTGACAGCACCGGGTGCGCCGGCGGTCGTCCCGCGGCCAGCTGCGATGCCATCCGCGCCACTGCTGTCGGCCGCAGGGTTCCGCCACGCACCTCGAAGGCACCGGGCTCGTAATGGCCATCGCACCGGGTGAGCAGGCAATGCCAGTCATGGCTGCCCAGCAGGGCCCAGACGGTGACCGCCCGCAGGTCGACCCCGCTGCGCAACGCGGCGCAGGCCGCCAGCCAGGTTTCCGCCAGCCAGCGCAACTGGTCCTCGCGCGGGGCGTGCAGGTGCACCTCGGTGATTGCCAGCGGTAGGCGGTAGCGCGCCCACGCCTCCTGCAGCAGGGGGCCGATGCCGCCGGTCGGCGAAGCCAGGGCCCGCACCGCCTCGACATCGGCATAGCGCTCGCGTCCGTTGCCGCCGTGGCTGGAAGCCGGGTAGCGCTCCAGGCGCTCGTCGATGAAACGCTCGCTGGTGACGTAATGGTTGATCCCGACGATGTCGGGCGGACAGGGGTTGCCCGTGAACCAGAGGACCTCGTCCGGGTCCGCGCCGCAGCAGTCCACCAGCCAGCCCCACAGTGCATGGGACCGGTCCACCCGTCCGCACAGCAGGTCCCAGGAAAGCCAGCGCAGGTGGTTGTTGAAGTCCGCCTGGTAGGCCAGCCGCGGCGTCGACCATGTGCGCCCCAGGTCGTCGGTCTGCACCAGGCGCGCCGCGGGCTGGCTGCGCCGGATCGCCCGCATCGCGAGCACCGTGGCGCGGCACTGGGTGTACAGCGCGCGCCAGAAGGTCGGCCCGTCGCGCCCGTGCGGATACCAGTGCCCGTACAGGCCGCTGAAGCGCGCGGTGGTCAAGGGTTCGTTGACCGGCGTGTAGTACCGCACCCACGGGTGGCGCGCGGCCACCGCGCCGGCATAGGCCGCCAGTTTTTCGGGGAAACACGGCGCCACCAGGCTGGTGTCGCGCGGGCCGCTGCCGTGATGGACCAGGCCGACGATTGGCTCCAGGGCCAGTTCGCGCAGCCGCAGCAGTCGCTGATCGACCCAGTCCCAGCCGGCCCGCGGCAGGCCATCGGGCGCCACCTGTTCCCAGAGCACCGGCTGGCGCACCGCGCGGATGCCAAGCCCGGCGATGGCATCGAGATCCGTTATGCGCTGCAGGTGCCCGCTGCGCTCGAGCTGGCTGAAGTAATCCTCGCCCACCCGGTTGATGGTGCATTCCACGCCGCCCCACAGCTCCGGGACCGGCGCACCGGTCCCGGAGCGGGTGGCAGGGCCACGCTCCATCTACATTCCCGATGCGGCGGCGGGCTGGACCGGCGCGTCCGGCGCCGTGTCCATGGCATCCCGGCCGAGCGCGGCCAGCACGTATTCGGCTGCCTTCAGCGCCGCGCCGACGCACTGGTCCATGTTGTAGTAGCGGTACTGCGCCAGGCGGCCGACGAAGGTCGCATCGTGCTCCTGGCGGGCCAGCGCGTCGTAGCGCTTGAACAGCCGCTCGTTCTCCGGGCGCGGGACGGGGTAGTACGGGTCGCCCTCGTCCTGCGGGTACTCGCGCACGATCGAAGTCCCGGAATGTGCCTGGCCGGTGATGTGCCGGAACTCGGTGATGCGGGTGAACGCGTGTTCGTTGGGGTAGTTCACCGCGCCGACCGGCTGGAACCGCGGGGTGTCGGGCAGGTGTTCGTGCTCGAAGCGCAGCGAGCGGTACGGCAGCCTGCCGTGGCAATGGTCGAAGAAGGCGTCCACCGGGCCGGTGTAGGCGATGTGCCGGGCCTTCAACCGCCCGCGGTGGCGGAAGAAGTCCATGCCGACCTCCACCCGGATGTTCGGGTGCGAGAGCATCCGCTCGAACAGCGCGGTGTACCCGTCGCGCGGCATGTACTGGTAGCGGTCGGTGAAGTAGCGGTCGTCGTGGTTGGTGCGCGCGGGCACCCGGGCCGCCACCGATGCCGAAAGTTCCGACGGATCCAGCCCCCACTGCTTGCGGGTGTAGTTGCGGAAGAACGTCTCGTAGAGGTCCCGCCCGACCGCATTGACCACCACGTCCTCGCTGGTGGCGACCGGGTCGCGGGGCTCGCGTACCCGGTCGAAGAAGTCCTGGATCGTGGTCTCGTCGAGGTCCAGGCCGTACAGCCGGTTGACGGTGTCGATGTTGATCGGCAGCGGCACCAGCTGGCCGTCCACGCTGGCCAGCACCCGGTGTTCGTACGGCCGCCAGGCGGTGAACTGCGACAGGAAGTCGAAGATCCGCAGGCTGTTGGTGTGGAAGATGTGCGGCCCGTACGGGTGCACCAGCACGCCGTGGGCGTCGGTGCGGTCGTGGGCGTTGCCGCCGATGTGGGTGCGCTTGTCGATCACCAGCACCTGCAATCCCTGGGCGGCCAGCTGTCTTGCCACCACCGCGCCGGAGAACCCGGCACCGACCACCAGTACGTCGGTCTTCACAGCGCACCCGCCTGCGCGGCGCGGACCGGCAGCACCGCGTCGAGCAGCTCGCCGCGCATCGTCGCGACGGTGGATTCCCAGGACGCCTCCATGGCCCGCGCGATGCCTTCGCGCAGCAGCGCCGGGTCGGGCTCGCGCGCGGCGTGCGCCACCGCGTCCAGGAACTCGCCGGTGGTCCGCGCCACCTCCACCACCGGGGTGAAGTTGCGCACCACGTCGGCCACCGCGGTGGACACCACCGGCTTGCCGGCGGCCATGTACTCCAGGGTCTTGGTCGGGTTGATGTAGCGGGTGGCGTCGTTGAGCGCGAACGGCATCAGGCAGACATCGAAGCCCTTCACCAGCGCCGGCAGTGACTCGTAGGACTGCTGGCCCAGCCAATGGAGGTTGGGCAGGTCCGGCAGGTCCGCCTGCTCGACCTTGGCCAGCGGCCCGGCCATCACCACCGAGGCGTCGGGGAACTCCCGCGCCAGGGCCTCGACCAGCGGGTAGTCGAGCCGCTCGTCCACCACCCCGACATAGCCGAACACCGGCCCGGGCAGTTCCGCCACCCGCGCCGGCACCACCGTCGAGGCCAGGCGCGCGCGGCCGAAATGGCCCACGTCCACCCCGCAGCCATGGAAGTGCACGGTCGGGTGGTGGCGCGACTTGGACTCGTAGAGCTGGTAGCCACCGGTGAACACCACGTCGGCGCGCGAGAGCAGGAAGCGCTCGCGGTCGGTGATGTCGGAGGGAGCGAAGCGGAAGTTGGCCAACTCGTCCATGCAGTCGTACACCGTGCCGCGGGCGCCGAAGCGGCCGAGCAGCACCGGGGCGCTCATGGGCGAGTAGAACCACTGCACCGGGGCGTGGAACCTGCCGGCGAGCAGGGGGTGGTTTTGCAGCGCCTGCTCCATCAGCGGGAGCAGCAGGCGCCACTGGTCGTCGACATCCGCCGGGGCGCCGTGCGGCAGGCGCGGGACCATCCGCACCACGTTGGCGAACGGCTCCGACAACTCCAGCTGCGGTTCGCCATCGCCGGCGACCGGGTCCTCGACGAACAGCACCGGGTGGTCGGCCGCCAGCCGCGAGAAGATCTGCTGCGGCCGCTGCCAGACGAAATCCCAGCGCAGGTGGCAGTGCACGATGAGGGGAAAGCGGAGTTCCGCACCCCCGGGGGCCGGCCCGGGCACCCGGGAACGCCGCGCGGCGCCTCCTCCGCGTCCCGCGGGGGCATGCAGGCCTGCGCCTGCCGAGGAGTCCAGCCTGCCCTGCACGCGTACACGCGGCCCTTCCATTGCACCTGCCATCTCGGCCATCCAACTCGTCACGGGCCTCGAGTGTTCCCGGTCGCGACCTTCCGACAAGGTGAAGAAGTGCTCAGCCTTCGTTCAGTCCGATGAACAAGGCGATGGCCGGATATCACCCCGGCTGCACCACGACGGCATGAACGTCGCTCCACGGGCGGCCCCGGTCCGCCATGGAGGAGTGGTGATGCACGTGCTCGTCTGCGGCGGCGCCGGCTACATCGGCAGCCACATGGCCCGGCAACTGGCGCTCGGCGGCGACAAGGTGACGGTGCTCGACAACCTCTCGACCGGGCACCGCGAGGCGGTTCGCTGGGGCGAGCTGGTGGTCGCCGATGTGCTCGATGCGCGGGCGCTCGAGGCAGCGTTCCACGGACGGCGCTTCGATGCGGTGATGCATTTCTGCGCGCGTTCGCTGGTCGGCGAGTCGGTGCACCAGCCTTACGACTATTACGCCAACAACGTGGCCGGCACCCTCAACCTGCTGCAGGCGATGCAGCGCCACGGCGTGGAGCGTCTGGTGTTCTCGTCGACCGCGGCGGTGTTCGGCCAGCCAGTGGCGGCACGGATCGACGAGGACCACCCGCGGCAGCCGATCAATCCCTATGGCGCCAGCAAGCTGATGGTCGAGCGCATCCTGGCTGACGCGGCGGGCGCCTGCGGCCTGCGTTCGGTGGCGCTGCGCTACTTCAATGCCGCTGGCGCAGCGCCCGACGGCACTGTGGGCGAGTGCCACGAGCCGGAGACCCACCTGATCCCGAACGTGCTGCGCGCCGCCCTCGGCCTGGGGCCGGCGTTGCGGGTGTTCGGCGACGATTACCCGACCCCTGACGGCACCTGCATCCGCGACTACGTGCACGTCGACGACCTGGCGCAGGCGCACCGCCTGGCGCTGGACTACATGGAGGACCACCCGGGCGCCCACGCCTTCAACCTCGGGAATGGCGCCGGGTTCTCCGTGCGCGAGGTGATCGCCGCGGCGGAGCGGGTGTGCGGGCAGCGGATCGCGCACACGGTGGAGGCGCGGCGGCCGGGGGACCCCTCGGTGCTGGTCGCCTCCAGCGAACGGGGGCGGCGCGACCTGGGCTGGACCCCGGCCCATCCGGAGCTGGAACCAATCCTCGCCAGTGCCTGGCGCTGGCACCGGGCGGCCGCCGCGACGCCAGCCGGTAGAATGGCCGGCTGATCCGCGGCGCGCCCGGCGCCCGCGGGGTCCACCCGCAACGCGTCCAGGTCCGCCATGAACAGCCAGTACCGCAAGCCGCTCCCCGGCACCCCGCTCGACTACTTCGATGCCCGCGAGGCGGTCGACCGCCTGCAACCCGGCGCCTGGGACCGCCTGCCCTACACCGCGCGGGTGCATGCCGAGAACATCGTTCGCCGCGCCGAGCCGTCGATGGTCGAGGCCTACCTGGGCCAGCTGGTCGAGCGTCGCCGCGACCTGGACTTCCCGTGGTTCCCGGCGCGGGTGGTCTGCCACGACATCCTCGGCCAGACCGCGCTGGTCGACCTGGCCGGCCTGCGCGATGCCATCGCCGAACAGGGCGGCGACCCGGCGAGGGTCAACCCGGTGGTCCCGGTGCAGCTGATCGTCGACCACTCGCTGGCGGTGGAGTACGACGGCTCGGACCCGGCGGCGTTCAACCGCAACCGCGAGGTCGAGGAGCGCCGCAACGCCGACCGCTTCGACTTCATCAACTGGACCGCGAAGGCCTTCGAGAACGTCGAGGTGATCCCGCCGGGCAACGGGATCATGCACCAGATCAACCTGGAGAAGATGTCGCCGGTGGTCTACGTCGACGGCGGGGTGGCCTTCCCCGATACCTGCGTGGGCACCGACAGCCACACCCCGCACGTGGACGCGCTGGGCGTGATCGCCATCGGCGTGGGCGGGCTGGAAGCCGAGAGCGTGATGCTGGGCCGCGCCTCGTGGATGCGCCTGCCCGACATCGTCGCCGTCGAGCTGTCCGGCAGGCCGCAACCGGGCATCACCGCGACCGACATCGTGCTGGCACTGACCGAGTTCCTGCGCCAGCAGCGGGTGGTCGGCGCCTACCTGGAATTCCGCGGCCCCGGCGCAGCGGCGCTGACCCTCGGCGACCGCGCCACCATCTCCAACATGGCCCCGGAGTACGGCGCCACCGCAGCGATGTTCTTCATCGACGACAACACCCTGGACTACCTGCGCCTGACCGGCCGCGAGGAAGGGCAGATCGCGCTGGTGGAGACCTACGCGAAGCACACCGGCCTGTGGGCCGATGCACTGGCCACGGCCGAGTACGAGCGCACCCTGCACTTCGACCTGTCCTCGGTGGGCCGCAACATGGCCGGCCCCTCCAACCCGCATCGCCGGGTCGGCACCGCCGACCTGGCCGAGCGCGGGATCGCCGGCGACCTCGCCGCCGCGCGCGCCCAGGAAGCCGAGGGCCTGATGCCCGATGGCGCGGTGATCATCGCCGCCATCACCAGCTGCACCAACACCTCCAACCCGCGCAACGTGATCGCCGCCGGACTGATGGCGCGCAACGCCAACGCCCGCGGGCTGATGCGCAAGCCGTGGGTGAAGTCCTCGCTGGCACCGGGCTCCAGGGCGGTCGAGCTGTACCTGCAGGACGCCGGGCTGCTGGACGAGCTGGAAAAGCTCGGCTTCGGCATCGTCGGTTTCGCCTGCACCACCTGCAACGGCATGAGCGGCGCGCTCGACCCGGCCATCCAGCAGGAGGTCATCGACCGCGACCTGTACGCGGTCGCGGTGCTCAGCGGCAACCGCAACTTCGACGGCCGCATCCATCCCTACGCCAAGCAGGCCTTCCTGGCCTCGCCGCCGCTGGTGATCGCCTATGCGATCGCCGGCACCGTGCGCTTCGACATCGAGAAGGACGTGCTGGGGGTCGACGCCGAGGGCAACGAGGTGACCCTCAGGGACCTGTGGCCGGACGACGGGGAGATCGACGCGATGGTCGCCGCGCACGTGAAGCCCGAGCACTTCCGCCAGGTCTACGAGCCGATGTTCCTCCCGGCCGGACTGCGCGGGCCGAAGGTCGACCCGCTGTACGACTGGCGCCCGACGAGCACCTACATCCGCCGCCCGCCCTACTGGGAGGGTGCGCTGGCCGGCCAGCCCGCGCTCACCGGCATGCGCCCGCTGGCGGTGCTGGGCGACAACATCACCACCGACCACATCTCGCCGTCCAACGCGATCATGGCCTCCAGCGCCGCCGGCGAGTACCTGGCCTCGATGGACGTGCCCGAGGAGGACTTCAACTCCTACGCCACCCACCGCGGCGACCACCTCACCGCGCAGCGCGCGACCTTCGCCAACCCGAAGCTGGTCAACGAGATGGCGGTGGTCGACGACGAGGTGAAGCAGGGCTCGCTCACCCGGCTGGAGCCGGAGGGCGAGGTCATGCGCATGTGGGACGCGATCGAGACCTACATGCAGCGCCGCCAGCCGCTGATCATCATCGCCGGCGCCGACTACGGCCAGGGCAGCTCGCGCGACTGGGCCGCCAAGGGCGTGCGCCTGGCCGGCGTGGAGGCGATCGTCGCCGAAGGCTTCGAACGCATCCACCGCACCAACCTGGTCGGCATGGGCGTGCTGCCACTGCAGTTCGAAACCGGCATCACCCGCCGGACCCTGGGCATCGACGGCAGCGAGAGCTTCGACGTGCTCGGCGAGCCGGCCCCCGGCGCGACCCTGACGCTGGTGATCCACCGCCGCGACGGCGAGCGCCTGGAAGTCCCGGTGACCTGCCGGCTGGATACCGCCGAGGAACTGTCGGTCTATTCCGCCGGCGGCATCCTGCAGCGGTTCGCGCAGGATTTCGTGGAAGGCACGGCCCGTGGATGAGAACGCGCGCCATGACCGGCACCATCCAGAAGCCATCACTGGCACCGATTGAAGATGCAGGGTGGCCGGGCCACGGCAACCGCCTGCTCTTCATCCTCCGGCCCAGCGCACAGGTGCGGGCGGCGCTGGCGGACGCGGTCGCGGCCGCGGGTGTAACCGCGGCACTGGGCAACAGCGCGTTTCCGCCCGGGCTCTGGCACCAGTCGGTATCGGATCGCTACGCCGATCGACCGGACATCCGCGAGCGCCTGCTGGCGGCCGGGGCGGGGATCCAGGCACGCGGCTTCACGCTTGAACTGGACCAGGTCAGGGCGGCAAGGAACAGGCGCGGGAGCTTCAATGTCGATGCCCGGGAGCGTCGTGGTTCCGGGGAACTGGATCTGCTGATCGCGTCGGTCAATGCCTCCGTGGAAGAGCAGGGTCTTCCGCCGGGTGGTGGGCACACACCACACGTCACGCTCAGCTACGGCTTCCACGGGGAGCTCCCGCCGCGGCAACCGATGAGGCGGGTGGACTGGGCTGTCGACAGCCTTGAACTGGTTGTTGGCGGCGGTGCCCCGTACCACTACGAAACCCTTGGCCGCTGGCCACTGGGGCCGGCGGCGGCGCGGGCTTCGCAGGCCAGCCTGTTCTGAGGCAGGCTCTCAACCCATCCCTCGCGGCCCTCACCCCAGCCCTCTCCCGCAAGCGGGAGAGGGAGCAAAAAGCAGGATCATCCGATGTCCCACCTTCCCCAGCTCCGCATTCCCGCCACCTACATGCGCGGCGGCACCTCCAAGGGCGTGTTCTTCCGGCTGCAGGACCTGCCCGAGGCCGCGCAGGTCCCCGGCCCGACGCGCGACGCGCTGCTGATGCGGGTGATCGGCTCGCCCGACCCCTACGGCAAGCACACCGACGGCATGGGCGGGGCGACCTCATCGACCAGCAAGTGCGTGATCATTTCGAAGTCATCAAAGCCCGGCCACGACGTCGACTATCTCTACGGGCAGGTATCGATCGACAGCGCCTTCGTGGACTGGTCGGGCAACTGCGGCAACCTCAGCACCGCGGTGGGCCCGTTCGCGGTGGCCAACGGCTTCATCGACCCCGCGCGCATCCCGCGCGACGGCACGGTCGCGGTGCGGGTGTGGCAGGCCAACATCGGCAAGACCATCGTAGTGCACGTGCCGGTCACCGGCGGCGAGGTGCAGGAGACCGGCGATTTCGAACTCGACGGGGTGGCTTTCCCGGCGGCCGAGCTCGTGGTCGAGTTCATGGAGCCCTCCGACGACGGCGGGGACGGCGGTGCGATGTTTCCCACCGGAAACCTGGTTGACGCGCTGGAGGTGCCCGGCGTGGGCACGCTGCCGGCGACGATGGTCTCCGCCGGCATCCCGACGGTGTTCGTCAACGCCGCCGACATCGGCTACACCGGCACCGAGCTGCAGCCGGCCATCAATGCCGACCCGGATGCGCTGGCCCGGCTGGAGGCGACCCGGGTGGCCGGCGCCCTGCGCATGGGCCTGATCAACACTCCCGATGAGGCCGCCAGCCGCCAGCACACGCCCAAGGTCGCCTTCGTCGCAGCGCCGGAGGGCTACGTCGCCTCCAGCGGCAAGACCGTCGCCGCCGGGGACATCGACCTCAACGTACGCGCCATGTCCATGGGCAAGCTGCACCACGCCATGATGGGCACTTGCGCGGTCGCGATCGCCACCGCAGCCGCGGTGCCGGGCACCCTGGTCAACCTGGCCGCCGGCGGTGGCGAGCGCAATGCGGTCACCTTCGGCCATCCCTCCGGCACGCTGCGGGTCGGGGCCGAGGCCCGGCAGGTTGACGGGCGCTGGACGGTGACGAAAGCGGTGATGAGCCGCAGCGCACGGGTACTGATGGAAGGGCACGTGCGCGTACCCGGGGACACCCTGGTCCCGCGCTGACCGGTTCTACGCTGAACGCCCCGGCGCCGTGTCGCGTCCGGATTCACGGCCGCCTGCCACGCACTCCGCGACCCTGTCCGTTCGCGGATCGGAACAGCGGCATGGCGGCACTGGCACAGGATCTGAAACGGCGCGGCGGGGACCTCCCGGCCCGGCGGGTACGCGCCTGGGGTGGACCCCGGATGCGCCGCGGCGGACACGAACACGGCACGTTGCTCGCGCTGGCGCGGCGCCTGGCGGAACTCAACGGATGGGCGTGGGGCGGCGAGTCGCCTGGCGGGGAGGCTGGCCTGCGGCCCTACCTGGTGCCGCAGTGCACCCTTGAGCGCGAAGAGGCCCGCGCCGCCGGCGTGGAGCACCCGGACGACCTGTTCGGCGGCGTGGTACCCCATGCCTTCGTGGGCACCAAGCTGGTCAGCCATCCGGCGGTAGGCCGGCACGCCGCGGTTCCCGGGGGCTGGGTGCATGGGCTGGGCGCGGCGCTGGAAGGCACCGTGCTGCCGGGTTTCTCGGTCTTCGGCGCCGACGAGGCCCACGCGGCGTTCCAGCAGCTGGTGCCGCTGGGACCGGTGCGCCTGAAGCTGGCGCGCGGCATCGGCGGCGATGGCCAGTGGGTGGTGCATGACGCTGCCACCCTGGAGCGGGTGCTGGGCGCGCTGCCCGCGGGCGAGCTGGCGGCCCACGGCGCCAGCCTGGAGCAGAACCTGGAGCAGGCGACGACCTACAGCATCGGCACGGCCGAGTGCGGGCGCCACGCGATCGCCTACACCGGCGTCCAGCGCACCACGCGCCGCCACGACGGCGCCGAGGCCTACGGAGGCTCCACGCTGGAGGTCGTGCGCGGCGGCTTCGATGCCCTCGGCGTGGCCGGCCTGCCTGCGGAGCTCGCCCCGATCCTGGACCAGGTGCGGCGCTACGATGCCAGGATGGACGAGGCCTTCGAGGGCTTCCACGCCTCGCGCCGGAACTACGACGTGGTGGCCGGAGTGGACGCCGCCGGACGCCCGTGCTCAGGCGTGCTGGAGCAGTCCTGGCGAATCGGCGGCGCCAGCCCGGCGGAGATCCTGGCCATGGAGCACTTCGCCGCGGACCGGTCGCTGCAGCGCATCCGGGTCTCGTGCCACGAGTCCTACGGCGGACGGCCGCCACCGGGCGCCGTGGTGCACTACGACGAGGAGGACCCGCGGGTGGGCCGACTGGTGAAGTACGCCATGGTGGAGGGGAATGGACACGCGTCTTGATTCGTTCGAACTGCAGGTCGACGGAGACGCCATCTGCGCCACGGCGCTGTCACCCGCGACCCGCCTGCCGGGGGTGCTGTTCGTGCACGGCTGGAACGGTACCCAGCGCCACGACCTGGTGCGTGCGCGGGAGGTCGCCGGCCTTGGCGCCGTCTGCCTGACCTTCGACCTGCGCGGCCACGAGGCCAACGAGGCGCAGAAGGAAACCGTCACCCGCGGGGACAACCTGCAAGACCTGCTGGTGGCCTACGACTGGCTCGCCGCCCACCCGGAAGTGGACCCCGGTTCGATCGCGGTGGTCGGCATCAGCTACGGCGGCTATCTGGCCGCTGTGCTCAGTGCCCTGCGGCCGGTACGCTGGCTGGCGCTGCGCTCGCCGGCGCTGTATCCGGACACCGGCTGGGACCTGCCCAAGGTCGAGCTGCACCGCATCCACGACATCGCCGCATTCCGCTCCGCCGCGGCGGAGCCGTCCAGCAACCGCGCCCTGGCCGCATGCGCGGACTACCGCGGGCATGCGCTGGTGGTGGAGGCGGAGAACGACCGTATCGTCCCCCACGCGGTGCTGGAGAACTACCGCCGGGCGCTGGCCGGGGCGCGTTCGCTGACCTCGCGCGTGCTGCCGCGGGCCGACCACGCGCTGACCGGGCGCACCGCGCAGCAGGCCTATACCGACGTGCTGGTGAACTGGTTGACCGAGATGGTCGTCGGCACCCGCGAGGCGTCCGCCGCCGAGCAGGTGGCCGAGCACGCCCGGCAGGAAAAGGCGGCCGCCGATCCCGCACCAGGGCCGTGTTGATCCGGGTCAAGGCGCTGGCCGCAGGCACGCCGTACCTTGCACGCCATGCCCAGCCAACCCGCCTTCGACGCCGAGCTGCTGCAGCGCTACGACCGCCCCGGTCCGCGCTACACCTCCTACCCCACCGCCCCGCAGTTCAATGCGGACTTCGGCGAGGAGGCGCTGCGCCAGGCCGCCGCGGCCAGCAACGGCGACCCGATCCCGCGCCGGCTGTCGCTGTACCTGCACGTGCCGTTCTGCATGAGCCCGTGCTTCTACTGCGGCTGCAACCGGATCATCACCCGCGACCTGTCGCGCGGGGAGACCTACCTGCTGCGCCTGTACCGGGAGATCGCGCTGACCGCGCCGCTGTTCGACCGCGACCGCGAGGTGATCCAGCTGCACTTCGGCGGGGGCACGCCGAACTTCCTCTCGCCGGCCCAGCTTGGTGAACTGGTCGACAGCCTGCGGCACAACTTCAATTTCTCCGGCTCGTCGGACCGCGACATCTCGATCGAGCTGGACCCGCGCTTCGTCAACCCGGACGAGGTGGCCGAACTGGGGGCGATCGGCTTCAACCGCGCCAGCCTCGGGGTGCAGGACTTCGACCCGGCGGTGCAGGAGGCGGTCAACCGCATCCAGTCGGTCGAGCAGACCCTGGACGTGCTCCGCGCCTGCCGCGAGGGCGGCTTCCGCTCGATCAACGTCGACCTGATCTACGGCCTGCCGCGGCAGACCCGCGATGGCTTCGCCCGCACCCTGGACACCGTTCTGGAGGCCCGCCCGGACCGGCTGGCGGTCTACAGCTACGCCCACCTGCCACACATGTTCAAGGCCCAGCGCCAGATCAACGAAGCGGAACTGCCGAGCGCGGTCGAGAAGCTCGGCCTGCTGCAGCTGGCGATCGAAAAGCTGACCGACGCCGGCTACGTCTACATCGGCATGGACCACTTCGCCCTGCCCGACGACGACCTGGCCCGGGCCCAGGAACGGGGCGGGCTGCACCGCAACTTCATGGGCTACACCACCCACGCCGACACCGACCTGGTGGGCATGGGGGTGAGCGCGATCAGCCACATCGGCGACAGCTTCAGCCAGAACCCGCGCGACCTGCCCAGCTGGCAGATCGCCCTGGACGAGGGCCGGCTGCCGGTGTTCCGCGGCATGCGCCTGAGCGAGGACGACCAGCTGCGCGCCGACCTGATCCAGCGGCTGATGTGCCAGGGCGAGATCCCGGTGTCGGCACTGGAGCGGCGCTACCTGGTCGACTTCAACGACTACTTCGCCGATGCCCTTTCCCGGCTGCAGCCACTGGTGGACGACGGGCTGGTCCGGTTCGAGGGCGGTGCCATCCGCGCCTCCTCGCGCGGGCGGCTGTTACTGCGTAACATTGCGATGTGCTTCGACGCCTACCTTGCACCGCCCGCAGCGGATCCGACCCCACGTTTCTCGCGCTCGATCTGAGTCCGCCGGGAGCCCGCCCGTGGGTCTGACCCCGTTCCCGCGCCAGGACGCGACCACGCTCGCCGACGACGGCGACGAGTTCCGCTTCTGCTCGACCTGCGCCTTCTCCCAGGCCTGCCTGGACGAAGGCATGGACAAGAGCGGGCTGCGCGACCTGCACATGCTGGTCGAGCACACCGGCCCGTTCCATGCCGGCGACCACATCTTCCGCGAGGGCGACCCGTTCGAGGCGATCGCCGCGGTCCGCGCCGGCACGGTCAAGACCTACATGGTCGACCGCGACGGCCGCGAGCACGTGCTCGGCTTCTTCCTGCCCGGCGAGGTGATCGGCCTGGACGGGATCGACGGCGACCGCTACCCGGTCAATGCCGTCGCGCTGGACACGACCATGCTGTGCCGGTTCTCGTTCCCGAAGATCTCGGTGCTGGCCACCCAGCTGCCGGGCCTGCAGCGGCACCTGTTCCGGCTGCTGAGCCGCGACATCGGCCGGGCCGCCCTGCTGGCCGGGGACTGGAGCGCCGACCAGCGGATGGCGGCGTTCCTGATCGGCCTCTCGCGCCGGCTCGCCGCCCGCGGCTTCTCCCCCAACCGCTTCCAGTTGACCATGCCGCGCACCGACATCGCCAACTACCTGCGGCTGGCCCCGGAGACCGTCAGCCGGGTGCTCAAGCGCTTCCAGCGCGACGGGCTGGTCGCGGTGGACCGGCGCGATCTCGAGCTGCTGGACCGCGAGCGGGTTGAGGAACTGGCCGGGCCGGTGCTGCGCAGCTGAGGCCGACCTGCCGGTCCCGGTCGAGCCGTGTTTCACGTGGTGTCCACGTAGGCGAACACACCCTGACTCCGCATCGCGCGGCGCTTGCGGGGACCGTCGCAAACCCTAAACGCAGACTGACTTGACCCAGGTCAGCATTGCTGCGCGCGCGTCCGCCCAGACTTCCCGCACCCTCCAGGAGAATGCCTCACCCATGGATACGACGAAGCGGTTGTGGATAGGGCTGGCGGCCCTGCTGGTAGTCAGTTTCGGCATCATGTTGTGGATCGGCCGGGACCTCTACCAGACGGCCCCGCCGGTTCCCGAGCAGGTGGTGACCGAGAGCGGCGTGGTGGTCTATACCCGCGCGGACATCGACACCGGGCGGCAGGTCTGGCAGAGCATCGGCGGCCACCACAACGGTTCGATCTGGGGCCATGGCGCACTGCTCGCCCCGGACTGGTCGGCGGAGTGGCTGCACCGCGAACTGGTGGCGATCCTCGACATCCGCGCGCGTGAGCAGTACGGCAGCGCCTACGAGGACCTGGACGATGCGGAGAAGGCACGCCTGGAAACCCAGCTGCGCTCGACCTTCCGCACCAACACCTACGATCCGTCCACCGGCACCATCACCGTGTCCGACGAGCGCGGGGTTGCGATCGACCAGGTCGCCGCGCACTACATGAGCGTGTTCTCCAACGACCCGGCGACCGCCGAGCTGCGCGAAGCCTATGCCCTGCGCGAGAACCCGGTGCCGGACATGGAACACCGCCGGGCGATGACCGCATTCTTCTTCTGGGCCGCCTGGGCGACCGGAACCGATCGTGGCGACGGCACCGGCCTGACCTACACCCACAACTTCCCGCACGAGCCGCTGATCGGCAACACGCCCAGCGCCAGCAGCTTCATGTGGTCGATGTTCTCGATCCTGTTCATGATCGCCGGCATCGGCCTGCTGACCTGGCACTACGCGGTCTGGCACGGCAAGGAACCCCGCATCGAGCCGCCGCTGGAAGACCCCTCGCTGAGCATCGTGGTGACGCCTTCGATGCGCGCGATCGGCAAGTACTTCTGGCTGGTGATGGCGCTGTTCCTGACCCAGATCCTTCTGGGCGCGACCACCGCCCATTACCAGGTCGAGGGACAGGAGGCCTACGGCCTGGCGCTGGCCGAGGTGCTGCCCTACGCGATCACCCGCACCTGGCACACCCAGCTGGCGATCCTGTGGATCGCGGTCGCCTGGCTGGCCACCGGCCTGTACCTGGCGCCGGCGATCTCCGGGCATGAACCGAAGTTCCAGCGGCTCGGGGTCAACTTCCTGTTCGCCTGCCTGATCATCATCGTGGTGGGTGCATTCACCGGCCAATGGTTCGCGGTGATGCAGAAGCTGGGCCTGGCCAACAACTTCTGGTTCGGGCACCAGGGCTGGGAATACACCGACATCGGCCGCTTCTGGCAGATCTTCCTGTTCATCGGCCTGCTGCTGTGGCTGCTGCTGATGGGGCGCGCGCTGTGGCCGGCGCTCAAGCGCCGCGACCAGATCACCTCGATCGCCGCGCTGTTCTTCCTGTCCACGGTGGCCATCGCGCTGCTGTTCGGCGCCGGCCTGATGTGGAGCGAGCACACCCACATCTCGATCATCACCTACTGGCGCTTCTGGATCGTGCACCTGTGGGTGGAGGGCTTCTTCGAGGTCTTCGCGGTCGCGGTGATCAGCTTCATCTTCGTCAAGCTGGGCCTGGTGCGCGGCAAGTCGGCCACCATCAACGTGCTGTTCGCCACCATCGTGTTCATGGCCGGCGGCGTGCTGGGCATGTTCCACCACCTGTACTTCGCCGGCGTCACCACGGGCGTCATCGCCCTGGGTGCGAGCATCTCGGCGCTGGAGGTGGTGCCGCTGGCGCTGATCGGCCTGGAGGCGTACGACACCTGGAGCAACGGCCGCGCCACGCCGTGGATGCAGCGCTACAAGTGGCCGATCCTGTTCTTCCTGGCGGTCAGCTTCTGGAACCTGGTGGGCGCCGGCCTGCTCGGCTTCCTGATCAACACCCCGCTGGCGCTGTTCTACATGCAGGGCACCAACCTGACCGCGGCCCACGGCCACACCGCGCTGTTCGGCGTGTACGGCATGCTCGGCATCGGCCTGATGCTGTACTGCCTGCGCGGCATGCGCCCGGAACGGCGCTGGATCAACGGCCTGCTCAGCGGCGCGTTCTGGAGCTTCAACATCGGCCTGGCGCTGATGACCGTGCTCACGCTGCTGCCGATGGGCGTGCTGCAGCTGGAGGCGAACCTGACCCACGGTTACTGGTACGCACGTTCGGCCGAGTTCATGGGCCGGCCGATCATCGACGTGCTGGTGTGGCTGCGGGTACCGGGTGATTCGGTGCTGGCGATCGGTGCCTTCCTGGTGGCGCTGTTCGTGGTCTCGCTGTGGCTGGGCCCGCGCCCGGTCAGCGAATCCTCGGCGCAGCAGCGCAACCTGGCGCGCCGGCGCGGCCAGGAGCCGGGCTGAGGCCCACGGGCCGGCACGGGACGCGGGGTGGCACGCCACCCCGGATGATGCGGGGGCGGCCTTCGGGCCGCCCCTTTTCGTTGCCACCCCCGGCCCCTGCCCTGACCTGGATCAATGCCGTGGTCACCCCTGCGTTGCGACACTGCCCCGCATGAACAGCGCCCTTCCGCATGGACGTCCATCGCCCCGCCTGCTGGGCGCGGCCCCGCACCGGCTGATGTTCTTCGTCGGTGCCAGCAACCTCCTGCTGGCCATGGCCTGGTGGGCCGCCTGGCTGGTGTCGGCACGCTGGCCGGCGGTGCTGCAGATGCACCAGCCGCAGCCCTACGCCGGCTGGCTGCACGCCTTCGTGATGCAGTACCAGATGTTGCCCAGCTTCATCTTCGGCTTCCTGTTGACCACCTTCCCGAAGTGGATGGGGCAGCCCGAGTTCGAGCGCTGGCGCTATGCGCCGGTCGGACTGGGCCTGCTCGGCGGCCAGCTGGCCACGCTGCTGGGCGCGGTCGGCTGGGAAGCCGGCCTGACCGTGGGCCTGTGGATGACCCTCGCCGGCTGGGTCGCCGGGGTCGCCACGCTGGCCCCGCTGACCTGGCGCGAGGCCGGCACCACTTGGCATGCACGCTCCTGCCTGGCGGCACTGGTCCTGGGCGTGCTGGGGCTGCTGGCCTGGCTCACGGCGATGCTGGGAGCCAGTCCCATGTGGGTGATGGCGAGCATCAAGATCGGCACCTTCGGGCTGCTGCTGCCGGTGTACTTCACCGTCGCCCACCGCATGTTCCCGTTCTTCGCCAGCCGGGTGGTGCCCGGCTATGCCACCTGGCGCCCGTTCTGGCTGCTGGCGGCGATGTGGCCGCTGGTGCTCGCGCACCTGGTGCTGGAGCTGTTCCATGCCTACGGCTGGTTGTGGCTGGTCGACCTGCCACTGCTGCTGCTCACCGCCACCATGCTGTGGCGTTGGTGGCCACGCGGCGACAAGCCCGGCCTGCTGACCGTGCTGTTCATCGGCATGGCCTGGCTGCCGCTGGCGTTCGCCCTGTACACCGCGCAGTCGGTCGCCTACGAGGCGACCGGGGTGTACTGGCTGGGCCGCGGACCGGCCCACGCACTGTTCATCGGCTTCTTCGGCAGCGTGCTGGTGGCCATGGTCACCCGGGTCACCCAGGGCCATGCCGGGCAGGAGCTGTACATGCCGGCGGCCGCCTGGTTCGCGTTCGTGGCGATCCAGGTGGTCGCCGCCACCCGGGTGCTCGCCGAGGCCCTCCCGGACATGATGGCCTGGCACGCAGTGGCCGCGCTGGGCTGGCTGGTGGCCTTCCTGCCCTGGGTGGTCCGGCTGGGACGGATCTACCTCAGCCCGCGCGCGGACGGCCGGCCGGGATAGCCCGGAACCGTTCGGTACGGGCTGCTGGCTTTGCTTTCGCTTTTCTCTCGTTCCTCACTCCTCTCCACTCGTTCCTCGCTTCTCGCCCCCATGATCGAGTTCTACCCCCAGATCAAGCACGCCCACATCGCCTTGGCGCTCCTGAGCGGCACGGTATTCGCGATCCGCGGGCTGTCGGCGATCGCCGGCATGCGCTGGCCGCACTGGACCGCGGTGCGCATCACCAGCTACATCATCGACACCGGGTTGCTGACGGCGGCGCTGATGCTGCTGAGCATCCTGCCGGGGGCGTTCTTCGCCAACGGCTGGCTGACCACCAAGCTGGTGCTGCTGGTGGTCTACGTCGGGCTGGGCGTCTTCGCGATGCGCCGCGGTCGCCCGCGCGCGGTGCGCATCGGCTGCTACATCGGCGCGCTGGCGGTGTTCGGCTTCGTCTACACCATCGCCCGCGCCCATCACCCGCTGGGGATCCTGTATGGGGCCCTTGGCTGAGCCGCTGCCACCGCCACCCTACCGGCGGCCTGGACCCTTCGACACTGGACGCCAACGGCGAGGGCGATGATGATCATCTGCTGATCCTCCGCCACACGCTCATGAACCCCTACCTCGTCGACCACGCCAACGGCATCAGCTACATCGACCGTTACCTGGAGTTCCTCGGCCAGCGCATCCGCGCGCTGCCGGCATGACGCCCGCCGACGATACCGCCCTGCGCGCATGGGTGGCCGACGCATTGGGCAAGCTGCGCCGCGAGGCCGCCCGTTCCGCCGACACCCACCTGCTGCGCATCGACCTGCCCGGCTTCCCGGGCATCGAGTTCTATTTCAAGGACGAGGCCGCGCACCCGACCGGCAGCCTCAAGCACCGGCTGGCGCGCTCGCTGTACCTGTATGCGCTGTGCAACGGCAAGCTGCGCCCGGGCCAGCCCGTGGTCGATGCTTCCTCGGGCAGCACGGCGATCTCCGAGGCCTGGTTCGCGCGCCTGCTGGGGCTGCGGTTCACCGCGGTGATGCCGCGGGCCACCGCGCCGCGCAAGATCACCGACGTGGAAGACCTCGGCGGCCATGTCGACCTGGTCGACAACCCGGGTGAGGTCTACGAGCGCGCCGCCTGGCACGCCGCGCAGGGCGCCTGCCACCTGGACCAGTTCGGCCAGGCCGAGCGCGCCACCGACTGGCGCGGCAACAACAACATCGCCGAGTCGATCATCGGCCAGCTCGCCGCCGAGCCGCATCCGGATCCGGCCTGGATCGTCTGCGGCGCGGGCACCGGCGGCACCTCGGCCACCATCGGCCGCTACCTGCGCTACCGCGGCCTGCAGACCCGGCTGTGCGTGGCCGAGCCGGAAGGCGCCGCTTTCGCCGTGGGCTGGCGCACGCGCGACCGCAGTGCCACCGTCGAGCGCCCGGCGATCATCGAGGGCATCGGCCGCTGCCGGGTCGAGCCCGGCTTCCTGTTCGAGGTCGTCGACGAGGTCATCGAGGTGCCCGACGTGGCCTCGATCGCGGCGATGAAGCTGCTGGAAGAGCAGCTGGGCCGGCGCTACGGCGGTTCCTCCGGCACCAACCTGGTGGCCTGCCTGCAACTGGCCACCCGCATGCGCGAGCGCGGCGAGGAAGGCAGCATCGTCAGCCTGCTGTGCGACCCCGGCGAGCGCTACGACCAGACCCTGTACTGCCCGGACTGGCTGCGCCGCAACGGCCTGGACCCGGCACCGGCGGAGGCCGCGCTGCGCGGGACGCTGGCCAGCGGAGAGTGGCAGGCGCTGCCTTCGCGCTGACTGCAGCGCGCGAAAGCTCAGGCATTAGTGGTCCGGCGCCGACAAGGCGCCTGACTTGACCGGCATCAAGACCCTCCCGCGTTACAGCCGCGACGCTGACGGCCCCGCCTCCACCGGTGCCCGCCTTGAGCTTCCACGACCTGCGCTCGTTCCTGTGCCGGCTCGAGCAAGATGGCCGGCTACGGCGCGTCGGCGAACGCGTCGACCCGGACCTGGAAACCACCGCGCTGTGCCTGCGCGCCCTGCGCGAAGGCGGGCCGGCGCTGCTGATGGAGCAGGTGGGCGACTCGCCGCACGCGATGCTGGGCAACCTGTTCGGCCACCGCGATCGGATCGAGGCGGCCTTGGCCGGACGGCCGCTGTCGAGCCTGCGCGAGCTGGGCGCGCTGCTGGCGGCGATCAAGGAGCCACGCTGGCCTTCGAACCTGCGCCAGGCGCTGGCCAGCTGGCCGGAACTGGCGCAGCTGGCCCATGTCGCGCCGCGCCGGGTCGCCGATGCCGCCTTCAACGAGGAGGTGCTGGGCCCGGGCGACATCGACCTGGCGCGGCTGCCGGTCCAGCGCTGCTGGCCGGGGGATGCCGGCCGGCTGATCACCCTGGGCCTGGTGGTCACCCGCGGCACCCGCAAGCCGCGGCAGAACATCGGCATCTACCGCATGCAGGTGATCGGCGCGGACCGGGTGATCATGCGCTGGCTGCCGCACCGCGGCGGCGCGCTGGATTTCGCCGACTGGCAGGCCGCGCATCCCGGCGAGCCGTTCCCGGTGCTGGTGGCGATCGGCGCCGATCCGGCGACCACCCTGGCGGCGGTCGCGCCGGTGCCGGACACGCTGTCGGAGTTCGAGTTCGCCGGCTTGCTGCGTGGCCAGCGCACCCGCACCTGGCACAGCGCGCGCACCGGGCTGGACGCGCCGGCCGGCGCGGAGATGCTGATCGAGGGCGTGATCCACCCCGGCGACACGGCGCTGGAGGGGCCGTTCGGCGACCACACCGGCTACTACAACGCGGCCGACCACTTTCCGGTGCTCAGCATCGAGCGCCTGCGCATGCGACATGGCGCGATCTACCAGGGCAGCTACATGGGGCGGGCGCCTTTCGACGAGCCCTCGGTGCTGGCGATGGCGCTCAACGACGTGTTCGTGCCGATCCTGCAGAAGGTCTTCCCGGAGATCGCCGACTTCCACTTGCCGCCGGAGGCGTGCTCCTACCGCATCGCGGTGGTGTCGATCCGCAAGCAGTACGCCGGCCACGCCCGGCGGATCATGATGGCGGTGTGGTCCTACCTGCGGCAGTTCACCTACACCAAGTTCGTGATCGTCACCGATGACGACATCGACGTGCGCGACTGGCCGCAAGTGATCTGGGCGCTGTCCACCCGGGTCGATCCGGCACGCGACACCCTGCTGGTGGAGAACACCCCGATCGACTACCTGGACTTCGCCACTCCGGTGGCCGGCCTCGGCTCCAAGCTCGGCATCGACGCCACCAACAAGTGGCCCGGCGAGACCAGCCGCAGCTGGAGCCGGCCGATCCAGCCCGACCCGGACGTCGAGCGCCGCGTCGATGCGCTGTGGACCACGCTGTTTCCGGCCCCGGCTTGACGCCCATCAACGCGCGCGGCGGGCCGCGCTCCTATCGTCGGCGCATCTTCAACGACCCGGGAAATCCCGATGCAAGCCCTCCGTGTGCGCTGGTCCGCGCTGCCACTGCTGATGCTGCCTGCCCTCGCCCTGGCCGATCCCGGCGTCGGCGCCCTGTTCGCCGACGGCACCCCCATCCTTGACCTGCGCTACCGCCATGAACACGTCGAGCAGGACAACGCGCTGCACGACGCCAACGCCAACACCCTGCGCACCCGCCTGGGTTATCGCACCGGCAGCTGGAACGGCTGGTCGGCCCTGGTCGAAGTGGACAACGTCACCCGCCTGGGCGGGACCTACAACGACACCCGCAACGGTCGCAACAGCCACGCGCTGGTCGCCGATCCCGCCTACAGCGAGGTCAACCAGGCGCTGCTGCGCTACAGCACCGCGCATGGCGAAGTGACCGCCGGCCGCCAGCGTCTCAACCTGGACAACCAGCGTTTCGTCGGCGGGGTCGGCTGGCGGCAGAACGAGCAGACCTACGATGGCGTGGCGCTGCGGCTCACCCCGACGGAGTCACTGGGGCTGACGTGGGCCTGGCTGGGCCAGGTCAACACCGTGTTCGGTCCGGAAGACGGCCCGCACGCCAACGCCGCGAACCGGGCGAATGCCGAGGGCGACAGCCACCTGCTCAACCTGCGCTACACGCTCGCACCGCAGTTGGTGGCCACCGCCTACCAGTACCGGCTGGACCTGGGCGATCTGGCGGTCACCCCCACCGCGCCGCCCGGCACGCTGTCGAGCACCACCACCGGCCTGCGCCTGGACGGCGCGCTCGACCGCTTCGGCTACGCGCTCGAGTACGCCCGCCAAGGCGATCGCGGCGGCAACCCGTGGGAGCTGGACAGCCGCTACCGCCTGGTCGAACTGGGATACCGCGCCGGGGCGGTCCAGTTCAAGGCCGGCCGGGAGGTGCTCGGCGGGGCCGGCGGACCGGGCAACCGCGCGTTCCAGACACCGCTCGCCACCAAGCACCAGTTCCAGGGCTGGGCCGATCTGTTCGGCACCACGCCGGCCGGCGGCATCGACGACCGCTATGCCGGCGCGGTCGTGCCACTCGCCGGCGGCACCCTGCAGGGCTGGTACCACGACTTCCGCGCCGAACGCGGCGGTGCATCCTATGGCACCGAGCTGGACCTCTGGTACGCACGTGCCATTCCCGCGGTGAAGGGACTGGACGCGCTGCTCAAGTACGCCCGCTACGACAGCGGCGACCGCGCGCTGACGGTGGACACCCGGAAGCTCTGGCTGCAGCTGCAATACGCCTACTGAGCCGCTTGCGGGGGTGCCATGCCCGGTGCCGCACCGGCCGGAGCGGCCCCGGCATGACCCAGGTCAACGACGGCCACGGCGGGCGGGGGCGAGCATTCGCCGGTCGTTCCATTGGGGAAGCACATGCAACTGGTATGTCCCGCCGGCAACCTGCCGGCCCTGCAGGCCGCGGTCGACGCCGGGGCCGACGCGGTCTACGCGGGCTTCCGCGACCAGACCAATGCACGCGCGTTCCCGGGGCTGAACTTCTCCGACGCGGAACTGCGCGCCGGCATCCGCTACGCACACGCCAAGGGGGCCAGGGTCTACCTGGCGCTCAACACCTATCCCGACAGCGCGCGGCTGGCGTTGTGGCATGCCGCGGTGGACAAGGCCGCGGAGCTGGGCGCCGACGCGATCATCGCCGCCGAGATGGCGGTGCTCGACTACGCCGCCCGCACCCATCCCTCGCTGCCGCGGCACCTGTCGGTGCAGGGGTCGGCGACCACCGAGCCGGCCCTGCGCTACGCCTTCGAGCGCTTCGGCATCGCCCGCGCGGTACTGCCGCGGGTGCTGTCGATCCAGCAGGTGGAGCGGCTGTGCGAGCGCTCGCCGGTCGCGATCGAAGTGTTCGCCTTCGGCAGCCTGTGCATCATGGTCGAGGGCCGCTGCCAGCTCTCCAGCTACGTCACCGGTGCCTCGCCCAACCGCCACGGGGTGTGCTCGCCGGCGAAGTTCGTGCGCTGGGACGAGTTCGACGACGGCAGCCGCACCGCGCGGCTCAACGAGGTGCTGATCGACCGCTTCCAGCCGGCCGAGCCGGCGGGCTACCCGACGGTCTGCAAGGGCCGCTTCGAGGTCGGGGGCGAGGTCTTCCACGCACTGGAGGAGCCGACCAGCCTGAATACCCTGGAGCTGCTGCCACGCCTGGCGCAGGCCGGCGTGGCCGCGGTGAAGATCGAGGGCCGCCAGCGTGGCCTGGCCTACGTGCGCGGGGTGGCCCGGACCTGGCGCGCGGCGATCGACAGCCTGCGCCCCGACGCGGCCGCCTGGCAGCCAAGGCCGGAATGGCAGCAGTCGCTGTCGGCTCACGCCGAGGGCCACCAGACCACCCTCGGTCCCTACCACCGCGCCTGGCACTGAGGCCCGACATGCGCGCATCGATGAAGCTGGCCCTCGGCCCGCTGCAGTACTTCTGGCCACGCGAGCGCACGCTGGCGTTCTATCGCGAGGCCGCGGGCTGGCCGCTGGACATCGTCTACCTGGGGGAAACGGTGTGCAGCAAGCGCCGCGAGCTGGGCACCGCCGACTGGCTGGAGCTGGCCCGCGAACTGGCCGCCGGCGGCAAGCAGGTGGTGCTCTCGAGCCTGGCGCTGATCGAGGCCGAATCCGAGCTCGGCGTGCTTGAGCGGCTGGTCGCCGACGGCCAGTTCTGGCTGGAAGCCAACGACCTGTCCGCGGTGCAGGCCTGCCGCACCGCCGGCCTGCCCTTCGTCGCCGGGCCGACCCTCAACATCTACAACCACCACGCGCTGGCGATGCTGGTGCAGGACGGGCTGCGGCGCTGGGTACCGGGCGTCGAGCAGGGCCGCACGCTGATCACCGAACTGCGCGGGGCGATGCTCGCCGGCGGCGCGTCCATGCCCGAACTGGAGGTGATCGCCTGGGGCCGGCTGCCGCTGTCGTTCTCGGCACGCTGCTTCACCGCCCGCGCGCTCGACGTGCCCAAGGACCAGTGCGGCTTCCGCTGCATCGACTACCCCGACGGCCTGCCGCTGGCGACCCGCGAGGGCAGGTCGTTCCTGCGCATCAACGGCATCCAGGTGCAGGGCGGGGAAGTCACCGACCTGGGGCCGGAGCTGCCGGAGCTGCGCGCGTTGGGCGTCGACGTGCTGCGGATCTACCCGCAGGCCACCGGCTGCCGCGAAGTGGTCGAGCACTTCGACCTGGCGCGTCATTCACCCACGCCGCCGCCGCGGATCGGCGCGCGCAACGGCTACTGGCACGGCGAGCCGGGCATGGAACCCTGATACGCCGTCCGTGCCGCCCGCGCCAGCCGCGCTCCCCGGTTCAAGCCGATCCGCAGCCCCAGCGGGATCGACTCCCACGGCAGGCGGTCGAGCAGGTTGCGCACCGTCAGTCCCAGCTCGGTGTCACCGGTCAGCTCCAGACGCCGCTGGAAGAACAGCGTGTCGGCGTCTTCCAGCCGGCTGGCCATCAGCAGCAGGTCGGTCGCGGTGCCACGCACGCTGGCCTCGGCTTCGCCGTCGACCACCGCGAGCACGCCGTCGCGCATTTCGACCACCCACTGCAGCCCGAGGTCGGTGACCCGGATGCGCAGTCGCCGGCCGCGCATGAAGTCCAGCGTGCCGTCGGCCAGCGGCGCCGAGAGCACCCGGGCCATCGCCGCCGAGAGCAGGCGGTGGTGCACCCCGGCCGGCATCGCCCGCAGCAGCGGCGCCCACCTCGCCGGCGGCGGGAGCAGGCGCAGGGCGGCGTGGATCCCGGGACGGCCAGGATGCGGATGAGGTGAGTCCGGGACGGTGTGCATGGTGGACGCGATGATCCCGCCAACTGCGCCGGTGCGGCCTTGATCCAGATCATGCGCGGGTCCCGGCGGCAGTTGCTGGCGCCGGCATGCGTCCTCGACCGCCAGCGCGGTCGCCCTGCGCGCAGTGTCGGGTGCCAATCCGAACTGCACGGCCAGTTCCCGGCTCCGCGCATGGACCCGGCGTTCGCGGGCCGGATCCCGCACCGGCAGGCCCAGCTGCCGCTTCAGGCGGCCCGCGTACCCGGCCAGGCGGCCGCGGGCAGCCAGCAACGCCAGCTGCGCGGCATCGATCCGGTCAATGGCGGTCCGCACGCCTGCCAGTGCATGTCGCTGCCACACGTGGCCACCGTCGGCGCTTCCCAGGGAACACCATGATCGGTCCCGGCGCCGTACGGTGCCCTGACCCAGGTCAACGCCCGCCGGAATGCGGCCCCGCTCAGCCGCGGTAGCGGCACCCGGAGGTGCAGGTCTCGTGCACCGCGATCTCCGACAGCTCCGGCAGGACCGGTTTCAGCCGCTCCCAGATCCACATCGCCAGGCGTTCGCTGGTGGGGTTCTCCAGGCCTTCGATCTCGTTCAGGTAGTGGTGGTCGAGGCGGTCGTAGAGCGGCTGGAAGGCACGCTTGAGGTCAGCGAAGTCCATCACCCACCCGGTGTCCGGGCCCGGCTCGCCGGCGACGTGGACCTCAATCCGGAACGAGTGGCCGTGCAGCCGGGCGCACTTGTGCCCCTCCGGGACGTTCGGCAGGCGGTGCGCGGCCTCGAGGGTGAATGTCTTGAAGATTTCCATCCGGCGCATTGTATCGCCGCCATCGGCTGCTCCCGCACATGTGTCCGCTGGCCGCGCATGGCACCATGGCCGGTGATGGACACGCTCCCCTCCAACGATCCCAGGCGCCTCGACCTGGAGCGCCTGCGGCGCAGCTGTGCGCGCTGCTCGCTACAGGAGCTGTGCCGGCCCGCCGGTATCGGCGCCGACGAACTCGCGCGGCTGGAGGACGTGGTCCGCCGGCGCCGCCCGGTCGCCCGCGGCGAGCGGCTGTTCCACGCCGGCGATGCGCTCGGGTCGCTGTACGTGGGCCGCGAGGGCGCGTTCAAGACGGTGCTGGTGACCGAGGACGGCGACGAGCAGGTACTCGGCTTCCACCTGCCCGGCGAGCTGATCGGCCTGGATGCGCTGGGCAGCGGCCAGCACCGCTGCGAAGCGGTGGCACTCACCGAGGCCAGCGTCTGCGAAGTCCCGTACGAGCGCCTGGCCTCGGTCGCGGCGCAGCTGCCGCAGTTGCAGCAGCACCTGCTGCGGGTCATCGGCCAGCGCCTGGAACGCGAGCAGGACCACGTCGGCATGCTGGTGCGGCGCCAGGCGGGCGAGCGCATCGCGCTGTTCCTGCACGGGGTCTCGCACCGGGTGGCGCAGGCCGGCGGCTCGGACACCTCCCTGGTGCTGCCGATGAGCCGCGACGACATCGCCCGTTTCCTCGGCCTGGCGCTGGAGACGGTCAGCCGTGGCTTCAGCCGCTTGCAGGAAGAAGGGGTGATCCGGGTGTCCGGACGGCGCGTCGAGATCCTGGACGCGTCCGCCCTGGAACGACTGGCCCACGGGAGCGAGGCCGCGCCGGCACGGCGCCGCGACATCGCCTGAGCCTCAGCCCGGCTGGGGCGGCAGGCAGCCCAGGGCGGCCAGCAGCCCGTGCAGCCCGGGAACCTGCATCAGCCACGGCGAGAGGATCGTCAGCACGCCGGCCAGCAGGATCAGCATGCCGGCCGCGGTACGCAGGCCGCCACGCTGCAGGCGCTGGCCCAGCCGCGCGCCGGCCCATGTGAGCGGCAGCATCACCGGCAGCGTCCCCAGTCCGAAGGCCGCCATGGTCAGCGCGCCGTTGCGGGCATCGGCCTGCAGCCAGGCGGCCGCCAGCATCGTCGTGCTCAGGCCGCAGGGCATCCAGCCCCACAGCATCCCCAGGCCGATCCGCCGCGCGGGCGTGTTGGCCGGCAGCATCCGCCGCTGCAAGGGCCGCAGCCACTGCCAGAGCCCCGCGCCGGGGCGCGGCAGGAAGCCGAGCCGGCCCTTGCGGTCGAGCAGCCGCAGCGCGGCGACCACCAGGACCAGGCCGACCGCCATCCGCAGGCCCCAGCCCAGCACGTCGAGCCGGGCGACCTCGACGATGCCGCGGCCGATGCCACCGGCGACCAGCCCGGCGAGCGCGTAGCCCCCGACCCGCCCCAGGTTCGGCTGCAGCGCGACCCACCAGCCACCCCGCGGCGCCATGGCCGAGAAGCCGGTGGCGATGCCGCCGCACATGGCCACGCAGTGCACCCCCCCCAGCAGGCCGGTCAGCAGCGCGGCGCCCAGGGTGAGCCAGTCAATCGGCATCGTGGTCCTGCCGGGGCCTGCCGGTTTCCTCCGCAGCGGAGCCTCCGGCGGCCGCCTGCCGCCGGCGCTCCACGCGGGCACGGGTCGCGCGCTCGGTGGCGTCCTCGCGCAGGATGTCGATCGCCGGGGTGTCCAGGTCCTCGAACTGGCCACGGCGCACCGCCCAGACGAAAGCCCAGATCGCCACCACCAGCAGCACCAGGGCCAGCGGGATCATGAACAGCAGGATGTTCATGCGGTCGCCCCCACGGATGCGCTGCCCGGCCCTCTGCCGGCCCGGCTCAGGCGCAGCGCGTTGACGGTCACCACCAGCGAGGACAGCGCCATGCCCAGCGCCGCCAGCCACGGCGTGACCAGGCCGGCGGCGGCCAGCGGGATGGCCAGGACGTTGTAGCCGGTGGCCCAGGCCAGGTTCTGGCGGATGATCCGCTGGGTATCGCGGGACACCGCGACCGCCTGCGGGATGCGCGACAGCGACGACCCGGTCAGCACCAGGTCGGCGGCCCGCTGGGCAAGCGCGGCGCCCTCGCCGATGGCGATCGACACGTCCGCGCCGGCCAGCACCGGGGCGTCGTTGAGGCCGTCGCCGACCATCGCCACCACTCGCCCCTGCGCCTGCAGGCTGCGGGCCAGGGCAAGCTTGTCCTCCGGCGTCTGCCGGGCACGCGGGTCGTCGATCCCGACCCGGGCGGCAAAGCGTGCCACCGGCTCGGCGGCATCGCCGCTGGCCAGGTGCACCCGCAGCCCCAACGCACGCAGCGCGGCGACCGCGGCGGCGGCATCCGGGCGCTCCGCCTCGGCCAGGCGGAAGCGCGCCACCGCGCGACCGCCGTCACCCAGCCAGATGCGCGCATCGTCCTGCGCGCGTCCGCCGGTCGCGAACCCGGCACGCCCCAGGCGCCAGCCGACGCCGTCCACCGTGCCACCGATGCCGTGCCCCGGCACCGCCTCGACCCCGCTGGCCTCCGGCGCCCCGGTGACCCGGGCGAAGGCCGCGGCGATCGGGTGGCCGCTGTCGCGCTCCAGCGCCGCGGCGATCCGCAGCACCGCCTCGCGGTCCAGCCCGGCATCCAGCAGCTCGACCTCGACCAGTTCCGGGTGCCCGTCGCTGAGCGTGCCGGTCTTGTCGAAGATGATGTCGGTGGCGCCGGCCAGGGTCTCCATCGCATTGCCGCGTACCGCCAGCACCCCCAGCCGGGCCAGCGCGCCATGCGCCGAGGCCAGCGCCGAGGGAACCGCCAGCGACAGCGCGCAGGGGCAGCTGATCACCAGCAGCGAAAGGGTGACCTCGAAGGCGCGCGAAGGGTCGTACAGGCGCCAGCCCAGGTACACCAGCAGGGTCGCGACCAGCAGGCCGGCGACGAAGTGGTGGGCGATCCGCCCGGCGGTGCGTGCCAGCGCCGGGCGCTGCGACTGCGCCTGCTCGACCAGGTGCGACAGCTCGGCCAAGCGGGTGCCGGCACCGGTGGCCAGGACCCGCAGCCGGGTCGGGCGTTCGCGGCAGACGGTGCCGGCATAGGCGGTCTCGCCGGCCGCGCGTTCGACGGGGGCCGACTCGCCGGTCAGCAGCGCCTCCTCCAGCCGCGCCGGCTCGAGCAGCCGGCCATCGGCGGGCACCACCTCGCCGACCGCCACGCAGGCCACGTCGCCGACCTCCAGCGCCGCCAGCGGCACCGACTCGCGGCTGCCATCGGCACGTTCCCGGGTGGCGAAAGCCGGCCGCGCGCGGGCCAGGGCATCGACCTGCGCCGAGGCGGTCGCGCGGGCACGCTTTTCCAGCATCCGCGCCGCCAGCAGCAGGAACACGAACATCACCGCCGCGTCGTACCACACGTGCGCGAGGCCCTGGATGGTGGCGACGACGCTGGCGAAGTAGGCCAGCAGGGTCGAGCTGGCGATCAGCGTATCCATGCCCAGCTGGCGGTGGCGCAGTTCGCGCCAGGCGCCGGACAGGAACGGCCAGCCGGACCAGAACACCACCGGGGTCGAGAGCAGGAAGGTGATCCAGCGCAGGAAGTCGCGCGCCGGCACCGACATGGTGTTGCCGAAGTCCAAGTACAGCGCCTCGGCGACCATCATCGCCTGCATCGAGGCCAGCCCGGCGATGCCGATGCGGACCAGGTCGCGGTTGCGGTCGGCGCGGCGGGCCTTCTCGCGCTCTTCGCCACCCGCCAGCCAGGGCTTGTAGCCCAGTGCCAGCAGGCGTTGCAGCGGGCGCGACAGGACCGTCTTCCCGGGGTCCCAAGCCAGCCGGATGCGCCCGGTGACCGCATTGGCGCTGGCCTCGATCACGCCCGGCTCGCGCACCAGCGCGCGGTCGATCAGCCAGGCGCAGGCGGCGCAGCGCATGCCGTCGGTCAGCAGGGTGATCTCGCGGCCGCCGGGAATCTCGCGGGCGTGCTCGGCATGGATCTCGCTGCGGTCCCAGACCGACAGGTCGACCGCCTCGGTGCCGACGCGCCCGGCATGCTCGCTGCGCAGCCGGTAATAGTCGTCCAGCCCGGCCTCGTCGATCCACTGCGCCGCCGCCGCGCAGCCTTCGCAGCAGAAGCGCTGCTCGACGCCGTCGATGCGGTGCAGCGAGGGGCTGGCCGGCAGCGGCTCGCCACAGTGGTGGCAGGCCATGGCGGCGGTCACCGCGGCGGCGGCCCCCCGGTCAGCCTGTAGCAGCGTTGCCGACATCGCATGCGCCTACTGCGCCTGTCCGGGCACGGGCGGCTCGCCGGTGGCGCCTTCCGGGGCGCCCAGGTCCATCGTCGGCCGCAGGCTCACCGCCTGCTGCCCGGCCGGCATCCGGCCCTGCAGGCGCCACTGGCCGTCGAGCGGTTCCAGCCGTACCCGCCAGGCGTGGTCCACGCCCGGGGCGGCATCGGCGCGCCAGCCGGTGTCGGTCGGCTGCAACTCGAAGCCGAGGTCGCCGTCCTCCAGTGCCGGGTGCAGCAGCTGCAGGCGCAGCGGCGCCCCGCGGTCGAAGTCGCCATTGACCGGCAGCACCTCGACGAAGCCGCCCTCCAGGTCGATGCGGGCGATCGCGCTCAGGCGCAGGTCGTGGGCGCGCTGGTCGGGCCCCAGGTCGGCGGTCTGGATCTGCGCCGTGCGGCGGACGTCGTCGGGCACGACATCGGTCGCCCCCTGCCCGCCGGCAAGGATGATCATCACGATGCCCGCGATCACCACCGCCATCGGCAGCCCGATCACCAGCCACATCACCGGCTGGCGCCACGGGGAGGATTTCTGCTCTGGAGCCTGGTCGTTGTTGTCAATCATCACATCGGTCCGAAGAAGCTGCTGTCGACCGTCTCGCGGGCGCTGCCATCGGCGCTCTCGATCACGAAGGTCACGTCATGGCGGCCGCGGGTGTCACCCGGGGCGGTCAGCTCGAGCGGTACCGACAGCACCTGCGACGGCCCGGCCTGCACCTGCTGGCTGTCCCCGCCACGCAGGGTGATCGCCGCATTGGCCGATTCGACCGTGACCCGGTACTGCCGGGCGGCATCGGTCTTGTTTACGAGCTTGAGGGTATAGACGTTGTCCACGCTGTCGCCGACCACCCGGTACAGCGCGTTGCGATCGCGCAGCACGTCGGCGATCAGCGTGCTGCGGGTGCCGATCCCCCAGGCGAAGGCGACGATCAGCGCCAGCAGCAGGGCGCCGTAGACCAGGATGCGCGGGCGCAGCACCCGGGTCGGCTCGCCGTCGATCGCGTTCTGCGAGGTGTAGCGGATCAGGCCGCGCTCGTAGCCCATCTTGTCCATGACGTCGTTGCAGGCGTCCACGCACAGGCCACAGGCGATGCACTCGTACTGCAGGCCGTTGCGGATGTCGATGCCGACCGGGCAGACCTGCACGCACATGGTGCAGTCGATGCAGTCGCCCAGCTCCTCGGGCGCGAACCTGGGCAGCGGCGCGGCCTCCTCGGAGGCGACGTCGAAGGTGATGGTGCCGCGCGCCTGGGCCCGCGAGTCGGCCGCGCTGGGATGCTTGGCGGCACGGAACACGTAGTCGTAGGCGGTGAACTTCTCGAGCAGCGCGCGGCCGCGCTGGGCCACGCTGCCCACGCCGCGGCGACGCGGGCCACGCGGCTCGCCGCGCATCGGGTCGTAGGCGATGATCAGGGTGTCGCGGTCGAACATCGCGCTCTGGAAGCGCGCATACGGGCACATGTACTTGCACACCTGCTCGCGCAGGAAACCGGCGTTGCCCAGGGTCGCCAGGCCGTAGAACAGCACCCAGAAGGTTTCCCAGCCGTTCCAGGCGAACGGCCACACCCGTGCCGCCAGGCCGGTGATCGGGGTGAAGAAGCCGACGAAGGTGAAGCCGGTCCACAGCGCGAACACCACCCACAGCAGGTGCTTGGCGCCCTTGCGCAGGAGCTTCTCGCGGTTCCAGGGACCGGCGTCGAGCTTCATCCGCTTGGCGCGGTCGCCCTCGGTCCAGCGCTCCATCCACAGGAACACCTCGGTCCAGACCGTCTGCGGGCAGGCGAAGCCGCACCACAGGCGCCCGGCCACGGCGGTGACGAAGAACAGGGTCAGCGCCAAGATGATCAGCAGCAGCGCCAGGAAGCTGAAGTCCTGCGGCCAGAAGGTCAGCCCGAAGACATGGAACTGGCGCGCGGGCAGGTCAAACAACACCGCCTGGCGGTCGTCCCAGCGCAGCCACGGGAAGACGTAGAACATGCCCAGCAGCCACCACACGGCGAGGCGGCGCAGGCGATCCAGTTTTCCATGGACGTCGCGGGGATAGACCTTGCGCTCCTTGACGTACAGCGAGTCGCCGCCGCCGTCGAGCAGGTCGATGTCGATCTTCTTGCTCACTTTTTCCTTACTTGCCACCCTCGCGGGGCAGCGTGCGGTTGAAGCGGCTGGCGGGACGCAGCAGCCACCAGGTGAACAGGCTCGACGACGCGGTCGCCAGCCAGAACATGAAGAACGCGATCGTGTAGCCCATCGAGCGGGTGATCTCCACGCCCGGGAAGGTCAGGTCCCGCAGCTCCAGCGGGTCGACGAAGGCGAAGAACACCATCGTCGCCACGCCCGCGGCGAAGAAGCTCGGCCACGCGATCGCCCCGATCCGCTGCGCGAGCGGTCGGGGCGGGTGGTCCAGCCGTTGCGAGGCGGGAGTGCGCGTCACTGCGCCCCCCCGGCGGCGCCATCGCCGCCGGACCGGTTGGACAGCGACCAGACCCAGGCGGCGACCAGCCGGGCGCGGGTTTCGCCCAGCAGCTCGCGGTGCGCCGGCATGATGCCGTGGCGGCCGTGGGCAATGGTTTCGTACAGGCTTTCCTTGCTGTCGCCGTACATCCAGTAGTCATCGGTCAGGTCGGGCGCACCCATTGCCTGGTTGCCCTTGCCGTCGATGCCGTGGCAGGCCACGCACACGCCCTCGTAGAGCTTCTTGCCGCGGGCGGCGAGGAAGTCGCTGCCGACGCCCAGCTCGGGATGCGAGAGGGTGCGCACGTAGGCGATCACGTAATCGACCGCGTTCTCGCCACCCATGCCGGTGAGCACGGTGCCCCACTCGGGCATGATGCCTTCGCGGCCGTCGAGCACGGTCTGCAGGACCTGCTCGGGCTCGCCGCCCCAGTGCCAGATGTCGTCGGTCAGGTTCGGGTAGCCGATCGCGCCCTGGGCCGAGGAGCCATGGCAGGTGGCGCAGGTGTTGGCGAAGATCGAGCGGCCCAGCTGCATGGCCACCGGATCACCGGCCAGCGCGGGCAGCGGGACGTTCTGGTACGGGCGGAAGGTCTCCTCGAGCCGGGCGTCGGCCGCCGACTTGGCCAGCGCGTGCTCCTGCTGCGAGCTCCAGCCGCTGGTGCCCGGGATCGAGCCCATGCCGCCGAACCAGACCAGGTAGCCGATGCCGAAAGCGATCGCGATGAAGAAGCCGGTGATCCACCAGCGCGGCATCGGCTTGTTGTACTCGGTGATGTCCTCGTCCCAGTAGTGGCTGGTCTCTTCCGGGCGCGGATCACCGGGACGCCGCTTGGACGTCCACCACAGCAGCCAGGCCACGCCGAGCAGGTTCAGCGCGGTCAGGGCGATGATGTACCAGTTCCAGCCCATGCTCATGCCCGCGTCCCCTTCTTGGTCTCGCGCTTCGCGCCGCCGGCGTTCCGGCCCTGGTTTTCTTCCGGCTCCTCGACCGCCAGCCGGGCGGTGGCGTCGAAGCTCTTCCTGTTCCGCGGCTGCCAGGCCCAGGCCACGATGGCCAGGAACAGCAGCAGCATGAAAGTGGTGATGATTCCCGACAGCATGGCTCAGCTCCCGCGTGGCGCGTAACGACCCAGGCCCTGCAGGTAGGCCACCACCGCGTCCAGCTCGCTCCTGCCCTCGACCTCGGCCGCGGCGGCCTCGATCTCCTCGTCGCTGTACGGGTCGCCGAGCTTCTGCAGGCGGCTCATGCGCAGCTGTACCGTCGGTCCGTCCACCGTGTTCTCCTGCAGCCAGGGGAAGGCCGGCATGTTCGACTCCGGGACCACCGCGCGCGGGTCGGTCAGGTGCACCCGGTGCCAGTCGTCGGAGTAGCGGCCACCCACGCGCGCCAGGTCCGGCCCGGTGCGTTTGGAGCCCCACTGGAACGGCCGGTCATAGACCGACTCGCCGGCCAGCGAGTAATGACCGTAGCGCTCGGTCTCGAAACGCAGCGTGCGGACCATCTGCGAGTGGCAGTTGTAGCAGCCCTCGCGCACGTAGATGTCACGGCCGGCCAGCTCCAGCGCCGGGTACGGCTTCATGCCCGGCAGCGGCTTGATCGCCTCGGCCTGGTACATCAGCGGCACGATCTCGGCCAGACCGCCCAGCGACACCGCGATGGCGACCAGGACAGCGAGGATGCCGATGTTCTTCTCGAGTTTCTCGTGTGCAATGCTCATCGATGCTTCCTTCCGGTCCTCAGGCGCGGGCGGTGTCGGGATGCGGGGCCAGCACCGGGTTGGCCGCCGGCGCCTCGACCGACTTGTACGTCTTCCACACGTGCCAGGCCATCAGCACCATGCCGCCGAGGATCAGCACCCCGCCCAGCAGGCGCCCCAGGTAGTACGGATAGGTGACCACCAGGCCCTCGACGAAGCTGTAGGTCAGCGTGCCGTCGGCGTTGGTGGCGCGCCACATCAGGCCCTGCGAGATACCGGCGATCCACATCGAGACGATGTAGAACACCACGCCCAGGGTGTGCATCCAGAAGTGCACGTCGATCAGCTTCGTCGAGTACATCCCGGCGGCGCCTATCAGGCGCGGGTACATCGAGTAGATCGAGCCGACCACGATCATCGCCACCCAGCCCAGGGTGCCGGCGTGGACGTGGCCCACGGTCCAGTCGGTGTAGTGCGACAGCGAGTTGACCGTCTTGATCGACAGCAGCGGGCCTTCGAAGGTGGCGATCATGTAGAAGCTGATGGCTACGATCAGGAACTTCAGGATCGGGTCGGTGCGCAGCTTGTGCCACACCCCCGACAGGGTGAGGATGCCGTTCATCGCGCCACCCCAGGACGGCGCCAGCAGCACCACCGAGAACACCATGCCCACCGACTGCGCCCAGTCCGGCAGCGCGGTGTAGTGCAGGTGGTGCGGGCCGGCCCACATGTACAGCGAGATCAGCGCCCAGAAGTGCACGATCGACAGCCGGTAGGAGTAGATCGGGCGCTGCGCCTGCTTGGGCACGTAGTAGTACATCATCGCCAGGAAGCCGACGGTCAGCAGGAACGCCACCGCGTTGTGGCCGTACCACCACTGGGCCATCGCATCCACGGCGCCGCTGTAGACCGGGTAGGACTTCCACATGCCGGCCGGGATGGCCAGGTTGTTGACGATGTGCAGCAGGCCCACGCCGATGATGAACGCGGCATAGAACCAGTTGGCGACGTAGATGTGCTGCACCTTGCGCTTGGCCACGGTGCCGAAGAACAGCACGCCGTAGGCCACCCAGGTGACCAGGATCAGCAGGTCGATCGGCCACTCCAGCTCGGCGTATTCCTTGCCCTGGGTGATGCCCAGCGGCAGGGTGATCACCGCGCCGACCATGGCCAGGTTCCAGCCGCAGAAGACGAAGGTCGCCAGCTTGTCGGAGATCAGCCGGGTGTGGCAGGTGCGCTGGACCACGTACAGGCTGGTGGCGATCAGCGAGGTCGCGCCGAAGGCGAACACCACGCCGTTGGTGTGCAGCGGGCGCAGCCGTCCGTAGCTCAGCCAGGGGGTGTCGAAGTTGAGCGCCGGCCAGTACAGCTGGGCGGCGATCAGCACGCCCACGCCCATGCCGACGATCCCCCAGAACACCGTGGCGATGGTGAACCAGTGGACGATCTTGTCGTTGTAGAAGCCGGTGTCGGCGGCAGCGACCCCCGATCCACGCCCGGCGGGCACGGAACCGGCCGCCACGGCGGCATCTTGGACAGTCATGGGCAGACCTTCAGGATAGTTGCGGGTTATTGTCCGGGCCGGCACGACCGGTCCGCTTGATCTGGATCAAATCGTCCCTGCCGGGGGCCAGGCCACGGGGCGGGATGGAACGTGGGGCAGGCGCTGACTGGGCCCGGTCGATGCAACCGCCGCGGCACAAAGGTGCCACGACCGCGCACCCGCCAGCATAAACCACGGCACCGTTTCCGGCATGGGAAGCCGGGTCTCCACGCCTGTCCCGCGGGTCCCGCGTTCAGCCATTGGACAGCCGAGGGGCGATGCGGCGGCACGACTCCGGCGGGCCGGGCCTCCTTCACCGCAGCGCCTGGCGCACTGCCTCGACGAATTCCGGATCCAGCCGGCTGCCGATCTTCTCGGTCCGGGCCAGCTCCCGCCCCTGCGCATCCAGCAGGACCAGCGGGCTGTTGTGGTTGAACTCTCCGTCGGCCAGGCGGCGGTAGCGCACCCCGAGTGCCCCGGCCACCGCCCGCACCTGCCCGGCGGGTGGCGCGGCCAGCGTCCAGCGCGTGGTGTCGAGCCCGCGCTGGTCGACGACCTTGCGCAGCGCGGCCGGATCATCGCGCTCCGGGTCGATGCTGACCAGGAGCACGCCCAAGCCCGCGGCATCGGCACCGAGCTGGCGTTCCAGCGCCTTGCCGCTGTCGACGATCAACGGGCAGATGAACTGGCAGGAGGTATAGAACATGCCCACCACCTGCGGCCTTCCCCGCAGCGCGGACCACTCCAGCTCGCGGCCGTCCTGGTCGACCAGGCCCACCGGGAGCCGGTAGAGCGAATCGCGCGGCAACTCCGCGTCATCGGCTGCCACGGCGACGGCGGGGACCAGCGCGGCGGCCAGCAGCAGGGACATCAGGATCTTCATGGCAGGCTCCTGGCACAGCGGAAACCGAGGTTCCCGGTGGTGTGGCCGGCCTGCAGCGAGGACAGCATCGCCACCCGCATCAGCACGGCGTAGTTCTCGCGGTCGTCCATCGACAGCGCCCCGGCGCCGCAGAAGCGCGCGCCGTCCGGGTCGCCCTGCAGGCGGTCGTCGGCGTCCACCAGCAGCGAGGAGAAATCCTCCGTCCATTCCCATACCAGCCCGTGCATGTCGCGCACCCCATAGACGTTGGCCACCTGTGCACCGGCCCTGACCAGCGGCTGGTCGGAGGGGCGCGAGTACCAGCCCAGGATGCGTTCGCGCCAGACCGGGTCGGCGCGGGCGTCCTGCCGGGTCTCGTCGGCAGCCGCCACGTACTCCCACTCGTTCCAGCCCGGCAGCCGCGCGTCCTGGGCGCGGCAATAGGCGTCGGCGGCGAACCAGCTGACCTGCACCACCGGGCGCGCATCGGCGGGGGCCCCGCCCGTGTCCAGCGGTCCCGGCCAGTGCGAGAGGTAGCGCGGCTCGGCCATCACCTGCGGCACCCGGTCGCGGCGCCATTGCGGGTGCTCGCGGACGAAAGCCAGGAACTCGGCATTGGTCACCGGCCGCTCCATCAGCTCGAAGGCCGCGACCTCCACCTCGCCCGGTACGTCCTCGTAGGCCAGCGCGCTGGCGAAGCTGCCCGCCGGGATGCGCACGTACTCCGCTTCCGCCGCCGGCGCGGCGGAAGCGGCGAGCACGCCGACGGCCATCAACAGCGTCCGCACCTCAGTGGCCCTGGGAGGCAAAGGCGGGGTTGGTGGCACGTGCCGCCGCGGCCTCCGCCTTGGTCACCCGGCCACCCGGATTGCCCCAGCTGTTGAGCACGTAGGTGGCGATGTTGGCGACCTCGTCGTCGGTCAACTGGGTCATCGGCGGCATGATCGAGTTGTAGTCCACGCCGTTCACGGTGACCGGACCCTGGATGCCGTGGAGGATGATCTGCGGAAGCAGTTCGGGGTGCGCGGCGACGTAGTCCGAAGCCGCCAGCGGCGGGAACACGCCCTCCAGCCCGGCGCCATTGGCCTGGTGGCAGGTCGAGCAGGTGCCCATGAACAGCGCCTCGCCCGCGGCGACCTGCTGCTCCAGGGTCAGGTCACCGGTGCTGGCGGACTCGGCGGCGGCGCTGACCGCGTCCATGTTCGGTTGCGCGCGGTCGCCCAAGTAGACCGCATCGACCTCCTGGCCGGAGTAGATCGCGGGGTTCTCCGGGCCGTCCGCCAGCAGGATCCCCAGCGCGCCCTTGTTGAAGGACCGCGCCAGCGCGTGGTCGACCAGCACGTAGCTGCCCGGCACCTCCATGTGGAACTCCATCATCGCCGCGCCACCGGCGGGAATGAGCGTGGTCTGCACGTTCTCCTGGTAATTGGTGCCGCCCTCGTACCAGACCTTGTCGAAGATCTCGCCGATCACGTGGAAGCTGGACACCAGGTTCGGGCCGGCATTGCCCACGTACAGGCGCACGGTTTCGCCGACGCTGGCGGTCAGCGCGTTGTCGCCGGTCAGCGAGCCCTCCATGCCGTTGAACACCACGTAGGTCGCACGCTCGTCGATGGCCTTGTCGAAATCGAAATTCTGCAGGCCCTTCTCGCGGTACTTGCCGGTGGTGTAGAAGTCGCCCTGCACCACGTAGTACTCCTTGTCGACCTCCGGCAGGCCCTCCGGCGGTTCGACCAGGATCAGCCCGTACATGCCGTTGGCCACGTGCATGGTCACCGGGGCGGTGGCGCAGTGATAGATGTACAACCCGGCATTGAGGGCCTTGAAGCTGAAGCGGGTCACGTGCCCCGGCGCGGTGAAGCTGCTGCTGGCGCCGCCACCCGGCCCGGTGACCCCGTGCAGGTCGATGTTGTGGGGCATCTTGCTGTCGGGCATGTTGCGCAGGTGGAACTCGATGGTGTCGCCCTGGCGCACCCGGATGAAGCTGCCCGGCACCGTGCCGTCGAAGGTCCAGAAGGTGTAGTCCACGCCTTCGGAGATCGGCATCACCTTCTCCACCACGTCCATTTCCACCACCACCTTGGCCGGGTAGTCACGACCGGTCGCCGGGGGCACGTTGGGCGGCGAGGTGGTCACCGCACGCACCGGCTTGCCCTGGGGCGGGCCGAAATCCCCGCGGCGCGAGCCGCCGGTGCTGCCACGGGCGCTGTCGGCGCTGTCGCGGTCGCTGGCGGACGAACGTCCATCGCCGGTCCGTTCGGCATTGCAGCCGGCCAGCATCAGGGCAGTGGCCGCGAGCGCGGCAAAGAGGTACCCGGTGATGATTCTCATCGGCACTCCGCTGTCGTGGAGGCCGGCGCGCGCCGGCCAGGGTGGTCGGGACGACGAGCCTGCCTTCCATTCCCGATGGCCAATGTGAAGGCGCGTTCAGCGGTGCCGCTGCTGTGCTGCCGGTGGCGCTTGACGGACGTCAACGTCCCCCGCTGGCGAAAAACGGCAGAATGGTGGGCTCATGTCCCCCAGTACCTCCGTGATGACCCGACCGTCCTCCTTTGATCGCGACCAGCTGCTGGCCTGTGCCCGCGGCGAGATGTTCGGCCCCGGCAACGCCCGCCTGCCCGCGCCGCCGATGCTGATGTTCGACCGGATCACCGAGATCTCCACCGAAGGCGGCAAGTACGGCAAGGGCGTCATCCGCGCCGAGCTCGACATCCGCCCGGACCTGTGGTTCTTCGAGTGCCACTTCGAGGGCGACCCGGTGATGCCCGGCTGCCTGGGCGTGGACGCGATGTGGCAGCTGTGCGGCTTCTACCTGCCGTGGCTGGGCGAGCCCGGCCGGGGCCGTGCGCTCGGGGTGGGGCAGGTCAAGTTCACCGGGCAGATACTCCCCGGCGCGAAACTGGTCACCTATGAGATCGACATCCGCCGGGTGATGCGCGGCAAGCTGGCCCTGGTCATCGGCGATGGACGCACCCTGGTCGACGGGCGCGAGATCTACACCGCCTCCGACCTGCGGGTCGGACTGTTCACCTCCACCGAGGGCTTCTGAGATGGTTGCGGCTTCCGGCGGCTCCGCCGCTGACCGGCGCGTGGTCGTCACCGGCCTGGGCGTGGTCTCGTGCATCGGCAACGACCGCGCCGCGGTCGGCGCCTCGCTGCGTGAACTGCGCCCGGGCATCCGCTTCATCCCCGAATACGCCGAGCTGGGCCTGCGCAGCCAGGTCGCCGGCGCGCCGGACATCGACCTCACCGCGGAGATCGACCGCAAGCTCAAGCGCTTCATGGGCGATGCCGCCGGCTACGCCTGGGTCGCCATGCGCGAGGCGATCGCCGATGCCGGGCTAGACGAGGACACCGTCCACAGTGTCCGCACCGGGCTGATCGCCGGCTCCGGCGGCGGCTCGCCGCAATGGCAGATCGAGACCGGCGACCTGCTGCGCAACAAGGGCGTGCGCAAGGTCGGGCCCTACATGGTCCCGCGCACGATGGGCTCGACGGTCTCGGCGGCGCTGTCGACCGCCTTCGGCATCCGCGGCCTGAGCTACTCGATCTCCGCCGCCTGCGCGACCTCCGCCCACTGCATCGGCGCGGCCGCCGACCTGATCCGCCACGGCGCCCAGGACGTGATGCTGGCCGGCGGCGGCGAGGAACTGCACTGGGGCATGAGCTCGCAGTTCGACGCCATGGGCGCGCTGTCGACGAAGTACAACGACACCCCGGAAACCGCCTCGCGCCCCTACGACGCCGGACGCGACGGCTTCGTCATCGCCGGCGGCGGCGGGATGCTGGTGCTGGAGGAATACGGGCATGCCAGGGCGCGCGGCGCCAACATCATCGCCGAGCTGGTCGGCTATGGCGTGACCAGCGACGGCGTCGACATGGTCGCCCCTTCCGGCGAAGGCGCGGTGCGCTGCATGCAGATGGCGCTGGCCGGTGTGGACGGCCGGTCGGTCGGGTCCGTGGACTACCTCAACACCCACGGCACCTCGACCCCGGTCGGCGACGTGGTCGAGTTGCAGGCAGTGCGCGAGGTGTTCGGCAACGACGTGCCACCGCTGTCCTCGACCAAGGCCCTGACCGGCCACTCGCTCGGCGCGGCCAGCGTGCACGAGGCGATCTACTGCCTGCTGATGATGCAGGACGGCTTCGTCGCCGGCTCGGCCAACATCCAGCAGCTGGACCCGAAGGCCGAGGGCTTCCCGATCCTGCGCGAGAGCCGGGAGGCCAGGCTGGACACGGTGATGTCCAACAGCTTCGGCTTCGGCGGCACCAATGCCACGGTGATCTTCGCCCGCCCCTGACATCCGCCACCAAGGAACCCGAATGAAGACCCTGCCCCTCATCGCCGCCCTGGCCCTGGTCCTTGGCGGAGGCAACGCCCTGGCCCAGGACGGCCACGGCCATGGCGACCACGATGCGCACGCCGCGCATTCCGCCCCGGCGGACCATGCCGCGCACCAGGCCCACGCCGCGCACGGTGCCGACCAGCACGATCCGGAGCACCACGCCGCGCACCACGGTGCGATGGAGATCCCGGCCGACCACGTCCGGTGGGAGCCGGACGCCCCGCTGATGGCCGGCATGCGCCGGGTCGGCACGGCGGTCGACACCCTCCGCCACCACGAGATGGGCCACCTGGCGGACGAGCAGGTGCTGACACTGGCCGGCGAGGTCGACGAGGCGATCGCCTACATGTTCGCCAACTGCAGCCTGGAGCCGGAACCCGACATCGCCCTGCACGGCCTGCTGGCACGGCTGATGGCCGGCACCCGCGACCTGGAGGCGGATCCGTCGGCCGTGGCGCCGGTGGCGGACATGCGGGCGGCGGTGGAGGATTACACGAAGCTGTTCGAGGACCCGCGCTTCATGGCGGAGGGTGCGGAACACTGAGGTCCGACCCGGGTGCGCTTCGCGTACCCGGGCCAGGCCCCGCGCCGCTGCTAGACTGCCGCAATGTTCACCACATCGTCACTCAGCGGCAGCAAGCCCGAGCAGTACGCCCAACTCGCCGAACAGGCGCGCGCCCTGCTCGCCGGCGAGCGCGACCGCATCGCCAACGCGGCCAACCTGTCCGCCCTCGTCCATCACGCCCTGCCCGACCTCAATTGGGTCGGGTTCTACTTCTTCGACGGCACCGAACTGGTGGTCGGGCCCTTCCAGGGCCTGCCCGCCTGCGTACGCATTCCGCTCGACCGCGGGGTATGCGGTGCCGCCGCCAGCAGCCGACAGACCCAGCGGGTGGAGGACGTGGACGCGTTCCCCGGCCACATCGCCTGCGACTCGGCCTCGCGCTCGGAGCTGGTGGTGCCGCTGGAACTGGACGGCCAGTTGCTGGGTGTGTTCGACATCGACAGTCCGCGCCCGGGCCGTTTCGACGCCGACGACCAGCAGGGGCTGGAAACCATCGCGGGCATCTTCCTGGACTCGCTGCGGTGACCTCCGGTCTGCGCAACATCGGCCCCAAGTCGGCCGCCTGGCTGCGCCAGGTCGGGTTGCGCAGCCACGACGACCTGCGCCAGGCCGGGGCGGTCGAAGCCTTCATGCGCGTGCGCCGCGCCGGCTTCAAGCCGACCCTCAACCTGCTGTACGCGCTGGAAGGCGCGTTGCAGGACCGGCACTGGCAGTCACTGCCGCGCGAGCGGCGCGAAGAGCTGGCAGCGGACGTGGAGCATGCCAGCCAGGGTCCGGTGGACCCTTCCGATCCGCAGCTCGCCGGCCCGGTGCACACCACCGTGCACGTGGCCGACACCGTCGCACCGCAGCCGCAGCCGCAGCCCGCCGGTACGCCGGAGAAGTAAACCGGTGCCGCCACGCTCCCGCACTGCGGGTCGTGGCGGCACCGGCGATCCCGCTCAGCGTACCGCTGGCTGGTACTTCAGGCGCAGGCCATATTCCCGGCCGGGCTGGTTGTACCAGGCCACGGTTTCGTAGTCGCGGTCGAACACGTTGGTGGCACGTGCCTGCAGTGACCATTCGGGGCCGAACGCGTATTCCAACCGCAGGTCCAGCGTCGCGTACCCACCCAGCCGCAGGTCGTTGGCCGCGTCGTCGAAGCGTTCGCCCGCCGCATTGAGCGTGCTGCCGATGCGCCAGTCGCCGAAGCCGCGGTCCAGGTCGACCCGGGCGGTGTTGCGCGCGCGCCGTGCCAGCTGGTTGTCGTACTGCGCGCCCGGGGAATGGTTGCGTGGATCGACGTGGCTGAACTGCGTCGACAGGTCCCAGCCGGCTACGGCGGTGGCGAAGGTGAACTCCGCACCCCGGATCCGCGCCCGCTCGACTTGGCTCATCATCCAGGTGGTCGAGTCGTAGGTGATCAGGTCGTCGATGCGCGTCTCGTACATGTCCAGCGCCCAGTTCCAGTGTGCCGCCGCCTGGGCGATGCCGAGGTTCAGGCTCTCCGACTCCTCCGGCCGCAGGTCGGGCACGCCGCTCCACGGGTCGTAAAGGTCGCTGAAGGTCGGCGCCTTGAAGGCAGTGCCGTAGGTCGCCGAGAACTTGAGCCCGTTGCCCAGCGCCATGCCCCAGCCGAGCGTGCCGGTGGTGTGGTTGCCGAACTGCTCATTGTCGTCATTGCGCAGGCCGGCCTGCAGTTGGTGCCCGCCGAACGCGCCCTGGTACTGGACGAACACCGCGGTGTTGTCGCGGCTGTCCACCAGATACTCGGTGCTGCTGTCGAGGTGGTCCTGGTACCAGTCCGCGCCGGCGGTGAGCACCTGGCCGGCGGCAACGGCGATATCGGCCTGCACGGAGGCGGTGTCGCGATGGCTGTTGCTGGTGCTGGCGTAGACCCCATCACTGTAGTTGTCCGACTCGCTGTCGCTGCGGCCGGCATCGATGGTCACCGCCACGCGCTGGTTCGGCGCATAGCGCAACTTCCCATTGATGACCTGCTGCACGGTTTCGGAATAGTTGTAGAAGCCGTCGTACTCGTTCTCGGCCTCGGCGCGCAGCGCGCTGCCTTCCACGCTCAGCGTGTCGGCGAGCTCGTAGCCGCCGCGCAGGCTGAGGGAGAGGTTGCGGTAACCGTCGCGGTCGGGTTCGTCGGCGTAGCAGCCCTGCCCCAGCGCCTCCGAGCCGCGGCAGGCGTTGATGCCGTCGGTGCGCTGGTAGGCGATGTCGGTGCCGAACCAGCCGCGCTCGCCATTGCCGCCAAAGCCGCCGCTGGCTTCGCGCAGACCGTTGCTGCCGCCGCCCAGTTGGAAGTGCGGCGCGAAGCCTCCCTTGTCGCGGCGGGTGAAGATCTGGATCACCCCGCCGATCGCCTCCGAGCCGTACAGGCTGGACGCCGGGCCGCGCACGATCTCGATGCGTTCGATCTGCTCGACCGGAATGTCCTGGAATGCGGCAGCGGCGAAGTCGGCCGAGTTGACCCGCACACCATCGATCAGCACCAGCGTGTGGCTGGAGTTGGTGCCCCGCATGAACAGCGAAGTCTGCTTGCCCGGGCCGCCGGAGTTGCCCAGGTTGATGCCGGCGCGGCCGCGCAGCAGGTCCTGCAGCGAGGTGGCCTGGCTGCGCTCGATCATCTCGCGATCGACGACCTGGGTCGGTGCGATCGCCTCGCCGAGTGCGATCGGGGTGCGGGTAGCGGTGACCACGACTTCGTCCAGGTCGGTCGCAGAGTCGATACCGGTGCTCTGGGCGAGGGCGGCACCCGGCATCGCCAGTGCGATGGCCAGGGAAAGGATTCGGAACTGCGGCATGTCATCAAACTCCTGGGGCCAGCGCGCGCCCGCGCAGGCTGGAAGGGGGAGCTGGACGAAGCAGAAGGCCGCGAAATGCCGTACAGACGACGGCATGCCGCCGCCACGCCCACCGCGTCGCAACCAGTCGACTTCCAGGCCGGTCTCCGGGCTCGCAGTGCAACACGACCTGGGCCGTGTTGCCGTCGAGGCGCCTTCCCATGCAGCGCACAGTGGCGATGTGCCTCGACTCTTCTCGCTTACCGTTGCGGGGGCAGCGCCGGAATGCTCCCCCATATCCCGAAGGGAGGTCACCGGCTTCCCGTTTCAACCTTGGGCGGGAGCGCCCAAAGGTCACCTGAAAGCCCGCGAATTCTACGCCATGGCGGGGGTGCCGGCAAAGCCACAGCGCTCCGCCCAGCAGCGTGCCGGCACCGTGGGGCGGGCCAAGTAGAATGAGCGGCCGCACCGCCCACGGACAGCCAGCGAGTGACCCCACATTGGACCGCACGGCCGTGCCGCGCCCCGTCGCTACAGCACGGGCAGCGTGCCTGGCTGCGCCAGCAACAGCTAACCAAGCCGCGGGGAGCGCTGGGACGGCTGGAAACCCTGGCCGCGGAGCTGGCCGCGCTGCAGGGCCGCGACCGCCCGCAGGCCGCTCGCGTGCCGGTGATCGTGTTTGCAGGCGACCACGGCGTTTCGGTCCGGGGTGTGTCGGCTTACCCGACGGAGGTCACGGTACAGATGCTGCACAACTTCGGGGGCGGGGGCGCGGCGATTTCGGTACTCGCCCGCGAACTCGGATCACCCCTGTACGTGGTCGATGCCGGCACCCTCGCCACCCGCCCGATCCCCGGCGTGCGCACCGACAAGCCTTGCCTTGGTACCGCCGACTTCAGCGTCGCGCCGGCCATGACTGCGAACGAGCGCGACCACGCTCTGGAAGCTGGCCGGCGTGCCGTGGAAAAGACGACACGGCCGGGGGTGGACGTACTGGTGCTGGGCGAGATGGGAATCGGCAACACCGCTGCTGCCAGCACCCTCGCCTGCGCGCTCGCCGGACTGGCCAGCACTGCCCTGGTCGGTGCCGGTACCGGGCTGGACGCTGTACGCATCCGCCACAAGCAAGACGTAGTCGAACGCGCACTGGCACTGCATGGCGGCGCGATCTCCCGATCCCCGACGCCAGCCCTGGAGGCACTGGGTCGGGTGGGCGGCCTGGAAATCGCCGCGTTGGCCGGAGCGATCATCGCCGCCGCGCAGCGTGGCGTGCCGGTTCTGGTAGACGGGTTCATCGTCTCGGTGGCCGCAATGGTGGCAGTACGGCTGAACCCTGGTGCACGGCCCTGGTTGTTGTTCTCACACCGATCTGCCGAACGCGGCCACGCCTGTGTGCTGGACGTGTTGGGAGCCGACACCCTGCTGCAACTGGACCTGCGACTGGGCGAAGGCAGCGGAGCGGCCTTGGCCATTCCTTTGCTGCGCCTTGCGTGCGCACTGCACAACGACATGGCCACCTTCGAACAGGCCGCTGTGTCCGTAAACGACGACGCCCGGCCGGCATGATCCTGGACCTGGTGAGACATGCCTCCACCGGCCGGGCCGGCCACCTGGACGGACGGGGCGATCCGCCGCTGTTGGCACAGGCCACGGACGCACTCGGCGGGGCATGCCACGCCTTGGCATGGTCGCGGGCGATCACCTCGCCCCGCATCCGCGCCTTGGGCACCGCAAGAGCCCTGGCGACTCCCCGCGACCTGCCGATCGAGATGGACTCCGACTGGGCCGAACTGGACTTCGGTGACTGGGATGGCCTGCGCGGCAGTGACATTGACCCGGCTGCCCTGGCTGCCTTTCATCGTGACCCGGTACGCCACCCGCCACCGGACGGCGAACCGTGGCCGGCATTCCAGGCGCGGATCGGCAGCGCGTTGGCGGCACTCGCCCGAGACTGCGACGCCGCCCCTGCGGGTGCCGCTCCGGTGCTGGTGGTCAGTCACGCCGGCGTGCTGCGGATGGCCCTGTCCTTGACCTGCGGCTTCGCCCTGCCCTCCCTATGGGCGTTGCGCATCGATTACGGCACCCGTCTGCGCCTGCGCGTGGAGCTCGGCGGTGACGGTCTGTGGGGCGAGCTCATTGAGCTCCGGCAACCATGAGCCTGCGCCGGCTGATCCTGGCAACGCAGTTCCTGACCCGTCTGCCCACGCCGCAGGTAGGCGAATTCCAGCCGCAGGAACTGAACCGGTGCGCCGTCTATTTCCCGTTCGTCGGCGCGTTTATCGGAACGCTGCTGGCACTGCCCCTACTGGGTGTCGAACACCGCCCCTGGTTGGCGGCCGTACTGGCGCTGCTGGCTTGGGTGTGGGTTACCGGCGCCCTGCACCTGGACGGGCTGGCCGATGTTGCCGACGCATTCGGCGCAGCCCACCGTAATCCCGAACGTTTCATGGAGGTCCTCAGGGACCCGCACACCGGGGTATTCGGCGTCGTGGCCATCGTCATGCAACTGCTGTTGAAGCTGGTCCTGCTGTCCGAACTGGCTGGCGGGCGATGGGCTTGGGGCATCGTGCTAGTGCCCGCTTGGGCACGCTGGGCAACGCTATGGTGGAGCCGACACCTGCCACCGCTGCAACCCGGGCTGGCCGAGCGTTTTTCATGGCAGTTGGGCATGCCCGGCGTCTGGCTCTGGGCCGTTGTCCTTGCCCTACCCACCCTCTGGCTGGCACCCCCACTGTTGCTCGCGTTACCTCTGGCACCGCTCATCGCCCTTTACTGGCGCCGCCGCCTCGGTGGCATTTCCGGTGATTGCCTCGGCGCGAGCACGGAGGTGATGGAAAGCCTCCTGCTGTTGGCGCTGGTTGCACTTGTCCGCGGATGAACAAGGGAGGTCGGCGCGCCCGGCTACGGGAGCCTGAACTTGCGGGTGGTGCGCAGCGGCCAGATGGAGGTGAAGCCCGCGCCACCCACCAGGCGGAACCCGGCCGAGACGCTGTGCAGCACCCCAAGGCTTTCCAGGACGTCCTTGGCACGCCGGAACGCAGGCCGCGGATCGGACGTCAGCACGAACAGGTTGATCTCCCTGGGGCTGACGTCATAACCGTCGGGCACCGCGGCGGTACCCAGGGCATCCCTGAGCTTGCCTTCCAGGGTTTCCAGGAAGGCCTCGCTGTCCAGCGACTTCCTCCAGAACTTGATCACGAGCTGATAGTCCATTTAGCTACTCGACGGTCACGCTCTTCGCCAGGTTCCGCGGCTTGTCCACGTCCGTCCCGCGCGCCAGCGCCACGTGGTAGGCCAGCAGCTGGACCGGGATGGTGTGGACGATCGGGCTGAGCACGCCCACGTTGCGTGGGGCGCGGATCACGTGCACGCCCTCGGACGGGCCGAACTCGCTGTCCTCGTCGGTGAACACGTACAGCTCGCCGCCGCGGGCGCGGACCTCCTGCATGTTGGACTTCACCTTCTCCAGCAGCCGGTCGTTGGGGGCGATCACAACCACCGGCATGTCGGCATCGACCAGGGCCAAGGGGCCGTGCTTGAGCTCGCCGGCCGGGTAGGCCTCGGCGTGGATGTAGGAGATTTCCTTGAGCTTGAGCGCCCCTTCCAGGGCGATCGGATAGTGCACGCCGCGGCCGAGGAACAGGGCGTTGGCCTTGGGCGCGAAGCGCTCCGACCAGGCGGTGATCTGCGGCTCCAGGTTCAGCGCATGCTGGACGCTGCCGGGCAGGTGGCGCAGCGCCTCGATGTGTTCGGCCTCGGTCGCCTCGTCCAGCCGGCCGTGCAGCTTGGCCAGGGTGCAGGCCAGGGTGAACAGCGCTACCAGCTGGGTGGTGAAGGCCTTGGTCGAGGCGACGCCGATCTCGGCGCCGGCGCGGGTGTAGTAGACCAGCCGGCTGGCGCGCGGGATCGCGCTCTCGGGCACGTTGCAGATCGACAGCGTCGCCTCGTGGCCCAGTGACTTGGCGTACTTGAGCGCCTCCATGGTGTCCAGGGTCTCGCCGGACTGGGAGATGGTCACCACCAGGTGCCTGGGGTTCGGGACCACGTCGCGGTAGCGGTACTCGCTGGCGATCTCCACCGAACACGGCAGACCGGCGATCGACTCGATCCAGTAGCCGGCGACCAGCCCGGCGTAGTAGCTGGTGCCGCAGGCGAGGATCTTCACGCCCTCGACCTGCGCCAGCACCGGGCCGGCATCGACGCCGAACAGTTCCGGGCCGAACACGCCGTTGTCGATCAGCGCCTCGATGGTGTCGGAGATCGCCCGCGGCTGCTCATGGATCTCCTTCTGCATGAAGTGGCTGTACGGTCCCAGTTCCAGCGAGGCCAGCGAGACATCCGACAGGTGCACCTCGCGTTCGACCGGCTGCCCCTGTCCGTCGAACACCCGCACCGCGTCGCGGGTCAGCTCGGCAGTGTCGCCGTCCTCCAGGAAGATCACCCGGCGGGTGGCCTGGATGATCGCCGAGACGTCGCTGGCGACGAAGTTCTCGCCTTCGCCCAGGCCGACCAGCAGCGGGCAGCCCATGCGCGCCACCACCAGCCGCTCCGGCTCCTGCCGGCTGACCACCGCGATCGCATACGCGCCGGTGAGCTCGCGCACGCAGGCCTGCACCGCGCCCAGCAGAGCCTGCCCCGGACTTGATCCGGGGTCCGCGCCCTGCTTGAGGTGGTGGTGGATGAGGTGGGCGATGACCTCGGTGTCGGTCTGCGACTCGAAGGTGTAGCCGGCCGCTTCCAGGCGCTCGCGCTGGGCCTCGTGGTTCTCGATGATGCCGTTGTGCACCAGCGCCACGCCATGGCTGGCGTGCGGGTGGGCATTGGCCTCGGTCACCCCGCCGTGGGTCGCCCAGCGGGTGTGGCCGATGCCGATCGCCGCCTGGAAATCCTCCTGCGCGGCCGCCGTTTCCAGCTCCTGCACCCGGCCGGTGCGGCGCACGCGGCGCACCTCGCGGCCGTCGAGCACGGCGATGCCCGCCGAGTCGTAGCCGCGGTACTCCAGCCGCTTCAGGCCCTCGATCAGGACCGGGACGACATCGCGATCGGCGATCGCACCGACGATTCCGCACATGGCAGCACGCTCGTTTGGGTAGCCGTGCAGTTTAGCCGGTTGGCCCGCGGCCGCGGGCGCGCTCCGTGATGGCGGGCGGCGGACACCACCGGGTGTCCGCCCGGTGTCCGCGGACGGTGGCCGATGAAGAATTCCAATTTAAAATCAACAAGTTGTAGGTTGGCACGCATCCTGCTTCACCTTGGCCACACACCCGATAAACACGTCCGATGCCGCGCCCCGCCCCGATCCGAGACACCTCCGCCCAAGATGCCGTGCGCCGCACGCCGTCACCGACCCGTCGCCTTCGCCGCTGGCTGCTGCCGGCCGTCGGCGGCGTCGCTCTGATGGCGGCGATCGGCTGGGTGGTCGCCGGCTGGGGCGCGGGCGCCCGGTCCTTTGATGCCGGCCGCCTGCGGATCGCCGAGGTGACCCGTGGCGACCTGGTCCGCGACATCAGTGCCGAGGGCCGGGTGATCGCCGCCAACAGCCCCACCCTGTATGCGATCGCCGGTGGCACCGTCCGGCTGCAGGTGGTCGCCGGCGACGTGGTGAAGCAGGGCCAGGTACTGGCCGAGATCGACAGCCCGGAACTGCGCAGCACGCTGGTGCAGGAGGAGTCGACCCTGGCCAGCCTGCAGGCCGAGGCCGACCGTGCCGGCCTGGATGCCCGCATGGCACGCGCCGAGGCGCGCAAGCTGGTGGACCAGGCCGAGATCGAGCGCACCGCCGCCCAGCGCGACCTGCAGCGCTACCAGCGCGCCTACGATGCCGGCGTGCTGGCGCAGGTGGAGCTGGCCAAGGCCGAGGACACCCTGAAGAAGGCCGAGATCGGCCTGGCCGCCGCGCGCGAGGACGCCGGCCTGCAGGGCCAGGGCGCCGGACTGGATGCGCGCAACAAGCAGTTGCTGAGCGAGCGCCAGCGCGCGGTGGTCGCCGAGGCGCAACGCCAGGTCGGGGCGCTGACCCTGCGTGCCCCGTTCGACGGCCAGGTCGGCCAGGTGCAGGTGGCCCAGGCGACCAATGTCGCCGCCAACTCGCCGATCCTCTCGGTCGTCGACCTGTCGGTGTTCGAGGTGGAGATCCGGGTCCCGGAGAGCTTCGCCCGCGACCTGGCGATCGGCATGCCGGCGGAGATCCGCAGCGGCAACGAGGTGTTCCCGGCCGAGGTGTCGGCGGTGTCGCCGGAAGTGGTCAACGGCGAGGTCGCCGCGCGCGTGCGCTTCAGCGACGAGCAGCCACCCGGCCTGCGCCAGAACCAGCGCCTGTCCGCGCGGATCCTGCTCGACACCCGGCGCGACGTGGTGATGGTCGAGCGCGGCCCGTTCCTCGAACAGTCCGGTGGCCGCCACGCCTACGTGGTCCGTGACGGCAGCGCGCTGCGCCGCCCGATCCAGACCGGCGCCACCAGCCTTCGCTCGGTCGAGGTCATCAGCGGACTGGAGCCTGGCGAGCGCGTGGTGGTCGCCGGCTCCGAGCTGTTCGACAACGCCGATCGCATCCGCGTCTCGGGCGACTGACTCCGGTTGCCGCCGCTTTCATACCGCCGCCCCACGCCTTCCGCTTCCCACCTGAACCTTCCTTTCCGGAGCCCTCCCATGCTGCACATGCAAGCCGTTTCCAAGGTCTACCGCACCGAGCTGGTCGAGACCCATGCCCTGCGCTCGCTCGACCTGCACGTGAAGGAAGGCGAGTTCGTCGCCGTCACCGGCCCGTCGGGTTCGGGCAAGACCACCTTCCTCAACATCGCCGGCCTGCTGGAGACCTTTACCGATGGCGAGTTCACCCTCGACGGCGAGAACGTCAAGGGCCTGTCTGACAACCAGCGCAGCAGGCTGCGCAACCAGAAGATCGGTTTCATCTTCCAGAGCTTCAACCTGATCCCGGACCTGAACCTGTTCGACAACTGCGACGTGCCGCTGCGTTACCGCGGGATGCCGGCAAGCGAGCGCAAGCTGCGGATCGAGGACGCGCTGGGCATGGTAGGCCTGGGTTCGCGCATCAAGCACTTCCCGGCCGAACTGTCCGGCGGCCAGCAGCAGCGCGCGGCGATCGCCCGGGCGCTGGCCGGCAGCCCGCGGCTGCTGCTGGCCGACGAGCCCACCGGCAACCTCGACTCGCAGATGGCCCGCAGCGTGATGGAACTGCTGGAGTCCATCCACGAGCAGGGCAGCACCATCGTCATGGTGACGCACGACCCGGAGCTGGCCGCTCGCGCGCAGCGCAACGTGCACATCGTGGACGGGATGGCCACCGACGTGGTGCGCGGGTCCGCGCTGGGCGGCGCGCCGACCGCCGCCACCGCCTGAGACGGGCCGCGACGTGCTGGGCTATTACCTCAACCTTGCCCTGCGCAGCTTCCGCCGCAACAAGGTGCTCACTGCGTTGATGGTGTTGACCATCGCCGTCGGGATCGGCGCGACGATGACCACCCTCAGCGTCTATTTCGTGCTCTCCGGCGATCCGATCCCGCACAAGAGCGGCCAGCTGTTCCATCCACGGATGGATCCGCTGCCCGAACGCGAAAACCCCGATGCCGGGGTGGAATTGCCGGACCAGTTGACCCGTTTCGACGCCGAAGCCCTGCTGGAACACAAGCGGGGCGACCGCCAGGCACTGATGGCGGGCGGCAGCGTCACGGTCCTCCCGTCCGACCGGCTGGCCCTGCCGGTCCTCATGGGAGCCCGGTACACCTCTGCGGATTTCTTCCCCATGCTCGACGCGCCCCTGCTCCAGGGCCGCGCCTGGACTGCCGCGGAGGATGCGGCCCGGGCGCGGGTAGCCGTCATCAGCATCAGCCTGGCGGACACGCTGTTCGGCGACGACGACGCGGTCGGCCGCACGTTGCAACTCCCCCAGGGAACGCTCGAGATCATCGGCGTGCTGGACGACTGGCGCCTGGGCCCACGCTTCTATGCCCTCGGCGAGCGCTTCGGCGAGGGCGAGGATGTATTCCTGCCGTTCTCCACCTCGCGCGAGCTGCGGCTGGGAACCAACGGCGAGATGACGTGTTGGGGCGACACCAAGGAGCACGCCGAGGGCTCCCATGCCCTCAACGCGCCGTGCGCCTGGGTCAGCTATTGGGTGGAACTGGATTCGGTGCAGAAGGCCGCGGCCTACCGCGAATACCTGGAGCGGTACTCGCAGCAGCAGCGCGAAGCCGGCCGCTTCGAGCGCCCGGTCGACGTCCGCCTGCACGACGTGATGGATTGGCTGGACCACAAGCGGATCGTCCCCAATGACGTGCGGCTGCAGATGTGGCTGGCGTTCGGTTTCCTGCTGGTGTGCCTGGTCAATACCGTGGGCCTGTTGCTGGCCAAGTTCCTGCGTCGCAGTGGCGAGATCGGGGTGCGCCGGGCACTGGGGGCGAGCCGGGCGGAGATCTTCCGGCAATGCCTGGTCGAGGCCGGCGTGATCGGGATCGCGGGGGGCGTGCTGGGCCTGGGGTCCACCGCGATGGGGCTGTGGATCGTCCGCCAGCAACCCGACGACTACGCCCGGTTGGCGCAGCTCGACGGTTCGCTGTTGCTGCTCACCCTCGCGTTCGCCCTGGCGGCCAGCCTGTTCGCGGGCCTCCTGCCCGCTTGGCGGGCCATGCGGATTCCCCCTGCGCTGCAACTCAAATCCCAGTGACGCCATGAACATCCGCCCGATCCTTTCCTCCCTCCTGCGCCACAAGACCGCGGCCACGCTGATCGTCCTGGAGATCGCGCTGAGCTGCGCAATCATCTGCAACGCGGTGTTCCTGATCGTCGGCCGCGTGGAACACATGCAACGCTCCAGTGGCGTGGTCGAGGACGAGCTGGTCTACCTGAGCGTGAGCAGCATCGACCACGATGGCGACGGCCACGCGGCACGTATCGAAGACCTCACCGCACTGGCGGCGGTTCCCGGCGTGAAGTCTGCGTCCAGCATCAACCAGGTGCCCTACGGCGACATGTCCTGGTCGCTGGGCGTTTCACGGCCTTCGGATCCCCCGGTTTCGGTGGAGGGTGCGACCGGATACCTGGATGACGGGAACCTGTTCCCGACACTGGGCCTGCGGGTGGTAGAGGGCCGCGGATTCGAGCCCGGCGAATACCAGGACATGACGGCGATCTATGCGGAAGTCACCCCTTCGGTCGTCCTGACCCGGGCGCTCGCAGACGAGCTGTTTCCCGGCCAGTCCGCAGTCGGAAACACGGTTTCCGCCTGGGGGCCGGAGCCCAGCCGCGTGGTCGGCGTGATCGATGAGCTGATCGCGCCCGGTACCGGAAGGACGGCGAGGCAAGCGCACCAGGCCTTCATCGTCCCCATCAGGCCCGCCATGGGCCAGTACGTCCTGCGCACCGATCCGGATCGACGCGAGGACGTGCTGCAGGCCGCGGCCGTGGCATTGAGCTCGGTCAATCCCAATCGGCTCATCCACAAGCAGGAAACGATCGAACAGATGCGCCGGAACTTCCACAGCCGGGACCGTGCGGTCGTATGGCTGCTGATGGCGGTCTGCGTCTCGCTGCTCGCGGTGACCGCGTTCGGCATCGTCGGCTTGGCCAGCTTCTGGGTCCAGCAACGCACCCGGCAGATCGGCATCCGCCGGGCACTGGGGGCAACCCGGAGGCAGATCCTGCGGTACTTCCAGGCCGAGAACTTCCTGCTCAGTACCGCCGGCATCGTGGCCGGGATGCTGTTGGCCTACGGCGTCAACCAGTGGCTGATGAGCCAGTACGAACTGGCCCGGCTCCCGTTGTATTACCTGCCCGTCGGCGGAGCCGCGCTGTGGCTGCTCGGACAAGCCGCCGTGCTGGGCCCCGCCCGCCGCGCGGCGGCAGTCCCGCCGGCTGTGGCAACGCGCAGCGCCTGAACGTTACGGAGAGCACCGACGATGTTCACTTACTACCTCAACCTCGCCCTGCGCAGCTTCCGCCGCAATCGGGTGCTGACCGCGCTGATGGTGCTGGCGATCGCACTGGGCATCGGGGCCAGCATGACCACGCTGACGGTGTTCCGGGTGCTTTCCGGCGACCCGATCCCGCAAAAGAGCGAACGGCTGTTCGCGGTGCAGCTCGATCCCGAGCCGGCGGCCTACTACACGCCAGGCGAGGAGCCGGAGCAGCAGCTGACCCGCTTCGATGCCGAGGAACTGCTGCGGCAGGGCCGTGGCGAGCGGCAGGCGATGATGGTCGGCGGCGGGGTGATCATCGAGCCCGAGGCGAGCACGCTGAAGCCGTTCATCGATACCGCGCGCTACACCTCCGCCGATTTCTTTCCGATGTTCGAGGTTCCCTTCCGCCACGGCCAGGGCTGGTCCGCCACGGAGGACGAGGGCCGTGGCCGGGTGGCGGTGATCTCCGCGGCCCTCAACGACAAGCTGTTCGGTGGCGCCGACAGCACCGGCCGGAGCATCCGGATCGACGGCAATGCGCTGCGGGTGGTGGGGGTGCTGGACGAGTGGTCGCCCAGCCCGAAGTTCTACGACCTGAGCACCGGGGCCTATGGCCGCGACGAGCAGGTCTTCATTCCCTTCTCCACCGCGATGGAGCTGGAGCTGGGTACCAGCGGGACGACCAACTGCTTCGGCAACAGCCCGGTCAACGATTCCTCCGACCTCAACGCACCCTGTGCCTGGATCCAGTACTGGGTCGAGCTCGCGGACGCGGGACAGGCACGCGACTACAAGGCCTACCTGGACAACTACTCCGCGCAGCAGAAGGCGGGCGGGCGGTTCGAGCGCGAGCCCAACACCCGCCTGCGCAACGTCATGGCGTGGCTGGACCATCGCAACGTCGTGCCCGGCGACGTGCGCCTGCAGCTGTGGCTGGCGCTGGGCTTCCTGCTGGTGTGCCTGGTCAACACCGTCGGCCTGCTGTTGGCCAAGTTCCTGCGCCGCGGCGGCGAGATCGGCGTACGCCGGGCGCTGGGCGCCTCGCGCCGGGCGATCTTCGCCCAGTGCCTGGTCGAGGCCGGCACCGTCGGGCTGGCCGGCGGCGTGCTCGGCCTGGGCCTGGCGCTGCTGGGATTGTGGGCGGTGCGGCAACGTCCCGCCGGCTATGCCGAGCTTGCGCAGCTGGACGGTCCGATGCTGCTGTTCACCTTCGCGCTGGCCCTGTTCGCAAGCCTGGTCGCCGGGCTCCTGCCGGCCTGGCGGGCGATGCAGATCACCCCCGCCGTCCAGCTCAAGTCGCAGTAAGGCCATCGGAGGACAACCATGGAAATCCGCCCCATCCTCTCCACCCTGCTGCGCCACAAGACGGCCGCCGCGCTGATCGTGCTGGAGATCGCGTTCAGCTGCGCCATCGTCTGCAACGCGTTGTTCCTGATCACCGAGCGCATCGAGAACGTGTCCCGGCCCAGCGGCATCGCCGAGCAGCAACTGCTGCAGGTCCGCCTCAGCGGCATCGGTCCGGCCGACAACGCCGATGCACGCACCCGCGAGGACCTTGCGGCGCTGCGCGCGGTTCCCGGCGTGGCCGGCGTGACCCTGGTCAACCAGCTGCCGTTCTACAACAACTCGTCGAACTCCGGCCTCACGCTCACCCCCGACCAGGAGCGCGCAACGCTCAACGCCGCCCAGTACATGGCCTACGACGGCATGCTCGACACGCTGGGCATCCGCCTGTCGGCCGGGCGCGACTTCCTGCCCGGGGAATATGTCGACGGGAGTGTCATGGAGCAGGCCACCGACTACAGCGCACTGAGCAGTCCGGCCATCATCTCCGCCGCGGTGGCGGAAAAGATGTTTCCCGGCGGGGACGCCGTGGGCAGGACCGTCTATCTCGGCCCGATTCCCCTGACCGTGGTCGGGGTGGCGGAAACGCTGACCCGGCCCAACGGGGTCAATGGCGGGAACATGAGCTATTCCTTCGTCCTGCCGATCCGCCCCAACTACAACAACGGCGGCTTCTACATGCTCAGGGTCGATGACCCGGCACGGCGCGCGGAGGTGCTCAAGGCCGCCGTCGCGGCGCTGGAGCAGGTCGACCCCAATCGCCTGGTCCTGGACCAGCGCAGCTACAGCGAAATCCGCGAGCGCTTCTTCCGCAGCGACCGGGAGATGATCGGCCTGTTGCTGGTCGTCTGCGTGGCGCTGCTGGTGGTGACCGCGCTGGGCATCGTCGGCCTGGCCAGTTTCTGGGTCCAGCAGCGCAGCAAGCAGATCGGCATCCGCCGCGCACTCGGCGCCACCCGCAGCCAGATCCTGCGCTACTTCCAGACCGAGAACTTCCTGCTGGCGACGATCGGCATCGTGCTGGGGATGGTGCTGGCCTACGCCATCAACCTGGCGCTGATGGAGCGCTACGAGCTGGCGCGACTGCCGATGCTGTACCTGCCGGCCGGGGCAGTGGCCCTGTGGCTGCTCGGCCAGTTGGCGGTGCTCGGGCCGGCCCGGCGCGCCGCGGCGGTGCCGCCGGCGGTGGCCACGCGCAGCGCCTAGGATAGGCAGGATGCCCACCATCCTCGTCATCGACGACAACCCGGCGGTCGCCACCGCGCTGGAGGTGCTGTTCTCGCTGCACGACATCGAGACCCTGCATGCCGACTCGCCGGATGCCGGCCTGGAGCTGCTCGCCCGCGTGCCGGTCGACCTGGTGGTGCAGGACATGAACTTCCACGCCGACACCACCTCCGGCGACGAGGGCGTGGCGCTGTTCGGCCGGATCCATGCACGCCACCCGGACCTGCCGGTGGTGCTGCTGACCGCGTGGACACACCTGGAATCGGCGGTCGGGCTGATCAAGGCCGGTGCCAGCGACTACCTCGCCAAGCCCTGGGACGACGCCAAGCTCATGGCCACGGTCGGCAACCTGCTGGAGCTGTCGGCCAGCCGGCGCGAACTGGGTCGGCGCAGGGCCCGCGAGGACCGCGAGCGGCAGGCTCTGGAGCGGGACCACGAGCTGTGCGGAATGGTCTGGGCCGACCCGGCCAGCGGGCGCCTGCTGAGCCTGGCGGTCCAGGTCGCGCGCTCGGAGCTGCCGGTGCTGGTGACCGGCCCCAACGGCGCGGGCAAGGAGAAGATCGCGGCCATCGTGCACGCCAACTCGGCGGTGCGCACGGGCCCGTTCGTGGCGCTCAACTGCGGCGCCCTGCCGGCCGAGCTGATCGAGGCCGAGCTGTTCGGGGCCGAGGCCGGCGCCTACACCGGGGCCAACCGGGCCCGCGAGGGCAGGTTCGAGGCCGCCGACGGCGGGACCCTGTTCCTGGACGAGATCGGCAACCTTCCGCTGGCCGGCCAGGTCAAGCTGCTGCGCGTGCTGGAGACCGGGCGCTTCGAACGGCTGGGCTCCAGCCGCGAGCGCCAGGTGCGGGTACGCGTGGTCAGTGCGACCAACGCCGACCTGCCGGCACTGATCGCCGCGGGCCGGTTCCGCGAGGACCTGTACTACCGGCTCAATGCGGTCGAGCTGAAACTGCCGGCGCTGGCCGAACGGCCCGATGACATCCTGCCGCTGGCCCGCCACTTCCTGCCCGCGGGCAAGCGCCTGGGCCCGGCTGCCGAACAGGCCCTGCTGCGGCATCCATGGCCGGGCAACGTGCGCGAGCTGCGCAACGCGGTGCAGCGTGCCGCCCTGCTCTCGCCGGGCAGTGTGGTCGAGGCGGCGGCCCTGGGATTGCCCGGGGCGCCCCGCACCAGCGCCGCAACGGAACCCGATCCGGCGCAGATCGAGGCGGCGCTCGCGCGCCATGACGGCGTGCTGGCCCAGGCCGCGGCCGACCTGGGGCTGTCGCGCCAGGCGCTGTACCGGCGCATGGACAAGCTCGGCATGCGCCGCGGCTGATGCGCCTGGCACCGCTGTCGCTGGGAACCCGCCTGATCCTGCTGGTCGCCGGGTTCGTCGCCGCCTGCGCCCTGCTGGCCGCGTGGCTGACGACCTGGCTGCTGCCATGGGCCGCGGTTCTGGTCGCCGCGGCGCTGCTGCTGCCACCGCTGGGCGTTCTGCTGCAACGCCAGCTGGCCGGTGTCCGGGCGCTGCTTCGTGCATTGGCCGGCACCGTCACCAGCTACCGCGACGGCGACTACAGCTTCAGCATCCGCTGGGAAGGCCGCGGCGAGCTGCGCGAACTGGTCGAGGCCCACAATGAACTGGGCACCGTGTTGCGCGCCCAGCGCAACACTCTGGTCCAGCGCGAACTGCTGCTGGACACGGTGGTCCAGAACACTCCGGTGGCGATGGTGCTGCTGGATCCCCAGCATCGCGTGGTGCTCGGCAACCTCGCCGCGCGGCGCCTGCTCGGCGGGGGACGCCGGCTGGAGGGCCACGACTTCGATGCGCTCGCCGCGCAGACCCCGGAGGCCCTGCGCGAGGCCTTGGCCCGGGGCGGGGACGGCATGTTCAGCGTTGCCTACGGTGACGAGGAGGACATCTACCATCTCTCGCGTCGGCGCTTCCGCCTCAATGGCCGGCCGCACGAGCTGCTCCTGCTGAGGACACTGACCGCCGAACTGCGCCGCCAGGAAGTCCAGACCTGGAAGAAGGTGATCCGGGTGATCAGCCACGAGCTCAACAACTCGCTGGCGCCGATCGCCTCGCTGGCCCATTCCGGCGGCGAGCTGCTGCGACGCGGCCGGCTCGACCGCCTGCCCGATGCCCTGGCCACCATCGAGGAACGCGCACGCCATCTGGAAGGCTTCATCCGCGACTATGCGCGCTTCGCCAAGCTCCCCGCCCCCCGTCGCGAGCCGGTCTGCTGGGAGCGCTTCCTGCGCCAGTTGCGCAGCCAGGTCGGGTTCGCCGGCGAGCTGCCCGACCCCGGAGAGCAGGGCCGCTTCGATGCCGCGCAACTGGAGCAGGCCCTGATCAACCTGCTGCGCAACGCGCACGAGTCCGGATCCCCGGCCGACGAGGTGATCCTGCAGCTGCGCCGCACGGCGGATGGCTGGCGCATCGACGTGCTCGACCGCGGGCCGGGCATGAACGAGGCGGTGCTGTCGAACGCGCTGCTGCCGTTCTATTCCACCAAGCGCAGCGGCACCGGACTGGGCCTGGCGCTGGCGCGCGAGATCGCCGAAGCCCACGATGGTCGCATCGCCCTGGTCAACCGCCAGGGCGGCGGGCTGTGCGTATCGGTGGTGCTGCCGGATTGAGGGCGGGTCGGGGTCCGGACATCCGGTGCAATACGCCTGTGGCTATTGTGCCCTACTTTTTGCGCGGGCGCGTCCAACCCTCGACGACGCTCTGGCGCGAGCGGGCGACGGTGAGCTGGCCCGCGGGCGCCGGGCGGGTCACCACCGAGCCGGCGGCCACCGTCGCGTCCTTGCCGATGGTCAACGGCGCCACCAGCGAGGAGTTGGAGCCGATGAAGGCGCCATCCTCGATCGTGGTGCGCGACTTGTTCACCCCGTCGTAGTTGCAGGTGATGGTGCCGGCGCCGATGTTGACCTTGGCACCGACCACCGCATCGCCCAGGTAGGTCAGGTGGTTGGCCTTGCTGGCCACGCCCAGGGTGGTGTTCTTGGTCTCGACGAAGTTGCCGACGTGGGCGCCGTCGGCCAGCACGGTGCCCGGGCGCAGGCGGGCGAATGGGCCCACGGTCGCCGCGCCCTCCACCACCACCCCGTCCAGGTCGCAGTGCGCACGGACCTCGGTGCCCGCGCCCAGCTTCACGTTGCGTAGCCGGCAGAACGGGCCGATCCGCACGCCCTCGGCCAGCTCCACGTGGCCTTCGAGCACCACGTCGACGTCGATCTCGACATCGCCACCGGTGACGCGGACCTCGCCGCGCACGTCCAGCCGCGCCGGATCGGCCAGCCGCGCGCCGGCCAGGCACAGGCGGCGCGCGAGGCGGCGCTGGCATTCGCGCTCGAGCTGGGCCAGTTGCCAGGGATCGTTGGCGCCCTCGGTTTCCACCGGATCGTCGATGTGGACCATCTCGGCGGCATTGAACTCGTCCGCGGCGGCCGCGAACACGTCGGTCAGGTAGTACTCGCCCTGTGCATTGTCGTTGCCCAGGTGGTCCAGCCAGCGGCGCAGCGGCTCGCTGTCGGCGACCAGGATGCCGGTGTTGACGGTGTTGATGGACTTCTGCTCGTCGCTGGCGTCCTTTTCCTCGATGATCCGGGCGACATTGCCTTCGGCATTGCGCAGGACCCGGCCGTATCCGGCAGGGTCGTCCAGGTCGGCGACCAGAACGGTCAGCCGGCCCGGCACGTCGAGCATCCGGCGCAGGGTATCGGCCCGGATCAGCGGCACGTCGCCGTACAGCACCAGCACCCGCGCGTCCTGCGGCACCTGGCGCATCGCCTGCCGCACCGCGTGGCCGGTACCCAGGCGCTCGCGCTGCTCGGCCCACTGCAGGTCCGGCTGGTCGGCAAACGCCTCGCGCACGGCATCCCCGCCATGGCCGTAGACGATGTGGATGGCACCCGGCTGCAGCTCGCGCGCGGCATCGACCACGTGGCCAAGCATCGGCTTGCCGGCCACCTTCTGCAGGACCTTGGGCAGGGCGGACTTCATCCGCTTGCCCTCGCCGGCGGCGAGGATGACAACGTGCAGTGGCAGCGACATGGCGTTGGCGAACAGCAGGACGGGAGGTGGATTCTACCGGCTGCGCCCCTGCTAGGATGCGCCGGTGCCGTCCACCCTGCCCAATGCCCGCTCCGCGCCGTGTGATCGCCTGCCGCCCCTGGCGGGAGGCACGCAGTGAGCCTCGGTCGCCAGGGCCGCCACTACCTGTTGTTCGGCGGCATCCAGTGGCTGCTGGACTGGGCGGTGATGGTCACGCTCAGCCACGTCGGCATTCCGGTCCGCCAGGCCAACGTGGCCGGGCGGGTGTGCGGCGCGCTGATCGGCTTCTGGCTCAACGGCCGGGTGACCTTCGCCGGTGAGGACACCGCGCTGGGCCGGGTGCAGTTCGTGCGCTTCGCGCTGCTGTGGCTGGCGACCACACTCCTGAGCACGTGGCTGGTCGGCAACGTCGACGACTACCTGGGGCTGAAGTGGGCATGGCTGGCCAAGCCGCTGGTCGAGGTCGCGCTGGGGCTGCTCGGCTTCATGGTTTCCCGGCACTGGGTCTACCGGCGCTGAGCCGCGCGGCCAGCAGTGGCTCCAGTGGCAGGGCGTGCACGGTGCCGCGGTGGCCGTGGACGGTGCGGGCGCGGAACATGGAGTTGAGGATCGCCTCCTCGGTGGCTTCGGCGACGGCCTGGAACAGCGGGCTCATCGCCCCGTTGGACAGCCGCTCCAGCGCGTGGCGCTCCCGGTCCAGCGGCAGCCGGGCAGATTCGGCGGTACTGAAGGCGATGACGTAATCGCCGGAGCCGTTGGACATCGTGGAGCCGGTGCGTCCCAGGCCGACCAGCGCACGTGAGGCGAGCCTTTCCAGCCCCCGGGCATCGAGCGGCGCGTCGGTGGCGACCACGATCATGATGCTGCCGTCGCCCGCGTGCGGGGGGCAGCCGCCGGCGTCGCAGGTGGCCGGATCCGGCAGCAGTCCACGCGCGGGGCGTCCGCCGACCACCAGCTCGCCACCGAAGTTGCTCTGCACCAGCACCCCGACGGTGTGGCCGCCCGGGACCACCCTCGAGCTGGTGCCGATGCCGCCCTTCCAGCCGAACGCGACGGTGCCGGTCCCGGCTCCGATCGCGCCTTCGTCCACGTTCGAGGTGCTGGCACCCTCCAGCGCGGCGACCACATGCGCCGGAGTGATCGGCCGGGCGCGGATGTCGCTGAGATAGCCGTCGTTGGTCTCGCCCACCACCGGGTTGAGCGAGCGCACCTGTTCCATGCCGGGCCGCGCCAGCATCCAGTCCACCAGCGCATCGGCGGCGCGCCAGACGCTGAGGGTGCCGGTGAGCAGGACCGGTGTTTCCAGTTCGCCCAGTTCACGTACCTGGGTGACGCCGAGCAGCTTGCCGTAGCCGTTGCCGACGTGGATCGCCGCCGGCACGCGCTCGCGGTACGGGTCGCCGCCGTGCGGGAGGATCGCGGTGACGCCGGTGCGGATGTCGCCACCGTCGATGACCGTGGTGTGGCCGACGGCCACGCCGCGCACGTCGACCAAGGCATTGAGCGGGCCGGTGGGCAGGCTGCCGATCACGATCCCGGCCTCGCGCGCCCGCGGCCGTTCGCCTTCCAGCCTATGCTGCGTCCCGGCCGGGGACCGTGCCGCCGCCACCGGCACCAGCATCGCCAGCACCACGGCTGCCACCGCCACTGTCGCGCACCTGCCCATCGCCCCGCTCCCAAGCCCTGGAAACGCGAAACTAGGCGCCACGCCCTGCCTGTGCAAGCGATCTCCCGGAATGAATGCCGGAAACAACGACGCCGGCACAAGGCCGGCGTCGAGGTACCACGGCGGGAGGCGCCGCGATCAGTGCTTCATGTTGCGGCGCAGCCGCTCCAGTGCCTGCAGCTGGGCCATGACCTCGGCCATGCGGGCCTGGGCCTCGGCGGCCTCCATCGGCTCCGGACGCCCGGCCAGGATGCGCTCGGCCTCTTCCTTGGCGGCGCGGACCGCGGCCTCGTCGATTTCGTCGGCGCGCACCGCGGTGTCGGCCAGGACCGTCACCACCTGCGGCTGCACCTCGAGGATGCCGCCGCTGACGGCGATGTCGATCTGCTCGCCACCCGGCAGGGTGACCACGACCTTGCCCGGCTTCAGGCGGGTGATCAGCGGCGCGTGGCGGGCGACGATGCCCAGCTCACCCAGCTCGCCGGTGGCGACGAGCATTTCGGCGTCGCCACGGAAGATCTCGTCCTCGGCACTGACGATGTCGCAACGGAATGTGGTGCTGGCCATGTGCTTTCCTGTCCAATTCCCCTTCTCCCGCGAGCGGGAGAAGGAAGGTCAATCACGCCTTCTCGGTCATCTTGTTGGCCTTCTCGACGGCTTCCTCGATGCTGCCGACCATGTAGAACGCCTGCTCCGGCAGGTGGTCGTACTCGCCCTCGACGATGCCCTTGAAGCCGCGGATGGTGTCCTTGAGCGACACGTACTTGCCCGGCGAGCCGGTGAAGACCTCGGCGACGTGGAACGGCTGGCTGAAGAAGCGCTCGATCTTGCGCGCCCGCGACACGGCCTGCTTGTCCTCTTCCGACAGCTCGTCCATGCCCAGGATCGCGATGATGTCCTTGAGCTCCTTGTACTTCTGCAGGATCGACTGGACCTTGCGCGCGACCTCGTAGTGCTCGGTGCCGATCACGTTCGGGTCGAGCTGGCGCGAGGTGGAGTCCAGCGGGTCGACCGCCGGGTAGATGCCCAGCGAGGCGATGTTGCGGCTCAGCACGACGGTGGCGTCGAGGTGGGCGAAGGTGGTCGCCGGCGACGGGTCGGTCAGGTCGTCCGCAGGCACGTACACGGCCTGGATCGAGGTGATCGAACCGGTCTTGGTCGAGGTGATGCGCTCCTGCAGCACGCCCATTTCCTCGGCCAGGGTCGGCTGGTAGCCCACCGCCGACGGCATGCGGCCCAGCAGCGCGGACACCTCGGTGCCGGCCAGGGTGTAGCGGTAGATGTTGTCGACGAACAGCAGCACGTCGCGGCCCTTGCCGGAGGCGTCCTTCTCGTCGCGGAAGTACTCGGCCATGGTCAGGCCGGTCAGCGCGACGCGCAGGCGGTTGCCCGGCGGCTCGTTCATCTGGCCGTAGACCATCGCCACCTTGTCGAGGACGTTGGAGTCCTTCATCTCGTGGTAGAAGTCGTTGCCCTCGCGGGTCCGCTCGCCCACCCCGGCGAACACCGACAGGCCCTCGTGCGCCTTGGCGATGTTGTTGATCAGCTCCATCATGTTGACGGTCTTGCCCACGCCGGCGCCGCCGAACAGGCCGACCTTGCCGCCCTTGGCGAACGGGCACATCAGGTCGATGACCTTGATGCCGGTCTCCAGCAGCTCGTTGGCCGCGGACTGGTCCTCGTAGGACGGCGCGTCGCGGTGGATCTCCCATTCGGCCGAGGCGTCGACCGGGCCGGCCTCGTCGATCGGGCGGCCCAACACGTCCATGATCCGGCCCAGGGTGCCGGTGCCGACCGGCACCGAGATGCCGCGGCCGGTGTTGTTGGCCACCAGGTTGCGCTTGAGGCCGTCGGTCGAGCCCAGTGCGATCGAACGGACCACGCCGTCGCCGAGCTGCTGCTGGACTTCCAGCGTGATTTCGGTGTTCTCGACCTTCAGCGCGTCGTACACGTTGGGCACCGCGTCACGCGGGAACTCGACGTCGACGACGGCACCGATGATCTGGACGATCTTGCCCTGGCTCATTGTGGTTTCCTCGAAATGTGGATCAGACCGCGGCGGCGCCGCCGACGATCTCGGAGATTTCCTGGGTGATCGCCGCCTGGCGGGCCTTGTTGTAGACCAGCTGCAGGTTGTCGATCAGCTTGTTGGCGTTGTCCGAGGCGGCCTTCATGGCGACCATGCGCGCGGCATGCTCGGACGCCACGTTCTCGAGCACCGCCTGGTAGACCAGCGACTCGATGTAGCGGGTGAGCACGTGGTCGAGCACGGTGGCCGGGTCCGGCTCGTACAGGTAGTCCCAGTCGTGCGGGGCGACGGCTTCATCCGACGGCGGCAGCGGCAGCAGCTGGTCGAAGGTCGGCCGCTGGGTCATCGCGTTGATGAAGTCGTTGTAGCAGAGGTAGACCCGGTCGATCTCGCCCCTGGTGTAGCCGTCGAGCACGGTGCCGATGACGCCGATCAGCTGCTCCAGCTTCGGGGTGTCGCCCAGGTGGGTGACCGAGGCGCGGATGTTGACCTTGACCCGGCGGAAGAACACCGAGGCCTTCTGGCCGATGGTCACCAAGTCGACCTCGACCCCCTGCTCCTGCCACTTGGCGAACTCGCCCAGCAGGCGGCGGAACATGTTGTTGTTCAGCCCGCCGGCCAGGCCGCGGTCGGAGGAGATGATCACGTAGCCGACCCGCTTCACCGAGCCGCGCTCGACCATGTACGGATGGCGGTAGTCGGTGTTCGCCTGGGCGAGGTGGCCGATGACCTGCTTCATGACCCGCGCGTAGGGGCGCGAGGTCTTCATGCGCTCCTGAGCCTTGCGGATCTTGGAGGCGGAGACCATCTCGAGCGCGCGCGTCACCTTGCGGGTGTTCTGCACGCTCTTGATCTTCGTCTTGATTTCGCGGCCACCGGCCATGTTATTCCTCCCGTCTACCCGAGCTGCTGCTTACCAGGTGCCGGTCTTCTTGAAGTCCTCGATCCCGGCCTTGAAGCTGGCCTCGATCTCGTCGTTCCACGCGCCGCTGGTGTTGATCTTCTCCAGCAGCCCGCCCTGGGTATTGGCGAAGTGGGCGTGCAGGCCCTCCTCGAAGGCGCCGATCTTGTTCACCGGCACGTCGTCGAGGTAGCCCTCGTTGACGGCGTAGATCGACACCGCCTGCAGCGCGATCGGCAGCGGCGCGTACTGCTTCTGCTTCATCAGCTCGGTGACCCGCTGGCCGCGCTCGAGCTGCTTGCGGGTGGCCTCGTCCAGGTCGGACGCGAACTGGGCGAACGCCGCCAGCTCACGGTACTGGGCGAGCGCGATGCGGATGCCGCCGGACAGCTTCTTGATGATCTTGGTCTGGGCCGCGCCACCGACGCGCGACACCGAGATGCCGGCGTTCACGGCCGGGCGGATGCCGGCGTTGAACAGGTCGGTTTCCAGGAAGATCTGCCCGTCGGTGATCGAAATCACGTTGGTTGGAACGAACGCGGAGACGTCGCCGGCCTGGGTCTCGATGATCGGCAGCGCGGTCAGCGAACCGGTCTGGCCCTTGACCTCGCCGTTGGTGAACTTCTCGACGTACTCCTCGGACACGCGCGCGGCGCGCTCGAGCAGGCGGGAGTGCAGGTAGAACACGTCGCCCGGGTACGCCTCGCGGCCCGGCGGGCGGCGCAGCAGCAGCGAGATCTGGCGGTAGGCCACGGCCTGCTTGGACAGGTCGTCGTAGACGATCAGCGCGTCCTGGCCGCGGTCCATGAAGTACTCGCCCATGGTGCAGCCGGCGTAGGCGCTGATGTACTGCATCGCGGCCGACTCCGACGCCGTGGCGGCGACCACGATGGTGTGCGCCATCGCCCCGTTCTCTTCCAGCTTGCGCACGATGTTGGCGACGGTCGAGGCCTTCTGGCCGATCGCCACGTACACGCACTTGATGCCGGTGCCCTTCTGGTTGATCACCGCGTCGATCGCCATCGCGGTCTTGCCGGTCTGGCGGTCGCCGATGACCAGCTCGCGCTGGCCGCGGCCGATCGGGATCATCGAGTCGACCGACTTGTAGCCGGTCTGCACCGGCTGGTCGACCGACTTGCGCCAGATCACGCCCGGCGCCACGCGCTCCACCGGCGCGGTCAGCTCGGTGCCGATCGGGCCCTTGCCGTCGATCGGCTCGCCCAGGGCGTTGACCACGCGGCCCAGCAGCTCCGGACCGACCGGCACCTCGAGGATGCGGCCGGTGGTGCGGGCGGTGTCGCCCTCGCCCAGGTGCTCGTAGTCACCCAGGACCACGGCGCCGACCGAGTCGCGCTCCAGGTTGAGCGCCAGGGCGTAGGTCGGGTGGCCCTGCGCGGTGGCGGGCAGCTCGATCATCTCGCCCTGCATCACGTCGGCCAGGCCGTGGATGCGCACGATGCCGTCGGCGACCGAGGTCACCGTGCCCTCGTTGCGCGCCTCGGCGGACAGGCCGACCTTCTCGATGCGGGTCTTGATCAGTTCGCTGATTTCGGACGGGTTGAGCTGCGTGGTTGCCATGTTCGTTTCCAATGTAGGGCGGGCCGCGACCCGCCATCACGGTCGGCAGGCGCGGGGCCCGCCGGGTGAGTGCCAATCAGTTTGCGAGCGCGTTCTGCATGCGCTGGAGCTTGCCGCGCAGCGAGCCGTCGATGACGGTATCGCCGGCGTCGATCACCGCGCCGCCGATCAACCCGGGGTCGACCGCGGTCTCCACCTCGACCTCCCGGCCGAAGCGCCGGCGCAGGGCGGCGACCAGGCCCTCGAGCTCCGCCGGCGCCAGCGCCGCGGCCGAGGTGATGCGCGCCTTGACCACCTGCTCGGCGTCGGCGCGCAGCTGCTCGTACAGCCCGGAGATCTCCGGCAGCAGCGCCAGGCGGCCGTTGTCGGCCAGTTCGTCGACGAAGCGGCCGAACGCCTCGTCGGCGCCATCGGCCAGCAGCGTACGGGCGTCCCGGGGACGCAGCCGCGGGTCACCCAGCAGCACCGCGACGCCGGGGTCGGCGGCGATGCGGGCGGCCAGTGCCAGCGACTGCGACCAGGCCTCGGCGTGGCCGGCGTCGCGCGCCACCGCATGGGCGGCGCGGGCGTAGGGGCGGGCGAGGGTCAGGGCTTCGCTCATGCTCAGATCTCGGCTGCCAGCTCGTCCAGCAGCGCCTTGTGGGCACCGGCGTCGATCTCGCGACGCAGGACCTTCTCGGCACCGGTGACGGCGAGCACGGCAACCTGCTGGCGCAGCTGCTCGCGCGCACGGTTGGCGGCGACGTCGATCTCGGCCTGGGCCAGTTCCTTCTGCCGGGTGGCCTCGGCGACGGCTTCGTTGCGGGCCTGCTCGATGATCTGGCTGGCACGCTGGTGTGCCTGGTCGATCACCTCGTTGGCCTTGGTGCGCGCGTCGCGCATCGCCGCGTCGACCTGCTCCTGCGCCTGCGCGAGGTCCTTCTGGCTGCGTTCGGCAGCTGCCAGGCCCTCGGCGATCTTCTTCTGGCGCTCCTCGATGGCATTGAGCAACGGCGGCCAGATAAAGGTGGCGATCAGCCAGATCAGCGCGGCGAAGGCCAGCGCCTGTGCGATTAGGGTCAGATTGATGCTCATCGGCTTTCGCTATCTCTCGCGTGGGGTGGGCATGGGCCCGGGGTCGCCGGCCGGGGCATCCGCCGCCGGCCGGGTCTCACGCGTGGATCAGACGCCCGCCTGGGCCAGCAGCGGGGTGATGAACGGGCTGGCGAAGGCGAACAGCAGGCCGATCGCGACCGAGATGATGAACGCGGCGTCGATCAGGCCGGCGGTGATGAACATGCGGACCTGCAGCACCGGGATCAGCTCCGGCTGGCGCGCGGCCGACTCCAGGAACTTGCCGGACATGATGGCCAGGCCGAGGCCGGCGCCCAGCGCGGCGAGGCCGATCATGAGGCCGACACCGAGGGCGGTCGAAGCCTGGACCTGGGCGAGGGTGGCGAGGATGGTTTCCATGGTTATCTCCGAGCGATGGTGCTTGATGGTTGAACGAAGGGTTGGAGGGTGAAGCAGGTACTCAGTGCGAGTCTTCGACCAGACTCAGGTAGACGATCGACAGCATCATGAAGATGAACGCCTGCAGCGGCACGACCAGGATGTGGAAGATCATCCAGCCCAAGCCGAACACCGCGCCGCCGAGCATGCCCAGGATGCTGGCACCGCCAAGCACCCAGATCAGCAGGAACACGATCTCGCCGCCGAACATGTTGCCGAACAGTCGCATCGCCAGCGAAACCGGCTTGCTGACCCACTCGACGACGTTGAGGATCAGGTTGAACGGCATCATCCACTTGCCGAAGGGCGCGGTCAGAAAGCCCTTGGTGAAGCCGCCGAAGCCCTGCGACCTGATCGCGAAGAACAGCATCAGGAAGAACACGCTGATCGACATGCCGAGCGTGGCGTTCACGTCGGCGGTCGGCACCGGCTTCCAGTTGTGCACGCCCACCAGCTCGAGCGGCTTGGAAATGAAGTCGGCCGGGATGAACTTGAGCATGTTCATCAGCAGGATCCAGAAGAACAGGGTGATCGCGATCGGCGTCACCAGCTTGCTCGGGCCGCGATAGGTGTCCTTGGCCTGGCGGTCGATGAACTCGAGCAGGATCTCGACGAACGCCTGCCACTTGCCCGGCACCCCGGCGGTCGGCTTGCGGGTCGCCATCCAGAACATGAACACCATCAGCAGGCCCATCAGGACCGAGCTGACCAGGGTGTCCACGTGGATCGCCCAGAACGGACCGCCGTCCCCGACCTGGCTGGTCAGGTTCTGCAGGTGGTGCTGGATGTAGCTGGTGGGAGTGAGTTCCTCGGCCGCCATTTGTCTGAATCCCTGCATGAAAGCTACCGGCTGGCCAGCGCCAGCACCTGGACGACGAGCGCAACCAGCACGCCCGACAGAACCCCCAGCGGCGGCAGGCCGCCGAGGCCGATGCCCAGCGCAAGCACGCCGAACACCAGGACCCACTTCAGCATCGCCCCTGCAAGCAGCCGCGCCAGCGCGCCAGCCGCAGGAGCCACGCCCCCGCCGAGCGAAACCCGCCCCGACAGCCAACCGCCCGCCGCGACCGCCAGGCCGCCCAGCAGCGCACCCAGCGCCTGCGGCACGCTGAAGGCGATGAATGCAAGGGCCAGCAGCGCCGTCGCGCCCGCCTGCCAGGCGGTCGCGCGCAACGCCAGCCGGCGGCCTGCGAACGTCGGATCGTGCACGCTGGACTCGTCGTCTGGGAAGCCGGGCGCAGGAGGTGCTCGCCCGGTGAAGCCGCAGAATTATAAAGGTCCCCGGCAGCGGCGGCAACCGGACACGGGGAGGCAGGTTCAACCGTGGCTAAATGATAATGATTATCACTTGAGGCAAGCGTGCGGAGGGCGGATACTGGCTTCCGAACCCCTACAGGACACTGACATGGTGAAGACAGCGAGCTTTGCCGCCGTGCACTTCACGGTCGCCTTCTGCGTCGGCACCGCCCTCACCGGAAACCCTTGGGTCGGCGGGACGCTGGCGCTGGTCGAACCGGCCTGCAATACGGTGGCGTACTACTTCCACGAGAAATTCTGGAAGCGCCGCGAGGCGCGACGCCTCGACAAGGCTGAATCCCTGAAAACAGCAGGCACCGGAGTGGAACCTTCGCTCCCGGCGGCGGTCTGACGTCCTGCCCGCCGCACTCTCTCTCCTCGTCAGGGTACCAGCGCAGCGACGGGCCCCTGAAGCCCCGGCCTGATCCGCCGGGGCTTCTCCTTTTGCGCGACTACTTCTTCTTCGGCAGGTACAGGTCGGTGATGGTGCCTTCGTAGGCTTCGGCGGCCATCGCCACCGATTCGCTGAGCGTCGGATGCGGATGGATGGTGTGGCCGATGTCGGCCGCCTCCGCGCCCATCTCGATCGCCAGCGCGAGCTCGGCGATCAGCTCGCCGGCATGCAGGCCGACGATTCCGCCACCGAGCACGCGCCCGGTCGCCTCGTCGAACACCAGCTTGGTGAAGCCCTCGGTGCGGCCGACGCCGATCGCGCGGCCGGAAGCGGCCCACGGGAACTTGCCGACCCCGACCTTCAGGCCCTTCTCCTTCGCCTCGGCCTCCGACAGGCCGACCCAGGCGATCTCCGGATCGGTGTACGCGACCGACGGGATCACCCGCGCCACCCATTCACGCTTCTGTCCCGCGGCCACCTCGGCGGCGAGCTTGCCTTCGTGGGTCGCCTTGTGGGCCAGCATCGGCTGCCCGACCAGGTCGCCGATGGCGAAGATGTGCCCGGCGGTGGTGCGCATCTGCCGGTCGACCGGAATGAAGCCGCGACCGGTGACCTCCACGCCGGCCTTCTCCGCATCCAGCCTGCCGCCGTTGGGCGCCCGACCCACGGCGACCAGGACCCGGTCGAACAGCGCCGCCTCCGGCGCGCTGCCGCCCTCTTCGGCCGGCTCGAAACCGACCTCCAGGCCCTTCTCCCGCGCCTCGACACCGGCTGCCTTGACCTTGAGGTGGACGGTCACGCCCAGCTTCTTCAGCCGGTCGGCCAGCGGCCTGACCAGGTCGCGGTCGGCGCCCGGCACCAGCTGGTCCATGAACTCGACCACGGTGACTTCGCTGCCCAGCGCCCGGTACACGGTCGCCATTTCCAGGCCGATGATGCCGCCGCCGACCACCAGCAGCTTCTTCGGCACCTCGGCCAGCTCCAGCGCGTCGGTGGAATCCATCACCCGTGGGTCGTCCCAGGGGAAGCCCGGCAGCTTCACCGCCTGCGAACCGGCGGCGATGATGCACTGCTCGAAACGGATGAGCTTCTTCCCGCCTTCGCCCTCCACCTCCAGCTCATGGGCGGAGACGAAGCGGCCGCTGCCGGTGACCACCCGCACCCTGCGCTGCTTCGACATGCCGGCCAGGCCCTTGGTGAGCTGGCCGACGACCTTGTCCTTGTAGGCGCGCAGCCTGTCCAGGTCGATCTTCGGCTCGCCGAAATCGACGCCGTACTCGGCCGCCTGCGCCGCCTCGCCGATCACGCCGGCGGCATGCAGCAGTGCCTTGGACGGGATGCAGCCGACGTTGAGGCAGACGCCACCCAGGTCCGGGTAGCGCTCGACCAGGACGGTGTCCAGGCCCAGGTCGGCGGCGCGGAACGCGGCGGTGTAGCCACCGGGTCCGGCGCCGAGGACGAGCATGGTGCATTCGACGTCCGCCTGCCGGCCGGTGGCTTCCCCGGCCTTCGGCGCCCCGCGCTTTTCATCCCCGCTCCCGCCTGCGGCAGAGGGCTGCGGCGAGGGTTCCCCGCTGCCCTCCCGCGGCGCGCGGCGCGCGTCGACCTCTGCCGCTGGCGGGAGCGGCGCATCGGCGGACGTTTCGTCCTTGCCTTCGGCTTCCGTCTCCAAGACCGCCAGCACGGCGCCTTCGGCAATCTCGTCGCCGACCTTGACCCTGAGCTCCTTCACCACCCCGGCGGCGCTGGAGGGCACCTCCATCGTCGCCTTGTCGGATTCCAGCGTCGCCAGGCCCTGGTCGACTTCGACCCGGTCGCCCACCGACACCAGCACTTCGATCACCGGGACGGCGTCGAAATCGCCGATGTCGGGAACCTTGACCTCGATCTGTGCCATGCAGCCTCCTCAGTTGCGGTCCGCGCCGGTCACAGCAGGACCCGGCGCATGTCGCCGAGCACCTGGGACAGGTAGCTGGTGAAGCGGGCCGCGGCGGCGCCGTCGATCACCCGGTGGTCATAGCTCAGCGACAGCGGCAGGACCAGGCGCGGCTTGAACTTCTCGCCGTTCCAGACCGGCCGGGTGTCGGCGCGCGACACACCCAGGATCGCCACTTCCGGGGCGTTGATGATCGGGGTGAACTGGGTGCCGCCGATCCCGCCCAGCGAGCTGATCGAAAAACAGCCACCGCTCATCTGCGCCGGGCCGAGCTTGCCCTCGCGCGCCTTGCCGGCCAGCTCCCCGGCCTCGGCGGCGATCTCCATCACCCCCTTGCTGTCGCAGTCGCGGATCACCGGGACCACCAGGCCATTGGGCGTGTCGGCGGCGAAGCCGATGTGGAAGTACTGCTTGAGCACCAGGTTCTCGCCGGCCGCATCCAGCGAGGCGTTGAACTCCGGGAACTTCTTCAGCGCCGCGACGCTGGCCTTGATCAGGAACGCCAGCACGGTGAGCTTGGTCGCCTTGCCCTTGGCGATCGCCTTCTCGTTTTCCTTGTTGAGTTGGACGCGCAGCTCCTCCAGCCCGGTGATGTCGGCATCCTCGAACTGGGTGACGTGCGGGATCATTGCCCAGTTGCGGGCCAGGTTGGCGCCGGAGATCTTCTGGATGCGGGTCAGCTCGCGGGTCTCGACCGGGCCGAACTTTGCGAAGTCGACCTTCGGCCACGGCAGCAGGTCCAGCCCGCCGCCACCGCCGCCCGCGCGCGGGGATGCGCCACCGCCCGACATCACGCCCTTGACGAACTTCTGCACGTCCTCGCGGGTGATCCGGCCGCCGCGCTCGCTGCCGCCGACCTGGCCCAGGTCCACGCCCAGCTCGCGGGCGAACAGGCGCACCGCCGGACTGGCATACGGGACCTTGTCGGGCAGCAGCTCGTTGGCGTCGAAGGCCACCGGCGGCGAGCGGCGCGAGGTCGCGTCGGTCCCGGCGTCGGCATCACCGGTACGGTGCGCCGCGACTTCGCGCTGGGCGAGCTTGTCGCGCTCGCCGACGTTGGCCGGTTCCACGGCGGTGTCCGGCTCGGTGGTGCGCGACTCAGGCGCGGCCTCGCCGATGCCCTCCTCGACCGGCTTCGCGGCCTTCGCCTCATCCTTGCCGGCCGTGTCGGCGGCGCCCGCCTGTGCCCCGCCAGCCTCTCCGCCGGCCGGCTCGATCATCGCGACCACGGCGCCCTCGGCCACCTCGTCGCCCTCCTTGACCTTGATCTCGCGCACCACGCCGGCGAACGGCGCGGGCACTTCCATCGTGGCCTTGTCGGATTCCAGCGTGACCAGCCCCTGGTCGACGGTGACGGTGTCACCGACCTGCACCAGCACCTCGATCACCGGCACGCCATCGAAGTCCCCGATGTCGGGAACGCGCGCTTCCTTCAACTCAGCCATGTGGGGTCTGCCTTGCACGAGAGGCCCCTATTGTGGGCCGCCGCCCGCGGGAGCGCCAAGCATGCATCCGGGCGTGTTGACGCGATGGAAACATCGGTGAACCCCGCCCCCCCCACCGGCGACGGGGCGGGCAAGCGCGGTTCAGGCGACGCCGGATAGGTTGGCCGCGCCGGTCACCCCCGTGACCGGTCCACGAGTAGAAACAACGATCTCCGGAGGTCCCCCATGAAACGCATCAACCTCACTCTTGCCCTGCTGGGTGCCATCGCCATCGTCCCCGCCGCCATGGCCCAGGAGGCCCCCGACCACCGCTTTGCCGTGGTTGGCGGCTACGCCCTGAGCGAGCCCACGGGCGATGCCAGCATCGCCGGCGGCAAGGCCGATCTCGACGGCGAGGGCGCCGCCACCCTGAGCGCCAGCTGGTACGCCACCGACAACATCGCCATCGAGGCCTGGGGGACCGACAAGTTCGGCCACCGGGTCAACGGGCCGAACGGCAAGGCCGGCAGCGTCGACGCGCAGCCCTACGCGCTCAGTGGCCAGTACCACTTCGGCACCAGCGAACAGACCGTGCGTCCGTACGTCGGCCTTGGCTACTACGAGATGAACTACGACGGCGAGACCGTCGAGGCGACCGGTCCGCTGGCCGGACAGCGCCTGGGCGTGGAAACCGCCAAGGGCGCCATGGCCACCGTCGGCGCCGACGTCAAGCTCAGCGACCGCTGGTTCGTCCGTGGCGACGTGCGCTACCTGCACGGCGATTCGGACCTGTCGCTCGACGGCGAAAAGGTCGGCAAGGCCGACACCAGCCCGGTCATCGTCGGCCTGGGTGTTGGCGCCAGGTTCTAAGCGGTAGAGAGCGGTAGCCGGGAACGGGAGGACTCCCGTTCCCGGTTCATCGGTATGTCCGGGCGCGCGCCCCCAAGGGAACAATCAGCCCAGCGTCCCCGGCGGTGGTGGCGGGTCCGGATCACCGGCATGGACGATCCGCTCGCGGCGCAGCAGGTACAGGCCGCTGGCGACGATGATTCCGGCGCCGGTCCAGGTCGCCGGGTCGGGCAGAACCCCCCAGACCATCAGGTCCAGCAGCACGCTCCAGACCAGCCCGGTGTATTCCAGGGGCGCCAGCAGCGAGGCCTCGCCGACCCGGAATGCTTCGGTCAGCGCGTACTGGCCAATGGCGCCGGCGAGCCCCAGTCCGACGATCACCCACAGGTCGGCGCGGCGGATCGGGACCCAGTCCGGCCAGGCCAGGATCCCGGCGCCCAGCGCGAGGAAGAACAGCAGCCAGACGATCATCGAGGCGGTCGAATCGGTCCGCGCCAGCACCCGCACGGTGATCGCGCTGACCGAATAGCCGATCGCCGCGATGACCACCGCCAGCGCGGCCAGGCTGAGCGCACCCTCTCCCGTGGGGCGCATGACCACGATCACGCCGACCATGCCGACCACGATCGCAGTCCAGCGGCGCGGACCGACCTTCTCGCCCAGGATCGGCACCGACAGCGCGGTGATCAGCAATGGCGCGACGAAGAACAGGGTATAGGCCGTGGACATCGGCATGCGCGCCAGGCCATAGGCGAAGCAGGCGATCATTCCCACCGAGACCAGCCCGCGGAACACCTGCAGGCCCCAACGCACCCGCCACAGGGACGGCAGCGCACCGCTCGCGGCCACCCAGGCCAGGATGAAGGGCAGCGAGGCGGTACCTCGCAACGCCGCCACCTGCATCGGCGGATAGCTGGCGGCCAGGTGCTTGAGCCCGGCATCCATCAGCGCGAAGGCCGCCACGGCCAGCAGCATGGTCAAGGCGGCACGGGTCTGCGGGGCGAGCGGCATCAGGATCGGGGCGGAGCGTGGCCGGCCAGCATAAGGGCGACAGGTGGAACAGTGGGCTAACCTTGCCACCAGACCATTGCTGCAGATACAGGGACCCCCATGCCTTCCTTCGACATCGTCTCCGAAGTGGACAGCTACGAACTGACCAACGCCGTGGACCAGGCCAACCGCGAACTCGGCAACCGCTTCGACTTCAAGGGCGTCGATGCACGCTTCGAACTGGAGGAGCAGGTCATCACCCAGTCCGCGCCCAGCGACTTCCAGCTCCAGCAGATGACCGACATCCTGCGCGCCCGGCTGATCGCCCGCGGCATCGACGTGCGCTGCCTGGAGTTCGGCGACGTGGAAACCAACGTGGCCGGTGCGCGGCAGAAGATCACCGTCAAGCAAGGCATCGAGCGCGAACTGGCCAGGAAGATCCAGTCCGCCCTCAAGGACGCCAAGCTCAAGGTCGACAGCCAGATCAACGGCGACAAGCTGCGGGTCAACGGCAAGAAGCGCGACGACCTGCAGGCGGCGATCGCCCTGCTGCGCGGGCAGGAATTCGAGCTGCCGCTGCAGTTCGAGAATTTCCGTGACTGAGCGCCGCCAGGGCGTGGCCCGCCGTGACTGAGCTCCGATGAATCACGACGCAGATCCGATCGCCGCCACCCGCCGCTGGCTGGAGCGGGCGGTGATCGGACTGAACCTGTGTCCGTTCGCCAAGGCGGTGCACGTCAAGGACCAGGTCCGCTTCGTGCTCAGCGAGGCGGACACGCCCGACGCCCTGCTGCAGGAACTGGCCGACGAGCTCGCCTGGCTGGCCGACACCGACCCGGCGGTGGTCGACACCACCCTGCTGATCCATCCGCGGGTGCTGGGCGACTTCGGCGACTACAACGACTTCCTCGACCAGGCCGACGCGGCGATCGACGCACTCGGCCTGGAGGGCGAGATCCAGGTGGCGAGCTTCCACCCCGACTACCGCTTCGCCGGGACCGCGGCGGACGATCCCGGAAACCTGACCAACCGTTCGCCCCACCCGATGCTGCACCTGCTGCGCGAGGAAAGCATCGACCGGGCGGTGGCGGCCTACCCGGACCCGGAAGTGATCGTGGAGCGGAACATCGCCACGATGGAACGCCTCGGCCAGGCGGGCTACCGCGCCCTCCTCGCGGCCGACGATCCCTAGGCTTCGGAAAACACGCGGGCCAGGTCGGCCTCGCCGAGCAGGCGCCACGCCCCTTCCGGAAGGTCGCCCAGCGTCAGGGCGCCGACCTGCGGGCGGTGCAGCGCCTCGACGTGGTTGCCGACCGCGGCGAACATCCGGCGGACCTGGTGGTAGCGGCCTTCGGTCAGGGTGAGCCGGGCGCTGCGGGGACCGGTGACCTCCAGTTGCGCGGGTGCCAACGGGGTGTCCTCGCCGTCGAGCATCAGCGTGCCGCTGGCGAAGCTCGCGGCCTCGTCGCCGCGCAGGTCCTCGGCCAAGGCCGCCGCGTAGGTCTTGGCCACGGCGGCCTTCGGCGACACGATGCGGTGCAGCAGCTGGCCATCGTCGGTCATCAGCAGCAGGCCGCTGGTCTCGCGGTCCAGCCGGCCGACACTGGACAGGATCGGGCTGCGCAGGCGGAAGCGCGGCGGCAGCAGGTCGTAGATCACCCGGCCCGGATCACGGGTAGAGCAGGTATAGCCGACCGGCTTGTGCAGCATCAGCACCAGGCCGGGCGCCGGGTCCAGCGGCTCGCCATCCAGGCGCACCTGCCCATGCGGCACCCGGTCATCGGCGTACAGGACCTCGCCGTCGAGGTCGGTGACCCGGCCCTCGCGGAACAGCCAGGCGACCTCCTTGCGGCTGCCGTAGCCCAGGTTCGCCAGCAGCCTGAGCAGCTTCATCGCGCACTCCTGCGTGCATGGACCACCTTGAACCCGCCCTGCTGGGCGACGGTCTCGACCTGCGCGAAGCCGCTGCCCAGCGCTGCCTCGTAGGGCAGGTGGCGGTTGGCGACCAGCCACAGCGAGCCGCCCGGCTGCAACGCGGCCGCCGCGGCGGCGATGAAGGCGCGGCCGATGTCGGGGCGCTCGGCACGGCCCTGGGCGTGGAATGGCGGGTTGCTGATGATCACCTCGTAGCGCTCCGGAAGACCGGCGGTGACGTCGTGCCAGTGGAAGCCCAGCGCTGCGCGCCCGGCAAACGGGGCAAGGTTGTCGCGGGCCAGTTCCAGCGCGCGCGCGTCGGCCTCGTACAGGTCCAGCGCGGTGATCCGCGGGCAGCGCTCCAGCAGCTCCACCGCCAGATAGCCGAAGCCCGCGCCCAGGTCGGCGGCGCGCCCGGCGAGGGTCGCCGGCAGGTGCGCGGCCAACAGCGCCGAGGCCGGATCGATCCGGTCCCAGGCGAACACCCCGGGGCGGCTGCGGAAACGCCCGCCGGCCACCGGCCGCGGCGCGTCCAGCTCCCGCCACGCGTCCAGCAGCGTGTGGTCCACCCGGTCGGCGGCCTCGGCCAGGCGCAACGGCCGGGTCCAGAACACCCGCGCCTTGTTCTTGCTCAATGTCGAAAGCGGCCCGGCCAGCCGTCGCAGGTCGTCCTCGGCCGAGCGCGCGCCCTCGTTGTTCGCGGCGCAGGCGAGCACCCGGCCGCCCGGCGCCACCCGATCGAGCGCCCGGGCATACAGTGCGCGTGCCTGCTCGCGCTGGCGCGGGGGCAGCACCAGCACCAGCGGATGACGTTGCCCATCGTGACCGGCGGCAAGCGGCAAACCGGCGCGCTCCAGGGCCTCGGCTTCGGGCCTGAAGTCCTGTTCGCAGACCAGCCCCGGCAGCGCATGGCGGGACAGCGCGGCGCCCGCGCGCGCATGCAGGAACGCGGCCCCGCCTTCCACGGGCCAGGCGAGTTCGCCGCGCTCGAACGGCAGCATCAGGGTCTCAAGCAGGGCGTCGGTATCGGCCACGTCGGCAATGGATGGCGGGGAGGAGCGGCAGTGTAGCCGCCGGGCCTGCACGCGCCGCTGACCGGGCCTCGCGCAGTCTGCCGGGCATGCCCGAGGGTCCCTCCATCGTCATCCTGCGCGAGCAGGCGGAAAAGTTCGGCGGCCAGGTCGTGGAGGAGGTTGGCGGCAACAGCCGCATGGACATCCAGCGCATGGCCGGGCAGCGCGCCGGCACGCTGCGCAGCTGGGGCAAGCACTTCCTGGTCCCGTTCGACGGCTTCACCCTGCGGGTGCATTTCCTGCTGTGGGGCAGCTACCGCATCGACGAGCGCCGTGGCGACGGCAAGGAACGGCTGTCGCTGCGCTTCGACAACGGCGAGCTCAACTTCTACTCCAGTTCGTTGAAGTACATCGAGGGCGACCTCGACGAGGCATATGACTGGGCCGCCGACGTGATGTCCGACGCCTGGGACCCGGCGGCGGCGAAGAAGAAACTGCGGGCGATGCCCGACACCCTGGTTGCCGACGCGCTGCTCGACCAAGACGTGTTCGCCGGCGTCGGCAACATCATCAAGAACGAGGTGCTGTTCCGGATCCGGGTGCACCCCGAGTCCACCCTCGGCTCGCTGTCGCCGCGCAAGCTGGGGGAGCTGGTGACGCAGGCGCGCGAGTACAGCTTCGACTTCTACCGCTGGAAGAAGGACTACGTGCTCAAGAAGCACTACCAGGTGCACACCCGGACCGAATGCCCGCGCTGCGGGCGCAGGCTCGAATACCGCGCCAAGCTGGGGAAGAAGCAGCGCCGGGCCTTTTTCTGCGGCCACTGCCAGAAGCTGTACGCCTGAGTCGCCCGCGTTCCGCCTACACCGGTTTCATCGGCCGGCAACGCCGGCGCGGCCACGCTGGAGCCGTACCCACCCAGGAGGACGCCATGCGCGCACTTTTCGTCGGCGGCACCATCGACAACAGCGAGCTGGACATGGACGGCGAGCCGCCGATCCACTATCCCGAGAACACCGGCGGCGGCCAGCCGCGCTACCGGCTGTACCAGGTGGGGCGCAGCGGCGGCGAAATCGCCTACGTGGTCTACGCGGCGCCCGGCCTGCCCGAAGAAGAGGCCGCGCGCATCGCCGGCGAACGCGACTATGCCCGCCGGTTCTCCGCCGAGGACGTGGTCAGCGGCATCGACGCACGCTGACGCCGGTCAGGCGTCCAGTTCGCGCAGCACCACCGAGGGCGGCGCGTCGAGCACCCGGCGGGTCGCGAACAGCCCCGCCGCCAGCGCGGCCACCAGCCCGGCGAGCGCGCCGGCCACGGCCATGCCCCAGTCTGGCGACCAGGGCAGATCGAAGGCCCGGGTGGCCAGCACGCCGGCCAGCACCGAGGCACCCAGCGCGGCGACCGTCCCCGACAGCAGGCCGATCGCGGCGAACTCGGAGGCCTGCGCCAGCCGCAGCTGCCGGCGGCTGCCACCCAGGGTGCGCATCACCCCGCCCTCGCGCAGGCGCTCGTCCTGGCTGGCGGTCACCGCCGCCATCAGCACCAGCACGCCGGCCGCGATCGAGAACCAGAACACCACCTCGACCACGGCCGAAACCTGGTCGGCGGTGCTGCGCACCTGGTCGAGCACCGCGCCGATGTCGATCACCGTCAGGTTCGGGAAGCGCTCCACCAGCGCGGCGGTGAAGCCGCCCTGCTCCGGCGGCACGCTGACCGCGGTGATGTGGCTGGCCGGGTAGCCCTCGAGCGCGCCGGGCGAGACCAGCACGAAGAAGTTCGGGCGGAAGCTCTCCCAGTCGACCTCGCGCAGGCTGGTCAGCCGTGCGTCCAGCTGCTGGCCGGCGATGTCGAAGCCGATGGTGTCGCCCAGCTCCCACCCCAGCGACCGCGCGTAGCCCTTTTCCACCGAGAGCTCCGGGGCCGGCGGCGCCCGCTCGCCCCAGTACTCGCCGGCAACCACCCGGTTGTCATCACCCAGGGCGCCGGCGGTGGACAGGTTGAACTCGCGCTCGGCGCGCCGGCGGGCACGCAGGGCGTCGTCGTCGGTGCTGTCGTCGGCGGCGTAGTCCTCGCCCGACACCGGCTCGCCGTTGCGGGCGGCCAGGCGGGCGCGGACCATCGGGAACAGCACCGGTTCGCCGAGCCCCTGGCTGGCGATGAATCCGCGCACGGCATCGACCTGGTCGTCCTGCACGTTGATGATGAAGCGGTTCGGCGCCTCCGCAGCCAGCTGCAGCTGCCAGCGGTCGAGCAGGTCGGTGCGCACGAAGGTCAGCAGCAGCAGGGCCATCAACCCCAGCCCCAGCGAGGCGACCTGGGCGATGCTGGTGGCCGGTCGCCGGCCGACGTTGGCCAGGCCGTAGCGCAGCGGCCCGCGCAGGCGCGAGCGCAGCCTGCGGACCAGCACCACCAGCCCCCACGCCAGCAGCGCCAGCACCGCGGACGCGACAGCAAACCCGCCCAGCATGGCGCTGCCCACCACCACCGAGCCGGCCTGCCACCACAGCAGCGCGGCGAGCCCACCGAGCCCGGCCAGCGCGACCAGCCAGGCGGAAGGCTCGGAGCGGTCCAGGTCGCGGCGGATCACCCGCAGCGCCGGCACCTTGCGCAACGCGAGCACCGGTGGCGCGGCAAAGGCCAACAGCACCAGCAAGCCGACGCCGTAGCCGGCCAACGCCGGCTGCCAGCCCGCCGGCGGGATTTCCAGCCCGAGCACCGGCGCCAGCCACAATCCGACCGCCCACTGCAGCACGAAGGCAAGTCCCACCCCGGCGGTTCCGGCCAGCAGGCCCAGCATCAGCAGCTCGCCCAGGTGGATGCCGGCCAGGGTGGCCTGGCTGGTACCCAGGCAGCGCATCACCGCCGCGCCCGAAAGATGCCGCTCGCTGTGCTGGCGTGCCGCCATCGCCACCGCCACCGCGGCCAACAACACCGAAACCAGCGCCGCCAGGCGCAGGAAGCGGCCGGCGCGGTCGAGCGCGGAACGCACTTCCGGACGCGCATCGGCAATCGTCTCGATGCGCTGGCGTGGCCCCAGTGCCGCCTTGGCGGCCGTGGTGAAGCGTTCCACCGCGGCGGCATCGCCGGCCACCACCAGCCGGTGCTGCATCCGGCTGCCCTCCTGCACCAGGCCGGTGGCCGGCAGGTCGTCGAGACTGAGGAACACCCGCGGGGCGATGTTGAAGTAATCCAGCGCGGCGTCCGGCTCGGCGGCCACCAGCGCGACCAGCCGCAGTTCGAGTTCGCCGATCGCCAGGGTGTCGCCGACCGACGCCCCCAGAGCCTGTGCGCCGGCGCGGCTGAGCCAGGCGGTCCCGGGGGCCGGCACCGCCGGCGCGGCCGTCTCCACTCCAGCGCCATCGCCAAGGGTGAACGCACCACGCAGCGGGAAGCCCTGGCCCAGCGCCACCAGCTCGCCCAGCTGCAGGCGGGCCGACTCGCCCCGCCCGACCCGGATCATGCTGTTCATCTCGACGGTGCGGGCCTGCCGCAGGCCGTCCGCGGCGGCCGCTTCGGCGATCGCACCTTCGATCGGCATCGCCGAGCGCACCACCGCATCGCCGCCCAGCAGCTGGTTGGCCTCCATGGCCAAGGCCCGCTGCGCGCGGTCGGTGATGAAGCCGATCGAGGTCACCGCCAGCACCGCCAGCGTGAGCGCCGCCAGCAGGATCCGCACGTCGCCCGCCTTCAGGTCACGGCGCATCTGCCGCCATGCGGCCCGCAGCACGCCTGCGGCCCCCAGGCCGTGCCAGGCGCCGGTGCCGCTCATGCGCTCGCCACCCGGTCATCCATCAACCGCCCGGCATCGAGCCGCAACCGGTGGTGGCAGCGCGCGGCGAGCTGCTCGTCGTGGGTGACCAGCACCAGGGTCGTGCCGGCGGCGGCATTGAGTTCGAACAGCAGCCCGATGATCGCCTCGCCGGTGTGGCTGTCGAGGTTGCCGGTGGGCTCGTCGGCGAACAGCAGCGCCGGGGCGGTCACGAAGGCACGCGCGAGCGCCACGCGCTGCTGCTCGCCGCCGGACAGCTGACGCGGGTAGTGGTCCAGCCGCTCGCCGAGTCCGACCCGGGCCAGGATCTGCCGGGCCGGGGCCTCCACCTCGCCGTCGCCGCGCAGTTCCAGCGGCAGCATCACGTTCTCCAGCGCCGTCAGGGAAGGCAGCAGCTGGAAGTTCTGGAACACGAAGCCGACCTTCTCCCCGCGCACCCGCGCCCGGCCGTCCTCGTCCAGCGCGGACAGCTCGTGCCCGTCGAGCAGCACCCGGCCGCGGGTCGGCACGTCCAGCCCGGCCATCAGCGACAGCAGCGTGCTCTTGCCCGAGCCCGAGGCGCCGACGACCGCCACCGTTTCGCCACGGCAGATGGAGAAGCCGACGTCCTCGAGGATGGTCAGCGGGCCGCCGGGCAGCGGCACCTGCTTGCCCAGGGACTCGACCAGCAGCATGGGGGCGGTTGCGGACGTCGACACGGAAGGGGCGGCGGGATCGGTCATCATGGGGCGCTTGCAGGAGGAGGTGGTGATGCAGCAACGGGATTCCGTCGCGTCCAGGTATGCGGCCGTCCGCTGGTCCGCGCAATGTGCCATCGGCTTGATGCTGACCGCCCTGCTGGCGTGGGCACCATCCGCGGCTGCGCAGGATCGCACGTCCGCGGACGCGGGGCCGACGGTGCTGGTGATGGGCGATTCACTCTCGGCCGGCTACGGGATGACCGCCGCCGAAGGCTGGGTGGCCCTGCTGGCCGATCGGCTGGCCACCCGGACGCCACGCTGGAACGTGGTGAATGCCAGCATCAGCGGCGAGACCACCGCAGGCGGCCGCTCGCGGATCATCGATGCACTGGCACGCCACCGGCCGCAGGTGGTGGTGATCGCGCTGGGCGCCAACGACGGGCTGCGCGGGCTGCCCACGGCCTCCACCGCCGCCAACCTCGCCTGGATGATCGGCGCCGCCCACGGCGCCCACGCCGAGGTGCTGCTGGTCGGCATGCAGATGCCACCCAACCTCGGCGCGGAATACACCCGGGCGTTTGCCGGCAACTACCGCACGCTGGCGGACCGCTTCGACGTGGCCCTGCTGCCGTTCCTGCTCGAGCCGATCGCCTTGGATCCCGACGCCTACCAGGCCGACAACCTGCACCCGCTGGCGGCGGTGCAGCCGCGGCTGCTGGAGCATGTGTGGGAAGCGCTGGAGCCGATGCTGGATTGAATCCCGGGCAAGTGAAGCGCACCCGGGCAGGCCGCGGCCGGAGCCGCTTCTACGGAGCTTCGCGGCCGGCGAGCAGGGGATACGGGTTGACCGCCGTGCCCTCCCACCAGTGCTTCTCCGGGCCCAGAACGAAGATCGCGAAGTGCAGGTGCGGGGCGTCGTCGCTGGCGTTGCCGGTGCTGCCCACATATCCGATCACTTGGCCCTGGACCACGGTGTCGCCCTCTTCCAGGCCCGCGGCGTAGCGGTCCAGGTGGGCGTAGTAGTAGGCGTGGCGGCCGGCCTGGTCGAACTGGTAGATCGTCAGCCCGCCAGGCACGCTGTCGAACAGTTTCTCGATGCGGCCGTCAATGGCGGCCACGACCGGCGTGCCGCGCGCAGCCATGATGTCGAGCGCCTCGTGGCTGCGATCGCTGCCGCGGGCGTCCTGGAAGGTGTCGTGGAGGGCTTGGCGGGAGACGCCCTGGACCGGGACGATCAGGCCGTTGGCGTCGGGGGTCGGGGCGGTGGTGCGGGATTCCGGCCCGGGGCCGGGAGGGTGGACGGCCTTGGCGGGCGGTGATGGCGCGGCGGCGGTGGCGACGGGCTCCCGGGTGCGGCCGCTGGCCTTGCCCGGGCTACGGGGCGGGAGGGTGCGGGCGCCGGTCTGGGCCGGGCCACGGGGCGGGGACGGGGCGTCGGTGCCGTGCTGGGTGCGGTCGCGGTCGAAGGCCAGTGCGGCGCCCGGGTCGGCGGTGTCGCGGGTCGTCCAGAAATACACCGCGTTCGCACCGGCCAGTACGCCGGCTGCGAACAGCAGCACGCCCGCCAGGACCCGCCCTCCGCGATTCACCGGCTACTCCTGCAGCACTGCGACGGTGCCCGGGCCGACCGCCCGGGCCAGCGCCAGTGCGCTCCAGTTGGTCATGCGGATGCAGCCGTGGGAAGCGGTCTTGCCGACCTTCGCGGGCTCCGGCGTACCGTGGATGCCGTAATGCTCCTTGGACAGGTCGATCCACACCGTGCCAACCGGACTGTTGGGGCCCGCCGGCACCTCGGCCTTGGCGTGCGAGGGGTCGGCGTCCCAGAACAGCTCCGGGTTGTAGTGGAACACCGGGTCCTCGGCCACGCCCTCGATGGTCCATTCGCCCAGCGGCAACGGGTCGTGCTCGCTGCCCATGGTGGCCGGCCACTGGCCGATGACGGTATCCGCGGCATCGAGCAGGCGGACCACCGAATCGGACCGGTCGACCACCACCTTCGCGCCCTCCGGCAACCGTGCGTCGGCCACGTTGGGCACCCACCAGCGCGCGCCAACCTGGAGCTTTGCTTCGGGATTGAGCCGCCGCAGCAGCCCGGGGCTGGCGTGGAATTTCTCGCCCAGCGCCTCCAGCGCCGACGAGTACCCAAGGCGCTCCAGCGCCGCCTTTTCCTCCATGTCGGCGGGGATGTCCACGAACGGGCCGTCCAGGTCCGCGGCGGTGAGCGTGTAGGCGACCAGCGGGTCGGCGCCGTCCAGGGCCAGCTTGTCCCAGGTGTCGGCGCCGACCTTCCCGGTCACCTCGAGGCCATGGCGCTGCTGGAAGCCCTCGATGGCGCGGGTGGTGTTGCTGCCCCAGGCGCCGTCGATCTCGCCGGGCGAGAAGTTCGCGCGGTCCAGCAGGACCTGCGCCCGGAGCACGACCGGCGCCGCCGCGTCCACGTCCGCCGTCCCGCTGCCGGCGCGGTTGGTCTCGCGCGCCAGGTTTTTCCCTCCCCCGACCGGCGGCTCTGCCTCTCCGGTGGCGGCCGGGGACGGCTCGTCTGCCTGCCGCATGCCGCTCGCAGCCAGTGGCGGGGGCGCCAGCGCCAGGGTGAGCGCCGCGCAGGCGGCCAGTACCAGCGATCCGGCGGGCAGGTGGGGTCGGGTCATGTGCGGCTCCGCATCCAGTGTTGCGGGGGATGCTCCCTGCCCCGGCGACGTGGGTGCGTGAAGCCGCCACCTGAGCGGTTCAGCCGCCGCTGTCCGGCTTTACCTGGATTTCGCGCACGCCTTACGCGGCGTGCGCGACGCTGGCCCTGCGACGCGACGGCAATGCACCGGAGCGCGCTGTCCAACCAGGATCCGATCCGAGGAGGAACGACATGGCGAACAACCGCAACGACCAGAACCGCGACCAGGGCCAGTTCGGCGAGGGCCAGCAACAGGGCCGCCAGACCCGCAGCCAGTACGAACAGGGCAAGCAGAACGTGGGCCAGGACCAGAGCCGCGAGTCCGGCCAGCGCAACATGGGCCGCAGCCTGGAGGAAGAAGAGGAGGAGTAGCTCCCCGCTCCGCGGCAAAGAAGGCGCCCCCAAGGGGCGCCTTCTCATTTCCGGGCCGCGCGCTTTTTGCCTGCCGGGGGTTCGTGGCCCAGGTCGGGCAGCGTCTGCCGGCACGCCTTCTCCCAGCCGGTCCACGGGTCGTTGCGCAGGCTGGCATCGCGGCGCAGGGCGCGCTCCAGGTCGTAGTCCGCCCCGGACTTCGTCCGTCCCAGTTCATCCCAGCGCAGCGGCATCGCCACCCCGGCCGCCTCGCGCGCCCGCAGCGACCAGCTGGCCACGCTGGTGGCGCCGCGGCCATTGCGCAGCCAGTCGATGAAGATCACGCCCTTGCGCCTGGCCTTGGAGGCGGTGGCGACGTAGCGCTCGGGAGCGCGCGTGGCCATGGCATCGGCAAAGGCCTCGCAGAAGGCCTTGGCCCGGCTCCACTCCGGCCCCGGCGCGATCGGCACCACCACGTGCAGGCCCTTGCCGCCGGACAGGCGCAGGAAGCTTTCCAGCCCCACCTCGGCAAGCCGGTCGCGGACGTCGCGCGCGGCGGCCTTGATCGCGCGCCAGTCCACGCCCTCGCCGGGATCGAGGTCGAACACCAGCCGGTCGGGGTGCTCGACGTCGTCGATCGTGGAGCCCCAGGGGTGCAGCTCCAACACGTTCATCTGCACCAGGTCGAGCAGGCCGTTGGCGTCCTCGATGTACACGTAGTCCTCGTGGCCGCCGTCCTTTTCGCGGATCGGCACCGCGTGGACCGCGCCGCCGAGGGTGTCGGCGTGGTGCTTCTGGAAGAAGCAGGTGCCGGCCGCGCCCTCCGGGCAACGCAGCATCGACAGCGGGCGCCGGACGACCTCCGGCAACAGCCGCCCGGCGATGGCGCGATAGTAATCGGCCACCTGCTGTTTGGTGATCTTCTTCCCCGGATAGATCAGCTTGTCCGGGCTGGTCAGTTTGCTGGTCGCCTGTTCACCCACGTCGGCCGCCTCCTTGTCCTCGCGTAACCGCTGGAAACTCGCCTGCCGCAGCAGGCCCTCCTTGCCCAGGCCCCGGAAGGCCAGTTCCACCACCATCCGCGGCTCCACCCAGGTCACCTCGCGCTTGGCGAACGGCACATGGGCCGGCAAGGCGACGGTCTCGCCCTTGCGGGCGATGGCTTCCAGCGACGGGGTCAGCCGTCGGAGCATGCTGTCGTCGAAGCCGGTGCCCACCCGTCCGGCGTAGCGGAGCCGGCCGGCCTCGCGGGTGGCCACCAGCAGCGAACCGAAGCCGACGCGCGAGCGCCTGGGCGCGGTGTAGCCCACCACCACGAACTCGTCGATCTGCGCGTGCTTCACCTTCAGCCAGGCACGGGTGCGTCCGGGCACATACGGGGCGCCCGCGGCCTTGCTGATGATGCCTTCCATCTCCTGTCCCCGGCTGGCGGCGAACACCTCCGCGCCGTGGCCTTCGATATGCCGGCTCAGGGCGAGCACGCCGTTGGCCTCGGCGCCCTCCAGCAACGCGGCCAGCAGCGCCTTGCGGTCGTCCTGGCGGGCTCCGGTCAGGTCGACGCCTGCCAGTGACAGCAGGTCGAAGACCACGTAGCGCAGGGTGGCGCTGGAGCTGCCCTCCAGGGTGCGCTGCAGTTCGGAAAAACTGTTGCGGCCCTTGCTGTCGAGTGCGATCAGCTCGCCGTCCAGCTGTGCCTGCGCGGCCCCGAGGCCTTCCAGCGCGCGCACGATGTCGGGATGGTCGGCGGTCCAGTCCAGGCCGTTGCGCGAGCGCAGCTGCGCGCTGCCCCCCTGCAACCGGGCGAGCATCCGGTAGCCGTCCCACTTGAGTTCGTTGAGCCAGTCCTCGCCGGCGGGAGGCGCCTCGACCAGGCTGGCCAGCTGCGGCTCGATCCACTCCTCGCCGCGCAATGCGCGGGAACCGCCGACCGCCTGTGCGCGCTTCTCCCAGTCGTCTTTTCCACCGCCCGCCCTGGCGGGTTTCTTCCGGGCCGCGGTCTTGCCGGCGGCCTTCTTTCCTCCCGCGACCCGCGCGGCGGGCGCGGCCTTGCCCTTGCTGGACGGCTTCGGCTCGCCCGACGGGCGACGCCCCTTCCAGCCTTCCGGGGTGGGCGCGTCATTGATCTCGTCCGCCTCGGTGTCGGCGGCGAAGTCGTCGCTGCGCTTGATCAGCAGCCACTGCGGCTTGCCGCTGCGCCGTTCATTCGCCCGTCCACCGGTGCGCACCAGCTTCCAGCCACCGCCCAGGCGCTCGCCGTGCAGTACGAAGTCCAGCTTGCCGGCGGCGATCGCCTCCAGCGGATCGCCGTCACTGCTCCACACCCCGCGGTCGAACAGGTCCACATGGCCGGCGCCGTAATGGCCTTCGGGAATGTCACCGGTGAAATCCGCGTACGCCAGCGGGTGGTCCTCGACCTCCACTGCCAGCCGCCTCTCGCCCGGCCGCAGCGACGGCCCCTTGGGCACCGACCAGCTCTTGAGCACGCCGTCGGCCTCCAGGCGGAAGTCGTAGTGGCGCACGCTGGCGTGGTGCAGCTGGATGACGAAGATCGGCCGGTGCCCGCTGCCGCTGCCGCGGCCGGCCTCGGCGTCGGGCTCGGGCGTCTTGTCGAAGCGGCGCTTGCGGGCGTACTCGCGAAGGCTCATTGCGGTCCCCTGGCGGCGTAAGGCGGAGGGTGGCTGCCGGGGCTAGGCCGCCTTCTTCCTGGCCGCGGTCTTCTTGGCCGCCTTGCCGGCCGCCTTCTTTGCCGCGGTGCCCTTCGTGGCGGCCTTCTTGGCGGGAGCCTTCTTCGCCGCGCCCTTCGCGGCCTTTTTCGCCGCCTTCTTCGGTTTTTCCGCGGGCGCGTCGGCAGGCACCTTCTTCGCCGGGGTGCGCTGGTTCTTCTGGATGCTCTGCTGCAGCAGTTCCATGAAGTCGACCACGTTGGTGGCCGCATGGTCGTGGACCTCCGGCTCCTGGTCGGCGGCGGAAACCACGCCGTGTTCCTTCATGCGCCTGCCGATCACGTCCTGCAGGCGCTCGCGGAACTCGTCGCGGTACTCGTCCGGGGCCCATTCGCCGGCCATGGTCTGGATCAGCTGCTCGGAGAACGCGAGCTCCTTGTCGGTGATGCGGTAGTCGCGGCTCTCGCCTTCCGGCAGGCGGTACTCGCCCACGTCCACCAGCTCCTGCGGGTAGCGCATCATCATCAGCATCAGCGCGTCGCCCTGCGGCATGACCGCGCACAGGTGCTCGCGGGTGCGGATGACCACCCGCGCGATGCCGATCTTGCCGGTGCGCTCCAGCGCCTCGCGCAGCAGCACATAGCCCTTCTCGGCCTTCTTGGCCGGTACCAGGACGTAGGGCTTCTCGAAGTACTGCGGTCCGATCTGGTCGACGTCGACGAAGGCCTCGACCTCGATCGCGTCATGGCTTTCCGGGGCGGCCGACTTGATGTCGCCCGGCTCGAGCACGACGTAGCTGCCCTTGTCGTATTCGAAGGCCTTGACGATGTCCTTCCAGGCCACTTCCTCGCCGGTCTCGGAGTTGACCCGCTCGTAGCGGATGGGCCGGTTGTTGCGCGAGTCGAGCATCCGGAACGAGATGTCGGTCTTGCGCTCGCCGGCCATCAGCGAGACCGGGATGTTGAGCAGGCCGAAGGTGAGGGTTCCTGACCAGATGGGACGGGCCATGGGGGCTCCTGGACGCCGCGGCGGGCGATCCAGTATTGGAAGCGGCATGTGATGCGGGTGTTGAACCTTTCACCGCGGGTTGCCGCCGGCGCCCCCAGCATGGCCGCAGCCCCGCCCCCGAGGACATCGCATGACCCGCACCGCCAAACGCGTCTTCACCGCCCCCGGCGACATCGAGCACCTGCAGGCCCAGATCGGTGAATTGTGCGAGGGCGCCTACGTGCGCCTGACCACGAAGGACGGCGACATCCAGCAGGGCACGGTCAGCGCCCGGCCGCAGGCCCAGTTGTTCTTCGATCCCGACGGCGCGGAAGGCACCAATGCGGTGGTGCGCCTGGTGGAACCGGCGATGGACCCGGTGGGCGCCAGCCAGCGCGAGTTCTGGCTGGACGAGATCGCCCGGATCGAGCGCCTCGACCCGCCCTGAGCGCGGCAGGCAGGGGCCGCGGAAAGGAACAGCGGAAAAAGAAAAACCCGGCCGGAGCCGGGTTTTTCCTGTCTTCATGCGCCGCCTGAAGCGGCGCGGAAGTCGTCTTACAGCGCCTCGACGGCGTCAGCCTGCAGGCCCTTCTGGCCCTGGGTCACGGTGAAGCTGACCTTCTGGCCTTCCTGCAGCGACTTGAAGCCATTGCCCTGGATGGCGCGGAAGTGAACGAACACGTCCTCGCCATTCTCACGGCTGATGAAGCCAAAGCCCTTGGCATCGTTGAACCACTTGACGGTTCCGGTTTCGCGATTGGACATCTTTTTGATCCTTGTAACAGGTAACGAATGCCGCATTCTGCGGCGATGGTGCTGGTTGCAAGGAACAAGCGAGGTGCAACGATGATGCGGATCGTGGGATCTGCGGCATCGGGCCACGATTCACGGTGACCCTGGCAAGCAGCGGCCTGCACAATAGGCCGGCCGCGCCGCGGCTGCAAGTGCCGGGTTCCGGCACCCGGCACGACGTTCAGCAAACCCGCCCTGCCCGGCCGCGCCGGTGCGGCTATTCTTGGCCCCATCGGCGGCCACGGCCGCAGCCCTTTCCAGCACCATGACCGACACCCAGCACGACACCCCGCCCGACCGGCTGTCCAACGATCCCGGCAGCCCGCACCACGACCCGGCGCTGCTCGCCCGCGGCATCGGCATCCGCTTCAATGGCCAGGAGCGCACCAACGTCGAGGAATACTGCATCAGCGAAGGCTGGGTGCGGGTCGCCGCCGGCCGCGCGCTGGACCGCCGCGGCCAGCCGATGACGATGAAGGTCAAGGGCAAGGTCGAACCGTATTTCCTGACCCCCGCAGCCGGGACCGCGGACGCCGAGTAAGCCGTTCCCCTCTCCCGCTCGCGGCGGGAGAGGACCGTGGCGGGGGCACTCAGTCGCGCTTGCTCCCGATCACCTCGCCACTCTCGGGATCCAGCTTCAGCTCGACCTTCCGGCCCTGCGGGTCCACTGCCTCGGCCTCCCAGAGCCCGTCGTCGAACTCCACGTCGCGGACCCGGGTGTAGCCGGCCGCGTCGAGCCGTGCGCGGATGTCCTGGGCACCCAGCGTGGCGACCGCGGTGCTGGGGTAGAGCTTGCCGGTGGCCGGGTCGATGCTCACCTCGAGCCGTTTGCCGTCCGCGCTGCGCGCATCGGCCTTCCACAGGCCGCCCTTGTACTCGATGTCGTGGACCCCGGTGTAGCCCTGGGCGGTCAGGGTGCTACGGACGGTCTGTTCGTTCATCGGCTCCTGTGCCTGCGCGGCGCCGATGCCGGTGCCGACGGCCAGCGACAGGGCCAGCAGGGTGGCGGTGGTCGTCTTCATGGGATTCTCCGGACTCTCGATGGGAAGGGAGAGTCTCCGGCGTGCCCGGGCAAACAACAGTGAAGGACCGCGCCGCGGCCGCGGGCTGTTCAGGCGCGGCGCCGGTACCGGCGGGGCATGCTCACTCCCACAGCCGGGCCGCGCCGGAGACCAGCAGCTGGTATTTGTGCGGCGGCACCGTGGCGGTGATCGCGAACGCCTCCAGCGCCGTGTCGCGGCGTACGGGAATCGCCGCAAGGGTGCCGTTGGCATTCACCAGCCGGGCGACCACCGGGTGGGTCGCGTTGCTGCCACGGCGCCAGACCACCCCGACCTCGCCGTTGGCCAGCATCACCGGGGTGCCGGGCGGAAACACGCCGATCTCGCGCACCAGCCGGGCGGCAAGCGACTCGTCCACCAGCCGGCCACGCTCAAGGAACAGGCTGCGCAGGGCGAGGCGGGCATGCACCGCCTCGCGCCAGGCGCGCGGACGCACCATGGCCGAGTAGATGTCGACGATCGCCAGCAACCGCGCGCCGCGGCAGATCGCGGTATCGCGCAGGCCGCCGGGATAGCCGCTGCCGTCCAGGCGCTCATGGTGGTGGGCGATTGCTTCCAGCCATACCGCGTCGTCCACCCCCGCGACCCGCAACAGCTCCACCCCGAACTGCGGGTGGGCGTCGACCATGGCCCGCTGGTCCGGCGTGAGCGCCGACTCCTGGCGGTTGAGGGTGGCCGCCATGGGCGTGAGCGCGACATCGAAGGTCAGTGCGGCAGCGACCAGCGAGAGTGACTCGTCCTCGTCCCATTCCAGCGCCTGCACCAGCATCTGGCACAGCGTGGCCGCGTGCAGCAGCCGGGCGCTGTGGGCATCGTCGGCCACTTCCAGCTGCATCGCCGCCAGTGCCGCGTCGGCGTCGCGGCCGACCAGCGCGCGCAGCCGGATGGCCAGGTCCAGGACCTGCAGGGCGAGATCCTCGCCACGGCCCTCGGCGATCGCGGCGTGCAGGTGCTCCAGCTCCACGCGCATGCGCTGCAGGGTGGCGAAGACCGGTGGCCGGGGTTCTTCCGGTAGCCCGGGGAGCCCAAGGCCCTCCGGTTCCGCTTCCGGCCCGGGATCGGCTCCGGCATCCTGATCGTCATCCCCGGCCGCAGCCGGGTCCCCGTCGCTGGTGGCCGCCGGGTCCGGCAGATCCTCCGTCGGGGGCTCCAGCTGGCCGGCGCTGGTGGCGGTTTCCGGGACGATCATGCCGCGCGCAAGCACGATGCCCAGGTGCGCCTCGCCCGCGACCACCATGCCCTGCCCGAACAGCAGGGCACCGTCGCGGTCGTACACCGACCACGGCAGCGGCTTGCCGATTTCGACCTCTTCCGCGCTTACCGGCCGCACGCCCGCCTCCTGCAGGTTCCCGGTCGGGAACACCCCGGGACCCTAACGGCACGAGGCGCAAAGTCTTGAGGCCGATCCGGGAGTCGGGGCCTCAGGTGTTGCGGGGGGAACGGGCGACCTGTTCGTCACTCACCGGGCCGTCGCCCGCCTGGCTATCGACGGAGTCGTCGTAGCCGCCACGCACGCCCTTCCCGCGCTTGTCGCGGACCTGATCCTCGACGGCCGCGCCACTGTCGCGCAGGCGCACGGTGTCGAGTGCGTCCTCCACCCGCTTGTCGTCGTCGGGCTGGTGGAGCCCCTGCTTGTGTCCGCTGGCCTCGCCGCCGGCGTACGCACCGCCGGGCTGGCCACTGCGGCCACGGTCTACCTGTCGTTCGCGGTCGTTGTCATGGCCGGTCATCGTGATCCTCCAATCAGGGTTCGCGTCCAGACTTGCACCGGGGGCGTTAGCTCACCGCGATCACCGGGTCAGACCATGTCCTCGCCGTTCCGCCGGGCGCGCAGGAAATCGCGCACGACGGCCCGGCCCATGACGAACATCATGATCGCGACCAGGATCGGCCAGACCAGGATGTAGGCGGTCATCAGGATGTCATTCATTTCGTCGTCCTCCGTCGTGTGGTTCAGGCGCGGCCGGGCTGGCCGGCGCCATGCGCCACGTCCATGCCCGGCTCAACGGCGCCGTGGTCTTGCTCGTGGAAGGCGGTGACCCGCCGGCGGATCAGGTCGAAGTCGAAGTCCTCGTTGCTGCGAATGCTCAGCAGGGTGCAGACCACGGTGCTCACGCCGTAGGCGTTGAGCGAGCTCAGCAACACCGTGTAGTCACGCAGAAAGCCCAGGGTGAACGGGGCGAGGCCCAGCGCGGCACCGATGCCGACCAACAGCCCGGCCCTGATGCCGAAGAAGCCGAAGGCCATCAGCCCCAGCACCACGCCGGCACCGATGGTCGCGAACGCCTCCAGCAGCAGCGCGCCCGTCCCGTCCAGCGGCACCAGCCCGAAACGCACCGCGCAGAACACCACCAGCGAGACCAGCACCGAGACGGTGAATGCCCGGTTGTCGACCTTCGGCCAGTACAGGCTGGCGATCACCGGGAACACGATCGAGCCCCACAGCGCGCCGACGAACACCAGCAGCGCGAGGATGTCGATGCGGTAGCTGGCGAACACCAGGCCCGCGGTGGTCGCCGCGATCATGGTCAGGCGGCCGACCCACAGCATGACCCTGGGATCGACCCGGCCTCGGGCCAGGTTGCGGCCGTAGATGTCGGCCATGACGATCGACGACAGCGCCGCCAGGTCCGAGTCCGCGGTCGAGGACAGCGAGCCGATGACCATGACGAAGAACACCCCGATCAGCACCGGGCTGAGATAGTTCGAGGCCATCTGCGGGATCAGGTTGTTGTGGTCGCCCCCGGCCGGCTCCAGGCCCACCATCAAGGCGACCACGCCGAGCATGCCCAGGCCGATCACCGTCGCCCCGTAGGAGATGGTGGCCGAGATGAAGGTCGGCTTGATCATGTCCTCGCGCACCGCGAACAGCCGCTGGGCAATGGTCTGGTTGCCGATCGCATAGGCGAGCACCGCGGCGAAGTACGGTGCGCCCTGCTCCAGGAACGCGGTCTTCGAGAACAGGCTGGCCTGCTCGGCGGTGAAGCGGTCCCAGCCCTGGCTGACCACCTCGGTGCCGCCGGCACTGAAGAACACCGCCGGAATGATGATCGCGGCCGCGCCCAGCATCGCCGCCACCTGCACCACGTCGGTCAGCACCGAGGCCCGGAACCCGGACCACAGCGTGTACGCGAGCGTGCCGACGCCGGCGATCAGTACCCCGTGCACGAACTCCAGCGGCGAGAGCATCGCCACCAGCGCGCCGGCGGCGGTGAAGTTGGCCATCAGGCTGATCAGGCTGCCGACGATGTTCGAGCCGGCGAGGATCAGCTGGCTGGAACGTCCGTGGCGGGCGTGGATGATCTCCGCCAAGGTGTGCGCCTCGGGCGCCAGCTTGCGGAAGCGCATGCCGAAGGGATAGATGAACAGGATCATCAGCGCCCCCCACAGCCCGTAGTGGATCGGCCCGGAGATGCCGTACTTGTAGCCGGAGGTGGCGGCGGCATAGAACGAGGCGGCCCAGATCCAGGTCGCGGTCATGCTGGCGGCGGAGATGCCGAAGCCGACCGCGCCGGTGGAATTCATGTACCCGTCGACGTTCTCGCTCTTGCGCCCGATCCGCATCGACAACAGGAAGGTGCCGCCGTAGAACGCAAGCAGCAGCAACAGCACGGTCGAGGTCTGGAGCTGGTAGAACGAGAAACCATCCACGGGCAGTGGGTCCTCCGGTCAGGGCAGGCATGGGTGCCTGCAGGGCGCAGGCGAACCGACCGGAGTCGACGGCAGGGGTCGACGGGACGCAGGAAAAGGGCGTCGGACGCGGCGCGCGCATTGGCGCCGCAGGCAGGTGGATCGTCTTGCGCCGGAAAAGCGCCCCGGTCACTGCCTGGCGGCAGCATCGGCATCAGGGCGCGGCGAATCACGCAACCCTAACGACCCGATCACCCATTGTCACGCAACACAGTGTTCCACCAGCGCCTCCAGCTACCAGGGGAGCGGGTCCCCCTTCGCGTGCCAGAAGCTGCCGCTGTCGTCCAGCCCGAGCTCGTCGATGCGCTCGATGAGCCCGGCGGCGGCCTGCGCCGGCTGCACGTCGCCCTTGCCACCCACCATGTCGGTGGCCACGTAGCCCGGGTGCAGCAGCAGTACCGCGATCCCGCGCGGCGCCAGGTCGACCGCCAGCGATTTGCCGACCGCATTGACCGCCGCCTTGGAAGCACGGTAGCCGTAGGACCCGCCCGACCCGTTGTCGGCCATGGAGCCCATGCGGCTGGTGATGATCGCCACGCTGGAGCCGTCGTGCAGCCGGTCCAGCAAGGCCTGCACCACCCGCAACGGGCCGATGGTGTTCACCTCGAACTGCAGCCGCATCGCCTCGAAGGCGTCCTCGTCCAGGCTGCCCAAGGCGTCGCGCACCAGCACGCCGGCATTGAGCAGCAGCACGTCGATCGACTCGCCTTCCAGCCGCGAGGCCAGTCGGGCAACCGCCGCGCCATCGGTCACGTCAACGCCGGCTTCGACCCGCGCGCCGGTGGCTTCCAGCTCGTCACTGGAGTGGCGGCACACGCCGATGACCCGGTCGCCACGCTCGATGTACTGCCGGGCCAGGGCGAGCCCGATGCCGCGGTTGGCACCGGTGATCAGGACGGTCTTCATGGCTCAGCGGTTCTCCCTCAACTCGTCGTCGGGCACGTCACTGCGCACATCGTCCACTGCAGGGATGCCGCTGCCGCCCAGTCCCTCGAGCTGGTCCCGCGTTTCGGTGCGCTCGCCGTCCGGGGTGTCGATTGCCCCACCGCCCAGCGTGTCGCGCCCGGCCTCGCGCAACAGGCGCTCGGCGGTGGGCTCGTCCTCGCGCACGCCATCGGCATCGAAGGCGCGCTTCCGGTCACTGGCGCCGGGCCCGCCGGCATCGTGGTCCTGCTCACGTGGATCGTTCATCACAGTCCTCCCGGGTCGTGTTCCTGCAACGAGTTGCCATGGTCGCGCGAGGAGCGGTTTTCATCGGCCTGGCCTGCCGATGCACGCTCGCCCCCGCTGGTGCTACCGAGTGTGTGGCTGGCCGCGTCGGCCCCGCCCTCCAGCCCCGTGTCGCGGCCGGTGTCGGCACGGTCGTCATTGGGCGGCACGTCGGGAGCGTGCTGGGTCAGCCGGGACTTCGGATCACCCGGCGTGGGAGGGGGCGTGGCCATGGCGTTGGTCCTGTACGGTGGACGCCCATGCTCGACCCGCCCCGGTGACCACTCCGTAAAGCCCACAGGAAAAACCCGCCGGCTGCCCTTGGCAACTGGCGGGTCGAGCGGTATCGAGCCTGGCCCGGGCAAGACCCTTGGCCGCACCCGGGTGGACTCCGGAGGGAATCAGCCGCGATTCCCGACCTGGATCCGCCGCGGCGTGGTCTCCGGGCGCTTCGGGATCACGATCTCCAGCACCCCGTGCTCACCGTGGGCGGTGATGCCCTCGGGATCGGCGCTGTCGGGCAACGCGAAGCGGCGGTGGAACACGCCATGCCGGCGCTCGACGCGCGAGAAGCGCTCACCCTCTTCCTTGCTGGCGCTGGTCCGCTCGCCCTTGATGGTGAGCAGGCCCTTGTCCATCTGTACCTCGATGTCGGCCGGGTCCACCCCGGGGATGTCGGCGTACAGGACGAAACGGCCGGTCTCCTCCTTGATGTCCACCCGCGGCACCCACTGGCTGGTCACCACGGAAGACTCGTCGCTGCTGCTGTCGTTGAACAGGCTGCCGTCGAACAGGCGGTCGAACAGCTGGCCCATCGGATCCTGGCTGCGGGGCCAGTTGCCCCGCTGGCGGTTGATCTGGTTCATGCCTTTCTCCTCATATCGTCTTGAGCGGCTGGTCCGCTCCTGTCCACAGAGGTATGCGCCGCCCGCCACAATCCAAGCGCTGCGCGCCCACCGGCGGCCTCCAGGTTGCCGATCATTAAGCGGCGCGTTCACGGGGTCGCCGCGACCTTGGAACACCCTGTTGCCAGCGCACCCCAACCGATGGCCAGTTTCGAACCCGACACCGGCACCGACCATGCCTTCCAGTTGCACCTGCCGGCCGCCGACCCCCCGCCCGGTGGCTTCCCGCTGCTGTGGCTGCTGGATGCGCCCACGACCTGGGGGCCCATGCAACAGGCACTCGACGCGGCGGACCGCGCGGATTCGGTGGTGGTGATCGGCCTCGGCTGGCAAGGCGCAGGCCCTGTCGACCAGGGATTGCGGCGGCGGGACTTCACCCCGCCCGCGCACGGCGGGGTGCCGGCTCCGAGAGGGGGCGGCGAATGGGGCCATGACGGCGACTGCGGGCGATTCCTCGATCTCCTGGCCGGCACGCTGCAACCCCTGGCCGCGGAACAGCTGCCAGTCGATCCGTCCGCGCAAGTGCTGGCCGGGCATTCGCTCAGCGGACTGTTCGTGCTCGACACGCTGGTGCGGCGGCCGGACCTGTTCTGCGCCTGGGCGGCGGCGAGCCCGTCGCTGTGGTGGGACGGGAAGCGGATCTTCACCGAACTGGACCGGCATGCCGGCGACGCGCTCCGCGGCCGCCGGGTGCTGCTGACTGTGGGCTCGGAGGAACAACGGGTCGGCCCGGAAAAGCCCGTCCGGATCGAAGGCGAACAGGCGGCCGCGCTGCTGGGCGAGCCGCACATGATCGACTACACCAGCGCGTTCGCCGAGCGGCTGTCCGGCCTCGGCGCCGATTGCCGGTTCGAGCTGATCGAGGGCGAAGGCCACGGCAGCGTGCTGCCCGCGGCGATGTCGGCGGTCGCCGCCATGATGCCCGGCAGATGATCTCCTTCGTCGTCCCTGCCTGGAACGAGGAGGCGCTGCTGGGCGGCACGCTGCAGGCGATCGCCGAAGCGGCCGGCGCCGCCGGGCTGGCGCACGAGGTCCTGGTGGTCGACGACGGCTCGACCGACGCCACTGCCGCGGTGGCGCGCAAGCACGGCGCAATCGTGGTATCGGTCCACTACCGGCAGATCGCCGCCACCCGCAACGCCGGAGCGCGGCAGGCCCGCGGCGCGTGGCTGTTCTTCGTCGACGCCGACACCCGGATCAATGCCCCGGTGCTGGAGGCCGCCATGCGGGCGCTGAGCGCGGGCGCGGCCGGTGGCGGCGCCAGCGTGGTGCTGGGCGGCGATGCGCCGGCACGTGCACGGCGGTTGCAGCGCGTGGCCGCGCCACTGTTCCGCATCGCGGGAATCGCCGGCGGCGCCTTCCTGTTCTGCACCCGGCCGGCCTACGAGGCCGCAGGCGGGTTCGACGAGTCCCGTTCGGCCGGCGAGGACCTGGCGTTCGTGCGGGCGCTGCGCCGGCTCGGGCACTGCGTGGTGCTGCGCGAGACGGTCACCACCTCCGGGCGGAAGCTGCGCACCCATGGGGTGCTGGAGCACGCACGGCTGTTCCTGCGTTTCGGCGTACTCGGCCAGCGGGAGGTGCGGCCCGGCCGCGAGCGGGCGTTCTGGTATGGCAGCGGTCGCGATGACAGCAGCGACAGCGATCCACCGCTGAACTGAACGCCCACGCACCCTTCACCCGCGCTTAGCCCGAGTTTAACGGGCAGCCTGCGAGCCTCCCGGACCATGCCAGGGTGTTCCTGGCGCCACCCGATGGCTCTCGCGAGAGGGCCGCCAGAGGAGAAGACCGTGACCCGATTCAACACCCCGGCCCTCGCCCTTGCACTCGCCGGCACCCTGGCGCTCGCCGCCTGTGGCGAGGCAGGCGTCCATACCGCCGACGACCGCGTCGACACCCCGGCAACCACCGCTGCGGCGGAGCCGATCCTCGACGAGAACACCCCGCGCCTGCAGGACGACGCGCTCGACCGCAGCGATCGCGACGTGCGCACCATGGGTGATGTCAACGATCCATACCGCGCCGACGACCGCGTCCGTGACGGCGCGGTGGACCGCGAGTACATGGAGAACGATCCCCTCGAGGACACCGGCGAGGAGATCGAGCAGGAAATCAACGAGGCCGATCGCGACCTCCAGCGGTAAGCCCCGCCGTTCATGGAAACAGACAAGGCGGCCATCTGGCCGCCTTGTTTCTGTTGCGCCCCGGCCGTTATGGCCGCGTCGCTTCAGCCCTGGCGCCGCGGCAGCTTCCAGTCCGGCCGCACGAAGTGGCAGGTGTAGCCGTCCGGCAGCCGCTCCAGGTAGTCCTGGTGCTCCGGCTCGGCTTCCCAGAAGTCACCCACCGGCTCGACCCGGGTCACCACCTTGCCCGGCCACAGCCCGGAGGCGTCGACATCGGCGATGGTGTCCTCGGCCACCTGCTTCTGCTCCGGGGAGGTGTAGAAGATCGCCGAACGGTAGGAACTGCCGATGTCGTTGCCCTGCCGGTCCTCGGTAGTCGGGTCGTGCATCTGGAAGAAGAACTCCAGCAGGTCGCGATAACCGACGATCTCCGGATCGAACACGACCTCGATCGACTCGGCATGCGTGCCGTGGTTGCGGTAGGTCGCGTTCGGCACGTCGCCACCGCTGTAGCCGACCCGGGTGGAGAGCACCCCGGGCCGCTTGCGGATCAGGTCCTGCATGCCCCAGAAACAGCCACCCGCCAGTACCGCGCGTTCGGTGTTCATCGGATGTCCTCCACCTGGTCAAGGTAATCGCCGTAGCCCTCGGCCTCCATCCGCTCGCGCGGAATGAAGCGCAGCGCCGCGGAGTTGATGCAGTAGCGCAGTCCCCCGCGGTCCGGCGGTCCATCGGGAAACACGTGCCCCAGATGGCTGTCGCCACGGGTCGAGCGCACCTCGGTGCGGATCATGCCGTGGGTGGTATCGCGCAGTTCGGCGACATGGGCCGGCTCGATCGGCCTGGTGAAGCTCGGCCAGCCGCAGCCGGACTCGAACTTGTCGGACGAGGCGAACAGCGGCTCGCCGGAGACCACGTCGACGTAGATGCCCGGTGCCTTGTTGGACAGGTACTCGCCGGTGCCGGGCGGTTCGGTGCCGCTCTGCTGGGTGACGCGATACTGCTCCGGGGTGAGCCGGGCGATTGCGTCGGGGTTCTTGCTGTACTGGTGCATGGGGGGACTCCTGCAACTGAGGGCGGGGCCGGCGATGGAACATCCAATGGTTGGGGGCTGCGGCGCGAAGCTCAAGCGCGGGCGCGCTCAGTACCCGGTCATCTCGAGAAAGCCGACCCCACTGGCGCCGCCGTGCACCCGCACCGGCCCTTCCCAGTAGGGTGTGTCCAGGTCCATCCACGCCTGCGGATTGACTGTGGCCAGCTCGACCTGCGCGAGGTGGCCTGGCACCGACAGCGACCAGCGCGTCGGCAGCTCGCGCCCGGCCACCGTGGTCCACCCCAGTGGCCGCAGCTTGATCACACTGCCGTCAAGCGCGCTCGCGCGGCCATCGGGCGCGATCCAGGTCCCGCTCAGGTACCGGCCGCCATCGCGGTGGCGCAGCTGGAACGCCATCAGGCGGGCCCCGTCGTCCAGCCGCAGCGAGAACCAGTCCCAGCCGAGCTGGTCGCCGGCCAGCGGCTGGCTGCTCCATTCGCGGTCCATCCAGGCCGGGCCATTGACTTCGACTTGCCGACCGTCGATCTCCAACGTGCCGGTGGCGTGCAGGAAGGGCTGGCTGTAGTAGTAGGAGGCCTGCCCGTCGGCCGACTTGCGGCTGTAGCCGGCGTCGCCCTGCAGCACCAGCGGGCCGCGCGGGTCCAGTGCCAGGCGGTAGGCAAAATCCCGGCCATGGGCCTGCACCTGCATGCCCGCCTCCGGATCGCCGCCGAGTGTCCAGTCATCGATCCAGGCGCGGAACGGCACTGCATCGACCCCGGCCTGCCCCACTCCGCCACGGGCCAGGCGTTCGGCGGCGCGGTGGACGCCTTCGCCGGTCACCCCCGCGTGCCCCATGAACAGGTTGCCGTTGCCCCAGCCAGGCTCGTCCGCACCCGGGCGCAGCGCGCTGCGGAACAGCGTCCACTGCACGCCATAGTCGTTGCCCTCCGCATCCTCGAGATTGGCGGTGAGATACCACCATTCGATGCGGAAGTCGGGGTGTGCGCCGTGATCGGCGGGAAACGCGAGTGGCCTGCCGGGCAGCACCCGGGCGAAGCCTCCGCTCTCCCGCCCCAGCCCGGCGAAGCCCTCGGTCGTCGGCGCCGGCTCCGCGCAGCCGCCCAGCAGGACCAGCACCAAGGCGAGCACCCTAACGTTCATTGGCAAAGGCCCCCAGCAGTTCGACCGGCCGGCTGCGCCACAGCTTCCACAGCGGCAGGGCGGAGGCGAGCAGCGTCGCCAGCGCACCCCAGCCAGCCAGGCGCAGCAACTGGCCGGGAAACACCTGCAGCGGCAACCGCCAGCCGAATGCCTGCACGTTGATCACCGCCACCAGGCACCACGCCAGCAGGATGCCCAGCGGCAGCGCCAGCAGCAGGGTCAATCCGGCCAGCAACCAGGTCTGCGCGGCGTTGAGCTGCATCAGGCGCGCACGGGTGACGCCGGCCGCCCACAGCGGCGCCAGCTGCGCCAGCCTCCCCTCGGCCTGGGTCAGCAGGGCGATGAACAACGCGACGCCGGCCACCCCCAGGGTCAGGGTGTTGAGCGCGGTGGTGGCGCTGAAGGTGCGCTCGAACACCTGGGTGGCCCAGCCCTTCAGCCGCGCCTGGTCGATCACCCGGTCATCGCCGAGGCCGAACGCCTGCTGCAGGCGCAGGGCGAGGCCATCGACCGCCGCCGGGTGGACCCGCACTGCGAGCCGGGTGACCGGCGCCCCGGGCCAGTGGCGGCGCAATTCGTCCAGGCCGACCAGCACGTGCCCGCGCGGGTTGCCGTAGTCGGCATAGACCGCGACGATCCGGGCCTGCCAGGGGCCGGAGGCACCCGGCAGCGCGAGCAGGTCACCCACGCCCACGCCCAGCCGCCGTGCCAGCTGCTCGCTCAGCATCAGCGTCCCGCCGTCCGCGAGCGCGTCCCAGGGTGCAGCCGCGGACGCCAGCAGCGGCCAGTGCTCGCGGTACAGCGGGTCGTCGGGGATGCCGGACACCTCGACCGGGCTGCCGCCCACGTCCACCTCCAGGTCGATGACCCGGGTAACCGTGCCCGCCCGGGGCTCGGCATTCAGCCAGGCGGTGACCGCCGCAGCCTGCGCCTGGTCCAGCGGGCGCACGTACAACTCGGCGGCCAGCCGCTGGTCGAGCCAGCCGGTGAAGGTCCAGCGGAAGCCTTCGGTCATGCTGCCGGCGCCGACGTTCGCGGCCACCGCGAGCAGCAGGGCCATCAGCGCCAGGCTCAGCGCCGGAAGCTGCTGCCGGCAGTCGGCGAGGAACCAGCCGGCCAGCGGCGAACGGCCGCGTACCGGCAGCAGCCGCAACAGGCCGCCCAGCATCAACGGCAGGGCCAGCGCGGCCGCCAGCAACAGGCTTCCGAGCAGCACGAAGCCGCTGGCGAGGCTGTCACCCAGCGCCCAAGCCAGCAGCGCGACCACGGCCGCGATCGCCGCGAGCGCGCCCTGGCGCCGCAACCAGGCGCGATGCGCCTGGACCCAGGCCTCGCTGCCGGCCAGTGCCAGCAGCGGCAGCCGCGCGGCCCGCCACAGGCTGCTGGCGCCGGCCAGCAGGGCGCCCAGCACCGCCAGTCCGATGCCGGCCAGCCACCACGCCGGACTGAGCGCGAGTGTCCCGCCAACCTCGGCGCCATACAGCCCGCGCAGGCTGGCGGCGACGTCCGGCAGCAGCGCACTGGCCAGCAGGTAGCCGCTCAACACCCCCGCCGGGCCGCCAAGCAAGGCCAATGCACCGAGTTCCAGCACCAGTGCCAGCAACAGCACGCGGACCTCGACCCCGGTCGCCCGCAGGGTCCGTAACAGCGGCCGACGCTGCTCCAGCGCCAGCCCGATTGCCGCGTGCACGATGAACAGGCCGACGGCAAAGGCCAGCAATCCCAGCGCGGTCAGATTGAGGTGGAAGCTGTCGGCGAGGCGGTCGAGTTCGTTCTCGCCCGGGCGGTTCCAGCGCAAGCGGGTACTCCAGGGTGGCGGCAACGCGCCTTCCGCGTCGGCAGGCAGCAGCAGGCGGGTGAGTTCCCCCGGCGCGCGCAGCAGGCGCTGGGCCACGCCGATGTCGACCAGCAGCGTCCCCGGCGCCATCCGCCCGCGCGGTTGCAACGGCGGCAGGCGCTCGCCGTTGTCCAGCAACGGCGTGTCACCCGCCCGCAGCCCGAGCTCGGACAGGGTCTGCGGCGCGATCCAGGTTTCGCCGGGCGGCGAGATGAAATCGATCACCGCCGACGCCCCGGTCGACTCGCCGGCCATCCGGCTGCCGTCGGGCAGGCTGACCGGCTCGATCCCGGTGACCCGCAACCGGCGCCCGCCGTCGGCCAGCCCGACCCGGCCTTCCAGCACCGGCGAGACCGGCCAACCCTGCCGCCGCAGTTCGCTGAAGGCCGCCTGCGGCAGCGGCCGCCCGTCGACCGCTTCCAGCCGCAGCTGCGGCGGACCGCCGACCAGCGCGCTGGCCAGCGCGTAACTTTTGCGCGCCTGGCCGTTGAGCGCCTGCACGCCGGTCAGCAACGCGGTGGCCAGCCACAGGCCGGCAAACAGACTGAAGAACTGCACCGGGTGCCGGCGCCAGTGGCCCAGCAGCGCGCGCAGCGTCCAGCCGACCACGCTCACGGCACGTCGCCTGGCCCCGGATGCACCCGCCCGGCGCGCAACACCACCGTGCGTTGCAGCCGTGCGGCGACCTGCGGGCTGTGGGTCACCATCAGCAGCGTGGCACCGCTGCCCTCCACCAGTGCCAATAGCAGGGCGAGCACCTGGTCGGCAGTGGCCTCGTCCAGGTTGCCGGTGGGCTCGTCGGCCAGCACCAGGGGCGGCCTGGAGGCCAGCGCACGACCCAGCGCCACGCGCTGCTGCTGGCCACCGGACAGCTGCTCCGGATAGCGCCCGAGTATCGCCCCGAGGCCGAGCCGCTCCACCAGCTCCGCCTCCCAGCGTGGATCGTGGCGCCCCGCCAGGCGCGCCTGGAACGCCAGGTTATCGGCCACGGTCAGGCTGCCGACCAGGTTGAACTGCTGGAAGATGAGGCCGATGCCGCAGCGCCGCCACTGTGCCAGCTGCCGCTCGCCCATCGCATGCAGGGCGCGGCCATCGGCGTGGATGTGCCCGCGGTCGGCCCGGTCCAGGCCGGCGACCAGGTGCAGCAGCGTGCTCTTGCCGCTGCCCGACTCGCCCATCAACGCCAGGCTGCCGCCGCGCTCCAGCCGCAGGTCGACGCCCTGCAGCACCGGCAGCAGGCCCTGCGGGGTGGGGTAACTCTTGTGCAGGTCGTGGATCCGGAGCATCGGACGTACTGGAGCACACCGCCCGTCATCATGCCGCCGATCCGCCCTGGCCGCGTTTCGTCGGCGCATCCGGCGACTGGTCGGACCGGCCGGCTCCACCGGGTTCCCGCTCGCTATGCTCGGCCGCAATCGACCTCCATGGACCCGCCCGTGATCAAGAGCATCTTCTTCGTCCTGCGCCTCGCCATCGCCTGGCTGCTGGCGATCGTCCTGGTGGCGTCGCTGTGGTCCAGCCTGCCGCTGATCGGCTGGATCGAATGGCCGGTCGTGCTCGCCGGCATGATCACCATGGCGCTGGTGGTCGCCGGCGCGCTCTCGCACCTGGGCCGGGTGCGGCTGATCGCCGGGCGCATCGACAAGTCGACCCTGGCCAACCGCCAGCGCCGGCAGGTCGAGATCCCGTTCGAGGCCGGGGAGGCGTTCGACCTGCTGGACGCGGCAATCCGCGAGTTGCCACGCATCGAGCACGTCGAGAGCGCCCGCGACAGCCTGCAGGTCCGCGCCCGGGTCGGTCGGCCCAAGAGCTACGGCGAGCACTCGCTGGGCCGCTGGAACCCGCTGCTGTGGTGGTTCGGGATTCCGCGCAACCAGATCCTCGCCACCGTCACCCCGGGCGACGACAGCGGCAGCGTCACCCTGATCTGCGAGCCGGAAAGCCCGGCCTGGAGCGACTGGTTCCTGGTCGACGACGCCACCAACTACGAGAACGCCGAGGCGATCACCCGCGCGATCAGCCGCCGGGTCGCCGAGCGCCGCCGCGGCGAGAAGGCCGATGCCGCGCAGACCGCGACCGAGAAGGAACTCACCGTCGCCAGGCTGAACCTGCTGCACGCCCAGGTCGAGCCGCACTTCCTCTACAACACCCTGGCCAGCGCACAGCTGCTGACCCGCGGCGACCCGGCGCGCGCCGACGAGATGCTCGGCCACCTGATCCAGTACCTGCGGCACTCGCTGCCGAGCGCCGACGAGGCGATGTCGACCCTCGGCGCCGAGCTCGAGCGCGCGATCGCCTACCTGGAGATCCTGAAGATCCGCATGGGCCCGCGCCTGGGCGTGCAGATCGACGTCCCCGAACCGCTGCGCGCGACCGCGCTGCCGCCGATGATGCTGCAGGTATTGGTCGAGAACGCGATCAAGCACGGGCTGGAACCACGCACCGGCGGCGGCACCGTGTGGATCCGTGCGCGCGGCAGCGACGGCGAGGTGGCGGTGACGGTGGCCGACGATGGCGACGGCTTCAACTCCAGGACCACCGGCACCGGCATCGGTCTGAAGAACGTACGCGAGCGGCTGCGGCTGGCATTCGGCGGTACTGCGTCGCTGGCGGTGGTCGCCAACTTCCCGGCCGGCGTCGCGGCCACCATTTCGGTCCCCGCCCGCTCCGAACGCGAGGCCGTCCATGCCTGAGCACGCGCCAACCTGCATCGTCGCCGAGGACGAGGCGCTGCTGCGCCGTGCCCTGCTCGACCAGCTCGCCACCGCCTGGCCGCAGCTGCGGGTCGTGGCCGAGTGCGAGGACGGCGCCAGTGCGGTCGAAGCGCTCGCCGACCACCGCCCGGACGTCGCCTTCCTCGACATCCGCATGCCCGGCCTGAGCGGGCTGGAAGTCGCGGCCGCCGCGGTCGAGGCGAGCCCCGCGACGCAGATCGTGTTCGTGACCGCCTATGACCAGTACGCGGTGGATGCGTTCGAGCATGGCGCGGTCGACTACCTGCTCAAGCCGATCAAGCCCGGGCGCCTGGCCGCGACCGTCGAGCGGCTGCAGGCGCGCAGCGGCAACAACGAGGCCGCGGCACTGGCCGGCCTGCTGGAACGCCTGGGCGCGCACCCGGGTCTGCAACGGCGGGGGGACGACGCGCCACTGCCGCTGACCTGGCTGACCGCCAGCGCCGGCCGCGAGACCCGGTTGATCCTGGTCGACGACGTCGCCTACTTCCGCGCCGACAACAAGTACACCAGCGTCGTCACCGCCGACGGCGAGGCGCTGCTGCGCACGCCGATCAAGGACCTGCTGGCGGTGCTCGATGCCAACAGCTTCAAGCAGATCCACCGCTCGACGATCGTCAACCTGCGGGCGATCGCCGGCGTGGTCCGCGACGACAGCGGCCGCGGCACCGTGCGGCTGAAGTCGCGCCCCGAGACCCTCGCCGTCAGCGCGGCGTTCATGGCGCTGTTCCGGCACATGTGAACCCGGCTTCTTCGAGGTGACCCATGAACACGTTGCTTGCGTTGTGTGCTTTCGTGCTGTCGCTGGTCGGCGTCGATTTCGGCGGCGGCACCTTCGTCCACCACCTGCGCCACGGCAATGCCGAGATCCTGTACAGCCGCGTGGTGGTGCATGCCGGCGTGGGCCATTTCGAGTGCCTGCGCAGCGTCAGCGGGCACTGCCACTACACGGTCTATCCCCGCGGCTGCGGGAACCCGGCCGCGTGCGGGCTGCACCCGCTGAAGCGCTTCACCCTCGACAGTGGCGACAGCCGGCAGGTACCGGGCCTGGCCCACATCCACCTGTGCGTGGATGCCGGTGGCCCGGTTCCCCCGTGCGCCGCCGGTTCAGCGGACCGGGGTCACGCGCCAGATCGTATTTGACAGGTCGTCGGCCACGATCAGCGCACCGCGTGGGTCGACCGTCACCCCGACCGGACGGCCATAGGTGTTGTCGTCGTCGCGGAAGCCGGTGACGAAGTCGATGGGATCGCCAACGGGCATGCCGTTGCGGAACGGCACGAACACCACCTTGTAGCCGACCGGCACGCTGCGGTTCCAGCTGCCGTGCATGCCGACGAACGCGCCCTCGGCGAATTCCGCGCCCATCGCCGGCACCGAGAAGTCCACCCCGAGCGAGGCCACGTGCGAGCCCAGGCTGTAGTCCGGGGTGATGGTCGAGGCGACCTTTTCCGGGTCCTGCGGCTTCACCCGCGGATCCTCGTTAGGACCCCAGTAGGCGTAGGGCCAGCCGTAGAAGCCGCCTTCGCGCACCGCGGTCAGGTAGTCGGGCACCAGGTTGGGCCCAAGCTCGTCGCGCTCGTTCACCACCGCCCACAACTGGCCGGTACCGGGCTGGATGGCCAGCGCGGTGGGATTGCGCAGGCCGCTGGCGTACTCGCGGTGCATCCCGGTCTGCGGGTCGATCTCCCATACCACCGCGCGGTTCTGCTCGGCGGTCATGCCGCGCTCGGTGATGTTGCTGTTGGAGCCGATGCCGACGTAGAGGAAGCGGCCGTCCGCACTCGCCGTCATCGCCTTGGTCCAGTGGTGGTTGATCTCCGAGGGCAGCGGAGTGACCGTGACCGGCTCGCCGCTGGCGCGGGTCTGGCCGACGCTATAGTCGAAGCGGACCACCTCGCCCTGGTTGGCGACATACAACTGGTCGCCCACCAGCGCCAGCCCGTACGGCGCGTCGAGGTTGCCGGCGAACACGGTCTGCAGCTCGTAGGTGCCGTCGCCGTCGGCATCGCGCAGCAGGGTCAGGCGGTTTCCGCTGTCGACCGAAGTGGTGCCCGCCGACTTGATCGGCCCGGCAATGATGTCCTTGGGCTTGAGCGACGGCGCGTTGCCGCCCCGTCCTTCCGCCACCAGGATGTCGCCGTTGGGCAGTACCAGTGTCTGGCGCGGGATGCCCAGGTCGGTGGCGATGGCCGAGACCTGGTAGCCGTCCGGCACCACCGGCTGGCGATCACCCCACTCGGCCGGGCTGGCGATGACCATGCTGGGCAGCAATCCGCGCTCGTATTCCCCGAGGGTCGGATTGGTACCGTGATTCGGCGGCGGCGGCTCGCTTCCGCAGGCGGCCAGCAGGACCGAAGCGGCGACGGCGGAAAACAGGATCGAACGGTTCATTCCACACCTCCCACGCGGCGACCGGAGAAGGCGAGCCACGCCGCCACGCAGGCGAGCAGGAACACCAGCAATGACAGCCAGGGAGCCTCGGGCATGATCGCCCATGCATCCTGGCCGTGGACCAGCGCGTTGATGAAGCCGAGTACGAACGTGGCGGCCACCACCAGCAGCTGCAGCAGCGTGCGGCCATCGCGCCCGCGCACGCGGACCAGGTCGACGATCGCGAACACCAGCGCGATGCCGCACAGCACCATCGCCCCGACGATCAACCAGGAGGCGAAGTTGCTCCACTGGATGTGGGCGCTGCCGGAGTAGGTCCAGTCGCACAGCAGCGCGCCCAGGAACAGCGGAACCATGCCGGCGACGAAGAAGGCATGGAACGGGTGGACCGACCGCAAGCGGGTCCGGTCGTGGATGACGGCCATGTGGCACCTCCATAAGGCGCGGCTGAATGCGGGGACACACCAGCATATCGGTCGTGGAGGCGGGGCGAAGGCGGTGGAACGCTCCGCGCTACGGCGCTGCACCCCGTCATGGCCAGCGGGGATCAGCCCCGCTTCTGGTCCTCGATCCACTGCCCGACCTTGCGCTCCAGCAGCGTCAGCGGCAGGGCGCCACCGTCCAGCACGGCATCGTGGAAGCCGCGGATGTCGAAGTCGTCGCCCAGCTCGGCCTCGGCCTTCGCGCGCAGTTCCTGGATGCGGATCATGCCGATCTTGTAGCTGGTCGCCTGGCCGGGCCAGGTGATGTAGCGGCGCACTTCGGCCTGGATCGCCTCCGCCGGGACCGAGCTGTTCTCGGAGAAGAAGTCGACCGCCTGCTGCTGGGTCCAGCCTTTGGCGTGCAGGCCGGTGTCGACCACCAGGCGGATCGCCCGCCACATCTCCGAGGTCAGGCGGCCGTATTCGGAGTACGGATCGGTGTAGGTCCCCGGCATCTCGCGCGCCAGCCACTCCGCGTACAGACCCCAGCCTTCGGCATAGGCGCTGAAACCGGCCTGCTTGCGGAACTCCGGCATGCCCTCCAGCTCCTGGGCAATGGCGATCTGCATGTGATGGCCCGGCAACCCCTCGTGGTAGGCGATGACCTCCAGTTCGGTCTTCGGCATCGCGTCCATGTCGGACAGGTGGGCGTAGTAGATGCCCGGGCGTGAGCCGTCCGGCGTGCTCGGATAGTAGTGCTGGGCGGCGCCGTCGACTTCGCGGAACGGCTCCACGCGCTTTACCACCAGGTCGGCCTTGGGCAGCAGGCCGAAGTACTCGGGCAGATGCTCCTTGATGGTCTCGATCGCGGCGGTGGCATCGTCGATGTAGGCCTGCCGCCCGGCGTCGGTATCGGGGTACTTGAACTGCGGGTCGGTGCGGACGAATTCGAAGAACGCCTGCAGGTCGCCCTCGAAGCCGACGCGCTCCTTCAGCGCCTCCATTTCGCCGCGGATGCGGACGACCTCCTCCAGGCCGATCTGGTGGACCTGCTCGGCCGTCAGGTCGGTGGTGGTGGAGGCACGCAGGCGCTCGGCGTAGTACGCCGCGCCGTCCGGGTGCGTGGTGCCCACGCCGGACGGGTTCTCCAGCGCGTTCGGCAGGTCGGCCGTGTACCAGGCGATCACCTCGTCGAAAGCCGGCTGCACTGCCTCGACCAGCGCCGCGCGCGCCTCGTCCTTCAGCGCCCGGGCACGGGCGGCGTCGATCACGCCGGCCTCCACCAGTGCATCGGCCTTGGCCTGTGCATCGGCCCACAACGCGCTGTCCTCGCCCCCGGTGAACGGCGCGCCGGTGACGACCTTGCCGGCCTGCTCGATCACGCCCTCGTGGGCGAAGCGCGGTGGCCGGATCCCCAGCTCCGCCGAGCGCTCCACCTGCTCCATCAGCTGCCCGAACGCGCGCGGCACCTCACGCAGGCGCGCGATGTAGGCGGTGTAGTCGGACTCGTCCTCGACCTTGTGGAAGTTGATCAGGAAGGTCGGCAGGAAGGACTGCGCGCCGCCCATCTGTTCGAATGGATAGTGGTGGTCGGCAAAGCGGTGCGCCGCCCGGGCGGTCTCCATCTGGTATTCGAACAGGTCCCAGGACAGCCGGGCGTCGGCGCCCAGTGCGTCGTAGTCGAAGCTCGACTTCATCTCCTCGACCGCCGCGACCTGCCAGGCCAGCTGCGCATCCGCCGCCTCGCGGGACATGTCGTCGAGCTCGGAATAACGGTCCTTGCGGCCGAGGAACGCCATCTGGATGGGGCTGAACTGGAGCTGCTCCTCGTACTTGCGCTCGAACCAGTCGTTGAGCCGGGCGTCCTCGGCGGCGGCATTGGCCTGCGCGGACGTGGCCTCGGGAGCCGAGGCGTTGGCACCCGTCTGTGCGGGCGCCGAGCAGGCGGTCAGCAGGGCCAGGGACAGGGCGGATACGACGAGGGTGCGGCGCATGGCGGCTCCGGTGCTGGTGGGAGTGTCGCTCCCGGGAAGCCGATGATGCCGCAAGCGGTCGACGGAGCGGCAGCGGGCGGTCCACTGCCTATCATTGGAGGAGCGCTACGGCATCGCCGACAGCCTCTCCTTCACCGACCACCACGCAGTCGCGCCCGCGGTCCTTGGCGACATACACCGCAGCGTCGGCGCGGCGCAGCAGTACGTCCAGCGACTCTCCGGACCGCAGTGTCGCCACGCCGACGCTCACGGTGAAGGCGATGTCCATCCCGGCATAGGGTGAAGCGTCCCGCAGTGCGGCACGGATGCGATCGGCCACCGCGCAGGCCTCGCCAGTGGGGGTGGCGGGCAATCCGACCACGAACTCCTCCCCACCGTACCGGCCGATCATGTCGCGCTCGCGCAGGACGCTTCGCAGCACCTCGACGAACAGCCTGAGCACGCGGTCGCCGCCGTCGTGGCCAACGCGGTCGTTGATCTGCTTGAAGCGATCGATATCCAGGAACAGCACGGACAATCCGGGCCCGCCCGCCGCGATGAGCGCCTGCACCTTCTGCTGCCAGGCACGGCGGTTGAGTACCTCGGTCAGCGGGTCCTGGTCGGCCAGTGCCTGCGCCTGGTCGCGCTGGCGGCGCACCGACGCGGCGCGTTCAGCCAGGCCCAGCGACAGCACGATCGCCTCGAATGCGCCGGCCGCCAAAGCCGCATCGCCGCTCCATGTCCAACCCCGGGCGATGCCGTAGAGCTGCAGGCTGCCGAGCACGGTCACGCCCAGCAGCGGCAACCAGCCGAGCAGGAAAATTGCCGCATAGCGCGATCCCCGCCACGCTGCGACCACGGCAGTGCCGAGCAACAGCGGGCCGCCGAGGATCAGCACCGGATTGATCAGCTGTCGCGCGGTCGTCTGCAGCGTGGGGATGTACCCCATTGCCACCAGGACCAGCATCAGCCCGCAGTACAGCCACAGCCAGCGCCGCATCGACGACAGCCAGCGCTCCAGGGGTGCGAAGCGGTCGAGGAACAGCACCGCGGCGACAACCGACACGGCAGTGACGGCGCGTCCCCAGGCCGGCACGGTGGCGGCCACGCGCTCCCACTCGAGCGGATGCATGAAATAACCGGTCTGCGCCCCCTGGATGGCGGCATAGGTGAGCACGTAGACGCTGTAGAGCACAAAGGCCCCATCGCGCAGGCACAGGCCGAAAAACAGCGCGATCAGAGCCGTCGCCACCATCGTCGTGAGACAGGCGGTCGCGAACGCGAGCCAGCGCGCATCGGCCCGCAGGTGGTCGGACACGCTGCGCAGCTCGAACGTCATCGCCGAGGGGATCGCATCGCGCGCATCGACGTGCAGCCGCAGCGGCTCACCGCCGGCCGGCAACTCGGGAACGTCGAACACCAGACGGCCATGTCCCGGCCAGCGACCTTCGCCGGCGTCGATCATGCGCGCGTCCTGCGGTGGCGCGCCGGGCCGCTGCAGGGTGATGTGCTGGAATCCGGGCGAGGTGATCGACAACACCAGCGGACCCTCCGGCCATGCGCCGGCGCGGGGATGCAGCAGCACAAGCGCGCCACCCGGCGGGCGACCGAACGAATGCAGCGCGCCCGGGTCGAAGCTGCGCAGTTGTGGTCCGGCTGGGTGCGTTGGAGCCGCGACCGGCGGCTCGACCGGTGCCCACTGACCGGTCATCGCGACGGGCTCCGCCATCGCAGCGGCAGCTGGAGCGGCCCAGGCGAAGCAAGTCAGTCCGATGGCCAGCAGCAGCCAGGCCGACCGGAAAATGACGGCGCGCCGGCGTGCACGGCCAGCTGCCAAGGCGTAAGGCGTTGCTTGAACGGACATACGCGGCACCGGATCAGACACGGGTGGATGCCTGGAGATCGGCCACGGTGCTGGATTCTTGAGGCACATCCCCTCTGCGGCCCGTGCCGTGGTTGGCTTCGCACTTGTTGCTTGATGGACCCTCCGGCCCGGCCTTCAACCCAATGAATACGTGACCTTCGCCCCTTCGACCCTGATCTTCTTCCGGTCGGCGAGGCTCTTGATGATTGTGTCTACCTCACTGGCAGCCAGGGCTGGCGTAAACCAGGCAAGCATCGAAGATTGCAGCGTCTTCAGTTTCGCCGGCCTGGCCGCTTTCATGCCTTCCAGGCGCTTCAACACCTCGTCCTCGTTGATCTTGGCGCCTGGCCGGGAGCCCGCAGGCGGAGCCGCCTTGCCGTTCTTCTCCGGCAGCACCGTGACCACGACATTGTTCGGCTTTGCTGGCGCCTTCGACGCAGGCGTGGTCGCCTTTTTCGCGACTGGCGTTGCGACAATGCCAGCCTTCGCCTGCTTCGGAGCCCCTGGCAGCGCGCCAACACGCCTGCAGGCAATCCCCAACGTCGCGAGGTGTTTCACCAACGGGTCGAAGCCCGTGTCCTTCGAAACGATCGTGAACCGCGCGGACGGATGCTCACAAGCGAGACGGCCGATGTAGAACGCGATGTGGAAATCCAGCGCGTTGGGGCCGTTGCCGGTGATCCGGGTGTAGCAGGCATCGGCCCCGAACGGTTGCAGGGCCTGCGGCAGTTCCACCGGAACGCTCTTCTGGTTCTGGCCGAGGAACACGTGGATCCGGCACGCGCCCGGCTTGAGCCGCCCGATGCTGGTCGGCTGCACGTTCTCGAAGTCGATCAGGAAGATCTCGCCGCCCAAGCCGTTCCCCAGAACCGCAGTGGAGCGTCGAGTATAGCCAGCCCTGGTGCCTTGCGCGGACTGGACTGCTATGCCAGCGCCTTCATCTGTTCGGAAGCTGGCACGTCAGGTGCCGAGAGCCGGCGTGGGACGACCGTTGCCGGCCCCGGCGTGGTTGATGCGGAGGCGTGTCCCGGGGCCTGTGCTGCGCCCTTGCCGCACCACACCCCCCTCCCGCAAGCGGGAGAGGGGCATCGGAATTACGCCAGCAGCGGGTTCGGCTTGTCAGTATCGATCCCGTACTCCTTGATCGCCCGCGCCACGTCCTTGGCAGTCATCCTGCCCTCCGCGGCCAGGGCGACGATCGCGGCGTGCGCCACGTGGTAACGGTCCACCTCGAAGTGCGAGCGCAGGTTGGCACGGGTGTCGGAGCGGCCGTAGCCGTCGGTGCCCAGCACGGTGTAGCGCATCGGCACGAAGGCGCGGATCTGCTCGGCGAACAGGCGCACGTAGTCGGTGGCGGCGACCGCCGGGCCCTGGCGGCCTTCCAGCAGTTCGGTCACGTACGGCTTGCGCGGCTTCTTGGCCTCCGGGTGGAGGGCGGCCGCGCGGTGGGCGTCGTGGCCGTCGCGGGCCAGCTCGTTGAAGCTGGGGCACGACCAGATGTCGGCGGTGACGCCGAAGTCCTTCTCCAGCAGCTCCGCGGCGGCGATCACCTCGTTGAGGATGGTGCCGCTGCCCATCAGCTGGACGCGCCTGTCGTCCTTGCCCGGCTTGCCGCCGTCCTTCAGCAGGTACATGCCCTTGATGATCCCCTCGGCGCTGCCCTCGGGCATCTCCGGGTGGGTGTAGTTCTCGTTCATCAGGGTCAGGTACCAGTACTCGTCGACCTGGTCCTGGAGCATGCGCTTCATGCCGTGCTGGAACAGGGTAACGACCTCGTAGCTGAAGGAGGGGTCGTAGCTGCGCACGTTGGGGATCAGGCCGGCCTGGACCTGGCTCTGGCCGTCCTCGTGCTGCAGGCCTTCACCATTCAGCGTGGTGCGGCCGGCGGTGCCGCCCAGCAGGAAGCCGCGCGCGCGCATGTCGCCGGCCTGCCAGGCGGCGTCGCCGACGCGCTGGAAGCCGAACATCGAGTAGTAGATGTAGCAGGGCAGCAGCTGCAGGTCGTTGGTCGAGTAGCTGGTCGCCGCGGCCATCCAGCTGGCGAAGGCGCCGGCCTCGGTGATGCCTTCCTGCAGCACCTGGCCGGACTGGTCCTCGCGGTAGTACATCAGCTGGTCGCGGTCGACCGGCTTGTACTTCTGGCCGTGCGGGGCGTAGATGCCGATCTGGCGGAACATGCCCTCCATGCCGAAGGTGCGCGCCTCGTCGGCGACGATCGGCACGATGCGCGGGCCGACCTGCTTGTCGCGCAGGGTGATGTTCATCGCCTGCACGAAGGCCATGGTGGTGCTGATCTCGCGGTCGCCGGTGCCCTTGAGCAGGCGCTCGAAGGTGTTCAGCCCCGGCACCTTCAGGCTCTGGCTGGCCTTGCGCCGGCGCTGCGGCAGGTGGCCGCCCAGCTCGGCCCGGCGAGCCTTCATGTACTGGACTTCCTCGGAATCCTCGCCGGGGTGGTAGAACGGCACCTGGCCGTCGGCCAGCTGCTCGTCGCTGATCGGCAGGTTGAAGCGGTCGCGGAACAGCTTCACCGCCTCGTCGTCCATCTTCTTGGTCTGGTGGGTCGGGTTCAGTGCCTCGCCCGACGCGCCCATGCCGTAGCCCTTGACCGTCTTGGCCAGGATCACGGTCGGCATGCCCCTGGTGTTCACCGCCTGGTCGTAGGCGGCGTAGACCTTGTGCGGGTCGTGGCCACCACGGTTGAGGCGCCAGATGTCTTCATCGCTCAGGTTGGCGACCAGCTGTGCGGTCTCCGGGTACTTGCCGAAGAAGTGCTCGCGGGTGTACGCGCCGCCGAAGGCCTTGCAGTTCTGGTACTCGCCGTCGACGGTTTCCATCATCAGCTGGCGCAGCTTGCCGCTGGTGTCGCGGGCCAGCAGCGGATCCCAGTAGCTGCCCCAGATGTTCTTGATCACGTTCCAGCCGGCGCCGCGGAACACGCCTTCCAGTTCCTGGATGATCTTGCCGTTGCCACGCACCGGGCCGTCCAGGCGCTGCAGGTTGCAGTTGATGACGAAGACCAGGTTGTCCAAGCCCTCGCGGCCGGCCACCGAGATCGCGCCCAGGGACTCGGGCTCGTCGGTCTCGCCGTCGCCCAGGAAGCACCAGACCTTGCGGTCGGTCTTCGGCATCAGGCCGCGGGCCTCCAGGTACTTCCAGTTGCGCGCCTGGTAGATGGCGGCGATCGGGCCCAGGCCCATGGAGACGGTCGGGGTCTGCCAGTAGTCCGGCATCAGCCACGGGTGCGGGTAGGACGGCAGCCCCTTGCCCCCGGTCTCCATGCGGAAGCAGTCCAGCTGCTCCTCGCTGATGCGGCCTTCCAGGAAGGAGCGCGCGTAGATGCCCGGCGAACTGTGGCCCTGGATGTACAGCAGGTCACCCGGGTGGTCCTCCGACGGGGCGCGCCAGAAGTGGTTGAAACCCACGTCGTACAGGGTCGCGCCGGAGGCGAAGCTGGCGATGTGGCCGCCCAGGTCGCCCGGCTTGCGGTTGGCGCGGACCACCATGGCCATGGCGTTCCAGCGGATGATCGAGCGGATCTTCCACTCCAGCGCGTGGTCACCGGGGCTCTTGGCCTCCATGTGCGGCGGGATGGTGTTGATGTACTCGGTGGTGGGGGCGAACGGCAGGTGGGCGCCGGCGCGGCGGGTGACCTCGACCATCCCCTGCAGCAGCTGGTGGGCGCGCTGGGCACCGTCGTTCTGGATGACGGCAGTGACCGAGTCGATCCATTCCTGGGTCTCGGCGGGATCGGGATCGTCCTGGAACAGGGCTGCGAACGGGCTTTCGTACGTCGTGGTCATGCGCCTCGCGGCCCCTTGGCCGCGCCTCGGTATGTGGGGGAATGCGGTTCGTTGGATTCTATCAGCGGGCGGGTTTTCCCCGCCGGGTGGATGCCCGCGTGCGCGGGATGACGGCCTGGACGTCACCCGCGGCGGGCGGCGCGGATCTGGGCGTCCATGGCGGCGATGGCGGTCAGGTTGACCACGCGGCGCGAGGTCGCGTCGGGGGTCAGGATGTGCGCCGGCTTGTCCAGGCCCATCAGGATCGGGCCGATCGCCACGCCGTCGGTGGCCACCCGGAACATGTTGTAGGTGATGTTGGCCGCGTCCAGGTTGGGCAACACGAACAGGTTTGCCCGGCCCGACAGCGTGGTGTTGGGGAAGACCCGGCGGCGCAGGGCATCGTTCCAGGCGGTGTCGGCCATCATCTCGCCGTCCACCTCCAGCTTCGGGAAGCGCTGGGCGAGGATCTCGCGGACCTGGCGCATCTTCTGCGCCGACGGGTTGTCGTGGCTGCCGAAGTTGGAGTGCGACAGCAGCGCGACCTTGGCCTCCACCCCGAACAGCTTCAGCCGGTAGGACGCCTGCATGGTCGCCTCGGCGATCTGCTCGGCGCTCGGGTCGTACTGCACGTGGGTGTCGAGGAAGAACCACGCCCCGGCATCGTTGATCACCCCGGTCATCGCCGCGGTGCCGGTCACTCCGCGGTCGAAATCGAAGATGCTGCGCAGGTAGCCCAGCTTCTTGTGGAAGCGGCCGACGATGCCGCAGATCAGCGCGTCGGCCTCGCCGCGCTCGACCATCAGCGCGGCGATCAGCGCCGGCCGCGAGCGCACCAGGTTCTTGGCCGCGTCGATGGTCACCCCGCGGCGCTCGGTCAGTGCGTGGTACTGCTGCCAGTACTCGGGGAAGCGCGGGTCATCGTTGATGTTGGTCAGCTCGAAGTCCACGCCCTCGCGCAGGCGCAGGCCGAGCTTCTCGATGCGGGCGTTGATGACTTCCGGGCGGCCGATCAGGATCGGCCGCGCCAGGCCCTCGTCGACCACGGTCTGGACCGCCCGCAGCACCACGGGCTCCTCGCCCTCGGCGTAGGCCACCCGCTTGCGGTCGGCGCGGGCACGGTCGTAGACCGGCTTCATCACCAGCCCGGTGCGGTGGATGAACTGGCGCAGCTGCTCGCGGTAGCCGTCCATGTCGGCCAGCGGCCGGCTGGCCACGCCCGAGTCCATCGCCGCCTGGGCCACCGCGGCCGACAGCTCGACCATCAGCCGCTGGTCGAACGGACGCGGGATCAGGTACTCCGGGCCGAAGGTCGGCACCTCGCCGCCATAGGCGGCGCCCAGGTCCGAGGCCTCCTTCTGCGCCAGCTCGGCGATGGCGTGCACGCAGGCGAGCTTCATCGCCTCGTTGATCACGGTGGCACCAACATCCAGCGCACCGCGGAACAGGTACGGGAAGCAGACCGCGTTGTTGACCTGATTGGGGTAGTCCGAGCGGCCGGTGGCGATGATCGCGTCCGGTCGCACCGCCTTGGCGGCCTCGGGCAGGATCTCCGGGTGCGGGTTGGCCAGCGCCAGGATGATCGGCCGCCCGGCCATGCTGGCGACCATCTCCGGCTTGAGGATGCCGCCGGCCGACAGGCCCAGGAACACGTCGGCGCCCTCGACGATCTCCGCCAGCGTGCGCTTGCCGGTGTCCCGGGCATAACGGGCCTTGCCCTCGTCCAGGTCCGCCCGGCCGCTGTGGATCACTCCTTCGCGGTCGAAGGCCAGGATGTTCTCCGGGTTCACCCCCAGCGCGACCAGCATGTCCAGGCAGGCGATGCCCGCCGCGCCGGCGCCGGTGGTGGCCACCCGCACCTGGCCGATGTCCTTGCCGGCGACCTTCAGCGCGTTGAGCACCGCGGCGCCGACGATGATCGCAGTGCCGTGCTGGTCGTCGTGGAACACCGGAATCTTCATCCGCTCGCGCAGCTTGCGCTCGACGATGAAGCATTCCGGGGCCTTGATGTCCTCCAGGTTGATGCCGCCGAAGGTCGGCTCCAGGCTGGCGATGATGTCGACCAGCCTGTCGGGATCGCGCTCGTCGATCTCGATGTCGAACACGTCGATCCCGGCGAACTTCTGGAACAGCACGCCCTTGCCTTCCATCACCGGCTTGCTGGCCAGCGGCCCGATGTCGCCCAGGCCAAGGACCGCGGTACCGTTGGACACTACCGCCACCAGGTTGCCGCGGGCGGTGTAGTCACGGGCCGCGCCCGGGTCCGCCACGATCGCCTCGCAGGGATAGGCCACGCCCGGCGAGTACGCCAGCGCCAGGTCGCGCTGGGTGACCATCGCCTTGGTCGCGGTGACCCGGATCTTCCCGGCCGGGGCCTGGCGGTGGTAGTCGAGGGCGGCTTGCTTGAGGTCTTCGGGGCTGGACATGGACGGCTGCGGCGTGCGGGGCGGAAACTCCCGATTCTAGCGGCCGCCCGCCATCCCGGGCGTGCCGTTCCGGGCCAACAGTCAGATATCCGGGAATCCCGCGTCCGTGATGGCCCTTGGCTGGGCGGCAACGACTCCGGCCGGTCCGCGCGTCCATCCCCGCCGAACGCGACACATAGCCGCGGGCTATGCAGGACTGGCCCTATTTCAATGGTGACCTCGCACGGCAGCGATGAAGATGGACGAACCTGCGCCCGGCCGCCGTCCTGCGGGCCGTGGCCAATACCCGACCAGCGAGGCTCCGATGTCCCGTCCACGCCGCCCCGCGCGAACCGCCCAGCCCGCCGGCCTGCTGGCGGCCGCGCTGTTGCTCACCGCCTGTTCCGGGCTGCACCCTGCACCGCCCGCCGGCACGGCAGACCTGCTGATTGCGGGCGGCACCGTGTTCGACGGCAGCGACAACCCCGCCCGCACGGCCGACATCGCGATCGCCGGGGACCGGGTCGTCGAGGTGGGCCAGGACCTGGAAGGCCGCTACCGGGCTGCGCGCACCATCGACGCGCGCGGGATGATCGTGGCGCCGGGCTTCATCGATCCCCATACCCATCCCTACAGCCACATCCGCTCCCCCGATCCGCGGGTCCGGCGCAACCTGCCGTGGCTGTACCAGGGAGTCAGCACCATCTTCATCGGAGTAGACGGAGGCGGCACGCCGGACATCGCCGGGCAGCGTGAGTGGTTCGAGGACCACGGGGTGGGCACGAATATCGCCGCCTACGTCGGGTTGGGGCCGGTGAGGCGCCGGGTGCTCGGCAACACGGACCGCGCGCCGGACGACGGGGAACTGCAGCAGATGCGCCGCCTGGTGGCCGAGGCGATGTGCCAGGGCGCCCTGGGTCTTTCCACCGGCCTGTTCTATGCGCCCCAGAGCTTCGCGACCACCGACGAGGTGGTGGCGCTGGCCACGGAGGCCGCAGTGCGCGGCGGCGTCTACGACACCCACCAGCGGGACGAGTCCAGCTACTCGATCGGACTGATGGGGTCGATCGCGGAAGTGCTCGAGATCGGCCGCCGGGCGCGGATTCCGGTGCACATCGCGCACCTCAAGGCGCTTGGGACGGACGTGCATGGAAGCGCAGGGAAGATCATCGACCGCATCGATCGCGCGCGTGCGGATGGCCTCCAGGTGACCGCCGACCAGTACCCGTGGCTGGCCTCGGCCACCGGCATCGAGGCCGCCCTGCTGCCGCGCTGGTCGCAGGACGGCGGCCGCGACGCGCTGCTCACCCGGCTCGACGACCCGGCCACCGCGAACCGCATCCGCGGCGAGATGGGGGAGAACCTGCGCCGCCGCGGCGGAGCGGGCGCGGTGCTGATGATCGGCGACGGCTGGCCATGGTCCGGCAGGACGCTGGCGCAGATGTCCGAAGCGTGGGAACTGGAGCCGGTGGACGCGGCGCTGAGAATCATCCGCCATGGCGGTCCGGACGGCAGCGGCTCGGCACGCAAGATCGCTTCCTTCAACATGCACGCGGACGACGTGAAGGCGCTGATGCAGCAGCCTTGGATGCTGACCGCCTCCGACGGCGGCGACGGGCATCCACGCCAGTACGCCACCTTCCCGGAAAAATACGCCCGATACGTGGTGGAAGACGGGGTGATCGACCTGCAGGCGTTCATCCACCGCTCCACCGGCCTCAGCGCCACCACCTTCGGCCTGGAGGACCGCGGCTACCTGCGCGGCGGATATTACGCCGACGTGGTGGTGTTCGACCCTGCCCGCTACGCCCCCGCGGCCTCCTACCTGGAGCCGGCGGTCCCGTCCAGGGGCGTGGAATACCTGTTCGTCAATGGCGTGGCCATGATCGACCGGGGCAGCGCGGCGGACGCGCTGCCGGGACGCGTCCTGCGCCACCGCCCGCCCGCGGGCACCTGCGACCGGGCCCGGTTGCCACCCGATTGACGACAGGAGCTCCTATCGATGCTGCAACTTGATGCGGTACAGACCCTTGCCCTCGCGGGCGTGGCCCTGTTCCTGGGCTACGGCCTGTGCCGGTGGATACCGGTGCTTGGCAGGTACAACCTCCCGCCGCCGGTGATCGGCGGACTGGTCTTCGCCATCGTGGCGTGGATCGCACACACCCGGGACACCACGCTGTTCGTGCTCGACACCGGCCTGCAGGCACCGCTGATGGTCGCCTTCTTCACCACGATCGGCATGAACGCGAGCCTCAGGCTGCTGAAGATCAGTGGCGCCCAGGTGATGGTCTTCCTGGGCCTGGCCAGCGGCTTCGCGGTGTTCCAGAACCTGCTGGGGATGGCGGTGGCGGTGGGCTTCGACCTGCATCCGCTGTTCGGGGTGCTGGCCGGTTCGACCACCCTCACCGGCGGGCCGGCCACGGGGCTGGCTTTCGCGCCCCTGTTCGAAGAAGCCGGGGTACGCGGCGCGGAATCGATCGCGGTCGCTTCGGCGATGGCCGGCATCGTGCTGGGTGGGCTGGTGGGCGGCCCGGCCATCACGGTGCTGATCCGCCGCTTCAACCTGTCCCATCCCCGGCCGCAGGCACGGGCCGCGGTGGAACCCGAAACGACGATTTCTCCAGGCCCGTCCGAGGCGGTCCGGGAATTCAACGCCCTCAAGAGCATCGTGACGCTGCTGATCGCCATGTGGCTGGGTGCATGGGTCAGCGGCCTGATCTCCTCGACCGGCATCACCCTGCCCGCCTACGTGGGTGCGATGCTGGTGGGCGCGGCCATCCGCAACCTGGATGACTGGACCGGCTGGGTCGGCCTTCCGGTGTCCACCACCGACCTGATCGGCAACGTGTGCCTGGCGCTGTTCCTGTCGGTGGCCCTGATGGACCTCAAGCTTTGGGAGCTGGCTGGGCTGGCACTGCCCCTGGTGCTGAACCTGGCATTGCAGGTGGGCGCGGTGGTGGCGTTCTGCGTCGTGGTCTTCCGGGTCATGGGGCGCGATTACGACGCAGCGGTCATGGGTGGCGGCTTCATCGGCTTCATGCTGGGCACCACCGCCAACGCGATGGCGGTGATGCGCGCACTGGTGGAACGCTACGGCACCGCGCCGCGCGCCTTCCTGGTGGCCCCGCTGGTCGGGGCGTTCTTCATCGACTTCACCAACGCGCTGATCATCACCGGGTTCATCAATTTCTGGCGCTGAGCGGGGCGATGAAATGCTCGTACAGCGCCCGGTTCACCGCCTCCCGGATCCCTGGATCCCTGGCGCCGTTGGTGATCACGATGAAGCCGTACTTGCGCTCGGGGTCGAAGAACATGGAGCTGTACAGCCCGTAGGCAGAGCCGGTATGGCCGGTCAGGGTGACCCCGGGGACCAGGTTCCGGTCGGTGCGCAAGGCCAGGCCGTAGCCGGCATCCCCGTCGATCGGGGTCGTCGGGGACTGCATCAGGGCAGCGTGTTCGGGGCTGATGATCCGCACGCCGCCCCACTCGCCCTGGTTCATGTGCATGAGCATGTACCGGGCGAGGTCCGGCGCCGAGATCTTCAGTCCGCCGGTGGGGGAGAACAGCGGTGCGCTGTAGCCCAGCCGGTAGTCGTCCAGCCGCTCGCCCAGCAGCGCGTACGCGGCTTCCGAGCGCACGAAGCCCTCGCCTACGCGGTAGCGGTAGATCTGCGCGAAACGACCCGCCTCCAGCACGTCGGGCCAATGCCCACCGTACAGCCCCAGGGGCTCGAGCACGTGCTCGCCCACGTACCTGTCGAACCGCTGCCCCGAGGCCCGCTCGATGATCGCACCGACCATGTTGTAGCCCAGGTTGGAGTATTCGTAGTGGTCCCCCGGGGCATGCGCGGAGTAGCTTTCCGTCCAGGTTGCGCTGGCCTGCGGGTTGATGAGGTCCAGGCTGCCGTACTGCTGGCGGTCGGTGATCGAGGAGGTGTGGTTCAGCAGCATCCGCAGGGTGATCACGTGCTCGGGAAATCCGGGATTGCGGACCGGGAATCCAAGCAGCCCGCCGACATCGTCATCCAGCGACAGCTTTTCCTGTTCGACCAGCTGCAGCACTGAAGTGGCGGCGAACGATTTGGATATGGACGCGATCCGGAATACGTCGTCCCCCTTGAGGGGCAGGCGCGCCTCCCGATCCTTCCAGCCCAGGCTGTCGCGGTAGACCAGGTCGTTGTCCCTGACCACCACCACGGCCAGGCCGACGGCATCGTGCTCTGCCATGAGTGCGCCGAGCTTCTCCCCGATTTCCCCGGCCCAGGCAGGGACCAGCGCCGACAGCGCCAGCAGCAGGGCCGCGAAGGGTGCAGGGACACGATTGGCGAGGTTCCTTCTTTTCATTCCACTCCCCTCGGCGGCCCGCCGGGCGGGCGGCATGCGCCGCCCGGCACCGTGCAGTGGCCGGCCTCAGTCAAACGATTTGGTCAAGGTCAGGTAGTAGCCACGCCCCAGCACGTTATGCACCGAGGAGTAGAAACCGATCGCCGTGCCCGAGATCGGCGGATCGCGATCGGCCACGTTGCGCACCGTGAGCCGGACACGGGAACCGTCGAGGAAGTTGCCCAGCCCTTCGAAGCGGCGCTCCAGGTACAGGTTGGCGGTGGTCCAGCTCGGGATCCGCATGCGGCTGCCGTCGTCGTGCAGCACACCGGTGGTCTCGAATGGCCCCACGTAGCGCACGTGCGTGCCGGTGAGCCAGTCGCCCTGGCGCCACGAGGCGTTGAACGTCGCCCGCCACTCCGGCGAGCCGTTGATGCCCAGCAGGTTGCCGGCGCTGCTGAGGCGGAACCCGTCATTGATGATCCCGGCCTGCTGCGCCTCCAGGATCATCTGCTCGTCGGGCACCGGATCCTGGGTGCGCTCGATCAGGCGCGAGGCGTTGGCGCTGAGGTTGAACGTGCCGGCGTGGTCAGTGGTAATACGCTGGGTCAGGCCGAAGTCGATCCCGCGCGTGGTGCGGGGAAGCCGGTTGATGTAGCGGTCGTACACCAGGCTGACCGTACCGACCGGGTCCAGCCCGGTTCCCTCGAAGTCCGCCACCCTGGTGTCATCCGGATCGTTCCTGATCACGTTCGGGTTGGACGAGCCCTGCATGCGCGCCAGGTAGTCCAGTGCCAGCTGGGCCTGCTCGCCGAGGATGCCGATGACGTCCTCCTGTTCGATCACCCAGTAGTCCGCGGTCAGGGTCAGCTTGCCGGCACCCTGGGGCAGGAACGTCGGCTGGAAGACGAAACCAACCGAATAGGCATCGGAGGTCTCCGGTTGCAGCTCGCGGTTGCCGCTGCGCTCCGCCTGGGTACTGGATGAGCGGCCGCACTGCGAGAAGCTTTCGATCCGCCCGGCCCGGATGTCGGCCTCGCATACGTAATAGTCGGTGCGGGTGTTGCTGACGGTGGCGCCATCGGCATAGAGCTGCAGGATGTTGGGTGCCAGGAAGCTCTGGGCCCAGTTGCCGCGCACCATGAAGTCATCGGTCACCGTCCAGGCCAGGGCGACCTTCGGATTGGCGACCCAGCCGAAGTCGGAGTACTTCTCCCAGCGGCCGGCCAGCTGCAGGTCAAGGCTGCGGACCAGCGGCACCTGCATCTGCGGTGAGACGACCGGCACCGCGAGTTCGGTATAGAACGAGGCCACGTTCCGGGATCCGGAGTTGCTCGCCGACGGGCTGGCGCCCAACACGTCACTGGTGACCTCCCCGGTCATCGGGTTGGTGTAGGTGATGTCCCCATTCAGCCGTGGATCACGCTGGTCCGACAGGCTCTCCCGCCGCCACTCCGCACCGAAGGCCAGGCCCACGTCGCCAGCCGGCAGGCTGAAGATCTGCTCGTGGAGGAACCTGGAGTCGACCTGGAACAGGCTGGCGGTGCTGTACCGGCGCACCGGCACGGTGAAGCCGGCGATCGTCGCGGCATCGCTCGGGGTGCCATCCACGCCGGTCCAGTCACCCGGGTCGCCGCCGTTGAACGGGTTGTAGGCGCCCGGGTCGGAGCGCGCCAGCGCCTCGGCGAACAGCGTGTTGCTGATCGAGCCGTGCTGGATGTCCTCGGTGGTGGCACGCGAGTACAGCACCGCGCTTTCCCAGTCGAAGCCGCCCAGGTAGCCACGTACTCCGCCCAGGACCCGATAGGAGTCATCGTTGACCTCGTACGGGCGCGAGGTGTCGGTGGCACGGTAGCTCGTGATCCGCAGGTCCAGCCCTTCCTCCGGTGCATCGATGCCGGGCAGGCGGTTGGGGTTGGGCGACCCGTCCGGCAGGTACATGGCGCCGAACGGGTTGTAGTAGTTGGACGCGGGCACGATCATCGGCGCCGCGCCCAGTGACGCCGCCTGTTCGCGCATGCTTTCGAACTTCGCCTGGTAATAGCTGACTTCGCCGAAGGCGACGAAATCGTCATTGATGTCCTGTTCGACCGTTCCGAACAGGTTGCTCCTGCCCACCCCGCCCAGGATGTTGCGCTGGGTGAGCGCATTGAAGCGCAGCGGACGGTCCAGGCTGGAGTTGAAGCCGCCGGTCTGCATGCACACGCCCGAATCAAGTTCCACCCCGCAGCGGTGCTCCGGCGGCTGGATGTTGAAGTAGCCGCTGGCGCTGGTGAGCGGCGTGCCGTCCCTTGCGACGGGAACCCCGCCCACGGTCTGGAAGGCGCCCCATGAAGTGGTGGTGTAGCGGTCGTCGAACGAAAGATGCCCTTCGAGCGACGTCCCCTGCAGGAGCGCGCGGCGATCCATGTCGGCGGTGAGTGGATGTTCGCTGGCTGCCACCTCGGAGCGGTAGGTGTGGCCACCCAGCAGGGTGACCCGCGTGCGGCCATCGTTGAACCAGCTGCCGGCCTTGAAGTTGAGGTTGCCCTGTCGCAGGTCGATGTCTTCCGACCCTCCGTACTGAGCCTGCACCTCCAAGCCCTGGAAATGGGTATCCATCACCACGTTCAGCACGCCGGCCACGGCATCCGACCCGTACAGCGCCGAGGCGCCGCCCATCAGGACCTCCATCTGCCGCACCCCGTACAGCGGGACCGCATTCATGTTGGCGGTCTGGCGCGGCACCAGGTTTTCCGTCTGGGTTCCCGGATGCGGGACCATGCGCCTGCCATTGACCAGCAGCAGGGTGTTGCCGGTACCCAGGTTGCGCAGGTTCACCGAACCGATGTCGCCGCGCGCGGCATTGATGTTGGCGGCCGTGTCCGTGTTGTCGAACATCATGTCGCCCACCTGCGGCAGGCTGCGCAGCAGCTCCTCGCCCGACACCGCCCCGGTGGCCTCGATCTCCGCCTCGTCCATCACCGCGACCGGGACCATGCCCGCTTCGTTGTTGCCGGCAAAGCGGCTTCCGACGACGACCACCTGGTCCAGCTCGGCCATGCGCCCGGCCGGATCCTGCCCGGTGGCCCGGTCCGCGGCCCGGGGCTGCGCATCATCGTTCGCTGGCGGCCGGGTGGCGTCGGGCTCCACCGCCGGCGGGGTCTGCGCGAAAGCCGGCGTGCCGGCAAGGGTCGCGCCCACGACCATGGCGAGTACGGTCTTCCGATACGTCTTCATCTGTCTTTGCTCCCACGAACCATCCGGTTCCTTGTCATGGCCACGCCGGACACCGCTGCCGTCCAGCGACCGCTGCCGTTGCCGTTGCTATTGCGCGATGGCCGCCGCCCCGGGCCTTCGGGGGTCGGCCGCTCCCTCGACCCGGCCAGGGCCGATCAGCAGCATCTGGGTGCTGCCGATCGTCTGTCCGGACGAAATGCCGTGGCCGCGGCCCTCCAGGAGCCGCAGCGTGTCCGGGCTCAGGCCGCGCTCGACCTGGAGCGCGCCTTCGCCGGACATGTGCTGGTGCACCCTCGGAGCCATCGTGGCTTCGGCGACATTCATGCCGAAATCGACCACGTCGATGACCGTCTGCGCGATCGTTCCGGGGATCGTGTTGCCGCCGGGGCTTCCCGTCACCAGCCACGGTTTGCCGTCGCGCACCAGCATCGTCGGCGCCATGCTGGATACCGGCCGCCGCCCGGGCTGCAGCGCATTGGGCGGTGCGGTGCCGCCCTCGCGCCGCGCCTCCAGCTGCGCGCGCAGCGAGAAGTTGCCGATCAGGTTCCCGAGCAGGAACCCGGTTCCCTCCACCATCACTCCCGAACCGAAATCGGCGCCGAGGGTGTAGGTGTTGCTGACCACGTTGCCGTCGGCATCGACGACCGAGAAATGGGTGGTCTGGGGACTCTCGTGCGCCCAGGGATCCCCCGCTTCCACTTCGGCCGCCGGGCTGGCGCGATCCATCCGCACCAGGGCGGCGCGCTCGGCCGCATACCGCTTGTCGACCAGGCCACGCAACGGCACCGGGTGAAAGCCGGTATCACCGACATGCGCCAGCCGGTCGCGCCAGGACAGCTTGCTGGCCTCGGCGAACAGGTGCAGCGCGTCGGCCGATCCGGCCCCCATCGAGGGCAGGTCGAAATGCTCGAGCACGTTGAGGATCCCGACGATGCCCGCCCCGCCACCGCTGGCAGGTGGCATCGTCACCACCCCGACGCCGCGGTAGGTGCTGCGCAGCGCCGGCCGCTCGATCGCCTGGTAGCCCGCCAGGTCCTGCTTGCGCAGCAATCCTCCGTGAGCGCGCATGCCTGCGTCGAGGCGGTCGGCGATCTGCCCGCGATAGAAATCCCGGGCGCCATGCTCCGCGATGCGGCGCAGCGTCCAGGCCAGGTCGGGCTGCACCAGCCGCTCGCCCGCGCCCAACGCTTCCCCGCCGGGACGCAGGAACACCGCGGCCCCCGCCGCGCTGCGCGCCAGCCGCTCCCGGCCCCAGTCCAACGCGAACGCCTCGTCGGCGGTCAGCACGATTCCCTGCCCGGCCATCTCGATCGCCGGCTCCAGCAACCGCTTCCAGGGCAGGCGGCCGTACTTTTCATGGGCCAGCGCGAGGCCGGCCACGGTGCCCGGCACGCCCGCCGCACGGATGCCCGCGGAATGGCCGTCGAGCCCACCGTCAGCGCCAACATAGGCGTCCAGGGTCGCCAGCGCCGGTGCCGCCGAACGGTAGTCGATGGCGGTGTAGCGATCCCCGTCGGCCAGGTGGATCAACATGAACCCGTCCCCGCCGATGTTGCCCGCCCGCGGCAGGGTCACGGCCAGCACGAAGGCGGTCGCCACGGCGGCATCGACGGCATTGCCGCCGTCGCGCAGGACCTGGGCACCGGCCCTGCTGGCCGCCTCGTTCTGGCTGACCACCATGCCGGCGCTGCCCACCTCCGGCTTGTGGATGGCTTCGTAGTTGAGCAGCTGGCGGGTCTGCGCCGGCGCGGCCAGCGACAGTGCAAAAAGACAGCCGGCAACAAGCACGGCACCCCTGCGTGCAACGCTCCAGACCATGCTTCCTCCTCCCAGGGCAACGGTCGCCCACCACCATGCATAAATCCCCGCCGGGTGCCCCCCATCAATGCTGGGGCAGCACATACCCTGCGGTTATGGCGCCCCATAACCGCAGGTTGTGCCCGCTGGAATCAAAATGAGGTCCGCTCCCGCGGCCGCGGTTTAGGCTTTGCGCACCGGCCGGCCTGTTGCCGGAAACTGCACCCACCCACTTGCGGGAGACGGCCTGTTGTCCATGCATATCCGGCGCCGGGCACGCGCATTCGCGGTGCTGGCGACGCTTGCCGGCGCGCTGCTTGCAGCGTGTTCGCCAGCCCGCTTGCGGGAGGATCCGCCGGCTCCATCGTCCGGCGGCGGCGGAATGGTGAGCAGTGCGCACCCGCTTGCCACACGCGCAGGCGTGGACGTGCTGCAGGGCGGCGGGAGTGCGATCGATGCCGCCATCGCGGTGCAGGCCATGCTCGGCCTGGTGGAGCCGCAGAGTTCGGGATTGGCCGGGGGAGCGTTCCTGCTCCATTACCGGGCACGCGACGGCCAAGTCGATGCCTACCTCGGCCGCGAACGGGCGCCCTCCGGCGCCGACGCCGCCCTGTTCCTGGATTCCGCCGGAGATCCGTTACCGCGTTCGGAGGCCATGCTCAGCGGGCGCGCCACCGGGGTTCCGGGCGTGCTGCCGGCGCTGGAGGCCGCGCACGCCGACCATGGCCGGCTTCCATGGTCGACGCTGTTCTCGGCAGCGGCGGAAACGGCCACCACCGGCTTCAGCGTCACTCCGCGCCTGCACCGGCACATCGTCGGAAACTTTCCGCAGGCCTCTGCACCGGACGTGGCCAGGCTCTTCTCGGGGCCCGGTGGCCAGCCGCTGCGGATCGGCGAGGTCATGCGCAACCCCGCCTATGCACGCAGCCTGCAGGAGGTCGCCACCCGTGGCGCCGCCGCCCTGCAGACCGGACCGCTTGCCGAGGCCCTGCTGGGGCGTATCCAGGAGCCGCCGGGGCCTTCGCCGATGCGCGCGGAGGATCTCGCCGGCTACCGGGCGGAAAAGGTGCGGCCGCTGTGCCGGACCATCCGAGCCCACGTGGTGTGCGTGCCGCCACCACCCTCCAGCGGGGTCGGGTTGCTGCAGCTGCTGTTGCTGCTTGAAGGCACCGACATCGCCGGACGCTCGCCCGACGACCCGCTGGCCTGGCTGACCTTCGCCGAGGCCAGCCGGCTGATGTACGCCGATCGCGACCACTACGTGGGCGACCCGGATTTCGTGGAGGTGCCGATCGAGGGCATGCTCAATCCGGACTATCTCGACAGCCGCCGGCGCCTGCTCGGCGAGCGCGCCGCCGCCGGGGCGGTTTCCCCCGGCGTGCCCGCGGGAGCCCCCGCCAATGCCGGCGACGACACCGCCGAGCCGGCCGGCACCAGCCACTTCGTGGTGGTGGACGGCGAAGGCAACGCAGTGTCCATGACCACCACCATCGAATCGTACTTCGGCTCCGGCCGCGTGGTGGGTGGAATGCTGCTCAACAACCAGCTCACCGATTTCTCCTGGCAGCCGGGCGGCGCGGCCGCCAATGCGATTGCCCCGGGGAAGCGGCCGCGATCGTCCATGTCGCCGGTGATCGTGCTCGATCCGCAAGGCAACTTTGCCGGTGCGATCGGCTCGCCCGGTGGCAACGCGATCCCGGCCTACATCGGCAAGACCCTGCTCGGCTGGCTGTTCTGGGACCTGCCGCTGGACCAGGCCATCGCGCTTCCCAACCTGGTGGCGCGCGGCGAACGCCATGACGGCGAAGCCGACGCGCTCGCGCCAGCGCTGCGGCAGGCACTGGAGGAACTGGGCGTGCGGGTCCGGCCCGGCAGCGGCGAGGATTCCGGCCTGCATGGCGTCCAGCTGCGTTCCGGCCGCCTGCACGGGGCGGCCGACCCGCGCCGCGAGGGCGTTGCCATTCCCACCACTCCCCCGAACCCCACCCGCGACGATGGCTCCGCACTCCCGACCCTGTGACATCACCGTCGTAGGCGCCGGCGTGGTCGGCGTGGCGACCGCCTGGGCCGCCGTCCGGCGTGGCCTGTCGGTGGAACTGGTGGACCGCGCCGAGGGGCCGGGACTGGGCGCTTCGTACGCCAACGGGGCCCAGCTCAGCTACGCGTACACCGATGCGATGGCAGGTCCGTCGCTGTGGAAGCAGATCCCGGGCCTGCTGGCCGGCAGCGACCCGGCGTTCCGCCTCCGGCTCAACGGGCACCCGGCGATCTGGCGCTGGGGGCTGTCCCTGCTGGCCAACGCCAATGGCTCCCGCTTGCGCCGCAACACGCTGCATACGCTCGCCCTGGCGCGCGACTCGCGGCAGGCGATGCAGGCACTGCTCGAACGCCATCCGATCGATTTCCAGCACCACGTCGCCGGCAAGCTCCACCTGTACTTCAACGATGCCGCGCTTCGCGCCGGCGCGAAGATGGTGGAGCTCAAGCGTGCCCATGGCGTGCGGCAGGTCCTGCTGGACGCGGAGGCCGCCAGCGATGTCGAACCCGCACTCGCGCAGGTGGAGGGGATCCGCGGCGCGGTGTACTCGCCGGACGAGGCGGTCGGCGATCCGTGGCGTTTCTCCGCCGGGCTCCTGGACACGATGCGCGGCCGGTATCCGCTGCAGGCCCGGTTCGGCTTCAGCCTCGAGTCGATCCGGCGCAGCGCCGGCGAATGGCTGCTGTCCTCGCGCGAGGGCGAGGTGATCCAAGCCCGGAAGCTGATCGTATGCGCCGGCATTGACAGCGCGGCACTGCTGCGGCCGTTGGGCATCCGCCTGCCCCTGATGGCGATCAAGGGCCATTCCCTCACTGTTCCGTGCGGCCCGCGGGCACCCGCCACCAGCATCACCGACACCGCGCGCAAGCTCGTGTTCTGCCGCCTGGGCGACCGGCTCCGGATCGCCGGCTTGGCCGACATCAACGACTGGGACCCGGCCGTGGACCCGGCCCGTTTCGGGCAGATGCTGGACCTGGCGCGGCAGTCACTGCCCGACGCGGGCGACTACACCCGCATCCTGCACCGATGGGCCGGCCTCCGGCCTGCCACGCCCGACTCGGTCCCGATCATCGCAAACGCCCGCGAAGGCCTGACCTGCAACGTCGGCCACGGCATGCTCGGCTGGACTCTGGCCATGGGCAGCGCCGAGCGCGCGGTTGCCCTGGCGCTGGGCGAGGCGGGCACCACGCCGTGGCCAGGCCGAGGGTGATGGCCTAACCTCTAGCGATGCGCCTGCGCCACATCGAAGTCTTCTATGCGGTCTACACCACCGGCTCTATCAGCGCCGCGGCCAGGTCCCTCCACGTATCCCAGCCATCGGTGAGCAAGGTGCTCCACCATGCCCAGAACCAGCTGGGCTTCGAACTGTTCACCCTGGTCCGCGGGAGGCTGGTGGCCACCGACGAGGCACATGCGCTGTTCGCGGAGGTCAAGGAAATCTTCGAGCGCATGGGGTCGCTGCGCAAGACCGTGGCCAACATCCGCAACATGGACGGCGGCCATGTGCGCCTGGCGGTGGTGCCATCGCTGGGGCTGCACGTCGCCCCGCACGCCATCGCGCGCTGCCGCCAGCAGTTCCCGCAGGTCACCTTCGACGTCCAGACGCTGCACCACGACGACATCTTCAGGGCGCTGTACGAGCGCGAGTGCGACATCGCCCTCGCCTATACCCCGCCCATGCACCCGCGTATCCAGCGCCGTCGGCTGGGGACCGGAGAGCTCATGCTGCTGTTCGAGAAGACGGCATTCCCCAATCCGGGCGAACGGGTAGCGCTTGGCCGGCTGACCGGCCGCGACATGGTCGGGCTGGCCAACAGCGGCCCGATCAGCGACCTGCTGGAACGGGAGCTGGAACAGCACGGCGTGGACATCCGCGAGGTGGTTTCCAACCAGACCTATTACCTGGCCGCGGCGCTCACCCGCTGCGGGGCCGGCATGAGCATCGTCGACGAGTTCACCGCCACCGCGAGCGCAACGGCCGGACTCGACTTCCGTCCACTCGATCCAGCGATCCGGTTCCAGATCGAGTGCGTGTACCTGGAAGACCGGCCGCCGTCCCATGCCGCCGAAGCGTTCCTCCAGCACTTCCGGACATCGCTCGCCGCCGCCAGGCGCGGGACCGATGCCACCACGCCGCCACCGTGCACGCGCGTGAAAGCCTGAACCGGCGGCCAGTCAGATATCCAGGAACCCCGCGTCGTCGATCGCCTGCAGTCGGATGCGGTTGGCGAACAGCGAGAACGCCAGCATTCCGGCCAGTCCGTTGGCCCGCGCCAGCCAGGGCGGGATCCAGCGCGGTGGCAGCAGCACCCCGGCCTCGAACAGCGGTGCGAAGCGCTGCACGTCGCCCAGGGTCATCTTGCCGGCGAACAGCCAGCGTCCCAGGCGCAGCTGCCGGGTGCGCAGCGCCCAGCGGTAGAAGGTGTGCACCCCGACCAGCCCGCGCAGGTACACGGTGTCCTTGGTGAAGGCCGCCCCGCCGCCCACCGGCACCCCGCGGAACACCCGCTGCGCCGAGGCCGCGCCCTCCTCCGGCGCCTGCCCGGCGTCGAGGAAGTAGCGGAACACGTCGATGAAGTCGGCGCCGTCCAGCGCCATCGCCACCGCCTCCACCCGCAGGCTGAGCCGCTTGATGCGTTCGATGTCGAGGGTGCCGGTGGCCTGCTCGGCGAAGGTCGCCAACCCCTCCTGGGTCGCGGTGACCCGCGGAGAGGACAGGCCCAGGCTGCCCAGCACCGGCTGCGCACCGCCGTTGAGCGCGGTGATGGAATGCACGAAGGCCTCGTGCTCGCGCAGCTGGTGGCGGTCGTACTCGGTGAAGGCCGCACCGGTGCGCAGGCGGATGCGGGTTGCCCCGGCGGCGGCCTTGGCCACCAGGCCGGGATCCAGCACCACCTCGATGACCCGGTCGTTGAAGAACTCGTCCAGGTCACGCTGCAGTTGCAGGGCCAGCGCGGTGGCGGACACCGGCCACTGTTCGGCCGGCGATACCAGTTCGCGATCGAGCTCGTCGGCCACCGCGATGAACTTGCGCGCGGCCCAGCGCACGCCGGGGCCCTGGCCCGGCAGCGGCGACTCCGGATGCCCGTACAGCTCGATCGACAGGCCGGTCGCGCTGTCGGTCCCGAGGCATTCGCACAGCCGCGCGGCGGTATCCCAGCTGCGCGCGGACTCGACCAGGTACTGGCCCAGCGGGTGGTCCGGGTCGGCTTCCGAGGCAATCGCCGCAAGCTCGCGCCGTTCGGCGGTGAAGTCGTGCCGGGGGTACGCCACCTCGGGCATCCGGGTGACGCCACGGCGCTGGTCGGCGAGGAACCCGCCGACGACCTCCGAAGGCCAGCTGGCCAGGGTCAGCAGCTTGATGCCCGAGGCGGCCTCGACCAGCCGCGCATCGAGCGTGGCGTGATGGGCGATGTCGGGCGTGGCGTGCGGCATGGGCGGACCCTACCCGGCCCCGTGTCCACACCTGGTAAGGCGCAATAGCCGCAAAGCGACGTAGTGCGCCGGATGGCACACGGCGGCACAAACCGGGCATCCGCCGCAATACGCCTGCGGCTATTGCCCCCTGCGGCCGGCCAGGCTGGCGGCCGCGCCGGCGACTTCGCCGCCCAGCTTGCGGTAGTTGGCCAGCCGCTGCGGGTCCAGCTCGCCGGCGGTGACCGCCGCGAGTACCGCGCAGCCGGGTTCCTTCAGGTGCCGGCAGTCGCGGAAGCGGCAGGCCAAGGTCAGCGCCTCGATGTCGGCGAAGTTGTCGGCGACGTCCTCTTCGCCGGTCGGCTTGAGTTCGCGCATGCCGGGGGTGTCGATCAGGCAGGCGCCACCGGGCAGCGGGAACAGCGCGCGGTGGGTGGTGGTGTGGCGTCCGCGCGAGTCCGTCTGCCGCACCTCGGCGGTCTTCATCCGGTCGCTGCCCAGCAGGGTGTTGGTGAGCGTGGACTTGCCGGCCCCCGAGCTGCCCACCACCACCACGGTGCGGCCCGGCTGCAGCCACGGCCGCAGGGCGGCGACGCTGTCGGGATCGCGGGCGTTGATCGCGCGCACCGGGATGTCGGCACTGGCCAGCCCGGCGATCGTGGCCACCGCGCCGGGCACGTCCCCGGCGCGATCGGCCTTGGTCAGCACCACCACCGCCTGCGCGCCGCTGCCCTTGACCAGCAGCAGGTAGCGCTCGATGCGGCGCGGGTTGAAGTCCGCATCCAGGCCACAGACCACGAACACGGTGTCGACGTTGGCGGCGATCAGTTGCTGGCGGTAGTGCTCGCCGGCCGCGGCACGCTTGATCGCGCTGTGGCGCGGCAGCAGGGCGACGATCTGGATGACGTCGCCGGAGCGCTCCACCAGCACCCAGTCGCCCACCGCCGCGCGCGCCTCCGGCGGGATGCCGCCCTTGCGGTAGCTGGGCGGGCGCTGCCATTCCGGCGGCGACTCCACCGGAAAGCTGTTTTCCGGCCCGTCGGCCACCACGTAACCGCTGCGGTGCTGCTCGACCACCCGGGCCGGCCGCGCCCCCGGATGGTCCTGGAGGCACTCGCGCCACTGCGTGACCGCGGGTCGTCCCTGCTCGTCCAGGGGCCAGCCGATCACCTGCAGGGCGCGGGGATCACTCATGTGCGGGGTGGCATGCCGGAGTCCATGGCCGGATTCTATCCGCGGCCGCCCACGCAGCGCCTGCATTTCGATAGGCTGGCGGCCTTGCCCCTGCGCCGCACTGCCGTGTCCGCTCCGATCCTGAAGACCCGCACCCGCCTGTCCGAGGTCCGCTACGAGATCCGCGGCGAACTTGCCCGCCGCGCCCGCGAGCTCGAGGCGGCCGGCCGCAGCCTGATCAAGCTCAACATCGGCAATCCGGGGGCATTCGGGTTCCGGGCGCCGGCCCACCTGCAGCAGGCGGTGGCCGGCAACATCGCCCAGGCCGACCCGTACACCCACCAGCAGGGGCTGCCGGCCGCGCGCGAGGCGATCGCCGCCTTCCACCGCACCCGCGGCACGCCCAACGCCAGCCCGGAGCGGGTCTTCGTCGGCAACGGGGTGAGCGAGCTGATCGACCTGTCGCTGCGCGCCCTGCTCGACCCCGGCGACGAGGTGCTGCTGCCCTCGCCGGACTACCCGCTATGGTCCGCGGCGACGATCCTCAATGACGGGGTGCCGGTGTACTACGGCTGCCGCCCCGACCACGGCTTCCTGCCCGACCCCGACGAGATCGAGGCGAAGCTCACCGCGCGCACCCGCGCGATCGTGCTGATCAACCCGAACAACCCGACCGGCGCCAGCTACCCGCGGGCGCTGCTGGAGCGCATCGTCGCCATCGCCGCCCGCAACGGCCTGTTGCTGATGGCCGACGAGATCTACGACTCGATCCTGTACGACGGCGCGCCGTTCCAGCCGCTCGCCCCCCTGGCCGGCGACGTGCCGTGCCTGTCGCTGGGCGGGCTGAGCAAGGTCCACCGCGCCTGCGGCTGGCGGATCGGCTGGGCGGTGCTGTCCGGCGACCCGGTGGCCACCGGCGGCTTCCACCACGCCATGGACCTGCTGGGCGCGTTGCGGCTGTGCGCGAACGTGCCGGGCCAGTTCGCCATCGGCGCCGCGCTGCACGGCGAGGACACCATCGCCCCGCTGTGCGCGCCCGGTGGGCGGCTGCACGAGGCGCGGCGCGCGGTCATCGAGTCGGTCGCCGCCAGCGGACACCTGGAGCTGGTGGCGCCCGCCGCCGCGCTGTATGCCTTCCCGCGGGTGGTGGGCGCCGCGGCAGAGGGTTTCGACGACCACGCCTTTGCCCTGGAGCTGCTGGACAGCGAGGGGGTGCTGGTGGTTCCCGGTTCCAGCTTCAACGTCACTTGGCGCGACCATTTCCGCGTCACCCTGCTGCCCGAGCCCGACGTGCTGCGCGAGGTCTTCGCGCGCATCGACCGGGTGCTCGCCCGCCGCGCCGCGACCGCTGCCGGCGCACGCCGCCGCGGCGCGGTCGCCTGACAGGAGCCCGACATGGCCACCGACCCGCACGCCCTGACCTATCTCGCCCTGGGCGACAGCTACACCATCGGCGAGGGCATCGCGTCCGCCGATCGCTGGCCGGTGCGCCTCACCCTCGCCCTGCGCGGGGAAGGCATTCCGCTGGAGTTCCCGCGCACCCTGGCGACCACCGGCTGGACCACCGACGAGCTGTCCACCGCGATGGACCTCGCGACCCCGCCGCTGGGGCGGTACGACTTCGTCTCGCTGCTGATCGGGGTCAACAACCAGTACCGCGGGCGCAGCGCCGTCGATTACCGCGGCGAGTTCCACGAACTGCTGCGGCGGGCGATCCGGCTGGCTGGAGACGCCCCGTCGCGGGTGCTGGTGCTGTCGATCCCGGACTGGGGCGTCACCCCGTTCGCCACGCAGCAGGGGCGCGAGGCGGCCACGGTCGCCGCCGAAATCGACGAATACAACGCGGTCGCCGCCGAACTGTGCAACGAGCACGGGGCGGCCTTCGTCGACATCACCGGCATCAGCCGCGAGCAGGGCGCCGATGGATCGATGCGGGTCGACGACGGCCTGCACCCTTCGGCGGCGATGTACGCGCTGTGGGTCGAGCGGGCCCTGCCGGTCGCGCGCAGGCTGCTGGCCGGATGAGCGTGGCGGCGGGGCCGGAGCCCGGCATCACCCGCCCGGTGCCGCCGGACCGCGTGCGCAGCATTTCCGCCGCATTCGCGCCCGAGCGCTGGTATGGCAACCGCTGGGACCTGCACTACACCCGCGCCAAACTCGCCAGCGACCCGCTCTATCCCGGGGTCTGCGAAGCATTGCGCGGAAGCGGTGCGCCGGTGCTCGACCTGGGCTGCGGCCTGGGCCTGCTGGCGCACGCGCTGCGCGCCGACGGCCAGCAGATGGCCTACCACGGCATCGACCTGGACGCGGCCAAGATCCAGCGCGGGCGGCGGGCCGCCGGCCGCGCCGGCCTGCATGAGGTGGTGCTCGAGGCGCGGGACCTCGCCGACCCCGCATTCGACCTGGCCAGCCTCGGCCACCGCGGCAACGTCGCGTTGCTCGACGTGCTGCAATTCATGCCGGCAACGGCACAGCAGCGGCTGCTGGAGAAGGTGACCGGCCTGCTCGTGCCCGGCTCCCGGCTGGTGATCCGCACCGGCCTGGCCGATGGCAGCCGGCGCGCCCGGATCACCCGCGCGGTGGACGTGTTCTCACGCGTGGTGGGCTGGATGGGCACGGCGCCCGGCCGCTATCCGGACCCGGACCTGCTGCGCGCGAGCTTTGACGCCGCGGGACTGGAGAGCCGGTTCACGCCGTTGTACGGGCGCACGCCGTTCAACAACTGGCTGGTCGTGGCCAGGCCTCACGGCTCCGGCACCACACACCGGTAGCCAAGCTCCGCCACCCGCTCCAGCAGCAATCCCAGGACCTCGACATTGCGCCCGTGTCCCGCACCTTCGTGCAGCAGCACGATCGCGCCCGGCCGCAGGTCGCGCCCGATCCGCGCCACGACCTTCCGCGGCTCCGGCTCCAGCGCGTCGAATCCACGTGCACTCCAGGCCACCCGCGCCAGCCCGTGCTCGCGCAACGGCGCGGCCAGGAACGGATTGGCCATGCCGACCACCGCCCGGAACCACCGCGGCGGGGTGCCGGCCAGCGCGGTCAGCACGCCTTGCGCTTCGGCCACCTCGCGGCGCATCCGGCGCGGCCCCAGCGCCCAGAACCAGGCCTGCGGGTGCCGCTGGCTGTGGTTGCCGACCTCGTGGCCACGGCGGACGATCTCGCGCACCAGCTCCGGCCGCCGCGCGGCGCGCTCGCCGACCAGGAAGAAAGTCGCCTTCGCAGCGTGGGCATCGAGCAGGTCCAGGATCGGCCCGGTGTCATCCGACGGGCCATCGTCGATGGTCAGCCAGACGACGGGCTCGCGCGTGGGCAGGCGCGTCAGCACGGGCGCGAACAGCCGCGAGCCGGGCTTCATCACCCCCCAGAAGAACACCCCGTGGGTGGCCAGCAGCAGCGCCACGCCGGCCGGCCAGCCCCACTGCCACCACGCCAGCCCCACCAGCAGCTGCGAGGCGGCCGCGACCGGCAGCCACGCATGCGGGCGACGCGGCGGGCGGTGCAGGTCGGGAGGGGCCATGACCTGGATCATGCCAGCCTCAGCATGCGCTCGTTACACTGCCGGCTTCCCCACGTGTGACGGATCCATTGCCATGCAGCTCGACCCCGCCCTGCGCTCGCGCATCGAAAGCCTCCTGAACGACAACCGCGTCGTCCTGTTCATGAAGGGTGAGCCGGGCGCGCCGCAGTGCGGCTTCTCGGCCAAGGCGGTCGGCGCACTGGGCGCCACCGGCGTGGAGTACGCCCACGTCAACGTGCTGGCCGACCAGGACATCCGCGAAGGCATCAAGGCCTTTGGCCAGTGGCCGACCATCCCGCAGCTCTACATCCAGGGCGAGCTGGTCGGCGGCAGCGACATCATCGAGCAGATGGCCAACTCCGGCGAGCTGTACAGCGCGCTGGGCGTGCCCGCCCCCGACCGTACCCCGCCGGCGATCACCATCGGCGAGGCGGCCGCGGAGATGCTGCGCCAGTCGATCGACAATGCCGGCGAGGGCTACGTGCTCCAGGTCGACATCGACCCGCGCTACAACGCCCGCCTGCAGCTGGCCCCGGTGGACCCTTCGGCGATCACCAGCGAGGCGGCCGGCCTGAAGGTGCAGTTCGACCTGGCCAGCGCCCAGCGCGCGCGCGGGCTGTCGATCGACTGGGTCGACGATGAGCGCGGCCGCGGGCTGGTGATCGAGAACCCCAATGCCCCGCCGAAGGTCAAGCCGCTGGCGCCCGCCGAGGCCGCACGGAAGGCCGGGGCCGGCGAGCTGGTGCTGGTGGACGTGCGTCCGGCCAGCGAGCGCGGGCAGGCCTCGGTCAACGTGCCGTTCCGCACCCTGGACCGCGAGGGCGGTGGCGCCGCCGAGCTGGAGAAGCTGCCGAAGGACACCGAGATCGCCTTCCTGTGCCACAGCGGCCAGCGCAGCGGCTCGGCGGCCGAGCATTTCCGCGGCCTGGGTTTCACCCGGGTCTACAACGTCGCCGGCGGCATCGATGCCTGGGCGCAGGACGTGGACAGCAGCATTCCGCGGTATTGATTACCCCCGGAACCCGCCCTCCTCCAGCCACGCCTGCTCGACCGGCGTGCTGGCGCGCCCGAACAACGCGTTGCGGTGCGGGAAACGGCCGAAGCGCTCGATGATCCCGTGGTGGTGGACGGCCCACTTGTCGGCGTCCGGCCCTTCCAGCGCGCGGTGCAGCTCGACCGCACGCTGCTGGTCCAGCAGTGCCTCGGAGTGGGTGAACGGCAGGTAGTAGAAGAAGCGCAGGCCCGGCTCGGCCTGCATGTCGTGGCCGTGGCCGATCGCCCGCTCGGCCACCGCGCGCGCCAGTGGATCGGTCGCGTAGGCATGGGCACTGCCGCGGAAGACGTTGCGCGGGATCTGGTCCAGCAGCAGCACCAGCGCCAGCGAGCCCCCGGCGTCGGCCTCCCAGTCGGCCAGTTCCGCCCGCGAAGCCGCCATGTGGGTGGCCAGCAGGCGCTCGCGGCACAGGGCGTCGAAGTCCGGCCCGCCGCGGAACCACTTTTCCGCACCGGCCTGGCGCCAGAACTCCACGACCTCGGCGGCGCTGACGATCCCGGTCCCGCTCATGTCCGTGCTCCTGTATCGGGGACGGCCACGGTAGCAGCCGCCCGACAAGGCAAGGTCAACCGCCACGCCCCATGCCGTCGGTTGGCTTGGCACCCCTCCGGGCTGCGGCTAGGGTGCGGTGTCTGGCCCTGCGCCGGCCACTTTCGACCGGGGAAAAACGATGATCCGACCCACCTGCGCCGCACTCGCGGTTGCGCTCGGCCTTGCGCTGGCGGCCGGCCAGGCGCACGCCGGAGACCGCTCGCCATTCGCCCATGACGCCTATCCGAGCACCTATCAGCGCATCGCCGCGCCGCCGGTGCTGATCACCGGGGCGACCGTGCTCGATGGCGAGGGCAACCGGCTGGAGGGCGCCGACGTGCTGATGGCCGACGGCCGCATCGTCGCGGTCGGCCACGGGCTGCAGGCCCCGGCCGGGGCGAGCCGGGTGGACGGCAGCGGCAAGTGGGTGACGCCGGGCCTGATCGATGTGCACTCGCACCTGGGCGTGTATCCCAGCCCCGGCGTGCGCGCCCACAGCGACGGCAACGAGATGGTCTCGCCCAACACCGCGCACGTCTGGGCCGAGCACTCGGTCTGGCCGCAGGACCCGGGCTTCGGCGCCGCGCTGGCCGGCGGGATCACCTCGCTGCAGATCCTGCCCGGCTCGGCCAACCTGTTCGGCGGCCGCGGGGTGACCCTCAAGAACGTGCCGGGCACCTCGGTGCAGGCGATGAAGTTCCCGGGCGCGCCGTGGGGGCTGAAGATGGCCTGCGGCGAGAACCCCAAGCGCGTATACGGCCAGAAGGGCGGCCCGGCCACCCGGATGGGCAACATGGCCGGCCACCGCGCGGCTTTCATCGAGGCCGCCGAGTACCTGGAAAAGCACGGCGGACGCACCCGCCGCGACGGCGACGGCGGCGAGCCGCGCAAGCGCCGCTGGTGGCAGTCGGCCGATTCGGACTCCGGTTCGGGGGACGACGGCAACGGCGGCAAGCGCGACCTCAAGATGGAGACCCTGGCCGGCGCGCTCAACGGCGACATCAAGGTGCACATCCACTGCTACCGCGCCGACGAAATGTCCAACATGATGGCGCTGGCGGAGGAGTTCGATTTCCGGATCGCCGCCTTCCACCACGGCGTGGAGGCCTACAAGATCGCCGACCAGCTGGCCGAACGTGGCATCTGCGGCGCGCTGTGGGCCGACTGGTGGGGCTTCAAGATGGAGGCCTTCGACGGCATCCAGGAGAACATCGCCCTGGTCGACCGCCCGGCGGGCAGCTGCGCCATCGTGCACAGCGACTCGGCCGAAGGCATCCAACGCCTCAACCAGGAAGCGGCCAAGGTCATCGCCCGTGCCGGACTGGCCGGCATCGACATCACCCCCGAGCACGCGATCCGCTGGATCACCTCGCATCCGGCGAAATCCATGGGCATCGCCGACGAGGTCGGCACCCTGTCCCCGGGGAAGATGGCCGACGTGGTGCTGTGGAGCGGCAATCCTTTCAGCGTCTACGCGCAGGCCGAACAGGTCTGGATCGACGGCGCGCGCCTGTACGACCGCAACGACCCGGCGCGCCAGCCCACCCGTGACTTCATGCTTGGACAGCCGGCCGCCGCCGGCAACGGAGGTGTGCTGTGAACCGCATCGGGATTCTCGGGCGCACTGCCCGCCGCAGCCTGCTGGCCGCCGGCCTGGCCCTGGCCGCCGCCGGCGCCTTCGCCCAGGACGCCGCCCCCGCCGGGCCGTCGCTGCTGATCCGCAATGCCACCGTGCATACCGCCGGGCCGCAGGGCACGCTGCAGGGCGCGGACGTGCTGGTCCGCGGCAACACCATCGCCCAGGTCGGCAGCGGCCTGGCCGCGCCGGCCGGTGCGGAGGTGATCGACGCCCAGGGGCGGCCGCTGTCGCCGACCCTGTTCGGCGGGATCACCGGCATCGGCATCGAGGAGGTGTCGGGCGAGCAGTCCACGGTCGACAACCGCGCCGGGCTGGGTGGCGAGCGCATGGACGTACGGCCGGAGTTCGACGTGACCCTGGCCTACAACCCGGATTCGGTGCTGCTGCCGGTCACCCGTACCGAGGGGATCGGCTGGACCCTGCTGGGCGCCTCCAGCGGGCAGGGTGGCTCGATCATCGGCGGCCAGGGCGCGGTGATGCGGCTGGACGGCAGCATCGACCCGGCCGGGCCGAAGCTGCTGTTCGTCGACCTCGGCTCCGACGCCGCGCGGCTGAGCGGCAACTCGCGCGCCGCGCAGTGGATGCTGCTCGACCAGCTCGTCGACGAGGCCCGCGGCCGCATCGCCGCCGATTCGCACGCGGCGATGCTCACCCCCGCCGGGCGCAAGGCCCTGGCTGCCTTCCTCGACGGCAAGGGCCGGCTGATGGTCAACATCGACCGTGCCGCCGACATCCACCAGCTGCTGCGCTGGGCCGGCGACAAGGGGGTCGACATCGCGATCTCCGGCGGCGCCGAGGCCTGGCGCGTGGCCCCGGCACTGGCCGCGGCGAAGGTGCCGGTCTTCGTCGACCCGCTGGCCAACCTGCCCGACAGTTTCGACCAGGTCGGCGCCACCATGGAGAACGCCGCGCGGCTGGCCGCGGCCGGCGTGGAGGTCGGCTTCACCCAGAGCGGCGATGCCTCGCACAACGCGCGCAAGGTGCGCCAGCTGGCCGGCAACGCGGTGGCCAACGGCCTGCCCTGGGAGGCCGGCCTGGCCGGGCTGACCACCGTGCCGGCACAGGCGCTGGGGGTGGCCGGCCGCATGGGCCGAATCGCCGCGGGGCAGCGCGCCGACCTGGTGCTGTGGACCGGCGATCCGCTGGACGTGGCCTCGGTCGCGCTGCAGGTGTGGATGGATGGCCGGCCGATCGAGATGCGCAGCCGGCAGACCGAGCTGCGCGACCGTTACCTGCGGCCGCAGGTGGCCGCCGACCAGGGTGGGCTGCCGCGGGCGTATCCGCCCGCGGGCAGCTGAGCCGTAGCCGCCATGTTCGGCACACCGTCCGGGACTTCCAGCCTGCGCGGGCGGCGCCGGCGCCGGGCTAGGCTGCCGTGATCATCCGTCACCGTGTGCCTGCCATGACCCGACGCCTGCTCGTGCTGGCGCTGTCCAGCGCCCTGTCCGCCACCCTCGCCCTGCCCGCCGCGGCCCAGCCCCCGACGCAACCGGCTCCCCAGCACCGCGACGCCCCGGACGGGCAGACCGACAAGGACACCTGGGATGTAGACAACCCGCCCGGCGCGTCGAAGACCATCGCCTTCGAAACCGACGAAGGCACCTGGATGGACGTGGATGTCTCCCCCGATGGCCGCGAGCTGGTGTTCGCGCTGCTGGGCGACCTGTACCGGCTGCCGATCGACGGCGGCAGCGCGACCCGGATCACCTCCGGCATGGCCTGGGACATCCAGCCGCGCTGGTCGCCGGACGGCAAGCGGATCGCCTTCACCTCCGACCGCGGCGGCGGCAACAACCTGTGGACCATCGCCGCCGACGGCAGTGACCCGGTGCAGGTCAGCGACGAGGACTTCCGCCTGCTCAACACGCCGGCATGGACCCCCGACGGGCACTTCCTGATCGGCCGCAAGCACTTCACCTCGCGCCGCTCGCTGGGTGCCGGCGAGCTGTGGATGTACCACGCCGCCGGCGGCGGCAAGGGCCTGCAACTGGTCGAGAAGCGCAACGAGCAACAGGACCTGGGCGAACCGGCGGTTTCGCCCGACGGCCGCTACGTCTACTTTTCCCAGGACGTCAGCCCGGGTCCACAGTTCGAGTACAACCGCGACCCGCACGGGGTGATCTACGCGATCAAGCGGCTGGACCGCGAGACCGGCGCGATCGATACCCTGGTCGCCAGCCCCGGCGGCGCGGTGCGCCCGGTGCCCTCGCCCGACGGCAAGTCGCTGGCCTTCGTCAAGCGGGTGCGCGAGAAGTCGGTGCTGCACGCGCTCGACCTGGCCAGCGGCCAGGTGCGGCCGGTCTGGGATGGCCTGGCGCACGACCAGCAGGAGGCGTGGTCGATCTTCGGACCGTACACCGGCTTCGGCTGGACCCCGGACTCCAGGTCGGTGGTGGCCTGGGCCCAGGGCAAGCTGTGGCGGATCGACATGGGCAACGGCGAGGCCCGGCAGATCCCGTTCACCGCCCGGGTCGAGCAGAAGGTGATCGATCCGCTGCGTTTCGAGCGCGGGATCGAGGAAGGCCGGTTCGCACCGAAGATGATCCGCGACGTCGCCACCTCGACCCAGGGCGACACCCTGGTGTTCCACGCCCTGGGCAAGCTGTGGCGCAAGCCGCTGCCCGGTGGCGAGCCGCGCCGGCTGACCGGCAACGAAGGCGTGTACGAGTACGAGCCCAGCTTCAGCCCGGATGGCCGCCAGCTGCTCTACACCACCTGGAGCGACGCCGGCCTGGGCGCGCTGTACCTGCGCAATGCCGGCGGCAGCAGCACCGGGCGCAAGCTGACCGATGAACCGGGCTTCTACTACCACCCGCGGTTCTCGCCCGACGGCAAGCGCGTGGTCTACGCCCGCTCCGGCGGCGGCAGCCTGACCGGCAGCCTGTGGTCGGGCGACCGCGGCATCTACGTCATGCCGGCTTCCGGCGGCACGCCGGTCAAGGTCGCCGACAACGGCCAGGCACCGCAGTTCAGCGCCGACGGCACCCGGGTGCTGTACCTGGCCGGCGGCGGCATGGAGAAGAAGCTGATGTCGGTCGGCCTGCACGGCGAGGACCCGCGCGAACTGTTCGACCTGAAGTACGTCGACTCGGTGCAGGTCAGCCCGGACGGCGAGTGGGTCGCCTTCACCGAGCTGTTCAACGCCTATGTCGCGCCGATGGTGCACACCGGCAAGGCGGTCGAGCTGAGCAAGGAGACCAGGGCGATCCCGGTCGCGCGGGTCAGCGCCGATGTCGGCAGCTACCTGCACTGGGCGGCGGACTCGAAGTCGCTGCACTGGATGGTCGGCGACCGCTACCACTCGCGCAGCCTGGACGAGAGCTTCGGCTTCCTCGCCGGCGGCGCCGACATCGCCGAGCCGGTGCATGGCGGTGGCGTGCCGGTGGGGCTGACCGCGCCAGTGGATGCACCGGACCAGGTGGTGGCCTTCACCAACGCGCGGATCATCACCATGCGCGATGCCGAGGACACCCGGGAGGTGATCGAAGGCGGCACCATCGTGCTGCGCGGCGACACCATCGCCGCGGTCGGCCCGTCGGGTTCGGTCGAGGTGCCGGCCGGCGCCAACGTGATCGACGCCAGCGGCAAGACCATCGTGCCGGGCTACATCGACGTGCACGCCCACGCCTCGCACTTCGGCGGCGGCGTGGTGCCGCAGCAGAACTGGGCCTACTACGCCAACCTGGCCTTCGGCATCACCACCCTGCACGACCCCTCGGCGACCACCGAGTTCGTGTTCTCCGAGGCCGAGCTTCAGAAGGCCGGGATGATGGTCGGCCCGCGGGTGTTCTCCACCGGCACCGTCCTGTACGGCGCCGATGGCGGCTCCAAGGTCGTGGTCGACTCGCTCGACGATGCGCGCAGCCACCTGCGGCGGATGCAGGGCAACGGTGCGTTCTCGGTGAAGAGCTACAACCAGCCGCGGCGCAACCAGCGCCAGCAGATCAACACCGCCGCGCGCGAGCTGGGCATGCTGGTGGTCGAGGAAGGCGGCTCGACCTTCCACCACAACATGACCATGATCCTGGACGGCGTCACCGGCATCGAGCACAACATCCCGGTCGCCCCGCTGTACAGGGACGTGGTCGAGCTGTGGTCGCAGACCGACGTGCGCAACACCCCGACCCTGGTGGTGAACTACGGCGGACTGTCGGGCGAGTACTGGTGGTACGCCCGCGACAACGTGTGGGAAGACCCGAAGCTCAACCGCTTCTTTCCCCGCGAGACCCTGGACGCCCGCTCCATCCGGCGCGAGACCGCCCCGGACTGGGACTACTGGCACATCGAGGTGGCCAAGGCCGCCAAGGTGCTGCGCGATGCCGGGGTCAGGATCCAGGTCGGTGGCCACGGCCAGCTGCAGGGCCTGAGCCCGCACTGGGAGATCTGGATGCTTGAGCAGGGCGGCTTCAGCAACTTCGAGGCACTGCGCGCGGCGACCATCGACGGCGCCGACTACATCGGCCTGGCCGGGGACATCGGCTCGCTGGAGGCCGGAAAGAAGGCCGACCTGGTGGTGCTGGATTCCAACCCGCTTGAGGACATCCGCGCCACCGCCGACACCCGCTACGTGATGGTTGGCGGGCGGCTGTTCGACGTCGGGGCCGACATGGCCGAGATCGGCAACCGCGCGGTGCCGGCGCCGACCTTCTACTGGCAGCACCATGGCAGCGGGGTGCAGTTCGGCGCCGAGTTCGGACCGACCGGCGTCGGCCACTGCCCGAAGTCGCACCAGCACTGGCTGCAGATCGACTGAGGACCGGCCGGTTCCCGATGGCATGGCACGGGGCCGCCCTTCGCCGGGCGGCCCTGTTCACATTCATCGCCGCGCCCACGTCCTACAGTGGCCCCCGCACAGGAGGCCACCATGGGTACGCGTTTCTACATCCACCTTCCCGACGCCCACCGCGCCCGCGGCAGCGACCCGGAGCTCTCGTTCACCGCGGTCAGCGCCGAAGGCTTCGCCGCGGAACTGCAGCAGGCCCTGCGCAGCGACGCGCTGTTCGAGCGCTGGCGGCTCAAGCAGGACGAGCCCGACGAGGTCGACCCGGCCCTGGGCGCGACCGACCCGGACGCGACCGTCACCGGCCGCCAGGACGACCTGCGCATGGAGTTGATCGCCACCACCACCCTGTCCGGCCAGTTGCTGCAGCAGCGCCTGCGCTGGCTGGCCGGCCACGCCTGGGAACTGCGCAACGTCACCGCCGCCTGACGCAGTACGCACCACCGTCGTTCCCGCGCACGCGGGAACCCGTGGACGTCCGGGCCGGCACAATGCCCCCATGAAGAACCTCCTCTTGGCCTGGAGCGGCGGGAAAGACGCCGCCTGGACCCTGCAGCACCTGCGCGCCCACGACGACGTCCGCGTGGTCGGCCTGCTGACCACCGTCACGGCCGACTACGGTCGCGTCGCCATGCATGGCATCCGCCGCGACGTGCTGCATGCGCAGGCGGCCGCGGTCGGCCTGCCGGTACTGGAATCGACAATCCACGCCGGCGCCGACAACGCCGCGTACGAGGCGGCGTTCGCCGCCACCCTCGCGGAGGCCACCCGGCGCTGGCCGGGGCTGGCCACCATCGCCTATGGCGACCTGAAGCTGGCCGACGTGCGGGCGTGGCGCGAGGCACTGTGCCGGCGCCATGGCTGGGAAATCACGACCCCGCTGTTCGGCGCCGACACCGGGCGACTGGCGCGGGAGATGATCGCCGGCGGACTGCAGCCGTGGCTGTGCTGCGTGGACACCACCCAGCTGGACGCACGCTACGCCGGATGCCGCTTCGACGCGGCACTGCTGGCCAGGCTCCCCGACGGCTGCGACCCCTGCGGCGAGGACGGCGAGTTCCACACCCTGGTCACCGACGGGCCGATGTTCCAGCGCCCCCTGCGGCTGCAACGGGGCGAAACGGTCCTGCGCGAGGACCGCTTCGCCTTCACCGACTTCCACCTGGCGTAGCGGGCGCGCTGGCGTTTCCGCGCTCCCAGCCCGCGACCGGCCCCGGCACGACCATCAGGCAGGGGTGGCAGCGCGGCGGCCCGCTCGCCTGCTGCGCGGCGTACCAGTCGGGGCTGCGCCGTGCCAGCTTGCCCATCAGGTGCTGCCACTCGAACCCGAGCTGCCCCTGCGCCACCTCGACCGGCGGCACGACAAGCACCGGACCGAGCTTGCCGCGGTCATAGCGGTAGCCGCGCACGACCGCTTCGTCCACGACCGCGGCGAGGTAGGCATCCAGCGCCGCCAGCGGCTCCGGCTGCGCCCGGAACCGCTCCAGCTGCGGGTGGTTGCGATAGCCGCGCGTGCGGCCCGACAGCACCGCACGCGCAAGCAGTCCCTCCCGCCACAGCGCCGTGAGTCCCTGGCGGTCCAGGTGGGCCGGATGCAGGGACCACAGCCGCATGGCTCAGCCCTTCAGTGCGCGGGCATGGTGGGCGAGGTGCTCGCCGATGAAGCTGGAGATGAAGTAGTAGCTGTGGTCGTAACCCGGCTGCATGCGCAGGGTCAGCGGGTGGCCGGCGGCCTCGCAGGCGTCGCGCAGCAGCTCCGGGCGCAGTTGCCCGGCCAGGAAGTCGTCGCCCCCGCCCTGGTCGACCAGCAGCGGCAGCTTCTCCTGCGCGGCCTTCACCAGCTCGACTGCGTCGTACTGCTTCCAGGCTTCGCGGTCCTCGCCCAGGTAGGTGCTGAAGGCCTTCTCGCCCCAGGGCACCTGCGTTGGCGCGACGATGGGCGAGAACGCCGAGACGCTGCGGTAGCGACCGGGATTGCGCAGCGCGATCACCAGTGCGCCATGCCCGCCCATCGAATGCCCGCTGATCGCGCGCGCGCCGCTGGCCGGCAGGTTGGCCTCCACCCAGGCCGGCAGCTCCTCGACGATGTAGTCGTACATCCGGTAGTGCTTCGCCCACGGATCACGGGTGGCGTTGAGGTAGAAGCCCGCGCCCTTGCCCAGGTCATACGCCTCGTCATCGGCCACGTCCTCGCCGCGCGGGCTGGTATCCGGCGCGACCAGGATGATCCCGTGCTCGGCCGCGTAGCGCTGCGCGCCGGCCTTGGTGACGAAGTTCTGCTCGTTGCAGGTCAGTCCGCTCAGCCAGTACAGCACCGGGCAGGGACCCTCCTGCGCCTGCGGTGGCAGGTACACGCCGACGGTCATGTCGCAGCCCAGCACCTTCGACCGGTGCCGGTAGACGTCCTGCCAGCCGCCGAAGCAGGCGTGGTGTTCGATGCGCTCCATGGGATAAAACCTCCAATTGCATTACCCCCTCTCCCGCTCGCGGGAGAGGGTTGGGGTGAGGGCAGCTCCTGCTCAGTACCGGATCACCGTCCGGATCGACTTGCCCTCGTGCATCAGCTCGAAGGCCTCGTTGATCCGGTCCAGCGGCAGGGTGTGGGTGACGAAAGGCTCCAGCTGGATGTCGCCCTTCATCGCGTCCTCGACCATGCCCGGCAACTGGCTGCGGCCCTTCACCCCGCCGAAGGCGGTGCCCATCCACTTGCGTCCGGTCACCAGCTGGAACGGACGGGTGCCGATCTCCTTGCCCGCGCCGGCCACGCCGATGATCACGCTCTGGCCCCAGCCGCGGTGCGCGCACTCCAGCGCGGCGCGCATCACCTCGACGTTGCCGATGCACTCGAAGCTGTGGTCCACGCCCCAGCCGGTCATCTCGACGATCACCTGCTGGATCGGCTGATCAAAGTCCTTCGGGTTGACGCAATCGGTGGCGCCCATCTCGCGGGCGAGCGCGAACTTGTCCGGGTTGGTGTCGATGGCGATGATCCGGCCGGCCTTCGCCTGCTTGGCGCCCTGGATCACCGCCAGGCCGATCGCACCCAGGCCGAACACGGCGACGCTGTCGCCCTCGGCCACCTTCGCGGTGTTGTGCACCGCGCCGATGCCGGTGGTCACCCCGCAGCCCAGCAGGCAGGTGTGCTCCGGGTTGGCCTCCGGGTTGACCCTGGCCAGCGAGACCTCGGCGACCACGGTGTACTCGCTGAAGGTCGAGCAGCCCATGTAGTGGTAGACCGGCTCGCCGTTGTAGGAAAAGCGCGTGGTGCCGTCGGGCATCACGCCCTTGCCCTGGGTGGCGCGCACGGCCACGCACAGGTTGGTCTTGCCGGACTTGCAGAACAGGCACTCGCCGCACTCGGCGGTGTACAGCGGGATCACATGGTCGCCGGGCTTGACGCTGGTGACGCCCTCGCCGACCTCGACCACGATGCCCGCCCCCTCGTGGCCGAGCACGGCCGGGAACACGCCCTCCGGGTCCTCGCCCGACAGGGTGAAGGCGTCGGTGTGGCACAGCGCGGTGTGGGTGATCTTGACCAGCACCTCGCCCTTCTTCGGGCCCTCGAGGTCGAGCTCAACGATCTGCAGCGGCTTTCCGGCTTCGAAGGCGACGGCGGCACGGGTCTTCATGGCAGTACTCCTGATGGCGGATCCGGCGCCGGGCGCCGGCAAAGGGGAAGGCTTACTTGAGGTAGGAACGGATCAGGCCGGTCATCTCGGTGACCCGGGCGTGCCGGTCCTGCGGATCGGAGGCGGGCTGGCCGAACTGCTCGCGCAGGTGCGACTCCAGCACCTCGCTCATCAGCCCGTTGACCGCACCGCGGATGGCGGCGATCTGCTGCAGCACCGGGGCGCAGTCGGCGCCGGCTTCCAGCGCGCGCTCGAGCGCCTCGCACTGGCCGCGCACCCGGCGGATGCGGGCGAGGACCTTCTTTTTTTCCTCGGGGGAGTGGGGCACGGCGACAGTCGAACGAATAGTGGGGGGGAGTATATCCGCCTTTACGCCAAGGCGCCTTGCCCGGTCACTTTCCGGCGGGCCGACCCGGGCGGTACCGCCGGACAACGTGAGCGTCGAACGGCGGGCCATCGTCAAACGCCCGTCCAACCGCGCCGACGATGTCGTCCCAGATCCCGGGCTTTTGCAGAATCGGCATTTCGCTGGCCCGTACATTGCTGAGCCTGCCCTGACTCTGTTCTATCGAGCGCAACACCCGGTCCGCCTGATGGTCGGGCATCTCCACGATCTCCTTCAGGGCCGCACGTGCCTGTGCATGGCTGCGCAGGTAACGCGACTCCTCACGCATCTGCTCGGTGATGGTGCGCCGGATGACATTGGACAGGTGTCAGCGTGGTCGAATCGCCCAGGATCTCCCGCTGCAGCCCGGCCAGTGCCGCATCGTCGAGCGGTGGCTCGCCCTCTCCAGGCCGCACCGATGGAGCGTTCGGGCAGATCGCTCATGGCGAAGACCTCCTACCTCGAAGGGTGGAAGCCGGCGTCCGCCGGTAAACTGCGGCGGCCTCTTCTCCTTCACAGCGCCATGTCCCCTTCCCGCTTCCACCACCTGCTCGCCGCCACCTTGGCCCTTGCCCTGCTGGGCTGCACGACCGGCGGCACGACGGGCACCCGCGCACCGGAACCCACCATCGGCGAACAACGCGAGGCCGTGCTGTTCTGGTCGCAGGCCGAGCGCGAGGCCGGGTTCCGGCGGATGCAGGCGCAATTCCCCAGCGACGTTGCCTCCCATGGCATGCAGGTGCGCGAACTGCCCGCCGGCGAGCCGCTGCCCCTCTCCGGCAGCGCCTGGCTGGACGACGACGCGCTGGACGGCTACATGGACCGCCACCACGTTGCCGGCCTGATGGTGCTGCACGACGGCAAGGTGCGCCTGCAGCGCCATGGCCTCGGCTTCGGACCGGACGACCGCTGGGAGTCGTTCTCGGTCGCCAAGTCGGTCACCTCCACCCTGCTTGGCATTGCCCTGCAGCAGGGGGATATCGGCAGCCTGGACGACACCCTGCCGACCTACATCCACGAGCTCGCCGGCAGCGCCTATGACGGGGTCACCGTACGCCAGCTGCTGACCATGACCTCGGGGGTGCGCTGGAACGAGGACTACGCCGACGACCAGTCGGACGTGGCGCAGATGTACCGCGGCGCCTGCGTCGACGGCCAGGCGCACGTGCTGTCCTACCTGCGCGGGTTGCCGCGGCAGTGGGCGCCCGGCACGCACTGGAACTACAACACCGCCGAGACCGACCTGCTCGGCATCGTGGTCGAGCGCGCCACCGGCCACCCGCTCGCCCACTACCTGTCGGACACGATCTGGAAGCCCTACGGCATGGCCGCCGACGCGACCTGGATCCGCGACGAGTGCGACGGCAGCAACACCGGTGGCAGCGGGCTGTCGGCAACACTGGAGGACTACGCCCGCTTGGGCCAGTTCATGCTCGAGGGCGGCCGCATCGACGGCGAGTCGGTGATCGCCGAGGCCTGGATGCAGGGCGCGGTGCAAGGGCACGGCAGCGAGGACGCACCGGAACGCGGCTATGGCTACCAGTGGTGGACCGACACCGACGGCAGCTACTCGGCGGTCGGCATCTTCGGCCAGATGGTCTACGTCGATCCCTCGCGGGACCTGGTCATCGTGCAGCTGGCGGCGTGGCCGCGCGCGACCTCCAGCGAGCTGGTGAAAGCCCGGCGGGACTTTGTCGACGCAATCAAGCAGGCGGTGGATGCCGAAACATTGGAACGCCAGGCGCCGCCCGGGCGCGGCTGATCAGCCAGGACCGGCCGGTGCCGACGACTCCCGGAACAGCTGCCTGTCGCGCCACCCACCCCAGCGGTAATACGCGGCGGAAAACAGGCTGCTGAGCAGGAAACCGATGCCCATGCCCAGCGCGATGCCGCGCTCGCCGTACAGCGACGCCATCCAGTACGCCAGCGGCACGCGCAGGATCCACAGCGAAATGATGTTCAGCGCCAGCACCTGGACCATCGCGCCCGAGCCGCGGACCACCCCGTTGAAGATGAAGTTCAGGCCGAGGAAGGGGTAGAACAGCGCGATCGTGCGCAGGTAGGACACGCCGAACGCGACGCTGCCCTCGTCGCGGATGAACAGACGGACCAACGGCTCGGCCCAGACCAGCAGCACGACCGCGATCGCCGTCATGACGCCCACGTTGTGGAGCACTCCCACCCGCGAGATCTGCTCCACCCGGCCCCACTGTCCGGCGCCGATGTTCTGCGCCGCCATCGCGTTCACCGCGGTACCCAGCGCGATCGCCGGCAGCAGGATGATGCTGTCCAGTCGCTGGGCGGCACCGAAGCCGGCCACCACGTCCGCGCCGAAGGCGTTCACCAACGACAGGATCACCGTCATGCCGGCATAGATGACGATCATCTGCACGCCCGACGGAATACCCAGCTCCAGGATCGTCCGCAGCTGCGCGAACTTCGGCCGCTGCGGCCGCAGCCGGTAACGCCCGGAGCTGCGCGCCAGGTACCACAGGCTGTAGAGGAACGCCGCCGCCTGCGCCAGCACCACCGCCCAGGCGGCGCCGTTCACGCCCATGCCCCGCCCCACGATGAGCAGCGGGGTGATGATGGCCGCGAGCACCGTCGCCAGCAGCACGAAATACAGCGGCGTCCGGCTGTCCCCGAAGGCCCGCAGCATCGTGCCGATGAAGTTGTAGCCCACCAGGAACACCGTCCCGAGAAAGCTCACCTGCAGGTAGCCCCTCGCCTCCTCCATGATCGGCGCCGGCGTATTGAGCACGACGAGCAGCGACTCGGCGAACGCATGGCCCGCCACCCCCACGATCAGCGACAAGACGCCCAGGATGAGGACGAAACCGCCCAGGTAGGCGTCGATCGCGCGCCCGTCGCCGGCGCCACGCAGCTGCGCGAAGATGGTCAGGGTCGCGTTGTTCATGCCCAGCACGAAGGCCAGCACCACGACCAGCAGCGTCGTGCCCACCGTCACCGCCGCGAATGCCTCGCTGCCCAGCAGGTTCCCGACCCACAAGCCGTTGACCAGCTGCATCGAGGCCTGCAGCAGGTTGGCCAGCAGGATGGGAAGGGAGAAGCGGAACAGCTTCGGCGGGATGGAGCCCCGGGTGAAATCCATTGAGTGGACGACGCCTCCTGTCAGGCCGCCCCGTGAGCCCCGGGGCGGCGAGCGCGGCCGCCAGTGTCGCCCATCGCGGCAGCGCCAGGCCTCACGACGATCTCCCGCCGCGCAAAGTCGACATCCTTCACCCGCAGGCGTACGCATTCCATCAGCCGGAGCCCCGCGCCATACATGAGTGCGCCCATGTCCCAGTGCGGCCCCTCGAGCGCTGCCAGCAGGCGGGTGATCTCCTCGCGGGTCAGGACCACCGGAACCCTGGCCGGGCGCTTGGCCCGGACGATTCCTTCCAGCCAGGGAAGGTCGGTGTCCAATACCTGGCGATACAGAAACAAGAGCGCCGAGAGCGCCTGGTTCTGGGTACTGGCTGCCACCTGCCCCTGAGTGGTCAGCCGGGTCAGGAAGGCCGTGACCTCTTCTGCGCCCATGTCCCGGGGTGGCGCTTGCCGTTGGCGAGAATGAAGCGCCGGGTCCAACCAACGTACGCGCGCTCGTTGCGCAGGCTGTAATGCCGAACCCGGCAGGCTGCACGAACTTGGTCGAGCAGGCGCAAGGGGCGGCCGACCGGCGTTACCGCCTCGGAAGCAGGGTGGTAATCCATTACCGCCTCACTAG
>NZ_JAJUWY010000006.1 GCF_021390425.1 Lysobacter sp. GX 14042 | reverse complement strand
AGACGGCCGGCTCCCCCCGCGAAGGCTCCGAAGGAATACGCGCCCACCCGGAAAACCCCAACGTCCATGGATCCCCGCGTGCGCGGGGATGACGCTACTTGTGCGGGCCCGGCAGGTACTCATCGTCGCGACCGTCCGGCCGCGGCGGTACGTGCGTGTCCTCCTCGGACACGCCCGGCAACTGCGGCCGCTCGTCCATCCGCAGCGCCAGCGCCGCCTTGGCCATCAGGTGGGCACTGATGGGCGCGGTGATGAACAGGAACGCGGTGATCAGCAGCTCGCGCGGCTGCGGGTCGCTGCCGGCCCAGGCGTGGTAGCCGACCGAGGTGGCCAGGATGCAGCCCACGCCCAGGGTGCTGGCCTTGGTCGGGCCGTGGAGGCGCTTGAAGAACTCCGACAGCCGCACCAGGCTGAAGGCACCGACCAGCATGAAGAAGCTGCCGACGGTCAGCAGGAACACCAGCCAGATTTCCATCGCGTTGGCGAGCAGGGCGTTCATTCGACGATGTCCCGGCGGATGACGTACTTGCTCAGCACCACGGTGGTCACGAAGCCGAGCATGGCGATGATCAGCGCCGCCTCGAAGTAGACCGCGGTGCGCAGGTGGATGCCCAGCAGCATCAGTTCGGCGATCGCGGTGACGTTGAGGGTGTCCAGGGCGAGGATGCGGTCGGGCACGGTGGGGCCGCGGAGCAGGCGCCACATCGCCAGCAGGATCGCCAGTGCCACCGTGAACATCGATCCGATCACGGCCGCATCGATCAGGCTCACGCCGAAGACCTGGATTCCGGTCATGGGAAGATCTCCATCAGCGGGACTTCGTAACGCCGCTTGATTTCGGCGATCTGCGCCTCCGCGTCCTGCAGGTTGAACACGTGGATCAGCAGGTAGCGGCGGTTGTCCGACAGCGCCGCGCTCACCGTGCCCGGGGTCAGGGTGATGAAGCTGGTCAGTGCCGCGATCGCGTGGATGTTCTGGATGTCCAGCGGGTACCAGATGAAACCGGGATGGATGTTCGTCTCCCGTCCCAGGACCTGGCGGGCCACCTCGATGTTGCACAGCAAGATGTCCCACAGCAGCACCACCACCAGCCTGGGGATCGGCCGCACGCTGCCGATGCGGGCGAACTCGCGGTCCAGCCGGGCGGCGAAGGGCGGGATCGCCACCGCCAGCACCATGCCCATCAGCAACTGCTGCAGCGAGAACTCCGAGACCAGCAGCAGCCAGAAGACCACGATGAGCACGAACAGGAGCGGGGAGGGCATCCAGCGCTTCATCAGGGATTCCTCACGGTCGGCAGCTGCCCGCGCAGCTGGGTGACATAGTCGCCCGGGGCCAGCAGCTGCTCGGCGGCGGCCTGGGCGTAGCCGATCACCGGCGCGGCCGCCAGGGTCATCGCGATGCCGTAGGCCAGCAGCAGCATGGTGGCCGCGGTCTCGGTGGCGCGCATGGACCGCAGTCCCTTGGGACCGGGGCTGTGCCCGGCGCGGTCGCGCACGTCGGCGGCATCGCGGGTATTGCGCCAGAACACCCGGCTGCCGGCACGGGTCAGGCCGATGATCACCATCAGGCTGCTGACCAGGATCGCGGTCCAGGTCCAGCCGATGTCACCCTCGGGTACGGCTTCCAGCAACGCCATCTTGCCGATGAAACCCGACAGCGGCGGCAGGCCGGAAATCGAGATCGCCGCGACCAGGAACATGATCGAGGCCATGCGCCGCACCGGGGGCGGGGCGTTGATCTCGCGCAGGTCGGTACTGGCGTCGCCGCGGCCGCGGCGGACCAGGTCGGCGATCATGAACAGCGCGGCAGCCACGAAGGTGCTGTGCACCAGGTAATACAGGCCGGCGGCGATGGTGCCCGGCTGGCGCAGGCCGAAGGCGATGAACAGGGTGGCCGCCGACACCAGCACCAGGTAGGCCACCAGCATGCGCATGCGCGCGGCCGCCAGCACCCCCAGCGCGGCCAGCGCCAGGGTGCCGACCGCAAGCGGCACGATCCAGCTCCAGCCGTAGTCCTGCAGTGGACCGGCCGCCTCGCCCAGCATCAGCGCCCAGACCCGCAGCACCGCGTAGATGCCGACCTTGCTCATGACCACGAACAGCGCGGCGACCGCGGCCGGCGCGCGGGTGTAGGTTTCCGGCAGCCACAGGTACAGCGGCAGCAGCGCGGCCTTGGCGCAGAACACCACCAGCAGCAGGCCGAATACCGCCTTGGCCAACGCCAGGTCGTGGACCGGCAGGGCGGCGACCTTGACCGCGATCTCGGCCATGTTGAGCGTGCCCAGCACGCCGTACAGCAGGCCCAGGCCGATCAGGAACAGGGTCGAGGCGGCGACGTTGAAGGCCACGTAGTGCAGCCCGGCGGTCATCCGCACCCCGCGGCCACCCGACAGCAGCAGCCCGTAGGAGGCGATCAGCATCACCTCGAAGAACACGAACAGGTTGAAGATGTCGCCGGTCAGGAACGCGCCGTTCAGGCCCACCAGTTGCAGCTGGAAGAGCGCATGGAAATGCAGCGCCCGGCGGTCCCAGCCCGAGCAGGCATGCAACAGGCAGGCCGCCGCCAGAAGGTTGGTGGTCAGCAGCATCAGCGCCGACAGCCGGTCGACCATCAGCACGATGCCCAGCCGCGACGGCCAGTCGCCCAGCAGGTAAACGATCACCTCGCCGCTGTCCGCGCGGACCACCAGCCCGGCCACCGCCGCCAGCGAGGCGAGCATGAACACCCAGGCGACCGAGCGCTGCACCACGGTGCCGATGCGGCGGTGCTCGACGAACAGCGACAGCGCGCCACCGATCAGCGGGACCAGGACGGGAAGGAGTGCCAGGTGGTTCATGGCCGCTCCTCCCCGCGCGGAATCCCGAGCGGCGGCCCGACATCGCCCCCGCACGGTCGGTCGAGCTCCCCGGGCGGCGCCTCGAGGCCATCGAGGTGGTCGGTGTCGTTGTCGGCGCGGCTGCGCATGGCGACCACGATGGTCACCGCGGTCATGGCGAAGCCGATGACGATCGCGGTGAGCACCAGCGCCTGCGGCAGCGGGTCGGTGTAGTTGGCCAGGTCGCCGGGCACGCCCTCGCGGATCACCGGGGGCTTGCCCGGGACCAGCCGGCCGCCGGAGAAGATCAGCAGGTTGGCCGCGTACGACAGCAGCGTCAGCCCGAGGATGACATCGAAGGTGCGCGCGCGCAGCAACAGGTAGACCGAAGCAAACACCAGCACGCCGATACCGCTTGCCAGGGCGAGTTCCATCAGCGCAGGGCCTCCCCGGTGATTGCCGAACGTTGCATCGGGTCGATGACGCCGCGGTGGGCGACCATCCGCTTGGACGGCCTGAGCGTGCCCATCATCGACAGCATCAACATGGTCGAGCCGAACACCACCAGGTAGACGCCGATGTCGAACACGCTGGCGCTGGCCAGCGGGATGGTGCCGATCAGCGGCAGCTCCAGGTCGTAGTGGCCGCTGGTCAGGAACGGCGTGCCGAACAGCATCGAGCCGGCGCCACCGGCCGCGGCCACCAGCAGGCCGGTGCCGATGCAGCGGATGTAGTCGAAGCCGAAACGTGACTGCACCGACTCGGAACCCTGGATCACGTACTGGATCAGCAGCGGAACGGCGAGGGTCAGCCCGGCGATGAAGCCGCCGCCCGGGGCGTTGTGGCCGCGCAGGAACAGGAATACCGAGACCACCACCGTCAGCGGGAACAGGATCTGCGCCAGGTCGGCCGGCACCGGCAGCTTGACCGGCGGGCCGGGCATGACCTTCTCCGGTGCCATCCGCGCCCGGCGCAGCATGGCGTGCACCACCAGCCCGGCGATGCCGAACACGGTGATCTCGCCGAAGGTGTCGAAGCCGCGGAAGTCGACCAGGATCACGTTGACCACGTTCGCGCCCCAGGCCTCCGGCAGCGAGCGTGCCAGCAGCTCGCTGGCCATGGTGTCGGCCGGGCGGGTCATCATCGCGTAGGCCAGCGCGGCCACCCCGGTGCCGGCCACCGCGGCGATCAGGCCGTCACGCCCGCGCCGGAGCCACGAGCGTTCCGGTGGCGAGCCCTGCGGCAGGTAATGCAGGGCCAGCAGCATCAGCGAGACGGTGACCATCTCCACCAGCAGCTGGGTCAGCGCCAGGTCCGGCGCCGACAGCGCGACGAAGGTCAGGCTCACCGCCAGGCCGACGCCACCGATCACGATCACCGCCAGCAGGCGGTAGCGGTACAGCGCCAGGGTCGCCAGGGTGCAGCCGACCAGCAGCACCCACAGCACCAGTGCCAGCCGGTTCATCGGCTGCGAGCCGGCGCGCGCCAGCGGCGCCGGGTCGAGCAGCCCGGCCATGCCATTGGCCAGGAACGGCGCCAGCGCGGCGGCGACCGCGGCCAGGATCAGCCACAGCATGCTGCGCTGGACGCTGCCGTTGGCGAGCCAGTGGGTGAAGCGCCGGGCCAGCCGGAACAGCGCCTCGACGTTGATCCAGAACAGCGTGCGCCCCAGCGACCCGCGCACGATCGCATGCAGGTCGAACAACCGGCGCAGGCCGAAGTACAGGACCACGCCGCCGACCACGCCGGCCAGGCTCATCGCCAGCGGCAGGTTGAGGCCGTGCCACACCGACAGGCTGTAGGCCGGCGTCTGCGGGCCAAGCACTCCCAGGGTGGCCGCGCCCAGCAGCGGCCCGATCATCAGCTGCGGGGCGATGCCCACCGCCACGCAAAGCACCACCAGCACCGCGACCGGCACCTGCATGAAGGCCGGCGGCTCATGGATCTCGCGCTCGACCTCGCGCGGGCCCTTGCCGAAGAAGGTGTCGTGGACGAAGCGCAGCGAATAGGCCACCCCGAACACCGCGAACAGCAGCGCGGCCACGCTGACGCCGGTGCGCATCAGGTCGTGGCCCCGGATCCCCAGCGCCTGGGCGAAGAACATTTCCTTGGACAGGAAGCCGTTGAGCAGCGGGATGCCGGCCATCGCCAGCGAGGCGACGATCGCCAGCGCACTGGTCCATGGGAGGTAGCGCCGCAGGTTGCCCAGCTTGCGCATGTCGCGGGTGCCGGTCTCGTGGTCGATGATGCCGGCGGCCATGAACAGCGAGGCCTTGAAGGTGGCGTGGTTGAGGATGTGGAACAGCCCGGCGACCACCGCCATCGGCGTCGACAGGCCGAACAGCAGGGTGATCAGGCCCAGGTGGGAGATGGTCGAGTAGGCCAGCAGGCCTTTCAGGTCGTGCTGGAAGATCGCGAACCAGGCCCCGACCAGCAGGGTCAGCGCACCGACGATGGTGACCACGTAGAAGAACAGGTCGGTGCCGGCCAGCACCGGGTGCAACCGCCCCAGCAGGAACACGCCGGCCTTCACCATCGTCGCCGAGTGCAGGTAGGCCGACACCGGGGTGGGCGCCGCCATCGCGTGCGGCAGCCAGAAGTGGAACGGGAACTGCGCGCTCTTGGTGAACACCCCGCCCAGCACCAGCAGCAGGATCCACGGGTACAGCGCGTGTTCGCGGACCATCGCGCCGGAGGCCAGCACCACGTCCAGGTCGTAGCTGCCGACCACGTGGCCGAGCAGGATCACGCCGCCCAGCAGCGCCAGCCCGCCGCCGGCGGTGATCGTCAGCGCCATCCGCGCGCCGTCGCGGGCATCCTCGCGGTGGTTCCAGAAGCCGATCAGCAGGAACGAACTGATCGAGGTCAGTTCCCAGAACACCACCATCAGCAACAGGTTGCCGGCCAGCACCACGCCCAGCATCGAGCCCATGAACAGCAGCAGGTAGCCGAAGAACCGCCGGGCCTTCTCCTCCGGGCCCAGGTAGTAGTGGGCGTACATCACCACCAGCCCGCCGATGCCCAGGATCAGCCCGGAGAACATCCAGGCATAACCGTCCAGCCGCAGGGTCAGGTCCAGCCCCAGCTGCGGCACCCACGGCACCGACCAGCGGACGATCTCCCCGGCCAGGATCGCCGGAGTCAACGCCACGAGTATTGCCAGCCCCGCCAGCGGGACCGCGCCGGTGATCCACGCGGTGGTACGCCGACTCACCCCACTGAACGCCATCGCCAGTACGGAAAACAGGAACGGGAGGACTAGCAGCAGGGGCAGCATCGGGCTCCGCGATGGCGGGGGCGAGACGGGTCTGGGCGGACGCGGACGACTCGGCGTGTGAAGGAGGGGTGGCCGGGCATGTTAACCCGAAGAGCGGTCGCGAACAGTGCCCGTTATGCTGCCAATCCCACCCCAACCGGACCCGATCGTGCCGCCAACCGCCCCGCCCCAGGCCGCCGGAAAAGCGCTCGTGTTCGGTGCCAGCGGACCGGTCGGGCGCGCCGTGGTGGAGCGCCTGCTGGGCGCCGGCTGGCAGGTGCTGGCGGTGTCGCGCCAACCGCGCGAAGCGGGTGCGGGGCTCACCTGGCTGCGCGGGGAACTCGACGCGCCGCCGGTGCTCCCGGAGGCGGTCGATGCGATTTTCAGCTGCGGCCCACTGGACGCCTTCGCCCGCTGGTACGCCGGTGCCGGGCTGCAGGCACCGCGGGTGGTCGCCTTTGGCTCGACCAGCGCCCAGGCCAAGCGGGACTCCGCCGATGCCGCCGAGCGCGCGCTGGTGGCCCGGCTGCTTTTGGCCGAGCGGGCCGTCCTGGACACCGCCGCCACCCGCGGTGCCGCGGCGACGCTGCTGCGCCCGACCCTGGTCTACGGCGCCGGGCGCGACGCCAGCCTGACCCGGATCGCCACGCTGGCCCGGCGCTGGGGCCGCTTCCCGCTTCCGCGCGGGGCAACCGGGCTGCGCCAGCCGGTCCACGTGGACGACCTGGCCGCCGCGGCGGTGGCCTGCCTGGACCGGCCGGCCAGCGCGGGGAAGGTCTACGCACTGCCGGGCGGCGAGCGGCTGGCGTACCGCGAGATGGTGGCGCGGGTGCTGGGCTGCCTGGATCCGGCTCCGCGGTTGCTGGAACTGCCACCGGTGCTGTTCCGGATCGCCGCGCGCCTGGGTTCGATCATGGGGCGCGGCAGGGGGCTGGAAGCGGTGCTCGGCCGCATGCACAGCGACCTGGTGTTCGACGACGCCCCGGCGCGGCGCGATTTGGGCTACACGCCGCGGGCGTTCCGGCCCGACGCCGCGATGGTGACTCCTCCGCCGGCAGGCGGTGGCTCGGACCCGGACTGACGCGGCTCAGATCCCGCTGGCCGGTGGCAGCGGCCGTGACCGCGCCAGTGCCCGCAGGGCGATCATCAGCACCCCGCCCAGCACCATCGCCCCGCCGATCCACAGCTGCGGGCCCGGCCGGTCACCCCAGAACACGATGCCCAGGATCACCGCCAGCACCGGGGTCAGCAGCAGCCACGGGGTGAGCTGGGCGATCGGGTGACGCTGCACCAGCACGTAGTACAGCCCGTGGCCGAGCAGCGAGGCGAGCAGCGCCGAGTACAGCACCCCGGCCCAGACGATCCAGCTGGCCTGCGGCAGCACGGCCAGCGCACCCGGCTCGACCGCCAGGCTCAACGCCACCAGCGGCCCCACGGCGATGATCGAACTCCAGCCCTGCTGGCTGACCATGTTCAGCCCCACCAGGCGGCGCATCAGCACCGTGCCCAGGGCCAGGAAGGCGGCCGAGACCAGCATCAGCAGCAGCGAGGCCGGCTGCTGGATGACCGTCGGATCGAAGCCGATCACCAGCACCCCGGTGAAGCTGACCGCGATCGCCGCCCCGGTGCGCCAGCCGAAACGCTCGCCCAGCACCGCCCAGGCCAGCAGCGAGGCCATCGGCACGTAGCTCTGCATCACGATCGCCACCGAGGACAGGTCGCCGGCGAGCTTCAGTGCCCAGAAGCTCAGGCCGAAGTGGAAGACGTTGTTGCACAGCGCGACCGCCAGCAGCCGCGGCCATTGCCCCTTGGCCGGCGCGCGCACGAACGGTGCCAGCAGCAGCGCCAGGATCGCCATGCGCAGCGCGGTGTACTCGAAGGCGGGGACCTCCTGCAGCGCGTAGGCGGATGCCAGGAAGTTGCCCGCCCAGACCAGGCAGATGACGAGGATGAGCAGCAGGTCGCGCAGGGGCATGGCGGATCCGGTGGGACGACGGGAAGGAGGGCGGGCCGGGCCGGCCCGGTCGGTCCGTCGCGGTCAGTCCACGGTGATTTCCGCCAGCTTCCACAGCGCCTCGGCATAACGTGCCCGGGTGCGCTCGATCACCTCCGCCGGCAGCCGCGGGCCCGGCGCGGTCTTGTCCCAGCCGGAGGCCTCCAGCCAGTCGCGCACGATCTGCTTGTCGTAGCTGGGCGGGCTGGTGCCGACCTCGTATTCGTCGGCCGGCCAGTAGCGCGAGGAATCCGGGGTCAGCATCTCGTCCATGACGTAGAGCCGCCCGTCGGCGTCGGTGCCGAACTCGAACTTGGTGTCGGCCAGCAGGATTCCGCGTCCGGCGGCATGCTCGGCGGCGTGGCGGTACAGGCGCAGGGTGGCATCGCGCACCGCCTCGGCCAGGTCGGCGCCGCACAGGCGCACCGCGGTGTCGAAGTCGATGTTCTCGTCGTGCTCGCCGACCGCGGCCTTGGTCGAGGGGGTGAAGATCGGCTCGGCCAGCTGCTCCGCCTGGCGCAGCCCGTCGGGCAGGGCGATGCCGCTGATCCGGCCGGTGCGCTGGTAGTCCTTCCAGCCGCTGCCGATCAGGTAGCCACGGGCGATGCACTCGATCGGCACCGGGCGCAGGCGCCGCACCACCACCGCGCGCTTGTCGTACAGCGCCGGGTCGACCCCGTCGGGCAGCACGTCGGCGACCGCGATGCCGGCCAGGTGGTTGGGGATGATGTGTTCGGTGCGCCGGCACCAGAAGTTGCTGATCTGGCACAGCATCTCGCCCTTGCCCGGGATCGGGTCGGGCAGGACCACGTCGAAGGCGCTGAGCCGGTCGGTGGCGACCATCAGCAGGTAGCCGCCGTTGGCCGCGCCGCCGCTGGACGACGCATCGGCGGGCAGCCGCCCGGCCGGGATGTCGAACACGTCGCGGACCTTGCCCCGGTGACGCAGCGGCAACCCGGGCAATACCGACTCGGAAAGGGAACCGTGTAGCGATTGCGTGGACAACGTGAAGCCCTCGGTGGAGCGCCCTTCAGCACTGTCCCTGCCGCGGTCTGCCGCCGGCCTTTTCGCGCCCGCGGGCGCGACAGGGCCGGCCAGTGTACGCCGCCATGGGCCGGCGTGCAGGTACACTGCGGGGCATGAAGCGCTGGTACGGAAAACTGCTGGGATTCGTCGCCGGCGCCGCCCTGATGCGGTTCAATCCGCTGCTGGGGGCGCTGCTCGGCCTGCTGATCGGCCACGCCTTCGACACCGACTGGTTCCGCCTGCGCCGCGACGACCCGTACCGGGTCCTGGGCCTGACCCCGGAGGCCACCGACCAGGACGTCGAGCGCGCCTGGCGCCGGCTGATCAGCCAGTACCATCCCGACCGCCTGGAAGGCGCCGCGCCGGAACTGCGCCAGCAGGCCGAGACCCGCGCCCGCGAGCTCAACCGCGCCTACGACCGCATCCAGACCCTCCGGAAGAAGTAGCCATGCACAAGACCGTCATCGCCCCGTCCATCCTGTCCGCCGACTTCGCCCGTCTCGGGGACGAGGTCGACGCGGTGCTGGCGGCCGGCGCCGACTGGGTGCACTTCGACGTGATGGACAACCATTACGTGCCCAACCTGACCATCGGCCCGATGGTCTGCCAGGCACTGCGCAGGCACGGGGTCACCGCGCCGATCGACGTGCACCTGATGGTCGAGCCGGTGGACCGCATCGTCCCCGACTTCGCCAGGGCCGGCGCCTCGCTGATCAGCTTCCACCCGGAGGCCAGCCGCCACGTGCACCGCACCGTGCAGCTGATCAGGGCCGAGGGCTGCAAGGCCGGGCTGGTGCTCAACCCGGGCACCCCGGTCGACGTGCTGGATTGGGTGCTCGACGAGCTGGACATGGTGCTGCTGATGTCGGTCAACCCCGGCTTCGGTGGCCAGGCCTTCATCCCCTCCACCCTGGACAAGCTGCGCCGGGTCCGCGGGATGATCGACAACAGCGGCCGCGACATCCGCCTGGAGATCGACGGCGGGGTGAAGGCCGACAACATCGGCCGGATCGCCGCCGCCGGTGCGGATACCTTCGTCGCCGGCTCGGCGATCTTCGGTGCCGACGACTACGCCGACGTCATCACCCGCATGAAGGCCGAGGTCGACGCCGCGCGCGAGCGGTGACCGGTCGCCATTGGCCGGCATCGGCCTCCGGGCTGCCTGCCCACCCCGGCTACACGCGGGTGCACCGAAGCTGGCGCCATGGAGCATCGACCGGGTGGTGCGGAGCGCTGGAGACTGGTCCTCAACGGCAAGGCCGCGGGTGATCCGCGCCTGCGCGAGGCGGTGGGAAACCTGCGCGACCGCGGGATCGAGGTCGGCGTGCGCGTGACCTGGGAGAAAGGCGATGCCGACCGCTTCATTGCCGAGGCGGTCGATGACGCCGTCGGGACGGTGATCGCTGCCGGCGGCGACGGCACCCTCAGCGCGGTCGCGACCGCCATGGCCGCCCATCGCGACGGTGGCCTTGCCTCGCTCGGCCTGGTGCCGCTGGGAACCGCCAATGACTTCGCCAGCGCGGCCGGCATTCCGGAGGAGCCCGGAGCGGCGCTGGCCCTGGTGGCCGATGTCGACCCACGACCGCTCGACCTGCTGCGCATCCAGGCCGACGGCGCGGAGCACTGGTGCGCCAACCTCGCCAGCGGTGGATTCGGCACCCAGGTCACGGTCAACACCAGCGCGGGCCTGAAGACGATGCTCGGCGGACTGGCCTACCTGGTCACCGGGATCGCCAGCCTCGGCCGGATCGACCCGGTGCATGCGCGCGTCCACGGACCGGCCGGGAGCGGGGCGGCGGCATTCGAATGGCACGGCGGCTTCATCGCGTTGGGGATCGGCAACGGCCGGCAGGCGGGAGGCGGCCAGGCGCTGTGCCCGGACGCACTGATCGACGACGGGCTGCTCGACGTGACCATCATCCCGGACCTGTCCGACACGCTGGGCGAGACCGTCTCGAAGCTGATGGCGGAGGGCAGGGGGGATGCGCTGGAGTCCATCGCCGTCCGCGCCCGGCTGCCGTGGGTGGAGCTGGAATCGGGCGAGGCGTTCGTGCTCAACCTCGACGGCGAGCCGGTCAGTGCGCGCCACTTCCGGATCAGCTGCGAGCCGGCCCGCCTGCGGATGCACCTGCCACCGGACTGCCCGCTGTTCGCCAGAGGCTTGGGCTTCGGGTAGGTCGCGGCTAGCCGGCTGCCGTGGGGGAGAGGCCGCCCTCCTGACGGGCCTTCGGCCCTTTTTGAAGTCGGGCGGCCTCTCCCCCACGACATCCGGCTCCTCACGGCTGGCCTGGGGAAAGCAAAGGTCGTCCTACTCTCAGCTCTGTCGTCAAGCCCGCGAATCCGGGTTGCGGTGACGGAAACCGAAATCCATCGAAAACTCCCCGCAGCACAGATCGTGATGGAAGACGGATGCTGCGAGGGGGGTGCGGAGAGTGGGCCATGGGTGAAGCCGGGCGGCTTGCGCGGCACTGCCGCGCGCCCGGCTGAACGCCCGGCGCGCTGCGCCGGGCCGGACCGCGGAGCGGGCCCACGCCGCGACTTAAAGGCATGGATGCCGTCAGGAGCGCGGAGCACCCCCCTCGCAGCAGCCGGCTTCCCGCCACGAACTACCCGAAGCCCTATCCCCGCCCGCGCCGACCCGCTAAAGTGGCCTGATGATCTCCCGGGCACACCCGCGTTCCTGCACCGCCGGCATGGGTTGGCGATGGTGGCATCCGTCCACCGTCAACGCCCCGTCGCACCTGCAGGTAATGCCGCATGACCCCGCCCGAGACACGCTCGACTGATCCCCAGCACGACCGCTTCCGCCAGCTCGCCGCTGACGGCCACACCCGCATCCCGGTCGTACGCGAGGTCCATTCCGACCTCGACACCCCCCTTTCGGTGTACCTGAAGCTGGCCGACGGCCCGCACACCTGCCTGTTCGAATCGGTGCAGGGCGGCGAACGCTTCGGCCGCTACTCGATCATCGGCCTGCCGGCGCGGCGGGTGTATGCCTTTGCCGGCCACACCCTGTATGTCACCGAGCACGGCGAGCTGGTCGAGGCGCGGGAGGTGGACGATCCGTTCGCGGAGGTAGAGCGCCTCCGGACCCTGCATTCGGTACCGCGGCTGGAGGGGCTGCCGGGGTTCACCGGCGGGCTGGTGGGGTGGTTCGGGTTCGAGTGCGTGGGGTTCGTGGAGCCGCGGCTGGCGGGGGTGCCGGGTCCCGGGCGCGCTTCGCCTTCCCGGGCTACGGGGGGCGGGAGCGAGGGGCCCGTTGATGAATTGGGGACGCCGGACATCCTGCTGATGCTCTGCGAGGAGGTCGCGGTTTTCGACAACCTCAAGGGCAGGCTCTACCTGGTCGTGCATGCCGATCCGGCGGAGGCGCAGGCGTATCCGCGCGCGCAGCGCCGGCTCGACCAGCTGGTCCACCGGCTGCGGACCGGCGCCGCGTATCCCGAAACCCTTGATTCGGCGGGACTGGAAGAGGCGGATTTCGTTTCCGGCTTCAGCCGCGAAGGCTTCATCGCTGCCGTCGAGCAGGCCCAGGAGTACATCCGCGCCGGCGACATCTTCCAAGTGGTGCTCAGCCAGCGCCTGTCGGTGCCGTTCAAGGCCCGGCCGGTCGATGTCTACCGCGCGCTGCGCGCGCTCAACCCCTCGCCGTACATGTATTTCCTCGACATGGGCGAGATGCAGGTGGTCGGTGCCTCGCCGGAGATCCTGGTCCGCCTGGAGCACGGGGCCGACGGCCGCGGCACGGTCACCGTGCGCCCGATCGCCGGCACCCGTCCGCGCGGCGCCACGCCGGAGGAGGACGCCGCGCTGGAGGCCGAGCTGCTGGCCGACCCCAAGGAGCGCGCCGAGCACCTGATGCTGCTGGACCTGGGCCGCAACGACACCGGACGGGTCAGCGAGCCGGGCACGGTGCAGGTCGGCGAGTCCTTCGTGATCGAGCGCTACAGCCACGTCATGCACATCGTCAGCGAGGTCACCGGCACCCTGAAGGACGGGATGAGCTACGCCGACGTGCTGCGCGCGACCTTCCCGGCCGGCACCGTGTCGGGCGCGCCGAAGCGGCGCGCGCTGGAGATCATCCGCGAGCTCGAACCGATCCGCCGCAACGTCTATGCCGGCGCGGTCGGCTACCTGGGCTGGCATGGCGATGCCGACATGGCGATCGCGATCCGCACCGCGGTGATCCAGGACGGCAGGCTGCACGTGCAGGCCGGCGCCGGCATCGTCCACGACTCCGACCCGCAGAAGGAGTGGGACGAGACCATGAACAAGGGCCGCGCGCTGTTCCGCGCCGTGGCCGACGCGGCGCGCGGGCTGTGAGTCCCGCGCCGTCCGTCCGCCCCGCGCGGCGGCGGGCACTCCTAGCCGAACCGGGCCCGCGGGGTGTCGCTGCCCACGCGGGTGACCCGGATCACCGCCGGGTCGTCGGCATGCTCCAGCAGCAGCCGGCGCACGCGATCCTGCCAGACCTCGCCGAAACGCCGCTGCTGCGCCGGCGTGGCCTGGCCCTGCAGCACCAGCGCGATCAACTGCCGCTGCTCCGGGTGCACCGCCACCGCAGAGGTATCAAGCTCGACCTCGACCGTCTCGCCGTTGTCCATCCTCCGCATGCGGATCCCGCTGGCCACGGCATCGCCGTAGCGCAGCAACCCGTTGCGCGCATGCCGGCCGGCCAGGCCCTTGAACCCGCCGGGACCCGCGGCTCCAGTCACCAGCGTCAGCACCTGGCCGATCACGCCGGCGACACCCGCGTCCTCGCATTCCGGCAGGCTGACGGCCACCCCTCCGCGCTCCGGCGTCTGCGCCCCGTAGAGCGCCCGCAGCCCGGCCCGCGCGCACAGCCAGGCACCGGCCACCGTGGGGCAGGAGTGCCCGGCCAGGCGCACGGCATCGGCGTAGCGGTATTCGATGACGCCGTCGGGCGTGGCCCCGAGCATCTGCGCCAGCCCGTCACGCAGGTACAGCACCGGCGCCTGGTCGAAGAATTCCGGGAACGCCATGGCTCACTCCCGCACGATGAAATCGATCACGATCGCACCCGGCTCGCGCTGCAGGTAGGCGATCTCCACCTTCTCCCCGAAACGGTCCTGGATCTGCGCCAGCAGCGGAATCGGGTCGTGGTCGTTGACGAAGCGCATCGCCTCGCCCGGCTGCAGCGCGCCCAGCGCACCGAAGATCGCCGAGTGGCGGAAGCGCCGCGCGATGCCGCGCGCATCGAAGGGGTGGGGGGTGTAATCCGGGACCTGCTGGGCGTTGGCGGTCGTCATCTCGTTCTTCCACAGGATGGAACCGCAAGACTGCGCCCGACCCGCGGTGGCCGCGCTGATCCAGATCAGGAACCCGCCTTGCGGGAACCGCGGTTTGAAAAAATTGTATTGTCCTCACCATGAGTGACTCAAATCCGCAAAAGCTGAACCTTCTGATGGAGCGCCTCGGGGACACTGACCTGGTCTCCAGCCGCTGGTTGCGTGCGCACGGGTACTCCAGCAGCCTCGTTGCGCGCTACGTAGGCAGCGGCTGGCTGGTGTCGCCGGCGCGCGGCGTCTACATGAGGAAGGGCGGACGCGTGCAGTGGGAGGGCGTAGTGCGCACCCTGCAGGCCAGAGAATGCCTGTCGCTCCACGTGGGTGGAAGATTCGCGCTGGCCTGGGAGGGATACGAGCACTACCTGCGTCTGGGAGAAGCGCCCACGGTGACGCTCTATGGAATGGATCGCCTGCCCGGCTGGGCGGCCAAGTTGCCGTTGAGCGAGCGTTTCGACTCCTGCGGCAAGGGGCCTTTTGATTTCCCGGTACTTGGCTTCACCCCCGATGTCCCGAGGCAGGCCCTTCTTGATCAAGGCCTTGAGCGGCGCACGAACGTGCAGGGCGTAGAAGGCATCGTCTGCTCCACTCCCGAACGGGCAATCCTGGAACTGTGCGATGCGCCGCCGAAGGCGGCGCTGGTCTATGAGATCGATGCCCTGCTGCAGGCCATGGCCACCCTGCGGCCCAAACGGCTGAGCGTGCTGCTGCGCCATTGCCACAGCATCAAGGCCAAGCGCTTGTTCCTCGCCCTGGCCGAACGCCATCACCATTCCTGGCTGGATCACCTCGCGCTCGACGGCGTCGAGCTTGGCAGCGGGAAGCGCTCGCTGGTACCCGGCGGGCGCCTGCATCCCACCTATCAAATCACCATCCCGGGAGATCTGGATGAGCACCTGGGATAGCCGGTACGCCGAGCGGGTCCAATTGCTGGTGGACATCTTGCCGGTACTGGCGCAGGAGCCGCGCTTTGCGCTGAAAGGTGGCACCGCCATCAACTTGTTCGAGCACGATCTCCCACGGTTGTCGGTCGATTTCGACCTGGTCTGGTTGCCTGTTGGGGCCTTTGCCGAGGACGCAGCCCGGATCGCGTCCGCACTTGAAAGACTGGCAGGCTTGCTGCGTAACCGTCCGCTCGGCTTGCAGGTACAGACGTCGGCAGGCGGGGGCGCACAGGCTGTCATGTCACGCCTGATTGCAAGTCGTGGCCGCGCTCGCGTGCAGATCGAAACCACACCGGTGATGCGGGGAGCGGCGCACCCGGTACGCGCAATGACGGTTCGGCCGAAGGTGGAAGAAGCCTTTGGCTTTGCTTCCGCACAAGTGCTGGATTTCGCCGATCTCTATGCCGGAAAGCTGGTTGCCGCACTGTCACGACAGCATCCCCGGGATCTGTTCGACATCGGCTTGTTGCTGGCGGATCCGCGAACTGACGAAAGGCTCTGGCGCACCTTCCTCGTATATCTCACCTGCAGTCCCAAGCCGGCATGGGAAATCCTGGCGCCACGGGATCCGGTGGACTTCGAGGCGATGTTCAACGCCCATTTCAAGGGCATGACTGCTGAGCCGACGAGTGCGGCTCACCTGTTGGAGAACCGTGCCCAGCTCCTGCAGCGCATCGACGGCTGGCTGGATGAACCCTCGCGAGCCTTCCTCTGGTCCGTAGAGCGTGAACACCCGGATTTTGGACTGATTGGATTGCCTGATGCCGCAGAGCTGCCCGGAGTACGCAGGAAGCTGCAAAACCTCGCGCGGCGTTCCGGGAAAAAGCGGGAAGCCGATCATTGCCGGCTTGACGAAGTGCTGCAGCGGACAATGGGGATGACAGCGTGCTCTTGATGATCGACAACTACGACAGCTTCACCTTCAACCTCGTGCAGTACCTGCAGATGCTCGGGGCCGAGGTGAAGGTCGTGCGCAACGACGAGCTCACGGTCGAGCAGGTCGAGCGGCTGGCCCCGGAGCGCATCGTGATCTCCCCGGGGCCGTGCACCCCCAACGAAGCCGGCATCTCGCTGCAGCTGGTCGAACGCCTTGGCCCGCGCACTCCGATCCTGGGCGTGTGCCTGGGCCATCAGGCGATTGGCCAGGCCTATGGCGGCCAGGTGGTGCGCGCGAAACGGATCATGCACGGCAAGACCTCCCCGATCCGCCACCGCGGGCAGGGCGTGTTCGCCGGCCTCCCCGACGGCTACGAAGCCACGCGCTACCACTCCCTGGTGGTCGCCCGCGACAGCGTCCCCGACTGTCTGGAGATCACCGCCTGGACCGAGGCCCCCGCCGACGACTCCGGCGTCCCCGTGTTCGACGAGATCATGGGCCTGCGCCACCGCGAGCACCCCGTCGAAGGCGTCCAGTTCCACCCCGAATCCATCCTCACCGAACACGGCCACGCCCTGCTGCAGAACTTCCTCGACTCCTGATACGTCATTGCGCGGTCCCGTCCGTCATTCCCGCGTACGCGGGGATGACGGGCACCAGACATCCCCCAATCGCTCCCACTCGTTCCTCACTCCTCTTAACTCGTTCCTCGCTCCACCCCACTCCTCTCAACTCGTTCCTCGCCCTATGCCTATCTCCCCCCAGGAAGCCCTCCAACGCACCATCGAGCACCGCGAAATCTTCCACGACGAGATGGTCGAGCTCATGGGCCAGATCATGCGCGGCGAGGTCAGTCCGCTGATGACCGCGGCGATCATCACCGGCCTGCGGGTCAAGAAGGAGACCGTCGGCGAGATCGCCGGCGCGGCGCGGGTGATGCGCGAGTTCGCCCGCCGGGTCGAGGTCGCCGACCGCCGCCACCTGGTGGACATCGTCGGCACCGGCGGCGACGGCGCCAACACCTTCAACATCTCCACCGCCTCGACCTTCGTCATCGCCGCCGCCGGGGGCCGGGTGGCCAAGCACGGCGGGCGCAGCGTGTCGTCGAGTTCGGGCAGCGCCGACGCCTTCGAAGCACTGGGCGCGGCGATCGAGCTGGAGCCGCTGCAGGTCGCCGAATCCATCGCCCGCACCGGCATCGGCTTCATGTACGCCCCGGCCTACCACCCGGCGATGAAGGTGGTCGCCCCTATCCGGCGCGAGATGGGCGTGCGCACGCTGTTCAACATCCTCGGCCCGCTGACCAACCCGGCCGGCGCGCCCAACATCATGATGGGCGTGTTCCACCCCGACCTGGTCGGCATCCAGGTACGCGTGCTGCAGAAGCTCGGTGCCGAGCGCGCGCTGGTGGTCTGGGGCCGCGATGGCATGGATGAGCTGTCGCTGGGCGCCGGCTCGCTGGTGGGCGAACTGCGCGACGGCAGGGTCCGCGAGTACGAGGTCCACCCGGAGGACTTCGGCATCGCCATGGCCGCCAGCCGCAACCTGGCCGTGGCCGGCCCGGCCGAGTCCAAGGCGATGGTGCTGGAGGCGATCGAGGGCCGCGAAGGCCTGCCGCGCGAGATCGTCGCCCTCAACGCCGGCGCGGCCCTGTACGTCGCCGGCGTCGCCGAGGACATCGCCGATGGCATCGACCGCGCCCGCAAGGCCATCGCCACCGGCGCGGCGAAAGCCAAGCTCGACCAGTTCGTCGCCACCACCCGCGAACTCGCGGGACAATAGCCGCCCACTCCGTCATTCCCGCTTCCGCGGGAATGACGGGCATGAGAGACCCATGACCGACATCCTGCAGAAGATCCTCGACCGCAAGCACGAGGAAGTGGACCAGCGCAGCCGCATCCGCTCGCTCGACAGCATCCGCGCGCGCGCCGCGCAGCAGTCGCCGACCCGCGGCTTCACCGCCGCGATGCGCCGCAAGGTCGACGCCGGCGAGGCCGCGGTGATCGCCGAGGTCAAGAAGGCGAGCCCGTCCAAGGGCCTGATCCGCAAGGATTTCGACCCGGCGGCGATCGCCCGCAGCTACCAGGCCGGTGGCGCCGCCTGCCTGTCGGTGCTGACCGACGTCGACTTCTTCCAGGGCAGCAACCGCTACCTGGACGAGGCCCGCGAGGCCTGCACGCTGCCGGTGCTGCGCAAGGATTTCATCGTCGATCCCTACCAGGTCTACGAGGCCCGGGTGATCGGCGCCGACTGCGTCCTGCTGATCGTCGCCGCGCTCGAGGACGGGCCGCTGGTGGAGATGTCCAACCTCGCCCACGAGCTCGGCATGGACGTGCTGGTCGAGGTCCACGACATCGACGAGCTCGAGCGCGCGCTGCAGGCAGATTGCGACATGGTCGGCATCAACAACCGCAACCTGCGCGACTTCAGCGTCTCGCTCGACACCACCCTGCAGCTGCGCGACGCCGTGCCGCCCGACCGGCTGCTGGTCACCGAGAGCGGCATCGCCAGCCGCGCCGACGTGCAGCGCCTGCGCGCCGCCGGCATCGACGCCTTCCTGATCGGCGAGGGCTTCATGCGCGAACGCGACCCCGGCGCCGCCCTGCAGGGTATGTTTGCCGGATGACTGCGCAGAAGACCGCCCCGGACGGCGGACAGGTCGCGACCGCCGGCGGGGACAAGGCCGGCCCGGACGCCCCGCTGGTGGTGTTCGACTTCGACCACACCCTTTACGACGGCGATTCCGGCGGGCACCTGTTCAAGTGGCTGGTGCTGTGCGACTGGTGGCGGACCGTGCTGGCGGCGCTGATTGCCCCCGTGTTCGGCCCGATGATCGCCTTCCTGCCGACCCGGCGCGTGGGCATTTCCGGCTTCGTCTGGGCCGGCACCGTCGGCCTGCGCGGGCCGAAGGCCCTGGACGCGCGCATCGACCGCTACGTCGCCCTGCACGAGGACGAAATCCGCGGACGCCTGCTGCCACTGGCGCTGGAGGTCCTGGCCCGCCACCGCGAAGCCGGCGACCGGGTAGTGGTCGCCACCGGCGCGCCGCCGGAACTGGCCCGCGCGATCCTCGCCTTCGTCGCCCACCAGGACCTGCCCGTGGTCGGCACCGCCGTCGGCCCCCGCCTGGGCGGCATCGTCGCGGTGCGCCACTGCCACTTCCGCATGAAGATGACCATGCTCCGCGAAGCCGGCTTCACCGGCCCGGTGGTGCGCGCCTACTCCGACAGCAGCGCCGACCTGCCCCTGCTGATGGAGGCCGCCGAACCGGTGGTGGTCAACCCCAAGGCCGAGCGCGTCGACATGTTCCGCGAGGTGCTGCCGGCGGGCACGCCGATCCTCAACTGGGGCTGCCCGGACCGCGGGGGCGCCGCCGCCGACCCTGTCGATCCAACCCGGACGGCCTGAGCCCTCCTCACCCGCCATCCCCTCGCACGCGGGGAGCCATGGCCGCGGTGTCGTATCCGGAAGGCGTACCTCCGAAGCCATCGCCAACTGTCCGGAGCCGGCTGTCGTGGGGGAGAGGCCGCCCGACTTCAAAAAGGGCCGAAGGCCCGTCAGGAGGGCGGCCTCTCCCCCACGACAGCCGGCTCCCCCGCGAAGGTCCCGAAGGACCACGCACCCTCCCGACAAACCCCAAGCCCATGGATCCCCGCGTGCGCGTGGATGACGGGCCGCTACTTGCCGCCGCCGCTGCGCCAGATGGAGAAGACCAGCCACGCACCCGCGATCGCCGCACCGACGAAACCCAGCAACCCGAACAGCGGCAGCCCCAGCAGGGTCGGGCCGCCCTTCACCGTCAGCGCGATCGAGGAACCCACGATCAGCGCCGCCAGCACCACGCCCACCGTCAGCCGGTTGGCGGAGTGCTCGACCTGCGCGCCGAAGCGCTGCAGGTGGTCGATGTCGACATGCAGCTTCAGGCTGCCGGCGCGCGCCGAACGGACCAGCCGCCTGAGGTCGCGGGGCAGGCTGGCCAACAGGCGCGCGGTGTCGCCCATCGCACGCATGCCCTCGCGCGCCAGCCGCACCGGCGAGTACTGCCGGGTCATCGCATCGCGCAGGAAGGGCTCGGCCTCGGCGGCCATGTCGAAGTCGGGGTCCAGCTTGCGGCCCAGCCCCTCCAGGGTCACGAACACCTTGACCAGCAGCGCCAGATCGGCCGGCAGCACCAGCTGGTTGGCGCGCAACAGGGCGGTGACGTCCAGCAGCATCGCCGACAGGTCGAGCTGGCCCAGCGGCACGCCATGGAAGCGGTCGAGCAGGTTGTCGACATCCTGCAGCAGCAGCTCCTCGCCCTCGCCGGGCCGGCGGCTCCAGTCCAGCAGCAGGTCGGCGACCCGCTCGGCGTCGCGGCGGACCAGGGCGTCCAGCAGCGCCACCACTTCCGCCCGCCGCTGGTCGCCGAGCCGGCCGACCATGCCGAAGTCGATCAGCCCGATCCGGTTGTCCGGCAGCACCAGCACGTTGCCCGGATGCGGATCGGCATGGAACAGGCCGGTCGAGAACATCATCCGCAGCACCATCCGGGCCCCGCGGCGGGCCAGCAGCCTGCGGTCCAGCCCGGCCGCGTCGAGCGCCTCAACCTCGCCCACGCCGATGCCGTCGAGGAAGTCCTGCACGTTGACCTGCTCGCTGGTGAACTCCCAGTGGACCCGCGGCACCACCAGGTCGGTGCAGTCGGCCAGGTCGGCGACGATGCGCTCGGCGTGGCGGCACTCGGCGGCGAGATCCAGCTCGCGCGCGAGCGAGGCGCGGAACTGGCGGACCATCGCCCGAGGCTGGAACTGCCGCAGCTCCGGCAGGTGGGTCTCCAGCGCCCGGGCACCGCGCTGCAGCAGGCGCATGTCGGCCTCGACCACCCTGCGGATGCCCGGGCGACGGATCTTGACCACCACTTCGCTGCCGTCGTGCAGCACGGCGCGGTGGACCTGGGCGATGGAGGCGGCTGCCAGCGGCTTGCGCTCGAAGCGGGCGAAAGCCTCGTCGGGCCCGGTGCCCAGCGCAGCGACGAGCGCGGCGTGCACCTGCTCCCAGGGCACCGCGGGCACCTGGTTCTGCAGCTTGCCGAACTCGGCGATCCAGTCCGGCGGGAACAGGTCGACGCGGGTGGCCAGCACCTGCCCGAGCTTGACGAAGGTCGGACCCATCTGCTCCAGCGCGCAACGCACGCGCACCGGCGCCGGCAGTTCCACCAGGGCCTCCAGCCCACCGGTCGGCAGCACGCTCCCGGCCCGGCGCAGCAGGCGGCCCAGGCCCAGCCGGCGCACGACGTCGCCGAACCCGTGGCGGATCAGGATCGACGCGATCTCCTGCAGACGGCCCAGGTCGCGCGTCGCGGCGAGGCGTTCCACCAGCATGGCCGGTCTCCCTTGTGTGCCGGTACCCTAGCACCGGTACATGGCCATGGATGCAGACACGATGAGCGACCGGCGCATGCCGCGTATCGGCCTCGCCCTGGGCGGGGGCGCGGCCCGGGGCTGGGCGCACATCGGGGTGATCCGCGCCCTGGAGGACGCCGGCATCAGGCCCGACGTGGTGGCCGGCACCTCCATCGGTGCGCTGGTGGGCGGGGTCTATGCCGCGGGGCGGCTGGACTGGCTGGAGGAGTGGGTCGGTGCGCTGGCCAGGCGGGAAGTGTTTTCGCTGCTGGACTTCAGCCTGGGCGGCGGGATGATCCGCGGCGAGAAGCTGATGGCTTTCCTCGGCGCCCAGCTCGGGAACTGCCGGATCGAGGACCTGGAGCGCGAGTACGCCGCCACCGCCACGGTGCTGCAGACCGGTGCCGAGGTCTGGCTGCGCTCCGGCCCGCTGCTCGATGCCGTGCGCGCTTCAATCGCCCTGCCCGCCCTGCTGCCGCCGGTGGCCCGCGGCGAGCAGCTGCTGGCCGATGGCGGCCTGGTCAATCCGGTGCCGATCTCGGTGGCGCGGGCGATGGAGGCGGACGTGGTGATCTCGGTCGACCTGGCCAGCGACATCCTCGGACGCACCCTGCAGCCTCCGGAACCCCGGAGCGGCAGCGACTTCATGCAGTGGCTCGGCCACCTGCTCCCCGGCTCCGGCACCGGTGCCTGGTCCCCGTCGATGCTCAGCGTGGTGACCGCCAGCATCGACATCATGCAGGTGCGGATCACCCGCAGCCGGATGGCCGGGGATCCGCCGGACATCGCCATCGCGCCACGGATCGGCCACATGGGGATCATGGACTTCCACCTGGCCGCCGATGCGATCCAGGCCGGGCGGGATGCGGTCGCGCTGGCCATGCCGGCCCTGCGCGCCAGCGGCCTGGCCGCGCAGCCGGACCACCAGCCCGGGGTGGCCTTGAGCACCGCAACGCCGCACCCGCAGGCGTGACGGTCACGGCCAGCCGACACCCCCGCGACTAGATTCGACTGCGGCAACGCACGCGAGGGAATCCATGCAGATCCACGTCAACACCGACAACCACATCGATGGCCACGAGGCGCTCCAGGCACGCGTGGAGGAGATGATCCAGCAATACCTGGGACACCACGCCACGACCCTGACCCGCATCGAGGCCTACCTCTCGGACGCCAACTCGATCAAGCCGGGCGAGCAGGACAAGCAGTGCTCGCTGGAGGCCCGGCCCAGCGGCGCCGACCCGGTGGCGGCGAGCCACAAGGACGAGACCATGGAGGCCGCCATCCGTGGCGCCTGCCAGAAGCTGCGCAAGCAGCTGGAGGAGCTGGCCGAGCGGCGCCGGGGCTACTGAGCCTGCCCGACCGGCTGGCCGTCCGGCCCGATCAGGTGCCAATGGCCCCACTGGTCCTGCACCTCGACGCCGGCGGTCCCGCCGGCGCCGGTATCCGCCGCATAGCGGTAAAGGGGGTGCCCGTCGTAGGCGATCTGGCGCTGGCCGTCGGGCCGGGTGACCGTACCGATCATGCCGGCCTGGAGCCCGGCGCTGGCACCGGGCATGGTGTCGCCGGCCAGGAACGGAGGCCAGGCACGGGTGCAGTCACCGGTACAGGCACTGCCGTCGGTGTCGCCTTCGACGTAGTAGAGCGCCGAGCCCGCGCTGTTGGTCAGGTACGGCCCCCCCGCGCCCTCTTCGGCCACCGCCAGCGGCGCATCGCCCATGGCCGCCGGACGCTGCGCATTGCCGGTTTCGTTGCCGGCGATCGCGTCCACCGTGCTGCCAGGATCCGGATCGGGCCGGCGGCCCTCCGCCCCGGCACCCAGCCGCTGGCCATCGCCGGCGGCATTGACGCCGTCGGGCTGGCGGCTGGTGTCGGTGCCCGCCGCGCCGCCGTCGTCCGCACCCGGTCCGCAGGCGCTCAGGGACACGGCCGCAAGCGCCGCGCACAACAGGGTCGTGGTGTTTCGCATATTGCCGCTCCAGGGAGGCGCCGGTGGCGCGATGAGCGGATCGTCCTCCCGCGCACGTCAAAGCGGCGGCAAGCCCCTCCACGCCTGCTTCATGGTCGCATCCGGAGCATCGCGCCCACGCCCACCCGGATAACCAGCCCACATGGCGCAGCGGGAAAGCAGGAAGGTCGTCATCGCGGCATTGCTCGGCAATGCCGCAATCGCGGTGGTGAAGTTCATCGCCGCGGGCATCACCGGCAGCTCGGCGATGCTCAGCGAGGGCGTGCACTCGCTGGTCGACACCTGCAACCAGCTGCTGATGCTGTACGGCATGCACAGGGCCGGCCGCCCGGCTGATGCCAGCCATCCGTTCGGCTATGGCCGGGAGCTGTATTTCTGGGCCTTCATCGTGGCCCTGCTGGTGTTCGCGCTTGGCGCGGGCGTGTCGATCTACGAGGGCATCACGCACATCCGGGCCCCGGCACCGATGCGCTCGCCGGTGGTGAACTACGTCGTGCTGGGTGCCTCGCTGCTGTTCGAAGGCTATTCGTGGTCGGTCGCGCTCAGGGCGTTCCGCAAGGCGAAGGGCAGCCTGGGGTGGTTCGAGGCGTTCCGGCGCAGCAAGGACGCAAGCACGTTCACCGTGCTGTTCGAGGACAGCGCGGCGCTGATCGGCCTGCTGATCGCCCTGGTCGGCGTCACCGCCGCACACCTGACCGGTGACGCCCGCCTGGACGGGGTGGCCTCGATCGGCATCGGCCTGGTACTGGCGGTCGCCGCGATGCTGCTCGCGCGGGAAACCAAGGGCCTGCTGCTGGGCGAGGCCGCCGATCCCCGGATCTGCCAGACCATCATGGAGGTGGCCGGCGCCGATCCCGACCTGCGCAACGCGAACGGCGTGATCACCCAGCAGGTCGGGCCGGAAACGATCGTCGCCGCGCTCAGCGCCGAATTCGAGGACGCCCTCGATACGCCCCGGATCGAGGCCTGCGTGAACCGCATCGAGGCGGCGGTGCGCGAGCGCCACCCGGAGATCGTCGCCCTGTTCGTCAAGCCGCAGACCCCCGGGACCTGGCGCAGGCGGATCCAGCGCCTGGAGCGGACACGCGGCTAGACTGGCGGCCTGCCCCCACTCGTCCGCACCACATGAGAGAAAACCTTCCAGCCTGGATGCACGCCTGGATCGACGTCGCCATACCGGTCGCGCAGGTGCTGCTGATCCTGGTGGTGGCCTGGGCCCTGGCGCGCGTCTCGTCACGGCTCATCCGCGAAAGCGCGGTGCGCTACGAACTGCCGCCACAGCTGGCGATCGGAGGGCGGCGGCTCCTGCGCTTCGTCATCTACGGGGCGGCGTTCCTGCTGGTCCTGGAGCGGCTCGGCGTTTCGGCGACGGTGCTGTGGACCGCCTTCACCGGCTTCGCGGCGGTCGGCGCGGTGGCGTTCTTCGCCGCCTGGAGCGTGCTGTCCAACATCTTCTGCACGGTCCTGATCCTGACCACCCGTCCCTTCCGCCTCTACGACTACGTCGAGTTGCTGGAGAACGGCGAAAAGCCGGGCCTGCGCGGGCGCATCGTCGACATCCGGCTGGTCTACACCATCCTCCAGGAGACCGGCGGGGAAAGCGAAGGCACCACCCTGCAGGTCCCCAACAACCTGTTCTTCCAGCGCACCGTGCGGCGCTGGCACGGAATGCCGCCGCCACGCCCGGCACCGAACCTGGACACGCCGGAGCCGGCGAAGCCCGCACTGCTCGAGCTGCCCGAGGCCTAGCGCAGCTGGCTGTCCTTGCTGCCGCGGCGGTTGTAGCCACCGCCGGCGGCGGCCTCGCGGTCGGCGGCCTCCTGGCAGGCGATGCACAGGCGCACCCCCGGCACGGCATCGCGTCTGGCCCTGGGAATCTCCGTATCGCATTCCTCGCACCGGGCCAGTCCCGGGCCCTGCCCCAACCGGCTTCGGGCGCGCTTGATCGCGTCCGACACCGTCGCGTCGATCTGGTCCTGTACCGCGCCGTCACCGGCCCAACCGGTCGCCATGGCGGATCTCCTGGAACACGTGCCGTCACAGGCGCACAGGATACCCCGCCGGCGCTGAATCGCCCGCGGGTGCTAGGCTGCGCACGCCGCCGGGGGCGGCTGGAGGCGAGGGAACCGGATGACACGCGCGATGCGCTGGCTGTGGCTGGGCCTGCTGGTCCCGGTGCTGCTGGTCGGCAGTGGCCTGCTGCTGGCCGACCACCTGACTCCGCCCGCCACCGGCGCGCCCGCCCACGCGCTGCCACCGGTGCCGGACCAGACCCCCATCGATCGTGAACTGGCGCCGTTGCTGGCGCGCGAACCCGGCCGTACCGGCGTCCTGCTGCTGTCCGACGGGCTGGACGCCTTCGCCGCCCGGGCGATGGCTGCCCGACGCGCAGGACGCAGCCTGGACCTGCAGTACTACATCTGGAACGACGACTTCACCGGCCGGCTGCTGGCCCGCGAGGTCCACGCCGCCGCCGAGCGCGGGGTCCGGGTCCGCCTGCTGCTGGACGATCTCAACGCACGGGGCCTGGATCCGAAATGGCTGGCGCTGGACGCCCACCCGCTCATCGAGATCCGGCTGTACAACCCGTTCCGCAACCGCGGGGGCATCTGGCGGCTGGTGGAAATGGTGCAGCGGGTCTTCAGCATCAACCACCGCATGCACAACAAGGCCTGGATCGCCGATGGCCGGGTGGCGGTGGTCGGCGGGCGCAACATCGGCGAGGAGTACTTCGCCGCCGACGCCGAGGTGAACTTCCGCGACCTGGACCTGCTGCTGTTCGGGCCCGCGGTCGAGCAGGCGTCGACGATCTTCGACGGCTTCTGGAACAGCGACGCGGTGGTTCCCATCGCCGCCCTGCACCGCATGACCCCGCAGGAGCTCCGGCAGGCGGTCAATGGCCTGGAGGACGAAGCCGGCCTGGAGCGCGCATCGCCGTACCTGCGGCGCGTCGTCGGCTCACGCGGGATGATCGACTACCACGCCCGCGCGCTCGAGCCCTTCTGGACCGGGCGCCTGCTGGTCGCCTCCGACCCGCCGCGCAAACGCGGTGGCGACCGCGACCGGTGGCTGCTGGCGCGCCTGATGCCGCTGCTGGCCGATGCACGTGCTTCGGCGTGGCTGATATCGCCCTACTTCGTCCCGGGGGAGGCCGGCACCGCCGGCCTGCTTGCGCTGGTCGAACACGGGGTGCAGGTCGGCGTGGCCACCAATTCGCTGGCCGCCAACGACGTCGCGGCGGTGCACAGCGGCTACATGCGCTACCGCGTGCCATTGCTGCGTGGCGGTGTGCAACTGCACGAACTGCGCGCCAGTCCCGCCCAGGGCAATGCCGGCCTGCTGGGCAGCAGCGGAGCCAGCCTGCATACCAAGGCCTTCGTCGTGGACGGCCGGTTCGGGTTCGTCGGCTCCTTCAACCTCGACCCGCGTTCGGCCAACCTCAACACCGAGATGGGGGTGCTGTTCGACGATCCCGCCATTGCAGCCGCGGTGAAGGCCGAGTACGACCGTCTGGTCGCCCCGGAACAGAGCTACGAAGTGGTACTTGCCGCCGATGGCGGGCTGCGCTGGCGCGACGCCACCGCCGATCCGCCATTGATGCTGGACCGGGAGCCGCACGCCCCGGCCTGGCTGCGGGCCACCACCCGGGTGCTGGGCTGGCTGCCGCTGGAGTCGCAGCTCTAGGCAGGCTCAGCCGCTGCAGCTGCCGCAACACACCGACGGTTGCAGCACCACGTCTTGCGGCGTGACCGCGTGTCCATGCCCGGCGAGCACCCGGGCGATGTCCCGCGCGTCGGCCGAGGTCGCCACCCGCAGGACGCCGCCGGCACCCAGGTCGGCCACGGCGGCGGGATCGAGGTCCAGCAGGCCATCCTCGATGGCGTCGATGTCGACCCCGGCAGCCGGCAGTTGCACGTGGAATTCCATGATGGATGCCTCCTGATGCTGTCCGCCATGTTGCGCCCGGCGCGCGCCGGCGGCACTGACGTGGGTCAATCCAGCCGCGGTCGCGGGGGGTGCGGGGATGTCACGCTGCCTTGCCTACTTGGCGGCCACAGTGCGCCAGGCAGACGCATACGACGCGGAGCGTACGCACGCTCCACAGGAGGACTCGATGGACGAACGGATCGAACCCGGCTACATGGTCTTCGTGGCGGACGGCGAGATGGGCGTGGCCGCCGTGCGCGAGGTGCGCGACAACGAGCTGGTGATCAACATCCAGAACGGCGGCGACTTCACCATTCCCCGCACCGCGGTGCGCGCCGTGCACGAGAAAAAGGTGGTGCTGGACCTGCAGGCGCTGTCGCCCGAGGTCTGCGAGGCACTCGACCACGTGCACGACGACGAGTACCGCCGCTACCGCACCGTGGACCCGGAGGCCGGCACGCCGAAGGCTGTCGACTGACGGCCCGCCGCAGCGCTCATCACACGGCGGGCGGGGGCTCCACGCCGAAGATGCTGCGCCCGCCGTAGGCATGCGAGCGTGCCCGCTCGCGGGCGATCAGCTCGTCGACCGACGGGCCGGTTGCTACCCGTTCCAGCCGCCGGGCCTGTTCGTCGAGCCGGCGGATCGCCGCCAGCTGCTCGTCGCGGCCGAGCTTCGCGCCCTCCACCGCGCCCTTGAGCACGCCGATGGTGTGGTCCATCACCTTCAACGGCACCGGGAACGGGTGGCGGTCCTTGCCCCCGTGCGCCAGCGAGAACCGCGCCGGATCGGTGAAGCGGCAGGGGGCGCCGTGCAGCACCTCGGCCACCAGGGCCAGGGCACGGACCGTCCGTGCGCCCACCCCGGGCACCTGCAGCAGGCCGCTGAAGTCCTTCGGCCCGTTCTCCGCCGCCGCGGCCAGGTTCCCGTGCAGGCGCCGGGTGACGATGTCGCTTGCCTTGACCTCATGGCGGTCGGGCATCGACAGGTGCGGCATCAGCTCCATCTGTGCGCCGGGCGCCGGCGGGGCCGCCGGCACCGCGTTGCCGCGATCGATGAGCCCGAGCTCCCGGGCGATGCGGTCGGGTCCGAGCTCATGCAGCAGCGCCACCTGCGCCGTGCGCGAGGCCCGTGCCCGCCGGTCGGCCAGATTGATGATGCTGCCCCGCCCGGGTCCGTCGACCGCCGCATGTGGATCGTCAAGGAAGCTTTCCAGCCCTTCCGACAGCCAGTGATAGCGGCGTGCCTGGCGCCGCTCGCTGTCCATGCCCTGCTGCACCACCACCCAGTGGCCGTCGTCGGTGACGATGAAGCCGTGCAGGTACAGGTCGAAGCCGTCCTGCACCGCGGCACTGTCGACCTTGGCGACCATCCGGCTGGCCGCGGCCAACGCCGCGCCGTCGATCCCCACCCGCTCGCCGATCGCCAGCAGCTCGCCCGGGGTGGCGCGCGAATGCCGGCCGCGTCCACCGCACACGTGGATGCCCAGTTCGCCCGACAGCGGCTGCAGGCCGCGCTTGAGCGCGCCGATCACGCTGGTGGTGATGCCCGAGGAATGCCAGTCCATCCCCATCACCGCACCGAAGGACTGGAACCAGAACGGATGGGCCAGGCGGCGCAGCAGCTCGTCGCGGCCGTACTCGTGCACGATCGCCTGGGTGATCACCGTACCCAGCCGGGTCATGCGGGTGGCGAGCCACTGCGGCACGCGGCCGCCGTGCAGCGGCAGGTCGGCGCTTCCGGAACGGCGGCTCATGCGGGCGTACCGCCCTCCTCCAGGCTGCGGCAGAGCCGGCGCCAGACCGACTCGACGGCTTCCGCGTCGGCCTCGATGCCGGCGAGGCGTGCGAGCGCCTCGTCCGCGGAGAGCCCGCCCGCGCGGCAAAGCATCGCCATCGACGCGGCGGCGCTGCCGAAGCGCAGCGAACGCGCGCCGGTCGCGGCCGAGCCCGGTTCCTGCAGCGCGTCCAGGACGGAACCCAGCGGATCCGACAGCTCCCACTGGCGGGCAATGCGCCGGGCCACCGGCACCGACCAGCCATCCAGCAGGGCGAAGGTGACCTCGGCATCGGGTACCAGCGCCGGCCGGCGCAGGTACTGTTCGCGTACCGACCGCACCACGACCGCCGACCCCAGCCCGACCATCAGGCCGGCCAGCTGGACGGTGAAGGCATCGGCACCGCCGCCGCGCCGGGCATGCTCCGCCGCGGCGGCCGACGACAGTTCGGTGTGGGTCCAGACCTGGCGCGCAAGTTCGCCGAACACCCCCTCGCCCGGGGCGCCCATGACCGGCTGGACCAGCGCGGCGGCCACCAGCCGGCGGATGCCGTCGGTGCCCACCGAGGCGACCGCCCGCTCCAGGCTCTCGACCGGCCGCGACTGCACCCGGTAGAGCGCGCTGTTGGCGATCTTCAGCAGGCGCGCGGCCAGGGTCGGATCCTGGGCCACGATCCCGGCGATCGCCATGCCGGAGGCGTGCGGATCGTTCACCGTCCGCGTCAGCTGCGGGAGCAGGCCGGGCCGACGCGGCGTGCTACGGATGTCGCTGCCGACCTTCTGCAACGCCTCGACGGTCCGCGCGACCACCGCCGCATGCGCGGATCCGGTCGCCGTGGCGGCCTCGCCGGCCGCCCCGAATGGCAGCCCGTGCAGGCGGCGGAGGCCGTCACGCCGCAGCGTCGATGCAGCGGTGATCGTTGGGTCGGGTGGGAAGCCCGCGCCCGCACGCCGGCGCCCGCCGCCGCGCGCAGGTGCGCCACGTGGCCGCGCCCGCCGCCATCCGGCCCAGGCGAGTCCCACCACCACCAGCACGCCCAGCAAGGGCAACAGCCAAGGCATTCCGCTCATCCCCTCCCCCAAAGGGGATTGTCTGCGCGCATTCTACCGCTCGCCGGCGCCACCCCGGCACGCCCCCGACGCCCAATCATTTGGGCGCGCGCCCGTCAATACGCAACAAAGCCCTTGTTCAGGCGCGATTCGTATAATGGCCGTGTTGCGCCGCTGCGCAGCACGTCCTGCCCCCGGTGGAGCAGGTCCGACGCCCGCCCGTCGCCGCGCCCATGGCGCCTGCTCCCGAGGGAGTCAATTGCCCGGATTCGAGGTCCGCCTCATCGAGCTCCACGCCGGTGGTGAATGCTACCGGCTGCGCGTGCTCACCGACCTGCAGCAGTTCTCCGATCCCGACGGGCATGGCGCCCGGCTGGGGATCTCCTGCTCCCAGTGGAGCCTGTTCGGCCAGCTGTGGCCGGCCGGTGAACTGCTCGCCGAGGTCATGTCGCACTTCGACATCGAAGGCAAGCGCTTCCTGGAGGTCGGCTGCGGCATCGGCGCGGCCAGCCTGGTGCTCCAGCGCCGCGGCGCGCAGGTGGTGGCAACCGACATCCACCCGCAGGCCGAGCCGTTCCTGGCCTACAACTCCGCGCTCAATGGCCTGGAGGCGGTGCCCTACCGCCAGCTCGACTGGACCACGCCGCTGCCCACGCTCGGCCGCTTCGACGTGTTGATCGCCAGCGACGTCATGTACGAGCGCGACCACGCCCGGTTGCTGGCCGAGGTGGTGGAGCGCCACGCCTGCGGGGCCGCCGAGGTCGTGCTCACCGATTCCGGCCGCGGCGGCCGCGGGCTGTTCACCCGCCTGTTGGAAGCGCAGGGGTTCGCGCTGGAGCCCTGGACCGCCTCGGCGCCCGCGGGGGAGACGCGCAGCCGCCTGCGCGTGCTGCATTTCCGCCGACATTCCCGCCCCGACCGCATCCCCGACGCGTTCGGCCCATCCGTAATGACTGGAGATCCCATGTCCAAGAGCAACACCAAGACCAAGACCACCGCCGCCAAGCCCGCCAGCGCCCCGCTGCGCCGCACCTTCAGCCGCAGCGGCGCCAACGCCGCACACCTGACCAGCCAGGCCATCGCCAGCCACATCGCCGACTTCAAGAAGCAGGGCGGCCGCATCGAAGTGCTGGGCAACACCCCGCTGCGCCCCTTCGTCAGCAAGACCGCACGCCGCAAGACCCCCGCAGCACCCGCCAAGGCCGCCGCGAAGAAAACCGGCACCTGACACCGGGCGCCGGCGTCCGGTCAGAAGATCGACAGTCCGGTCATCTCAGTGAAACGGTGCAGGGCATAGCCGCCCAGCAGCGAGTTCCCCTTGGTGTCCAGGCCCGGCGACCAGACACACAGGCTCATCACCTTCGGCACCACGGCGACGATGCCGCCGCCCACCCCGCTCTTGGCGGGAAGCCCGACATGGAAGGCGAAATCGCCGGCCGCGTCGTAGGTGCCGCAGGTGAGCATGACCGCATTGATGCGCTTGGCCCGGTCGGGGCGGGTGACTCCCACGCCCGATACCGGGCAGTGGCCTTCGTCGGCCAGGAACAGCACGCTGCGCGCCAGGTCCAGGCAATCCATCTCCAGCGAGCACTGGGCGTAGTAGAAGTCCAGAACCGCGTCGATGTCGTTGTGGATGTTGCCGAAGCTCCTGATGAAGTTGACCAGCGCGGTATTGCGGTAGCCGGTCTGCTTCTCGGAGGCGAACACCTCCCGGTCGACTCCGACCGAGGCGTTGCCAGAGCGTGCCCGCATGAACTCCAGCAGGGCCTCGCGTGGTCGCTGGTAGTGCGACAGGATCACGTCCGCCACCACCAGCGCGCCGGAGTTGATGAGCGGGTTGCGCGGGACGCCGCCCTCGAACTCCAGCTGCACCAGCGAGTTGAACGGCACGCCCGACGGCTCGCGGCCCACCCGGTCCCACAGTTCCGCGCCGGCCACCTCCAGCGCCAGGGTCAGGGAATGGACCTTGGACACGCTCTGGACCGAGAACGGCTCGCGGGCGTCACCCACGCAATGCACCTGGCCGTCCAGCGCGACCAGGGCCATGCCGAAGCGGTCGACCGGCACCGAACCGAGCATCGGGATGTAATCGGCGACCCTGCCCTCGCCGAAGCGTTCGCGCACCTCGGCGTTGATGGCGGCCAGGATGCCGGGCAGGTCGTGCCGGGCCAGCACGTTGGCGGTGTCGGAAATCGGCGCCATCAGGCCTTGCGCAGGAAGCAGGTCTTGAGCACGAGGTCGCGGATCCGGTCGGAGTGCCCCTCGATGTGCTCCGGATCATCCGCGACCAGGCGGATGTTGCGGATCATGGTGCCCTGCTTCAGCGGTACGGAACTGCCCCGCACCTTCAGGTCCTTGATCACCACCACCGAATCACCCTGCTCCAGCGGATTGCCATTGCAGTCGCGCACCACGGGCCCGCCGCCGGCCGCCGCATCGCCGGGCGCCCATTCGTGCCCGCAGTCGGGGCAGGAGAAGAGCGTGCCGTCCGACCAGGTGTTGTCCTTGCCGCAGTCAGGGCAGTCCGGTGAGGTGTGCATGCAGGGGCTCCGCGACGTGGGCCGGGCATTGTAGCCGCGCGTCCGGGCGCGCAGTCCCCGTCACCGCGCCCGCCGCCTGCCACCGGGCGCCGCGACCGGTGCGGTGATGCCCATCGACAGGTACACGCTGGTCAGGGTGTCGACTCCGATGTCGGCGCGCGCGACCCACTGCACCGGCACATACAGCAGCCCGCCACCCACCGGGATGGGTGCGGTCGGCACCAGTACCGCGAGGTGGGGCTGGCCGGCGATCGCCAGCGGCTCGGGGTTCGGCAGCAGCCCCAGCACCTTCACCCCGGACTCGCCGAAGCTGCACCACACCGGGCTCATCGCCGCGATGTCGGCGGTCTTGCCACGGTCGCCCAGCACCGCCACGAAGCGCTCGGCGACGTCGTAGACCCGACCCAGCAGCGGAATCCGCCGCATCGAGCTGTCCAGCAACGCCATCACCGGCGCCCGCAGCCGGGACTGGACCACCAGTCCCAGCACGTAGATGGCGGCCAGTACCAGCGCAGTGCCCGCCAGCCAGGCCAGGAACGGGTTGCCGGCGAACACCCCGAGAACCGAGAACGAGCGCCCGAGCATGCTGTCGGGGCCGACGAACCGGTTCAGCAACCCGACCACCCAGACCACCAGCCCCAGCGTCATCACCAGCGGCAACACCGCCAGCAGGCCGGTCAGCCAGGTCGACAGGAACGGTTTCAGCAATCGGCTGGACATCGGACGGTCAGCTTTCGCCCATGCCCGCCGCCGGCTCCCGGGCGCCATCGGTCCTCACCTTCCGTTCGATCCGGGCACCCACGTCCGGGTCGATGTTCTTCCAGTACTCGAAGGCACGCTCCAGCACCGGGCTGCGCACGCCGCCCAGCAGGCTGCCGGCCACCTGCTCGACCAGTGCCCCGCGCTCGGCCTCGGTGAACACCTCGCGCACCAGCACGCCAGGCTGGCTGAAGTCGTCATCGTCCGCGCGCAGCACATAGGCGCTGCGCACCATCGCGCCGTCCGCCTCCCAGCCATCGTCCGCGGTGCCCGACGACTCGGCCCAGGGCCGCCCGCCGCTGTTGGGCGCATACACCGGTGCGGCGCCGCTGTGGTGGTAGGCCATCGGGCCATCGAACAGATAGCTGTTCACCGGCACCTTAGGCTGGTTCACCGGCAGCTGGTGGAAATTGGCACCGATGCGGTTGCGCTGCGCGTCGTTGTAGGCGAAGGCGCGCCCGAGCAGCATCTTGTCCGGCGACAGCCCGATGCCCGGCACCGTGTTGCCCGGGGAAAACGCCGCCTGCTCGACCTGGGCGAAGAAGTTCTCCGGATTACGGTCCAGGGTCATCACGCCCACCTCGATCAGCGGGTAGTCCGCGTGCGGCCACACCTTGGTCAGGTCGAAAGGGTTGATCCGGTAGGTCTTCGCGTCCTCGTAGGGCATCACCTGCACCGACAGCGTCCACTGCGGGTGCTCGCCGCGGGCGATGGCGTCGAACAGGTCGCGGCGGTGGAAGTCGGCGTCGCGCCCGGCCATCTCCATGGCTTCGGCGTTGCTGAAGAACGCCATACCCTGCCGGGTGTGGAAGTGGTACTTCACCCAGAACCGCTCGCCTGCGTCGTTGATCCACATGTAGGTGTGCGAGCCGTAGCCGTTCATGTGGCGCCAGGTGCGTGGAAGGCCGCGCGGCCCCATCAGGTAGGTGACCTGGTGGGCGGACTCGGGATTGTGGGTCCAGAAGTCCCACTGCATGTGGTTGTCGCGCAGCCCGGAGTCCGGCAGGCGCTTCTGGCTGCGGATGAAGTGCGGGAACTTCATCGGATCGCGGACGAAGAAGATCGGCGTGTTGTTGCCGACCAGGTCGTAGTTGCCTTCGCTGGTATAGAACTTGAGCGAGAAGCCGCGTACGTCGCGCCAGGTATCGGGGCTGCCCATCTCACCGGCCACGGTGGAGAAGCGGATCAGCAAGTCGGTCTTCGTGCCGGGCTGGAACAGGGCCGCCCGGGTGTAGCGGGAAACATCGGCCGTGGTCTCGAAGATCCCGAATGCGCCGGCGCCCTTGGCGTGTGGCTGGCGCTCGATGACCTTCTCGCGGTTGAAATGCGCCATCTGCTCGAGGAAGTGCACGTCGTGCAGGACGATCGGGCCGTCGGGACCAATGGTGAGGGAATCGCGGTCGCTGGGCGCGGGTGCCCCGGCACCGGTGGTGGTAGCCGGAGGGCGCTGTTCGTTCCTGCTCATGTACGACTCCTGGTGGTCTGCGGCACCGGCACTGTATCGCGATCGGCGCCGTGCCCGTGATCCACGTCGGGCACGTCCAGGCGGAAAGCCCGGCGCGCGACGAAGCCGCCCCAGTCGACGGGCGACGCCGGGCTAACGGCAAGCCTGCTAGGACTGCGGCTCCCCCACACCACAGGGACCTCCATGGCCACCCAACAGGAAATCGCCGGCAAGCTCTGGGACGCTTTCCAGCAGGACCGCTTCGTGATGATCGGGCTCGACGGCGCGGGCGCCGCGCCCCCCCAGCCGATGACGCTGCTCATGGACGGCAACCACTCCCCGTTCTGGTTCTTCACCTCCAGCGAGACCGATCTTGCCCGCGCCCTCGCCACTCCGCAGTCCGCGGTCGCGACCTTCACCAAGAAGGGCCTGTCGTTGTTCGCCTCCATGCGCGGGCGGCTGTCGGTGGACAACGACCCGGGGGTGATGGACCGGCTGTGGAGCCCGATGGTCGAAGCCTGGTTCGAGGGCCGCAACGATCCGCGCATCACCCTGCTGCGGCTGGATGTGCAGGACGCGCAGGTCTGGCTCAACGAGGGGCAGATGCTGGCGGGGGTGAAGCTGTTGTTCGGGGTCGATCCGCGCGGGCAGGAGGGGCAGGACCGGGACACGGTGGACCTGGACTGAGCGGAAACCGGTTCCGGGTGCGGCCTTTGGCCGGGCCACGTCGGTTGGGGAGCCGGCGGCGTCCATAACGAGGAAGGCCCCCTTTCGGGGGCCTTCTTGCCTTACCAGATGCGCACCCGGTCTTCGGGCGCGATCCACAGCGGATCGGCCTCGGTGACGCCGAACGCGTCGTACCAGGCGTCGATGTTGCGCAGCGGCGCGAAGGCGCGGATGTGGCCCGGCGAGTGGGTGCCGTTGACCAGCTGCTGGCGCAGGGCATCATCGCGCCACAGCGTGCGCCAGACCTGGGCCCAGCCCATGAACAGGCGCTGCTCGCCGGTGAAGCCGTCGATCACCGGCGCTTCCCCGCCGTCCAGCGAGCGGCGATAGGCCTCCAGCGCGATGGTCAGGCCACCCAGGTCGCCGATGTTCTCGCCCATCGCCACCCGGCTGTTGATGTGCATGCCCGGCAGCTGCGGGAACTCGTAGGACTCGTACTGCGCGCCCAGCTTCGCCGCCTGCTCCTCGAACTTCGCCGCGTCCTCGGCGGTCCACCAGTCACGCAGCAGGCCCTCGCCGTCGGACTTGCGGCCCTGGTCGTCGAAGCCGTGGACGATTTCGTGGCCGATCACCCCGCCGATGGCGCCGTAGTTGACCGCCGGGTCGGCATCCGGATCGAAGAACGGGGGCTGCAGGATCGCGGCCGGGAACACGATCTCGTTCTTGACCGAGTTGTAGTAGGCGTTGACGGTCTGCGGGGTCATCCCCCACTCGGTCAGGTCCACCGGCTGGCCGATGCGGCCCTTGCGGTAGTCCCATTCGAAGGCCATGGCGCGCTCGGCATTGCCGAACACGTCGCCGTTGGCCAGCTGCAGGCCGTCGTAGTCGCGCCACTTCTCGGTATGGCCGATCTTCAGCCCGAAGCCCTTGAGCTTGGCGTGCGCCTCGGCCTTGGTCGCCGGGCTCATCCACTCCAGCTGGTCCAGGCGCGCGCCCATGGCGGCCTTCACGTTGGCCACCAGCTCGTCCATCTTGGCCTTGGCGTCGGGCGGGAAGTACAGCTTCACGTAGTCCTGGCCGATCGCCTCGCCCATCGCCGAGGAGGCGTAGGCAACGGCGCGCTTCCAGCGTGCGCGCTGCTCGGGCTGGCCGGACAGGAACCGGCTGCGGAATTCGAACTCGGCATCGGCGAAGTCGCTCGACAGCAGCGAGGCGGCGTTGTCGGTGGTGTGGAAGGCCTGCCAGGCCTTCAGCGTGTCCAGGTCGGTGCCGGCGAAGATCGCGGCAATCTCCGGGAACGCGCTGTCCTGGCGGATCACCCCGTTTTCGGCGTAGTCCACGCCGGCGGCGGCCAGGTAGGCCGGCCATGGGAATCCGGGCGCGAGGGTACCCAGTTCGGCCAGCACCACCGGGTTGTAGGTCTTGTCGCGGTCGCGGCTTTCGGCGCGGGTCCAGTGGGCCTCGGCGATCTTCGTCTCCATCGCCATGATCCGGTCGGCGTTGCCCGCCGGGTCGTCCCAGCCGGCCAGTCCGAGCATCTGCGCGATGTACTCGACGTAGCGCTCGCGCTGCGGGGCGAACTTCTCGTCCAGGTACATCTGCCGGTCGCCCAGGCCCAGGCCGGACTGGCTCAGGTACAGGGTGTAGGTATCCGGGTTGCGCTGGTCATCGGACACGTAATGGCCGAAGAAACTGCCGCCGAAGCTGGCATTGCGCTGGCCCATCAGGCGCGCCATGGCCTCCTTGCTGTCGACCGCGCGGATGGCCTCCAGATGCGGCTGCAGTGGCCGGGCGCCAAGCGCCTCCACCGCCTGCTCGTCCATGAAGCCCTGGTAGAGGGCGGCCAGCTTGGCCTGGTTGTCGGTGCCGGCCGGATCACCCAGGCGGTAGCTTTCCAGCAGCTGGTGCACGCGCGCCTCGGACAGGTCACGCAGGACCAGGAACGAGCCGTACATCGACTGGTCGGACGGGATCTCGGTGCCTTGCGCCCAGGCGCCACTGACATAGGCGAAGAAGTCCGCGCCGGGCTCGACGGTGGGATCCATGCCGGCGGTATCGATGCCCCAGGTGCCGAAGCGGGTGGCCTGGATCGGGTCGGTGGCAGCGCCGCCGGCATGATCACCCGCGTCGACCAGCGACAGGGCGTGGCAGGCCTCGTCCAGGCATGCATCGTGGGCGAGGGCCGCGGGCGCGGCAACGAGGCTGAGCGCGACGGCGGTCGCCGCGGAAAGCAAGGTCTTCTTCAAGGGGGTTCCCCGGTAGCGTGCTGGTCCAACCCCCCTTTTACCCGTTCCGGCACCCCGGGCGCAGTGTCGAAAGTTGGCGGTTCGCGTTCGCGCAGCCAGTTGTGCGCGCGGGTGGCGGCTAGCGCCCCGTGGCCCATCGCCACGCTGATCTGGTCCAGGCCCTCGACGATGTCCCCGGCGCAATACAGCCCGGGCACGTCGGTCCCCAGCGGTGAGCGCGCGTGGGTCGTGCCCTCCTCCCCCAGTTCCAGGCCGAGCATGACCGCGAGCTCCACGCGCTGGCGGACACCCAGTGCGGGGTAGACGACGTCGAAGGACAGCGGTGCCTCGTCGCCCTCGATCTGGACCTGGTAACAATCGCCCCGTGGTGCGTGATGGATGACCGGGCGGTCCACCACGGCGATGCCGGCGCGCTGCAGCCGGGTACGGTCCCGGGGATCCAGCTCGCTGCTGTTGAGTGGCACCAGGGTGATGTCGGCGGAGAAGCGGCGCAGGAACAGCGCCTCGTTCGCGCCGTGGCCATCCGAGCCGATCACGCCGATGCGCTCGTCGATGTGCTCGTAGCCGTCACAGACCGGGCAATAGCGCAGGATGCCGGCGCCGATGGCCGCTTCGTGCACCCCGTCGTCCAGTGGCACCTGCTCCATGTACAGGCCGGTCGCCAGGACCAGACTGCGCGCCCGCAACTGCTCACGGCTGCCGGCGAGGGTGAGGATGAATCCCGGTCCGCCCGCGGCCGCCTGGACCACCTCGCCCTCGCGCACCACGGCACCGTACCGCTCGGCGTGGCGGGTCATGCGTGCGACCAGCGCGGGACCCTCGACCCCGTCGGGGAAGCCGGGCACGTTGTGGGTCACCGGGATGCGCAGCGCGCGCGAGCGGCCGTCATGCACCACCAGCACCCGGCGCCGGAACCGGGCCAGGTACAAGGCCGCGGACAGCCCCGCCGGCCCGGCACCGACGATGATGCAGTCCCACTGGTCCATCGCCCGCTCCCGTGACTGGAAGCGGCAGGCTAGGCGGCACCACGTGAAAGCGCCGGCGGCGTAGGATGCATGACCATGAACATCCTCAAGAGCCTCGCCGCAGCCCTTGCGCTCACCTTCGCCGCCGCCTGTGCGCAGCCCGCCTCGGCCGCGCTCAAGCCGGGCGACCCGGCGCCGGACTTCAGCGCGCCGGGCTGGCTGGCCGGCGAAGCGTTCCAGTTCAGCCTCGCCGACGCACTGCGTGGTGGGCCGGTGGTGGTGTACTTCTTCCCGGCCGCCAATACCCCGGGCTGCAACCTGGAGGCCTCGCTGTTCTCGCAGAACATCGACGCCTTCAGGGGAAAGGGCGCGACCGTCATCGGCGTGACCGCCGGCAACATCGACCAGTTGCGCGCGTTCTCCAATGACACCGCCACCTGCGCCGGGAAGTTCCCGGTGGCCGCCGACGAAGGCGCGGCGATCGCGGCCGATTACGACGCGGTGACCGGGAGCGGCGACATGTCCAGCCGCACGTCCTACGTCATCGCGCAGGACGGCACCATCGCGGCGGTGCACTCGGACATGAACCCGGCCCGGCACGTGCAGGCGATGCTCGACGGGTTGGACCCATAGCCGCCAGGCCGTTCCGCCTCCGAAACCCCATGCGCGGCGCCGGGACGTGGAGCGGTCGTGAACCCCGACTTAACGGTTCGTGCTAAACAGGGCTGCACGCCTTCCATGAACCGGGGATTCGATGGGAACCGCCGCGCCACCTGCCAGCAACACGTTCGGACCCGCAATCCGAGCCCTGTTGGCCTTGGTGCTGCTGGTCGTCCTGTCGCCCACGCCGCGCCCGGCGCATGGCCAGACCGGTGATCCCACGCTGGTGGTCGGTGGCGACGCGGAGTACCCGCCATTCCAGTTCATCGATGAGCACGGCAGGGCCACCGGCTTCGATGTCGAACTCATCCGGCTGCTGGCGCGTGACCAGCGGATGCAGGTGCGTTTCGAACTGGGCGGTTGGGATGCCTCGCTGAAGCGGCTCGAGCGTGGCGAACTGGACGTGGTGCCGATGTTCGCCTCCTCGCCGCGCGAGGACCGCTTCCTGTTCACCCGGCCCTACCTGCTGCGTTACCACGCCGTCTTCGGCACCATCGGCACGCCCGCGGTCGGATCGCTGGAGGAGCTCGCCGGCTCGGTGGTCGCGGTCCAGAAGGCGAGCCTGGCGTGGGAGGCACTCCGGGCGATGGGAAGGACCGGACCCAGGCTGCTCGAGCTTGCCAGCGAATCCACGGCACTGGCCGCGGTCGCCCGTGGCGAGGCGGAGTACGCGCTGGTGCCGACCAGCATCGGCTACCAGACCGTGGCCAAGGAGGGCCTGGACGGGGTGATCGCGCTCAGCCCTCCCCTGCTCGAGCGGCAGTACGTGCTCGCCGTCTCGCGCCAACGCCCTGAACTGGTCGGGCAGCTCAACGACGGCCTCGACCGGCTGCGCGTGAGCGGCGAGCAGGACCGGCTCTACGTGGCATGGATCGGCAACCTGGGCCGGCAACACGCGCCGGCCGGTGCCTGGCCGATGGTCGCCGGGGTGGCGGCGATCCTCGCCCTGTACCTTGCGTTGCTGCTCTGGCGCCGGCGGGCCGGACAGGCGATCGCGGGCGGCGGCCCGGCAGCGCGCGGGCAGGCCCAGGCACCGGGCAGCGGCGCGACCCAGCTGGCGGTCCTGCCCGGACAGCCGGCGCTGCTGGAGCAGCTGGCGCTGCGTGCCGGCAAATGGACGCCCGGCACTCCGGGCTTCGCGCTGGCCAAGATCCGCCTGCTCGGCCTGGACATGGTCCAGAACCTGGCCGGGGAAGCCACCAGCCGGGACCTGGAGGCGATCGTGGCCGCGCGGCTGGCCTCCACCCACGGCAGGAGCGATGTCGCCTACCTCGGACCCGGCCGCTTCGCCGTCGTCCTGCCGGGTGTCGGCGATGCCGAACAGGCAGGCATGGCGACCGAACAGCTGCGGACGCTGTTGTCGCAACGGATCAGCCTGCGCGACCTTCCGATCGACCTGCGTACCCGTATCGGAATCGCCGTATTCCCCCACGATGGCGCGGATGCGCCTTCACTGATGCGGGCGGCGCGGCTTGCACTGGAGGCGGCCGAACGGCTGGGCGTCCGCCGCCTGGCCTACAACGTCACCCTGGAACCCGACCCGCGCAACCTCACCCTTCTGGCGGAGCTGCGCGAGTCACTGGCCGCCGGCCAGCTCGGGTACGCGCTGCAGCCAAAACTCGACCTGCGTACCCGGCGCTGGTTGGGCGCCGAGCTGCTGGTGCGCTGGAACCATCCGCGCCACGGGCCCCTGCCCCCCGCGGCCTTCGTCCCGCTTGCCGAACAGGCCGAGGCGATCGGCGAGATGACGCTGTACCTGATCCGCGCCGGCCTGGCCACCATGCGGCAGTGGTCCGGCCATGGGCAGGCGCTCTCGCTGGCGGTGAACGTTTCGGCCAACGACCTCGCCGACGGCGCGCTCGTCGACGCGGTCATCGGCGCGGCGGCGCGGCCGGGGCCCCAGCTGATCCTCGAGGTCACCGAAACCGACATGATGCGCGATCCCGAACGCGTGGCCGCCGCGATTCCCCGGCTGCGCGCGCATGGCATCCGCATCTCGGTCGACGATTTCGGCACCGGCCACTCGTCGCTGACCAACCTGCGGCGCCTCGGGCCCGACGAGCTGAAGATCGACCAGTCGTTCGTGGCCAACGTGGTGGGTTCGCAGTCGGACCAGGCCATCGTGCGCGCCACCATCAGCCTGGCCCACGACCTCGGCGCCTCGGTCACCGCGGAAGGCATCGAGGACCAGGCCACGCTGGACTGGCTTGCCGCCGCCGGCTGCGATGCCGCGCAGGGCTTCTGCATCGCCAGGCCCATGCCGCCCGAGGCGTTCGCCCGCCTGCTGCAGGACGCCAGCGCGCCTGCGACGTCCTAGGCCATTACCGGCGGGAGCCTCGCCCGTTCGACGTCAGCCCTGCGCCAGGACGAAGTCGATCGCCGCCCGCACCGCCGTCGCCTGCGCGTCGTTGCACTGCTGCGGGGTTGCCTGCGGGCTGTCGGGATAGACCTCGGTGGTGGTGACGTAGGGCGCGCCGGTGACGCTGGCGCACAGCCCGAGCCGGGCCAGCGGATAGTTGATCACCCCACGCTGGGCCAGCGGCGCGCCGATGAGGCCCCCACCCGGGTCTTCCGGCGCGATGTGGGTGACGCGCTCGACCGCGTCGATGATCGCCTTCTGGAACTCCGGCTGCGGGTTCTCGCTGTCGCCGACGAGATAGAAGCCGTCGGGGATCCTGCCCGGCTCGAAAGGCGTTCCGTCGCGCGCGGCCAGTGCCGGGCGGAACTCCGATTCGTCGGTGTCGGTGGTCTCGTGCAGGTCGATGTGCAGCAGCACCTGCCCGCGCAGGGGCTCGACCAGCGCCATCAGCGCCGCCGACTCGCCGGCGGGACTGTCGGGGCGGAAGGAACGGTTCGGGTCCACCGCATGCCGGTTCCAGCGATGGATCCGCTCATAGCCCCAGGGACTGACGGCCGGTGCGATCAGCAGGTTCACCCGCCCCGCGTACCCGGCCGCATCCTCGCGGGCGAACTGCAGCGCGCCATGCACGCCGCTGGTCTCGTAGCCGTGCACGCCGCCGGTGACCAGCACCACCGGCAGGTCGCCGCGCCAGTCGCGGCTGCGCAATGCATGGAGCGGGAACGACTCACCGTCGTAGTCCAGCTCGCCGTACTGGATGACATCGAAGCGATCACGCAGGCCGTCGATGGCCGATACCACCTCGTCGCGGTAGCTGCGCCGGCGGGACTGGCGGCCGAGCCACTCGGCCTTCTCGCTGTCGGACCAGGGGGTACCGGGCGTGCCGATCGGGTAGAAGCGCTCGCTTGCCATCATGGGTCCTGCATCGTGGGTGCACTGAATGATGGACTCCTGCCGTGGGAGGTGCCAGCGGCCGCACCGGCGTGCCCGTTCCCCGGGGAGGCGTCTTCACGGCACGCACGGGGCCGGGGGCGAATCATGGCGACCGGGTTTCACGAAGGAGGATTCCCCCACATGAACATCAAGCTCACCCTGTTGACCGCGTCCTGCGCGCTCGCCCTGGCCGCCTGTGGCGGCAATGACACGCCACCGCGCGACCGGGACACCGCCGCCACCCCGCCCCCGGTCGCTGGCGACACGGCCCCGGACAGCGCCATGGGCGCCGGCAACACGCCCCCGGCGGCGACCACGCCCCCGGCGCAACCGGCGGGCAGCACCGGAACGGCCGGCAACACGGGAACCGACACGGCGGCACCCGCAGCAGGCGCCAGCGGCAACAAGCCCGCGGCGGTCGTGAACGACTGCAGCACGACCATCGAGGGCAACGACGCGATGCAGTTTGACGTCGGCTCGATCACCGTGCCGGCCTCGTGCAGCGATTTCACCATCAACCTGCACCACAGCGGCCAGCTGCCGGTCGCGGCGATGGGCCACAACGTGGTGATCACCCGCGCCGCCGACATGCAGGCGGTCGCATCGGCCGGGCTGTCGGCCGGGGCCGACGACAACTATGTCGATCCGGATGACGAGCGGGTCATCGCCCACACCGACCTGGTCGGCGGCGGCGAGACTACGTCGGTGACCTTCGCGGCCAGCGGGATCCAGGGCAATGGGCCGTACAAGTTCTTCTGCAGCTTCCCCGGTCATTCCGCACTGATGCGGGGCACGATCCAGGTCCAGTAAGCCTGGCCCACCCCGTCACTCCACCGCACCCCGGCCCATGCCGGGGTGCGCGTGCCGGCGTCGATTCCGGCACTCGTCGCAGCAGCGACCTTCAGTGGGTCATCCGGCGACCGGCATCCTTCATCCCGGTCTTCGCCTGCGCGGCGACCATCGCTTCACGTCCCTGGGCGGACTGCTTCCACTGCTCGTAGTCCTCGTCCAGCTGCGCGCGCTCCTCCGTGGTGAACAGCTCGCGCGCCATCTTGAACATGGTCTGTTCCTCCTCCCTGGCGTGGTGCTCGACCATCTCCCCGAACACCTTGATCCGTCCCGCGAATTCGGGGGTGTCGACCTCCGCCGCATGCACGTCGGGAATCACGGTTTCCTCCACCGCCTTGTGCTCGGCGACCGCTTCGGCGTGGGTCTTGAGCCCGTCACGGTCTGCGCGCTTGCGGAACTCCGGGTAGAACACCTGCTCCTCCCACCTGGCGTGCGGCATGAAGCTCGCCTCGATGCGCTCGAGCAGGTCGGTACGCGTCTTGCGCGCGCGGTCGGTGGTGTCGTTCACCTGGTCGAACAGCTTGCGCAGTTCGTCGTGCTCGGACTTGAGTGTCTTCAGGATGTCGCGCGCCATGTCGGGATCCTCCGGTTGAATATCCCGACAGTGCTGGGCCCGCCGTTAGTGCCGCGTCGTTGCCGCCCCCCGGGGACTGCCCTGGCCCGCACGCGTACACTGGCCGTTCCACCCCACACGGAAGAGCCCATTGGCCAAGCCCAACTACTCGTTCGAAAAGCGCCAGCGCGAGATCGCCAAGAAGAAGCAGAAGGAAGAGAAGGAAGCACGCAAGCGCGCCGCCAAGGCCGCCAAGCAGGACGAGCCTGCCGCCACGGACCCCGGCCAGGGCACCTGAGCCGGCCTGCGGCCCGCCCGGCGGGGCAGGCCCGCCGTGTCAGGGCGCCCGGGGATTGAGCTTGCGCTTGCCTGAGCGACCGGCCAGGGTGATGACGGCGACGCCGGCGAGGATCACCAGCATGCCGGCGATGTCCCGGGGCCCGACGCTCTCGCCCGCCAGCACCACCCCGAACAGCACCGCCACCGGCGGATTCACGTAGGCGTAGCTGGTGGCGATCGCCGGTCGCGCATGGCGCAGCACGTAGAGGTAGGCGCTGAAGGCGACGATCGAGCCGAACAGCGCCAGGTAGGCCAGCGACAGCGTGGCCTTGAGCGTGGGTTCGGCCGGCAGCCGCTCCCCGGTTCCGAAGCCGACCGCCAGCAGCGCCACCGACGCGCACAGCATCTGCGCGGCGGTGTTCATCGGTCCCGCCGGCATGTCCTGGCGCCGGCTCCAGACAGAACCGAAGGCCCAGGCCGCCGCGGCGACCAGCAGGGCGACTGCCCCGATCCGCTCGCCCGACAGCCCGCTGCCCAGGTTCAGCAGCACCACCCCGGCAAAGCCGACCATCAGGCCCAGCGCCTCTCGCCGGGAGGGCCAGTTGCCATAGAGCCCGCCAAAGGCGGCGGCGAACAGCGGCATGCTCGACACCGCGACCGCCGCGATCCCAGAACTCACCCGCTCCTCGGCAAAGCACACCAGGCCGTTGCCCATGCCCAGCAGCAACAGCCCGGTGACCGCCGCATTGCGCCACTGCGTCCGGCTCGGCGGCGCCATCCCGCGCCAGCGCAGGAACCCGTACAGCAGCACCCCGGCGGCCGAGAACCGCAGCCCGGCCAGCAGGAACGGCGGATAGCTCTCCAAGGCGAAGTGGATGCCCAGGTACGTCGAGCCCCACACCACGTAGAGCAGGAACAGGCACAGCGGGATCAATACCCGCGGCTGCAGGCGGGGCGCAGCCGTGGGCATGGCAGGGGACTCGGGCATCGTGGGGACGGGACGGGGCAGTGGCGCATTATCCGCCGCGCGGGGGCGCGTGGCAGGTTTTTTCCGCCGACCTTGCGTCTTTTGCCGCAAACGCCGGCGGCATGACCAACGGCCCGGCGAACCTGCGTCGCGAGCGGATAAAGTCGACCGCTTCAAGCGCGCCGTCCGGGCGCCGGGGGGTCGAGATGCTGAAGCGTTGCGTGATGTTGGTGTGCCTGGGAGTCAGCGGTGCCGCGATGGCCAGCGAGCCGGTGGACCTGGACATGGTGAGCAGGATCCGCCAGGAGGCCTTCCACAACTCCCAGGTGATGGCCACCCTCACCCACCTGACCGAAGGCATCGGCCCGCGGCTGACCAACTCGCCGCAGATGGCCGAGGCCAACGACTGGACCCGTGGCAAGTTCAACGAGTGGGGGCTGGCCAACGTTCACGATGAAGCCTTCGACTTCGGCCGCGGCTGGGAATTCACCCACGCCAGCGTGCAGATGCTTGGCCCGCGCCAGCTGCCGCTGCATGCGTTGCCCAAGGCCTGGACCCCGGGTACCGACGGTCCGGTCGAGGGCGAGGCCCTGCTGGTCAAGATCGAAAAGGCCGCGGACCTTGAGAAGTACCGGGGCAAACTGGCCGGCCGGATCCTGCTGCTGAGCGAGGAGCGCGAGTACGCGCGCGGAGAGAAGCCCGACTCCCACCGCCACGACGACGCCGGCTTGGCCGAACTGCAGGCCTTCGCCGTGCCGAAGGACGAGAAGGACGACCGCGCCGAGCGGGTGAAGAAGTACACCGAGCGCCAGGAACTGGCGAAGGCCACGAACGCGTTCTTCGTCGAGGAAGGGGCCCTGGCCGCGATCAGCATCAGCGGCTGGGACAACGGCATCATCCGCGTCGGCGGCGGCGGATCGCGCAAGGCCGGCGAGTCGGCGGGCATCCCCGAGCTGGCCATGGCCGCCGAGCACTACAACCAGCTGGTGCGTGCGCTCGAGCGCGACGAGAGCGTACGCCTGCGCGTCGACGTGGACGCCCGCTTCACCGACGAGGCCGACCAGCCCGGCCACAACACCGTGGCCGAGATCCCCGGCAAGGGCCGCAAGGCCGGCGAGATCGTGATGCTCGGCGCCCACATGGACTCCTGGCACACCGGCACCGGCGCGGCCGACAACGCCGCCGGCGTGGCGGTGATGATGGAAGCCATGCGCATCCTCAAGGCCGTGGGCGCCCAGCCCGACCGCACCATCCGGGTCGCCCTGTGGAGTGGCGAGGAGCAGGGCCTGATCGGCTCGCGCGCCTACGTCGCCGACCACTTCGCCGCCTACCCCGAACCGAACGACCCGGCCCAGCAGGCGCTGCCCGGCTCGCTGCGCGATCCGACCGGCCCGCTGCAGCGCAAGCGCGACTACGAGCGTTTCTCGGCCTACTTCAACATGGACAACGGCTCGGGCCGCTTCCGCGGGATCTACGCCCAGGAGAACCTGGCGGCGGTGCCGATCTTCCAGGCCTGGCTCGAGCCCTTCCATGACGTCGGCGCGACCACCGTGGCCACCCGCAACACCGGCAGCACCGACCACATCTCCTTCGACGCGGTCGGCCTGCCCGGCTTCCAGTTCATCCAGGACCGGCTGGACTACTTCAGCAACGTCCACCACAGCCACCTGGACACCCGCGACCACATCGAGCCGGAAGACCTGAAGCAGGCCGCCGCGATCGTCGCCTCCTTCGCGTGGCATGCCGCCACGCGCGAGGAAAAGATGCCGCGCAAGCGCCTGCTCGAGCGCGAGTGACCACCGCGCCCGCACGGTGGCTGGCGGGAACCTTGCGCTAGACTTGGCCGGTCCCAGGGAAAGGACCGGCCATGACAAGGATGTGGATCGTGGTGGGCGACCCCACCAGCAGCGGCGGCAAGGTGATCACCGGCTCGCCATTCACCGACATCGACGGCAAGCCCGTCGCCCGCGTCAACGACAGCGCGACCTGCCCGAAGCACCAGGGCAGCTTCCTGATCGTCGACGGCGACACCACCACCCTCATCGACGGCCAGCCCGTGGCCCTGCATGGCAGCAAGCTGTCGTGCGGGTGCTCGGTGATGGGGGTGGAGCAGGTGCGGGTGTTTCTTGATGCTGGAGGCGGTCGCGCAGCGTCCGCAAGGCCAAAGCGCTCGATCCATGCGGCCTCCACAGGACCTGCCACCATGCAGGGACTGATTGCTGCCATGCGGCCACCCGAGGCTGCAAATGCTGCTGCAGACGACGGAACTTTCAGCGAAACCTTTATCCTCAGGTCTGCCGAGACCGGAAAGCCACTGGCTCATCGCGCCTATCGCATCCTGCGCAGTAATGGCACGAATGAACAAGGCACGACCGACCGCGCCGGCGCCACCCACCTGGTCACCAGCGGGAAATCCGAAGTGGTGCGGATCGAGCTGGGCGAAGAGGCAGCGGTATGACCCGGTTCGTGGCCGTAGGCGAATCCTCCACCCGTCCAGACAGCCAGCCTGCTCAAGCACACCCACCACGTCGGCAAAATCAAATCGCGGTGCTATCACGAAGGCACCTGTTCCATGGAAGAATCAGAGCGGATCCGGAGCTGGGGATGGGCGCCCACGAAGATCCACAATCACGAAAAAACAAAGCCTTATCCCGATCGCTTCCCGTTGAACGAAGACAGTGTCGGGATCGAAGTCGTGTCCCAATGCCTCACCAACTGTGGACCGGACGATCCTGATCAAGCCACGTGGGAAGCACCGACTGCCGAGCAGACCGAGTCGATCCGGACCCTCGTGCGAATACTGAAACGCACTTACGACCTGACTGATACGGACGTGCACGAGCACGACGTCATCTCCTACAAGAAGGGCGGAGAAGGTGCCGGCCTCTACATTCATGGTGAGGAGCCATGAGCAACCACGGGGTCGTATTGCTGGTGATCGCGTGTGCATGCGCGGGCATCGCCACATGCGCCTCAGCGGATCAGCGAGTTGGTACGGCCACAGCCGCGACAGGCGGAATTGAGGTGCTCTCTGTCGACGCGGCCCGTTATACCGGGACTTCCGATGATCCAGCGCTGGAACGTGCCTGCCACGAGTGGCGGCTCACGCCGACCCAGGTCATGCGATTTTTCCGGCTCGCAACCGAGCATGACGACGCGCCATATTCCGGTTTCTACCAGGTGTCATGCGCGGTCAGTGGCGAACTGCGAGCCGCGCAGCACGACTGGTCCTTCTCCATAGGTGGAGGGGGCACCGCGGTGTGGCGGTCCGGGAAGGAAATCCGCCACTGGGGATGCAGCGCGGCGGAATGTGCGCCTCTGGTACTCATGCCCGCCGACGGGTTCGATCCGGAATGACTGACCCAGGTCATGGCGCCCCCCATCCATGGGCGCCAGGCTGGGACCGTCACAAACCCTGGAGATCCCCGATGGGCCGCGCCATCCCCATCGACTTGAACCCCTCGCACACTGTCGAGATCGACGGCGCGCTGGTGGCTTGCGGGCTTGGCTTGGCGGTCGACGAGTTCCGGCGGCTGATGGACACGCAGCAGATCACCGTGCTGTGCGAGCGCGGCACCGGCGCGGACGAGGGGCTTTACCGGGCGAGCTTCTATCACGACGGAAAGCGGGTGCGGCTGGTGGTGGACCGCGACGGCAATCCGGTGCCCTGATCGACCCCGGGCTTGCCCGACCACGGGGTTTCCCCAGATTGCCACGACGCCCGGGAAGGGCGACAACGGTCCGCACGCCATCGTATGGACCCCTGGCCATGACCGTATCCGCAATCTCCCACGCCGCTGTTGACGCCGCCCGCGGCATCGAGGCCCTCCAGCCCCTCCGCGACAACCCGCGCTACGAAGGACTGGTCGACCGCTTCACCGCGCAGGCGGCCACGCCGGAACAGCGCGGGCAGGCCTACGACCTGATCGCCGGCTTGGAGGCCAACGGCACCCTGACCGACGAGGTGCTGGCGCAGCAGGGCGCGCAGGCGATCGCCGCCGACCGCACGATTCCGGTCAACGTCGCCGAAGTCGCGCCGCTGGTGCCGCCGGGCACCGCCCTGGGCCCGTTCCCGAGCAACGATGCGGCCGCCATCGAGATGATGAATTACTCCAACCCGCTATCCATCGAGATCAACCTCGAGAACGGCGGGCTGGTCTTCAGCAACGCGGCCGGCGAGTTCTTCGTCACCACCCCGATGCCGGGCACCCTCGACGGCTTCGACCCCAGCCAGGTGCCGCAGCCGGAGGGCATGGCGCTGGAGGCCTGCTACCACGGCCATGCCGACTACTCGAAGGCCGACGGCACCCGGACCGACAAGGACGGCGACCAGTTCAACAGCGACCACTTCTCGCAGCAGGACAAGCGCGTCGCCGACGGCGGCTACTGGGGCCCGGTGATCTACGTGTCCACGCCCAGCGGCGATTTCCGCAGGTACGATTCGGCGACCCGCCAGGACACGGTGATCCAGGAAGGCACCCGCGGCCGCGAGGACCGCCAGCCGGACCTGCCGCCGCCCGGTATCATGATTCCGGTCTGACCCGCCCCGGCGTACGCCGGTCCATCCCCTGAAACTGGACCGCCGCCTTGAAGAACCTCCTGCTTACGGGACTGCTGATCATGACCACCTTCGCGACCGCCGCCTTCGCCACCGGCACCCAGCCCATGGACACACGCGCACTTGAACTCGACGGGGCCGCCGTGCGCGCCCTCGCCACCGCCCTGCCCGCCTTCGCCGAAAAGGCTCCGGCTTCGCAGCTCGATGACTACACCGTCCACGTGAACCCGTCCCGGGACGGCGTGGTGCAGGTGGTGTTCGAACCGCGCCTGCCGGAAGGCGAACCACCCACCCTGGGCGGCAGCAACGCCGCCGGCCCCGAGGTCAACGTCTGGGTACGCACCACCGGCGGCTACGCCGTGGAGAAGGTCACCCTCGCCCGCTGATCCGGGCGGTTCTATCCGTCCACCCGATCGAGCAAGGCCTGCAGCCGCGCGGCGTCCTCGATGGCATGGCCGGCCGCGGTGTTGTCGAGGATGCACCAGGCCGGCGCCGCCGGCGCGGCCCGCGCGCGCATCGCCGCCGCGAGCGACTGCAGCGCGGCGTCGTCGTAGCGGCTGTAGTACACGCGTGGCGAGCCGTGCCAGCGCCAGTAGCGCCAACCTGCCGCGCACCCGCCCGGATGTGCCGCCGCCGGCAGCCGCGCCGGGTCGGCCGCGACCCGCGTAATCCCATACCGGTCCCAGAGGCTGTCGATGGCCGGATCGAACCAGCTGGCGTGGCGCGGTTCGCAGGCGACCGGCACCGGGGTCCGACGCCGCAGCATCGCGAAGAACGTGTCGGCCACCCGCGCATCAAACGCGAGGCTCGGCGGCAACTGCACCAGCATCCCACCCAGTTTGGGACCCAGCGCGGCGACCGGATCGAGGAACACCGACAGCGCCGTGCCCACGGCACGCAGCCGCGCCTCATGGGTGATCGAACGCGGCATCTTGACCGAGAACCGGAAGTCGTCCGGCACCGTGGCCGCCCAGCGCTCGAAGGTCCGCGGCAGGTGCAGGCGGTAGAAGGTCGAGTTGACCTCGACCACCGAGAAGCGGGTGGCGTAGCGCGCCAAGTGGCTTTCACCCTCGCCAAAAAGGGGCGCGTGGCGCGAGGGAATCGACCAGCCGGCGCAGCCGACCCGGAAAATCGGCCCGGCGGCCGGCGTCACGAGGTGCACGCCCGCAGCAGCAGGTTGAGCACGATCGTGAGGACGACCGAGGCGATGATGCCGGGCAGGCAACCGGAAGTGCGGATTCGGACTGGCATGGGAACGCGGCTCTCACCGTGGCTGCCCCTGGATACCGCGTGATCCGTCAACGTCGCATCGTCCCGGCGGGCCTTCGCGGTGGAGGCGGGGTTGCTGCCGCTACCATCGGGAACATGAACCGGTTCCTCCTGCCCGCCCTGCTTCTCCTGTCGGCGCCGTTGGCGCAGGCCGCCAGCCCCGTCGCCACTGTGCGCGTCGCCTTCGACCGCGAGGGCATTACCGCGACCGCCACCGACGGCCTGGCCGACCGGGCCACCGGCCGCGAGGTCACCGCGGACGACCCGGTGCGGATCGCCTCGATCTCCAAGCTGGTGACCGCGATCGGGGTGATGCGGCTGGTCGAGGCCGGCACGCTGGACCTGGATGCCGACGTCAGCGCGGCACTGGGATGGACGCTGCGCAATCCCGCCTACCCGGATACCCCCGTCACGCTGCGCCTGCTGCTCTCGCACCGCTCCAGCCTCACCGATGAGGCCGGCTACTGGCAGACGCCGCTGGGCGGACAGCTGCGCGGCATCCTCGATGACCCGCGCGCCTGGGACAGCGGGCATCCACCCGGGACGTACTTTCGCTACACCAACCTCAACTTCCCGCTGGTGGCGCAGATCATGGAGCGCGCCACCGGCGAGCGTTTCGACCGGCTGATGGATCGGCTGGTACTGGACCCGCTCGGGCTCGACGCCTGTTTCACCTGGACCGGCTGCAGCGACGATGCCATCGCCCGCGCAGTGGTGCTCTACGACGGCGACGGCGACCCGGCCAATGACCGGCTGGGCGGGAAGCGCCCCGATTGTCCCGTGCTCGCCGGTGACGCGGGCTGCGAGCTCGCGGCATGGCGCCCGGGCACGAACGGCGGCCTGTTCTCCCCGCAGGGCGGACTGCGGATTTCGGCCAACGACCTGGCGCGGATCGGGCGGCTGCTCCTGGGTGGGGGCGAACTGGACGGCGTGCGCCTGCTGATGCCCGCTTCGCTCCGCACCCTGGCCACGCCGCTGTGGACCTACAACGGTGATGCCGGCGCTCCCAACGGCGACACGGAGGGCGGCTTCTTCTGCCGCTATGGCCTCGCCGTCCAGACCCTCGCCACGGCGGTGGACGGCTGCCGCGACGCGCCATTCGGCGACGGTGTCGCCCGCGTGGGCCACTCCGGCTCCGCCTATGGCCTGCAATCCGGCCTGTGGCTCGACTACGACGCCGGCACCGGCGTGCTCTGGTTCGCCACCGGCATGCCGGATGAACGCCTGGGCGGGCACTCGGCCTTCAGCGCACTGGAAGAGTCCCTTGCACAGGAAGCCACGGGCCGGTGATCCCCCTTGCCCGGTCACGCGCCGGGCATTCGTTTTGACAATGATTCTCATTACCGCCGACAATTGCGCGAATCACCTGGCCCGGCCGCAACCCGGCCGGCTTAGAAAGAGGCAGTAATGAACAAGAAGATCCTGATCCTGGCCGCGCTCGTCCTCGCACTGGCCGCGTGCTCCAACCCGTCGCCCGGCGAGGGGACGGTGACCGGCAGCGCAGGAACCCCGACCGAAACCCCGGCTACCCAGGGCGAGGCCGGCCCGATCCCGGTCACCCACCGCCAGGGTGAAATCGTCCTGGAGCGGCAGCCGCAGCGCGTGGTCGTGCAGGACATCGCCGTGCTCGACATCCTCGATGCGCTCGGGGTCGACGCCGTGATCGGCGTCCCCGCCAGGGGACTGCCCGACTACCTGGCGCAGTACGGGACCGAGCCGTACCTGAAGACCGGCACGCTCCAGGAGCCCGATTACGAGGTGATCAGCGCCGCCCAGCCCGACCTGGTGATCCTCGCCGGGCGCTCCCGGACCAAGTTCTCCGAAGTGTCCGCGATCGCGCCGACGATCGACCTGTCGGTCGACAACGACAACCTGGTCGAGGGCGTCAAGGCGAACGTCACCACCCTGGGCGCGATCTTCGGCAAGCAGGAGCGCGCCGCCGAGCTCAACGCCGAGATCGACGGGAAGTTCGCGGCACTGCGCGAGCGCACCGCCGACGCCGGGACGGCGATCGTGCTGGTGACCAACGCCGGCAGGCTGGGCGTCTACGGCAATGATTCGCGGCTGAGCTGGATCTTCACCGAGGCGGGCTTCAAGCCGGTCCGCGACGAGGTCGACGACCGCTTCCACGGCGGCGACGCGGTCTCCTTCGAGTTCATCCTCGAGGCCGACCCGGCCTGGATCTTCGTCGTCGACCGCGATGCCGGGATCGGCACCAGCGAAGGCGGGGCGGCGCAGAAGCTGCTCGACAACGCCCTGGTGCACCAGACCCGCGCCTGGAAGGACGGCCACATCGTCTACCTCGATCCGGTGCCGGCCTACGTGGTGATGCACGGCTTCACCGCCGTCACCCGCCTGGCCGACCAGGTCATGGAGGCCGTCGGCGCGGGGTCCTGACATGGCCCGCGGCGACGCGGCCACGCCCGGCGGCGGCGTGGCCGCGATGCCTGTTTTGACCGTGCACGAGAATCCCATGTCCCTGCGGGCCCCGGCCCTTGCCGTCCTGGTACTGCTGGTACTGGGCCTCACCAGCCTGTTCGTCGGCGTGAGCCCGGTGCGGATCACCGCGTTGCTGTCCTCGGGCGTGGCCGACCGCGACCTGCTGGTGCTGCTGGAGAGCCGCCTACCGCGCACGCTGGCGGCGATGCTGGCCGGCGCGTCGATGGCGATCGCCGGGCTGGTGATGCAGATGATCGTCCGCAACCGCTTCGTCGAGCCGACCACCGTCGGCACCGCGGACTCGGCGGCGCTGGGCTTCCTCGCCGCTACCCTCTTGGTACCGGGCTGGCCGGTGATGGCCAAGATGGCGGTGTCGGGCTGCTTCGCCCTCGCGGGCACGGCGCTGTTCGTGCGGATCCTGCGCTTCGTGCCGCTGCGCGACGTGTTCCTGCCGCCACTGGTCGGGATCATGCTCGGCGGGGTGATCGGGGCGGTCACCACCTTTTTCGCCTACCGCTATGAACTCATGGGCACGATGCTCGCCTGGCGGGTGGGCGACTTCTCGGGGGTGCTCAGCGGCCGCTACGAGTTGCTGTGGCTCGGCTTTGCCGGCCTGGTGGTGTCCTGGATCGCGGCCGACCGCTTCACCGTTGCCGGGCTGGGCCGGGACTTCACCGTGAACCTGGGGCTCAACTACCGCCGGGTGATGATGGTCGGGCTGGTGATCGTGTCGGTCATCAGCGCCGTGGTCCTGGTGACGGTCGGCATCATCCCCTTCCTGGGACTGGTGGTGCCCAACGTGGTCAGCCTGCTGGTGGGCGACAACATGCGCCGCGCGGTGCCGTGGGTGGCCGCCGGCGGCGCCGCCTTCGTGCTCGCCTGCGACATCTTCGGGCGCGTGGTCCGGGCGCCGTACGAGATCCCGGTCAGCGTGGTCGTCGGCGTCGTGGGCAGCGGCATCTTCCTCTACCTCCTGCTGCGCAAGCGCGATGGCACTGCCTGAGTTCCGCCTTCCCGCCGTCCTGCGGCAGCCCTCGCGCCCGGTGGTGGTGATCGCCGTGCTGTCGGTGCTGGCGCTGGCCGCGATCGCCTGCTTCATGCTGGTCGGTGCGCGTGGCAACTGGGGCTTCGTGCTGCCCTTCCGCGGCGCCAAGCTGCTGGGGCTGGTGCTGGTGGGGTACTCGATCGCGGTGTCGACGGTGCTGTTCCAGACCGTGACCAACAACCGCATCCTGACGCCCGCGATCATGGGCTTCGACACGCTGTTCCTGCTGATCCAGACGCTCATCGTGTTCTTCTTCACCTCCGCCACGCTGGCCACCGTCGATGCGCGGCTGCAGTTCCTGGTGGAAGTGGTGGCGATGATCGGCTTCAGCGTGCTGCTGTTCCGCTGGCTGTTCATCGGCGGCGAGCGCAGCCTGCACCTGATGGTGCTGGTCGGCATCGTGTTCGGCGTGCTGTTCCGCAGCCTGTCCAACCTGATGCAGCGGATGATGGACCCCAACGAGTTCATGGTCCTGCAGGACAGTTTCTTCGCCAGCTTCAACACCATCGACCGCACCCTGCTGGGGATCTCCACCCTGATCGTGGTGGCGGCCTCGATCGCCCTGCTGCGCCTGTACCGCATGCTGGACGTGCTCTCGCTCGGCCGCGCGGCCGCGATCGGCCTGGGCGTGGAGTACCGGGCCACGGTGATGAAGGTATTGGTGATCATGGCGGTGCTGGTGTCGGTGTCCACCGCGCTGGTCGGCCCGGTCACCTTCTTCGGCCTGCTGGTGGCCAGCCTGGCCCATGCGCTGGCCGGCGACGGCCGGCACCGCTATGTCCTGCCCATCTCGATCCTGGTCGCGATCATCTGCCTGGTCGGCGGGCAGACGATCATGGAGCGGGTGTTCGCCTTCGGCACCGCGCTGTCGATCATCATCGAGTTCCTTGGTGGGCTCGTCTTCATCTTCCTGATCCTGAGGGGCGCGGCGCGATGATCGTCACCCGATCCCTGCAAAAGGCCTATGGCGACCACCTGGTGGTCGACGGCGTATCGCTGACCCTGCCCGCGGGCGGGGTGACCTCGATCATCGGCCCCAACGGCGCCGGCAAGTCGACCCTGCTGTCGATGGTGAGCCGGCTGCTGGCGATGGACTCCGGCAGTGTCGAGGTCGATGGCCTGGACGTGGCCCGGACGCCGTCGAACCTGCTGGCCAGGCGGCTGGCGATCCTGCGCCAGGACAACCACCTTTCGGTCAGGCTGACGGTGCAGGACCTGGTCGCCTTCGGCCGGTATCCGCACAACCTCGGGCGCCCCGGCCCCGACGACCGGGTGCACGTGGACCGCTCGCTCGCCTGGCTCGGCCTGGACGAGCTGCGCACCCGCTACCTGGACGAGCTGTCCGGCGGGCAGCGGCAGCGCGCGTTCGTGGCCATGGCGCTGTGCCAGGACACCGACTACCTGCTGCTGGACGAGCCGCTGAACAACCTCGACATCCGGCACTCCAGCCAGATGATGGAGCGGCTGCGCCGCGCCGCCGACGAGCTGGGCCGCACCGTGGTGGTGGTGCTGCACGACATCAACTTCGCCTCCTGGTACTCCGACACCATCGTTGCGATGAAGAACGGGCGCGTGCACAGCGAAGGACCGCCAGGGGAAATCATCACCGGCGAGCGGCTGTCCGACCTGTACGACACGCCGATCCAGGTGATCGAGGCACAGGGGCGCAGGATCTGCCTGTTCTACGAGGCCGCGAACCACGCCGCCGGCGGCTGAGCGGCAACCTGTCCGCCCGACCGCTCCGGGACCCGCTCCGGTGGTTCCGGGTACCCTCTCGCTCATCCCCCACCGGAGCGTCACCATGAACCTGGCCAGGCACTCACTGGTACTCGGTATCGCGCTCGGGCTGCTGGCGGCCTGCGGCGGCGAGAGCCATCCCACCCCCGCGCCCGCGCCCAGCACGGACGCTCCTGCCACCGGCATCGCCACGACCGGCGAAGGCCAGGCCGCCGACGCGCCGACCCACGCCTTCACCACCACCGAGGTGGCTCGGTTCGATGCACCGTGGGCGATGACCTTCCTGCCCGACGGTCGCCTGCTGGTGACCGAGATGGCCGGGACGCTGAAGCTCTACGACCCGGCAACGGACACCACCGCCACCGTCGCCGGCGTCCCCGAGGTCATGCACGTGGCCCAGGGCGGCCTCGGCGACGTGGTCCTGCACCCGGATTTCGACGGCAACCGGCTCGTCTACATCAGCTTCGTCGAGGCCGGCGACGGGGGCCTGATGGGCGCCGCGGTCGCCCGTGCCCGGCTGGTGGAGGACCAGGCCGGCGGCGCTGCGCTGGAGGACCTGGAAGTCATCTGGCGCCAGGTGCCCAAGAAGAGCGGCGACGGCCATTTCGGCTACCGCATCGCCTTCGACGACGACGGCATGCTGTGGATCAGCTCCAGCGAGCGCAAGGCGTTCGACCCGGCCCAGGACATGACCGGCAACCTGGGCAAGATCGTGCGCCTGAACGAGGACGGCAGCGTGCCCGACGGCAACCCCTTCGCCGATCAGGGCGGCGTGGCCGCGCAGGTCTGGTCGCTCGGCCACCGCAACATCCTTGGCATGGCCTTCGATGCCAAGGGCCGGCTGTGGGCGCATGAAATGGGACCCAAGGGCGGCGACGAGCTCAACCTGATCGAGAAGGGCGAGAACTACGGTTACCCGGTCGTTTCCAACGGCAACCACTACGACGACACGCCGATCCCCGACCACGACACCCGGCCCGAGCTCCGGGCGCCGATCATCACCTGGACCCCGGTGATCTCGCCGGCCGGCTTCATCATCTACGACGGCGACCTGTTCCCGCGGTGGCGCGGCAGCGGCTTCATCGGCGGCCTGTCGTCGATGTCGCTGGTCCGGGTGCAGTTCCAGGATGCCGGCGCCCGCGAAGCCGAGCGCTTCGACATGGGCCGGCGCATCCGCGAGGTCGAACAGGGTCCCGACGGCGCGATCTGGCTGCTGGAGGACGGCACCCGCGAGGGCAAGGGCTGGCTGCTCAGGCTGGAGCCGGAAAGCGCCTAGTTCCGGCCAGGCCGGGCGGTGCATTCGATCGGCACCATCCGTCCGATCTCCACCGTCAGCGCATCGCCCTTGCCACGGATGGTGTTGGGGCCGTTGCTGTAGATGAAGCCCGACCCGCTGACCTGCTGGGGCAGCTCGATTTCGTTGCCGTGGCGGACCAGGGTCGCCCGTTCGCGGGCCTGGTCGAAGCGCACCGACAGGGTCTCGCCATTGGTGCAGTCGAAAGCGACTTCGCGGATGGCGTCGCCGCCGGCCGGCGTGGTGGTGGTGCAGGCGGCCAAGAGGGCGGCTGACAGGGCGGTGAGGGCTGTGGGGGCGGGTTTCATTTTCTGTGATCCTTCGTGGCGGGAGAGCGGACGGGGATGGTAGCGCCGCGGCGCAGCAGCCGCCCTGCCCGACCGGCCGGCTCGCCCGCCTCCAGGGCAGGCTGGCCATTGACCACCACCAGGTCGAACCCCTCCGCCATCGCGGTGGGATCCACGTAGTCCGCATGGGCGCGGATCCCGGCTGGATCGAACAGCACCAGGTCGGCCCTGGCGCCCGGGCGGATCGTGCCGCGATCGCGCAGGCCGAGGATCGAGGCCGGCAGTGACGTCGCCTTGCGCACCGCCTCTTCCAGGCTCACGCGCGGCTGGCGGACGGCAAAGTCCTCGATCCACTTGGCGAAGGTGCCGGCGCCGCGGGGATGGCTGCCGCCCGGCGAGCCGTCGGAGGCAACCGCCACCTGCGGGTCCAGCAGCAACCGGTCCTGCAGGGCACGGTCCATCACGAAGTGCGCGGCCTGGCCGCCGCCGGGGCCGATGTCCAGCAGGGCCTCGGCGAAGGGCAGTTCCTGCTGCGCCGCGACCTGCGCCAGGGTGCGGCCGGCATGCGGCCCGGTGCCGAACAGCAAGGCCTCCGGTCCGCCGCGCTGCTCCATGCGCCGCTGCAGGTACGCGCGCAGTTCGTCACCGCGCGCCCGGCGCACCGCGTTGTAGTCGGCCGGCGGCAGCGCCCACTCGGGGAACAGGATCGCCACGCCGGTATAGCTCGCCTCGTAGGGATAGGCGTCCGCGGTCAGTGGCTGCTCCGCCCCGCGCAGCGACTGCAGGAAGGCCAGCAACTCCTCCGCCGCGGCCTCGCCCTTGCCGTAGACCATCTTCAGGTGCGAGACGTGCGCCCGTGCCGGGCCCGCCGCAACCACCAGCTCGCGGATCGAATCGCGCACCTCGTCGGCATCCTCCGAACGCATGTGGCTCATCGCCACCCCGCCGAAGCGCGCGACCACCGGGCCAAGGCTGGCCAGCTCGCGCGGCTCCGCGTAACGGCCGGGTACGTATTCCAGCCCGGTGGACAGGCCGAAGGCACCGGCACGCAGGTCCTGCTCAAGGATCGACTGCAGTGTTTCCAGCCGGGCGCCGGACGGCCGGCGCGTGCCGTCGTCGATGCCGGCGCGGCGCCGCAGCGTCCCGTGGCCGGAGAGCGTGGCGACGTTGATGTCCGGCGTGGCCCGCTCCACTGCGTCCATCCATGCTGGCAGGCTGTCCGCGGCAGTCGCCGAATCCGCCAAGGCCGGGCTGCCGCCGTCCTGCCCCAGCACCACGGTGGTCACGCCCATCGCCAGGAACGGCGTGAACGCCCCTTGCAGCGGGTCGCCGTGGGTGTGCAGGTCGATGAAACCCGGCGCCAGTACCCGGCCGCCGCCCTCCACCACGCGCAACCCGCGCGCCTGCGCGGCCGGCACCCGGCCGATGTGCTGGATGCGGTCGCCCAGCACCACCACGTCCGTGGCCTGTCCCGGCCGTCCGCTGCCATCGACAAGCAGCACGTCGCGGAACACCCAGCCCGGCACCCGCGCCTGCCGCACCGGAACCGCACCCGCCCCGAACGGCAGCAGGGCGCAGGCGCTCCCCGCGGCCATCGCACCCAGGAACCCGCGCCTGGACCAGCCCTGGCTCATGACAACCCCTCGCGTCGGCAAGGAACCTACGGTACCGCCATCCGGACGCTGGCGCCGGGCCGTGGCTGCCCGTTATCGTAGCGGCCGCCCATCGTGGCCCCGGGGAACCACCAGCGTGAGTGAGCAAGCCAGCAGGACCCATCGCGCGCCGGTCCAGTGCGAGAACTGCGCGACCGCGCTGCAGGGCGAGTACTGCCACGTCTGCGGGCAATCCGTGCACGACCCGATCCGGCACATCGGCCATGCGGTCGAGGAATTCTTCGAGGCGTTCTGGCACCTGGACGGGCGGCTGTTCCGCACCCTGCGCGACCTGTCGTCGCCGGGACGGGTGGCGATCAACTACCTGGCCGGCCACCGCGCCCGCTATATCGCGCCACTGCGCCTGTTCGTGGTGCTGAGCGTGCTCACGTTCTTCGTCGGGGCCGCCTCGGTGCATCTCGGGGAGGACGCCCTCAGGGTCGACGGCCTGGACGGAATCAACGCGGCCACCACCGTCGAAGAAGTCGAGCTTCTCCGCGACCAGGCGGTCGCCGGGATCCAGCAGGCACGCGCGGATGCCGGCAACACGCCGGGAGTCGATCCCACCCTCATCGCGGCCGAGGCGCGGATCCGCGGCGCCGCAGCCAACCGGGTGGTCGAGCTGACCGGCAGCCCGGCCACGGACGCGGCCGGGAACCCGTCGGCCGCGTCCGACCGGCCAAGGCTGCGGATCAACCTGTTCGGCCACCGGGGCGAATGGGACGCGAAGGAGAACCCGCTGGTGATCGGCTGGTGGCCGGGGTTCGCCAACGACTGGCTGAACCGCAGGATCGGCAACCTCGAGAAGAACATGCAGTCAATGGATGTCGCGGATACCGACGCCTGGCTGCAGGGAATTATGTCGGCGGCGCCATCGGCGCTGTTCCTGCTGGTGCCGGTATTCGCACTGCTGCTGAAGATCGCCTACCTGTTCACGGGCCGGCTGTACCTCGAACACCTGGTGGTGGCGTTGTACAGCCACGTGTTCCTGCTGCTCATGCTGTTGCTGGCCTTCGTGATCTCCGCGCTGGACGGCTGGTTCGGCGCAGGTGCGGCAGGCATCGCGCTGGACCTTGCACTGGCGGCCGTGCTGGTCTGGATGCCGGTCTACCTGCTGTTGATGCAGAAGCGCGTCTACCGGCAGTCGTGGTGGCTGACCGGACTCAAGTACCTGGTCATCGGCAACATCTACTTCGTGATGCTGGCGGTGGCCACGCTGCTGGTGTTCCTTGGCCGCCTGGCGTCCGCCTGAGCACCAGAGGCGGCCGGCCGCAGACCGGTATATCGTGGGTCCCCCCGCCCGAACCGTCCGGAAGCCATGCACGAGCCAAGCGCAGTGAACCCGGACGTGGCCCACATCCAGCGGATCGATGCGATACCGCGGATACTCTCGGCCGTCGCGCAGATCACCGGCATGCGTTTCTGCGCCGTGGCCCGGGTAACCGATACCCGCTGGACCGCCTGCGCGGTCCTCGACGAATCCGGCTTCGGCCTGGTACCGGGCGACGAGCTGGAGCTTGAGACCACCCTGTGCAACGAGGTCCGCCAGCACCACATGCCCGTGGCGTTCGACCGCGCGAGCACGCACCCGGTCTACTCGCAGCACCACACCCCCCGCATCTACGGCCTGGAGAGCTACATCTCGGTGCCGATCTTCCGCCGCACCGGCGATTTCTTCGGCACCCTGTGCGCGATCGACAGCCGTCCGGCGGAAGTCGAGGACCTTGCGGTGGTGAAGTCGCTGCAGCTCTTCGCCGAGATGATCGGCCTGCAACTGGAACTCGTCGACGACCTCGACGCGGCGCGCGCCCGCCTGCGCGACGCCGATTTCCGCCAGGAGCTGCTCGGCGAGACCGAACGCGACATCCGCAACATCTTCCAACCCATCGTGACCTCGCTATACCTGCTGCGGACCTCGCCCACCCTCTCCGACGAGGACCGGGTACTGGTCGAGCAGATGGAGGCGTGCTCCCTGCAGCTCACCGATCTGCTGCACCGGCAGCTGGACGTCACCGTGGAGCGGATCGAGGAGCGGCTGGCCGGCGTCCATACCTGAAGCCCGGAACCCGCAACCGGAGGACCACATGAGCTGGCTCATCGAGCACCGGCAACTGATCACGCTCCTCGTCAACGTCGGGATGCTGGTCGTGTGGATCACCTACCTGCAGGTCTTCCTCGCCGGCTTCCGGCGCCAGCGCAAGCCGACGATCCTCATCAACGTGGGCCAGAACCGCGGCCTGGACGCCCACTGTCTGGTGACCAACATGAGCGCGGAGCCCATCTACATCCACGCCCTCGTCGCCATCCTGGAGGGACCCGGGGGCGTTGTGACCTGCCCGGTCACCGAGCTCGATGGCGAGGACTGGAGCGGGCCGTCCGACCTGCGGCTGTGGACCCGGCAGGGCCCGCTCGCAAGCGCCCAGATCCGCGACATGGGCACGATGAAGGCGATCATCGACCACGCCCGGAAGACGATCTCGAACGAGGAAGGTGACCCGCAGGCGATCGCCGAGCTGCGCACGCTGGAGATCCAGGTCATCGCCGTCTACGGCTCCGAGGACCTGCCGGTCGCGGCCAGGCGCCGCTTCGACCTCGTGCGGGGCGACGACGGGGAGCCGGCGCTGCGCCCGCAAACCTACGCGGCGCGGCAGATCCGTTCGCGGCGCGAGCGCCGGCAGATCGCCCGCACGCTTGCCGACGGGCCGCCGCGGCTTATGTAAGCGGGAAGCGGTGCGCGACCGGCTCACCCGACGGCACTCTCCAACAACGCCGGGTGGCTGGCCGTGCCGCCGTCGATCCGGAACACCTCGACCGCCCGCGCCAGCCCGGTTGCCTGCCCGGCAAGTCCATTCGCGGCAGCACCGGCTTCCTCGACCAATGAAGCATTCTGACGGGTGACCTCCTCCAGGCGCTGCACGCGTTCGCCGACCTGTTCGATGCCGGCGTGCTGCTGTGCCGAAGCGGCAGTGATTTCACCCATGATCCCGGTAACCCCGTGTACCGCTCCCACCAGGCGCGCCATGGTCTCGCCGGCGCGCGACACCCGCTCCGAACCGGCTTCGACGTTGCGTACCGATTCGCCGATCAATGCCTTGATGTCGCGGGCCGCGCCCGCCGAACGTTGGGCCAGCTCGCGCACCTCCGAGGCGACCACGGCGAATCCCCTGCCCTGTTCGCCGGCCCGCGCCGCCTCGACCGAGGCATTGAGCGCCAGGATGTTGGTCTGGAAGGCAATCCCGTCGATGACTCCGATGATGTCCGCGATCCGGTGGGCGGAACCGCTGATCGCATCCATGGTCGCGACCACCTCCTGCACCACCTCACCACCATCAGTGGCTGCCTGGACCGCGTCGCGCGCCAGTTCGTTCGCCTGGTGCGCGTGCTCGGCATTGCGCCGGACCTTGTCGGTCAGCTCGCCCATGAGCGTGCTGGTCTCCTCGAGACTGGCCGCCTGCTGCTCGGTACGGCGTGACAGGTCGGCATTGCCTGCGGCGATTTCCGACGATGCCAGCTGGATCGAGCCCACCGCGGCCTGGATGTCGCGCACGATCTCGGCCAGGCGCTCTCCGGTCCCGCTCGCGTTCCTGCCGATCTGCCCGAACACGCCGGGATGGCCGGCGTCCATGCGCACTGTCAGGTCGCCCCGCGCAAGCGCGCCGAATACAGCCGAAACCGCAGCGAGGTTGTCCTCGGCCGTGGTCATCAGATGGTTGAGGTCGGAGACCATCTCGCGGAAACCGGCCTCGAAGCGGTGAGCGTCGCCACGGGCGCTGAAATCGCCCGCCGCGGCAGCCGAGGACAGGTGCTTGATCTCGGTGCTGATGGCCGTGAGGTTGTCGCGTGCGGTCTCCATCACCTCGTTCAACCGCGCCTTCTCGCCCGGCAGCGGCTCCAGGATGGCGGTGAAGTCACCGGTTCCGTAGCGCGCCAGCATTTCCGCAAGCCGCATTTTCAGGTCGATGTGCGAACCGACCAGTTCGTTGATGTCGGTTGCCATGGCGCCGTACACGCCGGGGAAGTCCTCCCGCATCCGGTGGCTGATCTGGCCGTCCTCGTGGCGTGCTGCGATCTCGCGCTGTGCATCGCAGAACTCCACCAGTTGCTGCTGCATCCGGGCCATCGCCGACAGCAGTTTCGCCGTTTCATCGTTGCCCCTGGGATGGATCCGGCTTCCCAGGTCACCAGCGCCAACCCGCCGGACGACCTCGAGTGCCTTTCGCAGGGGTTTGGCCACGCTGCGGCTGATCCGCCAGCCCAGGACTCCGCCCAACGCCAGCGCGACCGCACACAGCACCAGCATCAGCCACGCGAACTCACTGGCACCCGCGCCGGCGGTTGCGGCCAGCTCGTGGTTCTTGGCTTCCTCCAGGTCGATCAGTTCATTGATGCGGGCCAGCCAGGTGACGAATGCCGGGGCAGCCTCCCCCAGCACCAGAGCGCGTGCGGCGTCGACCTCACCCCGTGCCCGCAGTTCGCGCGTGCGCTCGACCAGCGCCAGGGTGTGCTCCTCGATCCCTCGGATCGTCTGCAGGATGCGCTTCTCCTCGGCATCGGTGTTCGCCGGATCGTCGACCATCGCGTACAGCGGGCCGGCCGAAGCCAGGTAATCGGCGGCGAGCCGGTCGATCAGCGCGTTGTTCCCGTCGACGGTTGCCTGGTCCTCGGCCAGGACGACATCGCGCAACGCGATCGAGCGGTCATGCACGCTTCCGCGGAAGTTGATCGCGTATCGCTGCTTGACGCTGTTGACCTTGCCCATGGTGGTCAGCGCGCGATCGATGTTGCGCACCTGCCCCACTCCCACCATGGTGAGCACCACCATGAGGGCCAGGACCGCGCCGAAGCCTAGCGCGAGTCGTTGCCCGACAGCCATCGTGTTCAACTGCATCGCGGTTTCCTTGCCCTGCCGGAACAGAGGCATGTACGGAGGTTTTTCCGGTAACGGCCGCAACGGCCGGGCCTTTAGCCTTCCGTGTGCCGACGGCCGGGACCGCGCCCCACGCCCGCTACGTCACGCCGAAGCGACCAACCCCCGGATACGGTCCGGGCTGATCCCCAATGGAGAACGACCGACATGATCAAGTGGGCCCTCATCTTTGCCGCCATCGGCATCATTGCCGGCATCCTCGGCTTCGGCGGTATCGCCGGTGGCGCCTTCGGCATCGCCAAGTTCCTGTTCTGGGCGGCCATCATCATTGCCGTGGTGCTGTTCCTGCTCGGCATGACCGTATTCAAGAAGGTGACCTGAGCCCGCGGGCGGGTCCCCCGGGCCGCGGCCCGTCGTGGACCCGCCAGCAGCAAGAGGTGGCCGTTCCGTGGGGGTGCTGCAATCATTGCCCCATGAACACACCCACTGACAACGCTGCCGGTCCCCTGCACATCGACGTACTGTCGATCATGTCGCAGGTGGTCTACGGAAGCGTAGGCAACACCATCACGGTGCCCCTGCTGCAGCGCCTCGGGCTGAGCGTGGCCGCGGTGCCGACGGTGGTGCTCAGCAACACGCCGCATTATCCGTCGATCCACGGCGGGGCGATTCCGGCTGACTGGTTCGCGGGCTACCTGGACGACCTGGTGGCCCGCGATGCCCTGACCCGGCTGCGGGCGGTGGTGGTCGGTTACCTGGGCAGCCACGCCCAGTTCGACGCACTGCTGGACTGGTGGGAGCGCGGGCAGGCCCGCCCCGCGCAGCCGTTGCTCATCATCGACCCGGTCATGGGCGACCACGACCACGGGGTCTATGTCGACCCTTCGCTGGTGCAGACCTATCGCGAGCGCCTGGCCGGCCGCGCCACCGGGCTGACGCCCAACGGCTTCGAGCTCGCGCAACTTACCGGCATGCCGGTCGACAGCATCGACGAGGTGGTGGAGGCCGCACGCAGCCTGCTGGTCGGGCACACGCAATGGGTCGCCGTCACCAGCGCCGCGCCGGCGGGCTGCGCGGATGACGAGATGAAGATCGTGGTGATCACCCGATCGGGCGTGGACGTGCTGGCCCACCCTCGCCTTCCCCTTGCACCCAAGGGCACGGGCGACCTGTTCACCGCGTCCATTGCCGCCGGCCTGCTCAGTGGCCACTCCATCGTGGAGGCGGCCACGCAGGCCTATGGCGAGGTCCTTTCCGCGCTGCGCCGCACCCAGGCAGCCGGCTGCAGCGAGCTGATGCTGCCGCTGGCCGTCATATGAGGGGCCGCCGTCCGATCCATGCATCCGCCAGGGCGCTCGCAAAGCGCCGCGGCTCGCCGGTGAGCGGGTCATCAAAGGCAAGCGAACTGGCGAACAGCTGCAGCGATCGCGTCGGATCGTCCGGGCCCGGGTCCCGCAGCGCCGGATAGAAGCGGTCGTGGAGGATCGGCGCTCCCAGCGCCGCCATGTGCACGCGCAACTGGTGCTTGCGCCCGGTCACCGGCTCCAGGCGGTAGCACCAGGCCCCGTCGCCACGCTCGGCCACGTCGACCACCGTCTCGCTGTTGGCCTCGCCCGGTACCTCGCGCATGCGGAAGAACGGATCGCCACGCTCCAGCCGGCTGCGGTGCACATGCGGAAACACGAGGCGTGGCAACGGCGGCGCGACGGCGAGGTATTCCTTGCGGATGCGCCGTTCGCGGAACAGCGCCTGGTAACGCGAGCGGCTGCCAGGGTTGGCCGAGAACAGCACCAGCCCCGCGGTTTCGCGATCGATCCGGTGCAGCGGCACCAACGCCGGGTTGTCGAGGCGCTGGACCAGGCGGGTCAGCAGTGTTTCGCGGACCCAGGCACCGGTCGGCGCGACGGGCAGGAAGTGCGGCTTGTCGGCAACCACCAGGTGCTCGTCGGCGTGCACGACGGTCTCGGTGAAGGGGACCCGGGGCTCGTCCGGGACTTCACGGAAGTAGTGGATTTCCGCGCCAGAGCGGTACGGAGCGCTGGCATCGAGCGGGCGGCCGCCTGCATCCAGCACCCGCTCCCGCGCGAAACGGCTCTCCCAGGTGGCGGAGTCCACCATTGGAAAACGCGCGCACAAGGCTTCCAGCACCGTCGCCCAGGGGCCGGGTGGAAGCTGGATCCGGCTGGCGGGTATGCCGTCGCGGGTGGGGCGTGATGCTGCACTCACGGGGGCAGCTTACCTGCGAGGTGGATCCTCGCCTCGCGGGATACCGCGTTCGCCTGGCGTAACCGCGCCTTCTACTGAGTGGTGCCCTTTGCAACCGTTTCCAGCAGCTGCGCCCGGGACGCCTCCTGCGCTCCGCCATCGGGCAACTTCGGAAGCTGCTCGCCCTGCACCAGTGAACGCACCAGATGCTCCTCGCGGTACGCCATACCTTTCCGCCGCATCACGTTGGCGTAATGGTCGTGGATGCGCTGGTACTGCACCTCGCATTCGTCAAGCCGGAGATCCACGCTCTGGATGTAGCGTGACCCGCCGCGGGCGAACGCAACACTCTGCAGGCGGGCCACACACACCGCGAATTTGACGTGGTCCACGCGTACCGTGGTTTCCGACAGGCTGCCTGGCCCGGTCACTGAATTCCCGGCCACCCGTTGGCCAGTGCTGCAGTTGCCGCCGTACCTGATGCGGTAGATGGTGGAACGGAAGTCGACGCGGTTCCACAGCCCGCGTGCGGCCAGCAGCGCAAACTGGGACGCCGAAAACAGTGCCAGCGCGACCAGGCCCGTGGTCAGCGAGGGGGCCAGCGTGAACAGGACGGCGAGCATCGTGCCCGCCAGCCCCATCGCCACCCCGAGGCCTCCCAGCCCGACCAGGGGCCACTGTTCCTTGTCATTCCAAGCCCGGGCGATGGCGCCCAGCGCGCTGCCGTGATTGCCGATCGCGTTCACCTCCTGCTCGGCCTCGACCAGGAGCGAGCCACCGAACTCCCCGCCACGGTGCCAGTCATCGGTGTGCGCCAGCTGCTTGCGGGGATACGGCAGGTCACCTTCCAGGCTGCCGATCAAGCCGCTGCCAACCGCCACCTCCACATCCTTCCGGATCAGGTGGCCCACCCCGGAGGTGCTGAGATCGCGTGTCTGTGCCCGCAGGGACAGCACGAACAGCGCGCTCGCCACCAGCATGGCCGCCATCGCACAGACGGTGGGGATGACGATGGAACTCGTGGTGACGGGCAAACGCGGCAATGCCTCGGCCGGCAGCATGCCCAGCAGGATCGGTACGAAGATGGACAGCAGCAGGATCCCCACGGTCTTCGCCGGCGTGGGAGCCTTCGGGCGGTCCAGCTGCTGGTCGCCTCCCCTGCCGCGCCAGGCATTGCGCCACACGGCGGCAGGGTCGATGGCCAGGAGCAGGTAAAAGGGCACGAGCAGCGCGAACACGTCCGGCCTGGAAAATACCCACATCAACAGCAGGCCCAGCACCGCGACGGTGAGGTTCACGATCCGCAGCACCTGCGTTTCCGCGTGCCAGCGGATCACCTGGGGCGCCAGCTCGAGCTTTGGCAGCCAGCTGTAGAGCTTCTTCAGCAACGCGTTGTCGGGCGTAGGCGGCGGCTGCACCCCATCGTTCAGCACTTCGACCACGTATCCGGCTTCGTTGGCCCGGCCGTTGGTGTTGAACTTCTCCGGGACGGCAAATCCGCCGATGTGATCGGGATGGAACTTGAATTTGTCGTCCCGCCACGCTTGTGCGGTCTGGTGCAAGCCCACCACCAGCAGGATGGCCGCCACGGCCAGCAGTGGCAGGACACCCACCCCGTCTTCCTCCACCTGGCGCGCGATCAGGAATGCGACCACTCCACCCGCCAGGATGTTTGCCGCTCCCACCGCCAGGTGGAAACAGTTGGAGATCCGCAGCGGATTGGTTTCGCTGGACTTTCCAGCAGCCTCACTGAACTCGGTCGACATCTGGCCCCCTGCAGCGCTCGCCGGATCCCCGGCATTCTGGTTCCTTGCTGGACTATCCCCGCGCGTCTACCCGACACACGGCCGAATCCATCCCACCCTTACAGAACGGCCGCCTCGCCGTGATCTTGAGTGGCGTTACCCAGCGGTAGAACGGCACGTCGGGTTGAAGCCGGACGCGCAATGCCCCCTCACTTTCGTCCAAACTGTACGCCCGTCGCGGGGCCCTGCCCGCGCGACCCATTTCCGGGACCCCGTGAAAACTCCTGCAAGCCTGCTGACGCTGATCGAAGAAGGCGTCATCGATGAAGTGTTACGTCCGCTCAAGAGCGGGAAGGAAGCCGCGGTGTACGTGGTTCGCGCCGGCGACCAGGTGCGCTGCGCGAAGGTCTACAAGGACATGGCGCAGCGCAGCTTCCAGAAGCGCGTCCAGTACCAGGAAGGCCGCAAGTCGAGGGGCAGCCGCGAGGCCCGGGCCGTGGCCACCGGCAGCCGCTACGGCCGCCGGCAACAGGAGGCCGAGTGGAAGAACGCCGAGGTCGACGCGCTGTACCAGCTGCGCGGGGCGGGCGTGCGCGTGCCCGAGCCCCACGGCTTCTTCCACGGCGTGCTGGTGATGGAGCTGGTCACCGATGCCGAAGGTTTCTCCGCCCCGCGCCTGGGCGAGGTGGAACTCACGGCCGGACAGGCGCGCGGGTTCCACCGCGTGCTGGTGCGCGAGGTGGTGCGGATGCTGTGCTGCGGCCTGATCCATGGCGACCTGTCCGCCTACAACGTCCTGGTGGGCCCCGACGGCCCGGTCATCATCGACTTCCCGCAGGTGGTGAATGCCGCCGGCAACAACGCCGCGCGCACCATGCTGCTGCGCGACGTCAACAACCTCACCGCAAGCCTCGGGCGCTGGGCGCCGGAGCTGCTCGACACCTGGTACGGCGAGGAGATGTGGGCACTGTTCGAGGCAGGCGAACTGCAACCCGACACCGAACTGACCGGTCAATTCGTCTTCGACGAGCGCGCCGTCGACCTGGACAGCGTGCGCGAGGCAATCAACGACGCGCGCGAACTGGCACTGATCCGCCAGCAGGGGCGCGAGGCACAGGACGAGGACTAGGTTTGCACGGCCGGGCGCCGACTAGCCGCCGCGCACGCGCAATGTCAGCCCCTTGAGGAAATTGCGCAGCAACTGGTCGCCGCAGGGACGGAAGTTCCGGTGCCCGGCCTGGCGGAACAACGCCGACAACTCCGGCTTGGTCACCGGGAATCCCGCATCGGCAAAGATCTGGTGCATGTCCGCGTCCGTGAGTTCGAACGCCACCCGCAGCTTCTTCAGCACCACGTTGTTGCTGATGCGCTTCTCGACCGGCCGCGGCGGCTTGCCCTCTTCGCGCCCACGCAAGTGGACGATCAGCCCGTCGAGCACATGCGCCAGCACCTCCTCGCTGCAGGCGAGATGGCCCGGTTCGTCCTCCTTCAGCAACATGGCACGCACGTCGTCCTTGTCGAGGGCGAACGCGGGATCGGCCAGGGCGGCGATTTCGACCAGTTTCTGGTGGCTCAGGTCGAGCATGTAGCGGATGCTGCGCAGGACGTCGTTGTTGATCATCGGATCCAACATGCGGCTGGGGATGCGGCGCAGTCTACCGGCGGCGCGCCCGCTACACTGCGTGCCCTGCTTCCGCGGCACCGATCCATGTCCGATCCCGTTCGACCGGCAAGACGCGTTTCCGAGCCGGCCACGATGCTGCTGCACAAGCCCGTTGGCTACGACGCCGTCGGTGGCCCGCAGCCCGCGGCCGACCTGGTGGAACCGGCGACGCGCTGGTCCGAAGACCCGTCGGGCGTGCACCTGCTGCAGCGCCACTTCCATCGCCTGACCCCGCTGGTGCCGCTCGACGCCGAGGCCAGCGGCCTGATGGTGCTGACCCAGGACGGCCGCGCGTGGCGCCGGCTGACCGAGGACCTGGCGGAGATCGAACAGGAATACGTGGTCGAGACCCGCGGCGAGATCGCGCCCTATGGCCTGGCCCGGCTCAACCACGGCCTGGAGTACGACGGTCGCGTGCTGCCACGGTGCAAGGTGAGCTGGCAGAACGAGTTCCGCCTGCGCTTCGCCCTCAAGGGCGTGCAAGCCGGGCAGCTGCGCCACGTGTGCGCGCAGGTCGGCCTGGACGTCGTGGCGATCCGGCGCATCCGCATCGGCAAGGTGCCGCTGGCGAAGATGCCGGTCGGTACCTGGCGCTATCTTCCCGTCGGCGAGCGCTTCTGAGGCCCGGAGACAATGACGCCATGCGAACCTTCGTACTGAGGGCACGGGCGGCACCCACCGACAGCGCCAGGCTGCTGGCGTCGGTCGGCACGGACGCCCATGCGGAGATCCTCGCCCACACGCTGATGAACGCGATCTTCGTGGCGCAGTCGCACCGCCCCGACGTGGTGGTCCACCTGGTCCTGGAAAGCACCCGGGACTTCTCGCGCACGATCCGCTTCGATGCCAACGCCATGCACGACATCGGCGGCTTCAACGAGCAGGCGCTGCTGGGCAAGATCGCCGCGGCGCTGGACGCCTCCCGCGGAATGGGCAAGGAGGAGACGCGCCCCGTGGAATCCGGCGTCACCGTGCGCACCATCAGCTTCGAGCGGCTGGTGCAGCAACTAGCCGAGGACCACCAGCTGTTCGTGATGGACCGGAAAGGCACGCCGATCCGCGGGCAGGAGTTCGGGGGCAACCCCTGCTTCCTGCTGACCGACCACATCCCGATGCCGAAGAAAACCTTCCACAGCCTCGAGCGCCTGGGCGCGAAACGGATCGCCCTGGGCAAGACGATGCTGTTCGCCTCGCAGTGCGTGGTGCTGATCCATTACGAGCTGGACCAGCGCTAGGCCGGCACGGCTATAGCAGGAACCGGCCGCGGGTCGGCACCGGTGGGCGCCGACCACCCGGCGGGCGCAGCATTTCCACCACCTGCATCAGGTCGAGCCACGCCTGGATCGGGTCCGCCGGCGCCGGCATGCGCTCCACGCCGCCCTCGCCCACCAGGACGACGGGGGCGCGATCAGCTCCGGGCTTCGTCGATGAGCTCTTCAAGCAGTCCCTCCCGTTCGAACAGGCGGAAATACTCCCTCAGCGCCTCGTGGTCGAGGGTCTGGTGATGGGCGCGCATCAGGGCCCGGATGTCGTCCAGGTCGCGGGTGCGCGTCGGGTCGTTGACGTATCCCTGGAGCTTGAATGCAACCAGGCCCTCGGCACTGATCACCCGCAATCGCCCCATCGGCGTGTCCCGCTCATCGGCGGCCGCCAACAAATGCCGGGCGATGGGACGGTGCGCATACAACAGGTCGAGACCTTCCTCGCCGCGCAGGTAGTTGGCGGCGTCCGCGCTGCGATGGATGCAGCGATATCCCAGCTCCAGCAGGAGTTCGTGCAGCCGGTCGGCGTCGCCGGCATCCACGAGGAAGTCGACATCGCGCGTGGCGCGCACGACATCGTGCGCGGCAAGCGCGAGTCCGCCAATCAGCGCCGGCGGGGTCCGTAGCCGGGTGAAGACGACGAGGGATTCCCTGATCTGGTCAAGCAGGCTGGCCATTCCGGCATCGTAGCGCAGCGGATATTGACGTCGATACGGACCGGGCCCGTTTTCTCAGTCCTTCACCAATCCCCCGTCCACCACCAGGTTCTGCCCGGTGATCGCGCGCGCCCACGGCGAGGCGAAGAACACGATCGCGTCGGCGAACTCCTCCGGCGTGGTCACCCGGCGCAACGGGGTGGACTGGGCGATCAGCTCGAACACCGCGTCCGGCGTGGCCGCACTCGCATCGGTCGTGCGCAGCAGGCCACCGGACACCATGTTGACGGTGATGCCGTCGGGACCGAGGTCGGCGGCCATGGTGCGGGTCAGCGACAGCAGCGCGGCCTTGGAAGCAGTGTAGTCGTGGTACGGCACCACCGGGTTCTGCACCAGGTTGGTCCCGATGTTGATTACGCGGCCATAACCCAGCGCGCGCATGCCCGGGACCGCTGCCTTCAGGGTGTTCAGCGCACCGCGCACGCTGCCCTCGAACTGGCGCTCGAAGCGCTCCCAGCCGATCGCCTCGCCCTGCGGTCGGGCGTCGCCGTCGAAAGCGAAGTCGATCAGCGCGTTGTTGACCACCGTGGTCACCGCGGTGCCGAAGCGCGCCTGCGCCGTGGCCAGCATCGCGCCCACCGCGTCCGGATCGGTCACGTCCGCCTGCAGCGCCAGCACCCGGTCGGCGCCGGCCTGCTGCTGGATCGCCTGCGCGGCTTCGCTGCTGCGGTGGTAGTTGACCACCACCCGCGCGCCCTCGCGCAGGAACGCCCGGCTGATCGCCGTGCCCAGCCCACGTGCGCCCCCGGTGACGAGCACCAACTGATCGGCCAGTGCCAATGCATCGGACATCGGATTCTCCTCGAAATGCCAGTTCTGTTGCCGGCGCGCCTGCGCCAGCACGTGAATAGACGCATGGTGCCAGCGACGGCGGTCCAGCGCCTGACCGCTGCCACGCATGTCGATTTCCCTGCCCTCCAGACATCAGACTGGGCGAGCCCACCCGCGAGGAGAACGACGATGATCCCGAAGAACACGATCTGCCTCTGGTACGACGGAACCGCGCTCGAGGCCGCCACCTTCTACGCCGAAACCTTCCCCGACAGCGAAGTGAAAGCCATCCACCGCGCCCCGGGCGAGTACCCCTCGGGCCAGGAGGGCGACGTGCTGACGGTCGAGTTCACCGTGCTCGGCATTCCCTGCCTCGGCCTCAACGGCGGCCCGGCGTTCCCGCATACCGAGGCGTTCTCGTTCCAGGTCGCGACCGACGACCAAGCCGAAACCGACCGCCTGTGGGACGCGATCGTCGGCAACGGCGGCCAGGAGAGCGAGTGCGGCTGGTGCAAGGACAAGTGGGGCCTGAGTTGGCAGATCACCCCGCGCGCACTGACCGAGGCCTACACCGACCCCGATCCCGCCGCGGCCAAGCGCGCCTTCGACGCGATGATGACCATGCGCAAGATCGACATCGCCGCGATCGAGGCGGCGCGGCGGGGGTGACCTCTCGCTTACCTCTTGAGTGCACAACGGCAGCCAGGATCAGTGCTCCGGGTGCGGCGGCTCTTCGGGCTCGCGCAGCGGCGGCGGCACGGTGGGGTCGACCGGCTGGTCGGGAACGGGATCGACGGGACGGTCGGGGACCGGATCCCGCGGCTGGTCGGGAATGGGGTCGCGGGCCGGGTGCGGCACCGCGCCGGGCACGTCGCGCGGGTCGTGGACCGGGGGGACGGATGGCGTCATGGGAGTCCTCCGTGGGGCAGCAGCGCTGCCGGGAAGCCATGGTCCTGCCCGACCCGTTGGAGCGACGTGAGTCGCGGCCGCGCCAAGGACCGGCCGGAAGGCCCCGGCTCAGCCCCGGAACGTCTGCAGGTGCACGCTGGTCTCGCTGCCGCTGATGCCGGGGATCCCGCGGATGCGCTCCAGTGCCCTGGACAGCTCGGCCAGGTCACCGACACGCAGTTCGGCGACAAGGTCCCAGCGGCCGTTGGTGTCATGCAGCTCGGCAACGCCGGGCTCGCCCAGCAGCGCACGGATGACGGAGTGCTGGGTGCCGCTTACCGCGATGCTGGTCCAGGCATGGATCTCGTCGGGCGCCGCGTCCGGCCGCAGGCGCACGGTGTAGCCGGTGATCACGCCTTCGCGTTCCAGCTTCGCCATGCGGTTGGTCACCGTCCCGCGGGAGACGCCAAGTGCCTGCGCAAGACCGGCAACCGGCGCCCGGGCATCGTGGCGGAGTCTGGCGATCAGGCGGTGGTCGAGGTCGTCCATGGTCATTCCGTCAACATTGACTGCCACTTTGCCACGTTGGTTGCGAAAAGCCCGCATTCCTGCCATTTCGCACTGACGCGCCAGCCCGGACAATGGACGACGTACCCCGGTGCCGACGCGCCGCCAACCGGACAGGAGCCCGAATGACCACACTGCTGACCACCCACGATGTCGCCAGGATCGTTGCCACCCATGGCCTGCCGCGGATGTTCTCGCGCCTGGTGGACTATCTCGAGGCCGACTTCGCCCGCTGGAACGATTTCGACAAGACCGCCCGCACCGCCGCCCATTCGGACGTGGGCGTGATCGAGCTGATGCCGGTCGCCGACGACAGGGAGTACAGCTTCAAGTTCGTCAACGGCCACCCGGGCAACTACCGGCACGGCCTGTCGACGGTGATGGCGTTCGGCGCGCTCGCCGACGTCGAAACCGGCATGCCGACCGTGCTCAGCGAACTGACCATGACCACCGCGATCCGCACCGCCGCGACCTCGATCATGGCCGCGAAGCGACTCGCGCGTAAGGACTCGAAGGTGATGGCGCTGATCGGCAACGGCGCGCAGAGCGAGTTCCAGGCGCTGGCCTTCCACCACATGCTGGGCATTGCGGAAGTGCGCCTGTACGACGTCGACCCGGCCGCGACCGACAAGCTGGCCGCCAATCTCGCCGGCGCCGCGCCGGAGCTGCGCGTCGTCCGCGCCGCCGATACCGCCGCGGCCGTACGCGGCGCCGACATCGTCACCACGGTGACCGCCGACAAGAAGAACGCCACCATCCTGACCGCCGGCATGGTCGAGCCGGGCATGCACATCAACGCCGTCGGCGGCGACTGCCCGGGCAAGACCGAGCTGGACCCGGCGATCCTCACCGCGCCCAACACCAGGACGTATGTGGAGTTCGAGCCGCAGAGCCGGATCGAGGGCGAGCTGCAGCACATGGCCGCGGACTTCCAGGTGACCGAGTTCTGGCGCGTGGTCGCCGGCGAGGCACGGGGACGTACCGGCAACGACGAGGTCACCATCTTCGACTCGGTCGGGTTCGCGCTGGAGGATTATTCCGCGCTGCGGCTGGTGCGCGACCTGGCCAGCGAGCTCAAGCTGGGCAGCAAGACCGACATCGTGCCGGTGATGGCCGATCCGAAGGACCTGTTCGGCCACCTGGTGGGGACCCAGGCACGGGACGTGACGCAGGGGCAACGGATTCTTGACGCGGTTGCAACAGCGGCGGCCGTAGCCTCCTGACTGTCGGGAACACAAGCAAAGGGCTGAGGTCCGGCGCGAACCGTTCCCGACGCGAAGGTCCAGCAGGCGGCAGCCACCACTGTCGCCACTGGACCTTCTTTTATTGGCCCGGGCCCTGCCCGGCCCGCGCACTGGCCGCCTGTCTAGCGGCCGCCGCCCCGCTCCACCCGGAAGTCGATCGGCTTGTAGCTGAAATTGTTGGACTGCCCGGCCGAGCAGGCAGTCATCGCCACCACCAGCGGCATCTCGGCGCGCAGGCGGATGAAGTCCCCGGGCCGGCTGAGCGGCGGCAGCACGGCGATCGCTCCGGTCTGCCCGTCCACGGCGACGTTCATGAAGATGTTGAAGGCCACCGGCACCCGGTCGGTGGTGATCCCGTAGGGTGCCAGCGCCGTGGCCAGGTTGCCCTCGCAGCCGGGGCGGCCCTCGGCCTCGCCGTAGAGGATCTCGAACATCCGTTTCGAGCACGGGGTCAGGGTGAAATCGTGCCGTCCGCAGGTGTCCTCGAGGATGGTGAACATCGGCCGGCTGCGGTTGGAGTACAGCGTGTCGCCGGTGCCCAGCCACAGCTTGGAGGCGTAGTCGATCGAGCGGCCCGAGGAGAGGTATTCGACCAGGTCGTCGCGGGCGAAGGCGGTCAGGTCGCTGACCTGCTGGCCCATCGGATCGATCACCACCAGCTCGTCCCCGGTCTCCAGCTCGATGGCACGGCCGGAGCAGGGGGGAATGCGTTCAGTGGTCGCCACCGGAGTGGCTCCGAGGTTCGCCGGTGTTTCCATGCTCATCCTGTCCTGCCCACCTTCAACGGGCACTTCCAGCCGGGTTCCACCGCGCGGCCACTGTACTGCCGGGCCTCGCTGGCGGCGCCGAAATCCGCCAGGTTGGGATTGATCGACCCCTGCAGCGCGACATCACGGCCCCGGGTGGCGGCCTGCATCTTCCCGTAGCGCCCATCGGCCCGCAAGCGCTCGAACTGGCGATGCGGGTTGAACACCAGTGCCGGCACCGCGAACCGCCGCGCGACGCGTGACGCGCCCGGATGCAGGCCGATCACGAAGAACGGATGGCCCGCCACGCTCATGCTGAACCGCGGGTCGTCCGGGTCGCGGCTGACGTCCTCCGCCCACGGAATTCCGCGCCGCAGGTCCAGCGCGTGCAGGCGCTGCAGCTGCGCCCACAGCAGGCCCTCGAAGCGCTGCTCGCCAGTATCGTGCGGCCCGTCGAACAGGGCGACAAAGGAATGCATCACCCGGCCTTCCTGGCCAGTGGCCGCCACCTTCGTCGCGAACGCACGCAGACGGTCATGCAACGGTGCGTCGTTGCCGCGCTCCCCGAAGGGGGCGAACTGATGGACTTCGATCGCATCCTTGCCCAGCGCAGCCTTGGCCCCTACACAGGGAAACCCGCCCGCACCCACGAAATCGAGGAACTGCTGCGACAACGACCCTTGCACTGAAAGCGGATCAGCCACGGGGCGCGTGCCGCCCTTCCGCGAACTCCTCGACGATCTTGCGGCAGAAGGCCGGCAGGTCGCCGGGCTTGCGGCTGGAGACCAGACCCTTGTCGGTCACCACCTCTTCATCGACCACCTCGGCGCCGGCATTGCGCAGGTCGGTGCGCACGCTGGGCCAGGAGGTCATGCGCCGGCCGCGCACCACGTCGGCCTCGATCATCACCCACGGGCCATGGCAGATGACGCCAATGGGCTTGCCGCTGCGCGCGAACTCACGCACGAAGCCGACCGCGGCCTCATCGGTGCGCAGGGTGTCGGGGTTCGCCACGCCACCCGGCAGGATCAGCGCGTCGTAGTCATCCACGCGCGCGTCGGCCACCAGGCCGTCCACTTTCAGCCTGTCGCCGGGCTTGTCGTGGTTCATGGCCTGGATCTCGCCGTCCTTGATCGACAGCAGGCGCACGGTGGCGCCGGCGTCTTCCACCGCCTTCCGCGGCTCGGTCAGCTCGACCTGCTCCACGCCGTCGGTGGCGAGGATAGCGACGGTCCTGTTTTCGAGTTTCTTGCTCATTCCGGCTCTCCTGTGGACTCGCGGCACAACGCCGCCGGGCCGGACAGGGTGCAGGAATGGGGATGGGCGCTTCGTGAGACCGGAAGGAGGTCCTTGGGCTACCGCCGCCAATCGCCCAACGCCGCCGCCAGATACCCCGCCGTCCGGCTGCCCCGCACCTTCGCCACCTCGCGCGGCCGCCCCTCGGCCACGATCCGCCCACCCCGCTCGCCTGCACCCGGCCCCATGTCGATCACCCAGTCAGCCTGGGCGACCACGCGCATCTCGTGTTCGATCACCACCACGGTATTGCCGGTCTCGACCAGTCGGTGCAGTTGCGCCATCAGGCGGTCGACGTCGGCGGGATGCAGGCCGGTGGTGGGCTCGTCGAGCACGTACAGGCTGCGGCCACGCTGGCTGCGCTGCAGCTCGGTGGCCAGCTTGATGCGCTGGGCCTCACCGCCGGACAGCTCGGTGGCGGGCTGGCCCAGGCGCAGGTAGCCCAGGCCGATCTCACGCAGCAGGTGCAGCGGGCGGGCGATGGCGGCCTGCTCGCTGAAGAACCCGCCGGCCTGCTCGACCGTCATCCCCAGCACCTCGGCGATGTTGTGGCCGTTCCACCGGACCTGCAGCGTGGCCTCGTTGTAGCGGGCGCCATGGCAGGTCGGGCATGGGGCGTGGACGCTGGGCATGAACAGCAGCTCGACGCTGACCGCGCCCTCGCCTTCGCAGGTTTCGCAGCGGCCCTTGGCCACGTTGAACGAAAAGCGCCCGGCGTCGAAGCGACGGCGGCGTGCCTCGGGCGTGGCGGCGAACAGCTTGCGCACGTGGTCGAACAAGCCGGTGTAGGTGGCCAGGTTGGAACGCGGCGTGCGGCCGATCGGCTTCTGGTCGACCTGCACCAGGCGTTGCACGGCATCGACATCCCCGGCCAGGTGCCCGCGCGTGCGCTCGATGGCGGATGGCGCGTCAGGGGTTTCGTCGTCGCTGTCCTCGGGCTCGTGGCCCAGGTGCAGGCGGACCAGTTCGGCCAGCGCCTGCGCGATCAGGCTGGACTTGCCCGAGCCGGAGATGCCGGTGACCGCGGTCAGCACGCCCAGGGGGATGCGCGCGTTCAGCCCGTTCAGATTGTGGCGGTGCAGCCCCCGTAGCTCGAGCCAGCCGGATGGCGTGCGCTCACGGCTGTCCGGTGCCGGCGTGGTGCCGAACAGGTACTGCGCCGTGCGCGATTGCTCGACGCCCGCCAGTCCGTCCGGCGGTCCGCTGTACAGCACCTCCCCGCCCCGCTCGCCGGCGTCTGGACCGACGTCGACCAGCCACTGCGCGCGGCGCATCAGCTCCAGGTCGTGCTCGACCACGAACACCGAATTGCCGGCGTCGCGCAGCTGCTCCAGCGCGTCGTACAGCGCCTGGCTGTCCGCCGGGTGCAGGCCGGCGGACGGCTCGTCCAGCACGTAGACCACGCCGAACAGCTGTGATTGCAGCTGCGTGGCCAGCCGCAGGCGCTGCAGCTCGCCCGGCGACAGCGTCGGCGTGCTGCGCTCCAGCGACAGGTAGCCCAGCCCGAGCGCCTGCAGCGTGTGCAGGCGGGCCACGACGCCTTCGGCCAGGCGCTGCGCGGCGAGGCGCTTCTCCTCGGACATCGCCGGGGTGCGGGGGAACGTCCCCTCCGCGGCCGGCTGCAACAGTTCCACCACCCGATCGAGCGGCAGGCGCGACAACTCCCCGATGTCGATCCCGGCAAACGTCACCGACAGCGCCTCGCGCTTGAGCCGCTTGCCGTCGCACTCCGGGCACGGCCGGCCCTCCAGGAAGCGCGACACCCGCTTCTTCATCAGCGCGCTCTGGGTGTTGGCGAACGTGTGCAGCACGTAGCGGCGCGCGCCGGTGTAGGTGCCCATGTAGCTGGGCTCGGCCTTGCGCTCGAGCGCGGCGCGGGTTTCGGCCGGGGTGAAGCCGGCATACACCGGCGCGGTCGGCGTTTCCTCGGTGAACAGGATCCAGTCGCGGTCCTTCTTCGGCAGGTCCTTCCAGGGCTTGTCGACATCAAAGCCGAGCGTGACCAGGATGTCGCGCAGGTTCTGCCCGTGCCACGCCGGCGGCCACGAGGCGATCGCCTTCTCGCGGATGCTCAGCGACGGGTCCGGCACCATCAGCGCCTCGGTCACCTCGTACACGTGGCCGAGCCCGTGGCAGCGCGGGCACGCGCCCTGCGGGGTGTTGGGCGAGAAATCCTCGGCGTACAGCATCGGCTGGTCGGCCGGGTACGCGCCAGCGCGGGAATACATCATCCGCACCAGGCTCGACAGCGTGGTCACGCTGCCGACGCTGGAGCGCGCATTGCTGGCCCCGCGCTGCTGTTGCAGGGCGATGGCCGGCGGCAGGCCTTCAATCGAATCGACATCCGGCACGCCGGCCTGGTCGATCAGCCGCCGCGCGTACGGGGCCACCGATTCGAAATAGCGGCGCTGCGCCTCGGCGTAGAGCGTCCCGAATGCCAGCGACGACTTGCCCGAACCGGACACGCCGGAGAACACCACCAGCCGGTCGCGCGGCACGTCCAGGTCGACGTCCTTGAGGTTGTGCTCGCGCGCGCCGCGGACGCGGACGCAACCGGGGTCAGGGGCCATGCTCACTCCCGCCCTAGACGGCGCGCGAGGTCGGCCGCAGTCCGGAGGGCGCGGATGTACTCCGTGCGGAACCGCGGCGCCTGGACCGCCACGTTCTCAAGGCCGTCCACGTACGACGCCACCAGGTCCGCCGCGTTGTACTGGTCGCGCAGCTCGGCCATCGTCCTGCCCACGGCGTCGCGCACGTGCCAGTCCACGTTGATGCCCTTCTCGGCTTCATTGGCGAGGTCGACGACGCGCAGCAGGTGCGGCGTCACCAGACCGACGACGGTGGCTCTCATGGTTCAACCCTGCAGTCGGGACGGAAGGCTACCCCAGCTGCGCCATACCGTGCGCGGCGCGTGGCGCAGCCCGGTGCACGCCAGAACTCTCAGGGACCGCACTGCCACTGGCCGGCGAACATCCTTTCTGCCCCATCGGCGCGCTGGTAGGTGAGCGTCGCCGGGTTGGGCGGGGACTCGCCACCCCCGATAGTGGGACCGGTCAGTTCGACCAGGATCACCTTGCCGGCACCGGAGAAACGCGTACCGCGCAGCATGGCGCCGAATCCGCCCGGCGCCGCAACCGGTTCGACGTAACCGGCAACGTTCACCACCCCGCGGCTGGCGTCGTCGGAGGCGACGTTGCCCTTCGCCAGCAACAGCGCCCCGCCGGAATCGACGGAGAAGCTGCAGGCCAGCTCGCCTGCGAGCGAGGCGGCCTCGACGTCCGAGTCGGTGAGGGGCAGGAGCTCGATGGCCGAGCCGTCGCCGCCCACCGTCGTGCCAGTGGCATTTGCTGGCTGGGATGCAGGCGCCCTGCCCGTGGTGTCCGCGGGATTGCCTCCAGTGGTGCAGGCCGTTGCGAGTAGCGCCGTCGCAATGACTGCCCAGCGCGGCAGCGGACAGGGGGCGGCGGCAAGCAGTCGCATGTCAAATCCCTCGATCGACCGGACGCCCGGCCAGCCTGGACAATAGCGCGCCAAGGGCGCCGGACTACAGCAGCACTGCGTGCCGCCCGCGCTCGCCGGCTTCCAGTCCGTTGAACACGACCGAGCGGCTGGCGGCATCCCACTCCAGCGCACTGCCGTCGTAGGGATTGCGCAGCGGAGAATCCCGCACGGCGGCAGCCGCCTCGTCCACGCCGATGCCGCCTCCCCGCAGACCGGCGACCAACAGCGCGGCGCGCCGGTGGCCCTCCAGATCGCTCACACGGGCGATGTAGTGCGAATACAGGCTCGCAGGCGCGAGCGACTGCAGGATGCTGCCCACCGGGTTGTAGAGCCGGAAAGCCGGCGGCGCGGGTTCCTCGCCCAGGAGCGCGAGCGCCGGACCCAGTTCCGCGTGGGGCAGCTCCGACAACCGGCCCAGTCGCACCATGCTCGCGGCGGCGAGGTTGAGCGTGGCCTGCTCCTGCAACAGGGGACGCGACAGCCGGCCGCCCGGGCGTCCCTGGTCCTCGTCCTGCATTCCGGCGTGGATCTGCTGCATCGCACCCACCGTGAACCGCCACTCGCCGCCAAACGCACGGAACAGTGAACGCTCGGCCACGGTGAGCGGGGCGCGCCAGGACGGCGGCACCGCCTGGGCTATCTGTTCGGGTGGCAACCCGGCCAGCGCCAGGTTCCCGAACTCGAAGTTCCGCTCGGCCGCGGCCACCGCCACCATCTTGGTAAGCAGCATGTCCGAGGACGCCATCACCCCGCGCCAGAACACCAGGTCCCGGTCCAGCAGATCGCGCGCCGCGACGGCATCGCCAGCGAGCGCGAGCCGCCGCGCATCCAGCAAATGCAGCTTCTGCGCGTCCATCGCCGGCTGGTAGGAAGGCAAGCGCGCGACGGGGTCCTCCGGCACTTCCTCGCTCCAGCCGGTCGCCGCGAGCATCCTGCGATACCCGTCAAGCAACCCCAGTTCCGTCTGGAGCCACTGTCCAAACGCCTCCGGATCGGCGTCCAGCTTTTCCGCACACGCCGCGGCTTCCGAGCACGCATCGACGAGCGCGGCGACCTCCGCGCTGCGCGCGGCCCTATAGCCGGCACCGGCCTCCTCCGCCAGCGCCTGCAGGTGGACAAGGCCGTTGTCGGCGTCGGCCACGGCCGGTCGGTCGCGGTAGATGGCGGCCAGCTGCCTGGCTTCGGCGGAGGGCGCCTCGTCGTTCCAGTTGATGACCACCAAGCCTGCATACGCAAGCGCCGGAAGCCCCACCAACAGCACCAGCACGCCGGCGAAGATGCGTGACCCCTTGATTCGTCCCATTGCTTGCCCCCTTCAGCATTCGTCTCGAACGGCCTTCCCCGGCCGCCTGTCGCAATGATGACGCAGATCGGCGAGTGCGGCCGCGCCGAGCGTGACGGGACTCCAAGCGGGGCGATGTCTACAGCAACACCTCCAGCCCCTTCCGATCAATCAGGTCCAGCAGCTTGAGCGACGGGCCGCTGGGCCGCTTGGCACCGATCTCCCATTGGCGCACCGTGGAAGCGCTGGTGTTGAGCACGCTGGCGAATACCACTTGGCTCAACTGGTGGCGGGAGCGCAGCTCGCGGATGCGCTCGGGGGGCCACTCCGCGATGGGCCCAAGACAAAGCGCATCGAACGCCCGCATACGCCGTGCATCGATGAAGCCGGCGGCATGGAAATCCTGCGCGGTCTCATGGGCTTCATCGAGGATGCGGCTAGTGCTTTGCGCCCTGGTCATGGGCGTCACTCTATCGCTTGGTGATACACATTGCGGCTACGTCGGCACTGGCTGCCAGGAAAGAGCCCCTACTCCACTGCCACGAACGGCGACGACGTGCACGTCCGGCACCAGAAGAACCACTCCGCCCCGTCATCGAACAGGACCGAGCCGGTCCCGTACTGGCGAACGGTCCAGGTGCCCTGCCTGCCATCCGTCAGCACCAGCCGCCCCCGGACCAGACATGGCGACCAGGGCAGCCGGTGCAGGTAGTCGTCCCGACCAATGGATTCACCTTCCTCCAGCGCCGCGCGGACCATGCCCTCGTCCAATACGAACGCCCGGCACTCCGCGGGGTCCACGTCGGGCGAGGCGGCACCGTTCTCCGTGACCTGGATCGCGTCGACATCCAGCCCGGGGCGCGCCGACGCGCCAACCGGCTCCTGGGACGCTGACAAGGCACACCCGCAAAGCATCAGCGCGGCTGCCGCGGCCAGCGGGAACCGAAGCCCGGTCACCATGACGCAGTCGCCGCCTCGGTCGGGGTCTTGTAGGACACCTGCGGGTGCCGATAGACCTCTTCCGCCGCGACGCTGAGCGTGCGGCGCAGCTCCCCGACCAGCCAGCGCAGTGCCGCGTTCTGCTCGTCGGTCACCGGGACGTACAGGAACTCGTCGGCGCCGCGCATCGTGCCGAAGTCCGGATTCCGGTTGTACTCGCCGATCAGCTCGATGCCGATGCTGTCGCGATTGGACAGAAAACGCTCCGGGAAGGCCTTGCCGTGCTCCATCGTGCTGCGCTGGCGCAGCGTGGTGGCCGACTGCAGGCGCTTGAGCTCGGCCGGCTGGCAGTTGTGCCGCTCCAGGCACCGCGAGCGCAACAGGCCGACGTGATTTGCCCGTTTGTGGAGCGACGCGGTCTGGTAGATCGCCCCGGTCTTGTCGATGAGGAAGTGGGCGCCAACCGTACTGTTGGCGTAGCTGTTGAAGGTGGACTGGGCGGTGGACCCGCCGGTCTGGTGGACGACGATGCCGTTCACCACCGGCATGTCGCCACGCTCCAGGGATGGGTATCGGCGCGCCTCAATGAGCGCGCTGCGCACCATCCCGTCCTTGTCGATACGGAACATGCATCCTCCTTGATGTGCCTGGCCGCGATCCTGCGGCACCCGGACCGTATATCGTCGCAGCGACGGCCGCAACGCTTGGCCGGCGCGCCCCAAGCCCCTACCCGCCCGCCGCTTCCGGTGCCGACAACCCCTTGCCGTACACCCCGGAGCGATCAAAGCAACACACGCGCCGCTTGCCCGAGGCGAGCATGTCGCAGGTAGTGGCAATGCGGCGCGCCCGGGTCTCGGGCTTCTTCGCCGAGGTGATCCAGAAGATCCAGTCACGGCGTGCCACGGGGGTGAGGCTTTTCCAAGGTTCGCGGAGATGCGGATTGCCTGCCAGGGCCTTGCGCAAGTCGGCCGGCACCCTGGGCTCCGGCTCTTCCTCGACCGGAGCGATGCGGAGGGTGACAGTGTCGCCAACGGCTGCATCGGCGGCCTCCCGCAGGCTGCGCGGCACCTTCAGCCAGTGGCTGCCCTGCCCGTCTGGTTCCAGCGTCGCCTGGAATGCCTGGCCATTGAGCGTGCCGTCGACACTTACCAGCCCACGGGCAGGCAGGCGGGCACTGACCTCCGTCGGCACGAGCAGGAACGACCAGGAGGCGCGCACCGGCGTTGCCGGTCGCAGCAGTCGGGTTTTGAACACTGGAAGCTGGCTTGCCATTGGCCCACCGCACCGGTTCGAAGAAGTCGCTGGGTCAAACATAGCGCCGCGCGCCTCTGGCGGCACTCATAGCCGACGACGGCAGTGCCGGTCGGGTAGACGCGACGACACCGTAGCCGCAGCCACTCGGGATGCCGGACGACACCCGTTGCTCCATGTGTGATCGGGAGGACAAAGCGCGTCCGCCGCTGCCTTTGTAGTATCGGCGCAGGACCGCATTGCGCAGAGATGGAATTCCGCGATGAGTGCGAACTACTCCAAGAGTGCATTTCTATACCGGCAGGTCCGCCGCGGACTTCAGGCTGGACGGTACATGCCCGGGCAGCGGATCGACCCGGCCACGCTGGCCGAAGAGTTTCGAACCAGCCCTACTCCTGCTCTGTTCGCGTTGTACCGGCTGGTGGGCGAAGGCCTGGTCGTCGACCACGCCCGCAGTGGCTTTTACGTCCCGTTGCTCACCGAGGTAGCGATGCGGGACTTGTACGACTGGATGGAGCGGCTCTTGTTGATGGCATGTGACAGCGCGCCCCGCCCGGGCACACGAGTGCTCCCGGAATTGGAGTCCGCCTCCACCGACGACGACGTGGTGAAGTTGACCTGGAAGATGTTCGACGCAATCGCCGCTTCGACGGGCCAGCGTTCGCTTCACCGCGCTGTCAAACAGGCCAACGACCAGCTGGCACCGATACGCCGCGCCAAGCAGAGCCTCCTCGACGATCCACTCGAAGAGCTTCTCTTGATAGCTCGCGCCTGGCGCGCGCGAGACATGGCTGCTCTCCGGCGACGGCTGAGGGAGTACTACGGCCACCGCAAAACGCTCGTGCCGCAGACCGTGGACCTGCTCAACGAGAGCAGCAACCGCTTGCATTGACTCCGCGTCGTTCAAAGCGAGCGCATGCTCGTACAGGCAGAACGCGTGCTCCGGGGCGCAGCCATAAACATGAACACCCTGAATTAACTGCCCCAGAATTAACCAAAAATCATTTGAATATAGAAAACCACCACTCCTAGGCTGGACATGCCATGGAACGCCCCGTGGCGCAGACCGAAGGAGTCAGAGATGAACAAGAGCGAGAGCGTCCAGAATGACGCACCGGAAGATGTGATCGTCCTCGGCATTGCCAGCATCGAAACACACGGAGTGATGGATGGGAATACCGAGATCCTTGGCGCGTTTCCCCACACTGGAATTGCCGAGGACTGACCAGCAGGGCGCACCGAAAGGTGCGCCCTCTTTTACAGGTCCGACCATGCGTTACAGAGCACGACCCAACCTCTCGTACTGCGTGATAGACGACCACGCGATATTCCTGGATATCGATGCAGACAGGTATTTCCTCCTGCCTGACCACCTGGAGCGTGCGTTCCTCGGCCACGTCAGAAAAGCAGGCATCCCTGACGAGCGGCTACAGGAACTCGCCGATCGAAAGATCCTGGCGTCCGTCCCGGTGGAAGCTACGGGACCAGCGCGCGCACACGCCGAACCGAGCCGGAGCGCAGCTGAGCTTCCATCGCAGACGAAGCGGCCTGCAGTGCTCCACGTACCCGAAGTGTGGGCTGACGTATGGACGTGCAGGCGAATGCTCAGAACCCAGCCCTTCAGAAACGTTCTGGATGCGGTCGTTCAATACCGAAAAGTGCATGACGCGTCCGCACGCCCGGGAGTTCGCCCAAGGCAGCAGGATCGCCTGCTTCTGCACACCAGTGTCTTCCAGCGCGCTCGCCTGTACGTCCCGATCGAGCCTCGTTGCCTCATGGACTCGCTTGCGCTCACGCGCTTTCTGGCGAGACGGCAGCATTCCGCGAACATCGTGTTTGGGGTTACCCACGAGCCATTTGCCGCACATTGCTGGGCCCAGGCCGGGGATCTGGTTCTCAATGACACCCTCGGCAGCGCAAGGTCACATACGCCAATCAGGGTGGTGTAAATGAGCTGCCGCTACGTCGCAATTCTGGAGCACCCTGCGGCAAGCCACTCCTCCGACATCGGTGCGGCTGGCACGTTGGGACTCTCGGAAGCCTTTCGTAACGGATCGATCCGCCTGTTCGCGCCATGCGGCACCCCCATCATTGAAATGCCCTGCGGCGGAGCCGTCGTCGGCCACCTCTTCCTGCGGGACGGCACAGCGGTCGCCCACCCCAACCAGATCCGGACGGGTGCCTCGCCGGACGAAGTGAGAGCTTTCGTCCTTGAGCAATGCTGGGGTGAGTACATCCTCGTCCAGCGGGAGTCCCCCGGGACGGTCGTGGTGACCCGTGATCCTTCAGGAGGGGTCCCCTGCGTCTACTCGAGCGGAACAGCCACGCGCTTTGTCACATCGGACATCAGCCTAGCCATCAGCCTTGGCCTGTACACACGGCAGATTGACTGGGAGTCCGTGGCCCACTACCTGGCGTACCCCTATCTGAAAACCGCGCGAACCGCCCTGGCAGGCATACGCGAGCTGCTGCCGGGATGCGCACTACGTGTACAAGGATCGGAGGCTTCCGATGAGATCGCCTGGAGCCCGTGGACATTCATCGACGCGGCTACCCGCATTTCCAACGCTGACGAAGCTGCTGCGCACGTACGCGATGCGGTCGCGACGGTCGTAGGCAGCCTGGGTAAAGTGGATGAGGCCGTCCTCGTGGAGCTATCCGGGGGACTGGACTCTTCGATCGTCACGGCATGCCTTCGCGACTCGGAAGCCCGCGTTGGATGCGTCACTTTCGTACCGGGGGTACCCGGGGCTGACGAAAGACAGTACGCCGGCCCGGTGGCAAACCTCCTCGGGACCGCACTCCATGCGGCGCCCCTGCGCGTTGAGGACGCCCGCATTGATGCCCCTCCTCCGCCCTGGGCGACCAACCCTGGCGTAGCTCCGCTGCAATACACGGCAGACCAGGTCGCGATGAGCTTCGCCGAGCGGGAGAGCTTCACAAGCTTCTACTCGGGTGGCGGAGGCGACACGGTGTTCTGCTATCTGCATAACGCCTCACCTGCCGCGGATGCATTCAGGGCGCTTGGTTCCAGGGCCTGCCTGACTGCCATCCGGGACTTGTCCGATCTGTACCAGTGCACGCTGTGGAAGGCCGCCCGTTTGACGCTGAAGAAGCTGGCTGGGCCACCGAGGCCCCCCTGCCGGGCAGACCACACCCTTGTCTCGCTGGAGGCAAGAGTGGATCTTCCCGATCCCCACCCTTGGTTCGACGCTCCAGACCACGCGCTGCCGGGAGACAGAGAGCGTGTATTCGACCTCGCGGGAACGCAGTTGTTGAAGGAAGGAGTGTTCCGCGCCATGGAGTATCGGCTCCGGCTGCCGCTACTCTCCCAACCTGTTGTCGAAACCTGCCTGAGGGTTCCCTCGTGGATGTGGATCAAGGGAGGACGCGACCGCTCCATCGCCAGGACCGCCTTCTCGGATGTCCTGCCAGCCGAGGTCATCAACCGGCGCAGCAAAGGCAGCTTCACCCAATACTGCGGTGCGGTTTACCAGCGCAACAGGAGCGAAATACGGGACTTCCTGCTTGGTGGTGAACTCCGCGCCCGTGGACTGATCGACCCTGAGGCGCTCGAGGTGTTCTTCTCCCGCCCTCCGGCGCCGCGGGATGAGTCGTTCATGCGGACGTTCACCCTCTGCACGGTTGAGAGCTGGGTGCGCCATCAAGGCTAGGGCCCGCCTTGCTCTCCTGCACTGGCGTGCCGTACGGAATCGCCCGTCAACTCCCGCCAGTGCCTGTACTGGCCTGCCTTCCTGGCGGACTGGTCCTCGAACCCCTGCAGCCAGAACCGGAACCAGTCGATGTTCCGCTCGTACGCCGCCACCTTGTGTCGTGGCTGGAACTTCTGGTGTGGCTCGTCGGGGAACACGTACAGGTCCGCCCTGCCCGCCTTGATCAACGGGACGATGTAATCGAGTCCGTACAGGTACTCCTCCTCCGGCATCTGGAACAACACCGGCGCCTGGATCCGCTCGACGTTGAAGGCCGGTGACACGCGCTTCCACTGCTCGGGCGTTTCATCCACTGAGCCCAAGCCCCACCCTCTGCGGAAGCTGGCGGAAAAGACGTCGCCTTTCAGGCTGCCCATCAAGGCGTACAACGGCGACGCCGAGGGTGATGTCACCGACACCGCTGCAAGGAGATCCGTCTCTACGGCAGCCCACAGGGCCATCTCGCTTCCGAAGCTCAATCCCCCCATGCCAACCCTTGAGGAATCCACCAATCCCTCGGCCGCCAACTCGTCGACAATCCGGGTGATCGCCTCCAGGCCCTGGTTGTACCTGCCGACGGGGTCCGGCTGATACGGGGGTGCATTGATGCACAGGGCCAGGATTCCGCGCTCGGCAAGGGATGCAAGTGGCCATTCATCGCCAAGCCCGCCCCGCAGAAATCCCGGACAGAAATAGTAGGTGATGAACAGCGGCTGCTTCGTCGCACCGCGGGCCCTTCCGATGAACAGCTGGCCCGAGTACGCAGTCCCTTTGTTGTCGCTCCACTGGAGCAGGCGGACCGACACGGCTTTGGAAAAGTCAGCCGCCAACGCGGCGTTTGGATCGAACAACACCGTGTTCCGCCCTGTCCGTACGTCTATTTTCTCCAGCCGCGGCGGATGGTCAGCCCTCGCCACGACGCAGGCCAGCACCTTGGCGGACACACCGCAGTCGCTGCGATGGTTCCGACCACCGTTGACCAACCCGGTCGACTGCATCACCAGATGCACTTGGCGGGTCGCGATGTTCCATCGGAAGATGGATTGCGCGAGCCCGTCCTTCCGGCTCGTGACGGTGAAGAGCAGTTCTTGGCCGTCGGGAAGCCAGCTGGTACCGGTGATCCACTTTCCGACGCAAGCCTCCGCTTGGCATTCGACTAGGCGCCCTGTCGGCGAACGGATCAGCACGGACAGGCGGCCCGCATCCTGCGGACCGGCGCCGTCTTCCCGCGCAAGCGGCGTCACCAACGCGATGCGCCCCGTCGGCAGATGCTCCTCGACCCGCGAAGGCGCTGGCATTCCGTCCGGAAGATCCAGGCTCCCCGGGCTGGGTGGTTCCCTCGGCGGCTCCACTTCCCGGGACGTTCCGGACTCCAGGTCGAGTTCCCGCCAGCGATCCGGTACATGAGCAAGAAGCGGACCACGCGCGAACCATGCACCCGTGTATCGCTGCGTCGCCGCTCGGCCCGTGACCAGGCTGGAGCGGAACAAGGGAGCACCAACCGGCACGCTTTCGTCGACCCTGATCCCGCGCTCGTACTCGGCCTGCTCTGCCCGGACCACCTCCTCGTGGGTGGCGCCGACACTGTATTTCAACGTTCTCCCGTCCTCGGCCAGCGCGAAGTCACGGACATCGGCCGGGTCGAACGTAAGTGGCTCGGCGCCAGAACCATCCGCAGCCGCCCTCCAGATGTCCACCCTGCTCCCAAGCATCGCCATGTAGTAGACATATCGCCCATCGGGCGACCAATGCACCGTCGCCGGCAAAGTGACTCCGGCCGAGTCCCGGAGCGGAACACCGCCGTCGCCGACCTTGCGAGGAGGCACGCCGCCGTCCAGGTCCTGGACGTACCAGACCGACTCGTAGGCATTGCGGGCAACAGATGCGCTCTCCACACGGAACGCAACCCGGCGCCCGTCTGGCGAGATCACGGGCGACGACAGGTCCGCCATCTCCACGAGCCGCGTGGGAGAGATGGCCTGCGCACCTGCAGAGCTCGAGATCATCCAGACCACCATCCCTGCGCTCGCCACCAAGACTTTCACTCGCCGCCGTACTGCGTCCATCGCTCCACCTCTCCTCCATCCGGTCAGCACGCTCTTGCTTGCACCCCCTGCGGGGCCAGGCACCTCAGAAGTGCTTCGATATCGAGACGCTCACGAACCGGCCCATGCCGGAGTAATTGGTGGAGTCGTAAGGAGGGTGGTCGAGTGCGCTTGGCGTGTGGAACGGCGGGTCCCGGTCAAGCAGGTTCTGCGCGGCAAGCGACACTTCCACGTCCGACCATGCGCCCTCCCCCGGTCCTGTGGCGTACAGCAGCGTTGCGTCCAGCGTGGTGAACGACGAGGTCTTCTCCGTACGCCCTGGCACCAACGCATTCGTTACACCACTGGTGTAGTTGAGGAAGCCGGAGGCACTGAATCCGCCCTGCGACCACACCGCCCCAACTCGTCCGTTGACCTCCGCAGGGCTGTACAGCATGCCTGCGAGGTCGTACGCGTCCTCGGCCGGTGACGGCTGTTGCGAGCTGTCGAGCCAGCTCGCTGATCCGCGGAGCGAAAGCCGTCCAGGCCCCATGTCCATCCGGTACGACGCGGACACGTCCAGGCCATGGATCCGCTGGCGCGCAACGTTGGTGAACTGCCCGTACCGGATCGCCACCACCCTCCCCGGATCAAACGGCTCGCCGGTTCGGTTGTAGAACAGGTCGGCTTGGGCCAAGGCCTGCTCGAGCTCCTCCTGAGTCGGCGAATACGTGATGAACCGGTCGTACCGCGGGTCGCCCAGCGACTGGCTGTAGTTGGCCATGGGCTGGACGACGCGATCGGTGTAGTCGATATCGAACCAGGTCAGCTCCGCTTCCAATCCGGGGATGGCCTCCGGATGGATCGCCAGCGAGGCGCTCCAGGTCGTCGCCCGCTCCGCGCCAAGGTCCGGGTTTCCACCCCCCAGGGACAGCACGGTTGCGTCGTCGGGATAGCCAACACCGCCGTAGTAGGTGGCCGGGTCAAGGATCGTCTGCCGCGTCCAGAAGCGCTGGAACAGCGTTGGCGCTTTGAACGACCTTCCCCAGGAGCCCTTGATCGTGAAGTCCGGGCTCGGGCCGTAAATCAGGCCTGCCTTGGGTGTCGTCATGCTGCCGAAACTGTCGTAATCCTCCTTGCGCGCAGCCAGGCTGAGTTCCAGCCGTGCTCCGGAGGACCCTGGCTCCCGCCCCAGGATCGGCAGGTTGATTTCGGCATAAGCAAAGCGGCTGGCCTCGCTCCCCTCCACGGCGCTCACTCCAGCCAGATAGTTGTGCTGCGCAAAATCGTTCCGCCGGTACCCGGCACCCACGGCAAGGCGCGTGTCGCCGCCAGGCAGGGAGAACACCGGCCCCTCCGCCCCGACGTCGTAGGTAAGGATCTCGTTGCAGAAGCAATCGTTGAGCATCTGGGTCAGCGCGCCCGTCCCAAGGTCCACTCGTGCGTGGCGGTTGACGAGCCGATCCTCTCCCACGGCCCCGCCAAGCTGCAGCGTCCAGTCGTTCCGCAACGCCACTTCGACGACGGGGGAGACCAGGGTCACCGTGGACTTGGGCGTCAGCACGTTGTAGTACGGCAGGGCATCGGTGTTGTATGGATAGAGGGTCTGGTTGCGCTTGGTTTTCAGAGCATCCAGGCGCAACTCGACGGAACCCCCAATCGCCTGGTGCGCGCTTGCCAGACCACTCTGCAACCCGCTCCCCGGCCACAGCGTGGAGCGGTCGGACATGTAGCGGGTGTACTCCCGCTGCCGCGCGAACACCGGATCCACCGACACATCCTTGAACGTGGAGATCACTCCGCCGCCCTGCCACGTCGTCCCCGCTGTCATCGTGTACTCGCGTGTGTCCGCCCCACCGCCTGTCGCGCCGCCGTAGCGCGTGCCGAGCCTGACACCGTCGTAGTCGCGCTGCAGAATGACGTTGCCCACGCCTCCAACTGCATCGGACCCATAGATCGCGGACGCACCGTCGGCGACGATCTCGATCCGTTCCACCGCCTCGACAGGAATCGCGCTGATATCGACGCCCTGCACGAACCCGCCGTACGACAGCCGGCGTCCGTTGAGCAGCGTCAGCGTCGCATCCGGGCCTGCCCCGCGCAGGTTCAGTGACGACCCGCCGGTGACGTTCTGGTTGGCGAGCCCCCCTGCCCCGGCGGTCGCGCCGCCGGCCACGCCGGGGTTCTGCCCGCCCGAGAAGTTCTGGGGAATGCTCCGGATCACCTCGCCAAGGTCGGCGAAGCCCTCCTCCCGGATCTGCTCCACGCCGATCGCGATGAGCGGCGACGGAACCGAGCCACCCTTGATGCGGGTACCGGTGACCTGGATGGTTTCGAGTTCGGTCGCAGTAGTGTCGGGCTCGGTGACCATGGTGGCCTCAGCCGACGCATCTGCGCCGCGTGCCTCCACGGATGAGGATGGCTCCTGCGCCAGTGCGGCGTGTTGCGGGAGCAACGATGCGGCGACAGCGACCGCAAGAAGACTGCGAGCCATGCCACTTCTCGTGCCGCGCGACCCAAACGATTTCTGCCGCATGCGCCAGCCACCCGCAGTCTCGCGGCCAGCAGCTTCCAAGTGGCCACGCATCTCTTGGCCCAAGCCACTCACAACAAAGTCCTTGTCGTTCGACATGCAGCATCTCCGGTTGGTGATTGGCCAGACCTGGAGTCCGTTGGCGAGGCATGCAGCGCGACCGCGTAGCAGCGGTCGCTGTGCTTCGAAAAACCCGGTCCCAAGTCGCCCCACTGCTACGTTTAACGTAGCAGTGATCCAGACACTACGTAATCCGTAGTGTCGGAGTCAAGCGGTCTTTCCGAAGCTCCCCAACGAACCACTTGGGGATGGCGCACGATTGACTGGGAAACGACCGCTGCCTGTGTTCGCCCGCCGGCTACGCGAGGCGCGGGAGGCCTGCGGCATTTCGCAGCGGATCCTGGGCATCAAGATCGGACTCGACGAGTTCGTGGCGAGTGCCCGGATCAATCGCTATGAGATGGGCGTGCATCAACCCGCCCTCCCCATCCAGCAGCGGTTGGCTGACGCGCTCGGACTTCCGCTCGCGTACTTCTATGCGGAGAGCGATGCGCTGGCTCGAATGATTGCCAGGTTCGGGCCGGAGCGCTGAGCCCCCGGATGCCCTTGGCAACGTATCGGGAAAGCCATCTACGTTAAACGTAGTATCCAAGTCGCGCCCGCTTTCCGAAGCTCCCCTGCGGGGAACTTCAGAAAGTGAAGACGCTTGCCTGGCAGGAAACAGCTACCGGTCTACAGTCGCCGCCTGCGCGAAGCGCGGGAGGCGTTCGGCATTTCCCAGCGCAATCTGGGGATCGAGGCCGGGCTGGACGAATTCGTCGCAAGCACCCGCATCAACCGTTACGAAGCGGGCGTCCACCAGCCAGACCTCCAGACGCTGGAGCGCCTGGCGGACGTCCTTGGTCAGCCGGTGGCCTACTTCTACGCCGAAGACGACGAGCTTGCGGCGGTGATCCGGAAGTTCCACGAGAGTCGCAAGCGGAAGGGTTCGTAAGCTTCCCCGTCAAGCACAGAGTTCAAAAGTAGAACCTCCGGCGCGTTGGTGACGGTATTCGCTAGGGGTCAGGTTCCCTAGCGATTCATGCGGACGCTCCTCGTTGTACTCGAGCATCCACCAGTAGGATGCTTCGCGCACATCGTCGAGCCGGGCGAACAGGTGCTGGTCCAGGATCTCCTCGCGGAACGTCCGGTTGAAGCGCTCGATGTAGGCGTTCTGGTTCGGCTTGCCGGGCTGGATGTACTGGATGGCCATGGCGTTGGCCTTGGCCCACTGGATGAAGGTCTCACCCAGGAACTCGGGACCGTTGTCGGTGCGCAGCACCTGCGGCAAGCCATGGTCGCGTTTGAGTTGCTCGAAAATGCGCACCAGGCGGGCGGAGTTGATCGACGTATCGACCTCGATGTGCAGCGCCTCGCGGTTGAAGTCGTCGACCACGTTGAAAGTCCGGAACCGTCGCCCGCACGCCAGCGCGTCGGACATGAAATCCGCCGACCAGACGGTGTCGGGCAGCCGCGGGACGTAGAGCGGTACGCGCTCGCGCTTGGGCAGCCGGCGCCGGGCAGCGCGCCGCAGGTTGAGCTTCATGGCCTTGTACACCCGATAGATCCGCTTGTGGTTCCATTCCGGATGGCTGCGGCGCAGGAACGCGCGGCACTTCCAGAACCCTCGGCTGGGGCGGTCCTGCACCAGCTTCGACAGGGCCGCGATGATCTCCCCGTCGCGCACCGTCCAGTCCAGCGGCGGGCGGTACCAGGCTGCCTCCGAGAGCCCTATCCAGGCACAGGACCGGCGCACCGGCACCGGCCGCGCGTGCACCTGTACCAGGTACCGCACCGCCTCGCGCTTGCGCGCCGGCCCTACAGTTTTTTTGCGATCAGGTCCTTCATCGCGGCCGCGTCCAGTGCCAGCTCCGCGTACATCCGCTTGAGCCGGCTGTTCTCGGCTTCCAGCTCCTTGACCCGCCGCAGCTCGGACGCCTCAAGGCCCCCGTACTTCGACTTCCACTTGTAGTACGTCGGCACGCTGATGCCGGCTTGCCGGCAGATGTCCTTGACGGGCACGCCGGCGCCGGCCTGCTTGAGAATGGCGACGATCTGCGTCTCGGTGAACCGCGATTTCTTCATGGGAACCTCCTGGCGGGAACATGCCAGAAAGTTCTACTTCTGAGGACTCTACGTGGTGGGGAAGCTTACGGATTCAATCTTCGGCCAATTCTGGTTCCAACAAGAGCCGACACCACCACGACGATCCAGTCAACCCACCACAGAGGCGAGTCGGATCTGCTAACACCAATAACTAACAACAACAGGGTTCCGATGAGCTCATGCGCGACAATGATCGAAGCAGCATGAATATACGGCAACCTCTTCTGCATGCGAGCGAACTTAGCAAACAGAAGAATGATGACAATCGCCTCAATCACGCGGCCCAATGAATATGCAACAAACACCTGCATCTCGGATTGATCTGGCATGACCCCGGATTCAAGAACAATACTAATTGCGACTCGAAGAACCAAGAGTAGCAAGGCAAATTTAAGAATTCGTGCGAAATTCAAAGATGTCATTTTTCCGTCACTGAAGAGGAGAGGCACGCGAAGCACTACTATCCTTGGTCGCGTAAATTAATTGGTGTTGGAGCCGATTGCTGCGGTTGTGGAGCTCCAGATGAGCTACTCGATGAACGATTCACGCCAGCTTCTACTGCATCGCCAATGGCCATTCCAGCTGCAGCCCCTGCGGCAGATGCTGCGTCCCCGCCGATCTTGCCGTCGAGCTTTTTCTCGACATACGCACCAACGGCTTCACCGACCAATGCCCCTGCTCCTTGCCCTGTGGCATCTCCATCATTTGCCACTTCAATCGTTACTTCGCCAGCATCTTTTAGTATCCCGACTGAGGTCAAGTCTGCGCCAACATCTAAAATAATTTTGTCCTTTGCCCTGCCTTCGTCAGCGTATTGTTTATAGAGTTGCCCAAACTTATCTGGGTCTCCTTTGCTGTTCCAAAGAGCACGGATCATTCGACCCATATCTTTAGCTGCTGCCCCCGATGCTCGTCCATCCGGGTCGATGAACGTGTACGGGTTGTTGAAAGCGTATGCGTAGCGATTGAAGAGCCGCATATCGCCACTGTCCAATGCGGTCACCGGATCAACGCTAAGGAACCTCCCGATCCCCGGATCGTAATAGCGCTGCTGCATATATATCAAGCCAGTAGCGCTGTCCTCAACATGTCCTGTGTATCCGGCCCCATCATTAAGTGTTGGTGCGTTTTGCGTTCCATAAGGTTCGTACTCCCGCCGTTCAGTGACAAAACGGCTGACATCTGTGACGGCTACAACACTCCCCAATGCATCAGTGTGGATGTATCTGATTTCCTTCGCATTCGCGGCACCGATCCCGGCGAAGAGAATCACGCCTGTCAGGAAGCGGGAGATCACTCCTCACCTCCTTCTGCGATCTCCGGCGTCTCTGCCCCGAACGGCTTACCAGGCCCCCCGGGACCTCCCGGTACCGGGTACGCCGGCGCTGACCATGCTGAGCAGCTGTGCTCACTGCACGCCCTCACCTTATAGGAACTGTCGCACTGCGCATCCCAATTGAAGCTGTTGATCGGCCCTTGGTAGATCACTCCGCCCGAACCAGCGAGCTCATAGCGCGAGACGCCCGACACAAAGTTCCAGGTAATTCGGCACATCCACGCACTGGATTGCGTGACGCTTAGGCCGGTCGGCACCGGCGGCGGTGGCGGCGCGACCACCACCGCCTTGACCGCCGAGTACCCTCCACAACCCCCGGCATTACAGCCCCGCGCCCGGTACTCCCAAGTGGCATACGCCTTTCCGGAGACCGCCTTGCTGCGGCCGGACGCGTTATGGATCTCGCTCCAGCTGCCGCCCTGCTTGCGCTCCTGCAGCCGGTAGTTGTTCGCACCGCCAACGGCCGTCCAGCTGACCGTATAACTGCCGCTCGTGCTGCTCGCGGGGGCCGTCACCGTTGGTGTGGCCGTCGGGGGACGGGTCACCTGGGTCGATTTCACCGCGCTGTAGCTGCCACACCCCCCGGCGTTGCAGGCGCGAATCCGATACTCGTAGGTGCCGGTTGCCTTGCCGGAGACGCCTTTGCTGGTTCCTGAGGCATCGTGGATGGTGGCAAAGCTACCGCCCGCCGGCCGCTCCTGTAGTTGGTACCTGGTCGCGCCCGACACCGCCGCCCAGCTGACGGTATAGCTGCCCGTCGTGTTGCTGGTGGGCGCAGTCAGTGTCGGCGCCGAAGTCGGCGGACGGGTCACAGCGGTGCTCTTGCCTGCGCTGTAACCTCCGCAGCCAGCGGCGTTGCAGGCCCGGATCCGATACTCGTACGTTCCCGTCGCCTTGCCGGAGATCGCCTTGCTGGCCCCCGATGCATCGTGGATGGTGGCGAAGCTGCCACCCGCCAAGCGCTCCTGCAGCTGGTACTTGGTCGCGCCCGACACGGCCGTCCAGCTGACCGTGTAACTGCCACTGGAGTTGGTGGCCGGCACCGTCAGCGCGGGGGGCGCCGATGGTGGGTAGACCACTTGGACACTCTTGCTCGCGGACACTGCGCTGCAGCCCGCCGGGTTGCAGGCCTTGATCCGGTACGCATAAATGCCTGCAGCCTTGCCACTGTAGGCTTTGCTGGTCGCCGCTCCGTTGTAGGCGCTGGTCCAGCTTCCGCCGTTGGCACTTTCCTCCAGCGTGTAGCTGGTCGCGCCAGCCGCACTGCTCCAGCTGACGGTGTAAGCCCCGCTCAACCCCTGGGCTGGCACTGTCAAACTCGGCGGCGCTGCCGGTGGCAACTCTACTGACACCGCCTTTGCCGCGCTCCAGCCAGCACAGCCGTGGTCGTTACACGCGCGGACCCGATAGCCGTAGGTACCGCTGGCCTTACCGGATACCGCCTTGCTGCCACCCGCCGCATTGTGGATCCGAGTCCAGGTACCGCCGTTGGCCTGCTCCTGCAACTCGTACCGGCTCGCCAGCGATACGGCGGTCCAACTGACCGTGTAGTTGCCGACCGTCACGTAGGCGGGCGCAGTCAATGTCGGCTTGCCCTGTGGAATCAGCGCCACGGTGACCGTCTTGATCGCCGAGTAGCCCGAGCAACCCATCGCACAGCTACGAACGCGGTAGCGGTAGGTACCGTTGCTCCGCCCGCTCGTACTCCAACTCAGGGTCGTGCGCTCGGTAACCTCAGCCCAGACACCGCCGTTACGGCTTTCCTCAAGCCGATAGGTCTCGGCACCGCTGGTGCTGGTCCAACTGACGGCATAGCTGCCGTTGTTGCTGGTCGCAGGCACCGTCAGCGTCGGCGCGGCCGGCACCGAGGCTGTGTCGCTGACCTCCGCCACCAAGCTGCCGTTGAGGTGGACATACTGGATCGCCTTGCGTCGGCGATAGTCCTCCTGGTAGCGCAGTACTCCGTCCTGCCCGTACATCGAGAAAATGCTGCCGGACGCGGGGTGCGTGGCCTCGATCCTTCGGCCATGGGCGTCGTAGCGGTAGTACTCCTTGCCAATCACCTCGCGCAGGCGATTGCCATGATCGAACTGGAATTCCACCCCGTTCTTGTTGGCCAAGTTGCCGCGGACGTCGTAACCCAACCCGATCACGCTGGCACCGCCGACGGTGTCCATCACGTTGGTCAGGCGCTGGCGGGCGTCATAGCCGTAGGTGTGATCGCGCCCGGCCACCTTCACCCGGGTCAGGTTGTCCAGCACGTCATAGCCGTACACGGCGGTGCCGAACATCGGCGATACCGTACCGGTCAGCCGGTCCAGGCCGTCGTAGCTCATGTCGCGGTTGCCGCGCCCGGCGTTGGCGCCATCGGTAATCGCCATGACGTTGCCGTTGGCGTCGTAATCGAGGCCGTCGTCGTGGACCACCAGGCTGCCGTACGCATCGCGACTGCGGTCCGGCAGCCCGCGCGCGTTCTGCACCAGCGTGTGCACGATGCCGTTGCCGTAGGTGAACTGCTTCATCGCCCCGTTGGGGAAATAGCTCACGCCGGTGGCGTACGTGCCGGCCTTCGTCGGTTGACCCAGGGCATTGGGGGCGTAGTCGACGGTCAGGTTGCCGGGGTAGCTATGCGTCGCCAGATGGCCATTGGCGTTGTAGCCGTAGCCGAAGACCCAGGTGTACAGCCCGGGCTGGCTGATGCTTTCCTCGGTTGGCAGCCGCCGCTTGTTGTAGGTGTAGGCGTTGACCGCGGTGGTCAGCCCGTCGTCGTTGTAGGTGGTCACCCGGCTGGGCAGGCCGTCGGGGGTATAGACCCAGCTTTGATTGCCGTTGCCGTCCGGGAAGGTCAGCGTGGTGAGCCGGTTGCGTGCATCGTAGGTGCGGTTCACCCGTGAGCCAGCTGCCACGCTGCTGCGGTTGCAGGTCAGCGTGTGCAGGTTCAAGCCGCTGGCCGACCAGGCGATGTTGCCGGCCGCGTCGTAGTCCACCAATGTGGCGCCGGTTTCCGGCTCCAGCGTCTTGCACAACTGCTGGTTGGCGTCATACACGTAGTTGCGGGTGACCGCGATCGAACTGTTGGAATTGCGGCGGGTGATCGCCGTGGGCTTGCCGAACACGTCCCGTCCGATGTCGGTGAACACCCCTTCCGGGTGGCTGATGGACACCGGCCAGTCAGTAGTCGGCTGATCGAAGGCCAGGAAGGACGTTGTGGTCTGCTTGCCGCGGGGGTTGGTCACCCGGGTGCGGAAACCGGACAGGTACTCGGTCCGCGTGGTGAGCTTGCCCAACTCGCTGTCCTGGATGACCTGTGTCGGACGGCCAAGTGCGTCGTAGGTGGTGCGGGTGCCGGTGGTCGGGTTGTCGACCGTGCTGGGGTAGGAGGCGAACGTCACCCGGCCGTCGTGATCATAGGTGTAACGCGTGAACCGGTTCGAATAGCTGTTGTTGGTGTCGAACTCGCGCACTACCACTGGACGCCACAAGGCGTCGAAGTAGCTGATCTTGCGCCCGTTACCGGTGGCGACCGTCTGCCGCCAATGGCCTGCCGGAATGCCATATTCGCTTGCGTCAATCCGGGCGAAGGTCTGCGTGGTCTTGTTCCACGCAGTGCTGTCGGAGGTGGGATAGACGATGCTGGCCAGCCGCCCCATCACGTCATACGTGTAGTTGGTGGGGTAACCGTTCTCATCCGTGACCCGGGTGACCCAGCCGTTGCCGTCCACAACCGCCGTCTGGCTCTTGCCGTCGGCATAGCCGATGCTGCGCGGAATGCCGCGGTGCCAACTCGAGAGTGTCGTGGTGTTGTTGCGGCCATCCTTGACGGTCGCGACAGTCCCGTCCGCATGGTAGGAGCGGGTCTGCACCACCCTTCCAAAGTGCTTGAAGACGGTTGGGCGGGCCAGGCTGTCGTAACTGATTTCCGTTCCGACAGCAGAGTTGACGGTCAGGTTTGCAAGCTGACCCAAGACCCACCGTGAGCGATTGTCGTGGTAGGTCGTTGCCTCGGTCCTGCTGCCTCCCAGCGAGCTGGAGCGGGTTACTTGCGTTGGGCGCGCCAGGCTGTCGTACTGACCGACGTAGTTGTTGAACGTCTGCCCCTGTTGGCTGACGACGGTCCTGCGCAAGGGCCGGTTAACCTTGAGGGAAGGATCGTCACTGGCAGAGAGCATTCCAAAACCGTCCGGGAACGGCATCGATGCTGCTTCCGCATCGGTCACATACGTGTTCACCTCCGAGCGCAGGACCGTCCCGGAAGAGCTGCGGACGGAGGTGGAAAGAAGGCGTCCGGAGTTGACTCCAAACTGGTTTCCATAGCTGTGGACCACGGAACTGCCGTCCGGATTCGTGACCACCCCGTTCCCGTTGCCGTATGTCCACTTCAGTGCGGGTGTACCCGGCCCAGAGATCTGCTTGTCCTGGATGGCCCACACATCGTAGTAATTCGGGATCGCCAGCTTCGAGTAAATCGCGCCGTCGATGTTCTCTATGACGCAGTTGCGGGGAACGCCCTGCCGCCACCTACGCTTATGAGAGAACTTGAACACTCCCCGTGCCCCGGACGGGTGGCCGGCGGTCAGAGTAAAATCAGGGGACTTCGGCGGATCAGGCTCCAAACAGAAGCTGTCGTTGACGAAGTCCGGCTTCAAGTACACGGGCCAAAGGTTGTTCGAGTACGTGTAGTCCCACTTCGACCCATCGGGCTGCGTTACCGAAGCCAAACCCTCACCGAAGAACGCACTGGAGTAGCCATACGTCCACGTCCGGCCGTTTGCAGTGGCAGAAGTGATCTTTCCGTCCGTTGAGTAGCTCAGCGATATGGTTCTTCCGTCGCTCGAAGTGATACTCGACAATCGGTCGCCGTCGTAGCTGTAAGACACCCAGTTGCCGAAGCGATCCTCGACCCTGCTGGCCATGAGGTAGACCGCGACCCGAGCAAAACGCCCTCCGGTACGCTCTTCCATAATGCCGGCTCCGCGCTCGAGCCCAATATCGAAGGTGTAGCGGGTGCCGTCCGCGTCCACCGCTACAAAACCCTCCCCGCCGTAGCCGTTCGAAGTACTGGACTTGCAGGAAAACCGCAGCTTGTCACGCGTACCCCAGTTGTAGGTCTTGCCGTCCGTGGGGACTGACTGTTCAGTCGCTGCGATCCACAGAACCTCGTTGTCCCCGCCTCCCGGCATGTGAACCTTAATGCCCGACCAGACCTCGTTGTAATCAAAGGGATGTCGGATATCTGGCATCCACATCGTTGAGCAACGCTTGGTAGAGCCGTTTCCCGCGGCGTTCCATTTCCCGCGGCCGTCGAATATCCCGTACATGTACGGCACATCGATGTCCCATATGCCGAACCCGCCGAGATTCTCACCCTCTTTCTTCGAGTCGATCCTGAGGCGGCGAGTGAGGCGGACAGGCAGCCCGCTGTTGCCGGGAACATCGACATCCGTGACCACGAACTCGGTCGTCCCATCGTGCAGGCTGATCTGCTCGCCAAAGAGATCGGACTTGAGTGGCGCGACGATCTCCGCAGAGCGGATCCTCTTGTCGTACTCCTGATACGGCATCAGCGGCGCTTCCTGAGCAGCCGCTGCGTATGCCATCAACAGAGCAACGCCGGCCGCGACGCAGCGGCCAATCACAGTCTTGTACATCCGGCTCCCCTTGCAGGCGGCTCCTGGCCGCGCTCCGTTGCCCGTCTCCCCAGACGGCGCAAGGAAAGCATTGCCCGAAAAGCTGCCGGACTCAAGAGTCCCACGGCACAACATCACACTTTTTCGCCCTCCACTGGCGCGTGTAATGACCCAGTGATTTCCGGCTCAGGTGGTACGTTGCCAAGGAGCAACCCATGAACGTGATGATGGAAGAGGAAATCAAGCGTTGGACCGCCCGACGGAAGTCGGCGCTGGTGCTGGAGATCATCCAGGGCAAGACCACGGTCTCGGAGGCGAGTCGGCAGTTCGATCTAGCCCCGTCCGAGATCGAGGAGTGGATGGACCACGCCAAGGCGGGCATGGAGAACGCGCTGCGGGCCAAGCCTGAGGACGTGCGGGAGCAGTACGAGCGCCAGCTCAAGGACCTGCAGGAAGCCTATGGCGAGGCCATGCTGGAGCTGCGCGCGCGAAGAAAATTGCAGTCCCTGCTGGGCAAGGACGAGAGTTGATCAACTCGATCCAGCAGGGACTGAAGGACGACGGGTTTGAGGTGCCGGTGGCCAAGCTGTGCCGCTGGTTCCGGGTGCCGCGTCGGACGGTGTACTACCGGCCGACCAAAGCGCCACCGCAGGTGCGGCCGGAACTGGCGGAGCCGATCAAGAAGCTGATCGAGGAAGAGCCCTCGTTCGGCTACCGCACCGTCGCCGGGTTGCTGGGCATGAACAAGAACACCGTGCGACGCATCTTCGGGCTGGCAGGTGCGCAAGCGGGCGGTGGGCCAGCGTCCGCGGATTCAGGCGCTGCCGTCGGTGGCGACGGCCCCAGATCAGCGCTGGGCGACCGACCTGTGCCGCGTCTGGGGCGGGCGGGACGGGTGGCTAACGCTCGCCTTGGTGATCGACTGCCACACCCGGGAGTTGCTGGGCTGGCAGCTGTCACGCAGCGGCAAGGCGACTACGGCGGCTGCAGCGCCGGAGCAAGCGCTGATCACCCGCTACGGCACGCTGGGGCGAGTGCCGGCACCGTTCCTGCTGCGGTCCGACAACGGCCTGGTGTTCACCGGCCGGCACTACAAGCGCCTGGTGCGTAGCTACGGCCTGGAGCAGGAGTTCATTACCCCGCATTGTCCACAGCAGAACGGGATGGTGGAGCGGGTCATCCGGACTCTGAAGGAGCAATGCGTGCACCGGCACCGGTTTGAAACCCAGCAGCACGCGATGCGCGTGATCGCGGATTGGATCCAGTTCTATAACTTCCGGCGCCCCCACCAGGCGCTGGGCATGAAGACACCCGCCGAGGCATATGCTTTAGCGGCCTGACCTGAGCAGAAACCGCTGGGTCATTACATGACCGTCCACGATGCCGCCACCCCCGCCGACGTGATCCGCACCTACCGCAACGTGGAGCAGGCCGACCGCATCTACTTCTGCGGCTGGCGCGACAACACCGTGCGCGGCGACAGGGTCAGTTCCGCCAACCTGGCCAAGACCCGCCGCTGCCTGGGGCAGGCCGCGCACGACCTGTGCCGCAGGCGCAACCTCAGCTCACGCCGGACCGACGATCCGCATCGGGCGCGGGACTACTTCGCACCGGACGCGGTGCAGGCCTGAAACGACTACGGCCGGGCCGCCGCCCGGTGTTCCTCCACGACGCGGACGCGTTCCACGGGCGACAGTCCGTCCAGCTCGGCGATCGACAGGCGGAAACGATCAAGCAGGTAATCCTGCTGCCGCTCGGTCAGCGGCATGGCCGGCACCTCGCCGCGCAGGACCGCTTCCACGTGCGACCACAGCGCGGCTTCTTCGGTGTGTGTCAGCGATGGCATGGCTGGCTTCATGGCGTTCCATAGGCGTTGAGTGTGAACCTGACGTGGTTAGTTCCTTCTGGACGCTCAGGAAGTGAACCTAACCCCGTTTTTCCGACCCCGTTTTTTTCCGTTTTTGGTTGCCGGTCAGTAGCGTTTGCCGCTCCTCCCCATAGCGAGGGAGGTGATTAAGAAGAGGTAGAGCAAGCTGCCTGCGATAAGTGCCCTAGTGATGTCGTGCTCCAGCCACGTCCACCCCGAAAGCAGAAGTGTAACGAGCAACATTGCACCACCTGCACCGCTACGTGCTGCATCGACGTAACGCCTCCACATTCGGCTCGGAAGACTTGTGCTATCGGTCTGCATCTATTTCAGCTTCTCCTCAACCTTTGCCTTAGCCGCTGTACCGGCTGCAGTTAAGGCTTGCCCCGCATTGCTGCCAGCAGCAGAGGTCGCACCTGCAACTTTCGCAGCGTCGGAACCTATGTTCGCCGACCGAGTCGTTTCAGCAATGTGGGCACCTAAGCCTCCTTTGTTCGACATACTTTCCAGAGCAGCAGTCGGCCCCAAAGTTAATCGCTGACCAGCCGCTCCGAGGGCGGCGGCGGCAGCTCCCTCTACAAGAGCGCCACCAACATCAGGCGCCTTCCCATTTGCCACGTCACCTGCCAAGGAAGCATTCACTCCGACCGCTCCCGAACCGGCCGCGGTTTGTGCAACAGCACGGCCAACAGTCACTGTTCCTTTCGCAGCAGCAAGTGCACTTGCTGATGCAATACCGCCCGTGAGTGCTCCAGCTCCAGCAGCGATTGCGACGTCGGAAACATCGATCTCAGAGAAAGACTTTCCTTGGATGGCAGTCTGGACAAAGACCTCCACGCCCGCACCGATTACAGCCCCCCACACGAACTGCGCAACTCGTCCATCCGGGTCGGTGAATCGATAAGGATTGTTGTTGGCGTACCAGTAGCGGTTGAAGTTCGCTCCGGTGTTGCTGCCGGCCGTGACCGGATCAACGCTCAGGAACCTTCCGATCTGTGGATCGTAATAGCGCTGCTGCATATACGTCAGCCCAGTTGCAGCATCCTGCACATGCCCCGCGTAGCCCAGCCCGTCAGACACCGCCGGCGCTAGCTGCGCTCCGTACGGCTCATATTCCCTCCGCTCGATCACGTTCCTGTTGGCATCCGTCACCACCGCCACGCTCCCGAGCGCATCGGTGTGGATGTACCGCACCTCTTGAGCAGCGGCAGTGCTGAACGCGGTAACACACAGCAGAGCAAGCAGGATCCTGGCGATCACACCGCTCCCTGCGAACATAAGCCGCGCACTCCTGATCATCATCGGTCCCCCGCCTGCTCCGGACCTTCCGGCCCACTCCGCGCCCTCAGGCGCGATCCCCGTGAGCGAGCCTACTCCGGCACAGCCAAGCCAGCAACGCGAACGTTACCCGCTACCTCCGTCTACTGCCTGCCGCCCCGGTTGCCCGCCCCCCGCGCGTTCTGCTACCCACTTCGACGCGTGCCCTTCCTCATCCCTGGAATTCAGTCCACGCATCGCCCTTTCGGATCATGGGGGAAGCACACACCCCGCGCCCAGCATGAAGCTCCGGCGCCGGCACCCCAGGTTTCATGAGAAGCGAAGCGCGAGCAAATTGGCTGCAACGCGCCCGCGGAAGCCCGGCAAAGACCGGCAACCCCGCTTCGGTTCCAGGAGAGCGGTGCATGCAAGAATGCGGCACCGCACAGGAGACATCGGATTGGCTGCACCCGCACCTGATCGCCGGATCCGCGCCGTACTGTTCGACGTATACGGCACCCTCGTGCGGATCCTGCGGCCGACGCGTCCGTACCGGCAGCTTCTCGGGATCGTGCGGGCACAGGATCCGACGATCGACAGGACGGCGTTCTCCCGGCTGGTCATGACCCGGCCGATGGGGTTGTCGGAGGCGGCAAGACTTCATGGCGTGGAGTCTTCGGCGATCCAGGCCCTGGAGAACGAGCTGGAGGACGAAATCGGCAGCATCGAGCTGTTCCAGGAGGTCCCGCAGGTGCTCGGAACCCTGCGTGATCGCGGGTACCGCATTGGTGTCTGCTCCAACCTGGCGCTGCCGTATGCGTCGCCCGTAGCCCGGATGCTCGAGGGACTGGTCGACGTCACGGTGTGGAGCTTTGAGGCCGGCTACATCAAGCCGGAACCGCAGATCTACGACCTTGCCGCCGATAGGCTCCAGGTGCCCCCTTCCGCGATGTTGATGGTGGGGGACAGCTATCGGGCGGATGTCGAAGGGCCGCGGGCAGCCGGAATGCAGGCGATGCATCTGGTGCGTCGGGGTGGCGGAGGGGACATCGGTACGTTGGACCGGTTACTGGACTGGCTGCCGTAGCGACCCGCAACCTGAGGGATGGCCCGCTCGGCCGATTGCTTCCCGACCTCAGTGCAACGCGGCCATGCGGAGCGGCGTCACGGCGTAGACCGCGTGCGGTTCCTCCACCCTGCCCTGCCTGCCGGCGACCTCGTCCAACCGCTGCATCTCGACTTGGTCGAGGATGTCCCGCATGGCGAGTGCGTGGGTGTGGAGCGCCTCCCCAATCGCCGGGAGCGTTCCTTGGGCCAGGTCGGTCGCCTGCGTCGTGGCCAGCAGGTCGCCGTGGGCCGCGAGCATCCGGAGCAGCCGGTCCAGCGCATCCATCTGCTTGACAGCGATTCCGTAGGCATACGCATCTCCCGCGCCGCCGCCGGGTTGAGAAATCATCCCTTCTTGCGCCGGACCCGCATGGCTACTGTCCGGACCGCCCTTGCTCCGCCGAGTCGTCATCGCCTGCTCCTCCATGAAGTGGCCGCCCGCCGGGAGGGCGGACGGGAAGTCGGGAGGTTCGAAACCGCTAAGAGCCGGCGGGCGTATTCCCCTTGCGGGTGTTGTATTAGCCGCCCTCCCGACGCAGGCTTCGCGTCGGCTATGCCTGCGGGATACGCAGGCACAAAAAAGCCCACCAGGTTGTCGGAGGTGGGTACCGCTCTTAGAGGAGTTTCGACGCTCCTTGGGTTCGAACCTACGCCGGCTCGACACCCGCCGTCAAGCGTCCTCCCGCTACAAGTCGCAGTTGGGTGCCACTGACCGCCCCAATGGCGCGAGCAGCGGATCGCCGAACGGCCGCTACAGCAACACCTCCAGCCCCTTCCGATCGATCAGGTCCAGCAGCTTGAGCGACGGGCCGCTCTACTGGCGCACGGTCGAAGCGCTGGTGTTGAGGACGCTGGCGAATGCCACCTAGCTCAACTGGTGGCGGGAGCGCAGCTCGCGGATGCGCTCGGGAGACCACTCCGCGACGGGCCCAAGGCAAAGCGCATCGAATGTCCGCATGCGCCGTGCATCGATGAAGCCGGCGGCATGGAACTCCTGCGCGGTCTCATGGGCTTCATCGACGATGCGGCTAGTGCTTTGCGCCATCCGTTTCATGGTCGAACCATATCACTTAGGGTTATGGCCAAAGGCACCCTTTGATCGGGCGTCACCGGATCGCGTTCCTTCTCCTAGACACCGCCCCTGCCCATCGTCTCAGCTGATGATTCACCCCTCTCTCATCTTTGCCGACTCCATCAATAATCGGCATAGTGATGGCTTATCCGGTATTCCACACGAGGGCAGCCATGGCAAAGGGGAGCCTGTTAGCGTCCAATGAGGCCTTGTTTGAGGAGGACTACCTTCTCAGGACACTTGGCCGAATCGGCTATGAGCCTGACACTGCGCTCGCCGAGCTCGTGGCGAATGCGTGGGACGCGGGAGCTGCCAAAGTCAATGTCATCATCCCGGACGAAAAGGACGGGCTTCTAACAGTTGAGGATGATGGCCATGGAATGACGCCCGAGCAGTTTCGAGCTCGCTGGATGAAGCTTGGCTACAATCGCCACAGAGGACAAGGATCTGCGGTTCAGTTCCCAAAAGAACGACTTGATTGGATCCGACAGGCATTCGGACGGAACGGGATCGGCCGTCATGGTCTACTATGCTTTTCAGACCATTACACGGTCGAAACGTGGGTGGACGGAGCACTGTCGACTTTTGTGATCGGAACTGAAAATCACTCTACCTCTCCCTTCTATATCAAGGAAGAGCGAAAAGGAACGAGGTCCGGACACGGCACCCGGTTGGCAGTCATTGTAGAAAAACACCTCCCGAAGCCCGATACAATTCGCGGTGTGCTCGCCGCTCGGTTTTTGCATGACCCGCGCTTCGTAGTCGAAGTAAATGGTGTGTCGGTGCTACTCTCTGAACATCAAGGCCTCATTAAGACTCAGGCCCTCCATGTCACAGAGGACCATCAAGTAATGGCACACGTGGTCGACGCCGCATCGCCTGGACGCTCCAACCGCTACCAAGGCATCGCGTTCTGGGTCAACAAGCGTCTCGTTGGACTACCGAGTTGGACCGTTGGTTCAACAGCAGTGATCGACGGCCGCTCACGTTTCGCCAAGCGCCACGCGATCGTGATTCAGTGTGGAGACGAATGGCTCTCTCAGATCGAGGGGGATTGGTCACGCTTCAAGAATACCGAACTTGCGAGGAGCCTCTTCGGAGCAGTAAACAGCTATGCCCAATCCGTCTTTGACGAGCTCTCGGAAGACCTCATTGAGGAACAGTCCGAGGAGGCGCTCATGCGCAATCGCGAGACATTTCGTAGTCTCCCGACAGGAGCGAGACTAGAGGTAGCCCGCTTCACACAAGAACTCGTACACGAGCAACCCGGGATTCAAAGCGAGTCGCTCCATCAGGCAGTCAGGGCAGTGATCAGGCTTCAGGAAGCCAGGAGCGGTGCAAGCCTGCTTGCTCGCTTGGAAAAGCTTGCTGACTCTGACATCGACGGTCTCGATCGCCTACTCGAACAGTGGACCGTCCAAGATGCCCTGACAGTTCTCGATGAGATCGATCGCAGGCTGTCAGTAATCGCAGCCATAGAGAAGCTTGGAAGCGACGAACAGGCCGACGAACTCCATACCTTGCACCCGTTAGTTACAAAAGCACGATGGCTCTTCGGGCCAGAGTTCGACAGCGCCGAATACGCATCCAACAACACACTTCAAACCGTTGCGACACGCGTCTTCAAAGCCCGCATCGAGAACCAATCATTTTCCAACCCGAAGAAACGCCCCGATCTCGTTGTATTGAAAGACTCTACCCTCTGCGTAGTTGGAACAGAGGCTTTCGATTCAAGTTCTGAGCACCTATGCACAGTCAGAGATGTACTTCTGATAGAACTGAAGAAGGGCCGCTCGACCATTGGAAGAAGCGAGATGTCCCAAGCGGTCAGTTATGTAGAAGACCTCCTCGCCGATGGCGGGCTTTCTGGCATGCCTATGATTCATGCCTTTGTAGTCGGGCATACCGTTGCGTCAGGGCAGTTCAAGAAAGAGCTCAAAGATGGGGATGAACGACGACGCGGAGCTGTAACTCCTGTGACTTACTCTTGGCTTACCGATACCGCAAACCGCCGGCTCCATGGCTTGAGAGAGCGAATTCCCTCGCGATACGACGACGCCAGTGGCTACGCATTGGTAGCCAAGATAATGGGAACGGCAAGTCAAGCCCCCCTTATTGAAGAGTCTGATTAGGGAAAGGGTCCCGCCACCAGACATCTGCGGGCAGGCCGGTATCAGCGCTCCGATGCACTACAAGTGGAAGTATTTCTGAACTCTTTGCGCGCGCACCCTTAGACTTGCTTCGGCCACAGCCACTCACCATGCAGCAAGCGCGCCTTGTTGGTCCGGTTGACCTCCTCTCTAGCCGCGAACGATCATCCGAGGGGCGAGCACGACCTACAGGGGGGGGAAGTCTTGGCAACCCAGACCAATCGGTTCATCCAGAGCATCGAGGACAAGCTTCCTCGGCACGACTCCGTCGAAGCTGCAGCGGCAGAGGTAAGAGCAGAGCTTTCCGGCTTGGGGATCGCCATCGAAGGTCCATTGAAGGAAGAGCTGGAGGCCGCCATCGAGGCGGTCAACGCGCGCCTTGGGCCGATCGAGGTACTGCGCCGCAACTCCATCATCAAGCCGCGTGAGCAGTGGTACAGCGGCCCGTCACCCACGGACCTGCATTGGCCGTCGGTTCGGGGCTACCTGAAGAACTCGAAGGGCTGGGACGAGGAAACGGTCCAGTCGATTGACGACAGTTCGACGGAAGTCGTATCTCTCCTGGCAAATCCCAGGAACGCCCAGTTCCGCTGCCGTGGCCTCGTGGTCGGATATGTGCAGTCAGGCAAGACCGCCAACATGACGGCAGTCATCGCCAAAGCGGTGGACGAGGGTTACAACCTGATCGTCCTGCTCGCTGGCGTGACCAACAAGCTACGGGCCCAGACTCAGATACGAATCGAAGCGGATGTCGTAAAGCGCCATCGGCACCAGTGGCAGCTGTACACAGAAGAGGAGCTGGATGGCGACTTCACCGCCCCGGCCAACAAGGGCTTCACGATGCCACGTCCGGGAACGGCCCAGCTGGCAGTGATGAAGAAGGAAACCAACCGGCTGGAAGCATTCCTTGGGACCATCTCCAAGACTCCCAATGCGGTGCTGAGCAAGCTGCGGGTTCTTCTGATTGATGACGAGTGCGACCAGGCATCCCTCAACTCAGCGGCGCGCGAGTACGACATGACCCGGATCAACGAACAGATCCGGAAGATCATCACGGCCCTCCCCGCCGTCTCCTATGTGGGCTACACGGCCACGCCGTTCGCCAACGTATTCGTCGATCCGTTCCCGGCCAACAAGGACGTATTGGACGACCTGTACCCGGAAGATTTCATAACCGCACTGCCGCGGCCCCAGGATTACTTCGGGGCACGCGAGGTGTTCGGCGATGAACCCGACGACGCCGGAGCCGACGGAGAAGCAGGTCGAAACATGATCCGCGTGATCAAGGACGATCTCGACCTCTACCGCCCGGCGCGTCCGCAGGACAGGGAGAGTTTCGAGCCCGTCATGGGGCCCGATCTGCGGGACGCCATCCTGTGGTTCCTGGTCACCTGTGCCGTACGACGTAAGCGTGGCCAAGACGACAAGCACATGACGATGCTTGTACATACCTCTGCGAACATCATTCCGCACCAGCGGACCGCAAGCCTGATTTCGAAGTGGATCGAGTCACACGGAGAGGATCTTCGAAAGGGTGTGGGACCGAGCCATGGCCGCTTGCTGGAGCTGGTCCACAGGGAAACCGGGGCCGTCCCGACGAACACCGCTTTTCCTGAAGGCGCTGAGCTGATTGCGCTCATCGCAGACTCTCTGGACGCACTTGAAATCGTTGTCGAGAACAGTGCCACGGACATCAATGAGCGTCTCGACTATTCGGACCCTCCCAAGACCTACATCGTCGTCGGTGGCTCGGTGCTGGCGCGTGGCCTGACCCTTGAAGGGCTCTCGGTCTCCTTCTTCCTTCGCACCTCCCGGCAGTACGACACTCTGCTGCAAATGGGACGCTGGTTCGGCTACCGGCACGGCTACGACGACCTACCGCGCCTGTGGACCACTGCTGATCTCGCATCCAGCTTCCGTGCCCTGGCACAGGTCGAGGACGAGGTGCGAGACGAGATAGCCGTTTATCGCGCCCGGGAAGCTACTCCGCTGGATTTTGCTGTCCGCGTACGAAGCATCCCGGGAATGGCGATCACCGCGGCCACCAAGATGCGGCACGCGTACCGGACCAGCATCAGTTTCGATGGCCGTCACATTCAGACGATCCGCTTCGACCATCAGGACCTGGAGTCCCTCACGGGCAACTGGAAGGCCGGTGCCCAGCTGCTGACAGAGGCTGCCTCGTGTCGCGATGGCAACACTCTTCTTTTCAGGGGGGTGTCCTTCTCGTCAGTGCGGCGGTTCCTGAGGGACTACCGCATATGCGACGCCCACATGGACCTGAAGGAAGACATGCTTCTCGGCTATCTGGACGCGGCAGAGAAAAAACTGACCAAATGGAACGTCGCTGTCGTGACGGCATCCGACGGTGTGGCATCCGAGCGTCCACTCGGCCCCCTGTGTCACGTCCCGACCGTCCGTCGCGCCAGGCTTGCAAATACCGGCACGGACTACGCGGACATCAAAGCCCTCATGTCAAAGCGTGACATCCTGATCGACGCCGAAGATCGGTCCGTTGAGCCGCATGAAAAATGGGACGTGCTGAAAGCGCGCCGTCCCTCCTTGCCGCTGCTGCTCTTGTATCCGATCAACAAGGTGTCAGCCCCCAGTCGTCCGAGCACGACTCGCGAAGCGCTTGATGCGGCGGCTGATGTACTTGGTTTCGGCATCGTGTTCCCGGGTGTGAAGGATCGCTCGGGCAACTACTTTGCCGTCCAGCTGGATGCCGTATCCCAGGACGAGATCGAGCTGGAGGAAGCCACCGGCGCAGAGGCAGCCCTGTGAGCGCGAGTGATCCAACTTCGTCTTGGGGCCGACTCAGGGCCGGCGGTCGGGACGACAACAACGAAATCTCCACGATCGCCAGCTCTGTCGACAGCGGATACGGGCCGGTCCGCTTCGCTCTCGGGGCGAATGATGAGCCGCGCCTTCTGGTGCCCTGCTCGTCCACGACGCGGCTTGCTGCGCAGGAAGCTCCGAACCTGAGCCTGGCTTTGGTGAGGCTGATTTTGGAAGGCACCTCTACGGCCTTTATCGACCTCACCTGCATCGACCGTCGTTTGGAGTCCGTCTTTACTGAGCTCGCCAGCGAGGTTCTGAAAAGGCTGAAGGCGGGCAACTCTCCCTCCAATGCAGTGACGGGCGGCATCAGGGACTTTCGTGCTCTGCTCAGCCAGGCACATCCGGATGAAGTGTCAGACGAGATCATCGCCGGCCTCATCGGTGAACTCGTCGTGCTCTCACGCCTCTGCGCGAGGGACATTTCCGCCGTGCATGCGTGGACTGGCCCCGACTCCGAGCGGCACGACTTTCGCCACGCACGGCATGCAATCGAAGTGAAAACGTCATTGCGAGCGGATCGCAGGGTGATCTCGATCCACGGGGTCGAGCAGCTTTCCGCGCCGACGGATGGCACCCTGGTGTTGTTCCATGTCCGGATCGAGCGCACCGCCGATGGCGAGCTTTCCGTGCGGAGGCTGGTCGACCAGCTACTCGGGCTCGGCGTCCACGAGTCCACCCTGCGCACGCGACTGGGTGAGCTCGGATGCCACGACCACCATGCGAAAGAGTGGAATCGGCGCTCCTTCAACCTTGAAGGCATGTATGCGTACAACGTCGGGGCGGGGTTTCCGGCCATCACCCGTCATTCGTTTGCGCTTGGCGAACTTCCATCCGGCCTCTTGAACATTGCGTACGACGTCGATCTTCAGTTCGCGTCCGCATTCAAGCTGGATGAGGAAGGAACCAGGGCCGTGATCGAGAGGTTCCTCGCGTGACCGAGCCCCTACGCCTCTTCAGTGAGCCTTTTGCAGCATCCGGGAACATGCATGGCGAGGGGTTCCGCCGCCTGCTCGGAAGGCCGGACCTCAGTCTGGTGCAGACCGTGATTCGCGAGGCCCTGCAGAACTGCGTGGACGCGGCGCTTGGTGACCAGCCCACGGAAGTGCTGCTTCGGCTCCGCGCCCTTGCTCCTGCCGAGCGCAGCGCATTGCGCGAGCTTGCCTTCGCCACGCTGCCCCGTTCCCGCAATTCAAGACGCGATCTCGGCCGGGCTCTTGAGAAGCCCGACCTCCGGATCTTCGAGATCTGTGACTTCAACGCAGTCGGACTGGCGGGGCCGACGCGGGCCGACGTACCGGGCAATGGAGAAGAGCCACACAACTTCGTCAATTTCCTGCGCAACGTCGGTGCAAGTCGCGATACGCATCAGGGTGGCGGCACGTATGGCTACGGGAAGACCTCCCTCTATGCCCTGAGTTCGTGCGCCACGATCCTGACCGACAGCCTCACCACGAACGAGGGACGCCCCGTTCGCAGAGTGATGGGATGCCACCTGGGCGAAGCCTTCGATGCCGTCGACAGCTCGGGAGCGAGACGACGCTTCACCGGGCGTCACTGGTGGGGTGGTCTGGTCATGGACGGCAACCTGGAGCCCGCCACCGGCGACGAAGCAAGCTCCCTTGCCGACGCCATCGGCCTGCCGGTCCGCAGGGCCGGCCGGTCTGGTACTACGGTCGCGATCCTGGATCCGCTGTTTGAATCCGAGGCTCTGGATGACATCACGGACGAGCTGATCGAGACGGTGCTCTGGAACTTCTGGCCGAGAATGACCCGCTCGACCCCGACCCACCGGCGCCTTTCCATCAGGCTCGAGGTGGACGGAGACGAAGTGCCGATCCCTGCCCCGGAGGATTTCCCACCGCTCGATCTGTTCAGTCGTGCCCTGGATCTCCATCGGCGGGGAGAACAGCGACAACCCATCCTGTCCCGACGCCCGGCAAAGCTTTTGGGGCACCTTGTCATCAGCAAGGGCATGGCAGCGCAACGGATCGGCCCCGCCATGCGAACCGACAGTGTCATGCACCCCCCTTCCTCGCGCATCGCGTTGATGCGCCCGGTGGAGCTGGTGGTCAAGTACCTGCCCGGCGATCCGTTCGCCGATCCGCGCTATGAATGGGCGGGAGTCTTCATTTGCTCAGACGAGGACGAGGTCGAAGCGGCCTTCGCGGACGCGGAGCCTCCCGCGCACGACGACTGGATTCCCTCCAACCTGCCACCGGGCCATCCACGGACCTTCGTCAACGTCGCACTCAGGCGGCTCAAGGAATCAGCAGCGCAGGTTGCGCAGTCGGGGCGTATGCCTGTTTCCGGAAGCGAATCTAGCCCCTCTCTGGCCCCCACCGCGGCCCTCATGGGGCGTTTGCTTGCCGGTACTTCGGGCCGGGGCCCGGGCCGCAGCTCACCTACCCGGCGCACTCCTCCCGCCAGCAAGAAGGGGGTGGGTATCAGCCGACCCATATTTGTCGGGCTGGAGGCAGGAGAGGACGGGCACCGGGTCGCCCGGTTTGAGGCAGAGCTCAGGAACGACGGCTCGTACCCCGGACTCCGCGTTGTGGTGGAGCCACATCTGGTTGCGGATGGAGGCCGCGCGGATCCGGACGACCTTCCTGAGGAATATCAGGTAGCCCTCGAAGAGCTTTCGCTGAGGTCCGCCGGACTGGCCACGGCCAAGCAAGTACTTCAAGTTGGGCCACACGCTGGAACTATTGCGATCGCAGTGCGCGTCCCTGCGGCCGCGGCCGCTGGCATCAAGGCCCGGCTTGAATGGGATGACGGGGAATGAGCCACTACGCTCTGCCATTTCGTGTACTGCCCGACTCTGCCGTGAGCGACCACGAGGTCCTGATAGGCCCGTCGGGCTCGCCGCTACTTCCCGCGGAGGATGTCCTCCACGGATGGGACTACGCCCAGGCACTGGACGTCCTCACCCACGCGACGGTGGACATGGCCTTGGCGGCGGAATCGCTTGAAGTACCCGAGTCCGAGCTTCGCCTGTGCGCGGTCCTCCATGCAGGCACGGGAGCGGGTTCCCTGCCCCGAAGCACCTGGGAGCTCGCGCGGTGCTCCCTCTCCAGAGCTGACGGAGCAATCAGCCTCGCTGGAAGCATCGAAGGCAGCCAGTTGTCAGGCCGGCTTTGGCTGAATCTTCAGATCCTGCTGGCTTCCGTCCCTGCGAGCGGCGACCCGCTATCCCCTTCGCTGCCAGGCTCACGGCTCTGGTCCAGCCAACGAGACGTCCTGCTGGAAGATGGCGGCGATTCGCGGTTCCCGATCGAGCTGATCAGCTTTTCCCGCGCTTTCTCCGGGCAGCTCCATGCCGGGGCTCCCTGGTACGTCGACTGGAGCCCGAATGCCCTGGAGGCAGACTTCGGCGGGTCCGTTCGGGTCTATATCAACTCTGACCTGGAGATCATGTCGGGGCGGTTCATAACCGGTGACGCCTCGACACTTCAGGCCATCGTGGCGGATGTCATGACACAAATGATCAGCAGCACCCTTGCAGCGGAGGACTCCGAAGAGGTTCTTGAGCAATGCGGTGAAGGCTCGGTGGGGCATCAGATCCGGTTCTGGCTCGACAGCGCCTTTCCTGGTCAGTCCCATGCCTCGGTACTGTCGATGATGCGTGACCGGCCGAGCGTGTATCGGGCGACCCTGCTTGCGTTAGCGGCTGTGGAGGGCCTGACATGACCTTGCTCCTGCCACGGCTTTCCAAGCCGGGAGTTGCCAACATCCTGGCCGGACACAACTCTGGAGCGCCCCCTGCCCTCGACCAGGCCACCGCACTGGCCTCGTACTCCGATCTCATCTCCTTCGCGGCCAGCGGGGGTACGAGGTCACCTGAGACATCCTATCGGGTCGCCGAAGGACTCCGGAGAATCGCCGAGCAGTGTGGGTACCCCAAGCTGCTATCACGCGCAAAGTTCGACCGTGAGAGCGCCGTCTATCTAGCGGGGCATCCCGCCTTGCAGTCGGGCGAGGCGCTCCGCAACGACGTGTGGGCGTTCATGGCGACGATCGCCGCCCCTGACCTGGTCGGCTGGCGCTTCGGAGACCCGCACAAGACCCGGTTCGAAGGAGGGGTACGCAACGCGTTCCAGCGACTCTGGCTTCGGGGCAAGGCGCTGGATCGAGGTCCAGACCACGCGGAGCGGTGGCGTCTCGTGCTGTCCATGCCTGAAGACGCGGCGGTACAGATCGTTGAGCGACCCTCGCTCGGGGGACGCCCGCACGTGGCACTCGCACTCGGCGAAGGATGGCTCAGAATGGTCCAGTCCGCCGCCTTGGGCGATCATGAGCAGCTGATGCGCACCGCAACCAAGATCCTGCGTCTCCAGAACGAGATCGTAGACCTGATGTACCTGTCCGGGGACCAGCTCACGGACGCAGTGGATGCCGCATTCGCAAAGGCCCGCAGCGCACTGGGGGAGCCGGGTATACAGCCCGCTTTCGCCGACGGCTGACGCGTCGGATGTCCTATTGACAACTCGAAGGCCTCTGCCATCCTGGCAGGCCTCACTCACGCAGCATTCGTTTCATGCCCATTCCTGTAGTTGACATCTTTGCTGGCCCCGGCGGACTGGGTGAAGGCTTCTCCGCATTTATTCCAAAAGGCGGACGCGAGCCTGCTTTCAAGATTGCTGTGTCTGCCGAAATGGAAGTCAACGCGGCACGTACGCTGCGGCTCCGTGCGTTCTTCCGTCAGTTCCCCCCGGGTGAGGCTCCGGAGAGCTATTACGAATATGTCCGGGGGCATAGGAAGACACCTTGGACGGACGAGACACAGGGCGAGTGGGATGCAGCGTGTCGCGAGGCGCTCCAGCTCACGGTGGGTACGCCCGAGCACGACGCGATCCTGCATGAGCGGGTTGCCTCGGTCTCCAAAGGAGATCGACCCTGGATACTCGTAGGTGGACCGCCTTGCCAAGCGTATTCGCTTGTTGGCCGTGCGCGAAACCGCGGAATCGCCGGTTATCGCCCCGAGAAAGATGAGCGCCACTTCCTCTATCGCCACTATCTTGAGCTGATCAAGAATCACCATCCCACCGCGTTCGTAATGGAGAACGTCAAGGGGATCCTTTCTTCCAAGGTGGGAGGAGCCCTGGTTTTCCCACAGATCCTGCGGGACCTCGCGGAACCTGGCGGCCCGGATGGACCCAAGTACCGGATCATCCCGTTCGTTGCTCCCCCAGACACTTTGGGTGACGACACGGCACAGTTCATCCTGCGCGCTGAGGAGCTTGGGGTTCCCCAGGCAAGGCACCGGGTGATCCTTCTCGGTTTGAGCGAGGGCGTGTGCAACCGCGATCCGCCGCACTTGGAGCCGACTCCGGCGGCGACCCATGTAAGACACGTTCTGGAGCAGCTTCCGCCACTGCGTAGTGGGTTAACCACCAAAACTGTCCGCGACTGGAGCAAGGACGCTACTCGTATCCTGCGCGCCACTGCGAGCCACTCCCGTCGAGCATGGGGACGAGTCGCCGATGAGCTTGACGCGGCTGCAGCACGCGTCAGCGACCGGGATCCGGGCACGGGCGGCCGCTGGATGCCTTGGCAGGGGGACCGGGCCTCCCTGCCCCCCCACCTCGCGAGCTGGCTCCACGACCCGCGCCTCGGCGGTCTCCTCAACCATGAAGTGCGGTCGCACATGGAGGATGACCTGAAGCGCTACGCTTACACCGCGGCCTTCACCAAGGTTCGCGGAGTCTCGCCGAGAGGGGCGAACGAGTTTCCGACGATTCTGCACCCGAATCACTGGAACTGGGAAAGTGGGAAGTTCATTGATCGTTTCAAAGCCCAAGCTTGGGACCGACCAAGCTCCACAGTCACGAGCCACCTGTCCAAGGATGGGCATTATTTCATCCATCCGAACCCGGTTCAGCTCAGGAGCCTATCTGTCCGGGAGGCGGCGCGACTCCAGACCTTCCCTGACAACTACTTTTTTGAGGGAGCGCGAGGCGCACAATTTAGACAGGTTGGCAACGCCGTGCCTCCATGGATGGCCAACCAGCTAGCCCGAGTGGTCTACTCCGCTCTTGTGGAAAGCTGATCTGGCTCAGACTCGATCTGTGCTGCTACTACAGCACCCCGAATGTGCTTCGCCAGCTCACACAGCGCCTTCTCTTGATCGTTTCTGATCGCACATTCCCAAATCACTATAACTCGCCAGCCCATCTCAAGCAGCTTGCGTTCATTCTCGGCGTCCCGCTTGGCGTTGCCCCTAATCTTCCCCACCCAAAACTCAGTGCGCGTGGCCGGTACGCGGAAGTAACGGCAATCTTCGTGACCGTGCCAAAAGCAGCCGTGCACGAACACTACGGCACCCCACTTTGCCAATACCAAATCAGGACGCCCTGGCAGCCTGCGTTCGTGTAGGCGAAATCTGAAGCCTCTCCCGTGCAAATAGCGACGGACCACAAGCTCGGGCTTTGTATCCTTGCCCCGTATGCCCGACATCATCCGCGACCGTACGTCTTTCTTCACGATGTCCATTAGCGGCCTCCTCTTCACCTGCGTATCTGCGCTTGGAAAGGCGTAAGCTTTCCCGTCAACCGACGCACCGGGCGTTGGTGCACTTGCACCAGGTACCGCACCGTCTCGCGCCAGTGCGCCGGCCGGCACCGGCTGCTTGAAGATGGCCACGACCTTGTTCTCGGTGAACCGCGACTTCTTCATGAGAGCCTCTTGGCGACAACACGCCAGAACGCTCTACTTCTGAGGACTCTACGTGGTGGGGACGTTTACGCCCCAACTTGATTCGGGCACTACCAGCCAACGAGCCGCGACCACAGAGGACATCCGTGCCGAAGTGACACCACGCACCAAAGCACATGGCTACGGACGAATGCGCGAGTAGCTCGCCGCACTCTGCGTCTCGCACCCTAAGATTGACGGGTCGGCCGGCCCTGGTTCCGCGTCCGTAGCTCAAGCGCGAAGGCGCTGAGCGAATCGTATAGCTCCTTTGCGGACGGAGATGGCATCGCGTCCAACTCTGTCGCAAATAAATCGTAGTAGCTCATGAACCGACGCTTATCACTTCGCCAGCGCCAGCTCCACTCGTTTGCGTATGGCGGAAGCCGATGACCATCTACTCGATTCCGCACAGAGCGGTCCATCAGTGCCCCGAAAATAAAATTATTAATGACCTTAACGAAGCTGCGCAAAACGATTCCGATCTCTTCCAAGGAACCGGAATCAAGCTTAAGCGGCTTCTCCAACTTGCTACGGTGACTAGCCAACCCTAACTTAATCGCATTCTTTGCTCCCAGCCTCCCAAAACGATGTACGCAGCAATGCCTAAGTTCACAGACCTTCTGAAACTCAAGCAGCGCGCCTTCCACTTCGGTAGGAAATGAACCTTTTACCCCAGCCAACACACGGATCGCATCTTTAATATTCGCACTACTGGAGAACGAGTATTCCTCAATCAATGCCTCAGGGAGCATACTCTTATCCAGATGCAATGCAGCCCCAAAAGCCACCGCCTGCGGTTCTGCGAGCCTAGCCGCAAAGTCGTCCACATTAATCAGCCCCCTGAACAAGGCGCGGAAATAACTTTCGACTGCAGAAACATAACCGAGCACAATCAGAGGGCCCATCTCGGCAGGCAGGGGCACGCGTCCGAGATACAGACGATTGAGCGCGTTCGTGTTCTCAATATACTGATCCAAAGGGCTCAAATTTTGCTCAGCATGGGCCTCGTCAAATAAGCTCGATGTATGCACCTCGCCCAACCCGGAAGAAACCGCGGTGATGTTCCGGAAAGAAGGCGCTAGTGCTGCAGCAACACCTCGCTGACCCCCTCCTTGGGTCGCGCCGGCACCCTGCTGTCGCTGCTGGGAATCACCAGGCCTCTGAGAACTCATGACAAAAACTCGTCCACAAACGCGGTCACCATCTGTACAATCTTTGCCGCACGCACATTCCCGACGCGGTGCAGCTTCCTAAGCTCGGAGCCGGGGTCTTGGATCGCGAGGAGATCGCCGATAGTCTTAATTCGATCGAGAGTACCTATTCGCTCCCTTTGCCACTTCGTGAGTCTTGGTACGGACGAGAGAGGCAGGCTCATACAACGCGCAAACATCGAGTCGTCTAGCAACTCACTTCCGCACTCGTGACAAAAGCGCTGCTGAGCCGTGAGACGGTCGGCCCCACAGACTCGGCACTCTGGAAGATCGATACGCAGCTGTGGCAGTGAATCCGAACCTATCAGCTTGCTAAGTGTTCTCCGCAGAGGGTGTTTCGATGCTCTTCTAGAAAGGGCTTCCACCAACTGTCCTGCTGCTGAGCTTCTTGTACCAACCGTTACTGCCCGAGCGCTAATTAGCGCGGCAAGGTGCGGCATATAACGGCGGTACAAGCGCCCCTCCCCATGGGAGACGCTCTGATGTTCAAAAACCAGACCGGCCTCCAGCAAAAGATTGAACATGCGCTCGACGAGCGCTTCAGCAACCTCAGTAGCGGGAACTCCCACGATCAGCTGCTTCTCACCTCTCCCTGCTGGACCAGCTTGAGCATCACGGAGCTCACGGATCATACCGTCGAGCAACTGCTCACCTACATGAATTAGCGATTCAAACCGGGGCATCTTGATTGCCATGGACCGGTACTCTTCGCGCTTGGATTCCGCATGATTTTCGATCACGCGATTCAAAACCTGGCTTTGTGTGCCACTCGAGCGAGAAAAGTCCCGGAGCATCGTTAGATAGGCTCTGGGTACCCCGAAAGCTGCAAGCTTCAGAACCTCGTCAACGTCAGCCGACACCTTAACTGACGGCAGCCGCTGTGCCGCAATCGCACCCATCAGGCTTCGATAGTTCGGATGATCAACTGAGAGCCAGACTGCAACCTCGTCAGCCTCATGCGCCGCATGGAATCTCGGCCCGAAATCCGTAGCGGGGTAAACAGATGCCTTAGGAGACACCCGGTGCGTCCGCAGAACCCTCACGATATCGAAGAACTCAAAGAGGTACTCAGGAGTAAGCGTCAAAGCAGCATCATCCAAAAGGATGACTGCGCGCTTCCTACCGAAAGCATTACACGCAGCCTCAATTGAGAGCAGTAACTTATTCACACTAATCGAAGATAAAACCCTCTCGGGCCCCTCCGTCAAAGGAAGCCCCCGCTCGAGCTTATCCACCAGGTCAGCCAGCTCTTCTGGCTCATACCCCAAAATTCGTAAAGTAGTGTCGGTATCATCGCCGCCCAGCTGTATACACACCTCATTCAGTGCGATCAAGATTCGGGCAATGACCCACGCATGGAAAAGATCGATTGCGTTCGATCGCGTCTTCAGGAGCGGCTCGAGCCGATAGTAGCGATTGAACGTAACGTACACAGCAAGAGGTGACTTCTTGTCATCCCTGCATAGAAGCCACGTATACCGCATCATGTGCGTCTTCCCACACCCGCGCGGTCCGACCAAAAGCTTTGTACCGCGAGCCACAAGACTCCGGTGAATCTCCTCGAAAAAATCTGCGCGCGCCGTGCCCCGCCGGAGCTCCTCTACCGGGATATGGTCTGCACGCTCGTCGAGGGCTTCTTGGAGGCGCTGCTCTTCTTCCGTCCGATCGTGTTTGTTCACCCCGCCCCCTCAACCCTGAAATCTAAAAGCGCGTCAGCAGTTAAGTATCGCGCCCCAACCCCGCGCGACACCGCTCGTAAGTATGCGCGCCCCCTGCTTGAAGTCAGGTTCTCCAGTACTCGTGCTGCAAGCTCATCGGGCACGCGCAACCTAAACACGCAGTCGGACAAGTATGCGTATCCTGCCGATACCACGCATACTTTATCTTCTAGGCACCTACCTACGCGGGCAACAAGAATGTCTTTCGGCGCTGCCACAGGATAAACCCCCTCCAAAGCCGTACAGCTTGGCAACCTTACTTTCGCCACGCCCATCGACCTAGGAAAGTCCGAGGTGTGAAACGTGGCTGCATGAGAGCGAAGACTACTTGACCTAATAGCGCCGCGAACCAGCGTTCCGCCCAGCTCACGGAGCATCATGGATCCGGCGCCTACGACGTTGGCCTTGGTGGCGTGAAAGGCGTAGTCGAGCCTATCGGTAGCAGCCTCTAGGTCGACCGCTATGGGTGATGAAAGCCCTTCGCCGCTACGAAGCTCCGCGATCGACACCATCTCACTCGGCCCCCGGCCCTTGCGCAGAATCAAGATATGCGCGCGAGCCTCTGTTCCGACAAACATCCCTGACGGCAGACTAATTACTCGCTCCACTTTGTGGTTGAGCAGGAGATGTTGACGCAGCTGCCGATGCCGCTCACCCGAGATCGGCCCATCTGGAATAATGAGCGCAAGCTGCCCTCCTGTCCTCACAATTCTCAGCAGCTGCGCAAGGAAGACGATCTCTAACCGCGCCTCGGGGAAGACCGGACACACCTCCGCCAAGCCAGCCTCCGCAAGGATATGCGCAAACTCGGAGCGCCATGCGCGTTTCACATAAGGAGGGTTACAAATTGCGAGATCGAACGTACCGTATTTTTGCTCAAGCTGTTGCGGCAGGTGGACGTTGAGCGCGTCCCCCGCAATGTGAAAATGCAGAGGTGCGAATTGCTCCGGCACAAGCCTCTCGTCAACATCAATGGTAACCATCTTCGACAAAGGCCAAGCTGATGAGACAGACCTACTAAGGCTCCCATCTCCCGCACCTAGATCAACCATTGAGATATTATCCCCGCCATCAATGAAACTGGCGAGGGCCGTGCCCACCTCCACTTTCGAGAAGAACTGCCCGAGCGAGATATTGCGCACCCGGGTTCTGTTTACTGAGTTGGGCGGCATGATGCATGGCCCCGCGAAGCGGTTTGCACGGCTACATATTCCTCCGATACTCCCCACCCACCTCATACAACGCATGGCTGATCTGCCCCAGGCTATGCGTCTTCACCGCCTCCACCAGGCTCTCGAACACATTCCGCCGCTCCCGCGCCGTCGCCTGCAGCTCCCGTAGCGCCTCGTCCCCGATCGCGTTCCGGTTCCCCTGGAACCCGCGCACGTTCTCGATCTGCTGGCCCTTCTCCTCCGGGGTCGAGCGTATCAGCTCGATCTCGGTGGCCACTTCGCTGTCCTTGCCCTTGAAGGTGTTCACGCCCACCAGCGGCAGGCTGCCGTCGTGCTTGCGGTGTTCGTAGTAGAGCGATTCCTCCTGGATCTTGCCACGCTGGTACATGGTGTCCATGGCGCCGAGCACGCCGCCGCGCTCGCTGATCGCCTCGAACTCCTGGTACACGGCCTCTTCCACCATGTCGGTCAGCTTGTCGACGATGAAGCTGCCCTGCCAGGGGTTCTCGTTGTAGTTCAGCCCCAGCTCCTTGGTGATGATCATCTGGATCGCCACCGCGCGGCGCACGCTTTCCTCGGTGGGGGTGGTGATGGCCTCGTCGTAGGCGTTGGTGTGCAGGCTGTTGCAGTTGTCGAACAGGGCGTACAGGGCCTGCAGCGTGGTGCGGATGTCGTTGAACTGGATTTCCTGCGCGTGCAGGGACCGGCCGCTGGTCTGGATGTGGTACTTCATCATCTGGCTGCGGGCGCTGGCGCCGTAGCGCTCGCGCATGGCGCGGGCCCAGATGCGACGGGCGACGCGGCCGATGACGGTGTACTCCGGATCCATGCCGTTGCTGAAGAAGAACGACAGGTTGGGCGCGAAGTCGTCGATCTTCATGCCGCGCGCCAGGTAGTACTCGACGATGGTGAAGCCGTTGCTCAGGGTGAAGGCGAGCTGGCTGATCGGGTTCGCCCCGGCCTCGGCGATGTGGTAGCCGGAGATCGACACCGAGTAGAAGTTGCGCACCCCGTTGTCGACGAAGTACTGCTGGATGTCGCCCATCATCCGCAGCGCGAACTCGGTGCTGAAGATGCAGGTGTTCTGGGCCTGGTCCTCCTTGAGGATGTCGGCCTGCACGGTACCGCGGACGGTCTTGAGGGTCTCGGCCTTGATGCGGGCGTAGGTCTCCGCGTCCACCAGCTGGTCGCCGGTGACGCCAAGCAGGGCCAGGCCCAGACCGTCGTTGCCCTCGGGCAGGCCGCCGCCGTACTCGGGGCGCTTCTTGCCTTCGAACAGCTTGTCGATCTTCGCCTGCGCCGCGGTCCAGCGGGACTCGTCCTCGCGCAGGTATTTCTCCACCTGCTGGTCGATGGCGGTGTTCATGAACATCGCCAGGATCATCGGCGCCGGGCCGTTGATGGTCATCGACACGGACGTGGTCGGCGCGCACAGGTCGAAGCCGGAGTACAGCTTCTTCATGTCGTCCAGGGTCGCGATGTTGACCCCGGAGTTGCCGATCTTGCCGTAGATGTCCGGGCGCTCGGCCGGGTCCTCGCCGTACAGGGTCACGCTGTCGAACGCGGTCGACAGGCGCGCGGCCGGCTGGCCCAGGCTGAGGTAGTGGAAGCGCCGGTTGGTGCGCTCGGGCGTGCCCTCGCCGGCGAACATCCGGATCGGGTCCTCGCCGGTGCGGCGGTACGGGTACACCCCGCCGGTGTAGGGGTAATGCCCCGGCAGGTTCTCCTTCTGCAGGAACACCAGCAGCTCGCCCCAGGACCGGTAAGTCGGCGCGGCGATCTTGGGGATCTGCAGGTGGCTCAGCGACTCGCGGTAGTTCTCGACCCGGATGGTCCTGCCGCGCACCTGGTACTCGTTGACCTCGTCGGTGATGGACTTGAGGCGGTCCGGCCACTCGCGCAGAAGGCGCAGGGCGTCGGAGGAGAGAGACTGGATGGCGTCGTTGTAGCGCTGGCGGAGGGTCAGCAGGGTGCGGTCTGTAACGTCGTCATTCCCGCGTACCTCCCCACCGTCATTTCCGCGTACCTCCCCACCGTCATTCCCGCGTACGCGGGAATCCATGGACGTCGCTCCCGCGTCACCCTCTGAACGTCCATGGGTTCCCGCGTTCGCGGGAACGACGTTCTGGGGGGCATACAACCCAAGCTGCTCCGGCAACGCAGGGTCTTCCAGATCCCGCAGGCTCTGCCAGTAGCTCTGCGCCCGGTCGGCCACCTCGGCCTCACTCTCGATCCGGCGATTGATCCCCCTGCCCTGCTCGGCGATCTCCGCCAGGTAGCGCACGCGGCTGCCCGGGATCAGCACGGTGGCGCGCGGTTCCCTCAGGCTGGTGTCGATCTCCGGGGTCCAGGTCTCGCCCGGCAGTTCCAGCTTCTCGCGCACCAGGCGGCACAGGTTGGCGAACATCCAGCTGATGCCCGGGTCGTTGAACTGGCTGGCAATCGTCGGATAGACCGGAATCTCCTCGTCCTTGAGCTGGAACGCCACCCGGTTGCGCTTCCACTGCTTGCGGATGTCGCGCAGGGCGTCCTCGGCGCCGCGCTTGTCGTACTTGTTCAGCACGACGAGCTCGGCGAAGTCGAGCATGTCGATCTTTTCCAGCTGGCTGGGGGCGCCGAAGTCGCTGGTCATCACGTACATCGGGAAGTCGACCAGGTCGACGATCTCCGAGTCGGACTGGCCGATGCCGGCGGTCTCCACGATCACCAGGTCGAAGCCCAGGCCCTTCAGGAAGGCGATGGAGTCCTGCAGCACCACGTTGGTGGCCGAGTGCTGGCGGCGGGTGGCCATCGAGCGCATGTACACGCGGTGGCTGCGCAGCGAGTTCATGCGGATGCGGTCGCCCAGCAGCGCGCCGCCGGTGCGGCGGCGGGTCGGGTCGACCGAGATGACGGCGATCCGCATCTCCGGGAAGCTGGCCAGGAAGCGGTTGAGCAGCTCGTCGGTCACCGAGGACTTGCCGGCGCCGCCGGTGCCGGTGATGCCGACCACGGGGGTGGAGCGGGCCTTGCCGAAGCGCTCCTGCTCGGGCACGGCGGCCCATTTGCGGCGCAGCTCCTCCAGCTTCGCCTCGTCGAATTCGCCGTCCTCCAGCGCGCTGAGCACGCGGCCGATGCCGATCTCGTCCTCGATCGCGGGGCGCTGCACCGGGATGTCGCGGGCCTCGCGCTCGTCACGGGCGCGCCCGGCGCGTGCGACCACGTCCTCGATCATCTCCACCAGCCCCATCTTCATCCCGTCGTTGGGGTGGTAGATGCGCTCGACGCCGTACTCCTGCAGCTCGGCGATCTCCTCCGGGGTGATGGTCCCGCCGCCGCCGGCGAAGATGCGGATGTGGCTGGCGTCGTGCTCGGCGAGCATGTCGACCATGTACTTCATGTATTCCACGTGCCCGCCCTGGTAGGACGACAGCGCGATGGCGTCCGCGTCCTCCTGCAGCGCGGCGCGGACCACGTCCTCCACCGAGCGGTTGTGGCCCAGGTGGATCACCTCCGCGCCCTGGGACTGGATCAGCCGGCGCATGATGTTGATGGCCGCGTCGTGGCCGTCGAACAGGCTGGCGGCGGTGACGAAGCGCAGCGGGGTGCGGACGGCGTCGGCCTGCGGCTGGGGAATCTGGGTCGCGGGGGTGCTCATTGGTGCGCTCACAACAAAAACCGGACCCCGATTGTAGGGCGCAATAGCCGCCACGGCGGCGTATCGCGCCGAACCGGCGGCATCCGGTGATGCCGGAACACCGGTGTAGACCGGGCCTAGCCCGGGGTGTCGGCCAGCGCCCCCAGTTCATCCTCCATGTGCGCCAGCAACGCTTGCATGCGCTGGAGGCGTTTGCGGTCCGGCGAGGCGCCGTCGAGCAGTTCCGCCAGGCGCCGCAGGCGGGTCGCCTGTTCGCGGGCGTCCCAACGGCGCATGGGGGCATCCGGATCCACGCCTGCGATGCGTGGCCGCCGCCCGGAAACGTAACGCTCGAGCACCATGCACAGGCGCTGGGTGGATTCGAAATCACGCTCGTTCCAGGGCGTGGAAGTACCGTGCACCTCCTCCTTCCAGGCCTCGAAGCTGACGCGCGGTCCGATCCGCAGGCCGTTGTCGTCGATCTGGAAGGGCTGGTCGGGACGGCCGGCCCAGCGCAGGTTCTGCACCTGCTCGCGGCGGAACAGCAGCAGCCAGTCACCGCGGCCCTGCCCCACCGGTGTGGCGAACAGCCCGCAAGCGGCGCGTGGCGGATCGGGATGCCAGGCACTGCCCTGTGACGTGGCGGCGATGCCGGCATGCCCCTGCGACCCGGCCCAGGCCAGGGCGTATGCCAGGCCCTCGTCGCCCGGTACCTGGCCGTGGGTGTGCCAGGTGCCGTCCAGGCTGATGGCCACGCCGTCGGCCTCCACTGCGCCAAGGACCAGTTCCAGCAGGTCCGGGAGGAGCGCGGCGGCATCACGTGCCCGGTGCAACTTCCGCTCCAGCTCATCGCGCTGGCTGCGGCAGGCCGCGTCGGCGCGGGCGCGGCTGCGCAGCTCCTGGGCGTCGAGGATCATCGATGCATGGCGGCCGACCATCTCCAGCGCGACCCGCTGGCGGGCGGCCACCGGGCGCGGTACCGCGTGGTGGCACGCCACCAGGCCCCAGAGCCGGCCATCGACCACCAGCGAGATCGACATCGAGGCGCGCACGCCCATGTTGCGCAGGTACTGCAGGTGCACCGGCGAGGCCGCGCGCAACACGTCGAAGCTCATGTCCACCGGGTCGTCGAGCTCGGGCGACTGCAGCAGCGGCTGCGGCTCGGCATCCACGTCGGCAATCACGCGCACGCGGTTGCGCAGGTACAGCGCACGCGCCTGCGGCGGTATGTCGGAGGCGGGATAACGCAACCCGTCGTAGGACCCGAGGTCGCCAGACAGGGACTCGGCCACCACCTCGCCGCTGCAGTCCGGCAGGAAGCGGTACACCATCACCCGGTCGTAGCCGGAGATCAGTTGCACCTGGCGCGCGACGCTGCCCAGGAAATCGACGCCTGCGGCGGCATCCAGCCCCGCCACCAGGGCGTGCCCTCCCTGCAGGGAGGCTCCGCGGCCGCTGGGCTCGAGTTCCAGGTGCAGGAGCTCGCCCGAGAGGTGGGCGGAGACGTCGTGCAGTGCTCCGAGCGGGCCTGCGTTGGTGGTGCAGGCGAACTGCGACAGGCCGGCATCGCCGCGCGCAAGCACGGCCCTGACCGCCTCGATGGCGCTCCGGTCGAGCAACGCGTCCAGCGGCTGGTGCAGCAGCGCCTGCATGTCACCGGCGTCGAACAGGTCCACCGCATTGGCCGAGGCGGCGAGCACGCGCAGGTCGCGGTGCCGGGCGACCAGCAGCACGCCGGGCGGCTGCACGGCGCCAATGACGTGGATGGGCTCGCGGGCGCACTCGGCGAGCGCGCGCTCCAGGGCCGGGTCGGGATTCATGTCGGGGCCCCGGTGGCGGAAAGCCGCGCGTGGACGATCGCGAAACCGGTGATGGCCCCGGCGGTGGCGTCACCGCCCTGCTCCGCTGGCAGCCCGTCCAGCAATCGGGCAAAACCGCGCCAGCGGGCCGGATCCGCGGTCACGTGGGCCAGGAATCGACATGCGTCCGCGACGGCGGGCTCCCGTCCTGCCAGCCCTTCGACGTCACGCGCCAGCAAACGCGCCCCCAACGCGGACCCCTCGACGACGTAGCAGCCGCCCAGCCAGGCGGCGGGGGTGGCCGGCATCGGGCCGTCGGCCGGTTCCGCCGCGACGCCCAGGCGCGCGGCATCGTGGCGCAGCGCCTCCAGGCGCGCGGGATCGCCCCAGCAGGCCAGGTGCGCGGACCACCGTGGCTGCCAGCCCCGGGCGACCCAGTCGGCGAGCGGCAACATGGCGGCAAGATAGCGCCGGTAGTCGTGCAGGTTGCGCAGGCCGCGGGGCAGGAGCCCGTCCAGCGCCTCGTGGGTGGCCCGGGTGGAGGCGCGCACCTGCGCCAGTACGCCTCGCCACTGCTGCGTGGCCGCCGGCGGTGCCAGTGGCCCCGTCGCCGGGCGGGCGGTTTCTGCTGCGATTCGCATGCTCATTCCCCACGTGACCGCATGGTTCCCCGTTCATGCGAGGCCTCATTGAAGCATGTCCGGCAGCCACGCGCGAACCGGTTAGGCCGCCTATTGCGCCCCGGCCGATGGGGGTAGAATGCGCGGTTCGTTACCCCCCAACCAGCCGGACGGGCGCCCCGCGCCCCGGCCGCCGCGGAGCAACTGATGATCTTCGAAACCCTGGATACCTTCGGCCACGAGCAGGTCGTGTTCTGCCACAACAAGGACGCGGGCCTGAAGGCCATCATCGCGATCCACAACACCGTGCTGGGCCCGGCGCTGGGCGGTACCCGCATGTGGCCGTACAAGAGCGAGCAGGAAGCACTGAACGACGTGCTGCGCCTGTCGCGCGGCATGACCTACAAGAACGCGGTCGCCGGCCTGGACATCGGCGGCGGCAAGGCGGTGATCATCGGCAACCCGGCCACCGACAAGTCCGAGGCGCTGTTCCGCGCGTTCGGCAAGGCCGTGCAGTCGCTGGGCGGCCGCTACATCACCGCCGAGGACGTCGGCATCGACGTCAACGACATGGAGCACGTCTACAAGGAGACCGAGTTCGTCACCGGCGTGCACCAGGTCCACGGCGGTTCGGGCGATCCGTCGCCGTTCACCGCCTACGGCACCCTGCAGGGGCTGATGGCGGCGCTGAACGCCAAGTTCGGCAACGAGGAAGTCGGCAAGTACACCCACGCCGTGCAGGGCCTGGGCCACGTCGGCATGGAGTACGTGAAGCTGCTCAAGGAGCGCGGCGCGAAGATCTTCGTGACCGACATCAACCAGGCGCTGGTCGACAAGGCGGTCAACGAGTACGGCGCCGAGGCCGTGGGCCTGGACGAGATCTACGACGTCGACGCCGACGTGTACTCCCCGTGCGCGCTGGGTGGGACCGTCAACGAGGAGACCCTGCCCCGCCTGAAGGCCAAGGTCATCTGCGGCTCGGCCAACAACCAGCTGGCCACCAACGCCATCGGCGACGAGCTCGAGAAGCGCGGCATCCTCTACGCCCCCGACTACGCGGTCAACGCCGGCGGCGTGATGAACGTGGCGCTGGAGATGACCGGCTACAACCGCGAGCGCGCCATGCGCCAGATGCGCACGATCTACCACAACGTGGCGCGCATCTTCGAGATCGCCGAGCGCGACGGCATCCCGACCTACAAGGCCGCCGACCGCATGGCCGAGGAGCGCATCGAGGTGATGGGCAAGCTGAAGCTGCCCCTGGGCCGCAGCGCCCCGCGCTTCGAAGGCCGCATCCGCGGCGGCGCCTGAGCCGTACCGCGGTAGACCGACGACGGGGCCCAGTGCCCCGTCGTTGTTTTAAGACCGTCGTTGTTTTAAGACCGTCGTTCCCGCGAACGCGGGAACCCAAGGACGTTCCGCCGTCCGCACCAACGTCCCTGGATCCCCGCTTGCGCGGGGATGACGAGAATCAACTTCCGTGGATCCCCGCCTGCGTGGGGATGACGAGAATCAACGTCCCTGGATTCCCGCGTGTGCGGGAATGACGATGTAAAGAGGAAATGCCATGCGCCCCTTCCCCCTCGGTGAGGAAATCGATTCCCTGCGCGACGCCGTGCGCCGCTTCGCCGAGGCCGAGATCGCGCCGCTGGCCGAGAAGGTCGACCACGACAACGCCTTCCCACAGGAGCTGTGGCCCAAGCTGGGCGAGATGGGCCTGCTCGGGCTGACCGTCGACCCGGAGTACGGCGGCAGCGGCATGGGCTACCTCGCCCACCTGGTGGCGATGGAGGAGATCTCCCGCGCCTCCGGTGCCATCGGCCTGAGCTACGGCGCGCACTCCAACCTGTGCGTCAACAACCTCTACGCCAACGGGACGGAAGAGCAGCGTCGCAAGTACCTGCCCGGCCTGTGCAGCGGCGAGCTCAAGGGCGCGCTGGCGATGAGCGAGCCGGGTGCAGGGTCCGACGTGGTCGGTTCGATGTCCTGCCGTGCCGAGCTGCGTACCAATGAGAGCGGCGACGACGTGTGGGTCGCCAACGGCAACAAGATGTGGATCACCAACGGCCCGGAGGCCGACGTCCTCATCGTCTACATGCGCACCGCGGACAAGGACGCCGGCAGCCGCTGCATGACCGCCTTCCTGGTCGAGAAGGGCATGAAGGGCTTTTCCACTGCGCAGAAGCTGGACAAGCTGGGCATGCGCGGCTCCAACACCTGCGAGCTGGTGTTCGAGGACTGCGAGATCCCGGCCGAAAACGTGCTCGGCGAGGTCAACCAGGGCGTAAAGGTACTGATGAGCGGCCTGAACACCGAGCGCCTGGTGCTGTCCGGCGGTCCGCTGGGCCTGATGCAGGCGGCGCTGGACATCGCCCTGCCCTACGTGCGCGAGCGCCGCCAGTTCGACCAGCCGATCGGCACCTTCCAGCTGATCCAGGCCAAGATCGCCGACATGTACACCGCGCTGCAGTCCAGCCGCGCCTTCGCCTACCAGGTCGCCCGCGACTACGACGCCGGCCACAACAGCCGCGTCGACGCCGCCAGCTGCCTGCTGCACGCCAGCCGCAGCGCCGTCACCGTGGCCTTGGAGGCGATCCAGGCCCTGGGCGGCAACGGCTACATCAACGAGTTCCCGACCGGCCGCATCCTGCGCGACGCGAAGCTGTACGAGATCGGCGCCGGGACCAACGAGATCCGGCTGATGCTGATCGGTCGCGAGCTGTTCGAAGGCCGGGCGTAGCACCGGGCGCAATAGCCGCCCACCGGGCGGCGTATTGCGCCGGAAGTGTCCGCCCGGTCAGAACCCCACTGACCAGTTCGCGTCAGCCCCAGTCCAGGTTTCCCCGAACTCGCGCCGCGCATCCAGCTCGAAGCCCAACCGTCCCACCGGCAGATCCGCCCCAAGGCCCAGCCCCAGCACCCCGACATCGTCATCCAGCCCGGCGCCGCTGATCGGCGACCAGGCGTCGATGCCGGTGAAGCGCGCCGCGATGCCCTGCCCCGACTGCGACAGGGTGTGCTGCCATTCCAGCCGGCCGGTCAGGTCGACGCGGGCGTTGCCCCACCACGTTGCGCGGTCCAGGCGCACGCCGGCCAGGGCCTGGTCGGCGTTGAAGGACGAGCCGGTGGTGCTCAGGCCGAAGCCGGCGGCGCCGTGCTCGGTGAAGCCGTCACGCGACAGCTCCAGGCTCTGCGCGCCGACGTACGGGGTCAGCGTGCCGCCGGCCAGGCGGAAGCGGTGGCCGGCCTGCAGGCCCACGGTGGTGTGGGTGGTGGCGTACCCGGCATGGACGCCGAAGCGGTCGCTGCCCAGCAGCACGTCGCGCTGCAGGTCGCGGTCCATGCGCCCGTGCGACAGCCTGCCCATCAGGTAGCTGCCGGCCAGGCTGTCCCACGACGCGTACAGCTGGGCGTCGAGCTGGCGGTTGCGCTCGCGGTCGCGGCGCAGGCTGTGGCGGGCGAAGCCGTCGCTCTGGCCGAACGCGGCGCCGACGGTCAGGTTCGGCGCAACGCGCAGGTCGTGGCCGATCATCCAGCCGTCCGAATCCAGCTGCCCGGCGTTCGACCCCATCCCGCGCTCGCTGCCCAGGCGCTCGGCCCAGGCGCCGGCCGGGCCGCCCCGGCCCATGCGGTCCAGGCGGTTCTCCAGCGCGTGGCGGCCGCCTTCCAGCGCCATCATGGTGAACGCGGTCTCCGCACCGTGCAGCTCGCCCGACAGGCTGGCCAGGGACTCCTGCGCGGCCGCCGCGGTGGCGCTGCGCTGCAGGGCGCCGGCGGCCTCCAGGAAGCCGGCGGTGCCCGGACCGTCGCCCATGCCCGGCAGCGCGCCGCGGTCGATCAGGCGGAAGGCCTGCTCGACCCGCTCGGCCGCCGACAGCGCGGCGGTCGGCATGCCCAGGCCCTGTGCGGTGGCGCTGACGTCCAGGCGCTCGATGTCCAGCCAGACGGTATTGCTGCCGTAGCCCAGGCTGGCATCCAGGAACACGCCCTCGCCCGCGAACAGGCCATCGAAGCGGCCGTCGACGCCGTTGCTGGCATGCAGGAAGGTCTCGCGGCCGGATTGCACGTAGCCCTCGGTGATCCCGGTCACCAGGGCGTCGCCGGCCAGCGTGGCGGTGCCGGCCACGTCCAGGCGCTCGCCGATGTCGAAGGCCAGCGTGCCGCCGTCGGCCTGGGTGAAGTCGCCGGCGACCAAGTGGTCGGTGCCCTCGGGATCGGTGCCGATCAGCGCGAGGATGCCGGCGTTCTCGACACTGCCGCCCACCGAAATGCCGTCGAGCAGCACCAGGCCGTGCTCGCCGATGTGCACCTCGCCCGGCAGGTCGTGCAGCGAGGACAGGGAGCCGCCGGTCACCACGGTGGTGCCGGTGTAGCGGTTCTCGCCGGTCAGGTCCAGGTGGCCGCTGCCGGTCTTGGTGATACCGCCGCTGCCGCTGATGTCGTTGGACCAGGTGGAGGTCCCGCCGCTGAAGGCGACCCGGAACTGCCCCCAGTCCAGCCGACCGGGGCCCTGCACCGCGCGGCCGACGTCGAGCAGGCCGTGGCCGAAGATCTCGTCGACGCCCGGCTTGCCCAGGTCGGTGGCGGTTCCCAGCAGGGTCTGCCGCACCAGGTCGTTGTCGAAGTACGGGAAGGCCTCCCACACCAGCGCCGCGGCGCCGGACACCTGCGGGGCGGCGAACGAGGTGCCGCGGTAGATCCAGTAGCTGGGATCGTCGCGCTCGTCGTCCACGTCGCTGACGATCACCCCGCCCGGGGCCACCAGGCAGAAGTCCATCGCCCGGCCGCAGGCATTGGAGTAGTCGGCCAGTTCATCGGGCTTGTGGCTCTTGACCGCGCCGACCGCCAGCCAGCCGCGCTCGAGCACCTCGGCGCCGGCGCCCAGGGCCGGCAGCGCGGCGGTGTCGGAGGGGTGGTCCAGGCCTTCGTTGCCGGCGGCGAACACCACCAGGCCGCCCCAGTCGACCACGAACGGGCGCATGGCGTCGACGAAGGTGCGGGTGACCGCGTCGCCGCCGGTCCAGTACAGCCCGCCCCAGGAGTTGTTGGAGATCTTCGCGCCGCTGTCGATCAGGTCCTCGTGCGGGATCGACAGCCAGGAACCATCCCTGACCTCGTTGCCGCGGCCGGAGCCGTCGTCGTCCGGCGGGGCGTCGGAGATGATCCGCGCCGAGACGAACTTCGCGCCCTGGGCGATGCCGCCGGGCAGCTCGCCGAACGGCCGGCCGCCGGCGATCTGCGCCACCGCGGTGCCGTGGCCGAGCACGTCGTCGGATTCCAGGTCGTTGTAGACCGGATCGAGGTACGTGTAGCTCGCGCTCACCTTCCCGGTCATGGTCGGGTGGTCGCGGCGGATCCCGCTGTCGAGGAAGCCGATGGTCACGCCGGCGCCGGTATAGCCGGCGTCGTGGGCCTCGTAAGCATGGGTCAGCGCCAGGTGCGCGTCGACCGCCGGTTCCGGGTAGTTGCTGGAGGGCGGCGGGTCCGGCGGCGCCGGCGGCGGATCCTTGATCTGGTGGCCCGAGCCACCCCCGCCGCAGGCGCTCAGCGCCACCAGCGCGGCGATCGCGAAAGCAAGGCGCGCGGGGCGCAGACGGACCGGATGCTGCGAGTTCATTCCCTTCCCCTCTGTATCAGGCCCTGCGGCCGTTTCGCCCGAGACTGCCCCCACATCACGCGGGGCGCAATAGGCGGCGCGCCGTATTGCGCCGCAATCCCCATCATGCCGCCGCCCTCCCGCGGGCACCTCCGGGTTTGCCGCGGCGCAGCACCCCGCCGATAATCCCGGACCTGCCCAACGCACCAGTTCCGGAGTGTCCATGAGCGACGTCGTCATCGTCGGTGCCAAGCGCACCGCCATCGGTTCCTTCCTCGGCCAGTTCACCGGCGTCCCCGCCCCGCAGCTCGGGACCGCCGCGATCAGGGGCGCCCTGGAGCAGGCGGGCCTCGCCGCCGACCAGGTGGACGAGGTGATCATGGGCTGCGTGCTGCCGGCGGGCCTGGGCCAGGCGCCGGCGCGCCAGGCGGCGCTGGGCGCCGGGCTGCCGGTGTCGGCGGGCTGCACCACCATCAACAAGGTCTGCGGCTCGGGCATGAAGGCGGTGATGTTCGGCCACGACCTGATCAAGGCCGGCTCGGCGAAGGTCGTCGTCGCCGGCGGCATGGAGTCGATGACCAACGCCCCGCACCTGCTCAACGGCTCGCGCACCGGCGTGCGCTACGGCAGCGCCGAGTTCCTCGACCACATGGCCCATGACGGGCTGACCAACCCGTACGACGGCAAGGCGATGGGCGTGTTCGGCGACATGGCCTGCAACACCTACGAATTCGACCGCGAGGCACTGGATACCTTCTCCGCCGAGAGCGTGCGTCGCGCGCAGCAGGCCCAGGCCGACGGCCGCTTCGACGACGAGATCGTCCCGGTGACGGTCAGGACCCGCAAGGGCGAGGTGGTGGTCGACCGCGACGAGGAGCCGGGCAAGGTCAACGTCGACAAGATCCCGACCCTGCGCGCGGCCTTCGGCAAGGAAGGCGTGCTGACCGCGGCCTCCTCGTCGAAGATCTCCGACGGCGCCGCGGCGACCGTGCTGATGTCGGCCGACGATGCCGCCGCCCGTGGCCTGCAGCCGCTGGCGCGCATCGTCGCCCACTCCACCCATTCGCAGGAGCCGGAGTGGTTCACCACCGCGCCGGTCAGCGCACTGCGCAGCGTGATGGAAAAGGCCGGCTGGAGCGTCGACCAGGTGGACCTGTTCGAGGTCAACGAGGCGTTCTCGTGCGTGGCGATGGCGCCGATGAAGGACCTCGGCATCCCGCATGACAAGCTCAACGTGCATGGCGGCGCGGTGGCCCTCGGGCACCCGATCGGCGCCAGCGGTGCGCGCCTGCTGGTGACGCTGGTCAATGCCCTGCGCCAGCGCGAGGGTACCCGCGGTGTCGCCTCGCTGTGCATCGGCGGCGGCGAGGCCACCGCGGTGGCCATCGAGTTGTGCTGAGCGGCCACGCAACGAGCAAGATTAACGCACTTCTAACAAAAAGCGACCAACAACTGCTTGACAGCGTTTGCCGGGTCGTCATCATGTTGCCGGCGCGCGGCTTGCGCGTAGCCGATTCTTTTCCACTGACGAGGAAACACACATGACCTTCAACAAGGCGCTGCTCGCCCTCGCCATGGGCTTTGCCCTGGCCGCGTGCTCCAACCAGCAGCAGGCCGAGGACTCGGCCGCCGAGGCCTCCGAGGCCGCGAACGAAGCCCAGCAGGCTGCCGCCAACGCCGCTGCCACCGGTGACATGATGGGTGCCGACGCTGCCCAGGCTGCCGCCGACACCGCCGCTTCCGCCGCCGAGGCCGCCGCCACTTCGGCCGACGCCGCTGCCGCTGCGACCGACATGACCGCCGCCGACGACGCCGCCGACGCTGCCGAGAACGCCGCCGACGCCGCCGAGGAAGCCCAGGACGCGGCCGAAGAGGCTGCTGCCAGCACCGACGCCGAGAACAACAACGACGGCCAGTAAGAACTCTGCCGCTCGTGTGGTTCGAAAGCCGCCGGGGAAACCCGGCGGCTTTTTTCGTCCCGCTCCTCTTCACATTGCTTTACAGGGGCGGCGTGGAATAGTTCGGCCGCCCGGCAGCAGCCGGCCGGAACACCGATCCCATCTGCCGACGAACAGGAGCTACCGCATGAACCACAAGCTTTCCATCCTGATGGCTGCCAGCGTCTTCGCCCTCGCCGCCTGCAACTCGCCGGAAGCCGAACAGCACGCCGACGACGCCGGCGCCAGTGCCCGCGCTGCGGGCGAGCAGGCTGCCGCTGCCGCACGCTCCACGGGCGATGCCGCCGTTGAAGGCGGCCGCGCCGCGGTCGCCGGTACCCGCGATGCCTTCGACACCGCGGCCGCCCGCACCGACGAGGCCACCGACGACCTGCAGCAGTCCTACGAGGAAGGCAAGGCCAGGGCCGCCGACAACATCGCCGAGGGCGCCGACAACGTCTCCGCGGAGATGCGCCAAGAGCGTGCCGAAGCCGAAGCCGAGGCCGCGCGGGAAGGCAACGACTGACCGCCCGCACCTCGATGTGACACCCGGAAGGGCCCGCCGACGCGGGCCCTTCTTCTTGTTGGCCGTGTTGCCCGGGTGCGCTCCGCTTACCCGGGTATCCTTGTGCCCCCGATCGACAAGGCCCAAGGCATGCCCGTACTGAGCTCCGCCCTCGACCCGCGTTCTCCCGATTTCCAGGCCAACGCCGGATACCACCGGGAGCTGGTCGCGGAGTTGCGCCAGCGCCTGCGGCACGCGGCGGCCGGTGGAGGCGACAAGGCCCGCGCCCGCCACGAGGGACGCGGCAAGCTGCTGGCCCGCGACCGGATCACCGCCCTGCTCGACCCGGGCTCGCCGTTCCTGGAGATCGCTCCGCTGGCCGCCGAAGGAATGTACGACGGCGCCGCGCCGGCCGCCGGCATCGTCTGCGGCATCGGGCGGGTCATGGGCCAGGAAGTGGTGATCGTCGCCAACGACGCCACGGTCAAGGGCGGCACCTATTTCCCGATGACGGTGAAGAAGCACCTGCGGGCGCAGGAAGTCGCCCGCGAGAACCACCTGCCGTGCATCTACCTGGTCGACTCCGGCGGCGCCTTCCTGCCACTGCAGGACGAGGTCTTCCCCGACAAGGAACACTTCGGCCGGATCTTCTACAACCAGGCGCGCATGAGCGCTGAGAACATCCCGCAGGTGGCCGTGGTCATGGGTTCGTGCACCGCTGGTGGCGCCTACGTGCCGGCGATGTGCGACGAGTCGGTGATCGTCAAGGAACAGGGCACGATCTTCCTGGGCGGCCCGCCGCTGGTGAAGGCCGCCACCGGCGAGGTGGTCGATGCCGAGACCCTCGGTGGCGCCGACGTGCACACCTCGATCTCCGGCGTCGCCGACCACTTCGCCGAGGACGACCACCACGCACTGCAGATCGCCCGCGACATCGCCGGCCACTTCAACCGCAGGAAGGAACTGCCGGTCGCCGCGATGCCGGTGCGCGAGCCGCTCTACCCGGCCGAGGAGCTGTACGGCATCGTGCCAAAGGATCCGCGCCGCCCGTTCGACATCCGCGAGGTGATCGCGCGCATCGTCGACGGCAGCGAGTTCCAGGAGTTCAAGGCGCGCTACGGCAAGACCCTGGTGTGCGGCTTCGCCCACGTCCACGGCTACCCGGTGGGCATCGTCGCCAACAACGGCATCCTGTTCTCCGAGTCCGCGCTCAAGGGCGCGCACTTCATCGAGCTGTGCAACCAGCGCGGCATCCCGCTGGTGTTCCTGCAGAACATCACCGGCTTCATGGTCGGCAAGAAGTACGAGCAGGCCGGCATCGCCAAGGACGGCGCGAAGATGGTCACCGCGGTGGCCTGCTCGCACGTACCCAAGTTCACCGTGGTGATCGGCGGCAGCTTCGGTGCCGGCAACTACGCCATGAACGGGCGCGCCTATGGCGGCCGCTTCCTGTGGATGTGGCCGAACGCGCGCATCAGCGTCATGGGCGGCGAGCAGGCCGCCAGCGTGCTGGCCACGGTCCGCCGCGACGCGATCGAGGCCAAGGGCGGCGAGTGGAGCGCGGACGAGGAAGAGCAGTTCAAGGCCCCGATCCGCGACCAGTACGAGGACCAGGGCAACCCGTACTACGCGACTGCGCGAATGTGGGACGACGGCATCATCGATCCCGCCGATACGCGGCGCGTACTCGGGCTGGCAATCTCGGCCAGCCTCAACGCCCCGATCGAGGACCGCACCAACTTCGGCGTCTTCCGTATGTAACCCACCGTCATCCCCGCGCACGCGGGGATCCATGGACTTAGGCTTTTCCGGGTAGGCCGTGGTCCTTCGGGTACGTCGCGGGGGGGAGCCGGCTGTCGTGGGGGACAGGCCACCCTCCTGACGGGCCTTCGGCCCTTTTTGAAGTCGGGCGGCCTGTCCCCCACGACAGCCGGCTCCACGGTTGGCGCAGGTTTCGGAGCCACGCCTGGAAAGTGCACCGCGGCCATGGCTCCCCGCGTGCGCGGGGATGATGGCGGAGCGCGCCCTTACCCGTTCCTCGTTCCTTTCCCCTCGTTCCTCGCCTTGTTGGCCATGAAGCCGATGGCCAACACGGCGATCACCAACACCTGCGCGCCCAGCGTCTCCCACGTCGGCGAGATGCCCAGCAGGTCGATGCGCGGGAACGCCACCGGCGACAGGGACATCCAGCCGGCCTCCTGCAATGCGGCCACGCCCTTTCCGGCCAGCACCACGGCCAGGATCGCCAGCAGTGCCGAACTGATCGCGAAGAAGGTGCCGAACGGCAGTTTGCGCGACCAGCGCAGCATCGCCCAGGCGATCACGGCGAGCACCACCACCGCTGCGGCGGCGCCGGCCATCACCGCGCCATGCGCGCCCTGGCTCCACAGGGCGGCGTAGAACAGCACGGTCTCGAAGGCTTCGCGGTAGACCACGATGAAGGACAGCAGGAACAGGAACCACATCGAGCCCTTCGACAGCGCGTGCGAGAGCCTTTCGTTGATGTAGCGCTGCCAGGCGCCCGCCTGGCTCTTGCCGTGCATCCAGATACCGACCCAGACCAGCACCACCGCGGCGAACAGGGCGGCGAAGCCTTCGGTCAGTTCGCGGCTTGCCCCGCTGATGCTGATCAGCCAGGTGGCGGCGGCCCAGGTCGCACCACCGGCGACCAGCGCACCGGCCCAGCCGGCGTGCACGTAGGGCATCGCCTCGGTGCGCCCGGCCTTGCGCAGGAAGGCGATCATCGCGATGACGATCAGCAGTGCCTCCAGGCCTTCGCGCAGCAGGATGGTGAAGGCGCCGACGAACGAGGACACGCCGTTGGCCTGGCCCGGCGCCAGGGCGGCCTCGGCTTCGCCCAGCAGCGTGTTGATCGCGGTGGCACGCTCGCTGACCTCGGCCGGCGGGGCACTGCGGCTGATTGCGGTGCGCAGCTCGATCATCGCCGCCTCGATCTGCAGCATCAGGGGGCGATCGCGCGCGGCCAGCACCGGCTCGACCGGCTCGAAGCCGTCCAGGTAGGCCGACAGCGCCAGGTCGCGGGCGGTCTTGTTGTCGCCGGCGCCGTATGCGGCGACCACCTCCGCCACGCGCATGCGTGCCAGCGCCAGCGCGCCTTCCGGCTCCGCCACGGCATCCACGGCGCCGGGATCGCGGCGCAGGAAGGCGGTCAGCGCGCGCGCGTCGTCCTCGCCCACCTGCGCGGCCAGCGCCGCCGGGGTCACCTGGGTCAGCGCGGCGAGGTCGGGGAACTGTGCACGCAGCGCGGCATCGTCCTCCCACAACGCGCGGCCCTGCGCGGCCAGCTCCTCCGGGAACGCGTACTGGCCGATGTGGAACGACAGTGCCCAGCGCTCGTCCTCCGGCAGGCTGGCGTAGCTGAGCATCGAGGTGCCTTCCAGGCCCTGCTCGATCACCTGGTACAGGGCGAAGATGCTGCGCTCGCGGGCGCGGTCCTCGTCGGTGAAGTCGATCGCCGGCGGATCCAGGCCGACCGAAGCCGGGCCGTCGCCGCCGCCACTGGCGCCATGGCAGCTTGCGCACAGCTGCTGGTACAGCTGCGCGCCGCGGGCCAGGTCGGGGGCGCTGGCCGGCGCCAGCGGCATCGGGTAGGCCGCCAGCAGCGCCGCGGCCGCCCCGCGCGCCATGGCACCGACCTCGGCCGGCGGGCGCTTGCCCTCGATCGCCGCCTGCAGCCCATGCACCTGTTCGAGCAGCTGCGACTGCGCCGGGGTCGGTTCCAGTCCGTTGATCAGCTCGCCGGCCGAGGTCGAGAACTCCAGCATCTCGGCGTACTCGAATTCGTTGACCACCTCGCCATCGGCCACCGCCTCGGGGTAGTCGACGGCGATGTAGTCGAGCAGGCGCCAGGCCGTCTGCGAGTCGGAAACGGCGGCATGGCCCGCGAAGGAGGCCATCGCCAGCACGAGGGCGAACAGGCAGCGCTGGATCAGGGAAGGCATGGGACGTGGTCCGGGCGAAAACGCGAAGTCTACCCCGCCTTTGAGAATCAGTCTCGTTTCCGGGGCGATATGATTCCCGTGCATTCCAAGGAGTCAACGCATGTCCCACCCCCTGCTCAACCTGCGGGAAGGGCCCGTCGCCCGCCTGCGCCTGAACCGGCCGGAGATCCACAACGCCTTCGATGCGACCCTGATCGCGGCACTGACCGGGGCACTGGATGCGATCGCCCGGGATCCGGAGATCCGGGCCGTGGTGATCGAGGGCGAAGGCGCCTCGTTTTCCGCCGGCGCCGACCTCAACTGGATGCGCGGCATGGCCGCCGCCAGCGAGGCGGAGAACCGCGACGACTCGCTCGCCCTCGCCCGCCTGATGCGCGTGCTGGATGAGCTTCCCAAGCCGACCATCGCCCGGGTCCATGGCGCGGCCTTCGGCGGCGGCGTCGGCCTGGTCGCCTGCTGCGACATCGCCATCGGCGCACGCGGCGCGAAGTTCGGCCTGACCGAGAGCAGGCTCGGGCTGCTGCCGGCGGTGATCTCGCCCTACGTGATCGAGGCCATCGGTGCCCGCCAGGCGCGGCGCTGGTTCGCCACCGCGGAGATCTTCGACGCCGACCAGGCCGAGCGGATGGGCCTGCTGCACGAGGTGGTCGAACCCGACGCCCTGGACGAGGCGATCCAGCGCCAGGCGGGGCTGCTGCTCAAGGCCGGACCGCACGCCTCGGCGACAGCCAAGGCGCTGGTGCGCCAGGTGGTCTCCCACGCCGACCGCGACCGCCACGACGCCGACAACGCCGCCCTGATCGCCCGCCTGCGCGTTTCCAGCGAAGGCCAGGAAGGCCTCACCGCCTTCCTCGACAAGCGCAAGCCCGCCTGGGCGGGCTGAGCGGCCGGAAAAGAAAGAGGCCCGCTTCCGCGGGCCTCCCATTCTCCGGTGGAAAGGAACGAGCCCCACTCGTTCCTCGTTCCTCTTCCCTCGTTCCTCAGAAGTTGTACGTCACCACCAGCTGCGTGTAGCGCGGCGACTGCCAGCCGGTGGCTTCCCCGAAGTACGGCATCATGTTGCCGGGCGTGCTTTCGTACCGGGAATGCACGTTGACGGCGGTCTGCTTGTTCAACAGGTTGTACACCGACAGGCGCGCCTTCAGGTCGATGCCCTCGACCGGCAACGTCCAGGTCACGTTGGCACCAATGTTGGTGACCCACGGCATGCGGCCGAACGCGCCACGCTCCGAGTAGACCAGCTCCCGCGTTTCCCAGTCGGAGCAGTTCGCCACGCACAGCCAGCCGGAGCCGCCGCCGCTGAACTCGCCGGGTCCGCCGGCACTGCGGTCGTCGTTGGGCCAGCGCACGCCGAACGCGGTGATCGGGCCACCGGAGCGCGCGGACGCCGTGGCGCCGAAGCTCCACATCTCGTTCAACTTGAAGCTGCCGCGCAGCTTGATCTGATGGCGGAAGTCGTTGAACGTCGGGCCGAAGCGCTCGTTGACCGCCGGGTGGTCGTAGTACTGCACCAGGTTGGTGTCGTTGTAGCCGGTATCCGAGTTCACCGGGCCCTCGATGTTGCCCTCGGACTTGGACCAGATGTAGCTGGCGTTGAAGGCCCACTTGTCGTCCCAGGCGCGGTCGAGCTGGAACTCCACCGCCTTGTAGGTGCGCTTGGGCTTCTTGTACCCCATCACCGCGCCACTGCCGAGCGCCTCGTAGCCGTCCTTGGAGGAATCGAACTCGACCCAGTCATTGGTGTCCGGGCACCACAGGGTGGTGCTTTCACCCGGGTTGATGATGGGCCAGTCGCCCGAGTACCACGCGCAGCCTTCGACATGGTTGATGCGCGCATCTTCCACCGCGCGGGTCATTTCCCGGTAGGTCGCGTTGACCCCGTACGACCACTCCTGGTTGATGGCCTGCTGGAAGCCGAGGATGAACTCGTCCTGGAAGACCTGCTTCAGGTCACGGTCGACCGCGGTGCGGACGTCATCGGGTGCGGGAACATTGCCCTCGGTGTTGACCGGGCCGATCTGCGCACCGAGGTTCGGCATGAGGTAGGTGTTGCCGGTGATCGGATCGATGTTCTCGGTCCAGCCATCGAGCACGTAATAGCTGTGCTCATCCGTGCTGCCGCCGCCGAAATAGTCGGTGAGCTTGTTGGTGAGCGGAGTGTAGTAACGGCCCGCGTTGCCGAACACCTTGGTCGTGCCGTCGCCCTTCACGTCCCAGCTGAAGCCCAGGCGCGGGGCGATCATGTCGCCGAAGTCGGCCTTGGCGAAGGTCGCGCCGGAAGCGAGCTTGTTGTGGAACTTGTCGGCGCGGACGCCGAGGTTCAGCAGCACGTTCGGAGTCACGCTCCAGCTGTCTTCGATGTAGATCGCCTGCGCCTCGGTCGAGACCGGGGCACCGGTGATGTAGTGGCGGGCGTCGATGTAGGCGGTCACGCCGTCGGGAATGGAGGCGCCGTTGGGAAGCTGGCGATCGTCCTCGTCGGCTGCGATGCCGATCGCGGTGTAGCTCACGCCGTCGCCCGGATACACCCTGGAGCTGTTGGAATCCATCACCTCCTGGTCCACGCCGAAACGCAACAGGTGGTCGCCGAGCGTCCACTCGAAATCAAGGCGCGCCGCCTCGCGCTTGTCGTACCGGCTGCTGATGCTGCTGTTGCTCGGATGGCAGCCTTCCTGCTGGGTCTTCTCGCCGAAGATCTCGGTGTAGCTCGAGGAGCGGCCCACGATGCTGCAGTCCGCGTCCCAGGGACTGCCGGAGGTCGCACTGCGCTCGTTCACGCCATACATGGCCTTGGCGGTAAAGCTGTCGCTGAAGTGGCCCGTGTACGTGAGCGACCAGTTGTCGCCGCCAGAGCCGTCATAGCTCTGGCCGGTGCTGTTGCCGCGCGTGGCGCTGTCCCAGTCGTAATCGTATTTGGTGGTGTCCGACTCGGCCTTGTCGGAGAAGGCGAGCAGCTCCAGCAGGTGGTCGTCGGTGATCCGCCAATCGAGCTTGGCGCCCCAGAAATCGTTGTTGCTGTTGGTGTACCACGCCTCGGTGGTGTCGATGTCCCTGGGATTGCTGTCGCGCAGCTCGTACATGGCGAAGAAGAACAGCTTGTCCTGCAGGATGGCGCCGGATGCCCAGACGTTGGTCTTGTAGAACGAGCTGTCGTCGCGGCTCCTGCGGTCGCGTTCGTCGATGGTGCCGTCGCTGTGGAAGTGGTCGTCGGGCGAGGATGTCAAGGCCGACGGCTCGATCGTGATTTCCGCACCGGCGTGGAACTCGTTGCCTCCGGAACGCGTCACCGCATTGATGACGCCACCGGTACTGCGCCCGAACTCCGCCGAATAGCCGCCGGTCTTGACCTGGAACTCCTCGTAGAAGGCGAACGGAACCGACGAGAAGCCTTGGCGGCGGTAGGGGTCGGTCACGTTGAGGCCGTTGATGTAGGCGACGTTCTCGGCCACCGACGAGCCTCCAAAGCTGAGGCCGCCGAAGCTGGCGCCCGAAGACACCACGCCCGGCGCCAGCAGCGCGACGGAACCCAGGCTCTGGTCCACCGGCAAGCGCGTCAGTTCCTCGCGCCTGATGTTGGTGGCCGACTCCGTCGAATGCACGTCCACGCGATTCACCACGCGCGAGCCGACCACGCTCACCGTGGCCAGGTCGGCGATCCCGCCTTCACTGCCGAGGTTGACCGTGGTGGTGCCACCCAGGGACACGTTGACGGTCACCGGCGCGCCCACCGGCTGGCCGTTGCGGATGGTCTGCAGTTGGTAGTCGCCCACCGGCAGCTGGCCGAGGCGGTAGCTGCCATCCGCGTCCACCGTCGCGCTCCGGGTCAGCCCGGTGCTCGTGCGGGTGACGATGATCTGGTCGCCACTGGTGGCGCGACCGGCTACCGAGCCGGTGGCGCTCTGTGCGTAAACCGCCGGCACCATGGCCGCCAGGCACAGGCCCGTGGCCAGGCTCAGTACGCTCTTGCGCAAACGCTTGTGCTGCATTGCCCTACTCCCCAGAAAAATTTTCCACGTGGACGTGCCCCCCAGGTATTGCCGGGCTGTGTGTAGCATGGGCTTCACATGAGGTCAATAATTTATTCTGCGAAAGCCTCCGCTTTGAATCATGTATTCCCAGCGGTCCTTCTCCTTAACGGGCGGGGCCCGCAGATCCGGCCGGGCCGTTGCGCGGGGACTGCGCCGCACCGCCGCAGGATCCCGCGGCCCCACGTATCCTTGTGCGCACCAGACAGCGCTCAACCGTGGCCAGAAGAATGCCTTTCGACAAGATCCTGATCGCCAACCGCGGCGAGATCGCCTGCCGCGTCATCCGTACCTGCCGCGCGCTCGGCATCCGCACCGTCGCGGTGTATTCCGAGGCCGATGCCGATGCGCAGCACGTGCGCCAGGCCGACGAGGCGTATCCGATCGGCGGGCCGCAACCGGCCGACAGCTACCTGCGCGGGGACGTGATCCTGGAGGTGGCGCGGACCGCCGGGGCGCAGGCGATCCATCCCGGCTACGGGTTCCTGTCCGAGAACGCGGACTTCGCCGAGGCCGTCGAAGCGGCGGGCATCGCCTTCATCGGGCCCAAGGCGGCCTCGATGCGCAAGATGGGTTCCAAGGCGGGCGCCAAGGACCTGATGGCCGCGGCGGGGGTGCCGGTGGTGCCGGGCTACACCGGCGAGGACCAGGACCCCGCCCGGCTGCAGGCCGAGGCCGACCGGGTCGGTTACCCGCTGATGATCAAGGCCGCGCACGGCGGCGGCGGCAAGGGCATGCGCATCGTGCGCCAGGCGGCGGAGTTTGCCGCGGCCCTGGAGTCCTGCCAGCGCGAGGCGCGCAACGCCTTCGGCCGCGACCGGGTGCTGCTGGAGCGCTACATCGAGCAGCCGCGGCATATCGAGATCCAGGTCTTCGGCGATGCCCACGGCAACGTGATCCACCTGGGCGAGCGCGAGTGCTCGGCGCAGCGGCGGTACCAGAAGGTGCTGGAGGAGTCGCCCTCGCCGTTCGTGAGCCCGGAGCTGCGCGAGCGCATGGGCGAGGCCGCGGTGCTGGCGGCGCGGGCGATCGACTACGTCAACGCCGGCACGGTGGAGTTCATCGTGGCCCCCGATGGCGGCTTCTGGTTCATGGAGATCAACACCCGGCTGCAGGTCGAACACCCGGTGACCGAATGCGTGACCGGGCTGGACCTGGTCGCCTGGCAGCTGCAGGTCGCCGCCGGGCAGCCACTGCCGCTGGCCCAGGACCAGGTGCGCCACGACGGCCACGCGATCGAGGTGCGCCTCTACGCCGAGGACCCGGACGCCGGCTTCCTGCCCGGTTCCGGCCGCCTGCAGCGCCTGCGCCTGCCCGGCAAGGTCCGCATCGACTCCGGCGTGGTCGAGGGCGACGAGGTCACGATCTTCTACGACCCGATGATCGCCAAGCTGATCGTCCACGATGCCGACCGCCCGCGCGCCCTCGCCCGGCTGCGCGGGGCGCTCGCGCAATGCGCCGTCGTCGGCCCCAAGTCCAACATCGGCTTCCTGGAACGGCTGGTACGCCATCCGGCGGTGGTCGAGGCGACCATCGACACCGGTTACCTGGACCGCCACCTGGACGAGTTCACCGGCGCGTCGGCGGAGGCCGGCGGCGATCCGGCGGCGGAAACGACCCGGCGGGTCGGCGCGGTGGTGGTCCACCTGCTCGCGGCCGCCCGCGCCGCGCGGCACTGCAACGCGGCTTCCGGTGACCCGCAGTCCCCGTGGACGGCGGGCGACGGCTGGCGCCTGGATGGCCCCGCCATTCGCCACCTGGCCTTCGAGCACGACGGCGGGCGGCTGGAGGTGGCTGTCAGCGGCGGGGCCGGACGCTGGCGCATCGCCCTGGACGGCGCGACCCACGAGGTCGAGGGTGCGCGCCTGGACGACGGCGTGCTCAGCGCCCGCATCGACGGCCACGGGGTGCGCCTGCAGGTCCTTGATGCCGGCGCCCGGGTGCTGGTGCACGATGGCGTGGCACGGCTGCTGCTGCAGCCACGGCCGCTCTACCAGCCGCCCGCCGGGGCCGCGGGGGCCGGGGCCGACAGCGTGCTGGCGCCGATGCCGGGACGCGTGGTGGTGGCGCGGGTCGCGGCCGGCGATGCGGTGGTGGAAGGCCAGGAGCTCATGGTGATCGAGGCGATGAAGATGGAGTTGAGCCTGAAGGCTCCGCGCGGCGGCACCGTCGCCGAGGTCCGCGCGGTCGCCGGCGACTTCGTCGAGGCCGACGCGGTGCTGGTGGCGCTGGAGAAGGCGGAGGCCGCATGAGGTCGCGGGTGCGGGTGGTCGAGGTCGGTCCGCGCGACGGGCTGCAGAACGAGAAGGCGAGCGTCGCCACGGCCGACAAGATCGCGCTGGTCGACCGCCTTTCGGCGACCGGGCTGCAGAGCATCGAGGCCACCAGCTTCGTCAGCCCCAGGTGGGTGCCGCAGCTGGCGGATGCCGCCGAGGTCTACGCCGGCATCAGCCGCCGGCCCGGCGTGCACTACCCGGTGCTGGTCCCCAATGAAAAGGGCTACGCGCGCGCGCGCGAGGTCGGCGTCGAGGAGATCGCGGTGTTCACCGCCGCCTCCGAAGCCTTCAACCAGCGCAACATAAACGCCTCCATCGACGCGTCCCTGGAGCGCTTCGCACCGGTGCTCGAGCACGCCCGGGCCGACGGGGTACGGGTGCGCGGCTATGTCTCCACCGTGCTCGGCTGTCCCTACCAGGGCGCGGTGCCGGTGGCCGACGTGGTGCGCGTTGCACGTGAACTGCATCAGATGGGCTGCTACGAGATATCACTTGGAGACACCATTGGCGTGGGAACGCCCGGCAAGGCGCGCGACATGCTGCGCGCCGTGGCCGCCGAGGTGCCGATGACGGCGCTGGCGGTGCACTTCCATGACACCTTCGGCCAGGCGCTGGCCAACATCCTCGCCTGCCTGGAGGAAGGGGTCGCGGTGGTCGATGCGGCGGTCTCCGGCGCCGGGGGCTGCCCGTACGCGCCCGGGGCAAGCGGCAACGTCGCCACCGAGGACGTGGTCTACATGCTGCACGGGCTGGGCATCGAAACCGGGGTGGACCTGGACGCACTGGCGGCGACCGGCCGCTGGCTCGCCGGGCTGCTGGGCCGCGAGACCGGCAGCAAGGCCGGAAGGGCCCTGGCAGCCACGTGAAGCCCGCTCCGCCCGCGCCTTCTTCCGCGCGGGTCGAGCCGCGCTTCCGCGACGTGGTGGAGTGCCTGGACCAGGGCATCGTGGTCCGCGACCAGCGTGGCCGGATCGTCTACGCCAACCCGGCTGCCCGGCGCATGTTCGGCCAGGATGTCTCGCCCGAGCTGCCCTTCCCCGGCACCCAGCCGCGCTGGAAGTTCATCGACGAGCGCGGCCGCGAGGTACCCGGCGACGCGCTTCCTTCCGCGATCGTGCTGCGCACCGGCGAGCAGGCAGGCCCGCGGGTGCTGGGCATGTTCGACCGCGAGGCACGCACCCTCGGCTGGGTCCGGGTCACCGCCATGCCGCAGGGCAATGGCCGCAACGGCCGCCCGCGCTACGTGACGACGCTGTACGCCGACGTCACCGGGCTCAAGCGCGACAGCGCGCTGTTCGCCCGTGCGCAGTCGCTGGCCAGCATCGGTGGCTGGGAGTGGGATACCGGCCGTGACCGGCTGTACCTGACCCGCGAGGCGAAGCGCATCCTCGGGCGTGACCCCCCGCCCGCCAACCGCGACGCGCTGCTGGCCTGCCTGGTCGAGAGCGACCGGCGGCGGCTGCTGCAGGCACTGGAGGCGGCGGTCGAGCGAGGCCGCGGCTTCGGCCTGGAGCTGCAGGGCAGCCGCGGCGGCGGGCACCCGTTCTGGATGCGGGTCATGGCCGAGGCCGAGGCCCACGGTCCGCTCAGCGCGCGGATCACCGGCACCATCCAGGACATCACCCGGCAGAAGCAGGACGAGGAGACCCTGCGGGTGCAGGCCCGCACCGACCCGCTCACCGGACTGCTCAACCGCGATGCGATCCGCGCCGAGCTGGCCGAGCGGCTGGGCGACCCGACCCAGTCCGCGCTCGCGGTGCTGTACGTCGACCTGGACCGCTTCAAGATCGTCAACGACGTGCTCGGCCACAGCGCCGGTGACCGGCTGCTCACCGCCGCGGCCAGGCGGATCCAGGCGGTGGTCGGCAGCGAGGGACTGATGGCCCGCCTGGGCGGCGATGAGTTCCTGGTGGTGTGTTCGCTCGCCGACGATCCCGGACGCGCCGTGCGCATGGCCGAGGCGATCCTGGCCTCGTTCGACGCCAGCTTCCGGGTGGAAGAGGAGGAATTCGCGGTCACCGCGAGCATCGGCATGGCGGTCGCGCCGCAGGGCGGCACCAGCGCCCAGCTGATGATCCAGAACGCGGATGCGGCGATGTACGCCAGCAAGCGCCGCGGCCGCAACGGCTGGCAGGTGTTCACCCCGGAGCTGGCCGCCGAACAGCAGCGCCGGCTGCAGGTGGAGACCCAGCTGCGCAACGCGGTGGCCCACGGCGAGTTCCACGTCGTCTACCAGCCCCAGGTGGACCTGGCGACCGGCCGGCCGGTCGCCGCCGAGGCGTTGCTGCGCTGGAACAACCCCGCGCTGGGCGTGATGATGCCCGGCGAGTTCATCGACCTGGCCGAGAACACCGGCGACGTGGTCGGGATCGGCAGCTGGATGCTGCGCCAGGCCTGCCGCCAGCTGTGCCGCTGGCGCGCGCAGGGCCTGCCGCTGGAGCGGATCGCGGTCAATGTCTCGTTCCGCCAGTTCCTGTCCGGCGACCTGGCCGAGCAGGTGGCCGGGGCACTCGCCGAGTTCAGGCTGCCGGGCGAGGCGCTGGAACTGGAACTGACCGAGCGGGTGCTGGTGGAGGACGCGCCGGAGACCAATGCCGCCTTCGCCGCGCTGCAGGCGCTCGGGGTGAAGCTGAGCATCGATGACTTCGGCGAAGGCTACAGCGCACTCAACTACCTGCGCCGGCTGCCGATCCACGGCCTGAAGATCAGCCAGCTGTTCGTCCAGGGGGTACCGGACAACGCGTCGGACGTGGCGGTGTGCGAGGCGGTGATCGGCATCGCCCGCAGCCTGCGCCTGGGACTGGTGGCCGAAGGGGTCGAGACCGCGGCGCACCGCGACTTCCTGATTGGCCGCGGTGTGCGCATCGGCCAGGGCTTCCTGTATGCGCCGGGCCTGCCGGCGGAGGAATTCGAGGCAAGGTTCGGCACCGCGGCGCCGGTCACCTAGAATCAGCGGCTGTCCCGTTCCAGGATCCAGCATGCAGCTCAACGGTTCGCGCGCCCTCATCACCGGCGGCGTCTCCGGCCTCGGCCTGGCCGTCGCCCGCCACCTCACCACCCACGGCGCCCGTGTCGCGCTGTTCGACGTCAACCAGGACAAGGGCGCCGAAGCCGTCGCTGCCCTGGGCGACGACAAGGCCCGGTTCTTCGCCACCGACGTTTCCGACGAGGCCCGGGTCCAGGCCAGCGTGGAGGCCGCCCGCGACTTCCTCGGCGGGCTGGACATCGCCGTCAACTGCGCCGGCATCCTCGGCGCCGGCCGCGTGCTGGGCAAGGACGGCCCGATGCCGCTGGCCAAGTTCCAGTCCACGGTGATGGTCAACCTGGTCGGCAGCTTCAACGTCGCCAAGGCCGCCGCCGCGGTGATGCAACACAACGAGCCGGGCGACGACGGCGAGCGCGGGGTGATCGTCAACACCGCCTCGGTCGCCGCCTACGAGGGCCAGATCGGCCAGGCCGCCTACTCCGCCTCCAAGGCCGGCGTGGTCGGCATGACCCTGCCGATGGCGCGCGAGCTCGCCCGCTTCGGCATCCGGGTGATGACGATTGCGCCTGGCGTGTTCTGGACCCCGATGGTCGACGGCATGCCGCCGCAGGTGCGCGAGTCGCTGGAAGCCACCATTCCCTTCCCCTCGCGCCTGGGCCAGCCGGAGGAGTACGCCGACCTGGTCGCCTACATCATCGGCAACAGCTACCTCAACGGCGAGACCATCCGCCTCGACGGCGCCACCCGCCTCGCCCCCAAGTAACGGACCGGACCACGCATGAAGGCTTCAGACGTAAAGAAGGGCAACGTCGTCGAGTACAACGGCGCTGTCTACCAGGTGCGCGACATCGACCGCAGCTCGCCCCAGGGCCGCGGCGGCAATGTCCGTTTCCGCTTCGTGATGTATTCGGTGCCCGGCGGCAACAAGGCCGACGCCAGCTTCGACGCCGACGACACCCTCGCCGAGGTCGAGCTGCTGCGCCGGCAGGCGACCTACTCCTACCGTGACGGCGAGGCCTTCGTGTTCCTCGACGACGAGGACTACACCCCGTACATGCTCGATGCCGACGTGGTGGGCGATGACGCCGGCTACATCGTCGACGACCTGGCCGGCTGCCACGTGCAGATCATCGACGACCAGCCGGTCGGCCTGCAGCTGCCGCAGACCGTGGCCATGGAAGTGGTCGACACCCCGCCCGAACTCAAGGGCGGCACCGCGACCAAGCGCCCGAAGCCGGCGAAGCTGTCGACCGGCCTGGAGATCATGGTCCCCGAGTACATCGCCACCGGCGAGAGGGTCCTGGTCAACACCACCAGCGGGGAGTTCAGCGGCCGCGCCGATTGACGCCCTCCCGCCATTTGCCGGCCATACGGCGCAACGAGGCATCCGCCGCCGGATCGCCAGCAATCTCCGCTATCGGGCGCCAGGCCAGGGCCAGCGATTCCCCGCTGACCACGAAGCGCTCCGAGCCACCGGCCCGCACCACGTAGCGCGCGTCGTAGTGCCAGTGGCCCGGCACGTCGCCGCGGGCCGGAATCCAGTGCCGGTCCAGGTCGAACAGCACCGGCTCGACCGCCAGCCCCTCCAGTCCCGACTCCTCCCGCGCCTCGGTCAGCGCGACCCGCGCGAGGTCCTCGTCGCCATCGGCGTGGCCGCCCAGCTGCAGCCAGCGGCCGAGCTTGCGGTGGTGGGTCAGCAGCACCCGCGTGCCGGTACGGTCGACCAGCCAGGCCGAAGCGGTGAAGTGGCCGGCCTGCCGGTCGCGGACATAGGCATTGCCTGCACCGCCGTGGTGCCCGTCGAGCAGCTCGCGGAACAGGGCGACCGTTGCGGCCTCCGCGGGCCAGCGCTGGAGGTAGTCCCCGAGTTGCCGGCCCAGGCTTTGGTCCGGACTCATGGAAGCCGGACTCACGGAAGCACGAACCCGCCCGCGGCGCGCTGCTGCGCGCGCAGGCGTTCGCCGAGGCCGGCGATGTTGGCGTCCACCGCGGCCAGCCCGGCCGCCAGCGGCGGATCCAGCAACGGCATGACCTGTTCCTCCAGCGAGGCCTGCAGGGCCTCCATGTCCCGGCGGCGGGCCGCGGCGGCCGACGCCACCTCGCGGCGCTCGGCCGCCTGCGGCAAGCCGTAGCCGGGCCGGCCACCGAGCAGCAGCGCCGGCCGGGTGGCCAGCCCCCCGCCTTCCAGCAGGCCGTCGAGGATGGCGGCAACCGCCTCGAGCACCGCCGGGTCCGCCACTGCCCCCTCCAGGTAGCGACGCTTGAGCCAGTCACGCGCGAGCGCGACCTGGCGCCGGCGCGCGGCGTGCTCCAGCAGCAACAGGGCGGCGCCGGCGCGCGGCGTACCACGTTCAAGCCACGGCTCCCGCTCCCGCGGATCCAGGGCGAACCAGCCGGCGGGCGTGGTGGCGGGGAACGGCGCGGCCGGCGCGGGCGTGCCAGCGTCCGCGGCGCCGGCGAACTCCTGCCGGGCGACATCGAGCATTTGCTGGAACCGCGCCTCCAGTGACTCGAAGCGGTAGCCCAGGCGCAGCGCCTCTCCCGCATCGTCCAGCACGCCGCCATCGGCAATGCCGCGCCGCTCCAGCTTCGACAGCAGCCCGGTCGGCGTGAGGGCGGCCAGGCGTTCGCCGGCCAGGCGCGGCACGCCGTCGTGCAGCAGCTTGAAGGTCTCCACCGCGCAGTTGTTGCCGATGAAGCGATAGCGGCCGTCGTAGCTCCAGTGCAGCCGCCCGACCCGCTCCAGCAACATCGCGATCTCGGCCGGCGCCAGGTCCAGCGGCAGCGAACGCAGCCCGCGCAACTGGACCGCGGTGTACTCCTCGACCACCTGTTCCAGCGGCAGCACGAACAGTCGCGACGGGTAGCCGCCGGTCAGGCCGGCCCAGCTCGACAGTTGCACGTCGTCGACGAAGGCCCGGAACGACAGCACCCGGTGGTGCTGCAGGTCCAGCCGGCATTCCGGCCCAGGCTCCCGTTCAGGGGCGCAGATGACCAGACGCAGCATCGAATGCCCCCAGCGGCTCATCCACTCTTCGTTGCCCTCTGCCAGCAGGTAGTCGACCTGGTAGACGCGCGCCGGGTCGAGCACGGCCAGCGCCGCTCCGCCCTCTTCCACAGGATCCAGGTAGGGGATCCCCGGGGCGCACTCCACCGCCTCCGGCGCCCAGCCGAAGTGGCTGGCGAAATGGCGGTGCATGGCCGGCCGCCGGCAGGCGTACTGCGGATCGAGCAGGAAGTGCTCCAGGTTCACCGCGACGAACTCGGCCGGACTGTCGAGCTCGTAGGGGTCCGGACTGCGGTCGCTGAAGGCGTTGCCGCGTTCGCGCCCGGGCTTGCGCGCCCGCTCCTGCCAGCCGGCCAGGTCGAGCAGGCGCGGATCCCGCGCCAGGCGCGCGCGACGGTCATGGAAGTGGCCAAGCTCATGGATGACCGTGGCCAGCAGGCGCTCGCGCACCACTGCGGCCGCGGCATCCGGCGCGTCCGCCAGCAACGACGACTGCAGGCCGGCATTGAGCAGCAGGGCGTCGGGGGTCGCCCGGCCGGCCACGTGCGCCGGCAGCCGGTCGCTCCAGCGCACCGTGACCGGCGGCGCCTGGCGCATGACCGGCGGCAGCTTCGCCTCCGCCTCGTCGAGCAGGGCACGGGTCGCCGCGCGTGTGTCGGCGCCGATAGCCCCGCGTGCATCGAGCTGCAGCACCGAGGCCGCCACCGGCGATGCGGCCAGCAGCGCGGCGAGCACGCCCGCCCACCGCCACGCGCGCGGCGGCGGCACGGCGGTCAAGGCGCCAGGATGGCGCGCGCCAGCTCCATGTCGCTGGCTTCGCGCGCCGCCGGCAGCTGTTCACGAACGTGGCGCAGCGCCGCTTCCAGCCGCGCGCCGCGCACCTGGCCCGCGGTGGCGACGAAGCTGGCGGCGTCGTCGCGCGCGGCCAGCACCACCTTGTCGTCGCTGAACGAGCCGCTGGTCGCCGAGACGCCATCGCTGGTACCGCCGACCGAGCCGGAGAGCGCATTGGAGGTGGTGTAGAAGCTGGAGGCGGCGACCGGGCCGGCAAGCGCAAGCAGGAGGCAGCCGGCGGCGAGCGTGGCGCGGGGGGCGGGACGGGCGCGGGTCATCTGTCGGGAACCTGGTTGCGGGCCGGCGGGAGGCCGGCGGCGGGCGACAGCGTAGCGCGCCGGGACGCCGCGCGCATGACTCGGGAAGGCGCCCGGACCATGCCTTTGGCCACGGTTGCCGCTGCTTCCCGCGCTGGGGTAACGTGGCCCGCTTCGTCACGTTGCTGTCATCGCAACGTCCAAGGCAGGCGCGCAACGACGCGCCTTCGACCACCGGGGGCCTGATGTCGAACCAGCCGATTCCGTCGGGCGCACGCGAGCCGACCCTGCTCCAGGCGCTCACCCCGCTGGCCCTGCTGGTCGCCCTGCTTGCGCTGGCGGTCTACCTGTTCGGCGAGGACGCCTCGTACGGACCCAACCAGGTCTCGCTGATGCTGTGCGCCGGCGCCGCGGCGATCATCGGCGTGCGCAACGGCCTGGACTGGGGCGCGCTGCAGCACAGCCTGGTGCACGGCATCTCGCTGGCGATCGTGCCGATCTTCATCCTGCTCGCGGTCGGTGGCCTGATCGGCACCTGGATCCTCAGCGGCACCGTGCCGACGCTGATCGTCTACGGACTGAAGCTGCTGCACCCCTCGTTCTTCTATCCCGCCGCCTGCCTGATCTGCGCCATCGTCGCGCTGGCCATCGGCAGTTCCTGGACGGTGGCCGGCACGCTCGGCGTGGCGCTGATCGGCGTGGCCCAGGGCCTGGACATGTCACCGGCGATCACCGCCGGCGCGGTGATCTCGGGCGCCTACTTCGGCGACAAGATCTCCCCGCTGTCGGACACCACCAACATCGCCCCGGCGGCCGCCGGCAGCGAGCTGTTCGCGCACATCCGGCACATGACCTGGACCACGGTCCCGAGCCTGGCCATCGCGCTGGTGCTGTTCACCGTGATCGGGCTGGGCAGCAGCCCCGGTGGCGGGAGCGAAGCCTTCGGCGACCTGCCGCGGGTACTGGGCGAGCACTTCGACCTGGGCTGGCACCTGCTGATCCCGATGGCGGTGGTTTTCGTGCTGGCGATGACCGGTTTCCCGGCCTACCCGAGCATCCTGATCGGCGCGCTGCTGGGGGCGCTGTTCGCGGTGGTGTTCCAGCCCGACGTGGTGGTCGCGCTGGCCGGTGACGACGCACTCTCGCGTCCGATGGCGCTGGTCGCCGGTGCGTGGAGCGCGCTGTCGGACGGCTATCGCGCCAGCACCGGCAACGCCGCGGTGGACGACCTGCTCACCCGGGGGGGCATGGTCAGCATGCTCAACACGGTCTGGCTGATCGTCTGCGCGATGGGCTTCGGCGCGATGATGGAATCGACCGGGCTGCTGGAGCGGATGGTCCGCAGCGTGCTCAAGGCAGCGCAGTCGACCGGCTCGCTGATCGCCGCGACCATCGGCACCGCGACCGCCGCGAACGTGGTCGCCGCCGACCAGTACATGTCGATCGTGCTCACCGGCCGACTGTACGAGCCCGAGTACCGGCGCCGCGGGCTGGACCCGGTGAACCTTTCGCGGGCACTGGAGGACGGCGGCACCATCACCTCGCCCCTGGTGCCGTGGAACACCTGCGGCGCGTACATGGCCGCGACCCTCGGGGTGGCGACCTTCGATTACCTGCCGTTCGCCTTCTTCAACCTGGCCAACCCGCTGCTGGCGATCGTGCTGGGGTACCTGGGCTTCAAGGTGCTCCGGCTGCCGGACGGCGGCAGCGCCGACGGCAGTGCGCCCGCGCCGGACGACGCGGGCACGGCGGAAGGCGCCACCCCGCGCGCCGGCTGACCGGCTCCGACAACCACCGACGGAAGAGATCACGAATGGAAAAGACGTCGTTGCACGGCATGTGGTCCTCCCGCATGGCCTTCATCCTCGCCGCCACCGGTTCGGCCGTCGGCCTGGGCAACATCTGGCGCTTTCCCTACCTGGCGTCGGACAACGGCGGCGGCGCCTTCGTGCTGGTGTACCTGGCGTGCATCTTCTTCGTCGGCCTGCCGGTGCTGATCGCCGAGATCCTGATCGGCCGCCACGGCCGCCGCAGCCCGATCACCACGCTGGCCTCGATCACCCGGGAGACCGGGGTATCGAAGGGCTGGACCGGCATCGGCTGGATCGGCATCGTCGCCGGCGTGCTGATCCTGAGCTTCTACAGCGTGGTCGGCGGCTGGACCCTGCGCTACGGCTGGCTGTACCTGGCGCAGCTGTTCGGCGGCGCGCACATCACCGATCCGGGGGCGGTGTTCACTTCGATGCTCGCCAATCCGGCGGAACTGCTGTTCTGGCACGCGCTGTTCATGGGCGCCACGGTGGGCGTGGTCGCGCTGGGGGTTGAAAAAGGCCTGGAGCGCGCGGTGCGTTTCCTGATGCCGGCGCTGTTCCTGACCCTGCTGTTGCTGGTGCTCTACGGCGCCACCACCGGCCACCTCGGCCAGGCCGCGGCCTGGCTGTTCCGCCCGGACTGGAGCAAGGTCGATGCGGGGGTGTTCGTCGCCGCCATGGGCCAGGCGTTCTTTACCCTGAGCCTGGGCATGTGCGCGATGATGACCTACGGTGCCTACCTGCCCGGCAACGTGTCCATCCCGCGCACGGTCGCCATCGTCGCCGTGTGCGACACCACCGTGGCGCTGATGGCGGGCCTGGCGATCTTCCCGATCGTGATCGCCTTCGGCATCAGCCCGGAGGGCGGCGGCCCCGGCCTGATCTTCACCTCGCTGCCGCTGGCGTTCGAGGTGATGACCGGCGGCATCGTCTACGGGCTGGCGTTCTTCGCGCTGCTGTTCGTGGCCGCGTGGACCTCTTCGATCTCGCTGCTGGAGCCGGCGACCGCCTACCTGGTCGAGCGCGGCCGCAGCCGCAAGGGCGCCGCGATCCTGATGGCGCTGCTGTGCTGGGCGCTCGGCCTGCTGACCGTGTTCTCGTTCAACCTGCTGTCGCACGTGCGCCTGCTCGACCGCGACCTGATGGGCCTGATCGAGCTGGTCGCCAACGACATCATGCTGCCGGTGGGTGGCCTGCTGATCGCGCTGTTCGCCGGCTGGGTGCTCAAGGACAACATCCTGCGCGAGCAGCTGGCCGGCATTCCCGCCTGGGGCTTCGCCCTGTGGCGCTGGCTGCTGCGGGTGCTGTGCCCGCTGCTGGTGGCCGCGGTCCTGATCAACGCGCTGCTCTGACCCCGAGACCTTCCCGATGCTGCACAACCTCCTGGCACGCAAGCCGATCGAACCGGCCGGACACGTCGATGCCGGCGAACCCGTCGAGGGCAGCCTGGAAGGCGAGATCACGCTCCAGCGCACCCTGACCGTGCGCCACCTTGTCCTGCTGGGCATGGGGGCGGTGATCGGCGCCGGGATCTTCGTGGTCACCGGCCAGGCCGCGGCGGAGCACGCCGGGCCGGCGATCATGCTCAGCTTCGTCCTGGCCGGCTTCGCCTGCGCGCTGGCCGGGCTGTGCTACGCCGAGTTCGCGGCCCTGCTGCCGGTGTCCGGCAGCGCGTATTCCTATGCGTACTCGACCCTCGGCGAGTTCGTCGCCTGGTTCATCGGTTGGTGCCTGGTGCTGGAATACCTGTTCGCCGCCTCCTCGGTGGCGGTGGGCTGGTCGAGTTACCTGGTGAGTTTCCTGACCGGCAGCCTCGGGCTGCCCTTCCCCGCCGCGCTGGCGGACGCCCCGGTGCGCTGGGACGGCACCGGCTTCGTGGCCACCGGCGCGGTGGTCAACCTGCCGGCGATCCTGATCGTCGCCGCGGTCGCCGCGCTGTGCTACCGCGGGATCACCCAGTCCGCGCTGGTGAACGCGGTGATCGTGGCGATCAAGGTGGTGGTGATCGCCGCCTTCGTCGGCTTCGGCGCGCAATACGTGGACCCGGCGAACTGGGTGCCCTTCATCCCCGAATCCGAAGGCCCGGGCCGCTTCGGCTTCGACGGGGTGACCCGGGCGGCGGCGATCGTGTTCTTCGCCTACATCGGCTTCGACGCGGTCTCAACCGCCGCCGGCGAGGCGAAGAACCCGCAGCGCGACATGCCGCGCGGCATCCTCGGTTCGCTGGCGGTGTGCACGATCATCTACATCGCGGTGTGCGCGGTGCTGACCGGCATGACCCACTACAGCCTGCTGGGCACCGCCAAGCCGGTGGTCAGCGCGCTGGAGCCCTACCCGGCGCTGGACTGGCTGAAGACCGCCACCGAGATCGGCGCCATCGCCGGCCTGTCCTCGGTGATCCTGGTGATGCTGATGGCGCAGCCGCGGATCTTCTACTCGATGTCCCGCGACGGGCTGCTGCCGCGGCTGTTCGGCAGGGTGCACCCGCGCTTCCGCACCCCGCACGTCAGCACGATCATCGTCGGCGTGGTGGCCTGCGCGCTGGCCGGGCTGCTGCCGCTGAGCGTGCTCGGCGAGCTGGTGTCGATGGGCACGCTGCTGGCCTTCGCCACCGTCTGCGCCGGGGTGCTGGTGCTGCGCTACACCCAGCCCGGACTGAAGCGGCCGTTCCGGGTCCCCGGCGCGCTGCTGATCTGCCCGCTGGGGGTGGCGACCTGCCTGTACCTGTTCTGGCAACCGTTCGTGGAGCACTGGATGATCTTCGTCGGCTGGACGCTGTTCGGGCTGGTGATCTACTTCGGCTACGGCTACCGGCACAGCCGGCTGCGCCCTGATGGCCGCGGGGTTCGATAAACTCGCGGCATGACCGCAAAAGCCCATGACGTGCAGCGCTTCGAGCGGTGCGCGGCCGAACTTGTCGCCAATGTCCGCGAGCTCGCCGCGTTCGGCTGGACCCCGGCGACCAGCAGCAACTTCTCGATGCGGATGGACCCGCAGCACGTTGCCATCACCGCTTCGGGCGGTGACAAGGGCCGGCTGGACACTGGCGGCATCATGGTCGTGGACCTGGACGGCGCGCCGGTCGGCACCGACCGCCGCCCGTCGGCCGAGACCCTGCTGCATACCCGGCTGTACCGGCGCTTTCCGGACGCGGGCTGCGTGCTGCACACCCATTCGCACAACCAGACCGTGGCCTCGCGGCTGTTCGCCGGCGCCGGCCACGTCCGCCTGGAGGGCTACGAGCTGCTGAAGGCCTTTGCCGGCAACAGCACCCACGAGACCGCGGTCGACCTGCCGGTGCTGCCCAACAGCCAGGACATGCTGGCGCTGTCGGCGCTGGCCGACGCCGAACTGGACCGCGGCCCGGCGTGGGGTTACCTGATCGACGGCCACGGGCTGTACGCCTGGGGCCGTGACATGGCCGAGGCCCGGCGCCACCTGGAGGCATTCGAGTTCCTGCTCGGCTGCGAACTGGACCTGAGGAGACTGCAGCGATGAGCCGCCTGCGCATCTTTGCCGACAACCGACCCGGTACCCCGCTGCTGGGCACCGAGGACCCGCTGCGCATCCGCGCCGAGCTGGAGCCGATCGGGGTCGACTTCCAGCAGTGGGAGGCCAGCCGGCCGGTGGCCGCCGGCGATGCGCCGGAGGCGATCATGGAGGCCTATCGCGCCGACATCGACCGGCTGGTCGCCGAGCGCGGCTTCCAGAGCGTCGACGTGGTCTCGATCGCCCCGGACCACCCGCAGCGCGAACAGATGCGGGCGAAGTTCCTCGACGAGCACTTCCACAGGGAGGACGAGGTCCGCTTCTTCGTCGACGGCTTCGGCCTGTTCACCCTGCACGTGGGCGACCGGGTGTACGAGGTGCTGTGCGAAAAGGGCGACCTGATCTCGGTGCCCGACGGCACCACCCACTGGTTCGACATGGGACCGGAGCCGCGCTTCGTCGCCATCCGTTTCTTCACCGACCCGGAAGGCTGGGTCGGGCACTTCACCGGCAGCGACATCGCCACCCGCTTTCCCCGCTACCAGCCGGCCGCCGGAGACAGGCAATGAAGGCGATCCTGACCGACATCGAGGGCACCACCAGCAGCATCTCCTTTGTCAAGGACGTGCTGTTTCCCTACGCGCGCCGCGCCCTGCCCGGCTTCGTCAAGGCCCGCGGCCAGGAACCGGCGGTGCGCCGCTGGCTCGACGAGGTCGCCACCGGACTGGGCGGCATGTGCCAGGACGCCATGGTGGTGGAGGTGCTGCAGGGCTGGATCGACGAGGACCGCAAGCACACCGCGCTCAAGGCCCTGCAGGGAATGATCTGGGCCGACGGCTACCGCAGCGGCGAATTCCACTCGCACTTCTATCCCGACGCGGTGGAGGCGCTGCGGCGCTGGCATGCCGACGGAACGGCGATCCACGTGTACTCCTCCGGGAGCGTGCCGGCCCAACGCATGCTGTTCGCCCACAGCGATGCCGGCGACCTGACCGGCCTGGTCTCGGGCTGGTACGACACCACCAGCGGCCCCAAGCGCGAGGCCGGGAGCTACCGGGCGATCGCCGGGGAAATCGGCCTGCCGGCGGGCGACATCCTGTTCCTGTCCGACGTGGTGGCCGAGCTGGACGCCGCCCGCGATGCCGGCCTGGCGACCACCCTGCTCGACCGTCGCGAGGATTACCCGACCGCGCGCACCGAAGCGGAATGGAACGGCCACCCCCGCGTCGAATCCTTCGCCGACATTCCACCCTACGGGTCGCGGGCTTCCAGGCGGTAGCGGGTGCGGGCGCGTTGTTCGCCCTGCCAGCGGTCGAAGGCGCGGACCTCGACGTCGTGTTCGCCGAGCGCCAGGTCGGTCGGCAGCGCGCCCCGCCACAGGTGGGTGCCGGGCTCGGCCTCGGGCGAGCGGTCATAGCCACGCAACGCGGCCGCCTCGTCGTCACGGACGTTCTCGGCCAGCAGCCGTGGGTCCGGCCGTTCGACCCGGCGCATGGGCTGCCAGTCGCCGCCGCCGACGCGGAACTCGACCCGCGTGTCCGGCGTGCCCATGAACACGTTCGCGTACACGCCCCAGGCCGGGTACGCCCCCTGCCGGAGCACCTCGGGTGCGCGCAGGGCCATGGCTCGGGTCAGCGCCGGGTCGCCATCGGGCAGCCGCGCCGGATGCCAGGCCAGCCGGTAGTCGCCGTCGTCGATGTGCAACGTCGCGTAGCCGTTGGGCGTGCCGTCGGCCATGGTCGCGTCGGGAATCCCGGCCTCATCCTTCACCCCGGACCAGAACGCCCCGCAGGCCGCGCCCAGGTTGTACTCGTGCAGCGGCGCGGCGCCATTCCAGCCGCTGGCCGCATCGTGGAACACGTGGCGCTGCACGTGGCCATGGCCGCTGAGCAGCAGGACCTTGTCGAAGCGCTCCAGCAGGGCGAACAGGCGCTCGCGGTCGGCGCTGCGGAAGGTTTCCACCGCCGGGTCCGGATGGGTGTCGAAAAACGGGATGTGCGCGCCGAGCACCACCATGTGCTCGTCCGGCAGCGTCGCCAGGTAGGACTCCAGGAAGGTGAACTGGTCTTCGCGCAGCCCGCCGGTGTAGGCCGGCCGCTGGCCCGGCAGGTAGATCACGTCGTCGAGCAGCACGAACGCCGCGCCCGGTTCCTCCCAGGCATAGGTGTCGGGGCCGTAGCTGTGGCGCCAGGTCAGCAGCGAGCCGGCATCGCCGACTGCATCGAAGTCCAGGTCATGGTTTCCCGGCGCGTGCAGCCACGGGATCCCCAGCGAGGCGGTGTGCGCGTTGATCGCCGGATACAGCGACAGGTCGTCGTCGACGATGTCGCCCAGGCTCATGCCCAGCGCCGGCGCGGTGTGCGCCGCGACGTCGGCGATGATGTCGCGCGCGTAGTAGTCGACGTCGGCCGTGTTCTTCACCTGCGGGTCGGCCATCACCAGCACCTCCAGCGGATCCTCCGCCTGGGCCGCCGGCTGCAGGGCCACCTCCATGCGCTCGACCGCGCGTGCCGGGATGCCGCCGTAGCGCAACGCCGGGGAGCCGTCGGGGAAGTGGTGCTGCCAGAAGCGCGGCAGCCCGTTGGCGCCGGTCGGCACCGTGTAGCCGGGTGGCTTGATCGCGAACACGGTATCGCCCTGTCGCAGCGGCAGCCGGAAGTCCCCCTGCGCGTCGCTGAGCACCACGTCGCGGCCGTTGGAGACCTTGATCCCGGCCAGCAGGGTTTCGCCCGGATCGCGGCGCCCGTTGCCGTTGGCGTCCAGGAACGCCGTGCCCGGCACCTGGAGCTCCGCGGCCTGCGCGGTGCCGCCGGCCAGTACCAGGGTGAAGGCGAGTGCAAGGGTGTCCAGGTGCATGTCGTCCTCCTCAGTCGGCCCACGCATTCCGGGCGGCGGCCAGTACCACGCCATCGGTGACCAGCTTCACGGCGGCGGCCACGTCGCCGTCCATCGCCCGGTCACGCGGCATGAAGGCGATGCGCCCGCGGATCGCCGCATGGGCGGCCGCGACCGCCCTGCCCGGCCGGAACTCCGGCGCCGCGGCGAGCTCGGTGCACAGCCCCTCGACATCACGGTGGAACGCGGCCTGCAGCGGCTCGCCGTCCCGGCGTGGCCCACCCTGGATCTTGCGCGCCAGCGCCGCGGCACTGCCTTCGCGGGCCAGCTTCCGGGCGGCGTTGATCATCGCCAGGCGCAGGTCCAGCGCCTGCGCGGCGGTGTATAGCTCCAGCCCCAGCACCTTGCCCAGGTCGTCGACCATGGCCAGCACGTGGCGCGCCTCGTTGGCGCCCATCGACACGTGGTCCTCGGCGTTGGCGCTGGTCGGGATGGAGTACACCGAGGCCGGCATGGCCCGGCTGGCCAGGTCGTTGACGATCGCCGCGGCGGTGTACTGGACGATCATGAAGCCGGACTCGGTGGCGTCCTCGTTGCCGATCAGGAACGCCGGCAGGCCGTCGTTGGTGGCCGGGTCGACCAGCTTGTTGAGCCGGCGCTCGGAGATGCTGGCCAGGGTCGGGATGGCCGCCTTGAGGTAGCTCATCACCAGTGCCAGCGGCATGCCGTGGAAGTGGCCGGCGGAGATCACCTGCTGCTCGACGTGCTCGGCTTCGGCATCGGGGAACACGATCGGGTTGTCGGTCAACGCGTTGAGCTCGATCTCCAGCACCCGCGCGGCCTGGGCGACCGCATCGCGCACCGCGCCGTGCACCTGCGGCACGCAGCGCAGCGAGTAGCTGTCCTGCGGCTGGTGCTTCTTGCCGCCACGGAACGGGCGGAAGCGCTGGTAGAACTTCTCCCGGCCGTGGCGCTGGTCGGCCGGCACCCAGTCCCAGCCGATGTCGAAGCCCGGCGCGTCGGCATCGTCCTGCGGCCAGGCGTCCGGCGACCAGGGGCGGAAACGCGGCACCAGGTGGTAGCCGATGTCGGCCAGGGTCGAGCCTTCCAGCAGCTTGCGCAGGTGCGCGGCGACCTCGACCTGCCCCGGGTGCGGGCGCAGGGCGTGGACCTCCCCGGCGAACGCGCCCAGGCGCCCGGCGAAGGCATCGACGGTCATCGCCGCGGCCAGGTCGGCGGTGTCGAGCAGTTCCTCCAGCTTCGACAGCGCCAGCACGCCGCAGGCCAGCATCTGCGCGGTGCCGTTGTTGAGCGCCAGGCCTTCCTTGTAGGACAGCGTCACCGGCTCCAGGCCGGCGCGCGACAGCGCCTCGCCACCGGGGATGCGCTCACCCTGGTAGAAGGCCTCGCCGCCGCCCAGCAGCACGATGGCCAGGTGCGACAGCGGCGCCAGGTCACCCGAGGCCCCCACCGAGCCCAGCTGCGGCACCACCGGCACGATGCCGGCGTTGAGCATCGCCACCAGTGCCTGCAGGGTCTCCACGCGGATCCCGGAGTGCCCTCGCAGCAGGGTGTTGATGCGGATGCACAGCATCGCCCGCACCACCTCCGGCGCGAACGGCTCGCCCACGCACACGGCGTGGGTGACGATCAGGTTGTGCTGCAGTTCGGCGTGCAGGGATTCGTGCGGATTGGCGGCATCGCCGCCGGCGCCGCTGCGCACCCGGCGGGCACCCAGCAGCCGGTCGGCATTGCTGCCGAAACCGGTCGACACGCCGTAGATCGGCTCCTCGCGGGCGACCTGGGCGGCCAGGAATTCGGCCGCCTTCGCCACCGCCGGGAGGCGCGCGGCGTCCAGTTCCACCGCGGCGCCATGGGCGACCGCGACCAGTTGCGCCCGCGTCAGCGAGCATCCGTCCAGCTTCACCGGCGTCATGCCGCGCCCCCCTGTTGCATGCGCGCCCGCAGCGCGGCCACCAGCCCGGCGCGCGGCGCCTCGAACTGGTCGCCATCGCGCAGGTCCTTGATCGTCACCACCCCGCGCGCGGCCTCGTCCCCGCCCAGCACCGCGACGAAGCGGATGCCGGCGCGGTCGGCGTACTTGAACTGTTTACCGAGCTTCGACGCCTCCATGACCACCTCGGTATCGATCCCGCCGGCGCGCAGCTCGGAGGCCAGCGCCAGCGACTGCGGCAGCGCATCGGCGTCCATCTGGGTGACCAGCACGTCGACCGTGCTCTCGCCGGTGGCCACCAGGCCGGCTTCTCGCAGCTGCCAGAACAGCCGGGTCAGGCCGATCGAGATGCCGACGCCCGGAAGCCTGGATCTGGTGTAGTGGCTGGCCAGATCCTCGTAGCGCCCACCCGAGCAGATCGAACCGATCTGCGGATAGTCGTCCAGCGTGGTCTCGTACACCGTGCCGGTGTAGTAGTCCAGGCCGCGGGCGATGGAGAAGTTGAGCGCGTAGTCGGCCTCCGGCACGCCCATCGCGCGGACCAGCCCAAGTACCTCGCGCAGCTCGGCCACGCCCTCGCGCAAAACGCCGTTGTCGCCTTCCAGCGCGTCCAGCCGGGCGATCGCGTCTTCATGCGAGGTGGAGCGCACCTGGACGAAGGCCATGATCGCGTCCACCGCGTCGGCGGCGAGGCCGAAGCCCTCGCCGGCCAAGGTTTCGCGCACGTAGTCGGGGCCGCGCTTGTCAAGCTTGTCGACCTCGCGCAGCACGCGGGCCTGCAGGTCCGGATCGGCAACGCCGCGGGCCTCGAAGAAGCCGCGCATCAGCTTGCGGTTGTTGAGCTGGATGGTGAACCTGCCGATCGCCAGATCGGAAAACACCGCGTGGATCACCGCCGGGATCTCGGCGTCGTAGCGCACGCTCAGCGTGTCCTTCCCGATCACGTCGATGTCGCACTGGTAGAACTCGCGGAAGCGCCCGCGCTGGGCCCGCTCGCCACGGTAGACCCGCTGCATCTGGTAGCGCCGGAACGGGAAGGCCAGGTCGTGCTCGTGCTCGGCCACGTAGCGCGCCAGCGGCACGGTCAGGTCGAAGCGCAGCGCCTGCTCCGGCCGGCCCTCGCCGCCCTTCTCCAGCGCCCCGGTGGACTGGACGAAGTACACCTGCCGCTCGGTCTCGCCGCCGGACTTGGTCAGCAGCACCTCCGACAGTTCCATGACCGGCGTCTCCACCGGCAGGAAGCCAAACCGCTCGTAGTTGCGGCGGATGGTGTCCAGCATCCGCTGGAAGGCGACCTGGTCACGGGGCAGCAGCTCCATGACCCCGGGGGGCGTGCGTGGCTTGATCAAGACCGGCTCCGGGCGCGGGCGTTGAGGGGAGCCGACAAGTCTAGCGGGCGGGTGGAGGTGTGTCGCAGTTCGGCATCCGGCGAACCAGGATTCCCCCTTGCCTGCCCCCGGGGCCGCCGCTACAATGCGCTGCTCCCGTCGGGGTGTAGCTCAGCCTGGTAGAGCGCTACGTTCGGGACGTAGAAGTCGCAGGTTCAAATCCTGTCTCCCCGACCAAAGAATCAACGACCAAGGCCGCCCTTCCGGGCGGCCTTTTTCGTGATGCCACGGGACTTCCTGAAGTCCTCGCCGACACGGCGATTCCATAATGTCGGCAATAGTTTACTCTTGCCGACATTATGGAACAGACTCCCTGCATGACGAACGCCTTCGAACTGGCTCGCGACCTGATCGGCCAAGGCACGGCCCGTTCCCACGAACTTGAAGCGGCTGGCGTGGCGCGTTCGCAACTGAGCCGGCTTGTAGTCAGCGGCCAACTGGTCCGGGTCGCTCGAGGCTTGTATGCACTACCTGGACGGGAACCAGCTTCGGATGAGGCCTTGGTCATCGTGGTCAAACGAGTTCCGGAGGCGATTTTCTGCCTCCTGACTGCGCTTCGCCTCCACCGCCTCACTACGCAGGCCCCTCATGAAGTCTGGATTGCCATCGGCCACAAGGACCGGGCTCCACGTCTTGATTGGCCTCCGTTGCGCGTAGTGCGGTTCTCCGGCTCCTCTCTGGAAGCCGGGATCGAAACCCGCGTGGTCGACAATGTCCCCGTCAAGCTCACCAGCATTGCCCGCACCGTTGCTGACTGCTTCAAGTTCCGCAACAAAATTGGCGTGGATGTCGCCATGGAGGCGCTGCGGGAAGCACGTCGCAGCAGGGTGACGTCCATGGACGAACTCTGGCACTTCGCCCACATCTGCCGAGTCGCGAATGTGATGCGCCCGTACCTCGAGGCACTGTCGTGAATGCGGCGCCACCGGCAAACCGGATCGCATCAATTCGCCAACGTCTACTGGACCGCGCCAGGTCACGCGGTGAGGAGTTCCAGTTCGTACTCGACCGGTTCGCCGTGGAGCGACTGCTGTACCGACTGTCGCAATCGGTGCATCGCGATGAGTTCGTGCTCAAGGGGGCAATGCTGTTTGCGCTCTGGTTCGACCAGCCGCATCGCCCGACCCGCGATGCCGACTTCCTGGGTTTCGGCCCACCCGATGCCGAAAGGCTGGCCGGGACGATCCGCCAGCTCTGCACGATCGATGCCGATGACGGGTTGAGCTACGACACGAACTCCATCGTCGTTACGTCCATTCGCGAGGAAGCGCGCTACGACGGTCTCAGGGCATCTCTACTGGCCCGGCTCGGCAATGCCCGTTGCACCGTCCAGTGGGATGTCGGGTTCGGCGATGCCGTCACCCCCGCGGCACTGCAAATGCCCTTTCCGACCTTGCTTGACGACATGCCGGCGCCGGAGCTGCGCGTTTACCCGCGCGAGACCGTATTCGCCGAAAAGCTGGAAGCCATCGCCCAACTGGGAATCGCCAATAGCCGGATGAAGGACTACTTCGACCTGTTGACGCTGGTCCGGGAAGGCACCATCGATCCAACAGAACTTGCCAATGCCGTGCGCGCCACATTCGAACGCCGTGGCACGCCGATTCCGGTATCACCGCCGTTCGGACTGAGCCGAGCCTTTGCCCAGGACGCGCAGAAAAACGCCCAGTGGCGGGCCTTCCTGAAACGGAATCGCCTGATGGCGCCCGACCTCGAGGTCGCCGTCGCCGAAATCCGCGACTACGTCACTTTGCTCGACACATCCCCGTGCCGCGCCTGTCCCGTCCCGCGCACCACGTAGCGCTCGATGGTCAACGCCTCCAGCCCCATCGGGCCGTAGGAATGCAGGCGGGTGGTGGAGATGCCGATCTCCGCGCCCAGCCCGAGCGCGCCACCGTCGTTGAAGCGCGAGGAGGCGTTGACCATTACCGCGGAACTGCGGACCGACTGCACGAAGCACCGCGCGGCCTCTTCGTCTTCGGTGGCGATCACCTCGGTGTGGTCGGAGGTGTGCCGGCGGATGTGCGCCACGGCATCCTCGAACGAGTCGACCACCTTCACCGTCAGGATCGGCGCCAGGTACTCGGTGTCGTAGTCCTCCGGCGTCGCCTCGGTGGCCTGCGGGAACAGCCCGCGGGTACGCTCGTCACCGCGGATTTCGGCACCGCGCGCCTGCAGCTCGGCCAGTGCGCCGGGCAGCCAGCCGGGCGCGATGTCGGCATGCACCAGCATCGTCTCCAGTGCGTTGCATACGCCGGGGCGCGAGAGCTTGCCGTCGATCGCCAGTTTCAGCGCCAGCGCCGGGTCCGCCGCGCGGTCCACGTACAGGTGGCAGACACCCTTGTAATGCTTGATCACCGGCACCCGGGCGTTCTCGGCCACGAAGCGGATCAGCCGCTCGCCGCCGCGCGGGATCGCCAGGTCGATGAGGTCGCTGAGCTGCAGCAGTTCCAGCACGTGCTCGCGGGCGGTGTCCTCCAGCAACGCCACCGCTTCCCGCGGCAGGCCATGCTCCTCCAGCGCGCGGTGCAGGCACCGGGCAATGGCGATGTTGCTCTCGCGGGCCTCCGAGCCACCGCGCAGCAGGACCGCGTTGCCGGCGCGCAGGCACAGCGCCGCCGCGTCGGCGGTGACGTTGGGACGGGCCTCGTAGATCATCGCGATCAGTCCCAGCGGGATCCGCACGCGGTCGACCTGCAGGCCGTTGTCGAGGGTGCTGGTGCGGGTCACCTCGCCGACCGGGTCCGGCAGCGCGGCCACTTCGCGGATGGCCTGGACAATGCCGTCGATCCGCGCCTCGCCGAGCTGCAGCCGGTCGAGCATGGCCCCGCTGGTGCCGTTGCCACGGGCACGCTCCATGTCCTGTGCATTCGCAACCAGGATGTCGCTGCGCCCGGCGTCGACGGCATCGGCCATCGACTCCAGCAGCGCGGCGCGGGCGGCGCCGTCCAGTGTCGCCAGTTGGACCGCGGCCTCGCGGGCTTTCACGGCGAGCTTGCGTACGTATCCGGTCATCAGCATGCCTCCAGCATGGTTTCGGGGGCGGGTGTGGCGGCGGGTCCGAGCAGCACCAGGTCGTCGCGGTGGATCACCGAGGCGCCGTTGTCGAAGCCGAGCACGTCGGAGATCTCGCGGGTATGGCAACCGGCGATGCGCTGCAGGTGGTCGGACTGGTACTGCACCAGCCCGCGGGCCAGGCGCTTGCGTCCCCTGGCCGGCAGGACGTCGACCATCGCCGAACGGCTGAAGTCGCCCTCCACCGCGACCACCCCGCCGGGCAGCAGCGAGGCGCCGCGGCGGGTCAGCGCCTCGGCGGCCCCCTCATCGATGCGGATCACGCCGCCGCTGGGCGGGGTGTGGCGCAGCCAGAGCTTGCGCGCGACCAGCCGCTCGCCATGCGGCGGGATCCAGGTCCCGCGCAGGCGGCCTTCGGCCAGCCCATCGATGGTGGCCTCGTGGCGGCCGCTGAACAGCGCGGTGCCGATCCCGGCGGCGGCCGCCTTGCTGGCGGCCTCGAGCTTGGTGAGCATGCCGCCGGTGCCGAGCTCGCCGGCGCCGCCGCGCGCCATGTCCATCACCTCGGGGGTGATCGCATCGACCGTGGGCAACGGGCGCGCGTGCGGATCCTCCATCGGATGGCCGGTGTACAGGCCCGGGGTGTCGGTGGCGATCAGCAGCACGTCGGCGTCGACCAGCGAGGCCACCACCGCGGCGAGGTTGTCGTTGTCGCCGACCTTCAGCTCGTCGACCGCCACGGTGTCGTTCTCGTTGACGATCGGCAGCGCGCCGGCGCGCAGCAGCTCGCGCAGGGTGGCCCGGGCATTGAGGTAGCGCCGGCGGTTGCGCAGGTCGTCGTGGCTCAGCAGCACCTGGGCGACCGGCTGGTCCACCAGCCCCTGCCAGAGCCCCAGCATCGGGGTCTGGCCGATGGCGGCGAGCGCCTGCCGCTGGGTGAGGTCGGCGTCGCGGCCGGCAAACAGGCCGCGGCCGGCCGCCACCGCCCCCGACGAGACCAGCAGCACCTCGCGGCCCTGGTCATGGAAGCGGGACATCATCCGGGCCAGCGCGGCGGCATTGCGCTTGCCCAGCCCGCCCTTGCCATCCGACAGCAGGCTGCTGCCGACCTTGAGCACCGCGCGTTTCCAGCGCGGCATCGCTTGCTCGGGGAACTGTGGGGTCATCGGCCTGGGTTTCCTCCTCGTGCGTGGGCTCGGTGCACCACGCGGGACAGCCCGCGTGGTGCGACGGGAGCACAGCCGGATCCATGGCCAAGCGGCGCAGGCCGCTACACGCCTGGAAAAACAGACGAGGGAAGGATGGCAGTCCCGCGATACGACGCGCATGCGCGGTCGATGTTGACGTGCCGGCCCGGGGATGCCGGTCGTGCGACCGGCGGGCCTGCCTGCAGGACAGCGGCGTTACGTGCACCAACGCCGAAGCTGTACTCGAAAGCCGGGCAGTCTAACATACGCCGGCGCTTGGCCCAAGCCCGCGGCAGCCTACGCCTGCCGGTGATGGAAAAGCGCGATGAAGTCGGTCACCGGCATCGCCTCGAGCTGCTCCGGGGCAGCGGCGAGCGAAAGCAGGCGATCGACGCGGGTCCCGGGCAGCCTGCCCCGCACGGCCGATTCGAACTTCTCCATCAGCACCGGGATTCCCTCGGCGCGGCGCTTGCGATGGCCGATGGGATAGTCGATCGAGACCCGCCCGGTGGCGCTGCCGTCCCTGAAGAACACCTGGACCGCGTTGCCGATGTAGCGCCTGTCGGGATCGAAGTAGTCGCGGGTGAACTGCGCGTTTTCGCTGACGACCATCTTGCCGCGCAGCGCATCGATCCGCGGGTCGGCGGCGACCTCGTCGCTGTAGTCGTCGGCAGTGAGCCGGCCGAAGATCAGCGGCACGGCCACCATGTACTGGATGCAGTGGTCGCGGTCGGCGTAGTTGGACAGCGGACCGGTCTTGTCGATGATCCGCATGCCTGCCTCCTGGGTCTGGATCTCGATGCGTTCGACCTGGTCGAGGCGGTCCCTGACCTGCCCATGCAGCTGCATCGCGCACTCCACCGCGGTCTGCGCGTGGAACTCGGCCGGGAAGCTGATCTTGAACAGCACGTTCTCCATCACGTAGCTGCCGAAGGGACGCTCGAACCCGAACGGCCGCCCCTGGAAGGCGACGTCCCGGAACCCCCACACCGGGGCGCTCAGCGCGCTGGGATAGCCGGCCACGCCCTTGACCGCGTTGAGCGCATGGGTGACCGCGCGGCGGCAGGCATCCCCGGCCGCCCAGCTCTTGCGCGGGCCGGTGTTGGGCGCATGGCGGTAGGTCCGCAGCGCACCGTTGTCGATCCAGCTGTGCGAGACCGCGTTGACGATCTCGTCCCTGCCGCCGCCCAGCATCCAGGTGGCCACTGCGGTGGAAGCCAGGCGCACCAGGATCACGTGGTCCAGGCCGACGCGGTTGAACGAATTCTCCAGCGCATAGCAGCCCTGGATCTCGTGAGCCTTGATCGCGAGGGCAAGCACATCGCGCACGGTCAGCGGCGTGCCGCCCCGCGCCTCGGCCTTGCGGCCCAGGTAATCGGCAACGGCGAGGATCGCGCCCAGGTTGTCGGAGGGATGGCCCCATTCGGCGGCCAGCCAGGTGTCGTTGAAGTCCAGCCAGCGGATCTGCACGCCGATGTTGTAGGCGGCCTGGACCGGGTCCAGCTCGTGCCCGGTGTAGGGCACGCGCGCACCGCCCTTCATCTCCGCACCCGGGACCAGCGGCCCCAGGTGCCTCACACACTCCTCGTGGTCCATCGCCAGTGCCGCGCAGGCCAGCGAGTCCAGCAACATGTAGCGCGCGGTTTCGAAGGCCTCCCCGGACTCGATCGTGTAATCGACGAGGTAGTCGGCGATGTCGACCATCGACGGGTCGGGATCGGGACGCACTGCGGAACGGAGGGCGTGCTGGCTCATCGGCATGCACCTGGACTCGCGGATGGACCTCCGACTTTGCGGCCGATCACGTCATGCCGACGTCCATGCCCGCAGGCGGCCGCGCAGCACGTCCAGCCCCGGCTGCGCGCCGGCCCCCGGCGAGACGCGCGCCTGCAGGCTGGCCTCGGGCGAGCGGCCCTCGCCGGCCTGTTCCAGCGAGCCGGCGGCGGCGCGGTAGGCCTCCCGGAACGGGACCCCGGCCGCGGCCTGCTCCACCGCCACGTCGGTCGCATACATTCCGCCGTCGATCGCCGCGCGCATCACCTCCGCCCGCCACTCCAGGTTGCGCAGCAGGTCGGGCAGCAGTTCCAGCGCGCCCAGCCCGCGCCCGAAGGCATGGAAGATCGCGCCCTTGGAGAACTGCAGGTCGCGGTGGTAGCCCGAGGGCAGCGACAGCAGGTGCTCGATCTCCGCCCGGCCCGCCGCCACGCTGGCATGGCTGGCGCGCATCAGTTCGATGACGTCGGGGTTGCGCTTGTTGGGCATGATCGAGCTGCCGGTGGTGTACTGCGCCGGCAGCGAAACGAAGCCGAACTCGGCGCTGGTGAACAGGCTCAGGTCCCAGGCCAGCCGGCGCAGGTCCAATACCGCGCTGGACAGTGCCTCGATCGCGGCCATCTCGAACTTGCCGCGCGAGAGCTGGGCATAGGTCGCGGCCACCTGCATCCGGCCGAAGCCCAGCGCGCGCGTGGTGTAATCGCGGTCCAACGGCAGGTTCACCCCATAGCCGGCGGCGCTGCCCAGCGGGTTGGCATCGACCCAGGCCAGGGTGTCGCGGGCGCGCGCCGCATTGTCGATGAAGCCTTCCGCCCAGGCGGCCCACCACATGCCCAGCGAGGACACCACCGCCCGCTGCAGGTGGGTGTAGCCGGGCAGCGGCACCCCGCCCTCGGCCTCCGCGCGGTCCAGGGCGACGCCGGCCACCTCGACGCACAGCGCCTGCAGGCGGGCCAGCCGGTCCTTGAGCCACAAACGGGTCGCCACCAGCACCTGGTCGTTGCGGCTGCGCCCGGTGTGGATGCGCCGGCCGGTATCGCCCAGGCGCTCGACCAGCCGTGCCTCGATCGCCGAGTGGCCGTCCTCGTAGCGCGCATCGAGCACGAACGCGCCCGACCCGAAGTCCGCCGCCAGCGCGTCGAGCTCGCGGCCGATCGCCTCCAGCTCGTCCGCCGACAGGATGCCGATGCGCTGCAGCCCCTCCGCATGCGCGCGGCTGGCGCGGATGTCGAACAGGAAGAACTCGCGATCCAGGATCACGTCATCGCCGGCACAGAAGGCCTGGATCCGCCCGTCGACCTGCACCCCCGGTTTCTGCCACAGCAACCCGCTCATGCCCTTTCTCCCTCATGGCCGCGCACGGCCCCGCCGTCATGCCCGCGAACGGCCACAACGTTATGCCCGCGGACGCGGGCATCCATGGACGTACCGATCCCCGCCCACTCATCCAGCCCGAACGCCAGGTTGAGGTTCTGCAGTGCCTGGGTCGCCGCGCCCTTCAACAGGTTGTCTTCGGTCGCCACCACCACCAGCCGCCTGCCATCGGCCGACAGGGTGAACCCGCCGATCTCGACGTGGTGCCGGCCGGCAATCGCGCTGACCCACGGCGCTTCATCGACCACGCGCACCAGCGGCTCGCCGGCGTAGCGGTCGTGGTAGCGCGCCATCACCTCTTCCCGCCGCAGCGGCGCGGCCAGGTGCAGGTTCACCGTCACCGTGATGCCGCGGAAATGCGGGGCGACGTGCGGCATGAACTCGACCGGGTGGCCGAGCCGGGTGCTGACTTCGCGCTCGTGCACATGCCCGGTGAGCGCGTACGGCATCAGGTTGTCGCGCAGCTTCTCCGGGTCGTTGCGGTCCGAGGGCGTGGTCCCTGCGCCGGAATGGCCCGAAACACCGAAGCACTGCACGGGCCCTTCGAGCAGCCCGAGCATCGGCTCGATCGCCAGCTGCATCGCGGTGGCGTAGCAGCCGGGGTTGCTGATCCGGCGCTGGCCGGCGTACCGGACGCGGGTGAGCTCGGGCAGGCCGTAGTACCAGCCCGGGTCGAAGCGGTAGTCCGCCGACAGGTCGATCAGGAGCGCCTGCGAACCGGCCGCGTCGAAAGCCTCGACGCAGCGCGCGGCCTTGCCGTTGGGCAGCGCCAGCACGACCGCATCGGCCCCCAGCGCCGGCAGTTCCGCGTAGTCCGGGGCGCGGTAACGCAGCTCGCCCGCGTACGCCGGGTTGTGGTCGGCGACGCGTTCACCATCCAGCGCACGGGATGAGACGAAGGCGAGCTCGAAGCCCGGGTGCCCGGCCACCAGCCGGATCAGTTCCGCGCCAACGTGGCCGCGTGCGCCGACGATGCCGAGCCGGACGGGAGCGTCGCTCATGCCTCTGCCTCCTTCCCCACCAGCGGCGCGCCCAGCGTCGGCGCACGTCCGCGGCAATGCGCCACGCAGCGTGCGACCACGTCCAGGTCGTCGATGCCGTACCAGAACACCTTCCAGTCCTCCTGCCGCAGGTGGCCGTCGGCCTCGGCGTAGTAGAACGCGTTGACCGGGTTGCGATGGCGCGAGCGCCAGAACAGGCGCGGGGTGCGTTCGCGCATCACCTGCCACACCGCGCGCCCCAGGCCCTCGCCCTGGGCCTCGTCGAGCACGGCGAACTTGTCCAGGTAGTCCTGCCCGTCGACGTCGGCCAGGATCACCGCGGCGCGGTAGTTCTCGCTGACGTAGGCACGGCGCAGCGGGGTGCGTTCGAAGTAGCCGTCGACCAGCTTCTTCCCGAACGCGGATTCGATCAGCGTGCGCAGCCGCGGCAGGTCCAGTTCGTCCCAGGATGCCGCCTGCAGTACCTGTTCGCCGCGCCGCACCAGGGTGCCCGAGCCCTTGTGGGTGAACAGTTCGCTGGCCAACTCGGCCGGGCGGGTGATCGACACCGACGAGGACGGCGGCAGCCGGTCCAGCAACGTCTTGATCTGGGCCAGCTTCAGGCGCATGCCGCCGTTGACCCAGTCGGCCTCCATCAGCGATGCGTACTCGGTGGTCAGGTTGATGGAGTCGATCACCCTGCCCTGCGCGTCCAGCAGGCCGCCGGTGCCGGTCAGGAAAACGATCTTGTAGGGCTGCAGCTCGGTGACCAGGGCGTTGGCGGCGTAGTCGGCGTTGACGTTGACGATCTGCCCGCCGGCGGTCTCGCCCAGGCTGGCGATCACCGGGATCGAGCCGGCGGCCAGCGCGGCGCGGACCGGTGCGCGCTCCACCCCGCTGACCTCGCCGACCAGGCCCAGCCGCACCGGATCGATGACCTTCGCCTCGAACACGCCGGAGACGATCGAAGTCGCGCGCGCGCCGTGCCGGTGCAGCGCCTCGACCAGCCGCAGGTTCTGCGCATGAAACACCCGCCGCACCACGGCCAGTGCCTGCGGGGTGGTGATGCGCAGGCCGTCGACGGTCTGCTTTTCGATGCCGGCGGCGGAGAGTTCCGCGTCCAGCTGCGGGCCGGCGCCGTGAACCACGATCGGGGTCAGGCCCACGTCCTGCAGGAAGGCCAGCGACGACGCCAGCGCCTCCAGGTCGTCGCGCAGCACCGCACCGCCCACCTTGACCACGGCGAAGCGCGCGGCGTCCAGGCGCGAGAAGCGTTTCAGGTACTGGCTCACCTCGCGGGTGCTGGCCATGGAAGACAGCAACCGGACGATGGTCTGCCGGGTCTGCAGGTCACGTGGATCAGGGTTGATGGTCATGACAGGATCCCGGCTACCGATTCCGCATACCGCTGCAGCTGGTCGAGTTCGACCCACTCATCCGCCGCATGCGCCTGGGCGATGTCGCCGGGGCCATAGACCAGCGCCGTCAGCCCAGCGGCGGAAAACAGCGAGGCCTCGGTCCAGAAGTCCACGGCGTTGCCGACCGGCAGGCCGAGCTCATCGGCCAGGTCACGCGCCTGCAGCCTGCGCGCCTCCGCATCGGCGACGTCGCCGGCCGGCAGCGGCGGACCACGGAAGGTCTCTTCGTAATGGCCCACGGCCGCATCGGGAGCGAGCCCCCGCAAGCGCCCGTGCAGTCCGTCGACCGACATCGACGGCAGCGGGCGGAAGCCGAAACGGACCTCCGCGTCGGGCGCGATCATGTTGGCCTTGATGCCGCCTTCCACGCGCCCGATGTTGAAGCGCAGCCCGGCCAACCCGCCGAAGCGCTGCTGCGCTTCGCCCTCGACCAGGTCCAGCGCGCGGCTGCCCCAGCGCATCGCCTGGTGCAGCGCGCTGGCCCGCATCGCGTCGGCGCCGGAGGCGTGCCCGGCATTGCCGGTGAAACGCATCAGCACCGAGCTGATGCCGCGGTGGGCCAGCACCGCCTCGCACGCGGTGGGCTCGGCAATGATCGCCTCGTCGAAGCCATGATCGCCGGCGAGGAAGGCCCTGATGCAGCGCGCGTCGTTGGCCTCCTCGTCGGTGGAGAACAGGAACGCGGCGTCACCCGTGGTCCGTGCCGCGGCGGCCAGCAGCCCGGCGGCCGCGCCCTTGATGTCGCAGGCACCCAGGCCGGTCGCACGCCCGCCGGCAACCCGCAGCCGGTGCGGGTCCGCGGTCCACGCCGGCGAATCCGGCACCGTGTCCAGGTGCACGTTGAACACCCGCCGCGGATTGCCACGCACCGCGAGCAGCGACACCGCGCCATCGCCGTGGTCGGTCACCTCGATCCGGAATCCCGGCAGCTGCGCGCGCAGGTAATCGAAGATCCCGCCGGTCCCGATCAGCCGCGGCGGATTGCGGGTGTCGAAGCCCACCAGCGCCTCCAGGTGGCCCAGCACATCCTCAAGCACCGGCAATTCCCCCGTTCCCGGCGCCCGGTGCCCCGTTCCCGCCCCGGTTCACCTGCGCCCACAAGGTGCTGCTCATCCCGAACAGCTTGATGAACCCCTCGGCCTCCGCCACGCCCCAGTCGGCGGCCTGGGCATAGGTCGCGCCGCCGGCAGCGAGGATGTGCGGCGAATCGACCGCCACCGCGTCCACCCGGCCACCCTCGGTACGCAGCACCACCTCGCCATTGACGGTGGCCTGGCTGGAGGCGAGGAAGGCCTCCAGGTCGGCCTTGAGCGGATCGGAGAAGAAGCCTTCGTAGACCAGCTCCACCCACTTGCGCGCGACCTCGGGCTTGAAGCGGTTCTGCTGCTTGCTCAGGACCGCCTCCTCCAGCGCGCGGTGCGCGGCCAGCAGCGCCACCAGGCCCGGCGCCTCGTAGACGATCCGGCCCTTCAGGCCGATGGTGGTGTCACCGGTGTACAGGCCGCGGCCCACGCCGTACTGCGCCAGCGCCCGGTTGAGGCGCGCCAGCAGCTCATGCCCGGGCAGGCGCTCGCCATCCAGGCTGACCGCCTCGCCCTGCTCGAAGCCGACCCGCAGCTCCAGCGCCTCGTCGGGCCATTGCGCGCGCGGCAGGCACCAGCCCACCGCGCCCTCGCCCGGCACCTCCCAGCGGTCCACCTCGCCGCCGGACAGGGTCACACCCAGCAGGTTCTCGTTGATGGTATAGGCCTGCTGCTTCGCCCTGACGTGGAAGCCGCGCGCCTCCAGGTACTGCTGCTCATAGGCGCGCACCTGGGTGTGCTCCTTCTGGATCTCGCGGATCGGGGCGACGATCCGGTAATCCCCCCGGGCCATGACCGCCAGGTCGAAGCGCACCTGGTCGTTGCCCATCCCGGTGCAACCGTGGGCAATCGCCCGGGTGCCCAGTTCGGCCGCCCGCCCGAGCGCCGCCTCGACGATCAGGTAGCGGTCCGAGACCAGCAGCGGGTACTGGCCCTGGTAGCCCTCCCCGGCCCGGACGAAGGGCTTGACGAAGCCGTCCCAGATCGCCGGACCGCCATCGACGGTGACATGGCTGGCCACGCCCAGCTCGTGGGCGCGCTGCTCGATATAGGCGCGCTCCCCGGCGTCCACGCCACCGGTATCGGCAAAGACCGTATGGACCTCCCAGCCACGCGCGGCGAGGTAGGGAACGCAGAAACTGGTGTCGAGGCCGCCGGAGAAGGCGAGGACGATGGGGCGGGGCTGGGTCATGGGCTGGAACCTGAAAAAGCTCGGGGAACGGGTGGAGAGGAACGGGGAACGAGGAACGGGTGTCAGCGCACCAGCGCCGACATCACCGCCTTCTGCACGTGCAGGCGGTTCTCCGCCTCGTCGATGGCGATGCATTGCGGGGAATCCATCACCGCGTCGGACGCCTTCACGTTGCGCCGCAGGGGCAGGCAGTGGCTGAAGACCGCGCCGCGGGTCAGGGCCATCTTCCGCTCGTCGACGATGAAGTGGCGGTGCCGTTCGCGGATCGCCTTCTCCGCTTCCCAGTTACCGAAGTACGGCAGTGCGCCCCAGCTCTTGGCGTAGACCACGTCGGCGCCGGCGTAGGCGCTGTCGGGGTCGTGGCTGACGCTCAGCGAGCCGCCGCTCTCGGCCACGTTGCGGGCCGCCCAGTCCATGTAGCGCGCGTCGAGCACGTACTCGGACGTGGGGCACAGCAGGGTCACGTCCATGCCCATCCGGGTGGCGATGGCCAGGGCGGAATTGGCGACCGCGGTGTTCAGCGGCTTCGGGTGGTAGGTCCAGGTCAGCACGTACTTCTTCCCGCGCAGGACCTGCTCCGGACTGGATCCCGGCTCGCGGCCCAGGAAGTGCTCCTGCAGCGCCATCACGTGGGCCAGTTCCTGGCACGGGTGGGTGATGGTCTCCATGTTGATCACCGGCACCGGGCTGAACTTCGCGAATGCCCGCAGCACCCGGTCCTCGCGGTCCACCGACCAGTCGGCGAACCGGGGGAACGCGCGCACCCCGACCAGGTCGGCGTAGCGGCCCAGCACCCGGGCGACCTCGGCGATGTGCTCCTCGGCCTCGCCGTCCATCACCACGCCGGTATCGAACTCGATCGGCCAGGCGTCCTTGCCCGGCTGCAGCACCACCGCGTGGCCCCCCAGCTGGAAGGCGCCCAGTTCGAAACTGGTGCGGGTACGCATGGACGGGTTGAAGAACACCAGCGCGATCGAGCGCCCCCTGAGCTGGTCGCCCAGCGGGCTGCGCTTGAACTGCGCGGCACGGGCCAGCAGGTCGTCCAGGCCGGACCGGGACCAGTCCTGGGTGTTGAGGAAGTGGCGGGGGGACATCGCGAGGCTCCTTGGAGGGAAGGCGCCGGGCGGTCGAGGTACGAAAAAGCCCAGCGCGGTGGCTGGGCTTGCGTACCGCGTACAACGATGCGTGCGCGTACTACCCGGCCGGAATGTCGGTCGAGCGTCGGCGCGCGCGCGAGGTCATGCCGGCCGCCATGCGGGCGGAGGTCAGGATGTCGGCGTGGGCGCGCAGGGCATTCATCGAGCGGAGGATCTTGGCACGCGGCAGGGACGGCGGCAAGCGCCTACTCGCTGTGGTCGCCGACCACCACCGGGGTCACGCCGACCCGGATGCGAAGCCGGTTGCCCGGATCGTCCGGCAGCCTGGAGCGGAACTTCAGCCCCTTGTAGTCGTAGTCCACGTCATAGGCGATCGGACGGCGGAACTCGCGCTGGACCGGCACCGTGCGGCAGTCCACGCGCGGCTCGCCCGCGTCCCCGCCATCGCTTCCGCCCAGCGCGTCGCGCACGCGGCCGACCACGCGCTGCAGCCGCGACGGCCCGTCCGCGTCCGCCGCGGGTTCGCCGGCCGGATCGCACTCCTGCTCGACCGCGGTCGCCGTCAGGGTCTGGTACACCGGGGTGACCTGCAGCACCTGCGCATAGGCGAAACGGACGTTCTCGGCCTGGATGACCGTGCGGGTCTCCTGTCCCCAGGCAGGGAATGCCGCGGCTGCAAGCAGCAAGGCAAGCGGCGCAAGGCTGGACTTCATCGGTGGGCAGGTCCTTCGCAGGCAACCGGCAGAGTGTAGGTGCCGTGCACGCACGGGGGCTGAACCCCTGCTGGTGCGCGGTCCGCGGCCACGCCGGGGCGGGCCGGTCGCCGCGCCGGGTAGAATGTCGCAAACCTGTCCGATGTCCCCATGAGCCTGCACCTCTTCAACAGCCTGACGCGGCGCGTCGAACCCTTCCGGCCGCTCGATCCCGCGCGCCCCACCATGTACGTATGCGGGCCGACCGTCTACAACTACGTGCACATCGGCAACGCGCGCGGCCCGGTGGTGTTCGGGGTCCTGGCCGAGCTGCTGCGGCGCCGCTTCGGCGCCCTCGCCTACGCCCGCAACATCACCGACGTCGACGACAAGATCAATGCCGCGGCCGCCGCACAGGGCGTGCCGATCTCGGCGATCACCGACCGTTTCGCCGCCGCCTACCGCGAGGACATGGCCGCGCTGGGCGTGGCGCCGCCGGACATCGAGCCGGAGGCGACCGCGCACATTGCCGAGATCATCGCGATGATCGAGCGGCTGGTCGCCAGTGGGCACGCCTACGCCGCGGAAGGCCACGTGCTGTTCTCGGTCGGCAGCTTCGCCGGCTACGGCAGGCTCTCGCGGCGCGACACCGGGGAGATGCTCGCCGGCGCCCGGGTGGACGTCGCTCCGTACAAGCGCGATCCCGGCGACTTCGTGCTGTGGAAGCCGTCGACCGCGGAATTGCCGGGCTGGGACTCGCCCTGGGGCCGCGGCCGCCCGGGCTGGCACATCGAATGCTCGGCGATGGCCGCCGCGCACCTGGGCGAGACCATCGACATCCACGCCGGCGGGGTCGACCTGCAGTTCCCGCACCACGAGAACGAGATCGCCCAGAGCGAATGCGCCCACGGCGGGCGCACCTTCGCCCGGTTCTGGCTGCACAACGGCATGCTGACCTTCGGCGGCGCCAAGATGAGCAAGTCGGTGGGCAACATCGAGAAGGTCCACGACCTGGTCCGTGCCCACCCACCGGAGGCGCTGCGCTATGCCCTGCTCAGCGCGCACTACCGGCAGCCGCTGGACTGGTCCGCGGCGCTGGTCGAGCGCAGCATCAGGACCCTGGACCGGTTGTACGGCACGCTGCGCGACCTGGCCGGCGTGCAGGCCGGGCCTATCATCCCGGCGGAACTCGAAGCCGCGCTGGACGACGACCTCAACACCCCGCAGGCGCTGGCCGAGCTCTCGCGCATCGCCGGCGAGGCCCGCAAGGCGGGCTCCGATCCGGAACGGGCGCGCTTGAAGTCGCAGCTGATCGGCGCCGGCCGGGCGCTGGGCCTGTTGCAGCAGGATCCGGCCGGCTGGTTCGCCCGCGACGCGGCTGCCGGGGACGATGCCCGCATCCAGGCCCTGGTGGAAGAGCGCGAAACGGCCAGGAAGGCGCGCGACTTCGCCCGCGCCGACGCCATCCGCGACCAGCTCGCCGCCGAGGGCGTGCTGCTGGAGGACACCGCCGCCGGCGTGCGCTGGCGCCGCGGCTGAGACAACGAGGATCCCGTGACCGCTTTCCCCGACTCCCCCTTCCCGCTCGAACCCACCGCCCGGGCCGCCCAGGCCGCCATCGTCGAGGAGTTCGGCTTCTTCAGCGACTGGTCCGAGCGCTACCAGTACCTGATCGACCTGGGACGCAAGCTGCCGCCCTTCCCGGAAGCCTGGAAGACCGAAGAGCACCGGCTGCACGGCTGCCAGTCGATGGTCTGGATCGTCCCGGAGAACCGCGACGGCACCCTGCACTTCCACGCCATCAGCGACTCGGCGATCGTGTCGGGCCTGATCCATCTCGCGCTGCGGGTCTACTCCGGGCGCAGTCCGGAGGAGATCCTCGCCACCGAACCGGACTACGTCGCCGACATCGGGCTGGCGCGGCAGCTTTCGCCGACCCGCAGCAACGGGCTGGCGGCGATGCTGGGGTTCATTCGCCAAGCGGCGGCTGAGGGGATTCGCGGCTGAGGCCGCTCCCCGCGGGCGCTCCGGTGGAGCCGACCACGGAAAAGGCCCCGCTCTGCGGGGCCTTTCGGTATCGCGCAGGGGAACGGGAGCTCAGTCGCCCATCTGCTTGCGCAGGTGCTCCCAGCGTTCCTGGGCATCCAGGGTGCGCTCGGCGGTCAGCCGCGCCTCCAGGCGATCCAGGCCGATCTCCTCGCCGGTGTCGACGCAGTAGCCGTATTCGCCCGAGTCCACGCGCTTGAGGGTGCTGTCGATCTTGCTGATCAGCTTGCGGTAGCGGTCGCGGGTGCGCAGTTCCAGCGAGTTCTCGGTCTCGCGGGTGGCCCGCTCGGCCTCGTCGCCGACGTCGCGCACTTCCTCCTTGAGGTTCTCGATGGTCTGCTTGGACTCTTCCACCAGGTCCTCGCGCCACTGCATCAGGCGCTGGCGGAAATACTCCAGCTGGAGCGCGCTCATGTACTCCTCGTCCGCGTCCGGGCGATAGCCGTCGGGGAGGATCGGGCGGCCGGTGTTCTTGTCGGTCTTGTACTGCACGGTCTTGTACTTGCTCCGGGGAGTGGGTGCCTGCGGCTTGGCTGCCACCGCCACGGCGACCTTGCCGGGACGGCGCGCGGCCGGCGCGCCGGCGGTCTTCGCCGGAGCGGTGGTCGCCTTGGCGGCCTTCGCCACCTTGCTGGCCGCCTTCTTCGCGGCGGCCCCGGAGGCGGTTTTCGCAACCGCCTTCTTCGCCGGGGCTTCGCTGGCGACGGCCTTCTTCGCCGCTGCCTTCTTCGCCACCGCCGCCTTCTTCGCGGGAGTCTTGGCCGCCGCCTTGCTGGCGCTGCTGGTGGCCTTCGCGGCCTTCTTGACGGTCTTCTTCGCTGCCACTGTCGGGTATCCTTGGTCAGTCCCTTGTGACGGGAAAGCGCGCTGTTATACCCTGCCCCGCAAGCGGCGGCAACCGCGCCACAGCGGGTTCCCACACCGCGCGCCCGTCACTTGTCATGGCGCCTGCCGTGTGCCGCAGCGGCTTCGCGCCACATCGATGGTGAAGGCCCCATCCTACCCCGCCGCGACAACGCGTGCCCGGCACCGGACCCCCGTGATCGAACGCGTCCTCATCGTCCTGCTGAAAGGCTACAAGCGCTTCGTCAGCCCCCTGCTGGGACCCCGCTGCCGTTTCCACCCGAGCTGCTCGAGCTACGCGATGCAGGCCATCGCCCGCTTCGGCGCGCTGCGTGGCGGCTGGCTGGCGCTGCGCCGCATCGCCCGCTGCCATCCACTCAACCCCGGCGGCCACGACCCCGTGCCGCCCGCCCACTGACCGAGGACCCCCATGAGCCCATCGACCCTGATCGTCAATGCCCGCCTGGTCAACGAAGGACGCGAGTTCGACGGCGACCTGCGGATCGAAGACGGGCGCATCGCGCGGATCGGCAGTGGACTGTCGGCGCGGGAGGGCGAGCCGGTGGTCGACGCCGCCGGCCGGCGCCTGCTGCCGGGCATGATCGACGACCAGGTGCATTTCCGCGAGCCGGGCATGGAGTACAAGGCCGACATGGCGGTGGAGTCCGGCGCCGCCGTCGCCGGCGGGCTGACCAGCTTCATGGACATGCCCAACACCAGCCCGCCGACGCTCGATGCCGACGCGCTGGAGGACAAGTACCGCCGCGCCGCCGGCCGTGTCCGCGGCAACTACGGCTTCTACATGGGCACCAGCACCTCCAACCTGGAGGCGATCCAGCGCCTGGACCCGCGCAGTGCGCCGGGGGTGAAGGTGTTCATGGGCGCCTCCACCGGCAACATGCTGGTCGACGACCCGGAGGTGCTGGACGCGGTGTTCCGCGACGTACCCACGCCGATCATCACCCACTGCGAAGACACCCCGATGATCGAGGCCGCCACGGCCCGGTACCGGGAGAAGTACGGTGACGACATCCCCGCGGCCTGCCACCCCGACATCCGCTCGCGCGAGGCCTGCATGAAGTCCACGCAACTGGCGATCTCGTTGGCGCGCCGGCACGGCACCCGGCTGCACGTACTGCACATCTCCACCGCCGACGAGCTGGCGCTGTTCGAGCGCGGACCGCTGGTGCGCCCCGATGGCAGCCGCAAGCAGATCACCGCCGAGACCTGCATCCACTTCCTGCGTTTCGACCGCCGCGACTACGAGGCGCTCGGGCACCTGATCAAATGCAACCCGGCGATCAAGGACCCGGCCGACCGCGAAGCGTTGATCCAGGCCCTGGCCGACGACGTGCTCGACGTGCTCGCCACCGACCACGCCCCGCACCTGCTGGAAGAAAAGCGGAACCCCTACACCAGGGCGCCCAGCGGGCTGCCGCTGGTGCAGTACGCGCTGGTCGCCGCGCTGGAGCTGGTCCATGAGGGCCGGCTGTCCACCGCGCAGGTGGTGCAGAAGTTCGCCCATGCCCCGGCGCAGCTGTTCGACGTGAAGGAGCGCGGCTTCCTGCGCGAGGGCTATGCCGCCGACCTGGTACTGGTCGACGACACCCCGTTCACCGTGCGCCGCGAAGACGTGCTGTCGAAGTGCGGCTGGTCGCCGTTCGAGGGCCGCAGCTTCCACAGCCGGATCGCCTCGACCTGGGTCAATGGGCAACTGGCCTGGGACGGGACGCAGCTGGTCGGCGCGGCGGCCGGCCGGCGCCTGGAGTTCGACCGTTGAGCGTGCGCTCCGCCTGCCTGGCGCTGGCGCTCGCCGCCGGGGCTGGGATCACGGCCGCGCCCCCGGCGTCCGCCGCGCAGTCCGCTGCGGCCGATACGCGGGTGGTGTTCCCGGCTTCGGTGCAGCAGGGGGCGATGGTGATCGGCCGGGTCCCGCCGGGCAGCCGCGTCACCCACGCCGGACGGACCCTGCGGGTCACCGGCTACGGCAGCGTGGTGTTCGGGGTGGCACGCGACCAGGCCGGACCGGTGGAGGTCCGGGTGCAGCGTCCCGACGGCCGCGTGGAGACCGTGGCGGTACGGGTCGACGCCCGCGACTGGCCGGTGGAGCGCGTCGGCGGGCTGCCGCCAAAGACCGTCTCGCCACCAAAAGCGGTCGCCGAACGCATTGCCCGCGAGCAGGCCCGGGTGGCCGAGGCGAGGACCCGTGACGAGGCCCGCGCCGGATTCGCCGAGCATTTCACCTGGCCGGTGGAGGGGCGCATCAGCGGCCGCTTCGGCAACCACCGGGTCTACAACGGCACGCCCGGCGCGCCGCACTCGGGCATGGACATCGCCGCCGCCACCGGCACCCCGGTCAGGGCACCGGCATCGGGCATCGTCAGCTTCGCCGACGATCTCTACCTGACCGGCGGAACGGTGGTGCTCGATCATGGCCACGGCGTCAGTTCCAACTTCCTGCACCTGTCGCGCATGGACGTGGAACCGGGCACCGAGGTCCGCCAGGGCGAGGTGATCGGCGCGGTCGGCGCCACCGGCCGGGCCACCGGGCCCCACCTGCACTGGGGCATGAACTGGTTCGACGTCAGGATCGATCCGCTGCTGGTGCTCGAGCGCCGGTAGCGTGGGCTCCGGCGCCGGCGCGCAGGCCGGCCCAGCGGCTGGCGCTGACCCGGTCGCGGCCGGCCTGCTTGCTGGCATAGAGCGCCTCGTCGGCACGCCTGACCAGCTGGTCGGCACCCTCCCCCTCCATGAGCTGGGCCACCCCCAGGCTCAGGCTCGCAACCAGGTGCGTGCCCTCGATCTCCAGGCTCCGGCAGTTGACCGCCGAGCGCAGGTTCTCGGCCATGCCCACCGCCTCGTCCAGCGCCGTGTCCGGCAGCAGCACCAGGATCTCGTCACCTCCCCAGCGCCCGAACAGGTCGTAGGTGCGCAGCCGGTTGCGGGTACGCAGGGCGATGATCCGGATGCACTGGTCGCCGACCGGATGGCCGTGCACGTCGTTGACCTGCTTGAAGTGGTCGATGTCGAAAAAAACCACCGACAGCGGCGTCCCCGAGGAGTGGGCGGCGTGCACCGCCTCGCCGAGCCTGGCCTCGATCGCCGGACGTGACAGCCCGCCGGTCAGCAGGTCGTAGGAGGCCATGCGGCTGGCGTCGTCGCGGTCGCGGCGCAGCTTCTGCAGGGTCTCGCCGAGACCGGTCATCACCACCAGTCCGGACAGCACGCAGCTAGCCGGCAAGGCGTGGCCCAGCCACGGCGGCCCCAGCCACGCCCCGTTGAGCTCGGCCAGGTGGGCCAGCAGCAGCGCGGTCATCGGCAGCCAGGCGACCAGCAGGAACAGCGCCGGGCGCCGGCCGCGGGCCGCCTCGGCGAGCGCCGCCAGCACCACGGTGGTGGCCATTGCCGCGGCGACCACGCTGGTGGCGACCAGCACCTTCGCGCCGGGAATCACCAGGACCGCGAGGGCCAGTGCGCACATCGCCGCGCCAAGCACGCGGAATACCGGCACCAGCGCCGGCCGGTGCCTGGCAAGCCCGAGATAGCGGCCCGCGAACACCATGCTCGAAAGCAGTGCCAGCAAGCCCGACAGGTGCACCAGCCTGGGGTCCCAGGCCAGCCATGCGAGCGCCGGCGCCATCAGCGCCTCACCGCCGCTGGCGGCGAAATAGACCGCCTGGCTGGCCAGTGCCAGGGCGAGCAGGCCGAAGATCGCCTCGCGCACCCCGAACCACAGCCCAAGCGCGAGTACTGCCATCACACCCAGCCCCGCCAGTCCCGCGCTGCGCCAGGCCACGTGCAGCAGGTCGGCGCGATGGACCTCCGCGAGCGGGTCGATCCGCACCCGCATCGGGTGGCCCAGTGGCGTACGCACGCGCAGGTAGACCGCGTCGCCGGCACGCAGGCCGGATGCAAGCGGCACCGCCAGTACCCGCAGGGACAACCGGCCATCGCCCATCCCGTGGCGCGATGGGCGCACGTCGCCGGGCAACCACGCCTCCACCATGGCCTGGTGCGGACCGAGCACCACCAGTTGCGGCAGCGCATCGGGCGCCACGTCGCCGTGCACGCGCACCCGCCACCAGCCGGTCTCGTCCGGCGGCTGGCTCAACACCGCGCCGCGCACCGGAACGAACGCGTCCTCGAGCCGGCCGCCGAGCACCTCCGCCGGCAGCGGGTCACCGGGGACATGGGCAACCGAGACCTCCACCAGCGAAGGCCCTTCGGCCAGGCTGCCATCGTCGTCCGTCCCGCTGCAACCGGACAGCAGCAGCATCGCCCACAGGGCGGATGCCGCCAGCGCGGCCCCGCCCAACGACCGCCACGACAGCTCCATGCAGCCCCCCAATTGCATCGCAGGCGCGGGACCCTGCCATCCGTCCCGTACGGACCAAGCGTACTTATACCCGGGCGGCCTTCCAGGCACGCCACAGGGTGCTCCAGCCGGACAGCGGCTGGCCCGGGTCCGCGGCGTCGAGCCGGCCCCGCGCCAGCGCCGTCCAGATCCGGCGTGGCCGGGAACTGGATGCGGCACCCGGCCAGCGCTGCCTCAGCTCGGCTGTCCATGCCTGGCGCGGATCGCCCGACCCCGCCGATGCCAGCAGCGTGAGCGGGATGTGGGCGTCGTTGTCATGGGTGAAACGCGATAGCAGCAGCCAGGCGGACAGCGGCCCGTGGTCCGCCTCCCGGCCGGGCGCGGCACCGAACAGCGCGCCCTCCACCGCCGCTGCCGCGCGCGCGAACGGCGCGAGCTGGTCGAAGGCTTCCGCGGCATCGCCGGGACGTTCACGGGTTCCGGGCAGGCTGTCCAGCGCGGCGGCCAGGACGCCCCAGGGCGCGCCGGTACGCAGCAGCGACAGGCCCAGCGGATGCCGGCGCACGCCGCGCTCCCAGCCCCGCAGCTCCTCCTGCCACCAGCCGAGCTTGGCCAGTCCGGGCCGCGGGTCCGCGCCACCCCAGGCGGCATCACCCAGTTCCTGCACCAGCGCGGCCCAGGCCAGCGCACGGGGGCGCTCGGCGGCGGGCACGAACACCTCGGCGATCGGCCATTCCGGCCAGCGTGCCCGCCACTTGTCGAGGAAGGCCTGCAGCGCGGCGGCGTCGCCCTCGCGGGCATCGGCCGGGGCCACCGGGGTCAGTTCCGGGCCGGCCACGCCGCCGCCTCGCACAACTGCCGGGGATCCTCGACCAGCACGTCCCCGCGCCAGGCGAACGGGTCGTCAGTGCTGAGCCGGTAACCCCACAGCGCGACCACCGAGGGCATGCCGGCCCCGTGCGCGGCGACGATGTCGCGCTCGTCGTCGCCGACATAGGCACAGCGCTCCGGCTCGATGCCGAGGATGCGGGCGGCGTGCAGCAGCGGCGCCGGGTCCGGCTTGCGCACCGGCAGGGTGTCGCCGCCGACCAGCACCGCGCAACGCTCCTGCCAGCCGAGCATCGGCATCAGCGGAATGGCCAGGAATTCGGGTTTGTTGGTGACGATGCCCCAGGGACGGCCGGCGGCCTCCAAGGTCGACAGCAGGGGCTCGATGCCCTCGAAGGCCGAGCAGTGCCGGCCCAGCTCGGCCTGGTAGGACGCCAGGAACTCGGGAACCCATGCCTCTCGGGTCGCCTCGTCGATGCCCGGGAAGGCGGCGGAAATCATCGCCCTCGCCCCCTTGGACACGTGCGGGCGCAGCTCGGCCAGCAGCATCGGGGCGGTCTGGCGACGCGCGCGCATCGCGTTGGCGGCCGCCAGCATGTCCGGGGCGCTGTCGAGCAGGGTGCCGTCCAGGTCGAACAGCACCGCGTCGGGGAGCCGCGCCGCCATCAGCCGGCGCCGGGCTTGCGGGCGCAGGCCAGGTAGTTCACGTCCGGCCGGCGGATCACCCGCGCGGCGTTGCGCCAAGGCTCATAGGCCAGCCCGCTGACGTCCTCCAGCTCCAGCCCCGCGGCACGCAGCATCGCGCCCAACTCCGAGGGCCGGATGAAGTCGCGGTACTGGTGGGTGCCGCGCGGCAGCAGCCGCGCCAGGTACTCGGCGCCGACGATCGCCAGCGCGAAGGCCGCCGGGGTGCGGTTGAGGGTGGACAGGAACAGCAACCCGCCGGGCCGGAGCAGGCGCGCGCAGGCCTCGACCACCGAGGCCGGGTCCGGCACGTGCTCGAGCATCTCCATGCAGGTCACCACATCGAAACTGCCGGGCGCCTCGTCGGCCAGCGACTCGACCGCCTGCTGCCGGTAATCGACCTCGACGCCGGACTCCCTGGCGTGCAGGCGCGCGACCCTGACCAGCTCCGGCGCCAGGTCGAGCGCGGTGACCCTCGCCCCGGCGACGGCCATCGCCTCGCTCAGCAGCCCGCCACCGCAGCCCACGTCCAGCACCCGGGCACCGGCCAGGGTGGCCCGGGCGCCGACGTAACCCAGGCGCGCCGGGTTCAGCGCGTGCAGCGGCTTCTGCGGTCCTTCCGGATCCCACCAGCGCTGCGCCAGGGCGCCGAACTTGTCCAGCTCGGCCTGGCTGAAGTTGTGGCCGGCGGTGGTTCCAGTCATCGGTTCTGCTGCTCCAGGATCGTGGCGATGCGGCCGCGCCACTGGCGTGCGTTGGCGAGCAGCGCCGCGGCGTCCATGTCGACCAGGTCGCGCCCGTCCAGCTTGCGGTGGCCGGCGATCCACACGTCGGTCACCTGCTGGCGCCCGGTGGCGTAGACCAGCTGCGAGATGGCGTTGAACAGCGGCTGGGTCTCCAGCGGATCCATGTCGACCAGTACCAGGTCGGCCTGCTTGCCCGGTTCGATCGAGCCGATCCTGTCGTCGAGGCCGATCGCCTTCGCCCCGCCCAGGGTGGCCGCGCGCAGCGCGCTGGCGGCGCTGAACGCGGTCGCCTCCCCGGCGACCGCCTTGGCCAGCTGGGCGGCGGTGCGCATCTCGCCGAACATGTCCAGGTCGTTGTTGCTCGCCGCGCCGTCGGTGCCGATCGCCAGGTTGACCCCGGCCCGCTCCAGCTTCGCCACCGGGCAGAAGCCCGAGGCCAGCTTGAGGTTGGATTCCGGGCAGTGCACCACGCTGACGCCGCGGCTGGCGCACAGCTCGATCTCGGCATCGGTGAGCGCGGTCATGTGCACCGCGACCAGGCGCTCGTTGACCAGGCCGAGCCGGTCCAGCCGCGCGAGCGGACGCTGGCCGTGGTCGCGCTGCGAGTCCACGACCTCCTGCTCGGTCTCGTGGGTGTGCAGGTGGACCTGCAGGTCGAGCTGGTCGGACAGCGTGCGGATGCGGGCGAAGGCCGCGTCGGACACGGTGTACGGGGCGTGCGGCACGAAGGCCAGCGAAACCAGCGGGTCATCGCGCCACTGGTCGTGGACCTGGATCGCCTTGTCGAAATACTCCTCCTCGCTGGCCGCCCAGGCATTGGCGAACTGCGCCACCGGCAGGCCGACCACGGCACGGAAGCCCAGCCGCTTGTAGGTGGCGGCCTCGACGTCGGGGAAGAAGTAGTTCTCGTTGGCGCAGGTGGTGCCGCCGCGCAGCATCTCGGCCACCGCCAGGGTCACCCCGTCGGCGATGAACTCCGGCCCGACCACCGCGCCTTCCACCGGCCAGATGTGCTCCTGCAGCCAGGTCATCAGCGGCAGGTCGTCGGCGATCCCCCGCAGCAGGTTCATCGGGTTGTGGGTGTGGGCGTTGACCAGGCCCGGGATCAGCACCGAGCCGGGGCGCGAGACGGTCTCCGCCGGCTGGAAGCGGGCACGCGCCTCGGCGGCCGGCAGCACGGCGAGGATCTCTCCGCCGCTGACGGCCACGGCATGGTCTTCAAGCACCACGCCATGCGGCTCGATGGGGACTACCCAACCGGCTTCGATGAGGAGGTCGCAGGACTGGAGCATGCTCACTTGACCCGGCTGACGTACTCGCCGGAGCGGGTGTCGACCTTGATCAGTTCGTCCTGGTTGACGAACAGCGGCACCCGCACCACCGCGCCGGTCTCCAGGGTGGCCGGCTTGCCGCCGCCGCCGGAGGTGTCGCCACGCAGGCCCGGGTCGGTTTCGGTGATCTTGAGCTCGACGAAGTTCGGCGGCTGGACCATGATCGGGGTGCCGTTCCACAGGGTGACCACGCACTCCTCCTCGCCCTTGAGCCACTTGGCGGCGTCGCCCATGCCGGCCTCGTCGGCCTGGACCTGCTCGAAGCTGGACGGGTCCATGAAGTGCCAGTGCTCGCCGTCGCTGTAGAGGTACTGCATGTCGGTGTCGACGACGTCGGCGGCTTCCATCGAGTCGGTCGCCTTCATGGTGACTTCCTGCACCCGGCCGCTCTTGATGTTGCGGTACTTGACGCGGGTGAAGGCCTGGCCCTTGCCCGGCTTGACGTACTCGGTGTCGGTGATGATGCACGGGTCGTTGTTGACCAGGATCTTCATCCCGTTCTTGACGTCGTTCATGCCGTAGGTGGCCATCTGGAGCTCCTGAAAGTGAAGGCGGCTAGAATGTCCGGCTCGCCACGCCGGCCCGGCGCGGCGGAAACACAGGTCCGGAATGATACCCGCAGCCCTTCCCACGATGCAGTCGCCGCGCTGGCAGCAGCTGTGGCGCGAGGCGGTGCGCGACGGCGGCGAGCTGCTCGGCCTACTGGGCCTGGACCCGGCGGCGCTGGGCCTCAGCGCCGGGGCGGCGCGGCAGTTCCCGTTGCGGGTGCCGCGCGGCTTCGTGGCCCGGATGCGCCACGGCGACCCGGCCGACCCGCTGCTGCGCCAGGTACTGCCGGTCGACGCCGAGATGCGCCCCGCGCCGGGCTTCAGCCTGGACGCGGTGGGCGACGGCGCGGCGAGCGCCGGCGACGGGATGATCCGCAAGTACAACGGCCGTGCCCTGCTGGTCGCCACCGGAAGCTGCGCGATCAACTGCCGCTACTGCTTCCGCCGGCACTTTCCCTATGCCGAGCAGACCGCCTCGGCCGCCGGCTGGGCGGCGGCGCTGGAGCGCATTGCCGCCGACGGCGGGATCGAGGAGGTGATCCTCTCCGGTGGCGACCCGCTGTCGCTGTCCGACGCCAAGCTGGCCGCCTTCACCGATGCCTTGCGGGCGGTGCCGCACGTCCGTCGCCTGCGCCTGCACACGCGGTTGCCGGTGGTGCTGCCGGAGCGGGTCGACGACGGTTTCACCGACTGGATCGCATCGTTGCCCTGGCCGGTTGCCGTGGTCCTGCATGCCAACCATGCCAACGAGTTCGACGCTGGCGTGGATGCCGCCCTCGCGCGCCTGCGCGCGGCCGGCGCGAGCCTGCTCAACCAGGCGGTGCTGCTGCGCGGGGTCAACGACTCCGTCGACGCGCTCGCCGCACTGAGCGAGCGCGGCTTCGCCGCCGGCGTGCTGCCCTATTACCTGCACCAGCTCGACCGGGTCCAGGGCGCGGCCCACTTCGAGGTCGACGATGCGCGCGCCCGCCAGCTGCACGCCGGCCTGGCCGCACGGTTGTCCGGTTACCTGGTCCCGCGGCTGGTGCGCGAGGTCGCCGGCGATCCCGGCAAACGGCCGCTGTAACGCATCGCGCACGCGACCGCCGGCACATCCGCCACCGACGGGAATGGACGCTCGCCGGCGCATCTGTCATAACCCCCGCACGCCCCCTGCCCCGGAGGAGCCCGCCCACATGCCACCTGTTGATGAAGCCGCCCTGCGCCTGCTGATCGTCGATGACAGCGTCGAGGCGGCCGAGGCGATCGTCAGCGGCCTGCGCAACAGTGGCATCGCCGTCCGCCCCAGCCGGCCCGAAGACGCCGAGGCGCTTGGCGCGCTGCTTGCCGGCCCGCCGGCCGACCTGGTGCTCGCCGACCTCGCCTCGACGACGGTCCCGCCCGGCCAGGTGATCGCCCAGGTATCGGCCAGCGGCAAGGACCTGCCGGTCCTGCTGCTCGCCGAGGCGATCGACGATGCCGTGGTGTTGCAGGCCCTGGAACTGGGCGCGCGGGGGGTGCTCCTGAAGGGCAACAAGGCACACGTGGAGGGCCTGGTCCGCGAAGCCTGGTCCGACCTGCTGGCGCGCCGTGCCCAGCGGCGCCTGGAGTCGCAGCTGCGCGAGACCGCGCGCCGCTGCGATGCGCTGATCGACTCCTCGCGCGACCCGATCGCCTACGTCCACGAGGGCATGCACATCCGCGCCAACGAGGCCTACCTGGAGATGTTCGGCTTCGGGAGCTTCGAGGATGTCGAGGGCATCTCGCTGCTGGACATGGTCGCGCCCGAGCACGTGGAAGGCTTCAAGCAGCTGCTCAAGCAGCTGGCACGCGGCGAGGCGCCACCACCGCGCTACGAGGTCCAGGCACGCACCCTGGAAGGCGGCGGCTTCCCGGCGGTGATGGAGTTCGCCCCGGCCACCTACGAGGGCGAGAGCTGCGTGCAGGTGGTGCTGCGCCGGCAGGAGTTCGACCCCGAGCTGGCCCGCGAGGTCGAGGAACTGCGCCACCGCGACGTGGTCACCGGGCTGCTCAACCGCCCGACCTTCCTGCACGCACTGGAGGAGCTGGTCAAGGACGCGGCCGCCGGTGGCTCGCACTGCGTGCTGCTGATCGAGCCCGACCACTATCCCCGCCTGCTGGAGGAGATCGGCCTGGATGCGGTCGACTCGCTGCTGACCGCCTTCGCCCGCCGCCTGGAGCACGTGCTCGGCGAGGGCGACCAGTGCGGGCGGCTGGGCGACCACCAGTTCGGCGTGCTGCGCCGGGACAGCGACTACCACGGCACCGTGGCGCTGGGCGAGAAGATCCGCACCGCCTTCGCCGACAGCGTGCTGGAGGCGGGCGAGCGCTCGCTCACCGCCACGGTCAGCATCGGCGGGGTCCAGATCGGCGAGAAGATCGCCAGCCTCAACGAGGTGCTGGCCCAGGCCCACCAGTGCATCCAGGGCGCGAGCACGGTCGGCGGCAACCGGGTGCAGATCTTCGACCCCTCCGCGGTCGACCGCGCCGAGGAGGAGCGGGTCGCGGCCTGGGTCTCGCGCATCCGCGATGCGCTCGACTCCGACCGCTTCGTGCTGCACTACCAGCCGCTGGTCGCCCTGCACGGCCAGCCCGGCGAGCACTACGACGCTTTCCTGCGCATCCGCGGCGATGACGGCGAGCTGATCCCGCCGGTGAGCTTCCTGCCGATCGCCGAGGAGCACGGCCTGCTGTGGGAGATCGACCGCTGGGTGGTGCGCGAGGCGATCACCCGGCTCGCGGCGCAGCGCCTGGCCGGCCGCCCGACCACGGTGATGGCCCGGGTGTCCGACGTCGCGCTGCAGGATGACAGCCTGGTCACCCTGGTCCGCCAGCAGCTCGCGCAGCAAGGCGTGGACGGCGGGCAGCTGGTGCTGCAGCTGGCCGAGCCCAAGGTTTCGACCCAGCTGCGCGCAGCCCAGGAGTTCCGCCGCCAGATGGCGGAGCTGGGCGTGCGCATGGCTCTGGAACAGTTCGGCAGCGGGCTGAACTCGTTCCAGTTGCTGGGCCACTTCGATGCCGCGCTGGTGCGCATCGATCCCGCCTTCTCCGAGGACCTGGCCGGCAGCCCGGACAACCAGAAGCGGCTGCGCGAGCTCACCGACAAGGCGCACGACATGGGCAGGCAGGTGATCGTCGATACGGTCAACGATGCCAGCACCATGACCGCGCTGTTCAGCGCGGGCATCGACTACGCCCAGGGCGCCTTCCTGGCCGCCCCGGGTCCGGACATGGACTACGACTTCGGCTGAGGCGGTCCCCCGGGGTCCCCTCAGGCGGCGGTGCGCACGCGGTCGTCCAGGCGCTGCAGGGCGGCGATGCGCTCCTCCAGCGGCGGATGGCTCATGAACAGCCGGCGCAGGCCGTGGCCGACCGCGCCGCTGATGCCGAAGGCCTGTACCTGGCGCGGCAGGGTGTTCTCGCCGTAGGTCTGCGACAGCCGCTGCAGCGCGGCGACCATCTTGCCGCGGCCGGCCAGCTGCGCCCCGCCGGCGTCGGCGCGGAACTCGCGCCGGCGCGAGAACCACATCGCGATCATGCTGGCGAACAGCCCGAAGACCATGTCCAGCACGAACACCGTGGCGAAGTATCCGATGCCCACCCCGCCGTCGCGGTTGCCACTCAGGTAGCCGTCGATGACCCGGCCGACCACCCGCGAGAGCACGATCACGAAGGTGTTGAGCACGCCCTGGATCAGCGCCATGGTCACCATGTCGCCGTTGGCCACGTGGCTGACCTCGTGGCCCAGCACCGCCTCGGCCTCGTCGCGGTTCATCGAGCGCAGCAGGCCGGTGGACACCGCCACCAGCGAGTTGTTGCGGCTCGGACCGGTGGCGAAGGCGTTGATCTCCGGGGCCTCGTAGATCGCAACCTCGGGCATGGCGATGCCGGCGGCCTCGGCCTGGCGGCGCACGGTGGACACCAGCCACTGCTCGCCCTCGTTGAGCGGCTGCTCGATCACCCGCGCCCCGGTACCGCGTTTGGCGACCCACTTGGACATCATCAGCGAGATGAACGAGCCGCCGAAGCCGAACACCAGGGCCATCACCAGCAGGCCGCCGTTGTTGCCCAGGCTGATGCCGAACACGCCCTGCAGGATGCTCAGGACGATGCCCAGCAGGACCACCACGGCCAGGTTGGTTGCAATGAAAAGCGCGGCGCGCTTGAACATCGGTGACTTCCTCATTCGCGCCGGATGCGCGTTTTCGATAGACCGGAAGTGTGGCAGTTTGGACGCGAATTCAATATCAGCGGTCCACGCCGCCAGCCCCTGCAAACGCCGTTGAACGCTCCCAGCACTCCCTCCGGCCCGGCGTTGCCCACCGCCCGTGGCCGGTTCGCGCCCTCGCCCACCGGCGACCTGCACGCCGGCTCCCTGCTGGCCGCGCTGGGCAGCTGGCTGTTCGCGCGCAGCGCCGCCGGCGGATGGCTCGTGCGGATCGAGGACGTCGACCGCCCGCGCGAGGTGCCGGGCGCGGCGGCGCGCCAGCTGGAGACCCTGGCCGCCTGCGGCCTGGTGGCCGACGGCCCGGTGATCCGCCAGAGCGAGCGCGGTGCCGTCTACCGCGGGGCGCTCGACCGGCTGCTCGCGCAGGGCGATGCATTCACCTGCCACTGCAGCCGGGCGGACCTGGCCGCCACCGGCGGCGTGCATGCCCGCTGCGTGGCGCGCCGCGAGCGCCCGGATCCCGCGGTCCGGTTCCGGGTCCCGCCCGGAACCCGCATCGGCTTCCACGACCAGGTCCAGGGCCGTTACGAACAGGATCTGTCGCGGACGGTCGGCGACTTCGTCCTGCTGCGCGCCGATGGCTGCTGGGCCTACCAGCTGGCGGTGGTGGTCGACGACGCCGCGCAGGGCATCACCGGGGTGGTCCGCGGCGCCGACCTGATCGACTCCACGCCGCGCCAGATCCTGCTGCAGCGGGCGCTCGGCCTGCCCACGCCCACCTACGCCCACCTGCCGCTGCTGCTGGGTCGCGACGGCCGCAAGCTGTCCAAGTCCGACGCCGACCTGCCGGTCGATCCGGCCGACCCGCTGCCCGCGCTGGCGGTGGCCTGGCGGCACCTGGGCCAGCGGCCCCTGGAACTGCCGCGCGGGACCGCGCCAGCGGATTTCCTGCACGCCGCGATGGCGGGCTTCGACCCGCGGCGGATCCCGCGCACGCTCCCCTTTCCCGGGGCCTGATCCATGCCATCCGGGGGTTTGCACGCCCCCGGGGCATCGGCGATGCTCGGGGCTCGCCCGCGCGTCCCGGAAGTTCCATGCGACTGATCAAGAAGTATCCCAACCGCCGGCTCTACGACACGGAGATCTCCAGCTACATCACCATCGAAGACGTACGCCAGCTGATCGTCGAAGGCGAGGCGTTCCAGGTCTGCGACGCACGCTCGGGCGACGACCTGACGCGGCAGGTCCTGCTGCAGGTCATTGCCGAGCACGAACAGGGCGGCTCGCCGCTGTTGAGCCCTGCGCTGCTGATGCGACTGGCGCGCCTGCATGGGGATGCACGCCAGGGCGAGGTCGCCCGCTGCCTGGAGGACGCGCTCGACCGGCTCGGTGCGCCGCCGGCCCCGGCCCCCGGACCGGAGCGCGCCGGCGCGGCGGCGACGTCCTCCGTGCAGCGCCCGGCGCCGTCACGCCGGGCCCAGGCGCAGAACCTCACCGGCAGCTTCGGTCCGGTCGCCACCATGGCCCGGCGCCCCGGCGGCTGAGCGGCCGTTCCACGAGCCGGCCGTCCGACGGCCCGGCGGTTCCACGCCCGGCCGCTCAGCCGCCGGGCGCCGGCTGCCCGCCGCAATAGCGGGCATGGAACTCCAGCGCCTCGGGCATGAGCTGCTGCAGGCGCGCGATCCGGTTGGCCGGATCCGGATGGGTGGAGGCGAACTCCGGCGGGCTCGGGCCGCCGGTCGCCGACATGCGCTCCCACAGGCCGATCGCCTCGCGCGGGTCGTAGCAGGCCGCCGCGGCGAGCATCAGCCCGACCTGGTCGGCCTGGCTCTCATGGTTGCGGCCGTAGGGCAGGATCAGGCCGTACTGCGCACCCGCGCCCAGGGCACCCATCACCATGGCCTGCCGCTGCGGGTCGGCATCGCTGACCGCGACTGCCGCCGCCATCTGCCCCAGTTGCACCAGTTCCTGCTGCGCCAGGCGCTGCGAGCCATGCCGCAGCAGGGCGTGGGCGATCTCGTGGCCCATCACCACCGCCAGCGCGTCCTCGTTCCGGGTGACCGGGAGCAATCCGGTGTAGACCGCCATCTTGCCGCCCGGCAGGCAGAAGGCGTTGGCCTGCTCGGACTCGATCACGCTGACGTCCCACTGGAAACCGCGCCAGCTGTCGGGTACCTGTTGCTGGTTCCGCGCCGCCAGGTCGGCGCTGACCTGCGGCACCTTGTCCACCAGCCGCGAGGCGATGGTGCGGACCTGCACGCTGACCGGCGCCGCCGGGTCCACCAGGGCGCCCTGTGCGTTGGCATCGCCCAGCACCTGCTGGTAGGCCTGCGCGCCCAGCTGCACCTCCTCGGCGGGAGTCGCGGCGTAGTGCGCGGCCTGTCCGGTGTAGGGGTCGATCTCGGCACTGCCGAACCAGCGCCAGGCCGCGAACGCCGCGAAGGCGACCAGCACCCACCACTTGATGCCCCCGCCCCGGCGCCGCGCCCCGTCCGCCTGTGCCTGCTGCCCCGTGCCGAGCCGAATCCTCATGCCTCGCTCCCGCCCGGCGGGCCGGGCATCAGATCCCGCGGACGACCCGGAAGCCGACCCGCGCGTTGGTGGTGGTGGTCGGGCTGCCCAGGCGCCACGCCGAGCGCGTCTGCGCTGGCGAGCTGGCCCATGAGCCGCCACGAACCACCTGGTCACGGCAGCCGGGATTGATCCACGCCCGGCCGTCCGCAGGCGCCCGCCGGTAGCTGTCATGCCAGCAGTCGGCGACCCATTCGCTGACATTGCCGGCGATATCGTGAAGGCCGAATGCATTGGCTGCGTAACTGCCGACCGGGGCCGGCCCCCAGGCGCCGTCGTCGTAGCCATCGAAGGCGTTGCGCCATTCCCGGCCGCCCGGCGAACGGTCGCCGCCGCCGGTGAAATTGCCGCTGCCCGGTGGCGGCGGACCCTCGCCCCAGGGAAAGCGTGCCGGGCTGCCGGCGCGGAGCATGTACTCGAACTCGGCCTCGCTGGGTAGCCGGTAGGCCTCGCCGGTCTGCTCGGCCAGCCAGTCGGCATAGGCCGCCGCGTCCTGGGCACTGACGTGGACCACCGGCTGGCGGTCGTCGGCGCGCTCGCCAAGGTAGTCACTGCTCCAGTCCACGCCACTGCGCCGGACCATGTTCCCGCTGCGCTCGTCATAGACCACCGAATAACCGCGGCGCACCGCGCGGGCGCGGTAGCCGGTGGCGGTGATGAAGCGGCGGAACTCGCCCACGGTCACCTCGGTACGCGACACCGCCAGGCCACGGTCGAAGCGGACCTCGCGCACCGGGCGTTCGGCATCGCTGGAGCCGGACTCGCCGGCCGGCGCGCCCATGTGGAAGGTGCCGTGCGGGATCACCACCATCTCCGGTCCGCGCCCGCCGTTGCGCAACGCTTCGGTGAACGACTGCCCCGGGCGGAACAGCCCGTAGTGGGTCGCCAGCTCAATGCGCTCGCGCAGCTCGGTGGCCGCCGTATCCCCGGGATGCGCGATGCGCAGCAGGGTCTCCAGCTCACGCTGCGCCAGCGCGATGCCGTCATCGCGCGAAAGCGCGGCGATGCCGTCATCGCGCAACTGGCGTACCCGGGCCCCGCGGTGACCCGCCAGGCGCCGGCGGGCCTCCTCGACGGTCGTGGCCTCCGGGCGGACCTCGGCGGCGCGGTCCAGCCACTGGCCCGCCTGTTCGTACTCGTCGGCGTCGGCCGCCTGTTCGGCACTGCGGATCAGCGCGCTTTCCACCGCGGCCAGCCCCTGCAGCGCGCGGGCGTCATCCGGACGCAGCTCCAGTGCCCGGCGGAAGTGCGCCTCGGCGGGAATCGGACCCTCGAGCGGGGCACCGCCGGCGGCGAGTGCGCGCTCGCCCTGCGCGCTCTCATGGTGGGAGCGGCGCGCCTGTTCGATGCCCTCGAGCAGTTGCGCCGCCTGCGGGTCATCCGGGCGCAGCTCGCGCAGCGCGGCGCCGGCCTGCTGCGCCCGCTGCAAGGCGGACGGGTCAGCGTCGAGCGCCGCCAGCTCGGCTTCCACCCGCGCGGCGAGCGCATCGACCGAGCGCTCCAGTCCCTCGGCGACCGCGGCGTCTTCGGGGAGCTGCCCGGCGAGCGCCAGGTACAGCGCGACCGCCCCGGACTCCGGGTCCAGCAACTCGCCGGCCTCGAGTGCCTCGGCGGCGCGGACGCGCAGCGCCCCGGCCTGGTCGGGATCGATCTCCAGCTGCGGGCGCTCCCATTCCACGGTGGTCTCCGGCTCCTCGCCGGCCCCGGCGGGCAGGACCGGGGGCGCGGCCTGGTGCTCCTCGCCGGCCGAGGTGCGCGGCTCGCCGGCCTCGCCGTCTTCCCCACGTCCACAGCCGGCAGGGATGGCCAGGACGGCCACCGCGCAGGCCAGCAGCAACGCGTGGGTGACGCGGCGGCGGGCGCGAGCGTGCGGAGCGGGCTGTGCTGGCAATGGCATCCGGCGATCGTCCTCCTGCCCGCACGCGCGCCCGGCAGGGCGCGCCCTGAAGGCTGCGCTGAAAGTAGGCTATTGTCGCCTGCCCCGGCAACTTCGCACCTACGCGCCTGCACGTGCCCCATCCCAGCACCGATTCCAACACTGCTCCGTCCCCCGATCCGATCTGGATTTCCGAACCGGCCGCACTCGATGCACAGCTCGCCCGGCCACTCGCGCGCGTGGGCCTGGATACCGAGTTCATCCGCGAGCGCACCTACTGGCCGAAGCTCGCGCTGGTGCAGATTGCACTGGAAGTGGACGGCGGCCTGCGGATCCTGCTGGTCGACACCCTGGCGCCCGGGATGGCCGAACCGGTCGCCCGGCTGCTGCGCGACCGTTCCGTGCTCAAGGTGATGCACAGTCCCAGCGAGGACCTGGTCGCCTTCTCCCATGATTGCGGCGCGCTGCCGGACCCGCTGTTCGACACCCAGGCCGCCGCCGCGCTTGCGGGCATGGATGCCGGGATGGGCTACCAGCGGCTGGTCGAGCAGGTCACTGGCGTGCTGCTGCCCAAGGGCGAGACCCGCTCGGACTGGCTGCGCCGGCCGCTGTCGACCGCGCAGCTGGGCTATGCCGCCGACGACGTGCGCCACCTGTTCGCCCTGCATGACGAACTGGACCGCAGGCTCGGCGAGCTGGGCCGGCGCGACTGGCTTGCCGCCGATGCCCGGCGCACCCTCGAGCGCGCCGCCGCGCCCGAATCCGAGCGCTGGCCGCACCTGTCGCTGCGCGCCGCGCAGTTCCTCGATCCTCCGGCCCAGCAGCGACTGCTGCGCCTGCTGCGCTGGCGCGAAGCCTACGCCCGGGAGACCGACCGGCCGCGCACCTGGATCCTCGACAACGAACTGGCCAACGCCCTCGCCCGCCAGCCGCCACCCGACGCGGCCGGGCTGCAGGCGCGCCTGGACGCCCACCCCAAGGCACCGCGCAAGCTGGGGCCGCTGATCTGGAAGGTCCTCAACGAGCCCCTGCCCGACGAGGCCGACGCGCCCGATGCCTCCGGCATCGAGCGCCTGGACAGGCAGCGCATGCGCGCGGTCAAGGATGCGGTCGCCTTGCGCGGCCGCGAACTCGGCCTGCCCGACGGCGTGCTGGCCTCGCGCAAGCACCTGGAGGCCCTCCTGCTGGCCCCCGGCCAATGGCCCGGGGCGCTGGAGGGCTGGCGCCGCGAACAACTGGAACCGGTGCTCGCCCCGCTGCTTGCCGGCATCGCCACCGGCGTCGGCAACAGGGACTAGCGCGACGCGCAGGGCACCGGTAGAATTGCCGCCTTCAATGGGGCGGTAGCTCAGCTGGGAGAGCGTCGCGTTCGCATCGCGAAGGTCAGGGGTTCGATCCCCCTCCGCTCCACCAAATCCCGGAACGCCGGCCACTGGCCGGCGTTTTCATTTCCGCGACCTACGGTCGCTTGCGCACCGCCCGCGTTTCAGGCCGCGTGCCGTTCATGCGAGAATGCCCGGCCTCACGGCCCCGTAGCTCAGCTGGATAGAGCGTCCCCCTCCTAAGCAACGGATCGTAATTTTTGGTTTTAGGCGGGTCGTCGTACGCCATTGTTTTTTCTATGTTTTTTTCTCTCCGACGCTCTTCACTACCTCCTGAATAGCATCAAAAAGCATCAAAAAGCACGGTCTAGCGTCCCAGAAGTGTCCCAGCCTTCCGAGCGGGCGCAAGCGTTGGTCATTTCGGGCTCCTGCCTGTAGCGGTCCTCCAAGCACTCGCTTGCGACCTTTGGACCCAGTAGTTCGTCTCCTCTTCTAGCCCATCGACTGCCTTTCCCGCAGTCGCCTCACCCGTGTCTCTGGTCCCGTCTGATCTTCACATCGGGCATCATCAAGGGAGCACAAACAGGGGGAGGGGCTGGATGACACCGAACGACTTCATCAGGAAGTGGCGGGACGGCGGAGATGAACGCCGAGACTGGCACTCCTTCTTCGATGACCTCTGCCGTCTGGTTGGGCATAAGACGCCACGAGAGGCCGACCCAGAGCACACTTGGTTTACCTACGAATACGGGG
>NZ_JAJUWY010000005.1 GCF_021390425.1 Lysobacter sp. GX 14042 | reverse complement strand
TGAAGGCGGAGGCATCCTTCGCTCTTCCCGGCTCCTCCGTCGTTCCCGCGCACGCGGGAACCCAAGGACGTTCGCTCCCACTCGTTCCTCGTTCCTCTCCACTCGTTCCTTGCCCTGCGTCCATGGATGCCCGCGTGCGCGGGTTTGACGTGGGGCGCTAGACCCGCACCCTCTGCATCAACGGCTCGAAGCGATACATGGCCGAGCGTCGCCCCGCGGGCTCCCGCACTACCTGCAACAGGCCTTCCTGCAGGAGGAGCCGGCTGAAGCGGGCAGCCGTCTGCGGCGGAATTCCGGCACTGCGCGTAAAGCGGCTGTTGCTAAACACCGGATGGGTGAACAGGTAGTCCAGTGCCGCAACCGCGTATTTGGACGCCAGGAGCTCGGCAAAGCGCGGCTTCATCTCCGCGTAGAAGTCGCTGATGGACTGGGCGGCTTCGAGGTTGGCAATAGCCTGCTGTTCCACCGCCTGCAGGAAGAAAGCGCACCAGCCGTTCCAGTCGTTGTCCGCAGACACCATGCGCAGCCGGTCCAGATACTCGTCCTTGTGGTCCTCGAAATACCGGCTGATGTAGAAGTGCGGTGCACCGATCACCCCGCCTTGCCACAGCATCAGGGTGATCAGCATGCGACCGACCCGGCCGTTGCCATCCTCGAACGGGTGGAGTGCCTCGAATTCCGCATGTGCCAGCGCGGTCCGCAACAGCATCGGCAGCGCTTCATCGTTGGCCAGGCGGAACAGCGCCTCCATGCCGCCCGGCAGGTGCTCCGGTGCGATCGGTACGAAGCTCACTCTCCGGCTGCCACGTTCACCAATGTAATTTTGTTCGTGCTTGTAGGCACCCGGGGACTTGTTCGCGCCACGACCGAACGACAGCAACTGGCGATGGATGCTCTTGATCAAAGACTCAGACAGCGGCTGCCCTTGCTCCATCCGTAGCTGCGCAGTGTTGAGCGCGCGCCGGTACAGCGCTGTCTCGATGGCATCGGAGCGGAACTCATCGGCAGCGCGCTCATCGTCTTCGTCGAACTCCGCCTCAAGCTGCAGGATCTCGTCCAGCGTGCTGATGGTGCCTTCCATGCGCGAAGACACCACGGCTTCCTGGCCGCGCAGCGGCGCCAGGAACAGCTCGCTGTTGTGCAGCCCCCGCAACATCTGGTCGTAGCGGGCCAACGCCGCCGTGGCTCCCAGCAGAGCGGGCATCAAGTGCCCGTAGTCGAGCACCCGGGGCGGAAATTGACCGGTGTGATAGAGAACTGCCTGACTGAGATCGAGGGGCATGAGGGAGCGTACGTGCCGGTGGCGTTGGCGTTAATTCCCGGCTTCCATCAGGAACAAAGCCGGCTGGTGTTGATCCGTCATGTACAACCACTGTTGTCGTCAAGAAATCGGACTTCATCATCGACAAGCTGCGTTGTCGCTCATTTGTACTGGACAACGTCTTTTGTTGTCAACGCACCGAAAAATATCAACAACAAAGTCTCGTAGGTTCCCGCGAACGCGGGAACCCAAGGACGTTCGCGCCTGCTCGTTCCTTGGCCCTAACGTCCATGGATGCCCGCATACGCGGGCATGCCGAAGGGACGCATAACTCACCCCTATCGGTCGGTTGTGAGTGATTTATAGTACTTCCATGAAGAGACCCACCGCCCGCCACTCCCCCGAAACCCTGTCCGCCACCCAACTCCTCGGATCTGCCCTGCGCAGCGCGCGGATCCGTCGCCGGATCACCCAGCAGCAATTGGGCGACCGGGCCGGTCTCGGCAAGCAGACCATCGGTCGCCTGGAAGCCGGCGACCCGGGTATCGCCCTCGGGAACTTCCTGGAGGTACTGCAGGTCCTGGAGCGCCCCTGGACGTCCGATCTCGTCGAGATGATCGAGGACGACAGGCGCGGGCGGGCACTTGAGATCCAGCGGCTTCCCTCGCGGGTGGTAAGCGATGACTTCTGAGCTCGACAGGCTGTACGTCTTTGCCCCGCTCGGCGGCGATTACGCCCTGGCCGGCAGGCTCCGATGGGCCGAGGGCCGCGGGCGTTTCGAATACAGCCGCGACTGGCTGGCACACCCGGACGCATGGCCGCTGGACCCGCGCAACCTGGAGCTGCGCGACGGTCCCTTCGACACCACCCTCAACGGCGGAATTCACGGTGTGTTTGCCGACGCAGGGCCCGACGCCTGGGGACGCCTGCTCATCGAACATGAGCGGGGCCCGTCGGTGGCGGCCAACCCGCTGGAGATCCTGAGGCTGGCAAATGGCAGCGGCACGGGTGCGCTGCTGTTTTCGCAGTCCCGCACCCGGCCAGCTCCACCGCGCACCGTAGCCGCAAAGGCCTCTCTTTCCGAGCTCGAAGCCGCCTCCACGGCGATCGCCGGCGGAAGGCGTGTGTCCCAGGAGGCATTGCAGCTTGTCTTCGAGCACGGGAGTTCCCTTGGTGGTGCCCGGCCTAAAGCCCTGATTGCCGATGAAGGGGAAGAGTGGATCGCGAAGTTCAGCCGACCGGGTGATCCGCTGGACATTCCCCGCCTCGAATGGGCCTGCCTGCGCTTGGCGCGGGAGTGCGGAATCGACGTACCGGACCAACGCCTTGCGGAGGCGAACGGCCGGGCGGTGCTGCTGGTTCAGCGCTTTGACCGGAGCGCGGGCAAGCGCCTGCACTACCTGAGCCTGCACGCATTGCTCGCGTTGGAGCGCATGTCGCCCGCTGATGTGGTCGCCCCGACCGGATTGGTGAGCTACTTCGGGGCTGCCTCGCTGTACCGCCGCATCGGTGTGCCCGACGCGGGGCGGCGCATGTTCGAACGGATGTTGTTCAACGTGCTGATCGGCAACACCGACGACCATGCACGCAACCACGGCCTGCTGTTACGCGATGGGAACTGGGACCTGTCGCCGGCCTTCGACCTGGTGGCCGAAGGCAAGCGGTTCCATGCCATCGGGCTGGGGCCCCGGGGGCGAGAGGCCACGCTGGAGAACGCACTCGGCGCGCTTCCCTCCTACGGACTCGATGAGGAAATGGCCAGGCAGTCGCTGGAGCGCATGCAGGACGCCTTGCGTACCGCCCCGGGACTTCTTGCCGAGTCCGGACTCGAGGGGGGCGACATCGACCTCGCCCTGGGCCGCATGCTGGAGGAATCCTGAAGCCTGCCCGTCGTTCCCGCACCGCACGTCGTTCCCGCGCACGCGGGAACCCAAGGACGTTCGCTCCAACTCGTTCCTCGTTCCTCTCCACTCGTTCCTTGGCCCTGACGTCCATGGATGCCCGCGTGCGCGGGCATGACGGGATTGGGGACGCCATCAAGAAATCCGAAATTAACTTGCACTTCCCGCCAGGACGAGTAATTTAATTTGGCATGGCAAAGCGGACTCCCCCTACCCATCCCCGTGCCCGGCGGCAGATCGCGGAGCTGGGCCAGCGCCTGCGCGCCGCGCGGATGCGCCGCTCGATGACCCAGGAGGTGATGGCCGAGCGCGTGGGAGTGAGCGTGCCGACCCTCGCCAAGCTGGAGAACGGCAACCCTTCGACCAGTCTGGCGACGGTCCTGCGGGCGCTCACGGTGCTTGGTCTTGACCGCGACATCGACCTGATCGCCGCCCAGGACACGCTCGGCCGCGAACTTCAGGACAACGCCCTGCGGCGGACGAACGCCGCGCCTTCGCCGGCAATGTCGCCGATACCGCCACCGGAAACCCGGGGGCGCAAGAAATGAACCAGCTGGACGTCTGGATAGACGACGAGTGCCTCGGCGGCTCGGCCCTGGTCGGTCATCTGCAGCGGACGACCAGCCGGACCGGAGAGACGATCAGCTTCGAATACGATCCGCAATGGCTGGCCAATGCCGGGCCAGTATCGGCGTTCTCACTGGACCACGAGCTCTACTTCGCTGCCGGCAAACAGTACGCACGGGAAGGCGCCAGCAAGCTGTCCGGCGCATTCGTCGACTGCTCTCCCGACCGCTGGGGCAAGCGCCTGATGGACCGCCGCGAAGCGATCGAGGCGCGCGAGCAGGATCGCGCCGTGCGCAGCCTGCGTGCCTGGGACTACCTGATTGGCGTCAACGACGAATCCCGCATGGGCGCCCTGCGCCTAGTCGACCCGGGGACGCTGCGCCATGTGGACGATCGGGCGCTGAGCGCACCACCGGTCACCGAGCTGCGCGAGCTCGAAGCGATCGCTGCCCAAGTCGAGCGCGGCGACGACGATACCTCCGAGCAGATGATCACCTGGGTCAAGCAGCTGATCGCTCCAGGCGCTTCGCTGGGTGGCGCGCGGCCGAAGGCCAGCTTCCGTGACCAGGACGGCCAGCTGTGGCTCGCCAAGTTCCCGTCCCACGATGACCGCATCAACGTGGGCCTGTGGGAATTCCTGACCTGCCAGCTCTCGCTCGAGGCAGGAATCGAGATGCCGGAAGCCAGGCTGATGCGCCTGTCGGATCGCGGCCATACCTATGCGGTGCGGCGTTTCGACCGCACACCGACCTCGCGTCGCGCGTTCTCCTCGGCGATGACGCAATTGGACGTCACCGAGAGCGAAGGGCACAGCTACCTGGACATCGTGCTGGCGATCGAGAACAGCGGCACCTCGACGCGGATCGCGCGGGACCTGGAGCAACTGTTCCGCCGGGTACTGTTCAACATCCTCATTGGCAATCGCGACGACCACCTGCGCAACCACGGATTCCTGCGCGCGGGGGACGGATGGCAGCTCTCGCCTGCATTCGACGTCAATCCGAACCCGGACAAGGACCACCACGTCCTGTCGATCAACGAAGCCGACCCTTCACCCGACTCGGGCCTGCTGCTGGCGACGGCCGACTATTACCGCATCCCGAAGAAGAGCGTGGGTGCGATCGAGGGCCAAGTGCGCGACGCGGTGCGCGGCTGGGAAACGCGCGCGCGGGCGCTGGGCGCGAGCGGAAACGATATCGCGCGCATGCGGGGTGTCATCGACGCGGAGCGTTGACGAACCGCCGTCGTTCCCGCACAGCCGTCGTTCCCGCGTACGCGGGAACCCAAGGACGTTCGCTCCCACTCGTTCCTCGTTCCTCTCCACTCGTTCCTTGACCCTGACGTCCATGGATGCCCGCGTGCGCGGGCATGACGGGAGGGTCGGTGCCAGAATATCCGCATGGCGAACAAAACCTGGCTCGTAACCGGCGGCGCGGGCTTCATTGGCGGCAATTTCGTGCTCGATGCGGTGGCGGCAGGCGTCAAGGCCATCAACCTCGATGCCCTGACCTACGCCGGCAACCTGGACACGCTCAAGTCGCTGGAGAACAGCCCCGGCCATGTGTTCGTCCACGGCGGCATCGGTGACCGCGCGCTGGTCACGCAGTTGCTCACCGAGCACCAGCCAGACGCCATCCTCAACTTCGCCGCCGAGAGCCACGTCGACCGCTCCATCGACGGACCGGCCGCCTTCGTCCAGACCAACGTGGTCGGCACCCTGGCCCTGCTGGAGTGCGCCCGCGACTACTGGCGCGAATTGCCGGATGCACGCCGCGATGCCTTCCGCTTCCTGCACGTCTCCACCGACGAGGTCTATGGCTCGCTCGGGGACACCGGGCTGTTCACCGAGACCACGCCCTACGCCCCCAACTCGCCTTACTCCGCGTCCAAGGCCGCCTCCGACCACCTGGTCCGCGCCTTCCACCACACGTACGGGCTGCCGGTGCTGACCACCAACTGCTCCAACAACTACGGCCCGTACCAGTTCCCGGAGAAGCTCATCCCGCTGGTGATCGCCAAGGCCGTCGCCGGTGAGCCGATCCCGGTCTACGGCGATGGCGGCAACGTGCGCGACTGGCTGTTCGTGAGGGACCACTGCAGCGCGATCGTGCGGGTACTCGAAGCCGGCCGCGCGGGCGGGGTCTACAACATCGGTGGCAATGCCGAGCGGCGGAACCTCGAGGTGGTGGAGGCGATCTGCGGGCTGCTGGACGAGCGCCGCCCACGCACGGACGGAAAGCCACGCGCCAGCCAGATCAGCTTCGTGCGCGACCGTCCCGGCCACGACCGCCGCTACGCGATCGATGCCGGCAAGATCCGCGACGAGCTCGGCTGGACCCCGGCGACGCGCTTCCAGGATGGCCTCGCCGCCACCGTCGACTGGTACCTTGCCAACACCGCGTGGACGCAACGGATCCTCGACGGCAACTACCGCCTGCAACGGTTCGGCGGAGGGGACTGACATGGCACGCAAGGGCATCCTGCTCGCCGGCGGCACCGGCACCCGGCTGTGGCCGGTCACCCAGGCGATCAGCAAGCAGCTGCTGCCGGTCTACGACAAGCCGATGATCTATTACCCGCTCAGCGTGCTGATGCTGGCGGGCATCCGCGAGGTGCTGGTCATCAACACCCCGCACGAGCAGGCGCTGTTCCAGCGGTTGCTGGGCGATGGCTCGCAATGGGGCATGGAGCTGCGGTACGCCGCCCAACCCGAACCGGAAGGCCTGGCCCAGGCGCTGACCATCGGCCGCGGGTTCCTCGCCGGGCAGCCCAGCTGCCTGGTCCTGGGCGACAACATCTTCCACGGCCACGGCCTGACCGCGACCCTGCGCAGCGCCGGTGCACGCGAGCAGGGCGCGACGATCTTCGGCTACCACGTGCGCGACCCGCAGCGCTACGGCGTGGCCGAGTTCGACGACGCGGGCCGGGTAATCGGCATCGAGGAGAAGCCCGAACGCCCCCGCTCCAGCCACGCGGTGACCGGCCTGTACTTCTACGACCACACCGCTCCGGACCGTGCCTCCGCACTCAAACCCTCGGCCCGCGGCGAGCTGGAGATCACCGATCTCAACCTGTCCTACCTGGCCGACGGCGCACTGCACATGGAGCGCCTCGGCCGCGGTGCCGCCTGGCTGGACACCGGCACGCCAAGCGCGCTGCTGCAGGCCGCGACCTTCATCGAGACCATCGAACAGCGCCAGGGCCTCCGGGTTGGCAGTCCGGAGGAGATCGCCTGGGAGAACGGCTGGATCGACGACGAGCAGCTCTTGGCCCTGGCCGAGCCATTGCGCGCCAGCGGCTACGGCGAATACCTGGCCGGGCTGGTCGGGCGCGGTCGCGTGGGCTGAGCGCCGTGCGCATCCTGCTCACCGGCGCCAATGGGCAGGTCGGGACGGAACTGCGCCGCAGCCTGGCGCCATTGGGCGAGCTCATACCCGCCACCCGCACCGGCGCCCTGCCCGACGGGGCCGACTGCGAACAGGCGGATTTCAACCGGCCCGACACCCTCGCCGCCCTGGTCGCGACGCTGCGGCCGGACGTGTTGGTCAATGCCGCCGCCTACACCGCCGTGGACCGCGCCGAGAGCGAGCCCGACCTCGCCTTCCGCATCAACGCCGAAGCCGTCGATGCCCTCGCCCGCGCCTGCGCCACCACCGGCGCCCGGCTGGTCCACTATTCGACCGATTACGTCTTCTCCGGCGAGAACGACCGGCCCTGGCGCGAGGACGACCCCACCGACCCGCTGAACACCTATGGCGCCAGCAAGCTCGCCGGCGAACAGGCGATGCGTGACAGCGGCTGCGAGCACATGATCTTCCGCATCGCCTGGGTGTACGCGGCACACGGGCACAACTTCCTGCGCACCATGCTGCGGCTAGCGGCCGAGCGCGACGTGCTGCAGGTGGTGGATGACCAGCATGGGACGCCGACGCCGGCGCACTGGGTGGCCGAGGCGACTACACGGGTGCTCGCCACGGGGTACGACGGCAGCGGAACCTGGCACCTGGCGCCGCAGGGGCATACGACGTGGCATGGATTTGCCGAACGCATCTTCCGTCTGGCCCGGCAGGCTGGCCTGCTTGGGTGGACCCCTGAACTGGCAGTCGTCTCCAGCAGCGGGTTTCCTGCGCCGGCCCGACGCCCCTGCTGGTCGGTGCTGGACAGCAGCCGGGCCCGCGAGGAGCTTGGAATCAAGCTGCCCGGGTGGGAAGAAGGAATTGCCGCGGTTCTTGCCGAAACGACCCCATCAGGAAAGGAAGCATGACCGGATCCGTCACCGAGGCCCGCCTGCCATATGAAGCCGCCGCGGCCGCTGGACGCGCGCGGCTGCTCCATGCCGCCGCGGCACTGCTGCTGGTTGCGGCTGCCGCCGGATGGGCCACGGCGATCAGGCCACAGCCCTTCAGTGACTGGCTCTACTACTGGGAAGCGGCGCGCGGGGCGATCGCCTACGAACGTGGCGGGATCATGCTGTTCGTGCTGCGGGTGCTCCAGAAGCTTCCGCTCGCACCGTACGCGGTCATGTTGCTCATCAACCTGGCGTCCGCCCTTGTCATTCTGGCAATCGCCTACCGGGCGGATGGGCGGCGCATCGGACTCGCTTCCGCACTGGTCTATGCCTATCTGCTTGCGATCACCCCGTATTTCGCGGTGGTCCAGTTCGACCTGTCAGCGACCGCGCTGCTTTGCGCGGGCTTCGGATTCCTTGCGCTCGATGCGCCGGCTGCACGCCGGCCATGGGTGATCCTGGCGGCGACGTTGCTGGTGGCTGGGGCGGTTTCCAGTCGGCCGCAATTCCTGCTGGTACTGCTGGTGTTTGCCGCCCTCTTGGGGACCACAGCGGCGATGGCCCGCGCAGCACTTTTCACCACCCGGCGCCCAACGATGCTGTCGGCCCTCGTCTTGATGGTCGGAGCACTACTGGGCTTCGCAGGCGACTCGGCGCTCCGGGCCCAAGCGGGTCGTTCCGAGGCGGTGCGAACGAACTCGGGGGTGACGCTTTACGCCGGCCTGCTCTCGTCGGGGACATCGCCTCCCACCTGTGGACATTGGAGCCTCCAGGCGATGCGCGATGCCCGCGCGGATGCACACCTTCCGTTACAGCGCGCCGTGTCCACAAGGCTGCGGCAACAGCCACCCGGCCACTGGCTGGAGGTCATGCGCTGCAAGGCCGGGATGATCGTCTTTCCCGAGGCATACGCGCTGTCCTGGTCGCTGGGCGCCCCGGACGTGGTCGATCGGCTGGCCGCTGTCGACGGAGATACCCACCTTCAAGCGACCGCTGCCTATCTTTACCGGATAGAGGACCTCGGATACCGCGTGCTGCTTGTGCTCATCTACGCGTTCGCGCTGGCAGCAGTGGTTCGGAGCGCCCGAAAAGGCCAATGGCTGCCGGCCATGTTGCCACTGTTCTGGCTGGCCTCGTTCTGGCTCGTGCACGCCATCTTCGAGATCCAGGCGCGGTACTTCCTCTCGCTTTTCGTCGTCCTGCCATTGATGGCGGTTTCATCGACGCACCGGAACGGGAATTACGTTCCAAGGGAGTCCGCTTGGGCGGACTCCCCCTCAAGCGTCAGGCAGTCCTGATCGAGCGGCCCCGGCCAATGCCGTAGTGCGCAATGCCGGCGGCCTCGACCTCTTCAGGGTCATACATGTTGCGGCCGTCGAAAAGCACGGCGTCGGCCAGTGCCGCCTTGAGCGCGTCGAACTGCGGACTGCGGAACTCCCGCCACTCGGTAATCGCGACGAGGGCATCGGCGCCTTCCAGTGCCTCGTCGGCCGACTCGCACAGCGTCAGGTCTTCCCGGTCACCATAGATGCGCCTGGTTTCGTCGCGCGCCTCGGGGTCGTACGCCTGTACGCGTGCGCCGGCTTCCCACAGCTGCTCCATCAGCGTGCGGCTGGACGCCGCACGCATGTCGTCGGTGTTGGCCTTGAACGCCAAGCCCCACAGCGCGAAAGTCTTGCCCGCCACCTTGCCGCCGTAATGACGGCTGATGAGCCCGAAGACGTGCCCCTTCTGGCGCTCGTTCACCTCTTCAACGGCGTTCAGCAACTTTGGCTCATGGCCATGCTGGGCCGCAGTGCGCACCAGCGCCTGCACGTCCTTCGGGAAGCACGAGCCGCCGTAACCGGCACCGGGATAGATGAAGTGCCAGCCGATGCGCGGGTCCGAACCGATGCCCTTGCGCACCATCTCCACGTCCGCCCCGACCTTCTCGGCGATGCCGGCGATCTCGTTCATGAAGCTGATCTTGGTCGCCAGCATCGCGTTGGCCGCGTATTTGGTCAGCTCGGCCGATTGCACGTCCATCACCACGAAGCGGTCGTGGTTGCGGACGAACGGGCCGTAGAGCTTCTTCAGAGCTTCGACCGTTTCCGCGCCGCGGGCACCGATCACGATCCGGTCCGGATGCATGCAATCCTCGACCGCGGCACCCTCCTTGAGGAACTCGGGGTTGGAGACCACCTCGTACGGGATGTCGGCTCCGCGTGCCTTGAGCTCCTCGCCGATCGCATCCGAGACCAGCTTAGCGGTGCCGACGGGCACCGTGGACTTGTTCACCACGACAGCCGGACCCTTCAGGTTCTGGCCGATGGTGCGGGCGACCGCAAGGACGTACCGCAGGTCGGCACTGCCGTCCTCGTCAGGCGGCGTGCCGACGGCGATGAAGATGATCTCGCGATCCGTGATGGCGGCCGGCGCGTTGGTGGTGAAGTGGAGGCGCCCCCCCTCGTGATTGCTGACTACGAGTGGCTCCAGCCCCGGCTCATAGATGGGAAGCACGCCCTTCTTCAAGCCTTCGATCTTCGCCTCGTCAACATCGATGCAGTTGACGTCGTGACCAATCTCCGCAAGACAAGTACCGGTGACCAGACCGACGTAACCGGTACCGAAGATCGCAACTTTCATGGGCTTCCTTGTGACTGGGCAAACAGCCGGAAAGTTTAGCCCAGCTGCTTCAACGGATTGTGCACGCAGTTTTCGCGCGCAGCTCCTCTTCCGTGACGTGCGGAGCCAGCTCCATCAAGCTCAGACCGCTCGACGTAACATCCATCACTCCAAGGTCCGTAATGATCCGGCTCACCACGCCCACGCCGGTCAGCGGCAGCGTGCACTCGGGCAGGATCTTCGGGTCGCCGTGCTTCGTCGTGTGCTCCATCAACACCACCACGCGCTGCACGCCGGCCACCAGGTCCATCGCGCCACCCATGCCCTTGACCATCTTGCCGGGCACCATCCAGTTGGCCAGGTCACCCTTGTCGGTGACCTCCATCGCGCCCAGGACCGCCAGGTTGACGTGGCCGCCCCGGATCATCGCGAAGCTGTCGTGGCTGCCGAAATAGCTGGCGCCCTTGCGCGCGGTCACGGTCTGCTTGCCGGCGTTGATCAGGTCGGCGTCCAGTTCGTCCTCGGTCGGGAACGGGCCGATGCCCAGCAGGCCGTTCTCGGACTGCAGCCACACGTCCACCCCGTCGGGGATGTGGTTGGCGACCAGGGTCGGCAGGCCGATGCCGAGGTTCACGTACATGCCGTCGCGCAGTTCCTGCGCGGCGCGCTTGGCCATCTCGTCACGGGTCCAGGCCATCTCAGTTGCCTCCTCGCACGGTGCGCTGCTCGATCCGCTTCTCGGGATTGGGGTTGTGTACGATGCGGTCGACGTAGATGCCGGGCAGGTGCACGTGGTCGGGGTCGATGTCGCCGATCTCCACAATCTCCTCGACCTCGGCGATGCAGACCTTGCCGGCCATCGCGCAGGCCGGGTTGAAGTTGCGCGCGGTCTTGCGGAACACCAGGTTGCCGGCCTTGTCGGCCTTCCACGCCTTGACCAGCGCCACGTCGGCGACCAGCGCGGTCTCCATCACGTAGTGCTTGCCGTCGAACTCGCGGGTTTCCTTGCCTTCGGCCACCACGGTGCCGTAGCCGGTGGCGGTGAAGAAGGCCGGGATGCCGGCACCGCCGGCGCGCAGGCGCTCGGCCAGGGTGCCCTGCGGGTTGAACTCCAGTTCCAGCTCGCCGGCCAGGAACTGGCGTTCGAACTCCTTGTTCTCGCCGACGTAGGAGGAAATCATCTTGCGGATCTGCCGGGTCTCCAGCAGCAGCCCGAGCCCGAAGCCGTCCACGCCGGCGTTGTTGGAGATCGCAGTCAGGCCCTTGGCACCGGAGTCGCGCAGCGCCTGGATCAGCGCCTCGGGGATGCCGCACAGGCCGAAACCGCCGACGGCCAGGGTCTGGTTGTCGGCGACCACGCCCTCAAGGGCTGACTTTGCGTCGGGGTAGAGCTTGCTCTTGGCGCCGGACACGGGCGACGCCGCAGGGGCCTGGGCCATCGGGACAACTCCTTTGCGGGATGGGGGAAGTCTAGCTCGACGCAGCGCCGGACCCCACCGTACCTACGGGTACTACCCCTCCTGCCGTCATTCTCGCGAACGCGGGGAATCCAAGGACTCAAGCCCGACCGTACACATCCTCGAGCCTGACAATGTCGTCCTCGCCCAGGTATCCACCGGACTGCACCTCGATCAACTCCACGGGCGCCGTCCCGCGGTTCCGCAGCCGATGCACGCTCCCCCGCGGAATGAACGTGCTTTCGTTCTCCCGAAGCTCGAACACCCGCTCGTCGCAGGTCACCTCGGCCACGCCCGACACCACCACCCAGTGCTCGGCCCGGTGCTGGTGCTTCTGCAGGCTCAGCGCGGCGCCGGGCTTGACCACGATGCGCTTGACCTGGAAGCGCGGTCCCATGCCAATCGAGTCGTAGCTGCCCCAGGGGCGGAAGACCTTGCGGTGCGACAGGTGCTCGCTGCGGCCGTCGGCCTTGAGCCGGTCGACCACGGCTTTGACCTCCTGCACCCGATCCTTGCGGGCGACCAGCGTGGCATCCGGCGTGTCGATGATCACCAGGTCGTCGACGCCCACCGTCGCGACCAACCGCCCCTCGGAAGCGCGGACCAGGCTGTCGCGGGTGTCGACCGCCATGACGTCGCCTTCGGTCTTGTTGCCGGCATCGTCGCGCTCGGCCACCGCCCACAGCGAGGACCAGGAGCCGATGTCACTCCAGCCGCAACTCACCGGGACCACCGCGGCGCGGTCGGTCTTCTCCATCACCGCGTAGTCGATGGAGTCGCTGGGGCTGGCGGCGAACGCTTCGGCGTCGATGCGGATGAAATCCAGATCGGTGCCGGATTCCGCATAGGCGTGCCGCGCTGCAGCCAGGATTGCCGGGGCATGGGTGCCCAGTTCCTCGAGGTAGCGGCCCGCACGGAACAGGAACATGCCGGAGTTCCATGCGTAGCCACCATCGGCCAGGTAGCGCTCGGCGGTTTCGCGGTCCGGCTTCTCGACGAACCGGTCGATGCGGAAGCCGGCACTGTCCAGCGCCTCGCCCCGCTGGATGTAGCCATAGCCTGTCTCGGCGTAGTCCGGGGTGATGCCAAAAGCGACCAGCCAGTCATCGCCCGCCAGAGCTACGGCGCGGCCGACCGCCTCGCGAAAAGCCGCCTCGTCCTCGATCAGGTGGTCCGCGGGCATCACCAGCAGCACCGCGTCGGGATCGGTGGCCTGGGCGTGCAGGGCGGCCAGCGCGATCGCCGGCGCGGTATTGCGCGCGACCGGCTCCAGCACGATGCCGCCGCTTGCCACGCTGATCGCCTGCAGCTGCTCGCCCACGGTGAACCGGTGCGCCTCGCTGCACACCGTCACCGGCGCCTGTACGCCGGGCAGCCCGGCGGCGCGCAGCACCGTCTCCTGGTACAGCGAGCGCTCGCCCATCAAGGCCAGGAACTGCTTGGGCCGATCCTGCCGCGACAGCGGCCACAGACGGGTCCCGCTGCCACCACTGAGCACTACCGGATGCAGCATCACCAACTCCCAGGTCCAGGTGCGGCAAGGATACTCCGTCGCCGCCCCGACCCTGCGCCACCGTGTGGTCTCCGCTAGAATGGCGTGCCGATTTCCCACCGCGCGGCGCCCTGCCGCCGCGGCCCAAAAGGAACCCCCACAACGATGAAGATCCTCGTCGGATACAAGCGCGTGGTGGACTTCAACGTCCGCATCCAGGTCAAGCCGGACGGGTCCGGCGTGGTCACCGACGGCGTCAAGCTGTCGGCCAACCCCTTCGATGAGATCGCCCTCGAGGAGGCCCTGCGCCTGCGCGACAAGGGCATCGCCACCGAGGTGGTGGTCGCCACCATTGCCCCGCAGGATGCCCAGGCCCACTTGCGCAACGGCCTGGCCATGGGCGGCAACCGCGCCATCCACGTGGTCACCGAGGCCGGCCAGGAGATCCAGCCCCTGGACGCCGCCCGCACCTTCCTGAAGCTGATCGAGAAGGAACAGCCCGACCTGGTGATCCTGGGCAAGCAGGCGATCGACGACGACGCCAACCAGACCGGCCAGATGCTGGCCACCATCTGGGGCCGCCCGCAGGCAACCTTCGCCAGCAAGCTGAAGATTGCCGACGGCAAGGCCACCGTCACCCGCGAGGTGGACGCCGGCCTGGAGACCTTGGAGGTCGACCTGCCGGCCGTGGTCACCACCGACCTGCGTCTGAACGAGCCGCGCTTCATCAAGCTGCCCGACATCATGAAGGCCAAAAGCAAGCCGATGGAGTCGATCCCGTTCGCCGAGTTGGGCGTGGAGGCCGCTGAAGGCCTCAAGACCACCCACTACGCCCCGCCGGCCAAGCGCAGCAAGGGCGTCATGGTGAAGGACGCCGCCGAGCTGGTTGCCGCACTCAAGGAAAAGGGTCTCCTCTAATGTCCAAAGTCCTGATCATCGCCGAGCACGCCGACGACGCGCTCAACGCCGCCACCGCCAAGTGCGTCACCGCCGCCAAGGCCCTGTCGCCCGAGTCGATCGACATCGCCGTGCTGGCCTCCGACCCGGCCGCCGTCGCCACCGAGGCCGCGCAGATCGACGGCGTCGCCCGCGTGCTGACCGTGGCCAACGAGGCCAATGCCCACGCCATCGCCCAGGTACTGGCCCCGCAGGTCGCGAAGCTGGCCGAGGGCTACACCCATGTCTTTGGCCCCTCGACCACCTTCGGCAAGGACCTGATGCCCTGCGTGGCAGCCCTGCTGGGCGTCCCGCAGGTCACCGACGTCATGGCGGTGGAAGGCAGCCACAGCTTCAAGCGCCCGATCTACGCCGGCAACGCGATCATCACCGTGGAGGCCCCTGCCGGGAAGACGGTCGTCGCCACCGTGCGCACCGCGTCCTGGTCCGAAGCCGGCAAGGGCGGCAGCGCCGCCGTCGAGGCCGCCGAGGTGCAGGCCGAGCTGCCGACCCACACCCGCTTCAAGGACTTGGCCAGCGCCGAGTCCGACCGACCGGATCTGCAGAGCGCCCGGCGCGTGGTTTCCGGTGGTCGTGGCGTTGGGTCTGCGGAGAACTTCAAGATCATCTACGACTTCGCCGACAAGATCGGGGCCGCCGTAGGTGCGTCGCGCGCGGCTGTCGACGCCGGCTACGTTCCCAACGAGATGCAGGTGGGGCAGACAGGCAAGATCATCGCGCCTGAACTGTACATTGCCATTGGCATCAGCGGTGCAATCCAGCATCTGACGGGCATCAAGGACGCCGGGACGATCGTTGCGATCAACAAGGACCCGGATTCGGCGATTTTTGAGACTGCGGATTATGGGCTGGTGGGGGATCTATTCAAGATCTTGCCGGAGCTGGAAGCGGTGCTTTGAGCTGCAGCGTGTCTAGCAATCTAGGGGGTCGCCTCGGCGGCCCTGATTCGCCCGGAGTCTTATGACCATTAAGAAGGTCATGGTCATTTTCGGCACGCGTCCAGAGGCCATCAAGATGGCACCTGTGGTACATGCGTTGCGGAAACATCGACAGCTGGTCGTTCGAACGGTCATTACAGGGCAGCACCGCCAGATGCTGGATCAGGTGCTACGCCTGTTCGACATCGCCCCAGACGCCAATCTGGACGTGATGCGCCAAGGTCAGTCGCTCGCTGACCTTAGCGCTCGCATCCTCCAAGGAATCGCTCCATTACTGGAGCGGGAACGGCCCGACATCGCACTAGTCCACGGCGATACGACGACAGCGATCGGAGCTGCACTCGCGGCCTTCTACGCGAAAGTTCCAGTTGCTCATGTCGAGGCAGGGTTGCGATCGGGCAACCCTATCTCACCTTGGCCCGAGGAGATGAATCGAGCGGTGGTGGCGCGCCTGTCCGCCGTGCATTTTGCACCTACATCACGCGCTGCACAAAATTTGGTTAATGAGGGAATTCACCCCGGTTCAATTCACGTGACGGGCAACACCGTCATTGATGCCCTTCTCCAAGCATCTGCCACGCTCCATAGCAACCACTCGCTTCGCATCGCCGTTGAAAGAATGTTCTCCTTTCTCTCACCCAAGAAGCGATTGGTTCTTGTCACCAGTCATCGCAGAGAGAGCCACGGAGCAGGTATCGAAAGGATCTGCCGAGCAGTCGCGAGGCTCTCCGCGAGAACCGATGTTGAGGTTGTCTATTCTGTTCATCCAAATCCAAGCATCCAACGCACAGTGCGATCTATGCTCTCTGGGCGGAGCAACGTTCACTTGCTCGAACCTCAGGACTATCTTCCCTTCGTATACCTGATGAACCGGTGCCACATAATCTTGACAGACTCGGGTGGCATCCAAGAGGAAGCGCCATCTCTCGGCAAGCCCGTACTGGTCCTGCGCGAGCAAACAGAGCGCACCGAAGCGCTTGAGTCGGGCACCGTAGTCTTGGTCGGAACCGACGAGGCCAGCATCGTGAACACGGCTAACCGCCTACTCGACGACCATGCTGCCTATACGGCTATGACAACGATCAACAATCCCTACGGTGACGGCAAGGCATCATCGCGAATTGCCGAGTTACTCATAGAGACCCAGCTTACCGGATGAGCAGGTTTAGCCGCGCATCGCCAAGACGAAAACACGGCGAGCAATCGCGGACTCAGTATGGAGCAAAGTCCGGGAGCTCATTTCTCACGGAGGCGAGATTAGGTGAACCGCACCACATGTCTCTCGCCAGACGAACCAGAGCGTGCTCAAAGTAGCACCCAAGATAGTGGTCTACATGCTCCGGAAAGTCATAGTACCCTCCTGGCGTCAGCGTAAGCTCGCCGCAAACGGGCCCTCGGTCAGTGTCGTATAGATCTACCCGCACGAACGGAAAGGGTAACGAGCGCGAAACAGCGTTCGCAAGCTCCAGCAGCGCATCCACCCTGTCAGGCGGAGCCGACGTTGTAGATGGCTCCTGACCCGGCTTCACAATATCGACGGGGCGTGCTTTGCGATCGAACCACCGGTAGGTTGGTTTCGGCACGTTCTCCTTCTGAAGGAACAGAGGACTGTGGCCATAGAAGGTATAAAATTTTGTATCCTCTATCCGTCCAAATCGATCCGATCGCGGTCGTAAAAGCTCCTCGACGATCCACGCATCTTCCGTCAGTCTACGCTGAAACCGGCGCATTCTCGTCTTAATCTCTTCTGCGCCGAACACCTCGCCGTGCTTCCGTGTACTCCATCCTGACCCGTGAGCATAGAGAATAATGACACCATAGCTGTCCGTCGCGTTGACTGGCTTTACCACTACATCCCGGCCACGGAACTGATCCCCGCTCAGATCATCGATCTTGGTGGATTCAATGATGGTCTCCGCCACCGGAAAACCGAGCCGTGCGAGCAACCTCTTGCCTTCGACCTTCCTCCAGGCCTGCCCCCGTATGGTCGCCGCACGTTTGGGCCCAGCCGACGGGGCACGGTACCAAAAGTCCAGGCACGTTCTAAACGATGGGCGAGAAGGGTGATGCTTTGGTGTCTTCGCAATCTTCGTGTACGGTGGGATCCACGCCCGCGTTAGCTCAGAGGCAGGCGGGAAGCTGCTCTCGTCCGCCTCAAATCTAGTCATTAGGTGTCATTCTCATTCTTTCGCGGCGCTCCTCGTCCAACCGCCAATGGCACACTCCACTGGGTCGCTTGCACCTCCGCCAGCTCTTCGCTCATCGACTAGCAGCCAGGCCATCCCGACGCGCCAGATACCACTCGGCAAACTTCTGAATGCCGACGGAGAGCGAAACTTTTGGTGCAAACCCGAAATCTCGGCGTGTCGCCTCTATATCTGCATACGTGGCCTCTACATCGCCTGGCTGCATAGGCAACAGATTCACCCTGGCTGACACTCCAAGGTGCTCCTCTAAAAGCCCAACTAGGGTGAGGACGCGCTCCGGCCGATTATTCCCCAAGTTGTACACCCGGTGTGGAGTAGCATCCTTGGAGGAGCTCGGCTCTCTCTCAACAATTACTTCAATACAGTCAACAATATCGTCTACATACGTGAAATCACGCTTCATATTCCCGTGATTATAGACGTCAATAGCACGACCTGCCGTTATCGCGTCTGCGAACTTATAGTAAGCCATGTCGGGACGCCCAAATGGGCCATAGACAGTAAAGAAGCGCAGCCCCGTAGATGGAAGCCGATACAAGTGCGCATACGTTCTGCACATGAGCTCGTCGGACTTCTTCGTTGCGGCATATAGGGAAACCGGATCATCGGTACGATCCTCAATGGAGAACGGCTGCTTCGTATTAGCCCCATATACGGAGGATGACGAAGCATACACCAGATGCTTCACTCCACTATGCCGGCACCCTTCCAGCACCGAAAGCATGCCGACAACGTTACTGTCAATGTAGGCAAATGGCTGCTCAATCGAGTACCGCACGCCTGCCTGAGCACCTAGGTGCAGGACGACGTCAAAGCTGTTCGTCCGGAATAATTCACGCATCCCGTCTCGATCTGCCAAATTCAGCTCATGGAACTCAAAGCGAGTGTTCCCGCGAAGGTGAGTAAGTCGTTCGTGCTTAAGTCTTACATCGTAGTAGCTGTTTAGGTTATCGACCCCCACGATTCGGTGTCCCCTCGACAAAAGACGCTTTGCTGAGTGAAAACCAACGAATCCAGCCGCACCCGTAATCAGTATATTCATGTGCACCATCTATGCAGTCCCTCCACGCAGACTTGCCGCAGCGAAACTATTTCTTTTGCGCCACACCGCACTCAGTCGCTCAGCAGACTGCTGGAGCGATGCGGTAGCGTCCTGAGCTGCGATACCTGCTGTTTGTCGCACACCGCGAGAGAACGTCACGCCGCAGCAGCAAGCTTCTGAAGACCTGTAGCTCCGACAGCGCGCTGAAAGTACTCTTGGCGTGCGTCGTCACTTTCCCAGTGCTTCCCAACACGCTCCCACAGCCTGGCACCTGGCTCTGCGCTGAAGCGGTCGAAGGCCGCGTGTAGCTCATGGTCCTGATAGTCGTGGGCATGTTCACCCAAGGCTCCTCCAATGACTAGATCGGCCGCCACTAATGCTAAGGCATGGCGACGATCTCGATATCGGCAGTACTGCTGCCATAACCCTATGAGAGCCTCCCATTGCGTGTGCATCGCTTCGACACGCTTCTGCTCAAAAGTGAAGCCCCGCTGCACGAGCTTTAGAGCGCGGTGCGCACCGAAGTGAAACGCCTGGAGAGAGGATGGGTCACTCGCGTGCCTGAAGTACGTCATCTTGGGCTGCCCATACATCTTGCGCGTACCGGGCCGCAACGGATCCGGATCATTGAAAATACCCGAACCGCTTGATTCCCAACGAACGCGGTTGCTAAAGGTATGGACGCCTATAATCTGTGTGCCCGTCATGTAGTCGTCACAAGCAAGCACAAGGTGATCCAGAGTTCGTCTCTCTCTGAATATGTCGATAATCTCTTCCATGCATTCGGCGCGCGCGAAAGTCATATCAGCGTCGAGCTTTATGAAGAGGTCGAAATCCTCACGCCGCTGCATAATTGTCTTATAGAGTGCATGATGCGCCTCTAGATTTCCCATTCCGCGGATGACGACCTGCTGCCAGTTTTGGTGTGTCTGCGCACTGAGTGACGTACGAGACTGCTCAAACTCGTGCTCTCCTGCGTAGAGCGTGAGCACCAGAACCCTAGGATCTCTTGGCAGGGCTGGACGCTCGCTCGGGGCTTTCCGCTTTGATGCTTGCCACTCAGGCTGGCCGCCACCTGCTCCCCGCGGAATAGGCTTATGGTTCAGCAGAAGATCGGCCTTCTCTTCAAGAGACATTCCCCGTACTACCATGTCGTGCTCAAGGTACGCCTCTCTCATAATCAGTAGATGCCTGAGATAGTCGTTTGTCTTCTCCTCACCGCCATGACGGTTCTTCACCACGTTGCCGACATGGTACGAATAGCCGCTCAGGATCCGATCCGTTATCGCACCCTCTAGCTTTTCGTACAAACCTTCTCGAATGAAGAAGTCCTTGAGGACATCGACGCAACGGTAGCGATCAAGAAGATGCTTATCGCTGGTAGATTGGGTAATACTATCGGCGCGAAGTAAATAGTTATACTTCCAGCTCTTTATAAACTTAACCCGCCGCGCCTTAGTATATATCCGAGGGGTTGTTGCCGAGTCCTGGTGATAGATATGGTTCGGAAACCAGATTTCGTTATCGACAAACAAGGACCGGCGCCAGAGCTTGTTCCAGAATGCTGGATCGGAAATTCTAATCGGATTCTGGTTCTCCGGAATCGGGTCGAGGATTTTGTTCTTTCCGGCGTGCCTCTTCAAGCACTTTCCGGATGGGCTCACTATGGAATAGCCAGCAACGACAACGTCATAGTGCCCAGCATCTGATCCTATCCATAGATCCTCAAGAAATCCTGACTCTACGAAGTCGTCGCTATCTACGCTGGCGATATATTCGGCCCGAGCCTCTCGTATTCCCGTGTTCCGTGCGCCCCCGAGCCCTAGGTTCTCCTCGTGACGTATCAGCCTGATTCGCTGATCCTCTGCAGCGAGGCGCATCGCGACCTCCGCCGAGGCATCGGGTGACCTGTCGTCGACGCAAATTATCTCGATATCAGGGAAGGACTGCGCCATAATCGAGCGCAAGCACTTCTCTACGTACAGCTCAGTCTTATAGAGGGGAACGATTACGGATATCTTGGGGGCGTTCATTCTGGGCGCGGCTTATCCGGCATTGTGTGTTTGTAAGGCCGGCTATGTGGCCACGGCCGGGGGAAGGTAGTGGACTTGATGTGGTAAATCGCGCGAATCAGTCTGTCGCGGCGCTTCGCTCTGGTGCTGCGGGTCTCTTTGCGGGAGAAACTGAAAGGAAGTGCATCCCAGTCGCGGACCCTAACCCTGCTGCAGACACCTTCGAGAACCCTGCGATGGCGCGTCTCGGAGATCTCGAGCTTTCCATAGTGAAACTCACAGTAAAGGGTTTCCACTAAGTCGATCGTGTCGTCTTGAAGCATCTTCTCCAAGATATCGTACTCTGCGCCCTCTACATCGAGCTTGAGCACGATGCGGCCATACCTCTGCCCGGCAGCCTTCACGTACTCAGAAAGATCCATACAGGGAACTGTCAGTACTGGGCAGTCGGCGTTTGGTACGTTCTCCTCAAAGTCGATTCTCTTACTTTCAATCACTGAGCTGCCGTCAAAGTCAACAGGATCGACCGTGAAGCGGATCTCTCCAGCATACGTGTACGCTGCCTTACGTATTAACTGGGTCGGAAGACCCTCAAAGTAGCCCCAAAGCTCCGGGTTCGGCTCGAAGCTTACGCAGTCAAAGTGAGGCTCCTCCAAGAGGAATTGCAGAACTGAGCAGCCATCATAGCCCCCGGCATCTATGAATAAGCATCTGGGCTCGTGACTCAGCCTTGAGTCCCGAAGAGCTGCACCACTCCGAATTAAGTCACTGACCAACTCATCGTACCGAAGCTTCGCGATAAACCGCGCGTCCCCCAGCTCAGGGTAGAGGGCTACGGCTTCTTGCATACACGACCGAGCGGCACCCTCATCGCCCATCATGCACCAGGCTCGCGCCAAGCTAGTGAGGGTCGACGACAAGGTCGCGCGGAAAGCGAAGCCAGCAGACAGATCCGAGTTTCGCGCACTCGATATACACTGGTCGGCAAACGCGTCCATCCCCAACTGTAATGCAGCTTGAATCTGATACTGCGCCAGTTCGGAGTTCCAGCTCACGGAAAGATCGCCAGTATCCTCCTCGCTGGATATGATATCCAACAACTCCTTCCACCGGCCGAGCTGCCAAAGCGCCCGTGCGGTTTGTAGGAGTTGCGGGGAGATATCGTGCTTCATAGCGGAGAGTCGTCGCTCAAGCCCGACGGGCGCGTAAGCGCCCTAAGTAGCTTCAGCTGAGCTTCTATGCTATTCAGCTCGGCTTTGAACGACTCTCGCAATGCCCGAGCATGACTATCGTGGTCCTCAGCGTCCGCCACCTGCAATGACAATCGGTCGATCTCAGCTGCTTGGCGAGATATGCGCTCGCCCTGCCTCTCCGCGGTGGCTTCCGCACTGCGCCGGGCGTCAACTTGCGCGGCAGCCTCTCGGCGAGCACGCTCGACCTCTCGGCTTAATGCATCGACTTTGGCCGCCAGTTCCGCCACCCGAGTCATAGTAGCTTGCCCAGCTGGCGCCGATCTTACACAAATGAAGGTTAGGCAAAGTCTATCCCAGCGATCCCGCTCCACCGACCCCAAGTAAAAGCCGCAGCCACCTAATAGTACGCAAAGCTCTCTGCCATCTGCGGCGCCATCGTACAAGGGCGACTCGCCAGCGTAAAGAATTATCGCGTCGAAGTGCTCTAAAGAATTTTCTTCTTTCAGTGCTTCAAGAACATCGCGCTCGTCTCCTGCAGCGTCCAGAATCAAGAGATTCCACCCTTCTTTGGAGATCTCATGCAGCTTGAGCACGGCCGAAGTAGTGTACTGATCGACAGGGATCTTCCTGACGACCCGGAGCCCGGGATAGCTCTGACGCAGTCTGTTAGGTGTTCTAAAGCTGCTCAGCTCCGGTATATTCAGCACGTTTAGAGTTCGACGGTCGCGCTTGTTGCTGACCCCCCCGCGAAGCAGCACGGACGCATCCGGGTTCTCGTTCGTTGCAAGAGACCCAAGTGTAGGGTCTACGATCGTCAAATAGACGCGCTCACCGCAGGTCGGCAATGCCTGCTGAGGTGCAGGCCCGATGTGCAGCACACTTCGGGGATGCTGTGCCACCCCCAACCGAATCAACGTTCCCAGCATCACTGTTTTACCTCAAGCCGCCCATAAGCGTTTTGAGAGCACGAAGCGGCGAAGTGATGCGCCACGACGATGACTTTTGCATCAGAACTAGCTGCTGCTCCAAGGCCAATGCATGACGCTCCGCAGCGATCTTCCTGCCGCGAAGGTATTCCGCTTTGGAGGTGAGATTCATGAGCTGTCCGTGATCCCGCTCGTGGGCCGCCCTCAGCTGCTGGAGATCCTCAACCAGACGGTTACGCTCCGCCTCAATCGTAGACACTTCACGCAGGAGCACCAATACACGCTTCGCCAAAGCTGCCTCAGCACGAGCAACGACCTCAAATTCACTCTGCAGCTCAGCATACTGCTCCTGAGCCAGATCTCTTTGTACCGCCGCCTCTTTAAGCCTCGCTAACTCGACAAACGCCGACTCCCACACAGCAGGGGGAGCCCGCATGCTGCGCGAAGGAACGAACGAAGCCTCAACCTCGCCCAAAAGACTCCCCAGCTCCGCGCTCTCGATCATGCACAGCAGCGCCAACGCATCGTAGAGATTACTCCCTTCTTCTCGGGATAGATATGTCGAACAATGATCAGGGTCCTTATTCGCATGCCCTGGCGCATCATCCAAGGCGGACCAGATCGCAGCCGGGCGGGCAAGAAAGTCAGACTGCTCGACCAACACCGCTCGACGTCGACCCGTTCTAAGTAGTTCTATAACAACGCGCATCTCCGTGGCAGACCTTTCGATCGCGGCGCTCGGCAACACACCCTCCTCTAGAGCAGCTGCCAAACGACGAACGGGGTGCGGCACAAAGACTAGAAGCTGGGCATCGTTATCCTTCTTCAGGAACTGCAACGCCTCGCCGGCGGAACCCAGAACGATGAGCGCCTCTCTGGCGACAGGCACATCAACCAACTCCTCGAAGGCTTCCGCAAGCGCGGTAGGCAGAGATGGCAGCGACACCGCTGCGACTCTGGAATAACGTCTGCTTTCCTGATGATGGAGAGCCGGCACATTTTCAGAAATCTTTATCATATTTCTCCGCTCCTGCGGGTAAAGTGCTTCGGAGCTCACGTGAAACAGAATCCTCGAGTCGCAAGGCTAAACTGTTGTGTAGATCAGCTCCAATCCAGACTCAATTAGAACGACCAGCCGCGCTGTGACTAATAATGCCGCCTGCGGCGCTGCTCGAGCAGCGAACGTCAACGATGACCGAAGTTGGTCCCAATTTGTCGCCCGCAGGCAAAGAGGAACGCGCTAGCTCTCGTAAGGTGTATCTGCAAATTCGGGAGCGAGCCTACAGGTCGCCTCCTCAAACAATGCGGAAGTGTTTCGATGCTCTTCTGGTAGGCCGAGGAACGCCATGAATAGGTTACGGCTGTTGTAGCAGGCGACACTACGGAACGCCATATCCGACTCTGCCAAAGCCGAAGCCCCCCAAACACCCATTCGATGCTCCCAATAGAATATATCTGCCAATCCGTAGTCGTACAATCTATTCTCGTGCCATTTCGCAACGTCGATGAAAGTCTTAAAACGGTCTCGGGTGAGCCTGGAGCCCGCATTGACGTCATAAAGATGGGCCAATGACTTGGGCGAGATCTCCTGGATCTCACGGTAGAATCCCCTCATGATTTCACCGCCATAGCCACGAATAAACACCAGGTCATTTGTTGGGCCATCCGCGAAGTGTTTGATCCAGCCGGAGTTGCTCCCACGCACGTAACCCGTGTTCCGGCGGAACGCGCTGGCGAATCCTGTCGTCGTTTCATCAAGTCGGGCCGGCGACGGCAGCCGAACGATCTCTAGGTTGAGATTGCATATTCTCGCAAGGTCCGACGCGACACGGCTGTCTGGCGAATCCGACGACTTCGCGTCCTTACTTCTAACGAACGTGAACAGCCGAGGCGAGGCGTCGCGCAATGCAGCTAGTGCACCGCGGCTGTCTCGTCCGGCACTCAGCCCGATGATGATGCTTAATTCGCTCACTCGTATGTAGGATCGAAGGCCCTCTAAGTGGCTTACTAGAAGATCAACAGCGTCGGCACGGCTCGACGATAATTTAGGTCCACGAGGCCAGTACCGCTCAACTCGCCCGGCGGGCAGTCGGAGTCGAGTGTTCGGCGTCAGCTGACTGATGCCACTGAACGGTGCGTCTAAGCCGGGTAGATATTTGACGTCACGCTTGATGAAAGCTCGCGAAGTGATGAAAGGCAATACCCAGTCCCTAACGGGAGCTCCAATTACTTCAGCGGCTAGAGCCGAGTGCGAAGCCACCACGCCAAGCCCATAGAAGACACTCCGGGAGCCCATTGCGTCATGGTAAATGGTCAGCTCACCCGCGTCTAAGACAAACAGCACGAAACGCCCAGCAAGCCTGTCGAGAGCACGAAGGAGGTCTCCGGACGCGAGCTCTGCGGCAACCCCCGTGTAAACCTGAAGCTCCGGATCAAACGCATCCCCTAGCAACCAGACTTCGCGCCCGCTCCGGCAAGCGTACTGCAACGGCACCCTTGGGTCGACGAACAGTGACCAGTCACCGACTTTATGCTCGTCCCACGCCCTCACACTAGATGGCGGGGACGCGCGGCATAGCAAAAATCCGCGCGCATATAGAACGCCAACCGGCGCAATATGTTCGACAGTCGGTCCTGCCACGTCAGCTTGTGGCGGGCACCCTGGCCAAATAGCAAGCGCAATGCGGCGACGAAAACTAGCACTCATCATATAAACACCATATTCTCGATGTCCGCGCCCGACCCGACGGCTCTAGCCCTCCGAGCGAGCTCGCGCATATCAGCGTCCCACGTGTGGAAGCCGGGTCTATCACTTCGATACAGCGCGAAATTGAAATAATCGAACGAAACGAACGGGTATCCTGCCGAATTATAGCGGCGAACTAGATCGCTATCTGAGCCCCGGCGGCGCGCCTCGGAGAAAGGCAGCTCATTTAGTAGAATGCTTCTCTTCCCGACGAGCGTTCCGCCGGCGATGTGGACCCGCTCGTCGCTCCCTCCACGGCGCAGTTGCCGCGAACGCGTTGCCGAATGGCGCTCATCCCAGAGGATTTCATCGCTAGCCTCACTATAGGTGAACGCCGCTGTTTTCCCGCCGATTGGGAAGTCCACTGCTCGATGGTGAAGAAATATATCCGATAGATAGTCAGGACCGTAAAGGTCGTCATCATCAATCTTTGCCCAATACTCAGCGTCCGACTGCGCTGCCGCGAAGTTCAAGCATGAGCCCAAACTGACCTCTTTTCCAAACTTATAGATCGAAATACGCTCACCCGGCTTTACTAGCGCGCGCGCGTCTTTCAGTGACATCTCATTTCCATGCAGCACAACCACCAATTCTTTGAACTGATAACGGTCGTTGCGGAATCGATCCAAGCATTGGGCTAGTAGTTGGGGGCGCATCGTCACTAGGATGCAAACCACAGATGGTGGCCGCCGCCCAAACACGACGCCTAACCCCATTTCGCGCGACACCTGATTCAGTCGATCCGCGATGCAGTGATGACTGAAGATCTCACGAAACGCCTTGTGCTGTGCCCTCGCCCGCTGTAGCGGATCGAGGAGCAACCTCTCAATCTCTCCCACTACTTCGGGGGTCGGACCGCAAAGCGGCAGACCACCCCACGACGGCTTGACGGTCCCGCTGTGCGCGACCATCGCGCCGCTCGCGATAGAACGCAACATCATGGTTTGCTGGCGCCACTCTGGGACAAGACTCGAGTGCCGATAAAGCTCCGCGCCAACCATCTTTGCAAGCGCGGCCTTCGACATCGGACTAAGACACCCGAGGGCATTCCGCTCGAACTGCGCGGCGTCGGACAGCCGCGTGCCGCCAAACTCCCACTCGCTTTCGGCGACTAGAAGGCGATCCGACAGTTTGAAGTGCTGCACTAGTGGATCTTCGCCTGCTCCTTCCTGCAGATCCAGCCATCCGTCGAACAGCACGCGGTGCGCGAGACTTGTGACATCAAGCTGCTCCCACGTACGAAATTGGTTGTGTAACGCTGGCTGGATCGCGGGCGCCAGTAAGCGGGTTTCAAACCCACTGTGTTCTCGCAATGCGGCGGCGGTCTGTGCGTCGACTGCGTAAGCTGCCTCCACATGTTTCGCAAGCCACCCGAAAGTAGCCACGTCTGATGCAGTTGCCCGGTACCAGAGCACCCGCGGTATACCCCGCTCGTGTGCACTCGTAAGCAAATGTTCGATGACGGAGCGTTCCCTGCCGTTGGCGGTCATAGCACCACGCCACACGCCCCCTACGTGCAAAGCCGGCTCAACGAGTAGCAGGTCGTACTCATGGGCCGAAAGCTCCTTCTCCCAGCCGGATTCACTCAGTACAACAACAGCGGCATCGAACGCCAGCTCTGATGCAAGCTCGAGGCTACCTAAGAACGCAATCCGCGGTGGACTGCGCTCGTGACCGTGGTAGAGGGTCACTCCCAGCGCGTTTGTGGGCGACGAACGGTACAACAAAGCGTCTGGAACAAGGCCTTGCATCGTCCAATCGACCTGAAGAATATTGCATACCTCGTTTGTCTTCTTCGCCTCATCCGGGCTCGATGCCCGCATGCTGTGTGGAAAGTCCAGTGGGATTGCGGAGTTCCACTCTGGCTCATCGCCACCCCCGTTTAAGCCAAGCGGATCGGTGTCGAGTGCGTCGATCGCCGGCGCCGCACCAAGCAAAGAGCGAGCTGCGCGCAACGGTGCCGTGAGCCTCCAAGATCGGCTCGATAATATCTGCTCCTGAACTGCCTCCAAGTGTCTAATTCTCTCCTGCGCCGCTGAGAGTTCGTGCCTTAGTGTTTGCACGATCTTGCCCGACACTTCTGGTTCGGCGTTGTCCGGCGGAGCAGACATCTCGGAGCGTGTAGGTTGTGCTAACGGCCGGGGCGCGAAGGGATCCATACTCATACTGTTCAGGACATCTAGATGAAGACGCTCTCCGCCAGCGATCGCGTGCCGCCGAAGAGCGTGGTTCGCGCGGCCAACACCCGATCGCTTGCTTTCCACGTATGCGCCGACGCACCGGCGCTCCTGAGACGTGCAAAGTTGAAACGGTCTGTCGCCAATAGGCCGTCACGGGGGTCGTAGCATCGACCGATGAAATTGGAGTCTGAGCCAACGCCCATCTCTTCACCCCCCGCCTGCGCTGATGTACTCGTGTGCTTGAAACTCGAGTTCATGTCTGGCGTCCCTAGACAAACACATGATCGACTAGTGCATCGCGAGAGCCAACGTGAGCAGTGCCCCGTCGAAGCTCCTCATCCGGGATCTTCCAGGTGTGAGTACCCGCAGCAGCATCACGGTAGCGCACGAAGTTGAAGTAGTCCGTCGCCAGAAGCCCATGCCCATGCTCGAAGCACCTTTGGATGAACTCCGAGTCAGAGCCGCCCCGCCGGGCTGCAGAGAAGCCGATCGTCTCTAGCACCTCCCTTTTTCCGCCCAGCGTGCCGCCGGCCACTAGTGCGCTGGTCGCTTCCTCGGCGTCGTGGAGGAGGTTGGCTTGCGCCGCCCACATGGGGTTCCATCGCAGTTCGTCCCCTTGCTGAAGATGGACGAATGCCGGCGGTTTACCCATCAGCGGTGCATCGATAGCCCGCCGATAGAGCATCATGTCCTGCGTGTACGCAGGGCCGTAGTAGTCATCATCGTCGAGCTTCATCCAGATCGGCGCCTGCGTATGGCCAATGGCCATGTTGAGGCAATCACCGAGCGAGCGATTGGTGGATGCCTGGAGAATCGTGACGGGCTCATCAGGGCGGACGAGGGCCTTGGCGACCGTGACATCGAGATCGTCACCATGCAGGACAACGACCAGCTCACGGTACGGGTACCGGTCCGCGCGGAACCTGTCCAGACAGCGCTCCAACAAACGGGGACGCATGGTCACCAAGAGGTGGGCAACCTGCTGAGGGCTCGGCCGGGTGCCGTCCAACCCCAAGTCACGGAGGATCACGGTCAACCGATCAGCGAGGCAGTGTCTGGACAGGATCTCCCGCACCACCAAGTGCCTGGCACGTGCGTCGATCCACGCAGCCATGTTCGCGCCACCCAGCTTTTCTTCGAGGGTAGAAACCCGCACCGACTTTCCGCCTTCCCAGGGCGGCGCGCCCTGCTCCGCCCAGAGCACCGCAGCACCGCTGACCGCAGCGCGCATCATGCTGTTGGCCTGTCGCCATGACCGGAAGTGCGGATGCGGTAGGAACAGTTCGGCCGCGCCACTCCGAAGCAGCGCGGATTTTTCCAGCGGTGTCACAGATCCCAGCGACAGACCAGCATGACCCGCGCCATCCAGTAACCTGGCCCAGGAATAGTCGCCGTCGGTATCCACCACCCTTAGACGATCACCGATGGCGGGCACCACCGGGTTGTCCCCGGCACCGGACACCAACGCCCACCAGCCATCGAACAGCACGGCACCTTCCAGTCCGGGCTGGGCCTCCTTGATTCCATAAGAGCGGACGGGATTGTAGAGCGCAGGCTGCACGGCGACCGGCAGCAGCGCGACAGGCACACCCGTGATGTTGCGCTGCATCCACTGCATGCCCTCGGGATCGACGGCATAAACACGATCCACTCGGGCCATGAGCCAGACCAAGCGATCCAGGGCGCTCGCGTCCTCTCGTGCCCAGAGCACAACGGGTAGTCCTACTTGGCGACAGTGGTCCAACAAGGGTTGCAGACAGCGCTGTGACGCCGGACTTCCCCCGAAACCTGCGCCCCAGCCTCCTTCCGGGTCCCACGCGCCCTCGATCAGCACGAGACTTACCCGTCCCACTTGGAGCTGCTCCCTCCACGCGCCAGCCTGAAGTGGCAAGACCGCCGCATCAAAAGAAAGCTCCTCCCGCAGTTCTCGGTTGGCGATGGTAGCCAGCCGGAAGGGCTCCGCCTCACGACCGTGGTAGCGGACTCCTTTGGGGTCGGTAGAGTCCTCCAGCAGCCCGGCGCGCACCTTGACCGGCACGAGGGGCTGGATAGCTCCATCCAGCCGCAGCGGTCGATGGCTCTGATTGGGGTCGGGCGGAGGATCGAACTCGATGAGCCGTCGGGGGAACGCCCGGACGGCGGGTGGCAGCTTTTGCTTGGAAGCCAGGTTCACTTCCGCTGGCATTTCTGCGCGGCCAAAACGGCGTCGAAGCCAGCGCAACGGTGCGGTCAGCTTGAGCGAGTTGCTACCCAGGAGGATGGCAAGCTCGTCCTCCCTGGCTTCCAACTGTCGTTCGACTTGGCGTAACTGCCTTCGCAGGCGATGCAGCTCCTCGGGCCGGGCATCCCCAGAGTGATCTGTAGCGCCAGGGTCGGCTGTCGGCGCGCGGGACATCAGTCGACGGCATCGGCGGCGTCGGCAATTGCAGCCTCGAGCTCGAGGGCCTGCAGACGCTTTGATTTGTCCACCAAGCCCTTGTAGAACTTGATGGCCTCGGAAACCGGACCAACAAACTCCAGCCTCCCTTGGTGAAGAACGATTCCGCGGTTACACATCCGGCGCGCCAGCTCCATGTTGTGGCTCGCCACGACCACGATCTTGCTGCCGGAGACTCTGTCTACCAGCCGCTCCCGGGCCTTCCTGACAAACCCGAAGTCGCCAGCCCCAAACCACTCGTCCAAGAGCATGATGTCGTGCTGCACGACTGTGGAGATAGCAAAACCCAAACGCATTCGCTGGCCGGCAGACAGAGTCTTGAGCCTGCGATTCTCGATTTCGCCCAGCTCAGCAAAATCAAGAACCTCGCCCACCATGCCCCGGATCCGGCTGGCGTCAATACCCATTGCCGTGGCGCGAAGGAAAATGTTCTCGTGGACGGTGGCTTCCTGGCTGAACCCAAGGCTCAAGTTCAACAGCGCCTGTCGCGATCCCGCAACATCTATGTGGCCGCTCGTAGGCCTGAACGCCCCTGTCAACACCCGCAACATCGTCGTCTTGCCGGCGCCGTTGCGTCCCAGCATTACAACCCTGTCGCCCTCTTCGATGTCGAAGCTGATCCCGTCGAGGAGGCGCGCAAACCTGCGCTTGGGAACGGCGGTGGCGGCACTGACAAGCGTCCCGAACCAGTTTTGGGCCTGTCTAGCCGGTTGCTCGAAGTAAGGAACATCAAGAACAACGTCGCGCACGCGGATATGAGCTGTCATCAAGGTTCTCCTCCCATCAGATCCATAGCGGCACGAATCGCGCATAGCGCCGATAGATAGCCGAGGCCAACAGCCAACCAAATACCGTCATCAGGCCGACGAACCAAAGGCTAGCCGGTGGAATCGGCTGCCCGAGGATCGGGTTGCGTACTACGGTGATCAGGTGATAGGCAGGATTGAGGTGAATGGCCCACCATCCGAATGTCCCAGGGGAGAAACGGTCGCCTACCCAGAGGATGGGTGTTAGCAACATTCCGAAACGCATCACCGTGGCAACCATTTCGGAAGAGTCCGCGTATCGTGCCCCGATCATCGACATGCAGCTGGAAAGCCAAAAGGAATTCAGAACCACCAGAGGAAAGGTGATAAGAACTGTTAGCAGACTGAAAATGGACGTCTCAGGCGACCATGCCACCGTGGCGACCACAACCACCATTGCGCACACAAAAAAGAAAAACGCCTTGGCGATCGAGCGCAGCACGTAGTCGGTCAGGCGCACGCGTCCATCCATGATGAACGGCTTATGCGCCCTGAGAATGGAGCCAGACTCAGACAGGCATTGAGTCATGAACCGGAACAGCACGAACCCAACGGCCAAATAGGGCAGATAGAATTCCGCGTCATGCCCAATCACCGCCGAGTAGACTTGCCCGATCGCTACGACAAAGACCGCCGTGGGAATGACGATCCATAAAAGACCAAGTCGCGTCCGTCGGTACCGCGTTATGATGTCCAGCCAGCTAGAGTACATCCAGAACTCAGGCCGGCGCAGGCTTTCCTTAAGATCGGACAGGAAGCTCGACATATCAGGCGCGATCCAAAGCCGTTGCAAGATCGGCCTGGAGATCGGAGAGCGTCTCAACCCCTACGCTCAGCCGCACCAGCTCATCCCCGAGCCCCAATTCTTTCCGCCTCTCTGACGGGATGCTGGCGTGCGTCATCACGGCCGGATGGTTCACCAGGCTTTCCACTCCGCCAAGTGATTCGGCTAGGGTGAACAGCTGGGTTCGCTCACAAAATCGCTTTGCGGCTTCGAATCCACCCTTGACGCGGACCGAGACAATGCCGCCAAATCCGTCCATCTGCTTCTTTGCCAACTCATGCTGGGGGTGCGACGGGAGGCCCGGGTAAATTACTTCCTGCACCGCGTCGTGCCCCTGCAGGAACTCGGAAATCGCCTGTGCGCTTTCACAGTGAGCCTTCATCCGCAGGTGCAGGGTTTTGAGACCCCGCAGCGCGAGAAAACTGTCGAACGGACCTTGCACTGCGCCTACGGCGTTCTGCAGGTAGGCGAGCCGTTCCGCCAGCTGTTCATCACTGCCGACCACGACCATGCCCCCGACCATGTCGGAGTGGCCGTTGAGGTACTTGGTGGCCGAGTGCACGACGATGTGCGCGCCGTGCTCCAGCGGGCGCTGCAGGATCGGCGAGCTGAAGGTGTTGTCCACCACCACGATCAAGCCGCGCTTGCGGGCGATCTCCGCCACCGCGGCGATGTCGACCAGCTTGAGCAGCGGATTGGTGGGCGTCTCGATCCACACCATCTTTGTTTCTGGCCGGATCGCGCCCTCGAACTTGCCCAGGTCGCTCAGGTCCACCCAGTCGAAATCCAGCCCGGCACTGCGCCGCCGCACGCCCTCGAACAGGCGGTAGCTGCCGCCGTAGACATCGTCCATGGCAATCACATGACTGCCGGTGTCCAGCAACTCCAGCACCGTAGACGTCGCCGCCAGACCAGAGGCAAATGCAAAGCCGCGGCTGCCCCCTTCAAGACCAGCCGCGCAACGCTCGTAGGCAAAACGCGTCGGGTTGTGACTGCGCGAGTACTCGAAGCCCTGGTGCTCACCTGGGCTCGACTGCGCGTACGTGGAAGTCGCGTAGATTGGCGGCATCACCGCGCCGGTGGACGGATCGGGCGCCTGCCCCGCGTGGATGGCGAGCGTGCCGAGGCCCGGACGGGAATTGTTGTCATCGGAGTGCTGCATGTCTCTCCTGTCTGGCCGGCGAACGGCCTCGAACCGCAAAAAAGCGAACCCGGCATTCTAGCAATCCCGGGCAGCCGCTCCTTAAGGATTTTTCACACGGGATCCACGACGCTCTGCAGCGTCCCGGCGACGGCACTGGCGCTCTGGGTCCAGGACCACGATTCCACCGCTTCCATGCCGAGCTGGAGTCCGGAGGCAAGCGCTCCTTCCCGGTGCGCCTCGGCCAAGCGGTGGAGCTCGTGCTCGATCGTGCTCCGATCACCGGCGCAACTCCATCCCCGGGCCAGCGCGCCGAGCAGTTCGCCGGTGGCGTCCAGCCCGGAGCCCGCCAGCAGGTGCAGCACCGGCCTGCCCGCGCCCAGGTACTCGTAGAACTTGCCCGGAACCTGACTGGGGTCCGGGTTGGCGAGGTTGACCAAGACATCGATCTGGCGCTGCAGCACAAGCAGGCGCCTGTGGGGCACCCGCCCGAGCAGGCGCACCTGCGCGGGACGTTCGCGCGCAACCCCGGCCAACCACTCGGGCACGTTGCCGGACGCAACGTTGAGCCGGACGCCTGGCACCGCCAGCACGGCATCGACCAACGCACGAGGATCGCGGAAGCTGTAGAAGCTCCCGGCGTACAGCAGCTCCAGCATCGAATCCGGCCTGCGCGACACGTCCTGGGCCGGCGGCATCCGCTCGTCGAACCCTTGTGTCACCACGGAGACGTCGGCGCCCGCGCCGTGCCGCTCCCGCAGCAGTGCCGCCGCTTGCGCGGTCGTGACGAGCACATGGTCGGCCCTTCGCATCACGGTGGCCTCCAAGGCATGTGCGCGGTGGCGCCAACGCCACGGCGTGTAGGCCGCGAGAACCGGGTCGCCCATGTCCACCACCCAGCGGAAACCCCGCCGTTCTGCCTGCAGGCCCAGCTGCAGCGTCGTGCAGGGCTCATGCGAGGTCACCACGACGTCTGGCCTGAGATCGTCAAGGAGGCGGTGCAGTGCCTTGCGCGCCGGCCTGTGCCACTCCGCCCGCAAATCCGGGAACAGCAGCCACGATACGCCGCGCTGGAAGCGCTCCAGCAACCGACCCTTCCAATTCAGCCGCGGGGGTTCGACTGCGGCAGGTATCTCCAGGGTGTCCCGGACCCCGTCTCCCGGCGTTTCGCTGGAGGTGGGAACGCCTGCGGAACTGCCGAACACAACAGGAGCGGGCCTCCGGCGCGCCAGCCAGCCCAGCGCACCCCTGACAGGCCCGGGAAAGGTTCGGTGCACCTGGATCGCCCGCCCAGGATCGGGGAGCCCTTCCATGCTTCCACCAATGTCTGGTGCCAGCACGTGCACTTCATGACCCAGTGCTGCGAGGCGGTCGGTCAGGTACGCCCAGCGCAGCGACTGCGGCGATGGACTGGGCGGAAACTCGTAGGCGATCAGGAGGATGCGGAGCGGCCGTTCGCGGCTGGAGCCGCCGGGGCCTGGGTTGGAGGGTGTCTCTTCCACGCCGCCCCGGATCACTCCACCCGCCTGCGCAGATGGTTCAACAGATCAATCCGCGTAATCAGCCCCAGGAACCGCTCCCCCTTGGTCACGATCGCCACGTGCCCGCGGTCGAACACCGGCAACAGCGCCTCGATCGACTCGCCCACGTCCACCTTGTCCAGCTTCCGCACCATCGCCGTACTCACCGGATCCCGGAACTTCGCCTCGTCTCCGTACACGTGCAGCAGCAGGTCGGACTCGTCGATCAGCCCGACCAGCTGGTCGTCCTCCATCACCGGCAGCTGGCTGACGTCGTACAGCTTCATCCGCTGGTAGGCGGTGACCAGCAGGTCGGCGGGGCTGACCACCACGGTGTCGCGCTTGGCGAACGGCCGCCCGATCAAGTCGCGCAGGTCCCCGTGGCGCTCGCGCTCTAGGAAGCCGTTGTCGGCCATCCAGTAGTCGTTGTACATCTTCGACAGGTACTTGTTGCCGGTGTCGGGCACCAGTACCAGCACGTTCTTCGCCTCGGTCTGCTCGCGGCAGTACTTCAGCGCGGCGGCCAGCAGGGTGCCGGTGGACGAGCCGCCCAGCACGCCTTCCTTCTCCAGCAGCTCGCGGGCGGTCAGGAAGCTCTCCTGGTCGCTGATCGCGTAGGCCTTCTTCACCCGGGTGAAGTCGGAGATGCTCGGCAGAAAGTCCTCGCCGATGCCCTCGACCATCCAGCTGGCGGACTTGTCGGACAGGGTGCCTTCGTTGATGTACTCGGTGAGGATCGAGCCCATCGGGTCGGCCAGGATCAGCTCGGTATCGGGCGATTGCCTGGCGAAGCAGCGCGACAGGCCGGTCATGGTGCCGGAGCTGCCGCAGCCGAAGACGATCGCGTCCACGCCGCCGGCCTCGGCCATCTGGGCCAGGATCTCCGGGCCGGTGCCGTGCTCGTGGGCGGCCGGGTTGTCCGGGTTGCCGAACTGGTTGATGAAGTAGGCGCCCGGGGTCTCGCTGGCGATGCGCTCGGCCAGGTCCTGGTAGTAGTCCGGGTGGCCCTTGGCCACGTCCGAGCGGGTCAGCACGACCTGCGCGCCCATGGCCTTGAGGTTGAAGATCTTTTCCCGGCTCATCTTGTCCGGGACCACCAGGATCAGTTTGTAGCCCTTCTGCCGGGCGACCAGGGCCAGGCCCAGGCCGGTGTTGCCGGCGGTGCCCTCGACAATGGTGGCGCCGGGCTTGAGGTCCCCGCGGGCCTCGGCGGCCTCGATCATCTGCAGCCCGATGCGGTCCTTGATCGAGCCGCCGGGGTTCTGCGACTCCAGCTTCAGGTAGACCGTGCAGGGGCCGGTGTCGAGGTTGCGGGCGCGGACGATCGGGGTGTTGCCGATCAGGTCGAGGACCGAGTGGGCGATGGGCATGGGGGGACTTGGTGCGGGTGTGGGGGGATTCTACCTGCCCGGGAAAGCGTCATCCCCGCGTACGCGGGGATCCATGGACGGTACGGGCGAGGAACGAGTGGAGAGGAACGAGGAACGAGTGGGGGCGACGTCCTTGGGTTCCCGCGTGCGCGGGAACGACGGTGTCCGTCACGTAACCCCGTAGCCCGGGTAAGGCGAAGGCTGCACCTGGCGCGCGCATCGCACAACGCCCCACCGCCCCTCGTCTACCAAGGCGCCCTGCGCTACAAAGATGGTAGCCGCGAAGCAGAGATCGAGCAGGTGCACGGGCGATGCAAGCGCGTCGCGCCAGATACGGCGTCTGACGACATGGAAGCCTTGGCGCAAGGAGGCGCAGTTGAACTCTTCGTACTATCTCCCACTCATCGTCGGCGGGCAGTCGATCGATCTGTCTCACCTGGAGCCGTTCAAGCTCCAGGTCGTCAGCACGCATGCGAAGACAACACTCAGGGTGCATGTGACGTTCACCAGCCATTGCTTCAGCGAGAAGCTGGACAGCACTTTACTCGCTCAAGGTGATCCAATTATCGATCGGAACACTCGGCATCCGCGAATGTTCTGCCCCACCCGCTACAGGTTGTCGCACAAGTTGCCAGGCTTCCTCCAGGAGCTGCCCGGACGGTCGGTGAGTCTGACAAGTGCCCAGCGGAACTGGGTTTACACAGTCACCATTGAGGATCCTGCGGGGCCTTACCATGTGTTCTTCGAACTGGGCCGCGCCCCAATCGAGCAACGCACTTGGCAGGACCTGAACCTGGTCGTGGAGAGCGCCTACCCTGAAACCAAGGCGCCTCCGGGTGTTCGCGGTCGTCCAAAGCCGTTCGCGCTGGTGTGCGGTGAGGTGTACACCGGGAACCGGGCCAAGCCCAAAGCCAAACCCAAGCGCCGTCGATAAAAAGAAGGCGCCCAAGGGGGCGCCTTCCATACAGCAGATCCGGAAAACCACTTGCGAACCGCCTTGCGCGATTACGGCTCTCGCCGCTGGGAGGCGCTCGATTTCATCCGGTCAGTCGCCTCAACTACCGAAGCAAGTCTACGCCAATCTTGACATGGCGTGTCAACTCAGCCATGCACCTGTTCAGCCCAGGATCCCAAAGACGTACATGGATCAAAAAAGCAGACGGGCGGTGGCAGCCCCGACGAGGATAGGGCCACCACCGCCCGTATGCGGTACGCGTGATCAGTGCGTGCGGGCTTCGTACATGCGTTGCAGCTGGTCCTTGGCGGCCAGCTTTTCGCGCTTCCATTGCGTCACCGTGTCCGGATCCATTGGCAGCACGCCCAGCTCGGCGTCCATGACCTTCTTGTCGAGCTTCTTGTGGTGCTGGTAGAGCTGCCTGAACTCGCGGTCGTTGTCCATGAGCGATTCAACGTCCCGCTGCGACTGGTCTTCGAACATGCGTGGCCTCCTGTGCGACAGAAACACGACGCCCCGGCCGGGGCCGGGGCGTACGGGGTGGAACGGACGGGGTTGGAGCAGCGCGGGCGAGGCGGTCGCGGCAATGGGCTCACCATCACGGGGGCGGGCGTCGTGGCGACGCGCCGCGGTGTGCCCTGTGGGCGGGATGGTGGTGTCGAACCCTCGCGTCATCGGCCTGGTCCTGCCAGGCGGCGGCCGGATGCCGCCCCTGGATGATCGACCCTACTCCGGACCTCCGGGGCCGGCAAGCGGGGCCGCACAGTCAGTGATGTGAGGGGGTGCGGAGGGGTTCAGGTAGGGGTTTCCGGCGCGTCGTTCCCGCGGACGCGGGAACCCATGGACTGCTTGGGTCCCGAGGTGCGCTTTGCTTCCCCGAGCCTACGGAATGCCTGATGGCCGATTGTGTAATCATTGTCTGTCGCTTGCACAATCATTGCCTGGAATCCCCATGCCAACCGCAATCGATTTGTCGGCTGCCCGCGCGGAGGCAATGCGGGTCAGGGACGAGGACGCGCGCTATGCAGTCATGCTGCGGGAGGCCGCTCTGGAAGCACAGGCTGATACCCGCCCGACGCTGTCCCACGCCGAGGTCCGGCGCAGGATGGACTGCCTCAAGGCCGATCTGCAGGCGCGGCTTGATGCAGCACTCGGTGACGGCAAGCAGGTACCCGCCTGTATGCCTGCCCTGACGGACGGCACCTGATCCTTTACCGCCGCGAGGACGACTGCGTCAGGATTGAGCGGGTACTCCCGAGCCGGTCGCACTGGGATCGGGGCGGCACGTAGCCCGGGTAAGGCCGAAGGCCGCACCCGGGGTTTCTGGTAGCGGGGGCCGGCAAGGGGGACCCGGGTGCGCTTCGCTTACCCGGGCTACGGGGTACGGGGCCTCAGTCGTCGGCATCCCGCATCAGTTCTTCCTCCATCCGCCGCAGCTCGGCTTCGCGCTGGCGGGCGGCGCGCAGCTGGGCGGCCTGGGTGTCGGCGACGCCTTCCAGGGCTTTTTCCACGTCGGCCATCATCTCGGCGTCGGTCATGGTGCGGGCGCGCAGGCGGGCGGCTTCCTCGGCCTGGATCTGGGCCTCGATGCGCAGGCGCTCGGCTTCGGCGCGGGCGGCGGCGGCGTCGCGGCGGCTGGCTTCGACGATCAGCTCGCTGCGCTCGCGGTCGAGCCGGTCGGCCTCGCGCTCCATGGCCGCAGTGCGGGCGACCACCTGGGCGATCTGCACCCGGCGTTCGGCGACGTAGCGGGCGCCGGCGAAGGTGCTGGAGCGGGCCTGGGCGGCGGCGTCGATGGCCTGGCTGGCCTGCAGGCGCTCGTAGGCGGCCAGGCTGCCCAGTTCCGGGTCGGCTTCCAGCCGGACCAGCTGGGCGCGCAGGTCGGCGAGGCGGTCATCGTTGGACTGCGCCTGTGCCGGGGCGGAGACCACGGCGAAGGCCAGCACGGCGGTGGCCAGGACGGTGCGGTGGGTGCTCATCGGCGGGCCTCCGGCTGCAGCTGGGTTTGCAGGCGCTGGATCTCGGCGCGCCGCTGGGCGACCTGGGCGGTGGCCAGGGCCTCGCGGCTCAGGGCGTGGGCCAGGTCGGCGTCGGCCTGGGCGGCCAGGGCGAAGGCGCGGGCGTTGTCGTTGTCGCCCTGGGCCATCGCCGACTGGGCGCGGGCCAGGGCCTGGCGGGCCAGCTCGATCTGCTCGCGCGCGTACTGGTCGGCATCGGCCCCGGTGGCACGCACCACCGCCTGCTGGGCGGCGTTGAGCTCGCTGGTCGGCGGCGGGAGGGTCGCGCAAGCGGCAAGTGCGCAAGCGAGAACTGTGCCCGCCAGCAGGCGGCGCATCTGTGAGAAGCTGGGCGTCATTGGGGAGCCGGCTCGCGATAGGGTTGCCGGCATTCTGGTCAACGTACCGCCGCGCCGCAACGCTTTGCCGTCGCGCGTGCCGGCTCTATCTGATTCCGGGGGCGATTTGATGGACATCGGCTACTTCCTGAAGCTGATGGTGGAGAAGAACGCGTCGGACATGTTCCTGACCACCGGCGCGCCGGTGTACATCAAGATCGAAGGTCGGCTGCACGCGCTCGGCAACACCGGACTGCCCCCGGGCATGGTCAAGAAGATCGCCTATTCCCTGATGGACGAGGGCCAGGTGCCGATCTTCGAGCGCGACCTGGAGCTCAACACCGCCTACGCCCTGGCCGACACCGGGCGCTTCCGCATCAACGTGTTCAAGCAGCGCGGCGAGGTGGCGATGGTGATCCGCGCGATCCGCAGCGTGATCCCCTCGATCGAGGAACTGCAGCTGCCGCAGGTGCTCAAGGACATCATCATGGCCCCGCGCGGGCTGGTGCTGATCGTCGGTTCCACCGGTTCGGGCAAGTCGACCACGCTGGCGTCGATGATCGACCACCGCAACTCCAACGTCGCGGGGCATATCCTGACCATCGAGGACCCGATCGAGTACCTGCACCGGCACAAGCGCTCGATCGTCAACCAGCGCGAGGTCGGCCTGGACACCCACGCCTTCCACAATGCGCTCAAGAACGCGATGCGCGAGGCGCCGGACGTCATCCTGATCGGCGAGATCCTCGACCAGACCACGATGGAGGCGGCGATCAGCTTCGCCGAGACCGGCCACCTGTGCCTGGCCACGCTGCACTCCAACAACGCCGACCAGACCATCGAGCGGATCCTCAACTTCTTCCCCGAGGCCGCCCACCGCAACGTGCTGATGAACCTGGCGCTGAACCTGCGCGCGGTGGTCAGCCAGCGCCTGGTGGTCGGCACCGATGGCCGCCGCGTGCCCGCCACCGAGGTGCTGATCAACACCCCGCACATCCGCGACCTGATGCGCCGCGGCCAGGTGCACGAGATCAAACAGGCGATGGAGGAGTCGCTGGAGGAAGGCATGGAAAGCTTCGACCAGTGCCTGTTCCGGCTGGCCAAGGAAGGCAAGGTCGACCAGGACGAGGCCCTGCGCGCCGCGGATTCCCGCGACGGCCTGGCGCTGAAGTTCCGCCTGTCCGAGGGCGCCGGCGCCGAGCACGATCCCTACGGGGATGTGTTCAGTACCTGATCCGGGCGGGAGCGACCGTTGGCATCAAACCCGGGGGGCGTCCGGCTGGTTTTCCGGGCGGGCGGCGTCGAACGCGGGCAGCGCCAGGCAGGCCGCTTCGATCCGGGTGATCGTCGGATACGGCGCCAGGTCCACTCCGAACCGCCGGGCGTTGTAGACCTGCGGTACCAGGCAGCAGTCGGCCACGCCGGGGATGTCGCCGACGCAGAAGCGGCCGGTGCCCGGGTGGTCAGCCAACATCTCCTCCAGCGCGGCGAAGCCCTGCCCGATCCAGTGCCGCACCCAGTCCTCGCGCTCGGGCTGGGGCACGTTCCAGGTGTTCTCGAAGTACTGCAGCACCCGCAGGTTGTTGATCGGGTGGATCTCGCAGGCGACGGTCTGGGCCAGTGCCCGGGCACGGGCGCGTCCGCGGCTGTCGGCGGGCAGCAGCGGATGCTGCGCCCAGGTCTCGTCCAGGTACTCCAGGATCGCCAGTGACTGGCGCAGCACCCGCTCGCCGTGCTGCAGCACCGGGACCAGTTCCTGCGGATTCAGGGCGTGATAGCCGGGCGTGTGCTGTTCCCCGCCATCGCGCACCAGGTGCACCGGCACGATGGCGTAGTCCAGGCCCTTGAGGTTGAGCCCGATGCGCACGCGGTAGGCGGCGCTGGAGCGCCAGTACGAATGGAGCTGGAGTTGGTCGGCCATGGTGGACCTTTCCCGGGTCATCGTATGCCGTCCGTCATCCCCGCGTACGCGGGAGGTGAGCGGAGCCCGCCGCGAACGGATGCCTTTACTCGTTCCTCGTTTCTCTCCACTCGTTCTCGCCTCACTCGGCTTGTTCGATCCGCTGCTCGATCGCACCGAAGATGCTGTTGCCTTCGCGATCGAGCATCTCGATGCGCACGGTATCGCCGAAGCTCATGAACGGCGTGGTCGGCTTGCCATCGCGCAGGGTCTCGACGGTGCGCTGCTCGGCGAAGCACGAGGCGCCCAGGCTGGTGTCCTCGTTGGCGATGGTGCCCGAGCCGACGATGGTGCCCGCCGACAGCGGCCGCGTTCGCGCCGCATGGGCGACCAGCTGGGCGAAGTTGAACTGCATGTCGACCCCGGCTTCCGGCGCGCCGAACCACTTGCCGTTGACGTGGGTGAGCATCGGCAGGTGGACCTTGGTGTCGCGCCAGGCATCGCCGAGCTCGTCGGGTGTCACGAACACCGGGCTCAGCGCCGAGCGCGGCTTGGACTGCAGGAAGCCGAAGCCCTTGGCCAGCTCGCCGGGGATCAGCCCGCGCAGGCTGACGTCGTTGACCAGCCCGACCAGCTTGATGTGGCCAGCGGTGGCCTCCGGACCCGCGGCCATCGGCACGTCGTCGGTGATGACCACCAGTTCGGCCTCCAGGTCGATCCCGTGCTCCTCGCTGGGCACCACCACCGGGTCACGCGGGCCATGGAAGCCGGCGCTGGTCGCCTGGTACATCAGCGGATCGGTGTAGAAGCTCTCCGGCACCTCGGCCCCGCGCGCCTTGCGCACCCGCTCCACGTGCGGCAGGTAGGCACTGCCGTCGACGAACTCGTAGGCGCGCGGCAACGGCGCGGCCAGCGCGGCGAAGTCGACATCGAAAGCGCCCTCGGCACGGCCGTCGTTGAGCGCGTCGTACAGTTCCCCGAGCTTCGGCGCGGTCGTGGCCCAGTCCTCCAGCGCACGCTGCAGGGTGTCGGCGATGCCGGTGGCACGCACCGCACGCGACAGGTCGCGCGAGACCACGATCAGGGTGCCGTCGCGGCCGCCCTCCTTCAGGGAACCGAGCTTCATCGTTGACTCCTTGGCTTGACCCGCGCCTTTGGGACGCAATGGTTTCAAGTGTAACCAAGGGCGAGGAACGAGTTAAGGGCGAGAAACGAGTGAAGAGGAGTGAGGAACGAGTGAGAGCAAAGGCCGAAGCAGGGGCCCGCCCACATCGGGGACGCACGCCTTTGCCGTTGCTTTTACTCGTTCCTCACTCCTCTTAACTCATTCCTCGCCTTTCTCGCTCCTCTTCACTCGTTTCCCGCAACAAAAAACCCGCCTTTCGGCGGGTTTCTTGTTGAAGATGGCAGCCCCGGATGGATTCGAACCACCGAATGCCTGAGTCAGAGTCAGGTGCCTTACCGCTTGGCGACGGGGCTGTGGGAGGCGGATTGTAAACCAATCCGCCCCGTGGGCAAAAGCCCTTAGCGCTTGGAGAACTGGGTCGCGCGACGGGCCTTGTGCAGGCCGACCTTCTTGCGCTCGACCTCGCGGGCATCGCGGGTCATGAACCCGGCGCGGCGCAGGTCGCCCTTCAGGGTGTCGTCGTAGTCCACCAGCGCGCGGGCGATGCCCAGGCGGATGGCGCCGGCCTGGCCGGTGGTGCCGCCGCCGCTGACGGTGACCTTGACGTCGAACTTGTCCAACGACTGGGTCAGCTCGAGCGGCTGGCGCACGATCATGCGCGCGGTCTCGCGGCCGAAGAAGTCCTCGATCGGACGGTCGTTGATGGTGATGGTGCCCTCACCCTTGCGCAGGAACACGCGGGCGGTGGAGGACTTGCGACGGCCGGTGCCGTAGTTCTGCTGGATTGCCATGATCGGTGACCTTAGATGTCGAGCGGCTGCGGCTGCTGGGCGGTGTGCGGATGCTCGGGGCCGGCGTAGACCTTGAGCTTGCGGTACATCGCGCGGCCCAGCGGGTTCTTCGGCAGCATGCCCTTGACCGCCATCTCGATGACGCGCTCGGGGTGGCGCTGCAGCGCCTGGCCCAGGGTCTCGCTCTTGAGGTTGCCGATGTAGCCGGTGAAGCGGTAGTACTTCTTGTCCGCCAGCTTGTTGCCGGTCACGGCGATCTTGTCGGCATTGACCACGACGATGTAGTCGCCGGTGTCGACGTGGGGGGTGTACACGGGCTTGTGCTTGCCGCGCAGGCGGTGGGCGAGCTCGGCGGCGAGGCGGCCGAGGGTCTTGCCGGAGGCATCGACCACGTACCAGTCACGCTGGACGGTCTCGTTCTTGGCGGTGAAGGTCTTCATGACTGATTGGGGTACCTGGTCGGGCTGGTTCCGTCTGCTGCCGCATGCCGTGTCCGGCCGCTGCCGCGGAACTCCACCATCGCGTTGTGAAAAGGGTGGAACGAAAGACGCGAAGTGTAGCCGCCACGGGCAGCCACCGCAAGTCGCGCGAGCCGGCCATGCTAGCATCGCCCGGTGCCCCGCGCCACTCCCCGTGACAACCTGATCGCACTGGCCGACCGCTGCGTGCAATGCGGCCTGTGCCTGCCCGCCTGCCCCACCTATTCACTGGAGCGGCTTGAGCCGCAGTCCCCACGCGGCCGTATCGCGCTGGCCCGCGGCTGGGCGCTGGACCTGGTCGAGCCGACCGCGGCCGGCGACCGGCACCTGGACGACTGCCTGGCCTGCCGTGCCTGCGAGGCGGTCTGCCCGGCGGGCGTGCAGTACGGCGAACTGCTGGTGGCCGCCCGCGGCATCCAGCGTGGGCGGCGCGGGGCCGGAACCGGGCAGCGGGTGATCGAGTGGCTGGTTGCGCGGCCGCGCTGGCTGGCACTGTTGTTCGGCCTGTACCGGCGATTGGGGCCGCTGGTTCCGGCTGCCTGGCGGCCACTGCCGGTTCCGCCCATGCCGACCCGGCCAATGCCGGGCCCGGCCCAGGCGACTCCGCCGCGCGCGGCGACCGGGGCCCCCAGCACCAACGTCGCCCTGCCCCGGCGCGTGCAGCTGTTCACCGGCTGCGTCGCCCGCGCCTACGAGCCGCCGGCCCGCGCCGCCCTCGTCCGCCTGCTGGCCGCACTGGGTATCGCGGTCGACGTCCCGCCGGACCAGACCTGCTGCGGCGCCCTGCACTCCCACGCCGGCAACCTGCAGGCCGCCGACGCATTGGCGGCACGGAACCGCTCCGCGTTCGCCAGCCCCCCATCACCCACGGGAGCGGCTTCAGCTGCGACCACCCCCATCCTCACCCTTGCCACCGGCTGCCACGAATCGGTGGCCCGCGCTGTCTCCGGCCGCAGCTTCGACGCACTCGACTTCCTCGACCGCCATGCCGATCGCCTGGCCTTCGCGCCCCTGGCCGAGCGCATCGCCCTGCACCTGCCGTGCACCCAGCGCAACGTGGTCGGCTCGGTCCCGGCGCTGCGCCGGCTGCTGGCGCGGGTGCCGGAGTTGCAGGTGCTCGAACTCGACGCCGGCCACGGCTGTTGCGGCGCCGCGGGCAGCGCCATGCTGCTCGATCCGCAGCGGGCCGACGCCTTCCGCCAGCCCCTGCTGGACCAGCTCCGGGCCAGTGGCGCGACCGCGGTGTTGAGCGCCAACATCGGCTGCCGCCTGCACCTGGCGAACGGCGCCGCGGTGCCCGTACAGCACCCGCTGGAACTGCTGGCGGATCAACTCCAGGCCGCCCCCATCCGGCCGCCGCATTAGAATCGCCCCATGACCACCATCCGCCGCCTCACCCCGCTCGACCGCCTGCTGGACCAGGGCCAGCGCGCCCTGGAGACCGTGTTCGGAAACCCGCCCGCCGCCCGCCCCAACCCCGCCATCGGCGAGCCGGAGGTCGTGCTGGAGGACGCCGAGCGCCGCCACGCCGCCGGCCTGATGCGCATCAACCACGTTGGTGAGGTCTGCGCCCAGGCCCTGTACCTGGGGCAGGCCACGGTCGCCCGCGACGAAGCCACCCGCGAACACCTGCTGCACGCCGCCCAGGAAGAGACCGACCACCTGGCCTGGTGCGCCGACCGCCTGCGCGAACTCGACAGCCGCCCCAGCCTGCTCAACCCGCTGTGGTACGCCGGCAGCTACGCGATCGGCACCGCCGCCGGCCTGCGCGGCGACGGCTGGAACCTTGGGTTCGTGGTCGAGACCGAGCGCCAGGTCGAGGCGCACATCGACGAGCACCTGGACCACCTGCCGCCGGCCGATACGCGCAGCCGGGCGATCCTGGAAGTGATGAAGGCCGACGAGGCGCGCCACGCCGACAACGCCGAAGCGGCGGGTGCGCGGGTGCTGCCCTTCCCGATCCCGTCGGTGATGGCGGCCGCGTCGAAGGTGATGAAGGCGGTCGCCTACCGGATCTGAGGCGCGTAACGTCCATGGATCCCCGCGTGCGCGGGGATGACGGCGCGGGGGTCAGTCGGCCAGGTTGCGGCCGTGGTAGAGCTCTTCGATCTCGCGCTTCAGGCGCATCTCGACCTTCATGCGGTCCTTGAACGACAGGTTGCGCGCGCGCTCCTCGAACAGGTACTGGTCGAGGTCGAAGTCCTTCAGGTGCATCTTGGTGTGGAAGATGTTTTCCTGGTAGACGTTGACGTCGAGCATCTCGTAGCGCGACTTGATGTTCTTGGCCAGATAGTCCTGGATCGAGTTGATCCGGTGGTCGATGTAGTGCTTCTTGCCCTTGATGTCGCGGGTGAAGCCGCGGACGCGGTAATCCATGATCACGATGTCGGACTCGAGCGACTCGATCAGGAAGTTCAGCGCCTTCAGCGGCGAGATCACCCCGCAGGTGGCCACGTCGATGTCGGCGCGGAAGGTCGCGATGCCGTTGTCCGGGTGGGTCTCCGGATAGGTGTGCACGGTGATGTGCGACTTGTCCATGTGCGCGACCACCGCATCGGAGATCACGCCCTTGGCGTCCTTCTTGTCGACCACCGGCTCCTCGGAAATGAGGATGGTCACCGACGCACCCTGCGGGTCGTAGTCCTGGCGGGACACGTGCAGGATGTTGGCGCCGATGATCTCGGCGACGCTGGTCAGGATCTGCGTCAGCCGGTCGGCGTTGTACACCTCGTCGATGTACTCGATGTAGCGGCGGCGCTCGTCTTCCGACGAGGCGTAGCAGACATCGTAGATGTTGAACGACAGCGCCTTGGTGAGGTTGTTGAACCCCTGCAGGCGCAGACGCGGCAACGGCTTGGGCTGGACCACTGGCATTTACCGGGTTCGGGACACAAGAGCGGAATTATGCGGCATGCGCCACCCGTGTTGGAACCATGCCCGGGCTGGAGTTGCGACGGTGTTCAAGTCGGCGGGGCGCGATGTCAGAAGCTGCCGCGCCGCGACATCATTTGCCACCGCGTGGCGTACCGCCTAAGCTCGCGTGAAAATTTCGTTCATGAACCATGTCTGCCTTCCCGGTCACTCCTACTACCCTGATGCGCCGCCCGCATACGCCGTTGACCCCTGACGGGGCGACGATCGAACGCTTCCTGGCGCACTGCCATCGCCGGCGCTACCCGTCGCGTACCGATGTGTTCCGGCCGGGCGATCCCGCCAATACGCTGTACTACCTGGTGTCCGGCTCGGTCAGCATCATCGCCGAGGAAGATGACGGGCGTGAGCTGGTGCTGGGCTACTTCGGGCCGGGGGAGTTCGTCGGCGAGCTGGGCCTGTTCGTGGAGAGCACCCACCGCGAGGTGATCCTGCGCACCCGCACGCCGTGCGAGCTCGCCGAGATCGGGCATGAGCGCTTCTACGAACTGCTGCTGTCGCGACTGGCGCCCGACGCGCCCAAGCTGCTGTACGCGATGGGCGCGCAGATCTCCCGCCGGCTGCTGGACACCAGCCGCAAGGCCAGCCGGCTGGCATTCCTGGACGTCACCGACCGCATCGTGCGCACCCTGTTCGACCTGGCGCGCGAGCCGGAGGCGATGAGCCATCCGGACGGCACGCAGATCCGGGTCTCGCGCCAGGAGCTGTCGCGCCTGGTGGGCTGCTCGCGCGAGATGGCCGGGCGGGTGCTGAAGAAGCTGGAGGCCGACGGCAAGCTGCATGCGCGCGGAAAGACCATAGTGGTCTACGGGACGCGATAAGCGCCCGTCATCCCCGCGCACGCGGGGATCCATGGACTTTGAGGTTTTCCGGGAGGGCGCGTGATCCTTCGGGGACTTCGCGGGGAGCCGGCTGTCGTGGGGGAGAGGCCGCCCTCCTGACGGGCCTTCGGCCCTTTTTGAAGTCGGGCGGCCTCTCCCCCACGACAGCCGGCTCCTGGCGGTTGGCGATGGCTTCGGAGGCACGCCTTCCGGATACGGCACCGGCGCCATGGCTCCCCGCGTGCGCGGGGATGATGGGAGGAGGGCTGTGTGTGTGTGGGTGCCTCGCCCGGCTACCCGCTTTTACTCGTTCCTCACTCCTCTTCACTCGTTCCTCGCTCCCGCCTGTAGCACGACGTACTACACTGTCCCGGGACCCCTATCCGGAGCCCCCATGGCCGTGACCAGCATCCGTTTGCAGCCCGAAGTCGAACAGGACCTTCGTGAAACCGCGCAGCAGTTGAACCGCAGCCGGAACTGGCTGGTCAACGAGGCGGTGCGCGAATACGTGGCCCGACACCAGGCGCAACGTTCGCGCATGGAGGAGACCCTGGCTGCCATCGATTCGGTCGCCCGCGGTGAAGTCGTGTCGGGGCAGGCGGTGCACGCCTGGCTCGACTCGTGGGGCAGTGACGACGAGCTCCCGCCGCCCGCTAGCGGCCAATGAGGCTCACGTATTCGAAGGACGCTGTCGCAGATCTCACCAGGCTGCGGCGATTCATCGCCGTGCATGACCCGACCGCTGCCGCGAGGGTCGCTGGGGATCTCACGGCCCGCGTGGAGCGGCTTTCTGCGTCTCCTTTCATGGGGCGCAGGGTGGAGGGGTTCCCCCCGCCTGCAGAAATTCGTGATTTCTCCTTTGGCGACTACGTAGTGCGCTATCTGGTGCGCAAGGACTTTGTGGTCATCCTGCGCGTATGGCATCACCACGAAAGTCGCGTGGGTGAAGCCGCCAGTCCCGGCTAAAGCGCTACTACATTCGTCGGTGGGCTACGCGCCTTTACTCGTTCCTCACTCCTCTCCACTCGTTCCTCGCTCCCCGTTCCTCGCTCTCCCTTTCCCACTGCTAAAGTCGGCGCCACCCCCCGGCGGAGGCCCGGCGTGAGCGCGGCCATCGAGTCAACTCCCATCACGACACCGGACGAGCGCATCGTCGAGGCGCTGCTGGCGCGCGGTGCGCTCAAGTCGCCCGACCTGGTCCGCGCCCGGCGGCTGCAGGCCGAGACCGGCGGCGGCCTGCTCGGGTTGCTGGGCCGGCTGGGGCTGGTGTCCGAGCGCGACCATGCCGAGTCCAGTGCCCAGGTGCTGGGGCTGCCGCTGGCCGATACGCGCGCGCTGCCGGAGTTCCCGCCCGAGGATGTGGCGCTCACCCCGCGCTTCATGAAGCAGTTCGCCGCCTGTCCTGTTGCGGTCGACGAAGGGACGGTCGACCTGCTCGCCGCCGATCCGCACGATGCCTACATCGTCGACGCGGTGCGCCTGGCGACCGGTCGCGAGGTGCGCCTGCAGGTGGGCCTGCGCTCGGAAATCGTCGATCTGGTCGAGCGCTGGCACGGCCAGGGCCGCAGTGCGATGGGCACGATCGTGGAGACCGCGGAGGGCGAGTCCGGGGACCTGGACGACGTCGAGCACCTGCGCGACCTGGCCTCCGAGGCGCCGGTGATCCGGCTGGTCAACCTGTTGATCCAGCGTGCGGTCGAGCTGCGCGCCTCGGACATCCACATCGAACCGTTCGAGAACCGGCTCAAGGTGCGCTACCGCGTCGACGGGGTGCTGGTGGACGGCGAGAGCCCGCCGGCCAACCTGACCGCGGCGGTGGTCAGCCGGATCAAGATCATGGCGCGGCTGGACATCGCCGAGCGCCGGCTGCCGCAGGACGGGCGGATCATGCTGCGGGTGCAGGGCAAGGAGCTGGACCTGCGCGTGAGCACGGTGCCGACCGCGCATGGCGAGAGCGTGGTGATGCGCCTGCTCGACCGCCAGGCGGTGGTGCTGGATTTCCACCAGCTCGGCTTCACCGATGAGTTCCTGCCGCAGTTCCGCAGGGTGCTCGCGCAGCCGCACGGCATCCTGCTGGTGACCGGCCCGACCGGTTCGGGCAAGACCACCACGCTGTACACCGCGCTGGGCCAGCTCAACACGCCGGACGTCAAGATCATCACCGTCGAGGATCCGGTCGAGTACCAGATCGAGGGCATCAACCAGATCCAGGCGCGGCCGCAGATCGGCCTGGACTTCGCCGGCGCGCTGCGCTCGATCGTCCGCCAGGACCCGGACATCATCATGATCGGCGAGATGCGCGACCTGGAGACCGCGCGCATCGCGATCCAGTCCGCGCTCACCGGCCACCTGGTGCTGAGCACCCTGCACACCAACAACGCCGCCGGCGGCATCACCCGGCTGCTGGACATGGGGGTGGAGGACTACCTGCTGACCTCGACGGTCAACGGCATCCTCGCCCAGCGCCTGGTGCGCCGGCTCGACCCGGCGAGCGCCCGGCGCTACCCGGCCAGCGCGGAGCAGATCGAGCGCTTCGGCCTGCGCCGTTTCCAGCCCGACGGCGAGATCCACCTGTATCGTCCGGTGCCGTCCGAGGCCGCGCCCACCGGCTACCGGGGCCGCACCACGATCATGGAGTTCATGCCCATCGACGACGCCCTGCGCGCGGCGGTGATGCGCCACGCCGGGATGGGCGAGATCGAGCACCTGGCCCGCGAGGCCGGCATGCGCACCATGTTCGAGGACGGCATCGCCAAGGCCCTGGCCGGCATGACCACGCTGGAGGAAGTCCTGCGCGTCACCGAGGACGCCTAGTCCCCCGTCATTCCCGCGAACGCGGGAATCCATGGACGTCGCTGTCGCCCGGTTCCCCGTCATTGCCGCGAACGCGGCAATCCATGGACCTGCCGCTTCAAGGAGTGAAGCAAAGTGGAAAGGCACCCCTGCGTCTACCTGCTGGCCAGCAAACCCAACGGCACCCTCTATCTCGGTGTCACCAGCAATCTCATAGCCCGCATATGGCAGCATCGGGAACACGCAGTCGACGGCTTCACTGCGAAGTACGACATCACCCGCCTGGTCTGGTACGAGCAGCATGAGACGATGGAATCGGCGATCCTGCGCGAGAAGCGACTGAAGAAGTGGCGGCGGGCCTGGAAGGTGGAACTGGTGGATTCGTCCAATCCCTCATGGCGTGACCTGTGGCCCGACATCGTCGGACTGGAGCCGCGACCTGCCGCACCGTCATCCCCGCACGTCGACACGTCATCCCCGCACATCGACACGTCATCCCCGCACATCGATTCGACAGCCCCGCACATCGATTCGACAGCCCCGCATGTCGATACGTCATCCCCGCGCACGCGGGGATCCATCACCGCGGACCAGGAAACCATAACGTCCATGGATTCCCGCGTCCGCGGGAATGACGATCGGGACGTCCGCGGGAATGACGATCGGGACGTCCGCGGGAACGACGGAGCCGGATAGATGCCGCTGTATTCCTACAAGGCCCTCAACACCCAGGGCGAGCTGCTGGAGGGCCAGATGGAGGCCGCCAGCGACGCCGAGGTGGCGGTGCGCCTGCAGGAGCAGGGCCACCTGCCGGTGGAGGCGCTGCCGGCCGGCCAGGGTGGCGGCACCGCCTCGTGGCGGGCGCTGTTCAAGCCCAGGCCACTGGCCGGCGAGCGGCTGGTGCAGTTCACCCGCCAGCTGGCCACGCTGCTGGGGGCCGGGCAGCCGCTGGACCGTGCGCTAACGATCCTGCTGGAGCTGCCCGACGACGAGCCGGCACGGCGGATCGTCGCCGACATGCGCGAGGCGGTGCGCGGCGGTGCCTCGCTGTCGGCGGCGCTGGAGCGCCAGCACGGGACGTTCTCGCGGCTGTACGTGAACATGGTCCGGGCCGGCGAGGCCGGCGGCGCGCTGGCGGAGACGCTGTCGCGGCTGGCCGATTACCTGGAGCGGGCGGCGGCGCTGAAGGCGCGGGTCATCAACGCGCTGGTGTACCCGGCGATCCTGCTGGTGATGGTCGGGCTGGCGCTGCTGTTCCTGCTCGGCTACGTGGTGCCGCAGTTCGCGCAGATGTACGAGAGCCTGGACGCGCCGCTGCCGCTGTTCACCCGCGCGGTGATCGGGGTCGGGATGTTCGTGCGCGAGTGGTGGATCGTGCTGCTGGCCGCGCCATGCCTGGCGCTGCTGTGGCTGGACCGGCGCAGCCGCGATCCGGCGTTCCGCGGGCGGCTGGACGGCTGGCTGCTGCGCCGGCGTTTCTTCGGCCCGCTGGTGGCCAAGGTCGAGACCGCGCGCCTGGCGCGCACCCTGGGCACGTTGGTACGCAACGGGGTGCCGCTGATGGCGGCGCTGGGCATCGCGCGCAAGGTGATGGGCAACCGGGTGCTCGGCGCCGACGTGGAGGCCGCCACCGAGCAGGTCCGCAACGGCGTGCCGGTGTCGTTGGCGCTGGGGCGCGGGGAGCGTTTCCCGCGGCTGGCGCTGCAGATGATCCAGGTCGGCGAGGAGTCGGGCGAGCTTGCCGCGATGCTCGAGCGCGCCGCGGACACCTTCGAGCAGCAGACCGCGGTGGCCCTGGACCGCCTGCTCGCCGCGCTGGTCCCGGTGGTGACCGTGGTGCTGGCGGCGGTGGTCGGGGTGGTGGTGATGGCGGTGCTGACCCCGCTGTACGACCTCACCGGCGCGATCGGCTGACCGCTCGCTGGCCGAGGCTGACCGCCACCGCCAAACCCGGCACACTCCCTGTTCCCGCGACACACAGGACACACGCATGACCCGCAAGCGCCTGCCGACCCGTTCCCGCCTCGCCGCCGGCCAGTCCGGCATGAGCCTGGTCGAGATCATCATCGTGATCGTGCTGATCGGCGCGGTGCTGACCTTCGTCGGTTCCAGGGTGCTGGGCGGGGCCGATCGGGCCAAGGTGAACCTGGCGAAGTCGCAGGTGATGACCCTGGCGCAGAAGGTCGAGGCCTTCCAGATGGACACCGGCCGCCTGCCGCAGAGCCTCGGCGAGCTGGTCACCGAGCCGGCCGGCGTCGGCGGCTGGTTGGGCCCGTACGCCAAGGCGCCGGAGCTCAACGACCCCTGGGGCAACCCGGTGCTGTACAAGGCGCCCGGCGAGAACGCGCCCTTCGAGCTGGTGGTGCTGGGCCGTGACGGCAAGCCGGGTGGCAGCAGCGCGGATGCCGACATCCGCCACGAGTAGGCGTCGCGGCCAGCACGGCGTCTCGCTGCTGGAGATGCTGCTGGTGGTCGTGCTGATCGCCGCGATCGGGATGATGGCGGCGGCGGCCTTCACCGGCGGGCTGGCCGGCGTGCAGCTGCGGCAGGCGGCACGCGAGGTGGCGGGCCAGCTGCGCCATGCCCGGGTCCGGGCGATCGCCACCGGGACCCCGCAGCGCTTCGCCATCGACCCCGTCGCGCATGCCTGGAGCGGGGCGGACGGGCGCGCCGGCGAGCTGCCGGAGGAACTCGGAATCCGCTTCATCGGCGCCCGCCAGGTGCAGCCCACGGAAGGGGAAGGCGCGGTGGTGTTCTTTCCCGATGGCGCCTCCACCGGCGGCCGGATCCGCCTGGTCCGCGACAGCGCCGCCTGGGACGTCGAGGTCGCCTGGCTGACCGGCGAGGTGAAGCTGTCGCGGGTGCAGGCACAGTGAGCCGGCGGACGCGACAGGATGGCTACAGCCTGATCGAGGTGGTCGTCGCCTTCGCCCTGCTGGCGCTGGCACTGACCCTGTTGCTGGGCACCCTGTCGGGCGCGACCCGGCAGCTGCGCTGGTCCGACGACGCCGGCCGCGCCGCACTGCACGCGCGCTCCCTGCTGGCCGAGGCGGGCGTCGACCGGCCGCTGCGGCCCGGGGTGAGCCGTGGGGAGCTCGAGGACGGCCGCTACCGCTGGTCGCTGCGGGTCGAGCCGTGGGACGAGCCGGGCCTGTCGCCACAGCCGCGCGATCCGGCCGGCGGCGGACTGCATGCGCTGGAGCTGCAGCTGCAGTGGGGCGACGGCGGCCCGGGCGAGCAGTTGGCGGTGCGCAGCCTGCGCCTGCTGCCGCCGGAGCCGGTGGGCCGATGATCCGCCGCCCGCCCTTGCGCAGCCGCGGCTTCACCCTGGTCGAGGTGCTGCTGGCGACCGTGTTGCTGGCGGCCGGCCTGGCGCTGGCCTTCGCCACGCTGACCGCCGCCAACGGCACCGTGATCCGCGGCGAGCGCATCGCCAGCGAAGCCGAGCGCATGCGCGCGGTGGAAGGTTTCGTCCGCCGGCGGCTGGCCGGCGCCCGGCACATGGCCTTCGACTCCCCCGCAGGCGAGCCGCCCCGTCGCTTCCTGGGCGCCCCGGACCGGGTACGTTTCGTCGCCGACCTGCCGGACTATTTGGGGCAGGGCGGCCCCTACCTGCACGACTTCCGCATCGAACGCGTGCCCCGGCGCGACGGCAGGGTCCGGCTGCTGGTCGAACTGCGGATGGTGCTGGCGGGGCAGGCGATGGAGGGCCCCTCCGGCCGCCCGCCGGAATTGCTGGCCGGTGAACTGCGTTCGGCGGGATTCCGTTACCGCGGACTGGACGAGGACGGGGAGCCCGGTCCCTGGCAGGAGCACTGGGACGAGGCGGAACGCCTGCCGCTGATGGTCGAACTGGTGCTGGTCGGCGAAGACGGGCGGGCGTGGCCGCCGGTCCGGGTGCTGTTGCCGCAGGCCGCCGCGCCGCCGCCGGGAGACAACCGGTGAGCGGCCGGCCCGCCCGCGGCGCCGCGCTGGTACTGGTGCTGTGGCTGATCGTGCTGCTGACCGCGGTGGTCGGCGGCTACGCACTGGTTGCCCGGACCGGGCACCTGCAGGGGCGGGTGGAGACCGGCCAGCTGCAGGGGGATGCCGTCGCGCGGGCCGGACTGGAGTACGCGGTCTGGCGCCTCAACCATCCCGAGCCGGCACTGCGCTGGCACCCGGACGGGCGACCCTACCGGTGGGAGTACGACGGCGCGCAGGTCGAGGTGCGGATCACCGACGAACGCGGCCGGGTCGACCTCAACCGGGCACCGCCGCAACTGCTCCAGGCGCTGCTGCAGGCGCTGGGCACCGATCCCGGCCGGGCCGCCGCGCTGGCGGCCGCGATCGCTGACTGGCGCGGTGCCGACGGCACGCCCGGTCCCGGCGCGGCCGGGGACGCGGCCTACGCCGCCGCCGGGCGCGCCTATGGCGCCAAGGGCGCGCCGTTCGAGTCGGCGGCCGAGCTGCTGCAGGTCCTGGGGATCGAGCCCGACGATTACCGGCGCCTGCGCCCCTACGTGACCGTCCATTCCGGCCTGCCGCAGCCGGAGGCCGCATTCGCCGCGCTGCCGGTGCTGGAGGCGCTGGGGGTGCGCGACGCCGCGTTGCTGGTGCAGCTCCGCGGCCAGGCTGGCGGGGCCGGGAACCCGGCTGCACCCGACCTGCAACGGCCCGGCGCCGATGCCGCGTCGGCCGCCCACCTGCTGCAGCGGGCGGAGGGCGGGGCGGTGCGGCGTGGAACGTATAGTATCGACAGCCTTGCCCGCCTCCCGGACGGCAGCCGGACGGTGACGCGGGCGGTGGTACGCCTGCAGGGGACGGGGGCGCCGGGAATGGCGTACATGGTGTTGGCCTGGGAGGAGGGAGCTTCGCCGCAATGAGCGTGACGGGTGCCATCCCGGGCTCGGCCCTGGACCGGATCGGCGTGCGCCTGGCCGGGGCGGGCGGCTTCATGGGCTGGTGGGGGCGCTCGCTCGCCCAGCTGCTGCCGCGCCGCCTGCGCCGCGCGCTGGAACTGGAGCCTGGCCGGATCCTGCTGGAACCGGTCGGCGAGAGCGTCCGCCTGCGCCTGCAGCGCGAGGACCGGCTGCGGGATCTTGCCGCGCTGGACCGGTCCCTGCTGGACCCGGCCCTCCAGGCCGGCCTGGCGCCCGCGCCGGACCGCGACCCGCTGGCCAGCCAGCTGGATCCGTCCTGCCGCCACCTCCCACGCTGGCTGCTGCTGCCTCCGGCGGCCGCCCTGTGCCGTCGCCTGCGCCTGCCCGCGGCCGCCGGCGAGCGCCTGCGCCAGGTCGCCGGCTTCGAGATCGAGCGGCAGACCCCGTTCACCGCCGATGCGGTGGTGTTCGATGCCCGCGCCCTCGGACCGGCGGCGGACGGGCAGCTGGACGTCGAACTGGTGGTGGTGCCGCGCGCCCAGCTGCAGCCGCGGCTGGATGCGCTGGGTCCGCTCGCCGGCACGCTCGCCGGCATCGACGTCGCCGCCGGCGACGGGCGCCCGCTGGGCATCAACCTGCTGGCCCCGGCACAGCGCCACCGGCTGCGCGACCCGTGGACGGCGGTGAACTCGGTCCTGCTGGTGATCGCGCTGCTGGCACTGGTCGCGGCCGGTGCGCAATTGCTCGACAACCGCCGCGATGCCGCCGATGCGCTGGAGGCCGCGCTGGCCGCCCGCGCCGAGGCCGGCCGGCAGGAGGCCGCCAGCCTGCGCCAGGCACAACTGCTGTTGCAGGGGCAGGGTTTCCTGGAACGCACCCGGGCCGCCCGGCCCACCGCCACCGCGGTGCTGGCCGAACTCACCGGGCGGCTGCCGGACGACACCTACCTGGAAAAGCTTTCCATCGAAGGCGACCAGCTGATGCTGATCGGCCTCGGGCGCAGTCCGGCGGGGCTGGTCGAGCGCCTGCAGGGCGCGGCGCTGTGGCAATCGCCGGCGCTGGCGGGCGCGGTGATGCCCGACCCCGCCAGTGGCCGCGACCGCTTCACCCTGACCGCGCGCCTGGCCACCCCGGCCACGCCCGCCGGCAACCCGGAGGCCGCCGATGGCGACGGCCCTGGCTGAGCGCCTGCGCGGGCAGGACCGCTGGGTGGCGCTGGCGCTGTTGCTGGCGCTGCTGGCCCTGGTCTATGCGCTGCTGGTCCATCCGTTGTGGACCCGGCCGATGCTGGAGGCCGGCGAACGCATCGACGGGCTGCGCGAGCGCGAGCTGCGCCTGCGCATGCGCGAACAGCAGGCCCCGCAACTGCGCGAACGGATGGCCGAGCTTGCCCGGCGCCAGGGCGACCGCCCCGGCTTCCTGCTCGCCGCAACCCCCGAGCTGGCCACCGCCGGCCTGGTGCAGCGGCTCGAGGCGGTGGTTTCGGAGGCGAGCCCCGGCAACCGCAGCTGCGCGATCAGCAACCGCTCCCCGCTGCAGCCCGACACCCGCGGCGAGTACGTGCGGGTGGCGGTCCAGGTCCGCCTGAGCTGCGGCACGCCGGAGCTGGCGGCGGTACTGCACGCGCTGGAAGGCGGCAGCCCGCGGCTGTTCGTCGACAACCTGGGCATCCTCGCCCAGCGCATGTATGGCGCGGGCGGGGCGGCGAATGACAGCGGCGGCCTCGACGTGGCCTTCGACCTGTCCGGCTACCTGCTGGCCAGCGGGGAGGGCGGCGATGCGCCTTGAGCACGCCGGGCCGCGCACCCGCCTGCTGGCCGTGCTCGCCGGCGTGGCGGTGCTGGCGTGGGTCGCCACCCTCAGCGGGCTGGGCGGCCGGGTCACGCCGCTGGCCGACGACCCGTCCCTGCTGCCGGCGCTACCCGATCCGGGAACCGACGCCGCGCCGGCGCTGGAGCCGTTGTCCGCCTACGCCGTGATCGCCGAGCGCCCGCTGTTCTCGATGGACCGTACGCCCAGGCCGTTCTTCCTGGCCGGGCGCGACGGCGAACCCACGGGCGGCGGCTTCGACTACCAGCTCACCAGCGTGATGCTGACCCCTTCGCTGCGCATGGCGATCCTGCAGCCCGCCGGCGGCGGCGAACCGGTGCGCGTGCGCGAGGGTGCGGCGCCGCCCGGCGCGCCGGACTGGCGGCTGGCCGGCCTGGACCGTCGCAGCGCGGTTTTCGAAGGGCCCGACGGGCGCCTGGCGCTGGGCCTGCGGGTTTTCGACGGTTCCGGCGGCAGCGCGTCGCCGGAGCCGGTCGCCACGGAAATGGACGCCGACTCCTCCGACGCCGATGCCGAGCCCGCGGCCGATGCAGATGCCGCCGCCAATGCAGATGCCGCGGCCAGGGCGGTCCAGCCCGATGCCGCCCAGGTCGATGCGATCCGCCAGCGCATCCAGGCCCGCCGGGCCCGCCTGCAGCAGCAGGCCGGGCAGTAAACCCATGCCGCAACGCGCCCGAACCAGAGTGCACCCGATGACGCATCACGACCGCCCCCGTCCACCGCTCTTGCCCGCACGCGCCGCCGCTACCCGGTGGCCCGCGGCCCGCGTGCTGCTGTCCGCGCTGGCGGTGACCCTGGTGCTGGGCGCTTGCGCCAATGTCCCGGTGGCCGACATCCGCCGTGCGCCGACCCTGCCCGACGCGGGCGTGGCGGGCACCCCGGCGCAGTCGCCGGCGACACCGGCGGCCGCGGGGCAGGTGGCGGTCGAGGGGCTGGCCGACGACAGCCCGCAGGCGCAGATCCGCCGCGGCACCGGCGAGGTGATCAACCGCGCCGCCGCCGCGGCGCCGCGTCCCGGCGTGGGCGGCACCAGCGGCGAGGCCACCTTCAACTTCGAGGGCGAATCGCTGCACGCGGTGGCCAAGGCGATCCTGGGCGACATGCTGGGGCAGAACTACATCATCGCCCCCGACGTGCAGGGCACGGTGACCCTGGCCACCCCGCGCCCGGTCAGTTCCGCCGAGGCGATCAGCCTGCTCGAGCAGGTGCTGGCCTGGAACAACGCGCGGATGGTCTACAGCGGCGGGCGCTACAACATCGTCCCGGCCGAACAGGCGCTGGCCGGCAACGTCGCCCCGCGCACCGGCAGTGCCGCCGGGGCGCGCGGCTTCGAGGTGCGCACCGTGCCGCTGCGCTACGTCTCGGCCGAGGAGATGAAGAAGATCCTCGAGCCCTACGCCCGGCCGGACGCGATCGTCGGCACCGACAACGCGCGCAACGTGATCAGCATCGGCGGCAGCCGCGCCGAGCTGGAGAATTACCTGCGCACCATCGAGGTCTTCGACGTCGACTGGCTGGCCGGGATGTCGGTGGGCGTGTTCCCGCTGGAGACCGGCCGCGCGGCCCGGGTGGTCGAGGACCTGGAAGCGATCTTCGGCGAGCAGGGCGAGTCGCCGGTGTCCGGGATGTTCCGCTTCATGCCGGTCGAGGGTGCCAACGCGGTGATGGTGATCACCCCGCAGGCGGAGTACCTGGAGCACATCCGCCAGTGGCTGGAGCGGATCGATGGCGCCGGGGCCGGGATCCGCCTGTACAGCCATGAGCTCAAGTACATCCGCGCCCGCGACCTGGCCGACCGGCTGGCCGAGGTCTTCGGCAGCGGCAACGCCGGCGGCGAGCCGGGGACCGACGGCCGCGACGGGCCCTCGCTGATGCCCGGAAGCGAGGCGATGGAACTGTCCTCCGACGGCGGCAGCGCGCGCGGCGGGGTGTCGTCACGGCGCGGCGGCACGCGCAGCGGCGGGGGCGGCGGACTGGCCGGCAGCGGCGGCGGGCTGGAATCCGAGCTTGCCCTCGACCCGGCCACCGAGGGAAACGCCAGCGCCCGGATGCAGGTCGAGGGCGACCCGGTCGGGGTGTCCGCGGTGGAGGAAACCAACTCGCTGCTGGTACGCACCACCCCGCGCGCCTGGAAGTCGATCCGCGAGGTGATCGACCAGCTCGACGTGATGCCGATGCAGGTGCACATCGAGGCCCAGGTGCTGGAGGTGCAGCTTTCCGGGGCGCTGGAGTACGGCGTGAACTGGTTCTTCGAGCGCGCGGTCACCGACGCCGGCCTGCCCAGCGCCCGCGGCCGCGACACCTGGAGCACCCTGGCCGGCAGCGTGCGCTCGGCGAGCGGCGACCCGGCCGGACTGGCCTGGACCTTCCTCGGCCGCGACGCCGCCGCGGTGGTCAGCGCGCTGGACGAGGTCAGCGACATCAACATGCTGCAGACCCCCTCGGTGGTGGTGCGCAACAACGCCGAGGCGACCTTCAACGTCGGCAGCTCGATCCCGGTCGCTTCGGTGACCATGAACCCCGGGTATGGCGGCGACAACACCTACAGCCAGGTCGAGTACATCGACACCGGCGTGATCCTCAAGGTGCGCCCGCGGATCACCCGCGACGGCCTGGTGTTCCTGGACATCGTGCAGGAGGTCAGCGCGCCCGGCGCGCAGGAGGACCGCTGGGGCAACGTGCGCATCGACACCCGCCGGCTCAAGACCGAGGCCGCCATCAGCAGCGGCGAGACGGTGATGCTGGCCGGGCTGATCCGCGACAGCGTGGCACGCGGCTCGTCGGGCTTTCCCGGCCTGAGCCGGATCCCGGTGATCGGCGGGCTGTTCGGCACCCAGAGTTCGGAGACCCGCCGCGAGGAAACCATCGTCCTGCTCACGCCCACCATCGTGCGCAACCCGCTGGAGGCGCGGAACCTGACCGACGAGTACGGCCGCCGGTTCCGCGCGCTGGAACCGCTGCGCACCGGCCAGCCGTAGCAAGCCAGGAGTACCGATGAGCGAACTGCCCATCGTGGTGCTGCCGGTCGGCAGCGACGACGACGCCCTGGATGCCACCCTGGCCGCGCTGGAGGCCGGCACCGCGCCCGGTACCCGGGTGTGGCTGGCCGACAACGCCAGCACCGGCCCGCGCGGCGCGGCGATCATCGAGCGCTGGCTGGCCGCCACCCGGCTGCGGGCCGACTACAGCCGCCGCCAGCGCCGCATCGCCGAACTCGACCACCTCGACGAGGTGCTGGCTGCGTGCGGCGGCGCCGACGTCGCGGTGCTGGCAGCCGACGCGGTGCCGTTGCCGGGCTGGCTGGAACGGATGGCCGCCTGCCTGGCCTCCGACGGCGCGGTGGCCAGCGTCAGCGCCTGGAGCAATGCCGGCGAGGCGGTGGCCTGGCCGCGCATCGGCGAGACCGTCCCCCCGCCCGCCGAACCGGCCCGCCTGGCCCGCGCCGCGGCCCGCATGCCCGCCGGCACTCCCGAGCTGCCGGCCGCGGTCGGCCATGCGGTGGTGTTGCGCGGGGCGGCGCTGCAGAAGGCCCGCGGGCTGGACGTGGACAGCTTCGGTTCCTGGGATGCCGGGCTGACCGACCTGTCGCTGCGGCTGGCCGGGCTGGGCTGGCGCAACGTGCTGTGCACCTCGGCCTTCGTCGCCCGCCCGGCCGAGGGCCTGCCGGCCGATGGCGACATGGAGCGGCTGGCCGCGCGCTGGCCGGACTGGCATGCCCGGCTGGCCGGTTTCCTGATGGACGACCCGCTGCGTGGCGCGCGGGCGCAGCTGTCCGCACTGCTGGCGGACACCGGCCCGCCGCACCCGCAGGCCGACCTGTTCCCATGAGCCCGCCCCCCGGCTCCATCGCCGCGGTTGTGGTCACCTACCAGAGCGCGTCCACCATCGACGAATGCCTGCGCCGGCTGCGCGCCGCGCAGGGCGTGGCCGCGATCCGCGTGGTCGACAACGCCTCCGGCGACGACACCCTGAGGCTCGTCCAACGGCACGCCACCGCCGACGCCCGGGTACGCTTCATCGCCAACCCGGACAACCCGGGCTTTGGCACCGCCTGCAACCAGGGCGTGGCGGAGGTGGCGCCGGATGCCGCGGAATGGGTGGCGCTGGTGAATCCGGATTTGATGGTGGAAGGGGACTCGCTGGCGCGGGTGGCGGCGCTGGCGGGGACGTCCATGGATTCCCGCGTCCGCGGGAATGACAGGGAGGATTCCCGCGTGCGCTGGAATGACGACGTGCCCCCGTCGCGTCATCCCCGCGAACGCGGGGATCCATGGACCCTGCTCGGCGCCGACCTCGTCGGCGAGGACGGCGTCCGCGACCCCGCCGCCCGCCGCCGCGATCCCGATTTCGCGGCCATGCTGCGCACCCTGCTGTCCGGCGGCAGCACCGCCGCCGCAATGGCCATCCCCCCCGACGACCGCCTCGCGCTGCAGCCGGTGGAGGCGGTCTCCGGCGCGCTCATGCTCCTGCCGCGCGCGCTGTACGACCACCTCGGTGGCTTCGACGAAGCCTACCGCCTGCACGCGGAGGACCTCGACCTGTGCCGTCGTGCGCGCCAGGCCGGCGCGGCGATCGCCGTCGCCAACCAGGTCCGCGTGCTCCACGTGCGCGGCGTCTCCAGCCGCTCCAACCCGGTGTTCGTCGAGTGGCACAAGCACCACGGGCTGTGGCGCTACTTCAGCCGGTTCGAGGCCCCCCGGCGCGGCCTTGCCACCCGCGTCGCCGTCTGGCTGGCAGTGTGGGCGCGTTTCGCACTCGCCATGCTGCGCCATATCGCGCGGCCCTGAGGACAGCCATGCCGGTCATCGAATCCCTGCTCGACACCGATCTGTACAAACTCACCATGATGCAGGCGGTGCTGCACCAGCACCCCGGGGCGCACGCGCAGTACCGCTTCCGTTGCCGCACCCCCGGCATCGACCTGGCCCGCGACATCGACGCCATCTCGGAGCAGATCGATGCGCTGTGCCAGCTGCGCTTCACCCAGGACGAGCTGGACTACCTGCGCGGGCTGCGCTTCATCAAGCCCGACTTCGTCGACTTCCTCGGCCTGTTCCGGCTCGACCGCAAGTACCTGACCCTGCGCCCGGACGCGGACGAGCCGGGCGGGATCGAACTGGAGGTCGCCGGTCCCTGGCTGCACACCATCCTGTTCGAGGTGCCGCTGCTGGCGATCATCAGCGAGGTGCACATGCGCGGCCTGGCCGGCGCGGGCACCCGCGCCGAAGGCCTGCGCCGCCTGCGGGCCAAGGCCGCGCAACTGCGCGACGCGGTCGGCTACGAGGACTGCCGCATCACCGACTTCGGCACCCGCCGGCGCTACTCCCGCGCCTGGCACGGCGAAGTGGTGGAGATGCTCATGGCGGAACTGGGCGAGAAGTTCGCCGGCACCAGCAACGTCGACCTGGCCCGCCGGCTCGGCCTGAACGCCCAGGGCACCATGGCCCACGAATGGCTGCAGGCCTTCCAGGCCCTGGGCCCGCGCCTGCGCGACTCCCAGGTCGCGGCCTTCGACAGCTGGGCCCACGAGTACCGCGGCGACCTGGGCATCGCGCTGACCGACGTGATCGGCCTGGACGCCTTCCTGCGTGATTTCGACCGCTACTTCTGCAAGCTCTTCGACGGCATGCGCCACGACTCCGGCGACCCCTTCGAATGGGGCGAGCGGCTGATCGCCCACCTGCAGGGGTACCGCATCGACCCGCGCACCAGGGTGCTGGTGTTCAGTGACGGCCTCGATGTCGACCTGGTGATGCAGCTCTACGCCCGCTTCCGCGGCCGCGCGCGCACGTCCTTCGGCATCGGCACCAACCTGACCAACGACCTGGGCGTGCCGCCGCTGAGCATCGTGATAAAGATGATCCGCTGCAACGGACAGCCGGTGGCCAAGCTGAGCGATTCGCCGGGCAAGACGATGTGCGACGACGAGGGGTATTTGGCGTATCTGCGGCAGGTCTTTGAAGTCGGCGGGCGAGGAACGAGTTGAGAGGAACGAGGAACGGGTAAAAGCCGGTGGTTTCGGAGAGGTCGCGGCTGGAGCCGGCTGTCTTGGGGGACGGGCCGCCCTCCTGCGCACATGTGCTTCTTAACGTCGGGCGGCCCGTCCCCCAAGACAGCCGGCTCCCTCCACAACACTGCCCCTTCGGGGTGTGGTGGATGGGCTTCGGTGCCTGCCACCGGAGCCAAGGCACTTCCGCCGCGTTGGCAGTTCGAATGGAATACCAAGCCCCCGAACCGGCAGTGCGTCACGTGGGAGGTGGCTGTCGTACAGGCGGGGCCGCCCGACTTTAAAAAGCACATGTGCGCAGGAGGGCGGCCCCGCCTGTACGGCAGCCACCTCCCCCGCGATACCCCCTCACTCCAAAGCGAACCGCAACACGAACAACCCCGCCACCACCCACACCGCCGGATGCACCTCCCGCCAGCGCCCCGTGCCCGCCTTCAGCGCGGCGTAGGAGATGAAACCGAACGCCAGTCCGTTGGCGATCGAGTAGGTGAAGGGCATCGCCAGCGTGCACAGCGCGGCCGGGACCGACTCGGTGATGTCCGGCCACTCCACGTCCACCAGTTCGCGCAGCATCAGCCCGGCGACGAACAGCAGGGCCGGGGCGGTGGCGTAGCCGGGGACCATGGCCGCCAGCGGGGAGAACAGCAGGGCGAGCAGGAACATCGCCGCGACCACCAGTGCGGTCAGGCCGGTGCGGCCGCCGGCCTGCACGCCCGAGGCGCTCTCGGCGTAGGCGGTGGTGCTGCTGGTGCCCAGCAGCGAGCCGGCGAGGATCGCGCTGCTGTCGGCCAGCAGGGCGCGGCCGAAGCGCTTGCGGCCATCGGGCAGTTCCATCAGCCCGGCGCGGCTGGCCACGCCGTAGAGCACGCCGGTGGCGTCGAAGACCTCCACCAGCACGAACACCAGCACCACCTGCAGCAGAACCGCCATCGGGGCGCCGCCATCGTGGTGGAGCAGGCCGGGCAGGTCGAGTTGCAGGAAGGTCGGGGCCAGGCTCGGAGGCAGCGAGACGATGCCCTGGAAGCCGACCTCGCCCAACAGCAGGGCCGCGCCGGTGACCGCGAGGATGCCCAGCAGGATCGCGCCGCGGATGCCGCGTGCCTCCAGCACGGCGATCAGCAAAAAACCGCCCAGCGCCAGCAGCGGCGGCGCGGAGTCCAGCGGGCCGAGGGTCACCAGGGTGTCGGGACTGGCCACGATCACGCCGGACTTCTGCAGCGCGATGATCGCCAGGAACAGGCCGATGCCGGCGACGATCGCCGAGCGCAGCGAGGCCGGAATGCCCGCTACCAGCCAGGCCCGCACCCCGGTCAGCGACAGTGCCAGGAAGATCAGCCCGGAGATGAAGACCGCGCCCAGCGCCTGCTGCCAGGGATAACCGGCCGCGCCGACCACGGTGAAGGCGAAGAAGGCGTTCAGCCCCATGCCCGGTGCCATGCCGACCGGGAAGTTGGCCACCAGTGCCATCACCAGCGAACCCAGCGCCGCGGCCAGGCAGGTCGCCACGAACACCGCGCCCGGATCCATGCCGGTGCTGCCAAGGATCTCCGGGTTGACGAAGACGATGTAGGACATCGTCAGGAAGGTCGTCAGGCCCGCCAGCACCTCGGTGCGCACGCTGGTGCCGTGCTGTTGCAGGCGGAACAGGCGCTCGCTCAGAGGCATGGCGGGTCAGGCGGATGGATGGACGTTCCTCGCCTCATCACCGCCAGCAGTTGATCGCATCCCGCAACTCGCGCGCGGCGCCCGCCGCCGCCTCGGCAAAATCATCGCCCGACGAGGCATACAGGATCGCCCGCGACGAGCTGATCACCAGCCCGGTGCCGTCGGCGCTTTTCGCGTTGGTCACCACGGCCTCGACGTCGCCGCCCTGGGCGCCGACACCGGGAACCAGCAGCGGCATGTCGCCGACGATCGCGCGCACCTCGCGCAGCTGCGCCGGCCAGGTCGCGCCGACCACCAGCGCGCAGTTGCCGTTGCCGTTCCACTCGCCGGCGACCTTCTGCGCCACGTGCTGGTAAAGCGGCCTGCCATCGACGACCAGGTCCTGCAAGTCGCCGGCGCCGGGATTGGAGGTGCGGCACAGGATCACCACGCCGCGGTCGGCGTGATCGAGGAACGGCTGCACCGAGTCGCGGCCCAGGTACGGGTTGGCGGTCACCGCATCGGCGGCGTAACGCACGAAGGCCTCGGTGGCGTAGTGCTGCGCGGTGCTGCCGATGTCGCCGCGCTTGGAGTCCAGGATCACCGGAATCCCCGGATGGACCTGGTGGACATGGGCGACCAGCCGCTCCAGCGCGTCCTCGGCCCCCAGCGCGGCGAAATGCGCGATCTGCGGCTTGAAGGCGCAGGCGTACTCCGCGGTCGCATCGACGATCGCCCGGCAGAAGCCGAAGACCGCGTCCGGATCGTCGGCGAAGCGCACCGGGAACTTCCCCGGCTCCGGATCCAGGCCCACGCAGACCAGCGAGTCGGAGGTGGTCCAGCGGTGTTTCAGGGCCTGCATGAAGCGCATGGGCTGCCTCTCCACTCGTTCCTCGCTCCTGCTATTTAAGCGCCTTGAACCGCAACCGCTTCGGCCCGGCGTCATCGCCCAGCCGGCGCTTCTTGTCTTCCTCGTACTCGCGGTAGTTGCCCTGGAAGAACTCCACGTGGCTGTCGCCCTCGAAGGCGAGGATGTGGGTGGCGATGCGGTCCAGGAACCAGCGGTCGTGGCTGATCACGAAGGTGTTGCCGGGGAACTCCAGCAGCGCGTCTTCCAGTGCGCGCAAGGTCTCGATGTCCAGGTCGTTGGACGGTTCGTCCAGCAGCAGCACGTTGCCGCCCTGCAGCAGGGTCTTGGCCATGTGCAGCCGGCCGCGCTCGCCACCCGACAGGGTGCCGACCTTCTTCTGCTGGTCCTGGCCCTTGAAGTTGAAGCGGCCGATGTAGGCGCGCGACTGGATCTCGACGCCGTTGATGTTGAGGATGTCGGCGCCGCCGGAGACTTCCTGGAAGACGTTGTGGTCGCCCTCCAGCTTGTCGCGGCTCTGGTCGACGTAGGCGATGTTGACCGTCGGGCCCATCTCGATGCTGCCCGAGTCCGGCTTTTCCTGGCCGGTGATCATCTTGAACAGGGTCGACTTGCCGGCGCCGTTGGGGCCGATGATGCCGACGATCGCGCCCGGCGGGGCGATGAAGCTCAGGTCGTTGATCAGCAGGCGGTCGCCGAAGCTCTTGGAGACGTTCTTGAACTCGATGACCTTGCTGCCCAGGCGCTCGCCCGGCGGGATGAAGATCTCGTTGGTCTCGTTGCGCTTCTGGTAGTCGACCGACTGCAGTTCCTCGATCCGGGCCAGTCGCGCCTTGCCCTTGGAGCGGCCGCCCTTGGCGTTGGAGCGGGCCCATTCCAGTTCCTTCTGGATCGCCTTCTGGCGCGCCTTCTCCTGGTTCTCCTCGCGCTTGAGGCGGTCTTCCTTCTGCACCAGCCACTCGGTGTAGTTGCCCTTCCACGGGATGCCGCGGCCGCGGTCGAGCTCGAGGATCCACTCGGCGGCGTTGTCGAGGAAGTAGCGGTCATGGGTCACTGCCACCACGGTGCCGGTGTAGCGGGCCAGGAACTGCTCCAGCCACTCCACCGACTCGGCGTCCAGGTGGTTGGTCGGTTCGTCCAGCAGCAGCATGTCGGGCTTCTGCAGCAGCAGGCGGCACAGCGCGACGCGGCGCTTCTCGCCACCGGACAGGTTGCCGATCACGGCATCCCACGGCGGCAGGCGCAGCGCGTCGGCGGCGACTTCCAGCTGGTTCTCCAGGGTGTGCGCGTCGCCGGCGGCGAGGATCGCCTCCAGGCGCTCCTGCTCCTTGGCCAGGGCGTCGAAGTCGGCGTCTTCCTCGGCATAGGCGGCGTACACCTGCTCCAGCTGGGCCTGGGCCTGCAGCACCTCGCCAACGCCTTCCTCCACCGCCTGGCGGACGGTGTGCTCGGGGTTGAGCTCGGGCTCCTGGGCCAGGTAGCCGACCTTGATGCCCGGCTGCGGGCGCGCCTCGCCGGAGAAATCGGTGTCGACGCCGGCCATGATCCGCAGCACGGTCGACTTGCCCGAGCCGTTCAGGCCGAGCAGGCCGATCTTGGCGCCGGGGAAGAAGGACAGCGAGATGTCCTTGATGATCTGGCGCTTCGGCGGAACGGTCTTGCTGACCCCGTTCATGGTGTAGATGTATTGCGACATGGGGGCTCCGGAGTGAACGCGGCTGCCGCCGGGCAGTGGCACGGCGGGCCAGGATCGAAAAGGGATCGCGCGGATTATAGCGGCTTGGCATTGCCCCGGCCGCCCCCCGCCGGCGGCCGGCAGGTGCCGTTGCGGCGGGGGTCAGGCCTGCCCGCCGGCAACCTGCAGCAGCAGGCTGCCGCAGGCGACCGCGATCCAAACCCCCAGCCCGAGCAGGATCGGCCGCGGCCCGGTGGCGCCCATCCGCCGCAGGTCGGCCGACAAACCGATCGCGGCCAGCGCCAGCACCATCAGTGCCACCGCGCCCAGGTGCAGCGGCGCCAGCAGGCCCGCCGGCAGCAGCCCGGCGGTGCGCACCGCGGAGGCGGCCAGGAAGCCGAGGATGAACCACGGGAAGACCCGCGCCAGCCCGGGCCGCGCCGCCTGCGCGCCGGTGCCGCCGCCGCGCCAGGCCACCGCCGCGGCCAGCGCGAGGCAGACCGGCACGATCATGGTCGCGCGGGTGAGCTTGACGATGGTGGCGTAGTCGCCGGCCTCGCGGCTGTAGGCGTAGCCGGCGGCGACCACCGAGGAGGTGTCGTTGATGGCGGTGCCGGCCCACAGCCCGAAGCCGGCATCGCTCAGTCCCATCAGGTGTCCCAGCGGCGGGAACAGCAGCACCGCCACCAGGTTGAACAGGAAGATGGTGGAGATCGCGAACGCGGTTTCGTGCTCCTGCGGGCGCAGGATCGGGGTCACCGCGGCGATCGCCGAACCGCCGCAGATCGCGGTGCCCACGCCCACCAGCACGGTCAGCTTGCCGGGCACCTTCAGCCAGCGCCCCAGTGCCCAGGCGGCGAGGAAGGCGACCACGAGCGTGCCCAGCATCACCCCCAGCGACTCCGCCCCGGTGCGGGCGACCTCGCCCAGGTCCAGCCCGAAGCCGAGCAGGATGATCGACCACTGCAGGCCCTGCTTGCCGGCCAGGCGGACGCCCGGGTCGAACCGCGGCCCCGGCGCGAACACCGCCCGTGCCAGAACCCCCAGCACGATCGCCGCGACCGCCGCGCCCACCAGCGGCAGCGCGGCGCCGATTCCCCACGCCAGCACGGCCACCAGCAGCGCCAGCCCGATCCCGTCCAAACGCCCCATGCCGGGACCTCCGCAGTGCGGCAACGCCGCGATGGCCGCATCGTGCGGTATCGGTCCCATAAGTGGAACTTCTTGTTTCTGATTGCCGTTATCATTTTTCCTGATGATCAACGTCAGCCCGCGCCAGCTCCAGGTGTTCGTCGGGACCGTGGACGCCGGCAGCCTGCGTGGCGCGGCGGCGCGCCTGCACCTGACCCAGCCGGCGGCCAGCATGGCGCTGGCGGAAATGGAGCGGCTGCTGGGCGTGCCCGTGTTCGACCGCGAGCGCGGGCGCCTGCGCCTGAATGCCCGTGGCCGCGAGCTGTTGCCGCTGGCGCGGGAACTGCTGGAGCGCCACGCCGAGTTCGGCCACCGGGCGGCCATGGACGGAGGCCGGCTTTCGGGCGAGCTGCGCATCGGCACCAGCAATACGGTGGGCAACTACCGGGTCGGCGAACTGCTGGGACCGTTCGTGCGGGCACAGCCCGGGGTCTCGATCCGGCTCCAGGTCGACAACACCACGGCGATCGCGCGGGCGTTGCTGCGGCACGAGCTGGACGTGGGCTGCGTGGAGGGCCCGGTGCTGGATCCGGCGCTGGAGGCGCTGCCGTGGCGGGAGGACCGGCTGCTGCTGTGCGCGCCTCCCGGGCACCGGCTGGCGGGCCGCGCCGCGCTGCAGCCGGCGGACCTTGCCGGCACCGCCTGGGTGCTGCGCGAACCCGGTTCGGCCACCCGCGCGCTGTCGGAGCTGGTCCTGGCGCGCCTGCCGCCGCCCGCCAGCATCCTCGAGCTGAGCCAGAGCGAGGCGATCCGGCAGGCGGTCGCGGCCGGCCTGGGGGTCGCGCTGCTGCCGGAGGTGGCGGTGGCGGAGGCCGTCGCCGCGGGCCGCCTTGCCCGCCTGGAGGTCCCGGTCCTGGAGCCCCTGCTCACCCGGCGGATGTCGCTGCTGCTGCCCTGCGGGCGGTACCGCGGCGCGGCCCTGGAGGCGTTCGTGCGGGCCGCGACCCGCGGGCTACAATCGGCCTGAACCCACCCCAGCGTCCTGGAGTCCCGATGTTCCCGCGCGATGCCCGCATTGAAGGTTATGACCCCGAACTGGCCCAGGCGATCGCCGCCGAGGCGCAGCGCCAGGAGGACCACGTCGAGCTGATCGCCTCGGAGAACTACGCCAGCCCCCGGGTCATGGAGGCCCAGGGCAGCGTGCTGACCAACAAGTACGCGGAAGGCTATCCGGGCAAGCGCTACTACGGTGGCTGCGAGCACGTGGACGTCGCCGAGCGGCTCGCGATCGAGCGGCTGAAGGCGCTCTACGGCGCGGGCTCCACGGAAGGAATGTATGCCAACGTGCAGCCGCACTCGGGCAGCCAGGCCAACCAGGCGGTCTACCTCGCCCTGCTGCAGCCCGGCGACACCATCCTGGGGATGAGCCTGGCGCATGGCGGCCACCTCACCCACGGGGCGAAGGTCAACGCCTCCGGCAAGCTGTTCAACGCGGTGCAGTACGGCGTCGACGACCACGGCCTGATCGACTACGACGAGGTCCAGCGCCTGGCCGACGAGCACCGGCCGAAGATGCTGATTGCCGGGTTCAGCGCCTATTCGCAGGTGGTCGACTGGGCGCGCATGCGCCGGATCGCCGACTCGGTCGGGGCGATCTTCTTCGTCGACATGGCCCACGTCGCCGGCCTGGTCGCCGCCGGGGTGTACCCCAGCCCGCTGCCGCACGCGCACGTGGTCACCTCGACCACCCACAAGACCCTGCGCGGTCCGCGCGGCGGCATCATCGTGGCGAAGGACCCGTCCGAGGAGCTGGTCAAGAAGCTGCAGTCGATCGTCTTCCCGGGCATCCAGGGCGGACCGCTGATGCACGTCATCGCCGCCAAGGCGGTCGCTTTCAAGGAAGCACTGGAGCCGGAGTTCAAGGCCTACCAGCAGCAGGTGGTGAAGAACGCCCAGGCGATGGCGAAGACCATCATCGAGCGCGGCTACCGGATCGTCTCCGGCGGCACCGAGAACCACCTGATGCTGGTCGACATGATCGGTAAGGGCATCACCGGCAAGGACGCGGAGGCCGCCCTCGGCCGCGCCCACATCACGGTCAACAAGAACGCGGTCCCCAACGACCCGGAAAAGCCCTTCGTCACCTCCGGCCTGCGCATCGGCACCCCCGCGGTGACCACCCGCGGCTACCTGGAAGCCGACTGCATCGAGCTGGCCAACTGGCTGTGCGATGTCCTCGACGCCCCGGCCGACGAGGCAGTGATCGCCCGGGTCCGCGACGCGGTGACCGCCCAGTGCCGCAAGTTCCCGGTTTACGGGTGAGAGCGAGAAACGAGTAAGCGAGAAACGAGTAAAGGCAAAAGCAAGCGCTCTCCTCTCGTTCCTCACTCCTATTCACTCACTCCTGCTCCCATGCATTGCCCCTTCTGCCAGCACACCGACACCCGGGTGATCGACTCGCGGGTCTCCGACGACGGCGCCACGATCCGCCGGCGGCGGGTGTGCGAGGCGTGCGGGGAGCGGTTCAGCACGATCGAGACCATCGAGCTGAAGTTGCCGGCGATCATCAAGTCCGATGGCCGCCGCGAGGCCTTTGATGCGCGCAAGCTGCGGGCCGGTTTCGACCGCGCGCTGCAGAAGCGCCCGGTGGCCGAGGAGCAGGTGGAGGCCGCGGTGCGCGCGGTGGTGCACCAGCTGCGCATGAGCGCCGAGCGCGAACTGCCGTCGATGCGCCTGGGCGAGTTCGTGATGGGCGAGTTGCGCAAGCTCGACCACGTCGCCTACGTACGCTTTGCCTCGGTGTACCGCGACTTCAAGGACGTGGCCGACTTCCGCGAGGAACTCGACCGGCTCGAGAAGGACAACAACGGCGAGGCGCAGCTGCCCTTGCTGGACGCGGCCGGCCCCCCGCCAGCCCGGAGGAAACGTTGAGCGAATTCACTGCCACCGACCACCTGCTGATGGCCCGCGCCCTGCGCCTGGCCGAACGCGGCGCCTTCACCACCCGCCCCAACCCGATGGTCGGCTGTGTCCTCGCCCACGGCGGGGAGGTGGTGGGCGAGGGCTGGCACCAGCGCGCCGGCGGCGCACACGCCGAGCCGCTGGCCCTGCAGGCCGCCGGTGAGCGGGCCCGCGGCGCCACCGCCTACGTGACTCTGGAGCCCTGCGCCCATACCGGCAGCACGCCGCCGTGCGCCGATGCCCTGGTCGAGGCCGGCGTGGCGCGGGTGGTGGCGGCGATGCGCGACCCGTTCCCGCGGGTCGATGGCGCCGGTTTCGACCGCCTGGCCGCCGCCGACATCGAGGTGGCCACCGGGCTGATGGAAAAGCAGGCGCGCGCCCTCAACCGCGGCTACCTCTCGCGCATGGTCCGCGGGCTGCCTTGGGTGCGGGTCAAGCTGGCCACCAGCCTGGACGGGCGCAGCGCACTGGCCAGCGGCGAGTCCAAGTGGATCAGCGGCGAGGCCTCGCGGCTGGATGTGCAGCACTGGCGCGCCCGCTCCGGGGCGATCCTGACCGGCGCCGGCACGGTGCTGGCCGACGATCCCGCGCTGACGGTGCGGCTGGGCGACGACACGCCATTCGAGCCGCCGCTGCGGGTGGTGCTGGACGCCGGGCTGGCGACGATCGCCCGCGGCCGGGTCCGCGAGGGCGATGCGCCCACCCTCTACATCCACGCCCCCGATACCAAGCTCAGCCGCGGCATCGACGCCCAGCTGGCCACCGCACCGGTGCAGGGCGCGCGCTTCGACCTGCACCAGGTGCTGCGGCTGCTGGCCGGGCGCGGCATCAACGAGGTCCAGGTCGAGTCGGGCGCCACCCTGGCCGCGGCCTTCCTGGAGGCCGGACTGGTCGACGAGCTGCTGCTGTACGTCGCGCCGGTGCTGCTGGGCTCGCATGCCCGGCCGCTGTTCGACGGCCTCAACATCCACAGCATGGCCGACCGGCTGGAGCTGGAGATCGTCGACACCCGCCAGCTGGGCGAGGACATCCGGGTGCTGATGCACCCGCGCCCGCGCGGCCAATAGCGCCGTCATCCCCGCGAACGCGGGGATCCATGACCATGAACCATCCCACCCGCGCGCCCACAGCTTTCCACGCGCCGCTCCCCGCCGCGCGCTAGAATCCACCGGCCGGCCCGTCCGGCACACACGACGTCTTCAGGGCGGGGTGCAATTCCCCACCGGCGGTAGGTCTGGGCGCACCCGTCCCGACGAGCCCGCGAGCGCTCCCGGCCCCGCCGGGAGGTCAGCAGATCCGGTCCGACTCCGGAGCCGACGGTCACAGTCCGGATGAAAGAAGACGGCCCGCGCACCTGCTGCGGCAGCCTGCGCGTGCCCCTTGCCTTGGGGCGTTTTTCGCTGGCTCTGATCGCGGGAAACGTTTCATGACCCACCACTTCGCACCACCGTGCCCGACCGGCCAGCGCTGCCGGCAGGGGGCGGTCTGATGTTCACCGGCATCATCGAGGGCGTCGGCCGGCTGGCCGTGCGCGAGCCGCGCGGCGGCGATGTCCGCCTGCGCCTGGAAACCGGCAGCCTGCCCTTCACCGGCGTCCGGATGGGCGAGAGCATCGCGGTCAACGGCGTCTGCCTGACCGTGGTCGGCCACGGGCCGGACTGGTTCGACGCCGACGCCTCCAACGAGACCCTCGCCCTGACCACCCTCGGGCGCCTGCAGGCCGGCGCGCCGGTCAACCTGGAACGGGCCATGCGCCCCGACGACCGGCTCGGCGGCCACCTGGTCAGCGGCCACGTCGACGGCCTGGGGGCGGTCGAATCGGTCACCCCCGACGCCCGTGCCCAGCGCTGGCGCTTCAGTGCGCCGGCGGCGCTGCTGCGCTACATCGCCCGCAAGGGCTCGATCTGCGTCGACGGGGTCAGCCTGACCGTCAACGCCGTGGACGAGGGCGGCTTCGAGGTCGCCCTGGTGCCGCACACCGTCGCCCACACCGCCTTCGCGTCGACCCGCCCGGGCGACGCCGTCAACCTGGAAATCGACCTGGTCGCCCGCTACGTCGAGCGCCTGCTGGGAGAACGCACATGAGCTTCGCCACTGTCCCCGAACTGATCGAGGAGATCCGCGCCGGCCGCATGGTCGTGATCGTCGACGACGAGGACCGCGAGAACGAGGGAGACCTGATCATGGCCGCCGAGCTGGTCCGCCCCTCGGACATCAACTTCATGGTCACCCACGCCCGCGGCCTGGTCTGCCTGTCGCTGACCCGCGAGCGGGTCAACCAGCTCGGCCTGCCGCCGATGGTCCGCGACAACACCTCCCCGCACCACACCAACTTCACCGTCAGCATCGAGGCCGCCGAAGGGGTGACCACCGGCATCAGCGCCTACGACCGCGCCCACACCGTGCGCACCGCGGTGCGTCCGGATGCCTCGCCGGCCGACGTGGTCCAGCCCGGGCACATCTTCCCGCTGCAGGCGCAGCCGGGCGGGGTGCTCAACCGCGCCGGCCACACCGAGGCCGCGGTCGACCTGGCGCTGCTGGCCGGGCTGGAGCCGGCCGGCGTGCTGGTGGAGGTGCTGAACCCCGACGGCACCATGGCCCGGCGCCCGGAACTGGAGGCGTTCGCCGCCGAGCACGGGCTGAAGATCGGCTCGATCGAGCAGCTGATCCGCTATCGGCTGGAGACCGAGCACACCGTCGAGCGCATCGACGAGCGCGACATCGACACCGACCACGGCCCGTTCCGGCTGGTCACCTACCGCGACCGCCTGCGCCACGGGCTGCACTTCGCCCTGCTGCGCGGCGAACCCGACGCCGCCACCCCGAGCCTGGTCCGGGTGCACGTGCACAACCCGCTGGCCGATGCGCTGCACTGGCGGCGGGCGGACTTCGGCCCGGCGGTGGGCGACGTGCTGGGCGCGATCGCCGCCGAGGGCCGCGGCGCGCTGGTGCTGCTGGCCGACCACGCCGATGCCGACGCGCTGCTGGCGCGGATCCGGCGCGATCCGTCCGAAGCCGAGGCCCCCGCACCCGAACTCAGCCCGGGCGCCGGCCAGGGCCTGACCGAGTGGCGGCGCAACGGTGCCGGCAGCCAGATCCTCGCCGACCTGGGGCTGGGCAGGCTCAGGGTGCTGGGCACCCCGCGCAAGCAGGTGGGCCTGGCCGGCTTCGGGCTGGAAGTCGTCGAGTACGTCGACGCCGTGCCCGCACGTTAAACTGGACGCTTTCCCCGCACCGACACCGACCGAGCCCATGGCCCATCTTGAAGGCGATCTGCGCAGCCCGCCGCAGGCGCGTTACGCGATCATCGCCAGCCGCTGGAACCCGCGCATCACCGACACCCTGGTGGCCGGCGCGCGGCAGACCTTCGCCGACCACGGCATCGACGGGTCGGCGGTCGACGTGGTCCGCGTGCCCGGCGCCTGGGAGATCCCGGTCGCCGCGCGCGCGCTGGCGGTGGCCGGCGCCCACGCCGCGATCGTCGCCCTGGGCTGCGTTGTCCGCGGCGACACCCGCCATTACGAGCAGGTCGCCGACGGCTGCGCGGAGGGCCTGATGCGCGTCGCCCTCGACCACGGCATGCCGGTGATGAACGGCGTGCTGGCGGTCGAGCGCCACCAGGACGCCGAGGCCCGCGCCGGCGGCAGCCACGGCAACAAGGGCGAGGAGGCCGCGCTGGCGGCGATCGAGATGGCCAACCTGCTCGCGCAGGACGCCTTCCGGGGAGCACGCGCATGAACCGCAAGCGCAACGACGGCATCGACCCGGTCACCCGCTCGCGTGCCCGCAAGCGCGCCCTGCAGGCGCTCTACGCCTGGGCGATGTCCGGCGGCAGCGCCCGCGAGGTCATCACCCAGTTCGCCCACGAGCAGGCCCGCGAGATCGCCGACCTGGCCTATTTCGAGGACCTGGTGAGCGGCGTGATCACCCACCACCGGGGGCTCGACACCGGGCTGGAGCCATTCCTCGACCGCGAGATCGCCCAGGTCGATGCCGTGGAACTGGCCGCCCTGCGCATCGCCGCCTACGAACTGGTCCACCGTCCGGACGTGCCCTACCGGGTGGTGATCAACGAGGCGATCGAGGGCGTCAAGCGCTTCGGTGCCGAGCACGGCCACACCTACGTCAACGGCGTGCTCGACCGCGCCGCCGCCCAGTGGCGCCAGCCCGAAGTCGAAGCCGCGCGCCGGCGCTGAGCCGGCCGCCGGGCCGGCGGCGCGGACCTGCCGGCCGCCGCGGCCGGCCAACCACCGGAGCCAGGCCGTGGCCGAGTTCGACCTGATCGACCGCATCCGCAGCCGTGCCCCGGCCCGGGCCGACGTGGTGCTGGGCATCGGCGACGACGCCGCGGTGCTGCAGCTGCCTGCCGGGCGCCAGCTCGTGGTCTGCACCGACGCCCTCAACGCCGGCGTGCATTTCCCGCACGATACCGCCGCCACCGACATCGGCTGGAAAGCCCTGGCGGTGAACCTGTCGGACCTGGCCGCGATGGGCGCCGAGCCGGCCTGGTGCACGTTGTCGCTGTCGCTTCCGGATCCCGGCGAGGCATGGCTGGACGGCTTCCTGGACGGCTTCCTCGAACTCGCCGCCCTGCACCGCGTGTCACTGGTGGGCGGCGACACCACTTGCGGCCCGCTGGCGGTCGGCGTGACCGTGCACGGGTTCGTCGAACCCGGCCGCGCATTGCTGCGCAGCGGCGCCCGCCCCGGCGAGGACATCTGGGTCAGCGGCACCCTGGGTGATGCCGCCGGCGCGCTGGCCCTGCTCGGCCACGCCGACCTGGCACCCGCGGAAGAGGGCGCGGCACCCGCTCCGGGCGCCGCGGAAGGCGACCCCGCCGGGATCCTCGCCACCCTGCGCCCCAGGCTGGACCGGCCCACGCCACGCGTGGCACTCGGCCGAACCCTGCAGGGCACCGCCAGCGCCGCCCTGGACCTCTCCGACGGCCTGCTGGCCGACCTCGGCCACCTCTGCCGCGCCAGCGGGGTGGGCGCCGAAGTGGCCCTGGACGCGCTGCCCGCCTCCGAGGCACTGCACGCCGCCTTCGCCGCGCAACAGCGCCACCTCCTGCAGGCGACCGGCGGCGACGACTACGAACTGTGCTTCACCGCGCCCCCGGCGATGGCGGAGCGGATCGGGGCCGCGGGCAGCGCGGCCGGCGTCGCGCTCACCCGGATCGGCCGCACCATCCCCGGCTCGACCGCAACCGCGTTCACCGTCGACGGCCGGCAGTGGCAGCCACCACGCAGCGGGTACATGCATTTCGCCGGGTGACGGGTGGGCGTCACAGCAGCTCGCCCACCCGCGCCCGCAACCCCGGCAGCACCTCGCCCTCGAACCACGGGTTGGCCTTGAACCAGGCCACGTTGCGCGGGCTCGGGTGCGGCAGCGGAAGCAGGCCGGGCAGGAACTCGCGCCAGGCGCGCAGGTTCGCCGTCAGGCTGCCCTTGTGGCGATCGCCCAGGTAATAGCTCTGCGCGTACTGGCCGATCGCCAGCACCAGCCCGATGTCGGGCAGCAGTGGCAGCAGGCGCGGGTGCCAGGCCGCGCGGCACTCGCGGCGGGGCGGGGCGTCACCCGAGCCCGCCTTGCCGGGATAGCAGAAGCCCATCGGCACCAGCGCGACCTTCTGCGGGTCGTAGAAGGTGGCCTCGTCCATCTGCAGCCAGTCGCGCAGGCGGCGGCCGCTGGCGTCGTCCCAGGGCACGCCGCTCTCGTGCACCTTGCGCCCGGGTGCCTGGCCGGCCACCAGGATGCGTGCGCCGGTGCCGGCCTGCAGCACCGGCCGCGGCTCGTGGCCGAGCACGCCGGCGCAGAGGCGGCAGGCCTCGATCTGCCGCAACAAGCGGTCGAGCTCGCAACGGTTCGACCCGGCCATCGCCTATTTCCCCCCGCGCACGTAGGGCGCAATAGGCGGCACGCCGTATTGCGCCGGAACCTTCACGGTTGCGGCAAAGCCAATCACCGTGGTGGCAACAACTTGCCCGGGTTGAGGATCCCGTCCGGGTCGAACACCGCCTTGATCTGGCGCATCAGTTCCAGCGTCTGCGCGCCGACCGCCTGGGGCATGAAGTCGCGCTTGGCCAGGCCGATCCCGTGCTCGCCCGACAGCGTGCCGCCCAGTTCGACCGCCAGGGTGAACACCCGGCCCATGGCCTCGCGTGCGCGCGCCGACTGGTCGGCATCGGCCGGGTCGTACATCAGGTTGACGTGCAGGTTGCCGTTGCCGGCGTGGCCGAAGCAGACGATCGGCAGCCGGGCGCGGGCGGCGATGTGCTGCACGCCGTCGACCAGGTCGGGGATGCGCGAGACCGGCACCACCACGTCCTCGTTGATCTTGCCCGGCGCCAGCGTGCGCAGGGCGGGGGAGAGCGCCTTGCGCGCGGCCCACAGGCGGGCCCTGGCGGCCTCGTCGTCGGCGGCCTCCAGGCTGACCAGGCCGTCGCCCATGGCGGCGGCGCGCAGGGCGGCGAGGTCGGCCTCCAGGTGCTCCGCGGGGCCGTCGGCCTCGATCATCAGCAGCGCCCCGGCGTCGCCCGGCAGGTCGGCGCCGCCGATGTCGCGTGCCAGCCCGACCGCATGCGAGTCCATGAACTCCAGCATTGACGGGGTCACCGGCTGGGCCATCAGCCGTGCCACCGCGCGCGCCGCGCTGGACACGTCGCGGTAGACCGCGCGCAGGGCCCGCCGCGCCGGCGGCGTCGGGACCAGCCGCAAGGTCGCCTCGACGATCAGCCCCAGGGTGCCTTCGCTGCCGACCAGCAGCCGCTGCAGGTCGTAGCCGGTCGAACCCTTGGTGGTCGCGCTGCCGAGCCGGACCCGTTCGCCGGCCCCGGTCACCGCGGTGATCGCCAGCACGTTGTCGCGGCTGGCGCCGTACTTCACCGCCCGCGGCCCGCCGGCATTGCAGGCCAGGTTGCCGCCGATGGTGCTGAAGGCGGCGCTGGTCGGGTCCGGGGGCCAGAACAGGCCATGGCCGGCGAGCGCCTGCTGCAGGGCGCCGTTGAGCACCCCGGGCTGGACCACCGCGCAGCGGTCGCCGGGGCGGATGTCGACGATCCGGTCCATCCGCTCCAGCGACACCACCACGCCACCGGCCACCGGCACCGCGGCGCCGGTGGTGTTGGTGGCCCGGCCGCGCGGCACCACGGGCACCGCGGCGGCGCGGCAGGCGCGCACCAGTGCCTGCACCTGGGCCGCCTCGACCGGCAGGGCCACCGCGTCGGGCAGCGACTGCCGGCGTGAGTTGTCGTAGGAGTAGGCCAGCCGCTCGTCGGGGGCGGTCAGCCACGCGGCGCCCAGCAGCGCGCGCATTTCACGGTCGAGCGTGGCCGGCAGGCGGGTAGGGGTTTCAGCCATCGGACGGCGCGGCCGGCTCAGTCGTCCGCCCGGAAGGCATCGCGGATCCAGTTGAGCTCCGGTGCCGCCGGATCCCCGGCCGCTTCCACCACGTCGAAGCGGCAGGGCACGTCGGCGAAGCGCGGGTTGCGCTGCAGGAACAGCTGCGCGGCGCGCACCAGCCGGCGGCGCTTGCGCCGGTCGATCGATTCGGCCCCGCCACCGTAATCGTCGCGGCCGCGGTAACGGACCTCCACGAAGGCGAGCGTGTCGCCGTCGCGCATCACCAGGTCCAGCTCGCCCAGGCGGAAGTTCACGTTGGCCGCGACCGGCGCCAGGCCGTGCGCGAGCAGGTGGGCACGGGCCGCGGCCTCGACCGCGGCGCCGCGCGCGCGCCGGTCAATTGCGGCTGGCATCGGCCAGCGGCGCGACGTGGCCGCCGCGGAAGGTCGACCACGCCGGCGCGCGCTCGACGTTGCCGTCATCGCCCAGCGCCAGCAGCCCGGTGGCGCCGGACACGTGGGCGCCGGGCTGCCCGCCCAGCCGCTCCAGGTAGGCGGCCAGCAGCCAGGCGTCGTGGCCGAAGCCGAACAGGCGCGCCGCCCCGCCGCGCGCGGTCGGGACCAGCGCGGCGGCGCTCGCCGCCGAGGGCATGCCCGGCGCGTAGCCGCGGCTGGTCCACGGCTCGCTCGGGAAGGCGATGCCGTCGAGCACCGCGTCCACGCCGGCATCGCCGGTGCCGCTGGACAGCTGCGAAGTGGCGACCTTGGGCGCGCCGCCCAGGCCGGCCATCGACAGGCGCGGCACCACCTCGCGCGCCGCATCGCCGCGCAGGGCCAGGAACACCCCGTCGATCGCCCCCTGCTGCGCGAACGGCACGAAATCGGTCACCGCCGTGGTCACCACCGCGGCCACTTCGACTCCCGCGTCCGCCAGCCGGGCGCGCAGGGCCTCGGCCGAGCGCCGCTGGCTGTCGCTGTTGCCGATCACTGCCAGCACCCGGGTCGCGCCCTGCTGCAGCAGGCGGTCGGCGGCGGCGATGCCGGCATCCTCCGGCGACAGCGAAAAACTGACATTGCCGGGCGGCGGGGCAACGTCGCCCCGGTTCAGCGCCAACACCGGCACCGCCAGCGTGCCGCGGCGGAACAGACCGTCGACCCCTTCGCGCGACAGCGGGCCGACCACGAAATCGTGCCCTGCCGCGACCGCCTGGTCGTAGGCCGACAGCGCGCCGCCAACCGTGCCGTGGGTATCGAAGAAGGTCACCTCCGGCCGCCGGCGGTTTTCGCCGTGGTAGCCGGTCATGAAGCCGTCGCGCACCGGCGCGGCCGCGGCCGCCATCTCGCCGGACAGCGGCAGCAGCACCGCCAACCGCATCGGCGGGCGGTAACCGTCGCGCCCGGCCGGCGGGCGCTCGCCCATGTCGACCTCCCAGCCGCGAACCGGCTGCGTGCTGTCCTGCACCAGCCCCGGATCGGTCGACTGCACCGGGGTGACGCCCGTGCGCGTCGTCATGGTGCTGCAACCGGCCACCACCAGGCAGGCGGCGACCAGGGCGGGCCAACGTCGGCGGAACGGGAAACCAGGAGCGGAGGCGAACGTACTCATCGGCGGGCGCTTGCCGCGACGCGGCATTGGCGAAGGTGCGACCGATTCTACCGGCTACCATCGGCGGATGAACCCCGGCACCCTCCACGTCGTCGCCACCCCCATCGGCAACCTCGGCGACCTGTCCCCGCGCGCACTGGACGTGCTGGGCAAGGTCGACGCGATCTGCGCCGAGGACACCCGGCACACCCGCCAGCTGCTGTCACGGTTCGGACTGGAGCGCCCGCTGGTCGCCCTGCACGAGCACAACGAGGATGCCCACGCCGGCGGGCTGGTCGAACGGCTGCGCAGCGGCGAGTCGCTGGCACTGGTCTCCGACGCCGGCACCCCCCTGGTCAGCGACCCCGGCTACCGCCTGGTCCGCGCCGCCCGCCAGGCCGGCCTCCGCGTCTCCCCGGTCCCCGGCGCCAGCGCCGCGATCGCCGCCCTGAGCGTGGCCGGACTGGCCTCCGACCGCTTCGCGTTCGAAGGCTTCCTGCCGGCCAAGGCCGGCGCCCGCCGCGAACGCCTGCAGGCCCTGGCCGCCGAACCGCGCACCCTGGTGTTCTACGAATCCTCCCACCGCATCGTCGACTCGCTGGAAGCAATGGCCAGCGCCTTCGGCCCCGACCGCCCCGCGGTGGTCGCGCGCGAACTGACCAAGCTGTTCGAGACCGTCCTGGACGGCAGTCTCGGCGAACTGCGCCAACGCGTGGAAGCCGACCCGAACCAGCAGAAGGGCGAGTTCGTGGTGATCGTGGAAGGCGCCGGCGACGACGCCGACGCCCGCCTGGCGGAAGGCCTGCGCCTGTACCGCGTCCTGGGCGCGCACCTGCCGCCGTCCACCGCGGCGAAGCTCGCCGCGGAACTCAGCGGCGCCCCGCGCAAGGCGCTCTACGGGGCGGAGTAGTCCCGTCATCCCCGCGCACGCGGGGATCCATGGACGTTGGGGTTTTCGGGGTGGGCGCGTATTCCTTCGGGGCCTTCGCGGGGGAGCCGGCCGCCGTGGTGGGACGGGCCGCCCTCCTGACGGGCCTTCGGCCCTTTTTGAAGTCGGGCGGCCCGTCCCACCACGGCTGCCGGCTCCGGCGGGTGTCGATGGCTTCGGAGGCACGCCTTCCGGAGACGACACCGCCGCCATGGATCCCCGCGTGCGCGGGGATGACGGTGGAGGGGTGTTTGTGTGTGTGGTGATCTCCACCCACGTACCCACGTAGCCCGGGTAAGGCCGCAGGCCGCACCCGGGACTCCGTCCTGTCACCAGGCCCGCAGCACCCGCACACGGTGTCGTCTCCGAAGCCCACACCAAGCCCCCCCTCGCAGCAGCCGGCTCCCCCCGCGACCTCTCCGAAGCCTCCCCTCGCAACCTCCCCGAAACCCAACCCCAAGACTACGGCGGGTCCGGGTCCAGTGAGGCGTAGTACAGCGACAGGTCGTGGATGTCGGCCGGGTCCAGGGAGTGGGCGGCCAGGTGCATCAGGTGCTGGTAGCCGGAGCCGCCGCGGGAGTGGGACTGGAAGAGTTCGAGTTGCCGCGCCAGATAGCCGGGGTACTGGCCGGCGATGCGCGGGTAGCGGGGGTTGCGGTGGTCGCCGGCAGGGCCGTGGCATTCGATGCAGGCGGGGATGCGGCGGCGGGGGTCGCCGGTGTGGGCCAGTTCGCGGCCGCGGGCGAGGGCGTCGGGGGTGGCGGCCGGGGACGCGGCGGGCGGTCCGGCCGGCTGGCGGGCGAAGTGCCGGGCGAGGGCGCGCAGGTCGTGGCCGTCCAGGCCGCGGACCGCCGGTTCCATGATGCCGCTGTGGCGGTCGCCGCCGGCGAAGGCCTGCAGGCTGGCGAGCAGGTAGGCCTCGCTCTGGCCGTCGAGGCGGGGGAAGGCACCATTGGGGTCTCCGCGCCCGTCGACGCCGTGGCAGCGGGCGCAGCCGGCGAGGATGTCGGGCGCGGGTCCGGCGGCATCCGCGCGTTCCCCTGGGGAATCCCCCGGTCCGGCGGCACCCGCGCGCGCCGCCGCGGACGCCGCGGGTCCGGGGACGGCGGCCGGGGCGGCAAGTTCGCCCATCGGCTGGGGCTGCACGTCGCGCTCCACGGTTCCGGTCAGGACGGCGAATTCCTGCGGCGACATCCCGGGCATGCGCTGCAGGAACTCGACCATCGCCCAGATTTCGTCGTCGCGGCGCTCGCCGGGCCAGGCGGGCATGGCGGTGTACTTCACGCCGTGGCGGACGATGTGGAACAGCTCGCGGGCGTCCCACTTGTCCAGGGTGTCCGGCAGCCAGGGCGGCTCGGGGGTCATGTGCAGGACGATCCGCGAGCGGGGGTGGCCGGGGCCGCCGTGGCAGGCCAGGCAGCCGGTGGCATAGTGGCCGGCGGCCTGGCGGGCCTGGGCGTCGGGCGGGGTCAGGCGGTCGGCGGCGCCGTTGCCGTCGGGGGCGGTCACCGACAGGGCGCGCACGCGGGTGGCGCGGGTCATCGCCCAGTGCAGCAGGACCCGGGTCACCGGCCAGTGGCCGGCGCTGGCGTTGACCGGGGCCAGGCCGGCGGCGACCCCCAGCAGTGCGGCCAGGCCCACCACCGCCAGTACCAGGGCGGCGGTGTACAGCCCGCGCGGCCACTGCAGCAGGTGGCGGGCGGCGGCCAGCAGCTCGCGCCACTGGCGGCGCAACCAGGTGGAGGCTCGTGGCTGCTCAGGCATCGGCCACCACCCCCTCGTCGGGCCGCCCGTCCGGACGCCGCAGCAGGCCGGCCAGCAGCACCAGCGCGCCGGCCAGGTAGGCCACGCCGCCGAACACCAGCATCAACACGCCGCCCAGTTGCTGGTCGCCGAGGGCACTCAGGCCGAAGGCGGCTTCGCCGTGGTGGCCGTACAGCGGCCGGTCGGCAACCGCCAGCAGCACCCCCAGCAGGGTCATGTGCATCGAGGTCATGAGCAGCGCGGCGATGCCGGCGCCGGCGCGGTCGTGGCGCCGGGCGTGTCCGCCGCCGAAGGCCGCCAGCCACACCAGGAGGCCGACGGCGAGGAAGCTGCCCTGCTCGAGCAGCAGCATGCCGGGGGTGTGCCGCGCGGCGTGGTGCAGCGCCGGTGCATGCCAGCCCCAGACCACCACGAACTCCAGCGCCGAGGCCGGCAGGGCCGGGAACAGCCAAGGGCGGCGGGCCACCGGATCCCAGCGTCCGCGTGCGAGCCCGGCGGCGACCAGCGGCGCCGCCACCGCGACCACCGCCATGTGCATCAGCATGTGGCTGGCGAAGGAATGCGCTGCCAGTCGCGGCAGCGGGCCCAGCCAGGTGGCGGCCAGGACCGCCAGCCCGGCCACCAGGCACGCTTGCCGTGGCACCGCCCGCGCCATCAGCGGCAGGTCCCGAGCACGGCGATCGCCATCGCCGAATACACCACCGCGACAAAGCTCAGCCCGCACAGCAGCAGGCTGGCAAAGCCGAGGAAACGGTGGCGGTCGCCGGGCGTGTCGTCATCGTGCGGCAGTCCGGCCGAGCCCCACCGGTGCCGGCGCAGGCTGCGCCAGCCGAAGGCGGCGATGAACCCCAGGGCGATGGCGGTGTACACCCACAGCGCCGTGCGGGCACTGCCGAGTGGGGCCCACGGCCCGGCGGCCCGGGCGCAGAACACCGCCGCGGTGACGTAGGACACGAGGAAGTGCAGGGCCCACGCGCTCGGGCCGGCGACCAGCTGCCACAGGCTGTCGCGGCGTTCGGGCAGCTGGCCGCTGCCGGTGGTGGCCGGGGCGGTGGAGGAGTCGGGGCGCGATGGCGTGGTCATGGCGTCAGGCGACCTGCGGGAACCCGGCGATCGTGGCGACCGTCACCAGCGCGGTGATGGCGACGAAGTGCCAGTACAGGGTGGCGTTGCGGATGTCGATGTCGTGTTCCGCGTCCATGTGTCCGCGGGCGCGGCGGGCCAGGCAGTACAGCTGCATCAGCACGCCGACCAGCACATGCAGCACGGTCCAGCCGGCCAGCAGCCAGACGATCGCCGGGTAGACGTGCGCGGTCGGATCCATGCCGTGCAGGCGCGGCCCGGCCACCAGGGCCGCGGCGCCGGCCACGCCCAGGGCCGCGGCGGTCCCCGCCGCCAGGTACAAACCCAGGCCGGAGCGGCGGCGGTTGAGCCGGACCGCCAGCATCGTCAGCACCCAGGACGCCAGCAGCAGGCCCAGCGCCAGCACCGGCCAGGCCACCCCGGGCCCGGCATCGCGCGGCGGAAAGCCCTCGTGCACGGTCCAGAAGAAGTAGTAGCCGAACACCAGGCTGGCGAAGGCCGCCATGTCGCCGATCATGGTGATGAACAGCCCCCACCAGCCGGCCGACTTCGGACCCGAGACGTACAGCGGCAGCCGCACGCCCATGCCGACGTCCTTGGACGGCTTCTCCGGGCGCAACGCGGTACCGGTCCACAGCCACCACAGGATCGCCGCCACCGCCAGCACGCCGCCCAGTGCGGCCCAGCGGTACAGCCCGAACACCGGCAGGATGAACGCCGCGCCGGTGAACACCGCCGCCAGCAGCGTCTTGTAGCTCGGCCCGGGCATGCGCATGCACTGCTCCGGGGTGGCATCGACCGGGGAGGTGACCAGGGTCTCGCGGCGGGTCTCGGCGGCATCGGCGAGGAAGAACCGGCCGCTGTCGACGTCGTCCATCAGGTCCGGCTGCTGCCACAGCGGATAGCGGCTGGTGATCTGCGGGATCGAGCGCACCGCCCAGGGCTTGGCCGGCATCTGCCCCAGCCACTCCAGGGTGCCCGCGCGCCACGGGTCGCGGGGGGACAGCTCGCGCCGGCGCACCAGCCACACCGCGTCCACCAGCACCAGCAGGAAGCCGGCCGCGAGCACGAACGCGCCGATCGTGGAAAGGAGATTGGGCAGCTCCAGCCCGTACCCGCCTGGGTAGGTGAACACCCGCCGCGGCATGCCCGCCAGGCCGGCGATGTGCATCGGCATGAAGGCCACGTTGAAGCCGGCGAACATCAGCCAGAACGCCCACTTGCCCAGCCGGTCCGACAGCTTTCGCCCCACCGCCAGCGGGTAGAAGTAATAGGCACCGGCGACCACCGGGAACAGCATCCCGCCGATCAGCACGTAATGCAGGTGGGCGACGATGAAGTAGGTGTCGTGGACCTGGAAGTCGAACGGCGCGACCGCGACCATCACCCCGGTCAGCCCGCCGAGCACGAAGATCGCCAGCGCGCCGAGCACGAACAGCATCGGCACCGAGCGCACCAGCCGCCCGGCGAGCACCGTTCCCAGCAGCACGAAGATCTGCACCCCGGTGGGCAGCGCGACCGCCTCGGAGGCGGCCGAGAAGAACGCCAGCGAGATGTTCGGCAGCCCGGTGGTGAACATGTGGTGCACCCACAGCCCGAAGCTGAGGAACCCGGTGCCCACCGCCGCCAGCACGATCCAGCTGTAGCCGATGACCGGCCGGCGGGCGAAGGTCGGGACGATCATCGCCGCCAGCGCGACCGAGGGCAGGAACACGATGTAGACCTCCGGGTGGCCGAAGATCCAGAACAGGTGCTGCCACAGCATCGGGTCGCCGCCGCGGGCCGGGTCGAAGAACGGCCAGTCGAGCGCGCGCTGCAGCTCGAACATGATGTCCCCGGCGATCAGCGGCGGGAACGCGAACAGGATCATCACCGCCACCACCAGGATGTACCAGGCGTACAGCGGCATCAGGTTGACCTGCATGCCCGGCGCGCGGGTCTTGAGCACCCCGGTGATCAGCTCGACCGCCGCGGCGATCGAGGCGACCTCGATGAAGCTCAGCCCCAGCAGCCAGATGTCGGCGCCGATGCCGGGCTGGTAGGCGGTGGTCAGCGGCGGGTACATGAACCAGCCGCCCTGCGGCGCGGCGCCGAAGAAGATCGACCCGCACACGAACAGCCCGCCGATCACGAAGCACCAGAAACCGTACGCCGACAGCCGCGGGAACGGCAGGTCGCGGGCTCCGAGCATCTGCGGCAGCACCAGGATCGCGAAGGCCTCGAAGATCGGCACCGCGAACAGGAACATCATCGCCGAGCCGTGCAGGCTGAACATCTGGTTGTAGGTTTCGGCGGCGAACAGCGCGTTGTCCGGGGCCGCCAGTTGCAGCCGCATCAGCAGGGCCAGCGCGCCGGCGAAGAAGAAGAAGATGAACGCGGTGGCGATGTACCACAGCCCGACGTTGCTGTTGTTCACCGACGACCAGTAGCGCCAGCCGGTCGGGGTGCGCCAGGCCTCCTCCAGGCGGTCGATCTGCGCCTGCTCGTCCGCCGAGCGGACCTCGTGGCCCGGTACGCTCATTCCAGTCCCTCCAGGTAGGCGGCGATGGCCTCGACCTCGTCGGCGGCGAGCATGTGGAAGGCCGGCATCAGCACCCCCGGCTTGGATGCGTGGGCATCGGCGATCCAGCCGCGCAGCGCCTCGCGGTCATTGGGCAGGATGCCCGCGCCGAGCGAGAGCCGGCTGCCGATGTGGGTCAGGTCCGGGCCGACTCCGCCGGCCGCGCCGGTGCCGCGTACCGCGTGGCAGGCGCCGCAGCCGTGGTCGCGGAAGGCCGCTTGGCCATGGCGCGCGAGTGCACCGTCCGGTGGCCGGGCGGGAGCGGCCTGGCGGTCCAGCCAGCCGTCGAAGGCATCGGGTTCCATCACCACCGCCTTGAACCGCATCAGCGCGTGGGCGGTGCCGCAGTATTCGGCGCAGATGCCCTCGAACACGCCTTCGCGGGTGGGTTCGAGCACCAGGGTGCTGGTGCGGCCCGGGGTCATGTCCAGCTTGCCGGCCAGCGCCGGCACCCAGAACGAATGGATCACGTCGGGGCTGGACAGGCGCAGCTCGGTACGCTCGCCGCGCGGCAGCCGGACCTCGTTGGCGGCGGTGACCGGCGGGCGGCCTTCGCGCAGGTAGCGCACCCGCCACCACCACTGCTCGCCGGACACCTCCACCACCACCCGGCGCTGCTGCGGCGGTTCGCGCAGGCCGGGCATCATCAGCAGGCCGTGGTACAGCAGGGTCCCGAGCACCACGGTGGGCACCAGCACCCCGCCGACGAGGACCAGCCGGCGCGCGCTGCGGGGGGGATGCGGTGCGGCCCGCCTGCGCGTGGCGTGCAGCGCGAGCGCCATCACCGCCAGCCAGACCACGGCGGCGCCGGCAAACATCACCCACGACAGCCGGGCGATCTCCTGCGCGCCGGTGCCGGCGGGGGCGAGCGTGGACTGGGTGTCGTTGCAGCCCGCCAGCAGCAGCGCGAACACGGCCGTCCTGCGGTGATGCACTGGCGGCTCCCCTTGCTCCGATCCCGGAGGAGGGTGGCAGCGCAGCCGCAAGGCCCCGTGAAGCCGTATCTGGAACCCGGTATGTATCCGTAGCCCGGGCAAGGCCGCAGGCCGCACCCGGGCCGCGATCCGGCCCCCGGACTCAGCCCCCGCTTGCCCCGGCCCCGCCGCAATGGACCCGGATCGACGCCTCGGCCAGTTGCAGCTGCGCCTGGCGCTGGGCGGCGTCGAGCTCGGAATCCGGGATGCCGTCACCGTCGGTGTCCTCGCCCACCGGACCGTCGCTGCGCAACAGGTTCAGGTTGCTCCTGGCGGTCAGGCAGGCCTCGCTCTCGGCGGGCGCATCCGCGGGCTCGGCCGCGGCGGCCCGGCCGGCGGTACCGGCGTGGCTGATCTGCCGCACGCTGTGGTCGGAACCGGCCGGCGGCGGGGTGTCGGAGTAATGGGTGACGCCCTGGGCGTCCTTCCATTGGTACACCTCCGAGGCGAGCGCAGGCGTGGCCAGCAGGCCGGCGGCGAGCAGGGCGGCGGCGAGCAGGGCGGCGAGGGTCAGGCGTGAACCGGTCTGGAGGGGCATGGGGCGGCGTTCCGTTGCGGCAGATGGAAGGGTGGTGCAGTCCATCGCCGATTGCAGCACCGCGCGGGGCCGCAGGCAAGCGCTAAACTGCCGAAATGGAACCCGAACCCCCGTCCCGGCCCCCGGCGCGCCATCGCGGCCGCGGCATCTACCTGCTGCCCAACCTGTTCACCACCGGTGGGCTGTTCGCCGGCTTCTACGCGATCATCGCCGCCACCCAGGGCATCTACGACAACGCCTGCATCGCGATCTTCGTGGCCGCGGTGCTCGACGGCCTGGATGGCCGCGTGGCCCGGCTGACCAATACCCAGAGCGAGTTCGGCGTGCAGTACGACTCGCTGGCCGACCTGATCAGCTTCGGCCTGGCGCCGGCACTGGTGATGTACCACTGGTCGCTGGCCTCGATGGCGCTGGACGGCGTCACCCTGCGCAAGGTCGGCTGGGCCGCCGCCTTCCTCTACGCCGCCTGCGCCGCGCTGCGGCTGGCGCGCTTCAACTCGCAGGTCGCCCAGGTCGACAAGCGCTGGTTCATCGGCCTGGCCAGCCCGGCCGCCGCCGGGCTGGTGGCCAGTTTCGTGTGGACCTTCTTCGACCGCGGCTTCGTCGGCGGCGAGCTGCGCTACGCCGCGCTGGCGGTGACGGTGCTGGCGGCGCTGATGATGGTCAGCCCGATCCGCTACTTCAGCTTCAAGGGCGGCGGCCCGCGCAGCGACCGGATGCCGTTCCTGATGGGCGTGGTGATGCTGGTGGTGGCGGTGGCCCTGGCGGTCGACCCGCCGTTCGTGCTGCTGGTGGCCGGAGTGCTCTATGCCCTGTCCGGCCCGCTGGTCGCCGCGTGGCGGCGCCTGCGCCCGGCCCCGGCCCCGGAGGGCACCCCGTGAGCGGCTGGAGCGCGCAACAGGCCCAGTGGCTGGGCGCGCTCGGCTACCGCGTGCTGGTGCGCCGCGAGGCCACCTGGCCGGCAGCCGCCGCACGCGGGGCCGCCGGGCCATCGCCCGCCGCGGGACCGCGCGCTGTCCCCGGAGCGACAGCGGCACCCATGGCCGACCCCGCGCCGGCAGCACCGCGCGTCGCCGCCCCGGACGCGCCGCCGCATGCGCCAGCCGCGCCGCGCACCCCGCCGCCGCGACCCAGGCTCGAACCGGTAGCGGAAGCGATACCGGCGCCCACCACCCCGGCGCCGCGCGTCGACGCGTCCGCCAAGCTGGTGGCGCTGGCCCAGGCGCGGCGCGAACGCGCCTTCACCCACCCGCGTTACGCCGGGTTGCTCGAGCAGGTGATGCGCGCCGCCGGCCTGGAGGGCGACGCCGGCCGCGAGCGCCTCCGCAGCCTGGAGGTCGACCTGCCCGCGCTGCATGGCGACCCCGCCGCAAAACGCGCCCTGTGGCCCCTGCTGCGCGGCCTGCGCCGCAACTCCCGGCAATGAGCGCGGCGCGCCCGGCCCCGCCCACGGCGCCGGCGACCGGACGCCTGCGCCCGATGCGCGAGGCCGACCTCAACGCGGTCCATGCCCTGGAGGTCCGCGCCTACGACTTCCCCTGGAGCCTGGGCACCTTCCGCGACTGCCTGCGCGCGAACTACGCCTGCTGGGTGCTGCAGCACGGCGAGCACCTGATCGGCTACTTCCTGCTGTCGGTCGCCGCCGGCGAGGCGCACGTGCTCAACATCTGCGTCGACCCGAAACTGCAGGGCCAGGGACTGGGGCGGACGATGATGGGCAACCTGCTCAAACTCGCCCGGCAGTACCGGGCGGAGCGGGTGTTCCTGGAGGTGCGCCCGAGCAATCCGGCGGCGGTCCACCTGTACGAGTCGCTGGGCTTCAACGAGATCGGCCGCCGGCCGCGCTACTACCCCTCGCGCGATGGGCGCGAGGATGCGCTGGTGATGGCAATGGAGCTGCTGGACTGACCGTCATCCCCGCGCACGCGGGGATCCATGGGCGTTGGGACTTCGGAGAGGTCGCGGGGGGAGCCGGCTGCTGCGAGGGGGGTGCTCCGCGCTCCTGACGGCATCCATGCCTTTAAGTCGCGGCGTGGGCCATCCATGGCCCACTCTCCGCACCCCCCTCGCAGCATCCGTCTCCCGCCACAACGCTGCTCCTGCGGGGGCTGGGTGTGGGCTTCGGGGCCGACGCCGTGGGCGGCTGGTGCGGGCCTGGCGACAGGACGGAGGTCCCGCGCGCGGCCTGCGGCCTTACCCGGGCTGCGTGGGTGGAGATCACCACACACACAAACACCCCTCCACCGTCATCCCCGCGCACGCGGGGATCCATGGCCACGGTGTCGTCTCCGGAAGGCGTGCCTCCGAAACCCGCACCACCGTGAGGAGCCGGCTGTCGTGGGGGACAGGCCGCCCGACTTCAAAAAGGGCCGAAGGCCCGTCAGGAGGGCGGCCTGTCCCCCACGGCGGCCGGCTCCCCCGCGAAGGCTCCGAAGGAATACGCGCCCACCCGGAAAAGCCAAAGTCAATGGATCCCCGCGTGCGCGGGGATGACGGCCTATAATCGGCGCGGATGAACAGGCTGTTTCGCGACGTCGGCGGCGGGCCACGGTGCCCGCACGGTAGCGTGGTCTGCATCGGCGCGTTCGATGGCCTGCACCTGGGGCATCAGGCCCTGGTGCGCCACGCGGTTTCGCGTGCCCGCGCGCTGGACCTGCCGGCGCTCGCCCTGAGCTTCGAACCGTTGCCGCGCGAGCTGTTCGCCCGTGGCGCCCCGCCGCCGCGCCTGCTCGGGCCGCGGGCCAAAGTGCTGGGGCTGTGCGGGCTGGGGGCCGACCGGGTCGGGTTGCTGCGCTTCCGCAAGGCGATGGCCGCGCTGGATGCCGGGGAATTCGTCGAACGGATCCTGGTCGAGCACCTGCGTGTCCGCGAGGTCTGGACCGGGCCCGGTTTCGGCTTCGGCAAGGGGCGCGGGGGCAACCTGGAACTGCTGCAGCGCATGGGCCGCGAGCTCGGGGCGGCGGGGCAGGGCTTCACCGCCGGGGAGATCGATACCGTCACCCTGGAAGGCGAGCGCATCTCCGCGACCCGCATCCGCGAGCTGCTCCAGGCCGGCGAATTCGGGCATGCCGCGCGCCTGCTGGGTCGTCCGTACAGCATCAGTGGCAAGGTGGTGCATGGGGCGCGGCTGGGGCGGACGCTGGGGTATCCGACCGCCAATCTGCGGCTGCATGGGCGGGCGCCGCTGTCGGGGATCTTTGCCACGCGGGTGCATGGAATCGACGGGTCCCGGGTGCGCTGCGCTTACCCGGGTTACGGGGGCGGGAGCGGAGACGGGCAGGCGGGATGGCCTTCGGTTGCCAGCCTGGGGACGCGGCCCACGGTCGACGGGGGGGAGCCGTTGCTGGAAGTGCACCTGTTCGATTTCGATGGCGACCTGTACGGTCGCAGGATCGAGGTCGAGTTCGTCGGCAAGCTGCGCGACGAGGTCCGTTTCGACAGCCTTCCCGCCCTGGTCGAGCAGATGCACGACGATTCCGCCCGGGCGCGCGCCCTCCTTTCGCAACAGCCAAACCGAGTTCCCGCGTGAGCGACAAGAAAGACAACCCCTACAAGGACACGCTGCACCTGCCGGCGACCGACTTCCCGATGCGCGGCGACCTGCCGCGCCGCGAGCCGAAGACCCTGGAACGCTGGGAAGCAGAGGGCCTGTACGGGCAGATCCGGGAACAGGTGAAGGACCGTGGGCGCAGCTTCGTGCTCCATGACGGCCCGCCCTACGCCAACGGCGTGATCCACATCGGCCACGCGGTCAACAAGGTGCTCAAGGACATCGTGGTCAAGTCGCGCCTGCTGTCCGGGTTCGACGCGCCCTACGTGCCGGGCTGGGACTGCCACGGCCTGCCGATCGAGATCGCGGTCGAGAAGAAGCACGGCAAGGTCGGCACGAAACTCGACGCGCGCGCATTCCGGCAGAAGTGCCGCGAGTACGCCGCCGAGCAGGTCGAGCTGCAGCGCCGCGACTTCAAGCGCCTGGGCGTGCTGGGCGACTGGGATAATCCCTACCTGTCGATGGACTTCCGCTACGAGGCGGACATGTTGCGCTCGCTGGCCAGGATCATCGAGCGCGGCCACCTGCTGCGCGGCGCCAAGCCGGTGCACTGGTGCTTCGACTGCGGCTCGGCGCTGGCCGAGGCCGAGATCGAGTACGCCGACAAGGTGTCCCCGGCGGTCGATGTCGCCTACCCGGTGAAGGACGGCCAGGCCTTCGCTTCGGCCTTCGAGACCGTGCTGCCCGGGGGTGTCGAGATCGCCGTGCCGATCTGGACCACCACCCCGTGGACCCTGCCGGCCAGCCTGGCGATCAGCATCGGACCGGAACTGGACTACGTGCTGGTGGAAGGCCCGGCACGCGCCGACGGCGGCCGCCGCTGGCTGGTCGTCGCCGAGGCGCTGGCCGCCCGGGCGCTGGCCCGCTACGGCATGGAGGAGGTCGACATCCACGGCCGCGCGAAGGGCGTGGAACTGGAGAACCTGGTCGTCCGCCATCCCTTCTATGCCGAGCGCGACATCCCGCTGCTGCTGGGTGGGCACGTTTCCGCCGAGGACGGTACCGGCGCCGTGCACACCGCGCCCGGCCACGGCCAGGAGGACTTCGCCGTCGCCCGCCAGTACGGCCTGGTCGGCAAGTACGAGGCCGCCCAGCTCAACCCGGTGGACGCCCGCGGCGTCTACCTGCCGGGCACCCCGGGCATCGGTGCGGTCGAGCTCGCCGGCCAGCACATCTGGAAGGCCAACGACGCCATCGTCGAGGCCCTGCAGGCCAGCGGCGCGCTGCTGGCCTTCCGCAAGCTCGAGCACAGCTACCCGCACTGCTGGCGACACAAGACCCCGGTGGCGTTCCGGGCCACCCCGCAGTGGTTCATCTCGATGGACAAGGCCGGCCTGCGTGCCGATGCGCTGGGTGCGATCGACAAGGTCGCGTGGGTGCCCGACTGGGGCGAGGCGCGCATCACCGGCATGGTCGAAGGCCGTCCGGACTGGTGCATCAGCCGCCAGCGCACCTGGGGCGTGCCGATCGCGTTGTTCGTGAACAGGGTCACCCACGAGCCGCACCCGCGCTCGGTCGAGTTGATGGAGCAGGTCGCGCGGCAGGTCGAAACCGGGGGCATCGACGCCTGGTACGACCTCGACCCGGCGACGCTGCTGGGCGCGGAGGCGGCCGACTACGAGAAGGTCACCGACATCCTCGACGTCTGGTTCGACTCCGGCGTCAGCCATGAGTGCGTGCTCGCCCAGCGTCCCGGGGACGGCCTGCGCAAGCCCGCCGACCTGTACCTGGAAGGTTCCGACCAGCACCGCGGCTGGTTCCAGTCCTCGCTGCTGACCGGCGTGGCGATGGACGGCGCCGCCCCGTACCGGCAGGTGCTGACCCACGGCTTCACGGTCGATGCGAAGGGCCGCAAGATGTCCAAGTCGCTGGGCAATGTCATCGCCCCGCAGAAGGTCATCGACCAGTACGGCGCCGACGTGCTGCGGCTGTGGATCGCCGCCGCCGACTACCGCCACGAGATGACCGTCTCCGACGAGATCCTCAAGCGCAGCGCCGACAACTACCGCCGCATCCGCAACACCGCCCGCTTCCTGCTGGGCAACCTGCACGGCTTCGACCCGGCGCGCGACCTGCTTCCGCTCGACGGCACGGCGGAGGAGGGCATGGTCGCCCTCGACCGCTGGATCGTGCACCGCGCCTGGACCGTGCAGGAGAAGATCATCGCCGCCTACGGCCGCTACGACTTCCCCGCCATCGTCCAGCTGCTGGCCAACTTCTGCAGCGTCGACCTGGGCTCGCTGTACCTGGACGTGACCAAGGACCGCCTGTACACCATGGGCGGGGACTCGCGCGGCCGGCGCAGCGCCCAGAGCGCGATGTACCGCATCGCCGAGGCCTTCGCCCGCTGGATCGCCCCGGTGCTGTCGTTCACCGCCGAGGAAGTCTGGTCGCACCTGCCCGCGGTGACCGCCGACGGTCCGCGTGCCGGCAACGTCCTGTTTGCCACCTGGTACGACGGCCTGGCGCCGATGGAGGAGGGCGCGCCGCTGACCGACGCCGACTTCGAGCGCTTGCTGGCCCTGCGCGAGAAGGTCGCGGGGGTGCTGGAGCCGATGCGCGCCGCCGGCGAGATCGGCGCCGCGCTGGAGGCCGAGATCACCCTGGCTGGCGGTGTCTCCGACCAGAACTGGCTGTCCCCGCTGGCCGAGGAACTGCGGTTCCTGTTCATCAGCGGCGACGTGCAGGTGGCCGCGGACGACGAGGCCAGGGACATCGCCGTCAGCGCGACACCGACTGCCAAGGAAAAGTGCGGCCGCTGCTGGCAGCACCGCGCGGACGTCGGTGCGGACCCGGCGCATCCCGCGATCTGCGGGCGGTGCGTGAGCAATATCGAAGGGCCCGGCGAAGACCGCCGCTGGTTCTGAGCGGAACAAGGGACAACAGGCCGGATCCTCCATGATCGACAAGAAGCCCAACGCCGCTGTCTGGCTCATCCTTTCCGCGGTGGTCCTGGTCCTTGATCAGCTCACCAAGGCCTGGGTGCTCGCCTCGCTGCCGGAATACACCGCCATCCCGGTGATCGACGGCTTCTGGAACTGGTACCGCACCTACAACACCGGCGCGGCCTTCAGCTTCCTCAGTGATGCCGGTGGCTGGCAGAAGTACTTCTTCCTGGCGCTGGCCGTGGCCATCAGCGGCCTGCTCGCCTTCTGGCTCACCCGCACCCGCCGCAATGACTGGAAGACCGCGCTGCCGTTCGCCCTGGTGATCGGCGGGGCGATCGGCAACGTCATCGACCGGATGCTGCACGGGCACGTCGTCGACTTCATCCAGTGGTACGTCGGCGACTACTACTGGCCGGCGTTCAACATCGCCGACGCCGCGATCGTGGGCGGCGCCATCGGCATAGCCCTGTTCGGCTTCTTCGGCACGAACTCCAGGTCCCGCGCCCCGTAGGGCGCGATGCGGTGCGTGCCGCGTATCATGTGCGCCATGGACGTCATCCTCGCCAACCCCCGCGGCTTCTGCGCCGGTGTCGACCGCGCGATCGAGATCGTCAACCGGGCGCTCGAAACGCTCGGGGCGCCGATCTACGTGCGCCACGAGGTGGTGCACAACAAGTTCGTGGTCGATGACCTCAAGGCGCGCGGGGCGATCTTCGTCGAGGAGCTCGACGAGGTGCCCGACGGCAACACGGTCATCTTCAGCGCCCACGGGGTGTCCAAGGCGGTTCGCGCCGAGGCGGAACGGCGGCGGTTGAAGGTGTTCGACGCCACCTGTCCGCTGGTGACCAAGGTCCACATGGAGGTCACCCGGCACTGCCGCGCCGGACACGACATGGTGCTGATCGGCCATGCCGGCCACCCGGAGGTGGAGGGCACCATGGGCCAGTGGCAGCGCAATGACGGCACCGGGAACATCTACCTGGTCGAGAACCTGGACGATGTCGCCACGCTGGCGCCGTCGCAGCCGGGCAACATCGCCTACACCACGCAGACCACGCTGTCGGTCGACGACACGCTGGAGATCATCGAGGCCCTGCGCCAGCGCTTCCCGGCGATCCAGGGCCCGCGCAACGACGACATCTGCTACGCCACCCAGAACCGCCAGGACGCGGTGCGCGAGCTGGCCCGGCGCTGCGACCTGATCCTGGTGGTCGGCTCGGTCAACAGCTCCAACTCCAATCGCCTGCGTGAGCTCGCCGAGCGCGAGGGCGTGGAGTCCTACCTGATCGACGGCGCCGGGGAGGTCGACCCGGCCTGGGTCGCCGGTCGCAGGCACGTGGGCGTCACCGCCGGTGCCTCGGCGCCGGACGTGCTGGTGCGCGGGGTGATCGACCGCCTGCGCGAGCTCGGCGCCGGTTCGCTGGAGGAACTGCAGGGCGAGCCGGAGAACATGGTCTTCGCGCTGCCGCGCGAACTGCGGATCCGGCTGGTGGAGGCCTGACCCGCCTGGCCTTCCGCTGATCGCGCCAGAGACCCGGGCGCACCCGCCCCATCGGATGCCGCGTTGACCCTGCTGGACCCGGACACCTACAATTCCGCTTCTTTGCCGCAATAGCTCAGTTGGTAGAGCAACTGATTCGTAATCAGTAGGTCGACGGTTCGATTCCGCCTTGCGGCACCAAATTCGCGATACCCGTCACTGATCCGCGTTGCCATGCCGCCGCGGACGGCGGTGGCACCTGATCGGCAGCAGTTGCGTTTACAGTGATTGCAGTCTTGCACGAGCAATCAGGGGCCGGGGATCGCATGCCTTCCATCGACAACGCTCGCCTGGCCATCATTGGCCTGGGTTATGTCGGCTTGCCGCTGGCCGTGGAGTTCGGCAAGCACTACGAGACAGTGGGGTTCGACATCAATCCGGCCCGGATCGATGAGTTGCGGGCCGGGCACGACCGTACGCTCGAGGTTGATGGACAGGAGCTCGCCACTGCGGCGCAGCTGCGCTTCACCGGCCAGACAGAGGACCTGCGCAGCTGCAACGTCTTCATCGTCACCGTACCCACGCCGATCGATTCGGCCAAGCGCCCGGACCTGACGCCGTTGACCCGGGCAAGCGAGGCGCTGGGCCAGGTGCTGGAGCGCGGTGACGTGGTGGTGTACGAATCCACGGTCTACCCCGGCTGCACCGAAGAGGTGTGTGTTCCGGTCCTGGAGCGTGTGTCGGGCCTGGTGTTCAACCGGGACTTCTTTGTTGGCTACAGCCCGGAGAGGATCAACCCGGGCGACAAGGCGCATCGGGTCACCAGCATCCTGAAGGTCACCTCGGGCTCCACCCCGGAGGCCGCGGACTTCATCGACGCGCTGTATGCCAGCGTCATCACCGCCGGTACCCACAAGGCCAGCAGCATCAAGGTGGCCGAGGCGGCCAAGGTGATCGAAAACACCCAGCGCGACCTCAACATAGCCCTTGTCAATGACCTGGCTATCCTGTTCAACAAGCTGGGGATCGACACCCTGGAAGTGCTGGAGGCGGCCGGGACCAAGTGGAACTTCCTGCCATTCCGGCCGGGCCTGGTGGGCGGGCACTGCATCAGCGTCGATCCGTATTACCTGACCCACAAGGCGCAGGAGGTGGGGCACCACCCTGACGTGATCCTCGCCGGACGGCGTACCAACGACGGGATGGGACCCTACGTGGCGGGCGAGGTGATCCGCCTGATGGTGCGCAAGGGCATCAACCCGGCCCGCGCGAGAGTGCTGGTGCTGGGACTGGCGTTCAAGGAGAACTGCCCGGACCTGCGCAACACCCGGGTGGTGGACATCATCGGTGCCTTGCAGGGCTACAGCGTGCAGGTGGACGTCCACGACCCGTGGGTGGACCCGGACGAGGCCATGCGTGAATACGGGATTGAGCTGATCAGCCAGCCGGTGACCGGCGGGTACGACGCAGTGGTGCTGACTGTCGCGCATCGCGAATTCCGCGACCTTGCGTCCGCTGGCGTGCGGCGGCTCACCTGCGACGGGGGCGTGGTGTACGACGTAAAGGGTCTGCTGCCGAGGGACGCCGTGGACGGGCGGCTGTGAGCGGGGCCGCCTGCGCCACCGCCTATGCGCGCGTGCAGGCGGAGTTGCGGGATCGCCCGCGCCACTGGCTGCTCACCGGGTGTGCCGGCTTCATTGGCTCCAACCTGCTGGAGGCGTTGTTGCGCCTGGACCAGCAGGTGGTAGGTCTGGACAACTTCGCCACCGGGTTCCGGCACAACCTGGATGAAGTGCGAGGGCTGGTGACGCCTGCGCAATGGGCCCGCTTCCGCTTCATCGAAGGCGATGTCTGCCGGCTGGACACCTGCCAGCGCGCCTGCGACGGCGCGGAGCACGTCCTGCACCAGGCGGCGCTCGGCTCGGTACCGCGTTCGCTCGCCGACCCGATCGCCACCAACCGCGCCAATATCGACGGCTTCCTCAACATGCTGGTGGCTGCCCGCGACGCCGGGGTGGCCAGCTTCACCTACGCGGCCAGCAGTTCCACCTACGGCGACCACCCCGCGCTGCCGAAGGTGGAGGACCGCATCGGCAAGCCGCTGTCGCCCTATGCGGTGACCAAGTACGTCAATGAGTTGTACGCGGACGTGTTCGCCGGCAGCTACGGCTTCCAGAGCATCGGCCTGAGGTACTTCAACGTGTTCGGCAGGCGGCAGACCCCGGCCGGTGCGTACGCGGCGGTGATCCCCAAATGGACCGCGGCGATGATCCGCGGCGAGGACGTGGTGATCAATGGTGACGGCGAGACCAGCCGTGACTTCACGTTCGTCGAGAACGCGATACAGGCGAACCTGCTGGCGGCCACCGCGACCGACGGGGCGCGCACCCGCGTCTACAACATGGCCGCCGGCGACCGGAACACCTTGCGCCAGTTGTTCGATGCGATCCGTGGGGCACTGCGCCGGTGTGGTGTGGAGTACGCCCGCGAGCCGGTGTATCGCGACTTCCGTCCTGGGGATGTGCGCCACTCGCTGGCCGATGTCTCACTTGCGCGCGAGCTGCTCGGCTATGTGCCGACGCATCGCCTCGCGCAAGGGCTGGCGGAGGCGATGCCCTGGTACGTGCGGCACCTGGGCTGACCGGACTCGCGGCCCTCACGGGTGTCGTGGACAATCGGCGGAACGTGCAATCCGGGACACCCCATGGCCGGCGCCAGCCTGTTCACCCTCCTTGACGACATCGCCACGCTGCTCGATGACGTTTCGATCCTGGCCAAGGTCGCGGCCAAGAAGACCGCCGGGGTGCTGGGCGATGACCTGGCGCTCAATGCGCAGCAGGTGACGGGGGTCACCGCGGCGCGTGAGCTGCCGGTGGTGGCCGCGGTGGCCAAGGGCGCACTGGTCAACAAAACGATCCTGGTGCCCGGCGCGCTGGCCATCAGTGCCTGGCTGCCGTGGCTGATCACGCCGTTGATGATGGCCGGTGGCGCCTTCCTCTGCTACGAGGGCGTGGAGAAACTGGCCCACCGCTTCCTGCACTCGAAGGAAGAGGATGCGCAGCGGCACGCGGAGCGCGTGCAGGCGCTGGCTGACGGGAATGTCGATCCGGTCGCATTCGAGCGCCGGAAGGTGAAGGGCGCGATCCGCACTGATTTCATCCTGTCGGCCGAGATCATTGTGCTGACCCTCGGCGTGGTCGCCGGGCAGGCCGTGATGCAGCAGCTGATCGTGCTCGCACTGGTGGCCGTGGGAATGGTGGTGGTGGTCTACGGCCTGGTGGGCGGGATCGTGAAACTGGACGATCTCGGCCTGTTGCTTTGCCGCCGCGGCGGCGTGCTGGCACCGGTCGGCGGCTGGTTGGTCACCGCGACGCCGTGGCTGATGCGGGGCCTGTCGATCGCCGGGACCGCAGCGATGTTCCTCGTCGGTGGCGGCATCCTGGTGCACTCGATCCCGGCGGTGCACCACTTCATCCTGTCGTTCGTGCCCGCGGGCGCGGTCGACTGGCTGGTGGAGAACCTCGCCAATGCCGTGTTCGGGATCCTGGCCGGCCTGGCCGTCCTGCTGGTGGTCCAGGGGATCAAGCACGTGCGCGGCAAAACCCCCGCGACCACGTAGGGCGGCTTTCGCGCCCTGCGGCATGCGCCGTCGCAGCGGCGGCGACGGGGGCGGGATACATTGATCGCCCGCTTAAGCCACGCCGCCACGCCCATGTCGATTGCCAGCAAGTCCCCCCGCACGGCCGCCAGGGCCAAGGTTGCCTACGTCTGCAGCGAGTGCGGCGAGGACCATTCCAAGTGGCAGGGCCAGTGCGCCGGCTGCGGGGAGTGGAACACGCTGTCGGAGTTCGTGGTCGAGCCCGCTGCCGCGGTGAAGGCGGGTGCGCCGGCGCGGCGCAGTGGCTGGGCCGGCAAGGTCGATCCGCCGAAGGTCACCGCGCTCAAGGACGTGCAGTACTCGGAAGAGGCGCGGGTCTCCACCGGCATCGGCGAGCTCGACCGGGTGCTGGGGGGCGGGCTGGTGCCCGGCGCGGTGGTGCTGGTCGGCGGTGACCCGGGCATCGGCAAGTCGACCCTGTTGCTGCAGGCGGTCGCGACCATGGGTGGGCGCCTGCCGTCGCTGTATGTCACCGGCGAGGAGTCGCTGGGCCAGGTCGCCGGCCGCGGCTCGCGCCTGGGGCTGCCGCTGGACGGGGTCAGTGCGCTGGCCGAGACCGGCATCGAGCGCATCCTGGAGCAGGCGGCGGCGATGAAGCCGGGCCTGATCGTCGCCGACTCGGTGCAGACGCTGTGGACCGAGTCGCTGACCGCCGCGCCCGGCTCGGTGAGCCAGGTGCGCGAGAGCGCGGCGCGGCTTGTGCGCTATGCCAAGGAGACCGGCACCGCGGTGTTCCTGGTCGGCCACGTGACCAAGGAGGGCGGCATCGCCGGGCCGCGGGTGCTCGAGCACATGGTCGATGCGGTGCTGTACTTCGAGGGCGAGTCCGGCAGCCGGTTCCGGGTGCTGCGGGCGTTCAAGAACCGCTTCGGCGCGGTCAACGAGCTGGGTGTGTTCGCGATGGGCGACAAGGGCCTGCGCGAGGTGCCCAACCCCTCGGCGATCTTCCTGTCCGGCAGCAGCGGCCCGCAGCCGGGCAGCTGCGTGATGGTCACCCGCGAAGGCACCCGGCCGTTGATGGTCGAGGTGCAGGCGCTGGTGGATTCCTCGCCGCTGGGCAACCCCCGGCGGGTGGCGGTGGGCCTGGAGGGCAACCGGCTGGCGATGCTGCTGGCGGTGCTGCACCGCCACGGCGGGGTGGCGACCGGCGACCAGGACGTGTTCGTCAACGTGGTCGGCGGCATCCGCGTGCAGGAGACCGCCGCCGACCTGCCGGTGCTGCTGGCGGTGCTGTCCAGCCTGCAGGACCGGCCGCTGGCCGAGCGCACGATCGCCTTCGGCGAGGTCGGCCTGTCGGGCGAGATCCGCCCGGTGCCCAACGGCGAGGACCGGCTGAAGGAGGCGGCGACGCATGGTTTCCGGCGGGCGATCGTGCCGAAAGCGAATGCGCCCAAGAGCGGGAAACTGGGCGAGCTGGAAATCGTCCCGGTCCGCACCCTGGCCGAGGCCCTGGAAGCCGCCTCCTGATTCACCCGCAAATACGCCGTCAGTGTCCGCCCGCGGCCGCCCCCGGTCCGCCCTTGGCGGTGAACGGTGGCTTCGCCAGCCAGACGAAGGCGATCACCACCAGGAACAGGATGCCCAGCAGGTGGAAGATCTCGTTGAAGCCGATCTGGGTCGCCTGCTGGGCGATCATGCCGTCCAGCATCATCGCCCCGCGCTGCACGTCGCCCTGGCCGAGCTGGGCCACGGTCTGCTGCATGGCCGGATCGTAGGCGTCGATGTGGGCGGTCAGCTGGGCGTGGTGCAGGGTGCTGCGCTGGCCCCAGCCCCAGGTGGTCAGCGAGGCAGCGAAGCTGCCGCCGAGGGTGCGCACGAAGGTGGCCAGGCCCGAGCCGGCGGCGATCTCGTGCGGTTCCAGGTCCGACAGCAGGATGGTCAATATCGGCATGAAGAACAGCGCCACCCCCAGGCCCTGGATCAGCTGCACCTCGGCGACGTGGCGGAAGTCGACATCGAGGTTGAAGCCGGCGCGCAGGAAGCTGGTCAGTGCCATCACCACGAACGCCGCGCTGGCCACCATGCGCAGGTCGAAGCGCATCGCGTACTTGCCCACCAGCGGGGTCAGCAGGATCGGCAGCACGCCGATCGGCGCGGTGGCGAAGCCGGCCCAGATCGCGGTGTAGCCCAGGTTGCGCTGCAGCCACAGCGGCACCAGCAGGCCGACGCTGAAGAACGCCGAATAGGCCAGCACCATGGCGATGGTGCCGCTGGTGAAGTTGCGGTGGCGGAACAGCCGCAGGTTGACGATCGGGTCGCGCTCGGTGAGCTCCCAGATCAGGAACACCGCCAGCGCGATCACCGCGGTGATCGACAGCACCACGATCTCGGTCGAGGCGAACCAGTCCTTCTCGTTGCCCAGGTCCAGCACCAGCTGCAACGCGCCCACCCCCAGCACCAGGGTGGCCAGGCCGACGTAGTCCATCTTCGGCTTCTCCAGCCGTTCCGGGCGGCCCTTGAGCTGGCGCCCGACCACGAAGCTGCAGAACAGCCCGATCGGCACGTTGATCAGGAAGATCCACTCCCAGCTGTAGTTGTCGGTGATCCAGCCGCCCAGGATCGGCCCGGCGATCGGCGCCACCACGGTGACCATGGCCAGCAGGGCGATCGCCTGGCCGCGTTTTTCCCGCGGATAGACCGAGATCATCAGCGCCTGGGTGATCGGGTACATCGGCCCGGCGACGAAGCCCTGCAGGGCGCGGGCGCCGACCAGCGTGCCCATGCTGCCGGCCAGTCCGCACAGCAGCGAGGCCACCGAGAACGCGGCGGTCGCCCACATGAACAGCTTGCGCTCGCCGAATCGGCGGGTGAGGAAGCCGGTCAACGGCAGGGCGATCGCGTTGCTGACCGCGAACGAGGTGATCACCCAGGTCGCCTGGCTGCCGCTGCCGCCCAGGTTGCCGGTGATCGCCGGCAGCGAGACGTTGGCGATGGTCAGGTCCAGCACCTGCATGAACGAGGCGAGCGCCAGCGCGACCGTGGTCAGGCCGAGGTGGGGCGGGACGAAGCCGCCGGCGGTCGCAGGCTTGGTGGGGGAGGTGGCCATCGGTGTTCCGGGGGGCGGCTCAGCCGCGGGCGGCGAGGTTGTCGTGCACGATCTTCTCGATCAGCGCATCGACCTCGGCGATCTGCCGGGCATAGGCGTCGGTGCTCAGCACCGGCTGGGTCGGCGGCTGCGCGGCCAGCACCGCGCCGTCCTGGTCGTGCAGGTCGACCTCCACGCTCATGCTCAGCCCGAGCCGGAGCGGGTGGCTGGCCAGCTGTTCGGGATCGAGCTCGATGCGCACCGGGACCCGCTGGACGATCTTGATCCAGTTGCCGCTGGCGTTCTGCGCCGGCAACAGCGAGAACGCGCTGCCGGTGCCCATGCCCAGGCTGGCGAGGTGCCCGGTATAGCGGATGTCGCCGCCGTACAGGTCGGCGCGCACCGTGACCGGCTGGCCGATGCGCATCCTCGCCAGCTGGGTTTCCTTGAAGTTCGCCTCCACCCACATCTGCTCCAGCGGCACCACGGTCATCAGCGCCGCGCCCGGCTGCACGCGCTCGCCCAGTTGCACGCTGCGCCGCGCCACGTGGCCGGACACCGGGGCGACGATCTGCGCGCGCTGCAGGTCCAGCCAGGCCCGGCGGACCTGTGCGGCGGCGGCCTGGACCTGCGGCTGGCGGGCGACGGTGGTCTCGTCGACCAGCGCCCGGCTGCGCGAGAGCTGCCCGCGGGTGGCCGACAGCGCGGCCTCGGCGGCGTCCAGCTGGGTGCGCGCGTGAGCCAGTTCCTCGGCCGAGACCGCGCCACTGGCGACCAGCCCTTCGCGTCGTGCCACGTCGGCCCGCGCCCGGGTGACCGCCACCCGCTGCGCCGACAGTTCCGCCTCGCCGGACTCCACCGCGCTGTACAGCCCGCGCACCTGGCGCACGGTGGCGGCGAGATTGGCGACCGCCTGGTCGTAGGCGACCTGCGCGTCGTTGGGGTCGAGCTGCACCAGCACCTGTCCGGCTTCGACCCGCATGCCGTCGTCGGCACCGATGCTGACCACGGTACCGGCGACCTGCGGGGTGACCGCGACTACGTTGCCCTGGGCGTAGGCATCGTCGGTTGACTCGTGCCAGCGCGCCACCAACAGGTACCAGGCGGCCCAGGCGATGCCGGCCACCGCGATGACCAGGGCGAGGATCAGCAGTGCCTTGCGGCGCCGTCCGCGGACGGGGGCAGGCGCGGGCCGGGGCGGCCGGGCGGCGTTGGGATTGGGTTCGGTGGTCATTGCGGGCGGGTCCGGTCCGGGACGGTGGAAAGGGAAGGTGCGGCGGGCGCCAGGCCGCCGCCGAGCGCCTGGTCCAGGGCGACGGTCGCGGCCAGGCGCTGCGCGCGCAGCGAGGCGAGCTGCTGGTCCAGCCGGGCGAGGGGTTCCTCGGCGGCGAGCACGTCCAGCTGGTTGCCGAGCCCCGCCTGGTAGCGCGTCCGGGCGATCCCGGCCGCCGCGTCGGCGGCCTCGCGGGCGCGGGTCGCCTCGACCAGGCGGGCATCCAGCGAACGGGCCGCCTGCAGCGCCCCGGTCACCTCGCGCAGGGCATCGAGCAGCTGCTGGTTGTACTGGGCGACGGCCAGGTCCTGGGTGGCGCTGCTCTCGGCCAGCCGGCCGCGCAGGCGCTCGCCATCGAAGATCGGCAGGCTGAGTGCCGGGCCGCCCTGCAGCAGCAGGGCGTCGCTGCCGAACAGGTCCGACAGGCTGCCGGCGGCGAGGCCGGCGATCGCCGCCAGGTTCACGCTCGGGCGGAATGCCGCCCGGTCGGCTTCCACGCCCTGGTGCGCGGCCTCGACCCGCCAGCGGGCGGCGACCACGTCCGGGCGGTGGCCGAGCAGTTCGCTGGGCAGCACGTCGGGGAGGCGCGGGGCGGGAGCGGCGAGCAGGGCGGGGCGTTCGATCTCCAGGCCCCGGTCCGGGCCCTTGCCAAGCAGTGCGGCCAGCGTGTTGCGCTGGCTGTCGATCTGCGCCTGCGCGGCCTCGGCCTGCTCGCCCGCGCTGGCGATGGCGCTTTCGGCCTGGCGCAGCTGCAGTTCGCTGTCCAGGCCGGCCTCGACCCGCTGGCGGCCCAGCTCCAGCAGGCGCCCGGCGCGGGCGCGGTCGGCGACCGCGGCATCGCGGGTTTCGAAAGCCTGCGCCAGACCGATGTAACTGCGGGCGATGTTCGCCGCGAGCGTGAGCCGGGCGGCCTGCGCCTCGACTTCGGTGGCGCGCGCCTCGCCCAGCGCCGACTGCCAGCGGGCGCGCTGGCCGCCCCACAAGTCAGGGCTCCAGGACAGGTTGAGCATCAGCACGCCGCTGGTGTTGAACTCGCCGCCGATCGGCGGCTCGACGATCGATTCCGGGATCTGCAGGCCGGAGATCCGCGCCGAGGCGCCCACGGTCGGCCGTCGCGCGGCGTCCGCCTGGCCGGCCCGGGCCAATGCCTGGCGCAGGCGCGCGTCCGCGGCATCGAGCCCGGGCGTACCGGCCAGCGCCTCGTCGATCAGCGCGTCCAGTTGCCGGTCGCCCAAGACGGTCCACCAATTGCGGACGGGGAATGCGGCATCCGCCAGCCGGGCCGTGGCCAGGCTGCGGCCGGCATCAAGACCGTCGGCATCGAGCAGGCCGTCACGCGGCGCGATGCCGCCGGTGCTGGCGCAGCCGGCCAGCAGCAGGCCAAGCGCGAGCGCGGACAACACGGGCTTCAGCCCGCGGGGCGGGCGAGGTCGGATCGGGGGCATGTCAGGAGCCTTGGAGAGTGAGGTTGTCGCGGACCCGGTCGAGCAGGGCGAGCAGCCGGGCGCGGTCCCCGGCGTCGAGGCCTTCCAGGGCCAGCGTGCGGACGCGCTCGCCACAGTGGTCCACGTCCTTCCACAGTGCGGCGCCGGCCGCGGTCATCGTGACCTGGACCGCGCGCCGGTCGCTGGGATCGGCGCTGCGTTCGACCAGCCGGCGGGCCTCCAGGCGGTCGATCAGCCGGGTCATCGCACCCGGATTGAGCTCGGCCGCACGCGCCAGCTCGGTGATTCCGGTCGCGCCCGTGGCCAGGTGCCTGAGGGTGATGTACTGGCTGAAGGTCAGCTCGTGGCCGGCTGCCTGCAGCTCGCTTTCCATCCGCGCCCACATCGCGTCGCGAAGCTGGCGGAACACCAGTCCGAGGGTGGTGGCGGAGGCGGTTGCGGTCGACATGACCGGGGAATTTTATTGCGCGCGCAATAATTGTCAATGCAATTGATTGCTGCCGGAAAGCCGGGGCTCACGTGCCGTGAGGGCGGCCGCGGGCGCTTTTCTGTTTCAATGCCGCCCCGCGACACCTCGGCAATCATGGAAAGGCAAGGAAAGACGATGTCGGTAATGGAAAAGGGAGCGCTGGCCGGCGCCATCATGGTCGCGCTCGCGGCAGCCCCGCCGGCCCTGGCGCAGGAGGCACGGCCCGCGGTGACCGGGGTGGTCCAGCCGGAGCAGGCGGGTTCGCTCAGCGGCTACATCTTCGACCCGGCCACCGACGGGTACCTGCGCAATGCGATCGTCAGGGTCAGGAGCGCATCCGGCCAGCAGACCGTCACGTCCGGCAGCGGCGGCGTGTACCGGGTGCACGGCGTCCCGGCGGGACCGGTGGAACTGACCGTCGAGTTCACAGGCTATCTGGTCCAGTCGTTGCAGCTCGAACTGGCACCGGGCGAGGCCAGGCGCCAGGACGTGGACCTGCACAGCGCCGCGGTTTCCGCCGACGGGGCCAGGACGCTGGACACCCTGCGGGTGGTCGGGGTGCGCGAGGGCGATGCCCGCGCGTTGATGGAACAGCGCGCCTCGATGGACATCACCAACAGCCTGTCGGCGGAGTCGTACGGCGACATCTCCGAGGGCAACCCCGGCGAGTTCATCAAGTTCATGCCCGGGGTGGACACCGACAGCACCGGCGACGGCACCGTGCGCACCCTCGGGCTGCGCGGCATGCCATCGGCCTACACCGCGATCACCTTCAACGGCGTGGGGCTGGCCGCGGCCGACGCCAACACCGGTGCCGGCAGCTCGCGCAGCTTCAGCTTCGAGCAGATGTCGCTGAGCAACCTGGACTCGATCGAAGTGTCCAAGACGGTCAGCGCCGACGTCGATGCCAACGCGCCGGCCGGCACCATCAACCTGAAGACCAAGCGCGCCTTCGACCGTGAGGGGCGGCAGCTCGTCGCGCAGCTCAGCGGCACCACCCATTCCAACGTCTGGGATTCAAGGGGCCGGACCGGGCCGGGCGAGGGCGGCTATGGCGGGCGCCGGGTGCTGCCCGGCGGCCAGGTCGAGTATTCGGACGTGTTCCTCGACCGCCGGCTGGGCGTGGTGTTCACCGCCAGCGAGTCGAACCTGTACGTCGAGCAGGAGCAGATCACCGCCAACCGCAATTACCTGCCGAGCGCCGCAAGCCCGGAGCCGCTGGCGATCACCTCCATCAACCCGCAGATGGGGACGCGCGAGATCATGCGCGCGGCGGCCTCGCTGAACGTCGACTACAAGGCCAGCGACAACCTGGTCCTGGCGCTGGCGACGGTGTTCAACCGCTCGGGGATCTGGGCCGGCTCGACCAACTACACCTTCACCAGCGGCGCGCGCGCCCACGGGGTGGACGGGGACCCGGTCCGGGACTTCAGCACCCGGCAGCCGGACACGGCCGACACGCTGTCGATCACCAACTCGATGACCTACAAGGACGGACGCGGGCGCACCCTCGTGCCCAGCTTCGAGTACAGCAACGAACACCTGAAGCTGGAAGGCCACCTGTCGTTCTCCAACTCGATCAGCACCTACGACCCGCAGGGCCGCAAGGGCGCGGCCAACACCATGAGCGCGCTGGTGGCCCGGGGCAACTTCTCGGCCTCGCGCGGCGACACGACGCTGGGCCAGCCATGGCAGATCACCCAGCTGGACGGCGTGGACTGGAGCGACCCGGCGGCGTTTTCCTCGGTCGATCCGCTGATCCTGCGCACCAACAGCGGTCCGTACGCCGAGGTGAACCTGCGTGGCGGGGCGCTGGACCTGACCTTCGACCAGGACTTCGGCCGGGTGCCGGTGGAGTTCAAGACCGGCCTGAAACGGCAGCGCGCCGACTACGACTTCCACAACCGTGGCGACCTGGACCGCTACGCCTACGCCGGCCCGCTCGACCTGACCGAGCTCCTGCGCCGGATCCAGAGCGACAACCAGGCCTCCTACGCCGACAGCGGCGTCGGCTTCACCTCGCTGGACGGGCACACCGACCTCTACCTGCCCAGCATGTACAAGCTGCTGGAACTGTGGCGCGCGAATCCGGAGCACTGGGTGCCCACCACGGCCAGCTCGCCCAGCGAGTGGTACGGGGTGTACGTGGGCAACACCACCGACTACCGCGAAGAGGTCGACGCGCTGTACTTCATGGGCACCGCCGACCTCACGCCGCGGCTGAAGGCGCGGGCGGGGCTGCGCTGGGAGCAGACCGGCACGCGCTCGGTGGAGCATGACCGGCTCTCGCCACAGGAGCTCGCCGCGGCCGGGTTCGACGTCAACCCGGACACCGGCCTGGCGACCACCATCGAGGGCCTGGAGCACCAGTTCCTCTCCCGCCCGAAGGTGGCCCGCAAGGGCCGCTACGACCACTTCTTCCCCAGCGGCTCGCTGAAGTACTCGTTCGACGACAGCACCGACCTGCAGCTCGGCTACAGCCGCACCATCCGGCGCCCGGAGGTCAGCCAGCTGTCGGGCACCTGGTCGATCGACGAGATCGAGCGGATCGTCCGTGCCCCGAACGCCGGCCTGGAGCCGGAGATCTCCGACAACCTGTCGGTGCGCCTGGCCCGCTACTTCGAGCCGGTGGGGGTGGTGGCGCTGAACTATTTCCAGAACCGGATCGACGGCCTGTTCCAGAGCCAGGAGATGACCGCGGAGGAGTTCGGCTACACCGGCGAGGAGTACGCCGACTACACCTTCATCACCACCGAGCGGGTGAGTGGCGACGCGATCCGGATCCACGGCTGGGAGCTGGAATTCAGCCACGCCCTGGACTACCTGCCCGGTGCCTGGGGCGGACTGTCGGTGCGTGGCTCGTTCATGGTCAACGAACCGGAGGTCCCGATCGTGCGCATGGCCGACAAGCTCGGCTCGCTGTCGATCTCCTGGCAGCACGGACCGGCACGGCTCTACCTGAACACGGTCTGGACCGACGACAAGTACCGCTCGACCACGCCATCGTGGTTCGCCGAGCAGTGGGATACCAACCTGTCCGGCAGCTATGCCTTCGGCCGGCACTGGGAAGGTTTCTTCTCGGTGCGCAACCTGCTCGACCGCAACCGCAACGTGATCGTGCCCAACTCGCTGGCGCCGGACGGCGCACTCAACGGTGGCCACGGCAACCACGGGGCGATCTACATCCACGGCGGCCGCAACGCCATGGTCGGCCTGCGCGCGCGGTTCTGATCCCGCCGCCCGCGGTGTACCCGCCGCGCGGCGGGCGTGCGACACTTGCGCGATGACAATCGTTCTCATCGCGGTGGCCTGCTACCTCGCGGCGGCGGCGGCGCTCGTGGCTTCGATCGTGGCTGACCGCGCCGGCTCGCGTGCCTGGTTGCTGCCGGTGGTCCCCGGCATCGTGCTGCACGGCCTGGACCACGTGCTGGACTGGCGGGCCAGCGGTGGCGCCGACCTGCACCTGTTCGCCGCGCTCTCGCTGGTGACGCTGGGCATGGCGCTGATGACCACGGCGGTCGGCGCGCGCGGGCGCATGGCGCTGCTGGGCGTGGTGGTCTACCCGCTGGCGGCGCTGGCGCTGCTGGGCCATGGGCTGCGCGGCGACCTGGCGCCGATGCCGCTGGACTGGCGGCTGCAGCTGCATGCCTGGCTGGCGTTGCTGTCGTACGCCACCCTGGCGATCGCGGCGCTGCTGGCGGTGATGCTGTGGCTGCAGGAGCGGGCGCTGCGCCGGCGCGACCTGCACGGCTGGTTGCGCGCGCTGCCACCGCTGGTGGAACTGGAAACCCTGCTGTTCCGCAGCATCAAGGTCGGCTTCGTGCTGCTGAGCGCGACCCTGCTCACCGGCGTGCTGTTCGTCCACGACCTGCTGGCCCAGCATTTGGTGCACAAGACCGTGCTCAGCGCGCTGTCGTGGGTGGTGTTCGGCGCGCTGCTGGCCGGGCGCTGGCGCTACGGATGGCGCGGAAGGACCGCGGTGCGGTGGACCCTGGTGGCGATGGGGTTGCTGGTGCTGGCGTTCTTCGGGACGAAGGTCGCGCTGGAGGTGGTGCTCGGCGTCCGGTGATTGGCCCGCGCACCCGGCCGGGAATGCGCCGTACAATGACCGGTCCGTTCGTCCGTGGTCCCCGTCAATGTTCGAATCCCTGTCCCAGCGCCTGTCCGGCACCATCGAGCGCCTGCGCGGCCGTGGCCGGCTGACCGAGGAGAACATCCGCGAGGCGACCCGCGAGGTGCGCATCGCGCTGCTGGAGGCCGACGTCGCGTTGCCGGTGGTGCAGGCTCTGGTCGAGCGGATCAAGGTGCGCGCGGTCGGGCAGGAGGTGGCCAGGTCGCTGACTCCCGGCCAGGCGCTGATCAAGATCGTGCGCGACGAGATGGCGACCGTGATGGGCGCCCAGTCGTCGGAGCTGAGCCTCAACGTGCAGCCGCCGGCGGTGATCCTGATGGCCGGCCTGCAGGGCGCGGGCAAGACCACCACGGTCGGCAAGCTGGCGAAGCTGCTCCGCGAGCGCCGCAAGAAGAAGGTGATGGTGGTCAGCGCCGACGTCTACCGTCCGGCCGCGATCGACCAGCTGGAGACCCTGGCCGGGCAGGCTCAGGTCACGTTCTTCCCGTCCACTGGCGACCAGCGCCCGGAGGACATCGTCCGCGCCGCGATCGCCGAGGCGAAGAAGACCTACATCGACGTGCTGCTGGTCGATACCGCCGGCCGGCTGGCCGTGGACGAGGCGATGATGGCCGAGATCAAGGCCCTGCACGCCGCGGTCAACCCGGCCGAGACCCTGTTCGTGGTCGACTCGATGACCGGCCAGGATGCGGCGAACACCGCGAAGGCCTTCGGCGAGGCGCTGCCGCTGACCGGCGTGGTGCTGACCAAGACCGACGGCGATGCCCGCGGCGGCGCGGCGCTGAGCGTGCGCTACGTCACCGGCAAGCCGATCAAGTTCATCGGCACCAGCGAGAAGCTCGACGGGCTGGACGTGTTCCACCCCGACCGGGTCGCCAACCGCATCCTCGACATGGGCGACGTGCTCAGCCTGGTCGAGCAGGTCGAGCAGCAGGTCGACCAGGACAAGGCCGCCAGGCTGGCGGCCAAGGTCGCCAAGGGCAAGAAGTTCGACCTGGCCGACATGCGTGACCAGCTCGAGCAGATGCAGAGCATGGGCGGGATCGGTGGCCTGATGGACAAGCTGCCGGGCATCGGCCAGATCCCCGACGAGGTCAAGGCGCAGGTGACCGGCAAGGAGGTCCCGCGGCAGATCGCGATCATCAACTCGATGACCCAGCGCGAGCGCCGCAATCCCGCGCTGCTGAACGGCTCGCGCCGCAAGCGCATCGCCGCCGGCGCCGGCGTCACCCCGGCGGACGTGAACCGGCTGATGAAGCAGTACCAGCAGATGGAAAAGATGATGGGCAAGCTGGGCCGCGGCGGCATGAAGGGCATGATGCGCGGGATGAAGGGCATGATGGGCGGCGGCATGCGGGGTCTTCCGTTCCGCTGATCCGGCCCGCTATACTTGCAGGCTTACCCCGTCACTCCGACGGCTGGGCAACAAGGAAACCACCATGGTCAAGATCCGACTGGCTCGCGGCGGCGCCAAGAAGCGTCCCTTCTACCACATCGTCGTCACCGACAGCCGCAGCGCCCGCAACGGCCGCAACATCGAGCGCCTGGGCTACTACAACCCGGTCGCGACCGGTGGCGAGCAGCGCATCGTCCTCGAGGACGCGCGCGTCCAGCATTGGCTGGGCCACGGTGCGCAGATGACCGACAAGGTCGCCGCGCTGTACAAGGACCACAAGAAGGCCGCGGCCGCCGCCCCGGCGGGCGACGCCGCCTGATCCGGCCGCGCGTCCGCGCGCGGGCAGGGTTCGCATCATGAACGGGCAAGGGCGCCGCATCCTCCTGGGCAGGGTGGCTGGCGCCCTCGGCTTGCGCGGGGAAGTGAAACTGGAGTCCTTCACCGACCCGCGCATCGCCATCTTCGACTACCAGCCCTGGACCGTCGTCGACGCCCGCGGCGTCGAGCGCGAACTCAGGGGCGTGCACGGCGAGGAGAAGGGCAGGCACATCGTCGCCCGGTTCCCCGGCGTCGATGACCGCACCGCCGCCGAGGCGCTGTTCGGCCTGGAGATTCACGTCCCGCGCGAGCAGTTGCCGAAGGCCCGGCCCGGCGAGTTCTACTGGGCGGACCTGGAAGGCCTGCGGGTGGTGAACGCCGAAGGCCTGGAGCTGGGCCGGGTCTCGCACCTGTTCGCCACCGGCGCCAACGACGTGGTGATGGTGCGCGGCGGCGACGCGGAACACCTGATCCCGTTCGTGCGCCCCGACTACGTGACGGGCATCGACCTGGAAGCCGGGGTCATGACCGTGGACTGGGATCCCGACTGGTCCTGAGAGGGGGGCGGCTATTGCGCCCTACAATTGCCGGTATGCGAATTGACGTCGTGTCGCTGTTTCCGGAGTTCATCGCCCAGTGCGCCGCCTTCGGCGTGACCGGCCGCGCGATCGAGCGCGGGCTGCTGTCGCTGCAGGGCTGGAACCCGCGCGACCATGCCGAGGGCAACTACCGGCGGGTCGACGACCGTCCGTTTGGTGGCGGCCCGGGGATGGTGATGCTGGTCGATCCGCTGCGCCGGGCGATCGCCGCCGCGCGCGCGGCCGATCCGCGTCCGGTGCGGGTGGTCTACATGAGTCCGCAGGGCCGGCCGCTGGACCAGGCCGGGGTCCGCGAACTGGCCGGCCGCGAGCGGGTGATGCTGCTGTGCGGGCGCTACGAGGGCGTGGACGAGCGGCTGGTGCGGGCCGAAGTCGACGAGGAGGTCTCGATCGGCGATTACGTGCTGTCGGGTGGCGAACTGGCCGCGGCGGTGGTGGTCGATGCGATTGCGCGGTTGCAGGACGGCGCGCTCAACGATGCCGGTTCCGCCGAGCAGGACAGCTTCGAGGGCGGCCTGCTGGACTGCCCGCACTACACCCGGCCGGTGGAGCACGAACTGGGCAAGGTCCCGGACGTGCTGCTGTCCGGCAACCACGCCGAGATCGCCAAATGGCGCCGCGAACAATCCCTGCGCCGCACCCTGGAGCGCCGGCCGGACCTGCTGGATGGCGCGGCGCTGACGGAGGCGGACCGCAGGACCCTGGATCGCCTCCGCCAGGGGTGAGCGGCCTTTACTCGTTCCTCGTTCCTCTCCACTCGTTTCTTGCTCCTCGAAGCCCCGTCCCGGCGGGATTGCGCCAAGCGGGTGGCGTGTTCCATAATGTGCGGCTTCATGCCATGACGCGGGTCCACGTGCACTCGCGCTACAACCATTCCAACAGGCCAAAGCCATGAACAAGCCCTCCATCAACACCCTGCTGCAGGAGTTCGAATCCCAGCAGATCCAGCGCGAGCTGCCCGCCTTCGGCCCCGGTGACACCGTGGTCGTCAATGTGAAGGTCAAGGAAGGCAACCGCGAGCGCGTGCAGGCCTACGAGGGCGTGGTGATCGCCACCAAGAACGCCGGCCTGAACTCCTCGTTCACCGTGCGCAAGATCTCCCATGGCTTCGGCGTGGAGCGCGTGTTCCAGACCCACAGCGCGACCATCGATTCGGTCGAGGTCAAGCGCCGCGGCAAGGTCCGCGCCGGCAAGCTGTACTACCTGCGCGGCCTGGAAGGCAAGAAGGCGCGCATCAAGGAAGACCTGGCCGGCAACGCCCGCGCCAAGGCCCTGGCGCAGGCCGCCGCGGCCAAGGCCGCCGAGGAAGCCGCGAAGGCTCCGAAGGCCCCGGCCGAAGAGGCGCCGGCTGCCGACGCCGAGTAATAATCCGACGCAAGTCGCGCACGACGGCCGCCCCCGGGGCGGCCGTCGTCGTTTCCGGCTTCAGCATGCGCCCATCGGTGGCGCGGCATCATGGCGCTGCATGGATCACTCCGAACACAACGAGACCGTCCGCCTGGACCTGTGGTTGTGGGCCGCGCGCTTCTTCAAGACCCGCAGCCTGGCCAGACAGGCCGTCGAGCACGGCAAGGTCGAGGTCGGCGGGCAGCGCCCCAAGCCGTCGCGCGCGGTGCGGGTGGGGGACGCGCTCAAGGTCACCCGCGGTGAGGAGGTGTTCGAACTGCAGGTGCTCGGGCTCAGCGACACCCGCGGACCGGCCGTGGTGGCGCAGGCGCTGTACGCGGAATCGGACGCCTCGCGGAAGGCGCGCGAGGACGCGAGGGCACGGCGCGCCGCCGAACGCGTGGGCTACCGGGCGCCGGAAGGAAAGCCGGACAAGCGCGCGCGCCGCCTGATCCGCGCACTCGGCGACATCGACGCACTGTGAGGACGCGTTAGCATCCGGACTCCACAACAGGGGCCTGATGCATGCGTCGTTTCCACACCACCGCGGTACACGCCGGTCGCGAGGACTTCATCGAACTGGGCGTGCACGCGCCGCCGCTGGACCTGTCGACCACCTACCCGGTGACCGACCTGGACGCGGGAGGCGACAGCTTTTCGGCCCTGGTCGCGGGCCAGGCCCGCGCCGACAACCCGATCTACGCCCGCCTGCACAATCCCACCGTGGCCCGGACCGAGCGCGCGATCGCCGCGCTGGAGGGGACGCAGGCCTGCGTCGCCTACGGGTCCGGCATGGCGGCCCTGACCGCGGTGCTGATGGCCCGCCAGGCCCACGGTCGCCACGTGCTGGTGGTGCGCCCGCTGTACGGCACCTCCGACCATCTGCTGTCCAGCGGACTGTGCGGGCTGGAGGCCGAATTCGTGCAGCCCGGCGAGATCGCCGCCCGTCGCCGCGACGACACCGCGCTGGTGGTGATCGAGACTCCCGGCAACCCGACCCTGGACCTGGTCGACATCCAGGCCGTGGTCGAGGCCGCCGGCGGGGTGCCGGTGCTGGTGGACTCCACCTTCGCCACCCCCGTGCTGCAGAACCCCGCGAACCTGGGTGCGACCTACGTGTTGCACAGCGCGACCAAGTTCCTGGGCGGCCATGGTGACGTGATCGCCGGCGTGGTGTGCTGCAGTGAAGAGGACGCCGCCCCGTTGCGCACGATGCGCGCCGCCACCGGCGCCCTGCTGCACCCGATGGCCGCCTTCCTGCTGCACCGCGGCCTGCCGACCCTGCCGCTGCGGGTGGAGCGGGCGCAGGCGAATGCGCGCGAACTGGCGACCCGCCTGCAGGGCCATGCCGCCGTGGCTGCGGTCTATTACCCGGGCCTGGGCACGGTGCGCAATGCGGAACTGGCCGGCACCCAGATGCGCGGTCCGGGCACGCTGATTTCCTTCGAGGCGAAGGGCGGCCACGCTGCGGCCGCGGCGCTGATGTCGAAGGTGAAGCTGATGACCCCGGCGGTGAGCCTGGGTTCGGTGGACACGCTGGTCCAGCACCCGGCCGGCCTGACCCACCGGATGCTGGACCAAGCGACCCGCAAGGCGACCGGGATCACCGAGGGGTTGCTGCGGCTGTCGGTCGGGATCGAAGACGTCGAGGACCTGTGGGAGGACCTCGACGCCGCGCTGGCGTGATGCACGTTGAAGCCTCAACCGCCCAGCATCCCCAGCAGCCAGGTCGCGATGCCGAAGTAGATCAGGATGCCGATGCCGTCGGCCAGCGAGGTGATCAGCGGGGAGCTGGCGGACGCCGGATCGGCGCGGAACCGGCTGAGCAGGAAGGGCAGCGACATGCCCATCAGGCTGCCGACCATCACGATCAGCAGCATCGCCACCGCCACCACCAGAGCGATCGGCGGCCCGCCGCGGAACACTCCGATGGCGCTGACCGCCAGGGCCATGGTGACGCCCAGCAGCAGGGCCACGGCCAGTTCGCGCAGCAGCATCGAGCTCCAGTCGCGTAGCTCGATGTCGCCGGTGGCCAGCGCGCGCACCATGAGCGTGGCCGACTGCGCGCCGGCGTTGCCGCCACTGGCGATCAGCAGCGGGAGGAAGAACACCAGCGCCATGTTGGTGGCGATCAGGTCCTCGAAGTGGGCGATGCCGGCACCGGAAAACAGGTTGGCGAACACCAGCACCACCAGCCAGTACACCCGTTGCCGGTACAGCAGGCCGACGGTGGCGCTCTTCATGCTGACGGTCAGGTTGCCCAGCGAACCACCGGTCTTGTGGAAGTCGTCGGTGGCTTCGGCCGCGGCGACGTCCATGGCGTCGTCGGCGGTGACGATGCCGACGATGCGTCCGTCGTGGTCGACCACCGGCAGGACGATGAAGTCGTAGCGGGCGATCCGCCTGGCCGCTTCGCGGCGCTCGGCGTCGACCTGCACGGTGATCGGGTTGGGCGCCATCACCTCGGCCAGCGGGGTGTCGGGCTCGGCCAGGATCAGCCGGCGCAGGCTGACCACGCCGATCAGCCGGCGCTGGGGGTCGACGACATAGGCGTTGTAGATCGTCTCGGCATCGGGAGCGACCCGCCGCAGCTCGGCGATCGCCTCACCGGCGTTGAGCTCCGCGGTCAGCACCGCGTACTCGGAGGTCATGATCGAGCCGACGCTGCCGGGCGGGTAGCTGGCCAGGCGGCGGATGTCCTCGCGTTCGGCGTGGGCCAGCGCCGGCAGCACGCGCTCGCGGCGGTCGGGTGGCAGGGTGTTGTAGAGGTCGACCCGCTCGTCGGCCGACATCAGGTCGAGCAGCTCGACCACCTTGGCCCGCGGCATCTTCGCCACCAGGCTGGTCTGCAGCTCCAGTGGCAGGTAGCCGAACACCAGGGCGCGCTCCTCGCCCGGGATCAGTGGCAGCACCGTGGCCATCGCCAGCGGCGGCAGGCGGCTGAGGATGTCCGCCAGGTCGACCGCCAGCACGTCCGGCAGCGCCGCCCGCAAGGCGTCCAGGTCATCGGCCTGTAGCCGGCTGCCGAGCCATGCGGCCGCCTGGTCGGCATCGAAGTTGCCCTGTGCATCGACAGGGTGGAGGGGACGTACGGCGAGGGTGTCCAGGGTCATTGCATGCCTCCGGTCCGGGCGCGGGTGGCGGCCGCGGAGGCGGGCGGCGGTTCAGCCGCCGGGGCGCTCCCCACGACGCCACGGACCGCCTCGGCCCATGGTGAAGTTGGTTGATCTAGGTCGATCGGGTGTGTCCACGGCGTGGAAGTGGCCGGGGACGAGGGGCCCCGGCGGACCGCCGGAGTTTAGGCATCGATCGCCGGAGGGGCAAACGATTACGGGCTGCGTAGGGCGCAATAGCCGCACCGCGGCGTATTGCGCCGGAACCCCCCGATCACCCCAACGACTTCAACCGGTACAGGGCCTCCAACGCCTGTTTCGGCGTCAGCTCGTCCGGATCCAGCGCGGCAAGCGCCTCGAGTGCTGCCGAAGGCGGCGCAAACAATCCGATCTGCTGGGGCGCATCCAGCGCCGGTGCGGCCATCGAAGGGCGCGGTGCGTCCCGGCTCTGTGCTTCCAGCTCGGCCAATCGTCCGCGTGCCTGGCTGATCACCGTCCTGGGCAGGCCTGCCAGCGCCGCCACCTGCAGGCCGAAACTGCGGTCGGCGGGGCCGTCCTTGACCGCATGCATGAACACCAGCGCTTCGCCATGCTCGACCGCGTCCAGGTGCACGTTGGCGATCCCGCTGGACGGCTCGGCCAGGGTGGTCAGTTCGAAGTAGTGGGTCGCGAACAGGGTCCAGGCGCGGTTGGCCCCGGCCAGGTGGCGGGCGCAGGCTTCGGCCAGGGCCAGGCCGTCGTAGGTGGAGGTGCCCCGGCCGATTTCGTCCATCAGCACCAGCGACTGGTCGGTGGCGTGATGGAGGATGTAGCTGGTCTCGCTCATCTCGACCATGAAGGTCGACTGCCCGCGGGCGAGGTCGTCGCCGGCGCCGATGCGGGTCAGGATGCGGTCGATCGGGCCGATCACCGCGCGCGCGGCCGGCACGAAGCTGCCGATGTGCGCCAGCAGCACGATCAGTGCGTTCTGGCGCATGTAGGTGCTCTTGCCGCCCATGTTGGGGCCGGTGATCACCAGCATGCGCCGGTCGGGGTGCAGGACCAGGTCGTTGGGTTCGAAGGGCTCGTCGCGCACCGCCTCGACCACCGGGTGGCGGCCGCGCTCGATGTGGATGCCGGGCTCGCCGGTCAGCTCCGGCCGTGCCCAGTCGAGTTCCTGCGCGCGTTCGGCCAGGCCGGCCAGCACGTCGAGCTCGGCCAGCGCGGCGGCGCACAGCTTGAGCGGCTCCAACTGGCCGCCGAGCACGTCCAGCAACTGCTCGTACAGCAGCCGCTCGCGTGCAAGCGCCCGCTCGCGAGCCGACAGCACCTTGTCCTCGAAAGCCTTCAGCTCCTCGGTGATGTAGCGCTCGGCATTGGTGAGGGTCTGGCGCCGGGTGTAATGGGTCGGTGCCTTGGCCGCGTGGGCCTTGCTTATCTCCAGGTAATAGCCGTGCACGCGGTTGTAGCCGACCTTCAGGGTCGGGATGCCGGAAGCTTCGCGCTCGCGCAGCTCCAGGTCGACCAGGAACTGGTCGGCGCTGGTGGACAGCCGGCGCAGTTCGTCGAGTTCGGCGTCGTAGCCTTCGGCGAACACGCCGCCGTCGCGGGCCAGCACCGGAGGCTGCCCGACGATCGCCGAAGACAGCAGGTGCGCGTGTGAGTCGTGCTCGCCCAGCTGCGCGGCCAGCTCGTCGAGCCGCGGCGAGTCCAGCGGGGCGAGCAGGCCGCGCACGTCCGGCAGCATGCCCAGCCCGTCGCGCAGGGTGGACAGGTCGCGCGGGCGGGCGCTGCGCAGGGCGATGCGGGCGAGGATCCGCTCCAGGTCGCCCAGGCCGCGGAACCGGGTGCGCAATGCGTCGCCGGCATCCGATTCCAGCAAAGTGGCCAGCGCGTGGTGGCGCCTGCGCAGGGTGGGGTGGTCGCGCAACGGGCGATGCAGCCAGCGGCGCAGCAGCCGGCCGCCCATCGGGGTCACGGTGGAGTCGAGCACGCCCAGCAGGGTGTGGCGGGTCTCGCCGTCGGTGCGGGTGTCGAGTTCGAGATGGCGGCGGGTGGCGGCATTCATGGCGATGGCGCCGTCGCCGGACTCCACCGCGATCGCGGTCAGGTGCGGCAGCCGCTGCTTCTGGGTTTCCTCGACGTAGCCCAGCAACGCGGCTGCCGCGGCGATCGCCAGCGGCCGGTCGTCGATGCCGAAGCCGGTGAGATCGTGGGTGCCGAAGAACCTCAGCAGCTGGCGGCGACCGGAATCGGGATCGAACAGCCACGGCGCCCGCCGCCGTACGCCGGTGCGCGAGGTCGCGAAAGGCGGCCAGCCGTCCTCGTCGGGCAGCAGCAGCTCGGCCGGCTCAAGCCGTGCCAGCTCGGCCTCCAGCGCATCCTCGCTGGCGACCTCGTTGACCAGGAAGCGTCCGCCAGCCAGGTCCGCCCATGCCACGCCCCAGCCATCACGGCCGCGGGCAACCGCCAGCAGCAGGGTGTCGCGGCGCTCGCTGAGCAGGGCCTCGTCGGTCACCGTGCCCGGGGTGACGATGCGCACCACCTTGCGCTCGACCAGGCCCTTGCTGGTCGCCGGGTCACCGACCTGCTCGCAGATCGCCACCGACTCGCCCAGCGCCACCAGCCGGGCCAGGTAGCCCTCGGACGAGTGATGCGGCACGCCGGCCATCGGGATCGGCTGGCCGGCCGAGGACCCGCGCTGGGTCAGGGTGATGTCGAGCAGCTTCGCCGCCTTGCGCGCGTCGTCAAAGAACAGCTCGTAGAAGTCCCCCATCCGGAAGAACAACAGCACGTCCGGATGCTCCGCCTTGGCGGCGAAGAACTGCTTCATCAGGGGGGTGTGCTCGGGCTGGGTCCCGGTCGGGGCGGCCATCTGGTTCAACGACAAGTCCACGTGTAGGGAACGGCCTGGTGGACGCGGGGGAGCAGCGCACGCGACCCGGCCGGCGACCGGGGATTGTAGTCGGTCGCGGCGGGGCCGACGAACGGCTCAGTGGCGCCGGTTGCGGTAGATGCGCAGGCCGTCGCTGCTGTGGTGCAGGCGCAGGAAGCCCGCCGAATCGAACACCCCGGCGTGGACCGGGTTGGAGTAGGCGATGAGGATGCGCCGCGCGGCGCTGGCATCGGCGGCCTCGAGATGGGCCAGCACCTGACGCATCACCACGTCGTCGAACGGGTTGTAGAAGTAGCAGAACAGGTCGCCGGCGGGCGGGCGGTAGAGCGCCGCGTCCATGCACAGCAGTTCGATCCGGGCCGCGGCCGGGTCGCGGGCGGCAACCGCGTCCAGGTTGCGCCTGGCGTGGCGGCAGAGCGAGTCGAACAGCTCGATGCCCACCACCCGGCGGAATCCCAGGCCGCTGGCCAGCACCAGGGCGCGGCCCTTGCCGGCCCCGTAGTCGATGAAGGTGTACTGCTCCGGATCGAATGGCCGCGCGGCGCGGATCAGCCGGCGGAACTTGGCGAACTGCAACGGCGCGTAGAAGACCGCGTTGGCCAGGTGGTCATGGCCGGGCTCGAGCAGCGCCGAATCGGCGACCTCGACCTGGCCCACGGTGGCGATGCCCAGGCGGCGGTCCAGCCTGGCCTCGCAGTGGCCGCGCAGCCAGAGTGGCACCTTGGCGAGCACCCCGGCCACGCCGTCGATGCGGATCTGCCGGACCAGCTTGCGCGCGAAGCCCGCCATGCTCACCCGTCCTGGTCCAGCCAGCTCATGTGCAGATCCGCCGCGCCGTCCGGCGCCAGGCACCGGTTGAGCCAGAGGCCGATCAGCGGCTGTGCGCTGCGGGCGACGAAGCCTTCCGCACGCCAGCTGGCCATTGCCGCCTCGCTGGTGGTCACCAGCAGGTGGATGGCGCTGCGGCCTTGGGCACGGGCCGCGGCGACCAGCACCCGGATCAAGGGCCGGTCGATCCCGGTCATCGCACCGGCCGACCAGTAGTCGACCACCCGCAGCGGATCGTCCGGTCCGACATGCGCGTCGCAGGCGAACCACGCCACCAGCCGCCCGGCATCGTCAGCCACCAGCAGGAAGCGCGCGCGGCCGGCCGGCGGGCGATCGAAGCGCCACTGCAGCAGCCGGTGGGTGCGCACGCTGGTCAGCGCACCGGCATGCGCGGATCCATGCCACAGCGCGTCCATCCGCGGATCGCTGCGCGCCGACCAGGACCAGTGCAGCCGGGGGCGGACCCCGTCGGCCACCCTGTCGCGCAGTTGCGCGGCCATGTCGACCAGCGCGCCCGCGGGCCGTGCGACCGCGGCCGGCAGCCGGCGCTGCAGATAGCCGCCATGGCGAAGGACCCGGGCATGCCGGGTCAGCTTGCCCAGTGCCGCAAAGCCGGCCCGGCGCGCAACGCCGGCCGCGCTCGGCCTTGGCAGGCCGTACAGCAGGTCGAAGCGCTCGCGCGCAGTCGCCACCAGGGCCTGCTGCAGCATCAGTGCCGGCCCCAGCGAGCGATGCTGCGCCAGCACCGCGAAATGCGCCACGACCGCCGCGCGGATGGGCTGTCCCCGCCAGATCATCGGGCGCGGGCCGGCGCCGATGACGCCCACCGGTTCGCCGTCGGACTGCCGGCACAGCAACTGGAGCATCGCCGGTCCGAACGGGTTGTCGCGATAGAAGTGGTCGTACTTGTGCGGCTGCATGGCCAGCGGGCCGAAGTTGTCGCCCCAGATGGCGAGGACGGCATCGCGGTCGCGCACCGGGTCGCCGGGGCGGGTGCAGTAGCGCGGCGTCGTATCGATCCTGGCTGCCAGTGGCGCGAGCGTACTCATGCAACCGCCTCGGCCGGAGGGCGCAGCATCCGCTGCAGGCGCTCGCCGTGCTGCAGCGCGGCCCGGTTGACCAGGTTGTTGCGCAGGATCGCGTAGTCGCCCAGTTCGCACGTGCCCGGCCACAGGTTCGGGAACATGGTGTTGTCGGCCACGGTGCAGGAATCGACCGCCTCGAGCTGCGGGTGGGTCTCGCGGATGCAGCCCATCTGGAACAGCTCCAGCAGGATGCCCGGCGAATGCCGCGCGTACGCCTCGTCGTAGGCGATCTTGAAGGTGAAGGCATGGGTCCCGCTGAGAAAGTTGCACTTCATCGCGATCGGCTCGCCGTCCAGTTCCAGGGCCAGCATGTGCAGCTGCCCGGCGGCCCGCGCGGCCCGGCAGGCGGCGACCAGGAACGCACGGTCGGCCTCGCCGGCATCCATGGCGGTGCCGGCACGCCCCTTCCAGCCGCTGGCCTCCACGCGCAGGAAGTTGCCGACCCAGGCCATGAGGTCGTCGTCGTCGGACATCACGCGGTAGCCGAGCGCGCCTTTCTCGGCCAGCCGGCGTTCCTTGCGGCGCAGCGTGCCGCGCTGCCGGTTCGACATGTGGGACGGGTCGTCCGGCGCGTCCAGCCGGTGCATTGCGCGGGTCCAGCGGATGCAGCGCGACAGCAGGCCGGGACGCCGCGCGATCCCCGCGTCCAGCGCCGCGGCCACCGGGCCATCCATGCGGATGTTCGCCAGCTCCACGACCCCGGCCGTCGTGCAGGTGTCGGCGAACCAGTCGAGCAGGGCATCGACCGCTTCCTGGAGGTGGTCGCGGTGAACCAGCGGCGCGGCCAGGAACGCATAGTCATGCTGCCACGAACGCAGGGTGCGGCGGGGCAGCCGCTTGAAATGCGGGCGACGGGTCAGCGGTAGCAGGCAGATCAGCCCGCCCGCGGCGGTACGTACGGTCAGCAGCTCCAGCGGAGCGGTGGCCAGCAGTTCCAGCGCCGGCCGCAGGCACCAGCTTTCATAGAAGGGGTTGGGTTCGGCGGCGCTGGCTGCCAGCCGGTCGATCTCCGCCGCCAGTCCATCCCCGATGCGTGCCACCGGCGTGAGGCACACCCTTGGACCGGTTGAAACGTGCATGGCTGCGCTGGCTCCCGTCACCGCCCACAGGCGATCGTCTCCGGGGAACAACGCAGGCGGAGCCGGGCGAGGGCCAGCGCCCGCCGGGGCGCGGCCAACCGGCCTCCCGTTTCCGGACCTGACTCAGTGCGGAGGCGGGGATTGCGCGCCGGGAGGCTCTGGGAGCGAATCCTCGGCGAGCACCACGCGGTCGCGACCGGTGCGCTTGGCGTGGTACATCGCCGCGTCGGCGCGCGCGAGCATGCGCTCGTAGTCGGGATGCCCGTCGTGCATGGCCACGCCGATGCTGGCGGTCAGCGGCAGCGAGTTGCCGTCGGGCAGGGCCGCGGGCGAGGCGGCGATGCGCTGGCGCAGGTTCTCGGCGATTGCCAGCGCCTGCTGCTGGTTCACCGAGCCGAGTACCACCACGAATTCCTCGCCGCCATAGCGGAACAGGTAGTCGCTGCCGCGGGTGCTCTGGGTCAGCACCGTCGCCAGATGGTGCAGGGCGCGGTCGCCGGCCTCGTGGCCGTAGCGGTCGTTGATCGGCTTGAAGTGGTCCAGGTCGAGCAGCAGCAGCGCGAAGTCGTCGCCGCTGCGGCGCTTGTGCTCGATCTCCCGCCGCAGCACGGTGGGCAGGAAGCGGCGGTTGAGCAGGCTGGTCAGGGCGTCGCGGCCGGCCTCCAGGTCGCCGATGTTCTCGAACAGCAGCCCCATGACCGCGCGGATCCGGCCGACGATGGCGCGGACCTGCCGCAGCATGTCCTGGCGCCGCTGGGGGTCGTCGACGTCGGGCAGCCGGGCGGTGAGCTCGGCGTCCACCTCCGCCATCAGGCTGGTGATCTCCCGGGTCTCGGCGGTCTCGCCGAAGCTGGGCAGTCCCTTGTGGGTGAACCACAGGCCGAACTCGGAGCGGCGGATGCCGCACTCGGCGATCGCCGGTACCGCGCGCCCGGCGACGGCGTACAGCAGGGCGTTTTCCCAGTCCAGCAGCAGGGCCCGCTGGCGCTCGCGCTCGGTGCTGATGTTCTGCACCAGCGAGAACAGCCGGTAGGACGCGTCGATCGCGCTGGAACGCTCGCGCGCGCTCACATAGGCCTGGGTCATGAACTCCAGCGCCAGGTCCACCGAGTGGCTCACGCAGGTGGTCGCCCGCAGCGCCTGTTCCGGGTCGGTCGCCAGGCGCTCGATATGGTGGTAGAGCCGGCCCTTGAGTTCCCGCGCGCCACGGCTCACCAGGTCGACCGGGACCCCGATGCGCGCGTGCACGTCGCCGACGACCTTCTGGGTCGCGACCAGGGCATCGACATCGCCGGGAGCGGCCGACAGCACCTCCCGCAGCCAGCGCTGCATCGACGGCTTGAGCCGGTCGCGCACCTTCTCCACCGACAGGTAGCGGCTCGCGCGCGGGTCGGCCAGCATGCCGCCATAGAAGTGGTCGGCCATCTCCGGCAACGCGGCCCCGCATACCCGGTCGAGCAGCCCGGCCACGTCCGTCCCGGCCGCCGCCAGGAGTTCCCGCCAGCGCGCGGCCAGTGGGTCGACCGCGGCTGCGGTGGCGGAACCGGGGGAAGTATCGGGAGTCACGCTGGTGGAGTCCTGCAGGGGCGATGGCGGTGCATTGTCCCACCGTCGCAACCGGCCGGGGTGGATCGCACGCTATAGTCCACCGATGAGCAAGCACATCAGTGACGAGGCCCTGGAGGAACTGGCCACCCGCGTCGGAACGGCGGTGCAGCGCCAGCACCATCGGCTGGCCACTGCCGAGAGCTGCACCGGTGGCTGGATCTCCAAGGCGCTGACCGACGTGCCCGGCTCGTCGAGCTGGTTCGAATGCGGCCTGGCGGCATACAGCTACGAGGCCAAGCAGGCGTTGCTGGGGGTCCAGCAGGCGACGCTGGAAGAGCACGGTGCGGTGAGCCGCGAGACCGCGATCGAGATGGTCTCCGGGGCGCTGGTGCATTCCGGTGCCAGCCTGGCGGTGGCGGTGACCGGGATCGCCGGTCCCGGCGGCGGCACCGAGGACAAGCCGGTCGGCACCGTCTGGATTGCCTGGAAGCGTCGTGGCGGCTACCCGACCGCAGTGGTGTTCCACTTCGACGGCGACCGCGAGCAGGTCCGGCGGCAGACCGTGGAGGCGGCGTTGCACGGATTGCTGGAGCTGGCGACGTAACGCGCATTGCGCCGCATTGTTGCCATTGGTAGCATTGCTACTAATGGAACTTACCGAAACCCAGTCCGCCATCCTCGCCCACATCGCCGAGCGCATCGCGGCCGACGGCATACCCCCGTCCCAGACCGAGATCGCGCGGGCCATGGGCTTTGCCAGCGTGCGTGCGGCGCAGTACCACCTGGAGGCGCTGGAGCAGGCCGGGGCGATCGAGCGGATCCCGGGCAAGGCGCGCGGGATCCGGCTGCTGTGCCCGCCCGCCGGGATCGACGGAAGCGGGGACGCCACGGCGGCACGCGAGCGCGCCGATGCCCTGCGCCTGCCGGTGCTGGGCCGGGTCGCGGCCGGCCTGCCGATCGGTTCCGGCGCGGGCCCGGAAGTGGACGACTACGTCCTCCTCGACCGCAACATCTTCTTTCCGTCGCCCGATTACCTGCTGAAGGTGCAGGGCGACTCGATGCGCGACGAGGGCATCTTCGACGGCGACATGATCGGCGTGCACCGCACCAGCGAGGCCCGTTCCGGGCAGATCGTCGTGGCGCGGGTGGACGAGGAGATCACCGTCAAGCTGCTGAAGCTCGGCAAGGATTGCATCCGCCTGCTGCCGCGCAATCCCGATTACGCGCCGATCGAGGTCGGCCCGGACCAGGATTTCGCCATCGAAGGCCTGTACTGCGGCCTGGTCCGGCGGGGCTGATGACATGGTGCGGAGTTTTCCCACCGTCCTCCCGCGCCGCCGCCGATGGGCCTGCCCCGGCATGGCCGCCACAGTGACCACACGCACCGTCGCAATCCGTGCGACCGGCTGCCCCCATGCTTCACCACATCCACATACCCGGACCTGAGGAACAGCCACGATGGACGAGAACAAGAAGCGCGCACTTGCCGCCGCCCTGGGCCAGATCGAGAAGCAGTTCGGCAAGGGCTCGGTCATGCGCATGGGCGACCGCGTTGTCGAGGCCGCCGAGGTCATCGGCACCGGCTCGCTGATGCTGGACATCGCGCTGGGCATCGGCGGCCTGCCCAAGGGTCGCGTGGTCGAGATCTACGGCCCGGAGTCCTCCGGCAAGACCACCCTGACCCTGCAGGCCATCGCCGAGTGCCAGAAGGCCGGCGGCACCGCGGCCTTCATCGACGCCGAGCACGCGCTGGACCCGATCTACGCCGCCAAGCTGGGCGTGAACGTCGATGACCTGCTGCTCAGCCAGCCCGACACCGGCGAGCAGGCGCTGGAGATCGCCGACATGCTGGTGCGCTCGGCGGCGGTGGACATCGTGGTCGTCGACTCGGTTGCAGCGCTCACGCCCAAGGCGGAGATCGAGGGCGAGATGGGCGACCAGCTCCCCGGCCTGCAGGCCCGGCTGATGAGCCAGGCGCTGCGCAAGCTGACCGGCAACATCAAGCGCTCCAACACGCTGGTGGTCTTCATCAACCAGCTGCGCCACAAGATCGGCATCATGATGCCGGGCCAGAGCCCGGAGACCACCACCGGCGGCAACGCGCTGAAGTTCTACTCTTCGGTGCGCCTGGACATCCGCCGCATCGGTGCGATCAAGAAGGGCGACGAGATCATCGGCAACCAGACCAAGATCAAGGTCGTCAAGAACAAGATGGCACCGCCGTTCAAGCAGATCTTCACCGAGATCCTCTACGGCCAGGGCATCTCCCGCGAGGGCGAGCTGATCGACATGGGCGTGGAGGCCAAGCTGGTGCAGAAGGCGGGTGCCTGGTACAGCATCGGCGAGGAACGCATCGGCCAGGGCAAGGAGAACGCCCGCCAGTACCTCAAGGACAACCCGGCACTGGCGACGAGGCTGGAGGCCGAGCTGCGCGAGAAGTTCGTCCCCGCCGAGGCCCGTCCGGGCGAGGACGAGGACGCGGCGGAAACCGCGGAAGCCTGAGTGGCGGGGCGGTACTCCCGCGCGGACCCGTCCGGTGGCCGGGCGTGACCGGGGATGACGCGGAGCAGGGCGGCGGGCTGTTCGAGGACGGCTCCGCCGCGGCCACCCCGCGCCGGAGCAGGCGCCCGCCGCAGACCCCGGTGCAACGTGCGCTGGGGTTGCTGGTCCGGCGTGAGCATTCACGCCGGGAGCTCGGGCGCAAGCTCGCGGCCCGCGGCGTGGAGCCGGCCGAGGCCGAGGCGGCGGTCCAGCGCCTGGCCGAGGCAGGCTGGCAGGACGATGCCCGGTTCGCCGAAAGCCTGGTGCGCCAGCGTGCAATGGGCGGTTACGGCCCGTACCACATCCGCGCCGAGCTCGGGACCCATGGCCTGGACACCGCGATGGTCGAGGCCGCGATGGAAGGCTGCGAGGTCGACTGGCTGGAGAACGCCCGCGAGCTGGCGCGCAGGCGCCACGGCGAAGGTTTTGAACTCGACCCGGTGCGGCGGCGCAAGGCCGCCGACCTGCTCGCCCGCCGCGGCTTTCCCGGTGAACTGATCCGGCGGGTCACGCGGCTGGATGACGAGTGGTGAGCGCTCCCGCGCCGTTACGCTGAACGGCCACCCGGGTTCCCGCCAGGGCGGACCCGGACCGTCGCCTCTGCGGCCCTGCCCCTGATACGCTAGGCCGATTGCCTCCGCACCCTTTTGCGGGGGCTTTGTCCTGTTCCCGGCACAGCCTCGATGAATACACCTTCGTTCCGCAGCACCGCTGAAATCCGTCGCGACTTTCTCGAGTTCTTCCGCGAGCGCGGCCACACCGTCGTGCCGTCCGCGCCGCTGGTACCGGCCAACGATCCGACCCTGCTGTTCACCAACTCCGGAATGGTGCAGTTCAAGAACGTGTTCCTGGGCAGCGAGAAGCCCGGTTACGTGCGCGCGGTCGACGTCCAGCGCTGCCTGCGTGCCGGCGGCAAGCACAACGACCTCGACCAGGTCGGCTACACCGCGCGCCACCACACCTTCTTCGAGATGCTCGGCAACTGGTCGTTCGGCGACTACTTCAAGGAAGAGGCGATCCGCTGGTCCTGGGAGCTGCTCACCCGGGTCTGGGGCCTGCCGGCCGAGCGGCTGACGGTCACCGTCTACCAGACCGACGACGAGGCCTACGCGATCTGGCGCGACCGGATCGGCGTGCCCGAGGAGCGGATCATCCGCATCGGCGACAACGGCGGCGCGCCGTATGCCTCGGACAACTTCTGGCAGATGGCCGACACCGGCCCCTGCGGGCCGTGCAGCGAGATCTTCTACGACCACGGCGAGCAGTACTTCGGCGGCCCCCCGGGTTCGCCGGACGAGGACGGCGACCGCTTCATCGAGATCTGGAACCTGGTGTTCATGCAGTTCGACCGCCAGCCCGACGGCACGATGCTGCCGCTGCCGGCGCCCTGCGTGGACACCGGCATGGGCCTGGAGCGCATCGCCGCGGTGCTGCAGGGCCGGCATGGCAACTACGAGATCGACATCTTCCAGCGCCTGATCGCCGAGGCGGCCGCGCTGACCGGCACCACCGACCTGGACGACAAGTCGCTGCGGGTAATCTCCGACCACATCCGGGCCTGCGCCTTCCTGGTCATCGACGGCGTGCTGCCCTCCAACGAGGGCCGCGGCTACGTCATGCGCCGGATCATCCGCCGGGCGCTGCGCCACGGCTGGATGCTGGGCCAGAAGCAGCCGTTCTTCCACCGCATGGTCGAGCCGCTGGTCGAGGTGATGGGCGAGGCCTATCCCGAGCTGGGCCAGAAGCGCGACTTCATCGAGCGCACCCTCAAGGCCGAGGAGGAACGCTTCGCCGAGACCCTGGACTCGGGAATGCGCATCTTCGACGAGGTCGCGGCGCGCTCCACCGGCGCGATCCCCGGCGCGGACGCGTTCCGCCTGTATGACACCTATGGCTTCCCGCTGGACCTGACCCAGGACATCGCGCGCGAGCGCGGGCTGGAGGTCGACGTGGCCGGCTTCGAGACGGCCATGGAGCAGCAGCGCGAGACCGCGCGCGCCGCCGGCAAGTTCGGCAACGCCGCCGCGATGCCGGCGGAACTGGCCGCGCAGCTGCCGGCGACCGAATTCCTGGGCTACGAGGCGCTCGATTCCGACGGACTGGAGGTGCTGGCCCTGCTGCAGGACGGTCGCCCGGTCGAACAGCTGGAGGCCGGCGCCGGGGCGGTGGTGATCCTGGACCGCACTCCGTTCTATGCCGAAGGCGGCGGGCAGGTCGGCGATGCCGGCGTGCTCGAGGGCCAGGGCAGCCGCTTCGTGGTCGACGACACGCGCAGGTTCGCCGGGCAGTTCCATGGCCACCTGGGCCGGCTGGAGTCGGGCACCTTGCGCCGTGGCGAACGGGTGGCCGGCCGGGTGCAGGGCGGGCGGCGCAACGCCACCGTGCTCAACCATTCCGCGACCCACCTGTTGCACGCGGTGCTGCGCAGGATGCTGGGCGAGGGCGTGGTGCAGAAGGGTTCGCTGGTCGCGCCCGACCGGCTGCGCTTCGACTTCGCCCACGAGCGGCCGGTGACCACCGCCGAGCTCGCCGCGATTGAGCAGCAGGTCAACGCCGAGATCCGCGCCAACCACCCGACCGAGGTCCGCCACATGGGCATGCGCGAGGCGCTGGACTTCGGCGCGCTCGCCCTGTTCGGCGAGAAGTACGGCGATCAGGTCCGCGTGCTGCGCATGGGCGGGGCGTCCACCGAGCTGTGTGGCGGCACCCACGTGGCGCGCACCGGCGACATCGGGCTGTTCAAGATCCTGTCCGAGGGCGGCGTGTCCGCCGGGGTGCGCCGGATCGAGGCGGTGACCGGGCAGGGCGCGCTCGACCACGTGGCCAGGGAGGAAGCGCGCCTGGCCGAGGCCGCGCGCCTGCTTGGCGGCACACCATCCGAGCTCGCCGACAAGCTCCGTACCGTGCTGGAGCGGCAGAAGGCGCTGGAGCGCGAGCTGGAAGCCCTGAAGGCCCGCGCGGCATCCGGCGCCACGGCGGACCTGGCCGGCTCGGCGGTCGACATCGGCGGCATCAAGGTGCTGGCGGCCCGGGTCGAGGGGCTGGACTCCAAGGCGCTGCGTGAGGCCCTGGACCGGCTCAAGCAACAGCTCGGCGATGCCGTCATCGTCCTGGCCGGCGCGCGCGAGGGCAAGGCCGCCCTGGTCGCCGGCGTCAGCGGTGCGGCGCTGGGCAGGGTCAAGGCCGGTGAGCTGCTCGCCCATGTGGCGGGGCAGATCAACGGCAAGGGCGGTGGCCGTCCCGACATGGCGCAGGGCGGGGGCGAGGACAGTCCCGCGCTGGCGCCGGCACTGGCCGGGGTACCGGACTGGGTTGCCGGCAAATTGGGTCAAGCCTGACCCATGACTTCCTTCGCTTGCCGGGATTGGCCGGCGGAGATCACACTTCGCGTTTGTCCCGGAGTTGGCGTGGCTGTCACACGCCGGGGCGCATATTCCGGCGCCACCGGCGTCGGCCAAGGAGAACACCCATGCTTATCCTGACGCGTCGCGTCGGCGAAACCCTGATGATCGGCGACTCCGTGACCGTGACCGTGCTCGGCGTCAAGGGCAACCAGGTCCGCATTGGCATCACCGCCCCGAAGGACGTCGCAGTGCACCGCGAAGAGATCTACCAGCGCATCCAGCGCGGCGAGGATCCGTCGACGGACGTCGGCGAGGACGCGTCCTGATTCGAGGGTTTACCGCGCAGGATCGAGCCGTTATGCTTCCCGCCCGCACACGGTTTCGTGCGGAGAGTTGCCCGAGTGGCTGAAGGGGCTCCCCTGCTAAGGGAGTATAGGGTTTATAGCTCTATCGAGGGTTCGAATCCCTCACTCTCCGCCAGTTGTACCGCCGCCCCGCAAGGCGGCCAGCCCTGAAAAAGCTGTTGACGGAATGCAGATCCACCGTCATAATTTTTCGACTACGCGCCCGTAGCTCAGCTGGATAGAGCACCAGGCTACGAACTTGGGGGTCGGAGGTTCGAATCCTTCCGGGCGCGCCATACAGAATGAAGGGCCGATGGAGATTCCATCGGCCCTTTGTTTTTGCGCGCCGCGTCGGGTTCGTTTTCCTCAGGCATTGGCACATTCGCGGGCGGCGGACAGCGGCGATGCGGCCAGCTGCCCGTGCAGCCGGTCCGCCAGGCGCAGCGCCATGGCGATGATGGCGAAGGTCGGGAATGCCCAGCCGCCGGTGGGGAACACCGAACTGCCGGCGATGTGGAGGTTGTCGATCCCGTGCACCCGGCAGTCGCGATCCACCACGCCCTGCCGCGGATCGTCGGCCATCCGTGTGGTGCCCAGGTGGTGCGCGGTGCCGGTCAGCGGCAGGCTGCCGACGTGGTCCGCCTCCAGCCACGGCTCCATCACGAAGCTGCCTCCACAGATCCGCGCCAGTTCATCGCCGAACAGGCGGGCGGCGATCCGGTGGGTGCGGCGGTCGAGTTCGTCCAGGCGCCAGTCGATGCAGACCTTGCGTTGCCCCAGCGCATCGAGCTGGCGGCCCAGGAGGACGCGGCTGTCCGGATTGGGCGCCTGCTCGAAGAAGCCGACCAGGTCCACGCGGTTGCTGGCCACCGAAGGGCGGCCGCTGGCGCGACGGATCGCGGCCGCGCCGATGTCGCCGATGCCCAGCACGGTGCGGATCGCCAGTATCGGCAGCTGCCCCCGCGGGGCGGGGGCAGTGCTGGCCGGGCCGGGCTCACCGTTGCGGCGGGTCGACAGCCGCTGCCTGAGCGCGCTGGATTCGTCCCGTCCCGCCGGACGCAGGGTGGCGCGCAGCTGGCGCAGGGCCTGGATGCCGCGGGGAACCGCTTCCTCCACCATGAACGGCCGTACCCGTGCGCCGAGGATCCGCTGCTGGTGCTGGATCCGGGGCGAGAGACAGATTTCCGCCGCAGCGGGTCCCGGCCGGGTGGTGGGAGGCGCTCCGGTGGCAAGGCAGATGGCTTCCGGAGTGCGGGTACGGATGGTGCCGAGCCGCCCACTGGGGTGGTCCATGAAGTACCGCCCGACCAGGTCGTGGCGGTTGCCCAGCCCGCCGGGCACCACCGAGTCGGAGAGCAGCAGCAGTCGCGCGTTCTCGATTCCGCCGCAGGCCAGCACGTACTGGCGTGCATGCACCCGCGCGCCGTGCCCGTCCAGCGTTCCCAGCCGCGCGGCGCGGATCGACGTGCCGTCGGCTTCGGCTTCCAGTTCCAGCAGGTTGGCGTGCAGCAGTACCCGGACATTGCCGGCGCGCTCCAGCTCCTGGCGGTACGCCTCGCCCGGGAGGACCGGACTGTCCGCGGTGACGTGGTTGACGAGCACCTCCGGGTCGAGCGGCAGCAGCGGCGTCGCCGGACGGGAGAGGAAGCCGTTCTCGCCCGGTTCGTGCCCTTCCAGGCCGCAGAACGACAACGCGCGCCGGTAGTACGGCACCAGTTCGGCGTGGGACAGCGGCCAGCCGCTGTGCGGGACCCAGTCCCGCGGCGACACGCCGTCCAGCGGGACGCATCCGCCGCCCCACAGGTTGCAGCTGCCGCCGAACGCGCGCATCCGGCAACTGGCCGGATCCAGTTCCGGGCTGCCGATCGAGTCGCCTTCGTAGAGCGCCTGGTCGCGCCGGGTACCCTGCAGGCCGCCGCTTTCCACCACGCACACCTGCAATGGCGTGCCGATGAACTCGCGCGCGATCGCCAACCCGGCCACTCCGGCGCCGATGATGCACAGGTCCGCCTCCATTCGCGGCGGGCAGGCGCCACTCCGGAAATCGATGATCAAGATGTGTTCCCGTGTCGGCCGCTCCTGCGGTCGTCTGTAAGAACGCGTGCCGGGTGGGAACCGGCCACTTGCCCCGCAGCCCGGGATGCGGGAGCCGGACCGGCGGCGTGGCCGGATGGGCGTGGCTCCGGCGTTGATCCGGGTGGGCGCGGTGGTGGCCCGGCGTCGACGCAGGGGGTACTCGCCAATGAAGAACATATCGGCCAGCCGGGCCCGGCGCATGATCCGCGGGCTGTGGCTGATGGAACTGTCGATCCTGCTGCTGGCGGTCACCGCCGCGGTATGGCTGCGCTTCCTGGACGATCCCGAGAGCCGCGGGATCTTCGTCCAGACCGCCCCGGTGCGCACGCTGCTGGTGGCGGTGGTCCTGACCGCCTCGATGGCGGCCTTCGGGCTGTACCAGGCGCATGGGCGGCTCAACCGCAAGGAGTTCGGGCTGCGGCTGGGGGCCGCGTTCGCCTTCGGCGGCATCGGCCTGCTGGTGCTGTATTACCTGTTGCCGTCTACCTACATCGGCCGGGGCGTGCTGACCATCGCGCTGGTGCTGGCGTTTGCCGGGGTCTACCTGTTCCGGGTCCTGGTCCAGTACCTGGTCGGTGCCGAGGTCCTCAAGCGCCGGGTGCTGGTGCTGGGCGCGGGGGGCAATGCGGACCTGATCAACAGCACCATGCGCCGGCGCAGCGATCGCGAGTCCTTCAACGTGGTCGGCTTCGTGCCGTTGCCGGGGCAGCCGGTGACGGTCCCGGCCGCGCTGCACGTGGACATCGGGGCGGGGCTGTGGAGCACGGTCCGCGCCCTGAACATCCACGAGCTGGTGGTCGCGCCGGACGAGCGCCGCGGCGGCCTGCCGATGGCGGAGATGCTGGTGTGTGCCCAGCGCGGGGTACGGGTGACCGACCTGCCGGATTTCTTCGAACGCGAGGCCGGGCTGCTGCGGCTGAACGTGGTCGAGCCCTCCTCGCTGATCTTCTCCGGCGGGTTCGACCACTCCCTGCCGCGGCGGCTGAGCAAGCGCTTCTTCGATGTGCTGGCGGCCAGCGCGCTGTTGCTGGTCGCCTGGCCGGTGATGCTGCTGGTGGCGCTGTGCGTATGGCTGGAGTCGGGCTCGCCGGTGCTGTACCGGCAAGTGCGGGTGGGGCAGGCCGGGCGCGACTTCGAGCTGGTCAAGTTCCGCAGCATGCGGCCCGACGCCGAGGCCGACGGGGTGGCGCGCTGGGCCAGCAAGGGCGATGACCGGACCACCCGGGTCGGCGCCTTCATCCGGATGGCGCGGCTGGACGAGCTGCCGCAGCTGTTCAATGTGCTGCGCGGGGACATGAGCTTCGTCGGTCCGCGGCCGGAGCGGCCGCAGTTCGTGGCCCGGCTCGACCGCGAGCTGCGTTACTACAGCGTGCGCCACTCGGTGAAGCCCGGCCTGACCGGCTGGGCCCAGCTGCGCTATCCCTACGGCGCCTCCACCCATGACGCCGGCGAGAAGCTGAAGTTCGACCTGTTCTACGTCAAGAACCACGGCTTGCTGTTCGACCTGATGATCATGCTGCAGACGGTCCAGGTCGTGCTGTTCCGCCAGGGCGCCAGGTAACGGGCGCACCCACTGCCGGCGGCGTGCCGGCGCATCCAGTCCATACACAGGGCCACCCGCGTGGAATCAGCCGAAAGCCGCATCAGTGAGTTCGTCCACTTCTCGTTTCCCCCGCTCGACGACGGGGAGGTGTACCCCGCCACCCGCAGCCTGCTGGAGACCGGCGTCATCGATTCGATGGGCGTGCTGACGGTGGTCAGCTGGCTGGAGGAGGAGTTCGGCATCGTGGTCGAGGACGAGGAGGTGGTGCCGGAGAACCTGGACAGCATCGCCAGCCTGGCCGGTTACGTCGCGCGCAAACAGCTCGAGGCGGGGCTGGCTGGATGAACCGCTACGAGCACCACCTGGCCGAGGCGGCCCGCCGGCATCCGCGCAAGACCGCGCTGGTCGCCGCCGGCCGCCGCGTCGCCTATGGCGAGCTGCACGACCGTGTCGAGCGCTTCGCCGCCGGGCTGGCGGGGCAGGCGGGGCTGGCCAACGGCGAGCGCTGCGTGATCTTCATGGACAACTGCGTGGAGGCGGCGGTCGGGATCTTCGGCACGCTGCGCGCCGGTGGGGTGTTCTGCGTGATCAATCCCACCACCAAGCGCGACAAGCTGGCGTTCGTGCTCGCCGACAGCGGCGCCTCGGTGCTGTTCACCCAGGCCCGCCTGCTGCCGGTGGCGCTGGCGGCCGCCGCCGGGGCGCCGGCGCTGCGCAAGGTGGTGGTGGTCGATGGCGACGGGCGCGGGGCGACGATCGACTACGCGCGCCTGCTTGAAGCCGCCAACGCGCCCTTGGCGGCGCCGGAGGTGGGGATCGATATCGACCTGGCGATGCTGGTCTACACCTCCGGTTCCACCGGCAACCCCAAGGGCGTGATGATGACTCACGCCAACATCGAACATGCCGCCGGCTCGATCGGCTGCTACCTGCGGGCGGGCGGCGACGACGTGGTGCTCAGCGTGCTGCCGCTGGCCTTCGACTACGGTCTGTACCAGTTGCTGATGTGCGTGAGGAGTGGCGCCACCCTGGTGCTGGAGAAGTCCTTCGCCTTCCCGCAGAAGGTGCTGCCGCTGCTGGCGCGCGAGAGGGTGACCACCTTCCCGCTGGTGCCGACGATGGCCGCGCTCATCGTCCAGCTGCGCAATTTCGACCCGCAGTGGGCGCGCAGCGTGCGCTGCGTGACCAACACCGCCGCCGCGTTGCCGCCGAGCCACATCCAGGCATTGCAGGCGCGGTTCCCGCAGGCGCGGATCTACTCGATGTACGGGATGACCGAGTCCAAGCGCTGCACCTGGCTGCCGCCGGAGGAGCTGGCGCGGCGCCCGGGCAGCGTGGGCATCGCGATCCCGGGCACCGAAGCCTGGGTTGCCGACGAGGCCGGCAGGCCGGTGCCGCCCGGCGTGGTGGGCGAGCTGGTGGTGCGCGGTGGCCACGTGATGCAGGGCTACTGGAACAATCCGGAGGCGACCGCCCGCGCCTTGCGCCCCGGCCGCTACCCGTGGGAACGGGTCCTGCACACCGGCGACCTGTTCCGGATGGACGAGGAAGGATTCCTGTACTTCGTCGCGCGCCGCGACGACGTGCTGAAGTCGCGTGGCGAGAAAGTCAGTCCCACCGAGGTCGAGAACGTGCTGTACGCCATCGCCGGCGTGCGCGAGGCGGCGCTGGTCGGTGTGCCCGACCCGGTGCTGGGCCAGGCGCTGAAGGCGCTGCTGGTGAGCGATGACGCGGCGCTGGATGCGCGCGCGGTGATCGCCCATTGCCGCGCGCACCTGGAGGAGTTCATGGTGCCGCGACTGGTCGAGTTCCGCGCTGCATTGCCGCGGACCGCGACCGGCAAGATCCACCGCAGCCGGTTGCAGGCCGAAGCCGATGCCGAAGACATGGCCATGGCCGCAACCGCGGAGGCGAGCGGCGTGGTCGAGGCATCGTCGGAAGCCGCCGGGGCCTGAGCGCCCGCGGCCCTGTCCTGCGGCGGGTCCCGGCTGCTCAGGCGGTTTCAGCCAGCCCGCTGTCCGCGGGCTCGGCCGGGGCCGGCGCGCGGTGCGCCAGCAGCAGCGTCGACAGGATCCCGACGAAAGCCTGGTTGTCGGCGAAGCCGGTGGCCTTGCCGGCGCGCGCCTTGGCGTACAGGCGGCCGGTCGCGACCGGGTCGAACAGGCCGCTGGCGCGGAGGTTGCCGGGTTCGAACATCTCCGCGACATAGTCCAGCGGACGGCCATCGACGAAGAAGCTCTGGCTGTCGGGCGCGCGGTAGGGCTGCTTGCCGCGCGCGAGGATGTCCGGCGGCAGCAGTCCGGCCAGTGCCTTGCGCAGGATGTGCTTCTCCGACAGCCCGTGGATCTTCCATTGCGGCGGCAGCCGGTTGGCGAACTCCACCAGGGTGTGATCCAGGTACGGGAAACGGCCCTCGACCGAGGCCGCCATCGCCACCCGGTCACCCTGGCTCGACAGGAGGTAGCCGGCCATCAGGGTCCTGGCCTCGACGTACTGGTCGCGCGACAGCGGTGCCCAGCGCATGATCGCCTCGGGCAGGCCCGCCTCGATCGTCGCCAGCGGATCCCAGTCGCGCGCCGCGTCACGCAGTTCCGGTGCCAGGAACGCCAGTGCACGTGCCGAGGTGGACCAGCGCGGCAGGTGCGCGAACACCGGCCGCCCGATGTGCTCCATCCCCTGGCCGAAGAACGCGGCGGCGAAGGCCGGGTTGGCGGAGGGCGAGTGGGCGAGATAGCCGTACAGCCGTGCCAGCAGCCTGGGGCGCATCGCCGAGCCGGGCTGGCGGGCCCAGAAGCGGCGGATCTTGGCCTCCTTGAACAGGTCGTAGCCGCCGAAGACCTCGTCGGCGCCTTCGCCGGTCAGCACCACCTTGCAGCCGTGGCGGCGGGCCGTCCCGGCCAGCAGCATCAGCGGCACCGCCGCGGTCCGCAGTACCGGGGTTGCGGTGTGCGCGATCAGCCGCGGGAACGCGGCACCGATGTCGCGCGCGCCCACCCGCAAGGTGGTGTGCGCGGTGTCCAGGTGACGGCTCATCGCCTGCTGGTGCGCGCTCTCGTCGAACTCGGACTGCTCGAAGGCCACCGAAAAGGTACGCACCCGGGCGCCGGTGGCGGCGCGCGCCAGGGCGACGATACCGGAGGAATCCAGGCCGCCGCTCAGGTAGGCGCCGACCGGCACGTCGGCGCGCAGCTGCAGGCGCACCGCATCGAACAGGCGCTCGCGCAACTCGCCGGCGGCGTGGTCGATGTCGCGCCAGCCCGCTGTGCCGGCTGTTTCCGCCTCCGGGAACGACCAGTCCCAATAGCGGTGCAGCGACTGGCGCCCGTCGGCCTCGAGTGCCAGCAGGTGCCCCGGCGGCAGGCTGTGCACGTCCTGCCAGACGGTGTCCGGGTCCAGCGGCGCCCAGTAGGTGAAGGTGGCGAACAGTCCCTTGGGGTCCAGCCGCGCGTGCCTCGGTAGTGCGGCGAACAGTGCCCTGGGCTCGGAACCGAACCAGAAGCTGCCGCCAGCGCGCGCGTGGTACAGCGGCCGGATGCCCAGCCGGTCGCGGGCCAGCACCAGCCGCCGGCGCGCCGCGTCCCACACTGCGATCGCGAACTGGCCGTTGAGGTGCTCGACGAAGGCGTCGCCGTAGCGCTGGTAGAGGTGGACGATCACTTCGGTATCGGACCGGGTGCGGAACACGTGGCCTTGCGCCTGCAACCGCGCGCGCAGTTCGATGAAGTTGAAGATCTCGCCGTTGAACACGGTCCAGGTCCGGCGGTCCGGACTGCACATCGGCTGCTCGCCAGTGAGCGGATCGATGATCGACAGCCGCGCGTGGGCCAGGCCGACGCCGTCGTCCACGTGGTAGCCGTAGCCGTCGGGGCCGCGGTGGGCGAGGGTGGCGATCATGCGGTGCAGCAGCGCCCGTGCGCCTTCGCGTGGTACCGGGGTCCCCAGGTAGCCGGCCAGCCCGCACATCTCAGCGGCCCCCGCCGAGCGCGTCCGCCAGCGGTGCGTCCAGCGGCGCCCGGCAATGCCGCGCCGGCCCGGCCGCAAAGGAGCCGCGGGCCGGACGGGACGGGCCCGGCGCTGCATGCAGGGGTTGCAGCGGCGAGCTGTACCACTCCACCAGCCGGCCGCACTCGAAGCGCAGCCAGGAGGGGCCGTAGATCCAGTGCCCGTCATCGCCATGGCCACTGACGGGGAGTCCGAGCAGGGCGGTGACCGTTGCCGGATCCATGCCGGGCTCGAGTCCGGCCCGCGCCCGGAGCGGCCGCGACGGGGCGGTCCCGGAGGAGGGTGCGTCGTGCGCCTGTACCTGCCCCGCCTCCTGCGGCCCGCAGGCCGGTGGCAGCTGCCAGATCGCGGCGGCGGCGAGCAGGCCCGGCAACAGCAGCAGGCGGGTGCCGGGCGCATGGCGTGGCGGCCGCGGGCGGGTCCGCAGGGGCAGGGTGGCCGGCGCCGCGCCGTGCGGGGCAGCCGCGGCCGGGGCGGCTCCCGGCATTCGATGGTGACGCCGGTGGAATGCGAGCACCTCGGCATAGCGCCGGTTCAGCACTTTGAGGGCTTCCGGATCACGCGGCCCGCGTGCCGGCCGGTCGGGGTGCAGCTCCGCGACCCGCCGACGGTACGCCTGCCTGAGCGCCGCCAGACTGCAGCCGGGCGCGAGCCCGAGTTCGGCATACAGGGCCGGGAAGTCGGGGGTGCCCATCCGCCGGGCCGCTCAGGCGCCCGCCGGCCGGCAGAACACCTGCGGCAGTTGCACCATCGCGCGGAACAGGTTGCGGTCGATCCCGTTGGCGATCGCGGTGCGCTGCAAATCCAGCCGGGTGGAGGCGGCGGTGGCGATCCCGCCATAGAACGAATAGGCATACCGGACCCCGGCCTCGCGCAGCAGCCGGCGGGTATCGGCATTGGCCGAGCCGCGGCTGCCGACCGGGTAGGCGAAATGGGACATCGCGATGCCCAGTTCCTCGCGCAGGCGTGCCGCGCACCCGGCGATCTCCTCGCGCTGGACGTCCACCGGCAGGCTGGAAAGCACCGGGTGGCTCACGGTGTGGCCGCCGATGGTCATGCCGGCAGCGGCCATCCCGCGGATCATGTCCCAGTCCATCCAGTGCCCCTCCACCACCTCGGGGGCCTCGATCCCGGTCTGTTCGGCCAGGCGCTCGCGGAACCGGGTCGCCTGGTCGATCGGCAGCGACTTGTAGGCCGCCAGCACCCGGCCGATCGCCGCCTCGCGATCCCCGTGCTCCAGCACCAGCGGCGCCGGCATCCATTCGCGCAGGTCCAGCCGTTCGCGGGTGGTTTCCCGCACCTGCATGGCGATCGCGTCCCACCAGGGCAGCAGGCGGCGGTCGATGAAGCCGGTGGCGATGAAGAAGGTGGCCGGCACCCCGTGGCGGCGCAGGACCGGGAATGCGATCTCGTGGTTGTCCAGATAGCCGTCGTCAAAGGTGATCGCCACGTGGCGTCCGCGCCGCTGCCGCAGGGCATCGCCGATCTCGTCCAGGCCGACCACGTCGCAGTTCGCCTTGAGGAAGCCGACCTGGTCGTCGAACCCCTCGGCGGTCGCGCTCCACAGCGCGCGGTCATAGCGCGAGCGCGTGCCATCGCCCACGCGGTGGTAGTTCAGCACCAGCACACCGGCACGCGGCAGCGCGGTGGACAGGGCACTGCGCAGGCCCGGCGCGGCCAGGCACCTGGCGGCGATTTCCCTCTTCATCTTCATCCCCCCTCCACCGCGGCCTCTCGCCGTCGGGATTCGCGTTATCCGGGACAACGTGAAACCCCGTCATAACCTGCCAACGCGGCTCCGGAGCTCCATGGACCACCCCTCCCCCTTGCCCGGACCGGGTCGCCGCACGATGTTCCGTCCCGTCCGCCGCCGGCATGCGGCCGGCGTGCTGGCCTGTGTCCTGGCGTTCGCCGCCCCGGGGCTCCAGGCCGCGGAATGGTTCGTCTCGCCGCTGGGCGATGACGCCGGCGATGGCAGCGAGCAGCGCCCGTTCCGTACCGTGGGCCGGGTGCTCGCCCCGGGCAGCGGGGTGGTGGCGCCGGGCGATACGGTCACCCTGCTCGCGCCGCCGGGCAACGGCACCTACCACGAGTGCGACGTGCGCCTGCGGATGCCGCTGACGCTGCGCTCCCCGCCGGGCGAGCGCGCCCACATCCACTGCGACATCGACACCGCCGACAGCGTCACGGTGCAGATCGACCCGGACGCCTCCGGCAGCCGGTTGAGCAACCTGGAGATCAGCGGCGGCCGCTATTACGGCGTGATGCTGCAGACCAACTGGTACCAGGGAGGCCCGGCGGGCGATACCGGCGCGACCGGCGTGGTGCTCGAGGACCTGCTGATCCACGACACCGGCCGCGACGGGATCAAGATCACCCCCAAGTCCGACAACGCCACGATCCGGCGGGTGGAGATCCACCACACCGGCAGGATCGATCCGCCGGGCGCCCCGCTGGAATCCAGGAACGCCGACGGCATCGACAACGTCAACGGCTCCGGGATGGTGGTCGAGGACAGCTACATCCACGACATCGCCACCACCGGGGTGTACTTCAAGGGCGGCGCGGCCGACGTGCTGGTGCAGCGCAACCGGATCGAGAACACCGGCATGGCCGGGATCCTGGCCGGATTCGACACCAGCCCGGAGTTCTTCGACCTGCAGCTCAACCCCGCCTACCACGAGTCCATCCGCGGCACCGTGCGCGACAACCTGGTGCGCAACACCGGCTACGCCGGCATCGGCCTGTACGCCGCGCTGGACGCGGTGGTGGCCGACAACACGATCATCGACGTCGCGCGGCTCGGCCATGCCGGGCTCTACTACGGGATCGCCTTCCAGGACCACGGGCCGCACCCGGGCCGGCCGCCGAGCATCGCGCCGCGGGTGGTCAACAACCGGGTGGCGGCGCATGGCGGGCGCTGTCTGGAGATCCGCCATTCGCACGAGTTCGGCGGTCTGTCGGCACTGCGGGGGGGGCCGGGCACCGATTACAACGACTACCAGGAAGGCTGCCGTTTCGTCGACCAGCGGGCGGCCGGGCTGGCAGCGCGGCCGCTGTCGCTGCAAGCCTGGCAGGCGGCGACCGGGGCCGACCGCCACAGTGCCGTGACCGCGCTTCGCCTGGACGGGGAGGGCGGAGCACCATCCGGCAACACGGTACCCGCGGCCGGCGCCGTGCCTGTGGAGGCTGCCATCCAGGGGGCCGCCGAGGAGGTTGCCGTATCGCCGGCGAAGGGTGCCGCGATCCCGCTGCTGGGGTGGCTGGCGCTGCTGGCCGTCGTGTGCGTGCTGGCGGCGCTGGCGGCGCTCGTGTACCTGGCGCACCGGCGCAACGTGGCCGGATGGCTGTTCGCCTGGCTGCGGCAGGACTGGCGCGCGCCGGTGCCGCCGGGCACGACCCGGCACCTGCTGTTCTGCTTCGTCGACCATTACGAGCCCGGCTGGGGCGGGCCCGGGCTGGAGCGCGAGCGCGCGCGGGTCGCGCGCTGGCGGCAGGAACTGCCAAGCCTGTGCGCCGGCCATCGCGATGCCGACGGCCGTCCGCCGGTGCACTCGTTCTTCTTCCCCGGCGAGGAGTACCGCCCCGAGCACATCGATACGCTGGTGGAGCTGTGCCGCCTGGGCCTGGGCGAGATCGAGATCCACCTCCACCATGAGGACGACACCGAGGCCGGGCTGCGCCAGTCCCTGTCGCAGTTCACCGGCGTGCTCGCCGACCGCCACGATGCGTTGCCGCGCGATCCGCTCACCGGCCAGCCGCGCTGGGCCTTCATCCACGGCAACTGGGCGCTGGACAACAGCCATCCGCAGGGCCGCCATTGCGGGGTCGACAACGAGCTGGTGGTGCTGCGCGAGGAGGGCTGTTATGCGGACTTCACCTTCCCGGCCGCTCCCGATCCCTGCCAGCCGCGGACGATCAACCGGATCTACCACGCCACCGATGATCCGGCGCGTCCGAAGTCGCACGATCGCGGCCAGCGGGTGCGGGTGGGCGGGGTGGACGAGGGCGACCTGATGATCATCCAGGGTCCGCTGGGGCTGCGCTGGAAGAGCCGCAAGTTCGGCCTGATCCCGCGCATCGAGAACGCCGACGTGCGCGCGGTCGCGCCACCCAGCCGCGACCGCATCGATGCCTGGGTGGACACCGGCATCCATGTCGAGGGCCGGCCGGAGTGGATCTTCGTCAAGATCCACACCCACGGCGCCGAGGACGCCGACATGGACACGCTGCTCGGCCCGGCGATGGACCAGGCGTTCACGTACCTGGAAAGCCGCTACAACGATGGCCGCGACTGGAAGCTGCACTACGTCAGCGCGCGCGAGATGTACAACATCGCGAAGGCGGCCGCGGCGGGGAAGGCCGGCGAGCCGGGCCTGTGGCGCGACTACTGCATTCCCCGCCCGGGTTACGCCGCGGCCCGTCGCCGGGCCGCGTGAGCGTGCGTCTCAGCGCGCCGGTGCGGAATCGCCCGCGTCCGCGTCCGTGCCCGCGTGCAGGCGGGCCGGCGGCCGGAAGCCGAGCGCGTGCAGGCGGCCGGCGGGGTAGTGCAGCGGCCGCCAGGTGGTACGCCTGCGATAGGGGCTGAGCAGCAACGGCACGCGGCCGTGCGAAAGGGCATGCAGCACCGGGAACAACGCGGCGGCCACCCGCAGCAGCGGCGGTGGAACGGGCACGACCAGCAGCTGCCCGCCGCGCGCGGCGCGGTAGCGCGCGAGTGCTTCCCGGCAGGTCGGTGGATCGGGGTCGACGAGGTTGTACGTGTCTGCGTCGAAGCGGGCATGCGCGGCCACGTGCACCAGCGCCGCGGCGCAGCTGTCCACGTGCACCAGCGGCAGCGGATTGTCGCCGCCCAGCAACACGAACAACCCGCGCCACGGGCCGAAGCCCACCCGTGCGCCGGGGGCTCCGGCCCGGTCCTCGTGCAGCACGCCGGGGCGCACCACCGCCAGCGGGATTCCCTGCCGGCCGCAGTGATCGCGGAACAGCCGCTCCTGCTCCAGCTTGGCGTAGGCATACAGGTCGCGCTCGCACGGGTGCGGCTCCAGCGGCGTGTCCTCGTCGACCGTGGCGTGGTCGGCCAGCGTTGCGGTGCCGTACACCGACAGTGAGCTGACCAGCAGCACGCGTGGGGGGCGGGGCCGTCCCGCCAGGGCCTGCAGCAGCTGGCGGGAAGTCCCCAGGGTGCCGCCCAGCACGGCCGCCGGGCCGCCGCGCATGGCCGCCGCCAGGTGGTACACCAGCTCCACGCCGGCGAGTGCCTCGTCCAGGTGCCGGGGCGGGTCCAGCGAGCCGGTGACCCGCTCGATGCGCGCCTGCGGAAAGGCGGCGCAGGTGGCGTCGATCGCGCGCTGGTCGCTGCCGGCGCGCACCAGGACGCGCACGGCCTGCCCGGATGCGGCCAGCCGCCGGACCAGTGCGCCACCGAGCCGGCCGGTGGCTCCGGTGACCAGCACCGTCATGTCAGCGCGCCCACGGCATCGGCTCCAGCGGCGCAAAGCGCGATTCGATCCGCACCCGCGGCGGGCCGTCCATTGCATCGGTGATCGCCAGCGCCAGCTCGGTGATGTGCAGGCAGAATTCGGCCGCCAGCCGCCCGCGCCGGCCTTCCCGCACGGCCCGCGCCATCTCCACCGGGCCCAGGCAGAAATCGACCTTGCGCCGTCCCTTCGACAGCGCGATCGCCTCGGCATCGCCGAGCAGGGGCTGGCGTCGGGCCAGCGGCGATTCCACGGTGCGCCCGAGCACAGCCAGCCGCCGCCGCACCCGGACCCGTGCGCGCGGCTTCCAGACATCATCGACCGACAGGATGCCGTCTTCGCCGAACACCCGAAGGCCGTGGTCGTGCGGGGCGACGATGCTGCAGGTCAGGCGGGCGACCATGCCGGACTCGAACTCGATGCCGGCGAAGGAGACATCGGCGGCCTGTTCGGCGAGCGGTACGTCCAGGCCTTTCTCGCGCACTGCCCGGGCGCCGAACGCGGTCACGCTGCGCGCCGGTCCGAAGAACGCGGCAAGCCAGGTCAGTGCATAGCCGGCGTGCTCGAGCGTGTTGCCGACCCGCAGTTCGTCGCGGTACGGCCACGGCGCGCCGGAGGCCCCGCGCCAGTGCCGCACCGACATCCGGTGCAGCAGCCCGTCGTCCATCTCGGCATAGGCCAGGTGCGGCTGGCCGATCGCGCCCTCGCGCAGCAGCCGCCAGGCGGTCTGTGCCGGGCGGCCGAGCAGGCGGCTGGGCGCGCCAGACAGGTGCAGGCCCTTGCGCGCGGCCAGTTCGACCAGCGCCCGCGCATCGGCCAGCTCCATCGCCAGGGGCTTTTCCGAGTACACGTGCTTGCCCGCGTCCAGGCACGCCCACGACACCGCGAAGTGGCTGGCCGGGTTGGTGAGGTTGAGCACCGCGTCCAACCGCCGGTCTTCGAGCAGTGCCTCCAGCCCGGTGTAGGACGGCACCCGGTAATGGCGGCAGAACAGGCCCAGCCGTACCGGGTCGCGGTCCCAGGCGCCGACCAGCTCCAGGTCCGGGTGCAGGCGCAGGGTCTGCATGTAGAGGTCGGCGACGAAGCCGCAGCCGACGATCGCTACCCGCATCGCGCCGGCTCCCCGAGCGCCTGTGCATAGAAGGCGTCGTAGCTCGTCCGCAGCGCCGGCATCGAGGCATGGGCGCCCACCCATGCACGCGCCGCGCCGCCCAGCCGGGCGCGCGCCGCCGGGTCGGCGAGCAGCGATTCCAGGGTCCGCCGCAGTGTCGCCCCGTCCCCGCTGGCGAACAGGCGTCCGGTGTCGCCGTCGCGGACGATCTCGGGATTGCCGCCGACCGCGCTGGCGACCGTCGCCAGGCCGGCCGCGCAGGCTTCCAGCAGGGCGATCGACAGCCCCTCGGTACGCGAGGGCAGCACGAACACATCCAGTGCCGGCAGCAGCTGCGCGACGTCCCCGCGCGCGCCGGCGAAGCGCACCCGATCGGCGATCCCCAGCGACGCCACGGTCCGCTCCAGCCCGGTGCGCAGCGGCCCGTCGCCGATCAGCACCAGTTGCAGGGCGGGGAACCGGTGCGCCAGCGCGGGCAACTCCTGCAGCAGCAGGCGGTGGTCCTTGAGCGCGACCAGCCGGCCCACGCTGCCCAGCACCAGTGCATCCCCGGCCAGCCCCAGGCGCGCGCGCGCCGACTGCCGTTCCGCAGGCCCCGCCACCGGTGGCAGCGGCACGCCGTTGAGCACCGTGGCCGCGCGCCGTGCGGGCACCAGGCCGCCGGATACCAGCCGCTGCCGGACCTGCTCGCCGACCCCGGCCACCCGCGCGGTGCGTGCCAGCGACAGCCGGTACAGCCAGCGCAGCCGGGTGGCGGCCAGCCGACTGCCCATGTTGTGGCATGTGTTGACCAGCACCCGCCCCCGCGGGCGTGGCCACCCCAGTGCCATCGCGGCGTAGTAGTTCGGCACGAAGTTGTGGCTGTGCACGACCTCCACGCCGCGGGCCGCCAGGGTGCCGCGCAGCCGGCGCAGCAGCACCCGGTCCAGTCCGGGGCACTTGTTGCCTGCCAGCACCGGCACGCCGGCCGCCTCCAGCTCCGATCCCAGTCCCTGCGTGTCGCCCAGGCTGAACACCGCGACCGCGTGGCCATGGGCGTGTTGCGCGACCGCCAGGTCGGTGACCACGCGCTCGAGTCCGCCGAGCTCCAGCGAGTCCACCAGATGGAGGATCGACAGCCGGCGCGTGTCGTACGCGCGTGCGGCCGCGGCCAGGACTGCGGCGTTCATGTCCCGGCGGCCGGCAGGCGGGTGCGGCCTCGGTCGACGCGGTCGATGCGACAGGCGTGGTGGTCCATGTGGCCCCTGAATGCTCCGCGGCGGCTGCGGAAGCCTTGTTGGGTGATACGTGGGGCCGGGGGTGATCCGGTCACTCGATATGCGGGCTGTTGTCCGCTGGACGCGGGTTAGCGCGTTGGTCCTGGACGGAATACCCGGGCTTCCCAGCGACCACCGACTTGGCACGCCAGCAGACGACCCAGCCGTTCAGCGGCCTGTCCGCGATCCGCGGCGCGATGATGATGACCGGCTCCACCTACGTCACGTACGGGCTGGGAATGCTGGTCAGCATCGTGATCGCGCGCAGCCTGGGACCGGAGGATTTCGGCCGCTACTCGTACGTGGTCTGGCTGGCCGGACTGGTGGTGGTGCTCGCCAACAACGGCCTGAGCACCTCGGCGATCCGGTTCCTGTCCGAGTCGCTGGGCCGGGGGGTGCCGGCGACCGCGCGCCGGGTGCACGGCTGGATGCGCCGTCGCCAGTGGGCCTGCATGCTGCTGGTGGGCGTGGGCTTCGTGCTGCTGGTCCCGTTGCTGGTGCCGGCGGGCTGGGGCGGCGACGAGCTCGGCCTGTTCGTGGCGGTGACCCTCGCCGCCGGCCTGCTGAAGGCGTGGTTCATCTTCGATGTCTCGGTCGCCAAGGGCTACGGCCACTACGGCATCGAGGCGGCCTCGACGGTGCTGGTGAGCGTGCTCAACATCGCCGCCGTGCTGCTGTTGTGGTGGCTGGATGCCGGGCTGGAGGCCTACCTGCTGCTGTTCGCGCTGGCCGGCGGCGGCTACGCGCTGACCGGGCACCTGCTGCGCCGGCGCGCCGGACTGGTCCCGGCGCGTGGCGCGGTCGACGCGGTGGTCCTGCCCCGCATGCGCCGCCACCTGTACTGGACGGTGCTGCTCGCGCTCGCCTGGGCATTCAGCAACCGCTCGATCGAGACCTGGCTGCTCAACCGGCTGGTCGGCGCGGCGGCGGTGGGCTACTTCGCCATTGCTGCCGCACTGGTGCGCGGCGGCGTGGACATGCTGGCATCCGGGCTCGCCACGGTGCTGATGCCGATGATGGCGCACGCTTTCGGTGCCGGCGGCCAGGCCCGGGCCGGCGAGATCATGGGCAACGCGATGCGCTATTTCACCTGCATGGGCCTGCTGCTGGCGGGCACCGGCGCGCTTGCCGCGGAACCGCTGATCGCGCTCCTCTACGGGCCCGCCTACCAGCCGGTGGTGCTGCCGTTGCAGGTGATGTTCGTGGTGGGCGGATTGACACTCGCCGAGGGCGCGTTCAACGCCCTGCTGTCGACCACCGACAACCAGAAGCTGAGGGTCGGCTTCGTCGGCCTGTCGCTGGTGGCGACCGCGCTGCTGGCGGTGTTGCTGGTCCCCCGCTACGGGCTCATGGGGGCGGTGGCCGCACATGCGTGTTCGCGGGTGCTGGTGTTCGCCGCGATCGGGTTCGGGATCACCCGGATGATGCACATGAAGCTGCCGTGGCCCGAACTGGCGCGCTTGCTGGCGGCCGCGCTGGTGGCTGCCGGGACCGGGCTGGTCCTGTTGTCCGTGCTGTCCTCGCGCTGGGCCGGGATCGCCGCGGCGGCCGTGTATGCGGTGACCCTGATCGCCTGCACGGTCGCATTCGGTGCCTGGCGCGAGCAGGACCTGCGCGAGCTGGGCATCTTCACCGCGCGCTATCCGCACCTGCACTCGGCGGTGCGGCCGTTCCTGGGCTGGGCGAGCGGGGGAGCGGCCGGTGGCCGGTGAGCGCCCGCGCCCGGGTGACGGGGGGTGTCGCTGATGGCCACGGTGTTCTGGGCGTGCGCGGCACTGGTCGCTTTCACCTATGCCGGCTACCCGCTGTGCATGCTCGCCGCCGCGCGGCTGTGGCCCCATTCGCTGGAGCGCACCGCCGCGCAGCCCCGCGTCAGCGTGTTGATGGCGGTGCACGACGGCGAGGCGATGGTCCAGGCCAAGCTGCGCAACCTGCTGGCGCTGGACTATCCGCCCGAGCGGCTGGAGATCGTGGTCGCCTGCGATGGCTGCAGTGACCGTAGTGCGCAGCTCTGCCGCGAGCTGGGCGACCCCCGGGTGCGGGTGCTGGAGTTCGCTGTCCGCCGCGGCAAGGCGAGCTGCCTCAACGATGCGGTCGCCGCGGCGTCGGGCGAGCTGCTGCTGATGGTCGACGTGCGCCAGCGAGTCGAGCCCGGTGCCTTGGCGGCGCTGGTCGCCTGCCTGGGCGATCCCGCGGTGGGCGCCGCCGGCGGGCAGCTGCGCTTCGAGGATCCCGACACCGGCTTTGCCGCGAGTGTCGATGCGTACTGGCGCTACGAGACCGCGCTGCGCGCCGCGGAGAGCCACAGTGGCTCGGTGGTCGGGGTCAGTGGCGCGCTCTATGCGATGCGACGGGCACTGTACCGGCCGCTGCCGGAGGCCACCGTGCTCGACGACGTGCTGGTGCCGATGCAGGTGGCCGCGGCGGGCGCCCGGGTGGTGTTCGAGCCCGCGGCAGTGGCCTGGGACCGCGCCTCGCAGTCGCCTGCCGCCGAGCGGCGCCGCAAGATCCGCACCCTGGCCGGCAACCTGCAACTGGTGCAGCTGGCCCCCTGGCTGCTGGACCCGCGGCGCAATCCGCTGTGGCTGCGGTTCGTCGGCCACAAGCTGCTGCGGCTGCTCGCGCCATGGGCGATGGCGCTGATGCTGGTGGCGGCCTGCGCGCTGGCCGGCCACCCGTTCTATCTCGCCTGCATCGGCGCGGCGCTGCTGGCGGCCGTGCTGGTGGCGCTGGCGCCGCGGGTGCCGGTGATCGCCGCGCTGTTGCCGGTCCGCTTGCTGGTCGCATTCGTGCACATGAACCTTTATGCGGCGCAGGCGGGCGTGGCGTTCGTCGGCCGGCGGCGGCTGCACCTGTGGTGACCGCGCCGGTGCCGCGTCCGCGTTCGACCAGGGGCGGCCCGCATGTTCGCGGCGGCCGCGTCCGTTGCTGACCCGGGGCCGGAATGCTGCAGTTCCTCTTCATCGCGCTTTACCTGGTCCTGGTGCTGGTACGCCCGCAGGAATACCCGCAGATGGTGGACAGTGGGGTGCCGCTGCTGCCGCTGGCCCTGGTGTCGGCGCTGCTGGCGTGGCTGGCCTCCACCCGCAAGCGCTTCGACGAGCCGCAATACCTGCTGCTGCCGCTGTTCATGCTGGCGACCTGCCTGTCCATCGCGTTCAACGGCTGGCCCGGCGGCGCGGTCGAGCAGTTCTCCCTGTTCCTGCCCAGCCTGGTCGGGTTCGTGGTGCTCGCCAACGCCACCAGCAGTCCGCGGCGGATGCTGGTCGTGCTCGCGTTGTTCACCGCCTGCGCGGCGCTGCTGGCGGTGCACGGCATGGAACAGGCGACGGTCGGCGATGGCTGGACCGGGATGCCGCTGGTCGATGACGGCCGGATCCAGTACGTGGGGATCTTCAGCGACCCCAATGACCTGGGCATGCTGTTCGTGATCTGCGTGCCGATGGCGCTGTACCTGAGCAGCCGGGGCGGGCTGCTGGGCCTGCGCCGGCTGTTCTGGCTCGGCCTGGCCGGGTTGCTGCTGCACGGCATCTACCTGACCAACTCGCGCGGGGCGATGCTGGCGCTGGTGGCGATGGCCGGGGCGTACCTGTGGCTGCGCCGCGGACCGCTGACCGCGATGGTGCTGGCCGGCGGATGCCTGCTGGTGATGCGCATGGTGCCCTCGCGCCTGGACCAGCTCGATGTCGGCGAGCAGTCGGCGTCGGGGCGGGTGGATGCCTGGTACGAAGGCATGCAGATGTTCATCGCGAACCCGGTGTACGGCGTCGGCACCGGCCGCTTCACCGAGTACCACCACCTGACCGCGCACAACTCGCTGATCCTGGTGCTGGCCGAGAACGGCTTCGTCGGCTTCGTGCTGTGGTTCGCGTTCCTGGGCTACTGCTTCTGGATGATGGCGCGCATCCTGCGCCACCCGGCACCCGCCGGGGTGGACGCCGACGCGGGGATGGGCGAGGAGGGCGGGGATGCGGCGGTAGACGCCGCTGCCGGGCTGCAGCTGCAGTGGCAGCGCGACCGGGCGATCGCATGCACGCTGCTGGTCTCGCTGGTGGGTTTCGCGGCCACTGCGTTCTTCCTCAGCCGCAGCTACGTGATCCTGCTGTACCTGCTGGCGGCGGTGGTGGTGGCGCATTCCAGCGGGGTGCGCGAGCGCTTTCCCTCGATTCCCGCCTTCAGCCTCGGTCGCGACCTGCCGCGCTGGCTGATGCTGTCGGCGCTGGCGACGGTGCTGTTCTACCTCGTGCTCAAGATCCTGCTGGCGATGTCATGAGCGGCCCGCGCATTGCCCTGGTCACCCCGATCCTGCCGGTGCCCCACGACCTCGCCCGCGGGCGCTACATCCACGAGACCGCGCGCGCCCTCTCGCAACTGGCGACGGTAAGGGTGATGTTTCCCCAGGTGCGCTACCCGCGGCTGCCGGGACTGGCGCCGCGCAGCTTCCTGGAAGGAACCGTGGAGGCCGGCTACCGGCTGCCCGGCATCGACCTGGAGGCCTACTCGTATCCCGCCATCCCCGGGCTGTCGCGGGCGGGCAACGGCATCACCGGCGGCCACGCGCTGCTGCCGCGGCTGCGCGCGTTCGCGCCCGACCTCGTGCTCGCCTACTGGGTCTATCCCGATGGTTATGCCGCACTGCGCGCCGCGCGCCGGCTGGGCGTGCCGTGCATCGTCGGCGCACGTGGCTCCGACATCCACGTCCGTTCCGGGCTCAACCGCTGGCTCACCCGCCGTACCCTGGCCGCCGCCGATGCGGTGCTCACCGTCAGCCAGGCCATGCGCCGGGCCGCGATCGCGGACTACGGCGTCGACCCCGGCAAGGTGCGCGCGATCGTGAACGGCGTCGACACCGCCGTGTTCCACCCGCGCGGGCGTGGTGCGATGCGGGCCAGGCTCGGCATCGACCGGGACGCCCGCCTGGTCGCCTACGTCGGCCGGCTGGTGGAGAGCAAGGGAATGCACGAACTGCTGGCGGCATTCGCCGCGATCGCCGGGCGCGATCCGCGGGCGATGCTGGCCCTGGTGGGCGACGGGGTCATGCGCGCGCAACTGGCGGCTCTGGTGGCCGCGCGCGGGCTGGCCGACCGGGTGTGGATGACCGGTGGCGTGGAGCCGGCCGAGGTCGCCGAATGGATCGGCGCGGCCGACGTGCTGACCCTGCCGAGCTGGTCGGAGGGTTACCCCAACGTGGTCGTGGAGGCGCTTGCCTGCGGGTGCCCGGCGGTGGTGAGCGATGTCGGCGGCGCGCGCGAGATCGTCGGCGAGGGCAGTGGGATCCTGGTGCCGCCGCGTGATGCCGCGGCGCTGGAGCAGGCACTGGAGCAGGCGCTGGCGCGCGACTGGGACCGCGCGGCGATGGCGCGGGCAATGGCCCGCGGCTGGGACGCGGTGGCCGCCGACACGCTCGATGCCTGCCAGGCGGTGCTGCGTGTCCACGGCCGTCCGAGCGCGCTCGCTGTTTCCGCCGGCGGCATCGATGCGCCCTAGCGTGCATCCGGGCGGGGCAGGCCGGCGAGTCCCCTGCCGGGCGCATTTTGCGTACACCGGTTTGGAAGCACGCGACACACAGGGGAACCCGGTGGATTTCAAGCAGACGATCAGGCCCTTCATTCTGGGCAATTTCCTGTTCACCGACGACGCTGCGGCGGTGGCCGACGACACCTCGCTGATCCGCGGTGGCATCGTCGACTCGACCGGGATCCTCGAGCTGATCGAGTTCCTCGAGGCGACCTATGGCATCCACGTCGTGCCCGAGGAAATGGTGCCCGCCAACTTCGACTCGATCGACACCATCAGCACCTTCCTCGCCCGCAAGAGCGCGGGCTGAGCACGGCATGGTCCCGCTTGTCCACCGGCTGCTGTCAACCGCCCGCTCCACGCCGGAGGCGGTGGCGATCGTCGACGGCGGCCGGCGCTGGCGCTACGCCGAACTGGCCGACGCGGTCCGCCGCTTTGCCGGCCTGCTGCGGGCACGCGGCCTGGGCGATGCGGAACGGGTGGCGATCGTGCTGCCAAACCGGTTCGAGGCGGTCGTGGCCTGTTATGGCGCCTGGCTCGCCGGCTGCATCGCGGTGCCACTCAATCCCCAAGCCAGTTCGCGCGAACTGGCGACCTGGCTGGCGCATTGCCGGCCGCGGCTGGTGGTGCTGGAGGCGGGTGATGCCGCGGCCGTCGCGGTGCCGGATGCGGCTCCCGGCGCGGGCTGGCTGCGGGTTGGCGGCGCCGGCGCTGGCGACCCGGCCGATGAAGCCTGGGAACATGCAATGCCCGCGGCGGCACCGCTGAGCGGGACCTGCATCACCCAGCCGCTGGCGGCGATCCTCTACACCTCGGGAACCACCGGCGCGCCCAAGGGCGTCACCCTGGGCCACGCCAATTTCGCGGCCAATGTCGATGCCATCGTCGATTACCTGGCGCTGGATGCCGGCGACAGCATCGTCTCGGTGCTGCCGTTCCATTACGCCTACGGCGCCTCGGTGCTGCACACCCACCTGGCGGTGGGGGCACGGCTGGTGATCGAACCCAACCTGGTGTTCCCGCACGCGGTGGTGGACACGCTGGCGCGCGAGCGGGCAACTGGCTTCTCCGGCGTGCCGTCCACCTTCGCCCTGCTGCTCGACCGCGCGGTGCTGGATGGGCACGCGTTGCCGCATCTGCGCTACATCACCCAGGCGGGAGGGCCGATGCCGCCGCCGCTGGCCGCGCGCCTGCGCGCGGCGCTGCCGGGGACAAGGCTGTTCGTGATGTACGGCCAGACCGAGGCCACCGCGCGCCTGGCCTGGATGCCGCCGGAGCGGCTGGACGACCGGCCCGGATCGGTCGGGCGGGCCATCGCCGGGGTCCGGCTGCAGGTCCGCGACGCCACCGGGGCGCCGCTCCCGGCCGGGTACGAGGGCGAAATCTGGGCACGCGGCGGCGGCATCATGGCCGGCTACTGGAACGATCCGCTGGCGACCGCGGCGGTGCTGCGCGACGGCTGGCTGCGCACCGGCGACCTGGGCTGGATGGATCCGGAAGGATTCCTGTTCATCGCCGGTCGCCGCAGCGACATGATCAAGACCGGCGCGCACCGCGTGCACCCGCAGGAGGTCGAAGAGGCCTTGCGGGAAATGGACGGCGTGCTGGAGGCGGCGGTCGCCGGGATCGGCGATGCGACCCTGGGGCAGGTGGTGAAAGCCTGGGTGGTCGCCGCCGGCGGACTGGACGCCAATGCGGTGCGTGCCCACTGCCGCGAGCGACTGGCTCCCTACAAGGTGCCGCGACAGGTCGAGTTCGTCACCCGACTGCCCAGGACCGCTTCGGGCAAGGTCCGCCGGGCAGCGCTCGCCCTGCAGGAGGCACCATGACCGCACTGGGTTTCGATGTGCTCGGACTGGACCTGGCCACCGAGGCCGACCGGATCGCCGAGCGCCTGCGCGAGGTCACCGCCCGCGTGCTGCACCGGCGCGGACTGGTGGTGGCGATCTCCGGCGGCATCGACTCGTCCTGCTGTGCGGCGCTGGCGGTGCATGCCCTCGGCGCGGGAAGGGTGTTCGGCCTGATCCTGCCCGAGCGCGATTCCAGCGATGACAGCGCCGAGCGGGCCCGGCTGCTTGCCGCGCACCTGGGGATCCGCACCCTCACCGTCGACATTGCCCCGGCGCTGGAGGCGATCGGCTGCTACGCCGAGCGGGACGCCGCGGTCCGCCGCGTGCTCCCCGAGTATGGCGAGGGCTGGCGGTTCAAGATCGTCATCGACGGCGGCATGCACGGGCGCATCAACGTGTTCCGGCTGCTGGCCGAGGATCCGCAGGGCGGCCGGCACGAGCGGACCCTGCCGCGCGCGGAGTACCTGCAGGTGGTGGCGGCGACCAACTTCAAGCAGCGCATCCGCAAGACCCTGGAGTACTACCACGCCGACCGGCTGCATTACGCGGTCGTGGGCACGCCCAACCGGTTGGAATACGACCAGGGGTTCTTCGTCAAGAACGGCGACGGCTCCGCCGACGTGAAGCCGATCGCCCACCTGTACAAATCGCAGGTCTATGCCATGGCGCGACACCTGGGGCTGCCGGAACGGGTCTGCGCCGCGGTGCCGAGCACCGATACCTACAGCCTGGAACAGGGGCAGGACGAGTTCTACTTCGCCCTGCCGCACCGGCAGATGGACCTGGCGTTGTGGGCGCTGGAGCACGGGCGTCCGGCGGCCGAGCTGGGCGAGGCCCTGGGCATCGGAGCCGCCCACGCACAGGCGGTCTATACCGACATCGCCAACAAGCGGCGGACCACCCGTTACCTGCACCAGCCACCGGTGCTGGTCGACCAGACGGGGCCGCCGCCGTCATCGCCTTGCACCTGCGGACGGGAGGGCCGGCAGTGACCATCGAAGTACTCGCCGGCAAACGCCGGCCGGCCTATCCGGCGCCCGGACCCGCCGGCTGGCAGGCGCATGGCGAGTTGATCGGACTGGAGCGCTATCCGGACCTGGGCGTCGACTGGACCGCGCTCGAGGCGCAGGCACGGGGCGCTCCGTTCACCTCCTGGGCCTGGGTATCGGCCTGGCTGCGCAACCTGCCCGACGGGGTGGCCCCGCTCGTGTTCCGCGCTCGCGACAGCGGGGGCCTGCTGGCACTCGCGCTGCTGGTCGCGGCGCCGGAGCACGGCGTGGGGCGGCTGTTCGGCCGGCGCTCGCTGTACCTGCAGGAAACCGCCGATCCGGTGCTCGACGAGGTCACCATCGAGTACGCTGGGCTGCTGGCGCGCGAGGGCTGCGCACGCCCGGCCTATGCCGCCCTGTTCCAGGTCCTGGCCGGCCTGCGCCGGGACTGGCGCAGGCTGTGCATCAGCACCAGTGCCGACGCCGGGGCGGTCGCCGCCGCACTGCCGCCGGCGCTGCGCGCGGCGAGTACCCTGGCGCGGCCGTGCCACTACGTCGACCTGGCGCGGGTCCGTGCCGAGCCCGGCGGCTACAAGGCCGTTCTCGGCCGCAAGGTGCGCGGCTCTATGAGGCAGACCGTACGCGACTACGCACGGTTCGGTCCCTTGCAGGCGGAGGTCGCGGCCGACGTCCCCACCGCGCTGGCCTGGTTCGATGCGTTGCAGGACCTGCATACCCGCTACTGGCACTCGCGCGGCCAGCCCGGGTGCTTCGCCAGCCCGTTCTTCGGCCGTTTCCACCGCGACCTGATCGCCCACGGCACCGGCGCCGGCTTCACCCGCCTGACCCGGGTCTGCGCCGGCGACGAGGTGGTGGGCTATCTGTACAACCTGGGCTGGCGCGACAACATCTACTTCTACAACAGCGGCTTGCGCTACGGATTGCTGGAAAAACGTGACCGCCCCGGCATCGCCACCCTGTACGCGGCCATCGGCCAGGCGGCGGCCGAGGGCCGCGCCGAGTTCGACTTCCTGGCCGGGGACCAGGAATACAAGCGGCGCCTGGCGACCGACGCCCGCACGCTGCACTCCATCGAGGTGCGCCGTGGCGGAATGCGGCCGATGGCCGAACGGCTGCTGGCCGCGCTGGCCCGCCGCGGCACCCCGGGCCTGCCGCTGGCACGCGCGCTGGCCATGGACGCGGCCGCGGGGCCACCGCCGTGAGTGCCCCGGAGCTCATGGTGGCGCCGCCGCGGGCCGTGGTTCCGCCCCGGCCCGTGGCCGATGCCGGCGTGCGCAAGGTGCTTTACCACCACCGCACCCAGGGCAAGGCGGTCGAGGGGGTGCACATCCGCGGCATCACCGACGCGCTGCGGGCACAGGGGGTGACCGTCGACATCCTCTCCTTGCCCGGCGCCGACCCGTACTCCGCGCCGGTGGCGATGTCGCCGACCCGCCAGGCGCGTCCTTGGCTCAGGCTGATGGCGCGGCTGCCCGAGCCGTTGTTCGAGCTGGCCGAACTGGCCTACAACCTGGTGGCCGGCTGGCGGGTGCTGGGCTGGTTGCGCCACAACCCCGACGCCGACTTCATCTACGAGCGCTATTCCCTGTTCATGTACGCGCCGGTGTGGCTGGCGCGGCGCCGTGGCCTGCCGATCATCCTGGAAGTCAACGACTCGGCGCTCGTTACCCGGGTGCGCCCGCTGTTCTTCCGCCGGCTGGCGATGGCGGTGGAGCGGCGCGCGTTCCGTGACGCCAGCGGCCTGGTGTTCGTTTCCGGCATCTTCCGCGAGCGCGCGCGTGCCGCGCACCCGGACATGGCGCCGGCGATCGTCACCCCCAACGCCGCCGATCCCGCCAAGTTCCTGGCCAGCCCGGCGCAGCGCGCCGCGACCCGTGCGCGGCTCGGTCTGGACGGCAGCGTGGTATGCGGCTACCTGGGCGCGTTCGTGCCCTGGCACGCGATCGATGCCTTCGTGCACCGGATCGCCGGGCGGCTTGCATCGGCCCCGCACCTGAAACTGCTGCTGGTCGGCGACGGGGCGACCTATCCGGCGTTGCGCGCCTTCATCGAGGAGCGGGGCCTTTCCGGACAGGTGGTGATGACCGGACGGGTCGGCCACGACGAGGTGCCCGGGCTGCTGGCGGCAATGGACATGGCGGTCCTGCCCAGCGCCGGCGACTACACCTCGCCGGTGAAGCTGTTCGAGTTCATGGCCTGTGGCGTGCCGCCGGTGGCGCCGGACTTCGCCCCGATCCGCGAGGTGCTGGAGGAGGGCGGGACCGGCTGGATGTTCCGCGCCGGGGACCTGGACGCGGCGGTGGAGGCGGTGCTCGCGCGCAGCCGTGACCCGCTGGAGCTGGAGCGGGTCGGCGCCAACGCGCGCCGCTACATCGCCGGGCACCGCCAGTGGCGGCACAACATTGCCGAACTGCTCGAATTCCACCATCGCATCCGTGCAGGCAAGACCCCTTGGACGCCATGACCCTCGTGCCCGGAACCGACGGGTGGCCGACCGACCAGGCCGGCGAGCTGCTGGTTGGCGGTGAACCGCTCTCGCGCGTGGTCGCCGCGGTCGGCGGCACGCCGTGCTACCTGTACGACCGCGGGCGGATCTCCGCGCGCGTCGCGGGCCTGCGCGCGATGCTGCCGCGCCGGGTACTGCTGCATTACGCAATGAAGGCCAACCCGATGCCGGCGCTGGTCGGCCACATGGCCGGCCTGGTCGACGGCATCGACGTGGCGTCCGCCGGCGAGCTGCGGGTGGCGCTCGACGCCGGGATGGCGGCCGCGGACATCAGCTTCGCCGGCCCGGGAAAATCCGATGCGGAACTGGAGCAGGCGCAGGCCGCCGGCATCCTGGTCAACATCGAGTCGTTCCGCGAGATCGGCCCGCTGGCGCGGGCCAGCGAGGCGGATGGCAGGCCGGCGCGGGTCGCCGTGCGGGTCAACCTGCCGTTCGAGCTGAAGGCGTCGGGGATGAAGATGAGCGGCGGCGCGCGCCAGTTCGGCATCGATGCCGAGCAGGTTCCCGAGGCGCTGCGCGCGATCAGCGCCGCCGGCCTGCGGTTCGAGGGTTTCCACATGTTCGCCGGCTCGCAGAACCTGCGCCACGCGGCGATCGTCGAAGCCCAGCAGCGCAGCTACGAGCTGGCGCTGCAGTGGCAGGACCTGTTGCCGGCGCCGCTGCGCAGCCTGAACCTGGGCGGCGGGTTCGGGATCCCTTACGCCCCGGGCGACCTGCCGCTGGAGCCGGGGCCGGTGGCCGACAACCTGGCCGCGCTGGCCGCGCGCATGCGCGGGGATTTCCCGGACGCGCACATGGTGGTCGAGCTCGGCCGCTACCTGGTCGGCGAGGCGGGGCTGTATGTCTGCCGGGTGGTCGACCGCAAGCATTCGCGTGGCCAGGTGTTCCTGGTGGTCGATGGCGGCATGCACCACCACCTCGCGGCCTCGGGCAACTTCGGCCAGGTGATCCGGCGCAACTATCCGCTGATGGTGAACGGCCGCCCCGGCGCGCGCGAGCCGGCGAGCGTGGTCGGACCGCTGTGCACGCCGCTGGACCTGCTCGGCGACCGGATGGAGCTGGGGGTGGCCGCGGAGGGCGACCTGGTGGCCGTGTTCCAGTCCGGTGCCTATGGCCGCAGCGCCAGCCCGCGGGGTTTCCTCAGCCATCCCGAGGTGCGGGAGGCGCTGGTCTGAGGCTCCGGCGGCGGGACGTTGCCGATCCGCCGCGCCGGGTTGCCGGCGACGATGGTGTAGGGGGCGACGTTGCCGGACACCACCGCGTGGGCGGACACGATCGCGCCCTCGCCGATGCAGCTGCCGGGCAGCAGCAGTGCGCCCGATCCGATCCACACGTTGTCGTGCACCACCACCGGCCGCACGTCGGCCGGGTCGGGCGCGGCGCCGGACTGGCGGCGCGCCGGGTCGGCGGGATGGCCGCCGGAATCGCGGAGGGTCACCCCGCCGGCGATCTGCACGTGGCGCCCGATGCGGATTTCGCGGCCGACCACGAAGCGGGTGTCGTGGGCGATGTCGCTGTAATCGCCGATCTCCAGTCGCGGCCGGGCACAGAAGCTGGCGGCGAAGGTGACGCCCAGCTTGCCGCTGATGTGGACGTGGTCGCCGAGCACAAGCTCGCCGTTGCCCTGCACCCACGGCACGTGCACGCCGGCGGTCACCCCCCTGCCCACGCGCGTGCAGTAGGCCTTCAGCAGCGGCTCGGCCACCAGCACCCGGCGCAGGAAGAACACCGTGCCGCGCAACGCGAGGAACACCCACAGGTACGGCCGGACCAGCAGCCGCGGCGCCGGCAGGGTCCAGCCGCGGGCACGGTGGCGCAGCCCCCGCAGCAGCGCGGCCGCCGGGTGCGGCGAACAGCGGGCCCAGTGGCGCAGTTCCGACAGCCGGTTCACAGCGGTCGGTTCCGGTAGGCCACGCTCAGGTACCAGACGTTCTGGTCGACATCGGTGCCGGGCAGGGCGTTCTCGCGCGTATACCGGTAGTACCCCAGCGAGGTGCTCCAGTGCCGGGTCCAGTACTTCTCCAGGGCCATGCCCAGCCGCCAGGTGTTGTTGCGCATCTCCGGGGCGGCGTACTCGACGCGCTGCATGTCGGCCCACGCCGACAGCTCCACGGTCGGGCGCAGGCGGTAGTCGAACCCCAGCAGCACGCCGCGCGACTTCTCGTCGGTTTCCGCGTCGTCGAGGTAGTCGATGCGCTGGGCATACGGCTCCAGCCGCAGCGCGGCGCGCTCGCCGGTGTAGTGGTAGCCGGCGGTGACCCGGTGCTCTGCGTACACCGCCGGATTGATCCGGGCGTCGTCCACCAGCACCGTGCCGGGGATGGTGGTGGTGGTGGTGGATTCGCTGCTGGCGAGGGCGGCCTCGGCGGCGTCGGAGAACTGGCGCACCGCCACCAGCGACAGCCGGCTGCGCGGTCCCGCCTGCCAGCCCAGTTCACCGCGCAACAACGGGTCGCGGTGGCGGCCGCCATCGGCGTAGTCCACCTGCGACCAGCCCGCGTCGATCGCCACCCGGGCACGATGGAAGTCGCGCTCGTAGCGGGCGTACAGGTCGCCGCGTTCGTGATCGCGGGCCGCCCGTTCATCGTCGTAGTCCACGTCCTGCCACTGGCCATTGAACGAGAGGCTGGCGCCCGACCCGAGGGCCCGCGCCAGGCGCAGGGCGGCACCGTGCCGGGTGGAGTTGAACTCCTCGGTCACCTCGGCATCGGTGTCGATGTAGCGCACCTCCACCCGCCCGTCGACCGAGGGCCCGAGCCTGAACATGAAGTTCGGTCCCAGCGAGAGCACGTTGACCTGCTGGCGGTTGTCCGGGGAGTCGGGCGCGAAACGGTCGACCGGCTGCAGCTCCAGTTCGTCCTCCACGGTGAAGTCCAGCCGGCCGGGAAGCAGGACCCAGTTGAGATGACCCGAGAGGATCCCCTCGACCGAATCGGAGTACATCGGATCCTGGTAGTCGCGGTAGTCCGCCCGGCCGGCCAGCCGCGCCTGCACCGTGGAGCTTTCCTGGGTGGCGAGGAAGCCCAACCCGGCGCGCCAGATCCGCTGGCTCACCGGATCGGCGGCGGTGAGGCGGGCGTTGTCGTCGTGTTCCACGCCGCCATCGACCACGTAGTCCACCCGCGCCGCCTGTGCCGGCGTGGCGATCGCCGCGCACAGCATCGCGGTCCGGATCATTGCCTTGGCCATCGCATCCCCTCCGCAGGCCCGGCTCAATGGATGTCGTTGAAGACGATCCCGGCGAGCTTTGGCGGGTCGAAGTTGGCGGCTGCCTTGTCGATGGCATCCAGGGTGACCTTGCCGTAGCCGGCCACCAGCACCACCAGATCGGCGAGGTCGGACAGGATGCGCGCATCGGGCGAGTTCAGCACCGAAGGGCCGTCGAGGATGATGTAGCGCCCCGGACTGCTGCCGCGCAGCGAGTCGATCATCGTGCGTGCGCGGCTGGAGGTGAAGTACTCACCGGCGATCTCGCGCACGCTGCCATTTGGGATCAGCTGCAGGCGCGGTATGCCGGTCGGGTACTGGATCGCCTGGACGTCCTGCACGCTGCCGTCCAGGTAGTCCATCAGCCCGCGCCCGGTCCGGCCGGTGCCCAGTGCAGTGTGCTGGCTGGGGTGCAGGGCGTCGCAGTCGACCAGGGTGGCGGTCTTGGTTTCGTCGAAGGCGAATGCCAGCGCCAGGTTGCGGGCGACGAAGCTGCCACCGCAGCCGTGGCCGACCGGCGCGACCAGGGTGACGAAGTTGCCGCTGCCGCCGAGGGTCAGCAACCGGGTGCGCAGGTCGCGAAAGGCGTCGGCCTGGACGCGCACTCCGTCGTGGCGGTGGATCAGTCGCCGTTCCTCCAGCGAGCGCGGGGTGAGTGCCGGGGGCGCGGGCACCGGCACCGGCAGCGGCACGTCCAGGCCGCGGGCCTGGTGGCCGCCTTCGGTGGCACGCCGGTCGGCCGGGTTGTCGAGCAGGGTTGCGGAGTTCATGCGGACACCAGTTTGTAGGCGTAGGTCAGGCCGTAGACCAGCCCCACGCCGCCGACCATCGCCAGGCTGGCCGCGATCGCCGCCAGCTTGCGCCGGCGTTCGCGGGGAGTGGGGTAGGCGGGAATGGTGGTCAGCAGCGGCAGCCGGCCGTGCTTCTCGATCAGGTGGGCGGAACGGATGCGCGGATCGAAGCGCGCCACCAGGAATACCAGCCCCAGCGGCAGCGCCAGTGCGAGCAGCAGTCCGGCGGCGGCGATGTGCATGAAGCGCAGGCCGGAAGGACGCAGGGGCATGACCGCCGGATCCTGCACGCGCAGGGTCAGGCCGCGGTTCTCCTGATCCAGGCCCATCGAGACACGGGCGTTCTCGCGCCGGCGCAGCAGGTCCTGGTAGATCTCGCGGTTGACCTCGTAGTCGCGGGTCAGTTCGGCCAGCGCGCCTTCGGATGCGGCGATGCGCCGGCTGCGGTCCAGCTCTCCGCTCAGCAGCGAGGTCGCCACGCCCAGCCGCGAGCGGGTGCCGGCGGCCTCGCGCCGGGCCTGCGCCAGCTGGCTGCGAAGCTCCTGGTACAGCGGGTTGGCGCGCGCCTCCTCGGACTCGATCGCCGAACGCCCGCCCGATGGCCGCTGGGCCTGCTCGGCGAGCGTGCGGCGGACGTCGTCCATCTGGTGGCGGACCCGGAGCACGTCGGGGTGCTGCTCGGTGAAGTTGAGCATCAGCCGGTCGTACTCGGCCTCCAGCTCGATGAGCCGGCCACGGTAGAGGCTCTCTCGGGTCTGGACCGCCGAGACCGCCGACTCGCCCGACAGCTGCGCGGCGATCGAGGCTTCACGCGACTCCTGTTCCATCAGCGCCATCCGGGTCTGCTCCACCTGGGTGCGCAGCGCGGCGATGCGGGTGTTGACGTCGGTGGCACTGCCCGGCTGGGCGTCGACGTTGCGCGACTGGTACTCCTGCAGGTTCTTTTCCGCGTCGAGCAGCTTGCGGTGGTAGCCCTGCACCTGGCTGTCGATGAACTCGTAGGCCTCGCGGCTCTCGCGCTCCTTGGTCGCCAGGGTCTCGGTGATCAGGGTGTCGCCGTAGGCTTCGGTGACCCGGAACGCGCGTTCGGGGTCGTTGTCGCGGTAGGTGATCTCCACCAGGTCCGGGCGCGGGCTGGTGATCAGGGTGCGCTTGCGGATGTCCTCCACCAGCCGGTCGCGCTCGAGCGGGCCGAGGTCCTCCCGGTTCCAGCCACCCACTTCCATGATGTGGTCGAGTACCTTGCGCCCGTAGAGGATCTGCCGCGCCATGCCGGCCCGGTCGGCGACCCCGGTGGGCACCGCACGGCCTTCCAGCAGCGGCTGGATGATGTCGCTGTCCTGGGCGAGGATCGTCACCGACGTCGAGTAGTTGCGGGGGATGACGAACAGCCCGACCACCAGCGTCAGCAGGGCGATGACGGTGAAGATCGTGGCCAGCGACAGCAGCCGGGCACGGCCCTCCCTGAACAGGATCGGCAGCAGCTCGCCGGGGGTGAGCTCGCCGGCGGCGGCGCGGCCCGCGGGGCGGCCGGGATCGGGGAGTGCGCGCGCGGACATCAGAACGTGCGCTCCGGCACGGTGATGATGTCGCCGGGGGCGACCGTGTAGTTCGTCGACAGGTCGCCGGCGGCCAGGATCCGGTCCAGCCGCACGGCGTAGGTGGCGGTGCCCTCGTCACCGTCGCGGCGGTACAGGCCGGAGCGGTCGGCGGCGGCGAACTCGGTGGTGCCGCCGGCGGCGAGCACCGCATCGAGCACCGTCATGCCCTGCCGGTAGGGGATCGACACCGGCTGGCGCACCGCGCCGGTGACCCGCACCCGGGCCAGGTATTCATGGCTGCGCAGGTCGGTGAGGATCACCGCCACCTGCGGCTCGCGCACGTAGGTCGCCAGCTGCTCCTGGATATCCGCCGCCACCGCGGACGGGGTGCGCCCGCCGGCGACCACGTCGCCGACCAGCGGGACCGAGATCCGCCCGTCGGGCCGCACCGGCGCGGTGATGCCCAGTTCCGGGTTGCGCCAGACGGTGACCTGGACCAGGTCGTCCACGCCGATCAGGTACTCGGACACCGCGGCCAGGTTCTGCTCCGGCGGCGGCGCCGGGTTGCCGCCGGAGGAAGCGCAGGCGGCAAGCAGCACGGCCAGCACCGGAGCGAGGAAGTGACGGGTGATGCGCATGGGCGGTGCTCTCGCGGGTTTGCGGTTACAGCCAACAACGCCAAGCACGCGCGGGGCCGGTCAGGGCGGCCGGGGTGGGCCCGGTGCCACGCCGCCGCGCGCCGGCACTAGCCGCCATTGCCGCGGTTTCGCGTTGGTGGATGTACCCGCGGCCGCTTCCGGCCGCCGTCGCCAAGGAGAACCCGATGCGGATCCTCGTCTGCGGAGGCGCCGGCTTCATCGGCAGCCACACCTGCACCGTGCTTGCCGAGCGCGGCCACGAACTGGTCATCGCCGACAGTTTCGTCAACAGCTCGCCACGGGTGGAAGGGCGGCTGGAGGCGATCCTCGGCCACGCGCCGGCGTGCCATAGGGTCGACCTGCTCGACCGGGGGGCGGTCGCCGCGCTGTTCGCCTGCGAACGCTTCGACGCGGTGATCCATTTCGCCGCGCTCAAGGCGGTGGGCGAGTCCTGCGAGCGGCCACTGGACTACTTCGACAACAACATCGCCGGCACCATCCACCTGCTGCAGGCGATGCGCGCGGCGGGCGTCGGACGGCTGGTGTTCAGCTCGTCGGCGACCGTCTACGGCGACCCCGACACGGTCCCGGTATGCGAGGACGCCGCGCTGCGGGTGAGCAATCCGTATGGGCGCAGCAAGCTGGTGATGGAACAGCTGATCGGCGACCTGTGCACGTACGATCCCGGCTTCCAGGCAGTCAACCTGCGCTACTTCAATCCGGTCGGCGCGCATCCCAGCGGCCTGATCGGCGAGGATCCCGGCGGCATACCCGGCAACCTGATGCCCTACATCTGCCAGGTGGCGGTGGGCCGGCGCGAGCGGCTGGAGGTGTTCGGGGGCGACTGGCCGACCGTGGACGGCACCGGGGTGCGCGACTACATCCACGTCATGGACCTGGCGCGGGCGCACGCCGACGCCCTGGACTTCCTGTTCCGCGAGCGGCGCAGCGCGACGGTCAACCTGGGCACCGGGCGCGGCACCAGCGTGTTGCAACTGGTGCGCGCCTTCGGGCGCGCCAGCGGCCGCGAAATTCCCCACCGGATCGTCGCCCGGCGGGCCGGTGATGTCGCCGAGGTCTATGCCGATCCTTCGCTGGCCCGGTCACTGCTGGGCTGGCAGGCGGAACTCGACATCGATGCGATGTGCCGCGACGCGTGGCGCTGGCAATCGATGAACCCGGACGGCTACGGCGACGAGCCCGCGGCGGGCACGGCCGCGCACGCGACCGCCTCGCGCCGGGTGCCGGATCAGGTGTCCGAAGCCATCGCGGGTGGATGACCGGCGTCCGCGGCGAGCGCCCGGGCAACCGCCGCCGGGTGCGTCATCCACTGGAAGTGGTCGGCGCGCACCCCGAGTGCGGACGTGTCCAGCACCTGGATCGAGGCGGCGGCGCGCGGCATCCTGCCCAGCAGGTACTCGAGCGAGCCGCGCGGCGCGAGCCAGTCGGCGCTCAGCACCAGCGCCCGGACGTCCACCTGCAGCCGCGCCAGCGCGGCCTCCAGGTCCACCGCCAGTCCGCGCGCGGCATAGCGTCCGCCGACTGCGCTGTGCGCCCAGTCGTTGATCAGCCCGCGCGCCTCGCGGCCACCAAAGCCGATCCGGCGGCCGGGCAGGGCACCGTTGCGATTGGCCAGCCAGGGCAGGAAGCGGTAGGCCAGGGGCAGCCACCAGCGGGTGGGCGCCGGGAACGCGCGCCAGTACGGCGCCCCACTGGCGACCAGCCACAGCCGGCCGGCGACACCGGGGGCCAGCGCCAGCCGGCAGCAGGCGAGCTGTCCGCCGAGGCTGTGGCCACCGAGCGCCGTCGGGGTGGTTCCCGGCACCGCGCGGGCCATGGCCGCCTCGCTGGCGGGCAGGTCGAACTCCAGCAGTTCGCGGTAGCCCCAGTCGCAATCGTGGCCGGCGCGCCGGTTGCTGCTGCCGTGGCCGCGCCACTCGTGCAGGAACACCGCGATGCCCTGCGCCGCCAGTGCCTCGGCCAATGGCAGGTAGTGCCGGGCGGCCACCCCGAGCGCCGGCAGCCACAGCAGGCGCGCGACCGGCGCCTGCGGCACCCGCGCCAGCAACTCCCAGCGGTGGTCGCCGGCCTCTACCGGCACCTGCAGCGCGTGGATCACCGCGCGGCGCCGAAGTGATCGAGCACCACCACGTCGCCCCTGCCGGGGCGGTATCCCCCCAGCAGGGCGCGGTGGACGTAGTCCGAGGCCTCGATGCAGGCCTGCCGGAGCGGCTTGCCGAGCGCCAGGTTGGCGGCCACCGCAGAGGCGAGCGTGCAGCCGGTGCCGTGCGATTCCAGGTCCAGCCGCGGGTGGGTGATGACCTCGATGCCGGCTTCGTCGGCCAGCAGGTCGGGCACTTCGCAGCCGCCGTCCTCCAGGTGCCCGCCCTTGAGCAGCACCGCGGCCGCGCCGTGCGCGCGCAGTTCGGCCGCCGCGTCGTGCATGGCGTCCAGGTCGGGGACCGGGTGGCCGAGCAGCAGCTCGGCTTCGGGCAGGTTGGGGGTGACCAGGCTGGCCAGCGGCATCAGCCGGGTGCGGACCGCCTCCAGCGCCCCGGCTTCGAGCAGGCGGGCGCCGGAGGTCGAGATCATCACCGGATCCAGCACCAGGTGGGCCGGGCGGTAGTGCTCGAGCGCATCGGCCACCGCGGTGATGACCGCGGCATTGGCAAGCATTCCGAGCTTCACCGCGGCAATGCGGAAGTCGCTGAAGCAGGCGTCGATCTGCGCGCGCAGGAAGCCGGTATCGGGCACCTCCACCGCGGTGACCCCACGGGTGTGCTGGGCGGTCAGCGCGGCGATCGCGCTCAGGCCGTGCACCCGGTGGGCGGCGAAGGCCTTCAGGTCGGCCTGGATGCCCGCACCGCCGCCGGAGTCGGAACCGGCGATGGTCAGGGCGCAGAAGGGGCGTGGGTCGTGGTCGTCCATCCGCCCATTGTCGCCGACCGGCGAGGTGCCGGGGTACGGCGTGCCGGGGTCATCGCCGGGCGGCGGGCCAGCGGATCGCGACGTAGCCGATGCCGGCGGTGCCGGTCAGCAGTGCCGGCAGGTAAAGGGCCGCGTAGCCCACCCGCGGGAACAGCCACGCGCCGAGCAGGCCGCCGGCGAAGAAGAACCCGATCACCAGCATGCACAGCGCCAGCCGGCGCCGGGCCAGCGGCAGCCCGCGCAGCGCGTGCCCGAGCATGATGCCCAGGTCGGTGAACATTCCGCTCAGGTGGGTGGTGCGCACCAGCGCGCCACTGTAGGTGGTCGCCATTGCATTCTGCAGCCCGCAGGCGCAGGCGGCCAGCACCGGGCCGGCCAGGTGGCCACGGGCGAACAGCGGCGCCGCGGCGACCAGCATCAGCGACTCCAGGGTGAGCGCCACCCCGTAGCGGCGGCCCAGCTGCAGGGTGCTGTCCTGGATCAGCAGCCCACTGAGCATCGAGCCGGCGACGAACGCGGCGAGCATCGCCGCCAGCTGCAGCGTTGCCGCGCCGTCGCCGGCCACCAGCGCCGCGCCCAGCAGCGAGGTGTTGCCGGTCAGGTGGGTGATCGCCTGCTGCTGGAAGCCCAGGAAACCGACCACGTTGATGATGCCGGCGACGCAGGCGAGCGCGGCGCCGCCCACCCAGACCCAACCGGCAAGCCGTTCGGCCATGGCGCGCTACAGCACCTCGGACGCGTAATCCGCCAGCCGCGAGCGCTCTCCGCGCCGCAGGGTGATGTGCGCGGCATGCGGCCAGTCCTTGAACCGGTCCACCGCGTAGGTCAGCCCCGAGGTGGTCTCGGTCAGATAGGGCGTGTCGATCTGCTCGACGTTGCCCAGGCAGATGATCTTGGTGCCGGGGCCGGCGCGGGTCACCAGGGTCTTCATCTGCTTGGGGGTGAGGTTCTGCGCCTCGTCCAGGATCAGCCAGCGCGACAGGAAGGTGCGCCCGCGCATGAAGTTCAGCGAGCGGATCTTGATCCGGCTGGCCAGCAGGTCGTTGGTCGCCGCCCGGCCCCAGCTGCCGCCTTCCTGGTCCTGGGTCAGCACTTCGAGGTTGTCGGTCAGCGCGCCCATCCAGGGCGTCATCTTCTCTTCCTCGGTGCCGGGCAGGAAGCCGATGTCCTCGCCGACGCTGACCGTCGCGCGGGTCATGATGATCTCGCGGTAGCGGCGCTCGTCCATCACCTGCGCCAGTCCGGCGGCCAGCGCCAGCAGGGTCTTGCCGGTGCCGGCGGTGCCCAGCAGGGTGACGAAGTCGATCTCCGGGTCCATCAGCGCGTTGAGGGCGAAGTTCTGCTCGCGGTTGCGCGCGCTGATGCCCCATACCGAGTGCCCGCTGCGGTAGTCGTCGACCAGCCGCAGGCGCACCCGCCGCTCATCGACCTCCATCACCTGCAACTCGGCTTCCTCGTCGCCGGGCAGGTAGACGAACTGGTTCGGGTACCACTGCTCGTCGTCGGTGGCGGTGACCTCGTACCAGGTGCGGCCGCGGTCGCTCCAGGACTTCAGGTCCTGGCCGTGGCGGCGCCAGAAGTCCCCGGGCAGCTCGCGCGAACCGGTGTAGAGCAGGCTGAAGTCGTCGAGCGCGCGGTCGTTCTCGTAATCCTCCGAGGCGATGCCGGCGATCGCCGCCTTGATCCGCAGGTTGATGTCCTTGGACACGAACACCACCGGCAGCTCCGGTTCGGCCTCCTTCAGGGCGAGGATCGCGCCGAGGATGGCGTTGTCGGGGACCACCGCGCCGAAGCGCTTGCCGGCGTCGAAGTTGCCGGTCTGGAAGCGCAGGCATCCGGCGCTGCTGGCGCCACGCAGCTGCAGCCCCTGGGGATGGTGCAGCGGGATCCCCTCGATCACCTTCGCGGTGCCGGCTGCTTCCACCAGCTCGTTGAGGAAGCGGCTGACCTGGCGCGCGTTGCGGCTGGCCTCGGAGTTGCCCTTCTTGCCGTTGTCGAGCTCCTCGATCACCTGCATCGGCAGGTAGACGTCGTGCTCCTCGAACTTGAACAGCGCCGTGGGGTCGTGCATCAACACGTTGGTGTCGAGCACGTAGATCCGCTTGCCTCGGGTCATCGTGGGCTTCCGGTCAGGACTGCTGGCGTGCCTTGAGTTCGTCGAGCACGGCCTGGGCATGGCCTGGCACCTTCACCGGCTGCCAGCGGTGGGCGACGACGCCCCTGGGATCGATCAGGAAGGTGCTGCGCACGATGCCCATCACCTTCCGGCCGTACATGTTCTTCTCCGCGATGACGCCGAATGCATTGCAGACCGTCTCTTCCCTGTCGGCGACCAGCTCGAAGCGGAAGCCCTGTTTGGCGCGGAAGTTGGAGTGGGTCTTGGCCGAGTCGCGCGAGATCCCGAGGATCTCCGCGCCCAGCGCCTGGAACTCCGGCAGCAGTGCATCGAAGTCGCGGCCCTCGGTGGTGCAGCCGGGGGTGTGGTCCTTCGGATAGAAATACAGCACCAGCCACTTGCCGGCGTAGTCGCCCAGGGTGGTGGTGCTGTCGTCGGAGAGGACCAGTTCCAGGTCCGCCGGTACCTTGCTGCCCGGATCGGGCGAGTCGGTCTTGCTCATGGGACTCCTCTGGAGCGTCAGAATTTCATCGGGTCCATGATCGCATCGAGGTTGAGGTGGTCACAGAATTCCAGGAAATCGTCGCGCAGCGCCGCGATGTGCATGCGCGCCGGGACCCCGATGGTCACCTGCGCCGAGTACATGTCCGCCCCGGTCTGCATCGCCCGGTAGCGCGAGCAGTGTAGGCTTTCGATGGTGATGCCCTGGCGGTCGAAGAAATCGGCCAGCTGGAAGGTGATGCCCGGCTTGTCGGCGGCGACCACCTCGACCACGTAGGGCAGCAGGTCGGTCTGCACCTGCTTGTCGCCGGTGCGATACCAGATCAGCTTGACCCCGTCCTCGCGCTCCAGCCGGCCAAGCGAGGACTCCAGCTTGGCGATCGCGTCCCACGAGCCCACCGCAAGCGCGGTCAGGGTGATGTCGCGTCCCACCGTCGACAGCCGCGCATCGAGCATGTTGCAGCCGCTGTCGGCCACCCGCCGGGTCACCTGGAGCAGAGGCGACTGCGGATGCGTGGTGAACGCATTGATGAGCAGGTGGTTCTCGTTGGTGGTGGGACGTTGTGCGGGGTCGTTCAAGGCATCGCCTGCGGGAGGGGGGACAGCCGCCCCGTGGGCCGGGCGGAACAGACGCGGCGCCCGGGCGGGCGACGGCTCCGGGCCAGCATACTTGCCGCTGCTTTCAGGCCGCAAGTAAGATCAGGCGGCCACGGCGCCCCGGGGTGATGCCCCCGTCCGCGCGGCGACGCGGGATCGCGCCGTACCGTCCCCACACATGAGGCGCCTCCCTTGCGACTTTCCGGCAGCATCACCGCGCTGGCGACACCGTTCGACCCCGATGGCGAGCTCGACCTGGCCGCCTGGCGGCGCCTGCTGGAACAGCAACTGGAGGCGGGCACCCAGGCCCTGGTGGTCGCCGGCTCCACCGGCGAGGCCGCCGCGCTGCTGGACGCCGAGTACGACGCGCTGCTGCGCTCGGCGGTGGAGATCGTCGCCGGCCGGGTGCCGGTGGTCGCCGGCACCGGCCTGTCGAACACCGCCAAGACCATCGAAATGACCCGGCGCGCCGGCAGCCTCGGCGCCGACGCCGCGCTGGTGGTCACCCCGCCCTACGTGCGGCCGACCCAGGACGGCCTGCTGGCGCACTACCGCGCGGTGGCCGACGACGGGGCGCTGCCGGTGCTGCTGTACAACGTGCCCGGGCGTACCGGCTGCGACATGCTGCCCGACACGGTGGCGGCGCTGGCCGGGCACCCGCGCATCATCGGCATCAAGGAAGCGGTCCCCGGGCCGGAACGGATGGCCGCGCTGCTCGCGCTGCGCGACGCCGGCTTCAGCGTCCTCAGCGGGGACGACCCGACCGCCTGCCGTGCCATGCTCGCCGGCGCCGACGGGGTGGTTTCGGTCGCCTCCAACGCAGTGCCGCGCGCCTTCCGCCGGTTGTGCGATCTTGCGCGCGCCGGCGACGATGGTCCCGCCGCCGGACTCGATGCGCAGCTGGCGGCGGTGGTGGCCTTCATGGGCATCGAGCCCAACCCGGTGCCGGTCAAGGCGCTGCTGCAGCGCCAGGGCATCGGCCACGGACTGCGGCGCCCGCTGCTGACGCTGTCGCAACAACACCAGGACGAGGCCACGCGGATGGCCGCGGCCTGCCAGGACATTGAAAACGCCTGCATCACTGCCGCGGGCTGAACCGGAGAATCCCATGCGTCCCACCGTTTCCCTTCCCCGCCTCGCGACGGCCGGCCTCGTGCTCGGCACGCTGGTGGCCACTTCCGGCTGTGGCTGGTTCAGCCGCTCCAATGACCTGTACGCCATGGCGCCGGAGGACCGTCCGCTGGAAGTGCCGCCGGAACTGGCGCCGCCGGGCGGCGAGGGCGCCGGCACCGGGTCCGCCGGCACGGTGACCGCTTCGGGTGCGGTTGCCGCCGCGCAGCAGGCGCGCCAGGCCGCGGTCACCGGTTTCACAGTCGAGGGTGAGCGCAGCCAGGTCTATGCCGCGGTCGACGCCGCGCTGTCGGCGATGGAGGGCGTGGAGATCACCAATCGCGCGGAGCTGCTGGGCGCGCTCGACCTGCAATATCGGGGCGGCAACTTCCTGGTCCGGGTGACCGAGGGCGTCGGCGGCGTGCAGGTCTCGGCGGTGGACCCGCGCGGTGCGCCGGCGACCGGGCCCGCGGTGGAGGCATTGATGGCGGCGCTCGAGGCGGAGCTCGCCGGGCGCTGACCGTGTTCCGGCGCAATACGCCGCCAAGGCGGCTATTGCGCCTTCAGCGTTCCAGCAACGGCAGCTTCCCCGGCTTGCCGTCCCATTCGTCGGCATCGGCCGCCGGTTCCTTGCGCGCGGTGATCACCGGCCATTCCTGCGAGAGCTCGGCGTTGAGGGCGACGAACTGCTCCTGACCGGCGGGCACGTCGTCCTCGGGGTAGATCGCGTTGACCGGGCACTCGGGCTCGCACAGGGTGCAGTCGATGCACTCCTCGGGATCGATCACCAGGAAGTTGGGCCCTTCATGGAAGCAGTCGACCGGGCACACCTCCACGCAATCGGTGTACTTGCACTTGATGCAGTTCTCGGTGACGACGAAAGGCATGGATCTTTCCGTGTAGGCAGCCGGGGCATTGTAACGGCCGGGGCGCCGGCGGGCGGTGCCCGGCGGGCGTTGAAAGCAGAAGGCCCGCACATTGCTGTGCGGGCCTCCGGGATTTGGCGCTCCCTACGGGACTCGAACCCGTGTTTTGGCCTTGAGAGGGCCACGTCCTAGACCACTAGACGAAGGGAGCAGGTGTCCGCGCCGACCCCAAGGCTGCGCGGCTTGCTAGTATATGGGGCTGCGTTGCACTCGGCAACGGTTCCTCCACAAATTTCTGCGGCGACGCCCGCCTGATGCCACCCGACTCCCAACTTCCCGAACCCGTGCTGCGGATCGTCCCGCGCGACCAGCACAACGTCTCCCGCAAGGACATCAGCCACAGCGCGCTGCGCGTGCTCTACCGGCTGCGCGAGGGTGGCTACGGCGCCTACCTCGTGGGCGGCGCCGTGCGCGACCTGCTGGTCGGGGGGCGTCCCAAGGACTTCGACGTCGCCACCGACGCCACGCCAGAAGAAGTCCGCCAGCTGTTCCGCAACTGCCGGCTGATCGGCCGCCGGTTCCGCCTGGCGCACGTGGTGTTCGGCCGCGAGATCATCGAGGTCGCGACCTTCCGTGCCAACGGCGATGACGGAACCGGCGCCCGCCAGGCGCTGGAGGACGGCCGGCTGGTGCGCGACAACATCTACGGCAGCATCGAGGAAGACGCGGTCCGCCGCGACTTCACCGCCAATGCCCTGTATTACGCGATCGAGGACTTCTCGGTGCGCGACTACACCGGCGGCTTCCAGGACGTCCAGGACCGGGTCCTGCGCCTGATCGGTGATCCCGAGACCCGCTACCACGAGGACCCGGTGCGCATGCTGCGCGCGGTGCGGCTGGCGGCGAAGCTGGGCTTCACCATCGAGCCGGCCACCGCCGGCCCGCTGCCGCGGCTCGCACCGCTGCTCTCTCAGTCCGCTCCGGCGCGGCTGTTCGAGGAATGCCTGAAGATGTTCCTGTCGGGCCACGGCGAGAAGAGCTTCATCGGGCTGGAGCGCCACGGGCTGCTGGGCGTGCTGTTCCCCGGCACCGCGAAGGCGCTGGCCGCCAACCGCAGCGGCGCGCTGCGCCGGGTGGTGCTGGCGGGCCTGCGTGATACCGACCGCCGGGTGGCGGAGGACGAGCCGGTCTCGCCGGCCTTCCTGTTCGCGCTGCTGCTGTGGCCGGACTACTGCCGCACGCTGGTGCAGCTCGAGCGCGACGGGCTGGCCCCGGCCGACGCCCAGCGCCGCGCCGCCGATCGGGTCACCGTGCGCCAGCTGGACATGGTCGCGCTGCCGCGCCGGTTCTCGGTGCCGATGCAGGAGATCTGGCTGCTGCAGTCGCGCTTCGGCCTGCGCCAGCGCAAGCGCGTGTTCCGCATGCTCGCCCACCCGCGCTTCCGCGCGGCCTTCGACTTCCTCGCCCTGCGCCTGGCCGGCTCCGACAGCCACGCTGCCGATGTCGGGTTCTGGCGTTCGGCGCAGGCGATGGGCGAACGTGAGCTGGCCGAGCGCCTGGACCCGCATGCCGGGGCTGGCGACAGGCCGGATGACGGGGGCGCGGACGATGACGGACCGGACCAGGACGGCCCGGCCGCGCCATCGCCGCGCCCGCGTCGTCGCCGCCGGCCGCGCCATCGCCCGGCCGGACCCGAGCGAAGCTGAGCGCGGATGAGCACGACTGTCGAGGCAGTGGTCGGCCTGGGCAGCAACCAGGGTGACAGCGTGCTCCTGTTGCGGGACGCACTGGCCTCGCTGGATGCGCTCGCCCACACCCGGATCGTGCGCGCCTCGCGCTACTACCGCACTCCGGCCTGGGGGGTCGAGGACCAGCCCGACTTCGTCAATGCCGCGGCGCTGCTGCAGACCCGCCTGGAGCCGCCGGAGCTGCTGGCGGCGATGCTGGAGATCGAGCGCGGGGCGGGGCGGACCCGGCGTGCCGACGGCGGCGACCGCTGGGGGCCGCGCACGCTCGACCTCGACCTGCTGCTCCATGGCGGGCGCATTACCGCGCTGCCGGGCCTAAGTGTTCCGCATCCGCACCTGCACCTGCGGGCCTTCGCCCTGGTGCCGCTGTTGGAGGTGGCGCCGGACGCGCTGATCCCGGGCATCGGCCCGGCGCGCGACCGGCTCGCGGGATTGGCCACCGGCGCGATCGAGGCGCTACCGTATGCGCCATACCCGGCGGACCCCCACCCGCCCTGAGGGAACCCCATGTCAGTGCATGCATCCGACCCCGCGCCGGCTCGTCCGGGCGCGGTGACCCGCAAGCCGTGGACCGTGCCGATGCTGCGCGCGGCCAAGCAGGACGGCCATCGCCTGGCGATGCTGACTTGCTACGACGCCAGCTTTGCCCGTGCGGTCGATGCCGCCGGCATCGACCTGGTGCTGGTCGGCGACTCGCTGGGCATGGTGATGCAGGGCCACGGCAGCACCCTGCCGGTGACCGTCGCGGACATCACCTATCACACCGCCTGCGTGGCCCGGACCCTGCGCCATGCACTGCTGGTGGCCGACATGCCGTTCCAGGCCGACGCCACGCCCGGGCGCGCACTGGATGCCGCGACCGCGTTCCTGCAGGCCGGCGCGGCGATGGTGAAGATCGAGGGCGCCGGTCCCAAGCTCGAGGTGATCCGCTATCTGGTCGAGCGCGAGATCCCGGTCTGCTCGCACCTGGGCCTGACCCCCCAGGCGGTGCTGCGCATGGGCGGTTACAAGGTCCAGGGGCGCGATGAAGGGGCCGCGGCGCTGTTGCGTGAGCAGGCCCGCCAGGTCGCCGCCGCCGGCGCCGAGCTGGTGGTGCTGGAAGGGGTGCCCAGCGCCCTGGCCGCGCAGATCACCGCCGACCTCGACATCGCCACCATCGGTATCGGCGCCGGTCCCGGCTGCGACGGCCAGGTGCTGGTGCTGCACGACATGCTGGGCATGGACAGCGGCCATCGGCGGCCGAAATTCGTCAAGGACTTCCTCGCCGAGGGCGGTTCCATCACCAGCGCGATGCGTGCCTACGCGGAGGCTGTGCGTGATGGCAGCTTTCCGGGGGCGGAGCATAGTTACACCTGACCTGGGGCATCCGGCGCAATATGCCGCTGCGCGGCCGCTGCGCCCTACATGGCTGTTTCGAACATGACCGACGTAATCAAGGAGCTCGACGCATTGCGCGAGCGGGTGGGGCAGTGGCGCCGCGAGGGGCTGCGGGTGGCACTGGTGCCGACCATGGGCAACCTGCACGGCGGGCACTTCTCGCTGGTGGAGCTGGCTCGCCGGCACGCCGACCGGGTGGTGGTGAGCATTTTCGTCAACCCGGCCCAGTTCGGTCCCGGCGAGGACTTCGACCGCTATCCGCGCACGCCCGACGCCGACGTCCAGGGGCTGGCGGACGCCGGTGCGGACGTGGCCTGGATGCCTTCGCTGGAGACCGTCTATCCGTACGGCAGCGAGGCGGCGGTGCGGCTGCGGGTCCCGGGCATCACCGACGTGCTCGAGGGCGCGCACCGGCCCGGGCACTTCGATGGCGTGGCGACCGTGGTCGCGCGGCTGTTCAACCACGTACAGCCCGACGTGGCGGTGTTCGGCCGCAAGGACTACCAGCAGCTGGCGGTGATCCGCTACATGGTCCACGACTTGGCGTTCCCGGTGGAACTGGTCGCCGCCGACATCCTGCGCGAGGACGACGGGCTGGCGATGAGCTCGCGCAACCAGTACCTGGACGGGGGCGAGCGCCCGGTGGCGGCGGAGATCCGCCGCGCGCTGGAGGGCATGGCCGAGGCGGCCCGTGCCGCCCGTCCGCGGCAGCTGGTCGAGCAGGAAGCCCGCGAGCGCCTGGAGGCGGCCGGTTTCGTGGTCGACTACGCGGTGCTGCGCCGGACCGACCTGCTGGAGCCGGAGGCTCCGGGCAACGATGACGGTGGCCGGGTCGCGCTGGTCGCCGCACGCCTGGGCGGCACCCGCCTGATCGACAACCTCGAGTTCAGCCTGTAACCGGGCGCAGCGCCGGTCACGTCGCTGTCAGCCTTGCGCTTGCTAGAATTGCCGGCTGCAGACATCCGCACCCCACGCGGTCGAGACTCCCATGCAACTGAACCTGCTCAAGGCCAAGATCCACCGTGCCACCGTCACCCACGCCGAGTTGCACTACGAGGGCTCGTGCGCGATCGACGGGCGCCTGCTCGACATCTCGGGCATCCGCGAGTACGAGCAGATCCACGTCTACAACATCAACAGCGGCCACCGTTTCGTGACCTACGCGATCCGTGCCGAGGAAGGCAGCGGCATCATTTCGGTCAACGGCGCGGCCGCGCACTGCGCCAGCGTCGGCGACCTGGTGATCATCTGCGCCTACGGCCACTGCGACCAGGACGAGGCGGCGAAGTTCAGGCCGACCCTGGTCTATGTCGACGGCGACAACCGCCTGACCCACACCAACGACTCGATCCCCGCACAGGCGGCCTGACGTGGCGGCCACCGGCGAGGGAACTCCGGAGCCTTCCACCCTGCTGGACAGCCTGCCGGCACATGCCGCGCGGCTGTCGCGGATGCCGATCCGCCGCCTGGTCGGAGACGACCCGGCGCGGGCCGGGGATTTCGCGCTGCGCGCCGGGCCGGTCTGCGCCAGCTTCGCCCGCCAGCGCTACGACGCCCAGGCGCTGGACGACCTGTTCCGGCTCGCCTCGAGCGCCGACCTCCCCGGCCGGCTGCGCGCGCTTTTCGAAGGCGAAACGGTCAACCCGACCGAAGGCCGCCCGGCACTGCACACCGCACTGCGTGCCCGGGACGCCGCCCCGGGCCTTGCGGGCGAGGCGATGGCGCTGGCCCATCAGGCCCGCGCCCGCATGGGCGGGGTGCTGCGCGACATCGAGGCCGCGGGCATCACCGACGTGGTGAGCGTCGGCATTGGCGGCTCCGACCTGGGGCCGCGGCTGGTGGTCGATGCGCTGGCCCGCCACGGCGACGGGCGGCCGCGGGTGCACTTCCTGTCCAATGTCGACCCGGCCGCGGCGATGGCGGTGACCGCCGGACTGGACCCGTCACGCACCGCCGTGCTGCTGGTGTCCAAGAGCTTCGGGACCCAGGAGACCCTGCTCAACGGCCGGATCCTGCGCGACTGGCTGGGCGATGATTCGCGGCTGTACGCGGTCACCGCCACCGGCGCCCGCGCCCGCGAAGCCTTCGCCATCGACCCGTCACGCGTGCTGCCGATGTGGGACTGGGTGGGCGGGCGCTACTCGATGTGGTCGGCGGTCGGCCTGCCGATCGCGATCGCCTTGGGGATGGAGCGCTTCGAGGCACTGCTGGCCGGTGCCGCGGAGATGGACGGCCACGTGCTGTCGGCACCGCCGCGCGACAACCTCGCGGTGTGGCATGCGCTGACCGCGGTGTGGAACCGCAACGCCCTGGGCCTGCACACCCACGCCGTGCTGCCGTACGCCGAGCGCCTGCGGCTGTTGCCGGCCTACCTGCAGCAGCTGGTGATGGAGAGCCTGGGCAAGTCGGTGCGGCTGGATGGCCGGCCGGTCGGCGCCGACACCGTCCCGGTGTGGTGGGGCGGGACCGGTACCGACGTCCAGCACAGCTTCTTCCAGGCCCTGCACCAGGGGACCGGGATCGCCTCGATGGACTTCATCGGGGTGGTCGACGACGGCATCGACGGCCACGAAGACAACGCCCGCGCGTTGCTGGCCAACCTGCTGGCGCAGTCCGAGGCGCTGGCCAACGGCCAGGCCAGCGACGACCCGCACCGTGCCTATGCCGGCAACCGCCCGGGTACCGTGCTGCTGCTGCACAGGCTGGACGCGCGCTCGCTGGGCGCGCTGGTGGCGCTGTACGAGCACAGCGTCTACCTGCAGGGCGTGCTGTGGGGCATCAACCCCTTCGACCAGTTCGGCGTCGAGCTGGGCAAGCAGGTCGCCAACCGCTTGTTGCCGGCGTTGGCCGGCGACGCCACTGCCGACGACCCCGTCACCCGCGACCTGATCGCGCGGATCCGCAGGGCGCAATAGCCGCCCACCGGCCGGCTATTGCGCCCTGCGGGTGTTCGGGTGGCGGGAGAGGGCCCATTGGACGTGTTCGCGCACCAGGGGGTCGGGGTCGTCGCGCCGGGACTCCAGCGCGGCCAGAACCCCCGGCGTCGTCGGTGCATTGCCCAGCGCAACCGCGATGTTGCGCAGCCAGCGCCGGTGGCCGCTGCGACGGATGGCGGAGCCTTCGGTGCGCGCCAGGAACTCCTCTTCGGTCCAGGCGAACAGCTCGGCCAGGCTGGCCTCGTCGAGCCTGTTGCGGGCGCGGAAGTCGGGTTCGTCGCTGCGACGGGCGAACTTGTTCCAGGGGCACGCCAGCTGGCAGTCGTCGCAACCGAAGATCCGGTTGCCGATCGGCTCGCGCAGTTCCTCCGGAATCGGGCCGTCGTGCTCGATGGTCAGGTAGGAGATGCAGCGCCGCGCGTCCAGCCGGTAGGGCGCGATGATCGCCTGCGTCGGGCACACGTCGATGCAGCGGGTGCAGGTGCCGCAGTGATGGGTGGCCGGCAGGTCGACCGGCAGCGGCACGTCGACGTAGATCTCGCCGAGGAAGAACCAGGAGCCGCCGTCCTTGTCGATCAGGCAGGTGTGCTTGCCGATCCAGCCCAGCCCGGCGTTGCGCGCCAGGGCCCGCTCCAGCACCGGCGCGGAGTCGACGAAGACCCGGTGCCCGAACGGGCCGACCAGTTCCGCGATGCGCCCGGCCAGGCGCTGCAGGCGCTGGCGCATCATCTTGTGGTAGTCGCGCCCCAGGGCATAGCGGGCGACATAGGCCCGCTCGCCGTCGGCCAGCGTCTCCCAGGCCTTGACATCGTCGCGGCGACCGTAATCCAGTCCGACCGAGATCACCCGCACCGTGCCCGGCAGCAGTTCCGCCGGCCGGGCGCGCAGGCTGCCGTGCCGCGCCATCCATTCCATGGTTCCGTACAGGCCCCTGCCGAGCCAGTCGGCCAGGTGTGCCTCGTCTTCGCCCAGTTCCACGCCGGTGATGCCGCAGCGTTGGAAGCCGGCCTCGCGCGCCAGGCCACGGATGCGCGCAGCCAGTCCGGCCGGGTCGGCGGCCGGCATGTCAGCAGGGGCAGGGGACAGGCTCACGATGGTGCCAAGTATAGAATCGGCGCCCATGCCGGCCCCTGACTTCCCGCATCCAGTCAAGCTGTACTCCATCGCGGCGCTGCGCGCGCTGGAAGCCCGCGGCATCGCCGCCGCCGGTGGCGACCCGCGGGCGCTGATGGTGCGCGCCGGCCAGGCCGGCTGGCGGACGGTGCTGGAACACTGGCCGCGGGTGCGGACCCTGCTGGTGGCCTGCGGGCCCGGCAACAACGGCGGGGATGGTTTCGAACTGGCCCGCAATGCCCTGCAATCCGGACGCGCGGTCACCGTGATCGCGCTGCCGGGCGCGGGTGCCCCGGCAACCCCGGCCGGCGCCGCGCGCGCCGCGTGGGAGGAGGCCGGGGGCCGCACCGCGCTCTGGAACGGGGAATTGCCGGAGGCCGGCCTGGTGGTCGATGCGTTGTTCGGGATCGGCCTCTGCCGTCCGCTTGAAGGAGAGGCGGCGCAGCTGGTCGATGCGATCAACCGGCTCCCGGTGCCGGTGCTGTCCCTGGACGTGCCCAGCGGGGTGGATGCCGCCACCGGTGCCGCGTCCGGCCCGGCGGTGGTTGCCGATCACACGCTGGAATTCATCGCCCCGAAAGCCGGGCTGCGTACGGGCGCGGCGCGTGGGTTGAGCGGCGGGCTGTCGCTCGACGGCCTGCAGGTGGAACCCGGTCCCGTGGCGATCGGTGCCACCGCCGAGTGCCTGGGCCGCGACGCGCTGCGGCGCTGGCTGCGGCCGCGGGAACGCGACAGCCACAAGGGCCGGCACGGCCGGGTGCTGTGCATCGGCGGCGACCACGGCTACGGCGGGGCGGTCATGCTCGCCGCCGAGGCCGCACTCCGCAGTGGCGCGGGCCGGGTCGACGTGCTGACCCGCCCGCTGCACGTCGCCCCGCTGCTGGCGCGGCTCCCCGAGGCGATGGTCCACGGCTGCGATGGAGCGCGCCCCGATCCGGCGCTGCTGGCGTCGGCGGACGTCATCGCAATCGGCCCCGGGCTGGGCAGGGAGCCATGGGGGGCAGGGCTGCTGGAGGCCGCGATGGCGGCCGGCAAGCCGCTGGTGCTCGATGCCGACGGCCTGAACCTGCTGGCCCGGGCGCCCGCCGTGCTGCCCCGGGGCAGCGTCATCACCCCGCACCCCGGCGAGGCGGCGCGGCTGCTGGGCTGCTCCACCGGCGAGGTCCAGGGCGACCGGTTCGGGGCCGTCGACGCGCTGGCCCGCCACCACGGAGTGGCGACCGTGCTCAAGGGCGCCGGTTCGCTGGTCGCCGCACCCGGCCGGTTGTCGCGGCTGGTCGATGCCGGCAATCCGGGGCTGGCCGTGGGCGGTACCGGCGACGTGCTGACCGGGGTGGTGGCCGCGTTGCTGGCGCAAGGCCTGGAGGCATTCGACGCGGCCGCAGCCGGCGCCCTGATGCATGCCGCGGCCGGTGACTTGGCGGCCGCCGATGGCGAACGCGGACTGTTGCCAGGCGACCTGATGCCGGCGCTGCGGCGGCTCGCCAACCCGGAGCCCGCGTGATGCTCCGTTACCTGTTGCCCACTCCCGAGGCCACGGACGCTCTGGGCGAGGCCTTGGCCCGCGCGCGTCCGGACAGCGCAGTGGTCCTGCTGCATGGCGACCTGGGCGCGGGCAAGTCGAGCCTGACGCGGGCGATGCTGCGCGCGCTGGGCGTGGCCGGCGCGATCCGCAGCCCGACCTACACGCTGGTCGAGCGTTATCCGCTGGCCGGGGGCGGCGAAGCCTGGCACATGGACCTGTACCGGATCGCCGATCCCGGGGAACTGGAGTTCCTCGGCCTGGACAGCGGGGAAGCCGTGCTGTGGCTGGTCGAGTGGCCGGAACGCGGCGCCGGCATCCTGCCGCCGGCGGACCTGGAGCTGTGGCTGGAGGTCGCAGGCCGCGGCAGGGCGGTCCGCCTGGAGCCGCGCAGCGCGGCCGGCCGGGCCTGGGTGCAGCGCCTGCCGGGTGAACTGGCATTTGCGTGACACTCCTGAACGTTTCCCAAAGGATGTACCCACAGGTAGCGGATTCATAAGGGAAAACTACTTGCATTCAGGCTCCGGCAATGTTTGACTGCTGCCCATGCGCGCGCGCTCGGCCACCATTCAGAAAGTCCTGCTCGGACTCGCCTTGCTGGCGGGACTTGCCTGGAACCTTGCACATGCCTCTGAAATCAAGGCCTTGCGCCTGACCGAAGGGGCGACCGGCACCCGTGCCGAAATCAGCCTGGACGGTGCCGGCGAATACACGGTGATCCGCCTGTCGAATCCCGAGCGGCTGGTGATCGACCTGCCATCGGCGGGGCTGGCCAAGGGGCTGGCCCTGCCGGCGGGCTCCGGCGTGGTCAAGGCCGTGCGCACCGGCAAGCCGGTCGACGGTACCACCCGCATCGTGTTCGACCTGGCGCAGCCGGTGGCGGCCCCCGAGCCATGGATCGAGCAGGGCAGCGACGGCCCGCGGCTGGTGGTCGAGTGGCCCGGTGACGGAAGCGCCGGCGCTTCCGCAGTGGCGACCGTTCCCGCCGCTCAGGTATCTGCCGGCGGCGCCCGCGGTCCGGCCACGGGCATCACGGCCAGTGCCGATCCTGGCGCGCCCGCCATCGACACCGCCGCATCCGCGGCGGCCACCACCCGGCTGATCTCCCAGCTGGCCGCCCAGGCTGCTGCCCGCGGGACCGCCGCATCCAGCCCGCCGGCCGCCGCCACCGCGAACGTGGCCACGACGACCGCCACGGCAACCGCCACCAAGGCGCCCGGCGGCGCGGCCACATCGGCCGGCAGCGATGCGCAGCCCGCGGCGGCGGCACCCGCGCCGGCGCCCCGGCAGGTCGCCCACGAGGCCGGCATGCGTCCGCTGGTGATCGCCATCGATCCCGGCCACGGCGGCCAGGACCCCGGCGCCATCGGCAAGAACGGCACCCGCGAGAAGGACGTGGTGCTGGCGATCGGCAAGGAACTGGCGCGGCAGATCAACGCCACCCCGGGGCTGAAGGCCTACCTGACGCGCGACAACGACGTGTTCATTCCGCTCAACCAGCGCGCCAGGCTGGCGCGCAAGGCCGGCGCGGACATGTTCATCTCGATCCACGCCGACGCCGCCGAGAACCGCAACGCCGATGGCTCCTCGGTCTACGTGCTGTCGCTGCGCGGGGCCACCTCCCAGCGCGCACGCTGGCTGGCCGACAAGGAAAACTCGGCCGACCTGGTGGGCGGCGTGCGCCTGGACCAGACCAACGACACCCTGGCTTCGGTGCTGCTGGACCTGACCCAGAGCGGGCACATGAAGGCGTCCGAGGATGCCGCCCGCGACATCCTCAGCGGTCTGCAGCAGGTCGGGAACGTGCACAAGCGCAACGTGGAGAAGGCCAACTTCGCCGTGCTGCGCACCTCCGACATGCCGGCGATGCTGGTGGAGACCGCCTTCATCTCCAACCCCGACGAGGAGCAGCGGCTGCGCGACCCCGCGTTCCAGCGCAAGCTCGCCGGCGCGGTGCTCGACGGGGTCAATGGCTACTTCAGCCGCCAGCCGCCGCCGGGCACCCTGTACGCGGCGCGCGCCGCCGCGCAGCAGATCGCCGGGGCCGCCGGCGGCAGTCCTTGAGGCCTGGCCGGGTCATCATCGTGACCGTTGTGTGAGGCTATGATGGGCGGCCGCTGCTGCCGTCCATTCCCAGTGCAGATCCGTCCGCTCCCCGACACCCTGGTCAACCAGATCGCCGCCGGCGAGGTCGTCGAGCGGCCGGCGTCCGTGGTCAAGGAGCTGGTCGAGAACGCGCTCGATGCCGGTGCCGGGCGGGTCGACATCGACCTGGAAGAAGGCGGTACCCGGCTGATCCGCATCCGCGACGACGGCCGCGGCATCGCCGCCACCGAGCTGCCGCTGGCGGTCTCGCGCCACGCCACCAGCAAGATCGCCTCGCTGGAGGACCTGGAAGCGGTGGCCACGCTGGGCTTCCGCGGCGAGGCGCTGCCCTCGATCGCTTCGGTCAGCCGCTTCAGCATGGTGTCCCGGCGCGAGGCCGACGGCCACGGCAGCGCGATCGAGGTCGACGGCGGCCGGGTCGGCGAGCCGGGCCCGCGGCCGCACCCGCGCGGGACCACCGTCGAGGTCCGCGACCTGTTCTACAACGTGCCCGCTCGGCGCAAGTTCCTGCGCGCCGAGCGCACCGAGCTGGGGCACATCGAGGAGTGGCTGCGCCAGCTGGCGCTGGCCCGTCCGCAGGTCGAGCTGCGTCTGACCCACAACGGCAAGCCCTCGCGGCGCTGGAAGGGCGAGGCCGACCTGCTGTCGGACGTCCGCCTGCACGAGACCCTGGGTCCGGAGTTCGCCCGCCACGCCATGCGGGTCGAGCACGAGGGCGCCGGGCTGCGCCTGCATGGCTGGGTCGCCAGGCCGGCCTACAACCGCGCCAGCGCCGACCAGCAATACCTGTACTGCAACGGGCGCGCGATCCGCGACCGCTCGGTGGCCCATGCGGTGAAGCTGGCCTACTCGGACGTGCTCTACCACGGCCGGCAACCGGCCTACGTGCTGTTCCTGGAACTGGATCCGCGCCGGGTCGACGTCAACGTGCACCCGGCCAAGCACGAGGTGCGCTTCCGCGACGCACGGCTGATCCACGACTTCGTCTACCGCACCCTGCAGTCCGCGCTGGCGGAGACCCGCGCCGGGGTGGAGGGGCAGGGCATGCAGCCATCCGCGCCGCCGGGTGGCGGGCCGGCATCGATGGACGGGGCGGGCTGGCAGCCGCGGCCCCAGGTGCCGCTGTCGCTGCGTGAAGTCGCCGATGCCCGGGCCGGCTATGCCGCGCTCTACGGTGCCCACGACGGCGGTGCCACGGTGATGGAAGCGCCCGGTGCCACGGCCCCTGGTGTCACCGCTTCCGGTACCCCGGTGCCGGCATGGCGCCCGGACCCGGATGATGCCGCCGCCGGTTTCCCGCCGCTGGGCTACGCCATCGCCCAGCTGCACGGCATCTACATCCTGGCCGAGAACCGCGACGGCCTGGTGGTGGTCGACATGCACGCCGCGCACGAGCGGATCGGCTATGAGCGGCTCAAGGCCGCGCACGACAGCGAGGGCCTGCGCAGCCAGCCACTGCTGGTGCCGGCGAGCCTTGCGGTCTCGGCGCGTGAGGCCGAGGTCGCCGAGCGCGAGGCGGCGACCCTGGCCGAGCTCGGCTTCGAGGTCACCCGCTCCGGGCCGCAGGCGGTCACCCTGCGCGCGGTGCCGGCGCTGCTGGCACACGGCGAGGTGGAAGCGCTGCTGCGCGACGTACTCGCCGACCTGCTCGAGCACGGCGCCTCGCGGCGGGTCGCCGGTGCCCGCGACGAGCTGCTCTCGACCATGGCCTGCCACGGCGCGGTGCGCGCCAACCGGCGGCTGACGGTTCCCGAGATGAACGCGCTGCTGCGCGACATGGAGGCGACCGAGCGCTCCGACCAGTGCAATCACGGGCGGCCGACCTGGACCCGGTTCGGCCTGGCCGAGATCGACCGCTGGTTCCTTCGCGGACGCTGACATGCGCCCCGCCGCCACGCTCGCCGCCGTGCTGATCGCCTCCCTGGCGCTGGCCGCGTGCGGGGACGGCGGCATTTTCGACTTCCAGCAAGAGGACACGATGAGCCCCGAACAGATCGCCTTCAAGCAGCGCGAACAGCAGTGGCGCGAGCAGCGCCGCGCCGAGCTGTTGTCCGAAGAGGGCTGGGCCAGCCTGGTCGGGCTGCACTGGGTCGGGCCCGGCCCGCATTTCCTGGGCAGCAATGCCGGCAACGGCATCCAGTTGTCGGTGGGCCCGGAACACCTGGGCATGATCGAACTGCGCGGCGACGGCCGGGTGCGTTTCGTGCCCGAACGCGGCGTGCAGGTACGGGTCGATGGCGTGCCGCTGGCCGGGCAGGCGTGGCTGCGAACCGATGCCGACCCCAAGGGGCCGAGCCGGCTGGAGTTCGACGGCGGCCGGGGCGTGGCCACGGTGATCATCCGCAACGGCCGCCACGCCCTGCGCGTGCGCCACCAGGACGCGCCGACCCGGACCGGCTTCGGCAGCCTGGCCTATTGGCCGGCGGATCCGGACTGGGTGCTGCCGGCGCGTTTCGAGCCCCACCCCGAGCCGCGCGTGCTGGAGGTCGCCAACATCATCGGCGGCTTCGAGCAGATGCCCAACCCGGGCGTGGTGGTGTTCCAGCGCGACGGTGCCGAGCACCGGCTGGAGGCGATCGACGAAGGCGGTGACCGGCTGTTCCTGGTGTTCGCCGATGGCACCAACGGGCACGGCAGCTACGGTGCCGGGCGTTTCGTGTACGTGCCGCGGCCGGACGCCGAGGGCCGGCTGGAGGTCAACTTCAACCGCGCCTACAGTCCACCGTGCGCCTTTACCCCGTTCGCGACCTGCCCGTTGCCGCCGGACGCGAACCGCCTGGCGCTGGCGATCACGGCCGGCGAGCAGGCCTACCAGCCGCGCGGAAGCTGAGCCGGTGGCGATGATCCGCTGGTGCCGGGGCGTGATGGCGCTGCTGCTGGCGATCGGCATGGCCGTGCCGGGTGCCGGGCTGCGCGCGCAGGATGCCGGCGCTGCGCCAGCGCGGGCCCCGGAGATCTTGCAGGAGAGCGGCGACCGGCCCCCCGGCAACGCGATCACGCCGCCCGGGTATTTTCCCGACGCCGCGTACGAGGGCGGCTACCAGCCCCCGGTGCCGCTGCTGTGGAAGGTCTGCGACCATGACAGCACGCTGTGGCTGCTGGGCGCGTTCCACCTGCTCAAGGAAAGCGACTATCCGTTGTCTCCGGACATCGCGCGGGCGTTCTTCGAGGCCGAGAAGCTGGTCTTCGAACTGGCGCCGGAGGAACTCGACGGCCCGCACACCCAGGCCCGCTTCCTGGCCTCGGCATTGTTTCCCGACGAACGCAGGCTGGGCGACGTGCTGCCGCCGGCGGGCCACGAGAAGCTGGCGCGGCTGCTGGCCCGGCAGGGCGGCTCGATCGACAGCGTGGCCGGTTACCAGCCGTGGTTCGTCAACCTGTCGCTGGTGCTGGGCCTGGCGCACTCGATGGGCTACCAGCCGGACCTGGGGGTCGACCGTTTCCTGATGATGCAGGCCGCACGCGCCGGCAAGCCGGTCGGCGGGCTGGAGACCCTGGAAGTGCAACTGGCGGCGCTGGCCGGTGCGCCGATGGAAGAGCAGGTGCGGGCGCTGCAGGAGCACCTGGACGCCCCCGAACAGATGCCGGTGCGCCTGGACGAGCTCCACCGGGCCTGGCGCGCCGGGGACGTGGCGCGGCTGGAACGGCTGACCCGGCTGGAGATGATGCGCCAGACACCTGAGACCTACCGGATCGTCAACGTCGAGCGCAACGACGCCTGGCTGGAGCGGCTGGACGCGATGCTGCGCCACGATGCCGGCGATGCGCTGGTGGTGGTCGGCGCGCTGCACCTGCTGGGTGCGGATGGCCTGGTGGAGCGCCTGGCCGCGCTGGGCTACCAGGTCGAGAGGGTCTGCAGCGACTGCTAGGCCGCCGGCAGCATCACGATGCAGTCGACCGGGCAGGCCGGCACGCACAGCTCGCAGCCCGTGCACAGCGGCTCGATGACCGTGTGCATGTGTTTCGCGCCGCCCATGATCGCGTCGACCGGGCAGGCCTGGATGCACTTGGTGCAGCCGATGCAGTCCTCCTCGACGACCAGCGCGACCCGGCCGGGGCGGTATTCGCCGAGGCCGCGGTCGTAACCGGCCGGCGGGAGGCCCAGGGCGCGGGCCAGGGTCCGGGCACCCTGGTCGCCGCCCGGCGGGCAGCGGTCGGCGCCGGCCTCGCCCGCGGCCATCGCCTCGGCATACGGCCGGCAACCGGGATAGCCGCACTGGCCGCACTGGGTCTGCGGCAGCAGCCGGTCGAGGCGGTCGGCCAGGCGCATGCCTAGCGGACGGGCATGCCCGGTTCGGCGGTGGCGTCGGCATCCAGCAGCGCCAGCGCGCCGGCATCGAAGCCCGCCGACAGGATCATCCCCTCGCTCAGCCCGAAGCGCATCTTGCGCGGGGCCAGGTTGGCGATGAACACCACGTTGCGGCCGACCAGCTTTTCAGGCTCCGGGTAGGAGGCGCGGATGCCGGAGAAGATCTGCCGCGTGCCCAGCGCCCCGGCGTCGAGTTCGAAGCGCAGCAGCTTGTCCGAGCCTTCCACCAGTTCGCAGGCGGTGACCCTGGCGATGCGCAGGTCGAGTTTGGCGAAGTCGTCGATGCCGATCGTCGCCGCGGCCGGTTCCTCTCCCGCGGGAGCGGCCTGGGCATTGGCGGTGGGCTTCATGGAGTCGGTGCTGGCTTCGGTCATGGCTTCGATGCGCTTGGGGTCGATGCGGGTGAACAGGGCGGTGTAAGGCTGGATGGCGTGGCCGAGCAGCGGCCGCGACAGCTCGTCCCAGTGCATCACCGGGGCGTCCAGGAAGGCTTCGGCGCGGGCGGCGGTGCCCGGCAGCACCGGCCGAAGGGCGGTGTTGAGCACCCGGAACAGGTTCAGGCCCTGGGTGCACACCGCCTGCAGCTCGGCCTCGCGGCCTTCCTGCTTTGCGATCACCCACGGCTTGTGCTCGTCGATGTAGCGGTTGGCCTCATCGGCCAGCGTCATCGCCAGGCGCAGCGCGGTGGCCGCCTCGTTGCGGCGGTAGGCGGCGTAGATCGGCTCGAGCTGGGCGGCGAAACGCGCGTACATCGCCGTGTCCGGCAGCGCGTCGGCCAGCCGGCCGTCGAAACGCTTGCTGATGAAGCCGGCGCAGCGGCTGGCCAGGTTGACGAACTTGCCGACCAGGTCGGAGTTCACCCGGGCCACGAAGTCGGCCAGGTTCAGGTCGACGTCCTCGACCCCGCCGGAGGTCTTGGTGGCGAAGTAGTAGCGCAGCGCCTCCGGATCCAGCCCGTTGTCCAGGTAGGTGCGCGCCATCACGAAGGTGCCGCGCGACTTGGACATCTTCGCCCCGTCGACGGTCAGGTAGCCGTTGACGTGCAGCCGGGTCGGCGCGCGGTGGCCGGCGCCGTGCAGCATCGCCGGCCAGAACAGGCCGTGGAAGTTGACGATGTCCTTACCGATGAAGTGGTGCATCCGGGTGTCGCTGCCCGGTTCCAGGAACGACCAGAAGTCCAGGCCCTCGCGCTCGCACAGCTCGCGGAAGCTGGCCAGGTAGCCGATCGGGGCGTCGATCCAGACGTACAGGTACTTGCCCGGGTGGCCGGGGATCTCGAAGCCGAAGTAGGGCGCGTCGCGGGAGATGTCCCAGGCGCGCAGCCCGCCCTCGCCGTCCAGCCATTCGCTCAGCTTGGCCTTGATCCCGGCAGGGGCGACGTCGCCGGCCAGCCACTCGCGCAGGAACGCCTCGAAGTGGCCGAGCTCGAAGAAGAAGTGCTCGGACTCGCGCAGTTCCGGGATCGCGCCGCTGACCACCGAGCGCGGCTCGACCAGTTCGGTCGGCGCATAGGTGGCGCCGCAGTGCTCGCAGTTGTCGCCGTACTGGTCGGGGGTGCCGCAGCGCGGGCAGCGGCCCTTGACGAAGCGGTCGGGCAGGAACATGCCCTTTTCCGGGTCGTAGAGCTGCTCGACCGAGCGCCGGCTGATGTGGCCGGCCTGGTCCAGGCGGGTGTAGATCGCCTCGGTCAGTTCGCGGTTGGTCGCCGAATGGGTCGAGGAGTAGTTGTCGAAGGCCACGCCGAAGTCGGCGAAGTCACGTTCGTGGCTGGCCTGGATGCCGGCGATGTACTCCTCCGGCGTGCGGCCCGCCTTCTCGGCGGCCAGCATGATCGGCGTGCCGTGGGTGTCGTCGGCGCAGACGAAGTGGGCCGTATTGCCCGACAGCCGCTGGGCGCGCACGAACACGTCGCCCTGGATGTAGCCCACCAGGTGGCCCAGGTGCAGGGGGCCGTTGGCGTAGGGCAGGGCGCAGGTGACGAGGAGCTCGCGGGACATGGCACTCAGCGTGGCGGAAAACAGCCGATTATCGCACCCCTGCCGACGGGTGGGGCGCAATGGCCAAAGGCGTATTGCGCCTCACGTGCGGTCGGAGGGGTCGACCCGGACTGCCAGGGTGCCGTCGGCCAGCCGCGCCTGCAGCAGGTCGCCGGGTTGCGCGTCGAGCACGCCGCGCACGACCCGGCCGTCGGGGTGGGACAGGATCGCGTAGCCGCGCGCCACCGTGGCCAGCGGACTGACCGCTTCCAGTGAGCGCGCCAGCCCGCGCAGCTGCAGGGCGTGGTTGCCCAGCCGGCGCGCGATCGTGGCCTGCGGGCGGTGCGACACCGCCGCCAGCCGCTCGCGCAGCCGCGACAGGCGCTGGCGCGGGTGCACCGCGCGCAGCACCGCGCCGGCATGGCCGACGCGTGACTGCTCGCGGGCGAGCCGGCGCTGCCAGGCCGCGCGCAGCCGGCGCAGCGCCTCGGCCTGGCGGCGGTACAGCAGGTCCAGGCGCGCCTGCGGGCGGCAGGCGTTGAGCCGCAGTACGGCGCGGTCGCTGCGCTGCATCGCGCGCTGCAGGTGGTGGCGCTGGGCGGCGGCCAGGCGCCGGGACAGCAACTGCAGCCGGTGTTGCAGGTCCTCGCAGCTGGGAACCAGCAACTCGGCGGCGACCGAAGGGGTCGGTGCGCGCAGGTCGGCGGCGAAGTCGGCCAGGCTGAAGTCGGTCTCATGCCCGACCGCCGAGACCACCGGCACCGGACTGGCGGCGATCGCCCGCGCCAGCGCCTCGTCATTGAAGGCCCACAGGTCCTCCAGCGAGCCGCCGCCACGGGCCAGCACCAGCACGTCGTAGCGGGTGCAGTGCCCGGCGCGGTGCAGCATCGCGGTGATCCGCGTCGCCGCCCCCTCGCCCTGGACCGGGACCGGCAGCACCTCGGCGTGGACCAGCGGGAAACGCCGGCCGAGCACGCTGAGCACGTCGCGCACCGCCGCGCCGGTCGGCGAGGTGATGATCGCGACCCGCCGCGCGTAGGCCGGCAGCGGCCGCTTGCGGCCCTCCTCGAACAGTCCCTCCGAATGCAGCTTCGCCTTCAGCTCGTCGAAAGCGCGCCGCAGCGCGCCCTCGCCGGCCTCTTCCATGTGGTCGAGCACCATCTGGAACTCGCCGCGGGCCTCGTACAGGGTTACCCGGCCGCGGGCCAGCACCCGCATTCCCTGGCGTGGCTGGAACTTCAGCCAGCCGGCCCTGGACTTGAACATTGCCGCGCGCACCTGGGCGCGTTCGTCCTTCAGCGTCAGGTACAGGTGCCCGGAGGACGGGCGGGCCACGTTGCCCAACTCGGCTTCGATCCACACCGACGGGAACCCGCCCTCCAGCATGTCCCGGGCCAGGGTGTTGAGCTGGCTGGGGGTGAGGGCGTTGGCGGGTTGTTCGGCAGGCATGGCAGGGTGGGGCGGGCGGCTGGATACCCTACCTCGGGGGCGGGGCGGGCTCCACCCATTCCTCGAACACGGCATCGATCTCCGCGTCGCTGACCTCACCCCCGTCCTGCACCTGCTGCGCCTGGGTGAACAGCGGCTCGATGATGGCCATGCCGTCCACCGGGGTCTTCAGGTGCAGGCCCGGCGGTTGCGACAGCAGGGCGTTCCAGCGTTCGCGCACCCGCGCCCAGTAGTCCGAGGTCGCCTCCCAGTACGCCAGGGCCGGGCTGAAGTCGACCTCGTGCTCCCTGCGGTAGTCGTTGAAGCCGAACTCGCGCACGATCACCCGCTCGACATCGCCGCCGGCAGTGCGCACCACCTTGAGGTTGTCCTGCTCGTGGGTCCAGCCGCCGGGCACGATGGTGTGGCGGTTGACCACTTCCAAGGCGTTGTAGTCATCGCGGGTGGTGTACTCCCGGCGCGGCAGCGGCCGCCAGCTGCGGTCGGAGGTCCAGGTCGAAGCCGCCCCGGCGTGCTCCCAGCGGCCAGTGCCGCAATAGCGGGGGGCATCGCTCACCTCGTACACGCACTGGGTCCAGGCGCCGCGCGTGGCCTCCGCCGGGATGTCGCGCACCTGCCAGGTCTGGTCGGCGCTGAATTCGAAGCGCCGCGGTGCTTCCCAGGTCCAGTCCTGCCGCCAATGCTTGGTGACATGGCCGGTCGGGGCATGGACGAGGATGTGCTGCAGCACGATCCGGCCTGGCGAGTCCTCCACCACCAGGACGATCTCGCTGCCGCCGCTGCGCTTGGCGCTGGCGTGCTCGTAGCCCGGCGCATAGGTGACGGTTTCATCGAAGGAGAACTCGACGTCGTACTCGCCCTGCATGGCGAGGATGGCGGCGCGGTCGCGGCTGGGGGCCGGATCGGCGGCTGCGGGAACCTGCGCCGCCGCCGGGGCGAGCGCGAGCAGGAGGGGCAGGCAGGCGGGCAGGATCCTGCTGGCGGGCTTCATGGGGTGTCTCCTGTGGGAGTGGGACGACGGGGAATGGGACTGGATGTGCACCGCTAGAACGCCACGGCCAGGCTGAGCGCGAAGCTGCGGCCCGGCGCGGTGTAGCGGTCCACGGTGTTGCTGGTGCCGGCCAGCGCCTGGGGGAGGTTTCCGGCGCCCCAGTACTTGCGGTCGGCGAGGTTGCGGATGCCGGCGTCCAGGCGCAGCTGTGGCGAGAGCTGCCAGTGCGCGTACAGGTCCAGGACCGCATGCCCGGGTGCCTGGAACAGCGTGTCGGACGAGACCCGGCTGCGGGCGTCCGCCGCGCGGCCGATCAGCTCCGCGCCCCAGGTCCCGGTTGCGTAGGCGATGCCGAGCGTGGCGGTGAGCGGGTCGATCGAGTCCAGCGGCACGTGCGCGGTACGGTCATCGCCGCGCGACCAGGCCGCGGCACCCTGCACGCTCCAGCCCTTCCAGGCCGGCGACAGCAGTGCGCCGAGCTCGACCCCGGCCTTCAGCTCGGCGCCGTAGATGCGCGCCTCGGCCACGTTCTGCGACTGGTACACCATCAGTCCTTCATCGTTGAAGCCGATGAAGCGCATCGATTCGATGAAGTCCTCGTAGCGGTTGTGGTACCCGGTCATCGAGGCGTGCAGGGCCCGGCCGGTGTGGCGGATGCCGGCCTCGAACCCGCGGCTGGTCTCGGGCCTGAGATCCGGGTTCGGGATCGCGGTGTAGCCGAACATCGTGTTGGTGAAGCCGATATTGACGTCGTTGTACGGCGGCGCGCGGAAGCCGTGCGCGTAGCTGGCGAACAGCGACCAGTCGGGCTGGAAGCGCCAGACCATCCCCAGTTTCGGCGACGCCTGGGTGTGGGTCAGCCCCGACAACGGGACGCCCGGATTGTCCCCGGTGAAGATCGGATCGGCTTCCGGCTTGAGTTCGTAACGGTCGAGGCGCAGTGCCGGCACCAGCCGGAACGCGCCACCGGCAAGGACGATTTCATCCTGCGCGTACAGCGCGGCCGTGTCGGTGCGGCTGACCGGGAAGTCCCGCACCGGGAAGACGTCGGGCAGCATGGCGTTGCTGGACGCGCCGGTCAGCAGGTCGGTGACCCGGCCATCGCGCTTTTGCCGCGTATCGGTACGTTGCAGGTCCAGGCCCCAGGTGAGCGCGTGCTCGGCGTTGCCGGTGCTGAACTGCTTGAGGGCATTGGCCTGCAGGCCATGGCTGCGCTGGTCGAAGTTGAAGCTGCGTTCGCGCCGCTCGGGCGCGCCGGCGCCGGTGATGCGTTCTTCCAGCGTGTCCTGGGTGGTTTCGCTGTCCTGGCGGTAGACCTGCCAGTCCAGTGCATCGGCAAAGCCGGCGACCGGCGAGTCCAGCTCGTGCGCGAACGAGACCCGGGCACGGGTCTGGTGGTCCCGGGCAAGCACCAGGGTGTTGGTCGCGCCGGTCATGGCCTGCAGGCCGCGCGAGGTCAGCATGTCGGTATCGGCGCTGTCCTCGTTGCCCTCCACCGTCAACCGGAAGCGCTGGCCGGCGGTGGGAGCGAACACCAGCCGTGACAGCAGGCTGCGGCCGTCGCTGCGCTGCGGGTTGGGCCGGGTCCGCGCCGCGCCGATGCTGTCGTCGCTGCCCCTGTTTCCGGTTTCCCGGCCCTGCCGGTGGCCCACGTTGACCAGGCCGGACCAGCGCCCGCCGCCGAAGGCACCGGTGGCGCTGGCGCCGAACCCGTCCCGGTCGCTTTCCGCCCCCAGCCGCAGGCCCAGGTGGCTGCTGCGCCCGTCCTCCAGGTAGTCCGATGGATCCTTGGTGATGAAGGCGACCACGCCGCCCAGCGCGTCCGATCCGTACAGCGAGCTGGTCGGCCCGCGCACCACCTCGACCCGCTTGAGGGTGTCGGGGTCGACGAAGTTGCGGTTGGCACTGGAGAAGCTGCCGATCGAGAACGCATCGGAGACCGGCACCCCGTCGGTGAGGATGCGCACGCGGTTGCCGCCAAGCCCGCGCACGCGGATGTCGCCGATGCCGAAGCGGCCGAAGCCGCGGGTCACGGTGATGCCCGGTTCGTAGCGGAACAGGTCGGCGACATCGCGTACCAGCAACTCGTCCATGCGCCCGCGGTCGATCACATCGACCGTGTTGGGCACATCGAGGATCAGGCGCTCGGTGCGGGTGGCGGTCACCACGACGCGGTCGTGGTCGCGGGCCGCGGGATCCACGAGCGGACCGGCGGAAAGGGCAGGGGGGACGGCGGCCAGGCCGAAGGCCAGGCCGAGCGCTGCAGACAGGGGATGGGGACGCATTGCTCTCGCACGTTGGGTAACGGGCGGCGAGCTGGCGTCCGGTCGTTGCAGACCGGTGGCGGGCAGGCCCGGGAAGGGAGGGTGGAACGGCGCCGGGAGGGCGCGGCTACTTGGTGAGGATCAGCTTGTCGTTGCGGGTATGCCGCAGCCGGTAGGTTTCGTTGCCGTGCTGGATGCGGATCTCGCGCTGGCCCCCGAGCAGGGAAGTGCTGTCGAGTACCGGTGGCGGGGGCGCTGGCGGGCGCGGCGGTGTGGTGCCGTGTGGCCCGGGCGGGGAGGAGGTCCCATGCGGGCGTGCGACATACATCGGCAGGCTCCTTCGTCGTGAAGGCAGTGGATGTTAATGATTCTCATTTGATAGTCAACCATCGTCCCCTGTGTTCGTGGGGGCACCGGTACAATCGCCGCCCATGGGATACGACAGCACCATCGACTGCACGCCACGCCCGTTCGGCCCCGAGGGCCGCCGCCTGACCCGCACGGTGGTTGTCGGCGGGGTGAAGATCGGCGGCGGCGCGCCGGTGGTGGTGCAGTCGATGACCAACACCGATACCGCGGATGTCGCCTCCACCGCACGCCAGGTCGGCGAGCTGTGGCGCGCCGGCTCGGAAATGGTGCGGATCACGGTCAATACGCCGGAGGCCGCGGCCGCGGTGCCGCGGATCGCCGAACGGCTGGCGATGCAGGGAGTGGAGGTGCCGCTGATCGGCGACTTCCACTACAACGGCCACCAGCTGCTGACCGCCGAGCCGGCCTGTGCCGAGGCGTTGGCCAAGTACCGCATCAATCCCGGCAACGTCGGTTTCGGCAAGAAGAAGGACAGCCAGTTCGCCACCCTGATCGAGCTGGCCGCCCGGCATGGAAAGCCGGTGCGCATCGGCGCCAACTGGGGCTCGCTCGACCAGGCGCTGGCGAAGCAGCTGATGGACGAGAATGCGACCCGCGCGGTGCCTTGGGATGCCGGCCGGGTGCTGCGCGAGGCGCTGATCCGCTCGGCGCTGGACTCGGCCGCGCGGGCCGTGGAGCTGGGCCTGCCGGCCGAGCGGATCATCCTCAGCGCCAAGGTCTCCGGGGTGCAGGAACTGGTCGCGGTGTACCGCGAGCTGGCCAACCGCGGCGACTACGCCCTGCACCTGGGGCTGACCGAGGCCGGCATCGGCAGCAAGGGCATCGTCGCCTCCAGCGCCGCGCTGGCGATCCTGATGCAGGAGGGCATCGGCGACACCATCCGCATCTCGCTGACCCCCGAGCCGGGGCAGTCGCGCAGCAACGAGGTGATCGTCGCCCAGGAACTGCTGCAGACCATGGGCCTGCGGGCCTTCACCCCGATGGTCACCGCCTGCCCGGGGTGCGGCCGCACCACCAGCACCTTCTTCCAGGAACTGGCGCAGAGGGTGCAGGAGCACGTGCGGGCGCGCATGCCGGAGTGGAAGATCACCCATCCGGGCGCGGAGAACCTGACCCTGGCGGTGATGGGCTGCGTGGTCAACGGGCCGGGCGAGTCGCGCCACGCCAACATCGGCATCTCGCTGCCGGGAACCGGCGAAGCGCCCTCGGCCCCGGTGTTCGAGGACGGGCAGAAGACCGTGACCCTGCGTGGCGAGGGCATCGCCGGCGAGTTCATCGAACTGATCGATGCCTACGTCGAGCGCCACTTTGGCGGCGCCCGGCCGGCGTGAGGCCAAGGCTCCCTCGCGGGAGCCGACTCCCGGCTGGCTGGCCCGCCACGGTTGGCGCGTGCTGCTGGTCTTCGCCGGAGTGCTGCTGCCGATGTGGGGCTTCGCCGAACTGGCCGGCGAGGTCCACGCGGGCGAGCCGCTGCCGTTCGATCGGCCGCTGCTCGAGGCCGCCAGGGCCATGGCGGGCGCGCGCCTGGATGCCTTCTTCCTCCGGGTGACGCGGCTCGGCTACGAATACGGGCTGGTGCCGTTCGACATCGGATTCGTGCTCGCGCTGGCCTGGTTGCGGCACCGGCGCGAGGCGCTGTTCGCCGCGCTGGCGCTGGGCGGCTCGGCACTGCTGAACATGGGCACCAAGGCACTGTTCGCCCGTGATCGGCCGGCACTGTGGGAGTCGATCGCCCCCGAGGAGACCTTCAGCTTCCCCAGTGGCCATGCGATGGGCTCGGCGACCCTGGCCTGGGTGCTGGTGCTGCTGGCCTGGCGCACCCGCTGGCGCTGGCCGGTGCTGCTGGCCGCGCTGGCCGGCGTGCTCCTGGTCGGGACCTCGCGTGTGTACCTGGGCGTGCACTACCCGTCGGACATCCTCGCCGGGTGGGCGGCGGCCAGCATCTGGGCCGTGGCCTGCTTCCTGCTGCTGTATGGCCTGCACCGGCACCCGTGGGCCGGACGGGCTACTCCGCCGGCTTGTTCGCCGCTGGGGTCGCCCCGGTAACCGGGCGGCGCCGGGCCAGCTGCGCCTCGCGGTGGGCGATGTACCCGTTGGCGCCGAGGATGATTGCCGCCCCGGTGACGGTCCAGGCATCCAGGGCCTCGGAGAACAGCAGCCAGCCCAGCAGCGCGACGATTGGCAGCTGCAGGAAGCTGATCGGCGACAGCGCGCTGACATCGCCCAGCTTCAGCGCCCGGGTCCACAGCATGTGCCCGGCGGTGCCGAGCACGCCGGCGGCGACCACCCACAGCCAGGTGATGCCATGCGGCCACTCCCAGACCGCCAGCGCCGGCAGGAACGACATCGGCACCCACAGGATGGTCGTCCACAGCACCACCCGGTCGGCCGGTTCGGTGCGGGTGAGTTGCTTGATCTGGATCGCGACCACCGCACTGATCACCGCCGCGGCGACCGCCACCATGCTGCCCCAGCTGAAGCCCTCGGTGCCGGGACGGACGATCACCAGCACGCCGATGAACCCGGCGATCACCGCGCTCCAGCGCCGTGCCCGGACCTGCTCGCCAAGCCACAGCGCGGCGGCGATGGTCACGAACAGCGGCGAGGAGTACGACAGCGAGACCGCGTGTGCCAGCGGCAGGTTGGCGATCGCCCAGAAGCCGCAGAACATCGCCGCGGTGCCCAGCATGCAGCGCACGATGTAGCGCGGGAACTGGTCGGTCTTCAGCAGCCCCGGTCCATGGCGCCGCAGCAGCGGCAACGCGGCGAGCATGCCGAAGAAGGAGCGGAAGAACGCGACCTCGAAGGCGTGCAGCTCGCCGGATGCCAGCCGGATGGTGAGCACCATGAAGGCGAAGAACACCGTGCTGCCGAGCATCAGCAGCGCGGCGTGGAGCGGCGCGGCCATCCTCACCAGCGCGCGCCCACCAGCCGTGGCTCGGGCTCAAGGTCAACGCCGAAGCGCGCCCGTACCGAGTCCGCGATCCGCCTTGCGAGCGCCAGCAGCTGCGCGCCGCTGGCACCGCCACGGTTGACCAGCACCAGGGCATGGTCCGGCGAGACTCCGGCGTCGCCGTCCCGGTGGCCTTTCCAGCCGCAGGCATCGATCAGCCAGGCCGCCGAGAGCTTGCGGGCGGTGCCGCTGCCGAAGCAGGGCAGGCCGGGGTGTGCATCCAGCAGTGCCTGTGCCCGGGCGGCGGGAATGACGGGATTCTTGAAGAAGCTGCCGGCATTGCCCAGCACTGCCGGATCCGGCAGCTTGCGCTGGCGGATCCCGATCACCGCCCGGGCGACATCGAGGGCGGTCGGGTGCCCGATGCCGGCCGCGGCGAGCGCCTCGCCCAGGCCGGCGTAGCCGAGGCGGGGCGCCGCCTGGCGTGGCAGGGCGAAGTCCACCGCGGTGATCACCAACCGGTCGGGCTCGTGCTTGAACAGGCTGTCGCGGTAGCCGAAGGCGCAGGCGGCGCGGTCGAGGCGGTGCCAGCGGCCGCGTGCCGGCTCCCAGGCGTGCACGGCGTGGACGAACTCGCCGGCCTCCACGCCGTAGGCGCCGATGTTCTGGATCGGCGCGGCGCCCACGGTGCCGGGAATCAGCGCCAGGTTCTCCAGCCCGCACAGGCCCAGGTCCAGGCTGTGCAGGACGAAGCGGTGCCAGTTGGCCCCGGCCTGGGCGCGGACCATGGTCACCGGTCCGTCCTCGCCGAGGACCTCCACCCGCTGGCCGGTCAGCGCGAGCAGCGGCCGGTCCGGATCGCCGGCCAGCAGCAGGTTGCTGCCTCCGCCGAGCACCATCGGCCGGGCGAATTCCGGGCGCGACAACAGCTGCGGCAACGCCGCGGGATCGTCGACTTCGGCCAGCAGCGGGGCGGTCGCGGCGACGCCAAAGCTGTTGCGGCCGGCAAGCGGGGCATCGCGGAGGATGCGCACGGGTGCACTCATGCGTCGGGCGGCAGCGAACCGCGGCTGGGGGCGAAGCGGCGGCGGCGGATCGCCTCGACGCATTCGCCCACCAGGCCCGGGCCGCGGTACACCAGCCCGGAATAGCACTGCACCAGGGTCGCTCCGGCGGCGAACTTGGCCACCGCGTCGGCCCCCGAGAGGATGCCGCCCACGCCCACCAGCGGGATGCTCTCCGGCAGCCGGGTGCGCATCATCCGCAGCACCGTGGTCGAGCGCGCCAGCAGTGGCGCCCCCGACAGCCCGCCAGCCTGGTCGGCCAGCCGGTCGCCTTCGACCCCCTCGCGCGAGGTGGTGGTGTTGGTGGCGATCACCCCGTCGACCTGCAGCTCGCCCAGCACCCGGGCGCAGGCCTCGATGTCGCGTTCGCTCAGGTCCGGGGCGATCTTGACCAGCATCGGCACCCGCCGGCCGTGCTTGGCGCCCAGGCGCTCCTGCTCCTCGCGCAGGGTGCCGACCAGCTGGCGCAGCTGCTGTTCTTCCTGCAGTTCGCGCAGGCCGGCGGTATTGGGCGAGGAGATGTTGATGGTGACGTAGTCGGCGAGCCCGTAGACCCGCGACAGGCCATACATGTAGTCGCCCGCGGCGATCGCGTTGGGCGTGTCCTTGTTCTTGCCGATGTTGATGCCCAGCAGCCCGGGACCGCTGCGGCGGGCGCGCTCGACGTTGCGCACCAGCACGTCGACGCCGCCGTTGTTGAAGCCCATGCGGTTGATCACCGCCCGGTGCCGGGGCAGGCGGAACAGCCGCGGGGCCGGATTGCCCGGCTGCGGGCGCGGGGTCACGGTGCCGATCTCGATGAAGCCGAAGCCCAGCGCGAGCAGCGCGTCGATGTGCGCCCCGTCCTTGTCCAGGCCGGCGGCCAGGCCGACCGGATTGGGGAACTCCAGCCCGAAGGCGCGGGTGGGCAGGGGTGCGGGCGTGGACGGCAGCAGCGACGGGGCGCGGGCATGCGCCCAGTCGAGCGCCTGCAGCGTCAGCCCGTGGGCACGCTCGGCATCCAGTCCGAACAGCAGGGGCCGCGCGAGCGGGTACACCTCAGGCCCACCCCGCACCCAGCGCGCCCAGCCCCAACAGGCCGCCAAAGAACACCACCGCGACCAGCAGCGCCAGCGCGGCGGTCGCCAGGTTGGCGTAGCCCAGGATCAGCCCGGCAACGGCCAGGCCGTCGCCCTCCAGCCGGCCCGGCTCGCGCCGGATCTCGGCACGCGCCAGGTGGCCGCAGACCACCGCCACCAGGCTGGCGACCACCGGGGCCACGACCCAGCTCAGCACCCCGGTGACCAGGCTGGCGATCGCCAGGGCACTGGTCTGCCGCCCGCCCGCGGGCAGGGCGGGGGGCATCGGGGAAGGGGTGCCGGACGTGGGTTCCATGGCCCGCCTGCCTCAGAGGTCGAACTTGATGCCCTGGGCCAGCGGCAGCGCGTCGGAGTAGTTGATGGTGTTGGTCTGCCGGCGCATGTAGGCGCGCCAGGCGTCGGAACCGGACTCGCGGCCACCGCCGGTTTCCTTCTCGCCGCCGAAGGCGCCGCCGATCTCCGCACCGGAGGTGCCGATGTTGACGTTGGCGATGCCGCAGTCCGAACCGGCCGCCGACAGGAACTTCTCCGAGGCCTTCAGGCTCTCGGTGAAGATCGCCGAGGACAGGCCCTGCGGGACGTCGTTCTGCATCGCGATCGCCTCGTCCAGGTCGCTGAACTTCATCACGTACAGGATCGGCGCGAAGGTCTCGGTCTGGATGATCTCGGCGTCGTTGGTCAGGCCGGTGATGATGGTCGGCAGGACGAAGTTGCCCTTGCGGTCGAGCTTCCCGCCGCCGGTCGCCACGGTGCCGCCGGCCGCCTTGGCCTTCTCGATCGCGTCCAGGTAACCCTGCACGCCCTCGGGGCTGTTGAGCGGGCCCATCAGGTTGGCCGGGTCGGTCGGGTCGCCGATCTTCTTCTCCACCTGCTTGTAGGCGGTGACCAGCTTGGCCAGCACGTCATCGTAGATCGAGTCGTGGATGAACACCCGGCGGGTGGTGGTGCAGCGCTGGCCGGCGGTGCCGACCGCACCGAACACGATGGCCGGGATCGCCAGCTTCAGGTCGGCGGTCTGGTCGACGATCATCGCGTTGTTGCCGCCCAGCTCCAGCAGCGAACGGCCCATGCGGCGGGCGACGCGCTCGCCGACCTGGCGGCCGACCTTCGTCGAGCCGGTGAAGCTGACCAGCGCGATGCGCCGGTCGTCGACGAACTTCTCGGCCAGCTCGGTGCCGGCGTCGTTGATCAGGAAGAAGATGTCCGGGAACCCGCCCTTCTTCAGCGCCTCGTTGCAGACGCGCATGGAGGCGATCGCCGACAGCGGGGTCTTGCCCGACGGCTTCCAGATGCAGATGTCGCCGCAGGCAGCCGCGACGAACGCATTCCAGGCCCACACCGCGACCGGGAAGTTGAACGCGGAGATGATCCCGACCAGGCCCAGCGGATGCCACTGCTCGTACATGCGGTGGCCGGGGCGCTCGGAATGCATGGTCAGGCCGTACAGCTGGCGCGACAGGCCGACGGCGAAATCGCCGATGTCGATCATTTCCTGGACTTCGCCGTCGCCCTCGGGCTTGGACTTGCCCATCTCTAGCGCGACCAGCGAGCCCAGCGCGTCCTTGTTTTCGCGCAGCGCATTGGCGCACAGGCGCACGGCCTCGCCACGCAGCGGCGCCGGGGTGGTGCGCCAGACCTTGAAGGCGGCCTGGGCACGCTCGATGACCTTCTCGTAGTCCTCCGCGCTGGTCGCGCCGACCCGCGACAGCACCTCGCCATCGGTCGGGTTCATCGGCTCCAGCACGCCGGCGGCGGTGCCCTGGGCCCACTCTCCATTGCCGAGGTAGGTGCCTGATTCGGTGTCGTTCAGGCCAAGCGCGGTGAGGACGGGATGGGTCATCAATAACTCCTGTTTCCGGGACTGTGTTGCAGAGGCGGTCTGGCGACCCCGGCACGATTCGAACGTGCGACCTTCCCCTTAGGAGGGCGCGATTTCGTGTAAGAAAATACGTTATAAATCAATAACTTACAAGAGGTCGAACGAAGTGCTGGGACGATTCTGGGGCGATGGTGAAACTTTGGCCAACTTCCTGGGACGGTTAGTGGCTCATTTGGTGAAAAATTGACCACTAGTGCTGGTCACGAGGCTTGGCGACCCAGGCAGGACTCGAACCTGCAACCTCATCCTTAGGAGGGATGCGCTCTATCCAGTTGAGCTACTGGGCCGAAGGCGCTAAGGATAGCAAGGCTCGTAGCGTCACGGCAGACCCTGCCGCACAAGAACAGACCGTGTTAGGCGGTCAGTCCATCCATGATGGATCCCCGCAGAGGGGAACGCTCTTTTGAGACCTTCGTCGGGGCAGGGGAACGCTCTTTGGGGGGCACCTTTCGCACTTCACGGCAAGCCTGAGGCATTCATCGGCGTCAATAGTGGAGCCGAATTTATCTTTTAAGGTTTCAGATATTGTGGTTGCAAGTTCCCTTACCTTCTCTTCTCCAATTGACGTGATGTTTTCTCCACAGTAGGTGGTTCAAGTAACCTAATGCAATTCTCCAAACTGTCAACCAGTGTTTTCATTCCCTCTCCTAATGTTATTTCCGCTGAGAGGGCGTGGTTCTTGTCGTATAAGGCAAGTATGTTGTCTTGACTAATAAGCCCGCTTGTTTCCTCTAAACCGAGACATTCTTGTTTGAGGTGCTGTAAAGTGGGGGGGTGGTCTGTTTCATTTGAATACTCCTGTTTGATTGTCGATATATTCAGTTAAGCAGAAAATATCAACTACGCAAGAGGGTAATTGTAAATTTGTTCGATTAGCCCACAAAAAAGCCCCTGCGGTTAGGCAGAGGCTTCTTAGAAAAACTGGCTGGGGTGACTACTTAGACTTGAACGCCTCCAGGTAGTGAAGAGGTGGGGCATCATCCGTAGCCGTCACAGCTGAAGGACGGAAGAGAGCGTGGAGGATGATCTTTCTGTCCTCGTCAGTGATGACCTCCTTACCAGTGGTCTCATCACGCATAAGAGCCAAGAAGGTCTTCACCATCGTCTCTCTCTCGTGTGCGTCTTGGGCAATCATCAAGTTCTCGGACAGGAGCCTTCCAAGTATCCGTAGGACCCAGATGCCAGCAAAGGCGGGAACCAGCACTGGAAGAACTGCCAGCACAACGGACTCCGTGCCTGGGTCGATGAGGTGGGTGACGCCAAGCCATCCGAACACCGCTAGGAAGGTCGCCAAGGCGCCACCGAAGGCATACGCGTAGTGCTTAGCCCTCTTCTTGTGGTCGATTGAACGGTCCCGCCAGTATTCGGTAGGGGCGAGTAGGGCCAACTTCTCATCGTAAATGCGTTTGAGTTCGTCCCACTCTTCATTGCACTTGGCCGTCAGTGCCTTCCAGGACTCGCCACGTTCCTCCACCGTAGCTTGATAAATGGCTTCTCGCTCACGGGTGCGGGCCACTTCTTGGTCGATGAGGCCCCGCACCTCTGCAATGTCTTCATCGGCACGCTTGCGCAGAATGGACAGCTCTGCTTTGAGGGTCTTGATTGTCTTGCGTTTGGCAAGGTCGAGGTAGGCGTGACTAGGCCCGATGCGGGCGATAGCGTCGAGCCCCCCGGCTTGCCCGAGCAACCGGCTCCCGTTTGACAGGCAGGCTAGCAATAGTGATGCCCCGGCGTCGGCGTCCGCTTCCGCCAAGACTTGGGCGTGGGAAAAGAATGGGTGACACCTATTAATCACCTCTCCATTGGAATACTTCGAAAGGTGTTGAGCCAAGCTTTGCTGGAGTTGGTTCAGTTGTTGGACGTGTGTATCGGTGAACTGCTCCATCCCTTTTGTTTGCAAAAGCTTCTCTATCTCTCTTGCGATCCCTAAGGTCCGGCCTGCAAATCCGCGGAGGCTCTCCCAGTGCTTCTTCAAGTGGGCATTGGTTGGAGTGGCTTCTGTCCACTCTCGCTGTTCTCCTTCCAGCCAATCGATAACATCCGATACCCTCTCAAAGGTTCTCTTATCGTCTGTGCCCCACAGCGATATCGTGATGGGTTCAGGCAGAAGTGGTGATGTGCTCATATCCTCACTTGCTCCTTGCCTCGTTGAGTTCAAACAGGCGCTTCTCTATTTCTGCGTCCGTTAGAG
>NZ_JAJUWY010000004.1 GCF_021390425.1 Lysobacter sp. GX 14042 | reverse complement strand
CGCAGAGGACGAGCCGGTTATCAAATGGTCGCGAAACCTCAAGCGACGTCTGGAGCAGGGAAGAAGCGAGGAGTTCGATCAGGACAAGATCCGGCCAATGTCCTACAGGCCCTACTACAGCCAATGGCTCTACGACTCCGAACTATTTGTTGACGAGCGAGGTGCCGCAGACACGATGTTCTTCGACGGCAATGTGTCGATTGCGATAAGCGGAACCGGGTCATCGAAGCCGTTCCAAGTGCTGGCATCCAATCAAGTTTTCGGTGTCGACTATCTGGAGAAGACTCAATCGCTACCGCTGTGCGTGCGCGTGGATGGCACGGTCGGCGACAACATCACCGACTGGGCGCTCAAACAGTTCCGCGACCACTACCGCCCCGGCAAGGGCAAGCAGGCGCAGGCCGTCACCAAGCCGGCGATCTTCCACTACGTCTACGCCGTCCTGCACGACCCGGTGTACCGCGACAAATACGCCCAGAACCTCAAGCGCGAGTTCCCGCGCATTCCGCTGTACGGCGACACCGAGGTCGACTTTTTGCGCTGGGCCGGCTGGGGCGAACAACTGATGAAGCTGCACATCGGCTACGAGACCGTCGAGCCGTGGCCGCTCACCCGCACCGACATCGACGACGACAAGGCCCGCGCCACCGGCCAGTCGCCGAAGCCGCTGCTCAAGGCCGACAAACCCGGCGGCCGCATCGTCCTCGACAGCGAGACCACACTGTCCGGCATCCCGCCCGAAGCGTGGGACTACCGGCTCGGCAACCGCTCCGCGCTGGAATGGGTACTCGACCAGTACAAGGAAAAGACCCCGCGCGACGCCACCATCCGCGAGAAGTTCAACACCTACCGCTTCGCCGACTACAAGGAAAAAGTCATAGACCTGCTGGCCCGCGTCACCCGCGTCAGCGTCGAGACGCAGGCGGTGGTTGAAGCCATGCGCGGGCAGGCGCGACACTAGCCCGACCATTCACCCAGGAAGGGATGCATGACAAGGATGTGGGCCGTGGTGGGCGACGCCACCAGCAGCGGCGGGCAGGTGGTTACCGGCTCGCCCTTCACCGATATCGACGGCAAGCCCGTCGCCCGGGTCAATGACAAGGCAACGTGCCCGACGCACAAGGGCACGTTCCCGATCGTCGACGGCGACCCGACCACCATCATCGATGGCGAGGCCGTGGCCCTGCACGGCAGCTCGCTGGCCTGCGGCTGCAAGGTGCTTGCAGTGCAGCAGGTGCGGGTGTTTCTGGATGCCGGCGGTGGCGGTGGCGGTAGTGGTGGCGGTAGTGGTGGCAGTGGCAGCTCCAGTGCCGGCTCGTCTTCCGCAGGCGCTGCAGGTGCCGCATTGGCTCGGTCTGCGGCGGCCGTTGTCAATGGTCAGTCCAGTGAGACCGTACCGGCGAAAGAGGTTCTAAGCATCAACTGGAGCTATGGCCCGGACGCGACGCCGTTGAGCCAGGTGTCGCGTCATTACGCGGACCTCAATGTGCATGTCGAAACACGCAACTATGCGGTCGGCGAAACCGTCGAGATTGAAGTCCGCAATCTGGATGACGGTGCATCTGTAATGACCTGCACGGCCGTCGTCGATGCAGACGGCCGTGCCTCCGTGATGAACGTTTTCCAGACGCGCCAAGTTGCGCTGTATGCCAGCCGCTAGGAGATCAACGGAATGACCATTCTGGAAGCCATGGTTGCCAGTCAGGCAGTACAGATCGATGTGCGACGCCCGCGCTTTTCCACCCTGTGGGAGCACTACCCGGTCGGTATGGCCGCGCCGGATGTATACCGGCTTGTTGGCGGCAATGCCTACGAGCTGTATCAGGAGGACCCGGTCGCGTATGCCAATGCATGTGCTTTGAGGTTGAGCCGGGCCTTCAATTACGGCGGCCTTGAGATCACCTCCACCGCGCGCGGATACAAGGTCAAGGGTGGCGATGGAAAACGGTATCTCCTGCGGGTCGTCGACATCATTGCGTTGGTAAAGGCCAATCTTGGAAAGCCCGACATCGAGGTCGCCCCACAGGGCGCTGATGTTTCTTCCGAGTTCCGTGGCAAGACCGGCGTCCTGATCTTCGAGGTGTCAGGCTGGGGGAACGCTACAGGGCATGCCACCCTCTGGAATGGCTCCGACTGCGGCGACAGTTGTTATTTTGTCCACAACCCGCCGGGTGCGACGACCACGAAAGTACTTTTCTGGGAGCTGAAATGAGCCGGTCTATCCTGCTGTTGCTCATGTCCGGACTGGCAGCCTGCAGCACGCACGCCGCGCAGGGCGATCCACGCCTGACGCTGAAGCAATGGGGTCTGGCCTACTGCGTTGCTGAACACGTCGAAGGGCGATCCGGGCCGGGCAGCGCGGCGATGGGCGGCTACTTCCAGCTGGGCAGCCACGAGAGCGAGGAGGCCTACGCAAACGTCCGCCGGTTCTTCGATGAGTGGATGGCCGGGCGTCCCGCGGTGCCGAAGACGCCGGGTACCGACCTGTCGCTGATGACGTGCATCAACGCCTACGAGTCGGCCGAGTACGGCCGCGTGGTGCGTGAGCAGGACCGGTTTTTGCCGCCGGCGACGCACGACGGACCGGGAGCACCCGGTTCCAGTTTGCCGACCACAAGGAAAACGTCATCGACCTGCTGGCCCGCGTCACCCGCGTCGGCGTCGATGCGCAGGCGCTGGTTGAAGCCATGCGCGGGCAGACGCGACACTAACCCGACAATTCACCCAGGAAGGGATGCATGACAAGGATGTGGGCCGTGGTGGGCGACGCCACGCGAACCTTCCGAAGGTGACCGAATGAACCGTCTATACGTCTTGCTGCTGATTGCGCTGTTCCCACTCGTTGGAGGATGCCGGCAACCGGCCAATACCTACCAGCAAGCGGCGATTCGCTGGGTAGACGGGAAGCCATGCTTCTCCGTGGCGGACACGGAGGAAAGCTGGAAGACACCTCCCACTATCGGAGCGATATCGGTCAGCGAGTACATCAACGACAGTTGGATAGAGCTGTGGGGCTGGACTACGCCCCTTTCGCCTCCAACCACCTTGGCACCAAGCCAATGCATTCCGTACGGTCATCTGCCTGCGGAGGAGGCTGGCGGAACGGCTGTGCCAACCTTGGTGCCCGGTGCGCGTTACGGCGTGGAGATCAACGCGCAGATCCCGAACCCGCGCGCCGGCGGCGACCGCATGGTGAGCCGTCGTTACAGCCGGCACTTCTGTCTGCAACCGACAGCGGGTGGAGCTTCGCCCCTGGTTGAGGTGCCGCGAGTTCGCGGCGAGTTGAGGTGGGAGGTGTGTGGACAACCGGTTGCGGGCGAGCCCGGGAGCGAATGAATCTTCGTTGTCTGCTGCTCTGCATCTGCGTCCTGCCGGCTACCGGTGGCTGTACCCAGCCCGTCGGGATGTATCAGCAGGCGCAGGTGCGCATTGTCGATTCGCAGTTGTGTTTTGCGGTTGCCGACACTGAGGAGGCCCGGCGTACACCGCCGGTGCTGACGGCGATATCGGTTGACCGGTTCACCGGTTCGGACTGGGAAAACGTCTGGCACTGGATCACTCCGCTGGAGCCGCAGGTGATATTGAGTCCGGATCAATGCATTCCGTTCGGCAGCGCCCTGATTGCGGGTGGGACCAGCGATTTTGTTGCAACACTGCAGCCGGGAGAGCGCTACAGCGTGGCGATCAATTCGCAGATCGTGAATCCGGAACCCCTTGGGGACCCGACGGTCGGACGCATGTACAGCCGGCGCTTCTGCCTGAAGCTCTCCACGGGTGGGGTGCCGACGTTGATCGAAGTGCCACAGGTGCGGGGTGAGACGGTCTGGAGTGTGTGCGAGTAGCCTGCCACCGGTGGCGGTGTCCAACCCGCCGGACGCCTTACTCCCCGGCCGCACCCGGCCGCGCCCGTTCGGCGACCGCGGCCAGCGTTTCGGGGGTGATGTCCCACTGCTCCGGTTTGTCGTACTCGAAGTCGACCTTCAGCTTCCCGGTGTCGCGGCGCACGCGCAGTACGCAGGCGTCCCAGGGCGCCTTGTCGTGCACGCGGGTGGCCTGGCGCAGTTCGTCGAAGGCCTCGCCGATCGCCGGGTCGCGTGGCGTGGCGGCCTGGTGGCCGTCGCCGTCGGTGTAGCGGAAACCGCTGAGCCGGCGCGCGACTGCGCCGTCGCCGTAGCGCACGACCAGGGCGTAGCCGTCCCACCGACCATCGGAAACGGCCGGGTCGGCGACCAGCAGCTTGCCGATCCGGGCGATCAGTTCATTCCTGTCCATTCCAGTACCCGTTGACGCGCAGGGCAGTGTGGCCTCAGGCATTTGCCCTGTCGATCATGTCGTCCATGCCGTTGGAGGCGATGGCGTCGAAGGACTGGCCCTCGCCGTTGGCAAAGGCGATCAGCGACGGGTCGTAGACCACGTTGCCGCTGTCGGGGTCGACCACGCGGTAGTCGACGCGGACTTCGTCCGGGCGGTGGGAGCCCGGTACCCCGGCCAGGTCGACGTCGATCTCGACTTCCATGCCCTTGCCCAGCCAGTCGCTCCATTCCTGTTCCATCTGCGCGTAGGCGCCGCGGTTGAACAGGCCGAACTGCGGGAACATGTTGACCGGGCCGTGCCCGTTGACGAAGCGGTAGGCGAAGATGTGGCCGACGTCGTCGCCGGTGCCCTTCATCTCGTTGTCGACGCGGAACCTGCTCTGCGCGTTGCCCTCGATCCGGTCGGAGTCGCGGCCGCGGCTGGAGGGTTCCCAGGTCAGCGTTGCCTCCGCGGAGGCCGGACGACCGTGCTCGTCCAGGGTCCAGGTGATGTCGTTGACCTCCCCCGAGCCGGCCTCGGTGACGGTGCCGCGCACCTCGTTCGCCTCGACGTCCTCCGCCAGGATGACGGTTCCGTCCGGCGGCTGGCCGGTCAGCAGCATCCGCGAGTAGCCGGCGCGGTCGGCACCGGCGGCATCGGACAGCATGCTGGTGTGGCGGGTGAAATCCTCGCGCTCGGCGGGATGGGACGCGGGGCCGCCGTCGCGGGGCGCGTCGAACAGCTGTTCGGAGCCACTCATCACCCGCAGGCCCTTCTTTTCGGTCATCTCCAGCGACAGGCGCAGGTCGGCGACCGATTCCAGGCCGTTGGCTTCGGCCAGGGCGGTGAAGGACGGTTCCAGCGCAGTGCCGGCGTAGTCGGCGCCGTGGACCTCGATGCGGGTGCGCTGGGGGATGGTGGCCGGGTCGAACGGGTTCACCGCGCGCATCTGTTCGGGCGTGGCGTTCTCGTTGCGGATCGTCACCTCGTAGCGCACCGGCACCTCGGTGGTACCGCCGCCGGGGACGGACACCACCATGTCCGCGGTGGCGGTGTAGGTGGTGTTCCACTGGCCCTGCTTCTCGTCGTGGATCCGCACCGAGCCTTCGTCGAGGTCGAACCGCACGTCCGCCGGGTCGGCCTTGAGGATGCGGGGATCCATGCGCGTGCCGCTGCCCGTGTCAGGGCGGAGCAGGTCGGGCAGGGTGCGGAGGCCGTCCAGCCAGGACTGGGACGGAAGCGGCGGGTTCAGGTGGGACGCGTCGAAGGCCATGGCGGGCGCGTGCAGGCGTTGGGATCGCCGGATCGCCGTCAATCTAGGCGGTGTTTTCCTACGTCGCCATTGGGGAAAACCCGAAGGCCCGCCGGGGGGCGGGCCTTTGGTGGATTCCCGCGTCCGCGGGAATGACGTCTCCGTGTTCGTGGGAATTACGCTCCAGCTTGGAATGACGTCTCCTGCTTTGCGGGGGCGGTCAGGCCAGCAGGACGCGGTTCATCCGCTGCACGAACGCGGCCGGGTCGGCCAGCTGGGCGCCGGCGGCGATCTCCGCCTGCTCCAGCAGCAGGGCGGCGATGTCTCCGGCCCTGGCGTCGTCCGCCTCCGACTGCACGCGCTGGACCAGCGGGTGTCCCGGGTTCACTTCCAGGGTCGGCTTGCTGTCGGGCAGTTCCTGGCCGGCCTCGCGCAGCAGGCGGGCGAAGTGCGGAGCCATGTCGAACTCCGACAGCACCAGGCAGGACGGGGAGTCGGTCAGGCGGGCGGACACGCGCACCTCGCTCACGCGCTCGCCGAGCAGTTCCTTCAACCGGGCCACCAGCGGCTCGGCGGCCTTCGCCGTTTCCTCCTGCTGCTTCTTCGCTTCCTCGTCCAGTGGCAGTTCGCCCTTGGCCACGCTCCGCAGCTTCCTGCCGTCGTACTCGTGCAGGTAGCCGAGCATCCATTCGTCGATGCGGTCCGACAGCAGCAGCACCTCGATGTCCCTGGCCCGGAACGCCTCCAGCTGCGGGCTGCCCGCGGCGGCGGCGTGGCTGTCGGCGGTGACGTACCAGATCGCCTCCTGACCCGCGGCCATGCGGCCGATGTAGTCGTCCAGGGACACGGTCTTCGCGCTGCCGTCGCCCCTGGTGGAGGCAAAGCGCAGCAGCTTCGCGATCCGTTCGCGGTTGGCGGTGTCCTCGCCGATGCCCTCCTTGAGCGTGTTGCCGAAGGCCTTGAGGAAGGTCGCGAACTTCTCCGGCTCGTTCTTCGCCAGCGACTCGATCAGGTCCAGCACGCGCCTGGTGCAGCTGGCCTTGATGCGCTCGAGCTGGCGGTTCTGCTGCAGCAGCTCGCGGCTGACGTTGAGCGGCAGGTCGTCGGCATCCACCACGCCGCGCACGAAGCGCAGGTAGTTGGGCAGCAGTTCCTCGGCGGCATCCATCACGAACACGCGCTTGATGTACAGCTTCAGGCCCTTGCGCTCGTCGCGCCCGCCCATCATCACGTCGAACGGCGGCTGCGCCGGCAGGTAGAGCAGGGTGGTGAAGCTCTGGTTGCCCTCGACCCGGTTGTGGCTCCAGGCCAGCGGGTCGGCGAAGTCGTGGCCCAGCGACTTGTAGAAGCCCTGGTACTCCTCGTCGCTGATCTCCGACTTGCCGCGGGTCCACAGCGCGGAGGCGGAGTTGACGGTCTCCCACTCGTCGGCCGCCGGCTGTTCCTCGCCCTCGGCCTCGGCCTGCTTCGGCATGCGGATCGGGAAGGCGACGTGCTCGGAGTAGCGGTGGACCAGCTCGCGCAGCTTCCAGGCCGAGAGGAACTCGTCCTCGTCTTCCTTCAGGTGCAGGACCACCTCGGTGCCGCGCTGCGGGCGCTCGACGGCTTCCAGGGTGTATTCGCCCTTGCCGTCGCTGTCCCACTTCACGCCCTCCGCCGCGGCGTCACCGGCACGGCGGGTGAGCACGGTCACCCGGTCGGCGACCACGAAGGCCGAGTAGAAGCCCACGCCGAACTGGCCGATCAGCCGGGCGTCGGCCTTCTGCTCGCCGGCCATCGCGGCCAGGAAGCGACGGGTGCCGGAACTGGCGATGGTGCCGATGTTCTCGACCACCTCCTGCCGGGACATGCCGACGCCGTTGTCGGCAATGGTGATCGTCCGGGCCTTCCCGTCGAAGCTGACATCGATGTGCAGCTCGCCGTCGCCAGCCATCAGGTCGGGGTTGGCCAGGCCTTCGAAGCGCAGCTTGTCGCAGGCGTCGGAGGCGTTGGAGATCAGCTCGCGCAGGAAGATCTCCTTGTGCGAGTACAGCGAGTGGGTCACCAGGTGCAGGACCTGGGCGACCTCGGCTTCGAACGGGCGGGTTTCGGGCGTGGAGCTCATGCGCAAGGGTCCGGGATGAAGGGGACAGGTGACGGAAGTGGGCCCGGTGCCGGTGAAATCAAGCCGCCTGCCCGGGGGCTTGACCTGGATCAGGCGTGAATGCTTTCGCGCTGGCACCTTTACACCGCATGGCGTATCACGTTGCCACACGTCCCGCACCAGGAGGCACAGCGGCATGAACACGCCAGTCCAGAGCCACGATCCGGTCCCACCGCCACGGCGGACCGCCATGCACCCGCGGCAGACCCGCGAGGAACGCCGCAGCCAGGAGGATCTGGTCGATGCCGAGAGCGAGCAGAGCTTTCCCTGCAGCGATCCGCCCGGCTGGACCCTGGGCACGCGCTGAGGAGGTCAAATGAACCGTTTTGCCGCAGTTTCGAACTCCATCCTCGATGCCATCGGCGACACCCCGCTGCTGGAGATCGACGGCATCTTCGCCAAATGCGAGTTCGTGAATCCGTCCGGCTCGATCAAGGCGCGGATCGCCCTGTACATGGTCGAGAAGGCCGAAGCCGAGGGGTTGCTGAAGCCCGGCGACACCCTCGTCGAGGCGACCAGCGGCAACACCGGCAACGCGCTGTCGATGGTCGCGGCGGTGAAGGGCTACCGGATGCGGGTGGTGATGCCCGAGGGGCTGTCCAACGAGCGGGTGGCGATCTCCCGGGCCTACGGGGCGCAGGTCGAGTTCTGCGGCAACTTCCACGTCAACTCCGCGCTCGAGCGTGCCCACGAACTCGGCCGCCAGGAGGGCTTTTTCTGCCCGAGCCAGTTCGAGTCGGAATGGAACGTGGAGGAGAACCGTGTGGTCCTCGGGCCCGAGATCCTGTCCCAGCTGCCCGAAGGCCGGGTGCCCGATGCGCTGGTGATGGGCGTGGGTACCGGCGGCACCCTGATCGGCGTGGGGCAGGCCTTCCGCGAAGCCAACCCGCAGGTGCGGCTGTTCGCCATGGAACCGTCGGGCTCGCGCACCATCCTGTGCGGCGAGGTCGATACCCACGCCATCGAGGGCATCTCCGACGGCTTCGTGCCCGGGATCTTCGCCCGCCACGCCGCGCTGGTCGGCGACACCCTGGCGGTGTCGGACGACGAGGCGATCCGCGAAATGCGCCGGCTGGCCCGCGAGCACGGCCTGCTCTGCGGGCCCAGCTCCGGTGCCCACCTGGTCGCCGCACGCCGGGTGCGCGGGCAGCACCCGGAACTGCGTACGGTGGTGACGCTGTTCTGCGACGAGGGCGAAAAGTACCTGCAGGAGCACTTCAGCGCACCGGCCATGGACGTGGTGGGGGCGGCGTTCGAATAGGCCGCGTTCGAACGGCAATGCACCCCCGCCGGCCGGTGCCGGCGGAGTAGCATTGCCGCCCATGGCGAACCCCACCCCCTTTCCCTGGCGCGGCAGGTTGCTGGTGCTGGCCGGCATCACGCTGGCCGCGTTCAACCTGCGCACCGCCATCACCTCCCTGACCCCGCTGCTGGAGATCGTCGGCGGCGACCTCGGGTTCGGTTCCGGCACCGCGGGGGTGCTGGGCATGCTGCCGACCGCGGCCTTCGCCGTGCTGGGCGTTGCCACGCCACCGATCGTCCACCGCCTTGGCCTGGAACGGACCGTGGTGCTGGCGATGTCCCTGGCGGCGGCCGGGGTGCTGGCGCGCGGGCTGGTCGGTGGTACGGCCGGACTGATACTCGCCTCGCTGGTGGCCCTGGCCGGCATGGGCATCGGCAACGTGGTGCTGCCGCCGCTGGTGAAGCGCTACTTCTTCGACCGGGTGGGCACGGTCAGCTCGGTGTATCTCACCTCGTTGCAGCTGGGGACCATGGCACCGGCGTTCTTCGCGGTGCCGCTGACGCTGGCGCTGGGCTGGCGGCTGTCGCTGGCGGCCTGGGTGGTGCCCGCCGCGCTGGCCGCGTTGCCGTGGCTGTGGGTGCTGCGCGGCGGGCGCCCGGCGCTCGCCCGCCAGACACCGGGGAACACCGCGGAGCTGCCGAGGGCGACCCCGCCGGCGGGGGCGAAGGTGTGGCGGGCGCCGCTGGCGTGGTCGATGGTGGCGCTGCTGGGGATGACCTCGCTGGTGACCTACGCCCTGTTCACCTGGATCCCCAGGTGGATGAGCGATGCCGGCCTGGACCCGACCGCGGCAGGCGCGATGCTGGGGGTGTACTCGGCTGCCGGGCTGGTGACCTCGCTGGCGGTGCCGGTGCTCGCGGCGCGCATGCGGCAGCCGTTCCAGCTGATTCCGCCGATGCTCGCCGGTTACGCCATCGGCTTCGCCGGCCTGCTGTGGGCACCCGGCACGCTGCCGGGCCTGTGGCCCGCGTTGCTGGGGCTGGCGGGAGGCTCGTTCCCGCTCGCCCTCACCCTGGTCAACATGCGCACCCGCACGCCGGCCGGCTCGGCAGGGCTGTCGGGATTCATCCACGCCGCGGGTTACCTGCTGGCCTGCGCCGGACCGCTGGCGGTCGGCTGGCTGCGCGACTCCACCGGCGGCTGGGGCTGGCCGGTGGTGTTCCTCGCCGGGTGCCTGGCGGTGCTCGCCTGGGGCGGCTGGACGTCCTGTCGGCCGCGGTTCCTGGAGGACGAATGGTGCGTGGGGCCGGTCCGGGGCTGAGGTCCCGTGTTTAGCTGCTGTTGCGTCCCCCGGGCATGCTGCACATAGACTGGAGGCCCGTCCCGCCACCGCGTCCCATGACCCGTTTCCGTCGCCACGCCTTCGTCGCAGCCGCCGCCCTGGCCCTCGCCGCGTGCGGGCAGGGACAGCCGGGAGAGCCGGCGGCGCCGGCTGCGGCAACCGGCGCGGCCACCCAGGCCGATGCCGGGCCCGACGCCGGAACCGGCGAGGCGGCGCAGCCACCGGGTGGCGCGGTGTCCGATGCCACCGCTGCCGAGCTCAAGGCGCCCCGCGGGGCGCCGCTGGAGCGGGGAGTGGACTGGCGGCCGCTTGAGCTGACCAGCGGCGAGGCGACGGTGAGCTGCATCCCCGAATACGGCGAAGCCGGCGACGGCGTGCCGGTGGCCAACCTCGGGTACTCGGCCATGCGCCGGGCGATGGCGGCCTGCACCGATACCGGCGTGCTGCGCCTGCGCTACCACGGCAAGGTCGCATCGGACTTCACCGCCCTGATCGAACGCACCGCCGAGCTGGCGGACACGCTGGGCCTGGAGCGCCGGATCCTCGACCTGGATTCCAGCGGTGGCCAGATCGAGGAGGCGATCCGCGCCGGCGACATCATCGGCGATTCCGGCTGGACCCTGTGGGTACGCGAGGGCTCGGTCTGCCACAGCTCCTGCGTGCTGGTGCTGGCCGCCGGCGACATGCGCATGATCGCCGGCGATGTCGGCATCCACCGGATGATCCGCATCGGCTCCAACGCCACCTCCCGCGCCGAGCTGCAGCAGGAGCTGCAGGACGTGCACGGGCAGGTGCGCGAATACCTGCAGCGCAACGGCGTGGCCTTCGCGGTCGCCGACCTGATGATGACGGTTCCCAACCGCGCCTTGCGGCTGCTGACGGAGGACGAGCTCGACCTGTACGGGCTGTCGGGACAGAACGCGGTGGCCGACGACCTGCAGCGCATCCGCCTGGCGCAGAAGTGCGGCGAGTCCTTCGTCCGCCGCAGGGAGGCGTTCTTCCGTGCCTTCGACCGCGAGTGCCGGGCCGCAGAGGAGGAAGTCGGCGCGATGGGCGAGTGTGGCACCGTCCTGCGCAAGCGCTTCGGCTTTCCCGATACCGAATGCCCGGCCGAAAGCCCGCTTTCGGAGTACGACGCGGCGCTGGCCGCAGGGGCGGGGAAGGGCGGCGGCGAGCGCTCCTGAGCACGGTACAGACCGGGATCGTTCCCGGGCGCATTCCCCGCGGCGTCGGTCATCGCGCCGGTTCGTCCCCACCACGCCGATTTAATGATGCCCGGCGCAGTCTGATGGCCTCGAACCAGGAGGACATCGATGAACGAACGCATCCGTCCCGGGCCCGCGCGGGCCGAAACCCGCGAAGGCGAACGCGGCCCGCGTGAGTATCCGCACGGCTCCGGCGACCGCAATACCCACCCGGAAGACGACGAGCGCGGAAAGTTCCACGGTGGCGAGCAGCGCGAGGCGGGCCGCGAAGGCCCGCCACGTGACGCCGGGCGGTCCTGAGCAGGCCCCAGGCGCATCCCTCCCCCCGGACCCGGCTGCAGAACCGGGCACACGCGTACCCGCGCTCGCGGGCCGCAGACACCTGCTACGGAGGCATCCATGCGAAACCAGCAAAAAGACGTCGGAGACGAACTCAAGGCCGTCGCCCAGGACATGCTCGCGCTGGGGGCGCGTGCCATGCGGACCGGGCGTGAGTGGTTGAGCGACTGGAGAAACGACATGCAAGGCAATGACAACGACAACCGGTCCCGCCGGCGCGAGCACGCACGGCGCGGCCAAGGCGGGCACGGCCCCGATTACTACGCCTCCCAGGACTACGGTCGCGGGCAGGCCTATGGGCAGGACGGCCTGCATGCCGAGTACGGCTCCTACGGCGGCAGCTATCGCGATGCGCAGGGCGAGGACAACCGCTTCGGCGAGCGCCAGCAGCCGGGCCGGCGGCACGGCGGCAGTTGGCAGGAGCGCGGCCAGGGCCGCGGCCAGTCACAGTGGAGCCGCGGTGGCAGCGATTATCGCGACGGTGACCACAGCGGTGGCGGCGACTACGGCAGCCACTCCCAGGGTTACGCCGGCCGCGACCAGGAAAACCGGATGGGGACGGGCTATGGCTCCAGCTCAAGCTACGGCAGCCCGCAGGAGCACAGTTACGCCGGCGACTACCGCCAGCCCGGCTTCGTCAGCCCGGCGGATACCCAGTTCCGGAGCGGCCAGTACGGCAGCGGGCGCTACAGCGGATACGGGCCGCGCAACTACACCCGCCCGGATGCGCGCATCAGCGAGGACCTGTGCGAGCGCCTGACCCATGATCCGGATATCGATCCCAGTGATATCGAGGTGCGTGTCAGCGAGGGAACCGTGACCCTGGAAGGGACCGTCGAGCATCGCTGGATGAAACACCGCGCCGAGGACCTGGCCGACAGCTGCAGTGGCGTGCGCCATGTCGAGAACCGCATCCGCGTGCAATCGGCCAGCACGGGCAGCAGCGGAGGCAGTGGCGGTGGTGCCGGCGCGGGCGCGGGCGCGCACGGCGGTGGCAGTACGGGCCGGAGTTCGCAGGCCAGTGGCGGATCCGAGACCGGCGCGCCGAGTACGCCGACCAGCCGCGCGGCCGCCTCGGAGCGGACCGGGGGTACCAGCGTCGGAGGGTCGCCCAGCGAACTCGGCTCCCGGCCGGGAGCTTGAGTCGCAGGAAGGGCCGCGCCGCGGGGCGCGGCCCTTCTCCATTCAGGCCGGTGGCAGCACGCGGATGTCGAACCCGCCGACGCGGATCCGCTGTCCCGCCCGGATCTTGCAGGTGCGCCGCGACTCCACCACGCCATCCACCCGCACCGCGCCCATGGACACCAGTGCCTTGCCGGCCCCGCCGCTCTCGCATGCCCCGGCCAGCTTCAGCAACTGGTTGAGTTCGATGAAGTCGTGGCCCGGCTCCAGTTCGAAATCGACCTGCTCCACGCCGCCCCGGTCCACATCCTCGCGTCCCATGCCTAGCGTCCGTTGACGCTGAATCGCCCAGGCCCGGCCAGCGCCACCGCCACGCCGGCGACGAAGAACATGGCCTGCAACTCGAGTGCCCATCCCCCACTGGAGCCCAAGCGGCCCAGTTCGCCCATGTGCGCCAGGTACACCGCCACCAGCATGTTGATGGCCACCAGCGCGCCCCCGATTCGCGCGTGGAAGCCGGCGATCAGCAACAGCGGGGCGAGCACCTCGCCGATCAGCACCGCGTAGCCGAGCCAGCCCGGCAGGCCGGTGCCGGCGACCATGCCGGTGATGCCGGACAGCCCGCCGTTGAGCTTGGCGATCCCGTGCAGCAGGATCAGCACGCCAAGGGTGACGCGCAGCAGCAGCCGCGCGAGGTCTTGCTGCAGTGCAGGGTTCATCCCGGTTCTCCGTGGCCTTGGGAGCGCAAGCATACCCATCGCACCGGCAGAAAAAGACAGTGCCCCGCGGGGCGAGGCGCGAGACAATGCGGCGCCGTCCGCGAAGCTCTCCCGTGAACCAGCCCCGCTCCTCCGCCGATCCCCTTTCCCGGGCCGGGCATCCGCCGGCCGGTGCGACCGACTGGATGACGCCGCTGGAGATCACCGCGCTCGGGGCGATCTGGGGCATCTCCTTCATGTTCCAGCGGGTGGCCGCGCCGGAGTTCGGTACCGCCGCGCTGGCGGAGTTGCGGCTGGCCTTCGGCGCGCTGGTGCTGCTGCCGTTCCTGCTGCGCCAGTGGCACGCGATCCCCGGCCGGCTGTGGCCGCGCCTGGTGGTGATCGGGGCGATCAACTCGGCCCTGCCGTTCGCCCTGTTCGCCTGGGCGGCGCAGAACGCTCCCGCCGGCATCAGCGCGATCACCAACGCGATGGCGGTGTTGTTCACCGCGTTGCTCGGCTTCCTGTTCTTCGGCGACCGGATCGGCTGGCGCCGCGCGATCGCGTTGCTGGTGGGGTTCTCCGGCGTGGTGGTGCTGGCCAGTGGCAAGACCGCGGGAGAGCGCGTGGGCCTGGCGGTGCTGGCCGGCTGCACCGCGGCCCTGATGTACGGCATCGGCGTGCACCTGTTGCGGCGCTACCTGACCGGGCTGCCACAGGCGGCGGTGGCGGCCGCGACGCTTGGAACCTCGGCATTGCTGGTGCTGCCGTTCGCCGTCGCCGACTGGCCGGCCGGCCCGGTGCCGGCGTCGGCCTGGGGTTCGGCGGTGGTACTGGGGGTGCTGTGCACCGGGCTGTCGTATGCCATGTACTACCGGCTGGTGCAGCGGGTCGGCCCCAGCCGGGCGGTCACGGTGACCTATCTGGTGCCGCTGTTCGCCGTCGCCTGGGCCTGGTGGCTGCTGGACGAGCCGCTGACCCTGGCGATGGGCGTGGCCTGCACGCTGATCCTGGGCAGCGTGGCGATGGCCCAGCGACGCTGACCACGCGCGCGGCGGGGCTCACTCGTACTCGCGGTTCTCGAACTCGGCCACCACTTCGAGGTCGTGGGCGAGCGCCTCCACCGCGTCGCGCACCTTGGCGGCGGTCGCATCGTTGCCCGCATCGACCTCGATCAGCGTCATGCCGGGTCCTTCATCGTCGGACAGGCCGGCGGAACTGGAGTCCGGGTCGTCCATGTGCGGCATGGTGTCGGCGATCTCCTCGACGTGCTCGATGCCTTCGATGCCGGTCAACAGGTTGATGATGGCGCGCGCGTCGTCGTCGCTGCCGGTGATGCGGATACGTAGCTGCGGCATGGGTGGCTGCCCTGGAAACGGGCCTACACGCTAGGCAGCGGACGGCCAAGGCGGCGTGACGGACTCAGCTGCCGTCGGTCTTCCGGGCGGGCAAGGGGACATTGCACAGGTCGATGTGCCCGGCCGCGACGTGGTACCAGGCATCGCGGCGGTTGCGGCGGGCCTCGGTCACCGCGGCGAAGGTCCGGCTGTCGGTGCGCAGCAGCTCGATGCCGGTGCGCTCGCCGGCGGGGACTTCGCTGGCCAGGCGGATGGAGCCGATCGGGACGCGTCGGGCCGGGTCTTCGTGGAAGCCCATCGGTTCCGGCCCGCGCGCGGTGGCGGACAGCAGCTCCATGCCATCGATCACCCGGCCCACGGTGGTGATGTTGCGGTCGAGCTGGCGCGGAGCCTGGCCGATCACCACGTACAGTTCCGAGCCGTTGCTGGAGTCGGGTTCCATGTCGCGGCCCGCACCGACCACGCCGTAGCAGTGCGCAAGCCAGGTGGTGCCGTCCGCCGCCCGGGCGGCGGGGAAGCCTTCGACGAAACCGGCCTGGTGCGACCAGCCGTCGACGTCCGGGAGCGGAGTGAATTCCAGCCCGGCACCCGGCCGCTCGAACTCGGCCGGCAGCGACGCGCGCGCGCTGCCCAGCGGCCTGCGCCCGTCCTCGTCTTCGGTGGGGTCGCCGAACTGGACCACGAAGTTGTCCTGGGCCCGGTAGATCGACAGCCCATCCCAGAATCCCCCGCGGGCCAGGGCGCGGATGTTGTCGGCGTGCGCAGGCGCGAACGCGGGTGCCAGTTCGATCACCACCCGGCCGCCCTCCAGTTCCATGTAAAGGGTGTTGTCCGGGTCCGGCGTGCGCCAGTCGCCCGCGGGCGAGGCGTCGAGGATTTCCTGCACGCCGGGTGCCGGCGGTTCCTCGCTGGCGTCCTGCGCGTGGCCGGGGCGGGGGGTGGTTGCCAGCGCCAACGCCAGGGCAAGCGGAAGCAGCAGCGAAGACGGTCGTGGAGCGGCCATGGTCGGTTCCGGATGGGGACCGCCGGATTCTGTCTGTTGGTTTCCGTTCAGGCAAACCGGCCGGGCATGTCGCCGCTCAGGGACCGGGGACCTCGAGCGCCGCGGTCGCCCCGGCGAAGGCGGGCGACAGCCACAGGTGCGAGCCGAGCGGCTGCAGGCCCAGGGCGGCGAACCGCTCCCGGTAGAAGCGTGCCGGGCGCGCCTGGAATCCTTCGGTGTCGCCGTCGAACCCGTCGGCACGGGTGAAGGTCTCCAGGAACGCGACGCCGCCACACAGCTCGCCCAGCGCCGGCAGCCCGCGGTCCAGTTCGCGCAGGGGCAGGTAGTGCAGCACGTCGCTGCATACCAGCAGGTCCACCGGCGGGCAGGGACGCAGGTGCGCGAAGTCGCCGAAGCGTGCGAAGTGCAGGTTGCGGCGGACGCCGTAGCGCTCGATCGCGTAGGCGCTCGAGTCGAAGCCCAGGTACTGCGCCCGCGGACGCAGCTTCAGCAGCGGCGCGCGCCAGGCACCCTCGCCGCAGCCGATGTCGAGCACGCTGCGCAGCGGACGCTCCAGGTAGTACTCGGCGGTCGCGACCGCCAGGGCAACCTTGCGTGCCAGGCGAGCCGGGCCGCCGATCGCCGGGTCGCGGTACCAGCGCTCGAAATAGGCGCGGTCGTATTGCTTGGCCATCATGCGATCCTAGCGTGCTGCACGCGCCTGTCTCCTTTCCGCCTTCTTCCAGGGACTTCCATGGCCTACGTCTGGACCAAGACCTTCCATCTGGTGTTCGTGATCGCCTTCATGGCGGCGGTGTTCTACCTGCCGCGCATCCTGGTCAACCTGGCCGAGGCCGGGAACCAGCCTGCGGTACGCGACCGGTTGCTGCTGATGGGGCGCCGGCTGTACCGCTTCGGGCACGTGATGTTCGGGCTGGCGTTGTTGCTGGGCCTGGCGCTGTGGCTGCACTTCGGTGTCGCCGGCGGCTGGCTGCACGCGAAGCTGCTGCTGGTCGCGGCGGTGTTCGCGTTCCACATCGTGACCGGGCGCTGGTTGAAGGCGCATGCGGCGGGGAGGGCGCTGCCGTCCCCGCGGGCGCTGCGGTGGTTCAACGAGTTGCCGCTGGTGGGGCTGGTGGCGATCGTGTGGCTGGTATTGGCCAAGCCGTTCTGAGGTGGGCGGGGTGCCGGATGCCCGCGCGTGCGGGCATCCGGATGACGCTCAGGGCCGCGGCAGTTCGACGGGCACGCCGTCGGCGGTGCAGCCGCCGCGGACACAGAAGGCGTTCCGCAGGTGCGGAGTGGACTGCAGCATGAAGTGGAAGATGGTGTTCTGCTCCACGCTGCCGCGCACCGCATGGCTGCCCGGGCCGGTGGCCCAGATGCCCACGTCGTCGCCGCCGTGGCTCTCGCTGCCCATCGGGACGGTCGCTTCCTGCAGGTAATCCGGGCCGGTGGTGTCGACCTGCGACAGGTCCGGGCGGCCGTCGTCGCCGACGTAGCCGGGGCCGTTGGCGTAGACCAGGGTGGTGTAGGGCAGGCCGTCACGGTCGGTCGACTGCTCGGCCTCGCCATGGCGGTCGACCTTGGCCACCTTGCCGAGGATCGGGTTGCCGCGCCCGGGGTAGCCCACGAAGCTCATGGTGTGGGCGTGGTCGGCGGTGACCAGGATCAGCGTGTCATCAGAGGTCGCTTCCACCGCCGCCTGCACCGCATCGCTCAGGGCGACGGTTTCGGTGAGGGCCCGGTAGGCGTTGCCACCATGATGGGCATGGTCGATCCGGCCGCCTTCGACCAGCAGCACGAAGCCTTCGGGGTTGCGCTCCAGCCGGGTGATCGCCGCGCGGGTCATTTCCGCCAGGCTGGGTTCGCCGGCCGCGTCGTTGGGGCGGTCGTGCTCGAACTGCATGTGTCCGGGCTCGAACAGCCCCAGCAGGGGCGCCTCGACCGGGGCGGCGGCGAGCTGCTCCGCGTTCCACGCGTACACGCCATCGGGGTGGCGTTGTTGCCACAGCGCGACCAGGTCCACGCCGTCACCGCGCTGGCCCTTGCGGTCCGGGTACTCGGGGTCGGCCTGCGCGGCGGTCATGAAGTGCGCACGGCCACCGCCCAGCATCACCTGCGGGCCGTGGCCATGGGCGTTTTCCACCATCTGTCGGGCGATGTCGGTACAGCCGGCGGCCTTGGCTTCGGCCGGCACCTGGGTGTCGTTCTCCCAGTTGCGGTTCGGAGAGTGGGCAAGGGTGGAGGCCGGGGTGGCGTGGGTGATGCGGGTGGTGGTGACCACGCCGGTGGCCATGCCGGCGTCGGCGGCCAGTTCCCACAGCGTCACCAGCCGGCCATCCTGCAGGCCGGTGCAGTCGTCGAAGTACATCGACTGGGCGACGCTGATCAGGCCGGCGCGGGTCTTCGCGCCGGTTGCCATGGCACTCATGGTTCCGGCCGAGTCGGGGGTCTGCTGGTCGGTGTTGTAGGTCTTGCTCAGCGCAGTGGCCGGGAAGTGCTCCCACGACAGGCGGTTCTCCTCGCCCGCCTGGCCCCGCCGCTGTCCCTGGTGGATGCGCGCGGCGGCCACGGTGGCCAGGCTCATGCCGTCGCCGACGAACAGGATCACGTTGCGTGCCGTGCCTTCCATCGCCCCGCGCGAGGCCGCCTGGGCCGCGCCGTCGCGGAACCACCACGCAGCGGTTTCGTCCATCGGACGCCGGATCTCCGGTACCTCCACCGGGAGCGCGCTGGCCACCGGGGTCGCCGGGCTGGATGGGGCGGGCGCGGTCGCACAGGCGGCAGCGGCGAGGGTGACGGCGGCGGCAAGCGCGCAACGGGCCAGGGACTGCAGGGACATTCGGCAGGACTCGGTCACGGATGAATGTTCCATTATGCGCCCGCGTCATTCCGTCCGCGTTGCCGCACCGGGCTAGTGTCATCCCTAGATGCCCGGCGGCGGCGCGCTTCCTAGGATGGGTCGTCGACGACCCGGGACCAGACCATGACCACCATCAACCAGCAGGCCGACGCCATCCTCGATGTAGGCGACCGTTTCCTTTGGCGCGACGACTACGACGCGCGGCTCGACGCGTTCGCCGAGGCCATCGAGGGCCTGGACCCGCAGGCACGCGCGGAGCTGTTCGATGCCATCCTGGAAAAGGATGGCGGGGCCACGATGTCCTGGCTCACGCCGGACCGGCTCAATGACCTGGTGGACAGCGGGCGGATCACCGGCCTGGAGCGTGACGCCATCACCGATGCGTTCGCCCAGGCCTACGTGGACGGCGAGGTCGACCTGGGTGACGCGCTCCAGTTCACCGGGATGCTCGGCTCCTCCTCCTTCGGTCCCCTGGGCCTGATGCCGGGCGATGCCGAGGGCACGCAGGCGCTGATGGACATGCTGGTGGGCAGCGACAGCCCGGCGGCCCAGCAGTTCATCGAGAAGTTCGCGGCGGACATGCTCGGGCAGCGGCTGCTCGTCGATCCGCCGATGATGACCCCGGCCGAGCAGGGTGCCATGGCCGGCATCCTGCTCAACGCGCTGGAGCAGTCCGGCGGTACCCAGGCGATCCATAACGTGCTCGGTGGCCTGTCCGCCGGACAGCGCGACAGCCTGTATGCCGCCGTGGGCCAGGAAGGCCAGTCGTTCGGTTCGCCGATGCTGGACGGGGTCGGGCTGACCGACCCGATGGAGCTGGTGATCCAGGCCGTTGCCGACCACGGCACCGCCGCCGACGCGCTGCACATGGTCGAGTACGTGGGCCAGCACTCAAGCGGCAACATCATCGAGAACCAGTTCTACGGCAGCGGCAACAAGCCGATTCCGGGCCGGGCCGATGCACTTGCGGACCTGTTCATCGCCCATGGCGACACGCTGATGCGCGACCTGACGGTCCTCGATCCGTCGCAGACCCCGGGTTCGAGCAACGAAAACAGCACCGTGATGGGGGAGAACCTCGCCGCGCTGTCCAACCTCATCCGCCTGACCGCACTGAACCCCGACAGCAGCCGCGGCGGACAGGTGATGGACATGCTGGGCGAGTTCGTCTCCGACAACATCCGCCAGAGCAACCAGCCCGAGAGCGACGGCAACGTGCGCGAGGTGAACGACGCGACCACCCGCGTGGCGATGCTCGGGGCGGTCATGCAGGATGCGGTGGACGCGGGCTACATCGACCTTCGGGCCGACATTGCCGCACGCGACGAGATGGTCGGCTTCATGCTGGACATCGCGATCTCGGCAATTCCGGTCGCCGGTGACCTGGCCGCCAAGCCAGTCGCCGATGCGGTGGCCGACATGCTCGGCGACCGTGCGCTGGCCGGCCCGATCTCCGACAAGCTGGGCGAACTGGCCGGCGGAAGGGTCACCGACGCACAGGGCAGGCTGACCGCCGAGGCCAAGCAGGCGATCATCGACGCGCTGCCCGAGGACCACGCTTTCCTGGAGGAGGTGAAGACGATGAGCAACGACTTCATCACCAGCCATATCGTGGAAACCGCCGACCGTCGTGGCACGATCATCCCCGACATGCAGTCGTATTCGCAGATGATCGACGGCGCGCAGGGCGAGAAGTAACGCGCCTAGGCGCGCGAGTAGCGCCAGGACAGCATCCGTCCGCCTTCGTACGGCATCACGCCGTGGAAGGCGCGCGGGTCCCCGTCGAACACCAGCGGCAGGAAGTTCCGGTCGCCCTCCCACATCGGCAGCTCCCCCAAGCGCGCCAAAGGCACCCATTCAAGGGTGCCTTCGTGGTTGTGGACCAGCGGCTCGCCGCTGTAGCGCGTGATCAGGAAGATGAAGCCCAGCCAGTCCTCGCCCTGCTTGCCGAAGCCCGGCCAGCTGACGGTCCCGCGCAAGGTGAGCGCCTCACAGCCGATGCCGGCCTCCTCGAGGATTTCCCGCCGCATCCCGGCGACCACGTCCTCGTCGCGCTCGATCTTTCCACCCAGGCCGTTGTACTTGCCCAGGTGGTGGTCACCCGGCCGCGCGTTGCGGTGGATCATCAAGACCTGCTTCCGGTCCGGCGAGAGCACGTAGCCGAGCGTGGCGACGATGGGGGTATAAGCGGCCATCGGGGATCCGGGGAACAGGGCCGCCCAGTGTCTCCGATCGCCCCGTGCACGGCCACTTCCACGGCGGCTTGCCGCCCCGGCGCCATACTGCCGTCCGGTCCCGATGAAGAGAGCACGCATGAGCGGACACCAGCGCGAGGTGACCATGCGCTTCCTGGCCGAACCTTCCGACGTGAACTACGGCGGCAAGGTGCACGGAGGGGTGGTGATGAAGTGGATCGACCAGGCCGGCTATGCCGCCGCGGTCGGCTGGAGCGGGCGCTACAGCGTCACCGTGGCGGTCGGCGGGATCCGTTTCGTCGCGCCGATCCGCACCAGTGACCTGGTCACGGTACGGGCGCGGCTGGTGCATACCGGTACCAGCAGCATGCACTTCGCGGTGGACGTGGGCGCGCGCGATCCGATGGGAGGCCCGGCACGCCTGTGCACCCATTGCGTCATCGTGTTCGTCGCCCTGGATGGCGTGGAAGGCAGTCCCACGCCGGTACCGCCGTGGACGCCGGCCACCGAGGACGACCGTCGGCTCGCCGGGTACGCGCAGCAGGTGATGGCCCTGGGCAAGGGCATCGAAGGCGTGGTGGAGCGCTACCGGGCGGCCGCGCTCGAGTAGAACGCCGGCGTGGGCAGTCAGATGCCGGCGAGGCGGCGGCCTTCCATGTACTTCCCGCTCCAGTAGCCGGTCTCCAGGCTGGAAACCATCACGTCCTTGCCGGTGCTCGGGGCATGCACGAAGCGGCCCTCGCCGACGTAGATGCCGACGTGGTCGACCCTGCCGCGCTTGCCGAAGACGACCAGGTCGCCTTCCTCCAGCTCGGACTTGTCGGCGACAAGCTCGCCCTGCCTGGCCTGGTCCCGGGTCACCCGTGGCAACTCCAGCCCGACCGCGTTGCGGAACACGTAGCTGACCAGGCCGCTGCAGTCGAAGCCGCTTTCCGGGTTGGTGCCGCCCCAGCGGTAGGGCGTGCCCAGCAGGGTAAGGGCGCTGTTGAGCACAGTCCGGATCCGGCCATCGGTTGGTTTGTAGTCCTGCGATGCCGCGGCGGTCTTGCCACTGGCCAGCAGGCGGCTGATGTCGCTGGCTAGTGCCAATGCGCCGTCGGGCAGGCTGCCGGCACCGGAGAACACCATGGGCGCCTCGGCCGTCGCGGAGGCGCCCGCCTGGGCGCTCTGCTGCGCCAGTGCCGGTACCACGGGCAGTGCCAGCAGCAGGGCGGCCAGGGCCAGACGGACGCCGCGCCCCCGGGGGGCGCGGCTGGAATCGGAAACATGTGCGGTGTGCTTCAACGCCATCACGCGGCCATCACTGAAAAATCACCCGGCGATGATGCCGGTGAACGGGGGCCAGCAGGTTCAGAAGACGTTAAATGAATGTTAAAAGAAGCGAATCACGTTCCAGCTTCAGGAACATCAAGGGCCTGCGTTCCCGTCCCGGTCAGTGAAGTGACTCACAACACCCGGCGTGCGCCGCTGTAGTGGTCGCGCCAGTAATGGCCGTCCAGATGGTCCAGGCGCACGGTCCCGCCGCTGCTGGGCGCGTGGACGAAGCGCCCTTCGCCCACATAGATGCCGGCATGGGTGACCGAGCCGCGGCTGCCGAAGAACACCAGGTCGCCCGGCGACAGGCGTTCGGGCGCGATGCGCGGGCCCTGGACCGCGGCGAGGTCCCGGGTGGTGCGCGGCAGCGCCAGGTCGAGCATGTCCCGGTAGACGTAATTGATCAGGCCACTGCAGTCGAAGCCGGCCTGCGGCGTGTTGCCCCCGTAACGGTAAGGGGTGCCCACCAGGCTGATGGCGCGCATCAGCACCGAATTGGCCGAGGCCGGATCGGCCGGTGCCAGGGTGGCCCACTGCCGCTGCGATGCCGGCGGGATCTCGGCACGGGCCGCCTTGCCGCCCCCGCAGGCCGACAGCAGCATGCCGCAGGAGAGTGCGGCACAGGCCAGGGCTACGGGGAGGACAGGGCGGCCCAGACGCCGAACTGGCGTGGGGAGCGGCTTGCCGGGATAATGCGCGGCCCTTGTCACGTGCGACAGCTTGGCCGCTTTCGTCCGCGACGGCAACCAGAGAGCCAGCCAATGAAGATCGAGAAAGACCGCGTCGTGAAGTTCCACTACACCGTTTCCGAGCAGGGCGGCGAGCAGCTGGAGAGTTCACGCGACAGCGGTCCGCTGGCGATCCTGGTCGGGCACGGCAACATCATCCCGGGCCTGGAGAAGGCGATGGACGGCCACGAGGCCGGCGACACCTTCACCGCCGAGGTTCCCGCGGCTGAGGCCTATGGCGAGATCCGCGAGGGCCTGACCCAGCGGGTGCCCAAGAAGTACTTCCAGGGCACCAAACTGGTGCCGGGCATGCAGGCGGTACTGCCGACCAATTTCGGCCCGCGGGCGGTGACCATCCAGAAGGTCGGCATGAGCGTGGTCGACGTCGACCTCAACCACCCGATGGCCGGCAAGGACCTGAGCTTCGACATCGAGATCGTCGAAGTGCGCGAGGCGGCGGCCGAGGAAGTCGAGCACGGCCACGTGCACGGCGATGGCGGCCACGAGCACTGAGCCGCGCATGACGGCGACCGCCGGCGGCGGTCGCCTGGATCACCTGGACGCATTGCGCGGGTTCGCCCTGCTGGGCATCGCGCTGATGAACGTCGAATACTTCGGCGCGCCGCTGTCACAGATGGGCGGCGGCGTGCAGCCGGGACAGGGCGTCCTCGATGCCGCGGCGGACTGGCTGGTCTACCTGCTGGTCCAGGGAAAGTTCTGGACCCTGTTCTCGCTGCTGTTCGGCATGGGTTTCGTGCTGATGCTCGAGCGCGCGCGGACCGCCGGTACGCGGTTCGCGCCGGTCTACCTGCGCCGCATCGCAGGCCTGCTGGTGATCGGCCTGGCGCACGCCTGGTTCATCTGGGCCGGTGACATCCTGGTGTCCTACGCGCTGGGGGCATTGGGCCTGCTGCTGTTCTTCCGCGAGGCGGGCACCGCCACCCTGGGCGTCATGGGCCTGGTGCTGTGGAGCGTGTGGGCCACGCTGATGCTCGCCGGGGGCGGGCTGCTGGTGCTGGCCGAACAGGCCGGGCCCGAAGTGGCCGGCGGCGTCCTGGAGTCGCTGGAGGGCATGCGACTGCAGGAGATCGCCGCCTACGCCCACGGCAGCTGGCTGGAGGCGACGGCGCAGCGGGTGCACTACTGGACCGCGATGGCCGGCAACCTGGTGGTGATGCTCCCGGGATTGCTGGGCACCTTCCTGGTCGGCGGCTGGATGCTCCGTTCGGGGCTGGCGGCCGATCCCGCCGCCCACCGCCCGGCGCTGCTGCGCCTGGTGGCGATTGGACTGGCCGGCGGCCTGGTGCTGACCCTGGCGAGCCTCGCGGTGGATCCGGTGCCGGGGCAGGCCGCGTCGGTGGGCACGGGCATGGTCGCCGCCGTCCTGCACATGGCTGCCGGGCTGCCCGCGGGCCTGGCCTACGCGGGCATCGTGCTGCTGCTCGCGGCCCGGCCCCGCTCGCTGTTGGGCGTGCTCGCGCCAGCCGGGCGGATGGCACTGAGCAATTACCTGCTGCAGTCGCTGGTCGGCACCTGGATCTTCTATGGCCATGGCTTGGGGATGTGGGGTGGGGTAGGCCGCGCCGGGCAGGTGCTCGGCGTGGTCGTGTTCTTCACCCTGCAGGTGCTGGCCAGCCGCTGGTGGCTGGCGCGGTTCCGCCAGGGACCGGTGGAATGGCTGTGGCGCGCCTTCACCTGGTGGCGCCTGCCGCCGCTGCGCCAAGTACCCGCGTAGACTCGCCGGCATGGCGCAGCGCGATGACGTGGTGGTGGTCGGGGCCGGCGTGGTCGGGCTGGCCACCGCGCTGGCGCTGCTGGAGGACGGGCGCGGCGTGCGGGTGATCGAGGCACGCCGGATCGGCAGCGGCAGCTCGCATGGCAACTGCGGGACCATCACCCCCAGCCATGCGCCACCACTGGCCGCGCCCGGCCGCGTCGGCGAGGCGCTGAGGATGATGCTGAGGCCGGACGCGCCGCTGTACATCCGCCCCCGGGTGGACGCGCGGCTGTGGCGCTGGCTGTGGCGGTTCGCCGGCCGCTGCAACCGGCGCGACTGGGAAGCCAGCGCCCGGGCCAAGTCGCTGCTGCTCAACGATTCACGTGCCCGGCTGGCCGACTGGATCGCACGCCACGGGCTCGCCTGCGAGTTCTCCCCGTCCGGCGAGGACTACGTCTTCCGTGCCCCGGCGGCCTTCGAGCGCGGCCAGGGCGAACTGGACCTGCTGCGCGAACTGGGGGTGGAGGTCGACGTGATCGACGGGCCCGCCTACGACGCCATGGAGCCGGCGGTGCTGCCCGGTACCGCCGGTGCGATCCGCTTCCGCGGCGACGCGGTCCTGCGCCCGGACCGGTACGTCGACGAGCTCGCCCGGGTGGTCCGCGAACGTGGCGGGAGCATCGACGAGGACCGCCCGCTGCAGCGGCTGGAGGAGGACGGCGCCGGCGTCGTCCTGCAGACGCCGGCCGGACCGCTGCACGCGCGCGAGGCGGTGATCGCCGCCGGTGCCTGGTCGCCGCAGCTGGCGCGGGCGATCGATGCGCCCTGGCTGGCCCTGGCGATGCAGCCAGGCAAGGGGTATTCGATCACCTACGATCCGCCATCGCGGGTCCCGCTGCGCCCACTGGTGCTGCGCGACTGGTCGGTCTGCGTGACCAGCTGGCCGAGCGGCTTCCGGCTGGGCAGCACCATGGAGTTCTCCGGCTTCGACGAGCGCCTGCAGCCACGGCGGCTGGCGGCGCTGGAGCGCGCGGCCCGCGCCAGCCTGCACGAGCCGGTCGGCCCGCGGGTGCGCGAGCGCTGGTGCGGCTGGCGGCCGATGAGCTGCGACGACGTGCCGATCATCGGTCGCCTGCCGGCGCATCGCCACGCCTGGCTGGCCACCGGCCACGGAATGATGGGCGTGGGGATGAGCGCGGGGACCGGGCAGCTGGTGGCCGACCTGGTGGCGGGGCGGGCACCGGCGATGGATGCCGCGCCTTTCGATCCGGCGCGGCTGGGGTGAGGGGCCAGGATCCGGTTTGCCGCCCGGCGAGGGCTATGGCAGCGTGGCCCGTCTGCCGGAGGAATACATGTCACAGGATTTCGACCTGATCGTGATCGGCGGCGGCTCCGGCGGCCTGGCGGGTGCGTTCCGGGCCGCCGCGCATGGCGCGAGCGTGGCGCTGCTCGAGCCCGATGCGCTGGGCGGCACCTGCGTCAATGCCGGCTGCGTCCCGAAGAAGGCGATGTGGCTGGCCGCCGAGGTCGGGCGCAGGCTTGGCCTTGCCGGCCAGCTCGGCTTCTCCTCCAGCGCCGGCTCGCTTGACTGGCCGACCTTCATCGGCCATCGCCAGCGCTACATCGGCAACATCCATGAGAGCTACCGGCGCCGCCTGGACGAGGCGGGCATCGCGGTGCTGCCGATGCGCGGCAGCCTGCGCGATGCCAGGACCGTGGCCTGCGGCGACGGCGTCTTCCTGCGGGCGAAGCGGATCCTGCTCGCCACCGGCGGGCGCGCGCTGCGCCCGTCGATCCCCGGCGCGGAGCTGGGCGGCACCTCGGACGATTTCTTCGGCTGGGTCCAGGCCCCGCGGCGGGTCGCGGTGATCGGCGGCGGCTATATCGGAGTGGAGCTCGCCGGCGTGCTGCAGGCGCTGGGCAGCCAGGTCGAGCTGCTGGTGCGCGGCGAGCGGCTGCTGTCGGGATTCGACGAGGAACTCGCCCGGGTGCTGGCCGAGGACTACCGCCAGAGCGGCGTCGGGGTCCGCTTCGGCTGCAGCGCCACGGCCCTGGAGCGCGAAGGCGGGCGCGTCCGCGTCGTGGTCGAAGGGCCGGCCGGTCCGGCCTTTGATCCGGTGTTCGACGCGGTGCTGTTCGCCACCGGCCGTGCGCCCAACACCGGCAACCTCGGGCTGGAGGCTGCCGGCGTGGAGCTCGACGGGCGTGGCCATGTACGGGTCGACGCGCGCCACGACACCAGCGTCGCAGGCATCCACGCGGTCGGCGACGTCACCGCCGACCTGCCGCTGACCCCGGTGGCGATCGCCGCCGCGCGCCGGCTGATGGACCGGGTCTTCGCCGGCCGCGACCGGCCGCTGGATCCGGAGAACATCCCCAGCGTGGTCTTCAGCCATCCGCCGCTGGGGATGGTCGGACTGACCACGCAGCAAGCGGTCGAGCGGCATGGCGCCGGGGCGGTGAGCGTGTACCGGGCCGGCTTCCGGCCGATGCTCAACGCCCTCGCCGACGTCCCGCAGCGCAGCCTGTTCAAGCTGGTGTGCGTGGGCGCCGAGCGCCGGGTCGCCGGCGTGCACCTGCTGGGCGAGGCCGCCGACGAGATCCTCCAGGGCTTCGCCGTCGCCGTGCGCATGGGCGCCACCCTCGACGACCTCAACGACACCGTCGCCATCCATCCCACCAGCGCCGAGGAAGTGGTGCTGATGCAGGACACCTGAGTGGACCTCATGGACAGCTATCGCCTCCACCGTGGCAGCGCTCCGCTGCTGCTGAGCCTGCCGCACGACGGCAGCGAAATCCCCGTGGCACTCGCCGAGCGCATGGCCGGGCCCGCGCGCACGGCGCCGGATACCGACTGGCACGTGTCACGCCTGTACGACTTCGCCCGCGCGCTGGGTGCCTCGGTGCTGGTGCCGCGCTACTCGCGCTACGTGGTCGACCTGAACCGCCCGGAGGACGACACCTCGCTGTACCCCGGGCAGAACACCACCGGACTGTGCCCGACCACCCGCTTCGACGGCGGGCCGGTCTACCTGGAAGGACAGCAGCCGGGAAAGGCGGAGATCGCCACCCGGATCGAACGTTACTGGCGCCCCTACCACGACGCCCTGCGCGGGGAGCTGGAGCGCCTGCGCGGCGGGCACGGCCGGGTGGTGCTGTGGGAAGGCCATTCGATCCGCGGCAGCGACCTGCCGTTCCTGTTCGAGGGCCGGCTGCCGGACCTCAACCTGGGCACTGCGGCCGGTGCCAGCTGCACCCCGGCGCTGCAGCAACGGCTCGAGCAGGTGCTGGCCGGGCAGGACGACTACGACTGGGTTGCCAACGGACGCTTCAAGGGCGGCCACATCACCCGGCACTATGGCGACCCGGCACGGGGCATCCAGGCGGTGCAGATGGAAACCAGCCAGCGCTGCTACATGGACGAGGGCAGCGGTGAGTTCGACCCGGCCCGTGCGGCGCGCCTGCAGCCGCTCCTGCGCCGGCTGCTGGAGGTGTGCCTGGACGCCGGGCAGAGCCCGGCCGCTGGCTGAGGCTCAGACCTCCAGCGTCGCCAGGTCGCCCTTCTCCTCCAGCCACGCCTTGCGGTCGGACGCACGCTTCTTGCCCAGCAGCATGTCCATCAGCGAGCGGGTGCCGTCGGCGTCGTCGACGGTCAGCTGTACCAGGCGTCGGGTGTCGGGGTGGATGGTCGACTCGCGCAGCTGCGCCGGGTTCATCTCGCCCAGGCCCTTGAAGCGGGTGACCTGGACGGTACCGGCCGAACCCTTCTTCTTCTGTGCCTTCTCGCGCTCGATCCGGTCGAGCAGGATCTGCTTCTCCTCCTCGTCCAGGGCGTAGTGGACCTGCTTGCCCAGGTCGATGCGGAACAGCGGCGGCATCGCCACGAACACGTGGCCGGCGCGGACCAGGGCGGGGAAGTGCTGCAGGAACAGGGCGGTGAGCAGGGTGGCGATGTGCAGGCCGTCGGAGTCGGCGTCGGCGAGGATCACCACCTTGCCGTAGCGCAGCCCGGACAGCTCGTCCTTGCCCGGGTCGCAGCCGATCGCCACCGCCAGGTCGTGGACCTCCTGCGAAGCCAGCACGCTGCCCGACGCCACCTCCCAGGTGTTGAGGATCTTGCCGCGCAGCGGGAGGATCGCCTGGAAGTCCTTGTCGCGCGCCTGCTTGGCGCTGCCGCCGGCCGAGTCGCCCTCGACCAGGAACAGCTCGGTGCGCGAGAGGTCCTGGCTGATGCAGTCGGCCAGCTTGCCGGGCAGGGCGGGGCCCTGGGTGACCTTCTTGCGGGTGACCTGCTTATCGGTCTTCAGCCGCGCGCTGGCGCGCTCGATGGCCAGCTGGGCGATGCGCTCGCCCCATTCCACGTGCTGGTTGAGCCACAGGGTGAAGGCGTCCTCGGCGGCGCCCTCGATGAAGCCCGCGGCCTGGCGCGAGCTCAGCCGCTCCTTGGTCTGGCCGGAGAACTGCGGGTCGGTCATCTTCAGGCTGAGCACGAAGCTCACCCGGTCCCAGACGTCCTCGGGTGCCAGCTTGACCCCGCGCGGCAGCAGGTTGCGGAAGTCGCAGAACTTGCGCAGCGCATCGGTGAAACCGCTGCGCAGGCCATTGACGTGGGTGCCGTGCTGGGCCGTCGGGATCAGGTTGACGTAGCTTTCCTGGACCAGCTCGCCCTCGGCCGACCAGGCCACCGCCCATTCCACGGTCTCGGTCTCGCGGCCCAGCCCGCCGACGAACAGTTCCGGCGGCAGCAGCTCGCGGTTGCCCAGCTCGCCCAGCAGGTAGTCGCGCAGCCCGTTCTCGTAATGCCACTCGACGCGCTCGCCGCCGGCTTCCTCCACCAGGCGCACGGTCAGCCCGGGGCACAGCACCGCCTTGGCGCGCAGCAGGTGCTTCAGCGCGCGCAGGTTGAACTTCGGGGTGTCGAAATACTTCGGGTCGGGCCAGAAGCGCAGCCGGGTGCCGGTGTTGCGCCTGCCGACGCTGCCCACGACCTCGAGCTCGCTGGCGCGGTCGCCGTCGGCGAAGGCGATGCGGTGCTCGCTGCCCTCGCGCTTGATGGACACCTCGACCCGGGTGCTCAAGGCGTTGACCACGCTCACGCCCACGCCGTGCAGGCCGCCGGAGAAGGTGTAGTTGCGGTTGGAGAACTTACCGCCGGCGTGCAGCCGGGTCAGGATCAGTTCCACGCCCGGCACGCCTTCCTCGGGGTGGATGTCGACCGGCATGCCGCGCCCGTCATCGGACACCTCGCAGCTGCCGTCGGCGTACACGGTCACCTCCACCAGCCGGGCGTGCCCTGCCAGCGCCTCGTCCACGGCGTTGTCGACCACCTCCTGGACCAGGTGGTTGGGGCGGGTGGTGTCGGTGTACATGCCGGGCCGGCGCTTGACCGGGTCAAGGCCCGACAGGACTTCGATGTCGGCGGCGTTGTAGCGGGTGTTCATGCGGTGCGGAGCCGGTGCGGGGACTGCGGAAAGTCCGCCAGAATGCGGGTCGGGCAGAAGGGGGTCAAGCAAGGGGTCGCTGAACGTCAGGCGCCGGGATGTGGGGTCCTTCAGGTGCCCTCACGCCACGACGCGCTAGCCTTCCGGGGTCGTCACGCGGGGAGGCGGCGCCATTCCGCACATGAAGAGGACAAGCCGATGAAGATCCCAACGATCACGTTCCGGACCCTGATGCTGGTACCGGTTGGCCTGGCGCTGGCGGGGGTGGCGCTGGTGGCCTCGGCCCAGCAGGCCGATACCGCGGACCAGGCCACGGCACACGAGCGCCAGCCCAAGAAGGCCGCCGCCGAGCAGGCCGACCGCAGCGCCGCCGACGCCCGTCGCGACGCCGCGCGCCGGGCCGCCGAGGAGGCGCGCAAGGCGCGGGACGCCGCCGCCGCCCGTGGCGACCGGCGCCCGGCCGAGCGCGAAGAGGAAGAAGACTGGCGCGGCTGAGGCTGTCAAGCGGTCGCGGCGGCCACGGCCAGCCGGTAGACTACCGCTTTCCAGCGGCAGCTAGACCATGACTCCCCTGATCTTCGTCACCGGCGGCGTGGTGTCCTCGCTTGGCAAGGGCATCGCGGCGGCCTCGCTGGCGGCCATCCTCGAATCGCGCGGGTTGCGCGTGACGATGATGAAGCTCGACCCGTACATCAACGTCGACCCGGGCACCATGAGCCCGTTCCAGCACGGCGAGGTGTACGTCACCGACGACGGGGCGGAAACCGACCTCGACCTCGGCCACTACGAGCGCTACGTGCGCACCCGGCTGGGGCGCAAGAACTCCATCACCACCGGGCGCATCTACGAAAGCGTGATCCGCAAGGAGCGCCGCGGCGACTATCTCGGCGGCACGGTGCAGGTCATCCCGCACATCACCGACGAGATCAAGCGCGGCATCTTCGAGGCCACCGAAGGCTTTGATGTCGGCCTGGTGGAGATCGGCGGCACCGTGGGCGACATCGAGTCGCTGCCGTTCCTGGAGGCGATCCGCCAGATCCGCACCGAGCGCGGGCCGGACAAGGCCCTGTTCATGCACCTGACCCTGGTGCCGTGGATCGCCGCCGCGGGCGAGCTCAAGACCAAGCCGACCCAGCATTCGGTCAAGGAGCTGCGTTCGATCGGCATCCAGCCCGACATCCTGGTCTGCCGCTCCGAGCAGCCGCTGCCCGACAACGAGCGCCGCAAGATCGCGCTGTTCACCAGCGTCTCCGAGCGCGCGGTGGTCTCCGCGGTGGACCTCGACAACATCTACAAGATGCCGGCCCGCTTCCACGAGCAGGGGCTGGACGACCTGGTGATCGAGCGCCTGCGGCTGAACGCCGGACCGGCCGACCTGTCGGAGTGGGAGGCGGTGGTCGATGCCACCCAGAACCCGGACGACGAGGTCACCATCGCCATCGTCGGCAAGTACGTCGACCACCAGGACGCCTACAAGTCGGTGGCCGAGGCGCTCAAGCACGGCGGCCTGCGCCAGCGCACCCGGGTCACCCTGCGATGGCTGGAGTCCAGCGAGGTCGAGAAGCAGGGCGCGACGCTGCTCGAGGGCGTCGACGGGATCCTGGTTCCGGGCGGCTTCGGTGACCGCGGCTTCGACGGCAAGGTGCTCAGTGCCCGCCACGCGCGCGAGAACGCGGTTCCGTACTTCGGCATCTGCTACGGCATGCAGGCGGCGGTGATCGACTACGCGCGCCACGTCGCCGGCCTGGAAGGCGCCAACAGCACCGAGAACGACAGGTCCACCCCGCACCCGGTGATCGGCCTGATCACCGAGTGGCGTACCGCGACCGGCGAGCTCGAGCGGCGCAGCGAGGATTCCGACCTGGGCGGCACCATGCGCCTGGGCCTGCAGGAGCAACGGCTCAAGCCCGGTACCCTGGCCCATGAGCTGTATGGCCGCGACGTGGTCGGCGAGCGCCACCGGCACCGCTACGAGTTCAACAACCGCTACCGCGCCCAGCTCGAGGACGCCGGCCTGGTGATCAGCGCCAAGTCGATGGACGACCTGCTGGTGGAGATGATCGAACTGCCCCGGGACCGGCACCCGTGGTTCCTGGCCTGCCAGGCCCATCCGGAGTTCCTGTCCACCCCGCGCGACGGGCATCCGCTGTTCGTCGGGTTCATCGAGGCGGCGCGGGAATACAGGGCGGCCAAGGGACGGGATGCGGTCGCGGCTGAAGCCACCCCTGCACGAGCACAAGGAGCACTGCGATGAACCTGTGTGGATTCGAGGTTGGCCTGGACCAGCCGTTCTTCCTGATCGCCGGCCCGTGCGTGATCGAGTCGATGCAGCTGCAGCTCGATACCGCCGGCACGCTCAAGGAGATCACCGACGAGCTCGGCATCCCCTTCATCTTCAAGTCCAGCTTCGACAAGGCCAACCGGACCTCGATCTCCGGCTTCCGCGGCCCCGGCATGGAGGAGGGGCTGAAGGTGCTGGAGACGGTCAAGCACCAGTTGGGCGTGCCGGTGCTGACCGACGTCCACGAATACACCCCGATGGACGAGGTCGCCGCCGTTGTCGACGTGCTGCAGACCCCGGCCTTCCTGTGCCGGCAGACCGACTTCATCCGCAAGGTCGCCAGCGCCGGCCGGCCGGTGAACATCAAGAAGGGCCAGTTCCTCTCGCCCTGGGAGATGAAGCACGTTGCCGAGAAGGCGCTGTCGACCGGCAACGAACAGATCATGGTCTGCGAGCGCGGCGCCAGCTTCGGCTACAACAACCTGGTCAGCGACATGCGCTCGCTGTCGGTGATGCGCGACACCGGCTGCCCGGTGGTGTTCGATGCCACCCATTCGGTCCAGCTGCCCGGCGGCGCCGGCGGCAAGTCCGGCGGCCAGCGCGAGTTCGTGCCGGTGCTGTCGCGCGCGGCCATGGCGGTGGGCATCGCCGGCATCTTCATGGAAACCCATCCGGACCCGGACAAGGCACTGTCCGACGGCCCGAATGCCTGGCCACTGGGCAAGATGCGCGCCCTGCTGGAAACCCTCATGGCCATCGACGGGGTCACCAAGCGCAACGGCTTCCTGGAATCGGATGCCTGAACGTCGGTCCCGCCTTCTGTTCCGAACCCTTCAAGAGACGACATGACCACGATTGCGAAAGTCCATGCCCGCGAGATCCTCGACAGCCGCGGCAACCCCACGCTCGAGGCCGAGGTGACCCTCGCCGACGGCAGCTTCGGCCGGGCGATGGTGCCCTCGGGTGCCTCGACCGGGTCGCGCGAGGCGGTGGAGCTTCGCGACGGCGACAAGACCCGCTACCTGGGCAAGGGCGTCCGCCAGGCGGTGGAGAACGTCAACACCGCCATTGCCGCGGCGGTCACCGGCACGGACGGGGCCGACCAGGCCGGCCTGGACCACCGCCTGATCGACCTGGACGGCACCGAGAACAAGGGTCGGCTGGGTGCCAACGCGCTGCTGGGCGTGTCGATGGCCAACGCCCATGCCGTCGCGATGTCGAAGAAGCTCCCGCTGTGGCAGCACCTGGCGGCCGGCACCGGCGTCGCGCCGGTGCTGCCGGTGCCGATGATGAACATCATCAACGGCGGTGCCCACGCCGACAACAACGTCGACCTGCAGGAATTCATGGTGCTGCCGGTGGGCTTCGACAGCTTCTCCGAAAGCCTGCGCGCGGGCACCGAGATCTTCCACGCGCTCAAGTCGGTGCTGCGCGGCCGCGGCCTGTCCACCGCGGTGGGTGACGAGGGCGGCTTCGCCCCCGACCTGCGCAGCAACGAGGAGGCGCTGGAGACCATCCTGGAGGCGATCGGCAAGGCCGGCTACCACGCCGGCGAGGACGTGCTGCTGGGCCTGGACGTGGCCTCCAGCGAGTTCCACGACAACGGCAAGTACCACCTGACCGGCGAGGGCAAGCGCCTGACCGCCGAGCAGTTCGTCGACTTCCTGGCCGGCTGGTGCGACCAGTACCCGATCATCAGCATCGAGGACGGCATGGACGAGGGCGACCGCGAGGGCTGGAAGCTGCTGACCGCGCGGCTGGGGCGCAAGGTCCAGCTGGTCGGTGACGACCTGTTCGTGACCAACCCGCAGATCTTCGCCGAGGGCATCGAGGACGGGCTGGGCAACTCGATCCTGATCAAGGTCAACCAGGTCGGTACCCTGACCGAGACCCTCGAGGCGATCGCCATGGCCGACCGGGCGGGCTACTCCGCGGTCGTCTCGCACCGCTCCGGCGAAACCGAGGACACCACCATCGCCGACATCGCGGTGGCCACCACCGCCACCCAGATCAAGACCGGCTCGCTGTGCCGCAGCGACCGGGTGGCCAAGTACAACCAGCTGCTGCGCATCGAGGAGCAGCTGGGCGCCGCGGCGAAGTACGCCGGCCGCGACGCCTTCGTCTCGCTGCACCGCTGAGGCCACTCCAATGCGCTGGACCGGGGTCCTGGTACTGCTGCTGGTCGCCGTGCTGGTGATGCTGCAGTCCCGCCTCTGGTCCGGCGAGGGCGGTCGCCCGTCGGTGGAGGCGCTGCAGGAGCAGGTCGAGGCCCAGCGCCGGGAGAACCTCGGCCTGCAGCAGCGCAACGACGCGCTGGCGGCCGAGGTCGAGGACCTCAAGTCCGGCGAGGCCGCGGTGGAGGAGCGCGCCCGCAGCGAACTGGGCATGATCCGCCCGGGCGAGACCTTCTACCGCGTCGTCGAGAACGGCGAACCGCAGCCTGCGGAGCCCGCGGAGTGAGCGGCGGCAGGTCGTGGCCGTGACGACAGGACACCCCCCCGTCTGGGCCGTGATGCCCGCCGCCGGGAAAGGCACGCGCTTCGGCGGCGAAGTGCCCAAGCAATACCTGGAGGTCGCCGGCCGGCCGGTGATCCGGCATGCGCTCGAAGCCGTGCTCGACCACCCGCGGGTGGCCGGAGTCGTGGTGGCGCTGGCCGCCGACGACGGCTTCTGGCCGGGCTGGCAGCAGCTGGCCGGCAAGCCGGTGCTGCGCTGCACCGGGGGCGCGGAGCGGGCCGATTCGGTCCTGGCGGCGCTGCGCGTGATCCCGGGCGACGCCGGTGCGCACGGCCTGGTGCTGGTGCACGACGCCGCACGGCCGAACCTCGACCCGGCCGACCTGGCGCGGCTGGTCGAGGTCGCCGGTACGCATGGCGACGGGGCGATCCTCGCCGCTCCGGTACGCGACACCCTCAAGCGCGGTTGCGGCGACGGCACAATCGCCGGGACGGAGCCGCGCGGAGTGCTGTGGCGCGCCTTCACCCCGCAGGCGTTCCGCCGCGGGGCGCTGGTTCGCGCGCTGGAGCGTGCCCGGGCCGACGGCGTCACGGTGACCGACGAGGCGATGGCGATGGAGCGCGCCGGGGCCAGGCCGCGGCTGGTCGAGGGGCGGGAGGACAATCTCAAGGTGACCACCCCGGCGGACCTGGCGTTGATGGAGGGGTTGTTGCGCGGGGGGTGATTGGGCGCGCCTTTGGGGCGTCCCGTCCGGGGTGCGTTTTGCTTGCGTACGGTTTGGGTCTGGATCCTGGAGGATGGATGGACGTGCGGGTTGGGCAGGGATTTGATGTGCACGCTTTCGGCGAAGGCGGCGACCATGTGGTGGTCGGCGGGGTGCGGGTGCCGCACGAGTGCGGCGTGCTGGCGCATTCCGATGGCGACGTGGCGATCCATGCCCTGTGCGATGCGATGCTCGGCGCGCTGGCGCTGGGTGACATCGGGCGCCACTTCCCGCCGTCCGATCCGCAGTGGAAGGGTGCCGACAGCCGGGCTTTCCTGCGCCATTGCCGCGAGCTGGCCGCCGAGCGCGGCTGGCGGCCGGGCAATGCCGATGTCACGGTGATCTGCGAGCGGCCGAAGATCGGTCCGCACGCCCAGGCGATGCGCGAGGCACTGGCGGCCGACCTGCAGGTCGAGGTGGACGCGGTGAGCGTCAAGGCGACCACCAGCGAGAAGCTCGGGTTCACTGGCCGCGGCGAAGGCATCGCCGCGATGGCGGTGTGCCTGATGGTCCGCGGGTGAGTGGCGACGGCACGCCCGCGGCCCACGGCCCGGCGGTGCTCCAGGGCCGCTACCGCGCGGTGCCGGAGGACTTCCGGGTCGAGGAGTTGCCGGCCTTCGAGGCCGATGGCCAGGGCGAGCACCTGCTGCTGACGGTCGCCAAGCGCGGCATGAACACCGCGCACGTGGCGCGCCGCATCGCGCAATGGGCGGGGGTGGACGAGCGCGATGTCGGCTACGCGGGCCTGAAGGATCGCCATGCGGTCACCACCCAGCGTTTCAGTGTGCAGCTCCCGGGGCGGCCCGACCCGGATCCCGCCGCGCTGGAACTGGACCAGGACGGCGAATCGCTCCGGGTGCTCCACGCGCGCCGCCACTCGCGCAAGCTGTCGCGGGGGGCATTGGCCGGCAACCGCTTCGTGCTGGTCGTGCGCGAGGTGCGCGGCGAACGGGCGCGGATCGAGGCGCGGCTGCGGGCGATCGCCGGCCACGGCGTGCCCAATTACTTCGGGGTGCAGCGCTTCGGCCGTGGCGGTGACAACCTGGGCCGCGCGCTGGCGATGTTCGGCGGCCGCCGGGTCGGGCGCGAGCAGCGCTCGATGCTGCTCTCGGCGGCGCGCTCGCAGCTGTTCAACCAGGTGCTGGCCGCGCGGGTCCGTGGCGGCAGCTGGGTGGCCGGGCTGCCCGAGGGCGAGGTCTGGATGCTCGATGGCAGCCGCAGCGTGTTCGGCCCGCAAGCGCTGGACGCGGAGCTGGCCGACCGGGTGCAGCGTTTCGACATCCACCCCACCGGCCCGCTGTGGGGCCGCGGCGGCCTGCGCAGCGATGGCGCGGCACGTTCGCTGGAACTCGATGCGATCGCCGATCCGGCATCCCTGCGCCTGCGCGAGGGGCTGGAGGCCGCGGGGCTGAAGCAGGAGCGCCGCGCGCTGCGCCTGCGCCCGGCGGATATTGCCTGGCAGTGGCCGGCCGGCGACGTGCTCGAACTGTCCTTCGTGCTTCCACCGGGCACCTATGCCACCGCGGTGCTGGCCGAGCTGGGCGCGCTCGAGGAAGGCGCGGCTGGCCCCTGACCGCCGCGCCCGCCGCCACGCTCAGTCGGCGAAACGGATCTTCAGCTCGACCCGGCGGTTCGGCGCCAGGCAGTCAACCAGTGCCTGGCCGCGTTCGCCCTCGCATTCCACCAGCGGTGCCTCGCTGCCCCAGCCGGCGACGGTCATGATCCCCTCGTGGATGCCTTCGCCGACCAGGTAGTCGCGGACCGCCTGGGCGCGACGCAGTGACAGGCGCTGGTTGGCCCGGGCATTGCCGATCCGGTCGCTGTGGCCGATCACGTTGATCGCCGCCACCGGGCGCTGGCGCAGCCGATCGACCAGTGCGGCCAGCGCCTGCATGCCTTCGGGGCTGAAGTCATCGAGGCTGGCCCTGCCGAACCCGAACAGCCCGTCGCCGGAAAGCTGCTCGATGATGGTGGTCGGCAGCACGGGCGTCGCGTGCTCCGGTACCGGCTCGGGCGCGGGTGTGCGGGTGCCACAGGCGGACAACATCACGACGGCCGCGGCCAGTGCCGCGACGGCAATACGGTGCTTCATGCTCTTCCCCCAGTCCATTGACGATCCCCTTCGCGGAGCATAGCAACGGCGGATGACAAAGAAAGCAGTCAGCCGCGGCGGCGGGGCGCCAGCAGCACCAGCACCGCACCGGTGCCGCCCTGGGCCGGCGGGGCGGAGTGGAACGCCAGCACCCCGGCGCGCTGGCGCAGCATCCCGTCGACCAGGTTCTTCAGCACCGGGACCCCGCTGCGGCCGATGTCCTCGCTGCCGCGGCCCTTGCCGTGGATCACCCGCACGCAGCCCAGCCCGTGGTCGCGGGCATCGGCGAGGAACCGGCGCAGCAAGCCCTCGGCGGTCCGGGCATCCAGGCCGTGCAGGTCCAGCTCCTCCTGGGCCGAGATCTCGCCGCGGCGCAGCCGTTGCCAGGCGCGCGCGGGCAGGGCGTCCTGGCGGTAGGCCAGCACGTCGCCGGCCTGCACCGGCAGCGTCTCCAGGCCGTGGCGGAACTCCTCCCGGGCGGCCTGCTCGTCCTGCTCGGCCATCCGCGCGCGCGGCCGTGGGCGGGGGCGGCCCGGCGGCGCCGGGCGCTCGTCGAGCCGCCGCACCTTGCCGATGGCGGCGCGGAAGAGTTCGCTGTCGTCGTCGGGATCGCTGTCCATGGCGCGGCGGGCAGGCACAAATCGGCGGGCGGGCCCCAAGGGTAACGTCCCGCGCACCGGCCGGGCGGGTGCCGGGTCGGCTATCATGCCCGCTTGCCGATCGCGCTCGCCCGGGCGGCGCGGCACCGGCCGCAACGCGGCCGCGGGGCACCCATCCGACAGTCCAGCCAAGCGCCAGCGGGCGCCTGCCAAGGGAGACCATGCGAGTTCTGGTCAGCAATGACGACGGCGTCGATGCGCCGGGGATCCGGCACCTGGCCGAGGGGCTGCGCGCCGCCGGCCATGAGGTCCTGGTGGTGGCACCCGACCGCGACCGCTCCGGCGCCAGCAATTCGCTGACCCTGGACGCGCCGGTGCGCGTGGTGCAGCAGGACGGCGCCACCTGGCGCGTGTTCGGCACCCCCACCGATGCGGTCCACGTGGCGATCACCGGCATGCTCGAGGTGGAGCCGGACATCGTCGTGTCGGGCATCAACAACGTCGCCAACCTGGGCGACGACGTGATCTATTCCGGCACCGTCGCCGCGGCGATGGAAGGCCGTTTCCTCGGCCTGCCGGCGGTGGCGGTCTCGCTGGCCACCCGCGACGGCGTCGGCCGCCACTACGAAGCCGCCGCCCGCGCCGCCGCCGAGATCATCGCCCGGCTGAGGGTCGACCCGCTGCCGGCCGACACCATCCTCAACGTCAACGTGCCGGACCTGCCGTGGGAGGAGATCCGCGGCTTCGAGGTCGGACGCCTGGGCAGCCGCCACCGGGCCGAGGCCTGCATCCCGCAGGTCGACCCGCGTGGCCGCCAGTGGTGGTGGATCGGCCCCGCCGGCGCCGAAGAGGACGCCGGCCCCGGCACCGACTTCCACTCGGTGCGCGGCGGCCATATCTCGATCACCCCGATCAAGGTCGACCTGACCCGCTACCAGGCACTGGAGCAGGTGGCCAGCTGGGTCGCCGGGCTGGAGGCCAACCTGGTCAAGGCGGACGGTCGATGACCCCGCGCATGCGCCTGCAGCCCGAGGCGATGGGCAGTGGCCTGACCTCGCAGCGGGTGCGTGACCGGCTGGTCGAGCGGCTGCGCGCCAACGGCATCGCCGACGAGCGGGTGCTCGAGGCGGTCCGGCTGGTGCCGCGCCACCTGTTCGTGGACGAGGCCCTGGCCACCCGCGCCTACGAGGACACCGCGTTGCCGATCGGCCACGGGCAGACCATCTCCCAGCCCTGGGTGGTGGCGCGGATGACCGAGCTGCTGCTCCAGGTCGACCCGCGGAAGGTGCTGGAAGTCGGCACCGGCTCGGGTTACCAGGCCGCGATCCTGGCCGCGCTGGGGCTTGAGGTGCACACCGTCGAGCGCATCGGCGACCTGCTGCGCAGCGCGCGCAAGCGCTTCCGCCAGCTGGGCCTGAACGTGCGCAGCAAGCACGACGACGGGCGCCTGGGCTGGGAAGAGAACGGCCCCTATGACGCCATCATCGTCACCGCCGCCGCGCCGGCCCTGGTCCAGGGACTGGCGGGCCAACTGGCGCCGGGCGGGATGCTGGTCGCCCCCGTCGGTTCGGCGAGCGCCCAGAACCTGATCGTGCTCGAGCGCGACCGCGGCGGCACCCTCAGCCAGCGTGAACTGGAAGCTGTAGTCTTTGTCCCGCTCCTGCCCGGGCTGGTCGACTGAGTCCCACGAGAGAAACACGATGAGGCTCTTTGGCCCGATCTATGACCGCTGCCGGACGTGGGCGAGTCACCACCTGGCTGCGCGCTACCTGTTCTGGATGAGCGTTGCCGAGTCGATATTCTTCCCGGTACCGGTCGACGTCATGCTCGCGCCCATGGCGCTCGCCAGGCCGTCTCGCTGGTGGCGGCTGGCGGTGCTTTGCGCAGTGGGCTCGGTGCTGGGGGGGCTGGTGGGCTACGCACTTGGGGCGCTGGCGCTGGAGGCGACTTGGCCCTTGATCCAGCGGCTGGGCTGGGATGCGACCTTCATCCACGTACAGGAACTGTTCGTCCGCCACGGCATCTGGATCGTGTTCGTCGCGGCATTCACGCCGATCCCCTACAAGGTATTCACCCTCGCGGCAGGCGCGACCGGCATAGGCTTGCTACCTTTCATCTCCGGTTCGCTGGTTGGCCGTGGTGCCAGGTTCCTCCTGGTTGCCGGCCTCGTTGCGTGGGGTGGTCCACGGGTCGAGCCCATGCTGCGCCGCTACATCGAGGTGCTCGGCTGGCTGGTGGCGCTGCTGGTCCTGATTGCACTGGCCTGGATGGAGTTCCGGCGCTGAGCGCGCCCCGGGTACCAAGGAGAACGACAGCCGCATGAGTAACAACGCACGCGCATCCGCCCCCCGCCTCCGCCTGCTACGGATCTCGGCAGCTGCTGCGTTGCTGGGTTCTCTGTTGCTGGTCGCGTGCGCCAGCAGCACAGTCACGCGCACCCCGGCTGGTTCAACGCCCAAGTACGGCGCGACCACGGTCGTCAAGCGTGGCGACAACCTGTACCGGATCGCCACCGGCAACGGCATCACCACCCTGGACCTGGCGGCCTGGAACAACATCCCGCCGCCTTACACCATCTATCCGGGTCAGCGCCTGAAGCTCTATCCCGATTCCGGCGCCGGGCGCATGCCGTCGCGCGGCACTGCCGGTACGGCCACGCCGCCGGCCAGTCGTCCCCCAGCCACCTCGGCACCCGTACCCTCACCGGCGCCCGCGGGCAAGGCGATCGCCAGCTCGATCAAGTGGCGCTGGCCGGTCGACGGCTCATTGCTCAGCAGCTACCAGTCCGGCGACCCGACCCGCCAGGGCATCGACATCGCCGCCACCGGCGGGGCGCCGGTGCGCGCCACTGCCGACGGCACCGTGGTGTATTCGGGGTCCGGGCTGGTCGGCTATGGCGAGCTGATCATCCTCAAGCACAGCGAGGAGTGGCTTTCCGCGTACGGCCACAACCGCAACCGGATGGTCAACGAGGGCCAGGTGGTGAAGGCCGGGCAGCAGATCGCCGAGGTCGGCCGCAGCGGCGCCTCGCGCGACATGCTGCACTTCGAGATCCGCCACAACGGCAAGCCGGTCGACCCCCAGCTCTACCTGCCGAAGCGCTAGGAGCGCCGGGTCAGCCCGGGAGGATGAAGGCGGCGACCACGCGCCGCTGCTCGCTGGCCATCACGGTGTAGGTCCGGGCCACGGCGGCGTTGGTCATCACTTCCAGGCCGATCCCGCGCTGCAGGCAGGCGGCCATCACCTCCGGCGGCGGGAACACCTGGCCGGCGCCGCTGCCCAGCAGGATGGCTTCCGGATCCAGCGCCAGCGCCGGTTCCAGGTCGGCCGGGGTCATCGTCCCGGCGTCGCGGACCGGCCAGTCCTCGACCAGGCGGTCGGGGGCGACCAGGAAACTGCGGGTCAGGCGACGGTCGTTGACCCGCCCCTCGAAGGCATTCGCCCCGCGCAGGAAATACGCGTAATCCGGGTTTTCCAGGATCAGGTCCATGGCTGCCTCCTAACGCGGGAGCACGATCTCCCGGTGTTCCCGGCTCTGCCGGTAGAACACTGCGGTGTGGCCGATGCGTTGCACCAGCGCCGCGCCGGTCTGTTCGGCCAGGCGGGCGATCATGGCGTCGCGTTCCTCCCGTTCCGCCCCGGCCACCCTCACCTTCACCAGCTCGTGGTGCTCCAGGGCCAGGTCCAGTTCCGCCACCAGGTTCTCTGTCACGCCCTTGCCGCCGACCTGGATCATCGCCCGCAGGCCGTGGGCCATGCCGCGCAGGAAACGGGTCTGGGCGGAGCTCAGGGGGGTCGACATGACGGTTGCGGTTACGGTGCGGGGAGGGCGCGCAGGGTATCATGCGGGGCCCTGCAACCCGCGACTGCCGATGGCTTCACGCAGCAAGAGCAGCCAGCGCTGGCTCAAGGAACACCATTCCGACCCGTTCGTGAAGAAGGCACGGGCGGAGGGCATGCGTTCGCGGGCGGTCTACAAGCTCGAGGAGCTGGTCGAGCGCGACCGGCTGCTGCGCCCGGGCATGACCGTGGTGGACCTGGGCGCGGCCCCGGGCGGGTGGTCGCAGTGGGTTCGGCGCGAGCTGGGCGACACCGGTCGGGTGATCGCACTGGACATCCTGGAGATGCCGCCGCTGGCCGGCGTCGAGTTCCTTCATGGGGATTTCAGGGACGATGACGTCCTATCGGCGCTCGAGGCCGCGCTCGACGGACAACCGGTGGACCTTGTGCTGTCGGACATGGCCCCCAATAAGAGTGGAGTGGATGCGGTCGACATGCCGCGCGCGATGTACCTGGCCGAGCTGGCCATGGACTTCGCCGACCGCCACCTGCGCGAAGGTGGCACGTTCCTGATCAAGCTGTTCCAGGGCGTGGGTTTCGACGATTACGTGCGCGATCTGAGACGCCGGTATGAGAAGGTGTCGATCCGCAAGCCGGAGGCCTCGCGCAAGCGGTCGCCGGAGGTATACGCGCTGGCGCGCGGCAGGCGCGCCGGGACGAATTGATGCCTACGGGCAAGAGGTGTAGCGGTAGATGAACGATCTGGCCAAGAACTTGCTGATGTGGGTGGTGGTCGCCGTCGTGCTGATGGTGGTGTTCCAGGCTTTCGGTCCCCGGACCGCCGGCCAGGGCGCGCCGCAGGAGGTGACCTACTCCCAGTTCCTGAAGGACGTCGATGGCGGCAACGTCAAGGCGGTCACCTATACCGAGGACAGTGGGCTGGCCGGCAACGCCCTGCGCTTTGAGCGCAAGGACGGCAGCACCGGCACCACCAACGGTCCGGCGGACGACGCGCTGGTCAACGTGCTGGTGCGCGAGAACGTCGAGATCACCCGGATCCCGCCCGACAACGGGCCTTCGCTGCTGTACATCCTGATCAACATCCTGCCGTGGGTGCTGTTCATCGGCATCTGGGTGTATTTCATGCGCCAGATGCAGCAGGGCGGCAGCAAGGGCGCGATGAGTTTCGGCAAGTCGCGGGCCAAGCTGCAGGGCGAGAACGAGGTCAAGGTCACCCTGGCCGACGTGGCAGGCTGCGAGGAGGCCAAGGAGGAGGTCGGCGAGCTGGTCGAGTTCCTGCGCGACCCCTCCCGGTTCCAGAAGCTCGGCGGCAAGATCCCGCGCGGGGTACTGATGGTCGGACCGCCGGGTACCGGCAAGACCCTGCTGGCGCGCGCCATTGCCGGCGAGGCCAAGGTGCCGTTCTTCAGCATTTCCGGCTCCGACTTCGTCGAGATGTTCGTCGGCGTGGGCGCCAGCCGCGTGCGCGACATGTTCGAGCAGGCCAAGAAGCACGCCCCGTGCATCATCTTCATCGACGAGATCGACGCCGTCGGCCGCCACCGCGGCGCCGGCCTGGGCGGCGGCCACGACGAGCGCGAGCAGACCCTCAACCAGCTGCTGGTGGAGATGGACGGCTTCGAGGGCGGGGAGGGGGTGATCGTGATCGCCGCCACCAACCGCCCGGACGTGCTCGACCCGGCGCTGCTGCGCCCGGGCCGCTTCGACCGCCAGGTGGTGGTCGGGCTGCCGGACGTGAAGGGCCGCGAGGAGATCCTGCGCGTGCACATGCGCAAGGTGCCGGTGGCCGACGACGTCGAGCCGATGATCGTCGCCCGCGGCACGCCCGGCTTCTCCGGCGCGGACCTGGCCAACCTGGTCAACGAGGCGGCGCTGTTCGCGGCCCGGACCAAGGACAGCGAGGTGCGCATGGAGCACTTCGACAAGGCCCGCGACAAGATCATGATGGGCGCCGAGCGCCGCTCGATGGCGATGAGCGAGGACGAGAAGAAGCTCACCGCCTACCACGAGGCCGGCCACGCGATCGTCGGCCGCCTGGTGCCCGAGCACGACCCGGTCTACAAGGTGACGATCATTCCCCGCGGCCGCGCGCTGGGCGTGACCATGTACCTGCCCGAAGGCGACAAGTACTCGATGAACAAGGTCGCGATCGAATCCCAGCTGTGTTCGCTGTACGGGGGGCGCGTGGCCGAGGAACTGATCTTCGGCCACGACAAGGTCACCACCGGTGCCTCCAACGACATCGAGCGGGCGACCAAGATGGCCCGCAACATGGTCACCAAGTGGGGCCTGTCCGACGAGATGGGGCCGATCGCCTATTCCGACGACGAGGACGAGGTGTTCCTGGGCCGTTCGGTGACCCAGCACAAGAGCGTGTCCGACGACACCGCGCGCAAGATCGACGAGGTGGTCCGCGGCATCCTCGACAAGGCCTACCACCGCACCACGGCGATCCTCAGGGACAACCTCGACAAGCTGCATGTCATGGCCGAGGCCCTGCTGCAGTACGAGACCATCGACGCCAGGCAGATCGACGACATCATGGACGGCCGCGAGCCGGGCCCGCCGGCCGACTGGAGCCGGGGCGGCAAGCCGCCGGTCGACCAGCCGCCGCCCCCGCCGGGCACGGTGGTCGGGCCGGTGGCGCAGACCTGACCGGCGCTTGCCGCCGCTACCCGGAAGGGGCCAGAGTCCGCTCTGGCCCCTTTTCCGTTTGAGCCCATGTTCGACACCGCTCCCACGCTCGACTGCAACGGCCGCCCCCTGGTGCTCGACCGCGCCCGTGTGATGGGGATCGTCAACGTCACCCCGGACTCGTTCTCCGACGGCGGCGCCCACGACACCGTGGATGCCGCGTTCGCCCATGCGTTGCGGCTGCTGGAGGAGGGGGCGGACATCCTCGACATCGGCGGGGAATCGACCCGCCCCGGCTCGGCCGGCGTGCCGGTGGACGAGGAGCTGCGCCGGGTGGTGCCGCTGGTCGAGCGCCTGGCGCGCGAGACCCGGGTGCCGATCAGTGTCGATACCTCCAAGCCCGAGGTGATGCGCGCGGCCGTGGATGCCGGTGCGGGCATGATCAACGACGTCTACGCGCTGCGCCGCGAGGGCGCGCTGGACGCCGCCGCGCAGGCTGCGGTGCCGGTGGTGCTGATGCACATGCTCGGCGAGCCGCGCTCGATGCAGGACCTGCCGCACTACGAGGACGTCAGCGCCGAGGTGCAGCGTTTCCTGGCCGAGCGGATCTTCGCCGCCGAGATGGCCGGCATCGCCAGGAGCAGGCTCGTCGTCGATCCCGGTTTCGGCTTCGGCAAGACCACCGCGCACAACGTCGAGCTGCTGGCCCGCATGGGTCGCCTGGCCGAACTCGGGGTCCCGGTGCTGGCGGGACTCTCGCGCAAGCGCAGCATCGGCGAGCTGACCGGCCGTGACCTGCCTTCCGCGCGCGCCCACGGTTCGGTGGCGGCGCACCTGCTGGCGGTGCAGCGCGGGGCCCGGATCGTGCGGGTGCATGATGTCGCCGGGACCGTCGATGCGCTCAGGGTATGGCACGCGGTCGAGGCGGTCGCGGTGCCACGTCAGGGGCGCTCCGCGCCCGCGATGGCATGGGGCGACGACGACTGAGCGGCTCCCCGGCGGGCTGAAAGCAACCGCCGGTCTACGTTAGGCTGCGCGACTTGTGCCGCTTCCGGGCGGTCCACGCACTGCAGCAAAACGGGGGACCCCGCATGAATGATGGCTCGTCGATGATCGCCGCCAACACGCCGCTGATCGTCACCTTTCTGGTTTACCTGGCCGCCATGGTCCTGATCGGGTTCATCGCCTGGCGCCGGACGGAGAGTTTCGACGATTACATCCTCGGGGGGCGCAAGCTCGGCCCGACCGTGACCGCGCTGTCGGCCGGCGCATCGGACATGAGCGGCTGGCTGCTGATGGGCCTGCCCGGTGCGATGTACCTGGGCGGGGTGTCGGAAGCCTGGATCGGCATCGGCCTGGTCATCGGCGCCTGGGTGAACTGGCGCATCGTCGCCGGCCCGCTGCGGGTCTACACCGAGCACACCGGCAACGCGCTGACCCTGCCGGACTACTTCACCCATCGTTTCGAGGACCGTTCGCGGGTGCTGCGGATCTTCTCGGCGGTGGTGATCCTGGTGTTCTTCGCGGTCTATTGCGCCTCGGGCATGGTCGCCGGCGCGCGGCTGTTCGAAAGCGTGTTCGGCATGTCCTACGGCAGCGCGCTGTTCTGGGGCGCCTCGGTGACGGTGCTGTACACCTTCGTCGGCGGCTTCCTGGCGGTGAGCTGGACCGACGTCGCCCAGGGCACCCTGATGCTGTTCGCGCTGCTGCTGGCGCCGGTGCTGACCATCATGCACACCGGCGGCTGGGAGGTGACCGTGGAAACAGTACGCTCAGTCGACCCGTCGCTGCTGCTGTGGACCCGCAACGCTGCGGGCCCGATGAGCGTGATGGCGCTGGCCTCGCTGATCTGCTGGGGCCTGGGTTATTTCGGCCAGCCGCATATCCTCGCCCGCTTCATGGCGGCCGATTCGGTGCGCACGATCCCGGCCGCGCGCCGGATCGGCATGGGCTGGATGATCCTGTGCCTGGCCGGCTCACTGTCGATCGGCTTCTTCGGCATCGCCTATTTCGCCGTCAACCCGGGGGCGGCCGGGCCGGTGGAAGCCAACTCCGAGCGGGTCTTCATCACCCTGGTCGAGCTGCTGTTCAACCCGTGGATCGCCGGCATCCTGTTGTCGGCCATCCTGGCCGCGGTGATGAGTACGCTGTCGAGCCAGCTGCTGGTGTGCTCCAGCGTGCTGTCGGAGGACTTCTACCGTGGTTTCATCCGCAAGCAGGCGAGCCAGCGCGAGCTGGTCTGGATCGGCCGGCTGGCGGTGCTGCTGGTCTCGCTGGTGGCGATCGGCATCGGCCGGGATCCGGACAGCAAGGTGCTGGGGCTGGTGGCCTACGCCTGGGCCGGCTTTGGCGCCGCCTTCGGACCGGTGGTGCTGCTGTCGCTGTTCTGGAAGCGCATGACCCGCGATGGCGCGCTGGCCGGCATGCTGCTGGGGGCCTCGACCGTGCTGTTCTGGAAGGAGGTGATGGTCAACCGGATGGGCTCGGAGGTGTACGAGATCATTCCGGGCTTCATCATCGCCACCGTCGCCATCATCGCGGTGAGCCTGCTCGGCCGCTCGCCTTCCCCGGCGATGCAGGCCAGGCACGACCAGGTCCACGCCGCGCTGGACGAGAACGGCTACTGACCGCGATGGGCGACCGGCGTCCATCGGCCATTGCCCTGATGGGGCCGACCGCCTCGGGCAAGACCGCGCTCGCCCTGGAGTGGGGCGAGCGCCTGGGGGGTGAAATCGTCAGCGTGGACTCGGCGCTGGTCTATCGCGGCCTGGATATCGGCTCGGCCAAGCCCGACGCGGCCGAGCAGTCCCGGGTACCGCACCACCTGGTCGACATCCGCGAGCCTTGGCAGGCGTACTCGGCGGCCGAATTTGCCGCCGATGCGCGTGCCGCGATGGCCGGGATCGCGGCGCGGGGCAGGGTGCCGATCCTGGCCGGCGGCACCGGGCTGTATTTCCAGTCCCTGCTGCAGGGCCTGTCGGTGATGCCGCCGGCGGATCCGCACGTGCGCGCCGCGCTGGCGGCCGAGGCCGAAAAGCGTGGTGGCTGGCACGCGATGCATGCCGAACTGGCACGGATCGATCCAGAGTGCGCGGCGCGGATCCAGCCCGGCGACCCGCAGCGCATCCAGCGTGCCCTGGAGGTCTGGCAGCTGTCGGGACGCACCATGAGCGGTTGGCGCAGCGAACCGCTGCCGCCGCGCCCGCCGTTCCGCGTGCTGCGGCTGGCCCTCGCGCCGTCCGACCGCGCGGTGCTGCACGGGCGCATCGCCCGCCGTTTCGACCTGATGCTCGAGGCCGGTTTCCTCGACGAGGTCCGCCGGCTCCGCGCGCTGCCGGAGCTGGCCGGCCATCCCGCGCCGCTGGACCTGCCGGCGCTGCGGGCGGTCGGCTATCGGCAGGCCTGGGAACACCTGGACGGTCGCCACGATGCGGCGGAGTTCCGCGAACGGGCGATCGCCGCCACCCGGCAGCTGGCCAAACGCCAGCTCACCTGGCTGCGGGGCCAGCCCGACCTGCGATGGTTCGATCCGGTCAGCGACCGTGCCGGCCTGGACCAGGCACTCTCGCTGTTCCTCCCCTGGTAGCGGCGTCGGCCACGAGCCGGCATCTGGCGGCCAGCGCACAGCGCAATCCCCCGTGCGTGCGCTACCATCCCAGACAGCCTTGCCACGGGGTGGTGGCGGGTCGCCGGCCGCCCGCGGACGGCCATACAACAACTACAAATCCAGACCGATTTTTTAGGGGAATTCGATGTCCAAGGGGCAATCCTTGCAGGATCCTTTCCTGAACGCGCTGCGTCGCGAACGCGTCCCGGTGTCCGTGTACCTGGTCAACGGGATCAAGCTGCAGGGCACGATCGAATCGTTCGACCAGTTCGTCGTCCTGCTGCGCAACACCGTCAGCCAGATGGTCTACAAGCACGCCATCTCCACGGTGGTGCCGGCGCGCAACGTGCGCGTGGGGCCGGGCGGCGGGCACGTGCAGGCCGGGGAGCCGGGTGCGAATGGCAATGGCAATGGCAACGGCGCGGAGCGCGACGGGGAGGACTGACGGGCCGTGGGTTCCCGCGTTCGCGGGAACGACGGGCGGGCTTGCGTTTGGCGCGGCGCGGACCCATGTGGTGGGGATGCGCCGCCGGTGCCCGGAGATGACCCCGCTTGTTTGAACGTTCCCGCAAGGGCGAGCACGCCCTGCTGATCCAGCCCCACGCCGGCGGTCCGCCGGACCAGGACCTGCTGGAAGAATTCGCCGAACTGGCCCGCTCGGCGGGCGCCAGCGTGGCGGCGGTGCTCCCGGCGCGGATCGACCGGCCCAATGCCGCCACCCTGATCGGCAAAGGCAAGCTGGAAGAGGTCCAGGCCGCGGCCGAGGCCAGCGGCGCCGACCTGGTGCTGGTCAACCATCCGCTCAGCCCGGTGCAGGAGCGCAACCTGGAGAAGGTGCTGCAGCGGCGCGTCGTGGACCGGACCGGGCTGATCCTGGACATCTTCGCCCAAAGGGCCCGCAGCCACGAGGGCAAGCTGCAGGTCGAACTGGCGCAGCTGCGCCACCTGGCCACCCGGCTGGTCCGCGGCTGGACCCACCTGGAGCGCCAGCGCGGCGGCTCGATCGGCCTGCGTGGCCCCGGCGAGACCCAGCTGGAGACCGACCGCCGGCTGCTGCAGAAGCGCCTGGAGCAATTGCAGAAGCGCCTGGACAAGGTCGAGGTGCAGCGGGCGCAGATGCGCCGCGCCCGCGTGCGCAGCGAGTTGCCCCGGGTGGCCCTGGTCGGCTACACCAACGCCGGCAAGTCGACCCTGTTCAACGCCCTGACCGGCGCCGACGCGTACGCCGCCGACCAGCTGTTCGCCACCCTGGACCCTACGGTCCGGCGGGTCGAGCTGCCGGCCGGACCGGTGGCCGTGGCCGACACCGTGGGTTTCGTGCGCGACCTGCCGCATGAGCTGGTCGCGGCGTTCCGCTCCACCCTGAGCGAGGCGCGCGAGGCCGACCTGCTGCTGCACGTGGTCGACGCCTCCGACCCCCTGAGGGACGAGCGCATCGCCCAGGTCGACGAGGTGCTGGCGGAGATCGGCGCCGGCGAGTTGCCGCAAGTGCTGGTGCTCAACAAGATCGACCGGCTGGACGACGCCCGGCCGCGCATCGACCGTCCCGCCGACGGCCACGCGCGGGTATGGATCTCCGCGCGCGACGGCGACGGGGTGGGGCTGCTGGCCGAGGCGGTGGGCGAGGTGCTGCAGATGCGCCACGTGTGCGGCACGATCGAACTGCCGCCACGCGCCGGCCGCCTGCACGCACGGCTGCATGCACTGGGCGCGGTGCGCGCCGAGCAGGCCGGCGAGCATGGCTGGCGGCTGCAGGTGGACCTTCCCGAAGCGGAAGCACGCAGGCTGGCGACGGGTCCGGAAGGACACGTGCTGGCTTCGCTGCTGCCCGCCCCATAGAATCAGCGGTCGCATTTTCTCGGAGCTGGCATGGCCTGGAACTCTCCCGGCAGCAATGATCCCGGCGGCAAGGGGCCGCGGCGCGGCAACGGCGGGCTGGAGCAGATCCTCGATCCGCTGCGCAACCTGTTCGGGGGCGGAGGTGGCATCGGCCGCTGGGTCCTGCTGGTGCTGGCACTGTGGCTGGCGGCCAACTGCTTCGTGCTGATCGCCGAGCAGCAGCGCGGCGTAGTCCTGCGCTTCGGCGAGTACGCGCGCCTGCTGCAGCCCGGCCCGCACTTCAAGCTGCCATGGCCGCTCGAGCGCGTGGTCAAGGTCAACGCCACCTCGATCAAGAACTTCGGCACCACGGTGCCGGTGCTGACCGCGGACGAGAACATCGTCCAGGTCGAGATCAACGTGCAGTACCGGGTCAGCGATCCGCGCCTGTACCTGTTCGGTACCCGCGACGGCGACGCCATGCTCACCCAGGCCGCGCTGAGCACCGTGCGCGAGCAGGTCGGCCGCTCGCCGCTGGACACCGTGCTCGGCGCCCGCAACGCGCTGGCGGTCTCCGCCCGCGACCAGTTGCAGGCCTCCCTGGATGCGTATCGCACCGGACTGGTGGTGACCGAGCTCAACCTGCCCAACGCCCGTCCGCCGGAGGAGGTCAAGCCGGCCTTCGACGACGTCAACAGCGCGCAGCAGGACCAGGACCGCCTGATCAGCGAGGCCGAGGCCTACGCCGCCCAAGTGGTCCCCGAGGCCCGTGGTACGGCGGCCCGGGTCCGGGCCACCGCCCAGGGCTACCGCGAGGCGAGCATCGCCCGTGCCCAGGGTGACGCCGACCGTTTCTCGCTGCTGGTGGACGAGTACCAGCACGCCCCGGGCGTCACCCGCAAGCGCCTGTGGCTGGAGACGGTACAGGGCGTGCTGGCCGACAACCGCAAGGTGGTGGGCGGGGATTCGCGCCAGCTGATCTACGTGCCCATGGACGGTGCCGGCGGCGGCCGCGCCGATGGCGGCCAGTCCCGGCAGCCGCCCCTGGTCACCCCCGAGTTGCTGATGCCGGAGCAGGGCCAGGGCGCCGACACCGGTGCCGCGCGCAGCCCGCGCCCCACCGGTCGTGAGGAGGTGAGCCGATGAGGTACCCGGTACTCGTTGCACTCGTCGTTGCCCTGGTCCTCGGGCTGATGGGTGGCACCTACGTGGTCCGCGAAGGCCAGGTGGCCATGGTCCTGAACCTGGGCCGGGTCGACCGCACCGGGATCGGCCCGGGCCTGCACTTCAAGTGGCCGCTGATCGAGCGCGCGTTGGTCTTCGACCGCCGCCTGCAGGTACTCGACGCCGAGCCGGAGCGCTACCTGACCTCCGAGCGCAAGGACGTCGCGGTGGACTTCTTCACCGTCGGCATGATCGAGGACGTGCGCGCGTTCTACCGCGCCACCGGCGGCGACGAATCGATCGCCGTGGACCGCCTGGCGCCGATCATCAAGGATTCGCTGCGCAACGAGATCAACGCCCGCACCCTCAAGGAGATCGTCTCCGGCGACCGCTCCGAGATCATCGAGCAGCAGCTGGAAGGCATCAACCGCGGCGCGGCCACCATCGGCATCCGGATCATCGACCTGCGCCTGAAGCGCATCGACCTGCCGACCGACAGCCAGGTCATCCAGGACGTCTACCGCCGCATGCGCGCCCAGCGCCACCAGGTCGCCAGCCGCCTGCGCGCCGAGGGTGCCGAGGAGGCGCAGACGGTGCGCGCCGAGGCCGACCGGCAGCAGCAGGTGATCATCGCAGAGGCCGAGCGCGACGCGCAGCGGCTGCGTGGCGAGGGCGATGCCCAGGCGACCCGGATCTATGCCCAGGCAGCCAACCGCGACCCCGCGTTCTATGCCTTCCAGCGCAGCCTGGAGGCCTACCGCGCGGCGTTCGCCGACGGCAAGGGCGTGATCGTGTTGGACCGCGACGACGAGTTCCTGCGCTATCTCGACAGCGACAGCTGAGCCGCGGTCGATGTGGGGTGAGCTGATGGCGGCCGCCTGCCTGGCGCTGGTGCTGGAAGGGCTGTTCCTGTTCGCCGCCCCGCGTGCCTGGCGCCAGGCCATGGTGCAGCTGGTACGGCTCGACGAGCAGCGCCTGCGCCGCATCGGTGGCCTGGTGCTGGTCGCCGCGCTGACCGGCCTGTGGCTGGTCCGCGGCCCCGGCTGAGCGCGGGCCCGGCCGCAGGTTCCGACCGGGCCCGGCCGTCAGCCGGTCATGGGCCGACTCCCGCCTCCAGCGGGACATCGTGGGCGCGCAGCCAGGCGGTGACCGCCTTGCGCTCGTCCCTGGCCTGCTGCGACAGCGAGCCTTCCGGCGTGCGGAAGAAGTAGGCCTGGAAGGTGGCCTCCTGTCCGCCCGGCGCGTGCGCAGCGGCGCCGGCCTCGAGCAGCGCGAGCACATGGGCGCCGGCATTGATCATCGCCGCGCGGTGCAGCGGGGTGTAGCCCTGCGAATCGGTGGCGTTGGGGTCGGCGCCGGCGTCCAGCAACAGGGCGAACTGCCTGCTGGTGCGCGGCGACACCGCCACCGCCAGCGGGGTCTCGCCGTTGCGGCGGTTACGCGCGTCGGGATCGGCGCCTTGCCCGAGCATCAGCTCCAGATAGGAGGGATCGTCCGCCAGCGCCGCGGTGTGCAGGGCGGTGGTGCCGTTGAAGCCTTCCGCCTCCGGGTCGGCGCCACTGTCCAGCAGGGCCTCGAAGCCGGAGCGGCTGCCGGACAGGATCGCGAACTGCAGCAGGTTGATGCCGTCCTCGCCGCGCGCGTCCGGGTCGGCGCCATCCTGCACCTGGGTGCGCACGGCGTAGGCGTTGCCATGCCGGGCCGCACTGGCCAGTCCGGCGGCCTCGGCATCGTCAAACGGTAGGTCCATGGGTTCTCCGCTGCAGGCGCTGGTGGACATGAGTACCGCCAGCAGCAGGGTCAGCGTCGCGGGCTGGCGGCAGGGCATGCCGGGATACTAGCGCTCGGGCGTGGTTCTTTCAGAACCGGTCCTTGAGCCAGTTCCACCCATCGGTGAGGGCCTGGTCGACCACGCCCAGGCCCTCGCTGGCCTTCTGGATCGCCCAGCCTCCGGCCCCGGCCACCGTTTCGACAGCGTCGCCGACCCCGCGTGGGATGGCGCCGATCACTTCACCGCCAGCGCGGGTGACATCCGCCAGGCCATTGGCGAGGAAACGGTCCACCGGATGGCTCATGCCGCCGGCGGCCTGCTCGAGGCGGTTGGCGGCATTGTCGGCCAGGCCTTCAATGGTGGCGCCGGCTATGTCGGTGGCGGTGTCGACGAACTCACCCGCCGCGTCCAGGCCGAACCGTACATCCGATCCGCCCCGGTACCACTGGGCCTGCACGTCACGGCCGTCGGCGGCCAGTGCCTCGGCTTCGGTCCGGCCTTCCTGGTGCCGTTCGACGTGGCCGCGGAACTCGTCCACGCCCTGCGCGACCTCCTCGGTCACCCGGCTCTCGACCTCGCGGCTGTTGAGCGGCGACATCAGCGTGCGCTCGATGCTGGCGGGGTTCTGGTAGCCGTCCTGCCACGGCTGCTGCTGCAGCATGGTGTCGATCAGGACCTGCTGCTCGTGGCTGCTGGCCGCCCGGCCCAGGTACTGGATGCCGCTGGCCAGGCCGCCGAGGGGGCCGGGCAGTTGCGAGAGGCCCTCCAGGGCGTCGTTGACGCGGTCGGCGGTGCCGGGATCCACGCCGGCGTGTTCCAGCCCGTATTCGATCACCCGGTCGGCCAGCTCGCCCTCGGGCTTGACGATGACCTGGTGGCCGATGGCGTCGGGGGCAAGCGGTGCGGTGATCCAGCCTTCCTGGACTTGGGTCAGCGCATCCTCGTGCATCGAGTAGCGGCGTACCTGGCCGTCTTCCGCCTGGCTGCGGAACTGTTCGCCGTCCAGGCCGAGGCGCTCGAAGGTGCGGTCATGCACGCCGGAGGGGTCGAAGGTCACCGCGGGGATGCCGGTCACCGCCGAGGCCACCGTCGCCAGCCCGCCGCCCTGCGAGTGCCCGGTCAGCGCCAGATTGGTCCAGGCGGGATTGCCTTGGGCATCCACGCCCCTCTCGCCGAAAGCCTGGGCGAACTCCTGCGCGGCCTGGGGGGCCAGGCGGTCGAACTCGTCGGTGTACTGGCCGGCGCCCTGGCTGAAGTTGGTCATCCAGTCCGCCGCGCCGTCGGCCGTGCCGCGGTAGGCCAGCACGTAGTTGCCCTGGCCGTCGGTGAAGACCTCGGCCTTGAACTGGCTCCCGGGCACGTCCAGCCGGCCCGGGTCCATGCCGGCGGCCTGCAGCTGGGTGTCGTCCAGCGCGGTCCAGCCACACAGATCGACGTCCGCGTCCCCGTAGACGGTGGTGGACATGCGCATCAGGTCGACGTCGATCTCGCGGCCGCGGGTGCCGGAGACATGTCCGGAGAAGTCGGTCGCGTCGTAGGGCATGGCCGGCGCCGGCCCGCAGCTTGCCGGGGCGACCTGCGGGTGCCAGGACGGTTCGGGCCGGTACGGGGTGGCGCTCCCCCCAGGAGCCTGCGGGCGATCGGGCAACGGAGGCGGCGGGGCGAGTGGCGCCAGCCGGGCCTGCAGTACAGACGGGGCGGTGATCGGGTTCATGGCGCCTCGGCCTTTCAATCGGACGCCCCGAGCTTTGCAGCACCGCGCGCGTGGCCGCCATTGGGGCGGACCCTAGCGGGACTGGCCCGGGACCCCCGAAACCCGGATAATGCCGAAAAGCCGGAGGGGCGTTCCTTCCGGCTTTTTCTGTGCGCGCCGCCGGCAACGTCCCGCGGCCCTCATTTGCTCGGGAGCATCTGCAATGGGTCAGTCAGTCGTCGTTCTTGGTGCCCAGTGGGGCGATGAAGGCAAAGGCAAGATCGTCGACCTGCTGACGCAGGACATCGGCGCGGTGGTGCGCTTCCAGGGAGGCCACAATGCCGGCCACACACTGGTGATCGGCGATCGCAAGACGGTGCTGCACCTGATTCCGTCAGGGGTCCTGCGCGAGGGCGCGCTGTGCCTGATCGGCAACGGCGTGGTGCTGCACCCCGGCGCGCTGCAGAAGGAGATCGCCGAACTCGAGGCCAATGGCGTCGAGGTCCGCAGCCGGCTGAAGATCAGCCCGGCCACGCCGTTGATCATGCCGTACCACGTGGCGCTGGACCAGGCGCGCGAAAAGGCCGCCGGTGGCAAGGCGATCGGCACCACCGGGCGCGGGATCGGCCCGGCCTACGAGGACAAGGTGGCGCGGCGCGGCATCCGCGTCGCCGACCTGCACTACCCGAGGCAGCTCGAGGAACTCCTGCGCACCGCGCTCGACTACCACAACTTCGTGCTGACCCGGTACCTGGGCGCGGACGCCATCGACTACCAGCAGACCCTGGACGAGGCGCTGGCCTTCGCCGAGGTGGTCGAGCCGATGAAGTCCGACGTGGCCGGCATCCTCCACGACCTGCGCAAGGCCGGCAAGCGGGTGCTGTTCGAGGGCGCGCAGGGTTCGCTGCTGGACATCGACCACGGCACCTATCCCTACGTGACCAGCTCCAACACCACCGTCGGCGGTGCACTGGCCGGCACCGGCGTGGGCGCGGACGCGATCGACTACGTGCTGGGCATCTGCAAGGCCTACGCGACCCGCGTCGGTGGCGGTCCGTTCCCGACCGAGCTGGACGACGAGGCCGGCCAGCGGCTGCGCGATCGTGGCCAGGAATACGGCGCCACCACCGGCCGCCCGCGCCGCTGCGGCTGGATCGACATCGTCGCGCTCAAGCGCGCGGTCGCGATCAACGGCATCAGCGGGCTGTGCATCACCAAGCTCGACGTGCTCGACGGTTTCGACACGCTGAAGATGTGCATCGGCTACCAGTACCGCGGCAAACAGACCGAGTACGCCCCGCTCGACGCCCAGGGCTGGGAGGAGTGCGTGCCGGTGTACCTGGAGTTCCCCGGCTGGCAGGAAAGCACCCAGGGCATCACCGACTGGGACAAGCTGCCGCCGGCCGCGCGCGCCTACCTGCGCTCGCTGGAGGAGCTGTCGGGCTGCCCGCTGGCGATGGTTTCCACCGGGCCGGACCGCGACGCGAACATCGTGCTGCGCGACCCCTGGGGCTGATTCCCGGGGCAGGCGCAGCGCGCCCGGGTGCGCGCGGAACATCCGGGTTCACGTCCGTCCGACGCCCGGGCCGGGAAACTCCGTGATTTAAGGGAGTTTCCCATGGCCATGGCACGCGATCCCGACGCCGCAAGCCTGCGGGGCAGGACCTTCGTCATCACCGGCGCGTCCAGCGGGCTCGGGCGCGGCGTCGCCCTGAAGCTCGCCGCGCGCGGCGCCAATGTCGTCCTGCTCGCGCGCCGCGAGGCGCTGCTCGGCGAAATCGCCGACCAGGCCCGGGCCGCCGGCGGGGCCGCGATCGTGGTCCCCGGCGATGTCACCCAGGTCAGGGACATGGAGGCACTCGCCGAGGCCGCGCTCGCCCCCACGGGGCGGATCGATGTGTGGATCAACAATGCCGGCATCGGCGCCCTGGGCCGGTTCTGGGACATCCCGCCAGGCCACCACGCCCGGGTGGTCGACGTGAACCTCAAGGGCGTGGTCTACGGCAGCTACTTTGCCGTGCGCCGGTTCCGCGCCCAGGGCGAGGGCACCCTGGTGAACATCGGCTCGATCGACAGCGAGGTGCCGATGGCCTACCAGGGCTCCTATTCGGCATCCAAGGCCGGCGTGCTGAGCCTGGGCCGGGTGCTCAACGAGGAACTGCGGCTGGATGGCCAGGAACGCATCAAGGTCGCCACCGTCATGCCCTGGGCGGTCGACACGCCGTGGTGGGAGCACGCCGCCAACTTCACCGGCCGCGCGCCGCGGATGGCGGCGATGGACGACCCGCAGGAGGTGGTGGACGCGATCATCGACATCGCACTGGACCCGAAGGAAGAGCTGGCGGTCGGCTGGAAGGCCAAGGCCTCGTATGGAACCCACAAGCTCGCCCCGGACCTGTCGGAGCGGATGTCTGCGGATCTGGCGGACAGGTCGCAGATGGAGGATGCGCTGCCGGCGCCGTCGACCGATGGCACGCTGTTCGTGGCGATGGAATCGGGGCGCGGGGTGGAAGGCGGGGTGCGGGAACGGATGGAGCGGGAGGATGAGCTGCGCGAGCGGCAGGGCGACTAGGCCGGGCGTTCACCCCCGGCGCCCTACCGTCGTGCTTCCCACTGGAGGACATGCGCATGGCCAACCATCAGGACCGGAAGAACCCGCCGGAAGCCCCGACCACCCCGCCCGACCCCAAGGCCGGCATGGACCGCGAGGTCGGCGATCTGGACGACCCCGAGGCGGTCGAAGACGACGAGGCGCTCCCCGGCCGCATGGGTGGCGGCCTCGCCGGAGGCTGATGCCTGTTCCGGCCGCGGTGTGCGCGGCCGGTCGCGACCCGGTCCGGCGGATGCGCTTGCCTGTGGCGTCCGCTTTCCCCCGCTTCCCGCGTTTGCACTGGCATTCGTTCCCGGGGTGGGGGAGGAGACGTGCGACAGCAAGCAGGTTCGGGCGATCCGGGCCGTCCGGGCGTGTCCGCGCGCGCGCGGCACCGGCTGGCATTTCCGCGCCGGGTCTACCCGTTGCGGATCCTGGGCATGGGACTGTCGGGCCTGCCCGTCGGGGTCGTGCTCCAGCAGCAGGCGGCAGGCTGGCCGCTGTGGGCGCTGCTGGTGCTGAGCTCGCTCCTGTGGCCGCACCTGGCCCTGCTGCGTTCGCGCACCAGCGCCGATCCGTATGCCACCGAGAAGCACAACCTGGTGGTCGACTCGGCGATCGCCGGGCTGTGGGTGTCGCTGATGCACTTCAACCTGCTGCCCGGCGCCCTGCTGTTGACCCTGGCGACGGTCGACAAGATCAACACCGGCATACGCGGGCTGTGGCGGCGCTCCATGCCCTGGATGCTCGGGGCGGTGCTGCTGGGGGCGGTGCTGGGCGGCTTCGCGTTCCAGCCACGCACCGACATGGCGGTGATCATCGCCTGCATGCCGATCCTGCTGATCCACACCATCGTGGTCAGCCTGCACTCCTATTACCTGGTGCGCCGGGTCCACCGGCAGAACATCCGGCTCGACGAGCTGAGCAGCACCGATCCGCTGACCGGGCTGAGCAACCGCCGCCAGTGGGAGGAGGATGCGCAGCGCCTGCTGCATGACTGGCACGAGCGGGGGGCGCCAGCGAGCCTGGTGGTGGTGGACGTGGATGACTTCAAGCGGATCAACGACGAGTACGGCCACGCCGCCGGCGACGACGTGCTGCGCGGACTGGCAGCCGTCCTGCGCAGTTGCGCCGGGGACCACCCGGTCGGCCGCAATGGCGGCGACGAGTTCGCCATTGTCCTGCCCGCGGGCGAGGCCGAAGCGATCCGGCTGGCCGACCGGGTCAGGTGCGGAGTCGAGAGCCTGGAGGTGCCGGGCGCCCCGGGCCTGCGCTGCACGGTGAGCCTCGGCGTGGCCGCCGCGGGGCCGGAGGCGACCACCCTGCGGCGCTGGATGATCGCCGCGGATGCATCGCTGTACGAGGCCAAGCGCGGCGGCCGCAACCGGGTGGGCGAGGGCGCCGCGGCGGCGATCCGCGACGCGGCCTGAGCCGGGCCGACCGGCACAGGCGCCGCCGCCCGCCGGCACGGCATCATGCCGGGCCATGACCGCCGCTCACGCCCCGGTGCCCACCCGCGCCTCCCTCGCCCGGCAGGCCTGGCCGATCATCATCGCCAATGCCGCCGTGCCCTCGCTGGGACTGGTGGACACCGCGGTCATCGGCCACTTCGGCAGCGCGGTGGACCTGGGGGCGCTGGCGCTGGGCGCGCTGCTGTTCAACTTCATCTACTGGAGCTTCGGCTTCCTGCGCATGGCCACCACCGGCTTCACCGCGCAGGCGGCGGGCGCCGGCGACGAGGCCGAGGTGCGGGCGACGCTGGCCCGTTCGGTGTTGCTGGGGGTGGCGCTGGGGCTGGGGCTGTTGCTGCTGCAGTGGCCGCTGGTGCAGGCGTATTTCGGGCTCATGGACGCCAGCGCGCCCGTGGAGTCGGTCGGGAAGGCGTACTTCGCCGCGCGCATCTGGGGTGCCCCGGCGGCGCTGGCGCTGTACGCCTTCAGTGGCGCGTTGATCGGGCTGGGCCACAGCCGCGCGCTGCTGCTGGTGCAGTTGCTGCTCAACGGCCTCAACGCCGGACTGGACATCTGGCTGGCCGGGTCGCTGGGGATGGGTGCCCGCGGCATCGGGCTGGGCACGGCGATCGCCGAATGGGCCACCTGCCTGGTCGCGGCGGTGGTGCTGTGGCGGACGCTGCGGGCGCGGCATTCCGATGCCGGCGCATTCCTCCCTTGGGCGCGCATCGCTGATCGCACCCGGCTGCGCCGCACGCTCTCGGCCAATGGCGACATCATGGTGCGCACCTTGTGCCTGCTGCTGGGCTTTGGCTGGTTCGCCAACCAGGGCGCCCGCTTCGGCGACGTGACCCTGGCGGCCAACCACATCCTGTTGCAGCTGGTGTCGTTCAGCGCGTTCTTCCTGGACGGCTTCGCCTTCGTCGCCGAAGCACTGGTCGGTGGCGCGGCAGGCGCGCGCGATCCGGCGCGGTTCCGCCGCGTGGTGCGCCTGTCCAGCGAGCTGGCACTGGTTACTGCCGCGGTGCTGGCCGTGGGTATCTGGCTGCTGGGCGCGCCGGTGGTCGGCGCGCTGACCTCGCTGGAACAGGTCAGGGCCACCGCGGTCACCTACCTGCCATGGACCGGGCTGTACGTGCTGCTCTCGGTGGCGGCATTCCAGCTCGACGGCGTGTTCATCGGTGCCACCCGGACCCGCGAGATGCGCAACGCCGGCCTGCTGTCGCTGGCCGTGTTCCTGCTGTCCGCGTGGCCGCTGGCGACGTTTTTCGGCAACCACGGGCTCTGGGCCGCCTTCATCGTGTTCGTGGTCGCGCGCGCAGCGGCGCTGTTGCCGTATTACCGGCGGCTGGAGAGGGAACTGGCGCCCTGCGGCCGCACGTCCGCGACGGTCGGTCACGGGTAGGGCCGGTCGGCCGCGTGACCTGTTCAGGCGGTACCGGGCCGGCCACTTGGCGTGGATACGCGCGTGGGTTAGCTTGGCCGGTCATGAATGCCATGCCGGGTGAACCTTGAGCGTTTCCGAGATTCCAGGGTCCGGGATGGATGCCGCGGCCGCGGCGCTGCCGGCCACCATCGCCGACGCGGACTTCCGCCTGCTGGTGGAGTCCGTCCGCGACTACGCGATCCTGCTGCTGGACGCCCGGGGGCACATCACCAGCTGGAACCTGGGCGCGCAGCTGACCAAGGGCTACCTCGCCGGGGAAATCATCGGCCGGCACTTCTCGGTCTTCTATACCCCCGAGGACGTGGACCGCGGCTGGCCCGCCCAGGAACTGGAAATGGCCTTGCGCGACGGCCGTTTCGAGGACGAAGGCTGGCGCCTGCGCAAGGACGGCAGCCGGTTCTGGGCCAGCGTGGTGATCACCGCGCTGTTCGATGGGCAGGGGCGGCATTACGGCTTCGGCAAGGTCACCCGCGACATGACTGCGCACCGGCGGGTCAGCAAGCTGGAGAGCCAGGAGCGCCACCTCCACCAGTTCCTGGCTGTGCTGGGCCACGAGTTGCGCAACCCTCTGGCGCCGATCGCCAACGCGGTGCAGATCATGGGCATGCAGGAGCTGTCGGCTCCGCTGCGGGCGACCCGGGACATCCTCGATCGCCAGGTCGGCCACCTGTCACGGCTGGTCGACGACCTGCTGGACGTGGGGCGGATCGTCAGCGGCAAGGTCCACCTGCGGCGGGAGCCGCTGGACCTGCGCGAGGTGGTGTCGGATGCGGTGGAGACCGTCACGCCGGCCATCCAGGCACGCCGGCACGTACTGCAGGTGGACGTGCCGGATGGGCCGGTGAGGGTCGACGGCGACAAGGTCCGGCTGGTCCAGGTGCTCAACAACCTGCTCGGCAACGCGGCCAAGTTCACCCCGGAAGGCGGCCGGATGAAACTGCTCCTGAATGCCCGCGACGGTGTCGCCCAGCTGTGCGTGTCCGACAACGGCCCGGGTATTCCGGCCGCCGAACAGGAACACGTGTTCAAGCTGTTCACCCAGAGTTCGAGCAGCAGCGATCGCCATTACGGCGGCCTGGGCGTGGGGCTGAGCATGGTCCACCAGCTGGCCGAGCTGCACGGTGGCTCGGTGAGTGCCTTCAGCACCGGCGAGCCGGGCAAGGGCGCCGAGTTCGTCGTCGAGCTTCCGTTGCTCGACGACGAACCGGCGTGAGCGCCGTCAGGACACCATCGGTTCGCTGAAGGCCTCGATCTCGCCCTCGTACTCATTGATCGGCACGCAGCTGCAGAACACGTTCTTGTCGCCGTAGACGTTGTCCACGCGGGCGACCGGCGGCCAGTACTTGTGTTGCTTGAGCGTGGGCAGCGGGAAGGCCGCCAGCTCGCGCGGGTAGGCATGGGTCCACTCGCTGGCCGAGACCTGCGCGGCGGTGTGTGGGGCGTGCTTGAGCGGGTTGTCCTCGCGGTCGGCCCTGCCGTCGGCGATCGCCTGGATCTCCTCGCGGATCTGGACCATCGCGTCGATGAAGCGGTCGAGCTCGGCCAGCGACTCGCTCTCGGTCGGCTCCACCATCAGCGTGCCGGCGACCGGGAAGCTCAGGGTCGGGGCGTGGAAGCCGAAGTCGATCAGGCGCTTGGCCACGTCCTCGGCGCTGATGCCGGTGGCCTTCTCCAGCGGGCGCAGGTCGAGGATGCACTCGTGCGCCACCAGCCCGTTGCGGCCGCTGTACAGGGTCGGGTAATGCTCCTGCAGGCGGCGGGAGACGTAGTTGGCGTTGAGCATCGCCACCTGGCTGGCCTTGCGCAGCCCGTCGCGGCCCATCAGCGTGATGTACATCCAGCTGATCGGCAGGATGCTGGCGCTGCCGAAGGTGGCGGCGCTGACCATGCCGCCGGTGCCGACGCCTTCGGTCAGGCCCCCATCCGCCCTTCGGGCACCTTCCCCCGCGGGCGGGGGAAGGGGGAAAGCACCGGGCAGGTAGGGGGCGAGGTGGGACTTGACCGCGCAGGGGCCGACGCCGGGACCGCCGCCGCCGTGCGGGATGCAGAAGGTCTTGTGCAGGTTCAGGTGCGAGACGTCCGAGCCCCACTTGCCCGGCGCCGCCAAGCCCAGCATGGCGTTGAGGTTGGCGCCGTCGGTGTACACCTGGCCGCCGTGGGCGTGGACGATCTCGCAGATCTCGACCACGTCCTCCTCGAACACGCCATGGGTGGACGGGTAGGTCATCATGATCGCGGCTAGCCGGTCGGAGTACTGCTCGGCCTTGGCGCGGATGTCCTCGACCTCGACGTTGCCGTTCGCGTCGCACTTGGTCACCACCACCTTCATGCCGCACAGCTGCGCGGAGGCGGGGTTGGTGCCGTGGGCGGACTCGGGAATCAGGCAGATGTCGCGCTGCCCCTCGCCGCGGGCCTCGTGGTAGGCGCGGATCGCCAGCAGGCCGGCGTACTCGCCTTGGGCGCCGGAGTTGGGCTGCAGGCTGACGTTGTCGTAGCCGGTGCAGGCCACCAGCATCTGCTCCAGGCCGCGGACCAGCTCCAGGTAGCCCTGGGCCTGGTCGACCGGAGCCAGCGGGTGGATGTTGGTGAACTCCGGCCAGGTGATCGGGATCATCTCGGCGGTGGCGTTGAGCTTCATGGTGCACGAGCCCAGCGGGATCATCGTGCGGTCCAGTGCCAGGTCCTTGTCGGAGAGCATGCGCATATAGCGCAGCAGTTCGTGCTCGGAGTGGTGGGTGTTGAACACCGGGTGGGTCATGAACTCCGACTGGCGCAGCAGGCCGGCCGGCAGGGCGTCGGCGGTTTCCCCATCCAGCGCGTCGATGTCGCCCAGCTCGATGCCGAACAGGCCGGCCAGTGCGGTGACGTCCTCGCGCGTGGTGGTCTCGTCCAGGCTGATGCACAGGCTGCCGGCGTCGACGTGGCGCAGGTTGATGTGCGCGGCGCGGGCGCGCTCGTGGATCTGGCCTGCGTCGATGCCGGTTACGTGCAGGGTGTCGAAGAAGTCATTGCCGACCTCGATGCCGGCCTTGCGCAGCGCGCCGGCCAGGATCGCGGCCAGGCGGTGGGTGCGGCGGGCGATGCGGACCAGGCCCTCGGGGCCGTGGTAGACCGCGTACATCGAGGCCATCACCGCCAGCAGCACCTGCGCGGTGCAGATGTTGGAGGTGGCCTTCTCGCGGCGGATGTGCTGCTCGCGGGTCTGCAGGGTCAGGCGGTAGGCATTGTTGCCCTCCACGTCGACGGACACGCCGATCAGGCGGCCTGGCATGGAGCGCTTGTAGGCGTCGCGGCAGGCCATGAACGCCGCATGCGGGCCACCGAAGCCGAACGGCACGCCGAAGCGCTGGGTGTTGCCGATCACGATGTCCGCGCCCCAGGTGCCGGGCGCCTCGAGGACGGTCAGCGCCAGCAGGTCGACGGCGACGCACACCACGCCCTTGCGCGCGTGCACCGCCTCGACCAGCTGGTTGTAGTCACGGGCGTTGCCGAAGGTGTCCGGGTACTGCAGCAGCACGCCGAAGGCCTCGGTTTCCGCGGCCCGGGCGTCGTCGCCGATGACCAGCTCGATCCCCAGCGGCTCGGCGCGGGTGCGCAGCACTTCCAGCGTCTGCGGGTGCACGCCGGCGGAGACGAAGAATACGTCCGACTTCGACTTCGACGAGCGCCTGGCCAGGGTCATCGCCTCGGCCGCCGCGGTGGCCTCGTCCAGCAGCGAGGCGTTGGCGATCTCCATGCCGGTCAGCTCGGCGCACATGGTCTGGAAGTTGATCAGCGCTTCCATCCGGCCTTGGGAGATCTCCGCCTGGTATGGGGTGTAGGCGGTGTACCAGCCGGGGTTCTCGAGGATGTTGCGCAGGATGACGTTGGGCACGTGGGTGCCGTGGTAGCCCTGTCCGATGAAGCTGCGGAAGACCTTGTTGCGGTCGGCGATGTCGCGGATCTTCGCCAGTGCGTCGACCTCGGTCACGGACTCGGGCAGCGCGAGCGGGTCGGCGGTGCGGATGGAGGCAGGCACGATTGCGTCGGTGAAGCTCTCCAGCGACTCGTGGCCGACCACGCGCAGCATCTGCGCGACCTCGGCGTCGTTGGGGCCGATGTGGCGCGCGATGAACGCGTCGTGTTGCTCGAGCGAGCGCAGGGAGGTGTGCTGGGTCATGGCAGGACTCTGGACGTGGCGGGGCCGTGGCCTGCCGATGCAGGCCGGGGGTGCCCCTCTGTCCTTTTGCCTGAGAGTTCAAAGCGCGGGGGAGGAATGCGCTTCATGCCCCTTCGGCGCCGGAGTGAACCGGTCTCTCCAGAGTGTCCACACCCGGCGGTGCTGGGGCCTGAGCGATTACGGGCGTTGCGCCTTCGGCAGCGGGTCGGGCCCGCTTCTCCCACCGGGGGGTTGCAGCCCGCGGATTATAGGCGATCGCGCCGGGTCTGCTGCGCGTGCTGCCATGCCGCGCGGGTCGCCGGACGGGCGTCCTCCCAGCCCGGCTTCGAATCGCCGCGGCCGCGCTCGTACTCCTGCTGCAGCATGGCCTCGACCTCGTCGTAGCTGCGTCCGGGATGGCGGGCGGCGCCCTCCCAGCCGGTGCGGTAGGCCAGGCTGTAGTCGTCGTAGCCGTAGTCGCTGCGGGCGTAGGGCTCATGGCGGTAGTGTTCGCGCCAGTAGACCTCTTCGGCCCGGGCGGCGTCGCCCTCGCCGCCGCCGACCAGTCCGCCGGCAACCGCGCCCACCGTGGCGCCGAACACCATGCCGGGCGGCCCGGCCACCGAGCCGAGTGCCGCGCCTACCACGCCTCCGCCCACGGCGCCGGCAGTGGCGCCGATGCCGGCGCGCTTTTCCTCCGCGGGTTCGCGGTCCTTTTCGTCAGCCATGGTCGTGCCCTCCGCAAAGGCCCCGCCGCCCGGGGCGGGGCCAGGTCTGCTGCGTCGTCCGTGCCGGTCAGCGGCCGTCGCCGTCGGCATCGCCCGGCATGGCGCGTTCGACGCGGTGCCAGGCGGCGCGGGTCGCTTCGCGGGCGTCCTGCCATTCCAGCCGCGAGTCGCCGCGGTAGCGGGTCTCGTAGTCATTGCGCAGGTCGGATTCAACCTCGTCGAAGTCGCGGCCCTCGTAGCGCGCGCGGGACTCGTAGCCGGTACGGTACGCCGGGCCATAGTCCTGGTAGGTGTAGTCCGGCTTCACATAGGACTCGCTGCGGTAGTTCTGCTCCCAGTGCTGGTTCTCCGCGGTCGGGTCGATGCGCTCGGCCACGCCCTTGCCGGCCAGTCCGCCGGCGATCGCGCCGACCGCCGCCCCTACCGCGGTGCCCACCGGGCCGGCAGCCGAGCCGATGGCGGCACCGGCCACGCCGCCGCCGGCCGCGCCGACGCCGGTGCCCACCGGGTGGGCGCCCGGAGCGCCGGTGATCGGGTCGCGGTTCTGGTCGCGGTTGGGGTCTCGGGTGTCATTTGCCATGTCGTGTGCTCCTGTTTTATGGGACGGGTCCGGCCGCCGCTGCTCAGTGGTAGCGGTCGGCGTTGGTGTGGGACCCGGTTGCATCGTGGCTGTCCGGATGTTGCTGCGGCGTGGTCGCCTCGCGGCCCGCCTCGGCGAGCCGGTCGCCGGCCTCGTGCATGGCCTTGCGGGTGCGGTCGGCCACGCGGTCGCGGGTCGCGCCCAGCAACTCGTCCTCCTTCTGCGTGGGCGGCAGCAGGCCGCCGAGCAGGGCACCGACCGCAATGCCGATCGCACCGAGGGCCATCGGGTTGTCGTCCAGCATGCGCTGGAAGCCGTCGCTGGCGCGGTGGGCGCCACGACGTACCGAGTCAGCGGCGTCGTGGGCCTTCTCGCTGGCGGTATGGCCGGCCTCCTGCAGGCGCTCGCGCGCATCGTCCAGGGTCTCGCGCGCGCCGTCCGCCGTGTCCGACGGGCCCTGGCGCAGCTCCCCCGGCTCGCGGCGCGGGGCCGGCGGGTGGCGCTGGGAGGTCCACAGCCAGGCCATGCCGGCGGCGGTCAGCAGGGCGGCGGTGGGGTTGTCGCGTACCGCCTGCGCCAGGTTGCCGGCGAACTCGCGGCCGCCGTCCCTGCTGCCCTGGACCACCTTGTTGATCATCTCGCCGGGTGACAGGCGCCCTTCCAGTGCATCGATGAGGCCCGTCAGGTGCTCGCGCTGGCGGTCGATCTCGCGTTCGAGCTGTTCGGGTTCCTTGCGCGACTGGGCGCGATTGGTGTCAGTGGTATTCATGGCTGCTCCCCCGGATGGCTTCGCGGTCCTTGTGCAGCGAGCGCATGGTGCGGTCGGGACGCAGCGAACCGGCGCTGAACTTCTTCCGGCCCGCCGCGAGCATCACCGCGCCGACCACGGTGACCACGGCGCCGACGATCAGCGCCGCCGCCCACGGGGCCATGACCGTGCCCAGGCCGTAAACGGCGGCCAGCAGCAGCACGATGAAGCCGGAAAAGGCCACCAGACCGCCGGCGGAAACCGCCAGCGCCCCCTCGCGGGTCTGCTCCATGGCCTCGTGCGCTTCGCTCTTGGCCAGTGCGACCTCATTGGTCACCAGGGCGCTGCCCTCGCGCACCAGTTGTTTGAGCAGCTCGCCGACGGACGCGTCCTCGTACGCGCCCGGCGCAGCGGACGAGTAGGGTGCGTGGGCGGCGGACCGGGCACCGCCGTCGGCCCCGGGATGTATGCGGCCGTCGCGGCCGGGTTGGGTGCTCATGGTCCGATACCTCCTCGGGTGTTGCCGCCGGCCAGGTCGACGGTTGCCTCGTCGGCGGGGATCGGCAGCTGGTCGCGCCCGCCGTGGTGCGGGTGCTGGGAAGACCGGGCGAAGCGGCCCAGGCCGAAACCGATGGCGACCGCACCGGCAAGGAATACCGCCGGCTTTTCGCGTGCAAGCCGGCCCACGTCGCGCAGCAGTTCGTCGCCGCTCTTCTCGCGCAGGTCGCCGGCGACGTCGCGCAACTGTCCGGCGATGTCGGAGACGTAGTCGGACATGTGCCCGATGTCCCCGTGTGACAGCTCGCGGGCCGCGGCCTCGACGCTGTCGGCGACGGTCTCGGCCTTGTGCGCGGCGTCCGCGCGCAGCTCCTCGGCTTTCGCCTTGCCCTCGGCGGTGGCCTGGCGCCCGAGGTCGCCGGCGGTGTGGGGATCCGCGGACGGCGGGTCGGCAGCGTGGCCGCCACCCGGATCCGGGGGAGGGGGAGTAGTGGTGGGTGTCATGGTGCCCTCCTGTCATTGCCGCCGCGGGGCGGCGGCAGGGTAGGCCCGGCCGGAAGCGGCCGGGCGCTTCGTAGGGTCATTTCCGCATGCCGCCCGTAAGCCGTCCGTGTAGGGCGGCAAGCCGGCCAGCCGGCCAGCGGCGATGAACAGGGGCGCAGGGCGCTATGGCTTCGCGCCTCGTTGACGGGGCGGCACCAACCCTGAACCGCATGGCCCGACTCAAGCACACCGACTGGCCCGCCCGGCTCTGGATCGTCCGTCATGGCCAGAGCGCGGGAAATGTCGCCCGCGACCAGGCCGAACAGGCCGCCGCCCACCTGATCGACCTGCAGACCCGCGACGCCGACACGCCGTTGTCGGAACTCGGCCACGCCCAGGCCGCCGCGCTCGCCCGCTGGTTCGCCGCGTTGCCGCCCGATGAGCGGCCGACGACGCTGATGAGCTCGCCGTTCGTGCGTTCGCGGCAGACCATGGAGGCGGTCGCCGCCGCGCTGGGCACCGACCCGGACGAGGTGCTGGTTGACGAGCGCCTGCGCGAGAAGGAGTTCGGGGTGACCGACGGCTACACCGCGACGGGCATCGCGGCAAAGTTTCCCGAGCTGGCCGAACAGCGCGCCCGGGTCGGCAAGTTCTACTTCCGCGCACCCGGCGGGGAGAGCTGGTGCGACGTGATCCTGCGCCTGCGCAGCGTGGTCGAGGTGCTGCGGCGCGACTACGTCGGCGAGCGGGTGCTGATCGTGGCCCACCAGGTGATCGTCAACTGCTTCCGTTACCTGCTCGAGTGCATGGACGAGGCGGAGATCCTGGAGATCGACCGCCGGGCCGACGTGCCCAACTGCGCGGTCACCGCGTACGCGATCGATCGCGACGCCGACGGGTCGCGCTTCGGGCTGCAGGTCGCCAACCTGGAACTTCCGCTCGATCGTGCCGGCGTACCGTCCACCGGGGCCGCCGACCGTCCGGCGGGGCCGCGGTGAGCGGCGCGGTGGACATCAACGCGGAGCTGCTGCGGCAGTGGCCGCTGCCGGATCCTTCCGCCAGCGACAGCAAGGAGGACCGCGGCCGGGTGCTGGTGGTCGGGGGCAGCCGGCAGCTGGTGGGCGGCGTCCTGCTGGCCGGCATTGCCGCACTGCGCGCCGGCGCCGGCAAACTGCAGGTCGCCACGGTGGAGCCGGTCGCCGCGGCGCTGGCCACCGCGATGCCGGAGGCGCGGGTCATGCCGCAGGAAGCCGGCGGGGAGGGTGGCCTGGCGAAGCTCGATCGACAGGTGCTGGAGTCCGCTGCGCGGGCGGATGCGGTGCTGGTGGGTCCGGGCATGGAGGAGAGCGTTGCCACGCACGCAGTGGTGCGCCGGCTGCTGGCGCGGGCCGGGCGGGTCGTCGTCGCCGACGCAGGCGCCCTGCACCCGGGCACTCCGCGCGCCCGGCGGGACGGCATTGGCCTGGTGATGACACCGCACCACGGCGAGATGGCGTCACTGCTGGGAACCGGCATCGACGAGGTCCAGGCCGCGCCCGCCGAGACCGCCCTGCGCTACGCCCGGAACAACAACGTGGTGCTCGCGCTGAAAGGACCGACTACCTGGATTGCCGCGCCCGATGGCCGGCTCTGGGTCAACACCGGCGGCAGCCCCGGACTGGGCACCTCGGGGTCGGGTGATGTGCTGGCGGGGTTGATTGCAGGCCTCGCCGCCCGTGGCGCGGGTCCCGAGCAGGCCCTCGTCTGGGGCGTGCATCTGCACGCCCTGGCTGGCGCACTGCTCGCGCGGAACGTCGGCGAGGTCGGGTTCCTCGCCCGCGAGATCGCGGGCGAGGTGCCGATGTTGATGCACGCCCTTTCACAGGGGACGCAGGGAACGAGGCCATGCGCATCAGCCTGATCTCGGACACCCACGGCAAGCTCCGGCCGGAGGCGCGTGCCTTCCTGGCCGGCTGCGACCATATCGTCCACGCCGGTGACATCGGAAAGCCCGACGTGCTGGCCGACCTGGAGGCGATCGCGCCGGTCACCGCCATCCGTGGCAACGTGGATACGGGCGAGTGGGCCGAGGGCTTGCCGGAGGCCCGCGAGGTGGTGCTGTCGGGGGTGCGCCTGCTGGTGCTCCATGACCTCAGGCAACTGGCGGTGGACCCGGCGGAGCAGGGCATCCGGGTGGTGGTCTCCGGACATTCGCACAAGCCCCTGACCGAGGAACGCGAGGGCGTGCTCTACGTCAATCCCGGCAGCGCCGGCCCGCGGCGCTTCAGCCTGCCGGTCACCGCCGGCGAGCTGTTGCTCTCCGGCCCCATGCTCACACCGCGGATCGTCAATCTGCTCGAGCCTACACTCTCCCCCTGAGCCTCGGCCCATGCAGAAGCAGACCCTGATCCAGTTGTTCCTCCCGTTGCAGGGCGAAGCGGGGGCCGGCTACCCGCGGGACCTTTTCGACTGCGTGCGTGGCGAGCTGACCGAGCGCTTCGGCGGGGTCACCGCGTACCTGCGGTCACCCGCCGCGGGCGCCTGGGAGGACGACGACGGCGACGTGCAGCGCGACCGGATGGTGCTGCTGGAAGTGATGGCCGACCGGCTGGACCACCGCTGGTGGGACGGCTACCGCAGGGAGCTCGAGCAGCGGTTCGCCCAGGAGGAGATCCTGGTCCGCGCCTTTCCGGTGGAGCGGCTGTAGGCGCGACTAGCGGGGTCCACTGTCCCGCGCATCCTCCACCCCCGGGATCGGCGTTGCATCCGGGAAGGCGTCGCGCAGCGCATCGACACCTTCCTGCGGTCGCGCCAGTTCCACCAGGTCCTGGCGGTGCCCGCGGCGCTCGGTCGTATCCATCTCCATCCGTTCATCGCGCGAGCGCAGCAGTTCCGGCCGGGCCTCGCCATCGCGGTTGAACGACCAGGCCAGCATCGCCGGCCCGATCGGCATGCTGTCACCGGGTTGTGTCCCGTGACGGGTCGACCAGGTGTGCCAGGTCTTGCCGTAGCTGTTCATCTTGCTGCGCATCAGCGCCTTGTCGGCTGCTTCGGGGAGGCTGGGCGCAACGAGCTGGCCGGAGAGGATCTCACCGTTGTGGGGGTGCCAGAATTCCCGCTCATCCGCCGGCAGCTGGCCGAACAGGCGTTCGGAGACGATGTACTCCACGCCGGTCAGGTTCGCCGCCGTGGTGTTGCCATCGAACAACGCGCACTGGGCGAAATCCTCGTTGACCTGGTGGCAGAAGTGGTGCGCCTCCATCTGGTGTTGCGGGTCGTCCTTCATCGGATGGAAGCCGACCAGGTAGACGTCGAACTTCGCCATCGGACCGTTGTCCTGCAGTGCCTTGGCGCCGGCCTCCAGCAGGCCGGTGCGGGCGGATTCCGCGGCACCGGGCGGGTCGACGGCGGGCATGACGGGCTCGCCGCCGGTGCAGGCGGCGAGGGCCACCAGGAGAAACGGCGCGGACAGGCGAGGGGCGTTCATGCGCCGAGCGTCTGCCTCCTGGCGTGGACGTGTGGTCACGGCGGCGTTGGACGCCCTGGCCGGCCCGCGGCTCAGGACATCGGTTCGGGTGGCGCCGGGCCACCCGGCAGCGGAATCCACTCGTCGTGGTCCAGGTCGGGTAGCTTCATCCGGCCCGCGCGCCAGTCGGCCTTGGCCTGCCCGATCCGCTCCTTGCTGGAGGAGACGAAGTTCCAGTCGATGAAGCGTTCGCCCAGCGGCTCGCCACCGAGCACCATCAGCAGCGTGGGCTCGCGCGCGGTGACCGCGGTGGCACCCCGGCCGAACACCAGCATCTGCCCCGCGCCGTACACCTGCCCGCCGTGCTCGACCCCGCCCTGCGCCACGTAGACCGCGCGCTCGGGATGCTCGTCGGGCAGGGCAAAGGTGCTGCCGGCTTCGAGTTCGCAATGCAGGTAGAACATCGGCGAGTGCGTCCGCACCGGCGCCTCCAGTCCGAGCGCGCGCCCGGCCACCAGCCGGCCGCGGATCCCGCCTTCGTCGAACTCCGGCAGCTCGTCGCGGCCGTGGTGGTGGAAGGCCGGATCGGTCTCCTCGTCCCCTTCGGGTAGCGCGACCCAACTCTGGATCCCATGCATGTGGCCGCCGTGCGCACGCATCTTCTCGAAGCGTTCGGAGTGGGTGATGCCGCTGCCGGCGGTCATCCAGTTCACCTCGCCGGGCCGGATCGCCTGCTCGGAGCCGACGCTGTCGCGGTGCATCAGCTCACCGTCGAACAGGTAGGTGATGGTCGACAGGCCGATGTGCGGATGCGGGCGCACGTCCATGCCGCGCGGCATGCCCGGTTCGAAATCCGCCGGGCCCATGTGGTCGAAGAAGATGAATGGCCCGACCATCCTGCGACGGCGGAACGGCAGCACCCGGCCGACCTCGAAACCACCGCCGAGGTCGGCGCGGCGCCGGTCGATCACCAGTTCGAGCATCGTCCCGCCTCCGTGTCTGACCAGGGGATCGTAGCGGCCCGGCCGTTGCCGTGCCGCATGGCTGGAATATCATGCGCGCCCCGGCGTCCTGTCCGGGCAAGGAGCACGGGCGTGGAGCTGGGCCTGGAAGTACTCGCGCTGCTGATGGCGGTCGCGTTCGTTGCCGGGGTGATCGATGCCATGGCCGGTGGCGGCGGGTTGCTGACGATTCCGGCGCTGATGGCGGCGGGCATCCCTCCGGTGGCCGCGATCGCCACCAACAAGCTGCAGAGCAGTTTCGGCACCGCCAGCGCGGTATACGCGTTCGCCCGCAAGGGACGGATCGACTTCCGGCGCTTCCGCTGGCCGGCGGTGGCCGCCTTCATCGGCTCGGCGCTCGGTGCCTGGGTGCTGCAGCGTCTGGACCCCACGTTCCTGGAAGGCTTCATCCCGGTGCTGCTGCTGTTGATGGTCGTGTACTTCCTGGTCGCGCCAAAGGCCAGCGAGGAGGACCGCCACAGCCGGCTGGGCACCGCGTCGCTGATCGTGATCGTGGCGGTGATCGGGTTCTACGACGGCTTCTTCGGCCCGGGCACCGGCTCGTTCCTGACCACCGTGCTGGTCGCCCTGTTCGGCATGGGCCTGGTCTCGGCGACCGCTCACACCAAGCTGCTGAACCTGGCCAGCAACGTGGCCGCGCTGGCCACCCTGGTGATCGGCGGCCAGGTGCTGTGGGCGGTCGGCCTGGTGATGGCGGTGGCCAGTGTCGCCGGCGGGCAGGTCGGCGCGAGGCTGGCGATGCGGGTCGGCGGCCGGATGATCCGCCCGCTGCTGGTGACGATGGCGCTGCTGCTGATCGCGAAATTGCTGTCGGACCCGGACAACCCGCTGACCGGGTTCGTGCTGGGGCGGTAAACCCCTTCTCCCGCTTGCGGGAGACGGTTGGGGTGGGGACAAACAGCGGGTGGACTAGCGCTCGCCCTCCAGCCAGGCCTGGATCCGTTCCATGTCCCGCCGTACCGAAGCATTGAGCAGCTTGGGATCGTTCCCCGGAAGGTAGTCCTGGAACGTGGCGCCGGTGCGGTCGGTCGCGGCGGGATCGGCGCCGGCCTGGAGGAACTTCAGCACCGCGGCGGTATCGTTCACCAGCGCTGCCTGGTGGAGCGGGGTGGTGCGGTTGCGGTCGGCGACATCGAGGCGGGCGCCGGCGCGCAGCAGGAGGTCGATGTTGTCCCCGCTGCCGGCGCGCAGGGCGTCGTACAGCGGCGTGGCGCCGGTGACCGTGTTGGGGGTGTCGGGCGACATGCCGTGCCGGAGCAGCGCCTCCAGCCAGTACGGCGTCTTGCCCATCGCCGCCAGGTGCAGGGCGGTGCGCCCATCGGCGTTGCCGCGCCCGGGGTCGGCGCCCAGCGACAGCAGCAGGCGGAAGCCGTCGCGGTCGCCCTGCTTCATCACCCACTGCAGCAGGGGCTCTTCGCGTTCGTCCAGGGCGTTGGGGTTGGCGCCGGCCGCGAGCAGTTCGCGCGCCAGGGCTTCGTCGCCGCGGATGATGGCATCGGCGAACTGCGCGTTGCCCGGATTGCTGAAAGCCTGGTTCACATCGGTCCCTTGCCGGGCGCAGCCGGCGGTGGAGGCGAGCATCAGTGCCGCAGCCATGAGCACGCGCAGGCAATGCCGCACCCTCCAGGGGCAGGGCGCGGCGCAGGGGGGCGTGCGGGTTGCGGCGGTCATGCCGGCAACGGTACTACGCGATGCCACGCGGGCGCGTGCCACGGCTCACGCCATGCTCAGCGGCCGCCGCCGAGGCCCAGCCAGCCCAGGCCGTTGTTGATGGCCTGGCCGACATCGCCGGCGACATCGGCCACCTTCTCGACGCCGTCGCCAATCGCGTCGGCCACGCTGTCGACCGCGTCACCCACGGTATCGGCGACATCGCTCGCCACCTTGCCGGTGTTCTCGACGAAGCCGGCCACGGCATCCAGCGGGGCCTCCAGGCCGGTGTGGCCACCGATGTCGCGCAGGATGCCGCCGGTGCCGTTGGCGAGGTTGTGCACGGTATCGCCGGTCATGCCGATTACCCCGTCGACGATGTCCCCGGCACTGTCGACGGCGAAGTCCGCCAGGTCACCCGCCGCCTGCAGGGTGCCCTTGACGGTGTTGCCGTCGGCGAACTCGCGGCCGGAGGCGGCCAGCCCGTCAAGCAGTCCGGAACCGTTGTCGGCCAGCCCGCCGACCAGCTCCTGGCCTTGGCGGATGGCGCTGCCGAGCTGGTTGAGGTTGAACTCGCCATAACGCTCCAGGCTGTCGCGGCCGATGTTGCCGACCACCCCGATGGTGTCGCCGAGTACTTCGCCACCGGCGTCGATCGCCTGGTCGGCCAGGGTGCCCAGCAGCGGGTGGCCATCGACCGTCAGCCCGAGGCGCACCGCGTCGCCGAGGAAGTCCGCGCCCTGGCTGACGGCAGTGCCGAAGGCTTCGGGGGCGGTGGGGCGGGTGGAGGGGTCGTAGGCGGCGTTCTGGCGCAGGGCTTCGATGTAGGAGGCACCGTCGCCCCCGCCGCCGTGCAGGCCGATCATGTCGAGGGCGCCCAGGCCGGCGGGCGGGTCGATCCGCAGCTCGTGGCCGACCGCGTTGGGCGGGGACATGTTCAGCAGCGGAATCAGCGGGATGTCCTGCTGGGCGCCGTTGAGCGGATCGCCGTTGACGATGTAGCGGCGGATCTGGCCGTCGTCGGCGGCTTGCGCGCGCACCTCGTTGGGGTTGAAGCCCAGCAACTCCAGCGTCTGGTCGCTCAGGCCGGCGGCGTTGAAGGTCACCCCGGTGGTGTCGGTGGCCAGCGAGGCGGCCGAGGCCAGGCCGCCACCCAGCGAATGCCCGGTGAAGACCACGTTGCCCTCGCCGAACACCCGCTCGGTGAGCTTGCCCAGGGCGACGGCATCGCGGTACTGGCCGGTCTCGAAGCCCAAGCCCTGGCCCAGGTTGTCATCCAGGTCGCTGCGTTCGCCGGGAACCCAGTTGTCGGTACCGCGGAAGGCGACCACGTACTGGCCCTGGTCGTTCTGGTAGATCGCCGCGTCGAAGCCCTCGGTGGTGCTGAGCATAGCGGGGTCGATAGGGATCTCGTTGCCCTGCGCGTCCACCAGCGAACCGCCGTCGGCGCTGGGCTCCAAGCGCGTCCAGCCGGCCTCGTCCAACGCTTGCGCGGTCTGTGGGTTGTCGGCGTCGTAGACGTCGTTGGCCATCATCGCCAGCTGCAGGTCGGTGTCCGGCTGCGGCTGCTGGCCGCCGACCTGGCTGGCGAAGCCGCCATCGCCCTTCGGGTAGTTGTCGGCGATCTGCTGCAGTTGCGGCGGCAACGGGATCCCGTGCGCAAGGTGCTGCTGGATCCGCACCTGGTCGGCGACGGACAGCGGGTTGGCGATCGGCATGTTCATGCGCACGTCCCTGAATGGATGCCTTGAACTTAGCGGCCACGCCGGCCCGCGCCAGCTCGGACTGACCCTAGGCGCGGTGGTACCGGCGGCCGGGACTCACGACGAAGTCACGATGCGCGGACTACATCGTCTGCAGCTGAACAAGGACCCGACCCGATGCCAGACCCGAACCGCGGGTCCGATGGAGAGCCACAACAGCCTCCCTCGGAACCGGAAAAGACCCCCGTGGCCAAACCCCTGGGCGAGCGCGTCGCCGAGGCACTGAAAAGCGGGGAAGGCGAAGCGGCGCTGCAGAAGCTGCTGTGCGATGAGCGCGCGCCCGATATCGCCGTTGCACTCGAGAACCTGGAACCGGGGCAATGCGAGCGCATCTTCGAGGCGTTGGAGCACGACTGCGCCGGGGAGGTGCTGACCCTGCTGGGACCCGAGCGGGCGCGGGAGATCGTCGAAACCCTGCGCCTGGACCAGTTCCGGCGCCTGCTGGAGGACCTGCCGCCGCGCGATGCGGCGCTGGTCGCCGCCGAGGCGCCCGAGGAGTACCTGGAGGCGGCCCGGCGTGACCTGCCCGACGTCGCCGCCGATGCCGAGATCCGCGCCGCCTACCCCGAGGGCAGCGCCGGCCGGCTGATGACCAACCGTTTCCTGCGCCTGCGCCCGGAAATGACCGTTGCCGAGGCGCTCGACCTCGTGCGCGACACCGACCCGTCGATCGACGTGCCCTCCAACCTGTATGCCGTCAGCCAGGCTGCCGGTCCTTCGGGCGAGCAGCGCGAGACGCTGGAAGGGGTGCTGTCGATCCGCGCGCTGGCGATGGCCGACGCCGGGCAGCGCATCAGCGAGCTGATGGCGACCGACATGGTGACCGTCAAGGCCGAGGCGGAGGACGACGAAGCCGCCAACCTGCTGTCCACCCACAAGTTCTCCACCCTGCCGGCGCTGGACCGCGATGGCTTCCTGGTCGGGGTGATCCCCGGCGACGACCTGATGCACGTGCTGGTCGCGCGCATGCACCGCCGCTACTCCCGCGCAGTCGGCACCGACGCACAGGCCATGGAGGACGCCACCCCGCTGCAGGCGGCCAAGATCCGGGTGCCGTGGCTATTGGGCACGATGCTGCTGGAACTGGGCGCCGGCCTGGTGATCGCCCATTACAACGACGTGCTGGAACGGGTCATCCTGCTGGCCTCGTTCATGCCGGTGATCTCGGCCGTGGCCGGCAACGTGGGCCTGCAGACCGCGGCGATCACCGTACGCGCGCTGGATACCGGGCAGGTGTCGCTCAAGCACCGCGGCGCGGCGCTGCTGAAGGAAACCTACGTCACCATCCTGATGGGCGCACTGCTCGCCGCGGTCCTAGGCGGCATCGGCATGGTCTGGTCCAAGGACGTGACGTTCGCCCTGGTGATCGCCATCGCGCTGGGCTGCTCGATGCTGACCGCCGCCGTGATGGGCACGATGATCCCGATGATCTCCAAGAAACTGGGCTTCGACCCGGCGACCACCGCCGGCCCGTTCGAGACCGCGTTCCAGGACATCATCGGCTTCGGGGTGTTCCTGGCCCTGGCGACCCTGATGCTTTGACCACCAACTCCAGCACCTCGTCCGGCTGCTCCTTGTGCGGAAAATGCCCCACACCCGGCATCAGGTGCATCGTCGCCGGCCCCTGCACCAGCGCGGTAATCCGTTCCGGATGGCGGGCGGTGCCGTACTCGTCCTGGTCGCCGTGGATGGCGAGCACCGGGCAGCGCACCCGGCGCAGCTGCGCATCCAGGGTCCAGCCGGCGAAGCCCGGGTCCAGCCAGGTGCCGGTCCACGCCTCCAGCACCCAGGCCGCCTTGTCGCCGTGGTATTTCGCCAGTCGGGCGAGCTGCGCGGGTGGACGGAAGCCCGCGCCGACCCGGGCCACCCCCTCCAGCGTCCGGTCCTCGGTGAAGGCCTGCGCGGACAGGCTCACCACCGCCCGGCAGTCCTCGCGCCAGGTCGCAGCGCAGGCCAGGGCGATGCCGCCGCCGATGCTGTGGCCGAAAGCGACGAAGGCGCCGATGCCGAGGGCCTCGCGCACGTGGCGGAAGCCGGTGCGGGCCTCGTCGTCGATGAAGTCGAGGGGCAGCCTGCCCGGATGCGGATCCGAGCGGCCGTAGCCGAGGCGGTCGTAGGCGACGACCCGGCGGCCGGTGGCCTGGGCGAGCCGGGCAGGGAAGTCGCGCCACTGGGCGACGCTGCCGAGGGAATCGTGGAACAGGACGATGGGCGCGCCGGTGGCGCACTGGGGCTGCCAGCGGGCGGTGAAGAGGCGCCCGTTTGGTGTGGGGATATAGACCGGTTCGGGGGTGGGGACGCTCATGTGCAAAAGCTTAGCGGCGGCTGCTGCCTGGAGGGTCGATGGCGGAACTTCCCGCCTCGTGCATCGTATGTAGGGAGGGGCCCGGGAAAGCCGGCCCGCGATGCCGTCGATCGAGTGGGAGCGAGCCGATGCAGAACAAACCGGGGATCCTGGCGCAGGCCGTCAGGTTGGGGATCATTGCCACCGCGATAGCCGCCGGTCCGGCGTGGGCGCGGGACGCGAAGTTCGACGTGGCCGGGGGCACGCTCGAGCAGGCGCTTCCGGAGTTCGCGCGGCAGGCGGGCTTGCAGGTCATCGCGCCCGCCAGTGATCCGACTTCGTCCACGGTGGAGGTTCCACCGCTGGTCGGCCGGATGGATACGCGCGTGGCGCTCGCGCAGCTGATTGCCGGAACCGGGCTGCGGGTGGCGGCCGATGACGGCGACACCATCACCTTGTACCGGCCGCAGATGCTCGCCTCGCTGGGGGGCGCGGGTGCGCTGAACACAGTTGCCATGGCGCAGGCCGGACAAAGCACCGTGGCGCCAGTTCAAGTGGAACCCGAAGCCGCAGCGGCACAATCGAGGCCGGACGTCGCGACCCTGGACCAGGTGACCGTGGTCGGAACCCAGATCCGCGGCTCGAACGCGACGGCCATCCTGCCGGTGGTGACCCTGCAGGCCGAGCAGATCGAGGCGACCGGCGCCGTCTCCGGCGATGACCTGTTCCGCTCCATCCCGCAGATGGGTGACGTGTCCTTTGTCGGCACCAACGGCGGCAACAGTTCCAACTACGCGCGCGGCGACATCGCCTCGGTCAACCTGCGTGGCCTGGGCGTGGGCAACACGCTGCTGCTGATCAACGGCCGCCGCACCGTGGTCCACCCGACCAGCCAGGCCGATAGTGCCCTGGTGCCGGTCCTGACCTACAACGCCAACGCGATCCCGGTCGGCAACCTGCAGCGGTTCGAGGTGCTGCTCGATGGCGCGGCGGCGATCTACGGCACCGACGCGGTCGCGGGCGTGGTCAACAATGTCCTTCGCGACGACATCCACGGCGGCGAGATCACCGTCCAGGGCGGGGTGGGCGAGGGCACCGGGCTGCGCGACTTCGGCGTAAGCGGGATCGTCGGTCGCAACACCGACGACCTGCGCGGCAACGTGACGCTGTCGTTCAACCACTACCGCACCACCGGCATCGATTCGCTCGACCAGGACTGGACCGCCACCGCCGATCGCCGTTTCGACTTCGTCGGCACGCCCTTCGAGGGCATTGGCACCCTGGACTCGCGCCACGCCACCAGCGCCTGGGGCAACTACACCACCGGCACCCCGGTGATGCGCAACGGCGAGCTGGTCACCTCGGCCGCCGGCGCCTTCCACGTGCAACCGGTCAGCAATCCCGACTGCGCCGCGGAGCTGGGCGACGGCAACTGCGTCGCCAGCGGCAGCAAGGCGAGTTCCGGCGCCGACCGCAACCTGCGTTCGGATGCGCAGGCGCAGTGGCCGCTGTCGCTCACGCCCGAGGTGCGCCGTACCAACCTGTTCCTGACCTCAAAGTGGGACTTCGACAGCGGCATCACCTTCTTCAGCGAGCTCGGCTACTACCACGCCGATGCCGACAGCCTGCAGATGCCGGTCAACTCGATCGGCGCGCTGCCGGTCGTCGTGCCGGCCAGCAACTACTGGAACCCGTTCGGCAGCAGCGCCAGTCCGAACCGACTGGAGGGCCTGGACGTGGGCCCGGACGGCCTGCCGGTCACCATTTCCTCCTATCGCTTCGAGCGCCCGACCAGGATCCAGGTGGAGAACCAGCAGGTCCGGGCGCTGGCCGGCCTGCGTGGCTACCACCACGGGTTCGACTGGGAAAGCGCGCTGCTGTACTCACAGGCCAGGGTGGTCGACACCCAGCAGGCGGTGAGCATGACGCGATTCCAGCAGGCGCTGGCCGACCCCACCGCCGACGCCTACAACCCGTTCTGCGGCGGTTGCAACGACGACCGCGTGCTCGACCGCTTCTATGTGGATGCCGTGCGGGAAAGCCGGACCGGACTTTCACTGTGGGACCTGAAGGCCTCCCGTCCCGACCTGTTCGCCCTGCCGGCGGGCGAGGTGGGCCTGGCCATGGGCGTGGAGGCCAGGCACGAGCGCCAGCGCGATGATCGCGATCCGCGCGTGGACGGCACGCTGACCTACGTGGACGCGGTCACCGGGGCGGAGATGCCCAGTGACATGTACGGCGTCAGCCCGACTCCGGACACCGAAGGCTCGCGCACCGTGACCGCCGCGTTTGCGGAGCTTTCGGTGCCGCTGGTCGCGCCGGGCATGGAGGTGCCGCTGGTCCGTTCACTGGACTTGCAGCTGGCCGGTCGCGCCGAGCGCTACAGCGACTTTGGCAGCGTCGCCAAGCCCAAGCTGGCGCTGGGTTGGGAGGTGGTGGATGGCCTGCGCGTGCGTGCCTCGTGGGCGGAGGGGTTCCGCGCCCCGAACCTCGAGCAGGTCAACGCCACCCTGGTCAGCCGCTCCAACACCCGCACCGACTACATCCAGTGCGAGGCCGACGTGCGTAGCGGTGCATCCGACGCGTTCACCAACTGCGGCCATTCGACGTCCACCACGGCGCGCCGCTCGGGCAACCCCGACCTGAAGCCGGAGACTTCCACCAACACCAGCGCCGGCCTGGTCTGGCAGCCGCGTTTCCTGCCCGAGGCCGCAGGCCAGTGGAGCTTCTCGGTCGACTATTTCAAGTACGACCAGGAGGACATCGTCGGGCTGTACGGCGAGGGCAACGCGCTGATCCTCGACTACCTGCTGCGCACCCAGGGATCATCCAACCCCGAGGTGGTCCGCGCCGATCCGACGGTCGACGACATCGCCCGCTACGAGGGCACCGGCCTGGATCCTGCGGGCCGGGTGCTCTACGTCAACGACCGCTACGTGAACATGCAGCCACAGACCGTCCGCGGCATCGACTACGGGATGTCGTGGCGGTCGGCCCAGACCCGCTTCGGCGAGTTCGGCCTCACCGTCAACGGTACCCGGGTGCTCGAGTTCTACCGCGACCTCTCGCCCGACATCCAGGTGCTGGCCGACGCGCGCGATGCCGGGTTGATCGACGGTTCGGTGTGGGTCGCCGGCGGCGGTGACCTGATCGGCCAGAACGGCATGCCGGAGTGGAAGTGGAGCAGTACCGCCACCTGGCGGCTGGGCGGGCTGAGCCTGGGTGGCAGCGTCCGCTACACCGGTGCGGTCACCGACACCTGGCTGTCGGACAGCGACGGCAACCAGTGGCGCATCGATTCGCAGACCCTGGCGAACCTGTTCGGGCGCTACGAGTTCTCCGGTGGCGGCGCGCTGGATGGCCTGGCGGTCAAGCTGGGCGTCAACAACGTCGCCGACAAGCGTCCGCCGGTCAGCTCCAGTGCCTACGGCTACCAGTCCGGCCTGTACCAGCCGTATCCGCGGTACTGGTACATGAGCGTCAGCAAGAAGTTCTGATGGCCGGTACCCGCGATCCCGATACCCCGCTGTCGTCCGGTCGGGCAGCGTGGCTGGCGGAACACGTCCTGCCGCATGAGCCGGAGTTGCGCCGCTGGCTCGGTGGCCGGCTGGGGCTCCCGGCGCAGGACGTGGACGACATCGTCCAGGAAAGCTACGCCAAGTTGGCCGGGCTCGACGGGGTGGAGCACGTGCGCGAGCCACGGGCCTACCTGCACACCGTGGCCCGTTCGCTGGTGCACCAGCACCTGCGCCGTGCCCAGGTGGTGGCCATCGAGACCATGGCCGAGCTGGACGGACTCGGTGGGCAGGACCCCGGCGCCTCGCCGGAGCGGTTTGCGGCGTCGCGCCAGCAGCTGGCGCTGGCACAGCGGCTGGTGGCAGGCCTGCCGGGTCGTTGCCAGGAGGTATTCCGGTTGCGCCGCATCGAGGGACTATCGCAGCGGGAGACCTCTGCCCGGCTGAAGATCAGCCAGAGCACGGTCGAAAAACACATGGTGAAGGCATTGCGCCTGCTGATGGCGGGCGTGCAGACCAACGACGAGGCGGCGCCCGCTCCCCCGGGCCGTGCCAGTCCGGGCAGGAACCGGTCACATGGAAGAGCTTGACCGCAAGGACACCGATGCCGTCGCCGCGGCCTGGGTCGTGCGCGAAGACGGCGGACTGCTGACGGACGCCGAACGCGCCGAACGTGACCGCTGGGTTTCGGCCTCGTCGCGGCATTTCGGGGCCTATGCGCGTGCCCGTGCCGTGCTGGCGTGGAGCGACCGCATGGCAGTCGCGGCCCCGCCGGTGCGCACACCAGTCCGCCGGCGCTGGAGCCTCGTCGCTGCCGCCATGCTGGTGGTGACGCTCGCGGGCGTGCTGATGCTCACCTGGCCGCGCGGGACGCTGCACCAGACGGCGCGCGGCGAGATCCTGCGGGTCGTGCTCGAGGATGGTTCCACCATGACGCTGGATGCGGGTTCGCAGGTGCGCGTGCACTTCGGGCCCGATAGCCGCGAGCTGCGGCTGCTGTCGGGCATGGCCCTGTTCGATGTCGCGCACGATCCGCAACGCCCGTTCACGGTGGAAGCCGCCGGCACGCGGGTGACCGCAGTGGGCACGCGCTTCACGGTGGGCGTCGAGAAAGGCCGCGGGGCAGGCGGCGGGCCGGTCGAGGTCCTGGTCAGCGAAGGCGTGGTCGACGTTGCCGCCGATGGGGCGCTTCCGGTGCCGGCGCGCCTGCACGCGGGAATGCGGGCGGTCGCGCGTTCCACGGCGGGCGTGGAAGTGGAGCAGGTCGACGAGCAGGAACTGGCCCGCCGGCTGCTCTGGCGCGACGGCATGCTGGCGTTCAATGGCGACACGCTGTCGGTGGCGGCCGCGCGGTTCCGCCGTTACAGCGACGTGGCCATCATCATCGACGACCCCAGCGTGGGCAGCCAGCGCGTAGTGGGCCTGTACCCCTCCAACGATCCGGCGGGGTTCGCACGCCACGTGGCTCTCAGCCTGGGGCTGGAGTTGGAACAGCGCGAAGGCGGCGTGCGACTGTCGGCACCCGGGCGGGTTGACGGCGGTGGCGCCGCGCCGCGCACGCAATGAGGACCACCTGAAGATGCATAACCGACGTTTCCTTTCCATTGCCTGGTTCGCGGCACTGCTGCTCGCGCCCCTGCTTGCCGGCGCCGCCGACGCAGGCCTGCTGATCCGCGATGCCCGCGTGTTCGACGGGGACACGCGGCAGGCGGCGAAGGTCGATGTGCTGATCGAGGAGGGGCGGATCGCCCGTATCGGAACCGGGCTGCAGGGCGGGGCGGAGACCCGGATCCTCGATGCCGATGGGCTGTCACTGGTGCCCGGGCTGTTCGACCTGCACACCCACTGGACCCCGAACACACGGCCCGCGGCGCTTCCGGCCATCGCCAACGCCTACCTCGATGCCGGCGTGACCACGGTGGCCGACTACCACCAGGCGCCCGAAGCGCATGCGCCGCGTCGCGAATGGCTCGACCGGCTGGCCGCGCCCACCGTCCAGTTCGGCGCCCGGGTGAGCACGCCGCTTGGCCACGGTGCGGACTGGGCCGACCAGGCCACCACCCGCTGGGTCAATTCACCCGATGCCGCACGCGCGGCAGTGCGGGAGATCGCCGCCTACCGGCCCGACTTCATCAAGGCGTTCACCGACGGCTGGCGTTACAACAATGCCGCCGACAACACCAGCATGGACGAGGCGACGCTCACCGCGCTGGTCGACGAGGCGCACCGGCACGGCATCAAGGTGTTCACCCATACCGTGACCGTCGAGCGCGGCAAGCAGGCGGCACGGGCCGGCGTCGACCTGATCGCCCACAGCCTGCTGGACCGTGAGGTCGACCGGGAGCTGGTCGACCTCATGCTCGAGCACGGCACCGCCTATGGGCCGACCCTGGCGGTGTACGAGCCGGTGCGGGTCGGGGACGGACCGCCCAGGAATCCGGACAGCCCGGTACTGCGGCAGCGGCGGATCAATTTCGCGACCGCGCTGGCCAACGTGAAGCGCCTCCACGAAGCCGGGGTGCCGGTGGTCGTCGCCACCGATGCCGGAATGCCGGGAACCCCGCATGGCCGTGCCACCACCCGGGAGCTGGAACTGCTGGTGGGCGCGGGGCTGACCCCGTACGACGCGTTGCAGGCGGCAACCGCCACCGCGGCGCGGGTGCTGGGAACGCCGGACCGGGGGGTGATTGCACAGGGTGCGCGCGCCGACCTGGTCCTGGTCGAGGGCGATCCCTGGCAGGACGAAACGGCGATGCAGCGGGTGCGGCGGGTGTTCCTGGCCGGCACCGAGGTCACCGGCCCGGATGCCCGGCGCCCGGCCGCGAACGCACGCGACCATCTTCCGCCACGGCCGTTGCCGGCCCTGATCGATGATTTCGAGCGCGGCGACGGGCGCACCGCACTGGACACGCTGCGGATCGGTGACGCCGACGGCGGCAACGACCGCACCTGGCAGTCGAGCCTGCGCGTCCCGCGTGACGGTGGCGATGGCCACGTGCTGTCCACCCACGTGCGGCTATCGCATTCCGACAACGCCTACGCTGCGGTGATCCTGCCGCTGTCGCGCGGCTCGGTCGCTCCGGCCGGCCTGGCAGCCCACGCCGGGGTGTCGTTCCAGGCGCGGGGCGAGGTCGGCTCCATCCGGGTCGAGATCCGCGGCCAGGACGGGCGCAGGTGGGCGCATGATTTCGAACCCGGGCCGCAGTGGCGCGAGTACGCCATCGAGTGGGACGACTTTGCGGGGCTGGCGCCGTGGGGTGGTGGCGATCCGCCGGCGTGGCGCCCGGACGATGCGCTGCAGATCGCCTTCTCGGTGGCGGGCGATCCCGGCACCACGGGGTGGTACGAGCTCGACGAGGTGCGCCTGTATGGCGGTCCCGAAGGCGTGGCGCCATGAGGTGGCCGGTCGCGCTCTTGGGCATGGCGCTGGCTCTCGCTGCGCCGGCCTGTCCCGGCAGTGACCGCCCCGGCGCCGGACAGGAAGAGGTCCTCTCGCGGGTCCAGGACTGGGCGGGGCCGCAGGCGGCCCTGGCCGACAGCCTGTGGAAACACCCCGAACTCGGCTACCTGGAGCACGATGCATCGGCCCTGATGCAGGACCGGCTGCGCGAGGCCGGTTTCCGGGTCGAGTCGGGCGTGGCCGGCATGCCGACAGCGTTCGTCGCCCGCGCGGGCCGGCGCGGCTCCGGCCCGGTGATCGCCCTGCTCGCCGAGATGGATGCCTTGCCCGGCATGGCCCAGGCGGCAGAACCGGTGCTTTCGCCCGTGCCCGGACAGGACGCGGGCCACGCCTGCGGCCACAACCTGTTCGCGGCGGGCTCCATCGGTGCCGCCCGGGCCATTGCCCAGTGGCTGGAAGCCGGTGGCCACGAGGGCGAGGTCCGCGTCTACGGCACCCCTGCCGAAGAAGGCGGCTCGGGCAAGGTGTTCATGGTCCGTGCCGGCCTGTTCGACGATGTCGACGTGGTGCTGCACTGGCACCCGTCGGGAACCAACTCGGCGACGCAGGCGACCAGCCTGGCCAACATCAGCGGCAAGTTCCGATTCCGCGGGACCGCCGCGCACGCCGCCATCGCGCCCGAGCGCGGCCGCTCGGCGCTGGATGGCGTCGAGGCCATGAACCACATGGCCAACATGCTGCGCGAGCACGTCCCGGACGGCACCCGGATCCACTACGCCATCACCGATGGCGGCCGCGCGCCGAACGTGGTTCCGGCGGCGGCCGAGGCGTACTACTACGTGCGCCACCGCGACGCGCGGGTGGTGCGTGACGTGTTCGCGCGCCTGCAGGCGGCAGCCGAGGGCGCGGCAATGGGCACGGGTACGCAGGTCGGTTTCGAGCAGCTCGGCGGGGTGCACGGGTTGCTGCCCAACGACGTGCTCGGACGCGTGCTCGATCGCGCGCTGCGCGGGGTTGGCGGAGTCGGGTACAGCCCCGCGGAAGCGGAATTTGCGAAACAGCTGCAGCAGTCCTTCGACCGGGCACCGGCGGTGGAGAGCGCGATCCAGGTGGAGCCCTATCGCAGCGATGAACACGGCCTGGCGTCCACCGACGTGGGCGACGTCAGCCAGGTCGTTCCGACCGCCGGGCTGTCCACCGCCACCTGGGTACCGGGCACGCCCGCGCACAGCTGGCAGGCGGTCGCGGCCTCGGGCATGTCGATCGGGCACAAGGGTGCGCTGAACGCCGCCTCGGCCCTGGCGATCGCGGCGGTGGAACTGTTCACCCATCCGGAGCTGGTCGCCCAGGCCCGGGCCGAGTTCGAGGAGCGGCGTGGCGCGGACGATGCCTACCGGCCGCTGCTCGAGCGTGAAGCCCCGCCGCTGGACTATCGCCGCCTCGACTAGCGGACTGTCGCCGCACGTCGCCATCATCGGGCCGCGCTTGCAGCTAGCCTATGGCGACAGGGCGCCGAGACGGCGCCGCACGGAAGGCGCCCATGGCGGTCGAAGCCGAATCCCGGTGGCAGCTTGGCCCAGGCACCGAGCAGGGCCTGCTGCGCATCTCGATCATCGTGGTCGTGCTGTTCGCTGCCCTGGGCATCGTCTTCGGGCTGCTGTCGGGCTCCTTCGCGATCATCTTCGACGGCGTGTTCTCGCTGATCGATGCCTGCATGACCATGGCCGCGCTGCTGGTGGTCCGCCTGATCGCCGCCTCCAACGCCGGCGGGCTGCGCAACAAGCGCCTGGTCGACCACTTCACCATGGGTTTCTGGCACCTGGAGCCGATCGTGCTCGGGGTCGATGCGCTGCTGCTCACCGGGGCCGCGGTCTACGCGCTGATCAACGCCATCGACTCGTTCCTGGTCGGGGGGCGCGAAGTCCACTTCGGGCTCGCCTTGGGCTATGCGGCCCTCACCACGGTGGTGAGCTTCGCGATGTGGCTGTTCCAGTTGCGCGCCAACCGCCGCATCCGTTCCGGCTTCGTCGGGCTCGACGCCAAGGGCTGGCTGATGTCGGGCCTGATCGCCGCTGCACTGCTGGTCGCCTTCGCAGGGGGATGGGTGCTGGAAGGCACGGCGCTGGACTGGGCCACCCCCTACATCGATCCGGCGGTGCTGGCGCTGGTGTGCCTGGTCATCATCCCGATGCCGCTGGGCACGATCCGGCAGTCCCTGGCCGACATCCTGCTGGTCACGCCGGCAGACCTGAAGCACCACGTGGACACGGTGGCGGGCGAGATCGTCGCCGTCCACGGCTTCCTGGACTACCGCGCGTACGTGGCGAAGGTCGGGCGCGGGCGCCAGATCGAGATCGCCTTCATCGTCCCGCCCGGCGAGCCGGCCAGGACAGTGGAGGAGTGGGACCGGCTGCGCGACGAGATCAGCGAGGCCATCGGTGGCGATACGCCGGACCGGTGGCTGACGATCGTCTTCACGGCCGACCCGGAGTGGGCGGACTAGCAGGTGACGGGCCGCGGGTCACGGTGCCGGTGATCAACCCCCGGTAGCATGCCCGCATCACCTGGAGCGGCACCCCATGAACCTGCTGCATGTCGGTAGCACCGGCCTGGTCGGCCGCCACGCCCTGGACCTCGCGCTGGAGGACCCGCGCGTCCGCACCCTCGTTGCCCCTGTCCGCCGGCCGCTGCAGCAGCGTCACCGCAAGCTGCTGGCGCCGGTGGTCGATTTCGACGCGCTGCCGGCCGACGCGCCCTGGTGGCGGGCCGATGCGGTCATCTGCACGCTGGGGACGACGATGCGCCAGGCGGGCTCGAAGGAGGCCTTCCGGAAGGTGGACCTCGGGTACCCGCTCGCGGTCGCGCGGCTGGCGCGGGAGCACGGCACGCAGGTGTTCGCCCTCAATTCCGCGATCGGCGCCCACGCCGGCTCGGCGATCTTCTACAACCGGGTCAAGGGCGAGTTGGAGCACGAGTTGCAGGCGCTGGGTTTCCGCTCCCTCACCTTCGTGCGGCCCGGCCTGATCGGCGGTCGGCGCGAGGACGCGCGTCCGGGCGAGGGGCGTGCCGGCCGGTTGATCCGGGTGCTGGGGCCCCTGGTGCCCCGCCGCTGGCGGATCAATCCGGCGGAGAAGATCGCTGCCCGGCTTCTGGAGGCCGCGGTTGACGGCAAGCCGGGCACCCACGTGGTCGCTTCGGCGGAGTTGGTGTAACCCCGGCTGGAACGCACCGGGCCAGCGGGCGTTCCCATTCAGCTTGCTATGCTGCCGCGCTTGAAGGAGCCCCCATGAGCCTGTTGCTCCACCGGCAGCGAGTGCGTGCCTGATGGCCACGTCTCCCGCGCCCACGCCCTCCATTTCGACCCGCCGCCTGGCCCTGCTGCTGGCCGGGCTGTCGATGTTCGGCCCGTTCGCCATCGACACCATCTTTCCGGCGTTCCCGGCGATGGGTGGCGAGCTGGGCGCGGACAAGCTGGCGATGCAGCAGACCATCAGCTTCTACCTGGTGGCCTACGCGGTGATGAGCATCGTCCATGGGCCGCTGTCGGATGCCTTCGGGCGCCGGCGGGTGATCCTGGGTGGCCTGTCGGTGTTTACCCTGGCGTCGGTGGGCTGCGCGCTCTCGACCGAGCTTGGCACGCTGCTGGCGTTCCGCGTGCTGCAGGGCCTGAGTGCGGGTGCCGGCCTGATCGTCGGCCGGGCGGTGATCCGCGACGTGCTCGAGGGCGCGGCGGCGCAGCGGCTGATGAGCCAGGTGTCGATGATCTTCGGTGTCGCCCCGGCGATCGCGCCGATCATCGGCGGCTGGCTGATCGGCTGGTCGCACTGGACGTCGATCTTCTGGTTCCTGGTCGTGTTCTCGGCGGTGCTGCTGCTGGTGACCTGGCGCGGCCTGCCCGAGACACTGCCGCCCGCCGAGCGGTCCTCGATCTCGCCGCGGGGCCTGTGGGGCGACTACCGGACGATCGCGGGCAACACGCACTTCAGGCGGCTGGCCGCGGCGGCGGCGTTCAACTTCGGTGCGCTGTTCCTGTTCATCGCCTCGGCGCCGGCCTTCGTGCTCGACCTGCTGCAGTTGCGTGGCGAGCCGCTGGGCGAGCAGGACTTCCACTGGTTCTTCGTGCCGATGATCGCCGGGATGATGCTGGGGGCGTGGCTTTCCGGGCGCATGGCGGGCCGGGTGGAGCCGCGCCGGCAGGTGGCCCTGGGCTTCGGGGTCTCGGCGGTGGCGATGGCCATTGGGCTGGGCTACAACCTGCTGGTCGACGCGCCCCAGGTGCCGTGGGCGGTGTTGCCGGTGGCCCTGAACGCCTTCGGCATCGCGCTGGTGTTCCCGGTGGTCACCCTGCTGATCCTGGACCTGTTCCCGCGCCACCGCGGTTCGGCCTCGTCGATGCAGGCCTTCACCACGCTGGTCCTCAACTCGGTGCTGGCGGGAATCGTGTCGCCCTGGCTGAGCCACAGCGCGCTGTGGCTGACCGCCGCGGCGGCGACGCTGATGGTGCTGGGCTGGGCCTTCTGGACGTGGGAAATCCGCCGGGCGCAATAGCCGCGTGGCGGCGTATCGCGCCGGGCCGCTGACAGTCGACCGGGTAGCGGAGCGCCCCCGGATCACTTGCTCAGCCCCGCGCAGGCGCCGGTGGCGCCGACCACCCGCAGGTGCGTCCCTCGTTCTGTTCCCTGAGCCATTCCTGCAGCGGGGCGAAGTACTCCAGCACCGCCGAGGCATCCATCTTGCCCTCGCCGGTCAGCTCGGCCAGGGTGTCCTGCCACGGCTGGCTGGCACCGTGCGCCAGCATCGCCTGCAGCTTCCCGCCGGCGGCCTTGTTGCCGTAGAAGCTGCACTCGTGCAGCGGGCCATCGAAGCCGGCCGCGTCGCACAGCGACTTGTAGAACTGGAACTGCAGGATGTGCGCCAGGAAGTAGCGGGTGTACGGGGTGTTGCCCGGTACGTGGTACTTGGCGCCCGGGTCGAAGAACTCCTCGCCGCGCGCGTCCACCGGGGCCACGCCCTGGTACTTCGCCTTCAGGTCCCACCACGACTGGTTGTAGTTGTCCGGGGTGATGGAGCCGTCGAACACGCCCCAGCGCCAGCGGTCGATCATCAGCCCGAAGGGCAGGAAGGCCACCTTCGACAGCGCCATGCGCATCTGGGCATTGATCAGCGCCTCGTCGGTCTGCTGCTGCGCGTCCATCAGGTCGATCGACTCCAGGTACTTCGGGGTCATCGCCAGCACGATGGTGTCGCCGATGGCCTCGTGGAAGCCGTCGTGGGCACCGGTCTGGAACAGCGGCGGCTTGTCGTTGTAGGCCAGGTAGTAATAGACGTGGCCCAGCTCGTGGTAGATCGTGGTGAACTCTTCCTCGTTGGGCTTGATGCACATCTTGGTGCGCACGTCGCCCTTCATGTCGATGTCCCAGGCGCTGGCGTGGCAGACCACGTCGCGATCGCGGGGCTTGATGAACTGGGTGTTCTGCCAGTAGCTGTCAGGCAGCTTGGGCATGCCCAGGGAGGTGTAGAAATCCTCCGCGCGGCGGGTCATCTGCCGGGCCGAGGCGTCCTTCGCCTCCTGTTCCAGGTCGGCCAGCGCCGCCGGGCTGCGCTCGCCGCTGTACTGCGCGATCCGGCCGGCGTGGATCTGCTGGTAACGCGACTCCAGGGCGCCGGTGATGTCCAGGCTGCCGGCACCGGGGTAGGGCGCCAGCATGTCCCACAGGTTGCTCCAGTCCTGCTGCCACATGTTGCCCATCAGGTGGGCCGGCAGCAGCCCGCCGTCCACGTGCCCGCGCTCCCCGCCATAGCGTGCATCCAGGCGGGTGCCGGCATAGCAGTGCAGCTGCTCGTAGAGCGGCCGGACCTGGTTCCACAGGCGGTCGGTCTCGGCCGACAGCTCGGCCGGGCTCATGTCGTAGGACGAACGCCACATCTCCCCGGCGTCGGCGAAACCGAGCTCGTCGGCACCGGCGTTGACCAGCTCCACGAAGCGCGCGTAGTCCTCGCGCATGGGCTGGGAGATGGTGTGCCAGCCGCGCCAGGCGTCCAGCTGGGCGTCGTAGTCGCGGTTATCGCGCAGCACGTCCTCGAGTTCGCCGAGCTGGCGGCACTGGCGCGCGTTGCCCTCGCCGGTGCAGTACTCGCCGGCCCCGTACATGCCTTCCATGCGGCTGGCGATGCGGGTCAGCTCGGCCAGCTGGGCGGGATCGGAAGGCGCCGGCATCGAGGTGCCCAGGCGCAGCAGCTGTATTGCGCGCGCGGTCTCCGGGCTCATCTGCTGGCCCTCGAAACGCCGCGACTCCTCGATCCACCTGTTGAGCTGCGCCAGGTAGCGTTCGTTGGCCTTGGCCGACAGCAGCTGGGTGTCGTCGTTGATGTAGGTCGAGGAGAGCCACTGCGGCGTGGTGATCTCCGGGTACATCGCCATGATTTCGTCGTTGACGCGGGCGATGAACTGGTCGGCGGTCTCCTCGCCGTCCGCCTGCCGTTCGCCGCCGGTGCGGGCCTGTTGTCCCTCCGCGCCCGGCGAGGGTGCGCGGTCGCAGGCGGTGAGGGCGATGCCCGCCGCGATGGCGAGCACGAGCAGGCGGTTGCGTGGCTTCACGGCGTTCTCTCCGGCGGGCGCCCAGGCGGGCGCAACGCATGCAGGCTAGTGGCACCGGCCCGCAGGGCGCAATAGCCCCGCCGCCGCCGGCGTGTCATGCGTGCGGCAGCAGCGAGCGTTGTTCGAGCCACGCCCGGGCATCGTCGGCATCGCGCTCGAACCAGGCACGCGCCGATCCCAGGCGGAAGGTGTAGCCCCAGGCATCCATGTCCGCCATCAGCCGGTCACGGCCGACGCCGGGCAACTCGTCGGCGAGCAGGATCTGCAGGTAGCAGGTCGCGTCTTCTTCCTCGACCGAATCGGTGGCATCGGTATGGACCGCCGCCCGCCGCTGCGGTGGCAGCACGATCAGGTGGCCGGCCTCGTGCAGCAGCGAGTGCACCGGCGTGTCCGCGCGCGCGTGGACACGGTTGCCGATCAGGCCGGCCTCGCACCCGCCCCAGTAGCTGCCGGGGATCGGCTCGCCGTCGGGCACGCGCACCAGTTCGAGGCCGTAGCGGGCGAGCAGGGCGGCCGGCGCGTCGAAGCCGGTATCTGAAAGGAGGAGCATGAGGTGTCCGGGACATTCCGGTTGCGGGCGGAACGTCCATGGATGCCCGCCTGCGCGGGCATCACGGAGCTGCGCGGCGCGGCTGTCAGGCGGCCGGGGCGCCGTTCTCGGGGAGGGAGACCGAGATGTCCAGCACCTTGTTGTCGCCGTCGCCGACCAGGTCGACCTTGACCGCCTCGGCGTCGACGCTGACGTACTTGCGGATGACTTCCAGCAGCTCGCGCTGCAGCATCGGCAGGTAGTCCGGGCCACCGCGGCTGGCGCGCTCGTGCGCGACGATGATGCGCAGGCGGTCCTTGGCGACCGCCGCGGTCTGTTTCCTGGCCAGCAGGAAGTCGAACATGCCCATGCTCAGCCTCCGAAGATCTTGCTGAAGAACCCCTTCTTGCCGGGTGTGACAAAGCGCATCGGCCGGGTGTCGCCGAGCAGGCGTGCCACCGCGTCGTCGTAGGCCTGTGCGGCGTCGGTCTCGTTGTCGAGGATCACCGGCTCGCCCTTGTTGGAGGCGTTGAGCACGTCGGTGGATTCGGGAACCACGCCGATGGTCTTGATGCCGAGGATCTCCTCGACATCGGCCACGCTGAGCATCTCGCCGGTCTCGACGCGGTTCGGGCTGTAGCGGGTCAGCAGCAGGTGCTCCTTGATCCGCTCGCCCTGTTCGGCCTTGCGGGTCTTGCTGGCCAGCAGGCCGAGGATGCGGTCGGAGTCGCGCACCGAGGAGACCTCGGGATTGACCACCACCACCGCCTGGTCGGCGTAGTACATGGCCAGGAAGGCGCCCTTCTCGATGCCCGCGGGGGAGTCGGCGATGATGTAGTCGAAGCCGTCCTCCTCCAGTTCCTTGAGCACGCGCTCCACGCCTTCGGTGGTCAGCGCGTCCTTGTCGCGGGTCTGCGAGGCGGCAAGGATGTAGAGGTTCTCGAAGCGCTTGTCCTTGATCAGGGACTGCTTGAGCGAGGACTCGCCGTTGACGACGTTGACGAAGTCGTACACCACGCGGCGCTCGCAGCCCATGATCAGGTCGAGGTTGCGCAGGCCGACGTCGAAGTCGATGACCGCGACCTTGTGGCCGCGCCGGGCAAGGCCGCAGGCGATGGAGGCGCTGCTGGTGGTCTTGCCCACGCCACCCTTGCCCGAGGTGACTACGATGATTTCGGTCAAGTTCGGTTCCTCCGGAACGGGTTCAATGCGCGCCGGCGCGGGCGGGGGAAGCACCGGGCACGCGGGATCGGGGTTGTGTTGTTTGCCGCGGACGGGCCGCGGGACTGCGACAGGATGCCCGTTTTCGGGCTCACTGTGTGCCCTGGGGCGCGATGTGCAGCTGGCCGTCCTGCAGCCAGACCTGCACCGGCTTGCCGCGCAGGGCGGCCGGCAGGTCTTCCATCACCTTGTAGTGGCCGGCGATGGCGACCAGCTCGGCGTGGAACTCGTTGCAGAAGATGCGTGCCTGCTCGTTGCCCTGGGCGCCGGCCAGGGCGCGGCCGCGCAGCGGGCCGTAGATGTGCACCGAGCCATCGGCGATCACCTCGGCGCCGGCGCCGACGCCGGCCAGGACCGTCAGGTCGCGGTTGTCGGCGTAGACCTGCTGTCCCGAGCGCACCAGCGGCGCGTGGACCATGCCGGGTGCCACCGCGGTTGCCGTGGTCCGGGGGGGCGGCTCGGGAGAGGGTGCCGCAGCGGCCGGCGGGGCAGCCGGCGCCGGCGCCGACACTGCGCCCGGGTCGCGCTCGTACTGCGCGCGGAACTTGGCCAGCAACGGCAGCCCCAGGTCGCGGGCCAGCCGGTCGGTGTCGCTGCTGCCGTAGGCCAGCGCGACCGGGAGTACTCCGGCGCCGCGCAGGGCCTCGACCAGCTCGCGGGCCGTGGCCGCATCGGGTACCTGGCTCAGGCCGCCGAAGTCCAACACCACCGCGGCACGATCGAACATGCTGGGCGCGCGGCGCACGCGGGCGGCCATCTCGTCGGCCAGGCGTGCCGGATCCAGGCTGCGGATGCGCAGGTTGGCGATCCCGACCTGGCCGATCTTCAGCTCGCCGGCCTGCTCGTAATCCATCGGTACGGTGCTCATGCGTCGGTCCCGGTCGAACGCGGGGCCTCGGCGGCATCGGGCAGCCGGCGCGGCCGCAGCCAGGCGACATCGGGCAGGGTGTCGCCATAGGCCCCGGCGATCCAGGCGTGGCTGTCCAGGTCCTTCATCAGCATCGCCGCGCGGCGACCGGTGTCGGACATGACGTGCTGGCCGATCTCGCGGAAACCGAAGGTCCCGTGGAACAGCAGGACCGGGTTCGATCCGTCTTCCAGGAACACCTCGCAGGCCACCTGCGGATAGCGCGGCTCGGCGTAGCTCTGGGCGTCGGCGTAGAACGCACGGCCCACGCCGCCACCGCGGCGGCGGCTCGCCACCACTACCCGGTCGATATAGAAGAAGTCGTCGTGGCGCTCGCGGAACCAGCGGAAGTTGCTGGAGTCGTGGTCGCTGCCACTGCCAACGCCGATCAGGAAGCCGGCCAGGTTGCCGTCGCGCTCGGCGACCCGGAAGTACTCGGCGGTGTCGTAGAAGTGGCGCAGGCGCGCTGCATCCATGGGAAGGATCGTGGGGCCCGCGGCGTTGTTGAGTGCCAGTACGGAATCCAGCTCATGCTCGCGCACGTCGCGGATGACGATCGACATTCCGGTCTCCAGGGTGGGCGGTTGGCGCAGGGGCGTCATCGCCGGGATTATCGCATGGGCCCTTCGCGGGCCGCGAGTTGCCCACGCCTGCGGACATGGGCGCGGAACCTGTTCAGGCGCCGGCTTCCGGGCACCCCGGAGCCGCGCGATGCCATTAGGATGGCGTGATGATGGGTCCCCTGAACCACACCCGACTGTTGCGCTGGGCCGGCCTGTTCACCTGGGCGATGACCGGTTTCTGGCTGGTCCAACTGTGGCTCGATCCCGGTGCGGCGGCGGCGCTGCAGGCCGGCTCGCACCCCTTCGCCGTGCTGGTCGCGCGCTGGACCGCGGTGTATCTGTCGTTCGGGATCGTCTACTGGTGGATCAGTCGGGACCTGGGCCGGCGCCGCCATGGGGCGCTGGACAACGTCGCACTGCTGGTGCTGACGGCCTGTGCGATCGGGGTCAGCGTGTTCTCCGGCTCCGGGCTCGGGAGCGTGCTGCTGATGGTGATGGCCGGACTGCTGCCGTGGCTGCTGCCGCTGGCGCCGGGCGTGGCCTGGCTGGTGGCCAGCAACCTGGCGGCGATCCCGGTGTTCGTCACCGTGATGGAGTTCCCGGTGCTGATCGCCGCGGCGCAGTCGTTGCTGTACGCGGGTTTTTCCAGTTTCGTGTTCGTCACCGCGCTGGTGGCGCGCCAGCAGACCGAGGCCCGCGAGGAGCAGCGCCGGCTCAACGCCGAGCTGCGCGCTACCCGCCGGCTGCTGGCCGAGAGCGCCCGGGTCAACGAGCGCACCCGCATCTCGCGGGAGCTGCACGACCTGCTGGGCCACCACCTGACCGCGCTGAGCCTGAACCTGGAGGTCGCCGGGCACCTGGTGGAGGGACGGCCGAAGGAGCACGTGCAGCAGGCCCATACGCTGGCACGGCTGCTGTTGACCGACGTACGCGAGGCTGTCAGCCACCTGCGCGAGGGCGGTACCATCGACCTGTCGGCGGCCCTGCGGCCGTTGGCCGAAAACGTGCCGGCACTGGACATCCACATGGACATCCAGTCGCCGCTGAACCTGGACGACCCGGAGCGGGCCCACGTGCTGCTGCGCTGTACGCAGGAGATCATCACCAACGTGGTGCGCCATGCCGGCGCCGGCAACCTGTGGCTCGGCGCGAGGCTGGAGGACGGGTGGGTGCTGATGGATGCCCGCGACGACGGTCGCGGCACCGACCAGCTGCGGGCCGGCAACGGCTTGCGGGGGATGCGTGAGCGGCTGGCCCAGGTCGGTGGGACGGTCAGGGTGGAGACAAGGGCGCGGGCGGGTTTCCGCCTGCACATCGAGGTTCCGGTGTCGGACGCGGTCGCGGCCGCCGGGGAAGGAGCACGGGGATGAGCGGACCGATACGGGTCATGTTGGTCGATGACCAGACGCTGGTGCGGCAGGGGGTGCGTTCGCTGCTGTCGCTGGCCGAGGGCATCGAGGTGGTGGCCGAGGCGGCGGACGGCAAGCAGGCGGTGGAGACGATCCCGGAGGCCGCGCCCGACGTGGTGCTGATGGACATGCGCATGCCGGTGATGTCCGGACTGGAGGCCCTGCAGGCACTGGCGCGTAGCGGCCAGCTGCCGCCGACCATCATCCTCACCACGTTCGACGACGACCAGCTGGTGCTGGCCGGACTGAAGGCGGGCGCCAAGGGCTTCCTGCTCAAGGATGTCTCGCTGGAACAGCTGGTCGATGCGATCCAGACGGTCGCCGCCGGGGGTTCGCTGGTGCAGCCGGCGATGAGCCAGCGGCTGCTGTCGGGACTGGAGCACATGCGCAACCAGTTCGTCAGCCTCGACCAGCCGGACCCGCTGACCGAGCGCGAAACCGAGATCCTGCGGCTGATGGCCGGGGGCTTTTCGAACAAGGAAATCGCCAACTCGCTGGGGGTGGCCGAGGGCACGATCAAGAACCACGTGTCCAATATCCTGTCCAAGCTGGGGGTCCGGGACCGGACGCGGGCGGTGCTCAAGGCCTTCGAACTGAAGCTGGTGTAATGCCTCCCGGGTGCGAAAGACCTGATTCGGCATGGTTCCCCGAGGCTGCGCCGGACCGCAGAACCTTGCTAGCATTGCGCGTCTGCGCCCTCGTCCCATCCTGGGTCCGGCCCTGGAGAACACATGACCCGCTTCATTGAATTCCTGATTTCGCTGGCCATCGTTGCCGTGATTTTCATCGTGGTCGGCTTCCTTCTGCCGTCGCACCGCCACGTCGAGCACTCGGTCGAGACCAACCGCAACATCTCGATCGTCTACGACACGATCAGCAGCTTCAGCCGGTTCGCCCAGTGGAACGTGCTGCCGCTGCGCGATCCCAACATGGACATCCGGGTCTCCGACAACGCCTCCGGCGTCGGCGCCCGCCTGGACTACACCTCCGAGTTGGAGGGACTGGGCAAGGGCAGCTGGGAGATCGTCGAAGCGGTGCCGGGCAAGAGCGTCACCTACGCCATCACCGACGAGGAGCGCGGCCAGGACAAGGTCACGACCTTCACGCTCACCCCGACCGGCCGCAACAACCGCAACGTCAAGATCACCCAGACCTATGACATCGACTACGGCATGAACCTGCTGGGTCGTTACTCGGGCCTGTACGTCAGCTCGGGCACCGGCGAGGCCATGAAGATGGGCCTGCAGCGCCTGACCAACATGCTGGCCGCGGTGCCGAACTACGACTACAACGAGTTCGAGGTCGCGCCGAAGCTGGTCGACCGCCCGGCCACCAACCTGCTGGTGGTGACCGCGGCCGTGGAGCGCAACAACGACGTCGTCCAGCGCACCATGAACAACAACATGCAGTGGATCGAGAAGGTCATGAAGAGCAACGGCCTGGAGCCGGCCGGTCCGCTGCGCATCATCACCAACGAATTCGGGGCCGAGAACTACTCGTTCGACGTCGCCCAGCCGGTGCGCAAGGCGAGCGGCGCCTCCACCGAGACCGCGGTCGAGGACGGCGAGGACGTGGAGGCCGACCAGGCCCGCGCCGAAGCCGCTGCCCAGGCGCCCGCCGGCAAGCTGGAGATCAAGCTCGAGGGCCCCGTGGAGCACGAGTTCGTCGAGGCCCAGAAGGAGGCGATGGTGCCGTTCTCCGGGCATATGGCCACCCTGCCACGCGTGCGCGACACCCTGCGTGCCTGGGTCCTGACCCAGGGGTACGAGACCGCCGGCCGGCCGTACGAGGAGTGGATGAAGGGCATCGACGACAGCTTCACCGAGGAAGGCGAGTTCCAGGCTTACTGGGGCCTTCGCTGAGCCTCGGCCCGGAAGGCTGGTAGTACCCGACGCGCCGCGGACCCCCGCGGCGCGTTTTTTTGTCAGGCCGGCCCGGTGGCGGCAGAATCGGCGGGAGCCTGCAGGGAGACAGCGACCGTGGGGAATGTGGACATGGAAGGAAGGGCCGGGGCGGGTGCGGGCCGCGGCCTCGCGGCTGCCGGGGCGGTCATGGCCGCGCTATCGGTCGCGTTGGCTGCGTATGCGTCCCACGCCGGTGCGCCGGAGGCGCGCGAGGCGCTGCGTTCGGCGGCACTGTTCCTGTTCGGCCATGGCATCGCGTTGGCGGCGCTGGCGCCCCGCGCGGCACGCCGGCCGGGGCGCTGGGCACTGCTCGGGCTGCTGCTGGGGACCGTGCTGTTTTCCGGCAGCGTCGCCGGTGCCCGGCTGCTGGGCTGGTCGTCGGCCGCCGCGCCACTGGGCGGGATACTGATGATCGTGTCCTGGCTGGCCTGGGCGGTCGACGCGGCGAGGCGCTGAGGTGGCCCGCCATTCCCGCGGCTTCGACACCGCGGCGGCCCATGCGCACCTGCAGCAGGATCGGCGGCTGGCGCGCTGGATGCAGCGGATCGGGCCGATCGCCCCGGATCCACGCTGGCGCCGCAGCTTCGACCCGGTCGACGCGCTGGCCCGTTCGATCCTGTACCAGCAGCTCAGCGGCAAGGCCGCGGCGACCATCACCGGCCGGGTCGAGGACGCGATCGGCAGTCGGCGCCTGCATGCCGACACCCTGGGCCGGGTCGATGACGCCACCCTGCGTGCCTGCGGCGTCTCGGGCAACAAGGTGCTGGCGCTGCGCGACCTGAGCCGGCGCGAGGCGGACGGCGGGATCCCCGGTCCCCGCAAGCTGGCGTGGATGGACGAGCAGGCGATCATCGACGCGCTGGTGGCGGTGCGCGGCATCGGGCGCTGGACGGTCGAGATGATGCTGATGTTCCGCCTCGGCCGGCCCGACGTGCTGCCGGTGGACGACCTGGGCATCCGCAAGGGCCTGCAGGCGGTGGACGGGCTGGAGGCCCTGCCGACTGCGCGTGAGGCCGCGGCGCGGGGCGTGCGCTGGGGCCCGTACCGGACCTATGCCGGGCTGTACCTGTGGCGGATCGCCGATGAGGCCTCCGGCAAGGGCGGCGCGCCGACTCCGCGTTCGCAGGAATGACCGGACCGGCGCGGCCGCGGAAGCCACGTCAGCGCTGGCGGCGGCGCAGCACTCCGAGCAGCACGAACACACCCAGGCCGTTGATCGCCAGCGCCAGCGCCAGGGCGACCGCGAGGGTGCGTGACGGGTCGCCGGCGGCCCAGGCCAGGCCGGCGCCGCCGGCGAGCATCGCCAGCCCGGCAAGACGCAGCAGCGTGCCCAGGCGTGGGTGGCTGCGGGCGAAGCTGCGTGCCAGCACGAAGGCCGGGAGGCTGCTGGCGGCGACCACCAGGGCCGGGATCATTCCTTGCTGCATGTGTCGAAGCGCCAGTGCCAGGGTTCGTAGACGATGCCGTGCGGATTGTCGCGCGGGTAGCTCATGTGGAAGCCCAGCGCCGGGGCCCGAGCCTGCAGCCAGGCGAACGCCGCGGTGGCTTCGAAGGATTCCTCGGCCGGCGGCTCGCCCGGCGTGGACAGGTCCAGGGCCAGACCGGAGTGGTGCTCGCTGAAGCCGGGCGCGGCGTTGACCGCCAGGATCTCCCCGACGCTCTGCCCGCGGTCGAGCTTGCGGCGGAAGATCCCGAGCTGGTAATCGTGGCTGCGGTAGCCGGAGATCGCCTCCAGGACGATGCCATCGGCGGCGGCGGCGCGCCGCAGGTGGTCCCAGGCCCGCGCGGCGGGTTCGACCAGCCACAGCGGCCGGCGGTAGCGGTCGAAGCCGGCGAGCGCGAGCCGCGCGGGCTCGGGCACCAGGTCCAGGCCGGTGCGCGCGGCGTACCCGTCGGCATCCAGGCCCAGGTCTTCGAGCCGCTCGTGGAGCCGGTTGAGCGGAAGCTCGCCCGGTTCGCGGACGAAGTCGCGGGCATCGGCGGGCGGGGCGGCGTGCAGTGCATCGAGCAGGTCGAGCGCGTCGGCGATGCCTGGCTCGCGCGGCAGGCGCTCGACCAGGGGCAGCACGCCGCCGGCCAGGTCGGCGGCCAGGTAGCGGCCGTCGCGCTTGCGGCGCAGCACGTGGCGGGCGCGGGCGAGCGTGCGGGCGTCATGGTTGCCGCGCGCGCGCAGCAGGCCCTGCGGCCAGATCTCGATATCGGCGGTGTTGTACAGGACCCGGGGTTGCCCACGCATGCGCGCAGGGTAGTGCCGCACGGGGCGCTACGCCAGCCGTCGGGGACAAAAACGGAAGCCGGCGCGTGGCCGGCTTCCCTGGGGGGATGCGGGTCCCGGTCAGGACTGCGGTGGTGCCTCCTGCGCCGGTGCAGGCTGCGCGGGCTGCAGCAGGAAACCGGCGATCCGGCCTTCGGCATCGATCGCGGTCTGGGCCAGGATGACCCCGCGCTCGTACATCAACGGCACCATGACGACCTGGTAACCGCCCTGCTCGGCCTGCTGCGGCTCGCCGCGGCCGGTGGCGGCACCGAGCTGCTGCGGCAGCGACTCCCAGATCTGGCGCAACTGGTCGCCGGGCACCTGCTGGCGCATCTCGTCGTTGAAGCTGGCCTCGATCGCCGGGTAGTCGCCGGCGTCGAGCCGGTCGAGCAGCTGCAGCGCGGTCTGCTGCGCTCCGGTCGCGTTGGCGGCGGTGGCAGGCGCGGCGTCCTGCGGGGCGGCGTGGCTGATCCCGGCGGTGGCGATCAGCGCCGCTGCGAGGGCGGCGGGAAGCAACATGCGCATCTACGACTCCTTGGTGGGTGCGGGCCGGGCCCGGCAGTGCGCTAGCGATAGCAGGCCGGAGCCGCCGCCGCAAGCCTCACGGGGTGATCCGGTACAGCGGCGCGGGGATGAATTCGCCGGTGGCATACAGTGCGCTGCCGTCGGCCGACCAGCCCAGCGCTTCGGCCTGTGGCAGCCAGGGCAGGGGCTGCACGCGCGGGGTGCCGGCCACCGCGTTGGCCCAGTCCTGGCCCTCGCGGCGGTGGTAGAGCAGCAGGTGGCGGTAGGTCATCACCGCCAGGGTGCGGCGGTCGGGCGACAGCGAGGCGGCGGTGACCTGGCGCGCCAGCGGGGTGCGGCCTTCCGGGATCCCGCCGTCCTCCAAGCCGGGCATGCCGTAGAGCGTGCCCTGTGGCCGGGCGGTCAGCAGCTGCACGGTGGGCGGACGCAGCGGCAGCACGAACAGCTCCGGCGGCTGGCGCTTCTTGGACACCAGCAGGACTTCCCCGCGGACCGGGTCGACCGCGACCGCCTCGGCATCGCGCGGTCCGTCGGGCCAGCGGAACGCGATCGACCAGGCCGGGCGCAGGCGGCCGTTGGCGATCTCCGCGGGTTCCTCGAACACGTGCAGCTGCAGGCTGCGGCGCAGGCCGCCGTTGTCGCCGATGTCGGCCACCAGCAGGTAGCTGCGTCCGTCGAGCCGGAACGATTCCATGTCCTCCCAGTCGGTCTTGACCACCCCGTCGACGTTGAAGCTCGCCAGCCGGCGCCCGCTGGTGGTGACCGCGAACAGCCGCGCCGGGTTGCCGCCATCGTCATGCAGCCACAGCACGCCCTCGTGCCGGGTGGAGGCCGCCAGCCCGCTGATCTCGCGAAGCTGCATGTCCAGCAGGACCCCGGCCAGCGTCGTGCCGGAGGTATCGGGCGCCGCCCGGCAACCGGCCAGCACGGCGATGGCCGCCAGGACGGCAATGGCGAGGCGCAGGCGCAGGGAGGAACGGGTGGGTGGCATCGGGCGAAGCATCGCATGGACCGGGGCGGGCGTAACCGGCCGGTGGTGGCCGCAGCCGCTAGACTTGGCGCCCCATCACAGCCGCGCCGCCATGCCAGACACCACGCCCGACCGCTCTCCACCACGGCCCGTCACCCTCGGAACACCGCTGTCGCCGCACGCGACCCGGGTCCTGCTGCTGGGCTCGGGCGAGCTGGGCAAGGAAGTCGCGCTGGAGCTGCAGCGCTTCGGTGTCGAGGTGATCGCCGCCGACCGCTATGCCGACGCGCCGGCGATGCAGGTCGCCCACCGCAGCCATGTCCTGGACATGCTCGACGGCACCGCGGTCCGGGCCCTGATCGCGCGCGAGCGTCCGCACCTGGTGGTGCCGGAGATCGAGGCCATCCACACCCGCACCCTGGTGGAGCTGGAAGAGGAGTTCGCCGTGCGCGGCAGCGGCACCCGGGTGATCCCGACCGCGCGCGCCGCCTGGCTGACCATGGACCGCGAGGGCATCCGCCGGCTCGCCGCCGAGACCCTGGGCATCCCGACCTCGGCCTACCGCTTCGTCGACACCCGCGAGCAATACCTGGCCGCCATCGGGGCGATCGGGCTCCCGTGCGTGGTCAAGCCGGTGATGTCGTCCTCGGGCAAGGGCCAGTCGCTGGTCCGCGCCCCCGGCGAGGCGGAGGCCGCCTGGGACCATGCGCAATCCGGAGGGCGCGCCGGCAGGGGCCGGGTGATCGTCGAGGGCTTCGTCGATTTCGAGTACGAGATCACCCTGCTGACGGTGCGCCACCGCGACGGCACCACCTTCTGCGAGCCGATCGGCCATACCCAGGCCGACGGCGACTACCGGGAGAGCTGGCAACCGCAGCCGATGTCGCCGTTGGCGCTGGAGCGCGCGCAGGACATGGCGCGCCGCCTGTCCGCCGATCTCGGCGGGTGGGGCGTGTTCGGCATGGAGTTCTTCGTGCGCGGTGACCAGGTGTGGTTCAGCGAGGTCTCGCCACGCCCCCACGACACCGGCCTGGTCACCTTGGCCGGGCAGGACCTGAGCGAGTTCGCCCTGCACGCCCGCGCGATCCTGGGGTTGCCGGTGCCGGTGATCCGCAGCCGCGGACCGTCGGCTTCCTGCGCGGTGCTGGCCGAGGGCCATGGCGTGCCGGTGTTCGGCGCGGTCGAGGCCGCGCTCGCCGAACCCGACACCCAGGTGCGCCTGTTCGGCAAGCCTCGGGTCGAGGGGCGGCGCCGGGTGGCGGTCGCCCTGGCCCTGGGCGACGACATCGGGCATGCACGCGAGAAAGCCCGCCGCGCCGCAGCCCGGCTGCGGGTACACCTGCGCTGATTCCCCTCTACCGGAGCCGACATGCAACAGCGAGTGCTGGACCGTTACGCCGTTTTTTTCTTCCCCCAGGCCCTGGAGGCACTGGGCGAGGACGCCGCGCCATTCCTGGAGGGCGAGGGCAACAAGGCCCACGTGATCTGTCGTGAGATCGATACCGCCGGCGCATTGCTGGAGATGACCCTCGACTGCCAGACCCCTGAGGGCGAGCCGATCGAGGTCGAGTTGATGGTGCCCAGCAACATGGTGCGGATGATCGTCTCCGCGCGCAGCGATGGCAGTTTCGGCTTCCGCCCGCGCCCGGTGCCGCATCCGGTCCCGCAGGCGGAGATTCCGGGGCGCGGCATGGCGGCTTCGTCCAGCCCCGATCCCGCACCGGGTTCCGCGGCCTGACCCGGCGCTGGCCCGTCCGGCCGCTTCAGGGATTGGCGATGTCGACCCACACCAGGTGGTGATCGCTGGCCCCGGCGATGTCCGCTCCCGGGGCCCCCGGCTCCAGCCAGTACACCGCGCCGTCGCGCACCGCCAGGTTGTTCGAGGGCAACACGTAGTCCAGCCGCAGGGTCCCGCTGCGCGGGCCGAAGTCGCCGGTGTGCGTCGCGGTCTCGCCCTGGCGCGGCAACCCGTGCTCGCGCGCCCGCAGCACCGCGCCGCGGCTGCGCGGGATGAAGCCGGCATTGACCCGCGGGTGCGAGAGCAGCTGGTCGATCGCCCCCGGCGCGCCGTCGCCGTCCACCGGGTCGGCGTTGTAGTCGCCGGCGATCACGAAGCGTGCGTCCCGCGCCAGCCCGCCACACTCCCCGCTGTCATCGCACAGCCAGGGCAGCGCGCCGCCGCCGATGTACTCGGCCCACAAGCGGATCTCGTCGGCGTTGCGCCGGCCGTTGCGGTCCTCGGGACCGTCGAACACCGGCGGCGTGGGGTGCGCGGCCAGCAGGTGGATGGTGCCGATGGGCGTGGCCACCGGGACGTCCCAGTGCGACTTGGACGACAGCCGCAGCTGGCGCCAGGTCTCCGCCGGATACCACGGCTGGCCGGACGCCGGATCGAGGGGCTGGCGGGCACCCGGCATCGCGCTCCACGGCAGCAGCCGGAAACTGCGCACCTGCGAGGCGCGGATCGGATGCCGCGAGAGCACCAGCATGCCGTACTGCCCCGGGTGCAGGCCGTAGCCCCACGCATCGTTGCCGCGGTCGCGCCCTTCGCCGCCGGTCTCGCCGTTGCGGTCCAGGTCCAGCCCGCTGGGAACGCCGGTATTGACCGGTGCCAGGTAACGGTACGGATAGTGCAGCGCCTCGCCGCCGCCGGGCTGGGCCTGCTCCAGGTACCGGCGCTGGAACAGCGTGGCGGCGACGCCCTCCGGGTCGTAGTCGAACTCGTTGAGCAGCACCACGTCCGGGCGCACCCGCTGCAACACGGCGGCCACGTCTCGGGCGCCGGCGTCACCGGCACGCAGGCGCGCGACCAGGCCGCCGGCCTGCTCGTCGTACAGCGAGGTGTTGTAGGTCGCCACCCGCACCGTCCCACGCGAGCGCACCGCCTCGGCCCAGCCGTCGGGATCGCCGTGCACGTTCATGCGCACGCAACCGGCGACCAGCACGACCAGGCCGGCGAGGGCCAGCGGCCAGTGGCGGCGCAGCGCGGAGCGCGGGCGGGAGGAAGGGGACGGGGCGTGGGTATGGCGGGGCCGGTGCGGCGGCAGGGTCATGCAGGGTCTCCGGGTTGCAGGTCGCGCCAGCGGCGTCCGTCATGGATCTCGAGCGGACGGAAGCGCCGCTTGTACTCCATTTTCGGATGCCCGGCGATCCAGTAGCCCAGGTAGAGGTGGCGGTGGCCCTGCTGCCGGGCCCATTCCAGCTGGTGCAGGATCGCCAGGGTACCCAGGCTGCGGTGCGCCTGGTCCGGGTCGTAGAAGGTGTAGACCGCCGACAGGGCGGAATCGACGACGTCGGTCACCGCCACCGCCAGCAGCCGGCCGTCCTCGCGCAGCTCCAGGAACCGGCCGGTGTTCCAGCTGCCAGCCAGGAACTGGTCGAACTCGGTGGCGCCGTGGGTGTCCATGCCGCCGCCGCGATGGCGGGCACGCAGGTAGCGCTGGTAGAGCGCCAGCTGCTCCCTGGTGCGTTCGGCCGGCAGGACCCGCAGCTCCACCGCGGCGTTGCGCGCCAGGCAGCGGCGCTGGCTGCGGTTGGGAGTGAACCGGCGCACCGGGATCCGCGCTGCCACGCAGGCACGGCAGCCGGGACAGTGCGGGCGGTAGAGGATGTCGCCGGAGCGGCGGAAGCCCCAGCCCAGCGCCATCGGATACCAGTGCGGCAGGTGCGGATCGCGCGGGTCCAGCACCAGGTCGCGCGCGCTGCGCTCGGGCCAGTAACCACAGGCATGGGTGCCGGTGTGGAACAGGCGCAGGTCGCCGGGATCCTGGCTGGCATCGGTACCCATGGCGCGCAGCATAGCCCTGCCTCGTGTGGATGGGGTGCAGGTGCGGGACGGCGGCTCAGAAGCCGATCAGGCCGCGGCTCTCCACGTGGCGCAGGGTATCGGTGACCTGCCAGTGCTCATCCACGCGGGCCAGCTGCAGGGTCTTGTAGGTGGCCCAGCCGCGGTGGTGGTAGGACTCCAGCTCGGCGGTGGCGTGCGCCTCGTCGGCGGCCCGGAAGGCAGCCACCCGGACCAGGGTCGCGGGCTGGCCGCTCGCCCGGTGGAAGCTGCCGCGGTCCTCGTCGGCGACCTCCACGCACTGGCTGGCCGGCACCACCAGCACCCCGTCGCGGCGCAGCGGGTCGATGACGTGGGCCGGCGCGTCGGCACCGTCCACCGACAGGCATGCGACCGGGGTCGAGGCGTCCTCCAGCGCCAGGGCGAACACCGCGCGGGCCGCACCGGGCACGGTGGCGCCGACGCCACCGTCGAACGGGCCGGCGGCCAGCTGCGGCTCGGGCGGCGCCTGGGTGGCGATGCGGAACAGCGCGAACCCGCCGACCACCGCGATCGCCAGCAGCAGCGCGATCTTGAACAGCAGCATCCGCCGCTGTGCCGGGCGCGCGGCCTCCTCATGGCGGCTACGGAACTGGTAGCTGGGCGCGGTGCCGGCGCGGGTGGTGTCGATCAGGCCCGCCTCGCGCAACAGCTCACGCGCCCGGGGTTGCTGGTCGGACTGTACGACCCAGACCGCCGGGCGCGGCGCGCTGGCATCGCTGTAGCTGAAATGGCTGCGGCGCTGGCCCTTGTACGAGCGTCCGTTGGTGACCCGCACCTCGATGCCGGCCTGCTCGAGCAGGTGCGCGACCTGCTCGACGTTCTCCAGTCGCTGGCTGCTGAAGACCTGGCGCACCGTCAGCCCTGCGCCGGCACGGCGCGCGCGGCGGCGGCGTCGCCGACCACCCGGATCAGCCCTTCCTGGGCGGTGCTGGCGACCAGTCGCCCCTGGCGGTCGTAGATCTGGCCGCGGGCCAGGCCGCGCGAGGCCTGTGCGCTGGGGCTGTCGATGGAGTACAGCAGCCACTCGTCGACCCGGAACGGACGGTGGAACCACAGCGCATGGTCCAGCGAGGCCATCTGCACGTTCGGCTGGTAGTAGCTGATGCCGTGCGGGAAGGTGGCCGTGCCCAGCAGCTGGAAGTCGCTGGCGTAGGCCAGCAGCGCCTGGTGCAGCCGCGGGTCGTCGGGTACCCGGTCGCACAGCTTGAACCAGACCTGCTGGTGCGGCGGGCGCCTGGGCGGGTTGAGCTCGTCGCGCGGGTAGACGTGGCGGAACTCGAACGGACCGGTGCGCGAGAGCCAGCGCTGCACCTTGGTCGGCAGCTTCGCCAGGACCTTCTCGGGGACCGCGGCGGCCGGCTCGATGTCCTCCGGCGGCGGCACCGTGGGCATCGGCAGCTGGTGCTCGGCGCCGCCTTCCTGCTCCTGGAACGAGGCGGCCATGAAGAAGATCACCTGGCCGTGCTGGATCGCGGTCACCCGGCGCACCGAGAAGCTGCCGCCGTCGCGGGTGCGGTCGAGCTGGTAGACGATCGGCGCATCGATGTTGCCGGCGCGCAGGAAATAGGCATGCAGCGAGTGCGCGCCGCGCGGCGAGGACAGGGTCATCTGCGCGGCGGCCAGTGCCTGCCCGAGCACCTGGCCGCCGAAGACGTACTTCGTCCCGATGTCGCGGCTCTGGCCACGGAACAGGTTGTCCTCGAGGCGCTCCAGTGAGAGCAGCTCGACCAGCTCGGTGACGGGTGAGGACATGCGCAGGCCAGCTTGGGGGGACCGGCGATTATAGCGGCCGCGGGGCACCGGGGCCGGGCGCCAGGCGCCGCAGCGGGATGCGCGCCAGCACCTCGTCCCACGGGAACATCGGGCCGGGATCGCGCTTGCGCCGCACGCTGGCGCCCGGCGCGTCGGTGGCGTCCACCAGGCCGGTGTCCAAGTCCTCGTGGCCGGTGATCCAGCGCAGCCCGGGGCACTCGCGGGCCAGGCGGGCAAGCAGGCCCACCAGCGCCCCGGTCTGCGCGGCCGGGTAGGGCTCGTTCATCTCCTGGCGGCGGGAATCCCACCAGTCGGGATAGCGGCCGGTGTTGACCAGTTCGATGCCGAGACTGCGGGCGTTCCAGTCGCGCACGTGGTGGGCGACCCGGTCCAGGGGCACGTAGCGGTGCACGCTGCCGTCGCGGTCGATGTAGAAGTGGCCGCTGTTGCCGGTGCCCGAGGCGGGGTGGACGATGCGCTCGCCGTATTCACGGGCGGTGGCCAGATCCGGCAGTTCGGTGCAGTGGATGACCACCAGGTCGATCCGTGCCGGATCCCGCGGTTCCAGGCGCCCGGCGTAGGGCAGCAGGTGGTCGTGCACGGGGAGGGTGGGGACCGGTGGCGGCGGCTCGGGCGGCATGCCGCGGATGCTAGCATCGCAGCCCCTCCGCCCACGGTCCCGACATGCCCGGTCACTGCATCCTTTCCCACGGTTTCGAGAGTGGCCCGGAGGCGACCAAGGTGACCGCACTGGCCGAGACGGCCGGGCGGCTGGGCTGGAGCTGCGAGCGGCCGGACTACACCGACCTGGACGCCCGCAGCCAGGTCAGTGGACTGGGCGACGTGGCGGCCCGGGTGGAGCGGCTGCATGCGCTGGCGCAGGCGGCAGCCGCGCGCGGGCCGCTGGTGCTGGCCGGTTCCAGCCTGGGAGCCTGGATTTCCGGCCACGTCTCGCGCCGGGTGCGGGTGGCGGGGCTGTTCCTGATGGCGCCGCCGGTCAGGCTCGATGAAGCGCATCCGATCGAGGCCGACGAGGTGCCCACCAGCATCGTCCACGGCTGGGGCGACGAGCTGATTCCCGCCACGCACGTGGTCGACTGGGCGCAGGCGCGGCGCGCCACCTTGTTGATGGTCGACGACAGCCACCGACTTGCCGGCCACGTGGAGGCCAGCGCGCTTGCCTTCGGCGAGCTGCTGCGGCGCCTGGACGACTCCGCCGGCGACCTGCGCGCGGCCGCCCGATGAGGTTCTTCGCCAGCTGCGGCAAGGGCCTGGAGTACCTGCTGGCCGACGAGCTGCAGGCACTGGGCTGCGAGCGGGCGACCGCCACCATCGCCGGGGTGAACGTGGAGGGCACGCTGGCCGACGCGCAACGCGCGGTGCTGTGGTCGCGCCTGGCCAGCCGGATCCTGTGGCCACTCGCGGAATTCGAATGCCCCGATGCCGAGGCGCTGTATGCCGGCGTGGGCGCCGTGCCCTGGCCGGAGCACCTGGCCGGCGGGGACACCCTGGCGATCGATGCGCACGTGTCCGGCGAGGGCATCACCCACGCCCGCTACGCCGCCCAGCGTGCCAAGGACGCGGTGGTCGACGTCATGCGCCAGGCCACCGGCAGCCGCCCGGATGTCGACGTGGAGCACCCGGACCTGCGCCTGAACCTGGTGGTGCGCAAGGGCCGGGCGGTGCTGTCGGTCGACCTGGGCGGCGGGCCGCTGCACCGCCGCGGCTGGCGCGCCCACCAGGGCGAGGCGCCGCTGAAGGAGACCCTGGCCGCGGGCGTGCTGCTGCGGGGCCGCTGGCCGCAGGTGTACGCCGGTGGCGGCGCGCTGCTGGACCCGATGTGCGGCAGCGGCACGCTGCTGATCGAGGGCGCGTTGATGGCGGCCGACGTTGCGCCGGGCCTGCTGCGCCACGGCGGCTTCCCGCCCTCGCACTGGAAGGGCTTCGACCCGATGGAATGGCAGCGCCAGCTGGAGGACGCGCGCGGCCGCGAGTCCACCGGACGGGCCGCGCTGCGCCCGGTATTCACTGGCCGTGACCTGGACCCGCGGGCGATCGCCGCGGCGCGGGAGAACGAGGTGCTCGCCGGGCTGGCCGGCCTGGTCGACTGGAAGGTGGCGCCGGTCGCCGGGCTGGAATCCGCGCCCGGCGGGGACGCCGGACTGGTCGTCTGCAACCCGCCCTACGACCTGCGCCTGGCGGCCGATCCGGCGCTGTACCGCGAACTCGGCGACGCGCTGCGCCGTGCCGTGCCCGGCTGGAGTGCGAGCCTGCTGTGCGGCGATGCCGAGCTGGCCTACGCCACCGGCCTGCGGGCGAAGAAGAAGTACCAGGTGTTCAACGGCGCGATCGAGTGCACGCTGATCGTTGCCGACCCGGTCGCCCCGGCGCGCGCCGTGCGCGAAGACGCGCCCGCCCGACTGGGCGAGGGCGCGCAGATGGTCGCCAACCGGCTGCGCAGGAACCTGCGCCGGCTCAGGGCCTGGCGGCGCCAGGAAGGCGTCAGCTGCTTCCGCGCCTACGACGCCGACCTGCCGGAGTACGCGGCAGCGATCGATGTCTACGAAACCGGTGAAACCGCTCCCCGTACCTTCCTGCACGTGCAGGAGTACGCCGCCCCGGCCTCGATCCCGGAGGACGTGCAGCGCCGCCGGCTGAACGAACTGATGGCCGCCGCGCGCGAGGTCTTCGGGGTCCCGCGCGAGCAGGTCGCGCTCAAGACCCGGGCCCGTGGCAAGGGCGGCAGCAAGTACGGGCGCTTCGACCAGCGCGGGGAGTTCCTCACCGTGCACGAGGGCGACGCGCGCCTGCGGGTGAACCTGTTCGACTACCTCGACACCGGCCTGTTCCTGGACCACCGGCCGATGCGGCTGCGCATCGCCGAAGAGGCGGAGGACACCCGCTTCCTCAACCTGTTCGGCTACACCGGCGCGGCGACCGTGCACGCGGCGGTCGGCCGGGCGCGCGCCACCACCACCGTCGACCTGTCCGGCACCTACCTGCAGTGGTGCGCCGACAACCTGGCGCTCAATGGCGTGGGCGGCAGCCGCCACCAGCTGGTGCAGGCCGATGCCCTGGCCTGGCTGGAGGCCGATCGCGGCCAGTACGACCTGGTGTTCTGCGACCCGCCGACCTTCTCCAATTCCAAGCGTGCCGGCGACTTCGACATCCAGGCCGTGCACGTGCGCCTGTTGCGCGCGGCGGTGGCGCGGCTGGCGCCTGGCGGGGTGCTGTATTTCTCCAACAACTTCCGGCGCTTCAAGCTGGACGACGAGGCGGTGGCGGCGTTCGCAGCCATCGAGGAGATCACCCCCTCGACGATTCCCCCCGACTTCGAACGCAACGCCCGCATCCACCGCACCTGGCGCATCACCGGTAGGGCGCAATAGCCGCCCGCCTCACCGTTCCGGCGGATGACGGCCTCCGGCCTAATCCGCCCTGCGGCGGTGCATGGCAATGCCGGCCAGGCTAACGCCCACCGCGACCGCCACCACGATGATCGTCGCCAGCGCGTTGATCTCCGGGGTCACGCCCAGCTTGACCTTGGAGTACACCACCATCGGCAGCGTGCTCGAGCCCGGGCCGGAGGTGAAGCTGGCGATCACCAGGTCGTCCAGCGACAGGGTGAAGGCTAACAGCCAGCCGGCCAGCAGCGCCGGGGCGATCAGCGGCAGGGTGATGACGAAGAACACCCGCCAGGGCTTCGCGCCCAGGTCCATCGCCGCCTCTTCCAGGCTTTCGTCCATCGAGGTCATGCGCGAGCGCACCACCACCGTGACGTAGCAGGCGGTCAGGGTGATGTGGGCCAGGGTGATCGTGGTCATGCCGCGGTCGGGCCAGTCGAAGGCCTGCTGCAGGGTGACGAACAGCAGCAGCGAGGACAGGCCGATCATCACGTCGGGCATGACCATGGGCGCGGAGTTCATCAGGCTCAGCAGCCCGCGCCCCGGGAAGCGGCCGAAGCGCGACAGCGCCAGCCCGCTCGCCGTGCCCAGCGCCACCGCGGCGGTGGCGGTGATGGCGGCGATCAGGAAGCTGCGCTGCACCGCGTCCAGCAGCTGCTGGTTGGAGGCCAGCTCGGCGTACCAGCGCAGCGAGAACCCGCCCCACACGGTCGACACCCGCGAGGCGTTGAACGAGTACACGATCACCGAGAAGATCGGGATGTACAGGAACGCGTAGCCCACCAGCATCGCGGTGTAGAGGGCGAACGGCCGGCGGTTCATGCCTCGGCCTCGCGGTTGGCGCGGCGGTTTTCCACGTACTCGAACAGCAGCGTCGGGGCGACGATCAGCACCAGCATGGCGATGGTCACCGCCGCCGCCAGCGGCCAGTCACGGTTGGTGAAGAACTCGATCCACAGCACCCGGCCGATGGTCAGCGCATCCGGCCCGCCGAGGATGTCGGGGATCACGAACTCGCCCACCGCCGGGATGAACACCAGCAGCGCGCCGGCGATGATGCCCGGCATCGACAGCGGCAGGGTGATGCGCATGAAGGCATGCCAGGGCTTCGCGCCCAGGTCCTCGGCCGCCTCCAGCAGGGTGAAGTCCAGCCGCATCAGCGTGGCCGTGAGCGGCAGGATCATGAACGGCAGGTAGTTGTAGACGATGCCCACGTACACCGCGGCGTTGGTGTAGAGGATGCCCCAACCCGGATCGACCAGCCCCACCGCCGACAGCACCTGTCCCAGCAGCCCGTTGGCCTTGAGGATGCCCATCAGGGCATAGGTGCGCAGCAGCGAGCTGGTCCAGAACGGCAGCACCACCAGCACCAGCAGCACCATCCGCAGCGAGGGCCGCGCGCGGGCGATGCCGTAGGCGATCGGGTAGCCCAGCAGCAGGCAGAACAGGGTGGACACGGACGCGAACAGCAGCGACTTCAGGTACGCCGATACGTACAGCGGGTCGCTCAGCAGCATCGCGTAGTTGGATGCGCGCAGCCGCAGCGAGACCGCGCCGTCGGCGGCGGTCTCCATCAACGCGGTGTACGGCGGCACCTGGCCGAACACCGCCTGCGAGAAGCTGATCTTCAGCACGATCAGGAACGGGACCAGGAAGAACAGCCCCAGCCAGAGCATCGGCAGGCTGGTCACCAGGAAGCGCCCGCGGCGGGTGCGGAACTCGCGGCCGACCAGGCGGAACCAGCCGAACAGGTTGCGCACCACGTCGAACCAGAAGCCCCACACGCCGGAGGCGGGCGCAGCCTTCATCTGGTGATCCTCATGCCGTCAGCACCACCGCGCTGGCCGCCTCCCAGGACAGCCACAGGGTGTCGTCCCAGTCGTAGTGCGGCTCCGAGCTGCGCGCCACGTGGGTCTCCTGGACCCGGACGATCGCACCCGAGGCGGTCTTCACCCGGTAGACCGAAACGTCGCCCAGGTAGGCGACATCGGCCACCTTGCCCTCGACCACGTTCTCGGTGGCCGCGGTCCCGCGCTCGGGCGGGTGCTCGTGCACGTCGATCTTCTCCGGCCGTACCGCGACGCTCACCGCGGTGCCCTCCGGCAGCGGATCGGTGTGGCGGGCCAGCAGCTCGGCCTCCAGCCGGTCGCACTGGATGCGGACCGTGCCGGTCGCCTCGTCGCTGGACAGCACCCGGCCCTCGAACAGGTTGATGCCGCCAATGAACTCGGCCACGAACCGGGTCGAGGGGTACTCGTAGAGCACCGCCGGGGTGGAGACCTGGACCACGCGCCCGGTGTCCATCACCGCGATCCGCGAGGACATGGTCATCGCCTCCTCCTGGTCGTGGGTGACCATGATGAAGGTGGTGCCCACGCGCTCCTGGATGTTCACCAGTTCGAACTGGGTGTGCTCGCGCAGCCGCTTGTCCAGCGCGCCCAGCGGCTCGTCGAGCAGCAGCAGCTTGGGCTGCTTGGCCAGCGCCCGGGCCAGGGCCACCCGCTGGCGCTGTCCACCCGACAGCTGGTGCGGCTTGCGGTTGCCCAGCTGCGGCATGCGCACCAGCTCCAGCATTTGCTGGACCCGGTCGCGGATCTCCGCGGCCGGCAGCCTGTCCTGGCGCAGGCCAAAGGCGATGTTCTGCGCCACGCTCATGTGCGGGAACAGGGCGTAGCTCTGGAACATCATGTTCACCGAGCGCTTGTAGGGCGGCAGCCGGGTCACGTCGACCCCGTCGATCAGGATGCGGCCGCGGTCGGGGTCCTCCAGGCCGGCGAGGATCCGCAGCAGGGTGCTCTTGCCCGAGCCCGAGCCGCCGAGCAGGGCGAAGAACTCCCCGCGGTAGATGTCCAGCGTTATGTCGTCGCAGGCGTAGACCTTGCCGAAGGTCTTGGTCACGCCCTCGATGCGCACGAACGGCTGCGCCGCCGGGTCGCGCCACGGCTCGGTGGAGGCGACGGGGCCGGGGAGGATGCCTGGCGTGGCGTTCACGGGCTCAGCGGCCGCTCTTGATCTGGGTCCAGGCGCGCACGCGCTGGCGCTGCACGTCCTCCGGCAGCGAGACCGGGTCGACCAGCTTGGCGCGCACATCCGCGGGCGGGTACACGCCCTGGTCGGCGGCGATGTCCGGGTCGACCAGGGCGGTGGCGGCGAGGTTGGCGTTGGCGTAGGCGACGTAGTCGGTGATGGCGGCGATCACCTCCGGCTCCATCAGGTGGTTGATGAAGGCGTGGGCGGCGTCCGGATTGCGGGCGTCGGCGGGGATGGCCATGACGTCCATCCAGCGGATCGCGCCTTCCTTCGGGATCACGTAGCGGATGTCGGGCGCCGGGTTGCCGGTGTTCTCCGCCGCCTCCAGCGCCACGTCGCGGGCTTGGCCGATGTCGCCGGAATAGCCCATGACCAGGCAGGCGTCGCCGTTGGCCAGCGCGTCCTTGTACTCGGCGTTGTTGAAGGTGCGGATGTAGGGGCGGATCGCCGCGTAGGCCTGGCGGACCGCCTCGATCTCGTCGGCGGCGCCGGCATTGGGATCGCGCCCCATCCAGATCAGCGCGGCGCCGAATGCCTCCTGGTCGTCATCCAGGATGCTGATCCCGCAGCCGGCCAGCTTGCTGGCGCTGGCCGGGTCGAACAGCAGGTCCCAGCTGTCCAGCGGCACGTCGGCCCCGAGCGCGGCGCGGACCTTCTCCACGTTCACGCCCAGCCCGGTCGTGCCCCACATGTACGGCACGACGTGCCGATTGCCCGGGTCGATGTCGGTCAGCCCTTCCATGATCTCCGGGTCCAGGTGCTGCAGGTTGGGCAGCCTGTCCTTGTCCAGCGGCATGTACAGGCCGGCGGCGATCTGCCGCTGGGCGAACGGGCGGGCCGAAGGGAACACCACGTCGTAGCCGGCGCCGCCGGCGGTCAGCTTCGCCTCCAGCGTCTCGTTCTCGGAATAGACGTCGTAGTTGACCTTGATCCCCGTGGCCTGCTCGAAGCCGGAGATCGTGTCCTCGGCCACGTAGTCGGACCAGTTGTAGACGTTGAGCGCCTGGCCGCCGGTGCCGGCGCTGCCGGTGGAGTCGCCGCCGCAGGCGGCGAGAAGCAGGATGCAGGCCAACGGGGCGAGACGCAGGGACACGGCGGTTCTCCGGATCGGGTGGGGAGTGGATTCACGCGAAGGCCGCGTACGTGCGGGCAGGGTGCGTCGACGGGGGTCTGGCGCGCGTGAGGGCGCATGTTCGGAGTGCGCCGGCCCGGTGTCAACGCGGCTTCCGCCGCGTCACTGGCGGGTGTATCGTGCCGCCCCTTTTCGCCGCCTGGCGCGCGGCCCATTCCGATCCGGAGATCCACCGATGCGCAACACCCGTTTCCGCCGCAGGGCACTTTCCCTGGGCCTGGTCCTCGCGGTTCCGGCGCTGCCGGCAGTGGCGGCGCAGTCGACGCAGGAGCCGGACTGGAGCGTCGGCGGCAGCGTCACCGGCGCCACCGACTACGTCTGGCGCGGCGTGTCACAGACCGATGGGGACCCCGCCCTGCTGCTGGACCTGTACGCGGGGCATGAAAGCGGCTGGTACCTGGGGGCATCGGCGGCCAGCGTCGACTTCGGCGACCCGGACGACGGCATGGACTACGAGCTGTCGCCGTACATCGGCTGGGCCGGTGGGCTGGGCGCCGCCGAGCTGGACGTGTTCGTCTCCAGGGTGATGTACCCGGGGGTCAACGACGGCTACGACATCGATTACACCGAGATCGAGGCGAGCCTGGGCTTCGCGGAGTACTACCACGTCGGCCTGGCCTACTCGCCTGACATCTTCAACCTCGGCGGGCACGGCTGGTATTACACCGCCGGCGCGGAGTGGCCGCTGGGCGGCAGCGGGCTCACCCTGGCGGTGCAGGCCGGCCACTACGACCTGCGGGACGCCGCTGGCGACAGTTACAACGACTGGCTGCTGGGGCTGTCGCGCGGATTCGGGCCGGTCGACGTGCGGCTGCAGTACACCGACACCTCCAGCTACGGGGAAATCCTCGGCGAGTCGGTGGGCGCCCCGGCGCTGGCGGACGGGCGCACCACGCTGCTTGTGGGCTGGGAATTCTGAGGCCGCGTCGCCGACGATGAAGCGTTCCACCGGCGGGGGTGGCGTCGGCCGGCTCCGGCCCCGACATTGCGACGCATGACACCGCAAACCGGAGCGCATCCCATGACCACCCACGCCCACATCGACCGCATCGTGCGCGGCATGCCGACCTCCGACGGCGCCGGCGTGCGCCTGACCCGCGTCATCGGCACCCCGCAGCTGTCGGAGCTCGACCCGTTCCTGATGCTCGACGAGTTCGGCACCGACCGCGCCGAGGACTACATCGCCGGCTTCCCCGATCACCCGCACCGTGGCTTCGAGACCGTCACCTACATGCTCGACGGGCGCATGCGCCACCGCGACAGCCACGGCAACGAGGGCGTGCTGGTGCCGGGCAGCGTGCAGTGGATGACCGCCGGCCGGGGCCTGGTGCATTCGGAGATGCCCGAGCAGGAAGAGGGGCGCATGCGCGGCTTCCAGCTGTGGGTGAACCTGCCGGCGCGGCTGAAGATGAGCGAGCCGCAGTACCAGGAGTTCGCCGCCGAACGGATTCCGCTGGTCACGCCGGAGGCCGGGGTGACAGTGAAGGTGGTCGCCGGACGGGTCGGGGAGGTCGCGGGACCGGTCAGCCAGCCGGCGACGGAGCCGGTCTACCTGGACGTCTCACTGGATGCCGGCGCGGCCTGGGAGCACGCCCTGCCGCAGGGGCACAACGCGTTTGCCTATGTCTTCGAAGGCGCTGCGGCGATCGGGCAGGACGCCGCCGCACGTGAACTGGCCGCGCCGCAGCTGGCCGTCCTGGGTGGCGGTCCGCGGGTGCGGCTGCAGGCCGCCGGTGGGGGTGCCCGGGTGTTGCTGGTCGCCGGTCGCCCGCTCGGCGAGCCGGTGGCGCGCCACGGCCCGTTCGTCATGAACACCCGCGAGGAACTGATGCAGGCGTTCGCCGACTTCCAGGCCGGCCGCTTCTGAGCCTGTGCCCGGCGCGCCCGTCCTAGGGCGCGCTGCCGCCGCCGGCCACCTGGCGGCCGGTGCCAAAACGCAGTCCGCCGGCCAGGTCGAAGGCGCGTTCGAGCTCCTCGCCGTCCGGCGCCTGCAGCCAGAGATGCGCGATGCGGCCGTCCGGCAGCTTGATCAGCGTCTCGCGGGCGGCGATCTCCGGCTGGGTCGCGATCTCGGCGCGGAACCACTGCACCTGGAAGCCGCCGACCTGGCCGCGCTCCTCGCGGTTCTTGCGCTGTGGCTCGAACGGTGACTGGTCGGCGATGTACAGGCCGAAGGCCTCGCTCCCGTCCTCGCGCAGGGCGCGGCAGAAATCGGATTCCGCGGTGCCGCGGTGTTCCCAGCTCAAGCCCGAGTCGGGTGGAAGTTGCGGACAGCCCGGCGTGGACTGCTGCGCGTGCGTGGCCGAGGCGGCCAGCAACAGCCAGGGCAGGCAGAGTGCGATTGCTTTCATTGATCCCCCTTGCGTCCGCGTTGCGCGGAAGCAGTGCCGACACTAAGGGAAAACCCCTGCGTTGACAAACTTCCGGGTCCGGGCTAGCGCCGTGCCGGGTCGGGGCGCAGCGCCAGCAGCAGCCCCTGGGCGGCCGCGATCCGCGTGGCGGCATCCGGAAGCTCCAGGGTGATGCGCAGGCGGTCGGGTCCGTCCATCCGGTACTTCTGTGGCTGGCCCTGGATCAGCTGGATCACCGCCATCGGATCGACCGCCGGCTTGTCGACGAACTCGATCCGCCCGCCCGCAGCGCCCAGATCGAGTTTGCGGATGCCCAGTCCGGTCGCCGCCAGCTTGAGCTCGGCGATGGCGAACAGGTTCTTTGCCGGGTCGGGCAGCAGGCCGAAGCGGTCGATCATCTCCACCTGCAACTCGCGCAGCCCCCCGCCGTCGCGCGCGCCGGAGATCCGCTTGTACAGCGTCAGCCGGGTGTGCACGTCGGGCAGGTAGTCTTCCGGGATCAGCGCCGGTACGTGCAGGTCGACCTCGGTGCCGCGCGCCTCGACGGCATCGGCATCGGGCAGCTTGCCCTGCCTGATGGACCGCACCGCGCGCTCGAGCAGCTCGGTGTACAGGCTGAAGCCGACCTCGGTCATCTGCCCGCTCTGGTCCTCGCCCAGCAGCTCGCCGGCACCGCGGATCTCCAGGTCGTGGGTGGCCAGGGTGAAACCGGCGCCGAGCTCGTCCATCGAGGCGATCGCGTCCAGGCGTTTCTTCGCATCGCTGGTGATCGACTTGCTGTCGGGCACCACCAGGTAGGCGTAGGCGCGGTGGTGGCTGCGGCCGACGCGCCCGCGCAGCTGGTGCAGCTGGGCCAGGCCGAAGCGGTCGGCGCGGTTGATGATGATGGTGTTGGCGTTGGGGATGTCGATGCCCGATTCGATGATCGTGGTCGACAGCAGCACGTTGAAGCGCTGCTTGTGGAAGTCGAGCATCACCCGCTCCAGCTCGCGCTCGGGCATCTGCCCGTGGGCGATGCCGATGCGCGCCTCGGGCACCAGCGCCTGCAGTTCGCGCTGCATCCGGCCGATCGATTCCACGTCGTTGTGCAGGAAATAGACCTGGCCGCCGCGGGCCAGCTCGCGCTCGAAAGCCTCGCGCAGCTGGGCGTCGTCCCAGGGCACCACGAAGGTCTGCACCGCCAGCCGGTGCTCGGGCGCGGTGGCGATGATCGACAGGTCGCGCAGCCCGGCCATGGCCATGTTGAGCGTGCGCGGGATCGGGGTGGCGGTCAGGGTCAGCAGGTGGACGTTGGCGCGCAGCGCCTTGAGCGCCTCCTTCTGGCGCACGCCGAAACGCTGCTCCTCGTCGACGATCACCAGCCCCAGGTCCTTGAACCGCACGTCCTTCTGCAGCAGCCGGTGGGTGCCGACGATGACGTCGATGGTGCCCTCGGCCACCTTCTCCAGCTCGGCCTTGATCTCCTTGGTCGATTTGAAGCGCGAGAGCACCTCGACCCGGATCGGCCAGTCGGCGAAGCGGTCGTGGAAGTTGCGGTAGTGCTGCTCGGCCAGCAGTGTGGTCGGCACCAGCAGGGCGACCTGCTTGCCGGCCATCGCGGTGGCGAAGGCCGCGCGCACGGCGACTTCGGTCTTGCCGAAGCCGACGTCGCCGCAGACCACCCGGTCCATCGGCTGGCTGGACTGCAGGTCGCGCAGCACCGCCTCGATGGCGGCGTGCTGGTCGGGGGTTTCCTCGAACGGGAAGGCGGCGGCGAACGGCTCGTAGGCGGCGCGGTCGACATCGATCGCCAGCCCGGCGCGGGCCTGGCGCTTGGCCTGGATTTCCAGCAACTCGGCGGCGACGTCGTGGACCTTCTCGGCGGCCTTGTGCCTGGCCTTCGTCCACTGCTCGCCGCCCAGGCTGTGCAGCGGTGCGGTCTCCGCCGAGGCGCCGGAATAGCGGTTGATCAGGTGCAGCTGGCTGACCGGCACGTACAGCCGGTCGCCCTTGGCGTACTCGATCTCCAGGTATTCGTTCTTCTCGCCACCGGCTTCCAGGGTCACCAGCCCGCGGTAGCGGCCGACGCCATGGTCCTCGTGGACGATCGGCGCGCCCTCGGACAACTCGCCCAGGTCACGGATGATCGCCTCGGGCTCGCGCCCGGCCCGCTTGCGCCGCCGCGGCTGGCCGGCGCGCTCCGGGAACAACTGGCGCTCGGTGAGTACGGTGAACTGCGGCGAATCGAAGGCGAAGCCGTCCTCCAGCGGCGCCACGGCGACGAAGAACCTCCCTTCTCCCGAAGGGGCGGACGAGGGCGCCTTCCGGAGGAACGCGCTGAAGTCCGGCAGCACCTCGGGCTGCACCCCGGCGGCGTGCAGTATCTCCAGCAGGGCCTCGCGCCGGCCCGGCGAATCGGCGGCAACCAGCACCCCGCCCGGATAGCTTCCCAGGAAGCTCTTCAGCGCGCCCGCCGGCACCTGGTCGCGGGCGGCCAGCGGCAGCTCCGGCGCCGGCTGGCTGCCCAGTTCGTGCGCGCGCCCGCGCTGCGGGTGGTCCTCGCCGCAGATCTCCACCCGCGCACCAAGGTTGAGGCGCTCGCGCAGCTGGTCCGGCGAGAGGTAGAGCTCGCCGGGCGGCAGCAGGGGACGCTCCAGGTCGTGGCGGCGCTGCTCGTAACGCTCGCCGGTGTGGCGCCAGAAGGCCTCGGCCGCCTCCAGCGCCCCTTCGCCGACGACCGGCAGCGCGCTGTCGGCGAGGTAGTCGAACAGCGTCGCGGTTTCCCTGAAGAACAGGGGCAGGTAGTACTCGATGCCGCCCGGGGCGAGCCCGGACTTCAGGTCCTGGTACAGCGCGCTGCGGCGAGTGTCGAAATCGAAGCGCTCGCGCAGGGTGGCCAGGACGCGGGCGAGGGCCTCCTCCTCCAGCGGCAACTCGCGGCCGGGGAGCAGGTGGACGGAGTCGATCCGCTCCATCGAGCGCTGGGTTTCCGGGTCGAAGCCGCGGATGGTGTCGATTTCCTCGTCCAGCAGCTCGACCCGGAACGGCTGGTCGGCGCCCATCGGGTAGACATCGAGCAGGCCGCCGCGGACCGCGAAATCGCCGGGGTCGAGTACCTGCGGCACGTTCCGGTAGCCGGCCGATTCCAGCCGGCGCTTTTCCGCGTCCAGGTCCAGCCGCTGGCCCACGCGCACGTCGAAGGCGCCGCCGACGACGTGGCGGGTGGGCGCCAGCCGTTGCAGCAGGGTCTGCACTGGCACCACCACGATGCCGTGGCCGATCGACGGCATCCGGTGCAGGGCCGCCAGCCGCTGGCTGACGATCTCCGGATGCGGGCTGAAGCGGTCGTAGGGCAGGGTTTCCCAGTCGGGGAACGCGAGCACCGGGACCTCGCCGCCGGCGGCGGCCTGCGGCCCCAGCAGGGTGCGCAGGTCGTCTTCCAGCCGGCGTGCGGCGTGGTTGTCGCGGGTGATCGCCAGCAGTGGCCCGGGGTGCGCCGCGGCGGCGGAGGCGACATGCAGGGCGAGGGCGGTGACCGAGGCCGGCGCGCGCCACCAGGCACGCTGCTGTGCGGCCCGCGGCAGCGGCGGGACGGGAATGGGGAGTTGCATGGAATGGCGCGGAAAAAGAGCGCCGATGTTAGCCGATCGCTCCGCGGTCCACGGCCGTGGCGGTCCCGGAGTCCTGCTCCGGGGCAAGCTCGAGCACCACGCGCACCAGCCCGTCCTGCATCGATTCGCGCACGAAGCCCAGCGATTCGGCCAGTGCCAGCATCGGCTGGTTGTGCTCGAGCACGTCGCCATACAGCCGCTTGAGCTTCTTGCCCCGCGCCCACTTCACCAGCCGGGTCATCAGGTAGCGGCCCAAGCCTTGGCCGGCCACGTAATGGCTGACCAGGATGGCGAACTCGCCCTGCTCCTCGCCGGGGTCCATGGTGACCCGCGCCACCGCGCCGACCAGGGCTTCGCCGGGCGGCAGCGGCTCGGCCGCGACCAGGGCGAACTCGGTCTTCGGATTGACCCGGGTCAGGCGCTCGAGCATGTCCTCGGACAAGGCCTTCATCGAGTGCAGGAAGCGCTGGCGCACCTCCTCCGGCTGCAGCAGGGGAAAGGAGGCACGCAGCGGCTCGGCGTCCTCGGGGCGGATCGGTCGGATCAGGACCTCTCGCCCGTTGGGCAGCCGCTGGCGCTCGTGCCAGGGAGGAAGGCGTTCACGGACAGGCATGCGCGCGATGGTGGCACAGCAGATGTAAAGGAATCCTTCATCGACGCCGCTGCATTCCCGTCACGGCGGGGGGCGCAGCCATTCCAGCCGCCATGAGGCGCCGGCTTCGCCGAGGCGTTCGGCGAGTACCGGCAACGCCGGCGCGAGCGCCTTGTCGAGTTGCCAGGGCGGATTGAGCAGCAGCATCCCGCTGCCGTTCATCCGCAGCGGCGAGTCGTCGGGGCGGACCAGCAGCTCGACCAGCAGCGCCGACTTTGCCGGTAGCCCCGGAATCCTGCGCAGGAACGGGTGGAGTGCGCGGCGGCGCTTGACCGGGTACCAGATCGCCCAGCTCGCCTGTGGCCAGCGTTCCAGGCCATCGCGCGCGGTCTCCAGCAGCGTGTCGAACTCTTCCAGTTGCGCCTCGTAGGGCGGATCGACCAGGACCAGCCCGCGGTTGATCCGGCCTTCCCGGCCGCGCGGGGGAAGCAGGGCGCGTACCGCGGCGTAGCCGTCGCGGGCGTGCACGACCACCCGGGGATCGCCCGCGAACTGCGCCTTCAGGTGTTCGGCCTCGGTCGGCAGCAGCTCGCAGGCGGCGATGCGGTCCTGCTCGCGCAGCACGTGCGCCAGCAACCAGGGCGAACCCGGATAGGCGGTGGCGCCGTTGGCCTGGCGGCAGGCATCCACGGCGGCGAGGTAGCGGCCGATGGCCGGTTGCGCCGGGGCCTCCGCCAGCAGGCGCGCGACCCCGCCGTCGGCTTCCCCGGTGCGCAGTGCCTGGGCGCTGTCGAGCCGGTAAAGGCCGCGGCCGGCATGGGTGTCCAGGGCGAACAGGGCGGCCGGCTTGGCCAGCAGTGCGTCACACAGGGCAAGCACCACGATGTGCTTGAGGACATCGGCGTGGTTGCCGGCATGGAAGGCGTGGCGGTAGTTCATCGCGCAAGCGTAGCGTGCCGGTGGGCAGTGGGGCTGCTGTTCCGGTAACCGTGCGGTGTCGCCTTCGCGCGGCGTTTACATCCGCTGCCGCAGGATTCCGCGGTTGCGTCGCCCTGTGGCGCGCCCCATCTGGTCCTTCCCCTTGCCCATGAACCGTCGCGACCTGCTCGCCGCCAGCCTGTGCCTGCCGCTCGCCGCCCTGCCGGCGGGACGGGCGGTTGCGCGCGCGAGCCGGGCAGTGGCGGGGGCGGGCACCGTGTTCGGGGCCGGCACCGTTCCGGCCTTGGCGCGGGCGCTGGCCGACGGCCCCTGGCGGGCACCCCCGCAGGTCCTTCCGGACTGGCTGGAGGCGATGGACTATGACGCCTGGCGCGATGTCCGCTTCGATCCGGCGCGCGCACTGTGGGCTGGCGCCGGGCGCGGCTTCACCGCGCAGTTCTTCCATCCCGGTTTCCTGTTCCGCGAGCCGGTGGTGATGCACGAGGTCGTCGACGGCCACGCGCGGACCCTGGACTACCGTCCGGAACTTTTCGATTTCGGTGCCAACCGGGTGCCGGCCGGCGCGGCGGACAACCCGGTGGCCGGGTTTGCCGGCTTCCGGCTGCATGCCGCGCTCAACAGCGCCGACTACCTGGACGAGGTGTGCACCTTCCTGGGCGCGAGCTATTTCCGCGCGGTGGCGCGCGGTCAGCTGTACGGCCTGTCCGCGCGCGGACTGGCGCTGCGCACCGGCGATCCCGCGGGGGAGGAGTTCCCGCGCTTCACCGCTTTCTGGATCGAGCGGCCGGCGCCGCGGGCCAGCGAAGTGGTGGTGCACGCATTGCTCGACAGTCCGTCGGTGGCCGGCGCATTCCGGTTCGCGATCACCCCGGGCGCGCAGACCCTGATGGACGTACAGGCACGGCTGTATCCGCGGGTACGGCTGGAGCAGGCCGGCATTGCGCCGCTGACCAGCATGTTCCAGTTCGATGCCAGCGACCGCGGCGGCTTCGATGACTACCGTACCGCGGTCCACGACTCCGACGGCCTGGCGCTGCTGAACGGTGCCGGCGAGCAGCTGTGGCGGCCACTGGCCAACCCGGCCACGCTCCAGGAGAGTGCGTTCGCCGATCGTGGCCCGCGTGGTTTCGGCCTGATGCAGCGCAAGCGCGATTTCCGCGACTTCGGCGATGCCGAGGCGCACTACGAGCGCCGGCCCAGCCTGTGGGTCGAGCCGCGCAGCGATTGGGGCCGGGGCCATGTGCACCTGGTCGAGATCCCCACTGCCGACGAGTACCTGGACAACATCGTGGCCTTCTGGCGCCCGCAGGCCGCGCTCGAGCCCGGCCGCGAGCACCGCTTCGACTATCGCCTGCACTGGTGCGACCGGCACGACTGGAACCCGGGCCTGGCACGGGTGGCCCGCACCGCCACCGGTGCGCTGGCCGACGGCGGCCGCCGGTTCGTCATCGACCTGGCCGGCGCCCATGTCGATGCCAGGCCCGAGCCGCTGCCCATGGCGACGGCCGATGCCGGCCGGCTGGCCAACCCGACCGTGCACCCGTTGCCCGGCAGCGGGTGGCGGCTGGCGTTTGAACTGCACCCGGGCGAGGCGCCCGTGGTGGAACTGCGTGCCGGACTGACCGGCGCGGGTGGTACCCCCCTTTCGGAAACCTGGCTGTATCGATGGACGCGATGAACCCCGCTGTACCCACTCCCTACAACCACATGGCCGCGACCGACTCGCGGGGCATGCCGCTGCTGCCCGCGGAGTCCCCGCTGGAGATGCCCATCGCCTCGCTGGCCGAACACGAGCCGGCGCCGCGGGTGCTGCCCGGCGCGCCGCGTGGCATCGCCTGGCGGCGGCTGTGGGTGTTCGGTGGCACCGCCGCGCTGACCGGCTACGCCGTCTACCAGCTGTGGTGGGCGCTGCGCCCCGGTGGCATCGGGATGCCGGAGTGCCTGGCGCTGGTGCTGTTCGCCGCGCTGTTCGTCTGGGTGGCGCAGAGCTTCGCCAGTGCGCTCGCCGGCTTTGCCCTGATCGTGCACGGTTACCGCCGCCCGGAACGCCTGGGCCTGATCGAGGGTGCCTCGCTGCCGCGGCTCACCCGGCGCACCGCCCTGCTGGCCCCGACCTATAACGAGGATCCCGAGCGGCTGATGGCCGGACTTCAGGCGGTCTACGAATCACTGCAGTCCACCGGGCGGCTGGAGCACTTCGACTTCTTCGTGCTCAGCGACAGCACCCGGCCGGAGATCCGCGCCCGCGAGCGCGATGCCTTCGACGCGCTGCGCCAGCGCACCGGCGGCCATGCCCGGCTGTTCTATCGCCACCGCAGCGAGAATACCGAGCGCAAGGCCGGCAACATCGCCGAGTGGGTGCGCCGCTTCGGTGGCGCCTACCCGCACATGCTGACCCTGGACGCCGACAGCCTGATGACCGGCAAGTGCCTGGTGCGCCTGGCGCGGGCGATGGAGCGGCATCCGCGGGTGGCGCTGATCCAGACCCTGCCCACCGTGGTCAACGGCAACACCGCGTTCGCCCGCATGCAGCAGTTCGCCGGCCGCGTGTACGGACCGGTGCTGGCGGTGGGCAATGCGTGGTGGCACGGCACCGAAGGCAATTACTGGGGCCACAACGCGATGGTGCGCACGGCCGCCTTCGCCGCCTGCACCGGGTTGCCGAAGCTGCGCGGGCCGGGCCCGTTCGGTGGCGACGTGCTCAGCCATGACTTCGTCGAGGCCGCGCTGCTGCGCCGCGGCGGCTGGGCGGTGCACCTGGTGCCCAACCTGGGCGGCAGCTTCGAGGAAGGGCCGCCTTCGCTGACCGACATGCTGATCCGCGACCGTCGCTGGTGCCAGGGCAACCTGCAGCACGCCGGGGTGCTGCCCGCCCGCGGGCTGCACTGGGTCGGACGCTGGCACATGCTCACCGGGATCGGCCATTACCTGACCGCGCCGCTGTGGGCGATGCTGATCGCCATCGGCCTGCTGCTGACCACCACCGGCGGCGCGTTCGCGCCCGGCCAGTGGGACGGCCCGGGCGGTGCCGAGCGTTTCCTGTGGGTGTTCGGGCTGACCGTGGTGCTGCTGCTGGGGCCCAAGCTGCTGGGCTTCATCCTGGCCTTCTTCGATCCGTGGGCACGGCGCCGTTGCGGCGGGGCACTGCGGATGCTCGCCAGCATGCTGCTGGAAACCGCGCTGACCACGCTGATGGCGCCGATCACGATGTACGTGCAGTCGCGCGGCGTGGCCGAAGTGCTGGCCGGGCGGGACTCGGGCTGGGAGAGCCAGCGCCGCGACGACGGGACCCTGCCATGGCGGGTGCTGGCCCGGCGCTACGCCGGCGTGACCGCCTGCGGCATGGTGGGCGCGGTGTGTGCGTGGATGTTGTCCCCGCCGTTGGCGCTGTGGATGTCGCCGGTGCTGGCCGGCATGGTGCTGTCGATTCCGCTGGTCGCGCTGACCACCGCGCCGGGGCCGTCGGCCTGGCTGCGCCGGGTGGGGCTGTTCCGCACCGCCGAGGAAAGCGCGCCACCGCCGGTGCTGGTACGGGCGCAGCAGCTGCGGGCAGGCCTGGCCGGCCATGCGCCGGAGCGCCTGCCCGACGAGGTGGAGGTGGTCGACGCCGCATCCGGCGAGCCGGCGTACGCGCGGGATTGAGGCATCCGGCGCAATAGCCGCTGGCGGCGTATTGCGCCGGACCGTTGAACCCGGTGGGGATCAATCCACCGCGACGTGCAGCTCGACCCCCAGCGCGGCCATCGCGGCCGGTTCGCCCTCGAGGTCGGCGCGCAGCAGCGGCCGCGCCTCCAGCCAGTGGCGATCGAAGGTGATCTGCAGCCTGGGACCGTCCGCACGGGCCACCAGCCGCGGCACCGGGTCGGCCTCGTGGCCGCGGTGGATCAGCACGGCCAGCCGCAGCAGCGCCGCGTTGTGCCGGGCGGCCGGCAGCAGCCGGTCGGGCAGGGCGTCGAAGGCGTGCCTGGGGATCTTGCGCCGCTGGGTCCGTACCAGCGCGGCCAGGAACTGCTGCTGCTGGCGCGAGAATCCGGCGATGTCGGAGTGCTCGACCACGTAGGCGCCGTGGATGTGATACTGGCTGTGGGCGATGGTCAGTCCGACCTCATGCAGCCGGGCCGCGCGGGCCAGCAGCAGCCGGTCGTCGTGGTCCATGCCCCAGGCGCCGGACAGCTGGTCGAACAGGCGCAGCGCGGTCGCCTCCACCCGGCGTGCCTGGTCGCGGTCGATGCCGTAGCGGCTCATCAGCGCATCCACCGCGGCACCGCGCGGGTCGTCCGCGCCACCGCGCCCGACCATGTCGTACAGCACGCCCTCGCGCATGGCCGCCTTGCTGGTCATCAGCCGCTCCAGGCCCAGGGCCTGGAACGCGGCTTCCAGCACCAGCAGCCCGCCGGCGATGATCGGCCGGCGCTCGCTGCCCAGGCCGGGCAGGTCGATCGCCTCGATGCGGCGCGCGGCCAGCATCGCATCGCGTACCTGCGGCAAGGCCGCGGCGGTGATCGCGCCCTTGGTCAGCCCCAGCTCGGCACAGATCGCGCCGATCGCCTTGTTGGTGCCCGACGAACCGATCGCGTCGTCCCAGCCCAGCGCGCGGTAGTTGCCGGCGAACTGCTGGAACTCGGCCAGCACCTCGGTGAGCGCCTCGTCCCAGCGCCTGCGGTCGAGCCGGCCGTCGGCGAAGAACCGGCGGGTGGTGGCGATCGAACCCAGCTGCAGGCTCTCGCGCTCGATCGCATCCAGCCCGCTGCCGATGATGAACTCGGTCGAGCCGCCGCCGATGTCGATTACCAGCCGCAGCTTGCCCGGTGCGGGCGGCTGCGCATGGGCGACCCCCAGGTAGACCAGGCGGGCCTCCTCGCGCCCGGAAACGACTTCGATGGCGTGGCCCAGGGCACTTTCCGCCGGCATCAGGAAGGCCTGGGGAGCGGCCAGCCGGCGCACGGTGTTGGTCGCCAGTGCACGGACCCGGTGCGGGGGGATGTCGCGGATGCGCTGGCCGAAGCGGGACAGGCAGTCGAAGGCCCGCGTGCGCGCCTCCCGGCTCAGGCTGCCACGCGCGTCCAGGCCTTCGCCCAGCCGCACCGTCTCGCGCAGGCGGTCGACCACCCGCAGCTGGCCGAGCAGCGACTGCGCGACCACCATGTGGAAACTGTTGGAGCCCAGGTCGACGGCCGCCAGCAGCTCGCCATCCTGCAGCGGCGTGGCCGTTCCCGGCAGGGTGCCCTTCATCGGCGGATGATCGCTCATCCGGCGTACCGCGCCAGCAGCCAGGCCTGTGCCGAATGCGGCGGCTGGTCGCCGGGCTCGAGTTGCCGGTAACTGCCGTCGGGCTGCATCTCCCATGCGTTCACGTTGTCGGCCAGGTAGTTGGCCAGGCCTTCCTCGTATACCCGGGCGGCCAGGGCCGGATCCAGGATCGGGAAACAGGCCTCGACCCGCCGCAGCAGGTTGCGCTCCAGCCAGTCGGCGCTGGCGCAGTACAGCTCGGGCACGCCGTCGTTGCCGAACCAGTAGATGCGGCTGTGCTCCAGGAAGCGGCCGACGATCGAGCGGACCCGGATGTTGTCGCTGATTCCGGGTACCCCGGCCCGCAGGGTGCAGGCGCCGCGCACGATCAGGTCGATCGACACCCCCGCCTGCGAGGCGGCGTAGAGGGCCCGGATCACGCCCGGCTCGTTGAGTGCGTTCATCTTGGCGATGATCCGGCCGGGACGGCCGGCTCGCGCATGCGCGGCCTCGCGCCCGATCCGGGCCAGGATCCCGCTGTGCAGGGTGAAGGGGGATTGCAGCAGCTGTTGCAGCCGCGGTTCCGGGGCCAGCCCGGAGAGCTGCTGGAAGATCTGGTGCACGTCGGCGGTCAGCTGCGGATGGGCGGTCAGCAGGCCGATGTCGGTGTAGGCGCGCGCGGTGCCGGCATGGTAGTTGCCGGTGCCCAGGTGGGCGTAGCGGCGCAGCTTGCGCCCTTCGCGACGCACCACCAGCATCATCTTGGCGTGGGTCTTGAACCCGGCCACGCCGTAGACCACCTGCACCCCGGCTTCCTGCATGCGGTCGGCGAAGCCCAGGTTGGCTTCCTCGTCGAAGCGTGCGCGCAGTTCCACCACCGCGGTCACGTCCTTGCCGTTGCGCGCGGCCTGGATCAGTGCCTCTACGATCTGCGAGCCTTCGCCGGAGCGGTACAGGGTCTGCTTGATCGCCAGCACCGACGGGTCCGCGGCGGCCTGGCGCAGCAGCTCCAGCACCGGGGCGAAGGCATCGAACGGGTGGTGCAGGAGCACGTCGCCGGCGGCGAGGGTCTCGAACATCGAGTCCACGCCCGGCAGGGCGCGTGGCTGGAACGGCGGGAACTTCAGGTCCGGGCGGTCGACCAGGTCGTGGACCTTGATCACCCGGTTGAGGTTGACCGGTCCATCGATGTGGTAGACCGCCTGCTCGTCCAGGTCGAACTTCTCCAGCAGGTGGCGCACGATCCGGGTGGGGCAGTCGCGGGCGATCTCCAGCCGCAACGGGCGCAGGTAACCACGGCCGAGCAGTTCGTCGCGCAGGGCCAGGGCGATGTTGTCGACCTCGTCCTCGTCGAGCTCGAGTTCCGCGCTGCGGGTGACCCGGAACTGGTAGGCGCCATGGACCGCCATCCCGGGGAACAGCTCGCCGATGAAGGTCGACAGCAGCGAGGACAGGAACACGAAGTCGTGCGGTCCGCCGCTGACCCTTTCCGGGATCTGGATGATCCGCGCAAGCGAGCGCGGCGCCCGGACGATCGCGTGCTGGCCTTCACGGCCGTACGCGTCACGGCCTTCCAGGACCACCACGATGTTCAGCGACTTGTTGAGGATCCTGGGGAAGGGGTGCGCCGGGTCCAGGCCGAGCGGGGACAGGACCGGCATCACCTTGCTGCGGAAGTAGCCGCGCAGCCAGCGGGTCTGTCGCGGGTTCCAGCGCTCGCGGCCGAACACCCGCACCCCGGCCAGGCTCAGCTCGGGGCGCAGCACCTCGCGCCAGCAGCGGTACTGCGCGTCCACCAGCTCCCGGGCGCGTTCGTGGATGCGTGCCATCAGCGCCGCGTACGGGAGTGCATCGGCCGCCGTTGGCCGCCCGAGTTCCTGGGCGCGCTGCAGGTTGCCGGCGCGGATCTCGAAGAACTCGTCCAGGTTGGTGCTGCTGATGCACAGGAAGCGCAGGCGCTCCAGCAACGGCACCCGCGGGTCCAGGGCCTGGGCCAGCACGCGGGTGTTGAAATCCAGCTGGGCCAGCTCACGGCTGGCGTACAGCGCCGGATCACGCAGCGGGTCGTCGTTGCCGTCGCTGTACAACCCCGCATCCACCGGGGCGAGTCCACCGGGCGCGGTGCCGGCGGGCGGGTCGGATTGCGTGCTCAAGGTCGCGTCTCCATCAACGCTCCGGGCCGGCATCGGCCGAACGCGGGCGGACCCGTGCGGGACCGAAGTGGCAGGTGAAGGTACTGCCGACACCCACCTCGCTGGCGATGGTCAGCCGTCCCTGGTGCAGGTGCAAGGCGTGCTTGACGATCGCCAGGCCCAGGCCGGTCCCGCCGCTCTCGCGCGAGCGGCTGGCCGACACCCGGTAGAAGCGCTCGGTCAGCCGCGGCAGGTGCGCCGGGGCGATGCCGTATCCGGAATCGGCCACCTCCAGCAGCACGCCCCCGTCCCCGGCGCGGCGCAGCCCGATCGTGATCCCGCCCTCGCCCGCGGTGTGCCGCACGGCATTGGAGACCAGGTTGGAGAACGCACTGTGCAGCTCGCGCGCGCTGCCCCACAGGTCGACCCCCGCCTGGTCCTCCACGCGGATCCGGTGACGGCCGTGGCCGAGCGCCACCGCCTCGCGGCGCAAGGTGTCGAGCATCGCCGCCATCGGCACTTGGTCCTCGTTGGCGAGCTGGTCGGCCGACTCCAGCCGCGAGAGCATCAGCAGGTCCTCCACCAACTGCGCCATGCGCCGGGACTGCTGCTGCATCTCGCGGATCATCGGCTGGCGCCCGGGCTGCCCGTCGTCGTCCATCAGGTCGAGGTAGCCATGCAGCACCGTGAGCGGGGTGCGCAGCTCATGGGAGACGTTGGCCACGAAGTCGCTGCGCGTCCGCTCCAGGCTCAACAGCCGGGTGATGTCGCGGGCGACCAGCAGCCACAGCGAGTCGGAATAGGGGATCAGCTTCAGGCTGAGGGTGGAACTGCCGTCGGGCGAGGCGACCTCAAGTGGCTCGGCATGCCGGCCCGAGGCCAGCCAGCGGGCCAGCGGCAGCGGTCGCAGGCATTCGGCCAGCGGCGCGCCGATCGACTCCGGATACCGCAGGCCCAGCATCGAGGTGCCGATCTCGTTGAACCACAGCACCCGCTGGCTGTTGCGCTCGACCACCACCACCGCGTCGGGCAGTGCGGCCGCCGCGGCGCGGTAGGCGCGCAGCATTTCCAGCAGGCGGTTCTTGCGCGAGCGGGTCTCGTCCTGGGTGCGGTGGAGCAGCCGGTCGAGCTCGTTCCAGGCGCCGCGTGAGCCGTCCGGTGGCGGCAGCCGCCGGCGCGCGGTGAGCCGGGCCAGGATCCGGTGCAGCCGCCAGTAGTGCCAGGCGATCACTGCCAGCGCGGCAAGCGCGAGCGCTTCCCATGGATGCCCCAGCACGGCGCCGCCGAGGCCGGCGAACACCAGCAGCAGCGCCAGCACCGCGACGGTGCGCAACCAGGCCTTGTGGATGTCCTCGGGCATGGCGGCAGTATCGGCCAGGCGGCCGCGTTCAGCTGTCGACCGCACCGGAGAAGCGGTAGCCGGCGCCGCGGACGGTCTGCACCATGCCGTCCAGGGCGAACGGCTCCAGGGTCTTGCGCAGGCGGCGGATGTGCACGTCGATGGTGCGCTCCTCCACGTACACGCTGCCGCCCCAGACGTGGTCGAGCAGCTGCGAGCGCGAGTACACCCGGTCGGCGTGGGTCATGAAGAAGTGCAGCAGCCGGTATTCGGTCGGGCCGATCTGCACCGGCTGCTCGCCCCCGGCGGTGCCGGCGAACACCCGGTGGGCGGCGCCGTCGATGCGCAGCGCGCCGATGCTCACGCTGCCGTCCTCGTCATCCTCGCGCGAGCGGCGCAGCACGGCGCGGATCCGGGCCAGCAGTTCGCGGGCCGAGAACGGCTTGACCACGTAGTCGTCGACCCCGGACTCCAGGCCGGCGACGCGGTCGTTCTCCTCGCCACGGGCGGTGAGCATGATGATCGGGATCTCGCGGGTCAGCGTCTCCCGGCGCCAGCGCCGCGCAAGCTCCAGGCCGCTGGTGCCCGGCAGCATCCAGTCCAGCAGGATCAGGTCGGGGATGCGGTCGGCGATGGCGATCTGCGCCTGCTGCGCATCGCCGGCATGGACCGGTTCGTACTCGCCCTTGCGCAGGGCGAAGGCGACCATGTCGCGGATGGCCGGCTCGTCCTCGACGATCAGGATGCGCTTGTGCATTCGACACCAACGGGGCGGGAGGGCGGTGCCAGTACACTACCGTCCGGTGACAGTGCGATGACAGGCGGCTCAGCGGCGGCGGTCGAGGACGTCGTCGCGGATGCCCTGACGGTGCAGTTCCAGGACCACCGGAGTGATGCGGGCGATGCGTGCCTCGATCCGTTCACGGGCGTAGTAGTCGACCTCCGGCCGCGCCTTGAGCGTGTTGAGCTGCACCAGCGCCTGCTCGGCCCGGCCGCCGAGGAATGCGGCCTCGGCCCAGGCCTCGCCGGCGCGGACCGGGTCCCCGGCGACCTCGCTGGCACGGGCGAAGGCGCGCTGGAACGCCAGGTCCGATGCCCCGCCGGCCGAAAGCGGGCGCAGCAAGGCCTGGGCCCGGCGACCGTCGGCTTCGGTGTTGCGGGCAGTCAGGGCTTCCGCCCAGCCCAGGGCCACCGCGCGGTTGCCCGGGGCACGGCGCGACAAGGCCTGGAAATGGCGGTCGGCGGCCTCGTGCTCGCCCGAGCGGGCGAGGGCGGTGGCCAGTCCCAGTTCCACCCACAGGTCGCGTGGATGTTCCTCCAGCAGCTCCCCGAGCAGCGCCACCGCCTGTCCGGGCCGGCTCGATTGCAGCTGCGCCAGGGCCAGGCCATAGCGCTGCGCATCGTCGAGCGGGCCGGCGGCCTGCATCTGCCGGTACTCGCGGATCGCCTGCTGCGGGGTCTCCGCGGTGAGCACCCGGAGCCGTTCGCGGGCGTGGCCGAAGCGCCCGGTCCCGTCCCCGCCTGCCGCCGCGCCGACCACCTCCAGGCCCGCCGGCAGCAGCGGGTTGCCGCCGCCCATCGGTCCGGCGGCGAACACCGGGGCCGGGGTCCCGATCTGCCCGGCGCGTGCCTTGGTCTCGCTGATGCGGGTGGTGGTCACCGGGTGGGTGCGCAGGTAGTCGGGGAACTCGTAGGCCCCCGCGGCGTTGACCCGCGACAGCGCCTGCATGGTGACGAAGAAGTCGGCCATTGCGTGCGGGTCGTAGCCGGCGCGCGACAGGGTGCGGATGCCGACCCGGTCGGCCTCGTGCTCGTTGGAGCGGGTGTAGTTGATCTGTGCCTGCTGGGCCAGGCCCATGGCGGTCACCATGACCGCCTGGGTGGCCTCGCCGGCCGAGCTGCCGCCGGCAGCCTGGGCGGCGGCGATCGCGCCCAGCATCGCCAGCAGGATCGGCATCTGGTCGCGCTGGGCGCGTTCGACCGCCCGCAGCACGTGCTGCTGGGTCACGTGGGCGATCTCGTGGGCCAGCACGCCGGCGACCTCGTCCTCGCGCTCGGCGGCCAGCACCAGCCCCGAGTTCACCCCGATGTAGCCGCCGAGGGTGGCGAAGGCATTGACCTGCCGTTCCTTGAGCATGAAGAAGTTGAACGACTGCCGCGGGGTGTCGCTGTGCGCGCCCAGCCGGCCGCCCAGCGAGGACAGCCACTCGTCGATCAGCGGATCGTCCAGCACGTAGTCGTAATGGCGCAGCTGGGCCAGCATCATCTGCCCGTACTCGCGCTGCTGGTGCGGGGTCAGCAGTTCCCCGGCCGAGGAGCCGATGTCGGGCAGGCGGTCCTGGGCGGTGGCCAGTGGCGCGGCCAGTCCGAGCATCAGGGCGGCGGTGAGCAGGCAGGTGCGGTGCAAGCGTTGACTCCCGGATCCGGGGCCCGTGCGGGCGTGGACAATGGCGCGGGTGGAAAACCGCGCCGGCGGACCCATCTCAGCTGCATTCGACCACACCCGGCGTCCCGAGTTCACGACAGGAGGAAAACACCCCATGAACGCACCAGCGCAACCGGAGATCACGATCTACTCCACCGCGGTCTGCCCGTACTGCGTCGCCGCCAAGAATTTCCTGCAGAGCCAGGGACGCACCTGGACCGAGGTCCGGATCGACAAAGATCCGGCCGAGCGCACCAGGATGGTCGAGCGCACCCGGCGCACCAGCGTGCCGCAGATCTTCGTCGGCGAGACCCACGTGGGCGGCTACGACGACATGATCGCCCTGCACCGGGCGGGCAGGCTGGCCCCCCTGCTGGACGGCGGGGAGTAGCCCGGGCGCCGGTCGCGCCTGCAGTGGCGGGGCGGCTCTGGCATAATTCGGCGGCTCACACACGCCACCGTATGCCCCGGTGCGTTGGCCCACCAGCTGGAAAATCCCCCCAATGACGCAAACCATCACGGTCATCCGCGGCGACGGCATCGGCCCGGAAATCATGGACGCCACCCTGCACGTGCTCGATGCCCTGCAGACCGGGCTGGAATACGAGTTCGCCGACGCCGGCGTGGTCGCGCTGGAGAAGACCGGCGAGCTGCTGCCGGAGGCCACGATGGACTCGATCCGCCGCAACCGGGTGGCGCTCAAGAGCCCGCTGACCACCCCGATCGGCGGGGGCTTCTCCTCGATCAACGTCGAGCTGCGCAAGCGCTTCGACCTGTACGCCAACGTGCGCCCGGCGGTCTCGTTCCCCAACACCAAATCGCGTTTCTCCAGCGGCGTGGACATCCTCACCGTGCGCGAGAACACCGAGGGTGCGTACCTGGCCGAAGGCCAGACCGTATCCGAGGACGGCGAAACCGCGACCTCGATGATCCGCGTCACCCGCCACGGTTCCGAGCGCATCGCGCGCTACGCCTTCGAACTGGCCCGCAGCACCGGCCGCAAGAAGGTCACCGCGGTGCACAAGGCCAACATCATCAAGTCCACCTCGGGCCTGTTCCTCAAGACCGCGCGCGAGGTCGCCGCGCAGTACCCGGACATCGCCTTCGAGGAAATGATCGTCGACAACGCCTGCATGCAGCTGGTGATGCGGCCCGAACAGTTCGACGTGATCGTCACCACCAACCTGTTCGGCGACATCATCTCCGACCTGTGCGCCGGGCTGATCGGCGGCCTGGGGCTGATCCCGGGCGCCAACATCGGCACCGATGCGGCGATCTTCGAGGCCGTGCATGGCACCGCGCCGGACATCGCCGGCCAGGGCAAGGCCAACCCGTGCGCGCTGCTGCTGGGGGCGGCGCAGATGCTCGACCACCTGGGCATGTGCGAGAAGGCCGAGCGCCTGCGCGCGGCGATCGTCGCCACCCTCGAGGCCCGCGACAGCCTGACCGGCGACCTCGGCGGCGACGGCACCACCATGGGTTTTGCCAAGGCGATCGCCGGCCGGGTCTGACCGTCCGGCACGGGCGAAAAACCAGGCAGGCAACGACGGGGCGCCCATCGGCGCCCCGTCGTCGTTTGTGTCCCGGCCGTGGCCTCGACAGGCCGGGCAGTCCCGGGCACACTCGCACGCCTCTTCCATCCGCATGAAGCGATGAAGCAATCCATGCCCGAGCGGCCGTCCCCCAGTGCGCTGGCGCTCACGCCGCTGCTGCTGTTCCTGTCGTTGTTCTTCGGCGTCGGGCTGTACTTCACCCTGCAGGGTGAGGAGATGGGCTTCTACCGGTTGCAGGCGCCGGTCGCGGCACTGCCCGCGCTCGCCCTGGGGGCCTGGCTGCTGTGGCGGCGCGGCGGCCGTGCGCTGGACACCCTGCTGGAGGGGATGGGGCAGCCGAACGTGATGCTGATGGTGCTGGTGTTCCTGCTTGCCGGCGCCTTCGCCAATGTCTCGCGTGCCATTGGCGCGGTGGATGCGGTGGTCGCGCTGGGGCTTGGGGCATTGCCGCCGGAGCTGATCCTGCCGGCGCTGTTCCTGGTCGCCGGCTTCGTGTCGCTGGCGATCGGCACCTCCATGGGCACCATCGCGGCGGTGGTGCCGGTGGCGGTCGGGATCGCCGACGCCGCCGGGCTGGACATGGCCCTGGTGCTGGGCGCGGTGGTCGGCGGGGCGATGTTCGGCGACAACCTCTCGATCATCTCCGACACCACCATCGCCGCCACCCGCACCCAGGGGGCGCGGATGAACGACAAGTTCCGCGAGAACCTCAAGCTCGCCGTGCCCGCGGCGCTGGCGACCGCGCTGCTGCTGGCCTGGGCCGGGGAAGTGGCGCCGGTGCAGGCGCCGGTGCAGGCGCCGGAGGCCGCGCCGGCGTGGCTGGTGGCGCCCTACGTGCTGGTGCTGGCGCTCGCCCTGGCCGGGGTCAACGTGGTCGTGGTGCTGGCCATCGGCCTGGTCGTCGCGGGGGTGATGGGCGCCTTCGCGCCCGGCAGCTACGACCCGGTGAGCTTCGGCAGCGATATCTACGCCGGCTTCGAGTCGATGGTCGAGATCACCCTGCTGTCGATCCTGATCGGCGGCCTGGCGGCAATGACCCGGGCCGCCGGCGGACTGGAGTGGATGTCACGCGCGATTGCCCGGCTGGCCCGCGGCGGCCGCAGCCGGCGGATGGGCGAGGCCAGTATTGCCGCGCTGGCCGCCGGCAGCGACGTGCTGACCGCCAACAACACCGTGGCGATCCTGGTCAGCGGCGAGCTGGCCCGCGACATCGCGGCCCGGCACGACATCACGCCGCGTCGCGCGGCCGCCGTTCTCGACGTGTCGGCCTGCGTCGCCCAGGGCGTGCTGCCCTACGGTGCGCAGATCCTGCTGGCCGGCTCGCTGGCCGGCATCTCGCCACTGCTGATCGTCGGCAAGGTCTGGTACTGCTGGGCGCTGGCGGCCGCGGCGGCGGTGGCGATTGCCTGGCCGCGCCGGAGCGTGGCCCCACCGCCCGCGCAGAACGCGGCTCAGTCGCGTGACTGAAGCTTGGCCAGCAGGCGCAGGAACTCCACGTACAGCCACACCAGCGTGACCATCAGCCCGAAGGCGCCGTACCACTCCATGTACCTGGGTGCGCCCTGCTCGACGCCGCTTTCGATGAAGTCGAAGTCCAGCACCAGGTTCAGGGCGGCGATCACCACCACGACCAGGCTGAAGCCGATCCCGACGAGGCCGCTCTCGTGGATCATCGGGATGTCGATGCCGAACAGCCCGAGCACGATCGAGGCCAGGTACACCAGCATGATCCCGCCGGTCGCCGCGGCGACCCCGAGCTTGAAGTTCTCCGTGGCCCGGATCAGCCCGCTGCGGTAGGCGAACAGCAGCGCGAACAGGGTGCCGAAGGTCAGCAGCACCGCTTGCATCACGATGCCTTCGTACAGGTGGTTGAACATCGCCGAGACAGCGCCCAGGAACAGGCCCTCCACCAGCGCGTACATCGGGGCGGTGACCGGGGCCCATTCCTTCTTGAACACCGTCACCAGCGCCAGCACCAGTCCGCCGATCGCGCCGCCCCACATGTACGGCGCGGCACCGACGATGCCGGCCGGGGTCGAGACCTGGCTCCAGGCGAACGTGGCAGTGGCCACCGCCATCAGCAACAACATGCCGGTCTTGTTGACGGTGCCGTTGAGGGTCATGGTGCCCTGGTCGCCGCGCACGATGGCGCCGCTGCCGGGGTCGAGGAAGGTGGACTCCTTCAGAGCCGGGTTGCCGCTGCGGATCATGCATTTCCCCTGTGGGTCTGGTTGGGTCTGGGTGGGGCCCGCCGCGGCGGACCGTGCCGCCCCTGCGGGGCGCGCCCGGAGCATACACGGTGGGCGCCGGCGGGCGGGGCGGCCCGCCGCCGCCCAGAGTGATTGACAGGCGCCGGCGCGGTGCGCAGAATTACCGGTCTTTCGCGGCGCTGGCGCGCAACGGAAGCCCGGATCGGGGCATAGCGCAGTCTGGTAGCGCATCTGGTTTGGGACCAGAGGGTCGGGGGTTCGAATCCCTCTGCCCCGACCATCCGGCAGGTCGCAGACACAGGCGCCCGTAGCTCAACCGGATAGAGCACCGGCCTTCTAAGCCGGTGGTTGCAGGTTCGAGTCCTGCCGGGCGCGCCAGTCCATGCGAGAATGCGACACCCGTGGTGGATGTAGCTCAGTTGGTTAGAGTACTGGATTGTGATTCCAGTGGTCGGGGGTTCGAATCCCCTCATCCACCCCATTTTTCTTCAGCGCAGGTATTGCTTCCCAGGGCGGGGTGCCTGTTACAATTTGCAGCCCGGGCCGTTAGCTCAGTTGGTAGAGCAGTTGACTCTTAATCAATTGGTCCAAGGTTCGAATCCTTGACGGCCCACCAAACCGAAGGCCCCTGACAGGTTGTCAGGGGCCTTTTTCTTGCCGCACGTGGCGGCACGGGCACGGCCGGCCTAGAATCACGCCTGCGCACGGCCATCGCGCGAAAGTGGCGGAACTGGTAGACGCCCCGGCTTTAGGTGCCGGTGAGGGTGACCTCGTGGGGGTTCGAGTCCCCCCTTTCGCACCATCCGCCTGGGGCGCGCCCGCGCCGTGCCGCCGCGGCTCTGGCGGCGCTGCCCCGATTGCGCCAAACTATGCCGTTCGCCGGGCGCGGGACCCCAACGCCTGCCTGCGCGGCATCCCGGGAGCCTGGTTGGCCCCCGGATCCACCCAATCCCAGACAACACAATCGTGCCGCGGCCCCGAGCCGTGGCGGCAGGAGTCGATATGCAAGCCACGGTCGAATCGCTCGGTGACCACGAACGCCGCCTGACCTTCAGTCTCCCGGCCGACCGGTTGAAGGGCCAGGTCGACCAGCGCCTGGGCGAGATCGCCAGGACCACCCGGCTCAAGGGCTTCCGTCCCGGCAAGGTGCCGCGCAGCGTGATCGAGCAGCGCTTCGGCAGGCAGGTCCGCCAGGAAGTGCGCGAGCAGCTGGTGCGCGAGTCCTTCAACGAGGCGGTGCGCGCCAACGAGCTGCAGATCGCCGGCAACCCGGACCTCAGGCCGGCCAGCGACGCCGACGACGAGGCGCAGTACGTCGCCACCTTCGAGCTGGTCCCGGATTTCGGCGAGATCGACGTATCGAAGCTCGAGGTGGTGCGCCACACCTCCGAGGTCACCGACGCCGACATCGACACCATGATCGAGAACCTGCGCGCGCAGCGCCGGAGCTGGGACGTGGTCGAGCGTGGCGCGCTGGAAGGCGACGCGGTCGAGCTGGAGAACTGGGCGCAGGTCGGCGACGAGCGCGTCCCCGCCGAAGGCACCGAGCGCGGCACCAGCGTGGTCGGTTCCGGGTCGATGCTGCCGGCGCTGGAGTCCGCGCTGGAGGGCATGAAGGCGGGCGAGGAGAAGCAGGTCGAGGTCGGGTTCCCGGCCGACTGGCGCGTTCCGCAGTTCGCCGGCAAGACCGCCCAGGTCCACCTGAAGGTGGTGAAGGTGTCCGAGCCGGTGCTGCCCGAGGTCGATGCGGAGTTCATCAGGAGCTTCGGCGTGCGCAGTGGTGACCCGGAGCAGTTCCGCAAGGACATCCGGACCAACCTGGAGCGCGAGCTCAAGGGCGCGCTGATGGCCCGCCTGCGCCGCGAGGTCAGCGAGAAGCTGGCCGCCGCCTACGGTTCGGTGGCGATGCCGCCGAAGCTGGTCGAGTCCGAGGCCCGCAACATGGCCTTCCAGGCCGCCGAGCAGGCGCGTCGCCAGGGCCGCCCGTCGCAGTTGCCGGACAACGCCCATGAGCAGTTCATGGAGGCTGCCCGCCAGCGCGTGCTGGTGGGCCTGCTGGTGGGCGAGGTCGCCCGCCGCAACGAGCTGCGCCTGGACCCGGCGCGGGTCGACGAGACCCTCAACCTGATCGCCTCCACCTACGAGGAGCCGCAGCAGGTCATCGAACTGTACCGCCAGGATCCGCAGCTGATGCAGGGGCTGCGTGGCCGGGTCATGGAGGAGCAGGCGATCGACTGGATCGCCGAGCGCGCCAGCCACACCGACCAGCCGCTGCCGTTCGCCGAGGCGATCCGCCAGTAAGGCACCGCTGAACCGCTGCCGGCGCCCGTCGCCGGCAGCCTTGCCCGGGCCTTGCGGCCCGGGGCGAATGGCCCCAGATTGGCCGGCCAGACACAAACGTACCTGCAGGCCCAGACCCGATGGACAACCAGACCCGAGCCCTCAACCTCGTTCCGATGGTGGTCGAGCAGACCAGCCGCGGCGAGCGCGCGTACGACATCTATTCGCGCCTGCTGAAGGAGCGGGTGATCTTCCTGGTCGGCCCGGTCAACGACGCGGTGGCCAACGTGATCGTCGCCCAGATGCTGTTCCTGGAAGCCGAGAACCCCGAAAAGGACATCAGCCTCTACATCAACTCGCCCGGTGGCGTGGTCACCGCCGGCATGGCGATCTACGACACCATGCAGTACATCCGCCCGGACGTGAGCACCATCTGCGTCGGCCAGGCCGCCTCCATGGGCGCGCTGCTGCTGGCGGCGGGGGCCAAGGGCAAGCGCTACGCTCTGCCGAACTCGCGGGTGATGATCCACCAGCCGCTGGGCGGGTTCCAGGGCCAGGCCAGCGACATCGAGATCCACGCCCGCGAGATCCTCGCCCTCAAGCAGCGCCTCAACGAGGTGCTGGCCAGCCACACCGGCCAGGCGCTGGAAACCATCGCCCGCGACACCGAGCGCGACAACTTCAAGAGCGCGGCGGCCGCACGCGAGTACGGCCTGGTCGACGAGGTGCTGGAGCGCCGTCCGGACGACACGATCCAGGCCGGGTGACCGGAATCTTCCGCAACTACTTGATCCGAAAAGAAAATAGCAGCCGCCGCGGCGTCCCGGGACGGGCGCGGACGCTGTGCTATTCTCGGCCCGCGACACCCTGGGACGCGCCCCGCGCGCCCCCGAGAGCTGAACATCAGGCAACCGAATGACCGACGACCGACAGGGCCGCAGCACCGGCGACAGCAGCAAGATCCTCTACTGCTCCTTCTGCGGAAAGAGCCAGCACGAGGTGCGCAAGCTGATTGCCGGCCCGAGCGTGTTCATCTGCGACGAATGCGTCGAGCTGTGCAACGACATCATCCGCGAGGAACTCGAGGAGAAGGGCCAGTCCGGGCGCAGCCAGTTGCCCAAGCCACGCGAGATCATGGACGTGCTGGACCAGTACGTGATCGGCCAGCAGCGGGCCAAGAAGACCCTCTCGGTCGCGGTGTACAACCACTACAAGCGCATCGAGAGCCGCCAGAAGAGCGATGACATCGAGCTGGCCAAGTCCAACATCCTGCTGGTCGGTCCGACCGGTTCGGGCAAGACCCTGCTGGCCGAGACCCTGGCGCGCATGCTCAACGTGCCCTTCACCATGGCCGATGCGACCACGCTGACCGAGGCCGGCTACGTCGGCGAGGACGTGGAGAACATCATCCAGAAGCTGCTGCAGAAGTGCGACTACGACGTCGACAAGGCGCAGCAGGGCATCGTCTATATCGACGAGATCGACAAGATCTCGCGCAAGTCCGACAACCCCTCGATCACCCGCGACGTGTCCGGCGAGGGCGTGCAGCAGGCGCTGCTCAAGCTCATCGAGGGCACCCTGGCCAGCGTGCCGCCGCAGGGCGGGCGCAAGCACCCGCAGCAGGAGTTCCTGCAGGTCGACACCCGCAACATCCTGTTCATCGTCGGTGGCGCGTTCGCCGGGCTGGACAAGCTCATCGCCAAGCGCAGCACCGAGGCCGGCGGCATTGGGTTCGGCGCCAAGGTCAAGAGCGGCGAGCGCAAGGCCGAGGTGGGCAAGGTGCTGGCCCAGGTGGAGCCGGAGGACCTGGTCAAGTTCGGCCTGATTCCCGAGTTCGTGGGCCGCCTGCCGGTGGTCGCCACGCTGGAGGAGCTCGACGAGGAGGCGCTGGTCAGGATCCTGACCGAGCCGAAGAACGCGATCACCAAGCAGTTCCGCAAGCTGTTCGAGATGGAAGGCGTGGAACTGGAGTTCCGCCCCGACGCGCTCGCCGCGATCGCCCGCAAGGCGATCAAGCGCAAGACCGGTGCCCGCGGCCTGCGGACCATCGTCGAGTCGGTGCTGCTGGATACGATGTACGAGCTGCCGTCGCTGGAGAACGTCAGCAAGGTGGTGGTCGACGAATCGGTGATCGACCACAAGAGCGAGCCCTACCTGATCTACCAGGCGCCGCCCGCCAGCCCGCAGAAGGCGGCCGCCGGCGACTGAGCCGGGCGGCACGCCCACCTTGGAGTTGCCCGTCAGCCGCCTGTCCCCGCAGGCGGCTGACTGCTTTCAGGGCCTGGCGGGCCGGCCCGGGGCAAGGTGGGTTGCAACGAATCCGCACGCCCCCATAACCCTGCAGAGCCCTCCCGATGGGAGGTGCAGCCGAATTCCCGTGGCCGGCGCCATCCGCCGCCCCGATGCATTGCCGGAGCCTTCCAATGACCCGATCCGCCCGCCAGACGCTCGAACTGCCGGTCCTGCCGTTGCGGGACGTGGTGGTGTTTCCCCACATGGTCATCCCGCTGTTCGTGGGCCGTGACAAGTCCATCCACGCCCTGGACCGGGCGATGGAGGGCGACAAGCAGATCCTGCTGGTGGCGCAGAAGTCCGCCGAGACCGACGACCCCGGCGCCGACGACCTGTACGCCACCGGTACCCTGGCCCAGGTGCTGCAGCTGCTCAAGCTCCCGGACGGCACCATCAAGGTGCTGGTCGAGGGCGTCTCGCGCGTGGAGGTGACCGGCGTGGCCGACCGCGACGGGGCACTGGTCGGCAGCGCGGAAGTGGTCGAGCCCGAGCAGGACCGCGGGGACCGCGAGACCCAGGCGGTGATGCGCTCGCTGATGGGGCTGTTCGAGCAGTACGTGAAGACCAACCGCAAGCTCCCGCCGGAGCTGCTGCAGACCCTGTCGGGCATCGATGACCCCGGCCGGCTGGCCGACACCGTCGCCGCCCACCTGGCGGTGCGCGTGGCCGACAAGCAGAAGCTGCTGGAGAGCCACCGCATCGGTGAGCGCATGGAGCTGCTGATCGGGCTGGTGGACGGGGAGATCGACGTCCAGCAGCTGGAAAAGCGCATCCGCGGCCGGGTCAAGTCGCAGATGGAGAAGAGCCAGCGCGAGTACTACCTCAACGAGCAGATGAAGGCGATCCAGAAAGAGCTCGGGGACATGGACGATGCGCCAAACGACATCGAGGACCTGACCCGGAAGATCGCCGAGGCCGGGATGCCGAAGGAAGTCGAGGCCAAGGCTCGCGGCGAGCTCAACAAGCTCAAGCAGATGTCGCCGATGTCGGCCGAGGCCGCGGTGGTGCGCAACTACCTGGACTGGCTGCTGGGCGTGCCATGGAAGAAGCGCAGCAAGGTGCGCCGTGACCTGAAGGCCGCCCAGGAAGTGCTGGACGCCGACCATTACGGGCTGGAGAAGGTCAAGGAGCGGATCCTGGAGTACCTGGCGGTGCAGACCCGGGTGCGCAACATGAAGGCGCCGATCCTGTGCCTGGTCGGCCCGCCGGGCGTGGGCAAGACCTCGCTCGGGCAGTCGATCGCCAGGGCGACCAACCGCAAGTTCGTGCGCATGAGCCTGGGCGGGGTGCGCGACGAGGCCGAGATCCGCGGCCACCGCCGCACCTACGTCGGCTCGATGCCGGGCCGGATCGTGCAGAACCTCAACAAGGCCGGCACGAAGAACCCGCTGTTCGTGCTCGACGAGATCGACAAGATGTCGATGGACTTCCGTGGCGACCCGTCCTCGGCGTTGCTGGAGGTGCTCGACCCGGAACAGAACCACAGCTTCAACGACCATTACCTGGAGGTCGACCTGGACCTGTCGGAGGTGATGTTCGTCGCCACCTCCAACTCGCTCAACATCCCCGGCCCGCTGCTGGACCGCATGGAGGTCATCCGCATCCCCGGCTACACCGAGGAGGAGAAGCTCTCCATCGCCACCCGCTACCTGCTGCCCAAGCAGCTCAGGGCCAACGGACTGAAGGAGGGCGAGCTGAAGGTCGCCGAGGCGGCGCTGCGCGACATCATCCGCTACTACACCCGCGAGGCCGGCGTGCGCAACCTGGAGCGGGAGATCTCGCGGATCTGCCGCAAGGTGGTCAAGGAGATCGCGCTCGCCGGTCCACAGAAGAAGCAGAAGACCGTCAGCGTCAACGCGAAGAACCTCGACAAGTACCTCGGGGTGCGCCGTTTCGACTTCGGCCGCGCCGAGGAGCAGAACGAGATCGGCCTGGTCACCGGCCTGGCCTGGACCGAGGTCGGCGGCGACCTGCTGCAGATCGAGTCCACCCTCGTCCCCGGCAAGGGCCAGCTGCTGCTGACCGGGCAGCTGGGCGACGTGATGAAGGAGTCGGCCTCCGCGGCGCTCAGCGTGGTGCGCGCGCGTACCGAGCGGCTGGGCATCGACCTGGAGTTCCTGCAGAAGCAGGACGTGCACGTGCACGTGCCGGAGGGCGCCACCCCCAAGGACGGTCCGAGCGCCGGCATTGCCATGGCCACCGCGCTGGTGTCGATGCTGACGAAGAACCCGGTGCGCTCGGATGTCGCCATGACCGGCGAGATCACCCTGCGCGGGCGCGTGCTGCCGATCGGCGGGCTCAAGGAAAAGCTGCTGGCCGCGTTGCGTGGCGGCATCACCACCGTGATCATTCCGTCGGAGAACGAGAAGGATCTGGTCGACCTGCCCAAGGCGGTGAAGGAGGGCCTGGAGATCATCACCGCCAAGTGGATCGACGAGGTGCTGGACGTGGCACTGGAGCGCCCGCTGGGTCCGCCAGGTGGCAAGAAGGCGGGCGGCGAGGAGGTCGGCAAGCTGCCGGTCCCGCGTCGGCGCAAGCAGGAGCCACAACCCGGCGTCAAGCACTGAACGCGCAATTGCGACGCAACCGGTCACGCGCAAAGCCCCGTCGTTGCTTGCTTTCAGCTTGCGCAGGCCCTGCCTCGCTGGTATAACGAGCGGCACCGCGCGCTCGGGCTTCAGTAGGGGGTGGAGTGCCGCGGCAACGCCGCTCGGTTGCCTTCCGCACGCGGAAGGCACCGGTTCTCAGAGCAAATGCGGAAAGATCCGCACAGGGAGTCCTATCGAATGAACAAGGCTGAGTTTGTGTCCGCCGTCGCCGACGCTTCGGAGCTGTCCCGGGCTGACGCCGCCCGCGCCGTCGACGCGGTGGTCGGTACCATCACCGCCGCACTGAAGAAGGGTGAGAACGTCACCCTGGTCGGTTTCGGCACCTTCGAGGTGCGTGAGCGCGCCGCTCGCCAGGGCCGCAACCCGAAGACCGGCGAGGCCATCAAGATCAACGCCTCGAAGAATCCGTCGTTCAAGGCTGGCAAGGCGCTGAAAGACGCTGTAAACTAAGCGGCTCGCCCACCGGCGCCGCAGCAGATCGCAGGGCCGGTCCAGCAACTGGATCCAGAAGCGGGATCCAGGATCTGGGTGCTTAGCTCAGTGGTAGAGCGTCTCCCTTACAAGGAGAGGGTCGGGGGTTCGAAACCCTCAGCACCCACCAGCACCAGGCAGGGCAAAGGTTTCAAGGCGCGGAGCGGTAGTTCAGTTGGTTAGAATGCTGGCCTGTCACGCCGGAGGTCGCGGGTTCGAGTCCCGTCCGCTCCGCCAGTTTCACCCGAAGGCGCCGGTCCTGCCGGCGCCTTCGACATATAAGTGAGAGAGCCGTGCATTGCCTGCACGGTAGTGGTTCAAGCGCGGAGCGGTAGTTCAGTTGGTTAGAATGCTGGCCTGTCACGCCGGAGGTCGCGGGTTCGAGTCCCGTCCGCTCCGCCATCCCTGAAAAGGACGCCCGACCGGGCGTCCTTTTTCTTTGGGCCCCCAGTCGGTCTTCCGGCAGGGCCCGGAGTGGATGACGAACGGGTAAACTGGGCGGCTTACATCGCCGACCCGACCGAACATGCTGCAAAAACTCCGCGACAAGACGACCGGCTGGATCGCTACCGCGATTGTCGGCCTGCTGATCATCCCTTTCGCCTTCTTCGGCCTGGAGCAGTACATGGTCGGCGGCGCGGGCAACACTGCCGCCGTGGTCAAGGCGCCGCCTTCCTGGTGGAACTCGGCGCCTTCGTTCTGGCCCGCCTCCATGCTCTGGCAGGAGGACGAGATCAGCCTGGACGAGTTCCGCGAGCGCTTCGACCAGGTGCGCCAGCAGCGGCGCGAGGTCGAAGGCGAGGGCTTCGACGCACGTACCTTCGAGGCGCTGCCCAGCCGTGTGCAGGTGTTGGGCGGGCTGGTCGACGAGCGCGTGCAGGCGATTGCCGCCCGACAGGCCGGCCTGCGGGTGGGTGACGCCCTGGTCCGCGACACCATCCAGGGGATCCCGGCGTTCCAGGTCGACGGCCGTTTCGATCCGCAGCGCTACCGCCTGGCGCTGTCATCGCAGATCCCCCCGCAATCGCCGCGCCAGTTCGAGCAGGTGATCCGCCAGAGCCTGGAGCAGTCCCTGCTGGCCGGGGCGCTGGCCGGCAGCGAGTTCGTCACCGCCGGTGAGCTGGAGCGGGTGGTGCAGTTGCTGGGCGAGCGTCGTGACGTGAGCATGCTGCTGGTGCCGGCCGACGGTGAATCGGCCGCGCAGCCGGTGGCCGATGAGGCGCTGCAGGCCTGGTACGACGCGCATCCGGACGATTACCGCGCTCCCGAGAACGTCACCATCGAGTACATCGTGGTCGACGCCGAGGCATTGCCGGAACCGCCGCCGGCCGACGAGGCGACCCTGCGGCAGCGCTTCGCCGCGCAGGCCGAGCGCCAGGGAGAGCAGGCCCAGCGGCTGGTCTCGCATATTCTGGTCGAGGTCCCCGAGGGAGCCGGCGAGGACGCCGTGCAGGCGGCGCGCGACGAAGCGGCCGGGCTCGCCGCCCAGGCCAGCGCCGACGGGGCCGACTTCGCCGCGCTGGCGGCATCCAGCAGCGACGACCCGGGTTCGGCCGAGCAGGGCGGCGACCTGGGCTGGGTCACCCCGGGGACCTTCCCCGACGCGATCGATACCGCCCTTGCAGCGATGCAGCCCGGAGAAGTCAGCGAACCGGTGCGGACCGAGTTCGGTTGGCACGTGCTGTGGCTGCGCGAGGTCCAGCAGGGTGAAAGCGAGAGCTTCGAACAGGCCCGCGAGCGCCTGGCCGCCGAGCAGGCGCAGGCCGACCGCGACAACGCGTTCGACGAGCTCAGCCGCCAGGTCGTGGATGCGGTGCTGCAGTCGCCGGCCTCGCTGCAGCCGGCCGCCGAGGCGGTCGGGGTCCAGGTGAAGGTCCTCGGCCCGTTCACCCGTGAGTCGACCGAAGGCCTGGCCGCCGAGCCGGCGATCCGCCGCGCCGCGTTCTCCGAGGCCCAGATCGAGGACCGGATGATCAGCGACCCGATCAGCCTGGGCGCCGGGCGCAATGCCTGGCTGCGGGTGACCGGGCACAATCCCGAGCAGCCACACCCGCTGGCCGAGGTGCGCGGACAGGTGGAGGCGGCCGTCCGTGCCCGCCGCCTGCACGACGCCGCCAGCGAACGGGCCCGCGAGCTGGAGTCCGGCATCGCCGCGGCGGGCAGCCTTGCGCTGCTGGCCGAGGCCGAGGGCCTGGACGCCCCGCAATCGGTGCCGCAGGTGCCGCGTGGCGCCCCGCTGGTCGCACCGGGTGTGTCGGAAGCGATCTTTGCCGCCCCGGCGCCTGCCGAGGACACCCTGTCCAGCGGCCATCAGGTGCTCGACGACGGCGGCATCGTGCTGTTCACGGTCGATGCGGTGACCCCGGGCGACGCCGGCAGCGTGCCCGCGGAGCAGGCCGAGATCCTGCGCAGCCAACTGGTCCAGGCCGTGGGCATCGACGATGTGCAGGCACTGGTCGAAACACTGCGCTCGCGGTTCAAGATCGAGGTGTTCGAACAGAACCTGTGACCGGCGGCCGTCCCGGCCACCGGCATGAAAAAGCCCGGCTCCTGGCCGGGCTTTTTCGTGGGTGCAGGGGGGGTCAGTCTTCGCTGCCGACGCCGCTCATGCCCAGGATGTTGTAGCCCGAATCGACGTAGGTCACCTCGCCGGTGATGCCCGAGGCCAGGTCCGAGCACAGGAACGCGGCGGTGTTGCCGACATCCTCGATGGTCACGGTCCGGCGCAGCGGCGCGTGCGACTCGAAGTGGCCCAGCATCTTGCGGAAGTTGGCGATGCCGGCCGCCGAGAGGGTCTTGATCGGGCCGGCCGAGATCGCATTGACGCGGGTGCCTTCCGGGCCGAGGTTCAGCGCCAGGTAACGCACGGTGGCTTCCAGGCTCGCCTTGGCCACGCCCATCACGTTGTAGTTCTGCAACGCCCGGACCGCGCCGAGGTAGCTCAGGGTCAGGATCGAGCCGTTGCGGCCGGCCATCAGCGGGCGCGCGGCCTTGGCCAGCGCGGCCAGCGAGTAGGCCGAAACCTCATGGGCGGTGTTCCAGTTCTCGCGGGTCAGCCCGTCGAGGAACTCGCCCTCGATCGCCTCGCGCGGAGCGAAGGCGATCGCGTGGACGAGGATGTCGAAGCCGCCGTCCCAGCGCTTGCCCAGCTGCTCGAAGCAGTCACCGATCTGCTCGTCGCTGGTCACGTCCAGCGGCAGCACGATGTCGCTGCCGAAGGCCGCTGCGGCCTTCTCCACCCGCGGGCGCATCTTGTCGTTGAGGTAGGTGAACGCCAGCTCCGCGCCCTGGCGGTGCATCGCCTCGGCGATGCCGCTGGCGATCGAGCGGTCGCTGGCGATGCCGGTGATGAGTGCACGCTTGCCTTGCAGGAAACCCATGGATGCTCCTCGGTGTCCATCCGCGGCCGGCATGGCCGCGCAATCGCCTAGTTTAGCCGGGTACCCGGCGTGCGGCTCAGCGGGAGCCGCCAGCGGCCCCGGCGGGGCTGACGGCCGTGCCCTGGGGCGCCGCCGGGGCGGCGACCAGCAAGCGGGCGGGCTGCCCGGCAGCGCGCGCGATCCGGCCATCGACATGGGCCGGGTTGAGCCGCCGCAGGCCCGCCGCATCCTGGCCATGCTGGCTGGCCCACTCGCGCACCCGCTCCACGTCCCCGGGCAGTTCGATCGCCTGCAGCCGCGGCACCGGCCGGTCCATGGCCGCCTGCCAGTTGGCGGCGTCGTGGGCCTCCAGCATCACGCAGGTCAGTGCCTGGAGCTTGGAGACATAGGCCCGGCTCATGCGCGGCACGCCTTCCAGCTCGTCCAGGCGCACGTCGCGCGCCTGCTGCCCGTTGCGGCGCAGCACGCCGAGCATCCGGTGCTCGCCGGCGTTGTAGGCCATCGCCGCCAGGCGCCAGTCACCGGCGAACATGCCGTGCAGGGTCTTGAGGTAGCGCACCGCCGCGCGCGTGGAGTCCACCGGCGAGAGCCGGCCGTCATAGCCGGCGCGGATCGGCACCTTGTGGTTGCGGGCGGTGACCGTGATCATCTGCCACAACCCGGCCGGGCCCGAGGGGCTGCGCGCATCGGCGCGGTATCCGCTCTCGATGAACGGGATCAGTGCGTACTCGGTGGGCAGGTGCGCGGCGCGGACCGCGTCGACCACGTAGCCGAACAGGGCCAGCGAGTCCTCCGGCCCGGTTGCGAGCTGGCCGGGGGTGGTGGCGAAATGCGCCTGCCAGCGCTGGCTGGCATCGGCCGGGCAGGCCGGGTCGGCCAGGCCGGCACGGAAGTTCTCGTAGATCGACAGGCCGCTGCGGGTGTCGATGCCGCTCGTGGCGGGCTCCGACGCCGGTGCGGCACCGGACGCCACCGCCATCACCAGGGCCAGGCCAAGGCCGGCAACGCCGCTGCGCCACCTCATGCGCGGAATCCATCCTTCCACGCCCGCAGGATCGCCAGGGTGTCGGGGGCGTCCCGTGGCTCGCGTCCGGCATGGCGTGCCGCGGCCTCGATCACCCCTGGCCGGTCGCAGCGCAGGAATGGATTGCAGGCCAGTTCATCCGACAGCAGTGCCGGCAGGGTGGGGCGTTGGGCATTGCGCATGGCGTGGGCTTCCTCGGTGCGCCGGGCCAGGGCCGGGTTGCCCGGCTCGACGGCACGGGCGAAGGCGGCATTGGCCAGGGTGTACTCGTGGCCGCAGCACACCCGGGTGGAGCCGGGCAGCGCGGCCAGCCGCATGAGCGAGTGGTGCATCTGGGCCGCGCTACCCTCGAAGAGACGGCCGCAACCCAGGCTGAACAAGGTGTCGCCACTGAACAGCACCCCGCCTTCCGCGGGGCCGTGGAACGCGATGTGGCTGCGGGTATGGCCGGGCACTTCCAGCACGTGGAAGGCCTGCCCGCAGAGCCCGACCACTTCGCCTTCGGCCACCCGGCGCGTGGCGTGGGCGATGCGCGGGTCGGCCGGAGCGATCACCTCGAGCCGCGGCCAGCGTTCCAGCAGGTCCGGCACCCCGCCGACATGGTCGTGGTGGTGGTGGGTGAGCAGTACCGCGTCCGGGCGCAGGCCTTCGGCCGCGGCGGCGAACACCGGACCGGCCTCGCCCGGATCCACCAGCAGGGTCTGGCCCCCGGCCTGGAGCACCCAGATGTAGTTGTCGTCGAACGCGGGCAGGGGATGCAGCTGCATGGTGCCTCCTGGTCTGCGGCGTGCCGGCGCGGTAGCCGTCGATGACGGGGTGGCGCAGAATCGGGACGTCCTTCTCCCGGCACCGCAAGCCCGCGACCATGCCCCTGCTGCTCCCCCGACGTCAAGGCGCCACCCCGCCGCCATCCGGCGCTCCGCGCGCGCCCGACTGGTTCGATGGCGAGGCCGGGCAGGCCCTGCTGCGCAGCGAGGCCGAGGCCGTCCGGCGGGTCCTGGCCGGCTGCCCGGCGCTGCCGTGGGCCTGGCTCGGGATCCCGGCCGCAGTGGCGCCCGCAGGCTCACGCGGCCTGTTGTTGCGACCGGACGGGCAGCAGTGGCGTGGCGCCGTGCGCTGTGGCCTGCCGTTGCCGATCGCCAGCGAATCGCTGGGGGCGGTGCTGCTGCAGCACGTGCTCGACGGGGACGACGATCCCGGTGGCCTGCTGGAGGAGTGCGCGCGGGTCCTGGCGCCGGGTGGCACGCTCTGGCTGGCGGCGCTCAATCCGTGGGCGCCGTACCGGATGCGCTGGGCCGGTACCGGCCTGCAGGCGCGGACCCCGGGTGGCTGGCAGTCGCGCCTGCGCCGCGCAGGACTGCCCGCGGGCGCCGTGCAGCTGCAGTGGCTGGGCCCGACATGGCATGCCCGGCCGGGCGCCGCCGGCATCGGCGCGCTCGACCTGCTGCGCGCCGGCCTGGCAATGACCGTCACCAAGCGGATGCAGGCCGGGGTACTCTCGGGAGGACGCCGGGTGCTGCGCTGGCGACCGGCGGCGGTGCCGGTTGCCGGTCATGCCTCGGGGCAGGCCGGCGGGGCCGCCGCTCGTCGATAATGCACCGATGAGCGAAGCATCCAGACAAGTCCAGATCCATACCGACGGTGCCTGCCTGGGCAACCCCGGTCCCGGCGGCTGGGCCGCCCTCCTGCGTTACCGCGGCCACGAGCGCGAGCTGGCCGGTGGTGAGCCGCAGACCACCAACAACCGGATGGAGCTGATGGCCGCCATCGCCGCCCTCGAGGTGTTGCGCGAGCCCTGCCAGGTGGTCCTGCATACTGACTCCCAGTACGTGCGCCAGGGGATCACCCAGTGGATGGCCGGCTGGCTGCGCAAGGGCTGGAAGACCTCCGGCGGGGCCGCGGTCAAGAACCGCGACCTGTGGGAACGCCTGCACGCGGCGGCGGCGCGCCACCAGGTCGACTGGCGCTGGGTCAAGGGCCACTCCGGCGACCCCGACAACGAACGGGTCGACGTGCTGGCCCGTGACCAGGCGCGTGCCCAGCGCGCCGGCGCCCCCGCCTGAGCCGGTAGAATGCGCGCATGCGGCAAGTGATCCTCGATACCGAAACCACCGGCCTGAGCTGGGAGCGCGGCAACCGGGTGGTGGAGATCGGCTGCGTCGAGTTCGTCGAACGGCGACCGACCGGGCGGACCTTCCACCGCTACCTCAATCCCGACTGCGCCTTCGAGCAGGGCGCGCAGGAAGTCACCGGGCTGACCCTGGAGTTCCTCGCCGACAAGCCGCGCTTCGCGGAGATCGTCGACGAGTTCCTGGAATTCATCGACGGCGCCGAGCTGGTGATCCACAACGCCGCGTTCGACGTCGGCTTCCTCGACAACGAGCTGCGCCTGGCCGGCACCACCTATGGCTGCCTGGCCGATCGTTGCCGGGTCGAGGACTCGCTGCTGCTGGCGCGCCAGCGCTACCCGGGCCAGCGCAACTCGCTGGATGCACTGTGCCGGCGGCTGGGTGTCGACAACACCCACCGCCAGCTGCACGGCGCGCTGCTGGACGCGCAGCTGCTGGCCGAGGTCTACATCGGGCTGACCTCGGGGCAGGAGGAGATCGGCTTCGGCTCGGCCGACAGCGCCGGGGCGGGGGCCTCCCTGGTGCACTACGACGCCACCCTGCCGCGGCCGCGGGTCACCGTGCAGGCGGCGGAGCTGGCGGCACACGAAGCCCGCCTGGACGCGTTGCGCAGGAAGGCGGGGCAGGCGGTATGGGACCGGGCGGCCCCGGCGGCCCTCGGGGACAGGGAGGCGCTGCCGGCCTGAGCCTGCGCGGGCTCAGTGGTTGCGCACCAGCACCACGGTGATGTTGTCCGAGCCGCCGCCATCGAGCGCGGCCGCCACCAGCGTGTCCACGCATTCCTGTGCGCTGCAGTCGCCCAGGCCCAGCACCCGGGCGATCTCGGCATCGCCGACCTCCTCGGTCAACCCGTCGCTGCACAGCAGCAACTGCATGCCCGGGCGCAGCTCGCCGGTCATGGTCTCGACGTTGAGCTGGCGCGGGTCGGTGACCCCGAGCGCCTGGGTGACCACGTTGCGCTGTGGATGGCTGCGCGCCTGCTCGTGGCTGATCGCGCCGCTGGCGACCAGCTCCTGCACGTAGCTGTGGTCCTGCGACAGCTGCGCGAGCTGGCCGTCGCGCCACAGGTAGATCCGGCTGTCGCCGACCCAGGCGACCTCGAAGCGCCGTCCCGCCACCCGTGCGGCCACCACCGTGGTACCCATCGGCAGGGCGTCGCGGCGGGTGCGCGAAGTGCGGATGATCTCCTCGTCGGCGATGCGCACGGCCTGCGCCAGCGTGGTGCCGGAGCGGACCTCGCGGACGATCGCCTCCCGCGCCAGGGCACTGGCGACCTCGCCGTAGTCGTGCCCGCCCATGCCGTCGGCAACCAGCCAGAGCCCGAGCTCGCTGTCGCCGTAATAGCTGTCCTCGTTGAGCTCCCGGCGCAGGCCGACGTGGGTCAGGTGTCCGAATTCGATCATGGGTGGGCAGGTGTGGCCGACGCGGCGCCAGGCTCGTTGGCGACATCAACGCAATCATCGATGCCGCGGGGCCATCGTACAAGCAGCGCAAACGACGATCCCGGCGCCGGGCCGGGATCGTCGATGGACTGCGAATCTGGCGGAGAGGGGGGGATTCGAACCCCCGAGGCGCTATAAACGCCTGCCTGATTTCGAGTCAGGTACATTCAACCACTCTGCCACCTCTCCAGGCGGGCCGCGTCGCGCAGAACCGGGCGCGGCGGGCGCGTAATGATACGGTCCAGCGCGGTTGCCGACAAGCGGCGGCCGCGTGCGCTGGCCCGCCGGGCATCGCCGATTACACTGGCCTCCCTTTCCGCAACCGGCCTGCCCGATGTCCGAGATCCTCACCCCCGTATCGTTCGGCGAACTGCTGGACAAGATCGCGATCCTGCAGATCAAGTCCGAGCGGATGACCGGCGAGGCCAGGCTCGCCAACGTGCGCCGGGAGTTGTCGGCATTGGAGAAGACCTGGATGGCGCATCCGGCGGCCGGCACCGACGTCGCCCGGCTGCGTGCCGAGCTCAAGGCGGTCAACGAGCGCCTGTGGGAGATCGAGGACGAAATCCGGCTGAAGGAGAAGGCGCAGTCGTTCGACGACGGGTTCGTGCGCCTGGCGCGCAGCGTCTATTTCCAGAACGACGAGCGCGCGCGGATCAAGAAGGAGATCAACCTGGCCCTGGGTTCGGCCTACGTCGAGGAGAAGTCCTACCAGGACTATTCCAGCGGCGCTCCCTCGCCCTGAGCGCGACCGGGGTGGTCGGCGCGGTAGCGCTCGAACGCGGCCACCGCGTCGTCCACTGTCACCAGGTCCATCACCCCCGGACGCTCGATCTTGGTGCCCCAGCGCAGCCCGGCCGCCGGGCGGCCCAGATAGCGCCTGGCCGCCTCGTCGTAGCGGTCCACGCAGTAGCGGCGGTCCGAGTACGGTCCGCTGCGTTCCGGGTTGCTGGCCGCATGCAGGCCGAGCACCCGGGTCCCCATCGCATTGGCGATGTGCATCGGCCCGGAGTCGGGGGTGACCAGCAGGTCGGCCCGGGCCAGCAGGGCGGGCAATTGCTTGAGGGTGTCCTTGCCGACCAGGTCCAGCACCGGGCCGGCGGTGGCGGCGACGATGGCGTCCGCGGTTTGCCGCTCCAGCGCGCTGCGCCCCCCGCACAGCACCACCCGCCAGCCCTGGCGCAGCGCATGGCTGGCGAGTGCCGCATGGCGCGCCGGCTCCCAGTTGCGCAGCACGTGGCTGGAGCACGGCGAGACCATCAGCACCGGCCGGCCGTCGTCGTCCCACTGGGCCGCGGCCCATTCGTGCGCCGCGGCAGGGACCGGCAGGTCCCAGCGCACCGCCTGCTGGCGCAGCCCGAGTGGTTCGCAGAAGCTGCCGATCGCATCGAGCACGTGTTGCCCGGGCCGCGCCGGGATCCGGGTGTCGACGAAAAGTCCGTGCCCGTCCTTCGATCGCGCGCGGTCGTAGCCGACGCGGGTGCGGGCCGGGATGAACGCCGACAGCAGGTTCGCCCGCCCGGCCACCTGCATCTGCAGCAGCGCGTCGAAGCGGCCGTGGCCCCGTTGCAGCTCCCGCCGGATCCCGAGCATGCCGCGCAGGCCGGACTTCTTGTCGTATTCGACGAAGCTGACGCCTTCCAGCCCTTCCAGCAGGCGGTGCTCGCCGCGGCCGATCACCCAGGTGAGCGGCACGCCGGGCCACGCCGACCGCAGGGTGCGCACCAGTGGCACCACGTGGGTCACGTCGCCCAGGGCGGACAGCCGCAGCAGGCAGAGGGAAGCGGGTGCGTGTGCGCTTGTAATTGCTAGACTCCGGCGGGATGACGGGGTACGACGCTACCGAGGGATTGACACCGTTCCGTGAGGACCGCGGCTTCGGCGCGATTCTGTTCGACACCGCCCGGGTGCGGCAAGCGGAGCCGGAATGGTTCCGGCCGTCGTCGTGGGAGGAGCGCGCCCGTCCGGTGGAGAGTGGCGGCCGCGGGGGGGCATGGTTCATCGACGCGCCCTTCGGGCAGGCGGTGCTGCGGCGCTACCTGCGCGGCGGCATGGTCGCCCGTTTCAACCGCGACCGCTACCTGTGGCAGGGCGCGATGCGCAGCCGCAGTTTTGCCGAGTTCCGGCTCTCGCGCGCGGTGATCGAGCGCGGCCTGCCGGTGCCGCGGCCGATCGCCGCGTGCTACCTGCGCGAGGGCGTGCTCTACCGTGCGGCGATCCTGATCGAGCGCCTGGAGGGCGTGCGCACGCTTGCCGACCGGGTGCAGGTGGCCGGTGACGGCGCTCCCTGGGAAGAGGCCGGGCGGCTGGTCGCCCGTGCCCACCGGGTGGGACTGGACCATGCCGACCTCAATGCCCACAACCTGATGTTCGACCAGCGCGGGCGCGGCTGGGTGATCGACCTGGACCGCGGCCGGCTGCGCATTCCCGATACCCGCTGGCGCGAGCGCAACCTGCAGCGCTTGCGGCGCTCGCTGCTCAAGCTGCGCGGTGAGCGCAGCCCCGGGGAGGTGCTGGCCGACTATGGCCGGTTGCGGCGCGCCTACGAGCGCGCCTGGGAGCGCGGCTGCTGATGGACCGGAACGACGACCGCTGGCGGCTGCGGCTGCACGGCGTGGGCAACGCCTCGGCGGTGGAGCTGGGCTCGGCGATGGCGACGATCGAGCGCGACGGCCGGCCCTGGCTGACCATCGATTGCGGCGGCGAAGGCCTGACCGCCTGCCTGGCGCAGTACGGCGCGCCGCCGGTGGCACTGTTCATCACCCACACCCACCTCGACCACGTGGCCGGTTTCGAGCGGCTGTTCGTCAAGGCGTGGTTCGGCGAGGGGTTGCGCGGGAAGATCCGGCTGTACGTGCCGGCCAGGCTGGTGCCATTGCTGCACCAGCGGGTCGGCGACTACCCGAACGTGCTTGCCGAAGGCGGAGCGAATTTCTGGGAGGCCTTCCACCTGGTGCCGGTCGGCTCCGCGTTCTGGCACGACGGGGTGCGGCTGGAGGTCTTTCCCACCCGCCACCACTGGCCGGACACCTCGTTCGGCCTGCGCCTGCCCGGCAGCCTGGTCTGGACCGGCGATACCCGGCCGATCCCCGAAGTGCTGGCGGCCATGGCCGGGCAGGGCGAGCTGGTCGCCCACGATTGCGGCCTGCACGGCAATCCCTCGCACAGCGGGATCGACGACCTGGAGCGCGAGTACCCGGCGGAGCTGCTGCGGCGTTGCCTGCTGTACCACTACGCCAGCGCGGCCGATGGCCAGGCGCTGGCGGCGCGTGGCTACCGGGTGGCGCATGCCGGCGAACTGGTGGACCTGCCCCCGGACCGTGCGGAGCGGGCGCAGGACTGAGCGGCCACGGCGCCCGCGCCCGCAGCCCGGGGCGGTTCCTACGGCTGGTACAGCACGTACAGTTCAGCTTCCTCGCGGGCGATGCGCTGCGCCAGCAGGCGGCCGACCTCGCCATGCTCGCGGATGAACTGCGCCTGGGTCGCCGGCCCGACCGGCTGCTGGCGGTAGCGGCGCACGAACTCCACCACCCCGCGGGCGATCGAGTTCATCTCCCTGCGGAAGCCGCGGATCAGTTCGCTGTTGACCTCGTCATCGGCCATCGACTGCTCGAGGTAGACATAGAAGCGCACGTTCTCGGTCAGCAGGTGCGCCTCGAGGCGGATCTTGAATTCCTGCAGCGCGGCGTCCACGCCGTGGAATTCCCCGGCCGCCACCTGCTCACCCAAGCGGGTGTACATCGCCACCAGTTCCTGGTGGTCGTCCTTCAGGCCGTCCACCAGCCCGGGGTCATAGCGGATCGTGCGTCCCTGTGCGACTTGCGGCGACGCCGTCGTGGCAGCGGGTGTTGCATCCGGCTTGCCGCCGAACAGTCGTTTCAAAAGGCCCATTGCTCTCCCCCCCGTCAGGCCCGGATGTTTGTACCCGCTGTGCACCGGGTGGGCAAGCCTGCCGGCCGGTGAGCCGGACCAGGGTCACAGATCGGGGTGGCGGAAATGGCGGTGGCCCCGCCGACTTGCCTCGGCGCCCGCATCAGTCGATACCGTTGCTGCCTTCCGGCCCTGGCGGGGTTTTCGACCTAGCGTCGCGAGGGGCCAACGGGGCCACCATGGATGTCCGGCGGATTGCTGCCGGCAAGCAGGCAATGATCGCACAGTCACCCAGGCGGGTGGAACCTCAGCAGGTTCGGTATGACCTGCTCAACGGCCAGCCGCAGCTCCTCGGAGTCGCCGTCGGGATGCCTGACCACGCGGACCGCCAGCCCCGAGATCAGCGCATGCATGGCGATGCCCCGCACCCGCAGCTCGAGCGGCGAGGGCCGGGCACCCTGTGCCTTCGCCACCGTCTCCAGCCAGGCGGCGAAATCATCCGCGCTGATCCGGTCGGCGCGGCGCAGCGCCTCGGCGATCTCCGGGTTGCGGCTGGATTCGGCGCTCATCTCCAGGAACAGCACCGGGTCCATGTCGTCGGGCTGGTCCTTGCACCACAGGCTGGCCAGCCGCGGGACCAGGGTCGCGGCATCCACCCCGCTCTGCAGGTCGGCGATGTTGCGCCGTGCCTGCCGCAACTGGCGGTCGATGATCGCCAGCACGATCGCGTTCTTGTTCTCGAAATAGCGGTAGATCAGTCCTGCGCTGACCTGCGCGGTCTCGGCGATGTTGGCGATGGTGGCGGCATGGAAGCCATGCCCGATGAAGCACTGGGCGGCCGCATCCAGGATGCGGCCGCGCTGTGCCTCGGCGCGCTCGCGCGCGCGGCAGCCGGTGTGTTCCGCGTTCACGGCGTGCGCTCGGCCCAGCCACCGCCGAGCACCCGGTACAGGGTGACCCGGTTGGCCTGCTCGGCCAGTTGCACCTGCACCAGCGACTGCTCCGCCTGGTAGTGGGTGCGCTGGGCGTCCAGCAACTCCAGGTAGCTCACCAGGCCCGCGTCATAGCGCGCCTGCGACAGCTCCAGGGTGTTGCCGGATGCTTCCACCAGGTCCTCCAGCGCGGCGCGCTGGCGGGCGAGGGTGGAACTGAGCGCCAGCGCATCGGCGACCTCGCGGAAGCCGGCCTGGATCGCCCGCTCGTAGTCGGCCAGGGCGATGTCGCGGTCGGCCTGGGCCATGCCCAGTGCCGCGCGCAGCCGTCCGCCCTGGAAGATCGGGATGTTGATCTGCGGGCTGAAGCGCCAGAACCCGGTCCCGCCCTCGAACAACCCCGACAGCTCGGTGCTTGCCGAGCCGACCATGCCGGTCAGGCTGATGGATGGGAAGAACGCCGCCCGCGCCGCTCCGATGTTGGCGTTGGCCGCCAGCAAGCGGTGCTCGGCGGCCATCACGTCCGGTCGCCGCAGCAGCGTCTCGGCCGGCACGCCGGCCGGCAACGGTGCCAGGCCACTGACCTGCGACAGGAAACGGTCCGGCAGCAGCGCCGGGTCGACCGGCTGGCCGACCAGCAGGTCGAGTGCGTTTTCGTCGCGCGCGACCTGGCCGGCAAAGCGGGCGACATCGGCGCGCGCGGTTTCCACCAGCGTCCGGCTCTGGTTGAGTTCCAGCCCGGACACCGCGCCCAGCTCGTGGCGCTGGCCGGTCAGCCGGTAGGACTCCTCGTGGGTACGAAGGGTCTGTTCGGCAATCTCCAGCAGCTCGCGGTCCGCAGCCAGGCTGAGCCAGGCGTTCGCGACCTCGGCGATCAGGCTGAGCTGCGCGGCCCGGTGGCTCTCGCCGGTCGCCAGGAACTGTTCCAGCGCGGCGCGGCTGAGGTTGCGCACGCGGCCGAACAGGTCCAGTTCGAACGCGGCCAGGCCGACCCCGGCGGTGTACAGGTCCTGCACCGGGGCATCGCCGCCGGTGCGCTCCAGTGTCGCGTTGGCGCCGAGCGAGGGCAGCCGGTCGGCACGCTGGATGCGGTACTGGGCGCGGGCCCGCTCGACGTTGAGGATGGCGATCCGCAGGTCGCGGTTGTTGTCCAGCGCCTGGGCGACCAGTTCCTCCAGCCGCGGGTCGGCGAAGAAGTCGCGCCAGCCGATGTCGGCCACCTCCAGGCCGCCGGCGGTCGCCTCCGGCGGGTGGGCATCGGCGCCGGCGGAGGTCACCGGCGGCAGCGGCCATTCGGCCGGGATCGACGGCTGGGCCGGCGGTACGCGCGGCTCGAGCATCGCGCAGCCGGAAACGAACACGCTGGTGGCCAGCGCCAGGGCGGTGATCAGGTGCTTACTCACGGTTTTCCACCTCCCCTTCGACCAGCGGCTCTTTCCGCAGCTCGGGGTTGAAGATGCGTTCGACCACCAGGAAGAACAGCGGGATGAAGAACACGCCCAGGAAGGTGCCCACGAGCATGCCGCCCAGCACGCCGGTGCCGATCGCGCGCTGCGCACCGGAGCCGGCGCCGGAGGCGATCGCCAGCGGCAGCACGCCCAGGCCGAAGGCCAGCGAGGTCATGATGATCGGGCGCAGGCGGTCGCGGACGGCCTGCATGATCCCGCCGACCAGGCCCATGCCCTTCTCCAGGTTTTCCTTGGCGAACTCCACGATCAGGATCGCGTTCTTGCTGGTCAGGCCCACCGTGGTGAGCATCGCGACCTGGAAGTACACGTCGCGCTCGTAGCCGCGGAAGGTGGTGAACAGCACCGCGCCGAGGATGCCCAGCGGGGCGACCAGCAGCACCGAGGTCGGGATCGACCAGCTCTCGTACAGCGCCGCCAGGCACAGGAACACCACCAGCAGCGACAGGGTGTAGAGCATCGGGGTCTGCGAGCCGGCCTGGCGCTCCTGGTAGGACATCGCGGTCCATTCCATGCCGATGCCGGGGGGCAGCTGGCCCACCAGGCGCTCCATTTCCGCCATCGCGTCACCGGACGCCACGCCCGGCGCCGCCTCGCCCTGGATCTCCATCGCCGGCACGCCGTTGTAGCGCTCCAGGCGCGGGGAGCCGTAGTCCCAACGGGTGGTGGCGAAGGCGCTGAACGGCACCATCTCGCCCTGGTTGTTCTTCACCGACCACAGGTTGAAGTCTTCCGGGGTCATGCGGAACGGCGCTTCGGCCTGGATGTAGACCCGCTTGATGCGGCCGCGATCGATGAAGTCGTCGATGTAACGGCCGCCCCAGGCGGTGGACAGGGTGGTGTTGATGGCGTCCATCGACAGCCCCAGTGCCGCCGCCCGCCGGGTGTCGACGTCGATCCGGAACTGCGGGGTGTCCTCCTGCCCATTGGGGCGCACGTTGGCGAGCAGCTCGCTCTGGCCGGCCATCCCCAGCAGTTGGTTGCGGGCATTGAGCAGGGCCTCGTGGCCGAGGCCGGCGTTGTCCTGCAGGAAGAACGAGTAGCCTGCCGCGATGCCCAGCTCCGGCATCGCCGGCGGGGCCATGACGAAGATGAAGGCGTCCTTGACCTGGCTCATCGCCGCCATGCCGCGCATCGCGATGGAACTGGCCAGGGAGTCCTCGCTGGTGCGGTCCTCCCAGTCGGTGAGCTTGATGAACGCCATGCCGGCGTTCTGGCCCATGCCGGCGAAGCTGAAGCCCTGCACGCTGAAGACCGACTCCACGACCTCCGATTCGTTCTCCAGGAAATGGTTCTCCAGCGCCCGGATCGACTCCATGGTGCGCTCCTGGGTGGCGCCGACGGGGGCCTGCACCATCGCCATCAGCACGCCCTGGTCCTCATCGGGCAGGAACGAGCTGGGGGTGCGCATGAAGGCCAGCACCATCACCACCGCCAGTGCGGCGAAGATCAGCATGAAACGGCCGGGGCGGGCGAGGATGCCGCGCACGCCGCGGCGGTAGCGCGCGCTGGTGGAGTCGAAATTGCGGTTGAACCAGCCGAAGAAGCCGCGGCTGCCGCCCATGTGCTCGCCCTTCTTGACCGGCTTGAGCATGGTCGCGCACAGCGCCGGGGTGAGCACGATGGCGACGATCACCGACAGTGCCATCGCCGAGACGATGGTGAAGGAGAACTGCCGGTAGATGATTCCGGTCGAGCCGGTCATGAACGCCATGGGCACGAACACCGCCGACAGCACCAGGCCGATGCCGACCAGCGCGCCGGTGATCTGGTCCATCGACTTGCGGGTGGCCTCCAGTGGCGACAGGCCCTCTTCGCTCATGATGCGCTCGACGTTCTCCACCACCACGATCGCATCGTCCACCAGCAGGCCGATCGCCAGCACCATCGCGAACATGGTCAGCATGTTCACCGACATGCCCAGCGCGGCGAGCACGCCGAAGGTGCCCAGCAGCACCACCGGCACGGCGATGGTCGGGATCAGGGTGGCGCGCAGGTTCTGCAGGAACAGGTACATCACCAGGAACACCAGCACGATCGCCTCGATCAGGGTGTGGATCACGCCCTTGATCGAGATGCGCACGAACGGGGTGGTGTCGAAGGGCACGACCACCTTCATGCCCTGCGGGAAATAGGGCTTCATGTCGTCCAGCGCCGTGGCCACCAGCTCGGCGGTCTCCAGCGCGTTGGCCCCGGTCGCCAGCGAGATCGCCACGCCGGTCGCCGGTTCGCCGTTGTAGCGGCTGATGAACTCGTAGGTCTCGCTGCCCAGCTCGATCCGGGCGATGTCACCCAGCCGCAGCAGCGAGCCGTCGGGGTTGGCGCGTACCACCACGTCGCGGAACTGCTCGGGGGTCTGCAGCCGGTCCTGGGCATTGATGGTGGCGTTGAGCTGCTGCCCTTCCACCGCCGGGGCCCCGCCGAGCTGGCCGATCGCGACCTGCGCGTTCTGCGACTGGATCGCGGCGACCACCTCGGACACCGACAACTGGTAGGTGTCGAGCCGGTTGGGGTCGAGCCAGATGCGCATGGCGTACTGGCCGCCGAACACCTGCAGGTTGCCGACCCCGGGGACGCGGCTGAGCGGGTCGACGACGTTGGCGTTGACGTAGTCGGAGATGTCCTCGCGGGCCATCGATCCGTCTTCCGACACGAAGCCGATCACCTGCAGGAAGCCGCTGGCCGACTTGCTGACGTTGACGCCCTGGCGCTGCACCTCCTGCGGCAGCAGCGGCATGGCCAGCTGCAGTTTGTTCTGCACCTGGACCTGGGCGATGTCCGGATCGATGCCCGGCTCGAAGGTCAGGGTGATGGAGGCACGGCCGCTGGCGGAGCTGTTGGACGAGAAGTACATCAGCCCGTCCAGGCCGGTCATGTTCTGCTCGATGATCTGGGTCACCGAGTCCTCGACCACCTGGGCCGAGGCGCCGGGATAGTTCGCATTGATGGAGACCGAGGGCGGGGCCACGGTCGGGTACATCGACACCGGCAGGTTGAGGATCGAAAGCGCCCCCGCCAGCATGATGATGATCGCGATGACCCACGCGAAGACGGGTCGATCGATGAAGAAGCGTGCCATGGGAATCCCTTACTGCTGGTCGGCCGGCTCGGCGGCGTCGGCGGAAGGCGCGGCGGGTTCGCCGGCGGCGGGGGCATCGGAACCGGGACCGGCGTCGCCGGCGGCGGCCTGCGCCCTGGCCTCCACGACCTGGACCGGGATGCCCGGCTGGATCTTCTGCAGGCCTTCGACGATCACCCTGTCACCGGCGACCAGGCCGCCCTCGACCAGCCACTTGTCGCCGATGGTGCGGCTGACCTGGACCGCACGCACCTCGACCAGGCCCTGGTCGTTGACCACCATGGCGCTGGTGTTGCCCTTCGGGTCGCGGGCGACGCCCTGCTGCGGCACCAGGATCGCGCCCTGGCGCACGCCGCTGCCAACCATGGCGTTGACGTACATGCCCGGCATCAGGATGTGCTCGGGGTTGTCGACCACCACCCGCAGCGCGTAGCTGCCGGTGGACGGGTCGACGCTGACCTCGGAGAACGCCAGCCGACCCTGGTGCGGGAACTCGGTGCCGTCCTCCAGCACGATGGTGACCGGCAGGTCGGCGCGCTCCAGGGTGCCGGCGGCCACGGCCTTGCGCAGCTCCAGCAGCTCGCTGGCGGACTGGGTCAGGTCGACGTAGATCGGGTCGAGCTGCTGGACGGTGGCCAGCGGCTGGGCCTGGTTGGCGGTGACCAGCGCGCCCTGGGTCACCGAGGAGCGGCCGATCTGCCCGCTGATCGGGGCGGTGATGCGGGCGAAGCCGACATTGACCTGGGCGCTCTGCACCGCGGCCCGCGATGCCTTGACGTCGGCCTCGGCCTGGCGCAGCGCGGCGGTGGCGTTTTCCTCGTCCTGCCGGCTGACCGCGTCGATGCGGGCCAGCTCGGTGGTGCGGGCCGCGCGCAGGCGCGCCGCCTCGACCGTGGCTTCCGCCCGCGCCAGCTGGGCCTGGGCACTGGCAAGCGCGGCCTCATAGGTGGCGTTGTCGAGCTGGTACAGCGGCTCGCCTTCCTTGACCATGCCGCCCTCGGTGAACAGCCGGCGCTCGATGATGCCGGAGACCTGCGGACGTACTTCGGCGATCTGGTAGGCGGTGGTCCGGCCGGGCAGCTCGCGGGTGAGGGTGGTGGTCTCCGGGACCAGGGTGACCACGGCCACCTCGGGCGGGGGCGGCTGCTGGGCGGCATCGTCACCGCCGCAGGCGGCGAGCATGATCGACAGGGCCAGGGGCAGGAGCACGAGGCGGCGTGGGGACTTGGGCATGGGGAGGACTCGAGCTGCAGAAAAGGAAAAGGGCGGCCTGCACGGGCCGCCGGGACGGAGAGAATGAACGGTCATTCGCAGCCCGTCAACCGTAAATGAACGGGAGCCCGCCGACGGGCTTTCCCCTGTTCAGGAACACGGGCGGCTGCTGGCCTGCGCCACTGCCCGCTCGCCCGAACGCACAGGTCGCGAAGTCTCTTCCAAGGCCCGCGAAGCACGGGTGAACAGCTGTTCAGCCCGGTCAGTGAAAAGATCGTGCGTCCCCGCGGCGGCGCCCGGGGTGACTTGGAGCAGGCGTGGGGCCATCGGCGACCACCCGGTTGCGACCCGCCGCCTTGGCCGCGTAGAGCCGTCGGTCCGCCTCTGACAGCAGTGTCTCGATGTCCACCGCCTTGCCTCCGGAGGCGGCCACGCCAACGCTGACGCTGGCTCCAACCGGCTGCCCGTCCACCTCCATGGCCGCCGCCGCGAAAGCCTGCCGGAATCGTTCGGCGCTGGCGGTCGCCTCCTCCAGGCCGGCGTCGGGCAGCACGCAGACGAACTCTTCGCCACCAAACCGGAACACCCAGTCCCCCTTGCGCAGGGTGCCCCGCGCGACGCGGGCGGCGGCCACGATGACCGAGTCGCCCAGCTCATGGCCGAAACGGTCATTGATGCGCTTGAAACGGTCGATGTCGAAGTACAGCACCGCGCGCTGGCGCGCGGCCTGCCTGTTCCATTCGGCCGCCCGCTGCTGGAAGAACCTGCGGTTGTACAGGCCGGTCATCGGATCGCGCACCGACTCGTCGTAATACCGCAAGGCCGCGCGCTCCTTGTGCATGGAGACGATCAGAGCGGTGGCGAGCAGGACCTGCACCAGCACCTGCACGTTGTAGGACACCACGGTCCAGGTCTCCGTCGGGGCCGCCCCGAGCGGCTGCGGCGTCCAGTGGGCGAGCACGAGACGGATCGCGCCGAGTGCCGCGATGACCATGAACAGGATCGACAGGCGCCGGACCGACGGCAGGCCCGGGTCGCGGTGCAGCCACAGTTCACGCGCGGCCAGGGCGGAGTAGCCGGTTGCCAAGCCGATGCGCATCCAGGCATTGGGAGTGGCCCAGCCCTGGGGCCCGAACAGCAGGATCGCCAGCACCAGCCAGGCGAGGGAGGGGCCGAGCAGCAGGACCCACCTCGGGCGGTTGCCATGGAAGGCGCGCATCGCCTGCCAGGCGAAGGCATACGCAAGGGAGATCGCAAAGGTGCCCAGCTGCAATCCCAGCCGGCCCGGGAGCAGCTCAGGCCTGACGAGCAGCGCACACCCGCAGGCACCTGCGAGGAAGGGCAGCGCGAACCAGAGTCCGCGCGTGGAATCCGGGCGCAGCGCGGCAACCAGCAGCGATACGCACAACAGGAAGACGGCGCTGCAGCCGAGCAGGGTAGGGACATCAACCATGAAGTCGCGCGCAATAAAAAAGAAAACCCCTGCGGGCGCAGGGGTTTTCCATTGTCTGGCGGAGAGAGGGGGATTCGAACCCCCGAGGCGGGGTTTAGCCGCCTACACACTTTCCAGGCGTGCTCCTTCAACCACTCGGACACCTCTCCGGACCCGCCGGGCGCGGCGCGGGCGCCGGGAACGGGGGTGGCGGATTCTAGCCGCCACGGCGGCCGCGGACAAGTCGGGGCCGCGGCGGCCGCGGCGGGTGGGCATGGCACAATGCGCTCCCGCCAGGCGGCCGGTCCGGGCCGCCCCCCGCCGGAACACCCAGGTACCGATGTCCTATCTCGTCCTCGCCCGCAAGTGGCGCCCGCGACGCTTCGCCGAACTGGTCGGCCAGGAGCACGTGGTGCGCGCGCTGACCAATGCCCTGGACAGCGGCCGCATCCACCACGCCTTCCTGTTCACCGGCACCCGCGGGGTGGGCAAGACCACCATCGCGCGGATCTTCGCCAAGTCGCTCAACTGCGAGCAGGGCACCTCGGCCGAGCCGTGCGGGGAGTGCGCGGCCTGCCGCGACATCGACGCCGGCCGCTTCATGGACCTGCTGGAGATCGACGCCGCCTCCAACACCGGCGTGGACGACGTGCGCGAGGTGATCGAGAACGCCCAGTACGCGCCCTCGCGCGGACGGGTGAAGGTGTACCTGATCGACGAGGTGCACATGCTGTCGAAGGCGGCGTTCAATGCGCTGCTCAAGACCCTGGAGGAGCCGCCGGGGCACGTGAAGTTCCTGCTGGCGACCACCGACCCGCAGAAGCTGCCGGTGACCGTGCTCAGCCGCTGCCTGCAGTTCAACCTCAAGCGCCTGGACGAGGCGCAGATCGGCGGCCAGATCGAGAAGATCCTCCGGGCCGAGGACATCGCCGTGGAGGCCGGCGCGGTGCGGCAGGTCGCCCGCGCCGCCGACGGCAGCCTGCGCGACGGGCTGTCGTTGCTGGACCAGGCGATCGCCTACACCGGCGGCCAGCTGACCGATGCGGCGGTGGCGACCATGCTTGGCACCGTCGACCGGACCCGGGTCGGCGCCCTGCTGGCGGCGCTGGCCGACGGCGACGGCGAGGCCCTGCTGGACGAGGTCGCCACCCTGGCGGAGTTCTCGCCGGACTGGGGCAGCGTGCTGGAAGCGCTGGCCGAGGCGCTGCACCGGATCCAGGTGCGGCAGCTGGTGCCGGCCGCGGCCGTCGCGGCCGAAGGAGTCGACGTCGACGGCCTGGCCGGCCGGGTTTCGCCGGAGCTCGTGCAGCTGTGGTACCAGATGGCGACCGGCGGCCGCCGTGACCTGCCGCTGGCCCCCAGCCCGCGTGCGGGATTCGAGATGAGCCTGCTGCGGATGCTGGCCTTCCGCCCGGCGGCGGCCGGGGACGTGGTGGCGTCCGATGCACCGGCATCGCGCCCGCGCCCGCGTGCGGAGGCCGGCCCGGAGCCGGAACCCGACCCGGCCGCAGCGGCTTCCATTACATCGGCACCGGCACCGGCACCGGAACCGGCACCGGCACCAGCACCAGCACCGGAACCGGAACCGGAACCGGAACCGGAACCGGAACCGGAACCGGAACCGGAACCGGAACCGGAACCGGAACCGGAACCGGAACCGGAACCGGAACCGGAACCGCGCCCGGCTGCGACGCTGGACCCCGCCCCGGTTGTGGCGCCCACTCCCGGGCAGCGCGCTGGAAGCGCGGATCTGTCCGTTCCCCAGGTTGAATCCCCGGCCGGCCACGGCGGTTCCATGGAGGTGGGGGATCCGGACGAGGTGCCTTGGCACGAACCCGGGGCCGGCGGGGGGCCGCCGGCCATGCCCGCCGCGTACTGGCGCGAGGACGAGGCTTCACCGCCGTCGCCACCACCGCCATCGGTATCCGCTGGCGAGCCGGCACCGCCGCCGGCGCCCGCGCGCGCGGCGGCGCAGTCGGGCCTCGCCAACGGGGACGACTGGCACCAGTGGGTGCTTGCGAGCGGGCTCAAGGGCCCGGCGCGGGTACTCGCCGAGCATGCCGGTTTCATCGGCCACGCCGACGGCGTGCTGCGCCTGGCATTGGCGCCGGAGGACGAGCTGTTGCACAAGCCGGCGCTGGTCGAGCGCATCGCCGCGGCGCTGGCGTCGCGCCTGGGTGCCACGCCGCGGATCAGCTTCGAGGCCGCCACGACTCCGGCGGAGTCGGTCGACCGCAGGCGCCAGCGTGACAAGGCGCGCCGCCAGGCGCAGGCCGAGGACGCCTTCATGGCCGATCCCGAGGTCCAGCGGCTGATCCGCGAGCGCGGGGCGACCCTGGTCCCGGATTCCATCCGCCCGCTCGACGGGCCTTGAGCACGGCGCCACGCGCCACCATCCATTCCCTTCCAGACACACGAGTGAACGACATGCGCGGAAACATCGCCCAACTCATGCAGCAGGCGCAGAAGATGCAGGAAAACATGCAGCGGGCGCAGGAGGAGCTGGCCAACATCGAGGTCACCGGCAACGCCGGCGGCGGCATGGTCAGCGTGACCCTGAGCGGCCGCATGGAATGCCGCAAGGTGCGCATCGACCCCAGCGTGATCACCGATCCCGAGATGACCGAGGACCTGGTCGCCGCCGCCATCAACGACGCGGTCAACAAGGTCAACGCCGCCTCGCAGGACAAGATGGGTGCCGCGGCGTCGGGCATGCAGCTGCCGCCGGGCTTCAAGATGCCGTTCTGAGTCGGGCGCGGCGATGAGCTCCCCCCTGCTGCAGCAGCTGGTCGAGGCGCTGCGGATCCTGCCCGGCGTCGGCCCCAAGTCGGCCCAGCGGATGGCCTACCACGTGCTCGAGCGCGACCGCGCCGGGGCGCGGCGGCTGGCCGAGGTGCTGGGCCAGGCGGTCGAGCGCATCGGGCATTGCGAGCGCTGCCGCGACTTCAGCGAACAGCCGGTCTGCGCCACCTGCGCCAGCGCCTCGCGCGACAGCCAGCTGCTGTGCGTGATCGAAACGCCCGCCGACCGGCTGGCGATCGAGCAGGCCACCGGCTATCGCGGGCTGTACTACGTGCTGCAGGGCCGGCTGAGCCCGCTCGACGGCATCGGCCCGGCCGAGTTGGGTCTGGAGCGGCTGGAGGCCCGCCTGGCCGAGGGCGGGGTGGGTGAGCTGATCATCGCCACCAACCCCACCGTCGAGGGCGAGGCGACCGCCCATTACCTCGGGCAGCTGGCCCGGCGCCACGGCGTGCGGCCGAGCCGCCCGGCGCACGGGATGCCGCTGGGCGGCGAACTGGAGTACGTCGACCGTGGCACCCTGTCGCACGCCTTCACCAGTCGCACCGAACTGACCTGACCGAACTGACCTGAGCGGGCCGGTCCGGCCGCGCCGCCCGACCCGGAGACCCCATGACCCAGACCGACACCACCCTCTTCGGGCGGATCATCCGCCGCGAGCTGCCTGCCGACATCGTCTACGAGGACGACGAACTCATCGCCTTCCGCGACATCGCCCCGCAGGCGCCGGTCCACGTGCTGTTCGTGCCCAAGACCCCGATCGCCACGCTCAACGAGCTGACCCCGGAGCAGGCACCGGTCATCGGCCGGCTGGCGCTGGCGGCGGCGAACTACGCGAAGGAGCAGGGCTTCGCCGAGGCCGGCTACCGCATCGTCATGAACTGCAACGACAACGGCGGGCAGACGGTCTTCCAGCTCCACCTGCACCTGCTGGCAGGCGCGCCGCTGGGCGGTTTTGGCGAGGGGCGCTGAGCCCGGGGCTCACCACCAGCCCCACCACGGCCACGGCGCCGGGCGCTCGATCACGTCGACCCGCTCGCGCACGCCCCACAGGTAGACCACGTCGGCGGACATGCGCGGCAGGCGGTAGTCGTATTCGCCGATGGTGCGGTCCTCGTACCCGTCGATGTGGCCGGTGAAGGTGACCTCGCGGCCGGGCTGGAAGATCGCCGGGTCGTAGAAGCCGTCGCGGCAGGCCAGGAAGCGGCCGTCGAAGCGGTCGCTCGAGCGCATCGGCCGCCCGGTGGCGTCGAGCTGCACGCCGAGCATCTGGAAGCAGGTGCGGTTCTGCTGCGGCTCGACCTGGATGATCTGCCCGCCCCAGCGCACCGGCATGCCGGCCTGCTCGCCGGTGGCCGCGGCATGCGGGGTCAGCTCGGCGTAGCCGCCCTGCAACGGGGCGGGGTAGGTTGCGCAGCCGGCGAGGGCGGCGGTCGCGACGGCAAGCAGGGTCAGTCGGATCTTCATCTGGATTCTCCGGTGTCGTCCCGGCGGTGGCCGCGGGGCGGCCGGTGGCGGCGCAGTTCGCGGGCCAGCTGGCCTGCGCCGGCCGCCTGCCGGGCATGCAGCGGAGCGTAGCGCGAATCACTGAAACGGCGGCTGAGTTCGACCAGACCGGGGTCGCCGTCCAGCGCGGCGTCGACCCGGCGGGCCCACTGCAGCGCCGGTTCCGCCGGTGCCCGGCCCAGGCCCAGCCTGCGATAGCGGGCGTCCAGCCGGTGCCAGGCGCGCAACACCGGGTCGGGCTGGCGCTCGCCGCGCCGGCTCAGCCAAACCATCCACAGCAGCGCCAGCAGTGCGACCAGCGCGAACATCAGTCCCAGCCGGAGCGGATCCAGCCGATCGATACCCAGTGGGCGCAGCAACGCGGCCTGGCGCTCGGCGTCGAAGCCGAGCATGAAATCGTTCCAGCCGGTGCGCAGCCAGTCGCCCAGGTCGAACAGCCCGCCCGCGCCGCCCAGCGCGCCGCCCAGCATCCCGGCGCCCGGGCGCCGGTCGGCGAGGGTGTCGTAGATCCGTTCCGGCGCTACCGCCGCGGTGGGATCGACCCGGCGCCAGCCTTCGCCTTGCAGCCAGACCTCGGCCCAGGCGTGGGCATCGGAGCGGCGTACCAGCCAGTAGTCGCCCAGCGGGTTGCGGTAGCCGCCCACGTAGCCGGTGACCACCCGCGCGGGGATCCCGGCGGCGCGCATCAGCACCACGAAGGCACTGCTGAAGTGCTCGCAGAAGCCTTCCTGCTGGTCGAACAGGAACTCGTCGACGCTGTGCCGGCCCGCCAGCGGCGTGCTCAGGGTGTAGGCGAAGTCGGAGGTGACCCAGTCCAGCGCCCGCTGGACGATGGCCGCGTCGTCCGCGCCGGCCTCCGCGCGCCATTGCCGTGCCAGCTCCAGGGTGCGCGGATTGAAGCCCTCGGGGAGCGCCAGCGCGGCACGGCGCAGGCGCGGGTCCAGATCCGCGTCGAAGCGCGCCGGCGGAGCCGAGCTCATCGTCCAGCGGGTCAGTGCGCTCAGCGGGCGGCGCGTGAACAGCTCCAGGTCGCGGCCCATCCGCGCTCCGTCCGGGGCGGCGAGGGGCAGGTCGAGCGCGACCAGCTGGCGCCGCTCGGTCGGTTCCACCTCGACCTGGTAGTCCCACCGCACCGCGGCTGGCTCGACCGGCGCCGGCGGGGCGTGGCCCAGCCAGTCGGCACGGCTCCAGGTACGGCCATCGAAGCGCCACATGACCGGGCCGCGCCAGTACATCTGCGCGGGTGCCGGCTCCGATCCCTGGAACCGCACGCGCAGTGCCGGGGTGTCATCGACCAGCAGGTCCAGCCAGTCGCCCGGGGACATCTCGTCGGACAGCCCGGTGCTGGCCATCGCCCGTTCGGGGACCCCCCACAGCGGCGATGCCAGGCGCGGGAACAGCCAGAAAGCCGCCAGGGCGAGCGGCAGCCCCAGCGCCAGCAGCTTGCCGACCCGGCCCAGGCGCGCGCCGGCACCGCCCACCACGTACCCGCCGGATTCCAGCTCGGCCAGCCGCTGCAGCGCGCCCAGTGCCAGCACCGCGCCGCCCAGGCCGAGCAGCAGGCTCACCGGCCCCTGGTCGAGCAGGAAGGTGCCGAACGGCGCGAACAGGGCGAAGCCCAGCAGGCTGCGCGCATCGCGCAGGCGGAAGGTCTCGGCGGGCTTGATCGCGAGCATCGCCGCCAGCACCGCGGTGCCGGTGTCGCGGCCGATGCGGAACTCCGACATCGCCAGCACCAGCCCGAGCATCGCCAGCGCCAGCACCAGGCGCACCGTGCCGGGGATGGTCCGGCGCCAGGACACCAGTCCGACCCCCACGGCGACGACGCCCACCAGGGCCCCCAGCAGGCCGGGCAGCTGCAGCAACAGCGGCAACAGGCAGGCGCCGGACGCCAGCAGCGTCCAGGCACGGCTGCCGCGGTCCAGCAGCAGGCGGTCGGCGGGCTCAGTCATCGGGCATCAGCGCCAGGGCGCGCAGGCAGGCGTGGCGGTGGTGCGGCCCGCGCCCGGGGCCGATCGGGGGCTGGCCGGGCAGCACCAGCCGGTAGCGGCGGCCGTCGCGCTCGGCCTCGTCGACCCAGCGCGCCAGGCGCGCGATGCGGGCCTCGCGGTCGGCGCTGCCGGCAGCCGCCCAGTCGAGCACCACGTCGGCACCCAGGGGCTCGTCGTATTCGCGCACCAGCAGGGTGTCGCGCCGCGCCGAGGCCTTCCAGGCGATGGTCCGGCGCGAATCCCCCGGCCGGTACTGGCGCAGGTGGTGGACATCGTCGCCGCTGGCATGCAGCCGGTGCTGGACGCGGTCGCCGGAACCGCTCGGCAGCGGCGGGCCTTCGGGCTCCGGGCGCGGATAGACCAGCAGCGGGTCCGCGGGCCAGACCAGGCCCCACGCCCGCGCCAGGCCCAGTGGCCGGGTGGTGGCCACCTGCAACCGCGGCGCGCGGTGCCAGCCGCGCCGGGTAGTGGGGATATCCAGCCGTGCCTCGCCCTTGCCATGGTCCAGGTCCAGCAGCGCCGTGCGCTGTGGATCGCGCTCGGCCGCCACGCGCAGGCCGCGGCGCTCGCGGCCGTCATCGGCGCGCGCGTGCGCGCGCAGCACCAGCGCGCTTCCGGCCGGTACCGGTTCCGCTTCCACGCCGGTCACCTCCAGGCCAGTCAGCTGCAGCTGGGCCGCGACCAGGCTGGCCAGGCCGCCGCCGGCGAGCAGCAAGCCGAGCAGCAGGGCCGGATTGTTGTTGTAGTTCAGCGCGCCCAGCAGCATCGCCGCCAGCAGCGCGCCGTAGAACAGCCCGAAACGGGTGGGCAGCACGTAGACCCGCCGGCGGTCGAGCCGCACCGGCAGTGCCTCGGTGGAACGCGGGCGTACCAGCATCCGGATCCGTGTGCCCAGGCGTGCCTTCAGGCCCACGGCTCAGTCCACCGGCACCGCGTCCAGGATCGAGCGGGCCAGGGCCTCGTCGGTGCCGGTATCGGCCTCCGGGACCAATCGGTGGGCGGCGACCGCGACGAACAGCGCCTGCACGTCACCCGGCAGCACGTGACCGCGGCCTTCCAGCAGCGCGTGGGCCCGGGCGCCGTGCAGCAGGGCCAGACCGGCGCGCGGCGACAGCCCGACGCGCACGCCCGGGTGCCGGCGGCTGCGCCCGAGCAGTGCCTGGACGTAGTCGATGAGCGCGTCGCTGGCGTGCACCGCGGCGACCGCCCGGCGCACTGCGGCGACATCGTCGCGGGTCAGCAGCGGCCGGACCTGGGCGATCAACGCGCGCCGGTCCTCGCCGGCCAGCAGGGCGCGCTCGGCGTCCTGGTCGGGGTAGCCCAGGCCGAGCCGCAGCAGGAAGCGGTCCAGCTGCGAGTCCGGCAGCGGATAGGTGCCCGACAGGTCCGCCGGGTTCTGCGTGGCGATGACGAAGAACGGGTCGGGCAGGGCATGGGTGGTGCCGTCGACGGTCACCTGGTGCTCGGCCATCGCCTCCAGCAGCGCGCTCTGGGTGCGGGGCGGGGCACGGTTGATCTCGTCGGCCAGCAGCACCTCGGTGAACACCGGGCCGGGATGGAAGTCGAAACGCCGTGCCTGCGGGTCGAACACCGACACGCCCAGCACGTCGGCCGGGAGCAGGTCGGAGGTGAACTGGACGCGCTGGAACCCCAGTCCCAGCGTGCTCGCCAGCGCATGCGCCAGCGTGGTCTTGCCCAGGCCGGGCAGGTCCTCGATCAGCAGGTGGCCATCGGAAAACAGCGACACGAATGCCAGCCTGACCTGCCGCGGCTTGCCCAGCACCAGCTGGTTGACCTGTGCCTGCGCGCGGTCAAGCGCACCGCTCAGCCGCTCGGGTAGCATGGCCGCCGCGCCAGGGCGGCGGGTTTCACCGGCCGTCGTTCCGGTTGCCGCCATCATCGTCTCCTGTGCTGTCGCCTTCGCGGCGGGACTGCGGGGTCGCCCCGCCACATGGAACCCACCGAGTGTACCGAGGTCATCCGCGCATGCCGCAAGCCGTGCGACCCGCTTCTGCCGAGCCGCGCATAGTCGATACCGGACCCCTGGCCGATGCCGGGGCGGATCGCGCCCGTCGGGCCTTCCTGCTGCTGTTCGCCGTGGTCAGCGCATTCAAGCTGCTGGTGGCCGCGCGGCTGCCGGTATTCGTCGACGAGGCCTTCTACTGGCTGGAAGGCCAGCACCTGGCGCCGGCCTACTCGGACCTGCCCGGACTGACCGCCTGGCTGGCCCGGCTGGGCGTCGCGCTGGGCGGCAACACCGAGCTGGGCCTGCGGCTGCCATTCCTGCTCATGGCGGCGGTGATCCCCTGGCTGGTGGTGCGCATCGCCCGCCGCGAGTTCGGCGACGCCAACGGCTGGCAGGCCGGCAGCCTGGCCCTGCTGTTGCCACTGGCCGGCACCCTGGGGCTGATGGCGTTGCCCGACGCGGCGATGGCCCTGGCCACGCTGCTGTGCATGGATGCGGGGGCCAGGCTGCTGCGTCGCGTCGACGCCGCGGCCTCGCTGGAGCTGGCCGCCGGCCTGGTGATCGGTGGGCTGAGCCACTACCGCTTCATCGCGGTGATCGGTGTCGGCCTGCTTGCCCTGTTGCTGCTGGCGGACGGACGCCGTGCGCTGCGCGATGTCCGGGTGTGGACCGCGATCGCCATCGGCGCGGCGGCGTGGACCCCGCTGGTGTGGTGGAACATGGACAACGCCGATGCCGGGTTGCGTTTCCAGCTGGTCGACCGGCATCCGTGGGCCTTCCACCTGGAGGGCCTGTGGTTCGTGCTGGTCCAGGCGCTGATGGTCACCCCGCTGCTGTTCGCGGCGCTGCTGCTGGCCGGCTGGCGCGGGCGCTCCAGCGCCCTGCCGGCGTCCCGCTATTTCGCCCTGCTGGGACTGCTGGTGGTCGCCGGCTTCTTCATCCTGGGCTTCTTCGCCGATACCGAGCGGGTCAGCTTCCACTGGCCGCTTCCCGGCTATCTCGCATTGCTCCCGCTGGCGCCCGCGCTGCTGCAGGGCTGGCCGCGCTGGTTGCGCTCGGCCACCTGGGCGCTGGCGGCAGCCGGACTGCTGGCGATGCTGGGCTACTACGTGGCCGTGTCGGTGCCGGAAGTGCGCGCGCGCGCCGCCACGCAGAAGTGGTATCCGGCCAACTTCGCCGGCTGGGACGAGTTGGCCGGAGCGGTCCGCAGCGAACTGGCGGCGATGCCGGACGGCACCCGGGTGCTGGCCGGCAGCTTCAAGATCGGCGCCGAGCTGGGCTTCGCGCTGGGCGACCCCGGCATCCCGATGCTCGACCACGCGCTCAACCACCGGCACGGGCGCGCGCCGCAGCTGCGCCTGTGGGGCATGGAGGTGACCGACTTGCCGGAGCGGGGCAAGGCGCCGGTGCTGCTGGTCGAGGCCTCTACCGACGTGCCGTACAAGGACCTGCTGGCGCGCTACCGGTACATGTGCTCGATGGTCGGCCCGCTGCCGCCGCCCAGGGTGGTCAACGTCGACCACGGCAGCCAGCGCTTCCTGCTGTTCCGGCTGGAGCAGCCGGTGCCCGCGGATGCCCCGTGCACCACGCCGGCGATGGCCTGGATCGATGCGCCGGCCAGCGGCGCGGCGGTCGGCCGCAGCTTCGAGGTGGCCGGCTGGGCGTTCAAGGACGGCGTCGGGCTGGAGCGGGTGGAGGTGCTGCTCGACGGCGCGGTGGTCGCGGAGGCCGGTTACGGCCTGCACGCCCCGCACGTGGCTGCGTTCTGGCGGGTCAGCACCGACCCCCGGCACCCGGATGTGGGCTTCGGCGCGCAGGTCGAGCTGGCGCCGGACGTCGCGCCGGGGCCGCACTGGCTGGGCCTGCGGCTGCACGGCGCCGATGGCAGCGTGGAAACCTGGCCGGAGCAGCCGGTCGAGGTGCGTTGAGCACCCGGGCAGCCGCTCAGGGGACGGCGAATCCGGCCTGGCGCAGCAGTGCGGCGGTGGCGATCAGCGGCAGCCCGACCAGCGCGGTGGGGTCGCGACCCTCCACTGCCTCGAACAGGCTGATGCCCAGCCCTTCGACCTTGAAGCTGCCGGCGCAGTCGAAAGGACGCTCGGCATCCACATAGCGCCCGATCTCGGCGTCCGAAAGCGTCCGCAGCAACACGGTGGTGGTGTCCAGCGCCTGCGCCAGGCCGCCGCCGGCCTGGCGCAGGGCCACCGCGGTGTGGAAATCGACCCGGGCGCCGGACATCGCCCGCAGTTGGCCGATCGCGCCGGCACGGTCGCCCGACTTGCCCAGCGGCCGGCCGGCGAGGTCGGCGACCTGGTCCGAACCCAGCACCCAGGTCCCGGCCGGACAGCGGGCGGCGACCGCATCCGCCTTGCCGGCCGCCAGCCGCACCGCCAGTTCCGCGGGGGGCTCCCCGGCGCGCGGCGATTCGTCCAGTTCCGGGGCGAGCGCCTCGAAGTCGAGCCCCAGGCGCGCCAGCAGCCCGCCGCGGTAGGCCGAGGTCGACGCCAGGACCAGCCGCGCGTGGCTCACGGTGCGGTGACCCGCGCCTCGCGGACCCGGTCCAGCTGGTGGTCGATGCGCTGGCGGGCGTCCTCGATCGAGCCGCGCACCTGGCGCAGTTCGTCCACGCTCGCCCCGCCGCCGTGCTCGCGCAGCCACAGGCGCTGGCGCAGCATCTCGCGCATCGCCTCGTGGACCGGGTCGCCGTGGCCGTCGCCCGCCACCGCGGTGATCTCCGAGCGCGCGGTGCGCAGGCGTGCCTCCAGTGCGTCGGCCGCGTCGAGCAGCTGCACCACCTCGCGCTGGTGGCGGCTACGGCGGTGCCGGCGCAGCAGCAGCCACGCGAGCAGGCCGCAGCCGGCGACGACGGCCGGGGTCAACAGTAGGGAAATGTCCACGGAAGCAGCGCAGTCGGGAACCGGCGCCAGTCTGTACGGCAAAGCGGGCAGGGGGCAAATGCCGATGGATTACGGGAGTGCGCGCATTGACACGGCGACGCCCGATCCTTAGCATTCCCCGGCTTATGTCCGCCGGCGTACCCAACGTGCCCGTTCCTGAGACCGTGGATGCGTGGCGGATGGTCGCCTCGCGCCGCGGCATCGAGGCGCGCGTGCCGCTGGAGCGGCTGTCCAGGCTTCGCGATGCACTGCTCGATGTCGAGGGCGAAGTAGCCTTCACCCTCGATTTCGGGCGTGACGAGCTGCAGGTGCCGTACGCCGAGCTGCACGTGGAGGCCGGGCTGCCGCTGCAGTGCCAGCGCAGCATGGAGCGTTTCGTGCTGCCGGTGGACTTGACCCAGCGACTGGGTCTGGTGCGCAGCGAGGCCGAGGAGGCGGCGCTGCCGCCGGGCTACGAGGCGCTGGAGGTGCCGGCCGACGGCTTCGTGGTACCGCTGGACATCGTCGAGGACGAGTTGATCCTCGCGGTGCCGGTGATCCCGGTGAAGCCGGGCAGCGAGGCGGTCGAGCGCGACTGGCCGGCGCCGGCCGCCGAGCAGGAGCGCGCGAACCCGTTCGCCGCCCTGTCCGCATTGAAGAACAAGACACCCGGCGAGCCGGACTGACCGGCCCGGACCCCACGTCCACCGACGTTTTCCTTGGAGCAAGACCATGGCTGTCCAGAAATCCAGAGTCTCCCCGTCGAAGCGCGGCATGCGCCGTTCGCACGACGCCCTGTCGGCCAAGCAGCTGTCCACCGACCCGACCACCGGCGAGACCCACCTGCGCCACCACGTCACCGCCGACGGCTACTACCGCGGCAAGAAGGTGATGGACACCAAGACGCAGGTGTTCGACGAAGAGTAAGCTCCGGCTTCACACCGTGAAGCCCTCGGCGCCGGCGGTGCACCTGCCGGCGCCCGAGGGCGTTCGCGGCTTCTTGCAGCGGAGTGGCAATGACTGATCGTATTTTTTCCCGCATCGCGGGTACCGGCAGCTACCTGCCGGAAAAGGCGCTGTCCAACGCCGACCTGGCGCAGTTCGTCGACACCAGCGACGAGTGGATCGCCTCGCGCACTGGCATCCGCCAGCGCCACATGGCCGCCGAAGGCGAGACCACCGGCGACCTGGCCTTCCATGCCGCCACCCGTGCGATGGAAGCGGCCGGCGTGGACGCCTCCGAGCTCGACCTGATCGTGCTCGGCACCACCACTCCCGACATCATCTTCCCGTCTACGGCCTGCCTGTTGCAGCACCGGCTGGGCGCCAACGGCTGTCCGGCGTTCGACGTCAACGCCGCCTGCTCGGGCTTCATCTACGCCCTGGCAGTGGCCGACCAGTTCATCCGTTCCGGGGCGGCGAAGACCGCGCTGGTGGTCGGTGCCGAGACCCTGACCCGGATGCTCGACTGGAGCGACCGCTCCACCTGCGTGCTGTTCGGCGATGGCGCCGGCGCGGTGGTGCTCAGGGCCGACTCCGAAACCGGCGTGCTCAGCACCCACCTGCACGCCGACGGCGGCAAGAAGGAACTGCTGTACAACCCGGTAGGGGTCTCTGCCGGCTTCAGGCCGGAAGAGGAAAACGCCGGCGTGAAGGTGCTGATGACCGGCAACGAGGTCTTCAAGCACGCGGTCAAGGCGCTGGACTCGGTGGTCGAGGAGACCCTGGAGGCCAATGGCCTGGACCGGACCGAGATCGACTGGCTGATCCCGCACCAGGCCAACCTGCGCATCATCGAGGCCACCGCCAAGCGGCTGGCGATGCCGATGGAGCGGGTGATCGTCACCGTGGACCGCCACGGCAATACCTCCTCGGGTTCGGTGCCGCTGGCGCTGGACGAGGCGGTGCGCTCCGGTCGCGTGGAGCGCGGCCAGCTGTTGCTGCTGGAGGCCTTTGGCGGTGGCTTCACCTGGGGTTCGGCGTTGCTGCGCTACTGATTGCCGCTGGACGGGTCAGGAAAGCCGCGGCGCGGCAACGGAAGGCAGCAGTGATCGAACCCATCGAGGTCGCCGGGAGCCGGGCGTGGCTGAAGCATTACCGCAACGGCCGGCGCCGGCGGCTGCGGCTGGCCGCGCTGGACCTGGTGGCACGCAGGCTCGAACTGGATCCGCTGCGGCCGCCGCCCCGCCATGGCGGCACCGAGGCGCTGCGCACCGAGCAGCGCCGGCTCGGGCAGCTCAGCCGTGCCGGCGTGCGGGTGCCCGAGATCCTCGGGGTGGGCAGGACGACCCTGCTGCTCAGCGACCTGGGTCCGACCCTGGGCTCGCAGATGGGCGCTGCCAACGGCGAACCCACGCGCCTGGACGGGCTCGCGTCTGCCGCGATCGAGGCGATCGCCGACGGCCACGCGCGCGGCGGCTACTTCGGCCAGCCGTGGCCACGCAACCTCACGGTCGGCGACGCCGGCGTCGGTTTTCTCGACTTCGAGGAAGACCCGCTTGAAGTGATGCCGCTGCCCCACGCGCAGGCACGCGACTGGGCCGTGTTCACCTATGGAGTGGCCCGCCATTACGGTGACCGCCCGCAGGTGCTGGAGCGGATGCTTGCCGATGCGCTGTCGCGGGCTCCCGCGGGCGTTCCCGGGGCGGTTGCCGGGATGGGGCGCGGGCTGCGCCCGGTCGAACGGGTCGCCGCGCCATGGCGCAGCCGGTCGATGCAGGCCCTCGTGCGCGCCGCCTCGGTCCTGCGCAAGGCGAGCGTATTGTTGCTGGTGGTCGCTTTGCTGCTCGGCGTCGACCTGCTCCACGACGGCGAACTGGACCTGTTCGACCTGCTGTCCTGAGCCGGGTGGCCGCGGGCGCTACATACGCACTCGTACAGACACCCTCGGCACCGGACACGTATCATGCGCCGCTTGTTTGGCAGCCGGACCTACCTGTGACCGATCCCCAGCTCGCTTTTGTCTTCCCGGGGCAGGGCTCCCAGTCGCTGGGCATGCTGGGCGAACTGGCCGCCGCCCACCCGCTGGTGGCCGGAGTGTTCGCCGAAGCCGGCGAGGGCGCCGGCGCCGACCTGTGGAAGCTGAGCCAGGAAGGCCCCGAAGAGCAGCTCAACCAGACCGAGTTCACCCAGCCGGCGCTGCTGGCTGCCGGCGTGGCGGTGTGGCGGCTGTGGCAGCAGCGCGGTGGGGCCCGCCCGGCATTGCTGGCCGGCCACAGCCTGGGCGAGTACGCCGCGCTGGTGGCCGCCGGCACGCTGTCGCTGGCCGATGCCGCCCGCCTGGTCCGCATGCGCGGCCAGCTGATGCAGGATGCCGCGCCCGCCGGGACCGGCGCGATGGCCGCGGTGCTCGGTGCCGACGACGTGCTGGTCGAGGACGTTTGCCGTCGCGCTTCCGGCCGCGAGGTGGTGGTTCCCGCCAACTACAACTCCCCGGGCCAGATCGTCATCGGCGGCCACGCCGGGGCGGTCGACAAGGCGCTGGTCCTGCTGGCCGAGAGCGGCGTGCGCAAGGTGGTGAAGCTGGCGGTCAGCGTGCCCTCGCATACCCCGCTGATGCGCGAGGCTTCCGAGCGGCTCGCCGCGGCGATGGCCGATGTCGAGTGGCTGCCGCCGGCGCTGCCGGTGGTACAGAACGTCGATGCCGCGGTGCATGACGGCAGCGATGCGGTCCGTGAGGCATTGGTGCGCCAGCTGTACCTGCCGGTGCAGTGGACCGGTTGCGTGCGCGCGCTGGCCGAGGCCGGCGTCACCCGGCTTGGCGAATGCGGACCCGGCAAGGTCCTCACCGGGCTGGCCCGGCGCATCGACAAGGGCTTCGAGGCCCGCGCGCTGGGGATCCCGGCCGATTTCGACGCCGCGCTGGCCGACTGGACACGCTGAGCATTACCCGGGCATCGACTGCCCCAAAGAGGATTCCCTGATGGAAAAGACCCTGGCTGGAGAAGTGGCGCTGGTGACCGGCGCCAGCCGCGGCATCGGTGCCGCCATCGCCGACGAGCTGGCCGCGCTGGGCGCGACCGTCATCGGCACCGCGACCTCGGAAGGCGGCGCGAAGGCGATCGGCGAGCGGCTGGCGGCCGCCGGCGGCCACGGCCGGGTGCTCGACGTGACCGACCCGGCATCGATCGACGCGCTGCTGGAAGGCATCGCCGCGCAGTCCGGGCCGGTCTCCATCCTGGTCAACAACGCCGGCATCACCCGCGACAACCTGCTGATGCGGATGAAGGACGAGGACTGGCAGGCCATCATCGACACCAACCTGACCTCGATCTACCGCACCAGCAAGGCGGTGATGCGCGCGATGATGAAGGCGCGCCGCGGCCGGATCATCAACATCGCCTCGGTGATCGGGCTGACCGGCAACCCCGGCCAGGCCAACTACGCGGCGGCCAAGGCCGGCGTCATCGGCTTCAGCAAGTCGCTGGCGCGCGAGGTCGGCTCGCGCAACATCACCGTCAACGTGGTCGCGCCCGGCTTCATCGACACCGACATGACCCGCGACCTGCCCGAGGAGCAGCGCGGGCAGATGCTCGGGCAGATCGCCCTGGGTCGGCTCGGCGAGCCCGCCGACATCGCCCGGGCGGTGGCATTCCTGGCAGGCCCCGCCGCGGCGTACATCACCGGCGAGACCCTGCACGTGAACGGCGGCATGTACATGCCCTGAGCGCAGGACGCGCATGGTCCGGAACACCCGGACGGTACCCCACCGAGGCCTGCGGCCGGTGTTTGCGGCAGGCCCGATTCCACTACACTATTGCGTCGGACATCCCGTACGGGAGGAGTGAGAAGAAATGAGCACCATCGAAGAGCGCGTCAAGAAGATCGTCGTCGAACAGCTCGGCGTCAAGGAAGAGGAAGTCACCACCAACGCCTCGTTCGTCGACGACCTGGGCGCCGACTCGCTGGACACCGTCGAGCTGGTCATGGCCCTCGAGGAAGAGTTCGAGTGCGAGATCCCGGACGAGGAAGCCGAGAAGATCACCTCCGTGCAGCAGGCCATCGACTACGTCAAGGCGCACGTCAAGGAGTAAGGCGGCGTGGGCGGCGGGCGGTCGTTGCGGCCGTCGATCCGTCCCGACAGGACCTGACCGGGGCCGCCTTGCGCGGCCCTGCGTCTTTGCAAGACCAGACAAGCGGAGTCTCCAATGTCCAAACGTCGCGTAGTGGTCACCGGCCTGGGCCTCGTCTCGCCCCTGGGCAACGACCTGGCCAGCAGCTGGGACGGCATCGTCAACGGCCGCTCCGGGATCGCGCCGATCACCCATTTCGACGCCACCGGCTTCGCCACCCGGATCGCCGGCGAAGTGCGCGACTTCGACGTCACCCGCTGGGTGCCGGCCAAGGACGCGCGCAAGATGGATCCCTTCATCCACTACGGCGTGGGTGCCTCGATGATGGCCATCGAGGATGCCGGACTGGAGGTGACCGAGGCCAACGCGCCGCGCATCGGCGCACTGATCGGTTCGGGCATCGGCGGCATCCTCGGCATCGAGGAGCAGACCGCCAAGTACCTCGACGGCGGGCCGCGCAAGATCTCGCCGTTCTACGTGCCCAGCACCATCATCAACATGCTGCCGGGGCAGGTCTCGCTGCTGACCGGCATCAAGGGCCCCAACTTTTCCGCGGTCTCCGCCTGCGCCACCGCCAACCACTCGATCGGCATGGCGATGCGGATGATCCAGTACGGCGATGCCGACGTGATGCTGGCCGGCGGCGCCGAGCGCGGCTCCTCGCCCACCTCGATGGGCGGGTTCTGCTCGATGAAGGCCATGTCCACCCGCAACGACGAGCCGCAGAAGGCCAGCCGCCCGTGGGACAAGGACCGCGACGGCTTCGTGCTCGGTGATGGCGCCGGGGTGCTGGTGCTGGAGGAGTACGAGTCGGCCAGGGCGCGCGGCGCCCGCATCTACTGCGAGCTGGCGGGCTTTGGCGCCAGTTCGGACGCTTTCCACATGACCGCGCCCAGCGAGGACGGCGAAGGCCCGGCACGCTGCATGGTCTCCGCCATGGCCGATGCCGGCGTCGGTCCGGAGCAGGTGGGGTATCTCAACGCCCACGGCACCTCGACCCCGCTGGGCGACCTGGCCGAGACCCTGGCGATCAAGCGCGCGATGGGCGAGCACGCCTGGCGGACCATGGTCAGCTCGACCAAGTCGATGACCGGCCACCTGCTGGGCGCGGCCGGCGGCGCGGAGGCGATCTTCTCGGTGATGGCGCTGCACACCGGCATCATCCCGCCGACCCTCAACCTCGACGAGCCGGGCGAAGGCTGCGACCTGGACTATGTGCCCAACGTCGCCCGCGAGCACCAGGTGGACGTGGCCATGTCGAACGGTTTCGGCTTCGGCGGCACCAACGGCACGCTGGTGTTCCGGCGTACCTGAGTGCTGTTGGCCCGACCGCTTCCGTCATCGCCGGACCTGCTCGACCTGCACCGCGCCGACCCGGCGCGGTATCCGCTGCTGCTGGAGTCCAGCGCCCATGGCACCGCCCATGGGCGCTGGGACCTGCTGTTGCGCGCCAGCGGCGGTTCGTTGGCCCTGGGCCGCGACGGGCTGACCCGCGACCACCGCGGACAGGTGCAGGAGGGGCGCTTCCTCGATGCGCTCGACCGTGCCTGGCAGGCCCTGCGGCTGCCGCGGCAGGAGCCGCGCTGGCCGTTCCGCGGCGGCTGGGCGCTGCTGCTGGGCTACGAGCTCGCCGGGCAGGTGGAGCCGGTGCTGCGACTGCCGCCGGCGCCGGGCCGGCTGCCGGTGGCGCTGGCGTTGCGCTGCCCCGCCGCGTTGCTGCGTGACCGCACCAGCGGTGAATGCGTGGCGGTCGCGGAGGCCGGCTGCGGGGAGTTGCTCGACTCGCTCGTTGCCGACGCCGGTGCCGCCTGCACCGGCGCCGCGCCGCTGCCGGCCTGGCAACCGCCGGCGGAGGTGGTCGAGGATGCGCCGCACCGCTACACCGACGCGGTCGCCCGGGTGCTGGAGTACCTGGCCGCGGGCGACGTGTTCCAGGCCAACATCTCGCGCGGCTGGCAGGCCCGCTTCGATGCCACCCCGGATCCGGCGGCGCTGTTCGCGCGCCTGCGCCGGTGCAACCCGGCGCCGTTTTCCGGGCTGTTCGCCGGCCCCGGATGGGCGCTGGCCAGTGCCTCGCCCGAGCGGCTGGTGTCGGTGCGTGGCGACGTGGTCCAGACCCGGCCGATCGCCGGCACCCGTGCCCGGCTGCCCGGCGACGACGAACCCGGGCGCATCCGCGAGCTGGTCGGCCATCCCAAGGAGCGCGCCGAGCACGTGATGCTGGTCGACCTGGAGCGCAACGACCTGGGCCGGGTCAGCCGGCCCGGCAGCGTGGAGGTGGACGAGTTGATGACGGTGGAGAGCTACGCCCACGTCCACCACATCGTCAGCAACGTGCGCGGCCTGTTGCGCGCGGGCACCACGCCCGGGCAGGTGATGGCCGCGGCCTTTCCGGGGGGCACCATCACCGGCTGCCCCAAGGTGCGCTGCATGCAGGTCATCGCCGGGCTGGAGGGCGAGGGACGCGGCGCGTATACCGGCTCGATGGGCTGGCTCAACCGCGACGGCGACATGGACCTCAACATCCTGATCCGCAGCGCCGAGCTCGAAGGCCGCAGCCTGCGCTTCCGCACCGGCGCCGGCATCGTCGCCGATTCCGATCCCGGCCACGAGCTGGAGGAAACCCGGGCCAAGGCCCGCGGCATGCTGCGGGCGCTCGGGGTCGAGCGGTGAGCACTACCGGGCGGCTGTTCCGCGGTGCACGGCAGGTCGAGGCCCTCGGGCTGGATGACCGCGGGTTCCGCTACGGCGAGGGCCTGTTCGAGACCATGCGCGGCCACCGCGGCACCATCCCCTGGTGGCCGGCGCACTGGCAGCGCCTGGCGTCGGGCGCGGCACGCCTGGGCCTGCCGTTGCCGCCCGCCGGCCGGGTGCTGGAGGAAACCACGCGGCTGCTGGCAGGCCGCGACGCGGTCCTGCGGCTGCAGCTCACCCGTGGCGGTGGCGGGCGCGGCTACGCCCCCCCGACAGCGCCCGAGCCGAGCTGGGCGCTCACACTGCATCCGCTGCCCGCTCCGCCAGCAGCCGAAGGCCTGCGCCTGCGCTGGTGCGAGCTGCGGCTGGGGGCGCAGCCAGCGCTGGCCGGACTCAAGCACTGCAACCGGCTGGAGCAGGTCCTGGCCCGCGCCGAACTGGAAACCGGGGAGCCGGCCGACGAGGGGCTGCTGCGCGGACCGGACGACGAACTGGTCTCGGCCATCGCGGCCAACGTGTTCGTCCTGCTGGGCGGGCAGTGGCTCACCCCGCCGGTCGAGCGCTGCGGGGTTGCCGGGGTCTGCCGCGGCTGGCTGCTGGGCCAGGGGCTGGCCCGGGTGCAGGCCCTGTCCCGCGGGGAGGTGGAGCGGGCGGACGCGGTGGTCCTGGGCAATGCCGTGCGCGGTATCCTCCCGGTCTCGCGGCTGGGCGGGCGCCGCTGGCCACCGCACCCGCGCACCGCTGCGCTGCGGGCCGCGCTCGCCGCCGCCCATCCCGCCTTTGCCGATACCGATCAGGAGACCGCGTGACCGCCGCCAGACACAAGGGCCTTGCCGGCCTGATCCTGTTGTTGCTGCTGGTCCTGGCGGCCGCCGCGCTCGTGGCCGGCTGGTGGGGCTGGCAGCGCTACAGCGCCTTCGCCGACGCGCCGCTGGACGGCCTTGGCGACGGCGCCGCGGTGATGGTCGAGCGCGGCGATTCGCTGCCGATCGTGGTGCGCAAGCTGCGCGAGGCGGGCGTGGACGCCGGCGATGACCTGGAGTGGCGCCTGCTGGCGCGCCAGCTCGGGGCCGACTCGCGCCTGCACGTGGGCGAGTACGCGCTGCCGCAGGGCATCACCCCGCGCGAACTGCTCGGGGCGATGGGGCGTGGCGATACCGTCCGCCACCGCTTCACCATCATCGAGGGCTGGAACATCCGCGAGCTGCGCGCCGCGCTCGGGCGGGCCGACGCGCTGGAAAAGAAGGCTTCGGAACTCGATGACGAGGCCCTGATGGCCGCGCTCGGCCGCGCCGGGGAGCATCCCGAGGGACGCTTCCTGCCCGAGACCTACGTCTTCACCCGCGGCGACAGCGACCTGGACGTGCTGGGCCGCGCGGCGACGGCCTTGGACCAGGCCCTGGCCGCCGCGTGGGAAGCGCGCGGCCCGGACACCCCGCTGCAGTCGCCATACGAGATGCTGGTGCTGGCCTCGATCGTGGAGAAGGAGACCGCCGTCCCCGCCGAACGCCCGCAGGTCGCGGGCCTGTTCGAGCGCCGCCTGCGCATCGGCATGCGCCTGCAGACGGATCCCACGGTGATCTACGGCATCGGCGCGGACTACGACGGCAACATCCGCCGCAGCCACCTGGCCACCGACACGCCCTACAACACCTACACCCGTGACGGCCTGCCGCCGACCCCGATCGCCATGCCCAGCCGCGCCTCGCTGGACGCGGTCGCCTCGCCGGCGGACGGCACCGCGCTGTACTTCGTGGCGCTGGGCGACGGCAGCGGCCGGCACCTGTTCGCCGACACCTACGCCGAGCACCAGGCCAATGTCCGGCGCTACCTGCGCAATTACCGCGAATACGTGCGTGGGCTGGAGGCCGGGGAGAAGTGAGCACGGAACTGCGGACCGAACCCCGGCTGGTGACCCTGGAGGGCGGCGAGGGCGCCGGCAAGACCACCGTGCTCGCCGCGCTGCGGGCCATGCTGGAGGCCGCCGGCGAGCGCGTGGTGTGCACCCGCGAGCCCGGCGGCACGCCGCTGGCCGAGCGCATCCGCGCGCTGCTGCTGGACACCGGCCACGAACCGCCTGCGGCCACCACCGAACTGCTGCTGATGTTCGCCGCGCGTGCCCAGCACGTGCAGGCGACCATCGCCCCGGCGCTGGCCGGCGGGGCCTGGGTGCTCAGCGACCGCTTCACCGATGCCAGCCACGCCTACCAGGGCGCCGCGCGCGGTGGCGACCGCGGGCTGATCCACCTGCTGGAGCAACGCGTGGTGGGCATCACCCCCGGGCTGACCCTGCTGCTGGACGTCCCGGTGGAGGTCGGGCTGGCCCGCGCGCGCGGTCGCGGCGGGGTGGACCGGATCGAGGCCGAGGACGCCGCGTTCTTCGAACGCGTGCGTGCCGGCTATCTCGAACGTGCCGTGGCCGAGCCGGAACGCTTCAGGCTCGTCGATGCCAGCCGGCCCGCCGACGAGGTGGCGGCCGAGGCGCTGGCGCGGCTGTCGGCCTACCGCGGGTCGCTGGCATGAGCGCGCTGGCGCCCTGGCAGCAACGGGTGTACGACCGCGCTGCGACCGCGCTGGACAACGGCCGGCTCGGCCATGGCCTGCTGCTGTGCGGGCCGGCGCAACTGGGCAAGCGGGAGGTGGCCGAACGCCTGGCGCGCCGCGTGCTGTGCGCCAGCCCGGTGGCCGGGGGCGAGCCCTGCGGCCTGTGCCGCAGCTGCCGGCTGCTCGATGCGCGTTCCCAGGCCGACCCGGTGGAGGTTCGCCCCGACGGCCGCCTCGCCCACCCGTGGGGGCATCCGGCGCACCCGGACCTGCTGCTGGTCGGACATGCGGTCAACCACAAGGTCAGGCCGCCGAAGCCGCGCAGCGAGATCGTGATCGACCAGGTGCGCGAGCTCGGCGAACAGATGGCGCTGACGCCGCAGTACGGCCGGGCGCGCGTGGCGATCATCGACCCCGGCGAGGCGCTCAACACCGCCGCCGCCAATGCCCTGCTCAAGACCCTGGAGGAACCGGTCCCCGGGCGCTACCTGTGGCTGGTGGCCTCCGAGCCGGCCCGGCTGCCGGCGACCATCCGCAGCCGTTGCCAGAAGCTGGAGTTCCGCCTGCCGCCACGTGAGCAGGCGCGCCAGTGGTTGCTGGCGCAGGGCCACGAGCCGGCCCTGGCCGAGGAAGCGCTGGAAGCGGCCCGCGGCCACCCCGGACAGGCCCATGCCTGGCTGGAGGCGGGCGTGCTGGAGCTGCGCCGCGAGGTCGCGCACGGCCTGGACGGGATCGCCGGCGGCAGTCTGGCCGCGCCGGCGCTGGCCCAGGCCTGGTGCAGCGACGACCGGGCCGGGCTGCGGCTGCGGCTGGCCGCGGACCTGGCGCTGGCCCGGGCGGCGGCCAGCTTGACCGACCCGGTGCGTACGCGCAGTCTGGCGGCGTGGTTCGACCGCGCCAACAAGGCCCGCGACCTGTTGCGCACCACGGTCCGCGCCGACCTGGTGGTGGTGGAACTGTTGCTGGCCTGGCGCGCTGTCCATGCGCGGCCGGGGTGAGGACACGGCCGCGGCTGCGGCGATGGCAGAGACGGATACCCGATCATGGTTGGAGCAGGGGGCGCGAGGCAGGGAATCCTGACCCTCGCAGTGAAGGACAAGGCGGCGCTGTACAACGCGTACATGCCCTACATCAGGCAGGGCGGGCTGTTCGTGGCCACGCCCAAGCGCTACTTCCTGGGTGACGAGGTCTTCGTGTTGGTCACCCTGCCGGAGTCCAGCGAGCGCATGCCGGTGGCCGGCAAGGTGATCTGGGTGACTCCGGCCGGCGCCCAGGGTGCCCGCCCGGCCGGCATCGGAGTGCAGTTCAACGACGGCCCCGAGGGCGATGCGCTCAAGGGCCGGATCGAAGCGCTGCTGGCCGGCAGCCTGGACGCCGACCGGCCGACGCACACGATGTAGCGGCCCGGCCGCGGCTGCTCAGCCCCCGCGCAGCGCCGGCGAGTCCCAGCCCGGCCGCGGGGCGAAGCGCTCGCCGTGCCGGACCTGCAGGCGAGCCAGGCGCTCCAGCAGTGCCTCGGGGCCGGTCTCGCGGATGTACTGGATCGGGCCGCCGCGGAACGGGGCGAAGCCGGTGCCGAAGATCACCCCGGCGTCCAGCAGCTCGGCATCGGCGACCACGCCGTCGTGCAGGCAGGCCACCGCCTCGTTGAGCAGCGGCAGGATCAAACGGTCCTGCAGGTCTTCCGGCGCCCGGTAGCCATCGGGCAGCTCGGGCTTGACCGGCTTGCCGTCCTCCCAGCGGTACAGGCCCTGGGCGTCCTTCTTGCCGCGCTTGCCCGGTTCGGCCTGGTCCGCCAGTGCCGCGGGCACCTGCAAGCCGAGGAACGGCGACAACTCCGCGCCGACGCCGGCGGCCACGTCCAGCCCCACGGTATCGACCAGTTCGATCGGGCCCATCGGCATGCCGAAGGCTTCGGCGGCCTTGTCGATCGCACGGCCGGGAACCCCTTCCGAGTACGCGGTCACCGCCTCGAGCATGTAGGGGAACAGCACCCGGTTGACCAGGAAGCCGGGGGTGCCGGCGACCGGCACCGGCAGCTTGCCCAGGGCCTTGCAGAAGCCGGCCAGGCGCGCCTCGGTGCGCGGGTCCATGCCGGGGTGGCGGACGATCTCCACCAGCGGCATCAGTGCGACCGGATTGAAGTAGTGCAGGCCGGCGAACTGTGCCGGGTGCCGCAGCCCCTCGGCCAGTTCCGCGACCGGGATCGAGGAGGTGTTGCTGGTCAGCAGCGCGCCGTCCTTCAGCCGGGGCTCGATGCTGTCGTACAGCCCGCGCTTGGCATCGGCATCCTCGATGATCGCCTCGATCACCAGGTCGGCCCGGGCCGCGCCGTCGCCGGCCAGGTCGCCCTTCAGGCGCGCGGCGACTTCCGGCCGCTGCGACTCGTCGCGGACCTTCCTGGCGAACAGCTCGCCGGCGCGTGCGAGTGCCTTGTCGATGTACTCCTGCCCGCGGTCGTTGAGGGTGACCTGGAAGCCCTTGTAGGCCGACCAGGCGGCGATGTCGCCGCCCATCACCCCGGCACCGACCACGTGCACGTGGCCGATGCCGTGGTCCCTGCCGCCGGCGGACTTGAGCCGCTCCTGCAGGAAGAACACCCGGATCAGGTTGCGCGCGGTCGGCGTGGCGGCGAGCTTCGCCACCGACCTGCGCTCGGCCGCGAGCCTGCGCTCCAGGCTGCCGCCGGTGTCCTTCCAGGTGCGGATCAGCGCGTACGGCGCCGGGTAGTGCTCCTTGCGGGCCTTGCGCGCGACCTGCTTGAGCGACATCGGCGCGATCACCTGCCGCGCCGGCCAGGTGTTGGTCAGCCAGCCCATGAAGCGCTGGCGCAGCGGGCGGGTGGTGCCGCGCAGCGCGAGCGCGGCGGCGGAATCGACCAGGACCGCCTTTTCCGCGGTGCGGTCGACCAGGCCCTTGGTCCTGGCCGCGCTCGCCGACAGCGTGCGGCCGGTCAGCATCAGGTCCAGTGCGTCGGGCGCGCCGATCAGTCGTGGCAGGCGGACGCTGCCGCCCCAGCCGGGATAGATGCCCAGTTTCACCTCCGGCAGGCCGATGCGCGTGGACGGGTCCTTGCTGGCCACCCGGTAGTCGCAGGCCAGCGCCAGCTCGGTGCCCCCGCCCATGCAGAAGCCGTGGATGGCGGCGACCGTCGGGCAGGGAAGGGCGGACAGCCGCTGGAACACCTGCTGGCCGCGCTGCATGGCGCTGCCGACCGTGCCCTGGGCGTCGAACTGCTGGAACTCCCGGATGTCGGCGCCGGCGATGAAACCGTTGTCCTTGCCGGAGGTGACCACCAAGGCTTTGGGCGGGTCGATCGCCAGCCGCTCCAGCAGTCCGTCGAGCTCGATCAGCACGTCCTGCGAGAGCGCGTTGACCGACTCGCCGGCGCGGTCGAGCGAGAGCACCAGCACGCCGTCGTCGCGCATCTGCCAATGCCAGTGCTGCAGGCGCAGCCCGTCGAAACCAGGGACTGCGGACGCGTTCGTGGCCATTCGGCACCATCCGTTCAGGTATGGAGGAGCCGCTATGATCCGGGCGGGCTTTCGCCCCCGTCAAATCGCCCATGCATGACCGCTGGCGCTTGCGCGCCGCATCCCGCGCCCCAACTGTCTGCCGGGTTGGAACTTTTCCCCGAAAGGGTTGTCCATTGTTCGGCCCCGGCCGAGCCTGAAGGAGCGCCGGCGGCGGGTATGGCCGAGAACGAACTGGATCAGGAGCTGGTGCAACGTGTGCAGCAGGGCGACAGCGCAGCCTTCGATGTCCTGGTGCGCCGGCACCAGCACCGCATCCTCGCACTCGTGGGGCGCTACGTCGCCGACCGCAGCGAATGCCAGGACGTCGCCCAGGAGGCGTTCGTCCGGGCCTGGCGCGCCATCGGCAGCTTCCGTGGCGATTCGCAGTTCCACACATGGTTGCACCGCATCGCAGTGAACACCGCAAAGAACCATCTTGTTTCCCAGGGACGCCGGCCGCCCGGCGCCGACATCGACGTGGCCGACGCCGAGCACTTCGACGGTGCCCTGCGCATGCGCGACAACGACACCCCGGAGCGCGAACTGGCGCGCCAGCAGGTGGAGCACACCGTGCTGCGGGTGATCGGGGCGCTGCCAGCGGAACTGCGCGAGGCGATCACCCTGCGCGAGGCCGAGGGCCTGGGTTACCAGGAGATCGCCGAACGCATGGACTGCCCGGTGGGCACGGTGCGCTCGCGGATCTTCCGCGCCCGCGAGGCGATCGATGCCGCCCTGGAGCCGCTGCTCGACGGCGGTGACCGGCAGGTGCACTGAGGACGAAGAATGATGACCGGATCCGACAACCCTTCCGAACGCGAACTCCTCAGCGCCTTGCTGGACGGCGAGCTCGCCGGCGACGCGCGCCGTTTTGCTCTGCGCCGGCTGGTCCACGACCGCGACTGGCAGCTGGCGGCCGCCCGCTGGCAACTGGCCGGCGACGCCGTGCGCGGGCAGCCGCTCGCCCCGGCACCGGCCGGATTCGCCGACCGGGTGGCCGCGGCGGTGGCGGCCGAGGCCGCAATCGCCAGCGCGGCGGCGCCGGTTGCCGGTGCCCGTACGCGACGTGCGGGGCGCGCGCGCTGGATCGGTGGCGCGGCCCTGGCGGCTTCGGTGGCGATGGTGGCGCTGTTCGCGGTGCGCTCGCCGCTGGAGCCCCCCGGCGGGGGCGGATTGCCGGCCGGCGGCGACCACGGAGTGCAGCTGTCCCAGGTCCCCGGGAACCCGGCAGCCGGGATGACCGTCGCCGGCCTGTCCGCCGCGGAACCCGCGCCGGAGGCCGCTGATGGCATGGGCGCGCTGGCCGCCGCCGCGCCGCTGGCCGCGGCGGCGCTGGACGCCGGCCGCCGTGACGGGTCCAGGCGCTCGCGCGGCCAGCAGCAGCGGGCGGCCCTGAGGGCCTCGCGCGAGCGCGGGGCGCAGGTACAGGTTGCCGCCGTGGCGGACGCCGGGCCCGTGCCGCGCCCGGAGGAGCCGCTGCAGGTCGCGATGGCTGACCGGTCGACCGGTGACGGGCCGGCCCGGCCGTTCACCCCCGCTGACGAGATCGTCTCCCGCCCGTGGCCGCGCGCGCTGCCGGCGCTGTCGGGGGGCCATGCCTTCACTGCCGGCTTCGATGCCGGTCCACAGACTGCCACCCCGTCGTTCTATCCCTTCGAACCGCGCCTGCCGCCCGAACTGCGCGAGCAGCTGGGCGTGCTGCCATCGGCGGACGAGCCGGTGCCGCGGTACTAGCGCGCCGCATCCCGATCTCCCGAGCCATACTTTTCCGAGGCCAAGCATCGATGAACCCGAAGCTTCGTACCTTCGCCCTGATGGGCGTGCTGTTCGCCGCCGCGCCGGCCGCCTGCACTGCGCAGCAGTCGCCCGCCGAGGCCACCACCGCCAGCGCCGCCGCCCAGGCGGTCACCCCGCCGACCGCCGCGCCGCTGGTGAGCGGACTGCCGGACTTCACCGCGCTGGTGGAACGTGTGGGACCGGCGGTGGTCAACATCAGCGCCGAGACCGCACCGCGCCGGCCTGATCCGTCGCAGCAGATGCCGCCCGGCCTCGAGGACTTCCTGCGCCGCTTCGGCATGCCGTTCCCCGGCGTCCCCGACGGACCGCGCGGCGGTGGCACCTCGCTGGGCAGCGGCTTCGTCATCTCCGCCGACGGCTACATCCTGACCAACCACCACGTCATCGCCGGCGCCGACACGGTGAAGGTCACCCTGTCGGACCGCCGCGAGCTCGAGGCCGAGGTGGTCGGCAGCGACGAGCAGTACGACGTGGCGCTGCTGAAGATCGAGGCCGACGGGCTGCGCTGGATGCGTCCGGGCAACTCGGAGTCGCTCAAGCCGGGGCAATGGGTGATCGCGATCGGCTCACCGTTCGGCCTGGACCACTCGGTCACCGCCGGCATCGTCAGCGCGGTCGGCCGCTCCAACCCGTACTCCGGGCAGCAGTACGTGCCCTTCATCCAGACCGACGTGGCGATCAACCGCGGCAACTCCGGTGGCCCGCTGCTCAACACCTCCGGCGAGGTGGTGGGGATCAACTCGCAGATCTTCTCCAACTCCGGCGGCTACATGGGCGTGAGCTTCGCGATTCCGATCGACCTGGCGATGAACGCCGTCGAGCAGATCAAGGAAACCGGCCAGGTCAGCCGGGGCATGCTCGGCGTCGCCATCCAGGGCGTGAGCCAGCAGCAGGCCGAGGCGATCGGACTGCCCGACACCCGGGGCGCGCTGGTCACCCGCGTCGAGCCGGGCAGCGCGGCCGCCGATGCCGGCCTGCGCCGCATGGACGTGATCCGCAGCTTCAACGGCGCCCGGGTGAGTGACGCCGGCGACCTGCCGCCGCTGGTCGGCGTGGTGGCGCCCGGCACCCGCGCCAAACTGGAGGTGTTCCGTGACGGCCGGCTGCGCAGCATCGACCTCACCGTCGGCGGCGACGAGAGCAATGCGGCCGCCAGTACGCGCAACCGCAGCGAGCCGGCGCCCGCCCCCGCGGCGGAGACCACCGTGATCGGCCGCTTCGGCCTGCAGGCGCGGGACCTGGCGGCCGACCAGCGGCGCCGGCTGGGCCTGGGCGAGGACGAGGGCGTGCAGGTGGTGCGCGCCGACGGCGAGGCGGCCAGCCAGGCCGGCCTGCGCGGTGGTGACGTGATCATCGCGGTCGGCAGTGACGGCATCGGCAGCGTGGCCGCGCTGGAGCGCCGGCTGGCCGACGTGGCACCGGGCCAGACGGTGATGCTGCTGGTCCAGCGCGGCAACGGCGGCGCGCAGTACGTCACCCTGACCGCGCCGGAGGAATAGGCGGGCCGTTCGCCGGGAGCCCTGGGGCGCATCACGCCATCGGCTGATGCGCCCTTCTCCGTCCAGGGGCGTGTGCGATAATCGCCGGTCGCCCGCCCGGCCGGTTCCCGGCCATTCCAGAGCCTCGCCGCGCCTGTATGCAGCAGATCCGCAACTTCTCCATCATCGCCCACGTCGACCACGGCAAGTCGACCCTGGCCGACCGCATCATCCAGCTCTGCGGCGGCCTGACGGCGCGCGAGATGGAAGCCCAGGTGCTCGACAACAATCCGATCGAGCGCGAGCGCGGGATCACCATCAAGTCGCAGTCGGTCTCGGTGCCGTACACCGCGCGTGACGGCAAGACCTACCACCTCAACTTCATCGACACCCCCGGCCACGTCGACTTCAGCTACGAGGTCAGCCGCTCGCTGGCCGCCTGCGAGGGCGCGCTGCTGGTGGTCGACGCCGCCCAGGGCGTGGAGGCGCAGTCGGTCGCCAACTGCTACACCGCGGTGGAGCAGGGCCTGGAGGTGATCCCGGTCCTGAACAAGATCGACCTGCCCACCGCCGACATCGAGCGCGCCAAGGAGGAGATCGAGGCGGTGATCGGCATCGACGCCTCCGACGCGATCCCGGTCAGCGCCAAGACCGGCCTGAACGTCGAGGACGTGCTGGAGGCGATCGTCACCCGCATTCCGCCGCCGCGGCCGCGCGACACCGACAAGCTGCAGGCGCTGATCATCGATTCCTGGTTCGACAACTACCTGGGCGTGGTCAGTCTGGTGCGTGTCATGCAGGGCGAGATCAAGGGCGGCGACAAGATCCTGGTCATGTCCACCGGCCGCACCCACCAAGTCGACAAGGTTGGCGTGTTCACCCCCAAGCGCAAGGAAACCCAGGCGCTGCGGGCGGGCGAGGTCGGCTGGATCAACGCCAGCATCAAGGACGTCCACGGCGCGCCGGTGGGCGACACCCTGACCCTGGCCGGGGATCCGGCGCCGAAGCCGCTGCCCGGCTTCCAGGAGATGCAGCCGCGGGTGTTCGCCGGGCTGTTCCCGGTCGATGCCGACGACTACCCGGACCTGCGCGAGGCGCTGGAGAAGCTGCGGCTCAACGACGCCGCGCTGCGCTTCGAGCCGGAAAGCTCGGAGGCGATGGGCTTCGGCTTCCGCTGCGGCTTCCTGGGCATGCTGCACATGGAGATCGTGCAGGAGCGCCTGGAGCGCGAGTACGACCTGAACCTGATCAGCACCGCGCCGACGGTGGTGTACGAGGTGGTCAAGAGCGACGGCGGGATCATGTCGCTGGACAACCCGGCCGACCTGCCGCCGGTGAACAAGATCGAGGAGATCCGCGAGCCGATCATCCGCGCCACCATCCTCACCCCGCCGGACTACGTCGGCAACGTGATCACCCTGTGCGAGGAGAAGCGCGGCAGCCAGGTCGGGATCAACTACCTGGGCAGCCAGGTGCAGATCATCTACGAGCTGCCGATGGCCGAGGTGGTGCTGGACTTCTTCGACCGGCTCAAGTCGGTCAGCCGCGGGTACGCTTCACTGGACTACCACTTCGTGCGCTTCGAGGCGGGTCCGTTCGTGCGCGTGGACACGCTGATCAACGGCGACAAGGTCGATGCGCTGAGCATGATCACCCACCGCGCCCACGCCGACCGGCGCGGCCGCGACATCGCCGAGAAGATGCGCGAGCTGATCCCGCGGCAGATGTTCGACGTGGCCATCCAGGCTGCGATCGGCTCGCAGATCATCGCCCGCTCCACGGTCAAGGCCATGCGCAAGAACGTGCTGGCCAAGTGCTACGGTGGCGACATCTCGCGCAAGAAGAAGCTCCTCGAGAAGCAGAAGGCCGGCAAGAAGCGGATGAAGCAGGTCGGCAGCGTCGAGATTCCGCAGGAGGCCTTCCTGGCCGTACTGCAGGTGGACAACAAGTAGGGGACACGCCCGATGCGCTGGTTTGAAATCGCCCTGGTGGCGCTCACCCTGCTGTCCGGCCTGGTCTGGCTGCTCGACAGGCTGGTCCTGGCCCGCCGCCGCGCCGCCCACCAGGGCCTGCTCGATGACGACGCCGAGCCGTGGTACGTCGACTACTCCAAGGCCTTCTTCCCGGTGCTGCTGGCGGTGCTGGTGCTGCGCAGCTTCGTCGCCGAGCCGTTCCGCATCCCGTCCAACTCGATGATGCCGACCCTGCTGACCGGCGACTTCATCCTGGTCAACAAGTTCGCCTACGGCCTGCGCCTGCCGGTCACCAACGACAAGTTCCTGGCCATCGGCGAGCCCGCGCGCGGTGATGTCGTTGTGTTCCGTCCGCCGCACCTGCCGCAGCAGGACTGGATCAAGCGGGTGATCGGGCTGCCCGGCGACCGGATCGGCTACCGCGACAACCAGGTCTTCATCAATGGCGAGCCGATGCAGTACCAGCCCGAGGGGATCTACGAGGGGCGTGGCAACGGCACCGAGATGACCGGCGCCGAACTGCTCACCGAACTGTTGCCCGGGCGCCCGCACCAGGTGCTCGAGCGCACCGGCCTGCCTTTCCGCGACCCCGGGGAGGGGGAGTGGACGGTGCCCCCGGGGCACTATTTCGTGATGGGCGACAACCGCGACAACAGCGAGGACGGCCGATACTGGGGCTACCTGCCGGAGGAGAACCTGCGCGGCCGGGCGTTCCTGATCTGGATGAACATCGATGGCGGGGTGGATTTCTCGCGCATCGGCGAGCGCATCCGCTGACCGCCGGCAACGAGGGAAGCCGCCGCGGCGGCCTGCACACAAGGGGAAGGGGACATGAGGCGCAAGCAGAAGGGCATCACCCTGCTGGGATTCATCATCGGCCTGGCGGTGGCCGGGGTGTTCATCTACATGGGCATGAAGGTGATCCCGATGTATTCGGAGTACTACTCGGTCCGGCAGGCGCTGGAGGGCCTGGCCAAGGAGCCCGACATCACCACCTCCAGCCCGAAGCAGGTCCAGGACCTGTTCTTCCGCCGGCTGGACATCAGCTACGCCGACAACGTCAAGCCGCGCGACGTGAAGATCGCCCGCAAGGACTCCGGCTACCTGATGACCGTGGACTACGAAGTGCGCAAGCCGCTGATCGCCAACCTCGACGTGGTCGGCCGCTTCCACGCCGAGAAGGAGTTGCGGCGCAGCCGTGACTGAGGCCGCCGCGGTGTGCCGATGAAGGACCTGATCGGGCATCCCTTCGCCCAGCCGGCACTGCTGGAGCAGGCGCTCAAGCACCGCAGCGCGGGGACGCCGCACAACGAGCGGCTGGAATTCCTCGGTGACGCGCTGGTCAACCTGTTCGTCGCCGAGGCGCTGTACGCGCGCTGGCCCACGGCCAACGAAGGCGCGCTGACCCGCGCCCGCGCCGAGCTGGTGCGCGAGTCCGCGCTGGCGCCCATCGCCCGCGCGCTCGGCCTCGGCGACCGGCTGACGATGGGGCCGGGCGAGATGAAGTCCGGCGGCCACCGGCGCGACTCGATCCTCGCCGACGCGGTTGAAGCGGTGGTCGCGGCGATCTACCTGGACGCCGGCTACGAGCGTTGCCGTGAAGCGGTGCTGCCCTGGTTCCAGGCCGCGATGGACGCCCTGCCGCCGCCGAACAAGGTCGGCAAGGACGCCAAGACCCGCCTGCAGGAGTGGCTGCAAGCCCGCCAGCACCCGTTGCCGGTGTACGCCCTGCTGGAGGAAACCGGCGAGGACCACGCCAAGCTGTTCCACGTCAGCTGCACGGTGCCGCACACCGGCCTGGTGACCGGCGGCGAGGGCAGTTCCCGCCGCGCCGCCGAGCAGCTCGCGGCGGAGGCGGCGCTCTCGGCCCTCACCCCTGGGCTCTAGGGGCGACTTCAGACGCGAGCCCGGAGGGTGCGTAGGCTCCGGAAGGAGCGTCGCACGTGCGGGGTGCTTGCCGGTCGGTTCGATCGGGCCATCCATGGCCCGACTCACCGCGCGTGGGCCATCCATGGCCCACTCCGGCAACACCCCGCCCGCACGCCGCGTCGGCGGTTTTGAGTCGCTGCACAATCGTGTGTGCAGGCGGTGCGGCGAGAAGTCACCGGCGCGGGGGTGGTTGGGTAAGGGCCGAGAGCGCCGCCTCGGCAGGAAAGAGGGATTTCATCGTTGTGCCAGCTCTGAACCCACAGCACCCACCAGTCCATGCCGCGCTCGTGCATTCAGTGGTCCGGCATTGCAGCAGTTCCGGCGAACCCGCTTGATCACGCCACGGCACTGACTCGCTGGGACGGCGTGCGGGCACTGTGTTGCCGGAGCAGGCCATGGATGGCCTGCGCTCGGTGAGTCGGCCCATGGATGGGCCGATCGAACCGACCGGCAAGCACCCTGCACGCGCGACGCTCCTTCCGGAGCCGGTGACTTGCCGATCACGGGTCCAAGGCCCGCGCAACCTCTACAATCGCGGCATGGACCCAACACCCCAACGCGCCGGCCACGTCGCCGTCATCGGCCGGCCCAACGTCGGCAAGTCGACCCTGACCAACGCCCTGGTGGGCGCGAAGGTCAGCATCGTTTCCTCGCGCCCGCAGACCACCCGGCACCGGCTGCTGGGGATCGCGACGTTTCCGGGAGGGCAACTGGTGCTGGTCGACACCCCGGGCCTGCACCGCGACCATGGCCATTCCACCGCCACCGCGATGCACCGCTGGATGAACCGCGCCGCGCGCGGTGCGCTGGAAGGCGTGGACGCGGCGATGCTGGTGGTCCGCGCCGGGCAGTGGGACGAGGCCGACAGCTTCGCCTACGAGGCGCTGCGTGGCGCCGGTGTACCGGTGGTACTGGTGGTCAACCAGGTCGACCGGATCAAGGACAAGTCGCAGTTGCTGCCCTACCTGGCGCAGGTCAGCGAGGGCCGCGAGTTCGCTGCCGTGCATCCGGTCTCCGCACTCAAGCGCAAGGGCCTGGAAGCCCTGGTCGCCGACGCGCTGGCGCTGATGCCGGAGCAGCCGCCGGCCTACGGCGAGGACGAGATCACCGACAAGAGCCAGCGCTTCCTGGCCGCCGAGATGGTCCGCGAGCAGCTCATGCGCCAGCTGGGCGAGGAGCTGCCGTACGCGACCACGGTCGAGATCGAGCGTTACGAGGAAGGAGCCGGGCTGGTGAAGGTGGGTGCGGTGATCTGGGTCGAGCGCAAGGGACAGAAGGCGATCGTCATCGGCAAGGGCGGCGAGCGCCTGCGCGAGGTAGGGACCCGCGCGCGCCAGCAGATGGAGCGGCTGTTCGACTGCAAGGTGTACCTGGAGACCTGGGTGCGGGTGCGCGAAGGCTGGTCGGACGACGAGGCGGCCCTGCGCGCCTTCGGCTACCACGAGTAAGCCGGTGAGGATCTCGGGCGAACCGGGATTCGTGCTGCATGCGCGCGCCTGGCGCGAAACCAGCCTGCTGGTGGAAGTGCTCAGTGCCAACCACGGCCGGGTGGGGCTGGTCGCCCGCGGCGTGCAGGGACCGAAACGCCATGCGCTGCGGGCGGCGTTGCAGCCGCTGCAGTGGATCCGCTTCGATGCGGTGCAGCGCGGGGAACTGGCGCAACTACGCGGGGCCGAGGCGATGGATGCCGCGCCACGGCTGGCCGGCGAGGCGATGGTCTCGGCCTTCTACCTCAACGAGTTGACCCTGCGGCTGCTGCCGCGCGGTGACGCGCTGCCGGAACTGTTCCTCGCCTATGCCGGCACCCGCGAGCGGCTGCGGCAGGGCGCGCCCCTGGCCTGGACCCTGCGACGCTACGAGCGCGACCTGCTGGAGGCACTCGGGATCGGCTTCGACTGGAGCCTGGAAGCCGGCGGCAACCCGGTGGATCCCGCCGCGCGCTACCGCATCGACCCGGAGTCCGGGCCGTTGCGCATGCTCAGCGACCGTGGCGCCAGCGACCGCCGCCAGGGCGCGACCGGCCGCGGCCTGCTGGCGCTGGCCGCCGACGAGGTCCCGGAGCCGGGCGACCTGGCAGGCCTGCGCCACGCCTTGCGCAGCGTGCTCTCGCATCACCTGGGGCCGCGCGGGCTGAAGTCCTGGGAAATGCTGGCGGGGCTGCCGGGCCGGGCCGCGCGGCCGGACGTGGCGGGCGGCTAAGGTTCGAGCAGGTCCTCCACCGCCGCATCAAAGGCGGTCAACGCCGCGGTGCTGCCGGGATCCTGTGCCAAGGCCCGGACCCGCGCCGCCAGCTGGCCCGCGCCGACGAAGCCGCAGCTGGCGCGCAGCTTGTGCAGCTCGGCGTGGGCCTGGTCGTGGCGCCCATCTGCCAATGCCTGGTGGATGCGTGCGCGGGCCTGGGGCAGCTCGGCCAGGAACAGTCCGCGCAGGGTGTCGACATGCGCACGCTCGCCATTGAGCGCACGGGTCGCGGCCGCGTCGTCCCAGCGCAGTGGCTGCTCGGCGACCCGCAGCGGGACAGCTGCCGGCAGGTGCCGGCGCACCGCCTCGCGCAGGGCGCCGGGCTCGATCGGCTTGCCGATTATCTGGTCGAATCCCTGGTCGCGCAGTGCGGCCAGGGTGGCGGGGTCGGGATCGGCGGTATGGCACAGCGCCGGAGTGTCGCGGTCCAGTTCGCGCAACCGCCGCAGCAGCCGGGCGCCACTGCCGTCGGGCAGGTTGGCATCCAGCAGCCACGCCCGGTGCCGCCCGCGCCCGGCGAGTGTCAGCGCCTCTTCCATGCCCGCGGCCAGTTCCACCCGCGCGGGCAGGGCCTGCAGCGCGGCGGCGAGATAGGCGCGGCTGGTGGGGTCGTCCTCGACCAGCAACAGTCTGGGTAGCTCGGCGTCGGGGTTCATCGCGGCCAGCCCGTGGCTGGGTATGCTCCGGCGGATGCCGCGTCCGATCTTACCCGCGCCGTCGATCCGCCGCCGCGCCGCCGCGCTGGCGCTGGCCGCGTGGCTGGTGTGTGGCGCCGCCTGGGGCCGGAACGCGGAGGCGCGCATCGAGCGGATCGAGACCGCCGCCGCGACCCTGGCCGACGTGCGGGTAAGCCTGGCCTGGTCGGAGGCGGCCGGGTACGGGCAGTTGCGGTTGCGGGCCGACCGGCTGGATACGGTTCCCGGCTACACGCTGCGGCAGCTGGACTGGCGCTGCGAACTCAGGAGCCGGTCCGGCGGCCAGTGGCGCTGCGCGGGACCGGTCCGGAGCTCCGGCGGGGGCATGGACCTGGCGGTGTCGCTCGATGACGGCGATCTCGAGGCCCTGCTGGAAGGGGGCGGAACCCGGGCGTCGCTGGTGCGCCTCGAGTCGGCGCCCGACACCTGGGAAATCGACCTGGCCGGCGTGCCCCTGGCATGGCTGCAGCAACTGCTTGCGCAGGCCTGGCCCGAGGGGCGGTTGACCGCGGGCAGCGCCGGTGCCGACCTGCGCTTGCACACTCCGGAGGACCGTCCGGTGGAGCTTGCCGGAACGCTGGCCGTCGCCGACGCGGGTTTCGATAGCGAGGACGGCCGGTTCGCCGGCGAGGAACTGGTGGCGCGACTGGAGCTGCAGGCCACCTTCGGCGAACAGCCGGCGTTCTCGATCGACGGAACCCTGTCCGGGGGCGGGCTGCTGCTGGGCCCGGCCTATCTGGCGCTTGAGGACCGCGACATCGGCTTGGCGATCCAGGCGGCGGACGGGCCGGGTGGCTGGTCGTTGCCCGCCTGGCGCTGGGATGACCCCGGAATCCTGCAGGTTCAGGGCAGTGCCCGCCTGCCGGCCGCGGCCGGCCCCGACCTTGCGCTGGAATTCGACGTGCCCGCACTGGGGCCGCTCGGCCGCCACTACCTGGACGGCCTGCTGGCCCTGGCCGGCTTGGGAGGGATGCGGCTGGAGGGCGCCGCGGGCGGTTCGCTGATGCTGGCCGATGGCGCGCTCGAACAGGCTTGGCTCCGGCTCGACTCCGTGGACGTGGCCGACGGGGCCGGGCGCTTTGCCTTCGACGCGGTCGACGGCGGGCTGCGTTTCTCCGCGGGTGCCCCCGTGCAGGATTCGCTGGCCTGGGACAGCGGGCGTTTGCACGCGATCGCCCTCGGCCCCACGCGCCTGCCGCTGTACAGCGCCGGTGGCGAGCTGTGGCTGGCGACCCCGGCGACGCTCGACCTGCTGGGCGGGCAGGCGCGCCTGGACATGTTCCGGCTCCGCCCGCCACGCGCCGGCGAGCCGCTGGAGCTCGGCTTCGGCTTGGCCCTGGAGGCGCTCGACGTGGGCGCGCTCGCGGCCGCGCTGGACTGGCCGGCCTTCACCGGCGAGCTGAGCGGGAGCATCCCGGACGCCCGCTATGTCGACGGCCGCCTCGAACTGGCCGGTGGAATGGAGATGTCCCTGTTCGGCGGCGAGGTGCGCGCCTCGGGCCTGTCGATGGAGCGTCCATTCGGGGTCGCCCCCACGCTCAACGCCGACGTGCGGCTGGCGGACATCGACCTGGCCGCGCTGACCGGCGCATTCGAGATCGGCGGTATGACCGGGCGGCTGGACGGCCGCATCGACGGACTGCGGCTGCTCGACTGGCGACCGGTTGCTTTCGACGCCTGGCTCGTCACCGACCCCTCGCACCGGGAGCGCCAGCGGATCAGCCAGCGGGCGGTGCAGGACATCTCCAGCGTCGGCGATGCCTCGCTGGTGGGCAGCCTGCAAGGCCGGCTGATCGGACTGTTCGACGACTTCGGCTACTCGCGCCTGGGCATCGGCTGCGTGTTGCGCGACGAGGTGTGCAGCATGCGCGGGCTGCGTCCGGCGGTGAACGACGGCTTCGTGATCGTGGCCGGCTCCGGCCTGCCGCACCTGTCGGTGGTCGGGTACAACCGCCGGGTCGACTGGCCGACCCTGGTCGAGCGCCTGGCCGGGCTCGGCAAGGGCGACGTGAAGCCCGTGGTCGAGTAGGGTACGCGGATGACCCCTGGAGGCTGGCAATGAGTCGCTGGATCGCATTTCCGCTGGCTGCGGTGGCCGCCACCGCCTGCGTCACCATCAACGTGTACTTCCCGGCCGCCGAAGCCCGCGAGGCCGCGCGCGAGTTCGTCGAGGGCGTGGTCGGGGATTCCCCGGAGGACACCGGCTCGGGTGACGGCGGACCGAGTGCCTCGCTGCAGTGGCCGCGGCTGGACGGACTGGCCGGACGCGTCGACTGGTACGCGCTGGCCGGCATCGGTGCCGCCCACGCGCAGACCCCCGACATCACCGTCCGCACCCCCAGCATCCAGGCGATCCAGTCGCGCATGGCGCAGCGCTTCAACTCGACCCTGCGCGCCGGCTTCGATGCCGGTGCCCTGGGCTTTGCCGCCGACGGCACCATCGTGGTGCGCGATGCCTCCAAGCTGCCGCTCAAGGACCGCGCCGCGATCCAGCAGGCGGTCGCCGAGGACAACCGCGACCGCAAGGCGGTGTACCGCGAGGTGGCGGTGGCGAACGGACACCCCGAGTGGGAGCCGCGCATCCGCGAGGTGTTCGCCCAGCAGTGGGTCGCCAGTGCGCGCTCGGGGTGGTGGTACCAGCAGGGCGGGAGCTGGAAGCAGAAATAACGTAGGGCTATTACGCCCTACAATGGGCGGTTTTCCGGCGCGTTGACGTTTGTGGCCCGAATCGACAAGACCCCCTTTGAAGCCCTGGTCACCGATCTGGCCCCCGATGGCCGCGGTGTCGCCAGCCGGCCGTCGGCCGTTTCCGGCCAACCGGGCAAACCGGTCTTCATTGCCGGGGCGCTGCCCGGCGAGCGGGTGCTTGCGGTGCAGACCCGCCGCCAGCGCGACTTCGACGAGGCGCAGGCGGTCGAAGTGCTCGAGGCCTCGCCCGACCGCGTCGAACCGCTTTGCGCGCATTACGCCATCTGCTCCGGCTGCTCGCTGCAGCACCTGGCCGGCGACAGACAGATCCTGGCCAAGCAGCGGGTCCTGCTGGAAAACCTGGAGCGCATCGGCCAGGTCACCCCGCAGCAGGTGCTGGAGCCGCTCGCCGACGCCGCTTGGGGCTACCGCCGCAAGGGACGGCTTTCGGTGCGCCGGGTGGAGAAGAAGGGCCGGACACTGGTCGGCTTCCGCGAGCGCGACCCGCGCTTCGTTGCCGAGATCGACCACTGCCACACGGTGTTCCCGCAGGTCGGCGGGAAGATCGGCTTGCTCGCGACCCTGGTCGACAGCCTGGAAGGGCGCAGCCAGATCCCGCAGATCGAGTTCATCGCCGGCGAGCCCGCGGACGACTTCAGCGGCATCGCGCTGACCTTCCGCCACCTCGAGCCGCTGTCGCGGGCCGACAGCGAGCGTTTGGAAGCCTTCGGCCGCGAGCACGGTTTCGCGATTTTCCTGCAGCCCGGAGGTCTCGACACGGTCCACCCGCTGTGGCCGGCCGATCCGCAGCTGGCGTTCCGGCTGCCGCAGTGGGACCTGCAGTTCGCCTTCCAGCCGCTGGATTTCATCCAGGTCAACGCCGGGCTCAACGGCCGCATGATCGCCCTGGCGATCGAGCTGCTGGAGGCCCGCCCGGACGACCGGGTGCTCGACCTGTTCTGCGGGCTGGGCAACTTCACCCTGCCGCTGGCGCGCAGCGTGCGCGAGGTGGTCGGCGTGGAGGGCGAGGCCGGGCTGGTGGCGCGGGCGCGGGAGAACGCGGCGCGCAACGGCATCGACAACGCGCGGTTCTTCGCCGCCGACCTGGGCAGGGACCTGTCGGGTGAGTCGTGGATGGGCGAGGGCTTCGACCGCCTGCTGCTGGATCCGCCGCGCTCGGGCGCCGACTTCGTGCTGGCCGAGCTGCCGCTGGCGCAGTTCAAGCGCATCGTCTACGTCAGCTGCCATCCCGCCTCGCTGGCGCGCGATGCCGGTTTCCTGGTCAACCAGAAGGGCTGGACGCTGCGCGCCGCGGGGGTGATGGACATGTTCCCGCACACCGGACACGTGGAATCCATCGCCGTTTTCGACCCGCCGCGCTGAGACGGCACCGGAGCAGTCCATGGCAATCGAGATCGAGCGCAAGTTCCTGGTATCCGGCGACGGCTGGCGCGCGGCGGCCCACGAGGTGCTGCCGATGGCGCAGGGCTACCTCAACGACGCGTCCAGCCTGGACAGCGGGGCGATGCGCGCCTCGGTGCGCCTGCGGATCTCCGGCGACCGCGCCTGGCTGAACATCAAGTCGCACGAGGCCGGGCGCAGCCGGCAGGAGTTCGAGTATCCGGTGCCGGTCGCCGATGCCCGCGCGCTGCTCGGGCTGTGCGTGGGCGGGACGGTCGACAAGCGCCGCCACCTGGTCCGCCACGGCGGCCACCTGTGGGAGGTCGACGAGTTCCTCGGTGACAACGCGGGCCTGGTGGTGGCGGAGATCGAGCTGGACTCGCCGGACGAGGATTTCGAGCGCCCCGACTGGCTGGGCGCGGAGGTCACCGACGACACGCGCTACTACAACCTCGCCCTGGCGTCGGAACCGTACGGCCGCTGGGCCACGGATCCACGGCGGTAGCCCGGGTAAGCGAAGCGCACCCGGGGGGCAGCAATGTCGGCGGATGCCCGCGTCCGCGGGCATGACGATGTGGACAGAGGCCCGCGTCCGCGGGCATGACGGTGCCATTCTGCGCGACAATCACCGGCCGTTCCGCGTGATCCACGCCTGGAGTCCCCGATGCTCGTGATCGGCATTGCCGGCACCGAACTCACCGCCCAGGAGCGCGACTGGCTGCAGCATGACGCCTGCGCCGGCGTGATCCTGTTCACCCGCAACTTCGCCTCGCGGGCGCAGGTCGCGGAACTCTCGCAGGCGATCCGCGAAGCGGCGCCACGGCCGCAGCTGGTCTGCGTCGACCAGGAAGGCGGGCGCGTGCAGCGCTTCCGCGACGGCTACAGTGCGCTGCCGCCGCTGGAGCGCTTCGGCCGCCAGTACCGTGACGACCCTGACGGCGCGCTGGCGCTTGCCCGGGAACACGCCTGGGTGATGGCCAGCGAGGTCCGGGCCAGCGGCGTGGACCTGAGCTTCGCCCCGGTGGTCGACCTGGGCCGCGGCAACCGGGCGATCGGCGACCGCGCCTTCGATGCCGAGCCGGACGTGGTCGCCGGGTTCACCCGCGCCTATGTCCAGGGCATGCACGCCGCCGGAATGGCGGCGACGCTCAAGCACTTCCCCGGACACGGCTCGGTGCTCGAGGACACCCACCACGACGAGGCCGTCGACGCGCGCAGCCTGGAGCATATCGAGGCGCTGGACCTGGTGCCGTTCGCGGCGGGCATCGAGGCCGGCGCCGACGCGGTGATGATGGCCCACGTGGTTTATCCGGCGGTCGCCCCGGAACCAGCCGGCTATTCGAAGACCTGGATCGAGGAGATCCTGCGCGGGCGCATGGGTTTCCGCGGGGTGGTGTTTTCCGACGACATCGGCATGGCCGCGGCATTTTCCGCCGGCGGCATCAAGCAGCGCGTGGACCTGCACCTGGATGCCGGTTGCGACGTGGTGCTGGTCTGCCATCCGGAACTGGTGGACGAATCGCTGAAAGCCGTCGAGGGGCGCAGCCTCAACACCCTGGCGGTCACCGGCCTGCTGGGCCGCGGGCCGCTCGGCTGGGATGGCCTGATCGCCGATGCCCGCTACGGCGAAGGACGCACCCGGCTGGAGGGGCTGGCATGAAGGCCGACCTGAAGCAGGTGCTCGCCGGCGCGGACCTGATCCACGACCAGGCGACCGTCGAGCAGGCGATCGCACGCATAGCCGGCGAGATCCGCGCGGACTGCCCCGATGTCGCGGAGATCGACGAGCGCCCGGTCTTCCTGACGATCATGCACGGCGGCCTGCCGTTCGCCGCCCGGCTGGCGATGGAACTCGGCGCATTGGGCCTGGACCTCGCGCTCGACTACCTGCACGCCAGCCGCTACCGCGGCGCGACCTCCGGCGGCGAACTGCACTGGAAGCACCGGCCGGCCACGCCGCTGGCCGGACGGCGGGTGCTGCTGGTCGACGACATCCTCGACGAGGGCCACACGATGGCCGGCATCGTCGAGTGGTGCCGCGCGCAGGGCGCGGCGGAGGTCCGGATCGCGGTGCTGGCGGTCAAGCAGCACGACCGCTGCGTCGAGGGCGTCTGCGGCGACTACGTCGGCCTGCGGGTGCCGGACCGCTACGTCTTCGGTTACGGCATGGACTACCACGAACAGGGCCGCAACCTGCCCGCCATCTACGCAATGGAGTAGCCCATGATCCCCGGACTCGAGCTTGCGCTCATCGGTGGCACCGGCCTGTACCAGCTGGCCGGCCTGGAGGATGCCGAAACCCACCAGCCGGTGACCCGCTACGGCGCTCCGTCCGGCCCGGCGCACGTCGGGACCTTGCACGGCCGGCGCATCGCCTTCCTCGCCCGCCACGGCGAGGGCCATTCGGTGCCGCCGCACCGCGTCAACTACCGGGCCAACCTCGCCGCGCTGCAGTCGCTGGGGGCCAGGCGGGTGCTCGCGCTCAACACGGTGGGCGGGATCGGGGCGGATTTCGGCCCGCGGGTGCTGGCCTGCCCGGACCAGCTGATCGACTACACCTGGGGCCGGATTTCGACGGTCTGCGAGGAGCCGGGTACCGACGTGCTCCATGTCGACTTCGGTGAACCCTACAGCCGCGGGCTGCGCCGGCAGGTCCTCGCCGCCGCGCAGCGCAGCGGCACGGCCCTGGTCGACGGCGGCTGCTACGGTGCGACCCAGGGACCGCGGCTGGAAACGCGTGCCGAGATCGCCCGCATGCGCCGCGACGGCTGCGACCTGGTGGGCATGACCGGCATGCCCGAGGCCGGCCTGGCGCGCGAGATGGGACTGGACTACGCCTGCCTGGCCATCGTCGCCAACTGGGCGGCCGGCGCCGGCCCGGACCCGGACGAGGTGATCACCTTGCAGGACGTGCTGGACAACGTCGCGGCCGCCTCCGCCGGGCTGCCGGGCTTGCTGGAAGCGTTGTTGCAGGGGAATGGAAACGCCTGAAAAAAGGCGGCGGCCTGCCCATTGTCAAGCGCAGGTTCAGTTTGCATACTGCGCGGGCGTCCGGCCCCCGGAGGGGAAGAGCGCACGAAACCCCAGTCAACGAGGTCATAAAGGATATGCAGTACGGCACCGTGAAGTGGTTCAACGACGCCAAGGGATTTGGCTTCATTACCCCGGAAGAGGGCGGTGCGGACGTGTTTGCACACTTCTCCGCGATCAATGCCAAGGGTTTTCGCAGCCTCCAGGAAGGCCAGCGGGTGCATTACGAAGTGACCCAGGGGCCCAAGGGCGCCCAGGCGTCGGACATCACCCCCGCCGAGTAAACGTTCCGCCAGGTCCTGCATCCAGGCCCCGCCCCGTGCGGGGCCTTTTCATTCCCGTGGACGCATGCGGCAGCGCGGCGCCGCGTCGTGCCGATGCGCTAGATTCGAAGCGCACACGCACGAAGACGACCATGGATATCGAGTCCCGGCCCGAACGCTTCCGCACCCACCAGGTGGAGAACCAGCCGCCGCCGTTCGCCCCGCGCGACCTGTGGAATGACGACCGGGTATTGCGCGAGGCCCTCGAGCGCGAGGGAGCGGCGCGTTTCCGGTCGCATATCGCCGGCTACGGCGCGCTCGCCGGGAGCACCCTGTACGAACTCTCCTTCGATGCCCACCGCGACCGCCCGCGGCTGTGCACCCACGACGCCGCCGGCCGGCGGATCGACCGGGTCGCTTTCCACCCGAACTACCACGTACTGATGGACGCGGCGGTCACCCATGGAGTCGCCGGCCTGTCCTGGCACGATGCCGGCGAGGGCGCCCACGTCGCGCGGGCGGCGCTGAGCTACCTGCACCACCAGGTCGAGCCCGGCACCAGCTGTCCACTGACCATGACCCACGCCGCGGTCCCGGTACTGCGCCGGGAGCCGGCGCTGGCGGCATGGGCCGACAAGGCCGCCGCGCCACACTACGACCCGCGCGAGCTGCCGGTCGCCGGCAAGGCCGGCATCACCCTGGGCATGGGCATGACCGAGAAGCAGGGCTAAGGTTTCATGTACCCTGTGGACGCGCACATCTTACATGCAACCATGGACCCTTGCGTCTGAGGGCGACATCCCACTGTCCAAGCCCTGCGAGAGGCGCAATGGCACGCTTAGATAGGATCTGCTTCACACCATGCACTCCGACCGAGGCCCCGGGGCAGCGGGTCACTTGGACAACCCCTATTCGCGCCCGCGGGAATAAGGAGCCTGTAGACGGGCTGCCAGTCCTTTACTGGAGTTCAGGAGAGCCATGGGCCGAGGCCAACCTATACTTCGCCTCGCGGGCAGAGCTAATAATTGCCAATGAGCTATCGTTAGCGAGCGTGGAGGTCGTTGCGCTCGGATTGCTTGCATACATGAAATTCTTGGAGTCCAGGCCCGATCTGCGCTGGAACCATTTCCCAACCGCAAAAAGAGATCGCCCTATCACGCAGTTTCGAGGGTACCTGATCAGGTCACGAGACGCAGGTGCGATCGCTGCTTCGGTGGCATCAGCGCATATGGCCAGCGTGATTCGCTGGTATCGCTGGGTGAAGTCGAGACGTTTGATCTCCGCTTCAACGCCTCTTTGGAGAGACCGGATTATTCCTGTCAAGCTGACGGATGTTCATGGGTTTGAGCGCACAATTGCGGTCGCAAGTTCGGAGTTGAGTATACCGAACCGGAAGAGAGGTATCGCCAAGCTCGAGGATGGACTGCTTCCCGTGAGCCTGGAGGAGCGCGACAAGATCCTGGCGATCTCGTCGCGTCACAGCAGTACAGAGTTTGATCTAATGCTACGACTTGGGTTCTTTACCGGAATGCGTATAGGGTCAATCTGTGACCTTAAGCTAGGTACGATTTTCGACGCCGCACGCGTCGCTGAGACGACTTTGCTCCGCTATTTACACATTGGTCCGGGGGTGCGGGGCGCGCCGGTGAAAACCAAGTTCGGCGTGACAGGGCGGGTGATTATTCCGACAGATCTCTTAACGTCGGTGAAGGCGTACATCAATTCAGAACGTCGACTCAAGCGTGAGGCCTTGGCGCGGCCTGAGCACAAGAATATCGTATTCCTCAATCGCTTTGGGCGGCCCTATGGAAGTCGAAGGAATGGTGCGAGTCCGTCTGTTAATGTCGACATGTTGCGGTTGCGGAAAGCGGCGGCCGCCCAAGGGTACGATCTTACAGGCTTTAAGTTTCACCGGACGCGAGCCACCTTCGCTACGTCGCTTGCACAGGCAGGGGTGCGAACCGTAGATCCAGCTGTTACTTGGGGAAGCGTTATTGGCCTGATCCGAGATCTGCTTCTCCACAAGGACGAGGCCACATCGATGCGCTATGTCACCTTCGTCCAGCAGCAAGAGGTGAAATCGTATTGGGCGAACGAGTTCACGGCCTTCCTTTTTGGGGGGAAGGGAAATATGCCGCTCGGAGAGGGCAGTGAGTGATTCCTGCGAGCTGTCAATGCTCCTGCCGGTGCAGTACACCGTGCGACAGGCAAAGCTTTACGTGGATGCACTCCTGTGGCGAGGCGCGGCCGGAACGAACGCAGCGCGTGTTCTGCCGCGTATCCACGGGGGAGAGCTTGGCGACGCAGTCGCAACGCGAGGGCCGCCATTGGAACTAGTATTTGAGTTCCTCTCGGCCGAAGCCGCTCGAGGTGCGAGAGATGCAACGATACGGAACTTCTTCAGTGCGCTCAGGGAGTTCTACAGATACGTCGACGACCAAGATGGGGATGTCGATCTGGTGAACATTCGCGCATGGTACAAGGAGTGGGTGGAGCATCAGTATCAGCGTGTTCGGGCACGAAAACTAAACGAGCGAGTGGCGTATCATCAAGGAAAGACGGTGGCGAGTCTCTTTGCGCGCGCCATGGAGGTTCCATTCGTATCAATGGCTACCGGAACGCGCTTGAAAAAGCCTCGAAAATCCAAGCGGACGCTTGGGCTGGAGGCAGACAAGGCCAGTTTAGCCACTACGCGAGCTTTCGGGGGGGATCTGCTTGATATCGTCTCGTGTCTATCCTTCGACAACTGTATGGGTCCGTTGCCCGTAACGGTCACTCTGCAGTCAAACGGGTCGTCAAAAGAACTCTGGTGCGGCTTGCAACCAGCCAGCCGAGTGCGCGCTGAAGTTCACGCGGAAGCTCTTAAGGTCGGAGGGCCCAAAATGATTAGAGCTTTCAGGTCTCGTCGCTCACTCCACCCGGAGTTAACGGAGCGCTTTAAGGTTATCAATCTCCGCACCTCAGCCGAGTTCCTGATCTTCATAGCTCAGACTGGCATGAACAACGCGCAAGCGCTGGCAATGACGATGGGGGACTTCCGATACGAGAGTATCCTAGACGGCTACGCGCTCCGCAAGTATAAGCACCGAAAAAGGGGCGAGGTCGAGTTTGAGATTTATGGGGAGTACCGGCCACACTTCGAGCGGTATCTGAAGTTTCGTAAGCAGGCCTTCCCGCCTGGCTACTCCACTCTTCTTTTCCCGGTATTGAGCAGGCCGGGGATTCCGCTCGGGCGTCAGCTGGATATCACGAACGTCCGGAGGCTCTTGGTAGAACTGGGCAGGCCATTTGTATCCCCGCAAAAGTTGCGTGGGACGAGGGTTAACTGGCTCGCGAGAGCGGTGGGAGATAATTCGCTGGTAGCCGACATGGCTCAGCACGATGTGACTACACTGGAACGTATCTACCTTAAGCCGAATCATCAAGTAGCGGCTGTAGAGTGGACGGAGTACTTCGGGTCGGTTGATCGATCCGTTCAACTTGCCGCTGGGCCAGGCTCGTG
>NZ_JAJUWY010000003.1 GCF_021390425.1 Lysobacter sp. GX 14042 | reverse complement strand
ACGCAAAGCACATGGCAGATACAGCTTGCCATGTGCTTCGCTCCACTACGCGTCTCGGCTTAACTTAGGTGTTAGGTGCCATGGGAAGTAGATCGTCTACTTGGCTGATTGTTCGGATCGCTTTAGTTGTCCTCTCTGCGCCGGCATGGCTGCTCGCCCGAGCCCAGATGCCGGACGATTTTTCGGTTCCGCCAACGTGGTACTTCCCTCTCATACTAGCCGGTTTCTCGTTGTTCGGAGTTGTCTTGATGTCCGTCCTGCGCTCCGACAAAGAGTGGGCGGCCCCAAACTGGCGCGACAATCCTCTTGACTTGAGTCGCCCACTTCAAGGCTTTCACCTTGCTGCTTGGTCTTTCATGGCCGGTGCTTTCGCATTGCTCCTGGCCGGACTGCTCCAAGTGCCAACTGACTGGGCATGGGTACTTCCCGGATGTATAGGTGTGGGTCTGCTGGCGGGCGTTCGCTTAGTGTCCATTCCGGAGTACCGGCGTGGCACCTAACAATTCATTCAAGCCGACGCCGCTTCGCGGCGCGGCGTTAGGCCGCACTTCAGATGACAAGCGATCCGACAAAGGCAGTTGAATGTCCGTCTTGCGGGCGAATGAATCGCTTGGTCGCGCAGCGAACGACTGGTGAGTACCGCTGCGGCAGCTGTAAGTCCTTGCTTACCATTCCGGATGAAAAACAGAGTACTCCCAACAGATCTAGAGGATCGATCGCTTTCGCTTTTGTGATACTCCTGCTGATATATGGATCGATTGATAGCTGCAACAGTGGGTCAGGCAGTTGTCGGTACAATGAATGTGTGCCGTAGTGCGCCCTAACAATGCGTTCAAGCCGAAATTGCATCGCTACGCCGTCCACATGGCAGAAAGAGCTTGCCATGTGGCCAGCTACGCGCTGCAATTCGGCTTAACTTGAGCGTTAGGCCTCACAAGCAGCTTCGGGAGAGACGATGACTAATCCCCGTAAATTGACACCTCGCCGGGCACTAGCATTCTTCCTTTTCGCTCTCGTAGGATCACTGACCGGGACTCTGGCTGGGCCTCGTATCGTAGGGGCATTTGAGGGCGCACCGGAGTGGCTTCTTCCTGCCATCTTATGCGTCTCAATTTTGCTCGCGCTGGTTGCTACCTACATGGCGTTCCAACTCGCAACAAAGAGCAAGCTGAATCGCCCCGGCTTCTGTAGACACCCCGAAGCCTCAAATTGATTGCCGCTTCTCGAGCTCTACCGGAGCCAGCCCGTCGTTGTGGCCGTGCTGCCTGCGGGTGTTGTAGAACATCTCGATGTAGTTGAAGACGTCGGCCTTGGGCTCGTCGCCGGCGTCTGGTCTTTCTCCCACTACTTTTTCCCACTACTACGCTGCCTTATGGTTCGCCTCGCCCTGCTCCTCGTTGCCTTCGCCGGGTGCGCCACGGCTCCCGTCCGATCCGGCACGTCTACCGACGCCCCGGCCCCCGTCGCCGCTATCGCCACCCGGCACCCCAGCGCAGACGAGGTTCCGATGGGTGAGGTGCAACTCCACCAGATTCGGGACGGAGTGTGGGTCCACGTTTCAACGCAGGTCGTGGGCGGCACCGTCTACCCCTCCAACGGCCTTATCGTCCGCGACGGTGACGGGCTGCTGCTCATTGACACGGCATGGGGGACCGAGAGCACGGTTGCGCTGCTGGCCGCGATCGAAACTGAAATCGGACTCCCCGTCCGCCGTGCCCTGTCAACGCACTTCCACGACGACCGGGTAGGAGGGGTGGGCGCGCTCGAAGGAGCGGGCGTAGCCACGTTCGCCGCGCCATTGACGCGACAACTCGCCGCGGCCGAAGGAAACGAGGTTCCCGCCAGCGCACTCGACAACCTTTCGGCGCCGGGCGATGCCGTCGACCTCGGCCCCGTAGAGGTGTTCTACCCCGGTGCGGGTCACGCCCCGGATAACCTCGTCGTCTATGTGCCTGGGGCGCGCGTGCTGTTCGGCGGCTGTGCTATCCACGAGGCGTCCCGCCAGTCGGCGGGGAACGTGGCGGACGCCGATCTCGACGCATGGGCCGTTTCGGTCCGTCGCGTCCAGGCGCGGTACCCTGAAGCCGAGATCATCGTACCGGGCCACGGTGTCCCCGGTGGGCCGGATTTGCTTGACCACACCATCTCGCTCGTTCGGGCGCACGGGGTACGCGCGACTGGCGGGTGAGTCACGCGCCCCCGTCGCGCCTAAGCCGCCAGTCGTCAGTCGTCAGGCGCAGGATGGAGATCACATGGATATTGATTTCTCAATCGGAAGCATCCCCGCAAAGTTGACGCGTGGCTGGTTCTGGGGTGGCATGAAGATCGAGACGCCCGATGAATCTCACTGGGTGCAGCACCCGTTACACCCACTCACGCACTTCAGTGTCGGACTCACAGACAAATGGACCGGGACGGTGGTGGGGCAGACTGTGACTGTGGAGAAGCGTCGCCGCTTGTGGCTCGCCGGGGCCAGGCCGCAGAACATCAAGGTTTTCGTCGGAGGAGCACTGGTCGCGGAGAAGCAGGGCTACTAGGTTGGCGCCTACCAGTTCCGTAATGAGCTTCCCGCCAACCGCGGGTCCATGATTTCCGTGCCGAAGCCGCTTCCCGGCACGGCTTACTTCTGGCGTTAGGTCCAGGCACAAATGATCACGTACTGGTGGGTGGGTCTCGGTGGCTTCACCACGTTCTCGGCATTCGGCCTCGAGGCGGTCACGCTGCTGCGGCGCGGCGACCTCGGGTATGCGCTGCTATACATTCTCGGCAGTGTTGCGGTAGGCGTCGCGGCAGTCTGGCTGGGCCTTCGGCTCGCAACCATCGCTAAGGTCTAGCAGTTCGTCCAAGCCCACGCCGCCTCTCGGCGCCTTGCATTGAGGATGCCCGTCGTTTGCCCTGTCCTTTGGCCGCTGTCGCCCGGCATCGGCGGGTGCCAGGATGCCGAGTCCTGCGTAACCGCAAGTCCAAGGAGGACGCCTGTGGAAGGTTCGTGCCTGTGCAACTCGATCACCGTTTCAGCCCCCACTGCCACAGAAATTGGCGTATGTCATTGCTCCACGTGCCGACGGTGGAGCGGCGGCCCGATGTTTGCCGTTCACTGCGGGCCGGGTGTTGCCTTCTCGGGACAGCAACCCCCGGCCACTTACCGTTCTTCCGAGTGGGCTGAACGCGGCTTCTGCCCGACCTGCGGCACGCACCTCTTCTATCACCTGTTGCCGTCGGACGAGTACATCCTTCCGGCCGGCCTGTTCCATGAGCAGAGTTTTGACGTAGCAAATCAGATCTTCTTCGACGAGAAGCCGGAGTACTACGAGCTTGCGAATGACACGCCCAAGTTGACGGGCGAGCAGGTATTTGCGCAGTTCACGCAACCGCAGGGCGATGGCTGACGATTCGTGCGGTTCGAACGCTTCCGGGGCCTGCGCCGCTGCCGGTGAAGGCGCCGATCTACGGAAGCGACAGCGGATTGGAGCCGGTGCCCAGGGCGGCGGACGCTCTGCCTCCGCGGCCGGGCACGCCGATGGTGGTGCACTACCCGGCCCGGACGGTGGAAGCGCTGCTGGCCCACAATGGGCCACTCCCCCACGCATGGAGTCCGCCATGACCGACCCCACCTACACCCCGCCCCGCGTCTGGAAGTGGGAGGCCGCCAGTGGCGGCAAGTTCGCCAGCATCAACCGACCCGTCGCCGGGGCGACGCACGACAAGGAGCTGCCCGTCGGTGAGCACGCGCTGCAGCTGTACTCGCTGGCCACCCCCAACGGGATGAAGGCGACGATCCTGCTGGAGGAGCTGCTGGAAGCCGGCCATGCCGGTGCCGAGTACGACGCCTGGCTGGTCACCATCGGCGAGGGCGAGCAGTTCGGCACCGGCTTCGTCGAGGTCAACCCGAACTCCAAGATCCCGGCCCTGCTCGACCGGGGCATGGATCCGTCGCTGCGGGTGTTCGAGTCCGGCTCGATCCTGCTGTACCTGGCGGAAAAGTTCGGCGCTTTCCTGCCGACCGACCCCGCCGGCCGCACCGAGTGCCTGAACTGGCTGTTCTGGCAAATGGCCAGCGCGCCCTTCGTCGGCGGCGGTTTCGGGCACTTCTTCGCCTACGCGCCGGAGAAGTACGAATACCCGATCAACCGCTACACGATGGAAACCAAGCGCCTGCTCGACGTGCTCGACCGGCAGCTGGCCGACCACCGCTACGTCGCGGGCGATGAGTACACCATCGCCGACATCGCCAACTGGCCGTGGTTCGGGCAGATCGTGCGCGGCGAGGTGTACGAGGGTGCCGCCGAGTTCCTCGACGCCGGTGGCTACCGCAACGTGGCGCGCTGGGCCGGGGAGATCTTCGCCCGCCCCGCCGTGCAGCGCGGGCGCAGGGTGAACCGCACCTGGGGCGATCTGACTGAACAGCTTCATGAGCGCCACGCGGCCAGCGACTTCCAGGACCGTACCGCCGACCGGCTCGGAGCCGATGGCGACCGGTAGAATCCCCGGTCCCATGAAGACCGACCTGCCCCTGCTGGACCCGTCCGGGCCCGCACCCGACGCGGCCCTGCCACTCACCGACCCGCTGCCGCGCGCCGGCGAACTGGAGCGCCTGGGCAAGCGCCTGCGCCACCAGGTCGGCCAGGCGATCGCCGACTACGGGATGATCGAGGACGGCGACAAGGTCATGGTGTGCCTGTCCGGCGGCAAGGACAGCTACACCCTGCTGGACGTGCTGCTGCAATTGCAGCGCAAGGCGCCGGTGTCGTTCTCGATCATCGCGGTGAACCTGGACCAGAAGCAGCCCGGCTTCCCGGAACACGTGCTGCCCGGATACCTCCGCTCGATCGGGGTGGACTTCCACATCATCGAGCAGGACACCTATTCGGTGGTGACGCGCGTGGTGCCCGAAGGCAAGACGATGTGTTCGCTGTGCTCGCGCATGCGCCGCGGCTCGCTGTACACCTGGGCGGCCGAGAACGGCATCACCAAAATCGCGCTGGGCCACCACCGCGACGACCTGGTCGCCACCTTCTTCCTCAACCTGTTCTTCCACGCCAAGGTCTCGGGCATGCCGCCCAAGCTGCTGTCCGATGACGGCCGCCACGTGGTGATCCGCCCGCTGGCCTACGCCGCCGAGGCCGACATCGCCCGCTACGCGCAGCTCAAGGACTTCCCGATCATCCCCTGCAACCTGTGCGGCAGCCAGGAGAACCTGCAGCGCAAGCAGGTGCAGCGGATGATGGCCGACTGGGAGCGCGGGACGCCGGGGCGGATCGAGACGATTTCCCGGGCGCTCGGCGACATCCGCCCCTCGCAGCTCAGCGATCCGAAACTGTTTGATTTCCTCGGGCTCAGGCCCGGCTGACCCTTCCCGTCGTTCCCGCGCACGCGGGAACCCATGGACGTTGCTGTCCACTGCGGACGTCCATGGATCCCGGCGTGCGCGGGGATGACGATCATCCCGATACGGACCCTACTGCATGTTCTTCCGCAACCTGACCTTCTTCCGCTACCCCACCTCGCTCAAGCTCGACACCCTCGACGCCGGACTGGACGAATGCCAGCTCCGCCCCGTCGGCCCGCTGGAGCTGTCCACCCGCGGTTTCGTCTCCCCCTATGGCCGTGATTCCGAAGCGCTGGCCGCCCGCCAGGGCGACGCGCTGTGGCTGACCCTGGGCGGCGAGGACCGGCTGCTGCCGGGCGCGGTGGTCAACGACATGCTGTCGCGCAAGCTCGACGAGATCGAGCAGAAGGAAGGCCAGCGCCCCGGCGGGCGCACGCGCAAGCGGCTCAAGGACGAGCTGATCACCGAGCTGCTGCCGCGCGCGTTCGTCAAACCGTCGCGTACCGACGCGCTGGTCGACACCGGCCATGGCGTGATCGCCATCGACACCTCCAGCCGCAAGACCGGCGAGGCGGTGGTCAGCGAGGTGCGCCGCGCCCTGGGCAGCTTCCCGGCGCTGCCGCTGAATGCCGAGATCGCCCCGCGCTCGGTGCTGACCGGCTGGGTCGCCGGCGGCGAGATGCCCGAGGGCCTGGTGATCGGCGAGGAATGCGAGCTGCGCGATCCGGTCGACCAGGGCGCGGTGGTCAAGGTGCAGCGCATGGACCTGCACAGCGACGAGATCGCCCGCCACCTGGAGTCCGGCAAGCAGGTCACCCGGCTGGCGCTGAGCCTGGACGACCACGTCAGCTTCGTGCTCGGCGAGGACCTGGTGGTGCGCAAGTTCAAGCTGCTGGAAGGCGCCGTCGACGAGTTGGAATCCACCGACGCCGATGACGTGCACGCGGAGATGGACGCGCGCTTCATCCTGATGGCCGCCGAGGTGAAGCGCCTGTTCGCGGTGCTGGAGTCGGCGATGAAGCTGAGCCGCGCCGAGGGGTGAGGCGGCTCCCGGCACCATCCCGGTATCCCCGCGATCCGTCATCCCCGCGCACGCGGGGATCCAGGGACCCCCTCCCGTCGCCTCCAGCCACGCGGGGGTTCTTGCAGGCCGTCCTCCCCGACGGCCGCGACATCGAAGTGGCCTACGCCCGCCACCCGCGCGCGCGGCGGATCAAGCTGTCGGTCGATGACCGCGGCGCGCGGCTGACCCTGCCGCCGCGCGCGAGCCTGGCCGCGGGCGAGCGCTTCGTGGCCGAGCACGCGGACTGGCTCGCCGCCCAGTTGCAACGCCACGCACCGCCGCTGCAACGACCGCTGGATCCTTTCATCACGCCGTCGCTGCCACTGCAGGACACCGAACGTCCGCTGCGCTGGCAGCCCGCGCGCCTGGCGCGGCTGGGCGAGGATCCGGAGCAGCCGGACGCGCTCCTGTTCGAGTTCCCGGCCCACGCCGAGCCGGCCTCCGCGGTGCGGGTGTTGCGCGATTTCTATCTCGCCCACGCCCGGGCGCAGGTGGGGCGCTGGCTTCCTTCCTACCTGCCCGGACTGCCGCGCCCGCCGCGGACCTTCCGCATCCGGCCGGTGCGTTCGCAGTGGGGTTCGCTGGCGCCGGACGGGACGGTGTCGCTGGACCTGGCGCTGGTGCTGGCGCGGCCTTCGGCCTTCCAGTACGTGCTGGTGCACGAGCTGTGCCACCTGCTGCAGGCCAACCATTCGCCGCGGTTCTGGGCCGAGGTGGAGGCACGGTTCCCGGCCTGGCGCGACGAGCGCGACTGGCTGCGCGAACATGGAAGCCGGGCGAAGGCCCGCCTGCGCGTCTTGCTCGGCAGCCGCCCGTAACCCGGATCAGGCAGGCCTGAGGAAGGCCTGCAGGGCGGCGGCTACTGCTTCGGGTTGTTCCATGTGCAGGTGGTGCCCACCCTCCAGGGTGACCAGCGAGGCATCGCGCAGGCAGGCGTAGCGGGCCTGGCGCTGGGCCTCCGGGAAGTAGGGTTGCGGCGGGTTGGCGTACACCACCCGCACCGGGCATTCGATCGCGGCGAGCATCGCGTGCACCTGGCCTTCGCTCATCCGCACCGCGGTGGGACGGGTCAGCCGGGGGTCGCTGCGCCAGGCGTAGCCGGGCGGGCCGTCGGCCCCACGCACCGGGGCGATGCCGCGCTCGACCAGCAGGCGGGCGGCGGCTTCTTCGATGCCGCCGGCGGCCAGGCGGGCCTTCAGTGCCAGTGCCGGATCCCGGAAGCGCCGCAGCGGGCGCCGTGGCGCGGCCCCGGCGGCGAAAGCCTCCTGCAGGCGGCGGGCGCTGTCGGCCTCGTCCTCGCCGAGTGCGCCGAGCGTTTCGATCACCGCCAACCGCTCCACCCGTGCCGGCATCGCGGCGGCCATCAGGCTCGCGATCGCACCGCCCAGCGAATGCCCCAGCAGCACGAAGCGGTCCCATCCCAGGGCGTCGGCGGCGGCGAACACCGCACGCGCGGCGTTGGGCACGGTGTACTCGGCGGCCGGCGGCAAGTGGGCGCTGGCGCCATGGCCCGGCAGGTCCAGCGCGGCCAGTTCGATACCCGGCAAGCGCGCCTGCAGCGGGATGAAACTGGCGGCATTGTCCAGCCACCCGTGCAGGGCCAGCACCCGCGGCGCCCCCGCCGGTCCCGGCCAGCGCAGCCCCGAGAGGCGGCCGAACGCGGTGTCGAGCGCGATCTCGCGCATCAGCGCCCCCGCAGTTGCCGGCGGGCCAGAGCCGCGATCACGTCGGCATGGGCGGGGCTGTCGTTGAGGCAGGGGATGTAGCGCAGGCGTCCGCCGCGGGCGGCGAACTCCTCCGCCAGCATCATCGAGATCTCCTCCAGGGTCTCCAGGCAGTCGGCGGCAAAGCCCGGCGCGACCACGTCCACCCGGTTCACGCCCCGGTCGGCCAGCCGCTGCAGGGTGCCGGAGGTCGAGGGCTCCAGCCACTTCGCCTTGCCGAAGCGCGACTGGTAGGACCAGTCCCACTCGTCCGCTGCCAGCCCCAGCGCTGCCGCGATCGCCGCGGCGCTGGCCTCGCACTGGCGCTGGTAGGGATCGCCGGCCTCGACCAGCTTCTGCGGGATGCCGTGGAACGAGAACAGCAGGTGTGCCGGCCCGTTCGCCTCGCGGTGCCCGCGGATCGAGTCGGCCACCGCCGCCACCCACGCCGGATCGTCGTGGTAGTCCCCTGCCAGCCGGGTCCCCGGGCCACCTGCCCGCGCAACCACGTCGTCCATCGAAGCCGTGGTGGTGGTGGAGTACTGCGGGTACAGCGGCAGCACGACGATGTCCCCGATGCCTTCCGCGCGCAGCCCGCCGATCACCGTCGCAAGCGACGGATTGCCGTAGCGCATGGCGTCGACCACCCGTACGCCGGGCAGGCGCTCGCCCACCGCGTCGGCAAGGCGCCGGGTGTACACCGCCAGCGGCGAGCCCTGCTCCAGCCAGATGCTGGCGTACTTGGGCGCGACCTTCGGCGCGCGCAGCGGCAGCACCAGGCCGTGGAGCAGCGGCAGCCAGAACAGGCGCGGCAGGTCGACCACCCGGCGGTCGGACAGGAACTCGCCCAGGTAGCGTCGCACCGCTTGCGGCGTGGGAGCATCGGGGGTGCCGAGGTTGGCCAGCACGACGGCGGCCGTGGGTGCGCGGCCGGACGCCGGCGGAACAACAGGGACGGAATTCATGGGCGCAGAGGATACTAGGGCGCAGCCACACCGGCTTCGCCCGGCTTGCCGTCCCGACCGGTGGCTGAACGTTTGCCACCACCTGCGGTCCAAGTCGCCGCGGGCCTCTATATTGGCCCGGTCCCGCCATCCACCGCCGGAGTCCCCATGCCGATCCTGCCGCGCCTTGCCACCGTCGTGTTCGCCCTCGTCCTGGCGCTGCCTGCCAGCGCCGGTGTCCAGGAGGACGAACGTGCCCGCAATTCCTCGCGCGTGCTGCAGGAGATCCAGGCAATCCCCGAATCCGGCATCCCGTCGGCGATGTTCGACGAAGCCAGGGCGATCGTGGTCATTCCCGACACGCTCAAGATCGGGCTGGTGATCGGCGGGCGTCGCGGCCACGGCCTGCTGTCGGTGAAGACCGCCGATGGCACCTGGTCCAACCCGGCCTTCGTCAAGCTGACCGGCGGCAGCATCGGTTTCCAGGCCGGGGTGCAGTCCTCCGACGTGGTGCTGGCCTTCACCACCCAGCGCGGGCTGGACTCCATCGTCAATGGCAAGCTCACCCTCGGCGCCGATGCATCGGTGGCCGCCGGGCCGATCGGCCGCACCACCGGCATGGCCACCGACGGCCAGCTCAAGGCGGAGATCTGGTCCTGGTCGCGCGCCCGTGGGCTGTTCGCCGGCGTGGCCCTGGATGGCGCGGTGCTGAGCATCGACGACGGCGCCAACCAGGCGGTCTACGGTGCCGGCACCACGCCGCGGATGATCCTCGAGGGCCGTGCGCCGCAGCGCCCCTCGGCCGAGGTGGTGGGCTTCCGTGACCAGCTCGAGGAGGCCTCGGCCAATGCACATGCCAGTCGCGCCGGCAGCGCCCCCGCCGCGCAGTCCGTCGCCGCGCCAGCCGCGCCGGCTCCCGGCACCGCGCCGGCGTACGACGACCAGGACTGGCGCAGCCAGCCATTGAACGTGCCGGCCGCCCAGGACCACCCGCCCGCGCCTGCGCAGCAGGGCTTCCAGCCGGTGGACCAGGCCGAGGACCGCATCCGCAGCGAGCCGTTGCCGTAAGGCCTGGCGCTCAGCGTGGATGCCGGAACGCTGCGGTATCCTGAGCACCGTTTCGAAGACCGGCGGGTTCAACCATGGGCACTTTCAGCATCTGGCACTGGGTGGTGGTGCTGGTCATCGTGGTGCTGGTGTTCGGCACCAGGCGCCTTAAGAACGTCGGCCGCGACGTTGGCGAGGCGGTCAAGGGCTTCAAGCAGGGCCTGTCCGGCGAAGACGAGCCCCCGCGCCGCGAACTGTCCGACGAGCGCAACGAGCGCACGGACACCGCATCGCGCAGTGGCGGGGACGACCGCGAACGCGATACCCGCACCCGCCGCTGACCGGCGCGGCGGGCGCCGGACGACATGTTCGATATCGGTTTCTCCGAACTGCTGCTGACCGCGGTGGTCGCGCTGGTGGTCCTGGGCCCCGAGCGGCTGCCGCGGGCGGCGAAGTTCGCCGGCCTGTGGGTGCGCCGCGCCCGCGCGCAGTGGTATTCGGTGAAGGCGGAGCTGGAGCGTGAACTCGCCGACGACGAGATGCGCCGCAGCCTGGAGCAGACCCGCGCCGCGGTCCGCCAGGCGGGCAACGACATCGAGCGCGAGGCCTCCAGGCTGCGTCCCGCGGAGCTGGAGCCGCACTTGAACGGACCCTCCGGCCCACGGCCGGCCTCCCCGCCCTTACGGGATCCGGAACCGTCCGACCCGCCGCTGCGTGACCCGGCGCCCGCGGAGCCGCCCGTCCGCGATCCCGGTTCCGGCGAACCGGCTCCCGACGAGCCCGGCACACCCGAGCCGGTCCGCGAGCCCGACCGGCCACCCGCCCCGCGCGAGGCGCCATGACCGCGCCCGGACCCTTGCCAGGCAGCGGCCCCGAAGCCGGCGAAGCCCGCCTGATCGACCACCTGGTCGAGCTGCGGGCACGCCTGTTGCGGGCGATCGCCGGATTGCTGCTGGTGCTGCTGGGCCTGCTGCCGTTCGCCAACCGGCTGTACGGCTGGCTGGCCACCCCGCTGCTGGAAAAGCTCCCGCCGGGCGGGCAGCTGATTGCGGTCGAGGTCGCCAGCCCGTTCTTCGCCCCGCTCAAGCTGGCCTTCTTCGTGGCGGCGATCGCGACCATGCCCTGGCTGCTGTACCAGGCCTGGGCGTTCGTGGCCCCGGGACTGTACCGGCACGAGAAGCGCCTGGCGGCGCCGCTGCTGGCCGCGGCGGTCACGCTGTTCTACGCCGGCTGCGCCTTCGCCTTCTGGCTGGTGCTGCCGATGGTGTTCCGCTTCCTGGTGATGGTGGCGCCGGAAGGGGTGGCGATGATGACCGACATCAATGCCTACCTGGACTTCGTGCTGGTGGTGATGCTGGCCTTCGGCCTGTGCTTCCAGCTGCCGGTGGCCCTGGTGATCGCCGCGGCGCTGGGCTGGGTCACCCCGGCGCAGCTGCGGCATGCCCGGGGCTACGCCATCGTCGGGGTGTTCATCATCGCCGCGGTGATCACCCCGCCGGACGTGGTCTCGCAGCTGATGCTGGCGATCCCGATGTGCCTGCTCTACGAGGTCGGCATCGTTGCCGCCGGCTGGGTGCGACCACGGTCGGGGGCCTAGGCATGTGGCACAGGCCGGCACCGGCCGGTTTCTGGCAGCGCGCGGCGGCGTGGTCGCTGGATGCGGTGCCGGTCGCGCTGCTGGCACTGGTGGTCAGTTGGCCTGGCCTGCGGCCCGCACTGGCGCGCCTCGCCCCGGCGGGTGACCCGGCACTCCACGCGCTTGCCGACGCGATGGCGGATGTACTGCGCGCGCAGGTCGCCAATGGCCCGGATCCGGCCGGGCTGCCGTTCGCCTTGCTGCCGGCTGCGACCAGCGCCGCCACGACCCTGACCCCGTTGCTGTGGTCGCTCCTGTGGCCACCGCTGCTGGCCTTCGCCGGGCTGGCCGTGCTGTGGCATGGCAGCTTCGAAGCCTCGCACTGGCAGGCAAGTCCCGGCAAGCGGCTGCTGGGGCTGCGGGTCGTGGCCGCGGATGGGACGCGACCCGGCATCGGCCGCGCGTTCGCACGCCAGTTGGCCGGCGGCCTGTCCTGGCTGGTGCTCAACCTCGGGCACGCGATGGCGCTGGCCGGACCGGAGTACCGCGCGCTGCACGACCGCCTCGCCGGTACCCGGATGCTCGCCGACCGGCCAGGGCTGCCGCGCTGGGCCCGGGGCTGGCTGGCGGTGGCGATCGTCGCTCCGGCCGCGGCAGGCCTGGCCGCGGCCATGGGTCTGGTCGCCCGGTTGCAGTACCTGCTCGACCAGGCCCTCTGGTACTGAAAAAGGGCGGCACCTGGCCGCCCTTCCCTGTTGCACGATCCGGTGCGCGTCAGGCGCCGACCGCCACCGGCTCCACCGGCAGCCGTGCATCACCGGCACCGCCGCACACGTCGCGCCACAGGTGGTAGGCCACGCCGAACGCGACCACCCAGACCGCCAGCATGAACGCCAGGTACAGAGGAACGCCGAGCGCCACGAAGAGCCAGGCCCCGGCGAACTTCGCCAGCACGCCGACCACCATCGCCACGATGACCCCGAGGATGGCGACCACGACCGCTGCGGCGATCACCGCCACCAGCAGCACCAGCAGCGCGGGCAGGTTGCGGAAGGCACCGGTGAAACCGTCGGCGACCGCCGCGAACACGCCGCGTCCGCGCAGCGCGATCTGCCCGGTGCCGATCGCCTGTGCGCCGTAGAACACCAGCCCCAGGGCGATCGAGAGCACGGTGGCGATGCCCAGCCCGTCCGGCAGCGCCAGCATCGACGGATCCAGGGTTTCGGGCGAGGCCATGACCATCCGCAGGTACCACTCCAGCGCTCCACGCGCCAGCACCGCCAGCACCAGCGCCAACACCGCGTACTGCAGCACCGTGAGCAGGAGGGTGAGGCCGATCACCCGCAGCGAGGTCGGCAGGTCGCCGAAGCCGGCGAACACGCCGGTGGCGCGCGCCGGCCGACCGCTTTCGGCCGCGTCGAGCAGGCGCAGGAAGCCGACCAGCAGCATCGATACCGCCACCAGCACCACGACCGTCGTCAACACCGCGCCCAGCACCATGCCGGCGCCGGTTCCCAGCGCCGCGACCAGCGCCCACTGCGCGAGTGCCGCACCGATCATCGCCGCGACCATGGCGATGACGCCCAGTGCCGCGCCCCCGAACACCGCGCCCGGATTCCCGCGGCCCAGGTTGATTGCCTTCTTCAGCCAGTCGACGCCGGCCGTTGCCGCTACCGATCGAGTCATCCCTTGTCCCCTGTTCCTTGTCCAGCCGCCTTCCCCAAGGCAGGCGCCCGCGCGCGGCGGCCACCGCGCGGGCGCCGCTGGAGGTCAGGCGTGGAAGCCCGCCCCGGTGTCTTCGGGCAACGCCGGCGGCGCGCCCGGCAGGCGGTCGGCGAACACCTGGCGCCAGCCGTAGTACATCGCGCCCACGGCGACCGGCACCACCACCATGCTGACCAGCACGCTGGAGACCATTCCCGCCCATTGCGGGCCCAGGGCAAGCCCGAGCAGCGAGGAGACCAGCAGGCTGGCCAGCATCACCACCACGCTGAAGACCACGCTAACCAGCATGTAGACCAGCAACGCCGGCAGGTTGCGCGCGCCGGCCTTCATGCTGGTGCGCAGCGCCTGGCCCGCGGTCAGGTCGCTGTACATCACCAGGGCCATGTAGAAGAAGGTGTAGATGCCGACCACCACCGCCAGCAGCAGCAACAGTGCGAACCAGCCCAGCAGGCGGCCCGCCGGAAGCTGGGCGATCAGCGCCGGGTCGGGCTGGCCGCCGGCCGGGGTGCTCTCGATGATCCGCTGCATCAGGGAGATGCCCTCACCGCCGAGCATCGCCACCAGCAGCACCGAGACCACCAGCATGAAGAGCACGCCGATCAGCAGCAGCACCAGCAGGCGGGCGACCTTGCCGGAGGTGAAGCCGGCGAACAGCATGCCCACCCCCGGCGACCGCCCCTCGTCGGCCTGGCGCACCGCCAGCAGCACGCCGCCCATCAGCACCACGCCCAGTGCGCCCACCAGCAGGCTGACCACCGGGATGCTGGCCAGCACCCCGTAGACCAGGCCGATCACCAGCAGGGTGCCGGGATGGCGGCGCAGCAGGGCGATCCCGTCCAGCAGCCATTGCGCTCCGCTGCCGGCATTGACCTTGTTGTATTCCATGAGCTTCCCCGAAGTAGTCTGGCGGTGCGCCGGCTCAGCGCGCCGCGTTGCGTGAATGATGCACGAAGCGGCGCAGCACCCGCCGCGCCTGCGGCGTCGCGCCGACCTGCCGCAGCAGCGCGCGGTCGTCGAAACCTTCCTCCACCAGCACCCGCGCCCGGGCGCGGATGTAGCCGCGCATGTGGGCGGCGCTGAATTCCGGGTGGAACTGCATGCCCCAGGCGCTGTCGCCGACCCGGAAGGCATGGCAGGGATCGTGTTCGGCCCGGGCCAGCACCACCGCGCCGGGAGGGGCCACCGACACGTGCTGGACGTGGGTCATCTGCGCCGGGAAGCGCCCTGGCAGAGGTGACAGCAGCGCGTCCTCGCGGGCGGCCGGCAGCAGCTCGACGTCGAAGGTGCCCATGCGCCGGCCGGCCGGGTTGTCGACCACCGTGCCGCCGAGCGCATGCGCGAGCAGCTGGTGGCCGTAGCAGATCCCCAGCACCGGCAGGCCCGCTTCCACCGCGCCGGCAAGCCAGGCGCTGGTGCGTTCGCTCCACTCCTGGCGCTCGGTGACCATCGCCGCCGAGCCACTGACGATCACCCCGGCAAAGGCGTCGAAGGTGGGCAGCGCCGCGCCCGCGGCGACGTCGATGGCGACCGCAGCGTCGCGCTCCAGGCCGGCGGCAACACGGATCCAGTGGTCGAAGCCGCCGTGGCGGCGCAGTTCGGCGGCCGGCTGGCCGGCGACGAGGATCAGGAACGGGGAGTCCAACCGGGATGCCAAGGTGCTGCCTGCCAGGAAAGGGATGAACGGGGTCGCGCCGTATACTACCGGGCTTCCCGCACCTGCCGATGACCATGGCCCACGCCCCGTCCGGCGGCCTCGCGCCGCCGACCTTCCAGCAGCTGATCCAGCGCCTCGACGACTACTGGGCGGCGCAGGGCTGCGTGCTGGTCCAGCCGCTCGACCTGGAGGTCGGCGCCGGCACCTTCCACCCGGCCACCTTCCTGCGCTCGCTGGGCCCGGAGCCGTGGAACGCGGCCTACGTGCAGCCCTGCCGCCGTCCCACCGACGGCCGCTACGGCCAGAACCCCAACCGCCTGCAGCGCTACTACCAATACCAGGTGGCGATGAAGCCCAGCCCGGACAACATCGTCGAGCTGTACTTCGACTCGTTGAAGGCACTCGGCGTGGACCCGCTGGTGCACGACCTGCGGCTGGTCGAGGACAACTGGGAATCGCCCACCCTGGGCGCCTGGGGCCTGGGCTGGGAGGTGTGGCTCAACGGCATGGAGGTGACCCAGTTCACCTGGTTCCAGCAGGCCGGCGGGCTGGAGTGCAGGCCGGTGCTGGGCGAGATCACCTACGGCCTGGAGCGCCTGTGCATGTACCTGCAGGGCGTGGACGACGTGTTCGACCTGGTCTGGACCCACGGCCCGGACGGCACGCCGGTGCACTACCGCGACGTCTACCACCAGAACGAGGTCGAGCAGAGCACCTACAACTTCGAGCACGCCGACGTGGAGGTGCTGCTGCGCCGCTTCGACGAGTGCGAGGCCGAGGCGGCGAAGCTGGTCGAGCTGGACCTGCCACTGCCGGCCTACGAGCAGGTGATGAAGGCCAGCCACTGCTTCAACCTGCTCGACGCGCGCCGCGCGATCAGCGTCACCGAGCGCCAGCGCTACATCCTGCGGGTGAGGAAGATCGCCCAGGCGGTGGCCAAGGCGTACTACGCCCAGCGCGAGAAGATGGGCTTCCCCGGTCTGAAAAAGAAGCAGGCCGCGGCATGACCGAACTGCTGGGCGGCACGTTCCTCCTGCTCTATTCGGCTCCCGCGGCGTTCGCCTTCTTCTCCGCGTGGTGGGCACAGCAGACCGGTCGCAATCCCTGGCTGTGGTTCGTACTGGGACTGGTGGCCATGCCGCTGGCGGGCGTGTTGCTGCTCATGCTCAATCGTGACCGGGCGCCAGCGCCCGCCGGCGAGGACCTGGGCAAGCACCTGTCGATCCACAAGGACATTCCATGAGCCAGACCCAACCACTGCTGATAGAACTGGGCACCGACGAACTCCCGGTCAAGGCGCTGCCGGAGCTGGCGCACGCGTTCTTCGACGGCGTCCTGGCCGCGCTGGACAGGCGCGGCATCGCCGTCGAACGCGGCGATGCGAAGCCGCTGTACACCCCGCGCCGGCTCGCGGTGCTGCTGCCGGGCGTGGCGACCGAACAGCCGGAGCAGCGCTCGGAAGTGCCGGGTCCGTACCTCAACATCGCCCTGGACGCCGACGGCCAACCGACCCGCGCGCTGCAGGGCTTTGCCGCCAAGGCCGGGGTGGAGTGGACGGCACTGGAGCGCACCACCGACGCGAAGGGCGAGCGCTTCGTGCACCGCTCGGTGAAGCCCGGCGCGACCACCGCGGCGCTGCTGGGCGACGTCATCGCCGAGGCCATCGACGCCATGCCGATCCCCAAGCCGATGCGCTGGGGCGACCACGAACACGCCTTCGCCCGGCCGGTGCACTGGCTGGTGGTGCTGCTGGGCGAGGAGGTGGTCGAGGCGAAGGTGATGGACGTGGCCAGCGACCGCCACAGCCGCGGCCACCGCTTCATGCACCCGGCCGCGGTACGCATCGACGCCCCCGGCGACTACGCGGAGGCCATGCGCGCGGCGAAGGTGCTGGTCGATTCCGACGAGCGTCGCGGGCGCATCGTCGAACAGGCGCAGGTCGCCGCCTCCGCCGCCGGCGGCAGCGCGCGCATCGACCCGGGCCTGCTGGAAGAGGTCAACGGGCTGGTCGAATGGCCGGCCGCGGTGGCCTGCAGCTTCGACGAGGCGTTCCTCAAGGTGCCGGCCGAGGCGCTGGTCGCGACCATGGAGGCCAACCAGAAGTTCTTCCCGGTGCTCGACCCGGAGGGCCGGCTCACCCGCCACTTCGTCGGCATCGCCAACATCGAGTCGCGTGATGTCGAGGAGGTCCGGAAGGGCTATGAACGGGTGATCCGTCCGCGCTTCGCCGATGCGCAGTTCTTCTTCGAGGAGGACCTGAGGGAAGGCCTGGCCGCGATGAACGAGGGGCTGGCCAGCGTCACCTACCAGGCCTCGCTGGGCAGCATGGCCGACAAGGTCGCGCGGGTGCGGGCGCTGGCGGAGCGGATCGCTTCGCAGGTCGGCGTGGATGCCGCGCTGGCCAGGCGCGCCGCGGGCCTGTCGAAGGCCGACCTGCAGTCGCGCATGGTCGGCGAGTTCCCCGAGCTGCAGGGCATCGCCGGGCGCCACTACGCCAGTTCCGCCGGCGAGCCGGCGGAACTGGCCGCAGCGCTGGACGAGGCGTGGATGCCGCGCTTCGCCGCCGACGCCATCGCCCCCTCGCCCCTGGGCCGGGTGCTGGCGATCGCCGAGCGCCTGGACACCCTGGCCGGTGGTTTTGCCGCCGGCTTGCGGCCGACCGGCAACAAGGATCCGTTCGCGCTGCGCCGCAACGCGCTGGGCCTGGCACGCACCCTGATCGAAGGCGGCATCGACCTGCCGCTGGATGCGCTGCTGGGCGCGGCCGCCGAGGGCGTGGGAGACGTGCTGCTCGGCAAGAAGACCGGGCGCGCCGACGTCGCCGAGCTGCGGGAGTTCATCTTCGACCGCCTGCGCGGCTACTACGCCGAGCGCGGCATCACCCCGCAGCAGTTCGAGGCGGTGCATGCCATCGCCGCCACGGGAGCGGCTCCAGCCGCGACCCCGGGTGCGGGCGGGGGCACCGGCACCGGGGGCCTCTCCCTCCCCGATATCGACCGGCGCCTCCACGCCGTCGCCGGCTTCGCCGGACGTCCGGAAGCCGAAGCGCTGGCCGCCGCCAACAAGCGCAGCCGCAACATCCTGCGCAAGGCCGAGGAAGAAGTACCCGGGCAGGTCGACCCCGCGCTGCTGGCCGAGGACGCCGAACGCGCGCTGGCCGCCGCGGTCGACGCCGCAATCGCCGACACCGACCCGCTGCTGGCCGCGGGCGACTACGTTGCCGTGCTGGCGCGGCTGGCCCGGCTGCGGCCGCAGGTCGACGCGTTCTTCGATGCGGTGATGGTCAATGCCGAGGATCCCGCGTTGCGCCGCAACCGGCTGGCGCTGCTGCGGCGGCTGAGCGACCGGCTCGGCTCGGTGGCGGCGATCGAGCACCTGTCCGCGTGATCCACCTGGCGCGGCCCGCCGGTGGCGGCGGTCGCGCGCAAAAAGGACGCCGCCCTCCGTGACGGCATCTGGACGTCCCGACGGTATGCTGCCCCGATGCGCCCACGCTCCTGTTTCGCCGCCGCCGCGTTGATCCTCGCCTCCGGCGGCGGCCTGGCCCATGCGGCCGAGGTCACCGCCGTCCGCATCCACGGGCTGGACGAGACGATGGAGGACAACGTCCGGGTTTCGCTGTCGCTGGTGCGCACCCAGGGCCGCGAGCTGTCCTGGCGGCGCCTGGGCTACCTGGTGCGGGAGGCCGAGGAGGAGACCCGCGAGGCGCTGGAGCCGTTCGGCTACTACTCCCCGGAGATCCAGGTCAAGCGCACCGCCTCCGGCGACGGCGGCCGCAGCGACCGCTTCGTGGTCGACATCACCGTGGCGCCCGGCGAGCCGGTGCGGGTGCGCCATACCGACATCGCCATCGAGGGCGAGGGCAGCGACGACTACTACCTGCAGCAGGACCTGGCCGCGTTCCTGCCGCGCCAGGGCGACGTCTTCGAGCACCTGCTCTACGAGGCCAGCAAGACCCGCATCAGCCGCCGGCTGGGCGTGCGTGGCTACTTCGATGCCGACTTCATCAGCCGCCGGGTCGAGGTCACCCGCGCCGACCAGGCCGCCGACATCGAGCTGGTCTGGGACAGCGGCACCCGCTACGACATGGGCCCGATCAACTTCGAGCAGACGCCCGAGGCGATCATTCGCCAGTCGCTGCTGGACAAGCTCGTCTACTGGGAACAGGGCAGCTACTACCACCAGGGCAAGCTGGACCGGCTGCGCGACTCGCTGACCCGGCTGGACTACTTCGCCGCCATCGACATCCAGCCCCGGCCGGAGGACGCGGTGGACAACGAGGTCCCGATCGACGTGGTGCTGACCCCGGCCAAGCGCAGCATCTACAGCACCGGCCTGAGCTACGGCACCGATTCCGGCGCCGGCGTGAGGCTGGGACTGGAGCGGCGCTACGTGAATTCCCGCGGCCACAAGGCGCTGGCCCAGCTGGATTACGCCCAGCGGCGCAAGACCCTGACCGCGCAGTACCGCATCCCCGCCTTCGCCTGGGTGGACGGCTGGTACACCTTCAGCGCACAGGCCGCCGACGAGCAGAGCGACTGGCTGGACAACCGCCGGGTCGAGTTCGTCGCCAGCCGCAACGGCCGGATCAACGAACACCTCACCGCAACCGCCTCGCTGCACGCGCTGCGCGAGCGCTGGTCCTACGTGGCCGTCAACGGCGATGGCGGCCCGGAACCGCCGGACTACCGCTACGCCACCTACACCTTTCCCTCGCTGCGCGCCGAGTACGTCGACGCCGACGACCTGGTCTATCCACGCGATGGCCTGGCCGGCACGCTGATGGTCCGCGGCGGCATCGAGGGCGTGGGCACCGATGCCAGCTTCGGCCAGGCCCGGGCGACCGCGAGCTGGTTCCGCGGCGTCGGCGGGGACAACCGGCTGATCGTGCGCGGGGAACTCGGCCATACCTTCACCAACCAGCTGGTGGCGATGCCGCCCAGCCTGCGCTTCTTCGCCGGCGGCGACCGCAGCATCCGCGGCTACGCCTGGCGCGAGGTCGGTCCGCGCCACGAAGGCCCGGACGGCAAGCTCTACGCGCTGGGCGCCAAGAACGTCGCCACCGCCAGCGTGGAGTTCGAGCGCTACTTCACCGAGCAGTGGGGGGCGGCGGTGTTCGTCGACAGCGGCAGCGCCTTCGACAGCACCCCCGACTGGCGCACCGGCGTGGGCGCCGGGGTGCGCTGGCGCTCGCCGGTCGGGCCGGTGCGGCTGGACGTCGCCCACGGGCTGGATGATCCGGACTCTTCGTTCCAGCTCTACCTCAGCGTGGGGGCGGACCTGTAATGGCCCCGGTATTCCGCAAGCCCGGTCCCGGCGAGCCCACGCCCGCGGAGCGCGAAGCGCGGATCGCCGAACTGCGCGCCCGCCGCGAAGGCCGCCTGCGCCGGCTCGCGCTGCGCTCGGTGTTCGCTGCCGGCGCGCTGGTGCTGGTCCTGGTGGTGGTCGGCTACTGGTTGCTGAGCACCGTGGGCGGCCGTGATTTCCTGATGGCACAGATCGTCGCCCGCCTGCCGGCCGACACCACCCTGACCTGGGAGCGGGCGGAAGGCCCGGCGTCGGGCCCGCTGACCCTGTATGACGTGCGCTTCTCGATGCCACGCCAGCGCGATGCCGAGTGCGTGCCGGCGCCGGATACCCCCTGTGACAGCGGCACCCTGGAGTTCTTCGCCCATCGGGTGATGCTCGACCCGGCGCTCGGCCCGCTGCTGGGCAAGCGGCTGCGGCTGGATGCCCTGCAGCTGGAAGGCGCGAGCCTGCTGCTGCCGCATACCGAGGCGCCGTTCCGGCTGCCGCAGTGGCCGGAGGTCCTGCCCGACATCGCCCCGCCGCTGGCCATCCAGGCCGACGACATCCAGGTCGATGACTTCACCGTGCTCAACGAGGATGCCGCGCCTGGCGAACACGTGATCCGGGTGCGCCGGCTCCGCGGCGGGCTGCTGGCCGAGGACGGCCGGCTGGAGCTGACCGGTGTCGTCGCGGACACCGATCGCGGCCGCTTCACCGCCGGGGGCGAGTACGCGCCGGGCAGCAACTACCGCACCGACCTGCTGGCCACCGCGGTGTTCCCGGCCGCCGCCGGGCGCACTCCGGCGCGGCTGGGGCTGGTGGCGCGTGGCGATCTTTCGCGGATGGAGGTCGCGGTGGCCGGCCGCGCCCCCGGCGAGGTGCGCGCGGTCCTGACCCTGCGCGGGGAGCCCGGTGCCGCGACCGCCGGCGGCCCCGGCATGGCCAGCAGCCAGACACCGCAGTGGCAGCTCGATGCCTTCGCCGACGCGCTGGACATCGGCCTGGTGACCGACCCCGGGGCCGCGCCGGCCACCGACCCGCTCGAACTGCGGCTGCAGGCCAACGGCCTGGCCGGCGACGCCCGGCTGCGTGGCGAGCTGCGCCAGGGCGATTTCCAGGTCCGCCTGCTGCCCTCGCGCGTGCACCTGGCCGAGCAGGTGATCGACGTCGACCCGCTGGAACTGGAACTGCTGGGCGGCACCGTGCGGGTGACCGGCAGTGGCGACTTCAGCGAACCGGGCGCCGGGCGCTTCCGTGCCGGCGTCGCCGCCCGCGGCCTGGAATGGGGCGGCGCGGAACAGGCCCCGCCGGTGCGCGGCTCCGGCGAGTTCGGGATTTCCGGGGTGATGGACGACTGGGCGGTCACCGGCGAGGCGCGGCTGGACCGTGGCGAGCAGCAGGCCACCGTGCGGCTGGACGGCCGCGGCGACAAACAGCAGGTGCAGCTGCCCGCGCTCGAAGTCGAGATGCCCGGCGGCGCCCTGCGGGGCGCCGGCCAGGTGGCCTGGGCCCCCACGCTGGGCTGGGACATCCAGGGCGAGCTGCAGGGCTTCGACCCGGGCTACTTCGCACCCGGCTGGGACGGGGCGGTCAACGGCCGGCTCGCCACCAGCGGCCACACCCGCGACGACGGTGGGCTGGAAGCGGAGGCGACGCTGGACCGGATCGGCGGCAAGCTGCGCGGGCGGGCGCTCGACGGCGAGGCCCGCTTCGCCATGCACGGCACCGCGACCGGGGAGACCGCCAGCCGGTTCGAGGGCGAGGCGGCCCTGTCGATTGGCAGCTCGCGGATCGACGCGCGCGGCAGCCTGGCCGAGGCGATCGAAGCCGACATCGACCTGCGGCCCTTGCACCTGTCCGACTTGCTGCCCGGCGCCGGTGGCACGCTGCAGGGCCGGGTGCAGCTCGATGGCGCGCTGCCGCTGCCCGGCATCGAGGCCGACCTGGACGGCAGCGGGGTTGCGTGGGAAGGCTACAGCGCGGATTCGCTGCGCCTGGACGGCAGGCTGCCCCCGGCCGGCCGCGCCGGCACCCTGCAGGTGAGCGCAAGCGGCGTGAATGCCGGGATCGCCCTGGAGCGGGTCGACCTGACCGCCACCGGCACCCTGCAGGACATGCAGCTGCAGGGCAGCGCCGGCAGTGCGCTCGGACGGCTGGCCCTGACCGGGCGGATCGGCCAGGGCGGTCCGGGGTGGCAGGGGCAGCTGGCGAGCCTGCAGCTGGACCCGGCCCGCGGCGCCGGTTGGACGCTGCAGCAGCCGGCCGGCTTCGCCTTCGGTGGCGGCGACCTGCGGCTCGACGGTGCCTGCCTGGCCTCCTCGGCGGGCGGCAGCGTATGCGCGAGTGCCGACTGGCCGCGCGATGGCCTGCAGCTGGACGGCAACGGCCTGCCGCTGTCGCTGGCGTCGGCCTGGCTGCCCGAGCAGGAATCCGGCCGCCCCTGGGTGCTGGACGGTGAAATCGACATCGATGCCCTGCTGCGGCCACAGGGCGGCGGCTGGGCCGGGCACGTGCGGGTCGACTCCGCCGCTGGCGGGCTGCGCGGCAGCGAGCGGGCGCGCAGCAACCTGTTCGGCTACCGCAACCTGCGCCTGGACGCAGAGCTGCGCCCGCAGGGGATCGACGCGACGCTTGCCGCCGACCTCAACGAGCAGGGCAGGCTGGATGCCACCGTGGTCACCGGTTGGGACGCGTACTCTCCACTCAATGGCCGGCTCGGCCTGGAAATCCACGAGTTGACCTGGCTGGAGCTGTTCTCGCCCGACATCGTCGAGCCGGAGGGCCAGCTGGTCGGCCAGGTGGAACTGGGCGGTACCCGCGACGCCCCGACGGTGGGCGGCCAGGCCCGGCTCAGCGGCTTCCGCACCGAGATTCCCGCGCTGGCGATCCGCGTCGAGGACGGCAACGTGCAACTGGACGCGCTGCCCGACGGCAACGCCCGCATTGCCGGCGGCCTGCGCACGACTCCGGCCGCCGGCGGCGACGGCGGCGGGGTGCTGCGGGTCGAGGGCAGCCTGGGCTGGCGCGGCCAGGAAACCCCGCTCGAGCTGGCGATCACCGGCGAGGACGTGCTGGTGGCCAACACCGCCGACCTGCACGCCACCGCCAGCCCCGACCTGCAGGTGCGCTACCGCGCCGGCGAGCCGCTGCGGCTGACCGGCTCGGTGACCGTGCCCGAGGCCGACATCAACCTGGAAGGCCTGGACAGCGGCGTCTCGCCGTCCGACGACGTGGTGGTGCTCGATCCTGTCGACCCGGAGGATGCCGGCGGCCCGGCCACCCCGCTGCAGATGAATCTGCTGGTGCGGGTGGGCGAGGACGTGAACCTGACCGGCTTCGGCCTGGCGGCCCAGCTCGGTGGGCAGCTGCGGATCCTGTCCCAGCCCGGCCGCGAGATGACCGCGTCCGGGCACCTGGACGTGAGTGGCCGCTACCGCGCCTACGGCCAGGACCTGACGGTGCGCCAGGGCCGGCTGAGCTGGTCCGCCGATCCGATCGCCGACCCGGTGGTCAACCTGTCCGCCGAGCGGGTGGTCGGCGAAGTCACCGCCGGGGTCAGGGTCACCGGCCGGGTCAGCAGCCTGGAAGCCGAGGTCTGGGCCAATCCGGCGGCCTCGCAGTCCGAGGCCCTGGCCTACCTCACCCTGGGCCGCCCGCTGTCGAGCCTGTCCGGCGCCGAGCGCGGCGAACTCAATGCCGCCAGCGCGGCCCTGACCGCCGGCAGCGGCCTGCTGGCCTCGCGCGTGGGCGAGCAGATCGGCCTGGACGACGCGGGCCTGATGCAGAGCCGCGCCCTGGGCGGCAGCGTGCTGGGCGTGGGCAAGTACCTGTCGCCCAAGCTGTACGTCAGCTACGGCGTATCACTGCTGGGAACCGGGCAGGTGCTGACGCTGAAGTACCTGCTGGAACGCGGCTTCGACATCGAGATCGAGTCGAGCACGGTGGAGAACCGCGGTTCGGTGAACTGGCGGAGGGAGCGCTGACCTGCGGCCGTCAACGGGCGGGGGCTGGCTCCAGGCCAGCCTCGGCCAGGTCGACCTCGCGCACAAGCCGCGAGTGCAGTTCGTCATCGATCACCCGGGCGCGGCGCAGCCGGTAGAGTTCGTCGCGTTCGGCGCGCAGGCCGATGGCCCGCAGCTTGCGTCCGGCGTGCAACCGCCGCCGGGCGGCCGCGGCATCCTCGCCACCGTGGTCGCCGTACTCCAGCCGCCGGCGGTACAGCTCGAGCACCTGGACCCCGGCTTCCGAGTACGCCGCCTGGCTGTCGTCTTCCCGGCCGGCCTGGCTGGCGAGTGCCTGCTCTATCCGCTGGATCGCCGCCTCGGTGGCGGCAATGCGCGCCGCGGCCTCGGCGTCGGCCCGGCCCGGGTCCGGCAGGTCGTGGTCGAGTCCGCGGGCCAGCCATGGCAGGACGACACTCGTGACCAGCAGCGATGTCAGGATGACCCCCATGGCCAGCACCACCGCCAGCTCCCGCGCCGGGAACGCGCGGCCGTCGTCGAGTACCAGCGGCAGGGTCAGGATGCCGGCCAGGGTGATCGCCCCGCGCACCCCCGCTGCCGCCATCACCGCGATCAACCGGCTCTGTGGCATCCGGGCCTGTGTGCCTTGGAGCGTGCGGCGCAGCACGGTCATCCTCAGCGCGGCCCAGACCCAGGCAAACCTCAGCAACCCCAGCGCCAGGGTGATCACCAGGACGTAGCCGGCCAGGTCCCAGTTGCTGACACTCGTTCCCGCTTCGCTGGCGGCTCGCGGAAGTTCGAGTACCAGGCGCGGGAGCTGTTCGCCCAGCAGTACGAAGATGGTCCCGTTGAGCGCCAGCTGCACCGTGTCCCAGACTGCGGTGCGCTGCATCCGCGTCGCCGCCCGTGGCCGCCCGGCCAGCTCGCTGTAGTGCATCGCGATCCCGGCCACCGCGGCGGCCAGGATGCCCGACACGTGCATGGATTCGGCAACCAGGTACGCCGCGAACGGGACCAGCAGACTGAGCAGGATCTGGATGCCCGGCTCCTCGCCCGTACGCTGTACCAGGCGGTGGTTGAGCCATCCGGTCAGCCAGGTCACCAGCAGCCCGGCAAGCAAGCCGCCGCCGGCCACCAGCAGGAAGCTGAGCGAGGCCCTGCCCAGCGAGAACGTTCCGGTCATTACCGCGCCTACGGCAAAGCTGAAACAGACCAGCCCGGTGGCATCGTTGAGTAGCGACTCGCCTTCCAGCACGTGGGTCAGCCGCGAGGGCAACGGCGTGCCGGCGGTCATCGCGCCCAGCGCGACCGGGTCGGTGGGCGACAGGATCGCCGCCAGGGCGAACGCCACCGCCAGCGGCACTCCCGGCACCAGCCAGCCGATGAACCAGCCCATTCCGACCACGGTGAACACCACCAGCCCGATCGCCAGGGCGAGGATCGGCTTCCAGTCACGGAACAGCGCCCCCTTCGGGATCCGCCAGCCATCGAGGAACAGCAGCGGCGGGATGAACAGCAACAGGAACAGGTGGGGCTCAAAGCGCACATCGAAGCCGATCGTCGCCAGCCCGGCACCAAGCGCAATCTGCAGCAATGGCAGCGGCACCGCGAACGGCAACAGCCGGGCAAGGAAGTGGCTGGCGATGACCGCCAGCAGGAACACCAGAATGACCGTGACGACCGCCATGGCCCGGTACCGGCGTCCGCGGCGGGCGCTGGACGCCTGCCGGTCAGCCCGTGGGCCCGCCCATCGCCGGCAGGATCGCGCCGTTGACGTAGCTCGAGCACACCGGCGAGGCCAGGAACACATACGCCGGTGACATCTCCTCGGGCTGGCCCGGGCGTCCCATGTCGCTGTCCTTGCCGAAGTCCGGGATCTTGTCGGCCGGGCGGTCGGCGGGGTTGAGCGGGGTCCAGATCGGGCCGGGGGCCACGCAGTTCACCCGGATGCCCTTGCCCAGCAGCTGCGAGGCCAGTGACTTGGTGAAGGCGTGGATCCCGCCCTTGGTGATCGAGTAGTCCAGCAGTTGCGCGCTGCCGAACAGCGCCACCTCCGAGCCGGTGTTGATGATGCTGGCACCCTCGCCCATGTGCGGGACCGCCGCGCGCGCCATGCGGAAATAGCCACCAAGGTTGGTGCGCAGGGTCTGGTCGAACTGCTTGTCGGTGATGTCGCCGATTGACTGGGCGTGCTGCTGGAACGCGGCGTTGTTGACCAGCACGTCCAGGCGGCCGAAGGCCTTCAGGGTCTGCCGGACCGCCTTCTCGCAGAACTTCGTGTCGCCGACATCCCCGGCCATCACCAGGCAGCGTGCGCCTTCGGCTTCCACGGCCTGGCGGGTGGCTTCGGCGTCCTCGTCCTCGTCCAGGTGCAGCACCGCCACGTCGCAGCCTTCCCGGGCGAACAGCACCGCAACCGAGCGGCCGATGCCGGAGTCGGCGCCAGTGACGATCGCGGCCATGCCTTCGAGCTTGCCGCTGCCCCTGTAGTCCGGCGCCATGTAGCGCGGGGCCAGTTCCAGTTCGTGCTCGTTGCCGGGCTTGTCCAGGTGCTGGGCCGGCATCGGGTTGCGCGGCTGCTTGCGCGTGCCGGTCTTCGCCGGGGCCTTTTTCGCCTTCTTCTCCGGCTTGGCATCGATGGCGTCCTGGACCTCGCGCTGCTGCTGCGCGACCTGTCCGGCCTGGCGCGCAAGCTGCTGCCTGGACTTGCCTTCGACCGGCTTGCCGCCAGACGCGGCGGTCTTCTTCGCGGTCGCCTTCTTGGCGGTCTTGCTGGTGGCCATTGGCTCGCTCCTGGTGGGGGCCACCGAGCAAAGCAGAGCGCGCGTTGGGCAGGCGTGTAGGCCGTGGCCCGGGTAAGCGCAGTGCACCCGGGAACGTCCATGGACGCCCGCGCGCTCGGGCACGACGGCGGAACTCAGGCCACCCGGCTGCGCCGCGCCCGCTCCAGGTGCACCAGCAGCAGGGAGATCGCCGCCGGCGTGATGCCGGGGATCCGCCTTGCCTGTCCGATCGTCAGCGGCCGCAGCTGCCCCAGCTTGGCGGTCACTTCGGCCGAAAGCCCGCGCACGCCGGCGTAGTCGAAGCCCTCGGGGATCGCGGTTTCCTCATGCCGCCTGGCGCGCTCGATCTCCCCGCGCTGGCGTTCCAGGTAGCCGGCGTACTTGACGTCGATCTCGACCTGCTCGGCCACGGCCGGATCGTCCACCCCGGGCGCCAGCGAAGGCACCGCCACCAGGCGCGCGTAGTCCAGTTCCGGCCGGCGCAGCAGGTCGCGGGCACTGGTTTCACGGCTGAGCTCGACACCCAGGGTGTCGGCGATCTCACGCCCCAGCGCGTTGCCGGGCGAGGCCCATGCGCCGGCCAGGCGTGCCGACTCGCGCCCGATCGCCTCGCGCTTGGCCTCGAAGGCGCTCCAGCGCGCGTCGTCCACCAGGCCGAACCCGCGTCCCACCGGCGTCAGCCGCAGGTCGGCGTTGTCCTCGCGCAACTGCAGCCGGTACTCGGCGCGGCTGGTGAACATGCGGTAGGGCTCGCTGGTGCCGTGGGTGACCAGGTCATCGACCAGCACGCCCAGGTAGGCCTGGTCGCGGCGCGGGTACCAGCCATCCAGCCCGTGCGCATGGCGGGCGGCGTTGAGCCCGGCAAGCAGCCCCTGCGCGGCGGCCTCCTCGTAGCCGGTGGTGCCGTTGACCTGGCCGGCGAAGAACAGTCCGCCGACCGCGCGGGTCTCCAGGGTGTGCCGGAGCCCGCGCGGGTCGAAGAAGTCGTACTCGATCGCGTAGCCCGGCCGGGTGACATGCGCGTTTTCGAAGCCGCGGATGCTGCGCACCAGTTCGGTCTGGACCTCGAACGGCAGCGAGGTGGAAATGCCGTTGGGATAGATCTCGGTGACATCCAGGCCTTCGGGTTCGACGAACACCTGGTGGCTGGCCTTCTCGGCGAAGCGCACCACCTTGTCCTCGATGGAGGGGCAGTAACGCGGGCCGATGCCCTCGATCTGGCCGGTGTACAGCGGGCTGCGGTCGAGCGCGCCACGGATGATGTCGTGGGTGCGCTCGCTGGTGTGGGCGATCCAGCAGTCGACCTGGGATGGCTGGTCGGCATGGCTGCCCATGAAGGAGAACACCGGGCGCGGGTCGTCGCCGGGCTGGCGCTCGAGCACGCCGTAATCGATCGTCCGGCCGTCGATCCGCGGCGGGGTACCGGTCTTGAGCCGGTCCACGGTGAACGGCCCTTCGCGCAGCTTCTGCGCCAGGGTGTTCGCCGGCGGCTCGCCGGCCCGGCCGGCGGCATGCGTGGCTTGGCCGACATGGACCTTGCCGGCCAGGAAAGTGCCCGCGGTCAGCACCACGGCCGGAGCCTGGAAACGCAGCCCGGTCTGGGTCAGCACGCCGGTCACTCGGCCACGATCGAAGCAGATGTCGTCCACCCCGGCCTGGAACACGCTCAGCCCCGGCTGGCGCTCGACCGCGCGGCGGATGAAGGCCCGGTAGAGGTTGCGGTCGGCCTGGCAGCGCGTGGCACGCACCGCCGGACCCTTGCTGGCGTTCAGCCGGCGCCACTGGATCCCGGCGGCATCGGCCGCCCGCGCCATCACCCCGCCCAGTGCATCGATCTCACGCACCAGGTGACCCTTGCCGATCCCGCCGATCGCCGGGTTGCAGCTCATCGCCCCGATGGTCTCGATGGCATGGGTCAGCAGCAGGGTGCGTGCACCGCCGCGGGCGGCGGCCAGCGCGGCCTCGGTGCCGGCATGGCCGCCACCGACCACGATCACGTCGTAGCGGAAGAAGTCGTTCATCAGCTTGTCGATTCTACGCGGGGCTACCGGCGCGGGCATGGGACCCGCTTGGCCACGTGGCGTTGGCATGGTTCATGCGACGTTTATTCCTGCACCTTGCGGGGCAGGCGCGCGACGCCGGTCGGAATTGGAACAGGGGCTGACCACGTGCCCGCAAGGGAAGCCAGGGGCCGGATGTCGGGGGACGTCCGGCCCCATTTTTATGCGCCGGGACAATCCCGGAAACGACAAGCCCCGCACCAGGCGGGGCTTGTCGTTTGTAGGCGCCGGCGCCTGACGAGGCCGGAACAGGGGGGATCCGTGATTCCTCGTCGGGCGCCGACATTGAAGCTGCAACCGGATTACGTCGCATTTGGACGCATCTTGTCAACACCCTGCCCCAATGACGTCGCCCGGAGCGGCCGAAACGTGACGGGGTCGCCTACTCGACGCGCCGCGACTCGCCGCCGGCCTTGCGGATCGCTTGGCCCATCCGCGAGCCGCGGTCGTTGCCGCCACGGTTCACCGGCGGACGCGGCGCCGGGCTGGCCGGCCGCTGCACGGCCGGGCGCGGCGCGGTCGACAGGGGGCGACGCTCGACGGTCGGGGTACGGTCCTGGCGCAGCCGGTCGAGGTCACGCCACGGGGCGCGGTCGCGGCCCTGGTCGGGGCGGCCGTGGCCGTGGCCGTTGTCCGGGCGCGGATGCACCACGATCGGCGGGCGGTAACCCGGATAACCGTAGTAGTAGCCGGGATGGCGGTACGGGGAGTACCAGCTGCTGTAGCCGCGGTAGGGCCAGTAGCCATAGCCCCCACTGCCGTAACGGAAATCGCCGTAGTAGCGGTAGTCGGTCGTGGGATGACCGTAGTAGTAGTCACCACGCGGCGCGCTACGGTAGCCGTAGCCGGTGCTGACGCAGCCGCCCAGCAGCACGATCGCCAGGGCGGGAAGCAGGAGTTTGCGGACCATGTGGGTATCTCCGGGGTCGGTCGGGAGTGCGCGACTCCCCACGTCAACGTCGCGGGATTCCCGGCGTTGACGCCACCGCCGGTGCGACAGGTAAAGCATTCAGCATCGCCGCGGCCATCCGTGGCACCGCTCAGGGGCCGGAGGCGACCAGTTGCAGGCGGTCCAGGCCCTCGTCCATCAGCAGGCGGGCGACCGCCACGCGTTCGGAGCGCGGCCGGTCCGCCATGACCTCGAGCAGTGTACCGACCGAGCGGCAGCGGGCGGGATGGTGATCGCCCTGCAGGCCCGCCATGAAACCGTCCTGCATCAGCGCCGCCCGAACCCCGGCCTGCTTCAGTGCCTGCCGCGCGGCCCCTTCGTCATACACCTGGGGCGGCGCCTGGAGAGCGGCGACCAGCAGGTTCGCCACTGCGCCGGCGAGCCGCTCCCGGCTCCGCGGCGGCAGACGTGCGGCGGCCTCGTTCAGGCCTGCCAGGCTGCGGTCCGCGTCCGGATCGAGGAGCCGGCAGACCGCCTCGGCCTCGTCGGGCTCACGGGCGCTGGCGGTGATCGCCTGCAACAGCTCGTCGACGGCCCCGGCCGGCGCCCGACGGACGATCTCGCGCCCGTCGCCGACCAGTACCGAGGGATCGAAGCTCCAGCCCGACGTGCCATCGGCGGCCGGGCCCGCGGGCTGCGCGAAAGCGGCGGCAGGCGCCAGCGACACGATCGCGGCGGACAGCAGGAGCGAGGCTGGGATCGTGCGCATCCGGACGGAGAACTGCAGAAGGGGGTGGCACCGTGGACTGTAGTGCGCCACGGCTGAACACCGCGCCGCGTCAGCGTCCCCGCGCGCTGCGCAGGGCCCGCACCGCCCGGTCGTCGCCCGCAGCGCTGCGCGCGGCGATCCAGCTGAAGGCCACGATGCCGGCGACCACCACCGCGGCGCCCAGCAGCGAGCGCCCACTGGGCCAGGCTTCGCCCATCCACAGCACCCCGATCAAGGTGGCGAACAGGATCTCCGAACCCTGCATCGCCTCGGCGGCCGCCAGGGGAACCGGCTGGTCCCGCACCAGGCCGGTGGCCTGGAAGAACAGCACCGTGGCGATGATGCCCGCCCCCAGGGCGACGCCGGCGGTCAGCCACACCTGCTCCACCGGCGGTGGCCCCGCGGCCGCGCCGGCATACAGCGCCAGGGCGATCCACGCCGGCTGGCTGGCCAGGGTCAGACCGAACACGCGCTGGGTGGCATTGAGCGCCGGCACCTCGCCGGCGTGGCGCTCCAGGTGCAGCAGCAGCCCGCGGTTGCCCAGCGGATAGGCGAACGCGGCGACCGCGACCACCGCCAGTGCGACCCAGCCCTCGCGGCCGATCCCGCCGCCCTGGCCGGCCTGCATCAGCAGCACCCCGGCAACGATCACCAGGCCAACGACCAGGGCCGACAGGGGAATCTTCCGGCGCTCGTCGTCGTACAGCAGCGGCGCGCACAGCGTGCCGGCGACGACAGTCAGCTGGAACATGCCGGCCACCAGCCACGACGGCCCGCTCCCGGCGGCGTAGCTCAGGCCGATGTAGAACACTACGAAGCCGATCGTGCTCCACAGCAGCCACGCCCCCGGGTGGGCGCGGATCGCCCGCCACACCGGCCCGACCCCGCCCTGCCACCAGACCAGCGGCAGCATCAGCGGCAGGGTAATCAGGTAGCGCAGGCTCGCCGTCCACGCCCAGTGCCCGCCGACGTTGGCGGCGGCCCGGTTGAGCACGTAGCTGGAGGTGAAGAACAATGCCGAGGCCAGCGCCAGCGCGACGGCCACCAGCGCGGTGGTGCGGCGGTTCAAGCCAGGCCCCTCAACGGCGCCGGATCGGGATCGCCGTGACCGGCACCTGGACCTCGTCCACCCCGCCGACGCGGATCGGCGCGCCCGGCGGCGGCCCCCAGGCCTGGGCGTAGATCACTTCCCAGGTCACCGGCAGCGACCCGCCGGGCGCACGCATCGCCTCGTAGGCGCCTGCCGCCCGGGCGAAGCGTCCGGGGCCGGTCAGGCTGCGGCGGCGCGCGGCGAGCGCATTGGTCGCCCCCAGCGCCCGCAGGTGGCGCATCAGCGAAGCCAGGTCCGGCCGGCTGTCACGGAACACGTCGCGGTCGATCACCGGATCCCTGAAGCCGGCTTCGATCAGCGCATCGCCGAACTGGCCGATCTGCACGAAGGGGCTGACATGGGGCGCCTCGTCGGCAGCGGCGAAGGCCTGGCGCAGCTCGAACAGGGTGTCGTGGCCGAAGGTCGAGACCAGCAACATGCCGCCGGGCTTGAGCACCCGCCGGAAGCCGGCCAGCACGCCCGGCAGGTCTTCGACCCACTGCAGGCACAGGTTGGAGAACAGGACGTCGACGCTGCGATCGGCCAGCGGCAGCGCCCGGGCATCGGCGCACAGGGCGTGCGGACGCCGGACGAACGGGTTGAGCCTGTGCCCGCCCTGGCGGCGTACCGCGGCCAGCATGCCCGGGGCGGGATCGATGGCGACCACCCGGGCCTTGGGCCAGCGTGCCTGCAGCAGCGCGGTGCCCTGGCCGGGCCCGCTGCCCACGTCGACCACCAGTTCCGGCGCCGGGCGGGCCAAGGAAGGGTCGTCCAGGTAGTCCAGGGATTCCGCCAGGCGCGAACCCACCTCGCGCTCCAGGATCGCGGCGTCTTCGTAGGTGGAAGCCGCGCGGGACGAGGCGCGGCGGATCTGGCGGGTGTCGAACAGCGCGGGCATGGGCGGCATTGTCGCCCGAAGGCACGCCTACGGGGCTAGGCCTGCGGGCAGGTCGAGGGCACCGATGAAGGCGGCGACCTCCGCGGCGACCCGATCGGGGGCGCCGAGGAAGGGCGCGTGGCCGGCATTGTCGATCCGCACGCTGTGGGCGCCGGGCGCGAGCCGCGCGGCGGCGGTCATCGCAGCCGGCGGCACCAGGCGGTCGCGGCGGCCGGACAGCCACAGGCTGGGCACCCGCAGGCGGCCGAGCTCGTCGCGCATGTCCACCTGCTCCAGCAGCCGCAGCCCCTCCTGCAACACGTGGGGGGCGGGCTCGCCACGCTCGAAGGCCTGGGCCCGCAATCCACGCAGTTCGCGGGTGGCTTCGGGCGAGCCCAGGGCTTCCAGTGCCAGGAAGCCGTCCAGGGTCCCGCGGAAGTCACGGCCAAGCGCGTCGCCGAACTCGCGGAACAGGCTCGGCCGCACGCCGTGCGGCCAGTCCCGGCCCTGCACGAAGCGCGGCGAGGAGGCGACCATCACCAGCCCACGCACTTGGCCCGGATGGTCGAGCGCGGCACGCAGCGCGACCATCCCGCCCAGGGACCATCCCAGCCATACCGCACCCGGTAACCGCGCAGCCAGTTCACGCCCCAAGGCCGCCGGTTCCAGCGCGCGGTCATCGTTGCGGGCGTGGCCATGGCCGGGCAGGTCGACAAAATGCAGGGTGAACCGCCCCGCCAGCCGCGCCACAAGCGGCTCGAACAGTCCGGAATGCATCGCCCAGCCGTGCAGCAGGATCAGGGATGGACCGTGGCCACGGGTTTCGATATGCATTGCAGCTCCGGTGGGACCGCCGCGACGGCCGCCGCATGCGGGTGCTGACCGGCGCCAGGCCGCGCCAGCGGCGGACAGCATTCAAGGGGGTTTTCCGACTGTGCCCGGGCGACCGGCGCGGCAGTCTCGGAAGCATGCAAGAGGCTGTCAACCAGAGGGAACATGCATTCGGGATCCGCGAGCGGCTCGGCTTCTGGCTGCGCAACGACGCCGCCCGCCTGCTGTTCCCTTCGCGCTGCCTGGCCTGCGAAGCGCCCGGAGTGGAGGGCCTGGACCTGTGCCCCGTCTGCCTGGCGGCGCTGCCCTGGCAGCCGCGGGCATGCATCCGTTGCGCCCTGCCGCTGCCGCAACCTGCCGGCGACGACACCTGCGCGGCCTGCCTGACCGAGCCGCCGCCGCTGGCCGCCTGCCACGCCGCATGCCGCTACCAGGCGCCCCTGGACCGGCTGCTGCCCCGCTTCAAGTTCCACGGCGACCTGGCCGCCGGACGGCTGATGTCGCAGCTCATGGCGCGCGCTTTCGCCGGGCTGCCACGGCCGGCCGCGCTGGTACCCGTCCCGCTGCACCGCGCGCGGCTGCGCCAGCGTGGCTACGACCAGGCACTGGAGTTGGCAAAACCGCTGGCGGCGGTCCTGGAGGTGGACCTGCAGGCCGGCTTGCTGCGGCGCCAGCGCCACACCCGCGCGCAATCGACGCTGGACGCGGCATCGCGGCGGGAGAACCTGCTCGATGCCTTCGTCGTATCCGGCTCCGGCGGGCTGCCGGGCCACGTGGTGCTGGTCGACGACGTCATGACCACCGGGGCCACGCTGCACGCCGCCGCCGAAGCCCTGCTGGACGCAGGGGTGCGACGGGTCGACGCCTGGGTCTGCGGACGGGCGCTTTGAGGGGGTCAGCCGCGCAGGGCGAATTCCGCGGCGATGCCGGCGAAGACCGACATCCCCACCCAGTGGTTGTGCAGGAAGGCGCGGAAGCACGGCGCCCGCTCGCGTCCGCGGCAGATCCAGAACTCCCAGGCCACCAGCACCAGCGCCACGCCCAGACCGGCGCGATACGGCACCCCCAGTCCCGCCCGCTGGCCGACCAGCACCAGCGCGAGGAACACCAGCGCGTACAGCACGCCCTGGATCTGCAGGTCCAGGCGGCCGAACAGGATCGCGGTGGACTTGCCGCCGACCTTCAGGTCGTCCTCGCGGTCGACCATCGCATACCAGGTGTCATAGGCGGTCGACCAGACGATGTTGGCCACGTACAGCAGCCAGCCCACGGGAGGGATTTCCCCCAGCACCGCGGCGAAGGCCATCGGGATCGCCCAGCCAAAGGACATCCCCAGGTACACCTGCGGCAGGTGGGTGTAGCGCTTCAGATAGGGATAGGTCGCGGCCAGCAGCAGGCCGACGAAGCTGAGCAGCACCGTCAGCCGGTTCAGCGTCAGCACCAGCGCGAACGCCGCCAGCATCAGCAGCGCGAACAGCACCAGCGCCTCGCGTCCGGACACCTCGCCGGTGGCCAGCGGGCGGCCGCGGGTGCGCTCCACGTGCGGATCGAGCCAGCGGTCGGCGTAATCGTTGATCACGCAGCCCGCCGAACGCGTCAGCCAGACACCGGCGGTGAACACGAACCAGGTCCACGGCGCCGGCACTCCGCCGGAGGCGATCCACAACGCCCACCAGGTCGGCCACAACAGCAGCAGCCAGCCGATCGGACGGTCATTGCGGGTCAGGCGCCAATACGCATCCAGGCGCGACTTCCACGCCGGACGGACCGGCGCCTGCGAAGCGGGGGAGCTCATGGCCGCCATTATGGAGCACCGCGGCGAAGGGGCCGTATCGCGGGCGTGCAGCGCGCCCGCGTTTGCCGCTAGAATGCCGGTCCGCCCGGCGCAAGGCCGCGGCGGCCAGCGCGCCTGTAGCTCAGCCGGATAGAGTAGTGGCTTCCGAAGCCATTGGTCGGGGGTTCGAATCCCTCCAGGCGCGCCATTCAAGCTTCCCCGCTCGCCTCGACGGCCCGCTTTCTGGAATAATCCGCCCCTTGCGCCAGCCCGGTACCGCGGACCTGCGGGGCTATACTGGCGCGCGGCGCGGCGGCTGCCGCCAACACACAATGGCCATGCGCCCGGCCCTGGGCGCTGCAAAGGGTGGATCGTGCGCAACTACGACCTGGAATTCCTGAAGAAGTTCTCCGTCATGATCGGCTTCCTGGTGCTGCTGGCGCTGGGGCTGCTGATCGGCTCGTGGATGGTCCACAAGTCGCTGCCCACCGAGGTGCCCGACAGCATGGCCCGGCGCACCGAGATGCGCATCGCGCCGGCCGGCGCGGTCTACGCGGGCAGCACCGGCGCGGCGGCGCAGGCCGCGGCGGCTGCCGCGGCGGCGGCGGCGGCCACCGCCAACGTGGCCTACGACGGCACCCTCGACGGCTCGGTGATCTTCAACAACCTGTGTTCGGGCTGCCACTCCAGTGGCGCCGGCGGTGCCCCGACCATGGTCAGCGCCGACTGGACCGCACGCATCGCCCAGGGCGTGGACACCCTGCACCACCACGCCATCGAGGGCTTCACCGGCAGCGCCGGCGTGATGCCGCCCAAGGGCGGCAACCCGGCCCTGACCGACGAGCAGGTCATCGCCACCGTCGACTGGATGCTCGACAACCTCAACTGATCCCGCGCCATGCCGCGCCCGCATGACGCCGCCTCCGGGCGGCGTTGCCGTTCCCGGGCGCTTATCATGGCAAGCATGAGCAACCCCGTGTTCCCCGCCCAGGCCCTGCTCGACGAGGGCAAAACGGTCCCGGTCACCCTGCAGGGGCCGGCCGGCGACATCGAGGCCGCCGTCGAAGGACACGACCCGGATTGCCCGCGCCGCAACCTGGTGGCGGTGATCTGCCACCCGCTGCCCACCGAGGGCGGCACCATGCACAACAAGGTGGTCACCATGACCGCCCGCGCCCTGCAGCAGTGCGGCGCCACCACGGTGCGCTTCAACTTCCGCGGGGTCGGCGCTTCCGCGGGCAGCTGGGACGAGGGCAACGGCGAGGCCGACGACGTGCGCGCGGTGGTCGCCTGGGTGAGGGAGCAGCGCCCGGATGCCGAGTTGTGGCTGGCCGGCTTCAGCTTCGGCTCGGGAATGGCCTACAAGGTCTCGGCCGACGTGAAGCCGGGCGGGCTGATCATGATCGCGCCGCCGGCCGGCCGCTCCAGCTACGGCTTCGAGGACATCGCGCCGTTCGACGGCCCCTGGCTGGTGATCCAGGGCGAGGCCGACGAGGTGGTCGATCCGCAGAAGGTCTACGCCTGGGTCGACTCGCTGCCGCGGCGCCCCGAGCTGGTCCGGATCCCCGACAGCAGCCACTTCTTCCACCGCAAGCTGATCGACCTGCGCGGTGCGGTGAAGAACGGCGTACGCCCGTGGCTGCCACCGCCGGTGGACGGCAACGATGCCTGAAGCCGCCGATGCGGCACTGCCGGGCCAGCGTTATGCGCAGGGCGTCGCCCGCGGCGACTGGAACGACGACCCCGCGCAACACCGGGCCCTGGCCGAGCTCGACCGGCTGCACGCCGCCCTGATCGCCCTCGACCCGCGCGGCCTGCTCGACCGCCTGCGCGGGCGACCGGCGCCGGCGCCCCAGGGGCTGTACCTGTGGGGTGGGGTCGGCCGCGGCAAGACCTTCCTGATCGACCTGTTCTTCGACGGCCTGCCGATCAGTGCCAAGCGCCGGACCCATTTCCACCGCTTCATGCGCGAGATCCACGCCCGGCTGCGCGGGCACGCCGGCGAGTCCGATCCGCTGCGGACCATCGCCCGCGAGTGGCGCGACGAGCTGCGGGTGCTGGTGCTGGACGAGTTCTTCGTCCATGACATCGGCGATGCGATGCTGCTCGGGCGGCTGCTCGAGCACCTGTTCGCCGAAGGCGTCGCACTGGTCACCACGTCCAACATCGAGCCTTCCGGCCTGTTCAGGGACGGGCTGCAGCGCGAGCGTTTCCTGCCGGCGATCGCGCTGATCGAGCAACACTGCCGGGTGCTCCACCTGGACAGCGACACCGACTACCGCCTGCGCGCGCTGACCGGCTCGCCGGTGTACCGCTCGCCGCTGGACGAGGAGGCCGATGCCTGGCTTGCCGGCCGCTGGGCCGAGCTGACCGCCGGCGCGGCGCGCCAGCGCGGGCCGCTGGTGATCGAGGCGCGGCCGATCCCGGTGCGCGGGCTCGCCGACGGCCATGCCTGGTTCGATTTCGGTGCCATCTGCGACGGCCCGCGGTCGGTCGCCGACTACATCGAGATCGCCACCGAATTCCACACCGTGCTGGTCGGCGACATCCCGCTGTTCGACGGCAACAACGACGATCCGGCACGCCGTTTCGTGCACCTGGTCGATGAGCTCTACGACCGCCAGGTCAACCTGGTCTGCACCGCCGCCGCCACGCCCACGCACCTGTACCGCGGCCGCAGGTTGCTGGGCGCTTTCGACCGCACCGCCTCGCGACTGATCGAGATGCGCTCGGCGGAGTACCTGGCGCTCGACCACCGCTGCTGAGCAAGCACACGCGGCTTCCACATTGCCGTGGCGACAGTCCGGACATGAATACGGACGCGCCGCCCTCATTGCAGATCCACCAGCACCTGGATTTCCAGCGCCGCTTCCGCGTGGTGCGGATGGTGGGCGTGGGCCTGATGGTCCTGCTGCTGGCGGGGGCGCTCAGCGGCCTGCTCGGCGACGGCGGCCCGCTGAGCCGGGCACACGTGGACTCCGGACCGCTGCGGGTCGAGCACCCCCGCTTCGCGCAGCGCCATGCCCGGGTTCCGGTGCAGGTGCAGCTGGACCCGGCTCCGGGCGGCGCACCGCTGGTGCTGGTGCTGCAGGGTCCGCTGGTCGGGGAGGTCGACATCGACCACGTCACGCCCCAGCCCGAGCAGGTCCGGCACAGCGCCGGCTCGATCGAATGCCACTTCGCCGAGGGCACCGCGGCCGTCGCATTGCAGCTGGAGCCCGACGGGATCGGCCGCCTGGAGGCGACGGTGCGCGCGGTCGCCGCGGATGGCGGCCGCGGCGAGGCGGTACCACTCCGGCTTTTTGTCTATCCCTGAGGAGACCCCATGGAAGCGGTGCTGCGTGCGGCGGTGATCTACCTGTTCCTGATGGTGGTGTTCCGCGTCGGCGGTCGCCGGACGCTGGCGCAGATGACCGCGTTCGACATGATCCTGCTGCTGCTGATCAGCGAGGCGGTGTCGAACGCCCTCGCCAGCGGCAACCCGTCGCTGACCCACGCCTTCATCCTGGTCGTCACCCTGGTGCTGATGGAACTGGGCTTCGCCTGGCTCAAGGGGCGCTCGGATGTCGCCAGCCGGCTGCTCGACGACGTGCCCCTGATACTGGTCGAGAACGGCACGCCGCTGACCGGACGCATGGACAAGGCGCGGGTGGAAGAGGACGACATCCTGGAGGCGGCCCGGGGCCTGCACGGGCTGGAGAACATGCGGCAGGTGAAGTACGCGGTGCTGGAGCGGGACGGATCGATTTCGGTGATACCGGAGTCGTCGCGGTGAGCGCTGGTGGAGCCGCGCGTGCGCGGGCATGACCGCGGAACGGGGCGATAATGGCGGCATGTCCAGCTCCGACCTCCCGCTCGGCCGCCAGGTCGACTACCCGCGCCGGTACGACGCCTCGCTGCTGTTTCCGATCCCGCGCAGTACCGGGCGCGCCAGCCTCGGGCTGGAGGACGGCGCCCTGCCGTTCACCGGCCATGACCGCTGGCACGCCTATGAACTGGGCTGGCTGGACGGACGCGGCAAGCCGGTGGTGGAGACCGCCACCATCCTCGTGCCGGCCGATTCGCCGGACCTGGTGGAATCCAAGTCGCTCAAGCTGTACCTGAATTCCTTCAACGCCACCCGCTTCGCCAGCGCGCGGGAGGTGCTCGCGCGTATCACCACCGACCTGTCGACCGCGGCCGGAGCGCCGGTACAGGTCGCCTTCGGCCTCCCTGCCTTCGACGCGGCGCCGGCGGGCACCTGCATCGATGCTCTGGACGTCGCCATCGGCAGCTACGGCCCGCCGGACGCCGGCCTGCTGTCGGCCGACCACGCCACGCTGGTCGAGGAGACGCTCACCAGCGCGCTGCTCAAGTCGAACTGCCCGGTCACCGGCCAGCCGGACTGGGCGCGGGTGTCGATCGCCTACCGCGGGCCGCGGCTGGACCGCGCCGGGCTGCTGCGCTACCTGGTGTCCTTCCGCGACCACTGCGGCTTCCACGAGCAATGCGTGGAACAGGTCTTCACCGACCTGGGCCGCGTCGCTGCCCCGCAGTGGCTGTCGGTCGAGGCGCGCTATACCCGCCGCGGCGGCCTGGACATCAATCCCTGGCGGGCGACGCCCGGGACCTCGGCTCCTGCCGCCGGGCGCGACCTGCGCCAGTAGCCGCACCTTCACCACGGCGCGATGTTCCATTAACAAACCCGCTGCCATCGTGGTCGCCAGCCCCAGGGCAGGAGACCCCGATGATCAGTACCCGTGACAACAAGCCCGATTTTTCGGGAGTGCGATCGAGCACTGACAGCAGCGCCCCGCGCAGCGCGGGACAGGGCAAGGCCGACTTCTCCAGGGTGAGCAGCCGCACCGACAGCAGCGCCGAGCAGGTCGGCGAACCGGCCACCCAGACCTACGTGGTCCAGCGCGGCGACACCCTGTCGCACATCGCCCAGCACTTCTACGGCAAGGCCAGTGGCTGGCGGGAAATCTACGAGGCCAACCGTGACCAGCTCGACGACCCCGACCGGATCCAGTCCGGGCAGGTGTTGAAGATTCCGCAGATCAGTCCAGAGCGTTGAGCCGCCCGGACCCCCACGTTCCAAGGAGCACCCGATGACCCTCAAGCCCCTTCACCTGACCCTGGCCGCGGCACTGGCGGCCACCGCACTGGCGGGCTGCAACCGCGACGCCAACCGCGACCACGCCGGTGAACTGCCGCCGGCGACAGCCCCCGCGGCCACCAGCCCGATGACCCCGCCCGACACCGGCATGCCGCCGGCGACCCGGGCCCCGGAAACCGCGGTGAACGTCACTTCGGTAACGCTGGGTACGAGGGCCGGAGCGGACCGCTCGATCAGCAACCCGACCACCACCTTCGCCGCCGGCGACCCGGTCGTGGTTTCGGTCCGGACCGACGGTGCGGCCAGCAACGTCGAGCTCGGCGCCCGTCTGGTGTACCAGGACGGCCAGGTGGCCGGCGAAGAGCGCCAGACGCTCAACACCACCGGTTCGGAAACCACCAACATCACCTTCAACAACGCCAACGACTGGCCCGCCGGCACCTACACGGTCGAGGTCACGGTCGACGGCGCGCGCGCCGATTCCACCAGCTTCACGGTGCGGTAGGACCTTCTCTCTCCCGCCCTGGGCGGGCATGCGGGGCGCGGGTGGGTCCGCGCCCCTTTTTTTGCGCAGCGCCCGCTACCATGCGGACTCCCAAGCGCCGGAGGCTGCATGAGCACATCCCGTTACCTGGACGATGCCGCCATCGAGCGCCTGGCCGACCTGCTCGACCAGCGCGCGGTCCCGCATCGCGGCTTCAACCTCGAGGCACTCGACGGCTACCTGTCCGCGCTGGCGGTCAGCCCGGGCGAACCCCTGCCGCTGGAACAGTGGCAGCCGGCGGTCTGGGGCACCCCGCCACGCTGGGACGACGACGCCGAGCGCGCCGACATCGAGCAGCTGCTGGCCAGCCACCACGCCATGGCCAGCGCCCGCGTGCGCCACGACGGCGACAGCCTGCCCGACCACCTCGCCCCGCTGCTGTGGCTGCCCACCGACGAGGAAGCCGATGAGCAGGACGACCTGGATGAGCTCGATGTCGGGCGCGACTGGGCCCTGGGCTTCTTCACCGCGGTCGAACTGCGCGAGATGGAATGGGAACAATGGCTGGACGACCATGACTGGATCGACCATGCCTTCGAACTGCTCGACCGCCTCGCCAGCGGCGAGATCATGGCCGAGGACCCGACCGCCGAAGGCACCCCCATCGGATACAGGGAGCGGCTGGAGATCGTCGCCCGGCTGCCGGACATCCTTGGCGACCTCAACCACCACCGGGTACAGGCGATGACCCCGCGCGAACCGCTGCGCCAGGAAGCCGCGCCCGGCCGCAACGATCCGTGCTCCTGCGGCAGCGGCAAGAAGTACAAGAAGTGTTGCGGGGCGGACTGAACGACGGCGCCAGTGCCATGCCCGAACACCCCTGCCTGACCTGCGGCGCCTGCTGCGCCCACTTCCGTGTCGCCTTCCACTGGTCCGAGACCGAGCCCTTCATGGGTGGGAACACGCCCGCGGACCTTACCGCGAAGCTGGATCCCCACCGCGTGGCCATGCGTGGCACGCGTGGCGGGCCCAGCCCGCGCTGCATCGCGCTGGAAGGCGAAGTCGGCACCGCTGCCAGTTGCGGCATCTACGAGCGGCGGCCCTCGCCCTGCCGGGCGCTGCAGCCCGCCTGGGAGAGCGGCCAGCCCAGCCCGCAATGCGACCGCGCACGGGCCGCGCATGGGCTGGCGCCACTGACGCCGGGAACCTGGAACGACCCGCACGGGCCGGGCTGGTCGCCGTTGCCAAGGAGTGCCTGAAGCGGGCGGTGCGACGCGCCGCCCGCAAGAGGGGAGCGGTTGCGCCCTGCGTCGCCGCGACCAGGCGGTAGAATCGCCCGCAGAGAGGACGACCTCCCCCATCGCGGGCGCACACGACCGGGACGGCCCGGCCCCATGACAGGAGGGCCACATGGCCTGGATCTCCCTTTTCATCGCCGGGCTGTTCGAAGTCGTCTGGGCGTTCTCGATGAAGCAATCCGCCGGGTTCACCCGCCCCGTCCCCACGGCGGTCACCCTCGTGGCCATGATCGTGAGCTTCGTGCTGCTGGCCTGGTCGATGCGCACCCTCCCCCTGGGCACCGCCTACACGATCTGGACCGGCATCGGCGCGGTGGGTGCCTTCGTGGTCGGGGCCGCCGTGCTGGGCGAGCCACTCACCCCGATGCGGGTGACCGCCGCGGTGCTGATCGTGTCCGGTCTGGTGCTGATGAAGCTGTCGTCCTGAGCCCCGCCCCCAAGGGCGCGGGGCATCACAGCAGCTTCGTCCCCAGTGGCGCCTCGCGGTCGGGGACGCACAGCACGACCTCACCGTTCGCGTTGTGGAAGCCAGTCACCAGGCACTCCGACATCAGCGGCCCGATCTGCTTCTTCGGGAAGTTCACGACCCCCACCACCTGGCGGCCGACGAGTTCCTCCGGCGTGTAAAGCGCGGTGATCTGCGCACTCGACTTGCGGACGCCGATCTCCGGACCGAAGTCGACCTGCAGGATGTAGGCCGGTTTGCGTGCCTCCGGGAACGGTTCGACGCGGAGGACGCGGCCGACGCGCAGCTCGACGCGGCTGAAGTCCTCCCAGCCGATTTCCTGCATGTTCATCCGCGCGCACCGGCTTCGAGCACCAGCCCGACGACCACCAACGCCATGCCGGCCAGCGTCGCGATCCGCGCATGCGGGTCCACCGGCAGCGGCTGTCCTTCGCCGTCAACCGGGCGGCCAAAGCCGTTGCGGGTGGCCCCGTAGGCGATCAGTGCGAAACCGGCGCCGGCGAGCAGGTCATCCAGCGCCCACCCGGAGAACACGAACCGGAACAGGTTCAGGCCGGCGAGGATGACCGCCAGCCAGAAGAAGACCTTTGCGCCCGTGGTGTGCACCGCTGACTTGCTCATTCCTGCTCCTCACCGCTCAGCCCTGCGCTGACGTTCCGTAAGTTCTCGAGGGATTGTCGACGATCTCCGCCGCCAGAACACCGGTCAGGACCGAACAGTTCGTCCCTGCGGCTTGTGTCCCCGGCCACTGCGGAGTTCTTTTTGCCCAACCGCTCCCACGGCGCGACAATGGCCGGCCCACCTTCCCGCGCGCCCGCTCCCGGCGCGCATCCTTCGGAGGCTCCATGTCCCAGTCCCCACGGATCATCTACACCCTCACCGACGAAGCGCCGCTCCTGGCCACCCAGTCGCTGCTGCCGATCGTCGAGGCCTTCGTGGAGACCGCGGGGGTCGAGGTGGAAACCCGCGACATCTCGCTGGCCGCGCGCATCCTGGCGCAGTTCCCGGACGTGCTGCCGGACGACAGGCGGGTATCGGACGACCTGGCCGAGCTCGGCGAGCTGGCGAAGACGCCCGAGGCCAACATCATCAAGCTGCCGAACATCTCCGCCTCGGTACCGCAGCTGAAGGCCGCCATCAAGGAGTTGCAGGCCCAGGGCTACCCGCTGCCGGACTACCCGGAGGAGCCGAAGGATGACGCCGGGCGCGACGCCAAGGCGCGCTACGACCGGGTCAAGGGCAGCGCGGTCAACCCGGTGCTGCGCGAGGGCAACTCCGACCGCCGGGCGCCGGCCGCGGTCAAGCAGTTCGCCCGCAAGCACCCGCACCGCATGGCGGCCTGGTCGGCCGACAGCCGGTCGCACGTCGCGCACATGGACGGCGGCGACTTCTACGGCAGCGAGCAGTCGCTCACCGTCGATGCCGCCGGGAACGTACGCATCGAACTGCTGGGCACGGATGGCGTCACCACGGTGCTCAAGGACAAGACCGCCCTGATGGAGGGCGAGGTGATCGACGCCGCGGTGATGGACACCCGCCGGCTGGCGCAGTTCATCGACACCCAGATCGAGGACGCGAAGGCCACCGGCGTGCTGTTCTCGCTGCACCTGAAGGCGACGATGATGAAGGTGTCCGACCCGGTCATCTTCGGCGTGGCGGTCAACCGCTTCTACGCCCCGGTGCTGGCCAAGTACGACCGCGAGCTGATGGAAGCCGGCTTCGACGCCAACAACGGCATCGGCGACCTGTACGCGCGCCTGGACCAGCTGCCCGCCGAACTGGCCGCGAGCATCCGCGCCGACATCGACGCGCTGTATGCCGAACGCCCGGCGCTGGCGATGGTCAACTCCGACAAGGGCATCACCAACCTGCACGTGCCCAGCGACGTGATCGTCGATGCCTCGATGCCGGCGATGATCCGCGACGGCGGCCGGATGTGGAATCCGGAGGGCGAGCTGCAGGACGCCAAGGCGATCATCCCGGACCGCAGCTACGCCGGCATCTACCAGGCGGTGATCGAGGACTGCAAGGCGAACGGCGCCTTCGACCCGGCGACCATGGGCAGCGTGCCCAACGTTGGCCTGATGGCGCAGAAGGCCGAGGAGTACGGCAGCCACGACAAGACCTTCCGCGCTCCACGCGACGGCACCATCCGCGTGGTCGACGAGGCCGGCAAGGTGCTGCTGCAGCAGCCGGTGCAGGCCGGCGACCTGTTCCGCATGTGCCAGACCAAGGACGCGCCGGTGCGCGACTGGGTGAAGCTGGCGGTCAACCGCGCCCGGTTGAGCAACACCCCGGCGGTGTTCTGGCTCGACCCGCAGCGCGCGCACGACACCCAGCTGATCGAAAAGGTCGAGGCCTACCTCAAGGACCACGACACCGACGGCCTGGACATCCGCATCCTGTCGCCGGCCGAGGCGATGGCGTTTTCGCTGGAGCGCATCCGCCGCGGCGAGGACACCATCTCGGTCACCGGCAACGTGCTGCGCGACTACCTGACCGACCTGTTCCCGATCATGGAGCTGGGCACCAGCGCCAAGATGCTCTCGATCGTGCCGCTGATGGCCGGCGGCGGGCTGTTCGAGACCGGCGCCGGCGGCAGCGCGCCCAAGCACGTGCAGCAGTTCCAGGCCGAGGACTACCTGCGCTGGGATTCGCTGGGCGAGTTCCTGGCGCTGGGCGCCTCGCTCGAGCACCTGGCGCAGACCACCGGCAACGCCAGGGCCCGGGTGCTGGCCGACACGCTGGATACGGCGAACGCGCGGATCCTCGACGAGAACCGCTCGCCCACCCGCAAGCTGGGCGGCATCGACAACCGCGGCAGCCACTTCTACCTGGCGCTGTACTGGGCCGAAGCGCTGGCGGCGCAGGACGAGGACGCGGAACTGAAGGCGCGGTTCGCCCCACTGGCCCAGGCGCTGGCCGGCAACGAGCAGAAGATCGTCGGCGAGCTGGTCGCGGTGCAGGGGCAGGAGGTCGGGCTGGGCGGGTACTACCACCCGGACGTGCAGAAGCTGGCCAGTGCGATGCGGCCGTCGGCGACGTTCAACCAGGCGCTGGCCGCGCTGTGATTGCCCCGCTGGCCGTCAGTCGCGGATGAAGCCGCTCCTGCGGGTCGAGCGTTCGCCGGCCCGCCGGCGCAGCCACTCTTCCGCTTCCTGGCGCAGCTCCGGGCGGGCTGGCGAGAAGTGCGGCAGCAGCAGCCGCACCCAAGCTTCCTGCGCGCGCCTTGCCTCCCCGGGGCAATAGCGCGCGCGGGAGACCGGTAGGTCGCCGCTTTCAACGATGGCGGCGAAGCGCTGCGGATCCGAGCCGTACAGCAGGCATTGCAGGTTGAAGTAGCGCTGCAACCCGAGTGAGTGGGTGTCGGCGTAGGCATCCAGCGAGAACCCGCCCTCGTCGTCGGCCTGCTCCTCGACCCGGGTCAGGAACCAGTGCGCGGCCATGCGCAGGTTGTCGACCGCCTGGCGCCGCGACTCGCCCTCCTCGCCGATGTGCTGCATCAGCGAGGTCGCGAACTGGTCGACCGCGTCCTCCTGCCGGCCGGTCACCGGCAGGTCCAGCAGGTCGATCAGCGCATGCCCGGTCTCGTGCGAGGCGATGAAACGCAGGTTGGCCCAGACATAGTCCTCGGCCGCCTCGACCGCATCCACGCCGGTGATGCCCAGCACTTCCGCGCGCTCCCCACCCTGGCGATACAGCACCGTGAGCATCTCGTAGCACAGCACCACGTTGGCGCGGCGCGGGTCATAGAACGCGTCCGCCTCGCCGCACTCGGCGGCGATGTAGGTCACCGGCCCGGGCAGCACCAGCAGGCCGTCCAGCCAGTGCAGTTCGGGCAGGCGGCGCAGCAGGTCCAGGCTTTCCATGCGTGCATGGACCGGCTCGAGGTCCGGGGAGCGCGGTGGCAGGTAGGCATAGCGGAAGTTCCCGGCGGGAGTCACCGCCCGGACCCGCGTGTCCGCCGCCGACGACGGCACGTCCGCGCTCCGCGCGGCGGCGGGCGCAAACGCGGCCATTGCCAGTCCGGCCAGAAGCCATCCGCGCAGTAGCGATCCGATCCCCATGCGCGGATAGTACCCGCCGGCTGGCTCAGTCCTGCACGAAGGGGTGGGGGCGTGCCCTGATCCGCCGCCAGGCCTGGGCGACCTGCAGGCCCGAGGCCAGCAGGACGGGCATCCAGAGCGCCGCGAGCAGGCCGGCCAATATTGGCTCCGAAGAGCGGCCGTTGACCGCCAGGCCGGTGGTGGCCAGCACCAGCAGCAAGGCGAACCCGAGCTGCAGGTAACCCCACCAGCACAGCATCGGCAGTCCCGCCAGCGGCCGCAGGCAAACCTGCGCGGTAAGCAGCCCGATGCCCGCGCACGCGGCGGCAGTCCAGGCCAGGCCGGAGGTGTCCACGCCGGCACCGGCCATGAACGCCAGCAGGATCACCGTACCGGCGAGCAGGCTTTTCACCGGCGTGCCGACGACGGCGCGCAGCAGGCTGGTGGTCGCCGCGGACCGATCCAGCCCGGGCAGCAGCGCGAGTTCGGACAACTCGCCCGATCGCCTGCGGACCATCCGGTCCAGCCGCGTGCCGAACATGCCGATCAGCACCCCGGCGCCTCCCAGCACGCCGCCTGCCAGGCCGCCTTCGACGAAGCCCTTCATGAAGCCCGACACCGCGCCCGTGGAGCCGTGCCCTTGCCCGCCGGGCATCAGATGAAGCGCGACCGCCACCAGTGCGATCCCGCCCACGCCCCACTGGAACAGCCATTGCCGGCGGGTCAATGGCGCGAACGGCGTGCCCAGGAGCACCCTGATCGTGCGCACCGCATTGTCCGGTCCGGCGCCGGCAGTCTGCCCGGAGGGCCAGAACCACTCGGGCAACTGCCCCGCCGACTCGACCATCCAGGCGCTGCCCCAGGCGCCCGACCGGTTCGCCAGCACCGTGGGCATGCTCCACAGCCCGCGCCCGGGTCGGGCCTGACCACGGACCACCGCAGTCCAGCGCCAGCTCGCCAGCACCAGCAGCCCTGCCGCCACGGCGGAGAGCCAGGGCAGCTGGAAAAGCCGACCCGCGTCGACCTGCAGGTTGGATACCAGCGGCAGCCGCACAACGACGACATGCAGCAGCATCGCCGCCAGCGGCAGGAAGCAGGCCGCCAGCCAGATCCACGCCGGGAGCATGGCAAGCAGCATGGCCGCCGCCGCGGCCGCGACCAGCGCCGCCAGTGCCAGCCCCGGCTCGGCCCCCGCGACCGCCAGCAGCGCCGCAGGCAGGAGCACGGTGGCGACCGCGGCGACGGCCAGGGCACGATGCGCCGCGCGCGCGATCCCGGGAATGCATCCTTCCATGCCGTCGATCCGCAGCAGCAACAACCGCGGTACCCAGCCGGCCCAGAACGAGCAGACCGCGGCGGCCGTGACAATCACCGCAACCCGCGTTGCAAGCTCCGGACCCGGGATCGCGACCCGCGCGAGCACCGCGCCCGCGACACCGACCAGTGCCGCCAGGGTGGTGGCGAGCCGCAGCGGCATGGGCGCGGCGGCCCGCAGGCTCGGCCACGCACCGGGGATCGCGCCTGGCCGGCCGCTCACCCCGCCACCTCGACGAACAGGTCCTCCAGCGACAACACCTCGCGGCGCACCCCCGGCGCCTGGGCGATCTTCGGCCATGGCCCGTCCTCGCCGCGCACCAGCACCACGCTCAGGCCCCCGTATGGATTCGGACGCCGGGCGACCTCCCCCGGCACCGGCCCCACCAGCGGGTCGGCGACCGCGGCCGGGACATGCAGGCGCAGGTGGCGTTCCTTGAGGCTGCCGAGTTCGCTCTGCAACAGCAGCTGGCCGTGGTGCATGAAGGCCACGTGCGAGGCCACGCGCTCCAGGTCGGACACGATGTGGGTGGAGAACAGCACGGTGGTACCGAACTCCCCGGCACGGGTGGCGATCTCGCGCAGCAGTTCGCGGCGCGCGACCGGGTCCAGCGCGGCGACCGGCTCGTCGAGCACCAGCAACTCCGGCTGGCTGGCCAGGGCGCGGATGATCGCGACCCGCTGGCGCTCGCCCGGGGAAAGCCTGGCCAGCACCTTGTTGGCCGGCAACTCCCAGCGCGCGAGGGTGCTGCGCACGAACCCGGCATCCCATCGCGGATAGAAGCGGCCGACGAACTCGAGCATGTCGCCGACCTTCAACCAGGACAACGCCTCGGGCTGCTGCGGCACGTAGCCCAGCCGGGCCTTGGCCGCGTCCCCCATCGCCAGGGCCGGCTGGCCCCAGACCCACGCCTCCCCGGCCTCGGGCTCCAGCAATCCGAGCAGCGCGCGGATCAGGGTCGACTTGCCGGCACCGTTGCGGCCGATCAGGCCCAGCACGGCTCCCGGCTCCAGCGACAGCGACACGCCGGCCAGGGCAGCCCGCCCGTCGTAGTGCTTGACCAGCTGGCGGGCCGCCAGCGGCGGGACGTTCCCCGCCGGGTCGAGGGGCGGGTCGAGGGCCGACATGCCGGCCACCGCGGTTTCATGGGCAATCGTCGCTTCCATCTTCACTCCCCTGGTTCGCTTTTCATCAGCCGCCGCAACCGGTCGAGGACCTCGTCGGCCGGCAGCTCCAGTTCCCGCGCCTGGCGTGCCACCACCTGCAGGCCGGGCCCGATCAGTTCCCACCGGTGCCCGGCGGATCCCTTGCCCGCCGCCCGCGCCGCCACCGCCATTCCCTTCCCGCGCCGGCGCTCGAGCACGCCCTCGCCTTCCAGCTGGCTGTAGGCCTTGGAGACGGTCATCGGGTTGATCGCGTGCACGGAAGCCACTTCACGTACCGAGGGCAACTCCTGGCCGGCCTGGAGCTGGCCTCCGGCCACCAGGCGGCGGACCTGCTCCATGATCTGCCGGTAGATGGGCTCGGCAGCGCCCGGCTGGATGTGCAGCATGGTTGCGTCCATGTGTATTAATTGACCAATACACGGTTCGCTTGTCAAGCCCCGTGGCTGCGCTAGGCTTGCCGCCTCCCTGACGACGGTGAGGAAATGCCATGAGACGACTGCTGCCCGCCGTACTCCTGCCCGCCTTGCTGCTGGGCTGCGCCCAGGACGCGCCCGCCGAGCGTCCCACCGGCCTGGCCGCGCCCGCCTCGAAGCAGGACGATCCGGCCCAGGCCTCCGTCGAGGCCCCCACCCTCCAGCAGGTCGTGGCCGGCGACTGGCGCAGCCACGACAACCGTGAGCGCGATGCCTTCCGGAACCCGGTCCGGACCCTGGAATTCTTCGGCGTCCAGCCGACCCACAGCGTGGTCGAGATCACCCCGGGCGGCGGCTGGTACGCGGAGATCCTGGCGCCGTACCTGTACCACCACGGCCGCTACGTCGCGGCGGTGGTCGATCCCGACGCGCTGCCCGAGGGCGGCGGCCGGGACTACCAGCAGCGCGCGCGTGACCAGCTCGAAACCCTGTTCGCCGGGGCGCCGAAGCAGTTCGACCGCGCCGGCGTGGTGGCCTACGACCCGTCGGCGCCGGTGTTCGGCGCACCGGAAAGCGCGGACGTCGTGCTGACCTTCCGCAACGTGCACAACTGGCTGTCCAACGACCAGGCCGAAGCCATGTTCGAGGGCTTCTTCGAAGTATTGCGTCCTGGCGGCGTACTGGGCGTGGTCGAGCACCGGGCCAACGCGCGTGCCACCAGGGACAGCGGCTACGTGCCGCAGGCACGCGTGGTCGAGCTGGCCGGCGAGGCCGGCTTCGTGCTCGAGGAGGCCAGCGAGGTCAACGCCAACCCGAAGGACACCGGCAACCATCCCAACGGCGTGTGGACACTGCCGCCAGGCAACAACCACGACCAGGCCGACGCCGAGCGCTACGCCGCCATCGGCGAGAGCGACCGGATGACGCTCCGCTTCCGCAAGCCCGCCGACTGATCCCACGCACTTGCTGGTCGCCTTCAACAAGCCCTACGGGGTGTTGTGCCAGTTCACCGACCGGGGGACTCCGCCCCGGCCGACCCTGGCCGGCTTCGGGCTGCCGCCGCGGGTGTACCCGGCCGGCCGGCTGGACCACGACAGCGAGGGCCTGCTGCTGCTCACGGACGACGGACGGCTCGCCCACCGGTTGACCGACCCGCGCCACAGGCTGGCCAAGACCTACTGGGTGCAGGTGGAAGGCGAACCAACGGGGGAAGCACTGCAGGCGCTCAGGCAGGGCGTGCTGCTGCGCGACGGACCCACCCGGCCAGCGGAGGTGCGGCGCCTGGACCCGCCCCCCGCACTGTGGCCGCGCGACCCGCCCGTGCGTTTCCGCAAGACCGTGCCCGATGCCTGGCTGGAGCTGGTGATCACCGAGGGCCGCAACCGCCAGGTGCGGCGGATGACCGCTTCGGTGGGGCTTCCCACGTTGCGCCTGGTGAGGGTCGCCATTGGACGCCACCGTCTGCAGGGACTGGCGCCGGGGGAGTGGCGCAGCGATGATCGCCATGGGGGGACTTGAACCGTTCAGCCGACCGGCGCGCGCGACGCCCCGTGGCGTCGCCGTTCTGCTAACTTCCCTGTTCAGCTGGGTGAATGGCATCTGTACGCAATGAATACCCCCGTCGCCGCTGCCGGCCGCATCCTGGTCGTTGACGACCAGCCGGCCAACCTGCGCGTGGTCAGCACCCTGCTTGGCCGCCAGGGATACGCGGTGGAAACCGCGGAAGCCGGCGAGCAGGCCCTATCGCTGTACGACGCTTCGGTCCCCGATCTGATCCTGCTCGACATGATGATGCCGGGCATGGACGGCTTCGAGGTGCTGGAGGCGCTGCACCAGCGCGGGCTGGACGTGCCGGTGGTGTTCGTCACCGCCGCGCACGACCGCGACCTGCTGCTGCGCGCCTTCGACGCCGGGGTGGTCGACTACGTGACCAAGCCGTTCCTGCCCGAGGAACTGCTGGCGCGGGTCAACGCCCACGTCGGATTGAAGCTCACCCGCGACCGGCTCGAGCGGGTCGCCCGCGAGCGCGAGGAACTGGTCAACCTGGTCGCCCACGACCTCAAGAACCCGTTGTCGAGCGTGTTGTTCGCCAGCGACATCCTGCGCCAGGACGGCTGCCGGCCCGAGCGTGTCCCGCGCTACCTGCAGATGATCCACGAAAGCGCGGACGATGCGCTGGGTTACATCCGGCACTACCTGGAAAGCCGCAGCGGCCGTGGCGACGGCCCCGGCAGCGCCAGCGCCTGCCTGCGCGAGACGCTGGAATGGCTGCAGCAGCGCTACGAGATCCAGCTCGATGCCCACGGCATCGCGTTGCGGCTGTCACTGCCGCCCGAGCCGGCGCACGTGGCGATCGACCCCCGGGTCCTGCGCCAGCTGGGCGAGAACCTGGTGTCCAATGCGATGAAGTACGCCCGCGAGGGCGAGTTGCTGCTCGCCGGGCGTCCCGGAGCACCGGGTTACCTGCAACTGGTGGCCGCGGACCGGGGCCCGGGCATTCCGCCGGGCCGCCAGCGGGAACTGTTCAAGCCGTTCACCCGGCTGCAGGACGAGGATGACGGCATTTCCAGCGGGCTGGGCCTGTCGCTGGCCAAACAGATCGTGGCCAATGCCGGCGGCCAGCTCTGGTACGAAGACCGCCCTGGAGGCGGGGCGGTCTTCGTGATCGAGTTGCCCGAGGTCGGGGCGGCAGGCTGAGCCGCGCTCAGCCTTCGGCCGGCGCCTGCCGCACGTGCGGGGCGCCGTCGCGGCTCGGGTTGCCGTTGCCATCCAGGCGGGTGGCGGTGCCCTCGTAGGTGGTGCCGCCGGCCTGGCGCTTCTTGCGGCGCTGCGCCGCGTACCACAGCAGGCCGGCACCGGCGACGGTCGCCGCAAGGGCGGCCGGATGGCGCCGGGCGAAGCTGCCTGCGACCTTCGCGCCGCTGCGCATCGCGCCTAGCGCGACACCGGTCTCCAGCAGCCCGCCGCCGGCACGGCTGGGCAGCGCGCCGCGCAGGCGCTGTCCGACGTCATCGGGAATCGCATGGCGGAGGCGGTCGCCGACATCGCCGGCAAGGTCCAGCGCACGGTCGGAAATGCGATCGAATCGGCTCATCACGGTCTACCTGGCAGATGGGATGCACGCAGTCTGCCCACAGCCGCGTTTTTCCCGCGTGAGCCGCCTGCCGGCCCGCTGAACGCAGGCTCAGCGCGGGCGCGGCTTGGCCCGGTGGGTCGCGGCTGCCGTCCAGGGGTCCTCCGGCCACGGATGCCGGGGATAGCGGCCCTTCATTTCCCGCCGTACCTCGGGGTAGGTGCGCTCCCAGAATCCGCGCAGGTCGCGGGTGACCTGCAGCGGCCGGCCGCCGGGCGAGAGCAGGTGCAGCATCAGCGGTACCCGGCCGTCGGCGATGCACGGGGTTTCGGCCAGGCCGAACAGCTCCTGCAGCTTGACCGCCAGCACCGGCTCCGCCGGCCCGCCGGTGGCGTCGTCGAAGGCGTACACGAGCGGACGCGCGAGCCCCGAAGGCACAGTCACCCGGACCGGAGCGAGGCGATCCAGGTCGCGCTGCCGGTCCCAGCCCAGCAGGGTGTGCAGTGCGTTGGCGAACGCATCCGGGCCGAGTGCGTCCAGCCGGCTCATCCCGTCGAGCGCGGGCTGCAGCCAGTGATCCGCGGTGTCGAGCAGTGCCTGGTCGGAAAGCGCCGGCAGCCCGAGCCCGGGCATCCAGGCGCCCAGGCAGCGTACCCGGGCACGCCACTGCTCGAGTGCCGGGCTCCACGGCAACGCCGCCAGGCCAAGCTGGCGGACCGCGTCCACCAGGGCCTCGGCGTAGCGGCTGCGGTCCGGCGCCGGCAGTGGGCGGGCATCGAGGACGATGGCATCGAAGCGCTGCTCGCGCACCGCGACGATGCGCCGGGTGGCGGCATCCCAGCGGACCTCGTCGGTCCTGGTGAAGCGTGCCGGCGACTCCCGCTCCAGCCGCGCCGGGTCGAGCGGCGCCGCCTGGAGGATCCGCGCCTGTCCGCGGTCGCCTGCAACGGGCATGCGCAGGCCGGCGACCACCAGCCATGGCTCCCCGCGCAGCATGCTGTCCGGCAGCAGGGTGGCGCCCCGGCCACTGGCAAGCTGGTATCGGTCCGGATCTGCAGGGTGCTGGCGGGCGATGCGCTCCGGGAACGCATGGGCGAGCAGGTCGCCGAGCAGGTGGGCGGGGACACTGGGCGGCGGCGGTGCATCGAGGCGCAGGCGTCGGCGCCATTGCCGGGCGAGGGTATCGATGGCCGCGAGCGCACCGGCGCTGCCACCCACAGGCACGGCGCCACGAGCGTTGCCACGGAACCCGGCCAGCGCCCGCCAGCGGGCGGCGAGCGCATCGCCGCTGCCGCGCAGTGGATCACGTGATTCCAGCAACGCGGCGAGGTCACAGGCGACCGCGGCCTCGACCGGGTTGGCCGCGGCACCCAGCATCGCGCCCAGCCGGGGATGGGTGCCGAGGGCGAGGAGATGCCTGCCAGCCGTGGTCAACGCGTCCTGGTCCAGTGCGCCCAGCCGGGCGAGCAGGTCGCGCGCCGCGGCCAACGCACCCGGCGGCGGCGGATCGACGAAGCACAGCCGGTCCGAGCCCCAGGCGGCGAGTTCGAGCGCCAGCCCCGACAGGTCGACCTGGGTGATCTCCGGCCGGCGCTGCGGCTCCAGCCGCTGCGACTGCGGCCACAACCGGTAGGCCCAGCCTTCCGCGACCCGTCCGGCGCGGCCGGCGCGCTGGTCGGCCGAGGCCTGGCTGATGGCCACGACGTCCAGTCGCGAAAAGCCACTGTTGGGATCGAAGCGCGGCTCGCGCGCCAGCCCGCTGTCGACCACCACCCGCACCCCCGGCAGGGTGACGCTGGACTCGGCGACATTGGTCGCCAGCACCACCCGCCGCGTGCCCTCGGAGGCAGGCTGCAGGACCCGCGACTGCTGCTCCACCGGCAACTCGCCGTGCAGGGCGAGGACCTCCACCTCCGCCGGCAACTGGCCGGCGAGCAAGGCCAGCACCCGCCCGATCTCGCGCTGACCGGGCAGGAACACCAGCACGTCGCCGGCGTGCGCCGCCAGCGCATGGTCGATCGCACGGCGCACCTGGTGCTCCAGCTTCTCCTCGCGCCGGGCGGGGAAATGCCCCACCTCGACCGGGAAGCCGCGCCCGGCACTGGACACCCGCGGTGCCTGGACCAGCTGCGACAGGCGCGCGCCGTCCAGGGTCGCCGACATCACCACGACCCGCAGGTCCTCGCGTAGCCCGGCCTGCACGTCCAGCGCCAGCGCCAGGCCGAGGTCACCGGCCAGGTGGCGCTCGTGGAACTCATCGAACAGCACCGCGCCGACGCCGTCCAGCGCCGGGTCGTCCTGGATCATCCGGGTCAGGATGCCCTCGGTGACGACCTCGATGCGGGTGTCGGCCGAGGTCCGGTTCTCGAAGCGGATCCGGTATCCCACCGTCCGTCCGACCTGCTCGCCGAGCGCGCCGGCCATGAACCGCGCCGCCGCCCGCGCGGCCACCCGCCGCGGCTCCAGCATCACGATCCTGCGCCCCTGCAGCCATGGTTCCTCCAGCAGCGCCAGCGGCACCCGGGTGGTCTTGCCGGCGCCGGGCGGCGCCTCGAGCACCAGGCGGGTGTGGTCACGCAGGCTGCCGCGGATCTGCGGGAGCACCTCGTCGATGGGCAGCGCGGTCTTGCTCACCCGCAAATGATGGCAGGCCACGTCATCCCCGCGCACGCGGGGATGACGGTGGAGGAGGTGTTTGTGTGTGTGGCAATCCCCCGCCACGCAGCCGGGGGTAAGGCCGCAGGCGGCAGCCGGCTCCCCCGCGAACTCTCCGAAGCACCTCTCCTACAATGCGCCCCATGGAACTGATCGACATCGGCGCGAACCTCACCCACGACTCCTTCGACCACGATCGCGGTGCGGTCATGGCGCGCGCCCGGGAGGCGGGCGTAGTGCAGATGGTGGTGACCGGCGCCAGCCGCGAGCACTCGCCGATGGCGCTGGAGCTGGCGCGTGCGCACCCCGGCGAGCTGTTCGCCACCGCCGGGGTCCACCCGCACCACGCCAGCGAGTACACCGCCGAGTGCGATGCGGAAATACGTGCGCTGCATGTCCACCCCGAGGTCGTGGCGGTGGGCGAGTGCGGGCTCGACTACTTCCGCGACTTCTCGCCGCGGCCGGCGCAGCGGCGCGCGTTCGAGATGCAGCTGCAGATTGCGGTCGAGACCGGCAAGCCGCTGTTCCTGCACCAGCGCGATGCGCATGCCGACTTCATGGCGGTCATGCGCAATTTCCAGGGCCGGCTCGGGCCCGCCGTGGTGCACTGCTTCACCGGCACCCGCGAGGAGCTGTACGACTACCTCGACCAGGACTGGCACGTGGGCATCACCGGCTGGCTGTGCGACGAGCGGCGCGGGCGCCACCTGCGCGGGTTCGTCAGGGACATCCCCGCCGACCGGTTGATGGTGGAGACCGACGCGCCCTACCTGCTGCCGCGCACCCTGGAGCCGATGCCGAAGGACCGGCGCAACGAACCGATGTTCCTGCCGCACATCGTCGAGGAGCTGGCCCGCGACCGCGGCGAGGAGGTCGCGGTGACGGCGGCGAATGCGACCGCGACCACGCGCGCGTTTTTCCGGTTGCCAGCGGTGGAATGAGGGGCCGCACCCGGGACCCGCGCGACCTCAGCTGCGCAACCCGGCCCCGCGCCGCAGCAGCACCAGCCCGGTCGAGGCCAGCAGCACCACGAAACCCACCATCAACGCGTAGCTGATCCACAGCGGCACGTCGCTGCTGCCCAGCAGGCCGTGGCGGAAGGCGTTGACCATGTAGAAGATCGGGTTGGCCCGGGTCATCGCCTGGGCCCAGTCGGGCAGCAGGGTGATCGAATAGAACACGCCGCCCAGGTAGGTCAGCGGGGTCAGGATGAAGGTCGGCACGATCGCCACGTCGTCGAACTTGCGTGCGAACACCGCGTTGATGAAGCCGGCCAGGGCGAAGATCACCGAGCCCAGGAACACCGTGGTCGCGGTCACCAACGGGTGGGCGATGCGCACGTCGGTGAACAGCGAGGCGATCAGCATCACGATCACGCCCACCGCCAGGCCGCGCGCGACCGCACCGGCGACGTAGCCGCCCAGGATCACCCAGTTGGGCATCGGGCTGACCAGCAGTTCCTCGACGTAATGCCCGAACTTGGCGCCGAAGAAGCTGGAGGCGATGTTGCCGTAGCTGTTCTGGATCACGCTCATCATCACCAGCCCGGGGACGATGAAGTCCATGTAGGCGATGCCGTCCATGGTCCCGATCCGCGAGCCGATCAGCCCGCCGAAGATCAGGAAGTACAGGGTCATGGTGATCGCCGGCGGCACCAGGGTCTGGGCCCAGATGCGCATGATCCGGGTGATCTCGCGGCGGGCGATGGTGTACAGGGCGACCAGGTTGGGGCTGCCGCTCATGCGCCTTCTCCCGCCGGGGCCACGATCCTCACGAACAGTTCCTCCAGCCGGTTGCTGCGCGTGCGCATCGAGCGCACCCGGATGCCGGCGGCGTCGAGGGCGGCGAACACCCGGTTGAGGTTCATCGTGCGCGGCATGTCGAGTTCGAGCGTGTGGCGGTCGGCGGCCGCCAGCGTCGCGCCTTCCACCACCGGCAGGGTGGCCGGCAGCTCACCGTCGACATCCAGCACGAAGCCCTCCACGTCGAGCCTGGCCAGCAGCGATTTCATCGGTCCGCTGGAGACGATCTCGCCGTGGTTGATGATCGCCAGGTTCCGGCACAGGTACTCGGCTTCCTCGAGGTAATGGGTGGTCAGGATGATCGTGGTGCCCGACTCGTTGATGCGCCGCAGGGTGCGCCACATGTCCCGGCGGATCTCGATGTCCACCCCGGCGGTGGGCTCGTCGAGGATCAGCAGGCGCGGCCGGGTCATCATCGCCCGGGCGATCATCAGCCGGCGCTTCATGCCGCCCGACAGGGTGCGGCTGGAGACTTCCGCCTTCTCCCACAGGTGGGCACGGCGCAGTTCCTCCCCGGCCCGGCGGATCGCCTCGGCACGGGAGACGCCATAGAAGCCGGCGTAGTTGACCAGGATGTCGACCGGCTTCTCGAAAGTGTTGAAGTTGATCTCCTGCGGCACCAGCCCGATCTGGCGCATCGCGGCGTCACGGTCACGGGTGATGTCGATGCCGAACACCTCGACCCTGCCGCCGGTCAGGTTCACCAGTGAGCTGACGATGCCGATAAGGGTGCTCTTGCCGGCGCCGTTGGGGCCGAGCAGGGCGAAGAAGTCGCCCTCGGCGACCTCCAGCGAGGCGCCCTTGAGCGCCTGCACGCCGTTGTCGTAGGTCTTTCGCAGGTCGCTGATCGAAAGGGCCGGGACCACGCCGGCGGAAGCCGGCGCGTGCCCGTCGGCGGATGCCGTCGGGATTGGGTTCATGCGCATGCAGCCTTAGTGCGGGGGGAGGCGGGCGCACGTTGTCCCGCCAGGACCGCGTTAGTATAGGCGGCTCGCCGCTGCGGCCCGCGGCACGCTGTGTCCCGCCCCGCCGCAGGCCCGTTCCCCCGCATCCAGGCCCTCCCTTGCCGATCCAGCGTTTTCCCCTCGTGCTCGAATCCTGGCGCCCCCTGGCACCGGGCATCTGCCATTACGTGTTCCGCCGGGGCGACGGCCAGCCGCTGCCGTTCCTGCCCGGGCAGTTCATCCAGGTCCATTTCCGCTATGCCGACGGTACCGAGACCAAGCGCAGCTACTCGCTGGCGACGGTGCACCCGCCCGGCAGCGGACCGGCGACGCAGGTGGAGATCGCCGTGAGCTTCGTGCCCGGCGGCGCGGCCACCGCGCTGTTCGAGGGGCTGGAAGCGGGCGACACGCTGGAGGCCAGCGGGCCGTTCGGGCGCTTCTGCCTGATGCCGCAGGACGACAACAGCCGCTACCTGCTGATCGCCACCGGCACCGGCGTCACGCCCTACCGGTCGATGCTGCCGCTGCTGGAGCAGGCGGTCACCGAACGTGGCGTCCAGGTGGCGTTCCTGCAGGGCGCGCGGCGACCGGAGGAACTGCTGTATGGCGAGGAGTTCCGCGCCTTCGCCGACCGCCACCCGGACCGCGTCCGCTACCTGCCGTGCTTCTCGCGCGAGCTGCCGGCGGCGGACTCCTCGCATGCCCATGCGGATGTCCGCCACGGGTACGTCCAGCAGTTCATCGGCGAGCTCGCGCCGGACCCGGCGCGCGACATCAGCTACCTGTGCGGCAACCCGAACATGGTCGATGCCGCATTCGAGGCCCTGCGCGAGGCCGGCCTGGAGCCGCGCCGGATCCGGCGCGAGAAGTACGTCAGCAGCAAATAAACGCGGGGCGGAGGGCGCCAGCTGTAAAGAGTCCTTGACACGTGGGGCCGCGAAGCCAATCCTTGATGTCAAGTTCGCTTTACAGGACAGGGCCGTGCAGCACATCCACCGGCGTTACATGCGTGAGTTCGGCGTGGCGATGTCGGCCTACGTCCTGGTACTGGTCGCCTCGATCACGGCCCTCAACGGGCCACTCGCCTCGGCGGGGCCAGCAGTGCGGGCCGTTGTCGCGCTGCTGCCGGTGTTGCCGGTCGGCCTGGTGCTGCGGGCGGTACTGCGGTACGTGCGCGACGAGGACGAACTGCAGCGCCGGATCGACAGTGAAGCGATCGCCATCGCCGCGCTTGTCGTCGGGCTGGGGACCTTCAGCCTCGGGATGCTGGCGGCGGCGGACGTGCTGACGGTCAGCGGCGACTGGTGGCTGTGGATCCTGCCGGCGATGTTCGCCGTGTTCGGGCTGGCCAAGTTCGCTGCCGTGCGCAGGTACCGTTGAAATGCGCAGCCGGGTACGCGATCTCCGCGAGGCCGCGGGATGGTCGCAAGCCGCCCTTGCCGAGCGGCTGGAGGTCTCCCGGCAGACCGTGAACGCCATCGAGACCGGCAAGTACGATCCAAGCCTGCCCTTGGCCTTCCGAATCGCGCGGCTGTTCGCCGAGCCGATCGAGACGATCTTCCTGTATGACGAGCCGCAGTGACGCACGGCCATTGACAGCCGTGTGTATTGGTTTATTAATACACATGTCCGGTGTATCGCGTGGCTGCGAAGCCGGGCGCTTCTTTCACTCTCCTGCAGAGGACTCCAGATGAGACCTGTCGTTTCCCTGCCCCGGCCCGCGGCTTTGCTCGTCGTGGCCGCTGCCGTGGTGCTGGCCGGGTGCCAGGCCGCCGCACCGGAGCCCAGAGGGCCAGAGGTCACCACCGATGGTGGCGTGTACTACGGTGACATTGCCTTCGAGCCGTGTTCGCTCAGCGCACCCCTCGGCAGTGCGGTCGAGGCCCGCTGCGCCAAGGTCAGCGTGCCCGAGAACCGTGCTGACCCTGACGGGCGCGCGATCGAGCTCGCGGTGGCCTGGATCGAGTCCTCCGGCGACGCGCAGCCCGATCCGGTGGTGATGATCGCCGGCGGACCCGGGCAGTCGGCGCTGCAGAGCTATCCGATGCTGCACGCGGCGTTCGGCGACATCCGGCGCAACCGCCACGTGCTGCTGGTGGATGCGCGCGGCACCGGCGGCTCGAACCTGCTCGCCTGCCATGACGAGGACGGCAACACCGCCTTCAGCGACCCCGACGAGCACACCGTCGAGGCCGCCCGCGCCTTCGCCGAACGCTGCCGAGACCAGTTGGCGACCCACGCGGACCTGCGCTTCTACGGCACCGCCGACCACGTCCGCGACCTGGAGCAGGTCAGGGCGCTCATCGGCGCGCCACAGCTGAACCTGGTCGGGATCTCCTACGGCACCCGGGTCGCGCAGCAGTACGCGGCCGCCTGGCCGGAGCACACCCGGACCGTCCTGCTGGACTCGGTGGTCCCCAACGCACTGCCACTGGGCAACGAGCACGCCGCCAACCTGGAGGCCGCGCTCGAGCGCCTGTTCGAGCGCTGCCGCGAGGACGCCGCATGCGCCGGCAACCTGGGCGACCCGGCGGCCAACCTGGCGAAGGTCCGCGGCCAGCTGGAGGCCGGTGGCCTTGACGCGGTCGACTACCGCGACCCGGTCACCGGCGAATGGACCCGCGACACGCCGACCTACGGCCACCTTGCCGCGCTTCTGCGCATGTACGCCTACCAGCCGGCGGCGACCGCGACCCTGCCGTTGCTGCTGCACGAGGCGGCCGGTGGCCGCTACCAGTCGCTGATGGCCCAGGCGCAGATGCTGATGACCGACCTGGGCGGGCAGATCGCCCACGGCATGCAGCTGTCGGTCACCTGCACCGAGGACTACCCGGACATGGCGGCCGGGGACGGCGATGCCGGGACGGTGATGGGCACCGAACTGCTCGACTTCACCCGCGCCCAGTGCGAGGCCTGGCCGCGCGGCGAGCGCGTACCCGCCTTCCGCGAGCCGCTGGCCACCGATGTGCCGCTGCTGGCGATCAGCGGCGAGTTCGATCCGGTCACCCCGGCCCGCTACGGCGATGCGGTGGTCGAACACCTGCCCAACGGCCGCCACCTGGTGCTGCCCGGGCAGGGCCACAACGTGCTGCCGGCCGGCTGCATGCCGACGCTGGCCGCGCAGTTCATCGAGTCCGCCGACGCCGGGGCGCTGGACGCCTCGTGCCTGGACCGCCTGCAACCGGTGCCGCCCTTCGCCGGCACCTACGGCTGGGAGCCCTGAGATGATCGAGGTCCACGACCTGCACAAGACCTTCAAGGCCCGCAGCGGCCCCGTCCACGCGGTGCGCGGGGTGGGGTTCAAGGCACGCGACGGGGAGATCACCGGCCTGCTCGGCCCCAACGGCGCCGGCAAGACCACGACGCTGCGGATGCTCTACACCCTGATGAATCCCGACCGCGGCAGCGTCAGGGTCGACGGGCTGGATTTCCGCGAACAGGCGGCCGCGGTACGCGCACGGCTGGGCGTGCTGCCCGATGCCCGCGGGGTCTACAAGCGCCTGACCGCACGCGAGAACATCGCCTACTTCGGCCGGCTGCACGGCCTGGACGAGCGCACCATCGCCGAACGCACCGACACGCTGGCGACGGCACTGCAGATGCACGACTTCCTCGACCGCCGCACCGAGGGCTTTTCCCAGGGCCAGCGCACCAAGACCGCGATTGCCCGCGCCCTGGTGCACGACCCGCGCAACGTGATCCTGGACGAGCCGACCAACGGCCTGGACGTGATGACCACCCGCGGGCTGCGCGAGTTCCTGCAGCAGCTGCGCCAGGAGGGGCGCTGCGTGATCTTCTCCAGCCACATCATGCAGGAGGTCGCCGCGCTGTGTGACCGCATCGTGGTGATCGCCGACGGCGAGGTCCGCGCCGAGGGCAGCCCCGACGAGCTGCGCGCCCGCACCGGCGAGCAGAACCTGGAGGACGCCTTCGTCCGCCTGATCGGCTCGGAGGAGGGCCTGCACGCATGAACACGCCACGCATCAATGCGATGGGCACGATCCTGTCGGTCGCCCGCAAGGAACTCCTGGACCTGTTCCGCGACCGCCGGACCGTGTTGCTGGGCCTGCTGATGGGACCGATCCTGCTGCCGGCGTTGATCCTGGGCATGGGCGGGATGATGGAAAAGCGCATGCGCACCCAGCTGGAATCGACCCTGGAGTTGCCGGTGGTGGGCGCCGACCACGCGCCCAACCTGGTCAACCACCTGCGCAGCCGGAACATCGAGATCCTGCCGGCACCGCAGGACGCCGAGGCGGTCATCCGCGACCAGGAACACGACGTCGTGCTGGTGATCGACGCCAGCTACCCGGAGGCGTGGCGCGCCGGGCGCAATGCGCGGGTGGAACTGGTGCACGACAGCTCGCGCAGCGACTCGTCGATCCCGGTCAGCCGGGTGCGCGCGGCGATCGAGGAATACGCCGGCACGGTGGGGGTGCTGCGGCTGATGACCCGGGGCATCAGCCCGGTGGCCACCGCGCCGGTCACCGCCGCCAACCGCGATGTCGCGACCCCGGAGGCCAAGCGCGGGATGATGCTTGCCTTCCTGCCCTACCTGCTGATCCTGTCGGCATTCCTGGGCGGGGCCTACCTGGTGATCGACGTCACCGCCGGCGAGCGCGAGCGGCAGTCGCTGGAACCGCTGCTGGCCACGCCGGCCCCGCGCAGCGCGATCATGAGCGGGAAGATCGTCGCCGCCTGCGCCTTCGGCATGCTCAGCCTGCTGTTGATCCTGCTGGCCTTCAAGCTCAGCTTCATGTTCGCGCCCGGGCCGCTGGCCCAGGTGGACGTGAGCTGGCCGGTGATGGCGCAGCTGCTGCTGGTGCTGCTGGTGATGGTCCTGATCGGCACCACGCTGCTGACCCTGATCGCGGCCAGCGTGAAATCGGTCAAGGAAGCCCAGAGCTACATGAGCGTGCTCATGCTGCTGCCGATCATCCCGACGCTGATCCTGCTGATCAATCCGGTCAAGGAAGAGCCGTGGCAGTTCGCGGTGCCGTTCCTGGCCCAGAACCAGATGATCATGGCACTGGTCCGCAGCGACGCCATCAGCGCCCAGCAATGGGCGATCTACCTGGGCGCGGGCCTTGGACTGGCGCTGCTGCTGTGGCTTGCCGCCGGACGGCTGTACCACCGCGAGAAGCTGGCGATCTCGGCCTGACGGGGGATACCCCGCGGGGAAAACGGAAAAGGCCCGGTGCGTACCGGGCCTTTTCCTTGTGCCATCGGCGGCCGGCCGCCTAGTCGGGACTGAAGGCGATCGTGCGCCGCGCAGTGACCGGTTCCGACAGCGGCTGGAAGCGCCAGCGCTCCACCGCCGACAGCGCGGCGCGGTCGAATACGCGGGCCGGGTCGGCACGGATCACCCGCGCCGCGCTCACTGCACCGTCCGTGCCGATGGTGATCTCGACTTCCACCTCCCCCGACTGGCCGGTACGCAGCGCGGTACGCGGGTATTCCGGTGCCGGCGTCGACAGCGGCCTCAGGTCCGCCGCGGTCGGGCGACGCTGGGCCTCGGCACGGCGCTGCTCGGCGGCACGCTGCTCGGCGGCGAGTCGTTCGGCCGCCTCCTGCTCACGCTGCGCCGCGGCCGCCCGCGCGGCGGCGGCGGCCTCTTCCTGCTCCGCGGCGGATTGCTGTTCGGCCAGTTCGCGGGCGGCCGCCTCCTGCTGGCGTTGCTGTTCGGCGGCGCGCTGGCGCTCCAGCTCCGCCTGGCGGCGCGCCTGCTCCTCCGCGCTGACCTGCTCACGTGCCAGCCGGTTGGCCATGTCGCGCTTGCCGGTCTCGACCGAGTGCCGCAGGCGCTCCAGCGCCGGGTGCGAGGCGTCGACGCGGCCGAGCAGGGCGATCAGCCGCTCGCCCTCCTCAAAGTCTTCGCGCGCCAGGCTCTGCTCGGTGGCGATCACCGTCATCGGCAGCAGGTCGGTCAGCGCGCTGGACGCCGACGCATCGCCGGGCGACTTCCCGCGCAGGGCAAGGAAGTACTCCACGGCGTTGTCGCCCGCCGGCGCGTACAGGCGGTTTTCGGAGTAGGCCGCCCGCGCGGCGGTGCGCAGCTCGTCGGCGCCCATTGCGGCCAGGGTTCCTTCGGCCTGGGCCGCGGCGGCGGCGGCCTCGTCACTGCCCTGTGCTGCCGTGGCGGCAGCCGGGGCCGGCGGCGTCGACGGTGCGGCCGTCGGCTCGTCGGCGCCGCCGCAGGCGGCCAGCGCCACGCCGAGCGCGGCGACAAGCGTCAGCCGGGCCAGTACGCCCGTCGAGCCGGACGCGCGCGGGCACGCCTGAATGTCTGTGTTGCTCATCTGATGTTCCCCCTTGTGCGACCTGATCCAGGCCATCGCGTCCCTCCCCCTCCCGGGGGGCCGCAGCCCGGATGATAGTGGCTAAGGCGTCCGGGAACGCGACCGGCGCCTCATTTGCCGATGCAGAAGCTGGAAAAAATGTGCCCCAGCAGGGTATCGGCATCGACCCGCCCGGTGATCGTCCCCAGGGCGTCATGCGCCAGGCGCAGGGCTTCGGCGACCAGTTCGAGCTGCTCGGTCGCGAGCCATCCGCGCGCCGCCGAAAGCTGGCCGGCGGCCTCGCGCAGCGCCTCCACGTGCCGCGTGCGGGCGGTGAACTCGCCGTCCCCGGCATCGTCCCCGGTGACCGCCCGGGCCAGCGCGGCCCGGAGCGCCTCCAGTCCTTCGCCGGTACGCGCCGACACCGGCACCCCACCCCGTAGCCCGGGTAAGCGAAGCGCACCCGGGAACGCCATTCCCGCGTCCTCGCTCGCGCTGCCTGGCAGCAGGTCCACCTTGTTGAGCACCACGACCTTCGCCGGCACCCGTTCCAGCGCATCCCCAAGCGCGTGCAGCCCGGCATCCGGCTCGCGCGCATCCAGCACCACCAGGGCGAGGTCCGCCCGGCCCAGTTCGTCGCGGGCACGGCGCATGCCCTCGCGCTCGATCGCGTCGCCTCCCTCGCGCAGCCCGGCGGTGTCGACCAGGGTCAGCTCGACCCCTTCGACATGGACCTGCTCGTGCAGCAGGTCGCGGGTGGTGCCTGCGATGTCGGTGACGATCGCGCGCTCGCTCCCCGACAGCGCGTTGAGCAGCGAACTCTTGCCGGCGTTGGGCGGCCCGACGATCACCGCGTGCAGGCCCTCGCGCAGCCGGCGGCCGCGCTCGGCGGCAGCCAGCAGGGCGTCCAGCTGGCGGTCCAGCTCGACCAGGCTTGCGCGCAACTGCCCGCCGCCCAGGGTGTCGATCGGCTCGTCGGCGAAGTCGATCGCCGCCTCCACGTGGATCCGCACCTCCAGCAGCCCCTGCGCGATCGCCTCCACCCGGGTGGAGAACTCGCCGTCCAGGGTCCGCCGTGCCGCACGGGCCGCGCGGGCATCGCCGGCGGCGATCAGGTCGGCGACCGCCTCGGCCTGGGCCAGGTCCAGCCGGCCCTCGAGGAAAGCGCGCTCGCTGAACTCGCCGGGCCGGGCCAACCGGGCGCCCAGTGCCAGGCAGCGTGCCAGCAGGGCCTGGAGCACCGCACGCCCGCCATGGCCCTGCAACTCGACCACGTCCTCGCCGGTGTAGCTGGCCGGTGCGGCGAAGTACAGCACGATGCCATCGTCGATCGGCTCGCCATCACTGTCCCGCAGCACCGCGTGGTGGGCGTGGCGCGGCACCAGGCGACGCCCGGCAAGCAGTTCGCCGACGTGCCGTGCCGCCGGACCCGACAGGCGCACGATCCCGACCCCGCCGGTCCCCGGGGCGGTGGCAATGGCGGCAATGGTGTCGCGGTCGGCCATCGGGCAATGATCGCAGTACGCGTCCGGTACACAAGCACGAGGCGCGCAACGGCACGAAAAAGCGAAGCCCGCCGGTCAGGCGGGCTCCAGGGTCAGGCGCGGGCGGCGGTCAGGCCTTCGCCGGCGGCGATGCCACTGGCGGCTTGTCCCCGTACTTGCGGATCATCCACCACTGCTGCAGCAGGCCCAGCCCGGCGTTGGTCACCCAGTACAGCACCAGGCCAGCCGGGAAGAAGGCGAACATCACCCCGAATACCATCGGCATCAGCTGCATCATCCGCTTCTGCATCGGGTCCATGCCCGGCGTCGGATTGAGCTGGGTGGTCGCCCACATCAGCACCATGTTGATGACCGGCAGCACGAAGTACGGATCACGCGCGGTCAGGTCGTTGATCCAGAGGATCCACGGCGTGTGGCGCAGTTCGGCGGACTCCGACAGCATCCAGAACAGCGCCAGGAACACCGGCATCTGCAGCAGCAGCGGCAGGCAGCCACCGACCGGATTGATCTTCTCCTTCTTGTACAGCTCCATCATCGCCATCTGGAACTTCTGCTTGTCGTCCCCGTAGCGCTCCTTGAGCTGGGCGATGCGCGGCTGGAACCGGCGCATCTTGGCCATCGACTTGTACTGCGCGGCCGACAGCGGGTACATCGCCAGCTTCAGCAGCACCACCAGGCCGACGATCGCCCAGCCCCAGTTGCCCAGCAGCCCATGGAGCTTCTCGAGCACCCAGAACAGCCAGCCGGCCAGCGTGGCCATGACACTGAAGCGGCTGAAATCGACTGCCCGCTCCAGCCCCGGCACGGCCTGGGCGTTGATCTGCTCCGACAGCTTGGGACCGACCCACAGGCGGGCGCTGGTCTGCGAGCTGCCACCCGGGGCGACCGACACGCCCGGCCCGACCTCGCGGATCAGGTAGCGGCTGCCGCCGTCGGCCGGGGGCGTGGCCAGCGAGAAGGTGGCGGTGTCGTCGGCTCCGGGAATCCAGGCAGCGAAGAAGTGGTGCTGCAGGAAGGCGATCCAGCCGCCGGTGACCTGCTTGTTGAGCGGACCGTCGTCGATGAAGTCGTCGTAGGGGCGGCGCTGATACTTGTCACCGGCGCTGTACCAGGCCGCGCCCTGGAAGCTGTAGCCCTCCGGGCTCATCGGCCCCTTGGCCTGGATGCCACGCGGCACCCGGGCGAGCTGGCGGTAGACGAACCCCTGCCACGGCTGCGTGCCCTGGTTGATGACCTCGTCGCGGACCTGCACCACGTACTGCCCGCGCTCGAAGGCATAGCTGCGGCGGATGAGCACCCCGTCCGGGCCCTGCCACAGGAACGGCACCACCAGCTGCTGCTCGCCCTCGTCGAGGTGGAAGTCGGCGCCGGCGGGCAGCGAGGCACGGTCGAGCACCCAGCCTGCCTCGTGGGTCGGCGCCGCCCCGGTGTTGCTCACCCAGCCGCTCTGGGCGACGAAGTAGTCCTCCGGGGCGTCGGAGAACAGGCGCACCGGCGGGCTTTCGGGATCATTGCTGGCCGGGTAGGCCAGCAGGTCGGCGCGGGTGATCCCGCCGCCGTCCAGGTCGACCTCCAGCACATCGGTGCGCACGGTGGCCGCCGGCAGGACCGCGGCGGAGGCCGCCGGGGCCGCCCCGGGCACGGCCGCGGGCGACTCCTGCGGCACCGCCGGCACGCTGCCGTCGGCGGCCGGAACCGCGGGGATCGCCTGCGGTACCGTGCTGCCGCTGGCGACCGGGGCCTTGGCGGGCGGGGCGGCCTGCTCCCGGTTCCACTCCATCCACAGCAGCGTCGCCACCATCAGCCAGGCGATGATCAGGAATACACGGGTCTGGTTCATGGGCGGGCAGGCGGACAGGCTCGGCCACCGTCCGATGACGGGACGGGAGCGGTGGAAGTGGGAGGCGCCGGATGACGCGGCGTCGGCATTGTGCCGGCGTGGCCGGTAGGGGGCAACGCACCGGCCCGCCGCAACAGCTTCAGGAACGCGTCGGCGAGTTCGGGATTGGGCAGGTCGCGGGCAGCCGTGCGGGCCACCAGGACATAGTCACCGGCGGGCAACCGGTCGCGGTAATGGCGGAAGGTCTCGCGCAACACACGTTTGATGCGGTTGCGGCCGACCGCGCGCGGATCCACTTTCCGCGAGACCGCCAGTCCCATTCGCGGGCCGGGGGACGCGTCTTCGCGGTAGACATGCAGCACAAGAACGGGCGACGCGGTACGTCGTCCGTGCTTGAATACCCTGTCGTACTCGGCCTTGGCGCGGACCCGCGCCAAGCGCGGGAAGCGGGCCGCTGTCATGGAAGTGGCAACGGCGGCACCGGGCGGCCGTTGGTCCACGACCGCGATCAGGCGCTCAGGCGCTTGCGGCCCTTGGCGCGGCGACGGGCCAGGATCTTGCGGCCGTCGGCAGTCGCCATGCGCGCACGGAAACCGTGGTCGCGCTTGCGCTTGAGATTGCTGGGCTGGTAGGTGCGCTTGGTGGCCATGACGTTGGCTCTGGATTCTGCGGAGAAAGACCGACAAGTCTAGTCCGGCCCCGGCTCCCGGGTCAAACGTGTAATCCGCTCGCCCCGGTCGGCCGCCGGACCGGCCGCCATGATAGTCTGCCTGGTCCCCGCATCCGTCCGGCACCCGCTGTCCGCCAGCGCGTGCGGCCGACCCGCGCCCGAACGATCCGCCACGTGGACAACAACCCGACCCTCGACGCCTGGCCCCGCTGCCTGGAACGCCTCGAAGCCGAACTCCCGGCCGAGGACGTCCACACCTGGTTGCGCCCGCTGCAGGCCAGCCCGCGCGCGGACGCGATGGTGCTGTACGCGCCCAACGACTTCGTGGTCGAACACGTGCGCGAGCGCTACCTGGACCGGATCCGCGAACTGCTGGCGCACTTCGGTGGCTCCGGCGCGGTCAACCTGGAAGTCGGTTCGCTGCCACGCCGGCCGCCACCGGTCGTGGCGCCGCCGGCCGGTAGTGCCGCCGCCCGCGCGCCCGCGCCGGTCGAACCGTTCGACGGCAACCTGGATTCGCACTACACCTTCGACAACTTCGTCGAGGGCCGCAGCAACCAGCTGGGCCGCGCGGCCGCCATGCAGGCCGCGCTCAAGCCGGGCGACCGGGCGCACAATCCGCTCCTGCTCTACGGCGGCACGGGACTGGGCAAGACCCACCTGATGTTCGCCGCGGGCAACCGGATGCGCACCAACGCGCCCGGCGCCCGCGTCATGTACCTGCGCAGCGACCAGTTCTTCAGCGCCATGATGCGTGCCCTGCAGGAGAAGAACATGGACGCGTTCAAGCGCCAGTTCCAGCGGGTCGATGCGCTGCTGATCGACGACATCCAGTTCTTCGCAGGCAAGGACCGGACGCAGGAGGAGTTCTTCCACACCTTCAACGCGCTGTTCGACAGCCGCCAGCAGATCATCCTCACCTGCGACCGCTACCCGCGCGAGGTGGAGGGCCTGGAGCCGCGGCTGAAATCGCGCCTGGCCTGGGGGCTGAGCGTGGCGATCGAGCCACCGGACTTCGAGACCCGGGCGCAGATCGTGCTGTCGAAGGCCGCCGAGCGGGGGACGCGGATTCCGGAGGACGTCGCGTTCCTGCTGGCCAAGAGGATGCGCTCGAACGTACGCGACCTGGAGGGCGCCCTGAACACGCTGACGGCGCGGGCGAACTTCACCGGCAAGCCGATCACCACCGATTTCGCCCAGGAGACCCTGCGCGACCTGCTGCGCGCCCAGCAGCAGGCGGTCAGCATCACCAACATACAAAAGACCGTGGCAGACTACTATGGCTTGCAGGTCAAGGACTTGCTGTCAAAGCGCCGCACCCGTTCGCTGGCCCGCCCGCGACAGGTGGCAATGGCGCTGACCAAGGAACTGACCGAACACAGCCTCCCGGAGATCGGGGATGCCTTTGCCGGGCGCGACCACACCACGGTGCTGCACGCCTGCAGGCAGATCCGCAACCTCAGCGAGAGCGATGGCAAGCTGCGCGAGGACTGGGAAAAGCTGATCCGCAAGCTCAGTGAATAAGCTCCGGGAGCCTGCTCACAACTTGTGGACAACTCTGAACCGGCGCCAGCGGACGAAAGTTGTCCACAGCTTGTACCGAGGCTCGGCCCCGGGTTCTACATGGGTTTCACGGCGGCAAAACAATAGACGAATCAGCAAGTTGCGGTCGTTTCAGGACTTATCCAGTGACTCCACCGCCTCCAAGCTTTTGATTTATACATTCTCTTGTACTGGGCATAGGGGAAGGACCGAATGCGTTTCAGCCTGCAACGCGAAGTGTTTCTGAAGCCGTTGGCGCAGGTCGTCAACGTGGTTGAACGTCGCCAGACCCTGCCGGTGCTGGCGAACCTGCTGGTGCAGGTCCGGGATGGCCAGCTGTCGCTGACCGGTACCGACCTGGAAGTCGAGATGGTGTCCCGTGTCGCCGTCGACGACGCGTCGGACGGCGAGACCACGATCCCGGCACGCAAGCTGTTCGACATCATCCGCGCCCTGCCCGACGGCAGCCGCGTGACGGTCAGCCAGAGCGCCGAGAAGGTCACGGTGCAGGCAGGGCGTTCGCGCTTCACCCTGGCCAGCCTGCCGGCGAACGACTTCCCGTCGATCGACGAGGTCGAGGCGACCGAGCGGGTCACGGTGCCCGAGGCCACGCTGAAGGAACTCATCGAGCGGACCTCGTTCGCGATGGCGCAGCAGGACGTGCGCTACTACCTCAACGGGCTGCTGTTCGACCTTCGCGACGGCAGCCTGAGGTGCGTGGCGACGGACGGCCACCGGCTGGCGTTGTGCGAGGCCGAATACGGCGGCGGCGCGCAGGCCAAGCGCCAGATCATCGTCCCGCGCAAGGGCGTGACCGAGCTGCAGCGCCTGCTCGAGGGCGGGGACCGCGAGGTCGAGCTGGAGATGGGGCGCGGCCACCTGCGGGTCAAGCGCGATGATGTGACCTTTACCAGCAAGCTGATCGACGGGCGTTTCCCCGATTACGAGGCCGTCATCCCGATCGGGGCCGATCAGGAAGTGAAGATCGACCGCGAGGTGCTGCGCGCTTCGCTGCAGCGTGCGGCGATCCTCTCCAACGAGAAGTACCGCGGCGTCCGCATCGAGGTGTCACCGTCGCAGTTGAAGATCAGTGCCCACAATCCGGAGCAGGAGGAAGCCCAGGAAGAGGTCGAGGCCGAAACCCGGGTGGACGGGCTGGCGGTGGGCTTCAACGTCAACTACCTGCTGGACGCGCTGTCCGCATTGAAGGAGGAGCAGGTGATCCTGGCCATGCGGGACGCGAACTCCTCGGCGCTGGTGCGCGAAGCCAGCAACGCCCGCTGCCGTCACGTGGTGATGCCGCTCAGGCTTTAAGGGTGTTCCACGTGGAACCGCACCTTTTCACGCCCGGCACGTCCGGGCGTGATGCTGTCGGGATGCCAGGCGCCAGAGGGTGGTTCCGTTGCGTGTGACCCGGCTCGATATCCGCAACCTGAGACGTTTCGGAGAAGTCAGCCTCGCCCCGGGGCCCGGTCTCAACGTCCTGGTCGGGGACAACGGTGCGGGCAAGACGAGCGTGCTGGAGGCCTTGCACCTGCTTGGCTACGGCAGGAGCTTCCGCGGCCGTGTGCGCGAAGGCCTGGTGCGCGAGGGGCACGAGGCGTTGGAGGTCTTCGCGCAATGGACATCAGCTCCGGATCCGCGAGGCGACGCGCCCACCGCGCGCCAGGCGGGGCTTCGGCATTCCGGACACGCGTGGACCGGGCGTCTCGACGGATCGCAGGTCGACAAGCTCGGCGACATCTGTGCGGCATTCGCCGTTGTGACCTTTGAACCAGGGAGTCACGCGCTGGTAGCGGGCGGCGCGGACAACAGGCGGCGCTATCTCGACTGGGGACTGTTCCACGTGGAACGCGATTTCATGGTTCCCTGGCGCCGCTATTCCCGTGCGCTCAAGCAGCGCAACGCACTGCTCAAGCGCCGTGCGGGCGATGCGGAGCTTGCGCCGTGGGAGGCCGAGCTGGCAGGCGCGGGGGAGCGGCTCGGTGCGATGCGCAGCGACTACCTGCAGGCCCTCGAGCCACGGATGGCGGCGCTCGCACGCGAACTGGCACCCGCACTCGGTGAAGTCGCACTGCAGTACCAGCCAGGCTGGAAGGAAACAGACAGTGGCCTTGCCGATGCGCTGCTGCTCGCGCGCGAGCGGGACCGGCAGGCCGGCTTTACCTCGGTCGGCCCGCACCGCGCCGACTGGAAGATCGGGTTCTCCGGAATTCCAGGCCGGGATGCGCTGTCGCGTGGCCAGGCGAAACTTACCGCGTTGTCGGCGTTGCTCGCCCAGGCCGGCCACCATGCGGAGGTCACGGGAGAGTGGCCGGTCGTTGCGCTGGACGATCTCCCGTCCGAGCTGGACCGCACCCATCAGGCACGGGTACTGGACTACCTCGCCGGCAGCGGCGCACAGGTGTTCGTGACCGGCACCGGGGTTCCGGCGGGCGCACCCGGAACCACGGGCTGCATACGGTTCCACGTGGAACATGGGCAGCTCGGACCGGGTGTTCCGTGCTGAATGCGCCGCTGCCGGCGGCAGCCGGGGCCCCGGGCGACCCCGGGGTGAGGGAAGCGGGCTGGTATACTGCGATGCTTGATTCCATTGATCCTGACGCGTGCTGCGCCCGCCGCATGCGCCACCAGGAGCAGGACACTGCATGACCCAGAATACCGAGCACGTCGACCCCTCCCAGCCTGCGCAGGATGCGCCGGCCGAGCCCGCGCAGGACCCCAGCGGGCAGGCTTATGACTCCAGCCGGATCACCGTGCTGCGCGGCCTGGAGGCGGTCCGCAAGCGCCCGGGCATGTACATCGGCGACGTCCACGACGGCACCGGCCTGCACCACATGGTGTTCGAGGTGGTCGACAACTCGGTCGACGAGGCGCTTGCCGGCCACGCCGACGACATCGTGGTGACGCTGCATGAAGACGGTTCGGTCAGCGTCTCCGACAACGGTCGCGGCGTACCCACCGACATCCACAAGGAGGAGGGGGTCTCGGCGGCCGAGGTGATCCTCACCGTGCTGCACGCCGGCGGCAAGTTCGACGACAACAGCTACAAGGTGTCCGGCGGCCTGCACGGTGTCGGCGTTTCGGTGGTCAATGCGCTTTCGGAACACCTGTGGCTGGACATCTGGCGCGACGGTCACCACCACCGCCAGGAATACTCGATGGGCGAGCCGCTGTACCCGCTGGAAAGGCGCGAAGCGTCGGAACGGCGCGGCACGTTGCTGCGCTTCCGCCCGGCCGCCAGCATCTTCACCAATACCGAGTTCCAGTACGAGGTCCTTGCGCGCCGGCTGCGCGAGCTCTCCTTCCTGAACTCCGGGGTGCGCATCAGCCTGGTGGACGAGCGCGGGGAAGGCCGCCGCGACGTGTTCCAGTACGAAGGCGGCATCCGCTCCTTCGTCGAGCACCTTGCCCAGCTGAAGAACCCGCTGCACCCGACCGTGATCGACCTGACCGGCGAGCAGAACGGCATCACCGTCGAGGTGGCGTTGCAGTGGACCGACGCCTACCAGGAAACGATGTTCTGCTACACCAACAACATTCCACAGAAGGACGGCGGCACCCACCTGGCCGGTTTCCGCGCGGCGCTGACCCGCACGCTCAGCAACTACGTCGAGGCCAATGGCCTGGCCAAGCAGGCCAAGATCAACCTCTCCGGCGACGACATGCGCGAGGGCATGATCGCCGTGCTGTCGGTGAAGGTGCCGGACCCGAGCTTCTCCAGCCAGACCAAGGAAAAGCTGGTCAGTTCCGACGTGAAGCCGGTAGTTGAGAGCCAGTTCGGCGCACGTTTGCAGGAGTTCCTCGAAGAACATCCCAATGAGGCCCGCGCGATCACCGAGAAGGTGATCGATGCCGCGCGTGCCCGCGAAGCCGCGCGCAAGGCACGCGACCTGACCCGCCGCAAGGGCGCGCTGGACATCGCCGGGCTGCCCGGCAAGCTGGCCGACTGCCAGGAAAAGGACCCCGCCCACAGCGAACTGTTCATCGTCGAGGGTGACTCCGCGGGCGGATCGGCCAAGCAGGGCCGCAACCGCAAGAACCAGGCCGTGCTGCCGCTGCGCGGCAAGATCCTGAACGTGGAGCGGGCGCGGTTCGACCGCATGCTCGGTTCGGCCGAGGTCGGCAACCTGATCACCGCGCTCGGTACCGGCATCGGCAAGGACGAGTACAACCCGGACAAGCTGCGCTACCACCGCATTATCATCATGACCGACGCGGACGTGGACGGAAGCCACATCCGGACCCTGCTGCTGACCTTCTTCTACCGGCAGATGCCCGAGCTGATCGAGCGCGGCCACGTCTATATCGGCCTGCCGCCGCTGTACAAGATCAAGCAGGGCAAGACCGAGCTGTACCTCAAGGACGATGCCGCGCTCAACGCGTACCTGGCCAGCAACGCCATCGAGGGCGCCGCGCTGGTGCCGGCCGAGGGCGAGCCGCCGGTCACCGGCGCCGCGCTGGAGCGGCTGCTGCTGGCATTCGCCGGGGCCCGGGACATGATCGCCCGCAGCAGCCACCGCTATGACCCGGCGGTGCTCGAGGCGCTGATCGACTTCACCCCGCTGGACGCCGAGCACCTGGCCGGCAACATCGATGAGCGGCATGAGCTCGACGCGCTGGAAAAACGCCTGAACCGCTCCGGCGCCGGTCGTCCGCGCTACTCGCTGGACCTGCAGCCGGCCAGCGAGGGGCATCCCCCGGCGCTGCTGGTTCGCCGCCGCCACATGGGCGAGGAGCTTCTGCAGGTCCTGCCGCTCGCCGCCTTCGAGTCCGGCGAACTGCGGCCGGTGCGCGAGGCCGCGGCGCAGCTGCACGGCCTGGTGCGCGAGGGTGCCACGATCTCCCGCGGCAACCGCCACCAGGACATCGGCAGCTTCGCGGAGGCCCATGCCTGGTTGCTGGACGAGGCCAAGAAGGGGCGCCAGATCCAGCGCTTCAAGGGCCTGGGCGAGATGAACCCCGAGCAGCTGTGGGAGACCACGGTCAACCCCGAGACCCGTCGCCTGCTGCAGGTACGGATCGAGGACGCGGTGGCTGCCGACCAGATCTTCAGCACCCTGATGGGCGACATCGTCGAGCCCCGCCGGGAGTTCATCGAAGACAACGCGCTGAAGGCCGGCAACCTCGACTACTGACCACGGTGGGCCGCTTGACGGCCCATTCATGGTCGTGGCGTTATCACCGTTGCCTCCCTTTCGAGGACCGCCCTTCTATGAAGCGTCTACTCCTGGCCTGCGCGGTGAGTCTTGCGGTTGCCGCCTGTGCCACCACGACCTCGCCCACCGGGCGCACCCAGACCGTGGGCGCGGTGTCGCAGCAGCAACTGGACCAGATGGGTGAGCAGGCGTTCCAGGAATACCGGCAGCAGCAGCCCCTGAGCAGCAACGCGGCCCAGACCAACTACGTGCGCTGCGTGGTCGGTGCGGTGGTGCGTGAGCTTCCGGCCTCTGCCCAGACCGGCTGGGACGTGGCGCTGTTTAGCAACGATTCACCCAATGCCTTCGCGCTTCCGGGCGGCAAGGTCGGCGTCTACACCGGGATCTTCAAGGTCGCCCGCAACCAGGACCAGCTGGCGGCGGTCATCGCGCACGAGGTCGGCCACGTGGTCTCGCGCCACCATGATGAGCGCATCACCCGCCAGTACGGTGCCCAGGCCGGCCTCGGGATCCTCGGCGCCCTGGTCGGCTCGCAGTACGGTACCAATGCTGCCCAGGCCACCCAGCAGCTGGGCGGTGCGGCGCTGCAGACCGCGTTCCTGCTGCCCAACAGCCGCACCCAGGAGACCGAAGCCGACGTGGTCGGCCAGCGGCTGATGGCGGAGGCGGGCTTTGACCCGCGCGAGGCGGTCGGGCTTTGGCAGAACATGATTTCCGCCGGCGGCAGCCAAGGGCCGGAGTGGTTGTCCACCCACCCTAACCCGCAGTCGCGGATCGCCGAACTCGGTGCGCGGGCGACCGACCTGGTTCCCGTATATGAACGCGCGCGCAGCGCCGGCAAGCGTCCCAACTGCGGCTGAGTCCCGGCAGATTCGGCCAAGGCAAACGGTTTCTTCCTCCACCGCGTTTCTGCTAGTTTCGTCGATCTGGCGTTTTCACGCCGCGGTCACCCTGCGCCGCAAGGAACATACGAGGTTGTCATGACTGCTTCTGTCTCCACTTCCAGCACCATCCTCGCTGCCGCCATCGGCGCTGTCCTCGCCTTCGGCACACTGGCCTCGGCGCCGGTCCACGCCGACCCCCAGGCCCGCGGCAAGGACCGTCGTGAGCAGCGTTCCGACCAGCGCAGCCAGAAGCAGGAAGAGCGCTACCCCAACGCGACCCGCAAAGCTCCCACCGGAACGGCCTCGCGCGCGGTCGGAAAGAAGCTCGAGCAGATGAACGAGCGGTACTCCAACGACGACATGGCCGGTACCCGGGTGGTGGCCGAGGAGATCCTCGCCGACCCGAAGGCCAACGACTACGAGAAGGCCTACGCGGCCCAGTTCGCCTCCCAGGCCGCCTACGAGGCCGACGACGTCCAGGCCGCGATCGACTACATGCAGCAGGCCGTGGACCTGAACGCGCTGGACAACAACTCGCATTTCGGCGCGATGCTCAACCTGGCGCAGATGCAGCAGGCCGCCGACCAGAACGAGGCCGCCCTGGCGACCTTCGAGCAGTTCTTCGCCGGCAGTGGCAGCAACAACCCGCAGGACCTGGTGATGAAAGGCCAGGCGCTGTACCTGCTGGAGCGCTACGCAGAGGCGGCGCAGGTGATCCAGGAGGCGATCGCCGCCAGCGACAACCCCAATCCGCAATGGCAGGCACTGCTGATGCAGGTCTACGCCGAGAGCGGTGACACCGCCGGGGCGGTCCGCATGGCCGAGCAAGTCGCCGAGGCCAAGCCTGACGACCGTCGGGCGCTGCTGAACCTGGCGGTGGTCTACGACCAGGCCGGCATGACCGACAAGGCGATCGAAGTGCTCGAGCGCCTGCGTGCCGGCGGCCAGCTCGAGACCGCCGCCGAGTACAACCAGCTGTACGTCACCTACCTCAACATGGATGGGCAGGAACGCAAGGCCGCCGAGGTCATCACTGAAGGCCTGGACCGTGGCGTGCTTCCGCCCGAGCACAACACCTACGTCGCGCTCGCCCAGGCGTACTACTTCTCCGACCAGCCCGGCCCGGCGATCGAGGCCTACCAGAAGGCCGCCCCGCTGGACGATGACGGGGAGACCTACCTGAACCTGGCCAAGGTGCTGTTCCAGGAAGACCGCATGGCCGAAGCGGTGCAGGCCGCACGCCAGGCCCTGGACAAGGGCGTGAAGAGCCCCGACGACGCGCGCGCCATCATTTCGGCGGGCAACTGACGGACTTCCCGCCCACGCGACACATTCCGGCAACCTTCCGCCAACCTGTTTTGTTATATCCTTGGAAGTTCCCGTCCGCCGAGGCGGGAGCCATCTTCGAAGCCCGTGGCGTCTTGCGCCCGGCATCAAACCCGAGCTGACGGCGCATGACGCAAGACCTGGAAAACCCCATAGAAAACCGCCCGGAGCGCGAAGAGCTCAACTGGGCCCGTGTCGCCGGCATCACCATGGCGATCGCGGTGCACGCGGCCGCGTTGCTGATGATGCTCGCGCCTCCCAAGGCCCCGCCGCCGGAAGCGGAGCCGGAACAGGCGACCATCGTCAACATCATCAAGCCGCCGCCGCCCCCGCCCCCGCCGCCGCCGCCGCCGCCGGAGCAGCCCAAGCCGATCACGCCGCCGCGCACGCTGACCACGCCCAAGCCGACGCCGTTGCCGCCGCCGCCCGAAGCGCCGCCGATCGTGGTCGACGACCCGAGCCCGGTGGACGTGCCGGCACCGCCTCCGGCACCGCCGTCACCGCCGGCGCCGGTCGATACGCTTGGCTCGGTGGATCCGTCCTCGCGTGCACAGAACCCGCCGCGCTATCCGCCCAGCGCCATCCGCGCGCAGATCGAGGGCACGGTGATCCTGGTGATCAGCATCGACGCGCAGGGCAACGTGCTCGATGTCGAGGTGGAGCAGTCCAGCCGCAACCGTGACCTCGATCGCGCCGCGGTCCAGGCCGCGCGCAAGTGGCGCTTCAACCCGGCCACGGAGAATGGCCAGGCGGTGCCAAGCCGGGTCCGTGTCCCGGTCGACTTCAACCTGAGCAGTTGAAGCGGGCCGCAGCTTCAAGCCGGTTCTTCAGTTGTCCTCTAAGTAGTCCTTTTTTCTTCCACGACACCTAAAGGTAAGCGTCATGCTTCAGGAAACCACCGCCGCAACCGGCGCCAACGATGCCGCTGCTTTCCAGCAGATGAGCTTCTCCCACATGATCCAGAACTTCGACACCGTCGCCTGGGTCGTGTTCCTCACCCTGGTGCTGTTCTCGGTGCTGTCGGTGTACTGGATCGTGGTCAACTTGATCCGCAATGCCCGCCTGCGCCGCAGCAGCGACCGCGTCGTCAGCACCTTCTGGGAAACCAACAATGCCCAGGACGCGATCCGTTACATGGAAGAGCAGTCGCGCAGCGAGCCGTTCTCCAAGATCGCCCTGGACGCCGCCGAAGCCGCCGCCCACCACCAGCAGCAGGAAGGCTCGCGCCTGGCCGAGTCGCTGACCCGCTCCGAGTTCGTCGACCGGGCGCTGCGCCAGGCCGTCACCCGCGAGTCGATCAAGCTCGAGTCCGGCCAGACCCTGCTGGCCACCGTCGGCGCCACCTCGCCGTTCGTCGGCCTTCTGGGCACCGTGTGGGGCATTTACCACGCGCTGATCCGCATCGGTGCGACCGGCAACGCGTCCATCGACGCGGTCGCCGGTCCGGTCGGCGAGGCACTGATCATGACCGCATTCGGTCTGTTCGTGGCGATCCCGGCGGTGCTGGCCTACAACTTCTTCAACAAGGCCAACCGTTCGCTCAACAGCCGGTTCGACACCTTCGCGCACGACCTGCACGACTTCTTCGCAACCGGTTCGCGCGTGGGCGTGTCCCGGCGCTGATCCCGCGAAGTCCCCCAGTTCCAGTCGGAGCCCGATATGGCCTTCAGTTCAGGCAACAGCGGCGGCGGTACGCCGATGGCCGAGATCAACGTCACCCCGCTTGTCGACGTGATGCTCGTGCTGCTGATCATCTTCATGATCACGGCGCCGCTGATGACCCACAAGATCCAGGTTGACCTGCCCGAGGCCGACGTGAGCCACCTTGACCAGCAGGCACCGGAGGTGCCGCCGATCACGATCGCGATCGAGCCTTCCGGTGCGCTGTACTGGAACGACGAGCAGATCACCAGGGACCTGCTCGAGAGCAGGCTCTCGGTGGAGGCGCAGAAGACGCCGCAGCCGCAGCTCAATGTCCGTGGCGACAAGACGACCAAGTACCGCATCGTTCGCGAAGTGGTGCAGACCGCGCAGCAGCAAGGCATGCGCAAGGTCGGCTTCGTCGCCATCAAGGACCGTAACTGACCGGAGACAACGCAGATGGCTTTCAGTGCAAACTCCGGCGGCGGCTCGATGTCGGACATCAACGTCACCCCGCTGGTCGACGTCCTCCTGGTGCTGCTGATCATCTTCATGGTCACCGCCCCGATCGCGTCCTACCCGATCGAGGTGAACCTGCCGCAGCGCACCAACGCCCCGCCGCCGACGTCCGAGCCGCCGCCGCCGATCCGGCTGCGGATCGACGCCTCCGGCGAGGTGTTCTGGAACAACTCGGCCCACCCGCTGCCGGTCATCGCCGAGATGATGCAGCAGACGGTGGCGGCCGATCCGACCAACCAGCCGCAGCTGGAGATCGACACCAACCTGGACGCCGACTACGGCATCCTGGCCAAGGTACTGGCCCACGCGAAGACCGCCGACATGAAGAAGATCGGCTTCGTGCAGAACGACTGATAGACGCTTACTGTCGAATGGAAACGCCGCCCACCGGGCGGCGTTTTTTTATGCGGCGGAGTTGCTCCCGGCGTCGGCAATGACCTGCAGGTAGCCGCGGACCGTCCGTTCCAGCCCCAGGTAAAGCGCCTCGGAGATGAGCCCGTGGCCGATCGACACCTCGCGCACGTCGGCAACCGCGGCGAGGAACGGCCCGAGGTTGTCGCGGGTCAGGTCGTGCCCGGCGTTGACTTGCAGGCCGACCGCCCGGGCGCGCCGGGCGATGCCGGCGAAGCGCGCCAGCAGGGGCGCCGCGGCCCCGGCGGCGGCGGCTTCCGCGTAGGGTCCGGTGTACAGCTCGACCCGGTCCGCGCCGGTGTCCGCGGCATGCTCGATGCCGGCACTGCGGGTCTCGTCCCAGGCATCGGCGAACAGGCTGACCCGGCAGCCCAGGGCCTTGAACCCCGCCACCAGCGGCCGCAGCCGCGCGGCGTCGCGGGCGAAATCGAAGCCGTGGTCGGAGGTCAGCTGGCCGTCGGAGTCGGGGACCAGCGTCACCTGCGCCGGGCGGGCCTGGCGGCAGAGCTCCAGCAAGCCGGGATAGCCGGGGCGCGGGGCGGCGAACGGGTTGCCCTCGATGTTGAACTCGACCCCCCGGCTGGCGGTCAGCCGGGCGAGTTGCAGGACATCGTCGGCGCGGATGTGCCGGGCATCGGGCCGCGGGTGCACGGTGATGCCGTTGGCGCCGGCATCCAGGCAGGTGGCGGCCGCGCGATGGACATCGGGCTCGCCGCCGCCGCGGGAATTGCGGAGCACCGCAACCTTGTTCACGTTGACGCTCAGGGCGGTCATGGACAGGCGGGAAGTGGGCGCACCAGTGTAGCGCCGGGCAGGCCCGGGCCGCGCTAGAGCAACGGTGAGACCAGGCGTGCCAGGCCTTCGGGCAGCCGCGCGCGCCACAACGGCCGCGGCCGCTGCGCGGACACCGGGCTGCAGGCACCGCAGTCGTGTTCCACCACCCGGGCGAGGGCCGCGACCAGGGCCGGGTCGCGGATCAGCAGGGAGAGTTCGAAGTTCAGCCGGAAGCTGCGGTGGTCGAAGTTCGCGCTGCCGACGATCGCCAGCTCGTCGTCGCAGACCAGCACCTTGCTGTGCAGCAGGCGCGGCCCGTACTCGTGGATCGCGACACCGGCCGCGAGCAGCCGGTCGTAGTAGGAGCGAGCGGCATAGGTGACCAGCCGGCTGTCGCTCATGCGCGGGACCAGCAGGCGCACGTCCAGCCCGCCCAGCGCGGCCGAGGTGAGCGCCATCATCGCCGCCTCGCCGGGAACGAAGTAGGGGGTCATCAGCCAGACCCGGCGCCGGGCGGCATGGATCGCCCCGACGTGCGCGCGGTGGATGCTCTCCCATGAGGAATCCGGCCCGGAGGTCACCACCTGGGTGGCGATCGAGCCGCGGCCCGGATCGAAGTCGGACAACGGCAGGGGCGCGGTTCCGGTGGCGTACGCCCAGTCCTCCACGAACACCAGCTGCAGCTCGCGCACCACCCGGCCCTCCAGGCGGATGTGCAGGTCGCGGTAGGCGGCCCCGCACAGGCGTTCGTCCTGCTCGTCGGTGATGTTGATGCCACCGGTGAAGCCGATCCGGTCATCGACCACCACCAGCTTGCGGTGGTTGCGCAGGTTGACCCAGGGGCGCTTCCAGAACCAGCGCAGCCGCATGGGGTGGAACCAGGCCACCTCGCCGCCGGCCGCCAGCAGCGGCTGCAGGAAGCTGCGCCGCAGCGCCGACGAGCCGACCGCATCGAGCAGCAGCCGCACCTGGACGCCCTCGCGCGCCTTGGCCGCCAAGGCGTCACGCAGGGCGGTACCGGTGCGGTCGGGCTGGAAGATGTAGTACTCGAGGTGGACGTGGTCGCGGGCGCCGGCGACCGCCTCCAGCAATGCCTGGTACTTCGCCGCGCCGTCGACCAGGACCGCCGCGGAGGTGGCGCTGGTCGGCGGCAGGCCGGTGGTCGCGTTCACCATGTGCGCCATTTCCACCGCCTCGTCGCTGGCGGCGATCCCCGCCGGCAGCGCCGGGAGCGCGCGCCGGGCGCGGTTGCGCCGCAGCCGCTGGCGGTCGATCTTCTGCGGGCCGAACACGTAGTAGACCAGGAAGCCCAGGTACGGCAGCGCCGCCAGCCCGATCAGCCACGCCAGGGTGGCGGCGGGTTCGCGCTTCTGCAGCACGATCCACATGCCCAGGCCGGCCACGTAGAGTGCCCAGCCGGCGACCAGCGCGACCTCCAGGTGCTGGAAGTCGAGCAGTTGGCTCCACAGGGCAGGCAGGCTGTCGGGCATCGGCTCGGCGGCAGGCGCTCCGGGCCTGAACGGCGCCCCGGGCATCGCGCGCACCGTCGCGCGTGCTGCGACGGTGCCGGACTAGGCTAGCCCGATGGAAGACGCCCGCAAACCCCTGCAGCCGATCAAGGGCCGCGGTGCCGCCTCGCGGGTCGCCGGACGCTACGAGACGTCGACCGCGGTCGGCAGCGACGACGGATGGGGCTCGGTGTACCAGGACATGGCCGAGGCACCCCGCCCCGCCACCACCGTCACCGAGGAGCAGGCCCGCGGCATCATCAGCCGCAACGACTCGCCCGATGTCGGTTTCGGGCAGTCGGTCAATCCCTACCGCGGCTGCGAGCACGGCTGCGTCTATTGCTTCGCGCGCCCCTCGCATGCTTGGCTGGACCTCTCGCCGGGGCTGGATTTCGAGACCCGGCTGTACGCCAAGACCAATGCCGCCGAGCGGTTGCGCGCCGAGCTGGCAAAGCCCGGTTACCAGCCCCGCCCGCTGGCGCTGGGCATCAACACCGATGCCTACCAGCCGATCGAGCGCCGCTATCGCATCACCCGGGAACTGCTGGAAGTGCTCGCCGAGTGCCGGCACCCGGTGAGCTTCGTCACCAAGAGCGCGATGATCACGCGCGACCTGGACCTGCTGGCCTCGATGGCCCGCGAGCGGCTGGTGACGGTGTACTTCTCGGTCACCAGCCTGGACAACCGGCTTTCCGCGCGCATGGAGCCGCGGGCCTCCGCGCCGCATGCCCGGCTGCGTGCGATGCGGGCGCTGTACCAGGCCGGCGTGCCGGTCGGCGTGATGGTGGCGCCGGTGGTGCCCGCCCTGACCGACCACGAGCTGGAGCGCATCCTCGAAGCCGCCCACGAACACGGCGCCCGCGCCGCCGGGTACGTGCTCCTGCGCCTGCCCCACGAGCTCAAGGAGGTCTGGCGCGAGTGGCTGCAACTGCATTACCCCGACCGCGCCGCGCACGTGATGAGCCTGGTGCGGCAGATGCGGGGCGGGCGCGACTATGACAGCCGCTTCGGGACCCGCATGCGCGGCGAGGGCCCGTTCGCCCGCCTGCTGGGCCAGCGCTTCGCCACCGCCAGCCGCCGGCTGGGCTTCGGCCGTCTCCCGGCACTGGAGGTCGCCCGGTTCGTGGCCCCGCGCATTCCCTCACCGCAGGGAGAACTGTTCTGACCCGGCCGCGGGTTGCAATCCGGCCCCGGTGGGGTCCAAGGTCATGGGGTTTACCGCGCGGTCACGGTCCAGGGCCCAGGGCCGGGTGTGCTGCACCGCCCCATCACGGTTGCGTTTGTATCTTCCGGCGAACCACGTGCATTGCCTCTAGATGTCCCAGTTTCCAGCTCCCCACCCTCCTGACGCGCAGGCCGCGACCGGTGAGGCCGACGAGGCCTCGCGGCGCCAGCTGCAGCTGTTCGCCGATGCGGTCGCCCACGACCTGCGGGCACCCCTGCGTTCGATCCAGAGCTTCTCGGGCCTGCTCGAAAGCCGGGCGTCCGCGCAGCTGGACGAGACCTCGCGCGACCACCTCCAGCGCATCCGCCGGGCCGCCGATCGCATGGACGGGCTGCTGACCGGACTGGGCGAACTCTCGCAGGCCACCGGCGCCGAGCTGCGCTCCGGGCCGGTCGACCTGGGCCTGTTGTGCGACTGGGCGCTGGCCGAGTTGCAGGACGCGCAGCCGGAACGCGGCGCCGAGGTGCTCACTGAAGGCCTCGACGGCCTGCTGGCCCAGGGCGACGAGCGCCTGCTGCGGCTCGCGCTGGGCAAGCTGATGGACAACGCGTGGCGCTTCACGCCGGCCGGGGAGGCCGTGCGCATCGAGCTGCACGGCGCCCATGCGGAGGGACAGGTGCAGCTGCGGATCCGCGACCACGGCAGCGGTTTCGACGCACGTTACCTGCACAAGATCTTCCAGCCCTTCCAGCGCCTGCACGGGCCTGCGGAGGGCGCCGGCCACGGGCTCGGGCTGGCGGTGGCGCAACGCATCGTGGAACGGCATGGCGGCAGCCTGGACGCGGAATCCGCCGGCGCCGGCGGTGCCACGTTCCACCTCCGGCTTCCCGCCGCGGCCTGACAGACGGGTATCGCAATGCACAAGGACATCCTGCTGGTCGAAGACAACCCCGACGACGTCGAGCTGACCCGGCTTGCCTTCGCCGAGGCGAAGATCGCCAATCGCCTGGTGGTGGTCGGCGACGGCGCGGAGGCGCTGGACTACCTGTTCGCCCGGGGTGCGCACGCCGGCCGGGACCAGGGCGACCTGCCCTCGATCGTGCTGCTGGACCTGAACCTGCCGAAGGTCGACGGCCGCGAGGTGCTGCAGGCGATCCGTGCCGACGAGGCCACCCGTACCCTGCCGGTGGTGGTGCTGACCACCAGCACCGAGCCGTTCGACGTCGAGGCCAGCTACGCGCTGGGCGTGAACAGCTATATCCAGAAGCCGGTCGACTTTGAGCAGTTCGTCTGGGCGGTCAAGCAGGTCGGCCTGTACTGGCTGGTGCTGAACCACCCGCAGGGCAGCTGAGCACTATCCCGGCGGGTACAGGTGCTCGGCACGCTGGAACAGCACCCAGCTGGTCGCGATGTACTTGTCGCCCCCCTCCGGCCGGTTGCCGCGATGGGTATGGGTGAACCCGGCCGGGGCGATCAGCAGTGACCCGGTCCGCGGCGCGATCCTGCGGCGCTGGTGGAGGAACTCGGTCTCGCCGGCCGCGAACCCGTCGTTGAGGTACACCGTCCAGAGCAGGTGGCGGTGCAGGGTCTCGGCCTGGCCATCACGCGGGAACAGCTCGCAGTGCCAGTAGGGGTAGCCACCCTGTCCGGCGCGGTAGCGCTGCAGGTTGATGGCGCCGGGGCGGAACACCAGGCGCAGCAGCGGCGCCAGCTCGGCGTCGGCCATCCCCCGGACCCGTTCCGCGTCCAGTCGCGTGGGCCGGCCGCCGGCATCGGTGACCTGGAGCATCAGGGGCGCGATCAGCGTGTACGGCCAGCGGCGCACGTAGTCCATCAGGCCGCGCAGCATCGCCGCGTTGAGCAGGCCTTCCAGCTGCAGCCATTCCGGACGGCCGCTGATGGTCAGGTCGTGGCTGTCCTTGAGTTCCACGTGGACACCGCCGCCGACCCGGCCGCGGCCGAGGTCGCCGCTCGCCTCGAAGCGCTCCACCAGCGTGCGGCAGCTGGCGGCGTCGAGCGCGTCCTCGGTCACGTGGATGAAGTCGTCGCGGCGGTCACCGTCCATGTGCGGGTCCGATGTGAACTGGTGGCCGATGGTCCCACGTCCAGGGGTGCCGGACCACGCGCCACGACGGATGTGTAAACGACCCGGGTACGGGTGTAGCACGCGGGTTACACCTGCCGATGCGACCGCTGCTGCCTGGATGTGCGCCGTGCCAGGGCGCCACCCGGCCTCCGGGATGGCACACGGGTGTTACACCAGCGGACGCGAAAACATCTCGCGTTGTTCGTAACTGATTGAAGTAAAAGGACATTTATGCTTGGCATGCACCGTGCGTTGGTTCCCTTGCATCCATTCGGGAACCACCCCCATGTCAAGCCAAGCCCGTCTCCGCAGCGGGGCCCTGATCGTCTCCGTGAGTCTGCTGGCGTTGGCGCCCCTGCTCGCCCAGGCATCCGGCGCGCGCCACTCCGACAAGGCGCGGCATGGCGAGATCGTGGTCCTGCGTGATGTGCACGCCCGCCACGCGTACCGCTCGATGCCGCCGGGAATGGCGGTCATCGTGGATCCCTCGCCGCGCACCGAGCTCGAACGCGTCCTCGGCACCGGTGAGCTGACCGACGCCGAGTTCGCCGCCCTGGGCGCCAGCACCGGCGCGGGACCGGTTGCCGGGCCGACCACCGTCGAGCGGATGACCCGGCATGCCGTGGGCGGCTCGCTGGATGTGCTCACCGGGAATTCGGGGCCGCTGTCGGGCGCCTCGCTCAGCGGCAGCGTTTCGGTGCCGATCGGCGCCGTGCACCGCGCCACCGGCGGGATCGCGGACCAGATCAATGGTGCGCTGGCGCAGTTCCCGCTCATGGGCCAGGCATCGCAGTCGACCACCCCGCCGGGAGGCCCCTGAACCATGGCGACGCGGTTTCCGCTGCTGCTCCTGGCCTGTCTCGCTTGCGCCGCTCCGGCAGCCGCCGACGAGCCGGCGGCCGAATCCTACGAGGCGCTGCTCGGCTATCTCGCCCACAGCCACATCGGTGACAGCGCGCTGGCCGGTGCCAGTGGCGCCATCGCGGTCAACCAGGCCGCCGGCGACCTGAACATGCAGGCCAACGTGCACGCCCTCGCCAGCGGCGGGCACGCCGATGCGGCGGCAACCGCGCGCCAGTCGCGCGGCGGCGACCGTTTCGACACGCCGCACCGGGCCGAAGCCGGCATCGGCGGCCGGGCCCTGGCGGGCGCCAGCGGAATCGTATCGATCAACCAGGCCAGCGGGAGCGGCAATGCCGAGGTGAACCTCGTCACCGCGACGCTGGCGGCACAGGGCATACGCGAGACGGGCGACGAAGGTCTGTCGCTCGTTTCCGCGTCGGCGGGGGAGCAGACCTCCATGGATCCGCGCGCGACCGCCAGCGGCTCGCGCTCAGTCGCGGTGGAAGCCACGGCACTGCGGGGATTCTCGGGAGTGCTGCAACTCAACCAGGTCGCCGGCTCGGGCAATGCGACGAGCAATCAGCTCGCACTGGATTTCCGGGGCAGGTGACACCCGTTCCACCCGTGGTACCAAAGAGAGAGAGAACCATGAACGTCAACCTGAGGAAAACCGCGATGGCGGTCGCGGTGGCTGCCCTGGTGGCCAGCCCCGCCGCCTTCGCGCAAAGCGTCGACGACCCGAACGCGGACGCCGACATCCTGCACAACCACGTGGTCGTCGAGGACTGGGACATCACCGTCGACGACATCCGCAACATGGAAACCAACACCACCGAGCGCAACTACACCGAGAACATCAACGTCAATGCCGATGTCAATGCCGCGATCGACGCCGACATCGACCTGGTGCTCGATGCCGCCGCGGTGATCCGCTACAACGACACCTACGACAACACCGTCACCAACAACGAAACCAACACGGTGACCAACACGCTCGACAACACCGAGACCAACACGATCACCAACACGCTGGCCAACAGCGAAACCAACACGGTGACCAACACCGCCAGCGATACCTTCAACAACACCGTCAACAACACCGAGAACTACACCCTGGACGTGGACCAGGACTACTCGGTCAACGAGAGCCGTACCTACGCCGAGGACATCCGGGTCACCGGCGCGCTGAGCGAGAACTACCTCGTCGACCAGCGTCTCACCTCCAGCGAGAACTACGTCGTCGACCAGCGCATGTCGACCAACGAGGTGTACGAGAACGTCGATGTCGACTCCGACATCCGTCGTGAGCAGAACGAGCACGGCCGCTCGGTCTACTTGTCGAAGGACCTGTCGGTGAGTTCGGACATCGCGTTCACCGGCGCCCCCGAGATCACCGGTTCGATCGACCTCGACTCGGCCGCGATCGCGGTGGTCGATGGCCGCCAGACCACGGTGGGCAACGAGGGCAACAACGACACGCTCGAGAACATCGCCGCGATCGGCGACGACGCGGGTGGTGGCGCCTCGGGCAACCTGGGCTTCAACGTCGCCGCTGGCGACAACAACGCCCAGGACAACGCCGCGGCGCTGTCGGCGGCCGACGCCAGCTTCGCCTTCGGCATGGCCGATGCGGAGATCTTCAACAACCAGCTGGGCGCCAGCAACGTCACCAACAACGCGGGCGTCGCCAACGCCGCCGGCCTCAGCGGAGCGGCCTTCAGCGGCGCGTCGGGCAATATCAACGTCAACGCCGCTTCGGGCAACAACAACGCCCAGCGCAACTCGCTGGCCGCCTCGGTGGCCACCAGCGCCTATGCGCAGGCCTCGGTGGCCTCCGACCAGGTCTCGACCGGCAACGTGACCAACAACGCCGGCACCATGACCGAGGTCCAGGACACCCTGACGCTGACCATCGGCGGCACGCTCACCGGTACCGACGGCTCGGCGGGCAGCTATGCCGGCCGTGGCGCGGCCTACCAGATGGGCAACATCTATCCGGAGGTCTGGGGCGCCGACGGCAACGACGGCAACCATCCCGATTCGCCGCGTCTGGGCCACCTCGACATGGACGGCGACATGCAGGGCTCGATCGACAACCCGTACCGCGACTCCGACGAGTTCGGGAGCATCGGCGGCATCGCCTTCGACACCGACGAGGCCGGCACCATCGACCTGTCGGATGCCGAGATGGCCGCTGCCCTCACCGGCACCCTGGACATGAGCTACCAGGTGGCGGTCGCGGCGACCAACAGCGCCACGCTGACCGGTGCGGCCTTCAACGGCGCCTCCGGCAACATCGGCGTCAACATCGCCTCCGGCAGCGGCAACCTGCAGTCCAACAGCCTGTCGCTGGCGGTCGCGCAGCCGTCCACCGGTGGTACCCCGCCGGTCGATCCGGGCCCGGGTGGCTGAGCTGCGCGTCGCCTGACCGGAGCACGTGCGTCAAGCCCGGCCCTTCCCTGAGGGCCGGGTTCCCCGAAAGCCCCGCTCCACTTCCCCCGGGAGCGGGGCTTTCCCTTCCAGGAGGTGGTCCGATGGGTTCCCGGAACAGGCTCCGCGTGCTCGCGGCCTGCGCTTTCCTCGCCGCCGGGAGCGATCCGGCCGGTGCGGCGGAAGTGGCCTTCAGCGGCGTGCTGCCCAATGGGGCGGTCTACACCACCCCGGTCGAAAGCATGACCGAGCGCCGCTTCCGCCACCTGGTGCGGCAGCAGACCGACTACAGCTGTGGCGCGGCATCGCTGGCGACCCTGTTGAAGTACGCCTACCACCTGGACGCCGACGAGCCGATGGTGATCGAGGGGATGCTCGGGAACGCGGACGCGGAACTGGTGGCCCAGCGCGGGTTCTCGTTGCTGGATATCAAGCGGTACGTGGAGTCGCTGGGCATGCGCGGGCGCGGCTACCGGGTCGACGAGGAGCGGCTGCGTTCGCTGCGGGTCCCCGGCATCGTGCTGATGGACGTCAACGGTTTCCGGCACTTCGTGGTGCTCAAGCAGGTCATCGGCGACCGGGTGGAGCTCGGCGATCCGATCCTCGGCAACCGCAGCGTGCCCCTGGACGAGTTCCTCGCCTCGTGGCCGTCGCGCGCCGTATTCGTCGTGATAGGCAGTGACTTCGACCGCAACACGGTACTGCTGGAGCCGATGGAGCGCCCCAGCGCGCGGCGGCTGCTGGCACGCCAGGTACCGGTCACCGACGCCGAGCTGCTCGACTTCGGGTTCACCCATGCGGATCTCTTCTAGGGAGTGGTGGCCATGCTCACCCGATCTTTCCTCATCCTGGCCGGAGGCGCGCTCGCAACCCTGCTGGCGCTCGCCTGCCCGGCCCCGGCGGCCGCGACACAGCCCGGCCGCGGCCTGACCGAAATCCCCGACCCCGAGCTCGAGCTCATGCGCGGCCGCTACACGGTCGGCGGCAACTCGGTCGCCTGGTTCGGGGTCACCATGATCTCCACCTGGACCGATGCCGCCGGGCGCACGCTCGAGGGCGGCATGACCCTGGGCCTGGATTTCAGCGACGGCGCCCAGGTGCCGGTGGTCAGCTTCACCCCGGTGGTCAGCATCACCGATGCCGACGCTCCGCTGCCGGTGACCGGCGGCGGCGCGCGCAGCATCGATGCATCCGGCCTGGCCAATGCGTCGGGCCTGCTGCAGAGCGTGCAGGTCGCCGGTGACGGCAACACCGCCAGCAACCTGGCCCACTTGCGGGTGCGCGAGGGCAGCGGCGCGCCGGACGGCAGCGCCATGCCGATGTACGGGCATGACGCGGTGAGCCGGCTCGGCGATGCCACCGTGCTGGCCGGCTTCGATGGCAGCACCGCCAGGGTGAAGTTGCAGATCGACGGCCAGGGCGCGGTCGAGCAGTGGATCCGCAGCGGCAGCCTGGGCCAGAGCATCCAGCTGGCGGCCGACCACCAGGTCGCCGCCAACCGGCTGCAGATCGACTTGGTGCAGCAGCCGCTGGCGGCGCAGGCGATGCTCGCGCAGACCGTCGCCCAGGCCATGGTCACGGCCCGCGGCATCGGCCCGGGCATCTGAGGCAGGTCCGGCGCCGGCAGGGGGCGCCGGACCGGGGGAAGTCGATGGACACCAACGCATCCACCGCGGTACGCGCGCTTGCCGCCGCCGCACTCGCGGGGTTGGGAGCCGGCGGTTTCGCCGGCGCCGCCCAGGCCCAGTCGCCCGTCGGCCCGCAGGCACCGCCGGCAACGCAGGCGCAGCCCGCCCAACCGGCAGGAGACGAGGCCGGGGAACTGCAGGCGCTGACCGCGCAGCTGGAGGCGCTGAAGCACAGCTACGCGCAGGAGGTTCGCAGGCTGCGCGAACTGGACATGCAGCTGCAGGCCCTGCAGTCGCGGATCGAGCGCGGTACCGCGGCTGCTCCGGACCCGCAATCGGGGGCGCCGGTCCCGGCACCTCCGCAACCGCCGCCGCCCCCGATGCCGCCGTCTGCCCCCGGCACCGCCGCGGCCGCCGCAGCGGCCGAGCCGCCGCCCGGGCATGCCGGCACCGCCGAGGAGGCCGAGCGCGCCCAGCAGGCGACGATGCGCAGCGTGCAGGACGTCAAGCAACAGCAGCAGGCCCTGTTCAACCGCCGCCTGACGTTGGAGAACAGCCTTTCCTACAACCGTTACGACCGCAAGCAGCTGACCCTGACCGGCTTCCTGGCGCTGGACGCGATCTTCCTGGGCAACATCGCCATCGAGAACGTCGAATCCGACACCCTGACCTGGACCGCGGCCGCACGTTACGGCCTCAACCCGCGCACCTCGCTCAACATCGAGGTGCCGTGGCTGGCGCGCAAGACCGTCTACCAGAAGGGCGGCGCCGGCGGCGCGGCCAGCGCGATCGCCCAGGAGCACACCACCGGCACCGGCCTGGGCGACATCACCCTGAGCGCGAACTACCGCGTGTTCACCGAGCGGGCCAACTGGCCCGACACCGTGCTGACCGTGGGCGTGACCGCGCCCACCGGGCAGGAACCCTACGGGGTGTCGTGGCGGGTGCTGGAGCGCGACGACGACGGCTTCATCCGCTTCGCGGTGCCCGAGGAGGAGCCCACCGGCAGCGGGGCCTGGCAGGCCAACGTAGGCATGTCCTTCGTCAAGACCGCCGACCCGGCGATCCTGTTTGCCAACTTCGGTTACATGCACCCGTTTGCCAGGCGTTTCGACGACCTGGACAACAACCCCGACACGGTCAATCCCGGCGAGGTCTGGCTGGGCCGGTCGTTCTACTTCGGAGCCGGCCTGGCGTTCGCCTTCAACGAGCGCACCAGCCTGAGCCTTTCGGTCAGCGACAAGCTGAGCGCGCGCGCGCGCACCCGCTACGACGAGGGCGACGGCAACTGGTTGAAGGTGATCGGCAGCGACGCCAACGCGGCGATGTTCAACCTGGGCGTGACCTATGCGCTCAGCCCGAATGCCACCTTCGTCACCCAGCTCGGGATCGGCCTGACACCCGACGCCCCCGACTTCAGCCTGATCTTCAAGGTGCCATACATGCTCTAGTGCCCGCGGCCGCCAGTGCGGCGCAGCTGCGTGACAGGCAGCTGGTGCTTCCGGCACAGCCGGTACACGGTCATCCGCGAGACTCCGAGCCGGCGCGCGGCCTGGCTGACGTTGTAGCCGCTGTCGCGCAGGCAGCCCAGCAGCATGTCGCGTTCGGCGTCGATGCGGGCGCGGTCCAGGCCGCGTCCCCCTGGCGCCGGCCCGGCCTCCGGCAGTTCCAGCTCGCCGGCGCTGATCAGCTCGGACTCGGCCACCACGGCCGCGCGCTGCACCCGGTTGAGCAGTTCGCGCACGTTGCCCGGCCAGTCGAAGGCGGCCATGGCACGCCGTGCCCCGGCGCTGAAACCCCGGGCGCGGGTGGCATGCAGCTGGCGGAAACGGTCGAGGAAATGCTGCGCGAGCAGCACGATGTCCTCGCCGCGGTCGGCCACCGGCGGCATCCGCAGCCGCAGGACGTTGAGGCGGTAGTACAGGTCGGCACGGAAGCGCCCGGCGGCGATCGCCTGCTCGAGGTCGACGTGGGTGGCCGCGATCACCCGCACATCGGTTTCCACCGGCTGGTGGCTGCCGACCCGCTCGATCGTGCCCTCCTGCAATACCCGGAGCAGGTTGGTCTGCGCATCCAGGGGCAGGTCGCCGATCTCGTCCAGGAACACCGTGCCGCCATGCGCGGCTTCGAACAGCCCGGTCCGGCGGGCGGTCGCGCCGGTGAAGGCGCCGCGCTCGTGCCCGAACAGTTCGGACTGCACCAGGTTGTCCGGAATCGCGCCGCAGTTGAGCGGCGCGAACACCCTGCCGGCGCGCGGCGACAGGTCGTGCAGCGCGCGCGCGGCGACCTCCTTGCCGGTGCCGGTCTGGCCGGTGATCAGGGTGGGCAGGTCGATCGGGGCGAACTTCCTGATGGCGGCGATGGTGGCCAGCATTGCCGGGCTCCGCCCCACCAGCGCGTCCAGTCCGCCGGTGCTCTGCGGCGCCGGCGGGCCGGCCAGTTCGGTGACCGCCGCGATCAGCGCCTCGGTATCCGGGGCGCGGGTGAAGTGGCGCCGGCACTGCGCCAGCAGGGGAGCCAGGGCCGGGGCCTGCGCCAGCCGCCGAGGGATGATGGCCAGGAACGGCAGGTGCCGGTACTCACCGGCCAGCTGCGCGGCGTGCCCGGCGGCCGCCGCATCCGCCTCGCGCAGGTCCAGCATCCCGACCACGGTGTCGCCCGCCCGCAGCCCGATGCCGTCGCGGCCGCGGCCGGGCGGGATCGCCCGCAGCTGCCAGCCGGCGGCGGCGAGCGCCTTGCGCTCGCGCGCAAGCGGCTCTCCAAACCAGACCACGCATTGTCCGGGCCCGGCGGTAACTGCGGCCATGCCTCCCCCGAAGCGGTCTGGGTGTCCATGGCGGCGGAAGGCAGGGCCCGGAGCGGGCCTCCGGAACCGCCGCGGCGGTCCTGTGTGTGCCTGTCGGACAACGCGGCCGGTACCCGGAAGCGGACAGCGTCGCGGCTCAGCCGGTGCCGGCGTCGTGCTCGCGGTGGTAGCGGCCTGCCTCTTCGACCTCGGTCCTGGAACCCAGGAACACCGGGACCCGCTGGTGCAGTGCGGCCGGGGCCACCTCCATCATGCGCTGGCGGCCGGTGGTCGCCGCACCGCCAGCCTGTTCGACCAGGAAGGCCATCGGGTTGGCCTCGTACATCAGGCGCAGCTTGCCGCCCTTCGCCTCGCACTTGGCGTCCAGCGGATAGGCGAAGATGCCGCCGCGGGTCATGATGCGGTGCACGTCGGCGACCATGCTGGCCACCCAGCGCATGTTGAAGTCCTTGCCGCGCGGGCCGGTCTTCCCCGCCAGCAGGTCGCCGATGTAGGCCTGCATCGGTGGCTGCCAATGGCGCTGGTTGGACATGTTCACCGCGAACTCGGCGGTCTGTTGCGGGATCCGGATGTCGCGGCCGGTCAGCACGAAGCTGCCCACCTCGCGGTCCAGGGTGAAAACATGCGTGCCGTGGCCGACGGTCAATACCAGGGTGGTCTGCGGACCGTACACGCAGTAGCCGGCGGCCAGCTGCGCGGTGCCCGGCTGCAGGTAGTCCGCATCGACCGGGTCGCAGCCCTGGCGCGGGCACGGCAACACCGAGAAGATGGTGCCGACCGAGACGTTGACGTCGATGTTGGAGCTGCCGTCCAGCGGATCGAACAGCAGCAGGTAGCGGCCGCGCGGGAACTCGTCGGGAATCGGCTGGCTGTGGTCCATTTCCTCCGAGGCAAGGCCGGCCAGGTGGCCGCCCCAGGCATTGGCTTCCATCAGCACGTCGTTGGCGATCACGTCGAGCTTCTTCTGCGCCTCGCCCTGGATGTTGACGCTGGCCTCGCCGGGCCGGCCGGCATCGCCCAGCACGCCCCCCAGCGCGCCCTTGCCGACGGCGATCGAGATCCGCTTGCAGGCGCGCGCCACCACCTCGATCAGCAGGCGCAGGTCGGGTTCGATGTGGCCGGCCCGCTGCTCCTCGATCAGGAACCGGGTCAGCGAGCAGGGCTGGGGGTCGTTGGGCGTCAGGGACATGGCGCTCGGATGCAGTGGCGGGAGCCTCATTGTAGGCCGCCGCTGCCGGGCTCCGCGCCGGCTCAGGCGGCCTGGTGCAGCCGCCGCATGCGCCGCAGGGTATCCGCGAACCGCGCCCGCGAGTGTTCAAGCATCAGGAGGGGGGCCGCCGGCTCGGCCGCGTCCAGAAGGCGCCGCGCGTCTTCAAGGGCCTGCTCGGCGGCGGCGTACGCGTCCGCATCCAGGTAATCGGCCAGGCGCCGCAGGTGGGCCCCGGCGCGGCGGGCGAAGCGCGGGTCCTCGCCCTGGCCGGCCCGCGATACCGCTTCGTCCAGCGTGTCGTCCAGGCGCTCGAGTTCCCGCGTGAGCAGGTTGGCAGTGCGGGTCCGGAGTGGATACGGGAGTGCGGGGGAACAGGACGGCATGGGTGATTGGCTGCTGGCGGTGCGGGGGACCGCGAATGGTCACCCGTCGCCTGTGAGCGCCCGGTGGAAACACTGTCAAGCCGGTCCGCGTGCCCGAACCGGCCTGAGCGGCTGCGTGGGCGTCAGACGTCCCCGTCCTCCAGCCAGCCCTCGCCGGTGCCGCGGTTGTAGACCCGGTCGCTGTCGAGCACGGTGCCGGCGGGAACCGAATCGAGCTTCGCCAGCCGCTGGTAGATCGGCGCGAAGTCCGGGCCGGTGGCCTCCATCAGCTGCTCGAAGCTGTCGATCACGAAATAGGTCTTCTGGTAGGTGTCGATCCGGTAGCGGGTGCGCATGATCCGCTCCAGGTCGAAGCCGATCCGGTTGGGCGCTTCGCTTTCCAGGCAATGGATCGACTCGCCCTTGGAGCTGACGATGCCACTGCCGTAGATGCGCAGCCCGTCCTTCTGGCGGATCAGGCCGAACTCCACCGTGTACCAGTACAGCCGGGTCAGGTTGACCAGCGCGTCCTCGCCAAGGCCGTGTGCCTTCACCCCGCCACGGCCGTACGCCTCCATGTAGTCGGCGAACACCGGGTTCATCAGCAGCGGCACGTGGCCGAACAGGTCGTGGAACAGGTCCGGCTCGGACAGGTAGTCCATCTGCTCGGGCTTGCGGATCCACCAGGTCACCGGAAAGCGGCGGTTGGCGAGGTGGTCGAAGAAGGTCAGTTCCGGCAGCAGGCCCTCCACCCCGATCAGCTCCCAGCCGGTGGCGGCGCGCAGGATCGGGTTGAGGTCGTCGAACCTGGGGATCCGGTCCGGAGTCATCTCCATCGCCGCCAGCGCGGACAGGAACTCGTCGCTGGCGCGGCCGGGCAGGACCTGCTTCTGGCGCTCGAACAGCTGCGCCCAGACCCGGTGGTCGGTGCCGGTGTAGCTGCCCCAGGGCTGCTCGACCACGGAGGTGGTGTAGACGGGCACGTAGCCCTTGTCGGTCATCTGGTGTTCGACGCGATTGGGCAGGTTCATGGCGCGCTCCTTGCGGGCAGGATCGGGTGGACTGCCTACGCTAGCGCAGCTGGGCCGCAATCGGGTTGCGTTATTGCAGGGAACGCGTGGGTAGGCGCAAGGATGTTGCGTTGGGGGTATGGTTGCGGAATGGCGTTGGTGTGGTGCGATTTCATCGCACCCTGCGGAGGCGATATGGCTGCGGATTCACTGGACCGGACCGACATTCTGCTGCTCGCCGAACTGCAGCGTGCGGGACGGCAGACCAACGCCGAACTGGCCGAGCGGGTAAACCTGTCGCCGTCCGCCTGCCTGCGCCGGGTGCAGCGGCTCGAGCGCGAGGGCGTGATCTCCGGCTACCGCGCACTGCTCGACCCCGAGCGCCTGGGCCTGGGCCTGCACGCCTTCGTCCGGGTCCAGCTCGACCACCACGACAGCGCCGCGATCGCGTCGTTCGGCGACTTCGTCAACCAGTGGGACGAGGTGATCGCCTGCCACGCGCTCACCGGCGACATGGACTACCTGCTGCACGTCGCGGTGCGCGACCTGGAGCACTTCTCGCGCTTCCTGCTGGACCGGTTGCTGGCCCAGGCCGGGGTCGACGACGTGAACTCGAGCTTCGTGCTGCGAACCGTGAAGGCCGACCGCGGCCTGCCGCTCGACGGCGGCTGAGCCACCGGGTCGCAACCCGCCCTCAAGGTTTGCCAAGCGTGGCCGATACGGTATCGGGAAGGTGCGGCCCGGGCACCGGGGGCGGGGAAGCTGGCAATCATGAAACCAAGGCTGAGCGCCGATTTCCGCTTCGCCCTGATGGTCCTGTTCGGCGGCCTGGCAGTGCTGGCGATCACCCCTTTCGCGGTGTACCGGTTTGCTTCCGGGCAACTGGTCGCCGGGCTGGTGGACGTGCTGATCGAACTGGTGATCGTCGCGATCGTCGCCTATGCCTGGCGCAGCGGGAACATGGACCGCGCGGGCCTGCTCGCTTCCCTGGCCACCTCGGCTGGCTGTGTCGCGGTGGGGACCGTGGGCGGCCTGGCCGGCGCGCTGTGGCTGTACCCGGTACTGGTGGCGAACTTCCTGCTTGCCGGGCGCATGACGGCGATCGCCATCTCTGCCGGAGCGGTGCTGGCGATGGTGAGCGGCGATTCGCTGGGCGACTGGCCCGCGCGGGGCTCGTTTGCCGCCTCGGCGATCGTGCTGTCCGTGTTCGCCTGGCTGTTCAGCAACCACTCCGAGCAGCAGCGCCTCCACCTGGAACGCCTGGCGGGCCGCGATCCGCTCACCGGGGCACTGAACCGGCGCGGCATGGACGGCGAGCTGCAGGCGGTGATCGCGGCCGCGGGGCGCGACGGGGCGCCGGCGGGCCTGGCGGTACTCGACCTGGACGACTTCAAGCAGGTCAACGACCGCCACGGCCACGAGGCCGGCGACGGGGTACTGGTGCAGTTCGCCGAACTGGTGCGGCGCGCCACCCGGGCCAGTGATCGCCTGTACCGCACCGGCGGAGAGGAGTTCGTGCTGCTGATGCCGGGCGCGGACGCGGCAACCCTGGCCCGGATCGCCCGCGGCCTGCGGCGTGCCGTCCGTGACCAGGTGCGCTGTGGTGGCGAGCCGGTGACGGTCTCCATTGGCGCCACCCCGGTGCGGCCCGATGACAGCGTCGCCAGCTGGTACGCCCGCGCCGACCGGGCGATGTACCGGGCCAAGCGCGAGGGCCGGGACCGGGCGGTGGTGGATGCCGGGGTGGACCCGGCGCCCGGGGGCCGCTCCCGGGGCTAACGGGCAGGCGCGGCCTGTCCGGCGCAGTCGGCCAGCCGCAGCCAATCGTGCAGGCGCGGGCGCTCGCGTTCACAGTGCGCGAGCGCCTCGATGCGCGCGGCCTCGCGGGCCTCGGCGGCGGCCGCCTCGGCCCGCTCGCGCTGGATCGCGGCGATCCGTGCCCGCAGCTGCGGCAGCGCCGCCAGGGCCGCGCGTTCGCCTTCCATGATCGCGGTGTTGCGGCGGGTGAAGTCGGCCGGACCGATGTCCGACACGGCAGGGCGGATCACCACGTCGGCGCGCGCCAGTTCCTGCTCGCCCAGCTTGCTGCCCATGATCGCGATCGACTGGTTGACGATCCCCAGCAGGTGGGTCGGGGTGCTGCCGCTGGCGCGGTTGGAGATGTCGACCGCGACCACCACGTCGGCGCCCAGCCCGCGGGCGGCGTCCACCGGCACCGGGCTGGTCACGCCGCCGTCCACGTAGTGCTTGCCGGCGATGGCCACCGGTTCGAACACGCCCGGGATGCTGCTGGAGGCACGCACCGCCTGGCCGGTATTGCCGCGCACGAACACCGCGCGCTCGCCGGTCTCCAGCCGGGTGGCCACCGCGGCGAACGGGATCCGCATCCGGTCGAGCGGACGGTTTTCGACCAGCTCGTTGACGTAGTCCTGCAGCTTGCGGCCCTGCAGCACGCCACCGGAGAACAGCCGCACGTCGCGGATCCTGTCCTCGTCCAGGCCGAACGCCTGCTGCTGCAGTTCGAACGGGTCCATGCCGCTGGCGTACAGCGCGCCCACCACGCTGCCGGCACTGGTGCCGGCGACCACGTCGGGCTTCAGCCCGTTGGCCTCCAGCATCTTGATCACGCCGATGTGGGCGAAACCCTTGGCCGCGCCGCCACCCAGCGCCAGGCCGATGCGCACCGGCTCCGGCACCTGGACCGGCGTGGCGACCGGCGGCGGGGCCGACCGCTCGGGCGTGCCCAGGCACGCCGCCAGCAGCAGGGTGAGCCCGGCCAGCAGCGCCGGCCGCACGCAACGCAACTTGATCATCGAACCCGGCCCACGCTCATCGGACCGCCGAGCGTACCTCCGGCCGCTTGAACGCCGCCCCCATCCCGAGCGGTGAGTGCGACAGCCGCCCCCGGGCGGCGTATCGCACCGCATGCCTCAAAACCGGTTGTCCCCATCCAGCAACCGTCCCAACCCACCCAGCACCGAGCCCTCGCCGCGGTCCTGGCCCCCGCCGCCCGGCGCCGCCGCCAGCATCCGCCCGGCCATGCGCGAGAACGGCAGCGACTGCAGCCAGACCTTGCCCGGCCCGGTCAGCGTGGCCAGGAACACGCCCTCGCCGCCGAACATCATGCTGCGGATGCCGCCGACCGGCTTCACGTCCATGTCCACGCCGTGGTGGAAGGCCATGACACAGCCGGTATCGACGTCCAGCCGTTCGCCCGGGGCCAGGTCGTGCTCGACCACGGTGCCCCCGGCGTGCACGAACACCCAGCCGTCGCCCTCGAGCTTCTGCATGATGAAGCCTTCGCCGCCGAACAGGCCGGTGAGGATCTTGCGCTGGAAGTGGATGCCGACCTGCACCCCGCGGGCGCCGGCCAGGAAGGCATCCTTCTGGCAGACCAGCCGGCCGCCGTGGTCGGACAGTTTCATCGCCAGCACGGTGCCCGGGTACGGCGCGGCGAAGGCGACCTTCGCCTTGCCCTGCCCGGTATGGGTGAACACGGTGGTGAACAGGCTTTCGCCGGTGATCACCCGCTTGCCGGCGGTGAACAGCTTGTCCACGAAACTGCCGCCGGAGCGGCCGTCGCCGAAGGCGGTGTCCATGCGCACCGACGCATCCTTGTACATCAGCGCCCCGGCTTCGGCGATCGCGCTCTCGCCGGGGTCCAGCTCGACCTCGACGAACTGCATGTCGGTGCCGACGATGCGGTAGTCGATCTCGTCGTCGCGACCGTGCGTGCTGCCGGCGCTGAAGTACGGGCGTTCCATGTCGGTTTCCTTTTGGGCGGTCACGGGCAAACGAGTCTAGGGTGATCGGGCGGCCGCCGTGGCCGACTATGGGTCACGCCTGCGGAACGGCAGCACCACCCCGCGTTCCTCCGGCGGGCGGTCCCAGATGACCGGTACCTCGTCGGGCGACGGGGGTTCCAGGGCCTCAGCCCCGGCGACGGCGGCATCCTCTTCCTCGATCTCCCAGCTGTAGCGCCGTCGTGCTGCGGCCGGGTCCAGCCGGCGCCACAGCAGCGCCCCGGCCAGTCCGCCGGCAGCGCCGCCCAGATGCGCCTGCCAGGACACCCCGGCCTCGCGCGGGAGCACCGTCATCAGCATCCCGCCGAACAGGAAGAAGGCGATCATCGCCGCCGCCACCGCGGCCCGGTCCCGGCGCAACAGGCCGAGGAAGAACACCAGGAACATCAGGCCGTGGGTCACCCCGCTCGCGCCCAGGTGGTACGAGCCGGGCTCGCCCAGCAGCCAGGCACCCACTCCCGACCCGAGCCAGGCCAGGGGCACGGTGCGGGCGCAGGCGCGCGGGTAGAGACCGGCCGCCAGCGTACCCAGCAACAACAGCGCGATCGCATTCGCCGCCAGGTGCTCGAAGGAACCGTGCAGCAGCGGCGCGCCCAGCAGCCCCTTCAGGCCCGCCGCCGACCCCGGCTGCACCGCCCAGCCGCGCAGGTCCAGGTGCGCCTGCAGCCAGAACACCACCAGCAGCCCCAGCACCGATGCCAGGCTCAGGTTGAAGGCGCGCAGCCAGCGCCGGCGGTCGGCGTGGCGCTGGGCCCGCGGGTCGTCGGAAGCGGCGCTGTCGGGGATGTGCATCCAGCTTGAATGGCGACGCCGTGCAGTGATGCAAGGGGCGATAATGCGCGCATGGACAACGCCAATCCCGTGGTACGCCTCAAGAACGCGTGGAAATCCTCGCATCCGTGGATCTTCCAGCGCCTGGTCGAAAAACCGGCCCAGCGCCCGAAACCGGGCAGCATCGTCGATGTGGTCGGGGTCGACGGCGACTGGATCGGCCGCGGTTTCTACAACGGCCACTCGCGGATCTCGCTGCGGATCCTGGAGACCGACCCGGAGGTCGCGGTCGATGCACGTTGGTTCGCCCGCACCATCGCCCGCGCCGTCGGGCTGCGCCGCGAGGTCTTGCAGCTCGATCAGGTCTCGAACGCCTGGCGGGTGTTCCACAGCGAGGGCGACGGCATCAGCGGCCTGGTGGTCGACCGCTACGACGACCTGCTGGTGCTGGAGTTCTTCAGCGCCGGCGCGTTCCGCTACCGCGAGTGGATCATGGAGGCATTGGCCGCGCAGTTCCCCGGCTGCCGCTTCCACGCCTTCGCCGACGAGCACGTGCAGAAGCAGGAGAGCTTCGATTTCCATGGCTTCACCAGCAGCCAGGGTCCGACGCCGCCGGCGGTGATCACCGAGCACGGGGTGAAGTTCCGCGCCGACCCGGCCGGGGCGCACAAGACCGGCTTCTTCGCCGACCAGCGCGAGAACCGCGAGTGGCTCAGCCGCCACGTCGCCGGCAGGCGGGTGCTGGACCTGTGCTGCAATACCGGCGGTTTCGCGGTGTACTCGGCGGTGCGCGGGGCGGCCGAGGTCACCGGCGTGGACATCGATGCCGACGTGATCGAGATCGCCAAGGGCAATGCCCGGCTCAACAACGTGCGTCCGCGCTTCGTCCAGGCCGACATCTTCCCGTGGCTGCGCGATGCCGCCAACGCAGGCGAGCTGTTCGACGTGGTGGTGCTCGACCCGGCCAAGATGACCCGCGACCGCGAGCAGGTGATCCCGGCGCTGAAAAAGTACCTGGACATGAACCGCTTGGCGCTGTCGGTGGTGAAGCCCGGCGGGCTGCTGGCGACCTTCTCCTGTACCGGACTGGTCAGCGAGGAGCAGTTCCTCGACATGCTGCGCCGCGCGGCGTTCTACTCCAACCGCACGGTGCAGGTGCTGCGGGTGTCGGGCGCTGGACCGGACCATCCGTTCCTGGCCCAGGCGCAGGAATCGCGCTACCTCAAGGCGGTGTTCTGCCGCGTCCTCGACTGAGCGATGCTCAATCCAGGCGACCCGCCAGGCGGGCGCGATAGCGCCCGCGCACGTGGCGGCTGATGTAACTGCTCAGTCCGCTGCCCGCCACGGCCAGTTCCCGCATGTGCCGCACCTCGTCCGGCCCGGGGCGCACGCCGTCGTACAGGTAGCAGTCGCCTCCCTCGAACCCGACCACGATGGCTTCGCCGACCACGGCGTAGCGGGTCACCCCGGAATCGCCGCTGCGGTTGGCGTAGGGCTGCAATGGCGGGAAGGCCCGGATCATGTCCGGCGAGCCTCCGGCAGGCGGCGTGGCCGCGCCGCGAAGCCGGATGCGTCGCAGCGGCTGCGAACGCCGCCGGTACACTGGCGACATGGATTCGCAGATGCTCGTGGTGGGGGTGCTGGCGGCGGTGGCCGCGGCGCTGGTGTTCCTCGGACTGGCCGTGCGCAGGCAGGCACGCGGCGGCGCGGCCGTCGAGGTGGAGCGCCTGCACGGCGAGTGCGGGCGGCTGGCCAGTGAACTGGATGCGGCACGCGAGGCTCTGCGTGCACAGGCGCAGGAAGCCGGCACCGTGCACGGTCGGCTCGGCGGGCTGCAGGCCGCGCTGGAGGAGTCGCGCGCCCGCGCCGCCAGCCTCGAGGCGCGCCTGGAGCAGTCGCAGGCGCGGCTTGCCGAGCTGGATTCCGAACTGGCCGGCGCGCGTGCCAACCTCGAGCACGCCGGGCGCGCCAACACCCAGATGCGCGCCTTCCTCGACGAAGCGCAGGTCAAGCTCTCCGGTGCGTTCAGCGAACTGGCCGGCAAGGTCTTCGAGGAGAAGGGCCAGCAGTTCGAAAAGAACATCCGCCATGCCACCGGGCAGTCGCGCAACGACATCGAGGCACTGCTCAGGCCCTTTGGCGAGCGGATCAAGGATTTCCGCGAACGGGTCGACACGCTCTACGGCGACGAGGCCAAGGAGCGCGCCTCGTTGCTGGGCGCGGTCACCGAGCTCAAGGGCCTCAACCAGGAGATGGCCACCCAGGCCGAGGCGCTGACGCGCGCGCTGAAGGGCAGCTCCAAGGTGCGTGGCGACTGGGGCGAGCTGATGCTCGAGAGCGTGCTGCGCGGCTCCGGGCTGGAAGATGGCGTCCATTACGACCGCCAGAAGGGGACCACCGGCGAGGACGGCGCGCGGCTGCAGCCCGACATCGTGGTGCGGCTGCCCGACGAGCGCTGCGTGGTGGTCGACAGCAAGGTCAACCTGGTGGCCTGGCAGGAGGCGATGAACGCCGGGACCCCGGAAGTGCAGAACGACGGCCTGCGCCGCCATGCCGCCGGCCTGCGCCAGCACATGCGCGACCTGGCGGCGAAGAACTACCCCAAGGCCATCGGTGACTCGGCGCTGGAGATCACCATCGCCTTCGTGCCGATCGAAGGGGCGCTGTCGGCCGCGCTCGGGAGCGATCCCGACCTGCAGACCGATGCCTTCGAACGGCGCATCGTGTTCGCCTCGCCCAACACCCTGATGGCCCTGTTGCGGGTAGTGGAGCGGCTGTGGACGCGGGACAAGATCCAGCGCGAGGCGGTGGCGATCAGCGATACCGGCGGCAAGGTGCTCGATGCGCTGATGGGCTTCGTCGCCGAGTTCGACCTGGTGGGCAAGCGCCTGGACGATGCCAGCGAATCGTTCAAGAAGGCCCGGCACCGGCTCAGCGAATCCAACCAGGCGGTCATTCCCCGGGCCCGGCGCCTGGCCGAGCTGGGCGCGCGCGGGCGCAAGGCCCTGACCGCGGAGCTCAAGCCGGGCGGCAACGACGGGGAACTGGAGGCGGCGCCGGCACCGGTGCGCAAGCTGCTCGGCGCCGCCCTCGAAGGCAGCGACCGGGAGGACTGAACCCGCCGCTCAGAAGTAGTCCGGCGGGATCGAGTCGGCCGGGATGGTCGGCGGCTCTTCCTCGAGCAGGTAGTCCGGCAGGTCGCTGTCATCGCCGCGGTCGCCGAAGATCTGGTACTGCCGGCGCTGCATCCAGGCATCGCGGATCAGCGCGTAGTCGTCGGCCGCGCCCTCGCGCAGGCTGTCGATCGCCATCAGCTGCTCGCGCAGCGAGAGCAGCTGCAGGCCCTGGACGCCGATGCGGACGGTGTCGTCGTTGATCTGGCGCACCGGCGACAGCGGCGCGTCGCCGGCCAGGCCGACGGCGTCGCGCACCGTGCGCGGCCCGAAGAATGGCAGCTCGACATAGCGCGAGTTCTTCCAGCCCCAGACGCCCAGGGTCTGGCCGAAGTCCTCGCTGCTGTAGGGCAGCCCGGCGTCGCTGGCCGGGTCGAACAGCCCGCCCACGCCCAGGGTGGTGTTGAGCACGAAGCGGCCCACCGACTTCCCGGCTTCCTTCGGCTTGCCCTGCAGCAGCGCGTTGAGCGCGGAGACCGGCTGGCGCAGGTTGTTGAAGAAGTTGCGCACGCCGGTGCGCAGCGGGTCCGGCACCACCGCCACGTAGGCCCGCGCCAGCGGCCGGGCAAGCGTCTGGTCGAGGACGTTGTTGAAGCCGTGGACCCGGCGGTTGTAGCGCTCCCAGGGGTCCTGAGGGGTGCTGCCGACGGGGCCGCCGGCGTCGGCCGGGGTCCCGTAGATCGCCTCGAAGTCCAGCTCCGCCGCGGTGGGTTCGCTGTCGGCGACGGGGGCGCCGGGGCTGTCGCCGGAATCGGCGGCGGGGGGTGCCGGATCGGTCGCCGTGGCGGGCACCGGCATCGGCGCGACCGCGTCAGGTGCAGCGGCGGGCGCCGGGCGGACGTTGCCGCCGCTCGCGCAGCCGGCGAGCAGGATGGAGGCAAGCAGGGCCGGCACCACAGCGCCGCGGGTGGCGTTCATGTCCATCGTTCAACCGAAGCGCAGGCGGTCACCGAGGCGGTAGGCGGCGCGCAGCTCGGACAGGCCCGGCGGTGATCCTTCCACCACCAGGCCCTCCGGGTGGCGCGAGGCCAGTTCGGCCAGCAGGGCGATGCCGGCACTGTCCACCGACTCCACCTGCTGCAACCGGGCCACGCGGATCACTTCCGGTGCACCGCCGATGGCGCGCCACAGCCCCGGGACCGCCTCGCGGTCCAGCGGGCCGGTGAAGACCAGGGCGTCGCCCTCACGTTGCACGCGTGCGTCCATGCGCGAGCCGGGCCTCAGTTGCCGGCCTGGACGCGGCCGGCCTTCAGGTCGGCGGTGACCTGTCCGATCGAGCCGCGGGTCAGCGGGCCATCGAACTGGTTGCGGTAGGTCTGCACGAAACTCACCCCCTCGACCATCACGTCGAAGACCTTCCACTGGCCGCCGCTCTGGCGCAGCAGGTAGTCGACCGGGATCGGCTCGCCGCCCGGGCGCTCCATCTCGGTGGCCACGCGGACCATCGCGCCGTCGCGCAGCGGGGTCTCGCCCTTCATGCGCAGGGTGAGGCTGGAGTTGAAGTCCAGCAGCGAGTCGCCGTAGCGCGACATCAGGCTCTCGGCCAGGGCGTCGGCGAAGGCCGCGACCTCGGCGTCGGAGGCCCCGCGGCCATGGCGGCCCAGCACCAGCCGCGCGGAGTACTCGCGGTCGAACATCTGCTCGAACTCCGCGCTGATGAAGGCGCGCAGCTTGCCGCGGTCGGCGGTGAACTCGGCCCGGCGTTGCTGCAGGGTCGACAGGATGCGGCTGAAGTTGTCCTGCACCAGCTGGGCGGGGGTGCCGGCCTGCGCGGCGGCCGCCTGCGGGGCGGGCGCGGCGAGCACCGTGGCCGGCGCGGCGGCCAGCAGGGCGGCGGCGATCGCGGTGGCGAGCAGCGGACGGAAGGAAAGCGTGTTCATGGCGTCACTCCGTGGGGGAGCAGGGGGGACCGGGTCATCGCCGCAACGGCGTTACCGCGGCGGTCGTTACTGCAGGTAGTCGGGCAGGTCGTCGGCGGGTGCCGGGTCGGCGGCCTCGTTGCCGGCATTGTCGCCGCCGCCGCTGAACATGTACTTGCCCACCATCTGGATCAGGTCGACCGAGGACTGGGTCAGGAAGATCTCGTCGCCCTCGCGCAGCGGGTCCGGGTCGCCGCCCGGCTGCAGGCCGACGTAGCTCTCGCCCAGCAGCCCGGAGGTCAGGATCGCGGCGCTGGTGTCGGCCGGCAGGTCGGAGTAGCGGCCGTCGATGGCCAGGGTCACCACCGAGTCCAGCTTCACCGGGTCCAGGCCGATGCCCGAGACGCGGCCGATGGTCACCCCGCCGACCTTGACCGGCGCATTGGTGCGCAACGGACCGAGGTTGGTGAAGCGGGCGGTCACCTCGTAGCTGTCGGGACTGAACCAGCCCAGCCGGCCGTTGGTGGAGCCCAGTGCCAGCACCAGCAGCGAGGCCAGGGCCAGCAGCAGGAAGGCACCGACGGCGAATTCGATACGCGGAGCGCGGGAGGCCATGGTCTATCTCACACGAACAGGAGGGCGGACATCACGAAGTTGAGCATCAGCACCAGCAGCGATGCGTTGACCACCGCGCGGGTGGTCGCCACCGAGGTGCCCTCGATGGTCGGCTCGGCGTGGTAGCCGACATACGCGGCGACCAGCGCGGCAACCGCGCCGAACACCGCGGACTTGATCATCGCCATGCCGAAGTCCTCGGCCAGGTCGACGGCATCGCGCAGCACCTGCCAGAAGACCCCGCCGTCGATGCCGATGACATGCACCGCCTGCAGGTAGCTGGCGCTGATGGCGAAGCTGATGAAGAAGCCGGTCAGCAGCGGCACGCACAGCACCGCCGCCCAGAACCGCGGCGCGACCGCCCGGCCGACCGGGTCGATGCCCATCAGCCCCAGCGCGGTGATCTGGTCGGTGGCACGCATCAGCCCCAGCTCGGCGGCGATCGAGGAGCCGGCGCGGCCGGTGAACAGCAGCGCGGTCAGCACCGGGCCGAGCTCGCGATACAGGCCCAGGCCGAGGATCAGGCTGACCTGGCTGGTCGCGCCGTAGGTATCCAGCGCGCGGTAGGCCAGCAGCGTCAGCGACAGGCCGACGAAGGCGCCGCCGACGGCGATGATCGGCAGCGAGCGCGCGCCGATCTTGTAGATCTCGCGCACGAACTCCCGGAACAGGTCCGCGGTTGGCCGCGAGGCGCGCAGCACCGACAGGGTGAACAGGCCGGCACGGCCGACCGAGCGCACGGTGGACGCCAGGGCCATCAGGCGGCCTCCACGTTGCGCGGCGCGGCATCGAAGGGAATCGGACCGTCCGGTTCGCCGTCCAGGAACTGCCGCACCAGCGGGTCGGCGGTGGCCTGCAGTTCGGCCGGGGTGCCGGAGAACACGATCGCCCCGTTGGCGATCACGATCGCGTGGTCGGCCACCGGCAGGGTCTCGTGCACGTGGTGGGTGACCACGATGCTGGTCAGTCCCAAGGTGTCGTTGAGCCGGCGCACCAGTTCCATCACCACCCCGGAGGCGATCGGGTCCAGCCCGGTCAGCGGCTCGTCGTAGATCATCAGCGGCGGGTCCAGCGCCAGCGCCCGGGCCAGCGCCACGCGCCGGGCCATGCCGCCGGACAGCTCGCGCGGGAAGGCATCGGCGGCCGCGCGCAGGCCGACCGCGTTGAGCTTGAGCAGCACCAGGCGCTCGATCAGCGCGGTGGGCAGTTTCGTGTGCGCACGCAGCGGCAGGGCGACGTTCTCCGCGGCGGTCAGGTCGGTCAGCAGACCGTTGCCCTGCAGCATCACCCCGATGCGCTTGCGCAACTCCAGCAGCTCGCGGGCGCGGGTCGGCATCGGCTGGCCGAACAGGCGCACGTGGCCGGCGGCGGGTTCCAGCTCGCCGGTCAGCGCGGCCAGCAGGGTCGACTTGCCGCTGCCCGAGGGACCCAGCACGGCCACCACCTGACCGCGCGGTACCCGCAGGTCGATGCCCTCGAGCACGCGCCGGCCCCCGCGGTCGAGGCGGACGCCGGAAAGCTCGACGATGGGCGTGGAATCGGGCATCGGTGCGGAGGCCAGGGAGGTCACGGCAGGCAAGCGCGACAGAATGGCCGCGAGGCGCTGAACGGGCGTTCACCCGCTCGCAAAGGGTACTGCCCGCTTCGCCGTGGGTCGAGCGCTGCGGCGGCACGCGGGCCGGCGTGTCTCGCGGGCTGCGACGCGGCTGCGGCAAGATGGCCGCATGCCTTCGTCCTCCCGCGCCGCGGCAACCGACTTCCGCCTCTACCACTCCAACTCGCTGGAGGTGCTGGCCAGCCTGCTGGCCGAGCAATTGCGCACGCCCGCGCCGGGACAGCCGCTGCTCGCGCCGGACGTGGTGCTGATCCCGCAGGTGGCGATGCGCCGCTGGTTGCAGGCCGGACTGGCGAAAGCCCACGGCATCGCCGCCAACCTGGAATTCCTCACCCCGGGCGAGCTGGTCCGGCGCGCCCTGGATGCCAACGTCGCGGGCGCCGGCGAGGACCTGGACGCAGCGGCACTGCGCTGGCGCCTCTACGCGGCGCTGCATGCCGATGCCGTGATGCGCACGCCGGCGATGTCCGGGATGCGGCACTCCCTGCAAGCCGGCGACCCGCTGCGGGCCTGGAGCCTGGCCGGTGAGCTGGCGGCGGTGTTCGAGAAGTACCAGGCCTGGCGGCGCGACTGGCTGCTTGCATGGGAGGACGGGCACGATCCGGGCGATCCGCAGGCCGTGCTCTGGCGCCATGTCGCCGGCGGCCGGCGGCACCGGGCCCGGCGGGTCGACGACTACCTGGCGCGCTTCGGCGCGGGCGATGCGGTGCCGGCCGGGCTGCCGCCTAGGCTGTTCGCCTTCGCCACCCTCAACATCTCCCCGGACGTGCTGCGGATGGTGGCGACCCAGGCGCGGGTCGGCACGCTGCACTTCTACCTGCCCTCGCCCACCCCGGCCTACTGGGGCGACCTGCAGACCCTGCGCGAACGGCTGCAGGCCGATGCCGCGACCGCCTTCGACGACGGCGAAAACCCGCTGCTGCAGGCCTGGGGAACCGCCGGGCGGGACTTCATGGCGGTGCTGGGCAGCTACGAGGTGGTCCATCCCTCCGGCGACATCCCGGCCTACGTCGAGCCGCGGCGGACGGCAGACGATCCGCTGGCGGAGCCGCTGCTGGCGCGGCTGCAGCTCGACCTGTTCCATCGCAGCGCGACGCCCGTGCTGCCACCGCGTCCGGACGTGGACCGCCACGACCCCAGCCTGCAGGTGCATGCCTGCCACACCCCGCTGCGCGAGGTGCAGGTGCTGCATGACCAGTTGCGCGGCCTGCTGGAGGACCCGCGTTTCGACCCGCCGCTGCAGCCACGCGAGATCGCCGTCCTGGCCCCCGACATCGACCCGTACGTGCCGTTCATCGAAGCGGTGTTTGGCAGCAGCCATCCGGGCGAGGCGATCCCGTGGACCATCGCCGACGCCAGTCCGCTTGCCGGCGATCCGCTGGCGGAGGTGTTCCTGCGCCTGCTGTCGCTGCCGGTGTCGCGCTTCGGCCTGGGCGAGGTGCTCGACCTGCTCGCCAGTCCGCCGCTGGCCGATGCCGCCGGCCTGGACCCGGCGGCGCTGGAACGGCTGCACGGCTGGCTGCGGGCCGCCGGCGCGCGCTGGGGTCTGGACGCGGCGCACCGGCAGCGCCACGACGCGCCGGCCGAGGACGCGTTCACCTGGCGCTTCGCCCTGGACCGGCTGCTGCTCGGTCACGCCAGCGGAAGCGGGGAGGAGATCGCCCTTGGCGACCAGGGATTCATCGCGCCGTGGGCCGACCTGGAAGGCGGCGCGCTGGATGCGCTCGATACCCTGCTGCGCCTGTTGCGGGTACTCGAGCGCCACGAGCGGCTGCTCGGCGCCAAGGCAACGCCGGTGCAGTGGCGCGACCGCCTGCTCGAGATGCTGGAAGTGCTGGTGCCGGCCGCACGTGCCGCGCCGGCCACCGTGCGTGCGCTGGAGCGGCTGCGCCAGCTGGTGGTGGAGTTCGCCGCCGATGCCGAAGCCGCGGGCTTCCAGGCGTCGCTGGAGCCGGACGTGGTCCGCGCCCATTTTGCCGCGGTGCTGGGCGAGGCCGACACCCGCGCGCCCCTGCTGACCGGCGGGGTGAGCTTCGGCCGCATGGTGCCGATGCGGTTGCTGCCTTTCCGGGTGATCTGCGTGCTGGGACTGAACGACGGCGACTACCCGGGGCGCGATCCGCAGGGCGGGCTGAACCGGCTCACCGCGGAACTGGGCACCGCGCGCCGGCGCCATGGTGACCGCTCGCGGCGCGAGGACGACCGCTTCCTGTTCCTGCAGCTGCTGTCCTCGGCGCAGGACGTGTTCTACCTCAGCTACATCGGTGCCGATGCCCGCGACGGCAGCCAGCGCGAGCCCTCGGTGCTGGTCACCGAGCTGCTGGACACGGCCGCGCGGCAGCATGCCGATCCGGATACGGCCAGGCAGGCGTGGCCGGTCCGGCACCCGCTGCAGCCGTTCGCCGCGGCGGCCTTCGGCGGCGGGGACCCGCGCCGCTTCAGCTACCGCCGCGACTGGCACCCGGCCGCCGGCCAGGCAGGCGCGGGACAGGCCCCGCTGGCCCGGTGGGTCCAGGTACCCGCGCCGATGGCGGGGGCCGCGCAGGAGGTGCTCACCCTGGACGGGTTGCGGCGCTTCTATCGCGATCCGGCCGGCGAGTACCTGCGCCAGCGGCTGGGCATGCGCTTGCCGGAGCAGCCGCAGGTGCTCGAGGACGTCGAGCCGCTGGTGGTGCCCGGCGGCGGGATCGACCGCACGCGGATCGACGACGCGCTGCTCCAGGCCCTGCTCGGGGACTGCACCACCGACCTGGCGCCGCGCCTGCGGGCCCGCGGCCTGCTTCCGCCCGGCCCGCTGGGCGAGCGCCAGCTGGACGCCGCGATGGCGAGGGCCGGCGGCTACGCCCGCCTGTTCCGCGCCTGGCGCGGCGACCGGGAGGAGCGCGTCCTGTCACTGGAAGTCGATCTGGGCGACGTGCGCCTGCAGGGCCGGGTGGAGGGCGTCTACGGCGACGCCATCGCCCGGCTGCGCGCGGGCAGGACCAACGGCAATGCCGAACTGCGCGCCGGTCTGGAGTGGCTGTTCGCCAATGCCGCCGGCGAGGCGGTCGGGCTGCAGCAGTTCCACGATGACGGGGCCGGGCCGGTCGCTGTCTCCCGCGCCCCCGTCGAGCCGGACCGGGCACGCGAGGCACTCGCAGGGCTGCTTGGCTTGCGTGCGCACGGCCTGGCCGAACCGCTGGCCTGGGGTCCGTACTCGGGCTGGAAGCTGTTCTGCGAGGATGATCCGGACAAGGGCCTGGACGAGGCCTGCACGGCATGGACCGGCGGTTTCAATGGCTGGGCCGAGGGTGATACCGATGCGCTGCGGATGATCCTGCGGGGCCGCGAGGTGTTCGCGGACGAGGTGTTGCGGGAGCGCTTCGAGCGCGTATCGCGACAGGTCTTCGGTGCGCTGGTGGCGGGCGGATGGGCCGCGGATCCGGTGGCGGGTGCCGGGGTGCCGGCATGAACGCACCGGTGGCAGACATCGATCCCTACCTGGCGTTGCCGCTGGAGGGGGTGCAACTGGTCGAGGCCAGTGCCGGTACCGGCAAGACCTTCACCCTGGCCACGCTGGTCACCCGGATGGTGGTCGAGCAGGGCCTGCGCATCGGCCAGGTGCTGGCGGTGACCTATACCGAGGCGGCCACCCAGGAACTGCGCGAGCGGATCCGCGCGCGCCTGGACCTGGCCGCCTCGGTACTGGAGCGCGAACCAGGGGCCGACGAGGGCGCCGAGGCCGCGTTGTGCCGCGACATCGTCGCACGCCACCTGGCGGGCAGCGGCGAGGACCGCGACCGCTTGCGGCGCCGCCTGCGCCAGGCGGCCTGGGAGGCCGACCTGGCGGCGATCTTCACCATCCACGGCTTCTGCGCGCGGGTATTGCGCGAGCACGCACTGGAAAGCGGCCACGGCCTCGACACCCCCACCGTGCTCACCAGCGATGCCGCGCTGCGCGAGGAGCTGGCGGCCGACCTGTGGCGCCATTTCGCCGCCGATCCGCAGTGGATCGACCCCCTGGCGCGGCTTTGGAGCGCGCCGCCGCAGCTGGCCGCCGACCTGCGCGTGCTGCTGTCACGCGAGCCGCTGCTGCCTGCGCCGCCGACGACGGAGGTCGCCGATCCGGGGCCCGGCCTCGAGGCCGCGGCCCGGGCGCTGTGTGCCGCCTTCGCCGAACATGGCGACAGCTTCCGCGCCGAACTGGCGCAGGCCATCGACCAGCGCGTGCTCAACGGCTCGGTGTACAAGACCGCCTGGCTGGACAAGTGCTGGGCGGCGCTCGACCAGTGGTCCGTCGCCGGCGACTTCCACGCGGCGCTGGCTGCCGAGACCCGGCGCCTGTGCAGCGCCACGCTGCGGGAGAAGACCAACAAGGCCGCGGCCGGCCGCACGCCGGAGTCGCCGCTGTGCGGCGCCATGGACCGGTACGTGGCCGCGCGCGATGCCCGTGATGCCTGGCTCCAGGGGCGCGCGGCGACCCTGCTCCACCGGGTGCGCGAGCTTGGCCGCGGGCGACTCGCCACGCTCAAGCGGGTGCGCCGGCTGCAGACCTACGACGACATGATCGACGGGGTGGCCGATGCGCTGGCCGGCGAGGGCGCCCCGGCGCTGGTCGCGGCCCTGCGGGCGCAGTACCGGGTGGCGCTGGTCGACGAGTTCCAGGACACCGACCCGCGGCAGTGGTCGATCTTCCGCCAGGTGTTCGCTGCTCCCCACGGGGACCAGCCGGCCGCGCTGTTCCTGATCGGCGATCCCAAGCAGGCGATCTACGGCTTCCGCGGCGGTGACGTGGAAACCTACCTGGCCGCGCGGCAGGCCGCGAGCGTGGCGCCCGCGCTGGACCGCAACTTCCGCTCCCGGCCCGCGGTGCTCGGGACGATCGCGGCCCTGTACGCGGGCGCCGCGGCGGTCGCGGCCGGGGATGCCAGGCTTCCGCCGCCGTTCGTGGACGAGCGCATCGACTTCCATCCGGTGCTGCCGGGTGGCCGGCGCCGGGACGCCGATTTCCTGCGCGGCGGCAACCCCGCACCGGCACTGGTAGTGCGGGAGATCCACGATCCCGGGACCGAAGGCACGATCCGCGCCGGCCGCGCGCGCGCGCTGGCCACCCGCGCTTGCGTCGCGGCGATCCACCAGCTGCTGGCGGACGCGCGCGGCGGACAGGCGGTGCTCGAGGGGCGGGCGGTGCAGCCGGGCGACATCGCGGTACTGGTGCGCAAGCACCACGAGGCGACCGAAGTCCAGCAGGCGCTGGCAGCGGCCGGGATCCCCGCGGTGGCCGCCGGCCGCCGGAGCCTGTTCGCCACCGCAGAGGCGCGCGAGTTGCTGGCGCTGTTCGAGGCACTGGTGCACCCGGCCGACGATGCCCGGTTGCGCACCGCGCTCGCCACCGTCCTGGTGGGCCTGGACGCGACGCAGATCGACGCGCTGGAGACCGATGGCCAGGTCCATGCCGGGCTCCAGCGGCAGGCGCAGGACTGGCGCGAGCGCTGGCAGCGCAGTGGCGCCTTCGCCCTGGTGTCCGACCTGGCCGCGGCGGCCGGGGAGCGCCTGCTCGGCGTGCTCGACGGCGAGCGCCGGCTGACCAACTACCTGCAGCTGGGCGAGCGGATGCAGTCGGCGCAGGTCCAGGCGCCCGGGCTGCATGCCCAGCTGGACTGGCTGCGGGCGGCCATCGCCAATGCCGATCCCAACGACGAGAGCCAGCTGCTGCGGCTGGAGTCCGATGCCGGCCGGGTCCAGATCGTCACCCTGCACAAGAGCAAGGGACTGGAGTACCCGCTGGTCTTCCTGCCTTTCGCCGGCATCGGGGCCAGGCCGGGTGGCGGTGGCCGCCACTGCGCGGTGCACGGTGCGGCCGGGCGCGAGCTGCACTGGAAGCTGGACAGCGACGAGCCGCGCTGGAAGGACGCGGAAGCCGCGCGGCGGCGGGCGGCACAGGCCGAGGACGCGCGCCTGCTGTACGTCGGCCTGACCCGCGCCCGGCACGGCCTGTGGGTGGCCGCCGGCCGGTTCTACAACGCCGCGGCCACGCCGCTCGCGGCCATGGTCCGTGGGCTGGGCGCGAGGCCGCCGGACCCGATGGTCGTGGTCGACGACTCGCCGGTGCCGCCGGCTCCGGCCCCCTTGCCGCCGCTGGCCGCCGAGGCGGTGCCCGCAGTGCGTCGGGTGGACCGGGTCATCGGGCGCGACTGGTGGGTCTACAGCTTCAGCCAGCTGGCGCGTGCCGATGCGGGAACGGCGGCCGAGCGTGATGCCGGGGCCACCGGCGCCGAACAGGGTGCCGCCGACGAGGTCGATGCCGGTCCGCCGGTCGCGGACGAGGCCTTCGATCCACGCTTTGCCGGCAGCCGCTTCGGCAACGTCCTGCACGACGCGCTGGAGCACGTCGACTTCGCTGCCTGGAGCGGCTGGCGCGACGGGGCGCCGCCCCCCGCCGGCGAGGACGCCGCACTGCGCGACGCCCTCATCCGCGGCGGCTACCCCGAGACCGACCTCGATGCCGGTGCCGCGCTGCTGGCCGCCCTGGTCGGCCACACCCTGGTCGCGCCCCTGCCGGAAGGCGGGCGCCTATGCGCGGTGCCCGCGCAGTCACGACGGGTGGAGATGGAATTCCACTTCGCGCTCGCGCCCACCCGTGTCGACGCCCTGCTCGCGCTGCTCCATCGCCATGGCGTGCTGCGTGGCCGCGGCGCCTTCGGTTCGCGGTCGGTGCTGGAGGGGCTGATGACCGGAAAGATCGACCTGACCTACACCGCCGGGGGCCGCTGGTTCGTGCTCGACTACAAGTCCAACCGCTTGCCCGCCTACGACGCGTCCAGCCTACAGGCGGCGATGGCGGCCAGCGAATACGACCTGCAGGCGCTGTTGTACACCCTGGCGGTACACCGCTGGCTGCGTTTCCGGCTGGGCGCGGGGTACGACTACGCGCGCGACTTCGGCGGCATCCGCTATGTATTCAGCCGCGGGCTGGCGCAGGGGCGCGGTGAAGGCATCCATGCCCAGGTGCCTGCCGCGGAGCTGGTGCACGCACTGGATGCCCTGCTCTCGGGGGAAGCCGCATGAGCCTGCTGGACGTGTTGCAGCGGGGCGGCCACCTGCGGCCGCTGGATTCGGCGCTCGCGGCCAGCCTGTCGCGGCTGCGGCCCGGTACCGATCCGCTGGTCGCCGCGGCCGCGGCGCTGGCCTCGCTGGCGGTGGCCCGGGGCCACGCCGCCTTCGACCCGGCCCGGCCCGGGCTGCTGGTCACGGAAGAACTGGACTGGCCATCGCCGCAGGCCTGGGCCCAGGCGCTCGGCAACTCCCCCTGGGTCGCCACCCCCGCAGCCGGGGCGGGCGAAGCGCACCCGGGCGACGCCCTGCCGCTGCCACTGGCCTACGAGGACGGGCTGGTCTACCTGCGGCGCTATCGCGAGTACGAGCGCCGGCTCGCCACGCGGCTGGCCGGGCTTGCCTCGGCCATGCTGCCGGCGCCACCGGAGGCGGTACTCGCCCCGGTCCTGGAAACGCTGTTCCCCGCCGCCGGCTCCGATCCGCTGCAGGCGCTGGCCGCGCGCAGCGCGCTCGACCGTGCCCTGCTGCTGGTCACCGGTGGCCCGGGCACCGGCAAGACCACCACCATCGCCCGGTTGCTGGTGTTGCTGGTGGCCGCCGCCGTCCTGGAAGGCCGGGAGCCGCCGCGGATCGCCCTGGCCGCGCCCACCGGCCGGGCCGCCGAGCGGATGGCCGGCAGCCTGCGCAGCGCGCTGGAGTACCTGCGGGCCATGCCCGGCATCGAGCCGGGCTGGCTGGACGCGTTGCCGGACGGCGCGGGAACCGTGCACCGGCTGCTTGGCGCGCGCCCCGGCAGCATCGCCTTCCGCCATGACCCGGACCACCCGTTGCCGTTTGACGTGGTGGTGGTCGACGAGGCCTCCATGGTCGACCTGCCGCTGATGTGCAAGCTGGTCGAGGCCGTGCCCAAGGGGGGGCGGCTGGTCCTGCTCGGCGACCCGGACCAGCTGCCGTCGGTAGAGGCCGGCGACGTGCTTGCCGCGATCTGCGATGCCAGTGGCGATCCCGCCGGGAATCAGACCCGCGGATCCGTACGCCCGCCGCTGCACGGCCACCGCGTGCACCTGCGGCGGGCGTACCGGCAGGTGGAGTCACTGGACCTGGCGCCGCTGTCCGAGGCGGTCCGTGCGGGCGATGGCGACCGGGTCGTCGAGCTTCTGCGCGCCGCAACGCTCCAGGGGGTGAGCTTCCACGAGGATGCCCTGGACCCGCTGGCGGTCGAGGGCGGCGCGCTCACCGGGCACTGGCGCCACCTGGCCGGGATTGGCGACCCGGCCAGCGCGCTCGCGGCGGCCGACCGGGTCCGCCTGCTGGTGGCGATGCGCCACGGCCCGCAGGGCACCCGCGCCCTCAACGTGCGCATCGAGCAGGCACTGGCGGGGCCGCGCGCGCCCACGCACTTCCACGGGCGCCTGCTGCTGGTCACCGAGAACAGCTACCGCCACCGGCTGTTCAACGGCGATGTCGGGGTCTGCCTGCGCGATGGCGGCGGGCACGTGGTCGCGTGGTTCCCGGGGAGCGATGCCGCCGCGCCCCGGGCCTTCCATCCGGCAGCCCTGCCGGCGCACGAGAGCGCCTTCGCCATGACCGTGCACAAGGCCCAGGGCTCGGAGTTCGACCAGGTCTGGCTGCAGCTCCCGGCTGCCGACAATCGCGTGCTGTCGCGCGAACTGCTGTACACCGCGGTGACCCGCACCCGGCGCCGGCTGCACGTCTGCGCCAGCGCGGCCGTGCTGCGCGCGGCCCTGGGGCGCGAGGTCGTGCGGGTGTCGGGCCTCGCGGGGCGGCTGAACGGCTGAATGCCTCGGCCCTTTCCTTCACTCCGGTTGTACCGCCGCGTCCCGAGCATGGGGTTCCGGGTAACTGCCCGGCTCCCCTTCCCCACAGGAGCGCTTTGATGAACGACGTAAAGAAGGACCACAGCATTGGCGCCGGCAGTGGCGCAGTGGCCGGCGCGGTGGCCGGTGCCGCCATTGGCGCGGCCGGCGGCCCGGTCGGCAGCGCGATCGGCGCGGTGGCCGGTGGCGTGGTCGGTGCCAAGGCAGGTGACTCGATTGCCGAGGCGGTGAACCCGACCGAGTACCGCGAACACTTCGAGCGCGAGTACCGCAACGCTTCCTACTACAACGCGGACCGCGACTGGAACGACTACGGCCCGGCCTACCAGTACGGTTACGAGACCTACGGCCAGCACCGCGGCCGCCGCTTCGAGGACGTGGAGACCGACCTGGAGCGCGACTGGGAGCGTACCCGCGCCGAGAACAGCTCGCGCCTGGCCTGGAATGACGCCCGCCATGCGGTGCGCGACGGCTGGCACCACATCGAGCGTGCATTGCCCGGTGACGCCGACCACGACGGACGCTGAGGCCCACCGGGCGACAACCAGGGCTGCACCACCTCGCGGGGCCGCCGGACGGCCCCGCTTCCTGTTGCGCGCGTGGCCCGACAGGGCCGCGGCGGGCGTCCGCGCGGCCCAGGCGGTAGCATGTCCGACTCCCCCGCAGTGCTGCATACCGCCATGTCCGATACGCATCGACCCTCCCGCGAGCAGGCCGAGAACGCCGTGCGCACCCTGCTGGCGTGGGCCGGCGAGGACCCGGCCCGCGAGGGCCTGCTCGACACCCCGCGCCGGGTCGTCGACGCCTACGGCGACTGGTTCAGTGGCTACGCCCTGGATCCGGACGAGTACATGGGCCGCACCTTCGAGGAGGTCGGCGGCTACGACGAGATGGTGGTGCTGCGCGACATCCAGTTCGAGAGCCACTGCGAGCACCACATGGCGCCGATCATCGGCCGGGCGCACGTGGGCTACCTGCCCGACGGACGGGTGGTCGGCATCAGCAAGCTGGCGCGGGTGGTCGATGCCTACGCGCGCCGGTTCCAGGTGCAGGAGAAGATGACCGCGCAGATCGCCGGCTGCATCCAGCGCGCGCTGGCCCCCCGCGGCGTCGGCGTGGTGATCGAGGCCGCCCACGAGTGCATGACCACCCGCGGCGTGCACAAGCGCGGCGTCGCCATGACCACCTCCAAGATGCTCGGCAGCTTCCGCGAGGATGCCCGCACCCGCGCCGAGTTCCTGGAGTTCATCAAGGGCGGCGGCTGAGCAGGCTGTCACGCGCGCCCTGCGCCGGCCGCGCTAGGCTGCGTGCATGGCACCGGTAACGAAGGCCGTCGCGGCTCCGACTGACATCGCCGGCTTGGTGGCGGGCTACCACCACGTCCGCGCGCACACCCGCGCGCTGGCGGCGCCGCTCTCGGCCGAGGACGCGATGCTGCAGTCCATGCCCGAGGCCAGCCCGGCAAAGTGGCACCTGGCGCACACCACCTGGTTCTTCGAGCGGATGGTCCTTGGCGCGGATGAACGCCACGTCCCGCTGCGACCGGACTGGGACGTCCTGCACAACAGCTACTACCACTCGCTCGGCCGCTTCCACCGGCGCACGGCGCGCGGGCTCCTGTCGCGCCCTTCGCTCGCCGAGGTGCTGGCCTACCGGGACGAGGTGGACGCGCGGATGGAAGCGGTGCTGGCAGGCGGGCGGCTGGGTGCCGGGCGGTCCACTGCCCTGGTGCTCGGCCTGCACCATGAGCAGCAGCACCAGGAATTGCTGCTGGCCGACATCAAGCACGCGCTGTCGTGCAACCCGTTGCAGCCGGCCTATGACCCCGGCCTGCAGCGGGAGCCGACCCCCGCGGCCTCCCGGCACTGGACCGGCTTCGACGAGGCGCTGGTGGAGATCGGCGCCCCGGCCTGGCCGCGTGAAGGGGCGCCGTTCGCCTACGACAACGAATCCCCGGTGCACCGGGTGCAGGTGGGCGCCTTCGAACTGGCGAGCCTGCCGGTGACCAATGCCGAGTACCGCGACTTCGTCGAGGACGCGGGCTACCGCGAGCCACGCCTGTGGCTCAGCGACGGCTGGGAACGGGTCGCCACCGAAGGATGGAACCGTCCGCTGTACTGGGAGCCGGGACTCGATGCCGAGTTCACGCTGGCTGGCCCGCGTGCGCTCGACCCCGATGCACCCGTGGTGCACCTGTCGTACTACGAGGCGGACGCCTTCGCGCGCTGGGCCGGCGCCCGGCTGCCCACCGAGTTCGAATGGGAACGGGCCGCTGCCCCGCTGCCGGTCGCGGGCAACTTCGACCCGCGCCGGCTGCACCCGGGCGGCCCGGCGCCGGCAGTCCCGCCAGGGTGTCCGCAACGGGTGTTCGGCGACGTCTGGGAATGGACCTCCAGCAGCTACGCGCCGTATCCGGGCTTCCGTCCACTGGCCGGCGCGGCGGGCGAATACAACGGCAAGTTCATGAGCGGCCAGCAGGTCCTGCGCGGCGGCAGCTGCGCCAGCCCGGACGGGCACCTGCGGGCCAGTTACCGGAATTTCTTCCCGCCCGGTGCGCGCTGGCAGTTCAGCGGCCTGCGGCTGGCGCGCGACCGCGCATGAGCGTGCGCTACAGGCTGACCGACCTGCAGCCGCGGCCCCACGACCTGGCCGCCGATGCGGTCGCCGGGCTGTCTTCCCGCCCGCGGAGCCTGCCCTCCAAGTACTTCTACGACGACCGCGGCTCGGCGCTTTTCGAAAGCATCACCCGGCAGCCGGAGTACTACCTCACCCGGATGGAGACCGCCCTGCTGCGCGCGCGGATGCCGGAGATCGCCGCCGCGCTCGGCGGTGGAGGCCTGCACCTGGTCGAATACGGCAGCGGCAGCGGATACAAGACCGGACTGTTGCTGGAAGGCCTGGACCGGGTCATCGCCTACACCCCGGTGGAGATCTCCCGCAACGCGCTGCTGGCCAGCGTCGGGCGACTGGCGGCGCGCTTCCCGGCGGTCGAGATGCTGCCGGTCTGCGCCGACTTCACCGGGCCGGTGCCGCTGCCGGAACCGGCGCGACCGGCCGGTTCGCGGCTGGTGTTCTTTCCCGGCTCCACCCTCGGCAACTTCGTGCGCCCCGAGGCGGTCGGGCTGCTGCAGTCGATGCGGCGCACGATGGGCGAAGGCGGCGTGGCCCTGGTGGGGATCGACCTGGACAAGGACCCGGCGGTCATCGAGGCGGCGTACAACGACGCGGCCGGGGTCACCGCGCGGTTCACGCTCAACCTCCTGCACCGGCTCAACCGCGAGCTCGGCGGTGACTTCGACCCGACGGGCTTTGTCCACCGGGCGCATTACAGCACCGAACGGCGGCGCATCGAGACCGACCTGGTCAGCCTGCGCCGCCAGCAGGCGCGGATCGGCGGGCAGCGCTTCGACTTCGAGGAGGGCGAGGCGATCCGGGTCGAGTACAGCCACAAGTACACCGACGATGACTTCGCCGAAATGTGTGCCGCCGCCGGGTTGCAGGTCGCGCGGTCCTGGAACGACCGCGACGACTGGTTCGGCCTGCGCCTGCTGCAGCCGGCCGAATAGCGCCGTTCCAGGCCGGTGACGCCGCCGGCTGGGCACCGGCTTCGCGCGGTCTGGACGGCGCCGCCGGGATGCTCTGCCGATGCCGCGACAGGTCATACAGTCCGACCCCGCCACCGCAGCGAAGCAGGCCGGGCTGCGTTACGTGTGCGACGACCAGCCGGGCCTCACCCGGCATCGCGCCGCCAGCGGCTTCCAGTACCGGGATGCCAGCGGCGAAGTGGTCGGCGAGGAGGCGCTGTTGGCGCGGATCCGCTCCCTGGCGATCCCGCCGGCCTGGACCGACGTGTGGATCTGCCGCCAGCGCAACGGCCATCTGCAGGCGACCGGGCGCGATGCCCGCGGCCGCAAGCAGTACCGTTACCACGCCGACTGGCAGCAGGTGCGTGGCGCGGGCAAGTTCGACCGCGTGGTCGCCTTCGCCGAAGCCCTGCCCCGTTTGCGTCGCCGGCTGCGGGCCGACCTGCGCCAGCGCGGCTTCCCCCGCGCGAAGGTGCTGGCGATCGTGGTCGCACTGCTTGCCGACACCCTCGCCCGGGTCGGCAACGACGCCTATGCCCGCGAGAACCGCTCCTACGGGCTGACGACCCTGCGCAACCGGCACGTCGCGTTACTGCGCGGCGGCCGGGTGAGCTTGCGCTTCCGCGGCAAGGCCGGCGCCGAACACGAACTGGTGCTCGACGACGAGCGACTGGCGCGACAGGTCAGGCGGCTGCACCAGTTGCCGGGCCAGGACCTGTTCCAGTACCGCGACGAGGAAGGCGAACTGCAGCCGGTGGACTCGGGCGAGGTCAACGACTACCTGCACCAGGCGATGGGCGAAGCCTTCAGCGCCAAGGACTTCCGCACCTGGGGCGGCACCCTGGCGGCGTTCCGCGCGCTGGCGGCAACGCCGCTGCCGCAGGGGCCTGACGGCGGCGAAGCAAGCGAACGCGCGATCGCCGGCGCGATCAACGGGGTAGTACGCGCCGTGGCCGGCCAGCTGGGCAACACCCCGGCGGTGTGCCGCAAGGCCTACATCGACCCGGCGGTGTTCGACGGCTGGCGCGACGGGCGGCTGCAGCGGTATGCCGCCGGCGCGCGAGGCGCGCGCCAGTGGGAACAGGCCGCGCTGAAGTTCCTGCGCGCCGCGCATCGCCGCCAACCGCGCAAATCCCGCGCCCCCAGCCCGTAACCCCGGGCTACGGGTGGTAGTCGCCGAAGTTGCCGGCGGCGCCGGGAAACACCACCGGGCTCTCGTTGCCGTCCCGGCCCACCGCAGCGACGCCGAAGAAATAATTGTCGATCACCACGTTCTCCAGCGTGTACTCGCCGACATCGCCGACCCAGCGGCTGTGGGTCCACTGCGGTTCGGTGGTCAGCCGCCAGTACACCCGGTAACCCGCCAGGCCCGGCGCCTGCGCCGGGTCCGGGCGCTGCCAGCGCAGGGTGGTGTGGGCGGTCACCGCGCCTTCGATCTCCACCCCGGCCGGGGGCGGGGGCGCCGCGGCCAGCCCGGCCAGCACCGCCGCGTTGAGGCCGGTCAGCTTCGCCGCGTAGTCGAAGTCCACGCCGTCGATCGTGTCGCCGTAGGCGATGCCGTCCTCCACCCGCAGGTCCTGGTGCTGGCGGGTGTAGTCCTCGTGGGTCTCCATGATCCGCACTGCCGGGTAGCCCAGGTCGTTGAACGGCCGGTGGTGGCCGCCGCGGCCGAAGCGGTCCAGGCGATAGACCATCATCACGTCCAGGTTGGGGACGTGGCGGTCGGCGATGCGGTCGATGTAGCGCGCCAGGTTGCGCGAGGGCGAGTCGACCTCGCCCCCGGTGAAGCGGCGCGCGCGGGCCTCGTCGGCGCTTTCGGTCACCCGGGTGCCCTCGGCGAACACCCGGGCGCTGGTGTTGTCGACCACGCCGGTGATGCCGCGGGTGTTGCCGATCATGTCGTTGTTGAGCACGGCCTCGATCCGCCAGCCGTTGGCGCGCGCATGTTCGGCGAGGATCCTGCCGCCGAACAGGCCCTGTTCCTCCCCGGCCAGGGCGGCGTAGACGATCGAGCCGTCGAACCGGTGCCGGCTCAGCACCCGCGCGGCCTCCAGGGTGCCGGCGATTCCCGAGGCGTTGTCGTTGGCCCCGGGGGCATCGGAAGTCGTGTCCATGACGTCGGACACGCGCGAGTCGATGTCCCCGCTCATGATCACGTAGCGGCCCGGGTCGGCCTGCCCGCGCTGGATGGCGATGACGCTGGTGACCACGGTCGGTTCCGGTATCCGGGTCTCGCCGGAGACCGTGTCGCTGACCGTCATGACCTCCAGGCAGCCGCCGCAGGCCGCGGAGATGCGCTCGAACTCGACCTGGATCCAGCGCGTGGCCGCGCCGATGCCGCGGGTGTCGGCGCGGGTGTCCGACAGCGTGTGCCGGGTGCCGAAGCCGACCAGGGTGCGGATGTCGGCCTCGATGCGACCGGCCGAGGGTGCGCGGGCGATCGCGTCCAGGCGCAGGTCGGAGGCAGGTGGCTGGACCGGCGCCGGGTCGGCCACGACCGCCGTCGCGCCCGCGGCGCAGGGCAGCGTGACGGCGGCAGCAAGGACCAGCGAGGCGGCACTACGGGGCAGGGACATGGCGACTCCGGGCAGGCCGGCGTCGCCGGCAGGAACCGGAACGTGGCATGGGAGCGCGCCCGGTTCAATGCGCCCGCGCCGGACCCTTGACCTGTATTTACCGGCCGCCGGTTAGCGTGGGCCTTCCGTCCCACCCTGGAGGAACACGACATGGCGATCTGCGATGTCTGCGGCAACGACTACGACAAGGCCTTCACCGTGCAGGCCCACAACGGCGGCGGCACGTTCGATTCATTCGAGTGTGCGATCCATGCGCTTGCCCCCGATTGCGCCCATTGCGGCTGCAAGGTGATCGGCCACGGCGTGGAATCGGATGGCACCTTCTACTGCTGCGCGCATTGCGCGCGCAAGTCGGGCGTCACCGGGGTCGACGACCGCGCCTGAGCGGCGGTCCCCGGCACACCGGGCCCCGGGGCTCAGCCGCAGCGCACGCCGGTGATGGCGCCGCGTTCGTTGACGTCGATGTTCAGCCGGTCGACCCGGTAATCCAGGGTGACCGCCTGGCCCGGTTCGATCACCCGCACATCCCGGCTCTGGGTGGCCAGCCGCGCGTCCTCGACGATGTCGGAGGTGGCGGCCTTGCCGATCGCCCAGCGGGCGGCTTCGGCGTTGCACACGCCGCTGACCTGCTCCACCGCGCCCGGCGGGGGCACGGTGGAACATGCGGCGATCGACAGCAGCAGGACGGTAAGCGGCAGGATCGGACGGGTCATCGCGGCTGGCTCCTCGAAAGTCCGGCTGCAGCCTGCGTGTCCCGGCGTGTGCACGGTGTAAACCTGTACGGGCATTGGCCGGCCCTCAGCGCAGCGGGCCGGACAGTTCCGGCGCGGCGTCATGCGCCTGTACCAGCCGCAACAGCAGCCGCGCCAGGGTCACCACGTCCTGGTGGTTGTGCGCGCATACCCGGCGCAGCAGGGTGGAACTCCCCCCGCGCAACCAGGACAACCACGCCGCCGGTGCCTCCGAGCCGGGCAGGTCGTCCTCGCGGACGATGCCCAGCAGCTGGCGTTCGATGGTCGCCAGCCGGCAGTTCTCCCAGCGGCCGCGGTAACGGCGCCGGGTCGGGAACAGCAGGTCGACGTGGTCAAGGGCGGTGATCGGGTCGTCCAGCCGCGCCAGGCGGTAGCGGGTCTTCAGCAGCGGGGCGTCGTAGCAGCGGCCGTTGTAGCTCGACAGCACGGTATCCGGAGCCAGCCAGCGGCCGAACTCGCGCAGCATCGCCGGCTCGGCCGCCAGGGTGGTGATCAGCAACTGGCGGATCCGCAGGCCATCGCCGTGCACCGGATGCAGGTGCCAGTCGGCGGCGCCGATCTGGAATGCGCGGGTGCCGGTGCCGCCCGCCAGGCCGGTGGTCTCGGTGTCGAAGAACAGCAGCGCGCGCGGATCGACCGCATCGCCGCGGCGGGCGAACGCCAGCGGCAAGGGCCCGGCCGGCCGTGGAAACGCCAGGTGCGACTCGATCAGCCGCAGGCCGGGCGCGATCTCCCCGCCGGGCAGGCTGCGGTCCGGCGCGCGCAGCGGCGGCGCATAAGCGGGGGCGCGCTCGCGCACACCGAGGAGCCGGCGCAGCGAGTCGAGGGACTGCGGCTGCCGGGCGTGCTCCGCGGGTTGCGCCGGCGGACGCGGTGCCACCCCACCGGCCTGTTGTTTCAGTGTTCGCAGGCGGTCGAGGGTGATGCTCATTGCAGGCCGGCCTCATGGCTGGCCACCGGGCGTACATGGAGGCCTGCGTTTGCGGGCATGACAGGAGACGGCCAGCTCATGCCGGTTCCGCGAGAAGCCCGAGCACGCGCCGCGCCAGTGCCTTCGGGCTTGCCTGTGTGTCGCGGTCCTCGTCGGCGGCGAGCACCGGGCCGACGCAGGCCGGGCAACCGGCCTTGCAGTCGCAGCGCCCGACCAGTTCGACGGCCAGCCGCAACAGTTCGGCCTGGCGGGTCCACAGCGGCTCGCTCAGGCCCACCCCGCCGGGGAAGTTGTCGTACAGGTACACGGTTGGCACGAACTGCTGCATCTCCACCGTGTCGACACTGCCGCCGTCCGCCCCCTCGGCTCCGCGCAGCTGTCCGCGCCCGCCCGCGTCGGCCACCGCGAACCACGCGCCGTCGCCGTTGCCGACCGCCTTCTGCAGGTCGCGTGCATCGGCCATCACCGCCACCGTGGCCACCACGTGCAGCGCGTACGCCGCGCCCAGGAAGCCGTCCAGCGCATCCTGCCGGCTGGCGAACCAGGCCAGCAACGTGGCCTGCGGCAGCTGCCACCACGCCGCGGTGGTGTGCAGCTCCTGGTCGGGCAGGTTGACCGGCCCGTAGCCGATGTTCTCGTGGGTGTAGTAGCGGATCTTCTTGTAGCCGGCCACCCGCCGGACCACGTGTACCTCGCCGTGGCTGCAGTCGCCCTGCCCCGCCGGGCCGCCGTCGAAGCGCTCGAGCACCTTGAGCTTCGTGTAGTCGATCGAGTCGGTGTAGTAGTCGACCCGGGTGCGGGTGACGAAGGCCTTGCGTCCCTCCCAGTCCAGCCGCTCGACCTGGTAGGGGGTCGACTGGACCATGTGGATCGCGCCCTCGTACAGGGTCAGTGCGGCGGCGGAATAGTCGACCTCGGCGATGATCCGCTGGCGCCCCTCGCCGCGGTCGACCACCACGAAGTTGCCATCGGCGACGCTGCGCAGGCTGACCGTGTTGGCCGGGTAGCTGTCGGCGATCCACTCCCAGCGCCCGCCCTCGTGGTGCACCACGCCGGTCTCGGCCAGCACCTCCAGGTACGGCGCCGACTCCACCGGGCCGAAGCCCTCGCCGTCGTTGAACGGCAGCTCGAAGGCCGCGCAGCGGATGTGGTCGAACAGGATCAGCGGCTGGTCCGGGGCCACCCGGGCGTGCTCGGGGGTTGCGTCGGCGAAGAAGTCCGGGTGGCGCACCACGTACTGGTCCAGCGGCTGGCTGCTGGCCACCAACACGCCCAGCGAAGGCTTCTGCCGGCGCCCGGCGCGGCCGAAGCGCTGCCAGGTGGCCGCCACCGTGCCGGGGTAGCCGTTGAGCACCACCACGTCCAGCGCACCGATGTCCACGCCCAGCTCCAGCGCCGAGGTGCTGACGATACCGTCGACGTTGCCGGCGCGCATCGAGCGCTCCACCTCGCGGCGCTCGGTCGGCAGGTAGCCGCCGCGGTAGGCGCGGATGCGCGCCGGCTTGCGCGGGTCATGGTCGAACACGTCCTTGAGGTACTTGGTCAGCACCTCGACCATCAGCCGGCTCTGGGCGAACACCAGCGTCTTCAGCCCGGACTTGATCGCGATGCGGGCGATGCGGTTGGACTGCGAGCGGGCCGAGGCCCGCAGGCCCAGGTCCGGATTGACCACCGGCGGATTCCACAGCAGCACGTGGCGCTCGCCACTGGGCGCGCCGGACTGCGTGATCGCGGTGACTTCGTCCTCGATCAGCGCGCGGGCATGCGCGGCGGGGTTGCCGATCGTCGCCGAGCACAGGATGAACTGCGGCCGCGCGCCGTAGAACGCGCAGATTCGCTTGAGCCGGCGCAGCACGTTGGTGACGTGGCTGCCGAACACCCCGCGGTAGGTGTGCACCTCGTCGATCACCACGTAGCGCAGGTTCTCGAAGAACTGCGCCCATTTGGTGTGGTGCGGCAGGATGCCCTGGTGGAGCATGTCCGGGTTGGAGACCACGATGTCGCCGTGCAGGCGCACCGCCAGCCGCGCATCACCCGGGGTATCGCCGTCGAAGGTGAAGGCCTTCACCCCCAGGTCGCCGGCGCGGTTGAGTTCCAGCAGCTCGGCGACCTGGTCCTGGGCCAGCGCCTTGGTCGGGAACAGGAACAACGCCTTCGACCCGGACGCCTGCCCGTGCGGCCCGCCCATCGCCGCGGCCAGTACCGGCAGCGTGTAGCACAGCGATTTCCCGGAGGCGGTCGGGGTGGCGACCACCAGGTGCCCACCGCGCCGGGCGGCCTCCCAGGCTTCGGCCTGGTGCGAATACAGCCGGTGGACTCCGCGCGCCTGCAGCGCCGCGCGCAGGGCATCGGGGAGGCTGTCGGGCAACGGGCAAAAGGAACCCTGCGAACCCGGGACGGTGAGCCGGCCGGTGATCCGGTCGGCGTAGCGCCGGTGCAGCCGCTGGGCCAGCAGTCCGCCGTCGCCGGATGCGCCGGCCTGGCGGGACAACTCCGTCCCGGAAGCCTGGACAGCTGGAGCGAGGGCGGAATGCATGCGACGGATCCGGATGGAGGATCGGCCATGGCAGCACGGGCGCGTCTCACCCGATGAGAACGGCCGGAACACTCACGGGCCCGCCGCATCCCCGCCGCTACGGTGCTGGCGCAATCCACAACGATGGTGGGCAATGCAGACCTCCGCCGGTATCCGGTCCTACGTGGGCCGCGTCCTCATCGCCCTGGCGCTCGGTGCCGGGTTCCTGCTGGCGTGGCACCTGTCGGGACTGTTGCTGGTGGTGTTCGGTGCGGTGGTGATCGCGGTCATGCTCGATGCGGCGGCGTCGCCGCTGGCCCGGTACCTGCGGCTGTCGCACGGGCTTGCGCTGGCGCTGGCGGTGACTCTCCTGGCTGCCGTGTTGACGCTCCTGGTCTGGCTGTTCGGTGCCCAGCTGGCGGGCGAGCTGGGAACGCTGCGGGACGCGCTGCCCGAAGCATGGGCACGCTTCCAGGAGTGGCTCGCCACCAGTCCCGCCGGGCCGGTGGTGTTGCAGATGGCCGAGCAGGCCCGTGCCAGCGCCGCCGGCCTTGCGGCGAAGGCCGGCACGCTGGCGATGTCCGCTTCGGGCAACATTACCTACCTGCTGCTGATGGTCGCCGGCGGCATCTACCTGGCGGCACAGCCACGGCTGTACCGCGACGGATTGCTGAAGCTGTTCCCCACCGACCGCCGACAACTGGTGGGCGACGCGCTCGACGCCAGCGGGAGCGCCCTGCGTTACTGGTTGCTGGGACAGCTGGTGACGATGGCGGTGGTCGGCCTGCTGACCGGGATGGGGTTGTGGCTGCTCGGTGTTCCGGGTGCACTGGGTCTCGGGATCATCACCCTGCTGCTGGACTTCGTGCCGTTCATCGGCCCGGTGGCAGCCGGTATCCCGGCTGTGTTGCTGGGCTTCACCGTCAGTCCCGAGGTCGGGCTGGGTTCGCTGGTGCTGTTCACCGCCGTCCAGCAACTGGAGAGCCATGTGCTGCAGCCGCTGATCCAGCAGCGGGTGGTCAGCCTGCCGCCGGCCGTGCTGCTGGTGTCGCTGTTCGCCAGCGGGCTGCTGTTCGGGTTGCTGGGCGTGATCCTCGCCGCTCCGCTGACCGTGGTGGTGTTCGTGCTGGTCAAGCGCCTGTATGTGCGCGAGGCGCTGCACACCTTCACCCAGGTTCCCGGCGAGCACCGGCCGCCGGACCCGCAGGAGTAACCCGGCAGGTGCTATCCGTGGTGGGCCGCTGCGGCGGTCGGGCGCGGGGCCGGTTCGCCAGCCCCCAGCATGCGCACCGTCCACGCACGCAGGCGACGCCGGTCCGGGACGCCGATGCCCTGGTCCTTGCCGGCGACGTACAGCGTCACGTGCGAAGGCGGTACCGGAAGCTCGCGGCCCAGCAGCTGCCCGAGCGCACGATGGAACGGCGCCATCGCGGGCATTTCGATGCACTCGATCACCGAATGGGCGAGCCGCTGTCGCCCGCCGTCGCGGAACGGCTTGCGCAGCAGCAGGCAGCGCCCGGTCCGGGAGAACGACCAGTCCAGGCGCCGGAAGACCGCATCCACCTCCCGCGAGGCCCGCTGTGCCCCCAGCGTGCGCCGGAGCTCGGCGCCTAGCCGGCCGCCGACCAGGGTGACGTGCAGCTCATCCTTGGGCTCCAGCCGCACGCCGTCGACGACCAGGCCACTCGGCGGCGGCGCCCAGTCCGATGGGGCGACAGGCAGGACAAGCGTGTGGTCGAAGTGCGGCATGGGGTGGCGGTCCGCGCCTCAGCGTCCCGGCGCCGCTGGCGGGGCGGTGCCCGCGATGGCCTCCTCCGCGGCGAGGGCATCGGCCTGTGCCTCCTGTTCGCGCGCGATCCAGTCCTCGATCGCCCGCCGGGCGCGCCGCTCCTCGGCCTTCTCGCGCAACGCCTCCAGGGCCAGCACCCGGTAAAGCCCGACCATCACCCCGACCATCAGCAAGGCGAACGGCAGCGCGGCCACGGTGATCAGGGTCTGCAGCGCGTCCAGGCCGCCGGCAATGAGCATCGATGCGGCGATCAACGCCACCGCGATGCCCCAGGCGAACTTGCGCGCCAGCGGCGGGTCGCCGGGGTCCTGGCTCGACATCGAACCCAGTATCAGCACCGCCGAGTCGGCCGAGGTGACGAAGAAGATCACCAGCAGCAGGATCGACAGCCCCGACAGCAATCCCGCCAACGGCAGGCTCTCGTACATGCTGAACAGCACGGTCTCGTACCCGGCATCCAGCGCGCCGGCCATGTCGATGCCACCGAAGATCTGCGCCCACAGCGCGGTGCCGCCAAAGGTGGCGAACCAGGCGAAACCCAGCAGGCTGGGCAGCGCGACCACCCCCAGCACGAATTCGCGCACGCTGCGCCCGTATGACACCCGGGCGATGAACGAGCCCACGAACGGCGACCACGAGATCCACCAGGCCCAGTAGAAGATCGTCCAGTCCGCCACCCAGCTGTTGCCGGAGAACGGCGTCATGGTCAGGCTCATCCCCACCAGGTGGTCGAGGTAGCTGCCCAGCGAGGTGGTGAAGGTCTCGAAGATGAAGCCGGTGGGCCCCAGCAGCGCCACCGCCAGCAGCAGCACGCCGGCCAGGGCGAGATTGAAGCTCGACAGCCACTTGATGCCGCGGTCCACGCCACTGGCACTGGAGGCCATGTAGAGCACGAAGCACGCCACGATCACCGCCAGCTGCATCCCGAGTCCCGAAGGCAGGCCGAACACGCGCGCCATGCCGGCGCTGATCTGCATGGTGCCGAAGCCCAGCGTGGTGGCCACGCCGATCGCGGTGGCGACCACGGCGATGATGTTGACCACATGGCCGATCCAGCCGAGGTGGCGGTCGCCGATCAGCGGCTGCAGCAGGTCGCTGATCAGTCCACGGCCATTGCGGTTGTACTGGAACCAGGCGATCGCCAGGCCCATCAGCGCGTAGATCGCCCAGGGGTGCAGGCCCCAGTGGAAGAAGGTGTAGCGCATGGCCGCGCGTGCCGCCTGCGGCGTGCTGCCGGGCAGGCTTTCGGGCGGGGTGACCAGGTGCGAGACCGGCTCGGCCGCGCCCCAGAACACCAGGCCGATGCCCATGCCGGCGGCGAACAGCATCGACAGCCAGACCGGCTTGGAGAACTCGGGCTCGGCATCGCGCCCGCCGATGCGCAGCGCCGCCATCGGGCCGAAGGCCAAGAAGACCAGGAACACCAGGGTCAGGAACACGATCAGCAGGTACAGCCAGCCGGCCTGGTTGATGACGGCGGCCAGCGCCCCGCCGGCCACGGTCTCGAAGGGACCGGGGGCGAGCCCGGCGACGACGGCCAGTGCGACGACCAGCAACAGCGAGATGCGGAAGACCATGCCTGCTCCCTGGGAAGGTGGGCGGAACCGCACGAGCTTAGGCCCGCCCGGGCACAAGGCAAATGAAGTCCGGCGGCCGGAACGGATGGCCCATGATGTGCGCTGTTGTCGCTGTCCACCGCGTGCCATGACCGGATCCCCCGACAAGCCGTTCTCCCCCGCCTGCGAGCGCAACCGCGGGCCGATCCTCGAGGTCCTGCGTGGATACCTCGGCAATGCCCGCCGGGTGCTGGAGGTCGGCAGCGGCACCGGACAGCACGCGGTGCACTTCGCCGCGTCCATGCCCTGGCTGGCGTGGCAGGCCAGCGACCGGGTGGAGAACCTGCCGGGGATCCGCGCCTGGCTGGACGGGGCCGCCCTGCCCAACACCCCGGCCCCGCTGGCGCTGGACGTGGACCGCTGGCCCGCGCTTGCCGTGGAGCCGTTCGATGCGGTGTTCAGCGCCAACACCCTGCACATCATGGCCTGGCCGCAGGTGCAGGCGTTCTTTGCCGGCATCGGAACAGTACTGGCGCCGGCCGGCCTGCTGGTGGTGTACGGCCCGTTCAACTACGCTGGCGCGTACAGCAGCGAAAGCAACCGCGCGTTCGATGCCTGGCTGCGGTCGCGCGACCCGGCGTCGGGCATCCGTGATTTCGAGGCGGTCGACGCGCTTGCGCGCGGGATGGGCCTGCGCCTGCAGGACGACGTGGCGATGCCGGCGAACAACCGGTGCCTGGTCTGGCGTCAGCGCGGCATCGCCACCACCGGCTCGTCGCCGGCATCATCGTCGAAGCGCGCGCCCTGATCGGCCACCGGGGCCGGCACCTGGGCCGGGATTTCCGACGGGATCGCCACGGCATCCGGATCGACCGGCAGCATCGTGGCCTCGCGCCAGCGCCCGAACCGGTAGTACGCCGCCGACAGCACCATCGACAGGAACGCGCTCACCGGAAAGCTCCACCAGATCGCGTCCACTCCCAGCTGCGGCTGCAGCAGGTTCGCGAACGGCACCCGCACGCCCCACAGCGCGATCACCAGGATCACCAGCGGCGGCACCACCGCGCCGGTGGAGCGCACCACCCCGGCGATCACGAAGGTCACCCCGAAGAACAGGAACGACCACACCGCGATGTGGTTGAGGTGGCGGGCGATCTCCAGCGAGGCGCTGCCACTGGGCATGAACATGGCCAGGGTGTAGCGGTCGAGCAGGATCAACGGGGCGATCAGCAGTCCGGTCATCAGGAAGTTGAAGCCCACCCCCGCCCGGGTGGTGCCCTCGACCCGGGCCCAGTTGCCGGCGCCGACGTTCTGCGCCGCCATCGACGAGCAGGCCGCGCCGATCGCCATCGCCGGCATCTGCACGTAGGTCCACAGCTGCAGGGCCGCGCCGTAGGCCGCGGTGGTGTCGGTGCCGTAGTGGTTGACCATGGTGATCATCGCGATCATCGCCGCCGAAACCAGCACCATCTGGGTGCCCATCGGCACGCCCTTGACCACCAGGGTGCGCACGATTGACCAGTCCAGCCGGTACAGGTGGCGTTCGTGACGGCCGATCCACAGCGGATTGCGGCGGTAGCGCAGCCACAACAGCATCGCCGGCAGGGCGATCGCGTTGGCCAGCAGGGTCGCCATCGCACTGCCGGCCATGCCCATTTGCGGCAGCGGGCCGATCCCGAACATCAGCAAGGGCACCAGCACGATGTCCAGCACCACCGCCACCAGCAGGAACACGAACGGGGTGCGGGTATCGCCGGCGCCGCGCAGGATCGCCGACAGGAACGAGAACGCGTACAGCAGCGGCAGGGCCAGGAAGATGATCTGCAGGTAGGGCACCGCCAGCGGCATCGCCTCGCCGGGCGTGCCCATCCAGGCCAGGACCGGGCGTGCCAGCAGCAGCCCGGCCGCGGCCAGCACGACCGAGAGGGTCAGGAAGAAGGTGGCCGCGGTGCCGATCACCTTGCGCGCGCCGGGCAGGTCGCGCCGGCCCATCGCCTGGCCGACCAGGATGGTTGAGGCCATGCCGAAGCCGAAGATCGCCCCGAGCAGGAAGAACATCACGTTGTTGGCGTTGGCGATCGCCGTGAGTGCCTCCTCGCCGAGGAAGCGGCCGACCCAGACCGCGTTGACCGAGCCGTTGAGCGACTGCAGCACGTTGCCGCCCAGGATCGGCAGGGCGAACACGAGCAGGGTGCGGCCGATCGGGCCTTCGGTGAGATCGCGACGTTGCATCGGGCCGATGCTGCCATGCGCCGGTCGCGACGGTGCGAACACGGCGGCGCCGCTTGGGGATTCACCGGGTTTGCACCGCCTCCCGCGCACCCTCGCTTCACGAAGCTGCATGCGCCAGCCGGCGCGCGGAGGTGTGATGAAACGCGGTGACCCGATCTTCGGCGAGGACTCGCTCAGCACGGTGGCGGCGATCTTTCCCGACCGCGAGTCGGCGACGGCCGCTGCTGCACAGGCGCGCAGCGAGCTCGGCCTGGCCGAAGCCCAGGTCCAGCTGGTCGAACCCGGGGACCGCCAAGCCGCGCGCAAGCTGGAACCCGAGGGGAAGGGCATTATGTTCACCGCGATCAAGGCCCACATCGTGCTCGGGCTGGTCGGGCTGGTGGCCGGGCTGTTGCTGTTCTGGATCCTGTATTCGCTCGACATACGCGCCGTGCAGGGCCAGCCGGTCGTGGCGGCGCTGGTCATCGGCGGCTTCGCGCTGGCATTCGGTCTGTTCGCCGGCGGCCTGGTGACGCTGCGGCCCGACCACGATCCGCTCAACATGCGGGTGGTCGAGGCGATCGGCGAGGGCCGTTACGCGGTGGTGGTCCACCCCGACCGGCACGGGGATGTCGCCCGGGTGGTCGAGGTGCTGGAAGCCGCCTCCGGCGAGGTCCTGCGGACCCTGTAGGCACGGGCGGCCCGGTCAGGCGCCGACAGTCGGCTCCACCGTGTCCATGGCTGCCGGCCTCCCGAACAGGAAGCCCTGGCCGAACCCGCAGCCCAGCTCCAGCAGGGTCTGGCGTTGCGCCTCCACTTCCACGCCCTCGGCGACCACGTCCATGCCGAGCGCGCGGGCCAGGTTCAGCACTGCCTCGATCACCGCCCTGCTGTTGCCGTGCCGATGCAGGTCGGCAAGGAAGGTGCGGTCGATCTTGAGGATCCGCAGCGGGAAGCTGTGCAGGTAGCTCAGCGACGAGTAGCCGGTGCCGAAATCATCCAGTGCCACGCCAACCCCGCGCTCGAGCAGCCGCTGCAGCACCCCCCGCACCCGCTCCGGGTTCTCCAGCAGGCTGCCCTCGGTCACCTCGATGCGCAGCCGCCGGGGCTCCAGGCCGGTGCGCTCGAGCAGACCCAGCAGGCGGTTGGCGAAGTCGCTGCGCTGCAGGTGCCGCGGTGCCACGTTGATCGACAGGTACTGTTCGCCGCCCTGTCCGGCGGTCAGCGAGAAGGCGCGCTTGAACAGGCGCCAGTCCATCGCCTCGATCAGCCCGCTGTCCTCGGCCACCTGCAGGAAGTCGGCGGGCGCGAGCATGCCGCGGGTGGGGTGGTGCCAGCGCATCAGCGCTTCGTGGCCGACCACCTCGCCGTCGCCCAGGCGCACGATGGGCTGGAACCAGGGCTCGATCTCGTCGCCCTTGAGCGCCTGGCGCAGCTCGGCCTCGACGGTCAGCTCGTCCACCGCCGTGTGCTGCTGGGACGGGTCGTAGAGCTGCCAGCGCTTGCGGCCCAGGGCCTTGGCGCGGTACAGCGCAGTATCGGCGTCGCGCACCAGCTGGTCGGCGTGGCGGTGGTGCGGCCGGCTGAGCGCGATGCCGATGCTCGCGGAGGGTTCAAGCGTGCGCCCGGCGATGACCATCGGCTCGGTCAGCACGTCCAGTGCGCGGTTGGCCACGGCGATCGCCGCGGTGGGCTGCCCGGCGGCATCGAGGGCCACGTCCTCGATCAGGATCGCGAACTCGTCGCCGGCCAGGCGCGCGACCAGGTCGGGCTCGCGCACGCAGGACTGCAGCCGGGTGGCGATCCCGCGCAGGAACTCGTCGCCGGCGACATGGCCCAGGCTGTCGTTGATCACCTTGAAGCGGTCCACGTCCAGGTACAGCAGGGCGCTGGGGCGTGGCCGGGGCTCGGCGAGCGAGGCGAGTGCGCGCTCCAGGCGGGTGCGCAGCTGCGCCCGGTTCGGCAGCCCGGTGAGCGTGTCGTGCATCACCTGGTGGCGCAGGCGGTTCTGGATCCGCTCGCGCTCGCGGATCTCCCGGCGCAGCTCGGCGGTGCGCTCGGCGACCCGCTCCTCCAGCCGGGCATAGGCCTGCTGCTGGAACTCGGCCGCGCGGCGGCGCTGCACCGCATAGGCGATCTGCGAGGCGACGAAGGCCAGCAGCTCCTGGTCGATGGTGCCGAACTCGGTCTCGCTGGTGTAGCTCTGCACCGCGACCAGGCCGATCACCTGCTCGCCGGACATCAGCGGCGCACCCAGCCAGCAGGCCGAAGGCGGGCCCTGGTCGTCGCGGTGCTCGATCTCGCCGGCGGCCTCCAGTGCGGCGATACCCTCGCGGTTGCCCAGGAACGGCTCGCGCCGGCGCAGCACCAGCTCGCTCAGTCCGCGCGCCAGCGGCCGCCCGGAAGCACGGCGCGGGTGGAAGGCGTCGACGTAGTACGGGAAGTCGAGCCGGGTGCCGTCGCCCGACAGCAGGCCGATGTAGAAGTTGTCGGCGCTGAGCAGCCGGCCGACGATGCGGTGCACCCGGGCGTGGAACTCCCCGGAGTCGATGTCCTCGGTCGCCAGCCGGGCGATCTCGAACAGCGCCGACTGCAGCCGCTCGGCGCGTTCGCGCTCGACCACTTCCTGCTGCAGCGCGCGGTTGACGGCGGCCAGCTGCCGGGTGCGCATCTCCACGCTGCGCTCCAGCAGCTCGGTGCTGCGCTTGCGCTCCAGCGCGGTGAGGATGTGGCTGGCGACGAACTCCAGCAGCGCCTGGTCCTCGCTGCTGAAGCCGGCCTCCTCGGTGTAGCTCTGGACCACGATCGCGCCCAGCGCCTGGCCTTCGCGCATGATCGGCACGCCCAGCCACTGGTGGCAGTCGGTGCCGACCGTCTTCATCGGACCGGCCGCCTGCCTGGCGAGTTCCTCCGGCGTGCCACGCAACGCCCGCCCGCCGCGGATCACGTGCCAGGTCGCCGAATGGCGGATCGTTTCCAGCGGCAGGCTGCCCTCGAACGGCGACTCGTCGACCACGTCGGCGAAATAGAGCATCTCGAAGGTGTCGGCCGACAGGTCGCGCAACACGATGAAGAAATTCTCGCCGTACATCAGGCTGGCGACGATGGCATGCACGCCGCGCAGCACGTCGGCCATGTCGCGGTCGGACACCGCCAGCTCGGAAATGTCGAACAGCGCGCGCTGGATCTGCTCGGAGTGCTGCAGGCGGGCGACCTCGCAGTGCAGCTCGGCCACCTGCAGTTCCCTCGCGAGCAGGCGGTCGGCGGCGGCCAGTGGCGCGCGCAGGTACCGCAGTACCGGCTCCATCGCGGTGCCGGGCGCGGGCTCGAGCACCACCGTGGCGGTACTGGCCGGCAGGGGGATCGACACCAGCCCGGTGTGGGTGTCGGTGACCGGGGCGCGGGCCAGGGCGGCGCGGTCGGCGGCGGCGATCGCCTGTTCCGAAGGCTGCGGCAGGATCGCATCCTCCCCCAGTGCCGCATGTCCGAGCTCCCAGACCACCCAGGCCCGGGCTACGCCTGGACTGGCGGCGGCGATGGCCCCGGCGGCGCCGACCAGCCCGGCGGTATCGCTCGCTTCCAGCAGCTGCCGGCGCCAGTCGACCCCCTTGGCGGGCGAGGGCGGCATGCCGTTCATCCGCGCGCCCGCCGGCGTGCCGCCCACAACAGGGGACGGCGGCTGTGCGGAACCGGGAGTGGCGGATTCATCTGGGCGTCCGGTGTCGGGGCGATCTGCTTCGCCGTCGTTAACGGCCGCACCGGCAAACGCTTTAGGCCCGCTGCCGGCTAAGATGGTGCCGTTGTAAAAGGGGGGATCCACCATGTATCCGTTGTTCCGCGCCGGCGTCCTTGCCGCCTGCCTTGCACTGGCGTTCCCGGCCGCGGCCCAGGCCGACCGGCTGGTGCCGCATTCCGAGTTCTACTTCGATTCCGATGCCGGGACGATCGCGCCGATCATCGCCCAGCCCGGCTCCGGCGATGCCGTCGTCGACCGCCTGGCGCGTGCCGTCTCGCGCAATCCGCGCGACGTGCGTGCGACCGCCCAGCTCGCCCGCGTTGCGATGGACGGTGGCCGGCCCGGGCTGGGACGCGAGCTCTATGACCGCGCGCTGGGCCAGGTGAGCAGCCGCGACAGCCTGGCTCGCCCGCTGCGCTGGAACTACGGCTGGGACCTGTACCGCAGCGGCGACGCGGCGGGCGCGCTGCAGCAATGGCGCGAGCTGTTGGGGGGCCGTGCGGTGACCGCATCCTGGATGCCGCCGACCTTCGCGCTGGTGATGTGGACCCTAGGGCGCCAGGAGGAGGCGGTGGCGTGGTATGCCGCGGCGGTACGCAGCGAGCCGGCGCGCTGGGGCAGCGCGGACGGCCATGCGGCGTTGCTGCCGGACTGGACGCCTGCCGAGCTCGAGCTCCTGGGCCAGGTACAGCAGGCGTGGCAGGAGAATCCGCCGGCCTGGCCCTGAGGCGGCTTCCCGCTCCATGCCCCCGGCACGGCGCCGGCTGCCCGGTCCCGCCCGGCGGCCTGCCGGTGTACGCTCGATGGCGCTGAAGGCCCGGTGGCGCCGGGCCAGGCCGGAGAGCCGATGAAGACCGTGCTGGTGGCCAGCTCCAAGGGTGGCGTCGGCAAGACCACGATCGCCACCCATCTGGCGGCGCACGCCGCGCTGCAGGGGCACAACACGGTGCTGCTGGACGCCGATCCGCAGGGCTCGTCGACCCAGTGGGCACACAGGCGGGCGGAACTGGACAGCGCGGTGCTGCCGCTCGATGGCACCCGTGGCCGCTGGCAGCAGAAGCTGCCGGGAGGCACCGCGCGGGTCTTCATCGATGCCCCGGCCGGGGCCATGGCGCGCCAGCTGGATGCCTTCCTGGAGGCCGCGGACGCGCTGGTGGTGCCGGTGCCGCCTTCGACGCTCGACATCGAGGCCAGCGTGCCCTTCCTTGACTCGCTGGCCGGGCATCCGCGGGTGCGCCGGGGCGAACTGCGGGTCGGGCTGGTCGGCAACAAGCTGCGGCCATGGACCGGGAACTCCCAGCGCAGCGTGGAGCTGCTGCGCCAATGGCCGTACCCGCTGGTCGCGCAATTGCGCGACAGCCAGGTATACGTACTGCTGTCCGGCCTTGGACGCAGCCTGTTCGACTACCATTCCACGCAGGTGCGCGAGCACCAGGCGGACTGGCAGCCGCTGCTGAAGTGGCTGGCACGCTGACCCCGGCCGACCGCCGGCCCCAAACGGACTCCCGCCATGCGTGAACTCATCCTGCTGCGCCATGCCCACGCCGACCCCGCCGCGCTTGGCCAGGCCGACCTGGACCGGCCGCTCTCGGCGGAAGGACTGGCGGAGGCCGAGGCGGCCGGCAACTGGCTGCGGTCGCAGAACCTGGTACCCGATTGCGTGCTGTGCTCACCGGCGCGCCGCACGCGCGAGACGCTGGAGGCGGTGCTGGGGGTGGTCGGCTACGTCGAACAGCGGGTCGAGGATGCGATCTACGAAGCCACGCCCGGCGCGCTGGTCGCGCTGGCCGATGCCCTGCCGGAAAGCGAGCGGCTGATGCTGGTCGGCCACAACCCGGGCCTGGAACAGCTGGCCGCCCTGCTGCACAGCGGACAGTCCGGCGACTACCGCGGAATACCGCCGGCCGGCATCGCGGTGCTCGCGTTGCCGGCCGCACGTGCGCTGGAGCCGGGCAGCGCGCGGCTCAGCGCCTTCTGGTGGCCGTGAGGCGGAAGAAGGCGGATCCCAGGATCGCGGTTGCCGTTCCCGCCCCCCGCAGCCGTTGGCGCGGGGCCTTGCTGGCGGCGCTGCTGCTGCAGGCGGGCACGTTGTCGCCGGCAGCGGCCGTCACGCCGGTACCCGGGGAGCAGGCGCTGGACCGGCAGCGCAGCCAGGCGGGCTTCCGGCTTCGCACCCGCTGGGGCCAGCGGATCGAGGGCCGGCTGCCGTTGCTGGAAGGCGAGCGCCGGGTGCTGGCCGATGGCCGCCACCAGGTGCGGATAGTGCTCGACGCCCGCCAGGTGGAGGTGGAGGACTCGGGCCGGCTCGATGCGATCGCCCGTGGCGACCGGTTCTTCGATGCCGACGTGCATCCACGGATCGTGTTCCTGTCCGATCCCTACCCGCCCGGCCTGCTGGAGGTTGGCGGGGACGTGCCTGGCTGGTTGCAGGTCCGCGGGATCCGGCGGCCGGAGGTCTTCACCCTGGAGCCGTCGGCGTGCCCGGAGCCCGGGAACGGGTGCGCGGTGCACGCGCACGGCAGCATCGAGCGCGCGGACTACGGCATGGACGCGATGCGGCTGGCGCTCACCGGCCAGGTGCTCTTCGAGCTGCGGCTGTGGCTGCTGGAGCCCGGGTCGTGAGCCAGCCCCTGCGCCTGCTGTGGCCGTTGCTGCTGCTCGCGCTGGCGTCCTGCGCAAGCCTGGACCCGCAGCAGATGCGGCGCAGCGAGGCGATCGCAGAAGCCGCGCGGCCGGCCACCGTCGACTGCGACCGCACCGATGCCTGTGCGGTGCCGTCGCCGCTGCGGGCCATGGCCGCCGAAGTGCTCGCCGCGTCCACCCCGGAGCGGCCGCGCCACCGCGCGCTGATCCTCGACCGCGGCACCGATGCGATGCTGGCGCGGATCAACCTGATCCGCAGCGCCACCACCAGCGTGGACGTGCAGACCTACATCTTCGACGAGGACGACGCCGGGCGGCTGGTGCTGGACGAGCTGGTCGCTGCCGCCCGCCGCGGGGTGCGCGTGCGGCTGCTGATGGACCAGCTGTCGGCGCTGCGCGAGGCCGACACCCTGGCTGCGCTGACCGGCGTCCACGCCAACCTGCGGGTGCGCCTCTACAACCCGGTGCTCAACCGGGCGCGCATCAACTATCCGCAGTACGTGCTGGCGGCCGCCTGTTGCTGGCGCCAGCTCAACCAGCGCATGCACAACAAGCTGTTCCTGGTGGACGGGGCGGTGGGCATCACCGGCGGGCGCAACTACCAGGACGACTATTACGACTGGGACCCGCACTACAACTTCCGAGACCGCGACATCCTGCTGGCCGGTCCGGTGGTGCGCGAGATGGCGCTCGACTTCCAGTCGTTCTGGGACAACCCGCGCGCGGTCCCGCCGGAGCGGCTGACCGATGTCGGCCGGGTGCTGCTCGAGCGCGGGGTACCGGAACTGGCGCCGCATGCCTATGCGCAGCCAAGGCGCGCGCAGGCCATGCGCGACTCGGCGGCCGACCCCGCGGAGGTACACGCACGGCTGATCGAGCCGGCGATGGAGGTCGACGAGGTCCACTACGTGTCCGACGGCCCGGACAAGCACGCCGCCGAACCGCCCGACACCGTGGCGAACGCCTCGCGCTCGCTGGCCCGGCTGATCACCTCGGCCGACGAGCGGGTGATGATCCAGACGCCGTACCTGGTGCTGTCGAAACCGGCGCAGGACCTGTTCCGCCGACTGCACCGTTCCGACGAGGGGCCGCGGATCATCATCTCCACCAACTCGTTGGCGGCCACCGACGCCTTCATCGCCTACGCGCTGTCGTTCAAGTACAAGCGCCGCTTCCTGCGCGAGTTCGGCTTCGACATCTACGAATACAAACCGTTCCCGGAAGATGCGCCGATCGACCTGGCGGCCACCGGTGCCCAGCTGCCGCCGTTGCCCGCCGCGACCGCCGCGACCGCCAGCGCACCGCGTGCCGGGCCGCCGCGCCGCGGTGACCGCCGCAGCGTATTGCGGCGCGAGCGCTACCGGGCCCCGCTGGCGGCGGAATACGGTGCCACCCGCTATGCCCGGCGTGCCGCCAACGAGCCGGTCCCGCTGCGCCGGGCAGGCGTGCGCATCGGGCTGCATGCCAAGTCGCTGGTCATCGACAACCGGGTCGGAGTGATCGGCACCCACAACTTCGATCCGCGCGGGGACAACTACAACACCGAGAGCATGGTGGTGGTGGTCGACGAGGAATTCGCCGCCGCGCTCGCGGCCAGCATCGGGCGCGACATCCTGCCTGCGAACTCGTGGGTGATCGCCCCGCGCAGGCCGCCGATCCTTTCCGGGCTGGAGTACTCGCTGTCGAAGGTCTCCGAGCACCTGCCGGTGTTCGACCTGTGGCCGACGCGCTACGCCACCAGCTACGAATTCCTACCGGGACCGGAATGTCCGGCCCCGCTGCGGCGCGACGATCCGGGCTTCTCCGCGTGCTACCGCGCGGTGGGGGACTTCCCCGAGGTGAACCCCGCGCTCAAGGGCCTGCCCACTAGGCTGTTCACCGCGTTCGGTGTCGGACTGGCACCGATTCTCTGAGCGCCCGGCCGCAAGGCTGAAACCGGAGATGCATCACGTTCCTGAGATCGCGCTGAACGCGTGACTTATGGCCTATGGTGCCTGTGATTAGGTGTTGTATCGTACCAACACACCACCTCACCGGCACAGCCGAATCCCAGGAGAAACGACATGTACGCCCAGCACGCCAACACCGCCCGCCTGGACAACGCCCGCGCCCGCGAGGCCGCCGCGCGCAGCCTGAATGTGGACCCCGGCACCTATCGCGTGGCCGAGCGCGAAGCCGGCCGCGGTTACGGCCGCAGCCAGGGATACGGCGGTCCCCGTCCCTACGTCGGCCAGGAAGCGGGCCGTCCCCTGTTCAGGATCTACTGAGCGGACTGGCTTTCTTCCTCCTGTTCATCTAAGATAATCCAGTTATTTCAATAACTTGCAAAGGAGAACAACAAAGAAATGCGAGCTAATACCCTTCCTGTACTTCGCGCTCCCCTGGTCCAGTCAACCGCAGCCACCACTCTTTCCCCCACCGCTCCAGGCGTCGCGCCCCGCCGCCGGGCCCGCAGCCAGGGCTACCTGCACGGCTATGCTCCCCAGCCCGTCTCGCGCCAGCGGACGATGCGGTTCCGCGTCCGCTGACCCGGCGGTATGGTGGCCGGATGGAACCCGCCACCCCTGAACGCCGCAGGTTCACCACGCGGCCCGAACTGCACACGCTCAATGCGCTCTCGCGCGGCACTGCGATCGAGGCACTGGGCATCGTTTTCACCGCCGCGGGCGATGACTGGCTGCAGGCCACGATGCCCGTCGACCAGCGCACCCTCCAGCCGTATGGCCTGCTGCATGGCGGTGCCTCGGTCCTGCTGGCCGAGACGCTGGGCAGCAGCGCCGGCAACCTCTGCGTCCCGCCGGGCCAGGTATGCGTGGGCCTGGAGATCAACGCCAATCATGTGCGCGCCGTGCGCGGGGGCCAGGTCACCGGCACCGCCCACCCGGTCCACATCGGCGGACGCACCCAGGTGTGGGAGATCCGCATCCACGACGAGCGCGACCGGCTGTGCTGCATCTCGCGGCTGACCCTCGCGGTGGTGGCCGGAACACCGGCCTGAGCCGTCATTCCGGTCATCGGCACTGGTATCTTCGGTGCCCATGAACGCGCCGACTTCCGCCGGCGCCACGGCGCGCCCGTCGCCGCTGGCGCGCGCCCTCCGCTACCTGTACCGGGTGCCGTTGCTGGCGTGGCACCTGCTGGTCGACCTGCCGGTGGTGCTGCTGCTGATCACCCCGCCCACCCGCAACCTGCGCTGGAACGGCGAGCCGCTGCACGACCGTCTGGTGCGGGCCTGGTCGTCAGGCCTGCTGCGGGTGTTCGGCATGCGCAGCCAGCGTACCGGCACGCCATTGCCCGGCGGGGTGATGTTCGTCGCCAACCACGTGACCTGGCTCGACATCGTCTCCCTGCACAGCCAGCGGATGGTGGGTTTCGTCGCCAAGCGCGAGATCCGCGGCTGGCCACTGGTGGGCTGGATGGCCGAGCGCGCCGGCACCATCTTCCACGCCCGGGGCAACACCGAGTCGCTGGGCGGGGTGCTGCGCGAGATGCGGTCCCGGCTCAACGCCGGCCAGGCGGTGGGCGTGTTCCCCGAGGGCGGTACCCGCGCGGGCGACCAGGTGGGACCGTTCCATGCGCGCATCTTCCTGGCCGCGGTGGAGGCCGGGGTCCCGGTGCAGCCGGTCGCCCTGCGTTACGGCAAGGGCGGCAGCGCGCAAACGGTCGTCGCGTTCGCTCGCGGCGAGAATTTCCTGTCCAACTTCCTGCGCCTGCTGGGCGAGCCGGGGAGGGTGGTCGAGGTGCACTTCCTGGAACCCATCCCCCCGGGCATGGCGGAGGGCCGGCGGCGGATCGCCGAGCTGGCCCGCAGCCGCATCGTCCAGGTGATGGAAGGCTGAGGGAAGCCGGGCAGTGTTGACCGCGGCCGACTTCCTTCCCCCCGTCTGGCTGCGCAACCGGCACCTGCAGACGGTGCTGGGAAGCTCCCCGCTGCGCGGCCGGCGCGGCGCGCGCCAGCTGCTGGAGATGGCGCCGCGCACCCGCGAACTGATCCTGGACGGCGGTGGCGGAGTGCGCCTGCTCGGGCTGCACAGCGTGCCGGCGCGTGGCCAGCCGCATGGGCTGGTGCTGTTGCTGCATGGCTGGGAAGGCAGCGCCGAGTCGACCTACATGAGGCTGGCGGCGGCGAAGCTGCTGCAGGCCGGGTACGAGGTGTTCCGGCTCAACTTCCGTGACCACGGGGCGACCCACGAACTCAACGAGGGCCTGTTCCATTCCAACCTGATCGACGAGGTCGTCGGCGCCGCCCGCGACCTCGCGAACCGGCTGGGCAGCGGCCCGATGGCGGTCGGCGGCTACTCGCTGGGCGGCAACTTCGCGTTGCGCCTGGCGCTGCGCGCGCCCGCCGCCGGGCTGGCGCTGTCGCAGGTCGCGGTGGTCTGTCCGCTGCTGGACCCGGCCCGGACCATGGACGCGATGGAGCAGGGCTTCCCGCCCTACCTGCGCCACTTCGAGAACAGGTGGCGCGCCTCGCTGCGCCGCAAGCGCGAGCTGTACCCGCAGTTGCACGGCTTCGATGACCGCGTGCTGGCCCAGCGCATGCGCGAACTCACCCGCTGGCTGGTCGAGCGCAACACCGACTTCGGCACACTGGATCGCTACTTCGACGGATATTCGATTGCCGGTGGACGCCTCGCCGGGCTCCAGGTGCCGGCCAGCCTGCTGACCGCCGCCGACGATCCGGTGATCCCGGTGGAGGATTTCGCGGACCTGGAGCTGCCGCCCGGCTGCCGGCTCGAGATCTCCCCCTGGGGCGGGCATTGCGGCTTCGTCGAGGATGCCGCGCTCAACGGGTTCGGCGAGCGCTGGATGGCCGACCGGCTGGCGCGGACGCCGGCGGCCTGAGCGCGGAGGCGCAGCGGCTACAATCGCGCGTTGGCCGTCACTTCCGGGAACCGCATGTACGAGAACATCACCGACGCACTGCGCCGCGGCGCTGCAGACGAGGCGCTCGCCGCCGCCCGCGAGGCGGTGGCGCAACAGCCGCAGGATGCGCAGGCGCACCGGATGCTGGCGGCCGCGCTGCGACTGGCGGGACAGTTGCCCGCGTCGCTGGAGGCAATCGACGCGGCGATCGCCCTGGATCCGGAGAGCGCCGACCTGCACCTGGAGCGCGCCGCGGCGCTGGTGCGCAACCGCCAGCTGGACGAGGCCGAGCAGGCGCTGGCACGCAGTTCCGGGCTGGACCCGAACATGTTCCCGGCCTACACACTGCAGGCGCAGCTGGCACTGGGACGCGGTGACCTCGAGGAGGCCGAACGCCTGACCCGTACCGCCGCGCGCATCGTGCCCGACCATCCCCAGATCGCGGCCCTGGAAGGCACCCTGGCCCTGCGCCGGGGCGATGCCGACCGCGCGCTGTCGATCCTGACCGCCGCCACCCGCCGCGATCCCGACGACGCGGTGCTGCAGCATTCGCTGGGCTTCGCCTATCTCGGTGCCGGCCACCATGCCTTCGCCGAGCAGGTCTTCCGCCGCTTGCGCGAGAAGCAGCCCGATTCGCTGTCGCTGCGGATCCTGCTCGCCCAGCTGATGGCCCGCCAGGGCCGGCCCGGCGATGCGGTCGACGAGCTGCAGCCCTTGCTGTCGCGTTCCGACGCCAGCCCCGCGCTGCGACGGCTGGTGGGTGAGCTGGCGCTTGGCGCCGGCCGCGACGCCCAGGCCCGCGAGCATCTGCTGCAGGCGTTGCGGGAGCAGCCGGCCGATCCGCGGACCATCTCGGCGATGGTCGAGGCCTGGCGCCGGCTGGGCGCCGCCGATGAGGCCAACCGCACCCTGGATGCGCTGCTGGAGGCGAACCCGCAGCATGTCGAACTGTGGCGTGCGCGGCTGGTGTTCGAGCCGTTCGCCGGCGACGGCGCCCGCGCGGTGGTCGAGCGCTGGCGAGTGGCCGAGCCGGAGTCCGTGCCCGCGTTGATGGCGGCGATCACCATCCATGACGCCCACGGCGAGCGCGAGCAGGCCGCTGCGCTGGCGCGCAAGGTGATAGGAATCGACCCGGAGTACATGCCGGCGCAGACGAGGGTCATCGATGCGCTGCTGGAAACCGATCCGCAGGCGGCGGTCGAGCACGTCGAAGGCATGGTTTCGGCGGCCGGCAGCGAGCAGGCGCGCCGCGACCTGCGGCGGATGCTCGGCCGTACCCTGGATCTGGCGGGTGATCCCGCCACCGCCGCCGCCACCTGGGCGGAGCTGCATGCCGAGGTCGCCTCCACGCGCTTCCCGCTGCCGCCCCGCGGCCGTGGCGGCCCGGATCTCCCCGCACTGGCGCAGCCCCCGGCAGACGCCCCGCTGACGGTCCTGCTGTGGGGCGCGCCGGGGAGCCTGTTCGAACGCCTGGCGACCAATCTCTCGCTGGTGCGCGCACCCATCAGGTCCGACCGCTTCGGCCCACAACCACCCCATGATTTCCTGCAGCGCTTCCGGAGCGCCGACGAGCTGCTCGGCGGCACCGCCGATCCCGCGGCGATGGTCGAGCAATGGCGACAGGCGCTGCCCGCACGCGGGGTGCAGCCGGGCGCGCCGGTGATCGACCTGCTGCTGTTGTGGGACAACGCCGTGTTGCACGCGTTGCGGCCGCACCTGCCCGAAGGCCTGCTGCTGGTGGCGCTGCGCGATCCGCGCGACATGTTGCTGGACTGGCTGGCCTGGGGCTCGGCGGCGCCCTACGCGATGGAAAGCATCGAGGCCGCCGCGCAGTGGCTCGCCGGACTGCTGGAACAGGTGGCCGAGCTGCACGAGGGGGACCTGTACCCGCACCGGCTGGTCCGGCTCGACGGCATCGAGGAAGACCCGGCGGCCATCGCCGCCGCACTGTCCGATGCCATGGGCGTACAGGTCGGCGCGGTACCGGCGAACCAGCTGGGCAGCCGGCGCTTGCCCTCCGGCCACTGGCGCGCCTATGCCGAGGCCCTCGAGGGTCCGTTCGCAATGCTGGCGCCGGTGGCGCAGCGGCTCGGGTACCCGGCGGACTGAAGCGCTCCCGGGACCGGCTCTGGCAGACTCGGACCGGTCCCGGTACATCAGGAGCAGCCATGCAGATCCGCAGTGACAGTTTCAGCAACGGTGGTGCGATCCCGGCGCGGTACTGCGCCGGGCAACGCAGCGCGGGCGAGGTGGGCTTCGGGCCCAACCGCAACCCGCACCTGGCATGGGACGGGGTGCCCGAGGGCACCCGGTCATTCGCCCTGCTGTGCCTGGATCCCGATGCGCCGACCCGGCCCGAGCTGGCCGGCAAGGAAGGCGTGCAGATCCCCGCCGCGCTGCCGCGCACCCACTTCTGCCACTGGGCGGTGGCGGGGATCGCGGCCGACCTGCGCGAGATCGCCGAGGGGGCCTTCAGCGCCGGCGTCAGCACGGGAGGCAAGGAACGGGCGGAAGGCCCCGGAGGTGGACGCCAGGGCCTGAACGACTTCACCGGCTGGTTCGCCGGCGACGAAGCGCTGGCCGGCGACTGGTGGGGCTATGACGGTCCGTTCCCGCCGCCCAACGACCTGCTGGTCCACCGCTACTTCTTCCGCCTGTTCGCGCTGGATACCCCGCTGCCGGAGCTGCCGGACCGCTTCACCGGCGGCGACCTGCTACGTGCGCTGCACGGCCACGTGCTGGCCGAGGCCCAGGTGCACGGGCAGTACTCGCTGCATCCGGACCTGGCGGCCGGGTAAGCCGTTCCGCGCGGGGTGGCCGCCGGTCCGCCGTTACGGGGCCGGCGCCATCCGTTCGGCCTCGACCACCATGTCCAACACGTAGGCCACGGCCGGCGCGTCCGCCGGTACCCGCTCCGGGGTGAAGCGCTTCACCCGCAGCACCTTGCGCTCGCCTTCGACGAACTCGAAGCCCTCGATCTGCGCGTACAGCGGCTGCCATCCCCCCGGCGGTGACTGGCGGATGCCCGATGCGTCGTAGTGCAGCTCCCGGACCTGCAGGCATTGGTGGCCGGCGATCAGCGGATGGTTGCAGGCGACCTTGGCGGGCGCGACTTCCAGGAACATCAACTCGCCCGGCCCGCCGTAGCGGGTCTCCGCGGTCGGCTCACCGGTCCACAGTGAGCGCGTGCCGTCGGCGGACTCCAGCACCAGCCGCGGCGGGGCCGTGGCCTCGATGCGCAGCTGGAGCGGGCCGGCGGCGAGCAGGTCGTGGATGGCACGGTCGGCGCGCATCAACGGCTCCGGGCAACCCATCAGCGTGGAAGCCATCTCGCCCACCTCCAGCGTGCCGCCGGGCTGCAGCCGGTACCCGGCGGACGCACGGTTGCAGGCGCCGGAAACCCCGATCCGGTCCTCGTCGAGCACCATCCTCAGCCGGTGGTCGTCGTCCGGAAACAGCGCCGCCAGGCGCGCCCCGTCCGCACCGGTGGCCTCCTCCAGCACCCAGCTGTGGCCGGTCAGTACGGCATCCGGGGCGTCTGTCACCGGCTCCCCCCCAAGGGCCGCGCCACCGGTGGCAGTGCAGCCGGCCACGGCGGCGGCAAGCAGGGCGGGAAGGGCGAGCGGGAGCTTGCGTGACATGGGCAGTCCTCGGTTGCTGGAAGGCAGGGCGCGGCGTTGCGTTGCGGGGCCTTCAATCGCCGATCGGCAACCAGGCCAGCAGGATCACGCCGAGCACGATGCGGTATACCGCGAACGGTGTGTACTCGTGCTGTTTGATGTAGCCCAGCAGCCATCGCACCGCGATGAACCCGGTGGCGCTGGCCGCGACGAAGGCCAGCGCCATTTCGCCCCAGGCCTCGCCGCCGGTGCCGGAGGCAAGCAGGTGCTCGACCAGCGCGTAGCCACTGGCGGCGAACATGGTGGGGATGCCCACCAGGAACACGAACTCGGTCGCGGTCGAGCGCCCGCTGCCGGCGATCATCGCCATGAAGATCGCCGCCGCCGAACGCGAAGTGCCGGGGAATACGCCCGCCACCACCTGGGCCAGGCCGACCAGGACCGCCACCGTCCAGGTGATGTGCACGGAGTCCGGCCGCCGGCGCGCGATGCGCTCGGCGATGAGCATCCACGCTCCCCCCAGGATCAGCGCCCACGCCACCGGCGAGATCGTTTCCGGCAGCTCCCAGCCGGCAAGCCGCACCGGCAGCCCGACCGCCGCGGTGACGGCGAACGCCAGCGCCAGCTTGGCCAGGTAGTCGCGGTTGGCGCGCTCGCCCAGCCCGGTGGCCAGCGACCACAGCCGTTGCCGGAACACCAGCGTGATCGCCAGGATCGCCCCGGCCTGGATGATGATGTTGAACAGGTCCGAGCGCGCGCCCAGCCAGTGCTGTGCGATCAGCAGGTGGCCGGTGCTGGAAACGGGAAGGAACTCGGTGAGGCCCTCGAGGATGCCGAGCAGGAGCGCGGCGAGGTAGTCAGGCATGGGCACGGACGGCAGCAGGAAGGAAGGAGGCACCGGGCGGCGGCCGCCGCAGCGCGTGACGCGGAAGGATATCAGCGCCCTGCTGCGCCAGACGCGGGCATTCCGGGGTGCGGCTGCACCATTCCGGTGCGGCCGTGTCGCGGGCTTCACCACCGGGGGTACCCTGTCCTCGCGACACGGCCCGTGGAATCAACGGCTTGGCTGAGGACCGTGCCGCCAACTTACGCGGTGGTGTGCCTGGCATGCCGCCTGCTACATCCGTTGCAATCCCTCACACTTCCGGCCGACACCCATGAGCACCGAAAACCTCACCCGCCTCATCAACGACCACCGCATCGAGTTCATCGACCTGCGCTTCACCGACATGCGCGGGGTCTGGCACCACGTGAGCTTCCCGGCCTCGATCGTCGACGACGCGCTGCTGGAGGACGGACGGATGTTCGATGGCTCCTCGATGCCCGGATGGAAGGGCATCCAGAATTCCGACATGGTCCTGCTGCCGGATCCGGAAACCGCCTTCGTCGACCCGTTCACCGCCGACCCGACGCTGGTGCTGACCTGCGACATCCTCGATCCGCAGACCATGCAGGCCTACAACCGCGACCCGCGCGGCATCGCCCGCCGGGCCGAGGCTTTCCTCAAGTCCAGCGGCATCGCCGAACAGGCGTTCTTCGGCCCGGAGCCGGAGTTCTTCATCTTCGACTCGGTGCGCTACGCCAACGACATGGGCCATACCTTCTTCCACGTCGACTCCGAAGAGGCGGCGTGGAACTCCGGGCGCGAGTACGAGGGCGGCAATACCGGCTACCGCCCCGGGGTGAAGGGCGGCTATTTCCCGGTGGCCCCGCTCGACCAGCTGCACGACATCCGCGCCGAGATGTGCAAGGTGCTGATGGCACTGGGCATCGAGGTCGAGGTCCACCACCACGAGGTCGCCAACGCCGGGCAGTGCGAGATCGGCGCGCGCTTCAACTCGCTGGTGCGCAAGGCCGACGAGCTGCAGATGCTCAAGTACGTGGTCAGGAACGTCGCCCACCGCAACGGCAAAACCGCGACCTTCATGCCCAAGCCGCTGGTCGGCGACAACGGCAGCGGCATGCACGTGCACCAGAGCCTGGCCAAGGGCGGGGTCAACCTGTTCACCGGTGACGGCTACGGCGGGCTGAGCCAGACCGCGCTGTGGTACATCGGCGGCGTCTTCCGCCATGCCCGCGCCATCAACGCCTTCAGCAATGCCGGCACCAACAGCTACAAGCGCCTGGTGCCCGGCTACGAAGCGCCGGTGATGCTGGCCTACTCGGCCTCCAACCGCTCCGCCTCCTGCCGCATCCCCTACGTCACCAACCCCAAGGCGCGGCGCATCGAGATGCGCTTCCCCGACCCGATCCAGTCCGGCTACCTGACCTTCGCCGCGCTGATGATGGCCGGCCTGGACGGCATCCGGAACCAGATCGACCCGGGCCCGCCCAGCGACAAGGACCTCTACGACCTGCCGCCGGAAGAGGAGAAGGGCATTCCCACGGTCTGCGCCTCGCTCGACCAGGCGCTGGAGGCGCTCGACGGCGACCGCGAGTTCCTCAAGGCCGGCGGGGTGTTCACCGACGACTTCATCGATGCCTACATCGGGCTGAAGATGAAGGAGGTCACCGCGTTCCGCGCGGCGACGCACCCGCTCGAGTACCAGATGTACTACGCGACCTGACGGCCGCGGCGCCGCTCCCACCGGAACCAGTGTTCCACCCGCAAGAGCGCCTTCACCCTCGCAACACCCCATGCGCATTCATGCTTTGTTCCTTCCCGCAGGAGGCGAAGCAATGGAGCAGACGATCCAACCGGCGCGGGGCCGGCTCGCGGTACTGATGCCCGGCCTGGGCGCCGTCGCCACCACGCTCATCGCGGGCGTGGTGTCGGTCCGGCGCCAGCTGGCCGAGCCGGTGGGCTCGCTGACCCAGATGGGGCGCATGCCGGGCACGGACGGGCGCCCGGTCCGCATCGCCGAGGCGGTGCCGCTTGCCGGTCTCGACCAGCTGGTGTTCGGCGGCTGGGACATCTACCCCGACAACGTCTACGAGTCCGCGCGCAAGGCGGCGGTGCTCGAGGACGCGCCGCTGCGGGCGATCCGTGGCGAGCTGGAGCAGATCCGGCCGATGCCGGCGGTGTTCGACCCGGCCTTCGTTCCCAACCTGCATGGAAGCCACGTCAAGTCCGGGAAAAACAAGGCCGCGCTCGCGCGTGCGTTGATGGACGACATCGCCGGCTTCATCGCGGCGAACGGCTGCGAGCGCGCGGTGATGGTCTGGTGCGCCTCCACCGAGGTCTACACGCAGGCCTCGCTGGTGCACCAGGACATCGACGCCTTCGAGCAGGGGCTCGAGGACGATGATCCGGCGATCGCGCCATCCATGGTCTACGCCTACGCCGCGATCCGCTCCGGCGTGCCGTTCCTCAACGGCGCGCCCAACCTGGCCTGCGACGTGCCGGCGCTGGTGCAACTGGCCGAGCGCTGCCGGGTGCCGATCGGGGGCAAGGACTTCAAGACCGGCCAGACCCTGATGAAGACGATCCTCGCGCCCGGGCTGCAGGCCCGCGCTCTGGGGATCCGCGGCTGGTACTCGACCAACATCCTGGGCAACCGCGACGGCTACGTGCTCGACAACCCGGAGAACTTCCGCACCAAGGAAGTCTCCAAGCTCGGCGTGCTCGACGACATCCTGCGTCCGGACCTCAACCCGGACCTGTACGGCGACATGCACCACCAGGTGCGGATCAACTACTACCCGCCGCACGGCGACAACAAGGAAAGCTGGGACAACATCGACATCTTCGGCTGGCTCGGCTACCGGATGCAGATCAAGATCAACTTCCTGTGCCGCGACTCGATCCTGGCGGCGCCGGTGGCGCTCGACCTGGCGTTGCTGGGCGACCTGGCCTCGCGCGCCGGCATGGCGGGCGTGCAGGAGTGGCTGTCGTTCTACTTCAAGTCGCCGCAGGTGGCCGGCGGCGCGCGGCCCGAACACGACGTGTTCCGCCAGCTCGCCCGCCTGCACGAGGTCCTGCGCACGATCGCGGACCGCCCACCGGCAGCGGAGGACGCCGCGGCGGGCCCGGTCCGCGTCCACGCCGCCACGACCTGACCACAACTTCGGGAAACATCCCGGGAGCGCTCACCTACGCATGATCGAAGCCGTCACTTTCTGGAACGAGGCCAACAACAAATCGCACTGGGACATGGAGGTCGACCCCGAGTGGCGGCTGTACGCGGACATGGTCGGGCTCGCCGCCGAAGCGGTGAAGGCCCAGGCGCCGCATGTCACCCGGGTACTGGGAGGCATCTCGCCGATCGACCCGGGTTTCATCGGCCGCATGCACGAGTTCGGTGCGCTGCGGGACATGGATGCGGTCGGCGTGCACGGCTTCCCGCTGGACTGGAACCTGTGGCCGCTGGATTCCTGGCCGGACAAGGTGGCGGAGATCGAAGCGGTGACGCCGCTGCCGGTGTGGGTTCCGGAGGTCGGCGTGTCCAGCTTCGGCGCCGAGGAAGTGCAGGATTTCGGCCTGCGCCGCACCGCCGGACTGCTGCTGGGGCGGGTGCCCCGGATCTACTGGTACAGCCTGTACGACCTGCCGCAGGCCTGGGAGGCGACCACCCGCCACCGCGAGGCCGAGGGCTCGTCCTATTACCGGCACTTCCACATGGGCCTGCTGCGCGAGGACGGCACGCCGAAGATGGCGGCGCGGCAATTCCACGAGTACACCCCGGACATGGGGGTGTGCCAGTGGTTCCACTTCGAGGACCACCGGCTCGACGATGCGGTGGCGTGGTTGCGCAGGCTGGGCGTGCGCCGGGTGCGCACCGGCCTGAGCTGGGCGGACTGGCTGCGGCCGGATGCCGAACGCTGGTTCGACCGGATGGTGTCCGCGCTCGACGGCTTCGAGGTGACCGCGACCTTCTGCTTCACCCCTGAATCCGAAGGCATCCAGCCGCACCACACCAGCGCACCGCGCGACCCGCGGCGCTTCGCCGACTTCTGCGTCGAGATGATGCGCCGCTACGCCTGAAGGAGGAGCGGGGTGGACGACCCGTGGACGCGGCACATGCGGCGCGGAGAATGGGAGCAGGCCTGGCAGGTGGGCGATGCCGGGCTGCCGGCGCGCGCCGCCCGGCCCTGCCACCATCTGCCGCGACACCTGCAATACGTGTGGACCGGGGCCCCGCTGGAGGGCCGGCGGGTGCTGGTGCGCTGCTATCACGGGCTGGGCGACACCCTGCAGTTCATCCGCTATGTCCCCTTGCTCGCGCAGCGTGCGGCCGAGGTGGCCGTGTGGGCGCAGCCGGGCCTGCTGCCGCTGCTGGCGCAGGTCCCCGGCATCGACCGGTTGCTGCCGCTGCACGACGGCGATGCGGAGGTGGACTACGACGTCGACGTGGAACTGATGGAGCTGGCCCACGTGTTCCGCAGCACGCCCGATGACCTGCCCGGGCGGGTGCCTTACCTGCATGCCGAACCACATGGGCTGCCCGGCCCGGACGTCCGGCCGCGCATCGGCCTGGTGTGGCGTGGCGGAGACTGGAATCCGGCGCGGTCGATGGACTTCCGGCAGATCGCCCCGCTGGCCGGGCTGCCGGGCGTGCGGGCGTTGATCGTCCAGCCGCAGGCCCGCGATGCCGGCTGGGACGGCTGCACCGGCGAGTACCCCGGCGAGTTCGGGATACCGGCCTACGCCAGCGTGCTGTCGGCGCTGGACCTGCTGGTGACCATCGATTCCATGCCCGCCCATCTCGGCGGTGCGCTCGGCGTGCCCACTTGGGTGCTGTTGCACCACGAGCCGGACTGGCGCTGGATGGAGGGGCGCGATGACAGCCCCTGGTATCCGGGCATGCGCCTGTTCCGCCAGCGCGCGGCGGGCGACTGGGCCGGGGTGGTCGACCAGGTCATGGCCGCGCTGGCCGCGCACGGCTTTGCCTCCCCGCATTCGCGGGCGTGAGCGGCCGCGGTCGACCGGCGCGGTCCAGCGTCGGTCGCCTGGCGCGCCCGGCGCTCAGCGCAGTCCCAGCCGCTCGACCAGCCGTCCCAAGCGGCCGCGGTGGTACGCCAGCGCGTGGTAGGTGGCGGCCGCCCCCCGCGCCCAGGCCACGTAGATCCAGGCCTGGCCACTTGCCCGGGCCAGCCGGAACATCCGGTGGCTCCAGGCCGAGATCGCCTGGCGCATCGCGTAGACCAGCCGGCGCCGCGGGGCCGGCGAACGCGCATCCGGCGCCACCCGCTTGCGTGGCACCAGGCCGCGGCGGCGATGCGCCAGCCGCCACGCCAGCCCCTCGCGCCGCTGGCGCAGCCCCGCCGCCTGGGTGTTGGCGACGTAGGCGTCGTCGACTGCGTCCAGCGAGAGCCGGCCTTCCGACAGCGCCCGTTCGACCAGCCGGCCGATCACCGGCGAGCGCACCAGCATCACGTTGGTCCCGCGCCAGTCCGACGAGTGCGGCTCCACCCAGGCATCGCCGAAGGAAACGTCGGCGGTCTCGGCCACCACGTCGTCGCAGAAATTGCAGGCCGGGGCCATGAAGAAGCCCGCGCCCCAGTCGCCATCGGCCAGGTGCCACCAGTCCTGCGTCGGCTGCGAGCCGTCGTCCAGGGTCAGCCGGCTGCTGTACCAGTTGGCCGGCCGGTCGGCGGCCTTGTGGCGGTACTCGACGCCACGCACCCGCTCCCGCGGCAGGCCCATCTGCATCGCCAGGCTCTCGGTGAAGCGCGCGCTCTTCATGTGTCCGCAGAACAGCCCGAGGGTGTGGACGATCCGTTCGCGGTACAGCGGCTCGTGGCGCCGCAGCAGCTGCACGGCCTTGATGAAGCAGGGGATGCCGACCACCGCGTAGCGGCCCGGTTGCGCGGCGATCTCCCGCAGCACCGTCGAGAGCTCGATCGGGTGGTAGCGCGATTGCGCGCCGTCCCTGACCTGCCCGCGGGTGCGCGAAATCCGGTAGGCGAAGAAGCGTCCTTCCTTTTGTGGCTCTTCGCAGGGCACCACGTGCACGACCGCTTCGACCAGGCCCTTGTCCAGCAGCTCGCAGGCGACCCAGCTGACCAGTCCGCCGGAGCTGCCGTGCAGCCGGAAGTCGGCTTCGGCGGCGTGCCCGACCCAGGCCGATTCGTAGCGCCCGACGCTTGCCGCATGCCGGGGCGCCGCCGGGAACACATCGGCGGCGATCGCATCCTCGTCGGCGGCGCGGGGGGAAAACGGGCAGATCCCGGCAAACCCGCGCGGCCCGGTGGCCATCCAGCCGGCATCGGCACGCGGTCGCAGCAGGCCGTGTGCGTCGAACTCCATCCTGGCGCGCCCGGCAGGTGCAAGCCCGGCGCAGGCGCCGCAGCCGATGCACAGTCCGGAGCGGACGATGTCGGCGGGGCCCGGGTCTTCCTGCGCCGAGGGGCTCATGCGGCGAGCGCGTGGTCCAGGAACCGGCTGGAGCGCAGCCGGGCCGCGTCGATGCGCTCGCCGATGGCGTCCTCCAGCGGCCGGCCCAGCAGCGCCTCCAGGTGCTGGCCGCCGGCCGCATCCGGCTCCAGCAGGTGGCGCTGGCCGCCGACGGTCTCCATCAGTCCGTGCAGCTTGTTGCTGCGGTAGGCGGTCGGCTCGCACACGAACGGCCGCGCGTTGAGCAGCGCGAACACGCAACCATGGAAGAAGTTGGTCACCACCGCCTCGGCGCCGGCCATGAAGCGGGCGAAGGCATGCGGCCCGGCGTCGAGCCATTGCCGGTCGGCCCAGTCGTTGCGGTAGCCGATGCTGACGACCTGCAGGCCGCGCCGGCGCGCCCACTCGCGTACCCGCAGGGAAAGCCCGCGGGAGAAGCCATGGCCATACAGGGCGAGATACCGCGCCTCCGGCTGCGCCGGGTCGCCGGCGCCGTCGATCGCCCCGGCGGTGGGTGGAAACTGCAGGCACGGGTCGAGCACCAGTTCCGGTGCCTGTCCCAATGCGCCCTCCACGATGCGCGCCGAGTTGCCGTCGCGGACCGAGATGCGGTCGAAACCCGCAAGCCAGCCGGCCTGTTCCGGGCCCAGCGCCCATTGCGCGTCCTGGTTGCCGAAGCTGGCCGCGTAGGCCACCAGGCGGGGTGCCCGCAGCCCCTGGCCGTAGAACAGCCCGCATCCGCCGTACCACGGGTGGGCGAGGTTCCACACCTCGTCGCTGCCCACCACCACCAGGTCGCAGCCCGGTTCGACGTGGCCGTCGAGCGGATACGGCGGCGACAACGGAAGGGCGCGGATCGCCTCGCCGAAATGATGGATCTTGGTCCGGTAGCGCAAATGGTCGCCCTCGGCGGGCGGGTCGGGAAGCGTCGGCCGGAAGGCGCACTTCCACTCGGCGATGTCGACCCGCCGCGAGGCGTGGTCGATCACCAGCGGCTCGTGCCCGCGCGCCCGCAGTCCCTCCACCAGGCAGCGGGTCTGCCAATAGCTGCCGTAATTGATGCAGCGATGGAACGTCAGTACTCCGATCCGCACGCGCGCCTCCAACCGGCTCGGTGTGAGCCATGCCTGTCATGGCCATGACACTCATCCATGGCCGCACCACAATGGCGGTTGCCGCCACGGACCCTGCCATGACCCGTTTTTTCCTGATCCGCCACGCCGCCAACGACGTCTCCGGCCATTCCTTTGCCGGACGCAGTCCCGGCATCGACCTCAACGAGGCCGGGCGCGCCCAGGCCGCCGCGCTGGCCTCGCGCTTTGCCGGCGTGCCGGTCGCCGCGGTCTGCAGCAGTCCGCTGGAGCGCGCGGTCCAGACCGCGACGCCCATCGCGACCGTACTGGGGATGCGGACCAGCACCCGTGAAGAATTCCTCGAACTGGACACCGGCGACTGGACCGGCAGGCGCTTCGACTCGCTGGACGGTGACCCGCACTTCCGCCGCTTCAACGCCTTGCGCAGCTGTTCCGGCGCCCCCGGCGGGGAGTTGATGGTCCAGGCCCAGGCCCGGGTGGTCGCCGGCCTGGAGGCGCTGCGTTGCCAGTACCCGGGACAGACGGTGGTGGTGGTCAGCCATGGCGACATGATCCGGGCGGCACTGGCGCATTGCCTGGGCATGCCGCTGGAGCTGATGCTGCGCCTGGTGGTGGACATGGGTTCGGTCAGCATCGTCGAAGTGGGCGATGACGCGGTGCAGGTGCTGGCGGTCAACGACACCGGGCGCGGCCGCTTCGGGTGACCCCTTGCGTCGTTCCCGCGAACGCGGGAATCCACGCGCCGTCGCGCCCCGCGGCGTTCCAACCCACGCCGCCCGGCGCGCACTAACATGGTGCAGATGCCGCCCGCACCGCCCGCACCGCCCGCACCCGAGTCCGACAGCCTGGCAACGCCGGTGGCGTGGACCGGTGGCGACGGGCGGCTGGCCGGCTGCAATCCCGCCTTCGCCAGCTGGCTGGGGGTGGGGGCGCGGCGCCTGCTTGGCCGTCCGCTGCCGGACCTCGAGGCGGAGGAACCCGGCCGGCTGCAGGCGGCACTGGCCCGCCTGCACGTGGATGCCGCCCCGCTGCGGCTGCGCCGGATGCACCTTCGGCACCCGGAAGCCGATGAGCGTTTCGCCGACCTGTGGCTGTCGATGACGGACGCCGGTGTGCTGGTGGAGGCCCATCCGGTGGACGAGTTTCCCGGCGACGACCCCGCGCTGCTGCTGCCGTCGGCGTTGTCGGCGACGCTGAAGGGCCTGGCGCACGAGCTGCGCAATCCACTCGCCGGCCTCAAGGGCGCCGCGCAGCTGCTGGGCCGGCGGGCGGCGGGCGGCGAACGCGAACTGGTCGGCCTGATCGAGGACGAGGTGGGCCGGCTGGCGACCCTGGTCGACCAGCTGCTGCACCCGGAAGCCGCGGCCGCACAGGCGCCGGTGAACATCCACGTGGTGCTGGAACGGGTGTTGCGCCTGGCCGAGAGTGACGCCGGCTGGGCGGTGCGGCTGGTACGCGACTACGACCCCAGCCTGCCCGAGCTGGAAGGCGACGCCGACCGGCTGGTCCAGGCGCTGTGGAACCTGGTGCGCAACGCGATCCAGGCCGGCGCCGGCCGGGTCGTCCTGCGCACCCGGGCCGAGCATGGGCTGCGTATCGGTGACCAGGCCTGGCCACTGGCGCTGCGGCTGGAGGTGGTCGATGACGGGCGCGGGGTGCCGGCCGACCTGGCCGGGCGCATCTTCCTGCCGCTGGTGACCGGCCACGCCGAGGGCACCGGCCTGGGCCTGCCACTGGCCCAGCAGGTCGCGCGCGAGCACCGGGGCTCGCTGGCGTGGCGCTCGCGCCCGGGGCACACCGTATTTACCCTGCTGCTGCCGTTCACGCGGGAGCACCCCCCTGCGGACGGGCCGGCATGAGCGCACGGATCTGGGTCATCGATGACGATCGCAGCGTCCGCTACGTGCTGGTGGCCGCCTTGCGCGAGGCGGGTTACCAGGTCATGGCCTTCGATCGCGCCGCGGCGGCACTGGGCGCCCTGCAGGCCGGCGAGGAGCCGCCGGAGCTGGCGTTCACCGACGTGCGCATGCCCGGCGACGACGGGCTCGTGCTGCTCGGGCGCCTGCGCGACCGGCTGCCGGAGCTGCCGGTGGTGGTGATGAGCGCCTGGACCGACGTGGCCAGCACCGCGGGCGCGTTCCGCGGCGGGGCACGCGAGTTCCTGTCCAAGCCGTTCGATCTCGATGATGCGGTGGCGCTGGCCGGGCGTACGCTCGCCGCGTCCGGTGCCGGTGCCGGTGCCGGTGCCGGGTTGCCGGCGGAACGGCCGCCGGCACGTGCCGACGGCGCGCTGCTGGGAAGCTCGCCGCCGATGCGCGCGCTGTTCCGGGCCATCGGGCGGCTGGCGCAGGCACCGGTGTCGGTATTGATCACCGGCGAGACCGGCACCGGCAAGGAGCTGGTGGCACGGGCGCTGCACCGCGAATCACCGCGTGCCCGGCAGCCATTCGTGGCGCTCAACACCGCGGCGATCCCGGCCGAGTTGCTGGAGAGCGAACTGTTCGGCCACGAGGTCGGCGCCTTTACCGGCGCGGTGCGCCGCCGCGCCGGGCGCTTCGAGCAGGCCCACGGCGGCACGCTGTTCCTCGACGAGATCGGCGACATGCCGCTGGCCCTGCAGACCCGTTTGCTGCGGGTGCTGGCGGAGGGCGAGTTCTTCCGTGTCGGCGGCCGCGAGCTGATCCGGGTCGATGTGCGGGTGATCGCCGCGACCCATCAGGATCTCGGGCGGCTGGTCGCCGAAGGCCGCTTCCGCGAGGACCTGCTGCACCGGCTGGACGTGGTGCGCCTGCGCCTGCCGCCGCTGCGCGAACGCCCCGGCGACGTGCCGGAGCTGGCCGGCCGTTTCCTCGGCGTGACGGCGCAGCGTTTCGGGACCGTGCCCAAGCGGCTGGACGCGGACGCGACCGCGCGGCTGGAGGCACATGCATGGCCGGGCAACGTGCGGGAGCTGGAGAACCTGTGCTGGCGCCTTGCCGCCCTCGCGCCGGGGGGAGTGGTGGACCGCGCCCAGGTCGAAGCCGCGCTCGGCGCCACCGCCCCGGACGCGCCGGAGGGTGCTGCTCCTGCCTGGGAACGCCCGCTGGCCGACTGGATCCGGGCCCAGCTGCAGTCGGGCGCCACCGGCGTGCATGCCCGCGCGCTGGAGCGCTTCGAGCAGGCGGTATTCGCCGCCGCGCTGGAGCACACCGGGGGGCACCGCAGCCAGGCCGCCGCGCGGCTGGGCATCGGCCGCAACACGCTCGGACGCAAGCTCGGGCGCCAGCAGGGCGACTGATTCACTGCCCCGGCGTGCGTGCTGCGCTAGCTTTGGTGGTCCCCACCCGGGTCCACTGTCCCCACCTACCGAGGAAAACCGCGATGAAGACCTTCCGCACCCTGATGGTCGCCGCCGGCGTGGCCGGCCTGGCGGCCTGCGCCAGCGCGCCGGAAACCGCCACCACGAGCACCGCCGTGGCATCCGCCGAAGCCAGCCCGCGGATGGCGACCGCCTCCACCGTGCACAACGCCCGGGTGAACCTCGCCTCGGCGTCGGGCAGCCTGGTCAGCGGCACCCTGGGGGTCATGGCGATGGGCGATGGGCTGCACGTCACCGGCGAGGTCGGCGGCCTGGCGCCCAACAGCACCCACGCCATCCACATCCACGAGAAGGGCGACTGCAGCGCGGCCGACGCCAGCAGCGCCGGCGGGCACTTCAATCCCCACAGCAATCCGCACGGCCGGGCCGGGCGGGGCGCCCACCATGGTGGCGACATGGACAACATCGTCGCCGATGCCAACGGCGTGGCGCGGGTGGACGTGCACGCGATGGGCGTGGTGCTTGGCGGCGGCGCGCCCAACGACGCGCTGGGCAAGGCGGTGATCGTCCACGGCGGCGCCGACGACTACACCAGCCAGCCCACCGGCGACGCCGGCAACCGGGTCGCCTGCGGCATCATCAAGGCCGCCCCGTAAGCCGTACTCAGCCCGACAGCAGGGCGCGGCAATCCCCGCCGCGCCCGCAATGCACGAAGGTCACCGGCACGCCATGGGCCGCCAGCACCGCGCCAAGCTGGCGCTGGCGGGCCTCGAAGTGCTGGTGCATCCGCCGCAGGTGTTCGCGCTCGGCCCCGGCCTGGTGCGGGGCGCCATCGCCGTAGCGGTCGTACCAGGCGCCCGGATCGAACATCGCGATGCGTGCCTCGCCGTCATGGAAGCGCACCAGCGGCTCGGGCGCCTGGTCCAGCCAGACCTCTTCGGCCGGCGCCAGCAGTGCCGTCTCGAGCACCGGCCAGAGCGGCGCGAGGCCGGCGTGTTCGTACTGCATCGCGGTCATCGCCAGCAGGTCGTGCACGGTGAGGTAGCGGGCGTGCTCGACCTGCAGGCCGAAGGCCTCCTGCGCCGCCAGCGCGGTGCCCGCACCGGCCATGCCGGTTTCCAGCAGTTCCTCTTCGAACCGGCGCGACACCCGCGAGGCGGTGTCTTCCACCCCCGCCAGCAGGAACGGCATCAGCCGCAGCGGGCCGCCGGCATGCTCGCTGGAAGGCGAGAGCGCGCCGGGCAAGCGCCCTTCGTGGCTGCCGAAGGCGATCACCCGGCCCTGGTCCGCGCCCATGCCGGCGCGCGGCGCGCGCGCCGCCAGCTGGTCCAGTTCCGCGTGCAGCGGCCAGCCGGGGCGCAGCAGCTCGATCGGATCGTAGTGCGCGCCCACCGTCACCAGCTCCAGCGAGGCGGCCTCGGGGGCCAGCCGGGCCAAGTCGCGCGCGACCAGGCCGGCGAGGGTCTCCACCTCGGTCCGGGCCAGCGCGTCGCGCCCCACCGGGGACAGGCCGGTCAGTTCCAGCGCCAGGGCGCCGAGCACCCGCGGAGCATCCGCGGCAGGAAGGTTTTCGGTGGCGGGCATGGATTCGGGACGCAGACGGTACGCAGGCGTTTGGTGACGCACAGGGGCGGCGCTACACTCGGCCCATTATGCCCGTCCGGGCAGTGCCGCCGCGGCACGCGATCCCCACCCGGCCCCGAACGGCCGACCACGAGGTGACCCGATGCGTCCAGTCCGCCCCGTAGCCATCCTTGGCGGCGTGCGAATCCCGTTCTGCCGGCAGAACACCGCCTACGCCGACGTCGGCAACCTCGGGATGTCGGTGCGTACCCTCGGCGCGCTGGTCGAGAAATACGGGCTGCACGGCCAGGTGCTGGGCGAGGTGGCCATGGGCGCGGTGATCAAGCACTCCTCGGACTGGAACCTGGGCCGCGAGGCGGCGCTGTCGTCGGGGCTGTCGCCGCTGACCCCCGGCATCACCCTGCAGCGCGCCTGCGGCACCTCGCTGGACACCATCAACACGATCGCCACCAAGATCGCCACCGGGCAGATCGAGGCCGGCATCGGCGGCGGCAGCGACACCACCTCCGACGTGCCCATCGTCTATGGCAAGGAGCTGCGCCGGCGCCTGCTGGCGGCCAACGCCGCCAGGGACCCGAAGTCCAAGCTCGCGCAGTTCCGCGGCTTCGGCCTGGGCGAGCTCAAGCCCGAGTTCCCGGGCGTGGCCGAGCCGCGCACCGGCAAGTCGATGGGCGAGCACTGCGAGGACATGGCCAAGCAGTGGAACATCAGCCGCGACTCGCAGGACGAGTGGGCGCTGTCCTCGCACCTCAAGCTCGCGGCCGCCTACGAGCGCGGCTTCTTCGACGACCTGGTGGTGAGCTTCCGCGGCGTCTCGCGCGACAACGTACTGCGCCCGGACAGCTCGCTGGAGAAGCTGGCGACGCTCAAGCCGGCCTTCGACCGGACCTCCGGCCGCGGCACGCTGACCGCCGGCAATTCGACCCCGCTGACCGACGGCGCCGCCGCCTGCCTGCTGGCCTCGGAAGAATGGGCCGCCGAGCACGGCCACGAGGTGCTGTGCCACCTGCGCGACGTGCAGGTGGCGGCGGTCGACTTCGTCCACGGCGAAGGCCTGCTGATGGCCCCGACCGTGGCCGTGCCGCAGATGCTGGCGCGCAACGGCCTGAGCCTGCAGGACTTCGACTTCTACGAGATCCACGAGGCCTTCGCCGCCCAGGTGCTGTGCACCCTGCGGGCGTGGGAGAGCGAGGAGTACTGCCGCAACCGGCTGGGCCTGGAGGCCCCGCTGGGGCGGATCGACCCGTCGAAGATCAACCCCAACGGCTCCTCGCTGGCGACCGGGCATCCGTTCGCGGCGACCGGTGCGCGGATCGTCGCCACCGCGGCGAAGGAGCTGAAGGTGCGTGGGGGCGGCCGCTGCCTGGTGTCGATCTGCACCGCCGGAGGAATGGGCGTGGTGGCAATCCTCGAGCGCTAGGCCCGTCAGGGCAGGGTGATGGTCAGGTTCGCAGTCCGCCCCGGCATGTGCACCACGTCCTGGTAGGCGGCGAGGGTCTCTTCGCTCTCCCCGGCCAGCACCCGGTCCAGCCCGAACCAGCCGACCAGCCCGACCAGCGCCAGTACCGCCGCCGGTGCCCACAGCGGCATCACCCGGCGCAAGGCGTGGGCCACCCGGTCCGGCGGCAGCCAGTGCGGCGCGAATGCCGCGCGCCGGCCCTTGAGGTAGGTGATCTCGTCGCCCAGTCGCGCCACCAGGTAACCGAGCTTCTCCGGACCCTCGATCCGGTACTTGCCTTCGAAGCCCAGCAGCAGCACGTAATGGCAGACCTCCAGCGACGGCAGGCGCGGGGCGCCCTGGGCGCGCAGTTCCTCGAGCCGGTCGAAGAAGTGCTCGCCGGCGAGGTGTTCGCCAAACAGCCGCAGCTGCAGCGGGTTGCGTTCCCATTCCTCGCGCAGCGCCGAGGGCTGGCCGAGCATCGCCTCGTCGACCGCGGCGCAGAAGGCGTAGCGCGCCGCGTACACGTCCTCGGCGGCGATGCCAAGCCTGTGGGCGCCGCGTTCGACCTCGTCCAGGAAGCGCCGGATCGAGGCGACGAAGCTCTCCGCGTCGCCCGGCAGGCGGCCGCGCCTGAGCAGCATCAGCAGGTGGAAGCCGTCGGCCATCAGGTCCAGCAGGCTGCGCGCGCTGCCGCCGCGCGCGGGCGCGGGCGTGGCCAGGGACGGGTCCAGCGAGGGAATGGCGCGGCTCGGAATGGGCGGATTGGGGTAGTTCATGGCGTCCTGCCGTGGGTCCTGCTCAGGAAGTCAGTGCGATCAGCTCGAGCCGCAGCTCACGCAGGCCCGACGGCACGTAGACGGACAGCGAGCCGGCCTTGAGCATGCGCTCGTACAGCGGCCCGCGCGGTTCGATGGCGAAGTACTGGCAACCCGGGCGGACCGGGACCGCCGCCGGCACCTGCGCGGCGTGGGTGAGCTTCAGCCCGGGCAGTGCCGACAGCACGCACTTCTCGACATCGTCCGGCGCGCCAAGCTTGAAACGCACCGGCACGCTCTGGACCAGCTCGGTACCCGGCAGGTCGGCGCCGACGGCGAGGTAGAGCGCGGCCTTGCCGTCGATCCCGTGCGCATCCAGCCGGCCGAGGTGGAACGAGGGCTTGGTTTCCTCCAGCGGGATGCGCGTGTAGCGCGCCGAGATCACCGTATCGAGCAACTCGCGGATGATCTCCAGCAGGGGTTCGAAGCCCGCCGCCGGTTCCCGGTGCCGGTACGGCGGCAGGTCGGCCAGGGTGTGCCCGCGGGAGAAGGTCAGCAGCCCGCCGGCCAGCCGCAGCAGCTCCTGGTGCAGGCGCTCGGGATGCAGGCCGGGGTGCTGGTGGAGGTGGCCCAGCGCCGCATGGGCGGTATTGACCGTATGCAGCAGCCAGAACGAGGCGGTGTCGCCGGAGCGGAACTCGACCACCGACTGCGATGGCTCGCGATGGTGGCCGTGGAGTGAGGCGGTCTTGGCCTGCAGGCTATCGAGCAGCCGGCGCAGCCGCGCCTGCAGGGCGGGCAGCGCCTGCAGCGACAGTGCCGGTGGCAGGAATGCCGCGTCGACCTCGAAGCCGCCGGCCGCGGTGCGCTGGACCCGCATCACCGGCAGGCTTGCGAAACCATCCCGTGGCTCGTCGTCGGTCAGCAGGCGCACGCTCTTGCACAGCACCGACAGCTCGGCCTCGCCGGCGTCGGTATAGAGGTCGGCGGCCGGCTGGCTGGACTGCAGGTAGCGCGCGCTGCGACCCTGGGCATCGACGCAGTTGCCACCCTGCTCGCGCAGCAACGGCAGTCCCAGGTGGATGGTGGTCGACTGCACGCCGTCCGGCAGCTGTTCCAGCAGCAGCGGGGCGGGCAGCTCGTCGGCACCGGGGGCGTCGTAGGGCTCCCCGTCGGGGAACACCAGCGACAGGCGTTGCACGCGCAGTGTTCCGCCGGAAAGCGATTCGCGGTCGAAGACGAGCTCGCGCATGCCCCAGGCGTAGGGGTGCAGCGTGGCGGCCATGGCCTGCAGCCTGGCCTCGTGGTAGGCGTCCTGGCGCTGGAAGTGCTGCGGGCGCAGGAAGAGACCCTCGCCCCACAGGACCTTCGACATCCGGCTCATGCGTTTTCCTTCCGTGGATCTGGTGCCGTCCGTGGCCGCGTACGTGCGGCCGCGGCGGCAGGTTACCGCAAACCGCGGCCGGTCAACCCGGGTTGCCGCTGCAGCGGCTGCCGGCCAGGCTGTGCGCCTCGCCGGCCAGCGGGGTCTGCAGGGCCGCCGCCGACGGGGTGGTCATCGCGCAGGCGTGCAACCCCACGGTGATCCCGGCCGGCGCGGCCGCGGCGGGGTCGAAGGTCAGGCGCCAGCGCACCGGGGCCGGCTGGCGGAACAGCGCGACCACGCCCAGGTGCCGGCCTTCGGCGGGGAGCTGTTCGAGCACTTCGTGGCGCTGGCCGGGCGCGAGCAGGAACTCGGTGACCGCGAGCACGTCGCCACCGAGCACGTCGCGTTCGCGCTGTTCGTCGACGAAGACCTCGAAGGCTGCCTGCTCGAAACGCGTGCGGTCACGCAACTGGTACACCCGCACCACCAGCGAGAGCGGCTGCGGGCCGGTACCGGCGTTGAGGTTGTCGCCGGCATGCAGGCGCAGCTGCACCTGCCGGGGCTGCGGCGCCGCGTCCTGCAGCCCGACCTTCTGCAGCGCCGTGTCCATCGCCTGGCGTACCCCGCCGCCCCCGGTGGCACATGCGCAAAGGCCGGCGCAGGCAAGCGCGAGCAGCAGTCCGCGACGCATCGTGCCGACGCCCGTGCGGCCGCCGGGCGCCACGCCATCCCTGGTGTGTTGCTCCATCGTTTCCACTCCGTTTTCCATGCTCCCGTGCAACACGCGCGTGTGCGACGCCGGTTGACTTCGGGCAGGCAAGGCTACTATACCTAGCGCCCGGTGCACGCCTGCCCCACCGGTTTGGCCGGGGCGCCCGCAAGTCCAAAGGATTGGCCGCATCGCACCGTGCGCGCCCACAAGGAGAGTGACCCCATGCCCGTGTTCCGTCCGGAATCCGCCTGCCGCATCGCCGCCGCCGTGCTGCTGGCGGTGGCACTCGCCGCCTGCAACACCACCGGCGACACGCGCGAGGCACCGCCGTTCGCCCAGCTCATGGACCAGGCCGAGACCGAGGTCGGGGCCGGCCGGGTGGACGAGGCGGTGATCGGGTTCAACGAGGCCGCCCGCGCCGATCCGCTGCGCAAGGAGCCCTGGGTCCGCATCGCCCAACTGCATTTCGACGCCGGCAACTATGGCCGCGCGATCGTGGCCGCCGAGGAGGTCCTGCAACGCGATGCCGCCGACCCGGTCGCCGACAGCGTGCTGACCGTCGCCGGCTTGCGGGTCGCCGCGCAATCACTGCAGCGCCTGCAGGGCAACGGCGCGATCGCGTCCGAATCCGCCCGCGCCGAAGCCGGCCGGCTCGCCACCACCATGCGCGCGACCATGGGTGGGGACATCCTCGCCGACCCGGACGCCAGCAAGCCGCAGCCGCCGGTGCGCCGGCGCGCCGCCCCGGTCCGTCGCAGCACCGCGGGCCAGCCCGCACCGGCCGAGGGCTCCGGCAACAAGATCGCCAATCCGTTCGGCGGCATCGGCGGCTAGCCGTACCGCCCGCCATTCTCGTCAGGGAGACGATGAGATGTCCAAGAAAGAGAGCACCCAGAAACGCCTGCAGAAGGTGCGGCCACCGCGTGTCCAGCTGACCTACGACGTCGAGAAGGGCGACGCCATCGAGCAGAAGGAGATCCCGTTCGTGGTCGGCGTGCTGGGCGACTTCAGCGGCAAGCCCGAGCAGCCGCTGCCACGGCTGAAGGACCGCAAGTTCGTCAATGTCGACCTGGACAACTTCGACGAGGTGATGGAGGGCATGGCACCGCGGGCGCAGTTCCGCGTACCCAACAAACTCGGTGACGAGGGCGGCGAGTTCGCGGTCGAGCTGAAGTTCAGCTCCATCGACGACTTCCGTCCGGAGGCGGTGGTGGAGCAGGTCGAGCCGCTGCGCAAGCTGCTGGAAGCCCGTTCGCGCCTGGCCGACCTGCGCAACAAGGTCGCCGGCAACGAAAAGCTCGAGGACCTGCTCAACGACGTACTCGCCAATACCGAGCAGCTGCGGCAGCTCGGCCAGCCCGGGCCGGAAGGACAGGAGTAAGCCATGAACGCTGAGGCCATTGCCGCCGCACCCGCCGCCCAGGCCGCCGCCACCCCCGGGCTGCTCGACCAGATCGTCGAGCAGAGCAAGGTGGCGCGCTCCGACGCCGAGCACAAACGCGCGCGCGACATCATTTCCGGGCTCGCCCGCGAGGTGCTCGAGGGCACCGTGGTGGTGTCGGAAAACCTCAACCTGGCGCTGGATGCCCGCGTGGCCGAGCTGGACCGGATGATCTCCGAGCAGCTCACCGCGGTCATGCACGCCCCGGAGTTCCAGCAACTCGAGGGCACCTGGCGCGGGCTGCACTACCTGTGCAGCCAGACCTCCACCAGTGCGCTGCTGAAGATCAAGGTGCTCAACGCGCCCAAGGCTGACGTGGTCAGGGATTTCAAGTCGGCGATCGACTTCGACCAGAGCGCGCTGTTCAAGAAGGTCTACGAGGAGGAGTTCGGGACCTTCGGCGGCGCCCCGTTCGGTGTGCTGATCGGCGATTACCAGATCGGCCGGCAGCCGCAGGACATGTACTTCATCGAGCAGATGTCGCACGTTGCCGCCGCCGCGCATGCGCCCTTCATCTCGGCCGCTTCCGAGGAAATGTTCGGCGTGGAGGCATTCACCGAACTGGGCAAGCCGCGCGACCTGGCCAAGGTGTTCGACACCGTCGAGTACGCAAAGTGGAAGTCCTTCCGCGACTCCGAGGACAGCCGCTATGTCGGCCTGACCCTGCCGCGCTTCCTCGGCCGCCTGCCGTACGACCCGAAGGAAGGCACCACGGTCGAGGGCTTCAACTTCGTCGAGGAGGTCGACGGCGCCGACCACTCCAGCTACCTGTGGTGCAACACCGCTTATGCCTTCGGCGCGCGCCTGACCCGGGCCTTCGAGGACTTCGGCTGGTGCGCGGCGATCCGCGGGGTGGAGGGCGGCGGGCTGGTCGAGGAGCTCCCGACCCATACCTTCCGCACCGACGACGGCGAGGTCGCGCTCAAGTGCCCGACCGAGGTCGCGATCACCGACCGCCGCGAGAAGGAACTGTCCGACCTGGGCTTCATCCCCCTGGTCCATTGCAAGAACACCGACTACGCCGCGTTCTTCGGCGCGCAGTCGGCGCAGAAGCCGAAGAAGTACAACAGCGACGCGGCCAACGCCAACGCCTCGCTGTCGGCGCAGCTGCAGTACATCTTTGCCGTCTCCCGCGTAGCCCATTACCTCAAGGCGATGATGCGCGAGAAGATCGGCAGCTTTGCCTCGGCCGGCAACGTCGAGGATTTCCTCAACCGGTGGATCGCGCAGTACGTGCTGCTCGATGACAACGCCACGCAGGAAGCGAAGGCGCAATACCCGCTGCGAGAGGCTTCGGTCCAGGTGTCGGAGGTTCCCGGCAGGCCCGGCGTGTACCGCGCCGTGTCGTTCCTGCGGCCGCATTTCCAGCTCGACGAGCTGTCGGTGTCGCTGCGGCTGGTGGCGGAACTGCCTGCCGGCATGAAGTCCTGACCGCGGCGCACTTCCCAACAAGTGGTTGGCTGTAAACCGCGCCGGGCCTGCCCGGTAACTACCTCATGGAAGAACGGAACAAAGGAAACCAGATGATGCAACACGCCTTCCTGACGATCGACACCATCAAGGGCGAGTCCAAGGACGCCGAGCACAAGGACTGGATCGAGATCGAGTCCTTCAACCAGGACGTCCTGCAGCCGCGTTCGGCAACCGCCTCCAGCGCCGGCGGCACCACCGCCGCCCGCGTGGAGATGGCCCCGATCGAGCTCAACAAGCGGATCGACCTCGCCTCCACCGCGTTGTTCCAGGCCTGCGCCAACGGCACCACCTTCCCCAAGGCCCGCATCGAGTTCATGCGCGCCGACAAGGACGGCAACGCGATCAACTACTACACGATCGAACTGCTGAACGTGCTGGTGCACCGCGTGGCCACCACCATGGGCCATGACGGCATGCCGTCGGAGAACGTCCAGCTGAGCTTCGGTGCCATCAAGTGGTCCTATACCCAGCAGAAGCAGGGTGGCGGCACCGGTGGCAAGACCGTGGCCCAGTGGAGCAACACCAACAACAAGCCGACCTACACGGTCGCCTGATGTGTCGTTCGGTGGCGGCCTCCGGGTCGCCACCGTCTTGCGGTACGGGCGCCGCCCGGGCGGACGGGGAAACATGAAGGGATTCGAGCCCAGCCTGCTCGACAAGCTGTTCGACGAGGCGCCCCGCAGTGCCGGCGGCGGCGTGTTCAAGTCGGTCTCGCTGGAGCAGTACAAGGAGTCGGTCGCCCGCGACCTGGAAGGACTGCTCAACAGCCGTTCGGCGTTCACCGAGGACGAGCTGGAAGCGTTCCCCAACTGCCGCCGCTCGATGATGACCTACGGGCTGGGCGACTTCTCCGGCCTGAGCCTGGCCAACGGCCACCACCGCGCTACGATCTGCCGCTCGCTGGAGCGCTCGATCGCGCGCCACGAGCCGCGCCTGCACAACGTGCAGGTGGCACTCGAGGGCAATGGCCGCGGCCCCGGGGCACTGCACTTCACCATTCACGCCCTGCTGGACCTGCACCCGGCGCGCGAGCCGGTCAGCTTCGATGCCATGCTGCAGCCCAACACCCTGCAGTACTCGGTGAGCAGGCTGCGCCGCGCCGCGGCGGCCTGAAGCGGCGATGGAGGACCTGCTTCCCTACTACGAGCGCGAGCTCGCCTGGCTGCGGACCTACGGCCGCGAGTTCGCCGAACGCTACCCGAAGATCGCCAGCCGGCTGCTGCTGTCGGCCGACGGCAGCCAGGACCCGCACGTGGAGCGGCTGGTCGAGTCGTTCGCGCTGCTGAGCGCGCGGATCAGCAAGAAGGTCGAGGACGACTATCCGGAACTGACCGAAGCGCTGCTGGAGGTGCTGTACCCGCACTACCTGCGCCCGTTCCCGTCGTGTTCCATCGCCAGCTTCGACATGGGGCCGGGGCTGGCCAGGTTGACCGCCCCGGTGACGGTGCCGCGCGGGACCTTGCTGCACTCGCGCCCGGTCCGCGGGGTCGCCTGCCGTTTCCGCACCGCCCATGACGTGGCCCTGGCGCCGGTGCGGGTGACCGGTGCGCGCTTTGTTCCGGTCGCCGAGCCGCCGCTGGCGACTGCCCTGCCGCAGGGCTGCGGCGGACAGGTGTCGCTGGGCTTCGAATTGCTGGGTGACTGCACCGGGATCGACGGGCTGGGGGTCGACGCCTTGCGCCTGTTCATCGATGGCGAGGCCTCGGTCTGCGCGGCATTGCGCGACCGACTGGCTTTTGGCGTCCAGGTGGCCTACGCAGAGCCGGCTGGCAGCGGGCGCTGGCAGCGCCTGGCCGGGGTCCCGCTGGAGCAGGTGGGCTTCGGTCCGGAGCATGCGCTGATCGACACCGGCGAACGCTCGCTGCCGGCCTACCGCCTGCTCACCGAACTGTTCGCCTTCCCCGACAAGTTCGGCTTCTTCGACCTCGACCTGCGGCCGCTGCGCGGCCTGGCGGGCACCCGCTTCACCGTCCATTTCGTGCTGGCCTCGCAGCCGGCCGACGAACCGGCCAACCGGCTGCTGGAGGGCGTGGGACCGGACAACTTCCGCCTCGGTTGCAGCCCGGTGGTCAACCTGTTCGCCCAGCACGGCGAGCCGATCCGCGTGCACCATCGCAGCACCGGTTACCCGGTGGTCGCCGATGCGCGCCGCGCGTTCGCCTACGAGGTGGTCTCGATCGATTCGGTCAAGCGGGTCCGTCAGGGGCCGCAAGGCGAGCAGGTCACCGAGTTCCGCCCGTTCTACGCCCTCCACCACGGCGAGACGCCGGAGCAGACCGGGCATTACTGGCTGGTCCGGCGCGACGAACAGGTGGCACACAGCAGCCCCGGCTACGAAACCGAACTGTCCTTCGTCGACCTGGACTTCAACCCGGTCCAGCCGCAGGCCGACGTCGTCAGCCTGGAGCTGACCTGCAGCAACCGCGACCTGCCGACCCGGCTCGCCTACGGGGTGCAGGGCGGTGACCTGACCATGGAGGGTGGCGGTCCGGCGCGCACGATCGCCCTGTTGCGCAAGCCGACCCCGCCGCGCCGCTTCGAGCGTGGGCGTGGGGCGCAGTGGCGGCTGATTTCGCACCTCTCGCTCAACCACCTGTCGCTGACCCAGGACGGCTTGCCGGCACTGAAGGAGATGCTGCGCCTGTACGACGTGACCCGCAGCAGCGTGTCGCGGCGGCAGGTCGACGGGCTGGTGTCGATCACCCATGCGCCGGCCACCGCCTGGCTGCCGGGCAAGACCTTCGCCAGCGTGGTGCGCGGGATCGAGATCCGGCTGGAGATCGACGAGGCGGCGTTCGTCGGCCATGGCATCGCGGCCTTCGCCCGGGTGCTCGAGCACTTCTTCGGCCTGTACGTGCACGCCAACAGCTTCACCCGGCTGGTGCTGGTATCGGCCAACAGCGGCGAGGAACTGCACCGATGCGCACCCCGCAGCGGCGACTCGATCCTGGCCTAGCCCAGCAGCTGCTGGCGCGGCCGCAGCGCTTTGGCTTCTTCCAGGCGATGCGGATCCTGGAGCGGCTGTTCGTCCGCCAGGGCATTCCGGCCGTGGAGGTGGTTGCCCGTCGCATCCGCTTCCGCAACTCGACGGCGCTGGGCTTCGCCCCGGGCGAGATCGAGGACGCCGCCGCCTTCTCCGCCGACGGCACCGCGCTCGACCGCGATGCCGCCGTCGAGCACGCGGTGACCATGGAGGAACTGGGCGAGGTCCACTTGACCCCCGCCTTCATGGGCCTGCTCGGGACCCATGGCGCGCTGCCGCTGCATTACACCGAGACCCTCAACGAGCGCGAGACCTTCGGTCGCGACCGTGCCGCGCGGGCCTTCCTCGACATCTTCAGCAACCGTGCGGTCGCCCTGCATTACGCGGCATGGAAACGCTATCGCCTGGGCTTCCAGTACGAACTCGATCGCGAGGAACGGTTCCTGCCCTTGGTGCTGGCGCTCTCTGGCCTGGGCATGGAGTCCCTGCGGGGACGCATGCGCGGGGGGAACGGAGCGGTATTCGACCAGGCGGTGGCCCATTACGCGGGAGTGATCCGCCAGCAACCGGTCTCGGCGGCAGGCCTGCAGCAGGTACTGGCGGGCTACTTCCGCGTGCCGCTCGAGGTCGAGCAGTTCGTCGGTGCCTGGTACCCGGTGCCACAGGCGCAGCGGACCCGCCTTGGCGTCGGCAACGCCGCGCTCGGCAGTACCGCGCTGGCCGGCGGGCGGGTCTGGCAGCGCGATCTGCGCATGCGGCTGTGGATCGGCCCGCTGGACCGCGCGGACTTCGACGACTTCCTGCCCGGCGGCCAGGCCGCCGCGGCGCTGGCCAAGTGGCTGACTCTGTTGACCGGCTCGAGCCTCGAGTACGAAGTGCGGCTGGTGTTGCGTGCCGAGCACGTCCGCGGCATCGGCCTGGGACCGAAAGGGGGCGCCCGGCTCGGTTTCGACAGCTACCTGTGCTCGCGACCGGCCACTGCCGCGCGCTCGGACACCACCTATGGCATCAACACCCTCCAGTAGCCCCATGGAGCAACCCTGCAAGGACCGCACATGAGCAGCAACCTCAAGACCCTGATCGGAAAACTCAACGACACCTGCCGCCGGGCCGCAGAGCGCGCGGCCAACCTGTGCATGGCGCGCGGGCACTATGAGGTCGACCTGGAGCACCTGTTCCTGGCGCTGCTGGAGGAGCCACGCGGCGATGTCGCCCTGGTCGCCGGGCGCAGCGGCATCGGCCTCGACTCGCTGCGCCGCGATCTTGAAGGCGAACTGGGCCGCTTCAGGGCCGGTAACAGCCGCACCCCGGTGCTCTCCCCGCACCTGCCGAGCCTGTTCGAGCACGCCTGGTTGCTGGCATCGCTGGACGCCCACACCACGCGCATCCGCAGCGGCCACCTGCTGCTGGCGCTGTTGACCGGGCCGGCGCTGTCGCAGCTGGCCTGTCGCGGCTCCGCGCAGTTCGCGAAGATCAGGCGCGAGGAGCTCAAGCACGACTTCGCCAGGCTCACGGAGGGCTCCTCGGAAGCGGCCGAAGTGCGTTTCGCCGATGCGCCGGCGGCAGGTGGCGGCGAAGCACCGGCCGACCCCGGCCTGTCGAAGACCCCGGCGCTGGACCAGTACACCACCAACCTGACCGGGCGGGCACGCGACGGCCACGTCGACCCGGTGATCGGGCGCGATGCCGAGATCCGGCAGATGATCGACATCCTGTTGCGCCGCCGGCAGAACAACCCGATCCTCACCGGCGAGGCCGGTGTGGGCAAGACCGCGGTGGTCGAGGGGCTGGCCGCGCGCATCGCCGCCGGCGACGTGCCGCAGGTGCTGCAGGGCGTCGAACTGCACGTGCTCGACCTGGGCCTGTTGCAGGCCGGCGCCAGCGTGAAGGGCGAGTTCGAGAACCGCCTGAAGGGCGTGATCGACGAGGTCAGCAAGAGCCCGCACCCGATCGTGCTGTTCATCGACGAGGCGCACACCATGATTGGCGCCGGCGGCCAGGCCGGGCAGAACGACGCCGCCAACCTGCTCAAGCCGGCGCTGGCCCGGGGCGAGTTGCGTACGATCGCAGCAACCACCTGGAGCGAATACAAGAAGTACTTCGAGAAGGACGCCGCGCTCGCCCGTCGCTTCCAGGTGGTGAAGGTCGAGGAGCCGGACGAGCCGCTGTGCGCGGCGATGCTGCGCGGCATGGTCCCGCTGATGGAGAAGCACTTCGGCATCCGGGTCATGGACGAGGCGGTGACCGAGGCGGTGCGGCTGTCGCACCGCTACATCAGCGGCCGGCAGTTGCCCGACAAGGCGGTCAGCGTGCTCGACACCGCCTGCGCCAGGGTCGCCCTCGGGCAGAGCGCGACGCCGGCGGTCATCGAGGACACCCGCAGGCACCTCGACCGCCTCGCTGCCGAGATCACCGCGTTGCGCCGCGAGACCGCCGGCGGCGCCAGCCATGACGAGCGCCTGGCCGAACTGCTGGCGCAGCAGTCGCAGGCGCAGACCGTGCTGGCCGGGAACGAGAAGCGGCTGAAGGCCGAGAGCGGGATCGCCGGCAGGATCCAGGCGCTGCGCACGGAGCTCGAGCAGGCCGGGAACACCGCGGCCGCGTCGTCGGGCGAAGCCGGCGCCGGGGGCGATGCCGCTGCGGCCGACGGTGACGTCGCGGTCGTCGCCAGGCCGAAGGCGGCGAAGTCGAGGAAAACCGCCAGGGTGGCCAGTCCGAAGCTGGCCGAACTCGACCTGCTGCGGGCCGAACTGCGCGCGCTGCAGGGCGAGGCGCCAATGGTGCCGTTGCAGGTCGACGGCGGCATCGTCGCCGAGATCGTCAGCGCCTGGACCGGCGTTCCGCTGGGCCGAATGGTCAGGGACGAGATCCGCACCGTCCGCAACCTCGCCCCGCTGCTGGCCGAGCGCGTCATCGGCCAGGACCATGCACTGGAGTCGGTGGCCCAGCGCGTGCGCACCGCCTCGGCCAGGCTGGAAGACCCGGACAAGCCGCGCGGCGTGTTCCTGTTCGTCGGCCCGTCGGGGGTGGGAAAGACCGAGACCGCGCTGGCGCTGGCCGACATCCTCTACGGCGGCGAGAAGAAGCTGGTCACCATCAACATGAGCGAGTACCAGGAGGCGCACAGCGTGTCCGGCCTGAAGGGCAGCCCGCCCGGTTACGTCGGCTACGGCGAGGGTGGCGTGCTGACCGAGGCGGTGCGCCGCAACCCTTACTCGGTGGTGCTGCTGGACGAGGTCGAAAAGGCCCACCCGGACGTGCTGGAGATGTTCTTCCAGGTCTTCGACAAGGGCCAGATGGAGGATGCCGAAGGCCGGGACATCGACTTCCGCAACACCCTGATCATCCTCACCAGCAACATCGGCTCGTCGCAGATCATGCAGTCCTGCCTCAACAGGCCGGCTGGCGAGCTGCCCGCCGCCGACGCGCTGGCCGAAGCGCTGCGCCCGGTGCTGATGAAGACCTTCAAGCCGGCCTTCCTGGGCCGCATGAAGGTGGTGCCGTACTACCCGATCAGCGACGAGGTGCTGGCCAGGATCATCGAGCTCAAGCTCGGCCGCATCCGCGACCGGGTCCTCGCCAACCACAAGGCGGCGTTCGAGTGGAGCGGCGGCCTGGTCGAGGCCGTCCTGGCCCGCTGCACCGAGGTCGACTCCGGCGCCCGCAACGTCGACCACATCCTCGGCGGGACCTTGCTGCCGGAGGTCGCCGGCTCGGTACTGGCAACCATGGCCGAGGGTGGAACGATCACCCGGATCAAGGCGTCGGCCGACCGCAAGGGCGGCTTCAAGTACCGGATCAACTGACGCTATCATCCCGGCAGTGGCCATGATGGCCGCTCGGATTCGCACGGAGGCGGATGCCATGGATGTCCTCGCAACAGCCTTGTCGGCACTCGGCGCCGGTCCCCGGCAGCACGGGCGCCTGCTGCGGCTGCACACGCCGCTGGGGCCGGAGGTGCTGGTGGCCGAGCGGCTGGATGGCGTCGAGGCCGTCGGCCCGGCGCCCGGTGCACCGGCCGGCTACCGCCTCGAACTGACCGCGCTCTCGGTCGATGCGCACATCGACCTGGCCGAGCTGCCCGGCCAGCCGGTGCTGCTGGAGCTGCTGACCGCGGCTTCGCGTACCCGGCTGCGGCCTTTCCACGGCCACGTCACCGTCTTCGAGCGCACCGGCAGCAATGGCGGACTGGCGCGTTACCGGCTGGTGGTCGAGCCCTGGCTGGCGCTGCTGCGCCAGCGCGTGGACAGCTACGTGTTCCAGGACATGACGGTCATGGAGATCGTCGAGTCGGTGTTCTCCGACTACGTGGGCCAGGGCGCGCTGGCACCTGCCTGGCGCTGGGACCTGGCCGAGCCCCCGGTGTACCGCAAGCGCAGCCTGGCGACCCAGTACGGCGAATCGGACCTCGCCTTCGTCGAGCGGCTGCTGGCGGAGGAGGGGCTGTTCTATTGGTTCGAGCACAGCGGCGCCCCCGGCGACGACAGCCTGGGCGCGCACACCCTGGTGCTGGCCGACCACAACGGGGCCTTCAGCGGACTGGGGCCGATACGCTTCCACCGCAGCGACGTGACCGAGCGGGAGGACAGCCTGTGTGCCTGGGTGCATGCCCGCCGCTGGACGGCCGGCCGGTTGCGCCGGGCGAGCTGGGACCATCGCGCGCTGGATGCGCGTCCGGCGGAAGCCCTCGATGCCGCGGCCGTCCCGGTGATGGTCGAGGACATCGACACGGCCGGGCCATACCGATGGCCGGACCGCGAGACCGGCGAGCGCGTGGCCAGGCGCCAGCTCGAAGCACTGCAGGTGTCGCGCGAGGTGGTCAACGCGTCGGGCAGCTGGCGCACGGTCGCGGCCGGGGGGCACTTCGAGCTGGCCCGGCATCCCGCGTATGCGGGCGAGGAAGCGCGGTTCGCCTGTATCCACGTGCACCACCGCGCGCGCAACAACCTGGGTGCCGAGGTCTGGTCCGAAGTCGAGCGCCGGCTGGGCCTGGTGGCGTTGCCGCCACCGCCGCTGCCTGGACTGCTTGACCCGGGCGCGTCGACAGCGGACGCCAGCGGTGACGTGGACTTCTACCAGGCCCGCCTGCAGGCGCTGCCGATGGCGGTGCCGTTCCGCCCGTTGACCGCCGACGGGCACGGCCTGCGCATCCATCCCCGACCCACGGTGCATGGCAGCCAGGCCGCGGTGGTGGTGGCGGACGGCGGGCCGCTGCTGACCGACCGCGACCATCGGGTCAAGGTGCAGTTTCCCTGGCAGCGCGGTCGCGACGGCAGCAGTCGCCTGGCCCATCCCGGCGGTGGGGACAATGCGCCGGGAAACGGCTCGGCCGGAACCTGGGTCCGGGTCGCGACCGCGTGGGCGGGGGACAACTGGGGCAGCGTCATGCTGCCGCGCAAGGGCCAGGAAGTGCTGGTCGCCTTCCTCGAGGGCGACATCGACCGGCCGGTCGTGGTCGGGAGCCTCTACAACGGCCGTGGCCAGGCCGATGCCCCGCACAACCAGGTGCCGGGCGGCGCCGCCGGAGCGACCGGCAACGCGCCAGCCTGGTTCGACGGCGACGGACATCCGGCGGTGTTCACCGGTTTCAAATCCCAGGCGCTCGCCGACAGCCAGGCGGGCGCCGGGGGATACCAGCAACTGCGCCTCGACGACACGCCCGGGCAGGGGCGTGCGGAAGCCGCCACCACCCAGCACGACAGCCGGCTGGTGCTCGGGCACCTCAAGGCCGGCAACGACAACCGGCGTGACGCCGAGCGCGGTTTCGGTGCGGAGCTGGCGACGGCCGCAAGCGGCGTGGTGCGCGCCGGCGCCGGGCTGCTGCTGAGCGCCGATACCGGGCGCACCCAGCTCGATGCCGCCCGGGCCATGACCCGGCTGGCGCAGGGAAGCCAGCTGGCCGAAAGCCTGGACCGGGTCGCACGCCAGCAGGGCGCCGACCTGCCGGAAGAGCCGGAGCGTCTCGCCACGGCCAAGGCCCGCGACGGGCTGCAGGACACACTGGCCGCCACCGCTGCCGGAAGCGCAGCGGGCCCCGGCATCGGCGGCGGTGATGGCGAGGTGCCGGGCTGGAGCCGCCCGGTACTGCTGGGCACCAGCCCCGATGGCATCGTCACCGTCACCCCGGCCGACCAGCTGTGGGTCTCCGGCACCCACACCAGCCTCGATGCCGCACATGACCTGCAGTGGCTCAGCCAGGGCGAGGCGGTCCTGGCGGTCGCCGGCGGCATCGCCCTGTACACCCAGGGTGGCGCCGCGCCAGCGGGCAAGCCCGACCGGGAAACCGGGATCGCACTGCATGCCGCGCAGGGCCGGGTGAGTGCCCGCGCAGCAAGCAACCTGGCCGAAGTGGCCGCGCAGCAGAGCGTCACGATCGCCAGTACGACCGCGGACGTCCAGGTTGGCGCGCCCAACAAGTACCTGCTGGCGACCGCGGCCGGGGCCTACCTCAAGCTGGAGGGGGGCGACATCGAGATCGGTGCGCCGGGAACGGTGGAGTTCAGGGCAGCGAAGAAGGAGTGGATGGGGGCGCAGGCGGACAGCGGGCGGGCACCGGTGTTCGGGACGGCCGAGCCGAAGCTCTGTGAGCTGGGCGCCAGGCAGGCGGATGCGGGCGGCGCGGGCGTCGTACCGCTGGGCTGACGCCATGCCGGGACTGACCCACCGCCTGTTCCTCGCGCAGGATTACGCCGTCATCAACCCGCTGCAGGTGGGAGCGGAAGGCTACGTCGGTCTGGCTGTCGTACGTGTGCTGCCAGCGGGCCTGGAGCGGCACGAGCGCATGATGCCGTTGCTGGCGGAGCTGCGCGGACTGCCGGAGGGCAGGCGGATGGAACTGCTGGAGCGCGCGGAACGCTGGAGCAACGAACACGACTTGCCACTGTTCTCGGCGTTGCTGGCGTGCCCGGCCGAGGCATCCCGCCTCGTCTTCCACCTGCGGCGCCGGATGGTGCTGCGGAAACCGGACGGCAGCTCCGCCTGGCTTAGATTCCACGATCCACGCGTATTCCGGCACCTGCGCTGGCTGCTGACGCCGGCACAGATGGCCGGTTTGATGGGACCGGTTACGGCCTGGACCTGGTACGACCCGTTGCGCGCCCAGTGGCACGGGCACGGGCGCCCTCCGCCTGATCCGCACGCGGGGCTGTCGTTGTCGCCAGCGCAGTGGCGGTCGCTGGAGCAACTCGGGGCTTTGACCCGCCGCCTGGGCGAACTGGCCGATGAAGGCGGGGATACCGACGACGTGGTCGCCCGCCGCCTGTTGAACGAGCTGGTGGAAGCCGGCGACAGGGGCCTGCCGGGGAATGTATTGGAGCCGCAAGACAAGGACGCATGGCGATGACAGAGGCACAACAGGACAATTGCCCGCAATGCACGCGATCCGGCCTTCCGATCCTGCCGGTGCGGTACGCGGTGGCGCGGAACGACGACAGCGTGCGCAACAGGGCGCCCGGTCTCCAGGCGCCGTTCGGCGATGGCGTTCAGGAGATCGCGCTACCGCAAGACACGGCCACCTACACGCTGCGCCTGCTGCGCAACGGCTACCTGTATGTCTTCAACGAGGCCGGCGACGAGTGGAAGGCGTACCAGGTCGACAGCTACGGCGACCTGGCCGAGTTCGACATCCGGGCCAAGTCGCCGCCGCCGCAGGAAGAGGGGCCGCAGGCCGTCTGCTCACGCCACGGCGCGCCGGCGCTTGCCAGGTGCATCGTGCTTCCCGATCCGGAAAAGCTTACGAAGGTATGGCTGGCCTTCAGCGTTGCGCCGTGGACGGCAGCACGGCTCGCCGCCCACCGCGACGCATCGTTCCGGCAGCGGCACATGCGCCGGATTGACGTGGGTGCGTGGGCAAAGGCCCCGGCGCCGCAGCCTCACCTGGCTAGCCTGTACCGGGCAACCGACCAGGTCGCCGAGTTCAGGCTGGCCACCGGCTACCGGCCGTACGCCGACGGGCAGGAGAGCATCCGCACCCTTGGCACGCTGGTGGTGACGCCGGGTGCCCGCCCCTTCGAACACAGCCTCACCGAGTGCATTCCCGTGGAGAGGGGCCAAGTGGACGAGTTGCGGGCGAAGGCGCAGGAATGTGCCCGACAGACGACACCTGACGACCCGCAAGGCGTGACCCCGGCGCTCGTCGCGCTCGATGACCCGATCGGGATCGCGGCCGACCTCAACCAGATCGTGCTGGAGCGCATCGCCGAGTGGGAGCAGGAGCCGGAGCGCCAGGAGAAGAAAGCCTCCGCGTCGGCCATCGTGTCATTGCGGGAAGCGATCAGGAACGGTGCACTGGAAGACGAGCAGCACCGGCGCCGGGACCGGGCCCTGGTCGGGCGTTCGATCGTCGGGGTTCTGGCCGGACCCACGGCGCGCAGCCGGATGATGGTCCCGGCCGAGGACTGGGACGACGACTGGTTCCGGGTGGAAGACGAGGAAGCCGTGCTTCGGCTGGGAAGTGAATCCTGGGAGAAGTACAGCAAGCACCTCAAGGACGGCAACGCATACGAGGTGTGGCTGACGAAAACCTATCCGGCGGAACAGAAGGCGTTTTACCAGGCGAACCTGGCAGCGCTCGACGAAGCGTTCGTGCGATGGCTGCAGGCCCCGCGGCTGCAGGAACACATGGTCTGCAACTTCGATCCGGGAAACGTAGACAGCGGCATCCAGTACCAGGAGGCAGTGGCGGTGATCCTGCAGGACGCGGCATCGCGTGGCATGGTCTACAACCACATCGTGCACTGCCTGCACGCGCAGGACCCGGCGCAACCGGGATCGATCATCCTGCGGGCACAGCTGTGGAACCAGGACGCGGCGATCGATGCATGGAAATCCGCAGTCGCGGGCCAGCAGGAAGCACCGCGGGTCGATTGGACCGCGCTTTCGGGCCGACTGTTCGTCGCACTGAAGGAGCTGCTCGATGCCCATGGCGCGGGCAGGGTGACCGGGGCGTTCGGGAACCTCGCCAAGTACACCGAACAACTGGCCGGCCCGTTGACCGGCATGGTCGGAAAATACGTGGGCGACCTGGCGACCGGCGCCGTGACGCAACTGCCGCACAGGATGCAGATCGGCCTGCTGGGTGCGCTGGTCAAGGTCGACGACCCGTTGCTCGAGATCATCGATCTGGTCGGTCACCTCAGCCCGCAGAATGCGTCCCGTGCGTTGGGTGCAACGATCGCCGTGCAGGCGGGATTGCCTGACCAGGTGAGTGCGCGCGGGCCCGCGCGTGAGGCGCTGCGGGCGGGAGGAGCGCCGACCAGCGGAGCAGGCGGGATGAAGTTCGGTTACGTGGTGCTGGCCAATGCCAGCCAGGTGCGGTTGATGAATGCACTGAACGTCCGCGCCATCTCACCGGGCGACAGCTATCGCAGTTCGCTCCCGCAGCACTACCGTGTCCATGAGTTCCGCGTGCTGCTGCGGCAAAGCATCGGCCAACTCGGGAGCCGATCACTGGGCTTTGGCGTGGTGGGACTGATCTTCGCTGGCGGCAGCCTGGGACAGCTCAGCAGCGAATACGCGAAGGCGGCACCGGGAGCACGGAGCCTGAAGGCAGCCAACTTCGGGGCCGGCGTGGTGGGACTGCTGGGCGGGAGCGCGGAAGTCGTGGGTGCGGCGGGGAACAGGCTGCCTTGGCTCTCGCAGACATTGTCCCGGCCGGGAAGGTGGTTCTTGCGCAACGCAAACACGCGCGCCGCGCTGATTGCTGGTGTGGGGCGCGTGTTGACGGGGGTTGGCGGTGTAATTACAGGGGTGGTGATGATGGCTGAAGGCTATCAGGAGCGAGCCTTGAACCATTCGTATGGAACCGCAATGATTGCTGTCGGATTCATGTCCATACTAGCAGCCCTCATGATATTTGGCGGCTTCTTTGTGCCTGTGGCAATCGTATTGCTAATCCTGGTTGCCGTGGTAACGGTAGTGGTTTCATGGTTCAAGCCCAATGAAATGCAACGTTGGTTGGATCGGGTCATGCACTTTGGCAAGAACGATTCGGATGTTTTTCCCAGTTTGGAGATGCAGGGCGACGCCTTGGTGGCTATGAGGCAGGCTCAGTGACATGCTGACGGGCTGGGTTCCCAGGTTCAAGGTCGATCGTGAATTGGACGATTACGAGCGCTCCTGTCACCTGTCGTACCACACTTCACAGAAATTCAGTCCGGATGATGCAATAGGTGTGGTGAGGTTCAATAGTACCTTTATCGAGTTTGTAGACAGAACATTCAAGCTCAAGGGAATGCTTGTAACGGCTGTCTCCGTGGCCTCGCTGCTGTTGGTGCTGGGGATGTTTTTTTTAGTCATCGCTGAGGATCTTGTTGACGGAGATGTCGGGCCCTTAATAGTTAGCGTACTCGTGTTGGGACCTATAGCGGTAGGCGGCACGGCATTGATATGGGCGGCATATCTTGGAAAAGACCTCTTTCAGTACACCCACTATCCAGTCCGTTTCAACCGCAGGACCGGCAAGATCCACTTTTTCCGGCACAACGGAACCGGCGGTGTAGTGACACTGCGGTGGGGGGATCCAGGCGTTTACTTCCACATTGGACGGGGTGAGCAGAGCAGGAGGCTGCGGGACCTGCGCTGTCATGTGCTGGATCGCGACCGCAAGGTTCAACAGACCTTCACCGTCGGGCATTTCTGGGATCACGAAAACCGGGTGCGTGAGGAGTGGGAGCTGATCCGGCGCTATATGGAGGAAGGCCCGGAAAACTGCTTCGATCACCCCGCCGACCGGATGGTGGCGCTTTCTACCCGTGTAACGTGGCGCAATTGCTGGATGATGGTGTGCCTGATGGCAGGCACAAACCTCCACCCGTTTCGCTGGAACCTGCTGTTTCCCCTGTATGGGGGACTGACGCTGAGCCGTTGGTTGACCATGAAGAGCTGTCGGGCACCGGTGTTCCCTCCGGAGATCGAGGCCGAGTGTGCTATCGCACCGGGGGACCCGTATCGTCTGCCCGAGCCGTCCTACATGGCGGAGTTCGCCGACTCCCTCGAGACCGAAGAGCGTTCTATCGAGCGCCATCGCCAGCGGCAGCAATGGAGGTAGGGGCTGAGGCCTGGGGTTCCGCGCCGCGGTGATGCCGGGTCGAGCCCTCGCCGCGCTGGCCGGAACGGAAACGGCACCGGCGTGCCTGCATCCCGCGCCCGGGCCACAATGCGGACCTGCCCCGTGTTGCCGCCATGATGCTCGCCAATCTCCCCGACTACCCTTTCACCCCCCGCCGCGTCGAAGTCCGCCCGGGCATCCACCTGAGCTACCTCGACGAGGGTCCGCGCGATGGCGAGGCCGTGGTCATGGTCCACGGCAACCCGTCGTGGAGCTTCTACTGGCGCCACCTGGTGCTGGGCCTGCGCGACCGCTACCGCTGCATCGTCCCGGACCATGTCGGCATGGGCCTGTCGGACCGGCCGGATGATGCACCCTCCGCGCAGCCGCGCTACGACTACACGCTGCAGTCGCGGGTGGAGGACCTGGGCACGCTGCTCGACTCGCTCGGCATCACCGGCCCGGTCACGCTGGCGGTGCACGACTGGGGCGGGATGATCGGCTTCGGCTGGGCGCTGGAGCACCTGCCCCGGGTGAAGCGGCTGGTGGTCCTCAACACGGCGGCATTCCCGCTGCCGGACGTCAAGCCGATGCCTTGGCAACTTTCGATGGGGCGGGACTCGCGCTTGGGCGGGTGGCTGATCCGGCGCTTCAACCTGTTCGCACGCGGGGCGGCCTGGCTGGGGACGGAGCGCTCGCTGTCGGCCGGGGTGCGCCGGGGCTACATCGCGCCCTACCAGGGCTGGGGCCAGGCCATCAGCACGCTGCGCTTCATGCAGGACATCCCGCTGTCGGAAGGCGACCGGGCCTGGCCGTTGCTGCGGGAGGTCGCGCGGCGGCTGCCGGAGTACGCGGACCGGCCGGCGTTCCTGGGCTGGGGGCTGAAAGACTTCGTCTTCGACCGTCACTTCCTGGACGGCTTCCGCAAGGCGCTGCCCGATGCGGAGGTGCACGCCTTCGAGGATGCGGGCCACTACGTGCTGGAGGACAAACACGAGGTGCTGGTGCCGGCGATCCGTAGCTTCCTCGACCGCCACCGGCTGCAGGGCTGAGCGGCCTGTCCCGCCTACAATTGGCGCCATGACCGAACCGTGCAACATCGCCGCGGCCCTGCCGCGGCTGGCGGCGCTGCAGCCGGATGCGATCGCGATGCATTGTCCCGGCAGCCGCGGGCGCGATGGCCTGGCGCGTTACGACGTCACCCTCAGCTATCGCGAGCTCGATACCCGCAGCGACGCGATCGCGGCTGGCCTGGCGCGGCACGGGATCACCCGGGGCACCCGCACGGTGGTGATGGTCCGGCCGTCGCCGGAGTTCTTCCTGCTGATGTTCGCGCTGTTCAAGGCCGGCGCGGTGCCGGTGCTGGTGGATCCGGGCATCGACAAGCGCGCCCTGCGCCAGTGCCTGGCCGAGGCGGAGGCGGACGCCTTCGTCGGCATCCCGCTGGCGCACCTGGCGCGGCGGCTGCTGGGCTGGGCACGTTCGGCCAGGGTGCTGGTGACCACTGGGCGGCGCGCCCTCCTTGCCGGGGTCACCCTGGCCCGGGTGGAGGCCGCCGGGGCAGGGGCCGGACCACAGCTGGCGGATACCGCCCCCGACGAGGTCGCGGCGATCCTGTTCACCAGCGGCTCGACCGGGGTGCCCAAGGGCGTGGTGTACCGGCATCGCCACTTCCTCGCCCAGGTGGAGATGCTGCGCGAGGCCTTTGATATCCGCCCGGGCGGGGTGAACCTGCCGACCTTCCCGCCGTTCGCCCTGTTCGACCCGGCTCTGGGGACCACGTCGGTGATCCCGGACATGGACCCCACGCGGCCAGCCAAAGCCGATGCGCGCAAGCTGCATGATGCGATCCGCCGCTTCGGTGTCGACCAGCTGTTCGGCTCGCCGGCGCTGATGGCGGTGCTGGCGCGGCACGGCGAGCCGCTGCCGACGGTCAGGCGGGTGATGTCGGCCGGTGCTCCGGTGCCGGCGGACACGGTCGCCCGCCTGCGTGGGCTGCTGCCGGACGAGGCGGGTTTCTGGACGCCGTACGGCGCCACCGAGTGCCTGCCGGTGTCGATCATCGAAGGCCGTGAGCTGCAATCGACCCGGGAGGCGACCGAACACGGTGCCGGCACCTGTGTCGGCCGCCCGGTCGCGCCGGGCGAGGTGCGGATCATCGCCATCACCGATGCCGCGCTCGGGCACTGGGACGACGTCACGGTGCTGCCGGCCGGGCAGGTCGGCGAGATCACCGTCGCCGGACCCACCGCCACCGACACCTATTTCAACCGCGAGGCGCAGACCCGCGCCGCCAAGATCACCGAGACGCTGCCCGACGGGCGCACGCGCGTTGTCCACCGCATGGGCGACGTGGGCTACCTGGATGACAGCGGGCGGCTGTGGTTCTGCGGCCGCAAGACGCAGCGGGTGCAGAGCGCCGCGGGGACGCTGTACACCGAGCAGGTCGAACCGGTGTTCAACACCCATTCCAAGGTGCTGCGCACTGCCCTGGTGGGGGTTGGCATCGCCGGTGCGAAGCAGCCGGTGCTGTGCGTGGAACTCAGGCCGGACGTGCCCGAGAATGACTGGCCGATCGTCGCCGGCGAGCTGCGCGCCCTGGGCGCGGCACACACGCACACCAGCGGGATCGAGCGGGTGCTCCTGCATCCGGGTTTCCCGGTCGACATCCGCCACAACGCCAAGATCGGCCGGGAGCAGCTGGCCTCCTGGGCGGCGCGCAAGCTGGAGGAATCGCCGTGAAGATCCTGGTCACCGGCGGCGGCGGGTTCCTGGGACAGGCACTGTGCCGCGGCCTGCGCGCACGCGGCCACCAGGTGGTCAGCTTCAACCGCGGCGAGTACCCGGCGCTGGCCGCGATGGGCGTGGCCCAGGTCCGTGGCGACCTGGCCAACCGCGACGCCCTGTTCGCCGCCGCCCAGGGCTGCGATGCGGTCTTCCACAACGCCGCCAAGGCTGGCGCCTGGGGGCCGTACCGCGATTACCACCGGGCCAACGTGGTGGGCACCCGCCACGTGCTGGAGGCCTGCCACGATCACCGCATCGGCCGGCTGGTCTACACCTCCACCCCCAGCGTCACCCATCGCGCCACCCACCCGGTCGAAGGCCGCGGTGCACACGAGGTGCCCTATGGCGACGACCTCAAGGCGCCCTACGCGGCCACCAAGCTGGAGGCCGAGAAGCTCGTGCTCGCGGCCAACAGCGCCGCGCTGGCCACCGTCGCCCTGCGCCCGCGCCTGATCTGGGGACCGGGCGACAACCAGTTGCTGCCGCGGCTGGCCGAGCGCGCCCGCCAGGGCCGGCTGCGGCTGGTCGGCGACGGCGAAAACCGGGTCGACACCACCTACATCGACAACGCCGCCCAGGCGCACTTCGATGCTTTCGAGGCCTTGGCCGCCGGCGCACGCTGCGCCGGGCAGGCGTACTTCATCAGCAACGGCGAGCCCAGGACGATGCGCGCGACGATGAATGCGCTGCTGGCCGCGGTCGACGCACCCCAGGTGACGCGCAGCATCTCCTTCAGGCTGGCGTACCGGCTCGGCGCGGCATGCGAGGCGGTGTGGACGCTGCTGCCGCTGAAGGGCGAGCCGCCGATGACGCGCTTCCTCGCCGAACAACTGGTGACCACCCACTGGTACGACATGGGGCCGGCACGGCGTGACTTCGGCTATGTGCCGCAGGTTGGTTTCGACGAAGGCGTGGCACGGCTGCGCCAGGCGTGGCTCGATGGCGGCGGCCGGGCCGCCGCGCACGCTTAGAATGCCCCGCATGGCCGATACCCGACCCTCGCCGCTGGGCATGCTCAAGCCGATCGCCGGCCGCGCGCTGGAACTGGCGCTCAACCGTGCGCTCGCGCTCGATCCCGACACCCGTGCCAGCCTCAAGGGGCTTGACGGCCGGGCCGTCGCATTGCACCTGGCGCGCCCGCCGCTGGCGCTGCAGGTGAGCGTCGATGGCGAGCGGCTGCGGGTCGGGCCGCCTGCCGATGCTCCGGCCGACCTGTCGGTGCGTGGCACCCTGGCCGGCCTGCTCGGCCAGTTGCCGATGCTGCGCCGCGACGACGCCGCGCCGGTCGGCGAACTGCGCATCGAGGGCGATGCCGAACTCGCCCGCCGGCTGCGCAAGCTGGCCGACCGCTTCGACCCGGACTGGGACCTGCCATTCACCGAGGTATTCGGCGACGTGCTGGGCGTGCAGGTGGCCAATGGCGTGCGCGCGGCGCTGCGCCAGGCCCGCGAGACCGGCGCCGCGCTGGCCGCCAGCACCGCCGAGTTCCTGACCGAGGAATCGCGTGACGTGGTCGCGCGCGCCGAGCTGGAGGCCTTCAACGACGACGTCGACGTGCTGCATGACGACGTCGGGCGGCTGGCCGCCCGGATCTCGCGCCTGCACCCGGGGAGCCGCCGGTGAGGGCCGCATTGCGTGCCTGGCGGATCGGCGGGGTGCTGCTCAGGTACCGGCTCGAGGACCTGCTGGACGGCACCCCGGCGCGCCGCTGGCTGGGACTGGTCCGGCCGTTCGCGCCTTCCGCCCCGGCGGGGCTGCTGGACCAGCCGCGTGGCGTCCGGCTGCGCCTGGCGCTGCAGGAGCTGGGGCCGATCTTCGTCAAGTTCGGCCAGATCCTGTCCACCCGCCGCGACCTGGTCCCGCTGGACCTGGGTGACGAACTGGCGAAGCTGCAGGACGAGGTGGCGCCGTTCGATGGCGCGCTTGCCCGGCAGCGCGTCGAGCAGGCGCTGGGGCGGCCGGTCGCCGAGGCCTTTGCCAGCTTCGACACCACCCCGCTGGCCTCGGCCTCGGTCGCCCAGGTGCACGCGGCCACGCTGCCGGCTGCCGCTGGCGGCGCCCCGCGCGAGGTGGTGGTCAAGGTCCTGCGCCCTGGCATCCGGCAGCAGATCCAAGCCGACATCAGGTTGCTGAAGTCCCTGGCGTCAGTGGTCGAGCGCACCCACCCCAGTGCCGACAAGATCCGTCCGCGCGAGGTGGTGGCGGAGATCGAGTCGACCCTGACCGCCGAGCTCGACCTGCAGCGCGAGGGCGCCAACGCTAGCGTGCTGCGCCGCTTCTGGGCCGGCAGCGACGACCTGTACGTGCCCGAGGTGATCTGGAGCCACACCGCCGAACAGGTGCTGACCCTGGAGCGCGTGCACGGCATCCCGTCCGACGACATCGCCGCGCTGGACGCCGCCGGGGTCGACCGCAAGGCACTGGCGGCCAAGGGCGTGCGGGTGTTCTACACCCAGGTGTTCCGCGACAACTTCTTCCATGCCGACGCCCACGCCGGCAACATCTGGGTCGACATCGACCCGGCGCGACGCAGCAACCCGCGTTTCATCGCGCTGGACTTCGGCATCGTCGGCCAGCTCTCCGACCAGGACCAGTACTACCTGGCGGAGAATTTCATGGCGATCTTCAACCGCGACTACCGCCGCATCGCCGAGCTGCACGTGGCCGCCGGCTGGATGCCCGCCACCGTGCGGGTCGACGAGCTGGAAGCCGCGGTGCGCGCAGTGTGCGAGCCGTACTTCACCCGACCGCTGAGTGAGATCTCGCTGGCCGAAGTGCTGGCCAAGCTGTTCAGCACCGCCCGCCGCTACCAGCTGACCCTGCAGCCGCAGCTGATCCTGCTGCAGAAGACCCTGCTCAACATCGAGGGCGTTGGCCGGCAGCTGGATCCGCAGATCGACATCTGGGCGGTGGCCCGCCCGGTGCTCGGGCGCATCCTGGCCCGCCGCTACAGCCCGCGCCGGCTGCTGGGCGAGATCCGCAAGCGCCTGCCGGAGCTGGTCACCCAGGCCCCGCACATGCCGCAGCTGGTGCACCAGTGGCTGCAGCAGCAGGTCGACGGCCGCCACCAGCTGGCGATGCGCTCGGCCGACATCCTGGCGCTCACCGTGGAGTTGCAGCGCTCGCGCCGCCGGCTGGCGGGCGTGGTCGCCGGCGCGGGACTGCTGGTCACCGCCGCGGTACTGCACGGACTGGAGGCAGGTGGACCTGCCTGGCTCGGGATTCCGCTGGTAGCCTGGATCCCGGGCGTGGCCGGGTTGTTGGCACTGGTGACCGGTTGGCTGCGGCGTTGAGCCCATCACCGTCATTCCCGCGCACGCGGGAATCCACGGACGCCCTTGCCCTGGCCGTCCTCCACCAGGACGAATCGCTCGCCGTAGTCGACAAGCCCGCCGGCCTGATGGTCCATGACAGCGCGCTGGCGCGTGGCGAATCCGACTTCGCGGTCGACCGCCTGCGCCGTCAGTTCGGCCGCCCGGTGTTCCTGGTCCATCGGTTGGACCGAGCCACCAGTGGCTGCCTGCTGCTGGCCTTCGACCGCGACACCGCCTCGGCGCTGGGCCGGCAGCTGATGGCCGGCACGGTGGACAAGCGTTATTGGGCGGTCTGCCGCGGCTGGCCCGCGGAGGACACCTTTGAGGTCGACCACCCACTCGATGGCGGCCCGGGCAAGCCGGAAAAGAAGTCCGCCGTCACCCGCTTCCGGGTCCTGGCGCGGGCGGAGTGCGACTGGCCTTGCACCGGCTTCGACACCTCTCGCTACGCGCTGCTGGAAGCGCAGCCATTGACCGGGCGTTTCCGCCAGATCCGCCGGCACCTCAAGCACGCCTCCCACCATCTCATCGGGGACACCAGCCACGGCGATGGGCGGCACAACCGCGCCTTCCGCATGATCGGCGTGCACCGGATGCTGCTGCATGCGCGGGCGCTCAGGTTCGAGCACCCTCGCGATGACCGCACGCTGGTGGTGGAGGCCCCGCCGGACGGTGCCTTCGACAGGGCGCTCGGTCCGTTCGGGCCGGGGCCGTGGTCGCCGACGCCCCGCGCAGCTCCGTGAGCGCGGCTTACGGCGCCCGGTCGCCCTCCTCCAGTGCGGCGGCCGTTGCCTGCAGGTCGCGCTCCATCTCCTGCAACAGCGGCATCATCAGCTGCTGCGCCGCGGCCATGGTGTTGGCCATCAGCTGCGGGGTTTTGTCGAGCACGCGTTGGCCGGTCGGGCTGGCATAGAACTCGGTCATCGCCTGCACGTCCGCGGCATCGAAGGTCTGCTGGTAGATCTCGCGATATAACGGCCGAACCTTGTCCCAGGACATGGCGTCCCGCAGCCGTGCGGTGCTGCGCTCGGCGGCAGCCCGGAATTCGGCCTCCGCCTCTGCGTCGGGCTCCCCCTCATACAGCTGGTCGATCATCCGCGCCTGCATGGCACCGATCTGCGGCCACATCGCGTCCAGCGACTGTTGCATGCGCATGGCATCCATCAGCCGGTCGACGTCGGCCGCGGCGGGTTCCGCCGCGTGGGCGGAAGTGGCAGCGCCCAGCGCCAGTGCGCCGGCAAGTAGCAAACCCAATCCCCTCATTGGTGTAGTTCCTTCTGTGGCGATCCCCGCGGACGAGGGTGCGGCCGCGGGGGGCAACCGTCAACTCGCCGGGCCGGCCGGGTGCCTACAATCGCACCGATGGTTGGACAGCCGATCGAAATCCCCGAATCCGAGATCACCGAGCGTTTCGTGCGCGCGGCGGGCCCGGGCGGGCAGAACGTCAACAAGGTCTCGACCGCGGTCGAGCTGCGCTTCGACATCGCCCAGTCCCCTTCGCTGCCCGAGCCGGTCCGCGAGCGGCTGCTGTCGCGGCGCGACCGCCGGGTCACCACCGAGGGCGTGCTGGTGATCAATGCCCAGCGCTTCCGTACCCAGGAGCGCAACCGGCAGGACGCGCGCGAGCGACTGGCCGCTTTCATCGAGGCCGGGCGCGAGGCCCCGCCGCGGCGCATTGCCACCCGGCCCACCCGCGGCTCGCGTGAGCGGCGGCTGGAAACCAAACAGCAGCGGGGTAACCTCAAGCGCCAGCGCACGGTGCGCGACTGGGACTGACAAGGGGGGCACCAGCCTATGCAGGAACACAAGACGCCCGGCACCGGGGTGGTGCCGACGCTGCCGCCCCGCGTTCCGCGGGTGCCGGAAAACCGTTTTACCCGCGGCGTCGGCCGGGCCGTATTGAGGCTCGGCGGCTGGAAAGTGGCCGGCGAGTTTCCCGACCTGCCGCGCGCGGTGCTGATCGGCGCGCCGCACACCTCCAACTGGGACGGGGTGTGGGGTTTCGCGGCGAAGCTGGCATTGGGGCTGGACATGCGGATCCTGGGCAAGGACTCGCTGTTCCGGGTACCCGTGGTCGGCTGGCTGGTCCGGGCGCTGGGGGTGATTCCGGTCGACCGCAGCGCCGCGCATGGCGTGGTCGACCAGGCGGTGGCGATGATCCGGCAGTCCGACCGGCTGTGGTTCGGCCTGGCGCCGGAAGGCACGCGCAAGCCGGTGGAACGCTGGAAAACCGGTTTCTGGAAGATCGCCCACGGCGCCGGGGTGCCGATCGTGCCGGTCTATTTCCATTACCGGGACCGGCGCATCGTGGTCGCCCCGCCGATCCACACCGGCGAGGACATGGACGGCGAAATCGCCGCGATCAGGCACTGGTACCGGCAGGTTTCCAGGGGGCGGAACCGCGACGCCTGAGCCTGCGTGCCCGGCTTGGCATGGCTATTGCGTGATCCGTTGGAGGGAACGGCGGAGGCGGCGGTGGACGAGCGGGGCAGGGCACGCGCCGGGGATGCGCAACGGACCACCTTTGACGTGGTCGTGCCGCTGCGCCCGGGCGACCACGCCACGATCATCCATTGCCTCTCGGCGCTGCTGCAGCAGACGGTGAAGCCGCAACGCCTGGTGCTGGTCGACGATGGCGGTGCCAGACGCGACCACGCCCTCAACCTGGCGCACGAGTTCGCGCGGGCCAACGGGGTGGAGCTGACCGGCATCGCCCGGCGCTGGTCGATCGGCCATGTCGCCACCCTGAAGCGCCAGTCCCGCGAGTCCGGCGCCGACGTGCTCCTGGTGCTGTCGCCCTGCACCGTGCTCGAGTCCCCGGACTACCTGCAGGCCTGCCTGGACGCCCTGGACGGAACGGTCGCGGTGGCCTCGGCCTGCGGCCGGGCTGCCGTGCTGTGGCCCGCCCGGCGCCGGCAACTCGAGCACCTGGCGCCGTTCGTCCGCTGGGCCGCCGGCGATGTCTATCGTGATCCACTCGCCGCCCGCGGCCGGCTGGGGCGACTGCAGGCCTGGCTGGCCGCGGCGATGCTGGCGCATGTCGCCCGCCTGGGGCTGGAAGTGTCCGATCGCGCCACCATGCGCGCCTGCGGTGGCATCGCCCTGCCGGCCGGCGGGGCGGTGGCTTACCGGCGTCGCTACCTGCAGGACCTGTTCGACCGGGTCGAGCCGGTCCGCGGCGATGACCTCGGAGCGTGGCCGGAGCAGGTGATCGCTCGTGCCTTCGCCACCGAGGGCTACCGTGCGGTGCGGGTGGACGGTGTCACCGCCCGGATGCAGCCACCGCCGCTGTCGCGCCTGCCGCGGCTGGCCTGGTCGTGCATGGTCGGGTGGCTGCAGGCGGGCTACTGGTTCGACCCGCTGTTGCGCAGCCCGCTGCGCGCCTGGCGGCGGATCTGGCCCGCCGGCGCAGGCGGGCACCCGCACGCCGCCGAGCGGCGGGTCATCGAGGATGCGTTCCGCGAACCCTTCGGCGAACGGATCACCCGCCTGCAGGGCCGGCCCCTGGGGCGCTGGCTGCTGGCATGGACGGTCCTTGCCGTCGCGGTGCCGGTGCTGGCCTGGGTGCTCGTGCTCCTTGGCCGGTGGCCGTCACTGGGCCTGCTGGCGCTTGGCGAAGCGGTGGTCGCCGGTGTGCTGACGGACAGGGTCGCGGCGCCCGGTACCCGCCGTGCCGCGTTGCTCCACGCCGCGGTCGCGACGCCGCTGCGATGGGGTGTGGCGCTGGTCGCTCCCGTGGCCCTGTTGCGGGTGGCCAGCGGGATCTGGCTGGACCGGCGCTTCCGCTGGCGCCGCCCGCGGCCGCCGGGCCGCTCACGCGGCGCCTCGGCGCGGCAAGGCTGAGACGGAGTTGCGCGGGTTTCCCCGCGGCCGGTCACCCGCGTCGACTGCGTACTCCTGTCTGGCAGACTATGCTGCCGTTCCCGAGGCATGTGGATCCGGCGTGAAGGGCATTACAGCACTTGCTGCGCGCGCGGGCGTCGACCCGCAGCCGCCGCAGCCTCCTGCCGATACAGGCAACCCGCTGTCCCCCGGGGACCCGGGAGAGCCGGAACTGTCGGACGCCGAGTACGCGTTGTTTGCCACGGTCGCCCGGCCGCGGACGATGCGCGCGGGCGAGGTGCTGTTCTGCCGCGGCGATCTGGGGACCACGATGTACGTGATCACCAGCGGGCGGGTGGAGCTCGATTTCGGCCAGGACCTGGTTGGCAAGTCGCTGGGCCCGCGCGAGTTCTTTGGTGAGCTCGGCCTGCTGATCGGAGACCACGCGCGCAGCGCCGAGGCGCGTGCGCTCGCCGATGGCGAGCTGCTGGAGATCCGCCACGAGGAATTCCAGCGCCTGGTCGAGTCGCGACCCGGGGTGGTCGCCCATTTCCTGCGCCGGGCGATCGCCCGCGTGGTGCTCAACGAGCAGGGGCTGATCCGCCGCCTGCGTCGGCGCAACGCCGAGCTCGAGGGCGCACTGGACAGCCTGCGCACGACCAGCCACCAGCTCAGCCAGGCCGAGGCGCTGATGCTGCGCGACGAGCTGACCGGCCTGTACAACCGGCGCGGACTGCTGGCCCACCTGCAGGAACGCCAGCGTAATGGCGCCACGCAGGGCCTGGGCCTGCTGCTGATCGACTGCGATGGCTTCAAGCAGATCAATGACGAACACGGCCACCTCGCCGGCGACCGCGTGCTGCAGGGCGTGGCCAGCATCCTCAGCTCGGTGGCCGGCGCCGGCGACCTCGCCTGCCGCCTGGGTGGCGACGAGTTCGCCCTGTTGGTCAAGGCCGACGGCCGCGCGGAGGCCATCCGCTACGCCCGTTTCATCGTCGAGACCGCGCGCAGCCTGACCACCATCCCGCAGCTGCCGCCCCGCATGTGCGCGCTCAGCGTCGGGGCCAGCCTGCTGGCGCAGGGCGGGGAATGGGGCGACTGGTACGCCCTGGCCGATACCGCCCTGTACCGGGCCAAGCGCCTTGGCGGTGGCCGGGTGGAGTGGCAGGATGCCGGGACCGGATCGGGCTGAGGTCTGCATGGGCGTCATCGACCAGACCGCGAACACAGAGGCCACGCCGCCCCCCGCCGCCGTGCGGACCCCGCCGCAGTTGCGGACCATCCTGCTGACCGACCTGGTCGATTCCACCGAACTGGTCGAGAAGCTCGGCGACGGCGCCGCCGCCGAGCTGTTCCGCGCCCACGACCGCCTGGTACTGCAGCTGCAGCAGCGTTGGCACGGGCGCCTGATCGACCGTTCCGACGGCATGCTGCTGCTGTTCGAGCGGCCGATCGACGGACTGGGATTCGCGCTGGACTATGCGCGCGGGTTGCGCGAGGTCGGCGCCCCGCACCAGGCGGAACTCAAGTCCCGCACCGGACTGCACGTGGGCGAAGTGCTCACCTGGCGCAACAGCGAAGAGGCGGTGCGCGTGGGTGCCAAGCCGCTGGAGGTGGAAGGCCTGGCCAAGCCGATGGCCGCGCGACTGATGGGGCTCGCCCGGCCCGGGCAGATCCTGCTCTCGGCGGTGGCCGAGCCACTTGCCCACCGCGCCGCGCGCGAGTTGGGCGAACGTGGCCAGCACCTGGCCTGGAAGTCCTGGGGCCGCTGGCGGTTCAAGGGCGTGCCGGAAGCCCAGGAAGTGATCGAGGTCGGCGAACCGGGCATTGCCCCGCTGCGCATGCCCATCCGCGGCCCCAAGGCCTGGCGCGACCTGCCGCTGTGGCGGCGGCCGGCGGCGCTGGTCGCCCAGGTGGCCCTGCTGTCGGTGGTGGTGGGGGCGATGTGGTTCCTCGGCCGGCCACAACCGGCGATCGCCTTCAGCGAGCGCGACTGGGTGGTGCTGGCCGACGTGCGCAACCTCACCGGCGAACCGCTGCTGGACGACTCGCTTGCGCTCGCCTTCCGGGTGAGCCTGGAGCAGTCGCGGCATGTGAACGTGCTGGGGGACATGAAGGTGCGGGACACCATCGCGCGGATGCAGTTGCAGCCGGGCGCGGCGCTGGACCGTGCGACTGCCTCGGAGGTCGCCCTGCGCAGCGGTGCCCGTGCGGTGATCCTGCCCACCGTGGCCGACGTCAGTGGCCGCTTGCGCGTCAGCGCCGAAGTCATAGAGCCGGGCACCCAGACCACCGTCTACACCGAGTTCGCCGACGCGCGTAGCCCGGGGGCGGCGCTGGACTCGATTGACCAAGTGACCACGTCACTGCGCGCCCGGCTGGGGGAAGCGGTCGCGAACATCGAGCGCGACCATGCGCCGCTGCCCGAGGTGAGCACGTCCAGCCTCGATGCACTGAAGGCCTATGCGCAGGGGAAGGAGGCGTTCGCCAAGGGTGAATGGCGCGATGCCATCGCCTTGTACGAGGCTGCGCTGGCGATCGACCGTGAGTTTGCCTTGGCGCACCTGGCGATCAGCCAGGTGCATGTTGCGCTGAGCGACCGGCCGTCCGCCCTGCCGCATCTGGATGCCGCGCTGGCGCGGCGTGACCGGATGCCGCCGCGGGAGCGGTTATATCTGGATGCTTGGGAAGCCGAGATGGTGGATCCCGGCCTGGCATTGCTGCGATGGAAGACGCTCGCTTCAATGTATCCGGATTACCACGCAGGGCAGGCAAATGCAGGGTGGCATTTGTTTCAACTCAATGCATTTGACGACGCGCTGCCGTACGTCGAGGCCTCAGGCGCTCCGGCTGCCCCGCTGCAGTTCTTTGCCCACGACCGGGTCGGGCGTATTCACCTCGTAAAGGGGCGTATACGGGATGCGCAGGAACGGTTCCATGCAGCGGAAGCGATGCAGCCTGGAACCTCCTCGCGGCGACTCGCATGGACGCAGGCAGTGCTTGGCCAACATGCAGCTGCGTACCAGGTAATCGATGGGATCCCTGCGTCAGGACATGGAGTGAATGACACCATTCGTGAAATCGACCGGGCAGCGTTTGCAGCAGACACGGCGGATTGGCCAACAATGCGTAAGGCAATTGAGCGCGGGCTTGCGGTCGAAGAGCTCGCCACGCAGTTCGCATTGATTGAAGCGGGCAGCTTGCTGGTGGTTTCTCCTGAAGCATTCGATGCGGAGTACGCCCGGAGTCTGGTCAGACGGATGGCTGACCAGCTGAGGACGACCCGCGGGCAAGAAGTTCGGGACGCTTCGATGCTGATGGCAGCGGCTTGGTTGGCGCAGCGCGCGGGACACACGGAGCCTGCGCGCCTCGCAATGGAAGAGCTGCGTCCCTTGCGGGAACGCTTGGCAGGCACTGTTGTAGACGACATTGCGCTGCTGGTCGAGGCTGGTGAGCAAGAGTTGATTGGCAGGCCCGATCTGGCTGTCCAGTTACTGGACGCAGCACTGGACGGCACGGAGTTGGTCCAGACGCGAGTGGCCATGCTCTCCGCTTTGCGAGCATCCGGCCGGTTGCCCGAGGCAGAAGAGCACGCGCGGTGGCTCGCTGCCAACCGCGGTCGTGCATTCGCCGAGGCAAATGCATCGCAGGTCCTTCAATCACTCAATGTGATGGACACACGCTTGGCGCTGCTGGACTTGGCCGAAATACACGCGGCCGCGGACAACAGCACGGGGCAGGCGTTGGCGCTGAACGCGTTCCTTGCAGCCTGGCCACGTGACCGCCTGCCAGATCACTTGGAGCGCAGGATTGCCTCGATCTTCCCGGCTTCGAAGTAATAGATCACGGCGTGGTCAGTGCGACGCGTGAGATAGTCCTTTAGTACTTCGCGCGATCGGCTGAACTCGTCCTTGCTGGCGAGCACCTGTGACGTCATGCAGTAGTACGGCTGCCCTTTTTCAGGTCGCCCTGATCCTTCAGTTGTTGAAGACGGATGCCCGGCTTCGCGAAGCGCGGCGGCGGGATCACTCTGGAACCGCTCGCGAAAGCCGTCGTCGCTTGAAAGAAGATCCAGCAGTCGGTCCGCCACCTCCGGCGCGAGCCTCTCGTGAGCGGACCGGTCCAGTCGTTTTTCAGTCATTCCCTTCCCCCTTGTACTTGCCGCCGCCTCGAGGCGGATCACATGATCAGGCTACAACGTGAGTGCGCCCGTCAGTCGGCCACTTCAATGGAGCTGTCGATCCGGCACCGCGTAGGCCGGCTCCCCTCCCCAGGTCGGCCGCACGGGCGCGCGGTTGGGCCGAGCATAATGCAGCCGTGGCTGACGTGCCGGACACAAGGGGGACGGGCAACATGCGGATACGTCGATGCGCGGTCCTGCTGCTGGAGCCGCGCGAGGAAATGCGCTTCGCGCTGGAGGACCTGCTGGCCGGCGGCAACGGGCTGCTTCGCACGCTGCGCTGGCTTGCGCTGGCCGGGCACCTGGATGCGCCGGTGGAGGTCGATGCCGCCGAACGCGAGCTGCTCGGCCGGGCCAGTCCTTCGGATTGGCTGGAGCCCGGCGTGCTGCCCGACGATCTGGCCGCCGCCGTGCCGCGCCTGGTCGCGGAAGGCCTGATGCTGGAAGAGGCTCCAGCCGATCCGACCCTGTCGGATGCCGATGCCCGGCTGCGCGAGTTGTGCTGGTGGACGCCGTCGGCGGTGGCGCATCGCCACGGGCGCTGGCAGGGCGTGGACGGGGCCGGCGAAAGCGAGCGTGCCGGACTGCTGACGGTCGAGGGCCTGGAGTCGCGTTTCGGCCCTCCGCCGCCGCACGTGGCGGCCACCCGGACCGGGGCGGCACGGCAGCCGTTGCCGCGCACGCCGGATGCCGACTTCGACCGCCTGCTGGTCCGGCGCACGACCTGCCGCAACTTCGATACCGCGCGGCCGCTGGACCACGCACGTTTCGCCACGATGCTGGAGCGGGTGTTCGGCGCCCGTGCCCACGTGGATGCCGGCACGGGCGCCACGTTCCTGAAGAAGGGCAGTCCCTCCGGCGGCGGGCTGCATTCGACCGGTGCCTACCTGCTGGTGCGCAACGTCGAGGACGTGGCGCCCGGCCTGTACCACTACCACCCGGTGGAGCACGCGCTGGAGCCGCTGCCCACGCCGGCGGCGCCGCTCGACGAACTGGCGCTGCTCGCGCTGTCGGGCCAGCACTGGTTCGCCGATGCGCCGGTGCTGGTGGCGCTGGTGCCGCGGTTCGCCCGCAGCTACTGGAAGTACCGCCACCATCCCAAGGCCTACCGCGCGCTGGTGCTGGACGCCGGCCACCTGTCGCAGACCCTGTACCTGTCGGCCACCGAGCTGGGGCTGGGCGCGTTCGTGACCTCGGCGATCAACGAGATCGACATCGAGCAGGCGTTCGGGCTGGACCCACTGGAGGAGAGTCCGCTGGCGGTATGTGGTTTCGGCTGGCGTGCCGGACGGATGGAAACCGCCGAATTCGATCCGGCCGGAGAGGTGTGGGAGGTGGCCGGGCCGCGGGCGGGCTGAGTTCCGCCGCCGCCGGTTCAGCCCGCCAGGGCCTCGCTCCTGCGGTCCATGCGCCGGTAGCCGATCGCCTCGGCCAGGTGGGCGGTCGCGATATGCGTGCTGGCGTCCAGGTCGGCGATGGTGCGGGCCACCCGCAGGATCCGGTGCATCGAGCGTGCCGAAAGCTGCAGTTGCTCGACCGCGCGCTCAAGCAGCTGCTGGTCGCCCGGCGACAGCGCGCAGGCGGCGTGGGTCCCGCCTGCCTCCAGCAGTCCGTTGGGGCGGCCACCGCGCTCGAGCTGGCGTTCCCGGGCACGGCAGACCCGCGCCCGGATGGCCGCGCTGGCTTCGCCCGGTGGCGCGTCGGCGCGCAGCTCCGACGGGGGTAGGCGCGACACGTCCACGTGCAGGTCGATGCGGTCGAGCAGCGGGCCGGAGATGCGCGCGCGGTAGCGCGCCACCTGGTCGGGACTGCAGCTGCAGCGGCCCGAGGGATCGCCTGCCAGCCCGCAGGGGCAGGGATTCATCGCCGCCACCAGCTGGAAGCGGGCCGGGAACTCGGTACTGCGCGCCGCGCGCGACACGGTGACCCGGCCGGCCTCGAGCGGCTCACGCAGGACCTCCAGGGCGTGCCGGCCCCATTCGGGCAATTCGTCCAGGAACAGCACGCCGTTGTGCGCCAGCGAGATCTCGCCGGGCCGTGGCTCGCCGCCGCCGCCGGCCAGCGCGACCGCGCTGGCGGTATGGTGCGGCGCGCGGTAGGGCCGTTGGCGCCAGCGTGCCGGGTCGAGACCGCGGCCGCTGGCGCGGCCGGCCAGGGATTGCACCGCGGCGGTCTCCAGCGCCTCGGCCTCGCTGGCCGGCGGCAGCAGGCCGGGCAGGCGCGAGGCGAGCAGGGTCTTGCCGCAACCGGGAGGGCCGACGAGCAACAGGTGGTGCGCCCCGGCGGCGGCCACCTCCAGGGCGCGCCGGGCATGCAGTTGCCCGCGCACGTCACGCATGTCCGGACCGTCGGCCGGCGCCCCTGTCTGCGGCGCCTGCGCCGGTTGCAGGCGCCTGCGCCCGGCCAGGCCGGCGCACACCTCCGACAGCGTGCGCGCCACGCTGACCCCTGCAGTGCCGGCCAGCGCCGCCTCGGCACCGTTTCCGGCCGGCACCACCAGCCGCCGCCCGGACGCCGCACTGGCCAACGCCACCGGCAGCACGCCATCGATTTCGCGCAGCTGCCCTGTCAGTGCGAGCTCACCGACGAACTCGCACTCCTCCAGCGCCTGCAGCGGTATCTGCCCGCTCGCGGCGAGGATGCCGAGCGCGATCGGCAGGTCGAAACGCCCGCCACCCTTGGGCAGGTCGGCCGGGGCCAGGTTGACGGTGATCCGCCGTGCCGGGAACTCCAGCTGTGCGCACTGGATCGCCGCGCGCACCCGGTCCTTGGCTTCGCGGACCGCCGCCTGCGGCAATCCGACGATCGACATCGACGGCAGCCCGCCGGCCAGGTGGACCTCCACGCGCACTTCCGGTGCGCGCACGCCCACCCGCGCACGGCTGTGCACGAGTGCCAGGTTCATGGAGGTGGATCAGTGGCGCGGGATATCGCTGCCCGCCACGGCGCCGGGGGGCGGCGTGGCGCCGGACTGGCGCGCCTCCAGTTCGGCCACCTGGCGCTCCAGCAACTCGAGCTTGTCGCGGGTGCGGGCCAGCACCGCGCGCTGCACCTCGAATTCCTCCCGCGTCACCAGGTCCAGCTTCGACAGGCCGGACTGCAGCACCGCCTTGAAGTTCTGCTGCATTTCCTCGCGGCCCTCGCGCAGGCCGGGCGGGACCAGCGCGGACAGGCGCCGGGCGAGGTCGTCGATGTGGGCAAGGTCGATCATCTGGGGCTCCTCCGGTGTGGGGCACAGCCTCGCCCGCGCGGTGGCCCCGCGCCATCGGCGGGTGCCCTGCCGGCGGGTCGGGATTGTCCGACTCCGGTGGCGCCACTTTAGCGCAGCGCGACGGGGCTGGCGTATCCTCGCCCGGTCGCAGGACAGCGCCGGAGACAGCCGATGAAGATGGTCATGGCGGTGATCAAGCCGTTCAAGCTCGACGACGTACGCGAAGCGCTGGCCGAGGCGGGGGTGACCGGCATCACCGCGACCGAGGTCAAGGGCTTCGGCCGCCAGAAGGGCCATACCGAGCTCTACCGCGGCGCCGAGTACGTGGTCGACTTCCTGCCCAAGATCAAGCTCGAGGTCGCGGTCACCGACGACCAGCTCGACACCGTGGTCGAGGCGGTCATGAAGGCCGCCGGCACCGGCAAGATCGGCGACGGCAAGGTGTTCGTCTGGGACCTGGAGCGGGTGGTGCGCATCCGCACCGGCGAGTTGGATGCCGACGCGCTCTGAGCCGCCGGCCGCGGACGACGCCGCGCTGCGGCTGGAGCCGCAGGTCCGCGCCTTCATCGTCCTGCTGGCCCTGCTGCAGGGCCTGGCGCTGTGGCTGGTGCACCTGGGCGGCGAGCAGGGCTGGCCGCTGCTCGACACCCTGGGGCCGCGGGTGTGCTGGTACACCCTGGTGCTGTCGGTGCCGACCGCGATGGCGCTGTCGGTGCGACGGCTGGACGAGGCGCGTTTCTGGCAGCACGCCGCGCTCATCGCCGTGGTCTACCTGGCGTTGTCGGCCTGGGCGGCACACGCGGCCACCGGGGCGCCGGGGCTGGAGCCGAACCGCATCCTGACCCCGTTCGCGGCGGGCATGGCGGCCGCGCTGTTCGTCGCCGGCCCGTTCCTGCAATGCCGGCAGGAACACGGCCGCTGGTGCGCGCCGTACCCGGAGCTGTTCGCCCATGCCTGGCAGAACGCGCTGACGCTGGTGGTGGCTGCGGTATTCACCGGGCTGTGCTGGGCGGTGCTGGGCCTGTGGGGCGGGCTGTTCAAGCTGATCGGGGTCGGGTTCTTCGCCGACCTGTTCACCTCCCGCCCGTTCGTCTACCTGGGTACCGGGGTGATCGTCGGTCTGGGCGTGCTGGTCGGGCGCAGCCAGTCGAAGCCGGTACGCGTGCTGCGGCGCCTGCTGTTCGCGATCTTCACCGGGTTGTTTCCGCTGCTGGCGGCGATCGCGCTGCTGTTCGTCGCGACCCTGCCGTTCACCGGCCTGGCGCCGTTGTGGGGGACCCGCTCGGCGGCCACGGTGCTGATGTCGCTGGTGCTGGCGATGGTGGTGTTCGCCAATGCCGTGTACCAGGACGGCGACGAGCCGCCACCGTACCCGCGTGCCCTGCGCCTGCTGGCCCTGGCGGGGCTGGTGGTACTGCCGGTGTTCGCGGTGCTGGCGCTGGTGGCACTCGGCCTGCGCATCAGCCAGTACGGCTGGAGCGTGGACCGGCTGTGGGGCGTGCTGGCCGCCTGCGTGCTTTGCGTGCATGCCTTCGGCTACGCCTGGGCGGCGCTGTCGCGGCGCGGGCCGTGGCTGGCCCGGCTGGAACCGGTGAACGTCACTGCGGCGCTGCTGGGCGTGGCACTGGTGCTGCTGGCCAACTCGCCGGTGCTGGATCCGCAACGGATCGCCGCGCACAGCCAGGTGCAGCGCCTGCTGGACGGCAGGACCGATGCCGGGGCCTTCGACGTCGACTACCTGCGCTTCCTGTCCGGACGCGCGGGTTACCGGGCCCTCTCCGAGCTGAAGGACGCACCGCGGGTGCAGGCCGATGCGGCGCTGCTGGAGCGGATCGACCGCGCGCTGCAGCGCCAGTACCGCTACCTGCCCTGGGGCCGCGAGGCCGGCGCCACGATCGACGATGTCGCGCAGGCGCGTGACCTGGTGAGGACTTCGGGCGCGGTGCCCGAAGACTGGTGGCCGGCACTGCTTGGCGATGCGGGACTGGATTCGATCGCCTGCCTGCAGCCGGGCAGTGATTGCATCGCCATCGCCCGCGACCTGGATGGCGACGGTGCCATCGACATGCTGCTGTGCAACCTGGGCGCCGGCTGGGCCGCCGGGCACTGCCGGTTGCACGCGCGGCAGGACGGCAGCTGGGTCGATGTCGCCGCGCTGGTGGTCGCCCCGGGCGAGGAGGGCGAGGTGCAGGCGGCCCTGCGCCGCGGCGAGGTCGGGGTGCTGCCGCGCCGCTGGCCGGACCTGGAGGTCGGCGGACAGCGCGTCCCGGTGGACGCGCCGTCGCCCTGAGGTCCGGCTTCAGCCGTCCAGTGCCTCGCGCACGAACGGCGGGAGCACCGCGGCGGCGCGGTGGATACCGGCACTGTAGTACCGGGTATCGAACGCCTTGGCATGCGCGTCGGCCTCGCGGAACCCGAAGTCCGCACCGGCCTGCTTGCGCGCCAGCGTGCAGCTCCACCAGCCGGTCGGGTAGCACGGCTGCGGGAAGGACAGGGTCTGGAACGCGCCGAACCCGGCCTTGCCCATTTCCGCGCGCATCTCCCGGATCAGTTCCAGCAGCGCCAACGGCGACTCGGACTGCTGGACCAGGATCCCGTCCTCGCGCAGGGCGCGGAAGCAGGATTCATAGAAGGCCCGGTTGAACAGGCCCTCGGCCGGGCCGACCGGGTCGGTGGAATCGACGATCACGATGTCCAGGCTGCCCGGCGCGCAGTTCCTCATGTAGGCGATGCCGTCGTCGAACAGCAGCTGCGCGCGCGGGTCATCGTTGGACTCGCACAGCTCGGGGAAGTGCTTCTCCGACATCCGGGTAACCTGCTCGTCGATGTCGCACTGCACCGCGGTGCGCACGCCGGGATGCCTGAGCACCTCGCGCAGCGTGCCGCAGTCGCCGCCGCCGATGATCACCACGTCCTTCGGGTCGGCGTGGGTGAACAGCGCCGGGTGCGACATCATTTCGTGGTACAGGAAGTTGTCGCGGCTGGTGAGCATCACCGCGCCGTCGATCAGCATCAGGTTGCCCCAGTCGGTCGTCTCGAAAATTTCGATGCGCTGGAACGGCGAGCGGACCTCGTCGAGCTTGCGGGTGATCCGGTAGCCGATGGCCGAACCGGTCGGCTCGAAGTTCTCGTAGTGCCACTGGGTGTCAGCGTTCATGCGATGTCCGTGGTCGGGGCCGCGCGGGGCACGGCTGTAAGGGCCGCGGATTGTAGCCAAGCCGGACGGTGAACCCCGTGACCGGCACTGACGGGACACACCCGGACCGCCGGCTAGAATGCGCATCCCCACGCACTGCCCCCGGTGAGACGAATGACCGACTGGTCGACCCAGCTGGCCCGCCAGACCTATTCCGTTCCCTACTGGTCGGAGGGCTACTACGATGTCGACGACAGCGGCCGGGTGCGGGTGCATCCGCGCGGCGCCGACGGCCCTTCGGTGGCGCTGGCCGAGGTGGTCGACCGGGCCCGCGGCAGCGGCGCCAAGCTGCCGCTGCTGGTGCGCTTCCCGGACATCCTCGGTGATCGCCTGCGCCGGCTGCAGGGCGCCTTCGCCCGGGCCATGGACGAACTGGACTACGCCGGCGGCTACACCGCGGTCTATCCGATCAAGGTCAACCAGCACGCTGGCGTGGCCGGGATGCTGGCCGCGCACGGCCACGATGCGGTGGCCGGAGCGCCGGCCACGCCCGCCGCCACCGCCTTTGGCCTGGAGGCCGGCAGCAAGCCCGAGCTGATGGCGGTGCTGGCGCTGAGCCGGCCCGGCGGGCTGATCGTCTGCAACGGCTACAAGGACCGCGAGTACATCCGCCTGGCGCTGATCGGCCGCAAGCTGGGGCTGGAGACGTTCATCGTCATCGAGAAGCCGTCGGAGCTGCCACTGGTGCTGGAGGAGGCGCGCGCGCTGGGCGTGGAGCCGTTGCTGGGCGTGCGCATGCGCCTGGCCACGCTGGGCGCGGGCAAGTGGCAGAACAGCGGCGGCGACAAGGCCAAGTTCGGCCTGTCCCCGCGCCAGCTGCTGGACCTGTGGAAGCGCCTGCGCGACAGCGGGATGACCCACTGCCTGCAGCTGCTGCATTTCCACATGGGCAGCCAGATCTCCAACGTACGCGACATCGCCGGCGGCATGCGCGAGGCGACCCGCTACCTGGTCGAGCTGTCCGGGCTGGGCGCGCAGCTGCGCTACATGGACGTGGGCGGAGGGCTGGGGGTGGACTACGAGGGCACCCGCTCGCGCAGCGAGTGCTCGATCAACTACGGCGTTGACCAGTACGCGCTCAACATCGTCCAGCCGCTGGCCACCGCCTGCGCCGAGCACGGCCTGCCGCCGCCGCGCATCGTCACCGAGTGCGGCCGCGCGATGACCGCCCACCACGCGGTGCTGGTGGCCAACGTCAGCGAGGTCGAACGCGCGCCGGAGGGCCGGGTGCCCGACGTGCACGACGACGAGCCGCAGGTGATCCGCCAGCTGCGCGAGATCCACGCCGAGCTGGGCCAGCGCCCGCCGGTGGAGCTGTTCCACGAGGCGGCGCACTTCCACAGCGAGGGCCTGGCCGCCTACGCCCTTGGGCAGATCGACCTGGTGCACCGGGCGCGGATCGACGACCTGTTCTACCTGGTCGCCCACGGGGTGCGCGCGCGCCTGGACGCCGGCGAGAAGGCCCACCAGCCGGTACTGGAGGAACTCAACCAGCGGCTGGTCGACAAGTACTTCGTCAACTTCAGCGTGTTCGAGTCGATGCCCGACGTGTGGGCGATCGGGCAGGTGTTCCCGATCATGCCGATCGAGCGGCTGGACCAGCGCCCGGACCGCCGGGGGGTGATCAAGGACCTGACCTGCGACTCCGACGGGCGCATCGACACCTATGTCGAGGACGAGGGCCTGGACAGCTCGATGCCGCTGCATGCGCCGGTACCGGGCGAGGCGTACCGGCTGGGCTTCTTCCTGGTCGGTGCCTACCAGGAGATCCTCGGCGACATCCACAACCTGTTCGGCGACACCGATGCGGTCGAGGCACGCATCGACGGGGACGGGGTGAAGATCACCCAGCAGCGCCGCGGCGACACCGCCGACGTGATGCTGGACTACGTCGGCTACAGGCTCGACGACCTGCGCCGCGCCTACCGGGCGAAGGTCGCCTGCGCCGAGCTGTCGCCGGAGGAGGCCGAGCGGCTGGAGGACGCGCTGGAGGCCGGGCTTACCGCCTACACCTACCTGGAGGACCGCCCACCGGTCGGCATGGACGGGGGTGGCGCATGAGCACCGGCTTCATCGGGCTGGGCGCAATGGGCGCTCCGATGGCCCGCCACCTGCACGCCCGCGGGCTGCTGACCGCGGTCGGCAACCGCACCCAGGCCAAGGCCGATGCCCTGGCCGCCGGGCTGGGCGTGCGCGCGGCGCGTTCCGCGGACAACTTCGCCGACTGCGACGTGGTGGCGCTGTGCGTCTCGCTGGATGCCGACGTGCTGGAAAACGTCGCCGCGCTGGCCCGGGTGCTCAGGCGCGGCGCGGTGGTGGTCGACCACTCGACCGTCTCGGTGCAGACCGCGACCCGGGCAGCCGCGCTGCTGGGCGCGGAGGGCATCGGCTTCATCGACGCGCCGGTGTCGGGTGGGGTGGAGGGCGCGCGCAACGGCCGGCTGTCGGTGATGGCCGGGGGCGAGGCCGCGGTGCTGGAGCAGGTGCGCCCGGTGCTGGAGGCCTACGCCGCGCGCATCAGCCACATGGGCGGCACCGGCGCCGGCCAGGCGACCAAGGCGGTCAACCAGGTGCTGGTGGCCGGGATCAACGAGGCGGTGTGCGAGGGACTGGCGCTGGGCGAGAAGCTCGGACTGGACCCGCAGACCCTGTTGCCGACCCTGATGGCCGGTGCGGCCGGCAACTGGTTCCTGGAAAAACGCGGGGCGACCCTGCTGGAAAGCCGCTTCACCCCGGGTTTCAAGAACGCCCACATGCTCAAGGACCTGCGCATCGCCAGCGCCATCGCCGCCTCCGCCGGCCTGCAGCTGCCGACCTTGCAGCAGGCGCTGGCCGACTACGGCGAGCTGGTCGAGCGCCGCCGCGGCGAGGAGGACACCTCCTCGCTCATCGACCTCAAGCGCGCCGGGCCGAAGCCGGTTACTGGACCTTGATCGCCAGCGCGTCGAGCCCGCCGTTGGCCAGCTTCTGCTTGGCCTCGGCGAGATCGCCCGCGGTGCCGTAGGGCCCCATGCGGACGCGGTAGACCGTGCGGTCGTTGATCCGCGCCGACTCCACCCGCGCGGTCAGGCCGAGCAGGGCGATGCGCGCCTTGAGCTCTTCGGCCTGGCCGGAGGCCTCGAACGCACCGGCCTGCAGCAGGTAGCGGCTGCCATCGCCGATCCCGGCGCCGGTGGTCGGGGCCGCGTCCGGTGACTGGGCGGACGCCTGGCTGCCGGCCGGCTGGGCGGGAGCCTGTGCGGGTGCCTGCTCGGCCGGGACCGGCGCGGGCAGTGCCAGCTCGGCGGCGTCCTCATTGCCGGCCGCTGTCGCCTCCTGCTGCTGGCGCGCCAGGCGCTCGGCCTCCTCGCGCTGGGTGGCGGCGAGTTCGGCGTCGGTCATCGGCACCTCGCGCCCGGGCAGCACGGTGTAGAAGTCGTATTGCGAACCGCGCCGCGGCTGCTCGCCGGACGCGTTCCCGCCGCCGGCTGCCGGCCCGTCGGTACGCCGCGCCGCCGGCGCCGGCAATTCGTCCACCGCCACCGGCGCAGGCTGGGCATCGGGATTGGGGGTGGGGCGGAAGAAGCCGTCCCCGCCGGGCTTGAGCAGGCGCGGGACGAAGGCCACCGCCAGCAGGGTCAGCAGGATGCCCAGGATCATCCACGCCCAGCCGGGCAGCCCTCCGCTGCCGCTGTTGCGCCGGGCCTGGGACTTGCCGCGTCGTGCCGCCACTTACATCACCTCGGGGGCGCTGACGCCCAGCAGACCAAGACCGTTTGCCAGCACCTGGCGGGTTGCCGCCGCGAGCACCAGGCGCGCATCGCGGATGTCGGCTTCGTCGACCAGGAACTGGTGATCGTTGTAATACGTCTGGAACGACTGTGCCAACTCCAGCAGGTAGGTGGCCAGCTGGTGCGGCTCCAGGTCGCGCCCGGCGGTGGCCACCACGTCGGGGTAGCGCAGCAGTCCGGTGACCAGCTCGTGGGTCGCCTCGTCGTCGAGCTCGATCGCCTGGGCCAGGCCGTTCGCGCGGTCGAATGCCAGCCCGCGCTCGCGCATCTGGCGCTCCAGCCCGCACATGCGCGCATGCGCGACCTGGACGTAGTAGACCGGGTTGTCCAGCGACTGGCTGCGCGCCAGGTCGATGTCGAAGGTCAGCTGCGAATCGGGCTTGCGCGCGACCAGGAACCAGCGGGTGGCGTCGCGCCCGGCCTCTTCGACCAGGTCGCGCAGGGTCAGGTAGCTGCCGGCGCGCTTGGACAGCTTCACTTCCTCGCCGCCGCGCACCACGGTCACCATCTGGTGCAGCACGTACTCCGGCCAGCCCTGCGGGATGCCGGCGTCCAGCGCCTGCAGGCCGGCACGCACCCGCGCCAGCGAACCGTGGTGGTCGGCGCCCAACTCGGTGATCGCGCGTTCGTAGCCGCGCTCCCACTTGCTCAGGTGGTAGGCCACGTCCGGCACGAAGTAGGTGTAGCTGCCGTCGGACTTGCGCATCACCCGGTCCTTGTCGTCGCCGAACCCGGTGGTGCGCAGCCACAATGCGCCGCCTTCCTCGTAGGTGTGGCCGTTGGCGGTGAGCGTCCTGACGGTCTCCTCGACCTTGCCGTCGGTGTACAGCGAGGACTCCAGGAAGTAGACATCGAAGCCGACCCCGTAGGCGGCCAGGTCCTCGTTCTGCTCCCGGCGCAGCCAGGCGACGGCGAAGCGCCGGATCGCGTCCAGGTCGTCGGCATCGCCCGCCGCGGTCACGGTCTCGCCGTCGAGCTCGACGGCGGCACGCCCGAGGTAGCCGCGGGCGACATCGACGATGTAATCGCCGCGGTAGCCGTCGGCCGGCCAGGACGGGTCATCCGGGCCGAGGCCGCGGGCGCGCGCCTGCACCGACAGGGCCAGGTTGTCGATCTGCGCGCCGGCGTCGTTGTAGTAGTACTCGCGCACCACTTCCCAGCCATTGGCGTCCAGGATCCGGGCGATGCAGTCGCCGATCACCGCCGCGCGGCCGTGGCCCACGTGCAGCGGGCCGGTGGGGTTGGCCGAGACGTATTCCACCCCGGCGCGGCAGCCGCTCCCGGCCTCGTTGCGGCCGTAATCGGCGCCGCGCGCCAGCACCTCGCCGAGTTGGCGCCGCCAGGAGGCCTCGCTGATGCGGAAATTGATGAACCCGGGGCCGGCGACCTCCACCGCGGCGACATCGGCATTGACCGGCAGCGCGTCGACCAGCGCCTGGGCGATCGCCCGCGGGTTGCTGCGCGCCGGCTTGGCCAGCAGCAGCGCGGCGTTGGTCGAAAAGTCGCCCTGGTTGCGGTTCTTCGGCCGCTCGATGACGAAATCGGGCGTTTCCGCATCCGCTGGCAGGGTGCCGGCGGAACGGAGGGCATCGATGGCCCGGCTGACCAGGAGGTGGAGGGAGGCTTTCACGGGTGACCTGCGCGTTGCACGGAACCGCCCATTTTAGCCGCTCCCGGGCGTCCACGGCGGTGAAGGCGTTAGACCCAGCCGCGGGCGGCCAGGGAGACCGGCGGGCCGTCGGCTATCACGAAGTGGTCCAACAGCCGCAGGTCCACCAGCGCCAGGGCTTGCTTGAGCCGGGCGGTGACTGCGCGGTCGGCGGCGCTTGGCTCCCGGTTCCCGCTGGGGTGGTTGTGCCCGACGATCACCGCCGCCGCGTTGTGGGCCAGTGCCCGGCGCACCACCTCGCGCGGGTGCACCTCGGCGCCGTCGATGGTGCCGCGGAACAGCTCCTCGAAGCCGAGCGCCCGGTGACGGTTGTCCAGGAACAGTGCGGCGAACACCTCGTGCGGGCGCCCGCGCAGGCGCTGGGCGAAGTAGCGTCCGGCGGCCTGCGGGTCGCTCAGCGTGGCGCCACGCTCCAGTTGCGCCTCCAGGTGCCGGTGGCCGAGCTCCAGGGCGGCCGCCAGGGTGCAGGCGCGGGCCGGACCCAGCCCGGGAAGCCGGGCGAGCTCGGCCGGCGGCCGGTCCAGCAGGGCACGCAGTGGGCCGTGGGCGGCGAGCAGCTCGCGCGCGGTGGTGACCGCATCGCGCCCCGCCAGGCCGGAACCGAGGAACAGGGCCAGCAGTTCGGCGTCGGAAAGCGCGCCGCTGCCCCGGGCAAGGAGCTTTTCCCGGGGGCGCTCGCCCGCCGGCCAGTCGCGGATGTGCATGGTGGATGCGCGTTGATGGGCAGGTAGACGACTTTCGCCGGTTCCCGGCATCACCGACATCGGGCGGCCTTGGCCGGTCGGGTAAGCTGACGGCCGCCCGCAAGGTCGGAGTTTTGCCCGTGGATGGTTTGCAGGACCGGAAGATCCTGTTGTGCGTGTGCGGCGGCATCGCCGCCTACAAGTCGGCCGCGCTGGTGCGCCGGCTGGGGGATGCCGGTGCCCGCGTGCAGGTCGCCATGACCGATGCCGCCACCCGCTTCGTCACCGCGCAGACCTTCCAGGCACTGTCCGGCCGGCCGGTCCGCACCAGCCTGTGGGACGAGGCCGCCGAAGCCGCCATGGGCCACATCGAGCTCGCCCGCTGGCCCGACCAGGTGCTGGTCGCCCCGGCCACCGCCAATACCCTGGCGAAGCTCGCCCACGGCCTGGCCGACGACCTGGTCAGCACCCTGTGCCTGGCGACCGCGGCGCCGCTGGCGGTGGTGCCGGCGATGAACCGGCTCATGTGGGCGCACCCGGCCACCCAGTCCAACCTCGCGCTGCTGCGCGGCCGTGGCGTGCGGGTGCTTGGCCCGGCTGCTGGTGGCCAGGCATGCGGCGAAGTGGGCGAGGGGCGCATGCTCGAACCCGGGCAGGTGGTCGCCGAACTGGCAGGAGCGGCCGGTTGAGCACTTCGCTTGGCAGCGCGCTGGCCGGCCGCCATGTCCTGGTCACGGCAGGGCCGACCTACGAGGACCTCGACCCCGTGCGTTTCCTCGGCAATCGCAGCAGTGGTCGGATGGGCTTCGCGCTGGCCGCCGCCGCGCGCGCGGCAGGCGCGCGGGTGACCCTTGTCGCCGGACCGGTGGTCCTGCCGACGCCTGCGGGGGTGGAGCGCCATGACGTGCGCTCGGCCGCCCGGATGCACCGGGCGGTGATGGACGCGCTGCCGGCCGACCTCTACATCGGCGCTGCGGCGGTGGCGGATTTCACCCCGGCCACGGTCGCCGGCCACAAGATCAAGAAGCGGCCTGGTGGCGACGGCCTGGTGCTCGAGCTGGTCCGCACCCGCGACATCCTCGCCGACGTCGCCGCCCATCCGCGGCGACCGGCGCTGGTGGTCGGCTTCGCCGCGGAAACCCGCGAGCTGCAGGCCAACGCCCTCGCCAAGTTGCGTGACAAGCGGCTGGACCTGGTCTGCGGCAACCTGGTCGGTGGCGCGGATGGCGGCTTCGAGTCGGCCGACAACACCCTCGAGGTGTACTGGGCCGGGGGCCACCGCCGGCTGGGTCCGGCACCGAAAACCACCGTCGCGACCGAACTGGTCGCACTGCTGGCCGCGCGCCTGGCGGCCATTCCGGGACACGACTGATGCACCATACGCTGGAACTTAAGATCCTCGATCCGCGCTGGGGCAACGACTGGCCGCTGCCGGCCTACGCCACCGATGCCAGCGCGGGCCTGGACCTGCGCGCAGCGCTCGGGCAGCCGCTGGAACTGGCGCCCGGCGCCGCCGAGCTGGTCCCGTCGGGGCTGGCGATCCATATCGGGGACCCGTCGCTGTGTGCGGTGATCCTGCCGCGCTCGGGCCTGGGGCACCGCAACGGGATCGTGCTCGGCAACGGCACCGGGCTGGTCGACGCCGACTACCAGGGGCCGCTGAAGATCAGCGTGTGGAACCGCGGCCACGAGGCTTTTACGATCCAGCCGGGGGACCGGATCGCGCAGCTGGTGTTGTTGCCGGTGGTCCGTGCGAACCTGCGGGTGGTGGACGCGTTCCGGCCGAGCGCCCGCGGCGACGGCGGTTTCGGCCACACCGGTGTGCGCTGAAAGGCAAAAGGGGAGAAGACAGTGAGCAAGACCACCAACGGCATCGGATCCGGCCCGGACCGGCTGCGCCTGCTGCTCGCAGCGCTGGCGGCGTTGCTGGTGCTGCTTGCCGCCTGGTTTGCCTGGAGCGCCTGGCAGCAACACCTCGATGGCGAGCGCCGGAGCGGAGTCACCCGTGCCCGCGACGAGGCGGTGGCAGGGATCAGCGCAGCCCTGGGTGGGCAGCAGCAACGGATGGCCGAACGCGTCGGTTCGGCGCCGGTGCAGCAGGCGGCAGCCGACGGCGACTTCCCGCGCGCCGCCGATCTGCTCGACGACGATTGGACCGGCGTGGTGGACGGCGTGCTGATGCCGGCCGAGCTCGATGCCGCCTACCAGGCGTTGCCGGACGGCGGTTACGGCCGGCTGGGGGCGATGGAAGCCGCGCTGGCGGCCGATGCCCCGGTGGCCTGGGTGGTGCGCGCGGGCGATGCCGAGCGCATGGCGATCGCCGCCCCGGTGCGCGGCGAGCAGGGGCGGCTGCTGGCCGTGGCGCTGGTCCATCTGCCGCTCGAGGTGGTCACCGCTCCGGTGAGCAGCGCCGCCATTCCCGATGGGACCTACCTGGCGCTGCGCCAGGGTGGACACAGCGTGCTCGAACGTGGCGACAACCGCCTGTCCGGCAGCGCCGAAGCGCTGGGCACCCGCGTGCCCGGCAGCGGCCTGCGGGTGTCCGCCGCGGTGCCCTACGTGGCCCCGGCGCCGCTGGGGCTTTCCGCGCCGGGCGCCACACTCGGCGCGCTGGTGCTGCTCGGCCTGGCCTTGCTGGTGCTGCTGGCACCGCGCCTGGTCGCGCGCGTCCGGGCGCATGCTCACGCCACCGATATCGAGGACACGGCAGATTCGCCGACCCTGGCCGAAGCGGCCGCACAACCCGAGGACGACGAGATCGACACCGACACCCCCTCCGCCGGCCCGTCCGATTCCGCCACGCCCGCGCCGGTCGTCCCGGACGTACAGGTCGACCCGGGCATCTTCCGCGCCTACGACATCCGCGGCATCGTCGGACGCACCCTGTCGCCGGAGGTCGCCAGCCTGGTCGGCCAGGCGATCGGTACCGTGATGCAGGAAAAGGGGCTGACCGACATCGTTGTCGGCCGCGACGGGCGGCTGTCGGGCTCCATGCTGTCGGCGGCGCTCATCGAAGGCCTGCGCAAGGCCGGCCGCAACGTGGTCGACATCGGCATGGCACCGACGCCGCTGGTGTACTTCGGCGCCTACCACCTGCGCGCCGGCTCGTGCGTGTCGGTCACCGGCAGCCACAACCCGCCCGACTACAACGGCTTCAAGGTCGTGGTCGGAGGCGACACCCTGTCGGGCGATGCGGTCACCGACCTGTACGCGCGCATCGCCGGCGGGCACCTGTACGAGGCGCCGGCCGAGGGCGGGCTCGAGCAGCGCGACATCGAGGACGATTACGTCCAGCGCGTGGCCACCGACATCCAGCTCGAGCGCCCGCTCAAGGTGGTGGTCGACGCCGGCAACGGCGTCGCCGGCGGGCTGGGTCCCAAGGTGCTGGAGGCGATCGGCGCCGAGGTGGTGCCGCTGTACTGCGACATCGACGGCAGCTTCCCCAACCACCATCCCGACCCGAGCGAGCCGCAGAACCTCGCCGACCTGGTGCAGATGGTCGGCAGGCTGGAAGCCGATCTCGGGGTCGCCTTCGACGGCGACGGCGACCGCCTCGGCGTGGTCACCCGCGACGGCCACAACATCTACCCGGACCGGCTGCTGATGCTGTTCGCCGCCGACGTGCTCGAGCGCAACCCGGGCGCCCAGATCATCTTCGACGTGAAGTGCACCGGGCGCCTGCCGGGCTACGTGCTGCGCCATGGCGGCAGCCCGCTGATGTGGAAGACCGGGCACTCGCTGATCAAGTCGAAGATGCGCGAAACCGGGGCCGAGCTGGCCGGGGAGATGAGCGGCCACTTCTTCTTCCAGGAGCGCTGGTACGGCTTCGACGACGGCATCTACGCCGCCGCCCGCCTGCTGGAGATCCTGGCTGCCCGTGCGGAGAGCGCCGGCGAGGTGCTGGAGGCATTGCCGGAGGGCGTCTCGACGCCGGAGATCAAGGTGCCGGCGCCGGGCGAGGATCCGCACTCCTTCGTCGAACGCTTCGTTGCCGAGGCGGACTTCAGCGGCGCCCGGCTGTCGACCATCGATGGCCTGCGGGTGGACTGGCCCGACGGCTGGGGCCTGGTGCGTGCTTCCAACACCACCCCGGTGCTGGTGCTGCGCTTCGATGCCGACGACCAGGCCGCGCTGGAGCGGATCCAGGACGAGTTCCGCCGGCGGCTGCTGGCGCTCGAGCCGGACCTGCCGCTGGGGTTCTGAGCGCCGTGGCGCGATGGTCCGCCCGGACGCGGGCGGGCGCGGCGCCGGCGGCGTGTCTCAGCGCGTGGTGCCCTGCCTGAGTTCGCGGTAGCGCACCAGGGCCTGCTCCAACTCCTCGGTCAGCAGGCGCCGCTGCACCTGTTGCTGCTCCAGTTGCGCCTGCTGGCGACGCAGGCCGCCGTGCTGTTCCCGGATGCCGCTGGCGAGCGTCGCGGGCACCGGCCGGCCGGCCAGTTCGGCCTCCGCGGCCTGGCGCAGCAGGCCCATCAGGCTGCCGCGGATGCTCTCGATGCCCAGCTCGGAGCTTCGCGCGGCGGCATCGACCAGTTCCAGGCGGGCCCCGAACGCGCGCTCCAGCGCCTGCTCGCTGTCATAGGCGTGCACCATCGCCCGTTCCTGCCGCGCGCGGGCGGCGACCTGGGCCGCGGCCTGGCGCTCCATCTCGGCCAATGCCTCGGCGGCGGCGCGCTCTTCCTCGGTCAGCGCCCGGCCGAGCTTGCGGGTCAGCATGCCACTGGCGCTGAACTCGGTACGCGCGTTGTCCACCGCGTCGACCGGCAGCGCATCGCCGCAGGTCCGCTTGCCGTCTTCTTCCCAGCAGTAGATGGTTTTCGCCGTCTCCCCGCCGCGCTTCTGCGCGCCGGCCGGAGGGGCCACCAGCAGCGCAGCGGTGGCGAGGGCAAGCAGGGGCGGGAACGACTTCAGGGTCATGGCATCAGGCGGTTGTCTGCGGTCCGGTCCGGGCGCGGTCGGACGCGCCCGGGTCGTCCAAAGTACCGACGCAAGAATCACGCCAGTGTTGGCGGTCAGGTGTCGTCCCGACTGCCATACCGGTCACGATACGCCTGCAGCAGTGGCTGGCGGCCAGCCAGCCCGGGGCTGCCGGCCGACAGCGCGAGCAGGTCCCCGAGCGTCGCGACGGCGACCACCGGGATTCCCTCCTCGGCGGTCAGCGCCTGGGCCGCCGAGCGCCGGCTGCGGTCGGGGTCCAGTGCCTCCTGGCGGTCCAGGGCGATCGCCACCGCCGCCACCCCGCCGCCCGCCGCGGCAATCATCGCCAGCGCCTCGCGCACCGCGGTACCGGCGGTGATCACGTCATCGACCACCAGCACCCGCCGTCCCTGCAGCGGCGCGCCGATCAGGTTCCCGCCTTCGCCGTGCGCCTTGGCTTCCTTGCGGTTGAAGGCCACCGGCAGGTCGCGCCCGCGCCTGGCGTACTCGCAGGCCAGCGCCGTCGCCAGCGGGATGCCCTTGTAGGCGGGGCCGAACAGGAGGTCGAACTCGACTCCCGCCGCGTCGATCGCGTCGGCGTAGCAGCCCGCCAGGGCGGCCAGGGCGGACCCGGAATCGAAACGGCCGGCATTGAAGAAGTACGGGCTGGTGCGCCCGGATTTCAGGGTGAATTCGCCGAAGCGCAGGGCGCCGGCATCGATCGCCAGCGTGAGGAAGCGGGAGCGGTGGTCGTCCAAGGCGGTCGCGGGCGTGGGGAAAACCCGGATGATACCGGCGCGCCCCGCGCGCCTGCCCGCGCCCGGCCGGCGGCGCGCTATCCTGCCCCGGCGGCGCCGCCGCATCCCCTCCACCATTCCCGGCAGTGCATGCGCATCATCAGCTTCAACGCCAACGGCGTGCGTTCGGCGGCCCGCAAGGGCTTCTTCGACTGGTTCCGCGGGCAGGACGCCGACATCCTGTGCATGCAGGAAACCAAGGCCCAGGAGCACCAGCTCGCCGCGCCCGAGTTCGTGGTCGACGGCTACCAGGCCTTCTTCCGCGACGCGACCACGAAAAAGGGCTACAGCGGCGTGGCCATCTACACCCGGCGCGAGCCCGACGAGGTCCGCACCGCCCTGGGCTGGGCGCCTTTCGACGAGGAGGGGCGCTACATCGAGGCGCGCTTCGGCAACCTGTCGGTGGTCTCGTTCTACATTCCCTCGGGCTCCTCGGGCGAGCTGCGCCAGGGCTTCAAGTTCGAGGTCATGGACTGGCTGCGCCCGGTGCTGGACCAGTGGCTGGCCAGCGGCCGCGACTACGTGCTGTGCGGGGACTGGAACATCGTGCGCAGCGAGCTGGACATCCGCAACTGGAAGTCCAACCAGAAGAATTCCGGCTGCACGCCGCCCGAGCGCGAGTGGCTCAACCGGCTGTGTGGCGATGGCTGGGTCGATGCCTACCGCGCGCTGGAGCCGGAAGGCCAGGACTACACCTGGTGGAGCAACCGCGGCCAGGCCTACACGAAGGACGTCGGCTGGCGGATCGACTACCAGCTGGTCACCCCGGCGCTGGCGCAGCGCTTGAAGCGCTGGTCGATCCTGCGCGATCCGCGCTTCTCCGACCATGCGCCGTTCACGGTGGACTATGAGTCCTGAGGCCGGCGGTACCGTCGCGCCCGGCTGGCGCGCGGTCCTGGCCAACCTGCGCCAGCGCAAGGTGCTGGCGATGCTGCTGCTGGGCTTCAGCTCCGGCATGCCGATCTACCTGGTCGGCAACACCCTCGGCTTCTGGATGCGCGAAAACGCCATTGAGCTGTCGACCATCGGCTTCCTGTCCTGGGTCGGGCTGGCCTACTCGCTGAAGTTCCTCTGGGCGCCGCTGGTCGACAAGCTCGACGCGCCGCTGCTGGGGCGCTGGCTGGGGCGCCGGCGTGGCTGGATGCTGCTGGCGCAGCTGGTGGTGGCGGCGGCGCTGGTCGGCATGGCGCTGGTACAGCCGCGCGAGGGCGCGCTGCTGCTGGCCGGCGTGCGCGTGGACCAGTTGCTGGTGTTCGGCGCGCTGGCGCTGGTGGTGGCCTTCGCCTCGGCGACCCAGGACATCGTGATCGACGCCTGGCGCATCGAATCGGCAGGCAGCCCCGAACAACAGGGGCTGCTGACCTCGACCTCGACCCTGGGCTACCGCGGGGCGCTGCTGGTCACCGATGCGCTGATCCTGATCATCGCCGCCCAGGTCGGCTGGGTGGCTTCCTACGGGCTGATGGCCGTGCTGATGGGCGTCGGCGTGTTCGCGACCCTGTACGCCCGCGAACCGACGGCCACCGGTTCGGCCACAGCGATCGCCTCGCCGGTTCCGCTGCTGTCGGGGCACGGGATGCTCGATGCGGTGGTCGGGCCATTCGTGGCGTTCTTCCGCCAGCACGGCAGCTGGGCACTGCTGATGCTGCTGGTGATCAGCCTGTACCGGCTGCCCGACTTCCTGATGGGCCCGATGGCCAATCCCTTCTATGCCGACCTGGGGATCGACAAGGAAACCGTCGGCGCGGTGCGCGGCTCGGTCGGGCTGGTCGCCACCGTGGTCGGGGTGGCCGCCGCCGGCCTGACTGCGGTGCGTTTCGGTTTCATGCCGACCCTGCTGGCCGGCGCGGTGCTCGGGCCGGGGTCGAACCTGGCCTTCAGCTACCTGGCCCTGCACGGCGCCGACGAGGGCGTGTTCGCCGCGGCGATGGTGATCGACAATTTCTGCAGCGGCTATGCCGGGGTGGCCCTGGTCGGCTACATGTCCAGCCTGACCAACGTCGGTTACACGGCGACCCAGTACGCGCTGCTCAGCTCGTTCTACGCCTTGCTGGGCAAGCTGCTCAAGGGCCTGTCGGGGGTGGCGGTCGAGCAGCTGGAGGCGAGCGGGCGCGGCCTGCTCGAAGCCTATTCGCTGTTCTTCGCCGGCACCGCCGCGGTGGGGATCCCGGGGGTGCTGCTGTGCATCGTGCTGGCCACCCGCCGGCCCCCGGGTACGCCCCGGGTTGGCGTGGCCGGCGGCCGGGCATATCCTCCGGCGCAGGAGGGTGGACGACCATGAGCTGGAACGTACAGGTGGAGTTGGAGCCGCTGCTGCTTGAGCGCGTGCGCCGGTTTGCCGGCTCCCGTGGCTGGAGCCTGGAGCACGCGCTGGGGCAGCTGGTCGAGCGTGGCCTGCTGGCCGCCGAGGCCGAAGCGATGCCGCGGTTCGACCAGGGCGACGCGGCGGTGCTGCAGGAGGCGATCAATGCCATGGAACAGATCGCCGACGACCCGGGTTTCTCGCTGATCGGCCGTACCCGCACCCCGCGCGAGGAGCCGCAGGGCGGGGCGGCGGCGCGTCAGCTCGCCGCTGGATAGACCACGCCGAGTACCCGCGGGCCGGCTGCTCCGGTGACCGCCGGCAGGTTGCCCGGCAGCCGCGCCAGCGTGCGCCGGGCCAGCCAGGCGAACCCCATTGCCTCGATGTAGTCCGGGTCCAGCCCGTGGCCGGCGGTCGACTCCACCGGTGTCCCGGGCAGCAGCGCCGCCAGGCGCGCCATCAGCACCGGGTTGTGCACTCCGCCGCCGCACACCAGGACCCGCGAGGTGCCGGGCTGTTCGCGCTGCAGCGCCTGCGCCACGGTCAACGCGGTCAGCTCCAGCAGCGTCGCCTGCACGTCGCGCGCCCGTTCCGTGCCCGCGAGCCGGGCATGCACCCAGTCCAGGTGGAACTGCTCGCGTCCGGTGCTGCGCGGGGGCGGCAGCGCGAACCAGGGTTCGGCGAGCAGCCGCTGCAACAGGGTGTCGTCCAGCGTGCCGCCCGCCGCCCACCGGCCGCCGTCGTCGTAGCGGTGGCCGGTGTGGCGCTCGCACCAGGCATCGAGCAGGGCGTTGGCCGGGCCGGTGTCGAAACCACGGACGGCGGTCCCCTCCCCGGCGCCGGGCAGCAGGGTCAGGTTGGCGATCCCGCCCAGGTTGAGGACCGCGCGGTCCTCGCCGGGTGCCGCGAGCAGGGCGGCATGCAGCGCCGGAAGCAGCGGCGCGCCCTGGCCACCGGCGGCGACGTCGCGGCGGCGGAAGTCGGCCACGGTCGCGATGCCGGTGCGTTCGGCGATGATGTTGCCGTCGCCCAGCTGCAGGGTGAAGGGGTGGCGCCCATCGCCGCATGCCCCCGCGGGGCGGTGGCGGATGGTCTGGCCGTGGGAGCCGATCGCGGTGACCGCGGAGGCCGGGACGGCTGCCGCATCGAGCAGTGACAGGGTTGCCGCGGCAAAGGCCTCGGCGACGCGGACATCCAGGGTTCCCAGCGCGTCCAGTCCGGGCTCGGCGCGGGCCTGGCCGATCTCCAGCAACTGCCGGCGGACCCCGTCATCCCAGGCCTTATGGATTCCGTGGACCAGCCGGCACTGGCCGGCCGTGTCGAATTCGACCAACGCCGCGTCGATGCCGTCGGCGCTGGTGCCCGACATCAGCCCGACGAACAATCCAGGAAGAGCAGGCCCGGACGGATCCGGCCCTGAAGGGCCCGGCCCCGGACCGCCATCTGTCATGTCAGGCCTTGGGCGCGCTGTCGGCCGGTGCGGTCGCCGCCATCGCCGCGGCACGGCGCGCGCGGTCATCGGCCTGTTGCAGCCGTGCCAGGGCCGGTGCGGTGGCGGCACGGAACGCGACCAGTGCCGAGCCCTTCAGCGGCTCCGGCGGCGGCAGGGTCACCGCCAGCGGATTCTTGTGCACGCCGTTGACGCGGAACTCGTAGTGCAGGTGGGGGCCGGTCGCCAGGCCGCTGGCGCCGACAAAGCCGATGGTCTGGCCCTGCTTGACCCGCTGGCCGCGCTTGAAGTTGCCGAAACGCGACATGTGCGCGTACAGCGTGGTGTGGCCCTTGCCGTGGTCGAGGATCACCGTGCGCCCGTAGCCGTTCTGCCAGCCCACGAAGGTCACCCGGGCGTCGCCGGCGGCCATGATCGGGGTGCCGGGACGCGCGCCGTAGTCCACGCCCCTGTGTGCCCGGGTCTTGCCCAGCACCGGGTGCTTGCGCGCACTGGTGAAGCCGGAGGTCACCCGTGCGTAGGGGATCGGCATGCGGATGAAGGCCTTCTTCAGCGGGCGTCCCTCGGCGTCGAAGTAGCCCGCTTGGCCATCGTGCTCGAAACGCAGGCCGGTATAGGTCTTGCCGCCGGTGCTGAAGGTGGCGGCCTGGATCTCGCCGCTGCCGATGCGCTCGCCGTCGCGCCACACCTCGTCGTAGACCACGCTGAAGCGGTCGCCCTTCTGCGAGGTGGTGAAGTCGATGTCGTACTGGAAGATCTCGTCGGTCATCGTGGCGATGGAGGCCGGCGACAGCCCCGCCTTGCGGGCGGCGGCATACAGCGAGGTGCCGATCTCGCCGGTGACCACGCGCGAGCGGATCTCGCGCGGCAGCTCGATGGTGCGCTGCTTGACCGCGCCATCGGCCAGGCTCACCTCGACCCGGTTGTCGCGGTCACGCTGGTAGCGGAAGCCGAGCAGTTCGCCTTCGGCGCCGATCTCGAAACCGAGCTCCGCGCCCGGGCGCAGCCGGGTAAGCGCCTGCTCGGCGCCAGGCTGTTCAAGGATGCGGTGCATGGTCGTGGCCGGCACGCCCATCTGCTGGAACAGCTCGCCCAGGGTCTGGCCCTTGCGGACCTCGACGGTCTGCCACAGCTCGGCCGGTGCGGTGTCCTCCCGGGCCGGCATCGGCGGCAGCGGCAGTACCGTCGACTGCAGCGGGACATGCGCGTGGCTGGGCGACAGGTCGCCGAAGCCGGGAACGATGGCCGCCGTCAGCGCTGCCATCGTGGCCAACAGGCTGGCCTGGGCCCACTGCCGGCGCGACCATCGACCGGTGAATCCGTGGGTGTGGCCGTGGGCCGGCACCGGTCGGTGCAGGGCGGCTTCGCGCAATTGCTTCAGGCGTTCGCGCCGGGCGTGACCGGTTCCGGGTGACATCATCAAGGGATCCCCTGGGCCGTCTGTGTGAAGGCGCCGTGTGGAAGGTACGATAGAGGCGCGAGGATTATGCGTCAAACCCTTGACCCCCATGGCTTTTCAGACCCGTGACCCAGGTCTCCGGCTCAGCCGGGATTCAATGACGTGACCGCGAATGTTCAGAGCTCTTAACAGGTAACCCCGTGATCCCCAATTCAGCTTCCACCGTGGCATCCGCGCTCGCCCTCATTGAGCGGGGTGCCGATGAACTGCTCAAGCGTGAAGAGTTGGCCGAGCGCCTGGCGAGCGGACGACCGCTGCGTATCAAGGCCGGCTTCGACCCCACCGCCCCCGACCTGCACCTGGGCCACACCGTGTTGCTCAACAAGCTGCGGGTTTTCCAGGACCTCGGCCACGAAGTGGTGTTCCTGATCGGCGACTTCACCGGGATGATCGGCGACCCCTCCGGCAAGAACGTCACCCGCAAGCCGCTCGACCGCGAGCAGGTGCTGGCCAATGCCAGGACCTACGCCGACCAGGTCTACAAGGTGCTCGACCCGGAGCGCACCGTGGTGCGCTTCAACTCCGAGTGGTTCGGGTCGATGTCGGCGGCCGACATGATCCGCCTGGCCGGCCAGCACACCGTCGCGCGCATGCTCGAGCGCGACGACTTCGCCAAGCGCTACGCCGCGCAGCAGCCGATCGCGATCCATGAGTTCCTCTATCCCCTGGTGCAGGGATACGACTCGGTGGCCCTGCAGGCGGATGTCGAGCTCGGCGGCACCGACCAGAAGTTCAACCTGCTGATGGGCCGCGGCCTGCAGGAGCACCACGGGCAGAAGCCGCAGGTGGTATTGACCATGCCGCTGCTGGAAGGCCTGGACGGCGTGCAGAAGATGAGCAAGTCGCTGGGCAACTACATCGGCATCGACGAACCGGCGATCGACATCGTCACCAAGGCGATGAAGATCGGTGACGCGCTGATGTGGAAGTGGATCGACCTGCTCAGCTTCCAGATCAGCGTGGACGAGGCGGCGGCGGCGCGGCGGGCGATCGGGGCCGGTGAGCTCAACCCGCGTGACCTCAAGCTGCGCCTGGCGCACGAGCTGGCGGCCCGGTTCCACGGCGAAGCGGCTGCCGACGAGGCGGTCGCCGGATGGAATGCCGCCGTGCGTGGAGAGGGCGATACCCGCCTGCTGCCGCTGCAGGAGGTCGCCGTCCCGGGCGAAGGGCTGCGGATTGCCGCGGCGCTGACCGCCGCCGGCCTGACTCCCAGCAATTCGGAGGCGAACCGCAAGTTGCGCGAGCGCGCGGTGCGGATCGACGGGGAGGTGGTCGAGGACGCCCAGCGCGTGTTGCTGCCCGGCTTCCAGGGCCTGTTGCAGGTCGGCAAGCGGACCTTCGCCCGGGTGCTCCTGGTGTCTACCTGAACAGTTCCCCTCGCGTTACCACCTGGGGCTTCCACCGCGTGATGGCCGTG
>NZ_JAJUWY010000024.1 GCF_021390425.1 Lysobacter sp. GX 14042 | reverse complement strand
GAGCAACTGTGTTGAGTTAGGCGAGGGCGGTGGCTGCGCGGTGGTCACGTATCCGTGCGTTGAGGATGACGAGCAGCTTGCGCATGCTGGCGACGATAGCGACCTTGGCCGGCTTGCCGCGTGCCCTGAGCGATTGGTAGAAGTCCCGCAGGCGCGGCTCGTAGCGGATGGCGCTCAAGGTGGCCATGTAGAGCACTGTGCGGACCACGGCACGCCCACCCCAGACGTGCCGGGTGCCTTGCCACGAGCCGCTGTCACAGGCCAAGGGGGCCACCCCTACGAGCTTGGCAATGGCCTTGCCATCGATCTGACCCAGTTCGGGGAGATGTCCGGCCAGCGTGGCCACCAGCACTGGACCGACCCCCTTGACCTGCTGAAGTGCGGCCAATTGGGGCTGGGCGGCCACCTGGCCGGCGATGCGTGCATCCAGTGACTTGAGGCTGCGCTGCAGATGCGCCAGCGTTGCCTTGAGCTGGCTGCGCAGCCACGGATCATCCAGGCCCTCCAAGCGCTGCCGCTCCTGTTGCAGCGCCTGGACCAGATGGCCCCGGCGCTGCTGGTACTGGGCCAATTGCTGTTGCCAGGGCTCCGGCGGCTGGTAGCGGGGCAAGTCCAGCAGCGCCGCCATCTGGGCCAGGACCCGCGCGTCCAGCGCGTCGGTCTTGGCCAGTTGCCCCGTGGCCTTGGCAAAGTCCCGCGCTTGGCGAGGATTGATCCGTACGACCGGCAGGCCGGCCGCGTGGAGCGCCTCAAGGGCCGCACGTTCGTAACCGCCGGTAGCCTCCAGCACCACCTGTCGGCAGGGGGTCGCTCGAAACCGGGCCACCAGCCGGCGCAGGCCGCGTGCATTGTTGTCGAACCGCTCCGGCCGATCGCCGCCATGGACCGCGACATCCAACCACTGCTTGCACACATCAATCCCGATGCCACAGGCCATACCGGACTCCGCTAAGCTGAAGGGGCGAGAGATCTCCCTGCGGCCCAGCCTTATCGTTACGAGCGCCAACTCGGGCAACTGTTCGGGCGTGTGCGGGAGATAACCGGTGTGGCGACCCTGCTCTCCCGCGGTCGTGCCGACCAAGGAACTGGCGGTCGACCACACCGGCTCTCGCCCTTCAATCTCGCAGATCGGAAAGAGATAAGGA
>NZ_JAJUWY010000023.1 GCF_021390425.1 Lysobacter sp. GX 14042 | reverse complement strand
GGGTTCTACCCCGTCTGCACGGACGGTTTGAAAACGGCTGAGAACTTCTGATCCTGCTTGGCGACTCTACGTCGCATCCTGGGATTGTGGAACCGCTCGATGTAGTCGAACAGGTCTGCGCGGGCTTCGTCGCGGGTCCGGTACTGTCGATGGGCGACGCGTTCGCGCTTGAGCACTCCAAAGAACCCCTCGCAGGCGGCGTTGTCACCGCAATGACCCACCGCGCTCATGCTGCTGACCAGTGCGTTTCCGCTGAGGAATCGCTGATAGTCGCCGCTGACGAATTGGCAACCGCGGTCCGAATGCAGCACTACAGGTGCATCGCCTTGCCGCTGCCAAACCGCCATCTCCACGGCCCGGATCACCATGTGTCGATCCTGCCGGTGATGCATCGCCCAGCCGACGACCAGCTTGCTGTGCAGGTCGATCACCACACACAGGAACAGCTTGCCTTCTAACGTGGCGATCTCGGTGATGTCCGTCACCCACTTGCTCTCGGGCTCTGCGGCCGTGAAGTCCCGCTCCAGCATGTTTCGCACGCCAACCGGGCGCGACTCCGGCCGCCCATAGCGGCACTTCCTGCGGCGTGGCCAACCTTGCAGGCCATTGGCCGCCATCAGCCGTGCCACGCGGTTCAAGCTCACTGATTCCCCCTCATGGGCCAGATCCTCGTGCATGCGCGGGGCGCCGATCACCCCGCCACTGTCCTCGTGGATTTCCCGAATGCGCGACAGCAAGCGCGCGTTCTCGGAAGCACGAGGGCTTGGTAGATCGGCTTCCCACGCGTAATAACCGCTGGGCGACACTTGCAGGCAGCGACACATCAACCTGACCGGGTACTCATTGCGGCAGCGCCGGATCACCTCGTACCGTTCGGTGATCCCTTGGCGAAGTACGCTGCCGCGTCTCTTAAAAAATCCCGCTCCCGAGTCACCCGCGCCAGGTCGCGCTTGAGACGGGCGAGCTCCTCATCACGAGGGCTGCCGGTGCCTGAGAATGCTTTGCCTCCGCCGGAATCCGCCTCGCGAACCCAGCGCGTGAGCATGTTCGGGTTGATGCCGATCTCCAGGGCCACCTGCCGGCAACTGGTGCGCGATCGACGGACCAGATCGACCGCCTCGCGCTTGTACTCGGGGCTGTATCTCTTTCGCTTGGACATGGACACTCCTTGCGCCCAGTATGGGCCTTCTCGAATGTGTCCGTGCTATCGGGGTAGAACC
>NZ_JAJUWY010000022.1 GCF_021390425.1 Lysobacter sp. GX 14042 | reverse complement strand
AGGACTCCGCCCGATGCGGCCGTGAGATAGATCTCATCCAAGCCAGCAGGTGTTGGATCCAGAAGAGGCAGAAATGGGTCGTCTGCGTGGGGCAGCGCACTGCACCCGGAAGCAATGACCAGGAGCAGTGCCAAATTGGAGATCTTCTTCATCTGCGTCCTGACACCGGATTTACGCCGGTGCGAGTGATGGCGCTTGGCTTGAATCGAGCTGTCAGGTACCGCCACCCCGAGCGGAACCATCGCCTTCTGCGGACCCAAAGAGCTGGCTTGCAAGCTCCAACCTGGTTGGTGGAACGAAGCGGCTTGGACGCATTGTTAGGCCCCGTGCCGAGCTTTGTAATACGCGACAAGTGCATTGGCATGGCCGTGCCCAATCTTGTGCTCGGTCTTGAGGAAATTTACTTGCTCCATGTGCTTCTTATCCTGAACGGAGTCAAGGATCTTAAACCAGTGCGCCACAGGATTTCCGTAGTTCTTCTCGATAGACGGAAAGTACGAAGCCGGGCCTTTAATTTTTGTCTCCGTGGTCATGAGTAATCCTCGCTATTGGGATGGGGCAGGCAGATAGCCATCTTAGCTAGCTTAGCAAGCCTTTCTCATCCGACGAACGAGCTTGCATGAAATCGACATCAGGGGACTAATGCCAGAATTAAGCCGTGCCGCGAAGCGGCATCGGCTTGAATGATTTGTTAGGGCGCGCCCTTTGAGCAGCGATGAGGTGTTCAGCACGCTGTATGCGCACGCCGGCTTTTAGAGACAGAAAGGCCAAGGGAAGGAATATGAAGCATGTGATGATTAGTGCCACGAACGGCGAGCCCACGCCCCACAGGTCAAGAACGTGCAGCAACAGCGGAGAGCACGCCAGCGTGTAGGTGATCAGGTAAAGGAATAAGAAGAGCAGTTTTAACCCGCGTCTACGCCACACTTGGTCGTAGGGTGCCATGAACTGCAGCGGGTCGTCGTGTGAAGTGGTCCTGCGATGCTCGAGGTACTTGAAACCGAGCGAGTAATCGTGGATCGCCTGAGAAGGATTTTGAAGCTGCCACAGGTACTCAAGAGTCCGAAATTCTAGCGATGCGTCCCCGTTAGTGCGTGGCTGCCGCGCTGCCGGAGGAACTCGTGATCCGATGCCACGCCACGCAGGTCGGCGATGAACTCTTTGGCGAATTTGTACTCTTCCCTAAGCTGACTCTTGCGGCCTTTTAGAAGAGCAACGACTGAGACTCCAGCGGTGACGGAGCCGAACGCGATGGCCGCTAGCTTTGCTATGACTTCAATGTCCATCGCACTCCCCTTAGCGCCCTAGCACCAAGTAGACCCCACAAGTGGGGTGTATCCCCGATCTTGACGACACCGCTACGGCCGGTCAATCAGACAATTCGCACCCAAGAACAGGGGCTTGGCGGATGCCGCAGGTTGTAGCGCGCCCGCAAGCTTAAGCGATACACCCCACTAG
>NZ_JAJUWY010000021.1 GCF_021390425.1 Lysobacter sp. GX 14042 | reverse complement strand
CCTTGAGGTCGCCATCGATGGCGAGCGCCAGACCCAATCTGAGCCGTGCTTACCAGAAATCTCGTCCTTCCTAGCAGCCCTTGCAGCGAACGCAATTCGTGTCCCGTCTTCCAGGCGAATGCTGATGCGTTCTGCCTTGTTGCTTCGATCAACGATCGCGCTTTCAACGAAACTGTAAGCAATAACTTCCACGCAGAAACTCGCTGCGCAGTACTGCGGCTTACTCACTGGTGGTGGCGTGGCGCGTGTCTCCGCGCCGCCCACAAGGAGCATGACTAAGATAAGTAACAGGGCGGCGCTTCTAGTCATCTGTCTCGCCTCGACACCTGCTGCAGGGCCTAACACCCGAGTTAAGCCGCGCCGCGAAGCGGCGTCGGCTTGAACAAATTGTTAGGCGTCATTTGCGCTATCCCCCGGACTCTGAGTCTCGTCCCTGAGCAAATGTGGCAAGAGTTTCAGAAAGCTAAGGTACGCGTAAACGACGACAGGAGCCATATGGAACAGGAACGAGGCCGAGTCGCGGTCTGGCGTTTTGATGGGAGTGCCGGAATTGAGCTTCATGGTCGCGAGCACGGCCTCATGAAATCCAGATCCAAAACCGACTCCCTAAACGAACCACACCGCCCATGCGCCTATGAGTACCGACAGTAATGGACGGTAGAGTCGAGCGTATGCTGCGGGATGGCGGTACGCGATGACCGACAATCCAGTGATCGCAGCTACTGCCAAGCCGCCGATGATTGTTTGCCAAAGTCCGCTCATATGCCCCTATGCCGCCTAACACCTAAGTTAAGCCGACCCGCAGCCGGATGGTGCGCCGGGCGAGAGAGCTACAAGTTGCGGTGCGTTCAAGGCGAAGCCGCGAAGCGGGTTCGGCTTGAACGCATTGTTAGGCCGCCGCTGCCTGGCACCCCTGCCGGACCTGCGCTGACCCAACCCCTGAGCCGAACAGTACAGCAAGTATTGGCGGGCGGCGGCGCCAGCGTTTGCTGGGCCGAAGCAAGAACCTGGAGCGCGCGACCGGGAACTCTCACCGCGCCCTGGCCGAAGTCGACCCGGCCGGTCGAATCTGGCGGAGAGTCGCGCCTGGCCGAAGAGGAAGTGCAGCAGGGCTCACTGCCGATGCCGTCACCGCGCGTGCCAGGTGCCAACGGGATGGACGCGCGAGACGCTACAAGCTGCCGAGAACTCCTGCTACGACAGTGCGGGACACAAGGCCTAACGCCTGAGTTAAGCCGCGCCGCGAAGCGGCGTCGGCTTGAATGAATTGTTAGGGCTCAGAACTTGAAATTGACGAATGAGTAGAGTTCTGGACGCCCGCCTGTCTGCATTACCTCAGATCGAAGTTTTTCCTCAAAGCACCGGCCCAGATCGCTTGGCTTGTTAAGCCAGGTCCTTGTCACTTGTCCGTGCTCATTGAGCCGCATAACCACCATGATCCCAGCCATCTCTTGCGCAGCGTTGACGCCACACGCAACCATGGATCTACCGACTGCCTTGTCTTGTCCCGAGAAGAATCTGGACGAAATCTCGCCATGCAGAGTCGCCTCGTCCCGTCGCGCGAGCGACTCAGCTTGTGCGATGGTCAGATCTCCAGTGGTAGCTTGGAGGACAACTGCTAGAAGTAGCGATGACATTCGGTCTGAGCCCTAACACCTGAGTTAAGCCGAGCCGCGAAGCGGCTTCGGCTTGAACGAATTGTTAGATCGCGTCTCGCTACGCTGCCAGCATGGAAACCGCATGGG
>NZ_JAJUWY010000020.1 GCF_021390425.1 Lysobacter sp. GX 14042 | reverse complement strand
TGCGGCTTAACTCAGGCGTTAGGCGCCTTTGGAGCAATGCGCGACGTGAGCGACGCGAACCCAAGCTTCGATTCGACTGAGCAGCAAGCGGTTCATCCCGAGTGGCGCGGGACCTTGCGCCAAGTCGTTGACGAGTTCGCTAGGGGCAACTACGAGCTCGAGCCTGGGTTACTTGGCGTCGAGCCGATCACTTCTTCAACGGTGTCGCAAGTTCGACAGTACATTCAAGGTTATGGTGCAACACTGGTTCCGCTGCCTGAAGCATCTTGGGATTCATCGGTTTGTATCTGGGCCGGGCAACACTGGGATGTTCTTGTTGATCTTTGGACCAAAGAAGAGGGGCGTAGTGACTTGGTCATGCACGTCCATGTACTACCCAGCGGGTCGGCTTTCAAAGTTCAGGTCCATGCCGTCTATGTGCCGTAATCGGGGGCGGCGCCTAACAATGCGTTCAAGCCGAAGCCGCTTCGTTCCGCAAATCACACGGCAGGTACAGCTTGCCATGTGCTTCGCTCCACTACGCGTCTCAGCTTAACTTGGGTGTTAGGCGCCTATGGAACCTTGCGTGGTCACGAAGCTACAAAAGCAACGGAAACGTCTGCTTCAAAGCTACGTGATACATGTCGCTTGGTTCACTGCGATGATCGTCACCGCTGTCACCCAGGCATCCAAGACCACAATCGCCGCAGCAATCCTGCTGGCGCTGGTCACCGTGCCACCGGTGATCGCGTACGCAACTGCGGTTCACCGGACCTGCCGATTCATCGATCCCCGAGCCAAGACCATAGGACTGGCCCCAATGCTCATCATGACCGTGCTGTTCACCCCTTTTGAGTCAGGTCTCGTGGTCCCGGCCAAAAACCTCTGGGTTTCGGGCAAACTTCTTCGGCAGGCGCTGCTCGCCGGCCAGGCGCCTAACAGTTCGTTCAAGCCGAAACCGCTCCGCGGTTCGGCTTAACTCAGGTGTTAGGCCACGGAGATCGATCCTGACATGCGTTCATACTTGGTTTTTACACTTCTTTTTGTCGCGACCAGTGTGGCGCTGTCATTCGTCGCAGACACTCCGCAAGCAGATTGGCTACGCACCACGCTTGCTCTCCTCTCACCCGTCGCAGCCGCTGCGGTTGGGGTCCTGGTCGCTCAACGCTCGGGGCAATTGGCCCTTACCCCACTATTGATGATTGGCTTGACCCTATCAGCGGTGATCTACGCGGCCACTTGGGGTGTCTTCCAGTATTTGGCTCTCGGTGGCGGGGAATCAGTACCGTTCCGGCGCTTGGCTCAAGTGGGAGGGTGGACTTATATGATGGGCTGCTTGTCATATGCAGTCGCTCCCGCGATCGGTCGCCTGCTGGTACCGCGGCCTAACAATTCATTCAAGCCGACGCCGCTTCGCGGCGCGGCTTAATTCAAGTGTTAGGCTTGCAAGAGAACATCGCGTATCGTGATGTCGTTTTAACAACAGGAGACATGCCATGGTCAAAGTAGCCTTGTTCGTTCGCCTTGAAGCGAAACCCGGAAAAGAGAAAGAGGTTGAGAGCTTCCTTGTGAGTGGCCTTCCCATCGTCAATGAGGAGCCTGCCACCACTGCTTGGTTTGGCATCCGCCTTGGACCAAGCACTTTCGGAATTTTTGATGCTTTCCCGGATGAAGCGGGTCGGCAGGCACATCTCTCCGGCAAGGTCGCAGCAGCGTTGATGGCAAAGGCAGGTGAGTTGTTCTCCGAGCCTCCGTCCATCGAAAACGTTGATGTACTTGCAGCAAAGCTGCCCGGCGAGCAAGCCTAACAATTCGTTCAAGCCGAACTTGCTTCGTTACAGCAAAAGCGTGGCAGAAAAAGCTTGCCACGCTTTTGCCTCCACTACGCAAGTCGGCTTAACTCAGGTGTTAGGCCGCAATGGACGCAGCTCTGATCCCTAAACTGATCAAGCAGAGGCGAAGGCTGCTACAAAGCTACCTAGTCCATGTGGCTTGGTTCGCTGCCATGATTATTACCGCGATAGCTCATTCATCCAGGACGGTGGTCGCCAGCTCAATCTTCTTGGCGCTCGTAACGGTTCCGCCCGTCATCGCTTACGCGGCAGCGGTGCACCGAACTTGCCGAGCGATTGATCCAAACGCCAAGACGATCGGACTTGTTCCAATGATCATCATGACGGTGCTGTTTACTCCATTTGAGTCCGGATTGGTTGTCCCAGCAAAAAATCTGTTGGTTTCAGGCAAGTTGGTACGAGAGCGTCAGGCTGCGACTATGCGGCCTAACGAGTCATTCAAGCCGACGTCGCTTCGCGACGCGGCTTAATTCTGGTGTTAGGTGTCTATGGAAGGTTCGATGCATCCCGCACTACAAGTATCGTTAGCCGTCCTTGCAACGTTGGCAGCCGTCGCTTCTGCGGTTGCGGCTTGGAAAGCACAAAGCGCAGCTCGGGAGGCTCTGGATTTCCAGAAGCGATTGTCCAAACATCAGGACTCCTTGTTCCTACTGAGATCTACGATCGAGAGTCTTTGGCGACTCAGGCGTGTTCTTGTCGATCCACTAAATTCCCCTGACGATGACTTTGATGCCATGAAGGAGATTCATGGCCAGATAAAATCCAATCTTGAGAGCCTCACTCAGTCAGGCATCTTGCCACCGCGACGCTCAATTCTTTTTACAGCTGACTCCTTTGCTGAGATCGTGGATCAGATGCCCGTCGCAAGTGGAGAGATCGACGCGGAGATCAAGAGGCTACAGACCAAGATCAATGACATCTTCTCGTAGTCGGTCGACAGCAGGTTCGCGCAGCGATTCTCCGCGGCGGGACATGACTCCGGAACTAGGTGCCAATGCAAGTCTTCTTCGCGGATGATTCGGCGCAGCGCAGTGCCCGCAACGGAATGGGCAAGCTGTTAGCTTTTGGCGGGGTACTTGTTGAGAGCACTCAGCTAAGGTCGCTGGCAAGTGCAATCGATGAGATCGCCCGTTCGTTCGGAATTCCGGACGAGGAAG
>NZ_JAJUWY010000002.1 GCF_021390425.1 Lysobacter sp. GX 14042 | reverse complement strand
CCACGACGTTTCCTTCCTGTAAGAGTCCACACTCTCTTGGAACTCTAATGCGCACGAACTCCCCTGTCGCAAGGCTTACTGAAATAGCCTGTGGAGATTCTCCACGAAACGCGTATCCGTCCACGTAACCCGCATATCGGACGACACCTGAAATACGATCCTGCGTCTGTCCGTGGCTATCGAGTATCTGATACCCGATCAGTGCCATTAGCCCGAAGACGATGACTCCGAGCCAGAGCATCTTCTTGCCCGAAGTCAGAAGTAGGTAGCGGCGAGTCGAGAACAAGGCCTAACGCCGGAATTAAGCCGACCCGCGAAGCGGGTTCGGCTTGAATGACTTGTTAGGCCTGCTGCCAGATCTGTGCGGAACGGAACGCATAGAGGAATACCGTCAGATCAATGGGCAACACAAGAGCTGTGTTGACCAAATAGGCAGCAAGCCCAGCTCTTTTACCGTGCTCAGCCTGAAGTGAAGAGATGAAGCGCCCCGACCAAAGCAAGCTGCCAACACTTACCACGAAGAAAACTGCCCAGAACCATGGATGAAGAATGGGGCGCTGAACGATGTAGCCATAGCACGCTACGAACATAAGGCCGCTGGCGAGCGCAAGCGCCAGGCCACCATAGGTCTTCCTTGGGCCACGAAACTCTAGATCTGATCGGATAGAGCGGACACGCAGAACCAGCCCGTAGAGATAAAGGAGAAGAAAAAGTGAGGCGTAGATCGTGATGGCTATGCGCATTGCTGATTGCAGGCCTAACACCTAAGTTAAGCCGCGCCGCGCAGTGGAGCAAAGCACATGGCAAGCTCTTCCTGCCATGTGCTTTGCGTAACGAAGCGGTGTCGGCTTGAACGCATTGTTAGGCCCTTCCGCGACCATGGTTTCCCTGCTAGTTCTGGAGCTCTGCATAGCGGCTACGAGATGCCACCAGCAGAACGACCAAGGAAAAAGCCAAGCCAATTGCAACGAATGTCCAAGCTACATACCACGGCCAGACGATGCCTGGATAAAGCCACGTTGCTACCCAGGCGAGGCCAAACCACAGCGCGCACTTGAGCAAGGTCTTCACGAGCCCCCGGCGTGAGATTGCGCCGAGTTGCTCGGATGGTGCGACTACGAGCTGCTCGTGATCAGACATAAGGGCCTAACACCAGAGTTAAGCCGTGCCGCGAAGCGGCATCGGCTTGAATGAATCGTTAGGCGCGCGACCGACGCACCAGAAGCACTGCCGACGAGATTAGAGAAGTCACTGCGAGCAGGCCAAACGCCGCAAGCGCGAGGCCCAGCCCTGTACTGTCGACGCCTCGACACGCTCCAGCGATACAGAAGCTCTTGACCGCAAAGTAGAGCACGGCGGGGAAGCTAAACAGACCCACAAGGCCCGAACTGAACGCAACGCGCTGAAGCCAGTCTCGGGTGAGCCGGCCCAGGACTATCGCGACAAGATGAGTCAGTGCGATGAGTGCAGCCACTAGAATCCAGACCATTCAAAGCCTCTATGCCACTCGCGATTGCGGCCTAACGCTTGAGTTAAGCCGAGCCGCGAAGCGGCTTCGGCTTGAACGAATTGTTATACGTGACCGTCAAGGCCGCCACATGTCCATTGCGATCATGAGCGAATCGTTGGCCACGTTGAAGTTGTTGAGCTGATCTTGCAGGTGATATGCCCACTTGGGGCCATGAAAATAGTTGTTACGAAAGCGGTAGATGACAATGAACAAGGCAACCACCGAATCCACAGGACCAGGGTTGGCGCCAGATAGCACGGCCTTGACTAGATCAGGGCTGTCATTTGGCCGAAGGTTGAGGCTGTGGAAGTGGTGCGTGAAATTGCCCTGGGAGTAGTAACGATTCTTGATGTAGTCCAGTGCTGTGGAAAAGGCGGATGAGTTGAGCCTGCCCTGAGCATTGAGGTCGCGGATCCATGCGGCAACTGCATTGGACGAGCCGTTTGCGTGTAATGCCTCTGCCTCGAAGTAGCTCCACAACAGTGAGAAGTGCATTGGAGCGGCACGCTCCGGCTCTGTCAGGGCGCTAAAGCCCATAGCTTTTTGTTCCAGCCACCGGATTGCGTCCATCACGTATAACACCCAAGTTAAGCCGAGACGCGCAGTGGAGCAAAGCACATGGCAAGCTGCACCTGCCATGTGCTTTGCGGAACGAAGCGGATTCGGCTTGAACGAATTGTTAGGCCTCTCATAGTCCCTCGAGGAACGGGTACGAGAGGCCCGCAAGCAGATTAAAGGTAAGAAGGCCTAGTAGAACTGGCTTGTGAAGATTTTGGCTGTGCCTGATGCAAAAAAATAGCGTAATCACAGAAATTAGCAGAGCGAGGCCGATGAGCGGAGTGAGTGAGACTAGAGCGTATCCGCGTCCGCCTTCGAAGCTAGACATATCCCGCGTAAGAAAGTAGGAGAGGGGCACAGCTCCTAGCACCACTGCGAGAATCCCAAGCATCCAAAACGCGGGTGCGAAGATTGAAGGGTCTTGATGGTCGTTCACAACAGTCCTTGTTGGTGGATGGGCCTAACACCGGAATTAAGCCGACCCGCAACGCGAAGAACGGTAGAACGACGCGCTTGCCGGTGCGGTGATGTTGCCGAAGTCACGAAGCGGGTTCGGCTTGAATGACTAGTTAGGAGGCAAATGTAGCAGACCGCGATGACCTTGCCGCCGCGACGCCGTGGCCGAGTGACGATCCGAAAGCCGGCGAACCCCAAGCGCAAGTCCCTGCGACGTTTGGCCGATCCGAAGTCGGCGACGGCCGGGTCGCTACGACGTTGCTGCCGAAGCAAAACAGGCAGAGTTGCGAGCGCCCCGAGCGACGAGGCCACTGTAACTGCCGCAGCCGGCGAACCCACCGCGCACGCGATCTGCAATGTTGCCGAGGCGGCAAAACGCAACGACCCGGCGCAGTAGCCAACTTACAGAAACCACTGCCGCCTAACACTAAGTAGATACGAAAAATCCATGATAGCGCCGGGATGCACAGCGGCCGGGCTGCCTGCAAAACAGAAAAAACCTACCCCAGATCAGTGACTTGCCTGCTCCCGCTCCCCCGGGCTGGCTGCCACCCTGCAGGCAATTGTGGCGAATTTTGGGTGCTATGTCTTATCACCGGAAAAGTGGGGTGATATCAAGTCCAGCGGCTGCAGCCGGCCAAGGGGCTCCGCGGCTGCTGGACCAGGTCCGTGCCGCACTGCGCGTGCGCCACTACAGCATCCGCACCGAGCGCGCCTACCTGCAGTGGATCCGTAGGTTCATCGTGGCCAACGGCAAGCGGCATCCGCGGGACATGGGGCCCAGGGAAGTCGAGGCCTTTCTCTCCATGCTTGCGGTGAAGGGGAACGTCGCTGCCAGCACGCAGAACCAGGCGTTGTCGGCGCTCTTGTTCCTCTACCGCCAGGTGCTCGGCATCGAGTTGCCCTGGATGGACGAGGTCGTTCGCGCCAAGCGCCCCCAGCGCATCCCGGTGGTGCTGACGCGCGAAGAGGTCACGCGTTTGCTTGCGCTGATGGAGGGGCGCTACGGGTTGATGGAGTCCCTCCTTTACGGCACCGGCATGCGCCTGATGGAATGCGCCCGGCTGAGGGTCAAGGACGTGGACTTCGGCAGGAATGAAATCTGCGTGCGCAACGGCAAGGGTGGCAAGGATCGGAGGGTCCCGCTGCCCCGCAAGCTTGAGGAGTTGTTGCGGGCGCAAATCGCCAGGGTCGAGGTGATCCACGCGGAAGATCTTGCGGCAGGCCACGGGGAGGTCCACCTGCCCCACGCGCTTGCGCGCAAGTATCCGAACGCAGGGCGCGAGTTGGGCTGGCAGTATGTATTCCCCGCCAGGGGCAGGTCACGCAATCCGCGCACTGGCCTCACGGGGCGCCACCATCTGGACGAGGGAGGCCTGCAGCGGGCGGTAAAGGCTGCCCGCTTCCAGGCAGGTATCACCAAGCCCGCCACCTGCCACACCCTGCGCCATTCCTTTGCCACCCACCTGCTCGAAGCCGGCCACGACATCCGCACGGTTCAGGAGCTGCTGGGCCATAAGGACGTCGCTACCACGCAGATCTATACGCATGTGCTGGGGCGCGGCGCGGGCGCGGTCCTCAGTCCGCTGGACCGGGAATGAGCCAAGCCACCCCTCTGGCAGTTGGGTTCGATCTTTCTCGTGGTTGATGCGTCTGGACCAGCAGGTCCGGAGCACACCTCGAGGAGATATCCATGCAGCTTCATTCATTCCGCAACGGTGCCATCGGCATCGCGCTGGCCCTGTCCTTTTACCGTTCCGGCCCTGTTGGCAGCCGGCGATGCCGGTGCCGCCCCTGCCGGATCCTCGCAGCGCGCAGTACCAAGCCGTCCCCCGGTATTGGCTCCGGCGCCGGACCCGGACACCCAGTACTTGCTGCTGCGTATCCTGGATCGGCTCCGGGCGATGGAGGCTCGACTTACGCCCGGTACGGTCACCTTGTCGTCGGGGATCTTCTCGCTGCCAGCGAATGCGCGCTCCGTTGATTGGTAGTTGCTCAACAATGACACGACGCCACAAACCGTCACCGTGACCGTGTATGAGACGTGGATCGGGCGGGAGAAGGAGGTGGTGGCGCCTGGTCCCGTCACCGTCACGCTGGCACCGGGTCATACGACGCACAACGCGAACTCCGTTCCGACCATCTTCCAGGTGGGCCACAGTTACGAAGTCGTGGTGACCGGCGGCAGCCCCAAGGTCCTGCCAGTCGTGATGGTCTGGTCGGACATGGGCAACACTGTGATCCCCGGTACCCAGATCCACGCGGGGGAATGGATCCGGGTCGATTGAGCGCGATTGCCGGGGCGGTCAGCGTGGCAGGTATCTTCTGCCACGTTGGCCGGGACGTCTGGCCAACCAGACGGTTCAACTGATTCGCCGATATCCGCCGTCGACTCCCTCTGGCGACAACACCCACTGCCAAAGCTGGATGTTCCTGGCCCGGAACGCGCCCGCGCACGACAGCAGGTAATACCGCCACTTCCGCCGGAAGGTCTCACCCAACCGTTCGGCAAACCGCGGCCATGCGGCCTCGAAGTTGCTGTTCCAGGCCATCAGGGTGGGGTCGTAGTCGGCGCCGAAGTTGTGCAGGTCCTCGACGACGAACAGGCCGGCGCTCGCTTCGCCCACCTGGCCGATGGTGGGGAGTTCGCCGTTCGGGAAGATGTGCTTGTCGGTGAAGCGGTCGGTGACCGCGCTGCGCTGCAGTTTCCCGATGGTGTGCAGCAGGAACAGCCCGTCGTCGGCCAGGCAGCGGCGGGCCACCTGCATGTACTCGCGGTGGTTGCGCCCACCCACGTGCTCAAACATGCCCACGCTGACGATGCGGTCCACCTTGCCGCCAAGGTTGGACGGTTCCAGTTCGCGGTAGTCCTGCAGCCGGAACTCCAGCGGCAGGTCCCTGAAGCGGTCCGTGGCGTAGGTCGCCTGCTGCTTCGAAATGGTGACCCCGATGGCCTCGATGCCATGGTGCTTCGCGGCGTAGCCCATGAAGCTGCCCCAGCCGCAGCCGATGTCCAGCACCCGCATGCCCGGCTGCAGGCCGAGCTTGCGGCAGATCAGTTCGAGCTTGGCTTCCTGGGCGGCGGCGAGGTTGTCGGCGTCCTTCCAGTAGCCGCAGGAGTAGGCCATCCACGGGTCGAGCATGGCCTGGTAGAAGTCGTTGCCCAGGTCGTAGTGGGCGCGGCCGACCTCCCAGGCGCGGCTGCGGTTCTGGCGGTTGACCAGGCGGGCCTGCAGGGACAGCCAGGCCAGGCGGGCGGGCTGGACTTCGCGGTCGACGTGGGCGCGCAGCAGGCGGTCGAAGAACAGGTCCAGCCGGTCGCAATCCCAGGCGCCGGCCATGTAGGACTCGCCCAGGCCGAGGTTGCCTTCGGCGATCGCGCGGTCGAGCGCCTGCGGGTCGTGCAGGCGCAGGTCCCAGGGGCGGTCGCCGTTGATGCGGATGCCGGCGCGCTCGAGCAGTTCGGCCGCGAGGCGCTGCGGCGCGGTGTCCAGCGGCAGCGGCGGGCGCTCTTCGCCGGAGGGTGGAGCGCCCTGCCGGGGCAGGGCCGTAGTGGATTGCGGCGGTGTCATGCGCGTTCCCTCCAGCTGGGTCGCGGCATGTGCGGGCCGCGGCGGTCCCGCGACTGCTCCGCCGCCGCTCCATCCTAGCGCTGCCCGCGGAAGGTTGCAGGTCCGCTCAATCCTCCGGCATCGCCTCGTCATCCGGCCGCGCGGCCTCGGGGCTGACCTTCTCGATGCTGTGGCGCAGCTCGCGGCCGAGGATGAACTTGGCGTCGCGGGCCCAGCCTTCCAGCTCGCGGTCGAAGGCCAGCTTGCCGTTCTCGTCCAGTTTCACCAGGCCCAGTTCGCGCAGCTTCTGGATGAAGCCGCGGAACAGGGTCTTGTCGAAGAACTCCGGGGCGGCCGGGGCGTAGAGCAGGCTCAGGCGCTGGGCGGCGAGCTGGCACAGGCTTTCCAGCTGGCCGCTGGACAGGGTGCCGCTGCCGTTCTTCACCAGCACCGAAACGGTGATGTAGTAGCGCTCGAAGGCCTGTTGCAGCGAGTGGCCGATCGCGCGCAGGCGGAACACCTCGTCGGACTGGCCGGCGGCGCGGGTGAGCACGGAGGGGTCGTCGGCATTGCGGTCGAGCAGGCCCTCGCGCACGAAGATGTCGATGGTCGCGTCCAGCCGCTGCTCGAACTCCTCCGCGTTCCAACGGATGAACAGCTCCTTGCGCAGGAACGGGTACACCGTCCGGCCCAGCCGCCGCACGGTGTCCACCGACATGCGGCGGTTGTGCTGGAAGCAGCAGGCCACCCAGCCGGCGGCGGTGAACAGGTGCAGGACGTTGTTGCGGTAATAGCTCAGCAGCACCGCGGTGTCGCCGCCCACGTGCAGTACGTCGCCCAGTGGGTGGACCGTGCGGGTGAGCATGCCGATCTCCTCGCCGTGGGCGATGATCTGCCCGGGCGTATGCGGGGTCACGGTGACCCGGTCGGAGTACGGCAGCTCGGCCAGCAGGGTCTTGGACAGGGTGATCTGCGCGGTGAGGTCGGCCACGCTCATGGCGTGCTTGGGCGTGGACAGCAGGGCCAGCGCCAGCAGGTTGACCGGGTTCACGTCGGCGGCGCGGTTGATGTTGACCTGGATCTGCCCGGCCAGTTCCTCCACCGTCCCCGACAGCCAGGACGGGCGCTCATCGTCGGACAGCGGCCGCCCGTCCCATTCGGGAGCGCGCGCGGCCAGCACCTCGCCCAGGCGGATCGGTTCGCCGAAATTCACCACCACCTGGCCGTAGTTGGAGCGCAGGACCTTCGGTATCGAGCTGAGCAGCTGCCAGATCGATTCCTTTTCCTTGGGCTTGCCGGACAGCTCGTCCAGGTAGCTGTCGCCTTCCATCAGCTTCTCGTAGCCGATGTAGACCGGCTGGAACAGCACCGGGCGGGTCGGCTGGCGCAGGTAGGCCCGCACGGTCATGGCGATCATCCCGCCCTTGGGCGGCAGCAGCCGGCCGGTGCGCGAGCGCCCGCCTTCGACGAAGTACTCGATCGAGTAGCCACCGGCTACCAGTTGCGCCACGTACTCGCCCAGCACCGCCGAGTACAGCGCGCTGCCGCGGATGCTGCGGCGGATGAAGAACGCTCCGCCTTTGCGCAGCAGGGTGCCGATCACCGGCAGGTTGAGGTTGATGCCGGCCACGATGTGCGGCGGAACGATGCCGCGGGTGTACAGCAGGTAGCTCAGCAGCAGGTAATCCATGTGGCTGCGGTGGCTGGGCACGTAGACCACCTCGTGCCCGGGCGCGGCCTGCTTGAGCTTGTCGAGGTGGTGGACCAGCACCCCGCGGTAGATCCGGTTCCAGACGAAGGTCAGCAGGAAGCTGGCCGAGCGCACCACCGGGTGCGAGTAGTCGGCGGCGATCTCGTAGGCGTAGCCGTAGGCCTTCTTCCAGGCGTCTTCCAGGCTGGAGTTGTCGCGCCGGGCCTGGTCGGCGATGGCGTCCTTCACCGCCGGCACGGCCAGCACCCGGTCGATCAGCAGCCGGCGGGTGGACAGGTCCGGGCCGATCACCGCCGCGCGGATGCGGCGGAAGTGCGCACGCAGCACGCGGGAGATCTTGCGCACCGTGCGCTCGGGCGGCAGCTCCTCGGCCAGTACCTGGCGCAGGCTGATCGGCTGGGCGAAGCGCACGGTGGTGTCGCGCCCGTTGAGGGCGATCGCCAGCAGCCGGCGGAAGCGGCCGACCAGTGCCCAGTTCTCCGAGAACAGCACGCTGAACCAGCTGCTGTTCTTGTCCGGCGCGCGGCCGACGAAGATCGACACCGGCACCAGTTGCACGTCCAGACGCGGGTCGGCGCGGTGGGCCTCGAGCAGGGTGGCCAGCGAGGCGGAATGGGTCTTCGATACCGCCGGGCGGCCCAGCGGCTGCTGCAGCGGGCCCAGGGTGCTGACGTTGCGGCGCGACAGCGCCAGGTAGCCGCGGCGGCCCAGCAGATCGCCAGGCAGCGGCTGTAGCGGCGCTGGCAGCCCGGCCTCGTGGCAGGCGCGGTCCAGGATCAGGATGTTCGACAGCCCGTAGTCCTCGAGGACGTAGCAGACCTCGCGATCACCGATCTCGTCCAGGTGGGCGGCCACGTCGGGGGGCTCGATGCTCAGCGAGATCCACGGCGCGAGCACGCGGCCGAGCAGTCGCGCCCACCACGGCCGGCGCTGTCCGGGGCGGCGCGCGGCCGCGGGCGGCGCGGGGTCGCGGTCGGGCGGGGGGAAGGGCAGGTCGTTCTGGTCGGCCATCGGCCGCATTATGCCGGCTGCGGCGGTGGCGCCGCCGTGCCCAGTGCGGCCTCCAGCCGCTCCAGGGTGCGCGCGGGGTACCACTGTCCTTCGCGACGCTCCATCAGCAGCACCGCCCGTACCGTGTGGCCGCCCAGTTCGTACTCCAGACCGACCTTCGCACGCTCGCCGGTCTGCTCCACCAGTTGCAACCGCACGCTGTCCAGGGCGGCATCCGCGTCCAGCCCGTACAGCTCCAGGACCTGCTTGAAGCGGCCCATGAGCGGCCCCAGCCGCTCCAGGCTGCGCTCCATGCCGGTGCGGCGCAGGGCGTCGGGAGCGGCCAGGCCGGTGGTCCGGGCGGCGCCCACCAGCTGCGGCAGGGCCTCGCGCGCCAGCGCCGGGTCACCCAGCGGCGCACTGCGGCCCCAGTCGGCCAGCGCCGTCACCATTTGGGTGTAATGGCTGCGTTGTTCGACGCTGTAGTCCTCGGCGGAGGCGACGTACTGGGTGGCGAACAGGCCCAGGGTGGCGGCCGCGGTGCGCAGTTCGCGGTGGGCCCCGGCGAACTGCCGGTTGTAGCCGGCCAGCAGGGTCTTTTCCGACTGTGGCGCGGCGAGGGTGGCGAGCAGTGCCGGCAGGTGCTCGTCCAGCGGCAGTGCACTCAGCGGCCAGGTGCTGGTGCCGGCGGCCCAGGCCTCGGCGGCCTGGCGGTGCAGCGCGGGCGGCACCGAGTGGCGCGCATAGGCGGCCGGATCGTTGCGCCGCAGGTCGTCGACCAGCCGGGTGACCGCCTCGACCGGCGTGCCGGCGGTCTCGATGGCCGGGGACTCGGCGTTCCGGCAGGACGCCAGCACCAGCGCGAAGGCGGCGGCGAGCAGCAGCGGCGCGAGGTGGCGTAGCGGAGCCAGGGACATGCGTTGCCGGCTTTCTCCTGACGGAAAAGAAAAAAGGAGGCCTGGAGGCCTCCTTGAAACCGGCCGTGGCCGGAACGACATGGCGCCGGCCAAATGGCCGGACGCCGGCAGCTTAGCCGCTGCCCGATGCTGACGCAATGCGTGCGGATTGGCGTTCAAGTGCTTGATGCACCGTGGCGCTCAACGCGCCGGCCGGAGCGCACGGAGCTTGGCTGCGCGCTGCGCCTGCGGCGGCAGGCTCCAGTCGTTGCCGAACACCGCCGGCTGCCAGTCCCCATAGGTCGGGTTGGGCAGCATCCACCAGCGCTCGCCGAACCAGTCGCCGTGCTCGCTCATCAGCCGGTCACGGCCCGGCGGAGTGTTGTCGGACACCTCGACGAAATCGCCCAGCTGGTCACCGAACTGCATCAGCACCCGGTGGCTGCGGCCGACCAGCTGGCGGCGGCATTGCTTGTCGCCCGACGAGGCTTGGGTGCAGCCCGGCACTTCGGCGCCCTTGCCCAGGAACACGTGTTCGCCCGCCACCGGCAGGCCGACCTTGCGCAGGTTGGCCAGGCTGGGTGCCTGCTGCGCCTCGGTCCGGTTGCTCAGGTAGAAGACGGTGACCCCGCGCGCCTGCGCCGCGCGGGTGAATTCGAGCACTCCGGGGATTGCGTCCGCCTTGCCTTCATCGACCCATGCCGCCCAGGTGCCGCTGTCGTAAGTGGTGCCGTCGAGCACCATCCGGGCCTGGTAGGGCGAGTTGTCGAGTACGGTTTCGTCGATGTCGACGATCACCGCCGGCGGCAGGTCCGCCGGTGGGTTGGCCCGTTCGGACGGGACCAGCGCATCCCAGTGCGGATCGGCCAGGGCCCGGTCCAGCTGCAGCAGCGCCGCCCGCCAGGTCTGGATCGAGGCGGCGCGGTATTCCTGCGAGGCCTGCATCCACAGCACGGCGTTGAGATTGTCGTCGGCCTGTGCGCCCGGGCTCGCAAGCCGGGCGGGCTGGTGGACGCAGCCGGCGAGGACGAGGACGGAGGCGAGCAGCAGGGAGCGTGGCAAGGTCGGGTGCATCGGGGAACTCGGGTCGCGGGACTCGGCGCAGTCTAGCCATTACCGCGATGCGGCCCAAAACAGCGCGACCGCCGGGGAGGCGGCCGCGCGTGCCGGGAGGGCGGATGGCATCGGTCACCCGCCGCCCGCGCAGGTCAGAAGGTGATGCTCCAGCTGTTGATGTAGCCGGTATCCCCGCTGTAGTGATCGCGCACCCGCAAGCGCCAGGTGCCGTTGATCTGCTCACTGGACAGGTTGAGGTTGGCGTAGCCGATCACGTTGTCGGCGCTGTCGCTGCCGTTGGCGCTCTTGATCCGGTAGGTGGAGCCGTCCGGTGCGACCAGGTCGACCTGCAGGTCGCCGCGGTAGCTGTGCCGGATGTCCACGTCCACCCGGGTCGGGTTGGGTGCGTTGCCGCTGCGGCCGGAGATGCTGATCGGGCTGTCGACCGTGCCGGGACTCGGGATCGCGTAGTCGCCGCCGTTGCTGTAGGTCTGCGTGCCGCCGCCCGGATCGCCGGGCTGGCCGGGGCCACCCGGGTTGCCGCCGCCGGCGACCGCGGCGACTGCCGCGTTCGCATCGACGATGCCCGCCCCGCAGCCGCTCGAGCAGCTGCCGGGCAGCGACCTCGCGGTGCTCTTGAGCGTCTGCTCGACCTGCGCCGGGGTCAGCCCGCCACCGGCGGCGGCCTGCATCAGCGCGACCACGCCGGCCACGTGCGGCGCCGCCATCGAGGTGCCGGACATCAGGCTGTAGCCCTCGGCCGAGGGGGTGGTGCTGCCGGTGTTGATGGTCGAGGCGATGTCGCTGCCGGGTGCCGAGACATCGATCAGGCTGCCGTAGTTGGAAAAGCTCGAGCGCGCGCCCTGGCGGGTGGTGGAGGCCACGGAGACCACGTTGGAGCAGTTGCCGGGGTTGAAGCCGCTGACGTTGGCATTGGAATTGCCGGCCGCCACGACGACCGTGGTGCCGCGGTTGACCGCCGAATTGATCGCGCTCTGGTAGGTCGACGAACAGCTGCCGCTGCCGCCCAGGCTCATGTTGATGACCTCGGCGGGATTGGCATTGGCCGGCACGCCGGAGACGCTGCCGCCGGCGGCCCAGACGATGCCGTCGGCAATGTCCGACAGGTAGCCGCCGCCCCGGCCCAGTACGCGCACCGGCACCACCCTGGCGCCATGCGCGACGCCGGCCACGCCCTTGTTGTTGTTGGTGACCGCGGCGATGGTGCCGGCCACGTGGGTGCCGTGCCAGCTGGAGCTGTCGCCGCCGTAGTAGTCGCCCGGGTCGCTGGGGTCGGAGTCGCGGCCGTTGCCGTCGCCTGCCACCGTCGCGTCGCTGATGAAGTCGTAGCCGGGCAGGATGTTGGCGTTGAGGTCGCTGTGGTTGGTGATGCCGGTGTCGAGCACGGCCACCACCACGCCGGCGCCAGTGGTCCGGTCCCATGCCTGGTTGGCGCGGATGCCCCCGGTGGATTCGAAGTAGTGCCACTGGTTGCTGGTGTAGTAGGTGTCGTTCGGGGTCAACGCCGGGTACATCTTCTGGTCGACCTCGACGTACTCCACCGCGGGGTCGGCGGCCAGCCGGCGCATCAGTGCCTCGGCATCGGCGCGGTCGAGCTTGCGTGCGGTCTGCAGCACCTCCGCCCCGGTGGCGGTCCGGCGGAGCTTCTGCAGGCCCAGTGCCGACCCCTGAAGGGAGGCGCGCCCGGCAGTCTGCAGCGACTGTTGCAGCGCGCTGTCACTGCTGCGCTGGGGGCTGCCCTCGCGGTACTTGACGATGAAACGGTCGTGGCTCTCGCCCGATTCCAGGCTCGAGGTATTGATCACCGCATCGCCCGCGGCGGATGCGGTTGTGGCGGCCACGGCGAGCACGGCAGCGGTGGCGACGGCGAGCGCCGTACGGCGCAGGGAACGACGGTCAGCTGTGGACATGCGGATACCTGCTGTTGAAGGGCCAGCCCGACAGTCAAGGGACCGCCGGGAGCCCGAGCATCCGCCATTCGGCTGACGTTCAGCGTCAAAGATGGGTCAAATTTGTCACGGGAAAGTCATGAACTGTGCCGCGTGTCACTGCCGTGCCGGAGTGGCGGGCCGGCTCAGCCGTGCGGCCGCATGTCCGCCGGCCGAAGGGCGGGTGCCGCTGGCGGTGCCAGGGGGCGCGGTGCGGGCTGGCCGGCCTGGACGGTCGGTGCTGCCGTATCGAGCAATCCGTAGGGTCCGCCCACCAGCACGCCGGTGGGCGGCGGGTAGCTCGGGGCGGTCCAGCTGCCCGCGCGCGGGGTCATGACGCCACCTCCCCGAACGGCGGATCCGGCACCAGCATCATGCGCGGGCGCTGGTAGCTCCAGGCGCTGTACGCGGACTCCACCACCCGGGTCCAGGTGCCCAGGTGGCCGTAGTTGCGCTCCCAGCATTGCGACAGGGTCGGTTCGATCTCCGCCCAGGGGCGCGCACCGAAATAGGCCCGGGCTTCGATGCCGAGGGTGCAGGCTGCGGCCATCGCGGCACCGTCGCGGCCCTCCGCATCAGGGGAGTGACGAGGCTGTCCTTTCATCACGCGGCTCCTGTCGCGACCGGGCCGATGAGTGTCGGCCCGAAGGCATTAAGCCGCGGTCAATTCGGCGTTCGCGTGGCATCGGGAGTCGCTGTGGCGGCGGTGCGGGTGTCGGCCAGGTCGCCGGCGATCGCCGCCAGCAGGTCGTTGGCGGTGAACAGGCCGGCCACCCTGTCGTCCGCATCACAGACCACCGCCAGCGGGATCGGATGCCCGCGCACCAGCTCCAGTGCCTGCAGTGCGGTCGTGGCCTCCGGGACCCGCAGCGGCTGGCGCATGGCGCGATCGAGCACGCTGCCACCGTCCTCGAGCAGTGCCGCCAGCAGGTCGCGTGACTGCACCACGCCCCTGAGGTTGTCCAGCGCGCCCTCGGATACCAGCATGCGCGTATGGCTGGTCGAGGCCAGCACTTCGCGGGCGTGGTCGCGTCCCGCGGCCGCGTCGATCCACACCACCCTGTCGCGCGGCACCATCAGGCTGGTCACCGGTCGCTCGGCCAGGCGCAGCACCCCGCGGATCATGTCCTGCTCGGCCGGGTACAGGCCGGTGGCCGGTGCCTGGCCGGCCAGGCGGTCGCCGGGGGTGACCGCCGGTCCGGGCGCATTGCCGGCATCCTCGCCGCCGAGCAGGCGCATCACCGCGTCGGTGGTCCGTTGCCGCGCCGGTATCCCGCCCACGGCCTTGGCCTGCTTGCGCCTGGCCCACTGGTTCAGCGTCTCGATCAGGATCGAAAAGCCGATCGCCGCATACAGGTAGCCCTTGGGGATGTGGAAGCCCAGGCCGTCGGCGACCAGGCTGAACCCGATCACCAGCAGGAATCCCAGCGCGAGCACCACCACCGTGGGGTGGCTGTTGACGAAGGTGGTGAGGGGCTTGCTGGCCACCAGCATCAGCATCACCGCGACGATCACCGCGGCCATCATCACCGGCAGGTCGTTGACCATGCCGACGGCGGTGATGACCGAGTCCAGCGAGAACACCAGGTCCAGGGCAACGATCTGCACGACCGCCATGCCGAAGCCGGCGTACGCCGGGTTGGCGCCGGACCCGTTTTCGCCGCCCTCCAGGTGGGCGTGGAGCTCGGTGGTCGCCTTGTAGAGCAGGAACAGGCCACCGCCCAGCAGGATCAGGTCGCGCCCGGAAAATCCCCGGTCGAAGACCGTGACCAGCGGCCGGGTCAGTCCCATGATCCACGACAGCACGGCCAGCAACGCCAGGCGCATGCCCAGTGCCAGGCTCAGGCCGAGCACCCGCGCCTTGTCCCGGTGCTCCGGCGGCAGCTTGCCGACCAGGATCGCGATGAACACCAGGTTGTCGATGCCGAGCACCAGCTCGAGCACGACCAGGGTCAGGAACCCCGCCCATATGGCGGGATCGGCCAACAGCTCCATGGACAGCACCCTCGGCAGCGAAGCGGCGAGTGTCGCGCCGGGGCTGTTCAGGTGCCGTGGTGACGTTCGGCCGGGTCAGTGCGCCGGCGGCGCCGCCAGCTCCCGCGCGTCCAGCTGGCCGTCCCCATTGCGGTCCTGGCGGGCGAAACCCGCAGCCAGCGCGGCCTGGTGCCGCTCGCGGGTGACCGGCGCGCCACGCCCGCCCGGCAACTCGTCGCCGCGCAGGACACCGTCGCCGTCGGCGTCCATCCTGTCGAACGCATAGCCCATCCATTGCTGGTACTCGGCCAGCGAGACCCGGCCGTCACCATCGGCGTCCATGCGCGCCAGGTAGCCCGCGCTGTCGCCGACCTGCGCCGCCAGCGGAAGGCTGGCGCAGGCCAGGCAGGCCGCCGCGAGCAGCGCGGGAACGGGGCGCACCGCGCGGCTCAGGCGGGCTGCACCAGCGTGTAGCCCTTGAGTCGGGCGGAGAACTGCTGCAGCGCCTTGATGCCGCTGGCCTCGGCCTCGGTGCACCAGCTGTGCAGGCGGGCAAGGGTTTCCTGGGCGTCGTGGGAGCGCTCGTCGAGCACCTGCTGCAGGCGCTGGCGGTAGGCCGCCAGGGTCGCCATCTGCGGGCGCTCGTCGAGCCAGGCCTCGAGCCGCGCGCGCTTGTCGGCGTCCAGCCAGCGGCCGCCGTCGGCCAGGCCGCGACGCAGCTTGCGCGGCAGCCGGGCGTCGGATTCGCGCAGCGCCGGCAGGGTCACCCGGCGGTAGTAATCGGTCATCGCCTGGAAGCGGATCGCCAGCAGCGCCCGCAGGGTTTCGCGGTCGGGCATGGCGATGTTGGGGCGCACGTCCAGCGTCGGCGCGACCCGCAGTACCTTCGCCAGCCGCAGCGCCTGCAGCGCGCGGATCGCCGACCAGCCGATGTCGAACTCGAAGCGGCGCATCGAGAACCGTGCCGAGCTCGGGAACGCGTGGTGGTTGTTGTGCAGCTCCTCGCCGCCGATCCAGAACGCCCAGGGAGTCAGGTTGGTGGCCTTGTCGGTGGTCTCGAAGTTGCGGTAGCCCCACCAGTGGCCTAGACCGTTGACCACGCCCGCGGCCCAGAACGGGATCCAGGCCATCTGCAGCGCCCACATCGCCACGCCGGCGAAGCCGAACAGGGTGAAGCTCAGGACCAGCAACAGCACCGGGCCCATCGTCGCGTGCGGGGTGTAGAGCCGGCGCTCGATCCCGTCATCGGGACAGCCCCTGCCGTACTTCTCGATCGACGCGCGGTCGGCGCGCGCCTCGCGGTACAGCTCCACGCCGCGCCAGAACACCGTGCGGATGCCACGGGTCTGCGGGCTGTGCGGGTCCTCCTCGGTCTCGCAGGTGGCGTGGTGCTTGCGGTGGATGGCCACCCACTCGCGGGTGATCATCGAGGTGGTCAGCCACAGCCAGAAGCGGAAGAAGTGGCCCAGCGCCGGGTGGAAGTCGACGCCGCGGTGGGTCATCGAGCGGTGCAGGTAGAGGGTCACCGAGAAGATGGTGAGCTGGGTGGCGACCAGGAAGTAGGCCAGCAGCCAGCCAGGGCTGGCCTGCAGCAGGCCGCCGGCGAGGAAGTCGAGCAGGGAAGCGGGCATCGGGGAAACGGACTCCGGGGAGCGGGTGTGTGCGGTGCGCCCTCCATCATGCCACCGCGCCGGCCGCGAATCGCGGCGCTCCCGCCATGTGCGGCGCCTCGTTCAGTCGCCCGCGGCCATGGCCGGCACTAGACTTCCGCGATGCCCGAACTGCCCGAAGTCGAGACCATCCGAGCCGGCCTGGAGCCGCACCTCACCGGTCGTGCCGTGACCGCGGCGACGCTGCGCCGGCCGGACCTGCGCTGGCCGATCGCCGCGGAGGTCGCCTCGCTGCTGCCCGGCCACCGGATCACCGCGGTCCGCCGGCGCGCGAAGTACCTGCTGCTGGACACCGGTGCCGGCAGCGCGCTGCTGCACCTGGGCATGTCCGGCAGCCTGCGGGTGTTGCCCGGCGATACGCCGGTGCGCGCGCACGACCATGTCGACCTCGCTCTGGACGACGGGCGGGTATTGCGCTTCAACGACCCGCGGCGTTTCGGCTGCCTGCTGTGGCAGGCCACCGGGCAGGTGCACCCGCTCCTGGCCCGGCTCGGGCCCGAGCCGCTGGGCCCGCAGTTCCACGGCGACCACCTGTTCGCCGCCAGCCGTGGCCGCCGCGGGCCGATCAAGGCCTTCCTGATGGACCAGACGGTGGTGGTCGGAGTGGGCAACATCTACGCCGCCGAGGCACTGTTCGCCGCCGGCATCTCGCCGCTGCGGCCGGCCGGCTCGGTCTCGCGCGAGCGCTACCGGCGCCTGGCCGCCGAGGTGCGGGCGGTGCTGCAGGCGGCGATCGGGCGCGGTGGCACCACGCTGCGCGATTTCGTCAGCCCCGATGGCAGTGCCGGCTATTTCGTGCAGGACCTGGCGGTCTATGGCCGCGGTGGCAAGCCGTGCCCGCGCTGTGGCGCGCGGCTGCGCGAGGCGCGGATCGGCCAGCGCGCCAGCGTGTGGTGCGGACGCTGCCAGCGCTAGGGCGCTATAGTCCCGCCGTACCTTCGAGGGACGACGATGGCTGATGACGCCGACATCACGCGATTGCTGGATGCAGCGCGCGGCGGGGACAGGGAAGCACTGGACCGGGTCCTCGCGACTCTGTACCGCGAACTGCGCGGCATGGCGCGACGCCAGCTCGCCGGCCAGTACGGCCAGACCCTGGACGCGACCGCCCTGGTCCACGAGGCCTACCTGAAGCTGGCGGGCCGCAGCGGTACCCATTTCGACGACCGCGCGCACTTTTTCGCCTACGCCGCCTCGGCGATGCGCTCGGTGGTGGTCGACTACGCCCGCCAGCGCATGGCGCGCAAGCGCGGCGGCGACCTGCACCGGGTAACCGACCTGCCCGAGGACCTGGAGGGCGGCCTGCGCTTGGACGACGACATGCTGGCGCTGGACGTGGCCCTGCAGCAGCTCGCGCGGGTGGACGAGAAGCTCGCCCGGGTGGTCGAGCTGCGTTATTTCGCCGGGCTGGCCGAGCAGGAGATCGCCACCCTGATGCAGCGCTCCGAGCGCAGCATCCGGCGAGACTGGCAGAAGGCGCGGATGTTCCTCATGGCTGCGTTGCGCGAGGACCCGCACCCGGCCGCGGAAGACTGACCATGGGCTGCGCCGCCCGCCAGGAGTGCCGGCATGGACCCTGAGCGCTGGCAGCGCATCTCCGCCGAGCTCGACCTGCTGCTGGAGCTGCCGCCCGGCGCGCGCACGCAACGGCTGGACGACCTGGCCGGCGTGGATGCCGGCCTGGCCGCGGAGTTGCGGCGGATGCTCGAGCTGGAGGACGTTTCCGCCGACTTCCTGTCCGAACCGGTGCTGGCGCCCGCCGGGATGGTGCTGCCGGGCAGCGCGGTCGGGCCCTATCGCCTCGAGCACCTGCTGGGGGAGGGCGGCATGGGCCAGGTGTGGCTGGCCGCGCGCGCCGACGGGCTGTACCAGCGCCGCGTGGCGCTCAAGCTGCTGCGCCCCGGACTGGCCGACAAGGACCTGCAGGCGCGCTTCACCCGCGAACGCGAGATCCTCGCCCGGCTCGAGCACCCGCACATTGCCCGGCTGCTCGATGCGGGCATCAGCGCCAACGGCCTGCCTTACCTCGCCCTGGAGCGCGTCGACGGCATCCCGGTGACCGACTGGTGCCGGCGCCACCGACCGAGCGTGGCCGACCGGCTGGAGATGTTCCTGCAGGTCTGTGCCGCGGTCAGCCACGCCCACGCGAACCTGATCGTCCACCTTGACCTGAAGCCGTCCAACATCCTGGTGACCCCCGCCGGCGAGGTCCGTCTGCTGGACTTCGGTATCGCCAAGCTGCTCGACCTGGAGGCCGCGCTCGAGCGCACCCGCACCGGCACCCGCGCCTTCACCCTGCACTACGCCGCCCCCGAACAGGTCCGCGGCGAGCCGGTCAGCACCATGACCGACGTGTATTCGCTGGGGGTGATCCTGTACGAGTTGCTGGTCGGGGCCCGGCCGTACCGCCCGGTGCGCGACAGCGATGCCGCGATGGAGGAGGCGATCCTGCTGCAGGAGCCGATGCGCCCCTCGAGCGCGACCGCCTCCAGGCGCGGGCGCGACCTGTTCGGCGATGACGAGGCGGCGCGGCGCCGGCACGCCCGGCGCCTTTCGGGGGACCTGGACAACATCGTCTGCAAGGCGCTGGGCAAGTCGCCGGACCAGCGCTACCCGTCCGTCGAGGCACTGGCGCAGGACCTGCGCCGCCATGCCACCGGCCGCCCGGTGCACGCCCGGCCGCCGAACCTGCGCTATCGCCTCGGCAAGTTCCTGCTGCGCCACCGCTGGCCGCTGGCCACCGGCACCCTGACGTCCCTGGTGGTGCTCGCCGCGTTCGGCCTGGTGGCCTGGCAGGCCCGGCAGTCGGCCGCGGAGGTGGGCCGTGCCCAGGCGATGCAGGCCTTCATGGTCGGGGTGTTCGAGCACGCCGACCAGGGGCCGGCGGGGCAGCCGGTTTCCCTTCGCGAGCTGCTCACCCGGACGGTGGAGCGCGCCGACCGCGAGCTTGCGGGACAGCCACTGTCACGCGCGGAGGTGCTGGCCATGGTGGCGCGGGTGCGGCTGGGCCTGGGCGACCTGGACGAGGCATCGGTGCTGCTGGCCAGGCAGGAGCGCCTGTTGCGGGCGGCCGACGACGTGCCGCCGGCCCTGCGCCTGCAGTCCCGGCTCCAGCAGGGAAGGCTGCTGTCGCTGCGCGGCGAGCCGTCGCGCTGCATCGAGCTCATGCACCGTGGCCATGCCGATGCGGTCCGCAAGCAGGCCCACCTGCCCATCCTCGCCGCGGCGTACCACGCACAGCTGGGCCGCTGCCACCGGCAGGCGGGGGAGCTGCAACAGGCCAGGATGATGTTCGAGCGCGCGCTGGTCCTGCGCCGCGCGCATCCGGGGCCGACCGCCGCCGACGAGGTCGGGATCCTCGTCGAGCTGGCCGGCCTGCACGCCGACGCCGGACGGAGCGGCATGGCCGGAATCGAATTGCGTGCCGCGCGCCAGCGACTGCTCGCCGACGGCGCCCCGGACCATCCGATGCTGGCCGACATCGACCGGCAGCTTGCGATGCTGCAACGGGCATCGGCAAAGGTGCGGGCCCCGGAGCCGGTCGCGACCGCCGACTGAGCCGGTCAGTCCAGCGGAAGCGACGGCTGCAACGGCTCGATCACCCCTTCCCCGCGCACCACCCGCTTGTACTCCGCCCGCGATACCGACATGTAGCGCTCGTTGCCGCCGATCTCCACCTGCGGCCCGTCGCGCACCGCGCGGCCCTGGCCGTCGACCCGCACGGTCATGGTCGCCTTGCTGCCGCTGTGGCAGATGGTCTTGATCTCGCTGATCTCGTCGGCCCAGGCCAGCAGGTACTGGCTGCCCTCGAACAGCTCGCCGCGGAAGTCGGTGCGCAGGCCATAGCACAGCACCGGGATGCGGTACGCGTCGACCACCTCGCTCAGCTGCCAGACCTGCGCGCGCGACAGGAACTGCGCCTCGTCCACCAGCACGCAGTGCAGGGCGCCGTCGCGGGCGATGTCGGCGGCGACCAGCGCCTGCAGGTCGTCATCCGGGCCGAAGCCACTGGCCGCCGCACTCAGGCCGATGCGCGAGGCGACGGTGCCGCTGCCGGCCCGGTCGTCCAGCCGCGGCGCCAGGATCGCCACCCGCATGCCGCGTTCGCGGTAGTTGTGCGCCGACTGCAGCAGGGTGGTGGTCTTCCCCGCGTTCATCGCCGAATAGTAGAAGTAGAGCTTGGCCATCGCGCCAGTTTACGGCGCGTCGTCCTCTTCATCCGGGGTCCGCAGGCTCTCCAGCTCGCCCACGTCGACGTTCCCGGTCCGCGGCTCCATCCAGACCTGGTCGTGCCAGGCCTGGTACTGCTGCGGGTCCCAGTACACCGGGTCGTAGAACCGGGTCCCGTCGATGCCGATGGACGTGCCGTTCGGACCCGGCACCTCGATGCGCAGGTGGCCGACCGGATGGCCGGTGCGGCTGCCGGTGATCTGGCGCCGCGCATGGCGCAGTTCACGGTCGATCCGGGGGCGCGCCGCCTCGTCGCCATACCGCGCATAGACCGCCCCGCCTTCCTCCAGCGCGCGGGCCCGGGCCGGCTCGTCGAGCCGGGTCCAGTAGCGTTCGCGCAGGGTCAGGAAGCCGCGGTAGCCGCGCTCGGCTGCCAGGTCCATCCACGCGTAGGCGAGGGCGCCGTCCCGCGGCACGCCCTGGCCGGTCCACAGCATTTCCGCGACCATGCCCTGGGAGGGCTTGTCGGCATAATAGGCGGCCCTGCGGAAGTACTCGAAGGCGCGTTCGTATTCCCGGGCGCGGTAGGCCTCCACCCCCAGCAGGCGATAGCGCGTAACCCCCATGCACGGCCTCAATCCCCAGCAGCGCGAAGCGGTCGCGCACACCGACGGTCCCCTGCTCGTGCTCGCCGGCGCGGGCAGTGGCAAGACGCGCGTGATCGTGGAGAAGATCGCCCACCTGATCGGCTCCGGCCGCATGCCGGCCAAGCGCATCGCGGCGATCACCTTCACCAACAAGGCGGCCAAGGAGATGCGCGAGCGCGTGGCCAAGCGCATCCGCGGCGACGCGGCCGAGGGACTGACGATCTGCACCTTCCACGCGCTGGGGTTGAAGTTCCTGCAGATCGAGCATGCGAAGCTGGGGCTGCGGCGCGGCTTTTCGATCTTCGACGCCGATGACTCCGCGGCGCAGGTCAAGGACCTGGTTGGCAGTGGCGCCAAGCCCGATGCCGTGGACGACGTGCGCAACCTGATCTCGCGGGCCAAGAACGCGGGCCTGTCGCCGGAGCAGGCGCTGGCCGAGGCGCGCAGCCCGCGCGAGGTCGACGCGGCGACCGTGTACGGGCTCTACCAGGCGCGCCTGGGCAGCTTCAACGCGGTCGATTTCGACGACCTGATCCGGCTGCCGGTGCAGTTGCTGGAATCCGACTCCGAGTGCGCGCTGGCCTGGCGCGAACGCATCGGCTACCTGCTGGTCGACGAGTGCCAGGACACCAACGATGCGCAATACCGCCTGCTCAAGGCCATCGCCGGGCCACGCGGGCTGTTCACCTGCGTGGGTGACGATGACCAGTCGATCTATGCCTGGCGTGGCGCCAACCCGGATAACCTGCTCGAGCTCGGCCGGGACTATCCGGCACTGCGGGTGGTCAAGCTGGAGCAGAACTACCGGTGCTCCAACCGGGTGCTGCGCGCGGCCAACGCGCTGATCGCGAACAACCCGCACGAGCATCCCAAGACCCTGTGGAGCGAGCAGCCCGATGGCGAGCGGATCCGGGTCTGGGAGTGCCGCGACGCCGCCCACGAGGCGGAGAAGGTCGCCGCCGAGATCGAGTTCATCGCCAACTCGCGGCAGGCGCCGTGGAGCGATTTCTGCATCCTGTTCCGCGGCAACTTCCAGTCCCGCGCGCTGGAGAAGGCGCTGCAGCTGTTGCGTGTGCCCTATCACCTGACCGGCGGCACCGCGTTCCTGGAGCGCGGCGAGGTCAAGGATGCGCTGTCCTGGCTGCGGCTGGTCGCCAATCCGGACGACGATGCGGCCTTCCTGCGCGCGGTCACCAGCCCCAAGCGGGAAGTGGGGGCGACGACCCTGGCCAGGCTGGCGGAACTAGCGCGCAACGCCCACATGCCGATGTCGCGCGCGATCGAGTCGGTCGGCGCGCTCAAGCAGCTGCCTCCGCGTGCCGCCAATGCACTGGACGGCTTTGCCGGGATCGTGCGCGGGCTGCGCGCCGATGCGCAGCGGCTGGCGCCGGCCGACCTAGTGCGTGAGCTTGCCCATCGTTCGGGGCTGCTGCAGGCGATCCGCGCACAGTGCCGGGACGAAGCCGGCTACCAGCGCCGCAAGCAGAACCTGGAAGAGTTGGCCGGCTGGTTCGATGGCGGCAAGGGATCAGGCCCAGGCGAACTGGCCGCCCAGCTCGCGCTGCTGTCGCATGCCGACAAAGGCGATGCCGGCAACCAGGTCCGGCTGATGAGCCTGCACGCGGCCAAGGGCCTGGAGTTCCGCTACGTCTTCATCGTCGGCGTCGAGGACGGCACCCTGCCGCACGAGGCCAGCATCGAGGAAGGCCGCCTGGACGAGGAGCGACGCCTGCTCTACGTGGGCATCACCCGGGCCAAGGAGCGGCTGTGGCTGTCGCATTCGGTGCGGGCGCAGAAATGGGGTGAAGTGCTGCGGCTCAAGCCCAGCCGGTTCTTCGATGAGCTGCCGGCCGCCGAGGTCCAGCGCGATGGCGCCGATCCGGCGGCTGACGCCGAGCGCAAGAAGGAGCGCGCAAGCGCCGGACTGGCGGCGATCAAGGCGCTGCTCGACGCCTGACGCCCTCTTGATCGCGGTGAACTGTCCGTAAACCTCGGGTTTGCCCGCGGCCGGAGGGTGGATCGTGCGCAAATCGGACGCGAGTGGCGCTTAATGACGCGTCGCGTCAGAGGGTGATGGGTGTCACCTTGTTGCCGGACCTTTCTTTGCTTATCAAGCGTTTAAGTTGATCAATTGGGCGTATTTTGACGCAGCGCGTCATGACGGGTTGCGCTTCTGGTCAGGTTCTGTGCTATCGCTTTCCCCATGCAGTCGTGGCTGAACCGCGCCTGCACGACGTCCCGGATCGCGGCCCGCCGCGCCTTACTGGAAGCCACAGGGGAGACCTGCGCATGTCCGTCTCGAAGTCGAAGTCCCGCCGCCCTGCCGCCACGAAATCCGTGCCGCACCGCGCGCCTCTCTATCTCGCCCTCGCCGCCGCCCTGAGCATGCTCAGCGTGCCGGCACTTGCGGCTGATGAATGCGAAATCACGAGCAGCGGAGGCTTGGCGTGCGGCGAAGGTGCCGAGGCGTCCGGGTCAAGTGCCACTGCGGTCGGCCCGTACAGCCGTGCATCCGCCGCCCTCTCCACCGCAGTCGGCAACAACGCCCACGCACGGGGCGCCCGCTCCTCTGCCTTGGGCAACGGTGCCCAGTCGGTGGGCATCGGGAGCGTCGCCGCAGGCGATGGGGCCTATGCCCTTGGCCGGGATTCGGTGGCGCTGGGATCCGGCTCGATCGCCGAGCGCGCCAACACCGTATCGGTGGGAGCCGAGGGCGATGAGCGCCAGATCACCAACGTCGCCGCGGGTACCGAAGCCACTGACGCGGTGAACCTCGCCCAGCTCGAGGAAGTCGCCGAGGTCGCCGAGGAGACCGCGCAGTATTTCCAGGCCAATGGCGAGGGCGAAGCCAGCGCCAGCGGCAGCAATGCGGTCGCGGCCGGTTCCGGCGCCAACGCCGCTGGCGCCGGAAGCGTGGCGATGGGCGCCGACAGCAGCGCCGCCGGTTACTCCTCCGCGGCGGTGGGCAAGTCCGCCTCCGCCGATGGCGGGTATGCGACGGCAGTCGGCGGCTTCTCCGACGCCAGTGGCTTCAACTCCACCGCCGTCGGCAACTTTTCCGATGCCAGCGGTTTCAGCAGCACTGCGCTGGGTGGCGATGCCGTGGCCAGCGGTAGCGAGAGCCTTGCGCTGGGCAGTGGCTCGACGGCCAGCGGCGCCAACAGCGTCGCGCTGGGCAACAACACGACCGCGACCCGCGACAACAGCGTGGCCGTGGGCGGGCGCCAGGTCACCGACGTGGCCGACGGCACCGAGGACACCGATGCGGTGAACCTTGGCCAGCTCAACGAGGTCGCCGAGGTGGCGGAGAACACCGACCGCTACTTCAAGGCCAGTGGCGAGGGGGAAGCCACCATAGAGGGCGAGGAGGCGGTGGCCTCCGGGGCGAATGCGTCTGCCACCGATTACGGCAGTGCCTTCGGGTCTACCGCGGGTGCGTACGGTTTCGGTTCGTCCGCGTTCGGAAGCGGCGCGATGGCCTTCGGCATCTATGCCAATGCCTCCGGCTACGGATCGGCTGCGGTTGGGGACTCCAGCACCGCCGTCGGCGGCTGGCTGTACTACGAGGACCCGGTGACAGGCGAGGTCCTGCTTGACCAGACAACGACCGCCGGCGAGGTGGGTGCCTCCGCGTTTGGCGCCGGCGCACTGGCGATGGGCGCCTTCTCCACCGCGAACGGCGCGGGCGCGGTCGCCAACGGGCTGCAGTCGACGGCAGTCGGCTACAGCAGCCAGGTCGACAGCGACTACGCCACCGCGGTCGGCGCCTTCAGCAACGTCACCGGTGCGTACGGCACGGCGGTGGGTTATGGCAGTGATGCAAGTGGCGATTACGGTCTCGCGGTGGGCGGCATCGCCGATTACGGCGACCTCATCATCGGCTGGCCCGGGTTGATCCTGCAGACGACCGAGGCCTCCGGCGTGGCTTCCACCGCCCTGGGCAACGGAGCGGTCGCCTCGGGCCTCGGCGCCACGGCCACCGGTACCCTTGCCGAAGCAACCGGCCTGCAGTCCACCGCGCTGGGCACGCTCGCCGCCGCCGCGGCCGACGGTGCGAGCGCCCTGGGCAGTGGCAGCTACGCCGCCGCCGTCGATTCGACGGCGGTCGGGTTCCTGGCCTACGCGGATGCGGAGAACAGCGTGGCGCTGGGCGCCGATTCCTACACGGACCGCGCGAACACGGTTTCGGTGGGCGATGCCGGCAACGAACGCCAGGTGACCAACGTCGCCGCCGGCACCGAGGACACCGATGCGGTGAACCTCGCGCAGCTGGAGGAGGCGACCGAGCACACCGGCTACTTCAAGGCCACCGGCGAAGGCGAAGCCTTCGTCGCCGGCGAGGATGCGACCGCTGCTGGTTCGGATGCCTATGCGGGTGCTGACTACGCCACGGCGGTGGGTTCCGGCAGCAATGCCCTCGGCCTGGGCGCCTCGGCCTTCGGCAGCGGCGCCTTCGCCGATGGCGAATTCGCCACCGCGAACGGTTACGGTGCCACGGCCGAGGGCGACAACTCGCTGGCCAGCGGCAGCAATGCCTCCGCCACCGGCGACTCCAGCGTCGCGGTCGGCGGCGAGCTCTACATCGTCGATGAGGTCACCGGCGAGGTGATTCTCGACGGCGGCCCGACCATGGCCGACGGGATGGGCGCGGTGGCACTCGGCTCGGGTGCCCAGGCCAATGGCGCCTTCAGCCTGGCCAATGGCACGGCGGCGGTTGCCGATGGCCTGCAGGGTTCGGCGGTCGGATACAGCAGCAGTGCCGCTGGCGATGCGGGCTCGGCTTTTGGCGGGTTCAGCGAGGCGGCCGGATTTGGCGCCAGCGCGTTGGGGTACGGGGCGGTGGCCTCGATGGACGGCAGCACCGCGGTCGGATTTTCCTCGACCGCCAGCGGCGAGTCGAGCGTGGCGGTAGGCGAGGGCTCGCTGGCCACCGGCTACAACAGCGTGGCGGTGGGTGGTGCCAGCTTCTTCGGCCTGCTGCCAACGGAAGCGGCCGGCGATTACGCCACCGCGATAGGTGCCGCAGCCTGGGTGCCGGGTTACAACAGCACCGCGGTCGGCAGCTGGTCGACCGCTTCCGGCGACAACGCACTGGCGCTGGGCGCGGATGCCACGGCCTCGGCCGAAGGCAGCGTCGCTCTCGGCCAGGGTTCCACGGCCGACCGCGCCAACACGGTTGCCGTCGGCGACCGGCAGATCACCGATGTCGCAGCGGGCACCGAGGGCACCGATGCGGTGAACCTGGACCAGCTCAACGCAGTCGCCGACGTGGCCGGGAACACCGACCGCTACTTCAAGGCCTCGGGTGAGGGCGAAGCCTGGGTTGATGGCGAGGAGGCGACCGCCTCCGGTTCCAACGCCACGGCCGGCGCCGACTACGCCACGGCGGTCGGTTCGGCCAGCAGTGCGTTTGGCATGGGGGCCTCCGCCTTCGGCAGCGGCGCCCAGGCCTTCGGCGTATTCGCAACGGCTACCGGCTTCAACGCGGTCGCCATCGGCGATTCCAGCACGGCGATCGGTGGAACCCTCTACTACGAGGATCCGGTCACCGGCGAGGTCGTCTTCGAACAGACGACCTCGGCGGGCGATTTCGGTGCCAGCGCACTCGGTGCGGGCGCCCAGGCGAACGGGTTCCTGAGCACGGCGGTGGGTGCCGCCGCGGTTGCCGACGGTGCACAGGCGATCGGCTCGGGTTACAGCAGCTCGGCGTCGGGTGATTACTCTTCCGCCTACGGCGGCTTCAGCTCGGCCGGCGGCTACCAGTCCACGGCCATGGGCTACGGCGCCGAAGCCGCCAGCGATTACGCCACCGCAGTGGGCGTTGCCGCCCTGGCAAGTGGTGCCGGCAGTGTCGCGGTCGGCGAATACAGCGAAGCCAGCGGCGCCGAGAGCGTCGCGGTCGGCGGCACGGCCTACGGCCTCATCTCCACCGAGGCAACCGGTGACGGAGCATCTGCATTTGGCGCCGGCGCCTGGGCGTCCGGTGACGAGAGCACCGCGGTCGGCTGGATGAGCAGTGCCGACGCGGCCGGCTCCACCACCCTGGGTGCTGGCACCTGGGCCGCCCAGGTGGACTCCACGGCCATCGGCTTCGGCGCCTACGCGGCAGCCGCCAACAGCGTGGCGCTGGGCGCGGGCTCGGTTGCCGACCGCGCAAACAGCGTGTCGATGGGTGAGGCCGGTGGCGAGCGCCAGGTCACCAACGTTGCGGCCGGTACCGAGGGCACCGATGCGGTGAACCTGGACCAGCTCAACGCTGTCGCCGATGTCGCCGGGAACACCGACCGCTACTTCAAGGCGAGCGGCGAGGGCGAGGCTTTTGTTGATGGCGAGGACGCCACGGCCGCCGGCTCGGATGCCATGGCCGGCGCGGACATGGCGACCGCAATCGGTGCCGGGAGCACCGCCTGGGGTGTCGGCTCGGCTGCCTTTGGCGCGTTTGCCTTCGCCGATGGCGAGTACGCGCTCGCTTCCGGCTACGGCGCCACGGCGACCGGGAACAACTCGGTCGCAAGTGGCAGCAATGCTATCGCCGCGGGTGACTCGAGCGTCGCGGTTGGTGGCGAGCTCAACATCGTCGACGAGGTCACCGGCGAGGTGATCCTAGAGGGTGGACCGACCCAGGCCAACGAGATGGGTGCGGTCGCCCTGGGCTCCGGTGCCCAGGCCAACGGCGCCTTCAGCCAGGCCAGCGGCACGGCCGCCATCGCCGACGGCACCCAGGCTTCCGCGGTGGGCTACAGCAGCTACGCCGGTGCGGACGGTGCCTCGTCCTTCGGCAGCTTCGCCGAGTCGAGCGGCTTCCTGTCCTCCGCCCTGGGCTACGGCGCGGTCGCGACCGGCGACTACGACACCGCCGTCGGCGCGGCAGCCACGGCCAGTGGCGGCGGCAGCACCGCGGTGGGTGAGTACGCGCAGGCCACCGGTGCCGAGAGCACCGCCGTAGGCGGCAGCACCTTCTTCGGGCTGATCAGCACCCAGGCAAGTGGCGAGGGCAGTGCCGCCTTCGGCAACGGCGCCTGGGCGACCGGGGTCTTCTCCACCTCGATCGGCCACAACAGCTATGCAAGCGGTGAGTACGGCCTCGCCCTGGGTGCCAATTCCTTCGCGACGGCCGCCAACAGCGTGGCCCTGGGTGCCGACTCCTACGCCAACCGCGCCAACACCGTGTCGGTGGGCGACGCCGGCATGGAGCGGCAGATCGCCAACGTCGCGGCGGGTACCGAGGACACCGATGCGGTGAACCTGGCCCAGCTCGAGGCGGTGGCCGAGGTGGCCGGGGAGACCAACCGCTACTTCAAGGCAACCGGCGAGGGCGAGGCCTTTGTCGACGGCGAGGAGGCGCTCGCCTCCGGGTCTGATGCCTACGCGGGGGCCGATTACGCCACCGCGGTCGGCTCGGCGAGCAACGCGCTCGGGGTTGGCGCCTCGGCCTTCGGCAGCGGGGCCATGGCGCTCGGCGAGTACGCCACCGCCAACGGCTTCAATGCCTCGGCGGTCGGCGCCAACTCGGTGGCCAGCGGCAGCGGTGCCACGGCGGCCGGGGACTCCAGCGTGGCCGTGGGTGGCGACCTCTACCTGGTCGATGAGAACGGCGAGGTGATCCTTGAGGGCGGTCCGACCCAGGCCAATGAAATGGGCGCGGTGGCACTGGGCGCGGGTGCCCAGGGCAACGGTGCCTTCAGCCTGGCCAACGGCACCGCGGCGATCGCCGACGGCACCCAGGCCTCCGCGGTGGGTTACAGCAGCTACGCCGGTGAGGACGGAGCCTCGTCGTTCGGCAGCTTCTCCGAATCGACCGGCTTCCTGTCTTCCGCGATCGGTTACGGAGCGCTCGCCAGCAGCGACTACGCGACCGCCGTCGGTGCGGCAGCGACGGCCAGCGGAGCCAACAGCACCTCGCTGGGCAGCTACAGCACCGCCAGCGGCACCGACAGCACCGCCGTCGGTGCCGATGCGATCGCCAGCGGCACCAACAGTGTCGCGGTCGGCGGGGCGCTGTTCGGCTACCTGCCGGCCGAAGCCTCCGGGGCGTACTCCACCGCGGTAGGCGGAGGCGCATGGTCGCCCGGCACCTACAGCACCGCGCTGGGCAACGCTTCGATGGCAATCGCCGACAACAGCGTCGCCCTCGGTGCCGACTCGCTCGCCGACCGTGCCAACACCGTCTCGGTGGGCGACGTGGGCAACGAGCGGCAGATCACCAACGTGGCCGCCGGTACCGAGGCCAATGACGCGGTGAACCTGGCGCAGCTGCAGGCGGTCGCGGATACCGCAGGCGAGACCGGCCGCCACTTCAAGGCGACCGGGGAAGGGGACGCGGCGGTGATCGGCGAGGAGTCGCTTGCCGCCGGTGCCGATTCGCTGGCCGAGGGTGACTACGCCACCGCGGTCGGCTCGGCCAGCACCGCAAGCGGCGAGGGGGCCAGTGCCTTCGGTTCGGGTGCAGTGGCCATGGGTGCCCAGGCCACCGCGACCGGTGCCAACAGCATCGCGACCAGTGAGTACGCCACCGCGACCGGTGCCGAAAGCGAGGCCACCGGCCTGTACGCGACGGCTACTGGCGCAGCGGCGATCGCCAGCGGCGAGGGTGCCGTGGCCACCGGTACGCTGAGCGAAGCGTCCGGTTCGGAGGCGACCGCCAGCGGCTTCTACGCGACGGCCTCGGGTGAGCTGGCGACAGCCGTCGGCGCCGAGAGCAGCGCCAGCGGTGTGGCCGGCGCGGCCTTGGGCTACGCCGCCGATGCTTCGGGCATGTTCTCCACCGCCCTGGGCAGCATGTCGACGGCCAACGGCCGCAACAGCACCGCGGTCGGCAACAGCGCACGTGGCGCGGGCGTGGACTCGACGGCAGTGGGTGCGGACAGCCTGGCGGTGGGTGCCGGGTCGACCGCGCTGGGTCAGGGCGCCGTGGCCGTTGCACGCAACAGCGTGGCGATCGGCCAGGACGCCATCGCCGACCGCGAAGCGACGGTGTCGGTGGGGGCCGATGGCGAGGAGCGCCAGATCGTCAATGTCGCCGCAGGCACCATGGCGACCGATGCCGCCAACATGGGCCAGCTCGGTGCGATGGCATCGGCGCTGGGCGGCGGAGCCGGCTTCACCGGCGGCGCGTTCACCCCGCCGAGCTACATGATCCAGGGCAGCAGCTACGGCAATGTCGGCGCGGCCTTTGCCGCCGTGGATGCGAGGTTGAGCGAACTGCAGGTGTCGATCGACGGTATCGACTTCGTCACCGGGCCCCAGGGGCCCCAGGGGCCGCAGGGCCCGGCGGGTCCGGCCGGCCCGCAGGGACCGGGCGGCGAGAGTGGCCCGAAGGGCGATCCGGGGGCACAGGGTGCGCCGGGGCAGGCGCTGGTCCGCGGCTCGGGCGAGGGCCTCTCGACCGGCAACAATGCCTACGCCTACGAAGACGGCGATATCGCGATCGGCAACAACAGCAAGGTGGATGCGGCCAACAGCACGGCGCTGGGCAGCAACAGCCACGTCTCCGCCGAGGCAAGCAACGCGGTGGCGATAGGTGCGGACACCAGTGTGGAGGCGACCGGTGGTACCGCCGTTGGCCAGGGTGCAGTGGTCACCGCGGAAGGCGCGGTTGCCCTGGGCCAGGACTCGGTGGCGGACGAGGCGAACACGGTGTCGGTCGGTTCCGCCGACAACCAGCGCCGCGTCACCAACGTAGCGGCTGGAACCGCGGCCACCGATGCGGCCAACGTCGGCCAGGTCCAGTCCGGTGATGCGGCGACGCTCGCTTCGGCCCAGGCCTACTCCGATGCCGGCGCCACGCAGACGCTGAGCTCCGCGAATGCCTACACCGACACCACCGCCACGCAGACGCTGACCTCGGCGAATGCCTACACCGACCAGCGCTTCACCGTCCTCAACGACGACTTCAACCAGCTGCGGGCGCAGGTCGACCACCGCTTCTACGAGGTCGATAAGCGCTTCGACCAGATGGGCGCGATGAGTGCGGCGATGTTGAACATGGCCACCAGCGCGGCCGGCGTGCGCACCCAGAACCGCATCGGCGTCGGTGTCGGCTACCAGGGTGGCGAGTCGGCGCTCTCGGTCGGCTACCAGCGCGCGATCTCCGACCGCGCCACGATGACCATCGGCGGTGCGTTCAGCGGCGATGACACTTCGGTGGGTGCGGGCGTCGGCTTCGGCTGGTGACCCGCCCCGTCCTCTACGCGACAGTTCCAACTGGAGAAGGAAAGGATATGACCGTGAACACCAAGACCCTCCGTGTATCCCTGCTGGCGTCGGTGATCGCCGCGGCAGTGGCCGGACCCGCCGGCGCCGTCGACCGCACGCCCCTGGAGGCGCGTCCGATGGCGGCCGCCGTGGCGCAGCAGGATGCGGGGGCCCGGCTGATCGTGAAGTACCGCGACAGCCGTGCCGCTCCCGCCACCAAGGCCCAGACCGTGGAGTCCGCCGCCCGGCGTGCCCACGCCTCGCGCCTGGTCCGCAACAGCGCCGATGCGGCAAGTGCGGCTCCGGCCGCGCGCCACCTGCGCAAGATGTCGATGGGCGCCGATGTCGTGGCGCTGTCGCGCAAGCTCGACGACGCGCAGCTGCAGGCGCTGGTCCGCGAACTGCAGGCCGATCCGGCCGTGGAGCATGTCGAGATCGACCAGATGCTCCAGCACACCGGCACGGCGCGGGTGACCACCGACGTGCAGCCGCAACTGGTCCCCAACGATCCCTATTACGCCCAGTACAACTGGCACCTGCAGAACACCGCGGGTGGCATCCACGCCGAGAGCGCCTGGGACGAGTCCACCGGCGAGGGCGTGGTGGTGGCGGTGCTCGACACCGGCATCATCCCGCACCCGGACATGGACCCGAACATGCTCGAGGGTTACGACTTCATCACCGATGCCTGGGTGTCGCGCCGTGCCACCGACGATCGGGTGCCGGGTGCGCACGACTACGGTGACTGGAACGACGATCCGCTCGAGTGCGACGTGACCGGCAGCTCCTTCCATGGCACCCACGTGGCCGGCACCGTCGCCGAGCTGACCAACAATGGCGAGGGCATGGCAGGTGTCGCCCACGACGCCAAGGTGTTGCCGGTTCGCGTGCTGGGACGCTGCGGTGGCTACACCTCCGACATCGCCGACGCGATCGTCTGGGCCGCCGGTGGCGAGGTGCCAGACGTGCCGACGAACCCGAACCCGGCGGAGATCATCAACATGAGCCTGGGCGGCAGCGGCGCCTGCCGCAGCGTGTCGCAGGATGCGATCAACGTGGCCACCGGCATGGGCACCCTGGTCGTGGTCGCCGCCGGCAACAGCAACGGCGACGTGGCCAACTTCTCCCCGGCCAGCTGCGACAACGTGGTCAGCGTCGGCGCCGCCCGGATCAACGGCGGCCGTGCGTCCTACTCCAACTACGGATCGCTGGTCGACCTGGCGGGTCCGGGCGGTGGCGGTGGGGTCGACGGGAACCCGAACGGATACGTGTGGCAGGCCAGCAACGACTCCGACACCTCGCCGGAGCTCGGCGTTGCGACCTACATGGGCATGGCCGGTACCTCGATGGCCTCTCCGCACGCCGCCGGCGTGGCCGCGCTGGTGCAGTCGGCGGTGGTCGCCAGTGGTGGCGAGCCGAAGACACCAGCCGAACTGGAGCAGATCCTGGTCGAGAGCGTGCGCGCCTTCCCGGCCGCCCCTGACCGGCCGCTCGGTGCTGGCCTGCTGGATGCCCCGGGCGCGATCGCGCTGGCGCTGGGGGATCCGGGGGATCCGGGCGAGCCCGGTGACCCGGACGAGCCCGATGCCATCGAGCTGACCAACGGCGTGGCCCTGACTGGCCTTTCCGGCGCCGCCGGCAGCAGCGTGCTGTACAGCATCGAGGTTCCCGCCGGTGAGCGCCTGCTGAGCGTGCTGACCTATGGTGGCAGTGGCGATGTGAGCGTCTACGTCAGCGCCGGCGAAGCGCCGACCGCCGCTGATCACGACAGCGGTTCGTCGCGCCCCGGCACCAACGAGACGGTGCGCATCAGCAACCCGCAAGCAGCCACCTACTACGTGCTGGTGGTCGGCGAGCGGGCCTTCAGCGGCGTGTCGCTGCAGGCGCGTTACTGAGTAGAGAGGGATCGCACTGCCGCAGGGACGCGGCGCGGGACCCCGGCTTCGGCCGGGGTTCTTTTTGCCCGGCGTTCCGGTTGCCCAGAGGCGGATGGCAACGGCAGCCCGGTACGAAAAAGCCCGCCGGGAAGGCGGGCTTTTTTGCCCCGCCTGGGCGGGGGGCATCGCGGAAGCGTCTGGATCCCCGCGTTCGCGGGGATGACGCGCCGGCAAAGGTGGCTGCGCATGGCGCAGCCACGCCGGTGCGTCACTTGATCTTGCCTTCCTTGTAGATCACGTGCTTGCGGACGACGGGATCGTACTTCTTGATCTCCATCTTGGCAGGCGTGTTCTTCTTGTTCTTGTCGGTGGTGTAGAAGTGACCGGTACCGGCCGAGGAGATCAGGCGGATCTTGTCGCGCTTGGAAGCCATGGTTCAGTCCTCCCTCAGATCTTTTCGCCGCGGGCGCGGAGGTCGGCGAGCACGGCATCGATGCCGTTCTTGTCGATGGTGCGCAGGGCGGCAGCGGAAACACGGAGCTTCACCCAGCGGTTTTCGCTGGCGACCCAGAAGCGGCGCTCATGCAGGTTCGGCATGAAGCGGCGGCGGGTCTTGTTCATGGCATGCGAGACGTTGTTGCCGGTCGTCGTACGCTTGCCGGTGACTTGGCATACACGGGCCATTACGCACCTCGTAGGGGTTCGGTTGGGCCTCCCTTGGCCAGGGAAGCGGCGGCCCCGCCGGGCCACGGATGTGGCTGGCGCGCGATACGGGAACACTTCCGCGCGGAGCGGCGCTGGAACCGACGGCCCGGAATCGCGCTTCCGGGGGTGCCGCCTTGCCGATCATTCGTCGGCCGGACACAGCGAGCCGGGCATTATGCCCCCGGCGCCCCGTAGGGCGCAATAGCCGCCTGCGGGCGGCGTATTGCGCCCACAGCTCCGTCGCACCCTACGCGTCGGTGGGGGTGGCGTTTGTCGCCTGGTCGGCGATCCAGTTGCGGACCTGGTCTTCGAGTACGGGGAGGGGCACCGAACCCAGCGCCAGCACCATGTCGTGGAACGCCTTGATGTCGAAATCCGCGCCCAGGGCCTGCTCGGCCTCGCCGCGCAGGCGCACGATCGCCAGCTCGCCCAGCTTGTAGCTCAGCGCCTGGCCGGGCCAGGAGATGTAGCGGTCGACCTCGGTGGTGACCTCGTGCTCGCTCAGTGCGGTGTTGTCGCGCAGGTAGGCCAGGGCCTGCTCGCGGGTCCAGCCCTTGGCGTGGACGCCGGTGTCGATCACCAGCCGGGCGGCGCGCCACATCTCGTAGGTCAGCCGGCCGAAGTGCTGGTAGGGGGTCTCGTAGATGCCCATTTCCTCGCCGAGCTTCTCCACGTACAGGCCCCAGCCTTCGCCATAGGCGGAGATGTAGGTGTGGCGGCGGAAGTCGGGCAGCACGTCCTGCTCGGCCGCCAGCGCGCCCTGCATGGCGTGGCCGGGGGCGGCCTCGTGCAGGGTCAGCGCGGGCAGGTTGTACAGCGGCCGGGAGGGCAGGTCGTAGGTGTTGACCCAGTAGGTGTTGTTGCCGCCGCGGCCGGCGGTCCAGAACGGGGCGATCTCCGGCGGCACCGGGACGATGGTGAAGCGTGCCCGCGGCAGGGTGCCGAAGTAATCGCCGATCACCGCGTCGATGCGTTTGGCGATCCAGGCGGCGTGGTTCAGCAGCTCCTGCGGGGTATCCACGTAGAACTGCGGGTCGGTGCGCAGGAAGTGGATGAACTCCGCGAAGCTGCCCTCGAAACCGGCCTCGGCGATCACCCGGTCCATTTCCGCGCGGATGCGCGCCACCTCGTCCAGGCCGATCCGGTGGATCTCGTCGGGGGTCAGGTCGAGGGTGGTGTATTCGCGGATCTGCTGGGCGTAGTACGCCTCGCCGCCGGGCATGTCGCTGGCGCCCAGGGTGGTGCGTGCCTGCGGGACGTATTCGTCACGGAAGAAGGCGAGCAGCTCCTGGTGGGCCGGGACCACGCTGTCGCGGATCGCCTCGCGCGCCGCCTCGCGCAGCTGCTCCTGCTCGGCGGCGGGGATGCTGGCCGGCATGCGCTTGAACGGCTCGTACAGCGGCGATGCGGTGGGATCGTCGAGTTCGGCGACCATGGCGATCGACACGTCGCGCCCGTCGAGCACCGCGTGCGGCACGCTGAAGCCGCGCGCCAGGCCGGCCCGCATGTTGTCGATCTGCTGGTCGAAATGGCGCGGGACGTCGTTGAGCCGGCTGATGTAGTTGCGGTAGTCGGCGGCACCGGTCATGGAGCGGCGCGCCATGAACGCCAGGCTGGACCAGAACGAGGAGTCCGAGTTGAACGGCATCTCGTAACCGCGCAGGCGGACCTCGGCGGCCAGGTTCTCCAGCTGCGGCCGGTACACCGCCAGGTGGATCCGGTTCTCCGGCGAGAGCTGCCCGACATCGAGTGTGTCCAGTTCGGCCAGCACCTGCTCCCATTTCTCCAGCCGCGCCTGCTGGCTGGCCGGGTCGACCGAATACAGGCGCCCGTTGTCGCTGTCCTCGCCGCGACCGAACTGCGCCTGCCGCCAGCTCCATTCCGCCTCATGGATGCGGGTGAAACGGCGGTCGGCCTCGGATTCGGGAACGGCTTCGGTCGCCGCCGTGCCGCATTCGCAGGCGGCCTGGGCCAGGACCGGCGCGGACAGCGCAAGGCCGATGGCAAGGACGAGGGGGGCAATGAGCGGCTTGGGATTCACGGGGCACTCCGCAGGCGGTGACCGGCCCATGGTCGCACTACCGCCGCGCGGCCGGCTGTGCCGGAAGTGCCGTGCAGGGGCGGACGGGCGACCCCCAACCCCCCCCCCCGCTCAGTCGCGGGTGCGCAGGCGTCCGAGCACGCCCTCGAGCGAATCCAGGTCGCTGTAATGGATCACCAGCCGGCCCTTGCCGCCACGCCCGTGCAGCACGTTGACCCGGGTGCTCAGGGTTTCCGAGAGCTCGCGCTCGAGGCTGGCGATATCGGCCTGCGGGCGTGGCTGCACGGTACGGCCGCGCTTGCGCTCGGGTACCCGGCCCAGGGCGAACTGCTGGGCGCGGTGCTCGACCTCGCGCACCGACCAGCCGTTCCCGGCCGCCTCGCGGGCCAGCTTGACCGCCAGTTCGGGCGCCAGGGTGAGCAGCGCGCGGGCGTGGCCCATTTCCAGCTGGCGCTCCTCGACCAGGGCGCGGATCGCCGGCGGCAACTCCAGCAGCCGCAGCATGTTCGACACCGAGGCACGCGAGCGGCCGACCGCATCGGCGGCCTGGGCGTGGGTCAGGTCGAATTCGTCGATCAGCCGCTGCAGGGCGTGGGCTTCCTCCAGCGGATTGAGGTCCTCGCGCTGGATGTTCTCGATCAGCGCCATCGCGACCATGGTCCGGTCATCGACCTCGCGCACGACCACCGGCACCTCGGACAGTCCGGCCTGCCGGCTGGCGCGCCAGCGGCGCTCGCCGGCGATGATCTCGAACACCTTGCTGCCGCGGCCGTCGGCGCCGTCGATCTCGCGCACGACGATCGGCTGGATCACGCCCTGGGCGCGGATCGACTCGGCCAGTTCGGCCAGCTTGTCCTCGTCCCAGTGCTGGCGCGGCTGGTAGCGGCCGGGAACCAGGGCGTCGACCGGCAGCGTGCGCAGCCGGTCACCCTTGCCGGCCTCCAGCGACGGCGCCTGGGCCTTGGGGCCGAGCAGGGCCTCGAGCCCGCGCCCCAGGCGCTTCTTCGCCGCCGTCTTGCTGGCCGGGGCCCGGGTTGCGGGTGGCTTGGGCGGCTCGGCGCTCATGCGGCGGTCTCCGGATCGGTTCGTGGTTCGCCGGGCGCCGCCCGGCGGTCGCGCTCGCGCTGGCGGCGCAGCAGTTCACCGGCCAGGCCCAGGTAGGCGATGCCGCCGCGGCTGGCCTTGTCGTAGCCGACGATGCTCTGGCCGTGGCTGGGTGCCTCGGCCAGGCGCACGTTGCGCGGGACGATGGTGCGGAAGACCTGCTCGCCGAAGTGTTCGGTGAGCTCGGCCGACACCGCGTTGGCGAGGTTGTTGCGCACGTCGAACATGGTGCGCAGCACGCCCTCGATCTCCAGCCGCGGGTTGAGCGATTCGCGGATCGCCGCGATGGTATCGAGCAGCGCGCTGATGCCTTCCAGTGCGTAGTACTCGCACTGCATCGGCACGATCACCGAATCGGCCGCGGTCAGCGCGTTGAGGGTCAACAGCGACAGCGCGGGCGGGCAGTCGATGATCACGAAGTCGTAGTCACCGGCCACCGGGGCGAGGGCGTGGGCGAGCTGGCGCTCGCGCCCGTCGGCCGCCATCAGCCGGATCTCGGCCGCGGTCAGGTCGATGTTGCCCGGCAGCAGGTCGAAATCCTCGGCGGTGCGCACGATCGCCTCGGCCGCCGTGTTCTCGCCCAGCAGCACCTCGCATACCGAGGTTTCCAGCTCGCGCTTCTCGACCCCGCTGCCCATGGTCGCGTTGCCCTGCGGATCCAGGTCCACCAGCAGCACCTTGCGCGGCATGCGCGCCAGGGCGGCGGCCAGGTTGACCGCGGTGGTGGTCTTGCCGACTCCGCCTTTCTGGTTGGCGACGGCGATGATGCGGGCCATTCGGCGCGTCCCCTCGGGTGGCTGCTGGGTGGAGAAGGAAGGTGCGGACCGCGGGCGGGCAATCCGGGCCGGACCCGGGATTATGCCCGCCCCGTGGCCGGGCTGCCGAGCGCCCCGGCGCGGCCGTCTTCAGCCGGGGCCGGCGCGCCCGACCTCCACCAGGTGGCGTTCGGCGTCCAGTCCGGGCACCTGCAGCCGGTGCGAGCCGAGCAGCCGCCATCCCGGCGGCAGCGCGGCCAGTTCTTCCGCCGGGTGCACGCCCTTCATCGCCAGCAGGCGGCCGCCGGGGGCGAGCAGGTGCCCGCCCAGCTGCAGGATCAGCGGGATCGTCGCCAGTGCGCGGGCGGTGATCGCGGCATAGGCGCCGGGCCGGTCCAGCGCCTCGATCCGGGTTTCCGCCACGTCCACGTGCCCGAGGTCGAGCCGGCGCACCACCTCGCGCAGGAAGCGGGCCTTCTTGCCGTTGCTTTCCACCAGCGTCACGCGCAGGCCCGGGCAGGCGATCGCCAGCGGGATGCCGGGCAGGCCCGGGCCGGTGCCCAGGTCGGCCAGGCGGCCGCCGGTGGCGGCCAGCGGGGTGGCAAAGGGCCGCATCGCCAGCGAGTCGATCAGGTGCCGGTCGACCATCTCCAGCGGGTCGCGCACCGCGGTGAGGTTGTAGGTGCGGTTCCAGCGCGCCAGCAGCGCGAGGTAATCCAGCAGCGGTGCGTGCGCGGCCGGCACGACAGCGAGCGCGTCGAGACCGGCCGCCAGGCGGTCGGCGGCGGAAGGGGGCAGGAGGCCGTCGTTCATGGGCGCGCAGTATGCCGCGCGGGCGCCGCGGCCGGCGACGGGAGCCAGGCCAGCATGCCCAGGTAGCCAGGCGACAGCTGCAGCTCCAGCAGCTGCCACCGGTCGGGCGCGCCCAGGTCGGGGTCGCATTCGACCAGCTGCAGGCGTCCCTTGTCCTCGCCGAATGCCAGCCGGGCCAGCCCGAAGGCCAGTCCCCGCCCGTGTGCCTTGAGTACGGCTTCCTTCGCGCACCACAGGCGCACGAAGTCGCGGGTGCGCGCGTCGCCGTCGCGGCCGGCCAGCCAGGCGGCTTCGGCCACGGTGAAGTGGCGCCGTGCCAGTTCGAGCGCCTTCGGCCGCGGGCGAAGGCATTCGATGTCGATGCCGACCCGCATCCCTCGCGCCAGCGCGAACGCCAGCAAACCGCCGGAATGGCTCCAGTTGCAGTCGAATCCCGGTGGTGATTGCAGCATCGGGCGGCCATGGGCGCTGCGGGTGATCAGGACCTCGCCGGGCGCGCAACCCAACCGCCCGGCCAGCCACCGGCACGCCAGCGGTTCGGCGGCCTCGCCCGCGGCGAGGGGCGTGGTGTCCCAGTACGGTGCAGGGGGCAAGGTGGGCATCGCGGGTTGGCGGCTGTCGGGGAGGCCAGCGTAAAGTAGCCGCCGGGGGCGGCGCTGGCCGCTGGAACAGGCAACCGCATGTCCGCAGTCATCGAACCAGTCGCCGAACAAGTGGGCAGCCCCCTGGTCGCCGGCGATCCGCAGCAGCCGTTCGCCTTCGGCCCGGAAGGGATCGTGAGCCGCGGGCTGTTCCTGCGGCACGTGCGGGCGGTGGCGGCGACACTGCCGCAGGCCGGATTCGCGATCAACCTGTGCGAGGACCGCTACCGGTTCCTGGTCGCCTTCTGCGCCGCCGCGCTGCGCGGCCAGACGACGCTGCTGCCAAGCTCGCGCGCACCGGCCGCGGTGGCCGCCGCGCAGGCCCGCCACCCGGGAAGCTACTGCCTCGGGGACGGGCCGCGAGCGCTGCCGCCGGAGCGCTTCCATTGCCTGCCGGCGCGGTTGCCGGAACTGGGCGATGGACCCACCGTGATCCCCGCCGATGCCCTGGTGGCGATCGGCTTCACCTCCGGCAGCACCGGCCAGCCCGGTGCCCATGCCAAGCACTGGGACTCGTTCCGGACCAGCACCCGGCAGAACCTCGCCGCGCTGGAGGGCCTGCTCGACCCGTCGGGCAGCTGGCTGGTGGCGACCGTCCCGCCGCAGCACATGTACGGCATGGAGTTCTCGGTGCTGCTGCCATTGCTGGCGCCGGTGGCGGTGCATGCCGGCCGGCCGTTCTTCCCCGGCGAGGTGGCGCGCGCGCTGGCCGATCCGCCGGCCCCGGCGCTGCTGGCCACCACCCCGGTGCACCTGCGCGCGCTGATCGAGTCCGGTGCCGGGTTTCCGCCGCTGGCGGGCATCGTCTCGGCGACCGCGCCGTTGCCACGGGCACTTGCCGCGGCCGCCGAGGCACGCTTCGGCTGCGAGGTGCGCGAGGTGTTCGGCTCCACCGAGACCTGCGTGTTCGCCCGCCGCCGCACCGCCCATGAGGACGCCTGGACTCCGCTGGCCGGAGTGCGGCTGGCGCCGCGTCCGGATGGCACCGCCGTGCACGCCCCGCACCTGGCCGAGCCGGTGGTGCTGGCCGACCTGTTCGAACTTCACCACGATGGCCGCTTCGAGCTCCGCGGGCGCCAGGCCGACCTGCTGGAGATTGCCGGCAAGCGCGCTTCGTTGGCCGAGCTGACCTCCACGTTGCTGGCGGTGCCGGGGGTGTCGGACGGAGTGGTGCTGCAACTCGAACCCGACACTGCCGGGGTGCGCCGCATCGCGGCGGTCGCGGTCGCCCCGGGGCTCGACCGCGCGGCGGTGCTGGCGGCCCTGAAACCGCAGTTCGACCCGGTCTTCCTGCCCCGCCGGCTGCGCCTGGTCGATGCCCTGCCACGCAACGCGACCGGCAAGCTCCCGCGGCAACGGGTGCTGGAACTGTTCGACTGAACAGGCGGGATTTCCGCCCGTTCAGCACAGACGTCCCCATCACGCAAGCCCCAACAGACTGGCCGTGCCCCCGCAGTCAGGGGTTTGCGCTATCCACAAACCGGACGGACGAAGGAGAACAGCATGATCAGTTTCATCATTTGGCTGATTATCGGCGGCATCATCGGCTGGATCGCCAGCCTCATCATGAAAACCGACGCCCAGCAGGGTGTCTTCCTCAACGTCATCGTCGGCATCGTCGGTGCGCTGCTCGGTGGCTGGCTCGCCGGCATGCTCGGGATCGGCGGCGGCTCGATCAACGACGGCATCAGCTTCGTGAGCATCCTGGTCTCGCTGATCGGCGCGATCGTCCTGCTTGCAATCGTCAACCTGTTCCGTCGCGGCCGGGTGCGCTGAGTTCCCACGCGAGACAGGAGCGTCCCTCCTCCGTCCGCGGATCAGGTCCGGATCAGGTCCTTTCCCGCGCACGGCAGATCGGGGAGGCGACGCCTAGATGCGGAAAAGGCCCGGGAGTTTCCCGGGCCTTTTCCGTTTGCGGCGCGCGGCCGGCGTCAGGCTGGCGCAGCCAGCCGGACCCATGCCGGAGCGTGGTCGCTCGGGCGCTCCAGGGCGCGGGGCTCACGGTCGATGCCGGCGCCGATGCAGCGCGTGCGCAAGGCATCGGACACGAGGGTCAGGTCGATGCGCAGGCCGAGGTTCCGCCGGAACGCCGCCTGCCGGTAATCCCACCAGCTGAACTCGGCCGGGCCGTCGTGGTGAAGGCGATAGGCATCATGCAGTCCCAGCGCCAGCAGCCGCTGCAGTTCGGCCCGTTCCTGCGCCGATGACAGGATGTGGCCCTCGTGCCAGACCTCCGGGTCGTGCACGTCGCGGGCATCCGGGGCGATGTTGAAGTCGCCCAGTACCACCAGCTCGGGGTAGCGCTGCAGTTCGGCGGCCAGCCAGTCGTGCACCGCCTCCAGCCAGCGCAGCTTGTAGGCGAACTTGTCGCTGCCCACCGACTGGCCGTTGACCACGTACAGGTTGACGATGCGGATGCCGTCGACGGTGGCGGCGATCACCCGCTTCTGGTCGTCCTCGAAACCGGGGATGCCCATCTGCACGTCCACGGCGGGCAGGCGGCTGAGGATGGCGACGCCGTTGTAGGTCTTCTGGCCACTGAACACGCTGCGGTAGCCGGCCGCGGCGAGCTCGGCGTCAGGGAAACGGTCGTCCGGAAGCTTCGTCTCCTGCAGCCCCACCACGTCGGGACTGGCGGCTTCCAGCCACTGCAGCAGGTGTGGAAGGCGGACGTTGAGGGAATTGACGTTCCAGCTGGCGATTTTCATCGCACCAGTCTAGCCGCCGCCTCAGTCCCCGGTCGCCGGCTCGGCGCTGTCGAGCAGGTCCTCCAGCTGTTCCAGGGTGCCGTGGTCCCTGACCACCCGGCGCAACCACACGTGCAGCGGCATCTCGCCCCAGTGCGCCGCTTTCTCGGCCAGGTAGGCGACCGGGCTGTGCGGCTCGGTGCGGCGGAAGTACTCGGCGACCTCGCGCAGGCGGGCGATCGCCTCGCGCCGGCTGGCGATCGGGCCGACCGGCGCCGCCTCTGCTGGCGGCGCGATGTCGGCGGTGGAATCCCCGGCAAAGGACTCGACCGTCGGCGCGGCGCCGTCGAGCAGCACGCCGGCCTCGCGGGCAAACCGCCGTCCGGCGGTGCGGACGCCGTCGAGCGTATCGCGCAGCGCGCCAAAGCCCGGGCCGTCCATCCCGAGCCGGAAGTCCACCGCCGCCTCCATCGCCGCCAGCGCCTCGGCGCACTCGTCGAGCCGCTCGACCAGCCGGACGTAGAACTCATGGGGGGTATCGCGGCGCGCGGCATCGATCGTGGCACTGTCGGGTCCCTCGGCTTCGGCCCCGCGTGCAGCGGCCGCCTCGATCTCCGCCAAGCCATAGCTGCCGCGCGGGGACTGGACCAGCGGCAGCTCGCGCAACCAGCGCGCCGAATGGGTGATCAGCCAGGCCAGGTTGCCGATGCGCGGCTCCGCGTCGCCGTCCTCGGCAAGCGGGTACAGCGCGTCCCAGTAACGCTCGCACAGGCCGGCAACCAGCCGGTAGCCCCGCGCCAGGCCGGTGAAACCGTGGTTGCGGGCCTGGGCCTCGGCCCACCAGCCGGCCAGCCGCAGGTCCTTGCTGCGCGTGCGCAGCAGCTCCCCGGCCTGCCGCTCCACCGCGGGCCAGTCGGACTGCTTGAGGTCGGTGATCCATTCGCCCTGTTCCAGCGAGGGATCGTCGGCGCGCCGCGCCTCGGCGATGGCGTCGTACTCGGGGGAGAACGAGAGGTCCTCCCCACCCGGGCCCGGACCGGCGACCGGCTCGAGCAGTGCATCCAGCTCCTGCATGGCAATCCGTTGCGTTGCTTGGGTACCGCGGATCCTAGCGGATCGCGCCTGGCCGATCACGCCTGGTCAATGAGGCCGGCAGGCTCACTCCGGCGTGCGTGGCAGTCCGTGCCCGTCGCGCAGTTCGCTGGCGGGTTGCGGGGCGGGATCGCCCGGCGCCACCGGCGGATCCTCCGGCAGCGCGCTGACCGGTTCGCCGCGCGCGGCCTGCAAGGCGTTGGAGTAGGCGATGCGGGCGTGGCGGTCGCGCCCCGCCTGCGCCTCGGCGTGGCCCAGCTCCTCCCACGCCTCGCTCCCGCCGCCGTGCGCCAGCGCCGCCCGGGCGTGGTCGTGGGCCTGGGGCCACTGGCCGCGGGCGCGGGCCAGGCGGGCCTGTGCCAGCAGCAGGCCGGGGCTGTCGGGATGCTCGCGCGCCCACTGCCCGGCGCGACGCTGGCGCTCCTCCAGCCGCCCGACCGGCAGGCGCCCGTAGAGGCTCGCCAGGGACTCGTCCCAGCCGGCATCCAGTGCCCGCTCCACGCTGCCGGTGGCCGCGTCTTCCCAGCGCAGGTCCGCGGCACGCCGGGCATAGGCGGCAACGATCGCCGGATCCTGGCGGGCCGCGGCGGGCATCGCTTCCCAGCGGTCGGCAAGGGTGTTGGCATCGCCGGCCTGTTCGAGTGCGCGCGCCGCCCAGCGCGCCTGCAGGCGGTCGAGTTCGGTGGCGGGCAGGGCGTGCTGGCTGCGCAGTGCGCCGAGCATGCCGTAGGCCTCGTCCGGCCGCCCGGCGGCGTCGAGCGCGCGTACCCGCAGGGCCAGCCCGTGTGGCGGCAGGGGTTGCGCGGCGGGCTCGTCCAGCGCCCGCAGTGCATCGTCCGCACGGCCATCGCCCAGCGCCGCCTCGGCCTGCAGCACGGCGCGTTCGCTCGGCCGACCGTCGAGTGCCTGCAGGTGGCGCTCCAGCCGCGCCCGGTCACCGGTCGCCATCGCCGCGCGCGCAGCGGCGATATGGGCCAGGCGCGCGCTGCCGTCATCGGCGATCACCGGTGAGCGGGCCGCCTCGTCCAGGCGCTGCGCGGCGCGTTCCCAATGTCCCAGCTCGTAGGCTTCCAGGCCTTCATACAGGCGGCTGCGGGCGGTACGGCGGCGACGCCGGCGCAGGCCGAGCACCGGGGCGGTCACCAGCTTCCACAGCAGCCACAGCGCCAGCAGCACGCCCGCGCCCACCAGCACCACCACGGCCAGGGTGGTGGTGTAGTCCATGCCGCGGAAACGCACCAGCACGTAGCCGGGATCCTGCATCAGCATCTGCGCGACCAGCGCGCCGAGCAGGGCCAGCACGATCCAGAACAACAGGTTTCGGAACAGCTTCATCGTGGGGTCTCCTCGGGCCCGGGGGCCGGTGATCGCGCGAGTCTGCCGCGCACGCGGGCAAACGCCGGTGAAGCCGCCAGCACGGCGGCCGCGGCCACCATGTCGGCGGGGCGTGCGCTGGCGGCGCGGTGCCTGTCGGCAAAACCCAGGTCGGCGGCGAGCGTGGCCAGCCGGTCGCTGGCGGCGATCACCGGCAGGGCCCGCAGGCGGTCCAGCGCCGCGGCACCGGCGGCCTCGACCACCCGCTGCAGCGCCTCGCCGCTGGAAACCGCCAGTACCGCCGGTGCGTCGAGGGTGTGCAGCCGCGCCAGTTGCCGCGGTGGCAGCGGATGCGGGACGCGTTCGTAGACATCGGCGCGCAGCACCAGCGCGCCGCGTGCCTCGAAGGCCGGGACCAGGGTTCCCCGTCCGCCCGGGGCGGTGACCAGTCCCAGGCGCCTGCCGGCCAGCCGCTGCAGCCCGGGGAGCGCCAGCAGGCCTTCGCTGTCCATGCGCGCGGGGGAGTCGACCGTGTCCACTCCCGCACGCCGCAGGGCTGCCGCGGTGCCGGCGCCGACCGCGAACCACTGCTGGCCGGGTTGGCGATGCAGCGCCTGCAGCGCGCCCGCCATGCCTGCCGCGGCCGGGCTGGTGAACACCACGAACGGCGCCGCCAGGGCCGCCTGCAGTGACTCGCGTGCGGCCCTGGAATCCCGCGGCTGGACCGACCATGGCGAGAGCGCGACCACCGCTCCCCCATGTCGCGCCGCCGCCCTGCGCACCGGGCCGTGCTGGCCGGTCGGGCGCAGGGAGATCACGTACCATTCCGGTGGGCCGGAGCGTTGGGTGTGGCTGTGCATCGCACCAGCTTGGCACGACCCTTCAACCCCTGCATCCGTCCGGCGCCGACCATGACCACTCCGCTCCAGCACCTGCAGCAGCACTACGACTCGATGCCGCCGGTGGCGGTGATGCAGCTGTCGATCGAAGGCTTCGCGGAACACCGGCTGGGCCTGCGCGCGCCGCTGGCGCCCCACGTCAACGACAAGGGCTGCGCCTTCGGCGGCAGCCTGGCCTCGCTGATGACCCTGGCCGGCTGGGGCCTGGTGTGGCTGGAACTGGACGCGGCCGGGATGGAGGCCGACATCTACGTCGCCGACAGCACCATCCGCTACCTGGCGCCGCTGTATGACGAGCTGCGGGTGACCGCCGAAGCCGCAGCCGATGCGGACTGGGGCGCTTTCGCTACCCGGCTGCGCGAGCGCGGGCGCGCCCGCATCGAGCTGGTCGCCAGGGTGCCGCTGCCCGATGGCCGGGTCGCGACCACGTTCACCGGCCGCTACGTCGCCATTGCCCGCCCGCTCGCGGCCGCCGGCGCCACCGGCTAGCATTGCCGACTGGCATTTGACGGTCCGTTCCGGGCCCGGAATCTCCATGCGCCTGATCAAGCTGCTGCTGCTCGCGAGCGTCATCGCCGTCACCGCCTGCGCCACCGGTGGTTCCGCCTCGGATGCGCTGGAGAAGGCCCAGTACGCGTGGTCGGGCGCGATCCGCTGGGGGGATTTCGCCGGCGCCCGGAACCTGGTCGATCCGGAGGTGCGCCAGGCAAGGCCGCTGAGCGAACTGGAACTGGCCCGCTACGAACAGGTCCAGGTCTCGTCCTACCGCAGCAGCGGTGCCAGTACCGACATCGACGCCGGCATTGCCGTGCGCGAAGTGCGCATCGGGGTGATCAACCGCCACACCATGGCCGAGCGCGAGGTCAGCTACCGCGAGCAGTGGCGATGGGATGACCAGGCACGCACCTGGTGGCTGACCAGCGACCTGCCGGACCTGTGGGGCGGCAACTGAGGTTTTGCACCGCGGCTGCGCGGTGGGCGACAATCGCCGCCCCGCATTGCCGGTCCCCTGCCCGTGAGCCCTGAAGAACTGCTGGCCTTCGCCAGTCGAAACCTGATGCTGTCGCTGGCCCTCGCGGGGCTGACGGTGGCCATCGCCTGGGTCGAGGTCACCCGGCTGTTCCGTGGCTACAAGTCGCTGCGTCCGGGCGAGCTGTCCGCTTTGGTCAACCGCGAGGACGCGCTGGTCGTCGACCTGTCGCCGATCAACGACTACCAGAAGGGCCACATCGCCGGCAGCAAATCGGTGCAGCCCAGCCAGTTCGACCCCGAGAACAAGCTGCTGGCCAAGGCCCGCTCGCTGCCGGTGGTCGTGGTGTGTGCCAACGGAATGGGCGCCGGCAACGCTGCCCGCCGCCTGGTGAAGGCCGGGTTCGAGCGGGTGTATGTACTCGACGGCGGGATCCAGGCGTGGCGGCAGGCCGACATGCCGCTGGTCAAGGGCCGCGGCTGACGGCTGCGGAGCCACGGCGGGAGGTGGGGAGCGGGTGGCGGCGCATGCCATAATCGGTTCCTTTCCGCCTTCACGCTGGAGTCACCCATGTCCGAAGAGAACCTCAACGGCGCCGCCGCCGGTGCCGCCGCCCAGCCCGATGGCCAGACCGGCCCGTCGTTCACCGTCGAGAAGATCTACACCAAGGACGTCTCGTTCGAGGTCCCGGGTGCCCCGGCGGTGTTCTCCGAGCAGGCCCAGCCGCAGCTGCAGATGAACCTCAGCCAGAACGTGCAGCGCGTGGGCGACAACGCCTACGAGGTGGTGTTGGGCGTGACCCTGAACTGCACTGTCAACGAGAAGCCGGCCTACCTGGTCGAGGTCAAGCAGGCCGGCGTGTTCGGCGTCTCCGGTTTCGAGGCCCAGCAGCTGGACGCCATGCTCGGCGTGCACTGCCCGAACATCCTCTACCCGTATGCCCGCCAGCTGATCAGCAGCCTGATCCAGACCGGCGGCTTCGCCCCGTTCCTGTTGCAGCCGATCAACTTCGAGGCGCTGTACGCCGAAGGCCTGCGCCAGCGCGCCGCGCGCCAGGAGCAGGGTGCCCAGGAGAGCCTCGGCGACGCCGAGACCCAGGGCAACGCCTGACCGCAGCGGCATGGGCATGAACGAGGGCACCGTGAGGGTGCCGGTAACGGTGCTGGGCGCGGGTTCCTGGGGGACCGCCCTGGCGGCCCTGGTTGCCCGGCACGGACATCCCACGGTGCTGTGGGGCCGGGACGCGGAGGCTGTCGCGGCCATCGACTCCGGGCAAGGAAACCCGCGCTACCTGCCGGGGATCGCGTTGCCTGACGGGTTGCGGGCCACCACCGACCTGGCCGCCGCGCTGCGCGGCGCCGGGCTGGTGCTGGTGGTCACGCCCTCGCATGCCTTCGCCGACACCCTGCGCGCGCTCGCGCCGCACCGGCCGGAAGGCGCCGGCGTGGCCTGGGCGAGCAAGGGCTTCGAGCCGGGCAGCGGCCGCTTCCTGCACGAGGTCGCGGCGGGGTTGCTGGGCCCGGACGTCCCGCTGTCGGTGGTCACCGGCCCGTCCTTTGCCAAGGAGGTCGCGCTGGGCCTGCCGACCGCGGTCACCGTCCATTCCGAGCAGGCGGCGTTCGCCCAGCAGGTCGCCGACGTGCTCCACGGCCCGTCGTTCCGCGCCTACACCGGCAACGACATGCTCGGCGCCGAGCTGGGTGGGGCGATGAAGAACGTGCTGGCGGTGGCCACCGGCGTCGCCGACGGCATGGACCTGGGGCTGAATGCCCGCGCCGGCCTGGTGACCCGTGGCCTGAACGAGATGCTGCGGCTCAACCGCGAGCTCGGCGGCCGCCCGGAAACCCTGATGGGCCTGGCCGGGATGGGCGACCTGGTGCTGACCTGCACCGGTGACCTCTCGCGCAACCGCAGGCTCGGTCTGGCATTGGGCCGCGGGCAGGGGATCGAAGAGGCGGTGCGGGAGATCGGCCAGGTGGTCGAATCGATCCAGACCGCCGACGAGGTGATGCGCCTGGCGCGCCGCCACCAGGTCGAGCTGCCGATCGCCGAGGCGGTGCACGCGGTGCTGCATGGCGAGATCAGCCCGGCCGAAGGCCTGGCGCAGCTGATGGCGCGCGAGCAGAAGGCGGAATACGCCACCCCGCTGCTGGGCTGAGGAAAGCACGGACAAAAAAGAAGGCCCCGGCTGATGCCGGGGCCTTGGTCGCGACCCACTGGGGGGGGAGAGAGAGGCGTCGCGTAAACGCAGGTCCGCTCAGAACGACATGCGCGGACCGATGAACCACTGGGTGTCGCCGTCGACGAACTTCACGTCGCCGCTCAGGCCCCAGGTCGGGTTGAACTTCACCAGCGCGCCGAGGCGGCCGTAGAAATCGCCGCTGTAGGTGTCGCCGTCCTCGTAACCGGCCAGCGCGTAGCCCTCGAAGTTGGGGGCCAGGCTGCCATGCACGCCGGCCTCGACGCTCCAGCCGTCGAAGTCCGCGCCGCGGCCGGCATCGAACTTCTCATAGGCGACGCGGGTCAGCAGGTCGGCGCGCGGCGAGATCGCGTGGTTGTAGCCCACGCCGGCACGCCACTGGTCGAAGTCGATGTTGGTGTGGTCGATTTCCTGGTTGGAGAACTCGCCAAACAGGTGGAAGTTCGGTGCGATCGCGCCGGAGCCCTTGATGGCCCAGCCGTCGGCATCGGCGCCGTCGACGTCGGTGGCGGCGTAGCCGGCCTCGAGATAGTTGTAGGAAACACCGTCGGCGGCGGAGGCGGCGAACGGCAGCGCGGCAATCAGGCTCAGGGCGAGCAGGGACTTCTTCATCGGGGTATTCCCTCTTGTATTCGAATCCGGACTGGCGGTCGCCGCGGCAGGCGCCACGGATCGGGGGGTTCCGCCAGCAGGGGCGAGTATCCGGGGAGGTCCCAAATCCCTCCTGAACCGCCATCCCGGCAACGGCTCGGCTGACATGCCCTGTTCAGTTTTGCCCACAAGGGTCCGGAAGAGCCCGTGGAACCGGGGACGGAATGCAACAATCCGTTTCCGCCGCGCGCGGTGGGAACCCGTGCGCGGCCCTTACATTGCCGGTCCCCACATGATTCCGAGGAGACACCATGGCGAAGGTCCTGGTCCTGTACTACTCCGCCTACGGCCATATCGAGCAGATGGCCGGGGCAATCGCCGAAGGTGCGCGCGAGGCCGGTGCCGAGGTGGATGTCCGCCGCGTGCCGGAGCTGGTTCCTGAAGACGTCGCCCGGCAGGCGGGGTTCAAGCTCGGCCAGCAGGCTCCGCTGGCCCGGGTGGAGGAGCTTGCGGACTACGACGCGATCATCATCGGCACCGGCACGCGCTTTGGCCGGATGTCATCGCAGATGGCGAGCTTCCTGGACCAGTGCGGTGGCCTGTGGGCCAGTGGTGCGCTCAATGGCAAGGTGGGCGGGGCGTTCACCTCCACGGCCAGCCAGCACGGCGGCCAGGAAACCACGCTGTTCTCGATCCTGACCAACCTGATGCATTTCGGCATGGTCACCGTGGGCCTGCCCTACAGCTACCAGCCCCAGGCCACCCTGGACGAGGTGGCCGGCGGCAGCCCGTACGGTGCCACCACGCTGGCTGCCAGTGACGGTTCGCGCCAACCCTCGAAGATCGAGCTCGACGGGGCTCGCTACCAGGGACGCCACATTGCCGGGATCGCCACCAGGCTGTTCGGCTAGGCGCGGCACAATAGGCATACGCGGCGCGTTGCCGCGAGCCCCACTGCAGGATCCACGATGCCCGACCGCAAGCCCGACCCCAGCGCCGCTCCGGCCGGCGATGTCGCCGCCACCACCCTGGCCCACCAGGACCTGGGTGGCGAGGTGGCGCCATTGCCCGGAAGCAATCCGGAGCAGTGGGTGCGGCTGGTCGATTCCTGTGACCTGCCGACCCGCTGGGGCAACTTCCGCCTGCACGGTTTCGTCGACCTGCGCAGCGGGCAGGAACACGTCGCCCTGAGCCTGGGCGGGCTGGACGACGGCGCCCCGGTGCTGGCCCGGGTGCATTCGGAGTGCCTGACCGGCGACGCCTTCGGCAGCCGGCGCTGCGACTGCGGCGCCCAGCTGGAGTCGGCCATGCAGCGCATCGCCACCGAGGGCCGCGGGATCATCCTCTACCTGCGCCAGGAAGGACGCGGGATCGGCCTGGTCAACAAGATCCGCGCCTACCACCTGCAGGACGAGGGTGCCGACACCGTCGAGGCCAATCAGGCGCTGGGCTTCGCCGCCGACCTGCGCAACTACGACCTGGTGGCGCCGATGCTCGGTCGATTCGGCGTCGGCGCGGTGCGCCTGATGACCAACAACCCGCGCAAGGTCGCCGCCTTGCAGGCCGCCGGGGTCGCGGTCGCCGAGCGGCTGCCGATCCGGGTCGGCCGCAATCCGGCCAATCAGGGCTACCTGGACACCAAGCGCAGCAAGCTGGGGCATTTGCTCGATCCCGACGCAGGGGCGTAGCGCGGTCGCATTCCCGGCGACGTGATTCCCACGCCCGCGGAAACCGCTTGCACGAAGCTGAACGGCCCTACCGTTAGCGTTCGTTCACTCCATGAATGAACGCTCATTTAAAATCGACATCCGGACGCCATCCCGGCGTCATGAACCCCTGAAATGAAGAACGAGCTCAGATTCGTGGGCGCCATTGCCGGCCGGTACGCCGGCCTGGCGTTGCTGACCGCCTTGCCGGTCCTCCTGTTCCACCTCGACACCCTGTGGCTGGGCAACAACATCGGCGAGTGGTCGCTGGTCGAGCTGGTGGCCGAGGCCTTCGTGTTGAGCTGCATCCTCAGCTTTGCCCGGCTGGCGCGGCACAGCGCCGTCGACCGCCGCTTCGCGGTGCTTGTCGCCGCCTTCTTCGCCTGCGTGCTGGTCCGTGAGCTGGACGCACTCCTCGATCTGGTGTTCGACGGACTGTGGCAACTGCTGGTGACCGTGATCGCCGTGTCGGCGCTGGCGTGGGCCTGGCGCGATGTTCCCGGCACGGTGGTGCCGATGCGCCACTTCCTGCTGTCGCGCCAGGGCTCGACGATGGCCGCGGGGCTGGCGATCGTGCTGGTGTTCTCGCGGCTGTTCGGGATGGGCGACATCTGGAGCCAGTTCGTCGACCTCGAGAGCGCCCGCGTGGTCAAGAATGCGATCGAGGAGTGCACCGAACTGCTTGGCTACACCCTGGCCATGGTCGCCAGCGCGGGCTATCGCCAGCGCCGGATGCGCGCGCTGCGCCGGCAGGCGGTCCGGGCACAGCCGGACCTGCCGGAGATCGAGGCGCCGCTCCCCGCCGCGCAGCCGCGGTAGGCTCGGCCTCCGCTGGTATGGTGACCTGCGGCGCGGGCCTGCCGCCGCAGGACCGCCGCACATGCGAGGAGGCGTCGATGGGCCTGTTGATCGATGGCCGCTGGGTCGACCAGTGGTATGACACCAAGAGCAGCGGCGGCAAGTTCGTCCGCAGCCGGTCGCAGTTCCGCAACTGGGTAACCGCCGACGGCAGCGCCGGCCCCAGCGGCGGCGAAGGATTCCGCGCCGAGGCCGGCCGCTACCTGCTGTACGTCTCGCTGGCCTGCCCCTGGGCCCACCGCACGCTCATCTTCCGCCAGCTCAAGGGCCTGGCGGGGATGATCGACGTCGCCGTGGTCAACCCGTACATGGCGGAGAACGGCTGGACCTTCGAGCCGGGTCCCGGGGTGACCGGCGACCCGCTCGGCGACTCCGACTACCTGTACCAGGTCTACCTGCGCGCCGACCCGTCCTACAGCGGCCGGGTGACGGTGCCGGTGCTGTGGGACCGCGAGCGCGGGACCATCGTCAGCAACGAATCCGCCGACATCATCCGCATGCTGGACTCGGCCTTCGACGGAGTGGGCGCGGCGCCGGGTGACTACGCGCCGCGGGAGCTGCTGGAGGCGATCGACGAGGTCAACGCCCACGTCTACGACACGGTGAACAACGGCGTGTACAAGGCCGGCTTCGCCACCGCGCAGGACGTCTACGAGCGCGAGGTCACGCGGCTGTTCGAGTCGCTCGACGGGCTGGAGGAACGGCTGGCGACCCGCCGCTACCTGCTCGGCGAGCGCATCACCGAGGCCGACTGGCGGCTGTTCACCACCCTGGTGCGCTTCGACCCGGTCTACCACGGCCACTTCAAGTGCAACCTGCGCCGCATCGCCGACTACCCCAATCTGTCGGGCCACCTGCGCGAGTTGTACCAGTGGCCCGGCATCGCCGGCACGGTCGACTTCGACCACATCAAGCAGCACTACTACCGCAGCCACCCGACCATCAATCCCAACCGCATCGTGCCGCTGGGACCGGTGCAGGACCTGGGTGCGGCGCACGGGCGCGGGCACCTGCAGGCTGCGGCGCGTCCGGGAGCGTAGTCGCCATGGCGCGCCACCTGGCCCTGATCGCCGACATCGGTGGCACCAATGCCCGCTTCGGGTTGACCGACCCGGCGGCGGAGGCGCCGGAGCTGCTGCAGCCGCTGGCGCTGCGCAACGCCGACTTCGCCAGCCTGCAGCAGGCCGCCGGGCATTACCTGGCGACAGTCGGCGTGCAGCCAGGGCGTGCCGCGATCGCCCTGGCCTGTCCGGTCGCGGGGGACCAGATCCGCCTGACCAACCGCGCCTGGTCGTTCAACCGCGGCGAGCTGCAGGCCGCGCTGGGGCTGGACGACTTGGTGCTGCTGAACGATTTCGGTGCCATCGCCCATGCGGTGCCGGCACTGGGCGAGGGCGACCGCGTCCGCCTGTGGGGCCCGGCCCGTGATGCGCTCACCGGACCGGTCAGCGTGCTCGGCCCGGGAACCGGACTGGGCGTGGCGATGCTGGTCGGTTCGCCGGCCAACGGTTGGCACGTGGTCGAGACCGAGGGCGGGCACGTCAGCTTCGCCCCGCTGGGCGAGGAGGAGCAGGAGATCGCGCGCTGGACCAGCGCCCGCCACGGACGCACGTCCTGGGAACGGCTGCTGTCCGGCGCCGGCCTTGCGACCCTGGACGCCGTGCTGCGGACCACGCCCGGCGGCCGGGACCCGACCGTACGCGAGCCGGCCGAGGTGGTCGCCGCGGCGCTGGGTGGCCATGACGTCGCCGCGCGCCGCGCGCTGGCGCGCTTCTGCGCCATCCTCGGCAGCGTCGCCGGTGACATCGCCCTGGTGCAGGGTGCGCGCACGGTGATGATCGCCGGCGGCATCGTGCCGCGCTTCGTGCCGTTCCTGCGCTCCAGCGCGTTCCGTGAGCGCTTCCTGGCCAAGGGCCGTTTCGCCGCCTACCTGGAGCAGGTCCAGGTGCAGGTGGTGACCCATGCCCATCCGGGCCTGCTGGGCGCGGCGGTGGCGCTGCGCATGCCGGCGCGGGACGGTGGTGCATGAGCGTGCCGCTCAGCGACGGCGTGCACCATCCATCGGATCGGAGCACCCTTGGCGCCCCACCCACCTGACCGGAGAACACCCATGCACAAGGGAAGCTGTCATTGCGGCGCCGTCCGCTTCACCGTTGACGGCGGGATCGACCAGGGCATCGAGTGCAACTGTTCGCACTGCAGCCGCAAGGGGTTCCTGCTGTGGTTCGTGCCGCGGCCCGCGCTGACGATCAGCGAAGGCGAGGACCGTCTCACCACCTACACCTTCAACAAGCACGTGATCCAGCACCGGTTCTGCCAGGTGTGCGGGTGCCAGCCGTTCGGGCTGGGGAAGATGCCGGATGGGACCGCGATGGCGGCGATCAATATCCGGTGTCTGGAGGATGTGGAACTGGATGAGGTGAAGCGGGTGGCGGTAAATGGGCGGGAGTTCTAGCGGCGGACTTCGTTGCGGCACATCGGGGGCGGCGGCTTGCGCACGCCGCCCCCGGGGACCCGCCGCTACCAGTTGTAGTTGAGCTTCACCCAGGCGGTACGCCCGGGTTCGTTGATCCGCACCGGGTCGGCGGGGTAGCCGAAGTCGGCGTTGCCGGCCAGGTTGAGGTGCTCGCTGTAGGTGCGGTCGAACACGTTGTCGACGCCCGCGGTCAGCTGCAGCTTTTCGTTGAAGCGGTAGCCGCCATTGAGCGCGAGGGTGGCGAAGCCGGGACTGGCATCCAGGTCCTGGCCGACCACGTTGCCGTAACCCGGGGCGACCCGGTCCTGGCCGTCGACCGCGCGCAGCAGTACGCCGGCCGACCAGCTGCCGTTTTCCCAGGCCGCGGTCAGGCGCGCCTCCAGCGGGGTCATCTGCGGCATCGGGCGGTTGGCGTCACGGATCTCGCCGCGGGCGTAGGCCAGGGTGCCGCCGAGCTTCCACTGGTCATCGGGCCGGTACTCGATCCCCAGCTCGGCGCCGCGGATGTCGGCATCGACGTTGCCGACCGCGCTCATGCCGCCGTGCATGTAGTGGAACTGGATGTAGTCGTTGATCCGCCCGGCATAGGCCGACACCCAGGCATCGAAGCTGGCGCCGCGGTACTGCAGGCCGACGTCCAGCTGGGTGGTCTTCTCGGTGTCGACGCCGGCGAAGGCGTTGGCCGCGTCGATCGGGCCCCGGCCTCCATCGAACATGTCGGGCGAGAACAGCTCCCAGTAGTCGGGCATGCGCTCGGTGTGGCCCAGGCCCGCGTACCAGGTCAGCGGGGCGTCCGCGGCGTCGCGCTCGTAGCGCACGAAGCCGGCGGTCAGGGTCTCCTTGCGCTCCATCCCGGCGGTCGGGTTGGGCATCGCATGGCCGCCGCCATGGCCGTGGCCGCCGCCGGAGAGCACGTGACGCTCGTCGGTGGCGCTGGCGCGGTCGACGCGGGCGCCGGCGATCAGCCGCGTGTAGTCACCCTGGAACCAGGTTCCCTCGGCGAACACGCCCAGGTTCTCGAAGCGGGCGTCGGTCGTCCATGGCGTCGAGCGGAAGGCGCCGCGGCCCATCGCGCTGCGGTTGCGGTGGCGGCTGTCCTGGTAGTCCATGCCGGCGGTCAGCTCCCACTGCGACGCGCTCCACTCCAGCGCCGCGCGCCCGCCGGCGGTGCGCCGCTCGACGTTGGAGGCCATCGGCATCGGCATCGAGCTGTCCGGGTTTGGCTCGCGCAGGCTGTAGTTGTCCATCACGTGGTCGGCGAGGTTGTGGTACGCGGTCGCCTCGAAGTGGTGCAGGTACTCGCCCAGGTCGTGCTTCTCGAAGCGCAGGCCGAAGTTCTCGCGCTTGAAGCGGCTGCCGTCCATGCCGCGGGTGGCGTAGCGCGACTCGCCGTCGCCGAAGCCCGCGGAGACCTCCAGCAGGGTGTCTTCGTCGGGCGTCCAGCCGGCCGCCAGGTCGGTGTTCCACTTCTCCCAGGCCGAGCCGACCCGGTTGCCGTCGCCGTCCTTGTAGTCGTCGGAATCGGAACGGTTGCCGCTGAAGCGCAGGTAGCCCAGGCGGTCGCCGTAGGTCGCATCGATCACCTGGTCGTTGCGCCCGAAGGAGCCGCCCAGCAGGCTGCCGGCGAGCTTCACCGTCGGCTCCTCGAAGTACTCGCGGTCGCGCTCGAAGCGCACCGTGCCGGCGGAGGCACCCGGGCCCCACAGCACGGTCTGCGGGCCCTTGATCACCACCAGGTTGTCGTAGGTCTCCGGCGAGACGTAGGACATCGGGTTGTCCATGCGCGAGGGGCAGGCGCCGGGCATCGCGCCGTCGTTGGTCATCAGGTTCAGCCGCGAGCCGAACATGCCGCGCAGCACCGGGTCGCCGTTGGTGCCGCCGTTGCGGACCGCGGAAAAGCCGGGGATGGTCTTGAGGTAATCGGCGCCGTCGCTGGCCGGGACCGGCTGGCGCGGGATCTTGGGGCTGGCCTCGAACTGCAGCGGCGAGACCGGGGCCAGCGCGGTGACGATGACCGCGTCGAGGTTGACCGGATCGATCTGCAGGCCGCCGTCGGGACCGGTTTCGGCGAGGGCGGACGGGGCGGCCAGCGCCAGCACGAGGGCCTGGGCAATGGCGAGGGACAGGCGCGACGAAACCTTCGCCGCGTTGCGGGAATTCGACATGGAACACTCCTGGATACAGGCGGGCGCGGCACGGCGGCGCGCGCGTGATGGGCGCTGTACTCAGGCGTGGGGCGGGCCACGCGAACCCAGGCCCCACGGGTGGCGCCAGGCCAGCAGGGGATTGGCCGCGCGTACCGGCAGGCGGGTGTCGTGGCGCCCGGAGGGCAGCGTCAGGTGTGCCGGCGCCGGGGGCACCGTCGAAGCCAGCAGCGGGCAGTAGCCGCAGTCGTAATGGGCCGCGCCGCCCGGCTGCGGCACCGTTGGCGCCGCGGGTGTGCCCGGCCCGCCATGGCCCGCGTGGCCGCCATGGCCGCCGTTGGCGTGCATCGCATGCGCCACTCCCGCTGCCGGGCCATTGCCCGCAAGCCGGCCGAGCGAGGGCACCAGCGCCATCAGCATGATGGCGGCCAGTGCCAGGCGGAGCATCCAGCGGTGGAGGGGGAGGTGCCTCATGGCAGGGAGAGTCTGGCAGGCGCGCGCGGGTGGCGACATGACGCGGATCAAGACGCAGGCGTATGGAGCGGTGCTGCGGTATGGCCCCCGGCTTTGCGCAGCTGAGCCATACCTGTCCGTACGGCGGAACTTGACGCAAGTCATGGCCGCACATCGGGCGGCTGCCTATGGTGCACCCCGAACGAGTCGACCGACTCGGATTACGCGAAGGAAGAAGACTGATGAAAGACCTGGTTCTGCTGCTTGCCCTGGCAACGGCCGCCGGCTTCACCCCCCAGGCCCTCGCCCAGAGTTCCTCGGCGGTAACGCCTGTCGCGGATGTCACCTTCACCCTGAAAACCGCGATCGATGAAGGACGCCTGGTCTTCGTCGGTGAAGCCGGTGCGATCAAGGGCGTGGTGAATCCCGAACTGAAGGTGGAGGAAGGCGCGGTCGTCGCGATCACCATCATCAACGGCGATGGCGCGATGCACGACATCGCGGTGCCGGACTTCGGCGCCCAGTCCGACCACCTGGTCGGCCAGGGTTCGGCGACCACCATCGTGTTCCGCGCCAACAAGGCAGGCACCTACGAGTACCTGTGCACGATTCCCGGGCACAAGGCGGCGGGCATGTTCGGCAAGCTCACCGTCGGTGACGTGGAGGAAGTGGCCTCCACCGCCGCGGACGTGGCCAAGGACCCGACCGAAGTCGGTGAGAAGGTGGGCGACCGCGCCGCGCAGCACGTCACCTACGACCTGCTGACCACGGAGCTGGAAGGCAAGTTGTCCGACGGCAGCACCTACCGCTACTGGACCTTCAACAACACCGTCCCCGGTCCGATGCTGCGCGTGCGCCACGGCGACACCGTCACCATCAACCTGAAGAACGACGAGAGCAGCATCAACATCCACTCGGTGGACTTCCACGCGGTCACCGGTCCCGGTGGCGGCGCGGCGGTGACCCAGGTGGCGCCGGGCGAGACCAAGAGCTTCACCTTCAAGGCGCTGCAGCCGGGCCTGTACGTGTACCACTGCGCGACCCCGATGATCGCCCACCACATCACCAACGGCATGTACGGGATGATCCTGGTCGAGCCGGAAGGCGGCCTGTCCGAGGTGGACCGCGAGTTCTACGTCATGCAGGGCGAGCTCTACACCGTGCAGAAGCACGGCTCGCGGGGCCTGCAGGAGTTCTCGCTGGAGAAGCTGCTCGACGAGAGCCCCGAACACCTGATGTTCAACGGCTCGATGACCTCCCTGACCAAGGACCACGTCATGAAGGCCAACGTCGGCGAGACCGTGCGCATGTACTTCGGCGTCGGTGGCCCGAACCTGGTCTCCAGCCTGCACCTGATCGGCGAGATCTTCGACCGAGTGTATGACCAGGCCTCGCTGACCAGCCCGCCGCTGACCGACGTGCAGACCACCCTGGTGGCGCCCGGTGGCGCGACGATGGTCGAGTTCAAGGTCGATTACCCGGGCCGTTACATCCTGGTGGACCACGCCCTCAGCCGTGCCGAGAAGGGGCTGGCCGGCTTCCTCGACGTGGAGGGCAAGGCCGACCCGGCGATCTTCAACAGCAACGAGAAGATCGACGCCAGCTCGGGCCACTGAGCAACCGCAGTACCACGGAACCGGGCCGCCTGTGCGGCCCGGTTTCTTTTTGCCCGTGCTGGGACTGACCAACGGCACGGCGCCGGGGGCCATGGAGGCGGCTACCATCAGCCGGTCGCGGCCTGGCCGCCCCTCACGCGGAGTTTTCCCATGCGCAACAGCACCCTTGCATTGGCCCTGGCGGCCAGCTTCGGCCTTCTTGCCGGCTGCCAGGCCCCGGCAACCCCCGCGCAGGACGGCGGTGGCACGGGTGTTGGCGCCACGGCCGGCGCGGAGGACACGCGCTTTGCCGAAGCGGCGGAGTCGCTGCTGATGCGCGCGCTGGAGCGTAGTCCGGAGTGGTCGATCTACGCCGGCCGTTACGACAACGCCGGGCAGCTTACGATCCCGGACGCCGCCCGCCGGACGGAGGACCTCGCCTTCGCCAGGGCCGCGCTGGCCGAACTGGCGGCCTTCGATCCTGAGCAGCTGCCGGCGGCGCAGCGCATCGACCACATGCTGCTGGTCAACCACTTCGAGTCGATGGTCTGGTACCAGCAGGAGTTCCGCGACTGGGCCTGGGACCCGTCCAACTACAACGTCGCCGGCACCGTCGCGCTGTTGCTCAACACCCCGTACGCCGACGAGGACGAGCGCCTGCGCGCGGTGATGGCGCGGCTCGAGCACGTCCCGGCGTATTACGAGGCCGCCCGCGCCAACATCGACGACCCCACGGCCGAGCACGTGGAACTGGCGATCGTGCAGAGCCGCGGTGCGCTGAGCGTGTTCGACGACGGGCTGCGCGGGCGCATCGATGCCTCGGGCCTGGATGCCGGCGACAGGGACCTGTTCAACCGGCGCATCGATGCCGCGCGCGGCGCGATCGAGGGCTGGATCGGCTGGCTCGAGGGCGAGCAGCAGCGACTGGCCGCCAGCGGTGACGCGCGCTCGTTCCGCATCGGCGAGGCGTTGTACGGACAGAAATTCGCCTACGACATCCAGTCCCACTACACCGCCGCCGAGCTCTACCAGCGCGCGGTCGGGGAGAAGGAGCGCCTGCACGCGCAGATGGACGACATCACCCGCGAACTGTGGCCGAAGTATTTCTCCGGCACCGCCATGCCGGAGGACCGGCTGAAGCGGGTGGGCATGATGATCGACCACCTCGCGGCGCGGCACGTCGAGCGCGGGGAGTTCGTCGACGAGATCAAGCGGCAGATCCCGCAGCTGGGCGAGTTCGTGCGCGAGCACGACCTGCTCGACCAGGACGAGAGCCGCCCGCTGGTGGTGCGCGAGACTCCCGAATACATGCGCGGCGGTGGCGCGGGTGCCTCGATCAGCGCGCCGGGCCCGTTCAACCCGACCGCCGACACCTACTACAACGTCAGTCCCCTGGATGCCTACAGCGACGAGCAGGCCGAGAGCTTCCTGCGCGAGTACAACCACTGGGTGTTGCAGGTCCTCAACATCCACGAGGCCATCCCTGGCCACTACACCCAGCTGCTGCATGCCAACAAGAGCCCGAGCCTGGTCAAGAGCCTGCTCGGCAACGGCGCGATGATCGAAGGCTGGGGCGTGTACGCCGAGCGGATGATGCTCGAGCAAGGCTGGGGCAACCAAGAGCCGGAGATGTGGCTCATGTACGACAAGTGGAACCTGCGCGTGGTGACCAACGCGATCCTCGACTACGCCGTGCACGTGGACGGGATGACCGAGGACCAGGCCATGGACCTGCTGCGCCGCGAGGCGTTCCAGGAGCAGACCGAGGCGGCCAACAAGTGGCGCCGGGTAAGGCTGTCGCAGGTGCAGCTGGCCAGCTACTTCACCGGTTACGCGGAGATCTACGACCTGCGCGAACAGCGCAAGGCCGAGTTGGGCGACGCGTTCAGCCTGAAGGACTTCCACAACCGTTTCCTGTCCTACGGCAACGCCCCGGTGTCGGCTATCGCCGAACTGATGCGCGAGCAGCATCCGGAAGACTGAACGGAGGCAGGCGGCGGCTAACTTCCGCCTCACGGGTCGTGAACACTCCATCCGGAGACTCGGGAGCCATCACCCCAACACGTGGAGCTCGCAGATGAAGAACACCCGTACCCCGCAGACCACCCTCGCCATTGCCCTGGCAACCGGCCTGATGTTCGCCGCCGGCGGCGCCATGGCCAACGACCCGGCGCAGGCCCAGCATGCCGACCACGCGATTGCCCAGGACAGCACGCTGACCAACACCGAACAGCTCGACCGCGCCGACTCCGATCAGCCGGGCACCGACACCTGGATCACCACCAAGGTCAAGGCCAGCCTGCTTGCCGACAGCGACACCGCCGGCACCCAGATCGAAGTCGAGACCAACAACGGCGTGGTCGGCCTGTCCGGCAACCTCGACAGCCAGGCGCAGGTGGATGCGGCCAAGCGCATCGCCGAGGGCATCGAAGGCGTGACCGAGGTCGACGCCAGCGACCTGCACTACGGCACTATGGCGGATTACGAGGAGTAATCCCGCGCGTCGGCTGGAATGACGTGCCAGCAGGAACGACAGGAGCGTGGCGCGAAGGCGCCACGCTTTTTTTTGGTCGCGTGGAGCCACTTGGCGGGGGGATCTGGAGCTGCCGCCCCGCCTGTAGCGGCTGCCTTTCAAGTCGCGGTCAGCCTGGAGTTCCAGCCGGCGCCGGCGGAAGCCGCGGCGACTCCGGTGCCGCCGCAGCCGTGAACAGCACATCCGTCGACGAGTTCAGCGCTGTTTCCGCCGAATCCTGCACCACTCCGACGATGAAGCCGATCGCCACCACCTGCATCGCCAGGTCGGTGGCGATGCCGAACAGCCCGCAGGCCAGCGGGATCAGCAGCAGCGAGCCGCCCGGGACGCCGGATGCTCCGCAGGCCCCTACCGTCGCGACCAGACTCAGTAGCAGGGCGGTGGGCAGGTCGACCGCGATGCCCAGTGTGTGCACCGCCGCCATCGCCAGCACGGTGATGGTGATCGCCGCGCCGGCCATGTTGATGGTCGCGCCGATGGGGATGGACACTGCGTAGGTTTCCTCCGGCAGTTCCATCCGGCGGCACAGTTCCAGGTTGACCGGGATGTTGGCGGCCGAGGAGCGGGTGAAGAAGGCGGTGATGCCGCTCTCGCGCAGGCAGGTGAGGACCAGTGGGTAGGGATTGCGGCGGGTCCTGAGGAACACGATCAGCGGGTTGCCTACCAGTGCCATGAACAGCATGCAGCCCAGCAGCACCGCCAGCAGTCGGGCGTAGTCCAGCAGCGCGGACAGCCCGGTCTCGGCCAGGGTCGCGGCGACCAGGCCGAAGATGCCCAGCGGTGCCAGCCGGATCACCAGCCGCACCACCCAGGTGATCGCATCGGACAGGTCGGACAGCGCCGCGCGGGTGGTGTCCGAGGCGTGCCGCAGCGCCAGGCCCAGGCCGAGCCCCCACGCCAGCAGCCCGATGTAGTTGGCGTTGACCAGGGCGTTGACCGGGTTGTCGAACACCTGCATCAGCAACGTGTTCAGGACCTGGCCGATGCCCTCCGGCGGCGTCAGCTCGATGCCTTCCGGCAGCACCAGCTGCAGCGTGGTCGGGAACAGGAAACTGGCGATCACCGCCACCAGTGCCGCGGTGAAGGTGCCGACCACGTACAGCAGCAGGACCGGGCGGATGCCGGTCTGCTGTCCCCGCCGGTGGTTGGCGATCGCCGCCGCGACCAGCACCAGGACCAGGATCGGCGCGACCGCCTTGAGCGCGGAGACGAACAGCGTGCCCATCAGTCCCGCCGCCGCGCCGGCGCGGGGCGAGGCGAGCGCCAGCAGCGTGCCGGCGATCAGGCCGATGACGATCTGGGTGACCAGGCTGGGGTGGCGCAGGAAGGCGGGAAGCGGCATGGCGGGGCCGTCGTGGCGGAAACGCCCGATTGTCACCGAGCCGGCACCGCGGTGCGAGGGCCGATGGTCCCCGGCTCTTCACCGGGACGATGGACGATCGACACCAGCACGACCGACAGGATCATCAACAGGAACCAACTGCCCAGCTTGGCCAGCCCGACCATCTCCCAGCCCGCCTCCTGGCCCGGGTACACCCAGGCCCTCCCGAAGGTGCCCAGGTTCTCGGCCAGCCAAATGAACAGAGCGACCAGGAAGTAGCCCAGCAGCAGGGGCATCGAGCGTCGCCGGCGGTCGGTGGTGAACCAGAACCATCCGCGCCCGAACAGCACCACGGTGGCGGCGAACAGCAGCATCCGGATGTCCGGCAGCCAGTGGTGGGCGAAGAAGTTGACGTAGATCGCCGCCGCCAGCACCCAGGTCGTGCACGGCGGCGGATAGCGGCGTACGCGGATGTGGAACACCCGCTGCACCCGGGCGATGTAGCTGCCCACGGCGGCATACATGAAACCCGAGAACAGCGGCACACCGCCGATCCGCAGCAGGTTGTCCTCGGGATACAGCCACGAGCCGTGGGCGGTCTTGAACAGCTCCATCACCGTGCCGGCGACATGGAACAGGAAGATCACCCGTGCCTCCTCCCAGCTCTCGAGACGGAACGCCAGCATCAGTGCCTGGATCGCTACTGCGCCCAGCACCAGGAAGTCGTACCGTGCCAACGGTGCCTGTGCGGGCCAGTACAGGTGGGTGGCCAGGATCAGCGCCAGCATCGCCCCGCCGAACAGGCAGGCCCAGCCCTGCTTGAGCCCGAACCAGAGGAACTCGAACGCGGCGTGGCGCCAGGGGCCGCGGTCGGCCCATGCCTGGACCCCGGAAAGCCGGCGGCGCCCCCACGCCTCCAGCGGCAGGCGCATCCCCGTGATCACGCGTCCGCCGCACCCGCGAAGCCGAGCTGCCGCCAGGCCTCGAACACCGTCACCGCTACCGCGTTTGACAGGTTGAGGCTGCGGTTGCCGGGGCGCATCGGCAGGCACAGGCGCTGGCCGGGCGGCACCGCCTCGAGCACCTCGCCGGGCAGCCCCGCGGTTTCGCAGCCGAACAGGAAGGCGTCGCCGGCGCGGTAGGCGGGCGTATCGAAACGCGTCGTGCCGCGCGTGCTCAGCGCGAACAGCCGTGGCGGCGTGCCTGTGCCGCCGGTCCGGCCTGCAATGGCGGCCAGGGCGGCGTCGAGGTCGTCGTGCACCTGCACCGCGGCGTACTCGTGGTAGTCCAGCCCGGCCCGGCGCAGCTGCCGGTCCTCCAGCGTGAAGCCCAGTGGGCGCACCAGGTGCAGCCGGGCGCCGGTATTGGCGCACAGCCGGATCACGTTGCCGGTGTTGGGCGGGATTTCGGGCCGGAACAGGATCACATCGAGCATCGGTGGAGTTTACGGCCACGACTTGTGACCCATGCCATCCGCCTTGCGCGCGGCTACGATCGGCCCCTGGTGCCCGACCGGGCGAACCGCCGAAACAAGGAGTGTCCGATGACCGTGTTGCTGCGAAAGGGCGTGCTTGCCCTGGCCCTGTCCACCGCCCTGGGCACCGTCGCCCTCGCACCCGTGCCGGCCGTGGCGCAGGCGGCGCCGGCGCCGGCCGGCGTCGACATTCCCTACGAGGAATTCACCCTTCCCAACGGTCTGAAGGTGGTCGTGCACACCGACCGCAAGGCGCCGATCGTCGCGGTCAACATCTGGTATCACGTCGGCAGCAAGGACGAGCCGAAGGGCCGCACCGGCTTCGCCCACCTGTTCGAGCACCTGATGTTCAACGGCTCGGAGAACCACCGCGGCGAGTACTTCGAGCCCTTCGAGATGGTCGGCGCCACCGACCAGAACGGCACCACCAACACCGACCGCACCAATTACTTCCAGAACGTGCCGACCACCGCGCTGGACACCGCGCTGTGGATGGAGTCTGACCGCATGGGCCACATGCTCGGGGCGGTCGACCAGGCCACCCTGGACGAGCAGCGCGGGGTGGTGCAGAACGAAAAGCGCCAGGGCGAGAACCAGCCCTATGGCCAGGTGTGGACCAAGCTGATGGCCGCGCTGTACCCGGCCGGCCACCCGTACCACCACAGCGTGATCGGCTCGATGGCCGACCTCAACGCCGCCTCGCTGGAGGACGTGCACCAGTGGTTCCGCGCCTGGTACGGCCCGAACAACGCGGTGCTGGTGCTGGCCGGCGACATCGACCTGGCGACCGCGAAGGAGAAGGTCGCGAAGTACTTCGGCGACATCCCGGCCGGACCGGACATGGCGCAGCCCGCGGTGGATGTCGCCAGGCGTCCCGCCGACACCCGCGAGGTGATGGAGGACCGGGTCCCGCAGCCACGCGTCTACCGCGCCTGGAACGTCGCCCAGACCGGTACCGTCGAGGCCGACCGCCTGCACCTGCTGGCCAACGTCCTGGGCAGCAGCAGCACCTCGCGGCTGCAGCGCCGGCTGGTCCATGAGGAGCAGCTGGTCGACAGCATCAGCGCGTTCATGAGCGAATCGCAGCTGGGCTCCAACTTCATCGTGCTGGCCAACGTCAAGGCCGGGGTCGATCCCGCGGTGGTCGAGCAGGCGATCGACGAGGAGGTCGCGCGGATGATCGCCGAGGGCCCGACCGAGGCCGAGCTGGAGCAATCGAAGACGGTGTTCCGTGCCGGCTTCATCCGCGGCGTGGAGCGCATCGGCGGCTTTGGCGGCAAGGCCGACGTGCTGGCCAGCTGCGAGGTCTACACCGGCGACCCGGGCTGCTTCCGCGGCTCGATGGACAGCATCGCCAGCGCGACCCCGGCCCAGGTCCAGGCGCTCGCCGGCAAGTGGCTGGACGAAGGCTCGCACACCATCGTGGTGGCGCCGGGCGAGCGGACGCCGTTGCCGGAAGACCCGGCGGTGGATCCGGAGCCGCTGGCGATCCCCGTGATCGACCCGGCCTATTCGACCAGCGACAGCGTGGTCGACCGCGCCACCGGCGTGCCGTTGCCGGAGGAGTTCCCGGAGCTGGTGTTCCCCGAACTGCAGCGCGCGACCCTGTCCAACGGGCTGAAGGTGATCCTGGCCGAGCGCCACACGGTCCCGGTGGTGCAGTTCAACCTGCTGCTGGACGGCGGCTACAAGGCCGACGTCGCGGGCGAGCGTGGCCTGGGCACGTCCAGTTTCGCCATGGGCATGCTCGACGAGGGTGCGGGTGAATACGACGCGCTGGGCTTTGCCGCGCGCGCCGAGTCCCTGGGCGCCAACCTGGGCGCCGGCGCCTCGCTCGATGGGGGCAGTGCCAGCCTCTCGGCGCTGAAGGACCAGCTCGACCCGTCGCTGGGACTGTTCGCCACCATGTTGCGCGAGCCCCGCTTCGACCCGGCCGAGATCGACCGGGTCAAGGCCAGCTGGATCGCCGGCATCCAGCAGGAGAAGGCACGACCGAACTCGGCCGCGCTGCGCGTGCTGCCGCCGCTGCTGTACGGCGAAGGCCATGCCTACGCCATGCCGTTCAGCGGCTCCGGCACCGAGGACTCGATCGCTGCGCTGGGCCGCGACGACCTGCTCGACTACCACCGCGACTGGGTGCGGCCGGAAGGCGCGACGCTGGTGGTGGTCGGCGATACCACGCTCGGTGAGTTGCTGCCGATGCTCGAGCGCCACCTCGGCGACTGGAAGGGCACCGGCCAGGCACCGGCCCCGGTCGAGGTTGCACGGGTGGCCCTGCCCGACAGCCCGCGGGTGTTCCTGATCGACCAGCCCGGCGCGGTGCAGGCGAACATCTTCGCCGGCCAGCTGGTGCCGTCGACCCGGTCCCCGGACGCCACCGAGCTCGATCTGGCCAACACCGTGATCGGCGGCCAGTTCAGCTCGCGGCTCAACATGAACCTGCGCGAGGACAAGCACTGGGCCTATGGCGCCTACAGCTTCGCCAGCAATGCGGTGGGCCAGCGGCCGTGGATCGCCTTCTCGCCGGTGCAGATCGACAAGACCGCCGAGTCGCTGGCCGAACTCAACCGCGAGATCAGCGAGTTCGCCACCGGCGAGGTGCCGCCGACCGCCGAGGAGGTCGCCAAGGTCAAGGCGACCGAGATCCGCAGCCTGCCGGGTGCCTACGAGACCGCCAGCTCGGTGGCCGGGACGATCGCCGGCATCGTGCGCTACGACCGCCCCGACGACTACGTGTTCCAGCGCCGCGACGAGATCGCCGGGTTGAGCGCGCCGCAGCTCGCCGACGTGGTCCAGCGGACCCTGGACCCGGCCGCGCTGACGTGGGTGGTGGTCGGTGACCTGGGCGAGATCGAAGTGCCGGTGCGCGGACTGCAGCTGGGCCCGGTCCAGGTGCTCGATGCCGATGGCCGCCCGGTGGCCCCGGCCGCCGAGTGACCGCAGCCGCGGGCGCAGGCGGCCGTGGCAATGCCACGGTTCAGCCTGCGCTCCGCGGCGCCGGCCAGAATCGCCCCACCCGCACCTGCCAGGAGTTCCACCATGCGCCTGTCCTCCCCGGTCCTCGCCGCCCTCGCCGTCGCCAGCCTGTCCGCCGGTTGCACCTGGGTGCACATGGCCCCCGGCGCCAGTGCGGTGCGGGTAATGCCCGCCGGCAGTCCGCCGGCCTGCGACAAGCGCGGCGACATCGCCGTCTCGGTCAAGGATTCGGTGGCTTTCTACGGCCGCAATCCGCTGCGCGTGCGCGAGGAGCTGGAAACCCTGGCGCGCAACGAGGCCCCCGCGCTTCAGGCCGATACCATCCAGCCGCTGGTCGAGCCGGTGAACGGCGAGCAGCGTTTCGTCGCCTACCACTGTGGTGCCAATCCCCCGGTCCCCGCGCCGTCCCGGGACACCCGCGGCGATGCGACCACCTATCCGATCGGCGGCTGAGCGGTTTCCGTCGCCCACCGTTAATGCACGGCATCCGGCGAAGCGTTAATCTGGCGTGATCCCTGCGGTACGGTAGCCCGCCCATGCTCTTCCAACACGTTGCCATCGCCGGCCTGGCCCACATCGACGCTCCGCGTCGGCTGAGCTCGGTCGAGATCAATGCACGCCTGAAGCCCACCCTCGACAGGCTGGGCATCCGGGCCGACGTGTTCGGCGATGTCGCCGGGGTGCATGAGCGGCGGCTGTGGGACGGCGACATGAACGCGTCCGATGCGGCCACCCTGGCGGCGGTGAAGGCGCTGGCCGATGCCGGCATCGATCCGGACAAGGTCGGCCTGCTGGTCAACACCTCGGTCAGCCGCGACTACCTCGAGCCGTCCACCGCCTCGATCGTGTCCGGCAACCTGGGACTGTCGGAGGACTGCCAGAACTTCGACGTCGCCAACGCCTGCCTGGCCTTCATCAACGGCATGGACATCGCCAGCCGGATGATCGAGCGCGGCGAGATCGACTACGCCCTGGTGGTCGACGGCGAGACCGCCGACCTGGCCTACGAGAAGACCCTGGAGCGCATGATGCGCGCCGACTCGACCGCCGAGGACTTCAGGAACGAACTGGCCACCCTGACGCTCGGCTCGGGTGCGGCGGCCATGGTGATGGCGCGCGCGGAGCTGGTTCCGGGCGCGCCGCGCTACCGCGGCGGGGTGACCCGCGCGGCCACCCAGTGGAACAAGCTGTGCCGCGGCAACATCGACGGCATGGTCACCGACACCCGCATGCTGCTGCTGGAAGGCGTCAAGCTGGCGCAGAAGACCTTCCAGGTCGCCACGACCAAGCTGGGCTGGGCCGCCGACGGGCTGGACGAGTACGTCATCCACCAGGTCAGCAAGGTGCACACCGCCGCCTTCACCAAGGCCATGGGCATCGACCCGCGCAAGGTGCTGACCATCTTCGGCGAGCACGGCAACATCGGCCCGGCCTCGGTGCCGATCGTGCTCAGCAAGCTGCGCGAGATGGGCCGCCTGCAGAAGGGCCACCGGATCGGGCTGCTGGGCATCGGCTCGGGCCTGAACTGCTCGATGGCCGAGGTGGTCTGGTAGACCCCGTCCTCCCCGCGCACGCGGGGATCCATGGACGTTCGGTTTTTCGGAGAAGGCTGGTTGGCCGGTTTCTTCGGAGCTTTCGGGGGAGCCGGTCAGCGGGGGTGTTGCTCCGCCATCACGCCGCCGCTTTTACTCGTTTCTCACTCCTCTTCACTCGTTCCTTGTCCTCGCCATCACCCCGCCGGACAGGCCGGGTCCCGCCCTGCGTAGACCTCGCAGATCGCCTTCCGGCAGGCCACGCCCCTGGCGGTGTTGGCCGGGGGACACTCGCGCAGGTTCAGCTGGATCTGCCAGGACCTGAATTCCGCGCCCGGGGCCTGTGCCTGCGGCGCGGCAATCGCACCCTCGCGCGCCAGTTGCCCGACCATCCGGTCCATCCCTGATTGCGGGTGCGGCCCGGCCTCCGGGCGGGTGTTGATGTGCCCGAGCAGGGTCGCGAGCAGGGCGGGGGAATCGCCGCTCGTGGCCGGTGTCGCCGCGCGTGGGCGCGGCGTTGCGTGCCGGTCGGCAGGCGCACGGCTTTCGGCAAACGGGTTGCGTGCGCCCGCTGTGTTCCCGGCGTTCGCCAGCGATGCAAACGGCGAGTCGGGGGCGGATCCGGCAGCCTCCACCTCCGTCGCCGCGGCGGTCCCGCCCGGTGCGGGCGACGGGGCCGCGCGCGGGATGGCCGAAGGCCCCAATGCGACTTCCGTGGGCAGCGCCATGTCTTCGATGATGGTGGCCGCGCCGCTCGCCCGGGCATGCCCGTCGCCGGGAGGAGTGGCGGCGGTCGGCGCCATCACTGCCGGCTCCGGTGCCGGCCGCTGCAGCCACGCCATCGCGGCCGCGACCAGGGCGAGTGCGGCCAGCGCCAGCAACCAGGTCCGCGCGCGGGCAGGCGGACGCGCCGGCGCCCCGGCGGGGGCGGCATCGATCGACGGAAGAATGCGTTCGCACGCGACGGCGTGGTTCGCGGGCTCCGGGCCGCCGGCCAGCAGGCTCGGGCGGCGGGTCATGGCATCGTGCCGTTCCACCTGGTCTCCTTTCCTTGCCGGTCCGCCCGGCACGCCGCATCGCCGGGGACACGGGCGCCGGCATTCTGGGCTGCCGGCGTCCGGGCCGTCAATTGCGCCCTGGCCGGGGCCGCTGGTCATCGCCGCTCCCGGCAGGGACAATCCGCCTCCGGACCACGGAGGGCCCAGGGATGGTGCTTTGGATGGCGGTGTTCTTCCTGCTCAGCGTGGCGGCGGCCTGGCTGGCGCTGTTCCCGGCGGCCCGCGACGGGGTGGCGGCCGGGGTCGGGCGCGCGCTGGGACGGCTGGCCTGGGTCGGCGGACGGATGCAGGCCGGCGCTGGCCGCCGGGCGGATGGCATCACCCGGATGCTGCGGCAGCGCGTTCGCGGGCTGGCGGGATTCCTGCACCGCCACCGCCGGCTGGCCGTGCTGGCCCTGGTGTTGCTGGCGTTGCCTCCGCTGCTGGTCATGACCGTGCGTCGCGAGGTGGTGCTCGAAGGACTCGACCCGGCGGTGGTCACGGCCGCCGACCGCCATGTCCTGGACCTGCTGCGTGGTGAGCGGCTGGCCCCGCCCCCGGACCTGCCGCCCGCGGTGTTCACCGCCGCCGAGGCGGAACTGCAGCGCAGCGCCGCGGGCGCGGCGGTGCCACGGGCAATCGCCAGTGCCGACCGGCGCTGGGACCGGGTCGACGCCGGGTTGCGCCAACAGCTGCTGGCGATCCACCAGGCGATGGCCCGGCAGGGCTACCGCATGGTGCTGGTCGAGGGCTACCGCAGCCCCGGGCGCCAGGCCGAGCTGGCGCGCCGCGGAAGCGGCACCACCCTGGCCGGCGCCGGCCGCAGCTGCCACCAGTACGGCCTGGCGGTCGACAGCGCGCTGTATCGCGACGGGCGCCTGCAGTGGGACATGGGCGACCCGTGGACCCGCCGTGGCTATCTGCTGTACGGCCGGCTGGCCACCGACGCCGGGCTCGAATGGGGCGGCAACTGGCGCAGCCTGAAGGATTACGTGCACGTGGAGGCGCGCGATGCCTGCCGTGAGGCCCGCCGCGCCGCCGGTTATTGAGCGGTGTTGGCGGGTGAACGCGTCCGCCAGTCCTGCTATCTTCCCGCGACGGCGCACGGAAGTCGCCGGATCCCCGTTTCCCGACGGGGCTGCCAGGGAGCAAGGCCGATGTCCGCATCCACCGCTGGTGCCCACCGGAGGCCGTCGTGAAAGCGGCGCCGCTGTTGCGCGTGCTCGGCCTGGGTGCGCTGGTGTTCGGGCTCACCTGGCTGGGCGCGGTGGCGTACTGGCGTGCGGCCGGGGCCGAGGTCACGGCGGGGCGCCTGGTGGCCTGGTTGCTGGTCCTGCCGTTGTTGCTGCTGGGGGTGGTGCTCGGAGGGCGGGCACTGCTGCGCCGCCGCCGGACGGCCGGCGCTGCCGGGAAGAACGAAGCCCCGCCCGTGGCGGCTGCCGCTTCCGGGCCGAGGCGCCCGCTGCTGATCCATTCGACCGCGACCTGGACCCGCCTCGGCACCGATCCGGCCGCCCTCGCCGATGCCCTGGCACGCCCCACGCGTCCGCCGCTGCACCCGGACCTGCGTGATTCGATGGGGTTGCCGGTGTTCGCGGCGGGAATCGAAGAAGCCGATCCCGGCTCCGTTGCCCACGTGCTGGCGGCGGGGCCCGGCGGGCTCCGCAATGCGGCGCCACTGCATGCGTTGCGCGCGCTTGCGCTGCTCGATCCGGTGGCGGAGGCGCTGCTGCTGGCCGCGCGTGCGCTGGATGCCGCGGAAGCGCCGCCACGCACGGCGGCGGGCACCGCGGACGGCCTGCATCCGCATGCGATGCACCATTCGCGCTCGGCGCAATCGCAGGCGGAGACTCCCTGGGCGCCACCGCTGCAGGTACACCTGCTGTTGCCGGCCAGCTGGGCGCCCACCCTGCATGAAGCGGCCGTGGCGCGGGTGGTGGCGCTGGCAGGCACGGCCGGCCTGGGCGGGGATCGGGTCGCGGTCCAGCTGCACTCCGTCGCCGAGGCCGGGCAGTGCTGGCACCTGCTCGACCGCCTTGCGGCGGCCGACCCGGAGCCGGGTGCCCGCCACCTGCTGCTGGCCACCGATTCGATGCTGGACCCGCGCGTAATCGCGCAGCTGGAAGCCCAGGGCGCCCTGCTGGTGAGCGGCCATCCGGAAGGGCGGATCCCCGGCGAAGCCGCGGCCGGGCTGCTGCTCACGCCGGCCGGTGACAGTGCGGACCCGGACCGCCCGCTGAGGCTGCACGCGTGTTGCCATGCGCCCGCCAGCCGCGGGCGCGCCGCCGCCGCGGACTCCGCGCGCCTGCTCCGGACCGCGCTGGAAGCCGCCACGCTGCAGGCCGGACCCGACATCTTGGTGTTCACCGATGCCGACCATCGCCCCAGCCGGGCGGTGGAAGCCGCCGGGGCCATCACCGGCGCACTGCCGGAGTCCGACCCGGTCGAGGTGGCCCGCCACCTTGGCATCGCCTGCGGCGATACCGGCATTGCCGCACCGCTGGTGCTCCTGGCAGCCGCCGCCGCGCAGGTGCGCCAGGCCGGAGCGCCAATGCTGGTGCTGGCGCTGGCCGGTGACACCCGGCGCACTGCCCTGGCGCTCTCCGCGGCACCGGAAGCGGCCGGCCACTCCGCAGCCGTTGCAGACCCCTCCATCGCCGAAGCGGTGACCGCATGAACATGGACGTACCGCGATGAGAAGTTTCTGGATGAACCTGCGCTACTGGTTGAGCGACTACCGCGTGCTCGGTGCGCTCGCATTGCTGGCCGCGGGCGCGGTGGCGTACTTCGGCAAGGACGGCCTGCTCGCGGCCGGTGGCTGGCTGCTGGCGGCCGTGGTCGTGGCGGTGCTGGCCTGGCTGCTGCTGATGGCGGTGCGGCGTTACCGGGCACGCAGGGCCGGTGCCGGGCTGGACGCGATGGTGGCCGGCCAGGCCGACCAGGCGGTCGCCAGCGCCGAACCGGCGGCGAAGGCGCAGGCCGAGGCATTGCGTGGGCGCATGGCCGAGGCGGTCAAGGCGATCAAGACCTCGCGCATCGGCCAGGCCCGCGGCACCGCCGCCCTGTACGAGCTGCCGTGGTACGTGATCATCGGCAACCCGGCCGCCGGCAAGAGCACCGCGATCCTCAATTCCGGGCTGCGCTTCCCGTTCGAGGACAACCGCAGCGCGGTGATCCACGGCTTGGGTGGCACCCGCAACTGCGACTGGTACTTCACTACCGAGGGCATCGTGCTCGACACCGCCGGGCGCTACTCGGTCAGTGCCGAGGACCGGCTGGAGTGGCTGACCTTCCTCGACCTGCTGAAGAAGCATCGGCCGCGCGCGCCGATCAACGGGATCCTCATCGCCGCCTCGATCGCCGAGCTGTCGGGCAGCAAGCCCGAGTTCGCCATCGACCTGGCCAAGAACCTGCGCCAGCGCGTGCAGGAGCTGACCGAGCGGCTGGAGGTCCACGCCCCGGTCTACGTGGTGTTCACCAAGGCCGACCTGATCAACGGTTTCTCCGATTTCTTCCAGGGCCTGGACCCGTCCGAGCGCGAGAACGCCTGGGGCGCCACGCTGCCCTACGGGGTCGGGGCGCAGGACGATGCACTGGCCACCTTCGACCGCCACTTCGACGAGCTCGCCGACGGGTTGCGCGAGACCGGGCTGGCCCAGATGGCAATGGCCCGCGGACGCGAGCTGGCGCCGGGGCTGCTGACCATGCCGATGGAGTTCACCGGCATCAAGCCGGCGCTGCGGACCTTCATCGCAACCCTGTTCGAGGAAAACCCCTACCAGTTCAAACCGGTGTTCCGCGGCTTCTACTTCACCAGCGCGCTGCAGGAAGGCGTGGCGGTGCAGCCGGCATCCGAGCGCGTCGGCCGCCAGTTCCAGCTGGATGCCGGCACCGGCGATGCCGCGCCGGTGCCGCCGGCGGATGCCAGCTATTTCCTGCAGGGCCTGTTCCGCCGGGTGATCTTCGCCGATCGCGGGCTGGTCAGGCAGTACGCCAGCCGGACCCGGACCCGGTTGCGGCACGCGGCGTTCTTCGGGGCGGTGCTGCTGCTGGGCGGAGCGCTGGCGGCATGGACCTGGTCCTACACCGGCAACCGCCAGCTGGTCGCCGACGTCGCCGCCGACCTGGACAAGGCGGTCGCGGTGCAGGAGGGCTCGTTCGGCCTGGGCTCGCGCATCGAGGCGCTGCTGGTGCTGCAGGACCGGCTCGAGCAACTCGAGCGCTACCGCCAGGACCGTCCGCTGGGGCTGGGTTTCGGCCTGTACCAGGGCGGGGCGATGGAGGCGAAGCTGCGCCAGGAGTACTTCGACGGCATGCGCCAGGTGATGCTCGTGCCGGTGGCCACCCGGCTGGAGGACTACCTGTCGCAGGTGGTCGCCAACCGCGCGGCGCTGCGTCCGCCGGTCGGCGCCGCGGCTGCCGGATCCGGTGGCCACGGCCCCGGTACGGACGAGGACGGAGCCGATGCCAGCGCTGGCGCCGGTGGGAGCCCGGCCCGGCTGTACGAGGAGGCCTCGCCGACCGACTCGCAGGACGCCTACAACGCGCTCAAGACCTACCTCATGCTGGCCGATCCGGCCCGGGTGGAGGGCGTGCACCTGGGCGACCAGCTGACCCGCTTCTGGCGTGGCTGGCTGGAGGCCAACCGCGGCGACATGCCGCGCGAGGACATGCTGCGTGCGGCGGGCCGGCTGATGAGCTACCACGTGCGCCAGGCCGACCGGCCCGGCTGGCCCCTGGTGGATGCGCGCTACGGCCTGGTCGACGACAGCCGGCAGGCACTGCGGCAGGTCATGCGCGGCGCGTCCGCGCGCGACCGGGTGTATGCCCAGATCAAGGCCCGCGCGGCAACCCGCTTCAGTCCCGCCACCGTTGCCGGCTTGCTGGGCGAAGACCATTCCGGGGGGCTGCTCACCGGCAGCCACCAGGTCTCCGGCGCGTTCACCCGCAAGGCCTGGGAAGAGTACGTCGCCGATGCGATCGCCGAGGCCGCCGGTACCGAGCTCAGCAGCACCGACTGGGTACTCGAGTCGACCGTGCAGAACGACCTCACCCTCGCCGGCAGCCCGGAACACATCACCCGCGAGCTGACCGGGCTGTACAAGACCGAGTACGCCGGGGAGTGGCAGCGCTTCCTGCAGGGCGTGAGCGTGGCCCGCTTCGGCGACTTCGAGGACGCGGTGGAGCGCATGAACAGCCTCGGCGATCCATCCGCCTCGCCGCTGCGCGCACTGCTGCAGGCGGTGAACCGGGAAACCGTGTGGGACAACCCGGCCGCTGCCAACGCACTGGCCGGAGCCGCACGCGGCGGCATCGTCGCCTGGTTCAACCGGGTGGTGATGCGGCGCAACCCCACTCCGGTCGCGGTGCAGGTCGACTCCGGCACCGGCGCATCCGGGGCGCAGGAGCCGGCCGGGGCGGGGCCGGTCGGTCGCCAGTTCGCCGGGCTGGCCCGGCTGCTCGCCGGGCATGAAGGCGGCCCGCCACTGCTGGACCGCTACTTCGAGGCGCTGGGCGCGGTACGCAGCCGTTTCAACGCCCTCCACACCCAGGGCGACCCCGGTCCGGGCGCGCGCAAGCTGATGCAGCAGACGCTCGATGCCGAGGGTTCGGAACTTTCGGTCGCCCTGCGGCTGGTCGACGAGCAGATGCTCAACGGCCTGGAAGCGGGCCAGCGCGAGGTGCTGCGGCCGTTGTTGCTGCGCCCGCTGGTGCAGGGCTTCGCCGCGCTGGTCGCGCCGACCGAGGCCGAGCTCAACCGCACCTGGGCGGCGCAGGTGCACCAGCCGTTCGAGGACGGGATCGGCCGGCGCTATCCCTACGCCGCCGGCGCCGACGTCGAGGCCGCGCGCGGCGACATCGACCGGATCTTCGGGCCTTCCGGGGCGATCGCGCGCTTTGGCGAGGAGGCCCTGGGCACGCTGGTGATCCGCCGTGGCAATACCCTGACCCCGCGGCGCTGGGCCGACATCGGCATCAGCCTGAGTCCGGAACTGGTCGGCGGCTACGGGCAGTGGGTGGGCGGGAGCGCGGCCGACAGCCCGCAGATGGTGTTCCAGGTGCTGCCGATGGCGGCCACGGGGCGCGAGTACTCGCTGGTGGTCGACGGCCAGCGCATGCGCTACCGCAACACCCCGCCGCAATGGCACACCTTCCAGCTGCCCGGCGAGGGGGTGCCCGGGGTGGAGATCACCGCGGTCACCGGCGACGGGCGCGAGGTGCAGGTGTTCAACGCACCCGGCGCCGGTGCCACCGAGGCCATGTTCGCCGCCGCGGAGGCAAGCCGGATCGGCGATCAGCACTACCGGCTGGCCTGGAAGCGCGACGGTGCCGAAGTGGCCGTCGAGCTGCGCATCGTCAGCGCGGTGCAGCCCAATGCCACCGCCAGTGATTCGCTGGGCCTGCGCCTGCCCCCGCAGGTCGCTGGCACGCTGGGACCGGAGCCCGCCGGCAGTTCCGGCGGCGGCGTGGTCGCCAGCCCGGCCGGAGTGCCGTGATGGGCGTCGCCGAACTCCAGGACATCCGCCTGCCGGTCGGCTGCTTCGGCAAGCTGCCCAGCCGCGGCGACTTCGTCGGTGGCGACGGCAACCACCAGCTGATGCAGATGCTCGACCGCTGGACCGGTCAGGCGCTGGAGCAGATGGCCGGCAATCCGGCCTGGCGCCAGCTCTACGACCAGGCGCGGCCATTGCACTTCGCTTTCCTGGGTTCGGGCAGTCGGGTCGTCATCGGCGGGCACTTCCTGCCCAGCCGCGATGCCTCCGGCCGGCGCTTCCCCTTCCTGATCGCGACCCGGCTGGAGGTACTGCGGCCGCTGTCGTTCATCGGCCGCAGCCCGCTGGCGCTGGCACGGCCCTGGTCGCTGATGGCGCGGCTGGGGCAGCAGGCGCTGGGGGCCGACGATACCGCGGCGGCGCTGCGCGAGATCGCCGCCACCCGATTGTCGATCAGTGCCGAGCCGCAGGCCTGGGATGCCGCCTTCGCCGACTTCCTCGAGCTGCAGGACCTGGGCACGCTGCAGGCGCTGCTGCAGGGTTCCGGCCATCCGCGGCTGTGCCTGAGGCGGATGCTGCCGGCGCTGGGATTGCTGATGCAGCCGGTGGCGGCGGCCGGTGGCGGCGTCGACAAGGGCCTTTCGCTGCCGCTGCCCGCCGACGGCCTGTACCGCCCGCTGGTGGCGGCGTTCTGGCTCGACCTGGTGTCCGGCTTCCTGGCACGCGCCGACTTCGAGCTGGTGCTGCTGGTGCGGGAGGGCGGCGGTCTCGACGGGGAGGGCGGCCCCCGGCTGCTGGTCGGCCTCAACGGTGCCGATGGCCGCACCCTGCACGCCGCGCTCGATCCCGCCGAGGGCGCCGAGCGCTTCATCGCGATCGACGACGCCGACTGGGTCGACGAGCCGCTCGCCGCCGATTACGGACTCAACAAGCTGGCCAGCCACCTCGATCGCGGGGACCTGAGCCTGCGTACCGCGCGCGAGGCCTTCAACCGTACCTTCCTGGGGATCTGACATGCGCCACGTTTCCCGACGCTCCAACGTCCAGCTGCGCCTGGCCGCCGTGCTGCTGCTGCCGCTGCTGCTGGCCGCGACGCCGGCATTGGCCCGGGGCCCTGCCGTGGCGCCGGTCATCGCCGCCGGCACCGTGCCCGACGAGGCCACCCGCGCCGCGGTGCTGGCCCGGCTGCACGAGCTGTACGGCAGCGCCCGGGTCGTGGATCGGATCGAGGTCGGCGCGGTGGTCGCCCCGGCCAACTGGGGCGAGCGGGTCGCCGGAATGCTGGATCCGGCGCTCACCGGTGTTTCCGGCGGCGAGCTGGTGATCGAGGGCAGCAGCGTGCGCATCACGGGCCAGGTCGGCAACGAAGCCCGGCGCCAGCAGGTCGCCAGCGTGCTGGCCACCGCCGCCGGGCCCGGCTACCAGGTGCGCAACGGCCTGCAGGCCGGGGGCGGCGACAGCCAGGCGGTACTCGACCAGGCCCTGGCCGACCGGATCATCGAATTCCGCAGCGGCAGTGCCGAGCTGACCGCGGGTGGCCGGGCGATCCTCGACGAGATGGCCGCGGCGCTGATGGAGATCGGCGACCAGCAGGTACAGGTGATCGGCCACACCGACAGCGTCGGCTCGCGGCAGGCCAACGTCGCGCTGAGCCTGCAGCGGGCGATCGCGGTCAAGACCTACCTGGAGGCCGCCGGCGTGAATGCCGACCACCTCGGCGTGCAGGGCTTCGGCCCCGACCGCCCGGTCGCCGGCAACGACACCGACGAGGGCCGCGCCCGCAACCGCCGCATCGAATTCCGGGTGTTGTAGCGCCGTACCCGCTTCCGCAGCCCGGGCAAGCAAAGCGCACCCGGGTTCGCACCGACGCCCCCCGCTACAATCCCCGGATGAACATCCGACCTTTCCAGACCCACCACCCGGTGCTCGGCGAGCGCGTCTACGTGGACCCGGCCGCCACTGTCATCGGCCGCGTCGAACTCGGCGACGACGCCTCCGTCTGGCCCGGCTGCGTGGTCCGCGGCGACGTCAACTTCATCCGCATCGGCGCCCGGACCAACGTCCAGGACGGCACCGTCATCCATGTCAGCCACGAGGGCCCGTACACGCAACCCGGCGGCTTTCCGACCGAGATCGGCAATGACGTGACCATCGGCCACGGCGCGATCGTGCATGCCTGCCGGATCGGCGATTACTGCCTGATCGGCATGGGCGCGAAGATCCTCGACGGTGCGGTGGTCGAGGACTACGCCTTCGTCGGCGCCGGCGCGCTGGTCGCGCCGGGCAAGACCGTGCGCAGCGGCGAACTGTGGCTGGGAAATCCGGCGCGGATGGCCCGCAAGCTGTCCGACACCGAGATCGAACAGCTGCGCTACAGCGCCGGCCACTACGTCCGCCTCAAGGACATGTACCTGGGCTAGGCGGAGGCGAGGGGCGAGCCGAATTCCCTGCGCAGCTCCCCGTACACCTCGTCGGTGTACGGGCGCTTGCCGTGCCAGATCCTGAAGCTGTCGGCGGCCTGCTCGACCAGCATCCCGAGGCCGTCGAACAGCCGGTCGGCGCCGGCCGCGCGTGCCCAGGCCAGGAAGCCGACCGCGGCCCGCCCGTAGGACAGGTCGACCACGTCGGTGCGCGGGGTGAGCATGCTGCCGGGCAGCGGGACCGGTTCGCCGCCTCCGTCGCCGTGGCCGATCGAGGTGGCGTTGATGATCAGGTCGAACGGGCCGAGGTCGTCCATGTCCGCGTAGTAGCGCGGGTGCACCCGCGCCGGGTCGGCCAGCAGGTCGGCCAGGGCGTCGGTGCGGGCGTCGGTGCGGTTGACGATGAACAGCGCGGAGATGCCGGCGTCCAGCAGGGCCGGGGCGACCCCGTGGGCAGCCCCGCCGGCGCCGATCAACAGCACCTTGCGCCCGCGCAGGTCCTGGCGGCGACGCTCGGTGAGGTCGCGCACCAGGCCGCTGCCGTCGGTGTTGTGCCCGCGCCAGCCGCCGTCGATGCGCGCCAGGGTGTTGACCACGCCGCAGCGCTTCGCGGTCGGGCCGAGTTCGCTGCACAGGCCGTACGCCGCGCGCTTGTGCGGCAGGGTGACGTTGAGGCCGCGACCACCGGTGCCGGCGAACTTGGCGACCTGGTCGGCCAGCTGCTCCGGCGGACAGTCGATGCTGCCGTATTCCAGCTCGATGCCGGCCTGGCGTGCGAAGGCCTGGTGGATCCGCGGGGACAGCGAATGGGCCACCGGGTGGCCGATGACGGCGTAACGGGCTGCGGACATGGCGACTCCATGCGGGGACGGGGGCCGGCTCGAAACCGGTTCCGCCGCAGTCTAGGCCCGTGCGCGTGCAAGCGTCGTCCCCGCGCTCCCGGTCCCTGCCGGACGCCCGCTCAGCCCTCGCGCAGCCAGCGCGCGGCGTCCAGCGCGAAGTAGCTCAGCACCCCGTCGGCGCCGGCGCGCTTGAAGCCCAGCAGCGCCTCCAGCGTGCACTTGCGTTCGTCCAGCCAGCCATTGGCGAACGCGCCCCGCAGCATCGCGTACTCGCCGCTGACCTGGTAGGCGAAGGTCGGCACGCCGAACTCGTCCTTCACGCGGCGCACGATGTCCAGGTACGGCATGCCCGGCTTGACCATGACCATGTCGGCGCCTTCCTCCAGGTCGCGGGCGACCTCGTGCAGCGCCTCGTCACTGTTGCCCGGGTCCATCTGGTAGGTGCGCTTGTCGGCCGCGCCCAGCGCCGCGGAGGAGCCGACCGCATCGCGGAACGGGCCGTAGAAGACGCTGGCGTACTTGGCGCTGTAGGCCAGGATCCGGGTGTGGATGTGGCCTTCCTGCTCCAGCGCGCTGCGGATGGCGGCGATGCGCCCGTCCATCATGTCGCTGGGGGCGACCACGTCGGCGCCGGCTTGGGCGTGCGAGAGCGCCTGCTTCACCAGCACCTCGACGGTCTCGTCGTTGAGCACGTAGCCGCTGTCGTCGACCAGGCCGTCCTGGCCGTGGCTGGTATAGGGATCCAGGGCGACATCGGTGATGACGCCGAGCTCCGGGAAGCGCTGCTTGAGCGCGCGGATCGCGCGCTGGCACAGGCCCTCCGGATCCCAGGCCGCCTCGGCGGTGGCCGACTTGGCCTGCGGCGCGGTGACCGGGAACAGGGCCAGGGCGGGGATGCGCAGCTCGCTGGCCTGCTCGGCGACCTTCAGCAGCTCGTCGATCGACAGCCGCTCGATGCCCGGCATCGACGGCACCGGCTCGCGGCCGGGCGGCTCGTGGACGAAGACGGGGTAGATCAGGTCGTCGGCGGTGAGGACCGACTCGCGCATCAGGCGGCGCGAGAACTCGTCCCGGCGCATGCGCCGGGGGCGGGAGAAGGGGTGGGTGCTCATGGGGGCGATTGTACGCCGTGGGGTGGTCTGGTCCCGGGGGTGATCCGGGTCCCGGGTACGGCCTTTGGCCTTGCCCGGGCTACGACTTCCCGGGTCAGATGATGCCGCCGCCGATGGAGAGGCGGAAGACGGCGACCACGATGACGATGGCGTTGAGCAGCAGGCCGGTCTTGGCGCGGCTGCGGTTCCCCGGCGAGGTCACCGCCATGCCGATGGCGGCGATGATCACGCCGATGGCGGCGAAGGGGATCAGGAACCAGTTGCCCCAGCCCAGCAGCGGGATGAGGGCCACGAGCATCCACAGCAGCGAAACGATGCCCCACAGCAGGCTGATCAGTCCCATTGGTTCGCCCTATCGTTAGTTTGGTTGGGGGAGGATAGCGGGTCGGGGGCGCTCAGCGCGGGGCGTCGTGGGTGCCGTCGATCTCGATGCGCAGTTCGCGCCGGCAGACCGCGGCGTGCAGCAGCAGGTACGGGACGCCATCGCCGAGCCGCTGGCGCAGCAGCGCATCGGCCGGGCCCAGGGCGTCGGCATCGCGTACGTAGACCTTCAGCCGCGAGCCCGGCCCGAAGCCGGGCGGCAGGCAGGGCCGGTGCACGCGGGCGGCGCCGATCAGCGCCTCGAAGTTGGCCAGGGTCTCGTCGAGCTGGGTCTCCAGCGAATCGACGTGGCGCGACTCGTGGCCGACGATCGCGGCGGTGCCTGACAGCAGCAGCGGCATGTCGCTGCCGTCGGGCGGCAGCATGGCGCGGGCGAAGCTGGGCGGCTGCGGACCGTAGCGGCGCGGGTAGCGGTAGGCGCTGAGCTGGCGCGGGTTCTCCAGCGGGGTGCCGGGCCGGATGCCGGCCAGCCAGTAGACCTGCAGGCGGCGGTCGCCATCGCGGCGGCCGATCGCGGTGGCGGCCGGCAGCCCGCGGGTATCGAATTCGCCCAAGCCCGCCGCACGGCCGACGCAGAAGCGCCGGTAACGCTCGGCGTCGTCTTCGCCCAGGGTGATCGCGTCGAGGTAGTTCCAGATCCGCAGCAGGTGCGGGTGGCCGTGGCCGGCGACGAAGCCAAGCAGCTGCCGGTAAGCCTGTTCCGCCGCGCCCTCCAGGCCTTCCGGGCCTACCTCGCCGATCTCGATGGCGCCGAACTGCAGCCCCCCGCCATCGGCCCAGGCGATGCCGCCGGCGCGCCCGCGCCGGACCGGCCCGGCGGTACGCCAGACTTCCAGCGGCGCCGGCCCATGCGGCTGCAGGGAGACCCGCAGGAAGCGCGGATCGTCCGCCACGGGCGCGTCTTGGCCGAATCCGAACACCGCCAGGACATCGTCGTCGGTGAGCACGGTGGCAGGGTCGGTATGGTGGTATTCGACCGCCAAGCGCGGGTTCGCGCCCGGGTCTGCGGCGCCGGCTGCGGGGCCGCGTGATGCTGCTGGGATCATCCGCCGATGATACGCGCCTGCCGCACCGGCGGTCCCTGCGGCTTGCGCTGGCGGGGCGGATGACTGATCTTTCCCCGGCTTGTCCCTGCAGGAAGTACCCCGATGTCCGCACAGACCCCCGCCGAAAACGAGCTCGCCCGCCTGCTGGTCGAAAGCCTGAACCTGGAGGACGTCGAGGCCGGCGCGATCGACCCCGCGGCGCCGCTGTTCGGTGACGGGCTGGGGCTGGATTCCATCGATGCGCTCGAGCTGTCGCTGGCGATCAGCAAGCGCTACGGGGTGCAGCTGCGCTCGGATGGGGAGGACAACCGCCAGGTGTTCGCTTCGCTGCGCGCGCTGTCGGCGCACGTGGAGAGCAACCGCGCCGCCTGAGGCCGCCATGGACCGCCTGGTGCCGGTGCGGCTGCTGCTGGCAGTGGCCTATCCGTTGCTCGCCCACGCCGCCAGCGTCCGCCACGACGGCATGCTGGCCGGGCTGGCCTTGCTCGACCTGGCGCTGGTCCTGATGCTGGAGCCGCTGGCGCGGGGCCGGGCGTGGGCATGGGCGTTGCTGGCCGTCGCCGCCGGGGTGTTGTGGCAACTGCGGACCGGAGCGGTGCCGGAACTGCTGCTGCTGTTCCCGCCGATGCTGTTCACCGCGGTGCTGGGCTGGTGGTTCGCGCGCTCCCTGGCTGCAGGCCGGACACCGCTGATCGCCCGCATCATCGCCGCGCTGGAGGGCGGGCCAGACGGGTCGCTGGAACCGGCGCTGGCGCGCTACGCCCGTGGCCTGACCGCCGCCTGGGCGGTGCTGCTGGGGAGCATGACCCTGTCCAACCTGGTGCTGGCACTGCTGGCCGAACCCAACGGACTGCTGTTGCGCGCGGGGCTCCCGCCGCCGCTGCCGGTATCGCAGCAGGCCTGGTCCACGGTCGCCAACCTGCTCGACCACGGTGTCATCGCAGCGTTCTTCGTCGTCGAGTTCCTGTGGCGCCAGTGGCGGTTCCCGGAGCGCCGCCAGGGGCCGCTGGCGTTCGCCCGGGCGATGCTGCGGCTGGGACCGGCATTCTGGCGCGACCTGTTCCGCCGGGCACCCTAGGCGGCTGGCTTATCCTTGCCGCGCAAAAGCCGGAGCCGCGCGTGTCGACCACCTTCGCCATTCCCCGTGACCATCCCTGCCTGCCCGGGCACTTCCCGGGGCGGCCGGTGGTGCCCGGAGTGGTGGTACTGGAGAAGGTGCTGGCGGCGATCGCCGAGTCGCATGGCCCGCTCCATGGACCCTTGCGGCTGCCGCGGGTCAAGTTCGTCCAGCCGCTGCTGCCGGGTGAACGGGCGCGGATCGAGCTGGGCGGCGAAGCGCCGCGCTGGCGCTTCCGGGTGTTGCGTGGCGAGGCCCTGCTGGCCAGCGGCGAAGTCCGCGCCGGGGACGGGGAATGAACGCGGACTGGAGGCAGCGCCCGGAGGGCGGCGGCCGCATCGCGATCTGGATGATCCGCGGTGTCGCCCGCCATGGTGGCCGGGCCGTCTCACGGGCGCTGCTGCTGCCGATCACGTTGTACTTCCTGCTGGTGCGTGGCCCGGAGCGGCGCGCTTCCAGGGACTGGCTGCGCAGGGTGGGCGGGCGCCGCGCCGGACTGTGGAGCACGGCCCGACACATCCATGCCTTCGCCTCGACGATCCTCGACCGGGTGTTCCTGCTCGGCGGCGAGCTGGAGCGTTTCCGGATCGAAGTGGAAGGGGCGCAGGCGCTGCACCGGCAGCTGGAAGCCGGCCGCGGGGTGCTGATGTTCGGCTCGCACCTGGGCAGCTTCGAGGTGTTGCGGGTGCTGGCCCGCACCCGGCCGGAGATCCGCCTGCGGGTGGTGCTGGACGTCGGCCACAATCCGGCGATGACCCAGCTGCTGGACGCGCTCAATCCCGAGGTCGCGCGGACCGTCATCGACGCCGGGCGCGACGGACCGGGCGTCGCGCTGGCGATCGCCGAGGCACTGGAGCAGGGCGCGCTGGTGGCCCTGCTGGTGGACCGCGCCCACGAAGGCCAGGCGAGCGTGCCGGCGGAGTTCTGCGGCCACCCGGCGCCGTTCCCGCAGGCACCGTGGCTGATCGCCGCCGCCACCGGCGCGCCGGTGGTACTGGGCTTCGGCCTGTACCGTGGCGGCAATCGTTACCGGCTGGTGTTCGAGCCGTTCAGCGAGGGCATCCGCATGCGCCGGCAGGATCGGGCGGTGGCACTGCCCGCGCTGGTGGGCGACTACGCCGCGCGGCTGGAGCACCATGCCCGCAGCGCGCCGTACAACTGGTTCAACTTCTACGACTTCTGGCAGAACGATGAAGCATGCGATCACCGCAGCGATGCTGTTGGCACTGGCCGGCACCTGGCCGGCCGCCAGGGCGGCTGAGCCGTCGACCGGCACCGGCGTCGAGGCCGGCTGGATCCTCGAGCGCCTGGTGCGCCCGGCCCCCTCGCGCACCCCGTTCGTCGAGCTGCGCCAGTCGCGGCTGCTCAAGACGCCGTTGCGGCTGGAGGGCGAGTACCGGCGCCCTGCCGACGACGTGCTGGTGCGCGAGGTCCAGGTCCCCTATGCAGAAACCACGACCCTGCGCGACGGCGAGGCGGTGATCGAGCGCGCCGGCCGCAACCCGCGCCGGGTGTCGCTTGACGGTGCGCCGGAACTGGCAGGCCTGCGCGGCAGCTTCGAGGCGCTGCTGGCCGGCGACCGCGACGTGCTGGAGCGCGAGTTCGACCTGCGCGCCGAAGGCGGCCGGGAACGCTGGACGCTGCACTTGGCGCCGAAGGACGCCGCACTGCGCCAGCTGGGAACGTTGATCCTGAAGGGCCGCGGCAGCGAGCTGCGCTGCATCGAGGCGGTTCCGGAGGCAGGGGCGCCACAGCGCACGCTGCTGGCCGGCGCGGCGATGGACGCGCACGGTCTCGAGGCGCCGGAGGCGCTCGCCGCGCTGTGCCACGCGCCGGCCCGATGAGCCGGGCCGCCCGCTGGACCCTGGTGCTGGCGTGGCTGGCGCTGCTCGCGCTGGCCGGCGCCTGGCTGGCCGGCAACCTGGAGGTCGCCGGCGACCTGCGCCGCTTCATGCCCGAACCGCGCACCGCCGAGCAGAAGCTGCTGCTCGAGGGGCTGGGCGAGGGCCCCGGCTCGCGACTGTTGCTGATCGCCCTGGAAGGCGCGGAGCCGCAGCAACTGGCCGCGCAGTCCGCGGCGATCCGGCAGTCGCTTGCCGCCGATCCGCGCTTCGCCCTGGTCGCCAACGGCGAGGCGGCAACCCTCGACCAGATCCCCGAAGGACTCCGCCCGTACCGCTACCTGCTGGCCCCGACCCTGGACCGGCAGGCGCTGGACCCGGATTACCTGCACGAAGAGTTGCAGGCACGGCTGCAGGACCTGGGCTCGCCGGTCGGCCAGTGGCTGGAGCCGCTGCTGCCTTCCGACCCGACCCTGCAGACCCTCGCCCTGGCCGAACAGTGGCAGGGCGCCGCCACCCCCACGCGGCGGCACGGGGTGTGGTTCGACCCCGCCGGCGCCCGCGCGCTGCTGCTGGTCCAGACCATGGCGCCGGGCTTCGACCCGGACGGGCAGGCGCAGGCGGTGGAGGCGCTGCGCGAGGCGTTCCGCCAGGCGCGCGGGGAGAGCGGCTCGGACATCGTCATCACCGGACCGGGCGCGTTCGCGGTCGAGGTCGGCGGCCGGACCCGGGAGGAGGCCGCGCGGCTGGGCAGCATGGACACGGTCGCCTTCGTGCTGTTGCTGCTGATCGCCTACCGCAGCTGGCGTGCGCCACTGCTGGGCGCGCTGCCGCTGGCCAGCGGCGGGCTGGCGGGGCTGGTCGCGGTGGTCGCCGGTTTCGAGGCGGTGCACGGCATCACCCTGGCGTTCGGCTTCACGCTGGTGGGAGTGGCGCAGGACTACCCGATCCACCTGTTCAGCAACCAGCGCGCCGGACAGTCGGCCTGGACCAGCGTGCGCGCGCTGTGGCCGGCGCTGGTGGTCGGCGTGCTCTCGACCTGCATCGCCTACCTGGCCTTCCTGGCGGCGGGGGTCGAGGGGCTGGCGCAGCTGGCGGTGTTCACCATCACCGGGCTTGCGGTGGCGGCGCTGTCGACCCGCTACGTACTGCCGGCCCTGCTGGATGACGGCAGCGGCCGCGGCGCGTTCGCCGACCCGGCGGAGTCGAGGCGGATGCAGCGGCTGTGGAGCGCAGTGCAGTCATTGCCGCGGTTGGGCGGCACCGCCGCCCTGGTGATCGCGATCCTTGCCGCCGGCGTGGTCTGGTGGATGCCGGGCCACTTCTGGCAGAACGACCTGTCGCGGCTGACACCGGTGCCGGAGGCCTCGCTGCAGGCCGACGCGGTGCTGCGCCGCGAACTGCGCGCCCCGGACGTGCGCCACCTGGCGGTAGTCCGCGGCGCCGACAGCGAGGCGGCGCTGCAGGCCTCCGAACACCTGCTGCCGGTACTGGAGGCGCTGCGCCGCGACGGCGTGCTGGCCGGCTACGACCTGGCCGCGCGCTACCTGCCCAGCGCGGCCACCCAACGGGCCCGCCAGGACCGCCTGCCGGAACCGGCCGCGCTGCGTGGGGCGCTGGAGGATGCGGTGGACGGCACGCCCTTCCGCGGCGACGTGTTCGAACCTTTCCTGGCCGATGTCGAGACCGCCCGCACCGCCGCCCCGCTGGTACCGGAAGCCCTGGCCGGCACCCCGTTGGCAGTGCCGCTGGAGGGCCTGCTGCTGCCCTACGGGGACGAATCGATCGCCCTGGTCTCGCTGAGCGGGATCACCGACCTGCACACGCTCGAGGCCGCGCTGGCGTCGCACGGGGCGCGACTGCTGGACCTCAAGGCGGCCTCCGAGTCGCTGGTGGCCGAATACCGCACCCGACTGCTGTGGACCCTGCTGGGGGCCTTCGCACTGCTGGGACTGGTGGTCGCCGTTGCCCTGCGTTCGCCGCCGCGCGTGCTGCGGGTGCTGGCGCCGATGGTGCTGACCACGCTGGTGGTGCTGGCGGTGCTGCGCGCGGCCGGGGTGGAGCTGAACCTGTTCCACCTGGTCGCGTTGATCCTCGCCGCCGGCCTGGGCCTGGACTACGCGTTGTTCTTCGACCACGCCGGTGATTCGCGCGCCAACCAGGTGCGGGCGCTGCACGCGATCATCATGTGCAGCCTCACCACCCTGCTGGTCTTCGCGGTGCTGGCGAGTTCGTCGATACCGGTGCTGCGGGCGATCGGCGGTACGGTGGCGCTGGGCGTGGTCGGGAACTTCGTTCTGGCGCTGCTGATCGCGCGGCGGCCGGTTGCCGGCCGGGAGGCAGCGGCATGAGTGCCGGTGCCCTGCCCGATGCCGCGGCGATCGAGGCGCTGGTCCCGCACGCCGGCGCCATGTCGCTGTGGGACGAGGTCGTGGGCTGGGACGCCGAGTGGATCCAGCTGCGCACCTGGCGCCACCGCGACCCGGCCCACCCGCTGCGCGCGGACGGCCGCCTGCACGCCGTTCACCTGTGCGAATACGGTGCCCAGGCGATGGCCGTCCACGGCGGGCTGCGCGCCCGGGCCGCGGAGGCGGACGCGCGTCCGGGGCTGCTCGTGGGGCTGTCCGGCATCGAACTGTGCATCGACCGCATCGACCGCCTGCCCGGCGCACTGGAGTGCGAGGCCCACTTGCTGATGGACAGCCCGGCCGGTTGCCAGTACCGCTTTGCCCTGCACCATGCCGGCACCCGGCTGGCGGAGGGACGGGCGACGGTCATGCCGGGCTGAGCCGGCAGCGGCCGCAGCCGCTACGCTGGCGCCCCCGGAACAGCCGCAAGGAGCCCCCGATGTCAGTCCCCCACCTGCGACGCGCGCTGGTCACCGGCGCCAGTGGCGATATCGGCAGTGCCATCGCGATGCGGCTGGCGGCCGACGGCCTGCACGTCATCGCCCACGCCAACAGCAACCTGGCGCGCGCCCGGGAACTGGTCGAGGCGATCCATCACGAGGGCGGAAGCGGCGAGGCGGTGGCCTTCGACGTCGCCGACCACCAGGCCACCGGTCAGGCCATCGAGACGCTGCTGGCGGACGGCCCGGTGCAGGTGCTGGTCAACAATGCCGGCATCCACGACGACGCGCCGTTGGCCGGCATGGACCCCGTGCGCTGGCGCCGGGTGATCGACGTCAGCCTGCACGGCTTCTTCAATGTCACCCAGCCACTGCTGCTGCCGATGGCGCGCCAGCGCTGGGGGCGGATCGTCAGCGTGTCCTCGGTGGCGGCGGTGCTGGGCAACCGTGGCCAGGCCAACTACGCCGCCGCCAAGGCCGGCCTGCACGGGGCCTCGAAGTCGCTGGCGCGCGAGATGGCCAGCCGTGGCATCACCGTCAACGTGGTGGCGCCGGGCGTGATCGAGGGCCGCATGACCGCCGACGCGATCCCGGCGGAGACGGTGAAGCAACTGGTGCCCGCCGGCCGTGCCGGACGCCCGGAGGAGGTCGCCGCACTGGTCGGCTTCCTCTGCTCGGACGGAGCCTCCTACGTCAACGGCCAGGTGATCGGGGTCAACGGAGGAATGGGATGAATGCTTCATCCGCCGATGCGGCGTGGTTCACCCCGCGCTTGCCGCGGCAGCCGGATACTTGCAGGCCCACGCCGCCGGTGTTGCATCCGCTGGAGCCGAAATGAAGAACGCGATCGTATTCCGAACCTTCCTGCTGCTGAGCCTGGCCCTGCTGGCCGCCGGCTGCGCGAGCACCTCCAAGGTGATGCTGGCGCCGGCCCGCGCGCCGATCCACCCCGAGCAGGTGCGGATCTACTACACGCCGCCGACCGGCGCGTTCGAGGAGATCGCCGTGCTGGAGACCGCCAGCGGCGGCTTCACCTGGGGCGACCAGAACAAGATGAACGAGGTGATGCACAAGCTGCGCGTGGCCGCCGCCGAGGTCGGGGCGAACGGCCTGCTGCTGCAGGACGTGCGCCAGGGCTACAGCGGTGGCGGGGCGAGCGTCGGGGTTGGCAGCGGGCGCTTCGGTGGCCGCAGCTACACCAGCGGCGGCATCGGCGTGAACGTGACGCCGACGCCGAAGCAGGCGGCGGCGATCGCCATCTACGTACCCGGCCAGCCGGCTGCCCCGGTGAATCCGGCGCCGGTGCGCTGAGGCCGACCGGCCGCGCCCGCTCAGCGGGTGCCCAGGGGTTCCTGGCTGGCCAGCCGCGCGAACTCGCCGCTGGGGTCGTCGATCAGCGGCGGGTGGGCGCGGATGCTGCGGTGGACCTCCAGCATGTTGCCGCGCTGCAGGACGCAGGCGACCACGTGGCCGGTGATGCGGCTGAAGTCCCGCAAGGGCCGGAAGTGGCTGGCGCGGAACACCTCCGGCTGGCCCGCGGCTTCTTCCTCGGCCTGGACGCAGGCATAGCGCGACTCGATCGGGATCGACACGCAGCGGGTGCCCAGCTGCTGGGCGGCGGACATCAGGATCTGCGCCTCGAACACGAAGTCCTCGCCGGGCACGTCGCCCAGCGCGGCGACCTCCGCCGGATACAGGCGCTGCCCGCTCTGGGTGTCGGCGATCCGGTAGCCGGTGCCCCAGGCGATCCCCCAGTCCCCGAACGCGTTCGCCAGCCGGCGGTAGGCCGGCTGCTGCGAGCGCTTGCGCAGGCGCGCGCCGATCACGATGTGCCCCGGGTAGCGGCGCGCGGTGTCGAGCATGCGCGGGATGTCCGCCGCGGAATGCTGGCCGTCGCCGTCCATGGTCAGCACGCCGGAGCGGCCCTGCCGCAGCGCCTCGGCGAAGCCGTCGCGCAGGCTCGCCCCCTTGCCCTGTCGCGTGGCATGGCGCAGCACGGTCACCGGCAGGCCGCTGATCCGGGCGACGGTGTCATCGTCGGAACCGTCGTCGACCACGATCACGTGCGGGCATTCGGCGAGCGCCCCCTGCACCACGTCGCGGATGCGCAACGATTCGTTCAGCGCGGGAATGACCACCGCAATGTCGTCACGATTCATGCGCGCCACCTTGCCGGCCGGCTTGTTCATCGAAAGTGATTTCGAGGCGGCGGCCGGCACCGGCGTCCAGTGTCGCTCCGGTCGTGCCGCGGGCGAGGGCATCGAACAGCGGTAGCATCGGCGAGCTGGCGTTGCCGACGGCGTGGCGGGCGAGCGGGCCGGCCGCGTCGACATCCGCGTCGGCCGCCCCGTGGTTTGCGCCATGGCCGGCCAGCCGCGCACGCAGCCGCGGTGCGCCGGACCGGGCCTCGCGCCCGAGCACCAGCGCGCACCCGAGCAGGCCTTCGCTGCGTACCACCCCGCCCAGCGGCCCAATGGCGGCCCCGTCATAGCCCACCAGCAACACCGCCGGGGCGCCACAGGCGAGCTGGGCCAGCGCTTCCAGCAGTCCCTGGGCAAAGGTCCCGGGGCCGGCGCTGAGCGCGGTGGCCGGGTGCATGGCCCCGGTGCCGATGGTCCAGTAGCCGGCGGCGGCGTTGTGCACCGAGTTGTGGAAGCGGGTCGGGGAGATCGCCGCCGGGCTCGCGGCCAGGGTCGCGGACATGTAGTCGGCGATCACCAGGTCCCCCTGGCTGGAGGCGAACACCGAGGGCAGGCTGCCCGGCTCGCGGCCGGCATCGCGGCACGCGGCCAGCGCGACTTCCAGTGCGACGGCAACGGTTTCCGGCGCGCGCCGGCGCTCGTTGGCTGCCAGCAGTTGCGGGGAGGGCTTCGCCGGCGCCTGCTCCGGCAGCACGCCGGCGCGGGCGAAGGCCAGCGCGGCTTCCCAGGACGGCAGCCCGCGGCTCCAGAAGCCGATGCCCTCGATCGTGCAGGCCAGGCTGCTCATCGGCCGAACACCAGCGAGCAGTTGTTGCCGCCGAAACCGAAGGAGTTGTTCATCGCGTACCCCACCGGCGCGCGCGCACCGGCCAGCCGCACCTGCGGGCCGCAGGCCGGGTCGGGCGCGGTGCTGCCCAGGGTTCCCGGCAGCAGCCCTTCGCGCAGGGCGAGCAGGGCGAACACCGATTCGACGATCCCCGCCGCGCCCAGGGTGTGCCCGGTCCAGCCCTTGGTCGAGGAGGCGTGCAGCGCCGGCGGGAACAGCGCCGCCACCGCGGCCGCCTCGACCCGGTCATTGGCCGGTGTCGCGGTGCCGTGCAGGTTCAGGTAGCCGACCTGGCCGGCGCCGATGCCGGCACGTGCCAGCGCATCGCGCATCGCCAGCCGCGCCCCTTCGCCTTGCGGATGCGGGTGGGACATGTGGTGGGCATCGCTGGACTCGCCGTAGCCACACAGTTTCAGGACGTCGTCGCCGGTCGCGGTGCGCTCGAGCAGGGCGAAGCCGCCGGCCTCGCCCAGTGACAGGCCGTCGCGCGCCGTGTCGAACGGACGGCAGGGTCCAGGCGAGACCAGCTGCAGCGAATTGAAGCCGTACAGCACGCTGCCGCACAGGGTGTCGACGCCGCCGACCAGCACCGCATCGGCCAGCCCGGCGTGCAGCAGCCGTGCCGCCTGGGCGAACACCTTGGCGCTGGACGAGCAGGCGGTCGCTACCGTCATGCAGGGTCCGGCCAGGCCGGTGGCCTCCTGCACGAAAGCACCCAGTGCATGGACGGTATGGATCGCCGGGCGTGCCAGGTCGGGCGGGAACGAGGCGGTCCCATCCGCGGCCGGTTGCAGCCGGGTGTAGGCCTCCTCGGTGGCGCCGATCGCCGAGGTCGAGGTGCCGACCACCACCGCGACGCGGTCGCGACCGTGGCGCCCGGCAGCCGCGGCGATCGCCTCCGGCAGGCCGTCGGCCTGCAGCGCCATCCACGCCAGCCGGTTGTTGCGGCACTCCCAATGGGCCAGCACGTCGGGCAGCGGGCTGTCCTCGACGCCCTCGACCCGGCCGATCCAGCATGGCAGCGGTGCGCCATCGACCAGCGGCCCGAAGTCGTTGCGCCGCAGGCCGCTGCGGCCGGCGACCAGGGCGTCCAGCTGTGCCTGGACCCCACGGCCCAGGGCGGTGGTCGCCGTCCAGGCGCGCACCGCCACCGGCTCCATCGGCGCCGGTGGCGCGGCGGAGTGCCGGCGGAGGGGGGCGGAAGCGGGCGGGGTGGAGTCTGGCAACGCTGGCGACACGGGTTTCCCTGGCTGCAGCGGGCTCCCCACCCGCCGGTACCGCCGCAGTATGCCAGCGGGCCCGTGCGGGGCGGCAACGCGTTCAGGCGCCGCCGGCGCCGGGCCGACGCGGGTGCGGCCCACCCCTGGTGGCCGATCCGGGTAAGGTTGCGGCGATGTGTTCCAGCTCTGAGATCCGGGGATTCCGATGAAGACCACGCGTCCCGGCCTGCGCCTGCTCGGCGCGGCCCTGGGCGGCCTGCTGGCCGCCACCGCCACCGCCACCGCACAGCCCTCCCAGTCCGATGCACCCGTGATGTTGACCCACGACGACTACGCCCGCGCCGAAGCCTTCATGGGCTACAACGCCACTCCGCTGCTCGACCACGCGGTGACCCGGGTGGAGTGGCTCGACGACGGCCGCTTCTGGTACCGCGACCATGACGCGCGCGGCGACCACTACCGGATCTTCGACCTGGCGACCGGCCAGGCGCGCGAGGCTTTCGACCACGCGGTCGTGGCCGCTGCGCTCAATGCGCTGGGCGGCAAGGTGCACGAGGCCGGCAAGCTCGAGCTCACCGCGCTGGACTTCGATGCCGATGGGCGCCTGGAGTTGACCATCGCCAGGCAGCAGTACCGGTGCGAAGGCGAGGGCGAGGCCCTGTCGTGCACGCAGCGGGAGGCGGGCGGCGGCGAGCCGGCGGTCGCGTCCCCCGACGGTCGCCTGGGCGCCTTCATCCGTGACTGGAACCTGTGGGTGCGCGAACTGGACACCGGGAAGGAAACACAGCTCACCACCGACGGTACCGAGCACTACGGCTACGCCACCGACAACGCCGGTTGGACCCACAGCGACCGCGCGATCCTGGTCTGGTCACCGGACTCGACGCGGATCGCCACCTTCCGCCTGGACCAGCGCCAGGTCAGCGAGATGGTGATGGTGCGCACCGCCGTGGGCGCCCCGGGGGTGGAACGCTGGAAGTATCCGTTCGCCGGCGACGAGCACGTCAACATGATCGAGCGGGTGGTGATCGACGTGCCCGCCCGCACGCTGGTGCGGCTGGACATGGAGCCCGACTTTCACCGCTCCACCCTGTGCGACCACATCAGCTGCGATGGCGGCTGGGAGGACGTTCAGTGGGCGCCGGATGGCGCATCGCTGGCCTTCGCCTCCACCTCGCGCGACCACCGCGACACCTGGCTGCGAATCGCCGACCCGCGCACCGGCGCGGTGCGCGAGGTCTACCACGAGCACGCGCCGAGCTACTTCGAGAGCGGCAACGGCAAGGTCAACTGGCACTACCTGCCGGGCAGCGGTGAGTTCCTGTGGTTCTCCGAGCGCAGCGACTGGGGCCATCTGTACCTGTATGGCCTGGACGGGACGCTCAAGCACGCGGTGACCACGGGCGAGGACAACGTCACCCAGGTGCTGCGGGTGGACCCCGACAGCCGCACGGTGTGGTTCCGCGGCGTCGGCATGGAGGACGGGCGCGACCCGTACTACCAACACTTCTACAAGGTCAGCCTGGATGGCGGCGAGCCGGTGCTGCTGACACCCGAGAACGCCGACCACACGGTCTTCCTGTCCCCGGACGGCCGGCACTTCGTCGATGCGCATTCCACTCCGGCTACCCCGCCGGTGACCGTCCTGCGCAGCAGCGGCAATGGCCGGGTGCTCGCCACTGTGGCCCAGGCCGAGGCCGGCCGCCTGTACGCCGCCGGCTGGATCCCGCCCGAGTCGTTCACCGTGAAGGCTCGCGACGGAGTGACCGAGCTGTACGGGATGCTGTTCAAGCCGACCGATTTCGACCCGTCGCGCAAGTACCCGGTGGTGAACTACATCTACCCCGGTCCGCAGACCGGCTCGGTCGGCAGCCGCAGCTTCAGCCCGGCCCGCCGCGACCACCAGGCCCTGGCGGAACTGGGCTTCATCGTGGTCACCCTCGACGGGCTGGGCACCCCGTGGCGCTCGAAGTCCTTCCACGACGCCTTCGATGGCGACATCGGCGACAACACCCTGCCCGACCAGGTCGCCGGCCTGCGGCAACTGGCCGAACGCCACCCATGGCTCGACCTGGAGCGCGTCGGCGTCTGGGGCCACTCCGGCGGCGGCTACGCCACGGCCGATGCGCTGTTCACCTATCCGGAGTTCTACAAGGTCGGCGTGTCCCAGGCCGGCAACCACGACAACCGCAGCTACGAGGACGACTGGATCGAGAAGTGGATGGAGCTGGAGGTGCGCGGCGCCGACGGCACGCCCATCTACGAGGCCCAGGCTAACCAGAACCGCGCCGGCAACCTGCAGGGCAAGCTGCTGCTGGCGCACGGGATGATGGACGACAACGTCCCGGTGACGAATACCCTGCTGCTGGTCGACGCCCTGGTGAAAGCCAACAAGGACTTCGACCTGATCGTGTTCCCGCACGCCCGCCATGGCTTCGGCGAGGACGATGCCTACATGACCCGCCGCCGCTGGGACTACTTCGTCCGCCACCTGATGGGGGCCGAGCCGCCGCGCGAGTACCGGATGAAGGCCCCCTGATCGCTTCATTCCCGCGAATGCGTGCATCCACCCTCAGTGGAGCAGCTTGAATCCTTCCGGCGCCCTGTCCGGCACCGGCGCGTCGCAGTGATACATGTCCATGTAGACCTCGACCTTTGAATCACCGCAGTCGAGTTCATACCGGTCGACTATGTGGTATTCCGGGTCACGGCTCCGGCGACACTTGCATGGGCGTGTCCGAGGGGGCCGTGGTTGCGTTGGGCGGTTCGATCGTCTCTGGCGGGATACTCCGCGCGCCCTCCGGGACCGGCAAGGCGCCGACCCGCCGCAGGGCCGCAACCACCGCTTCCCGATTGCCATCCTCCGCCCAGCCGGACACGCTTTCGGCCACCTCGCCCGACTTGAGGAAATAGAACACCGGCGTACTGCCGGTTTCGATGAAGCGCCACGAGGTGGGCTGGTCGATCAGGCCGATGCGCTGTTCGGGGTGGCTTGCTTGCCACTGTTCGATCGGACCCAGTGGCAGGTTTCCCGGCGGCGCGACGATCCAGGTCGCGTGGCGGGCGAACAGGTCGCCCAGCTCGGGGTCGTTGCTGATCGCTTCCGCCGCGGCCTTCGAGAACCCACAAAGCGGATGCGAAACCACGAGCACCTGGTACTCCGTATCCAGGTCGATCGCCTCACGCCGGAGCACGCTGCCTTCCGGATGCCAGGTCAGCAAGCCCGGGCCGCTGCTCGTTGGTCCGTCTACGGCCTCGACCGCGGGTACCCGCCGCGCTTCAAGGCCGGGGTGTAGATCGTGGAACGCGCGCGCCTCATCGAGCAGGCGCGCGGCGACAAGGACCTCATGGGTACGCTCGAGCTGTTCGGGTGTGGCGCCCGAACGGCGTTCCAGCTCCGCGGTGATCGCCAGCAGCTCGCGAGCCGGCGCTTCCTCGTCCAGATAGAAGGCGACTGTGGACAGCGATTCGAACAATCCCTCCAATGCTGCGTCGTCCAGTGCTTCCGGGCGGGTTTCACCGTAGACCGCCAGATAGCGCTCGCGCAGGGCGCGCCCCCTTTCCGCAGAGGGTCGATCACGGTAAACGGTGTCAGCCAGGTCCTGGAGCGTGCCCGCATCTGCATCCAGGGGCTCCGCGGCGTTGGCTCCGGATTCCGCCGGGGCGGACACTCCGTTCTCATCCGACTGCCCTTGGCGACACGCTGGATCGCCGTACGCGATGCTGTAGCTGCTTTCGAAACACGTCACCAGCGCGTCCACCACCTCGAGGTTCGGAGGCCAGCGAAACTTCATCTCCGGTTGCCCGGGGGCCGAAGGAAAGGTGACGTATCCGTCGATCAGCGGCGGGAAGCCGGAGCCTTCGGGAACCGGGATCGCCGCCAGTTCCCGGCGGGCGGCCAGCAGACGGTCCATGTCGCGCTCGAGGAAGGCGATGCTGGCGTCCACGTAATGGTTCCAGCCGGCGGGGTCTTCCGCAGGCTTGCGGCGCGCCGCCCTGAACAGGCGCGCGGCTTGGACGTACTGCCCGGCCGAAGCGCGCATCTGGCCTTCGTGCCAGGCCAGGATTCCGCCTTCCACGCCGTGGCGGTCGCGATAGGCGCGGATCAGGTCTGCGGTATCCAGTTCGCAGCCCGGCTCGCGGGCGATTTTCCGCCACCCGCCGCCCCCGTCAGTGAGATCCTGGTCGAACGCCTGCTCGTCGAGCTCGAGCATCGCTTCCAGGTCGTAGTCACATGCCGCCATGGCCGGAACTGCGCAGGTGGTTGCCGCCAGCGCCAAGGCCAGAAGAAGAGTTCCCCGCATTCCTTGCCTCCCCTTGGATGCCTGTTCCCCGGCTCGACTCTACACACAGCAGTCGACAGGAACTCCTGGAGGCTACTTCGTCCGCCACCTGATGGGGGCCGAACCGCCGCGCGAGTACCGGATGGCCCCGGGCCAACCGGCAACCCCGTGCAAACCGGAACGGAGGCCGGCCCCGGACTGGCCGGGGCCGGTGAACTTCAGTCCTTCAGCTCGTCGGGTACCTTGCCGCCGTTTTCGGCCAGCTTGCGCATTACCGCCCGGTGCAGGGCGATGTTCTGCTCCGCGCTGCCATGCGCCCCGGCATTGACGCCCAGTTCGGCCGCCAGTTCCTTGCGCGCTTCCAGGCTGGAATCGAGGTCAAGCAGCTTCAGCAGGTCGACGATGGAGTGCCGCCAGTCGCTCTGGCCGCCCTTCTCCGCGGCCATGGCGGTGAGCACGGCTTCGACATCGACGGGCGCGGGTGCAGGGCTTGGCGCGGGGGCCGGAGCCGGCGCAGCCCGCGGCGCGGGCGGCGGCGCGACGGCAGGGCCGTTCCTGCTGCCACCGGAAACACCGGCTGCGGGCGCGCGGTTGCCTGCGGGGTTGGGCGTCGATGCGGATGCGGTCTTGCGGCTGAAGATGCGGTCGCGGATCTTCGAGAACAGCCCCATGGGCTACCTCCTTGAAGGCGGGTTACGGGTGGTGTCGCGCGCGGCTCAGCGCGTGCCCTTCATGGCGAACTTGCGGTTGCGCATGGTGTTGTGGCATTCGGTGACCTGCGGCATGTACTTCTGCGCGGCGGCGCGGGCGGCGGCCGGGGTGTCGCTGTCCTCGAGCGTGTCCTTGAACGCCCCGAGCAGGCGGTCCTCCAGCTCTTCCAGTTCCGCCACGTAGGCGTAGTCGGTATTGCCCAGCGCGGCACGGGCCTTGGCATAGGCTTGGCGCATCGAGCCGACCATGGTGCCGTGGTCGGCGGGATCGCCACCCGCCACCGCAACTTCGCTGGCCAGGCCGCTCGCGATTTCGCGCTTGTGCTCGCCCATGCGCCTGAAGAGGTCCGCCAGCTCGGCGTTGTCCACCTTGCCGGCCGCCTCGCTGTAGAACTCGCTGCCGTCCCGGGCGATCTCGATCAGGTCGTTCAGGGTGTGCTGGATCTTCTTGTCGGTCATGTCGGGTTTCCTTGAAACGGGCCGTCCAGTCTTTCTGCCAGGCCATGAAGTCCTTGTGCAGCCGATGCGTGGTTGAAGCCGGCAGGCGTTCCGCTGTCTACGGCATCCGCAGACACACCGCCTCCGGCGCGGCTCTGAAGGAACCTCCGCGGCGTCCGGCGGTCCAAGCCGCGACTGTTTCCCAGGGAAAGGGACGGAATGGACGAGCGCGGTGCGCATTACACAGCGATGGTTGTCGCGCTTGGGGTGCCGGTCCTGGCATTCCTCGCCTTGCAGCGGCCGGTGGCTCATCGGCAGGTTTCCGGCTCCGGTGCGCCCATGCAGGTCGTGCTCGTCGCCAACATGCCGCCGCCTCCCCGGGTGCAGGAGATTCCATTGCCACCGGCGCAGAAGGAACAGGTGATCCAACGCACCCGGGAGCCCTCCCGGGTGCGGGCCGGTGACATGCGCCCTGATCCGCACGCCCGGGCCGGGGCCGAGGATCTGGCCGGCACTACGCTGAACCTGCGATTGCCGGAGCGGGAAACCACCGGGTTCCGTTCCTCGGCGGCGCCGTCCACCAGGGCCTGGCAACCGTCGTTGCCCAGGCTTCGCGTGCGGATGGAGGATGCATCGTTCGGCGGCCGGCTGGGCCGCATGCAGAAGGCGGCGACGTGCAGCGAGCTGCGGATGATGCTGGACGGACCGGGCGGCTCGGCAGTTGGCGCCAGCCGCGAGCTGGTGATGCGCGAGTTGCGTGAGCTGGGATGCCTGCGCCGGGGTGCCGGGCAGGGCCGGTAGAATGGCGCGATGGATGTTTCCCACCTGCTCGACGGGCTGAACCCGGCCCAGCGCGAGGCCGTATCCGCGCCCCCCGGCCATTACCTGGTCCTAGCCGGTGCCGGTTCCGGCAAGACCCGCGTGCTGACCCACCGCATCGCCTGGCTGCACGAGGTCTTCGGGGTGCCGATGCACGGCATCCTCGCAGTCACCTTCACCAACAAGGCGGCGGCCGAGATGCGCCACCGGGTCGATGCCCAGCTGGGTGGCGGTACCCGCGGGATGTGGATCGGCACCTTCCACGGCATCGCCCACCGGCTGCTGCGGCTGCACTGGCGCGAGGCGAAGCTGCCGGAGGGCTTCCAGGTGCTCGATTCCGACGACCAGCTGCGGCTGGTCAAGCGGGTGGTGCAGGGGCTGGAGTTGGACGACAGCCGCTTTCCGCCGCGGCAGATCGCCTGGTGGATCAACGCGCAGAAGGACGAGGGCCGGCGGCCGCAGCACATCCAGGCCGACCCGGGCGACCAGTGGGCCGACGTGATGCTGCGCTGCTACGCCGCCTACCAGGAGCGCTGCGAGCGCGCCGGGCTGGTCGACTTCGCCGAGCTGCTGCTGCGCGCCCACGAGCTGCTGCGCGACAACCCGGCGTTGCTGTCGCACTATCGCCACCGCTTCGGCCAGGTGCTGGTCGACGAGTTCCAGGACACCAACGCGATCCAGTACGCCTTCGTGCGGGTGCTGGCCGGCGACAGTGGGCAGGTGTTCGTGGTCGGCGACGACGACCAGTCGATCTACGGCTGGCGCGGGGCCAAGGTCGAGAACGTGCAGAAGTTCCTGAAGGACTTCACGCTCCCCGACGGCAGCGCCGCGAAGACCATCCGCCTGGAGCAGAACTACCGTTCCTCGGCCAACATCCTGGACGCCGCCAACGCGGTGATCGCGCACAACCCCGGACGGCTGGGCAAGAAGCTGTGGACCGACAGCGGCAGCGGCGAGCCGATCGACCTGTACGCGGCCTACAACGAGATCGACGAGGCGCGCTTCGTGGTCGAGCGGCTGCGCCAGTGGGTGCGCGACGGCGGCAGCTATGGCGAGGTGGCGATCCTCTACCGCAGCAATGCCCAGTCGCGCGCCTTCGAGGAGGCGCTGCTGTCCGAGCAGGTGCCGTACCGGGTATACGGCGGGCAGCGCTTCTTCGAGCGCGCCGAGATCAAGGACACCCTGGCCTACCTGCGGCTGGTCACCAACCGCAGCGATGACGCCGCCTTCGAGCGCGCGGTCAACACGCCGGCCCGGGGCATCGGCCAGCGCACCCTGGACGAGGTCCGCCTGCGCGCCCGCGCTGACGGCGCCCCGCTGTGGGTGGCCGCGCGCTGGCTGAGCGAGGAGCCGGTGCTGGCCGCCCGCGCCCGCAATGCACTGGCCGGTTTCCTGCAGCTGGTCGAAGCCATCGAGGCGGAGATCGCCGACATGGGCCTGCAGGAGAAGATCGACCACGTGCTCGCCCGATCCGGGCTGCGCGAGCACTACGCGAAGGAATCCAAGGGCCAGCTCGATTCGCGCACCGACAACCTCGACGAGCTGGTGTCGGTGGCTTCGCGCTTCACCCGCAGCGACGACGAGGACAGCGAGGCCATGCCCGAACTGGTCGCCTTCCTGTCCTACGCCGCACTGGAGGCCGGCGAAGGCCAGGCCGAGGCCGGCGAGGAGGGCGTGCAGCTGATGACCCTGCACAGCGCCAAGGGCCTGGAGTTCCCGCTGGTGTTCCTGGGCGGGCTGGAGGAGGGGCTGTTCCCCAACAACAAGTCGATCGAGGAATCCGGCCGGCTGGAGGAGGAACGCCGCCTGGCCTACGTCGGCATCACCCGTGCCCGCGAGAAGCTGGTGCTGAGCTACGCCGAGGCCCGGCGCATCCACGGCATGGACATGTACGGCGTGCCCTCGCGCTTCCTGCGCGAGATCCCGCCCGCGCTGCTGCACGAGGTGCGCCCCAAGGTGCAGGTCTCACGCCCGGTGGCGGGGGCCGCCCCGCGCCGCAACTTCGGCCACGCGGCGATCGAGGCCCCCCCGCTGCCGCTGGGTGCCAACGTGCGCCACGCCAAGTTCGGCACCGGCGTGGTCACCGACTACGAGGGCAGCGGCGCCCACGCCCGGGTGCAGGTCAACTTCGACGACGCCGGCAGCAAGTGGCTGGTGCTGGCCTACGCCAACCTGCAGCCGGCCTGACGTCATGCCTGCGAACGCGGGCATCCATGGACGTTCGTGACGCAGGCAGTGGATTCCCGCGTTCGCGGGCATGACGATGCGGGCGCTCCTACTTCGCGTGCCACTTGTCGTCATCCCCCTTCTCGTACTTCTCCTTCACCGCCGCCCACGCCACCTTGTGCGCGGTCTCCTCGCGCGAGGTGTCGCCGCGACGGTCGTCGGGATCCTTGTACTCGTCCCAGGCGCTGTTGAACGCCTCCTTGTAGATCTCCTGCGCGTGCTTGGGCACGTTGTCGCGGACGGAGTCGGGGAGGTCGGAGATACGGTCGTAAGGCATGACAGCCTCCTGCTGGCAGTGGCTACGACTATCCGCAAGGCCGGTTAAGTCGCCGCGAACGCCGTGGAAAGGCAGACGGCGCCCAGGGGCGCCGTCTCAATGCTGCCCTGGGAGGCTCTCAGGCCAGTGCCGGAGCCCCGCCCTCTTCGCCGATTTTCGGGTCGGGTCCAAAGCGATTGTTGCTGTTGGTGCCCTCTCTGACCGCGAACACCAGAAGGACCAAGATACCGACAAGTGGAACAAACATGATCAGCAGCCACCAGCCACTCTTGTCGATGTCGTGCAGCCGGCGGACGCTGACGGCCAAGCCTGGCAGGAACACCGCCAAGCCATACAGCGTACCGAAGAGGCCCCAGCCACTTTCCGCGTCGAGCGTCCCGAAGATGACGTCGATGACTGCGATCAGGATGGTCGCAATCAGGCTGAAGAGAGTGAACATCCAGTATTCCTTCCGACGGGCTCGCCCCTCGAAGCCCACGTAATTTTTCAGCACCTTCAAATACCAGTACATGTGGTTCCCCTAGTGTCTTGAATGCGTGGCCTTTCCCCTGCACACGCGCGGCGATAGTAACAACGGGCATGGTTCCGCGGTGGCTCGTGGAAACATTCCGGCTACCTTCCGCCATAACTGTGCGATCAGGTCGCCGACCGCTGCTCCACCTTCGGCTCCGCCACCTCACGCCCCTCGCGCGCACGCGACGCCATCTCCGATCCTGCGTTCCTGGGCAGCTTCGCCATCATCCACGCCGAGGTTGCCGACACCACTCCGATGCTCAGGAAGGCGAAGGTGAAGTTGATCGCCGCGCTGGTCGGCTCGCCGGTGGCCAGGCTCGACACGGTCAGCGCGTAGCCGCCCAAGGTGATCCCCAGCGCCAGCGAGACCTGCTGGGCCATTGCCGCGAAGCTGCTGGCCTGGCTCATGCGGGCCTGGTCGACCTCGGCATAGGCGATCGCGTTGAGGCTGGTGAACTGCAGCGAGCGGAAGCAGCCGGAGGCCAGCAGGATGCCGACCATCAGCGGGTAGGGGGTGTCGGCGCGGAACAGGCCGAAGGCGCACAGCATCAGCGAGGCGATCAGCGCGTTGGCGATCAGGACCGGGCGGAAGCCGAAACGGTTGAGGATGCGTCCGGCCAAGGTCTTCATGAACATCGAGCCGGCCGCCGAGGTGAAGGTGATCAGGCCGGACTGGAACGGGCTCAGGCCAAAGCTGGTCTGCAGCATCAGCGGCAGCAGGAACGGCAACGCCCCCACGCCGATGCGGAACAGCGAGCCGCCGAGCACCCCGGTGCGGAAGGTCACCTGCTTCAGCAGCCGCAGGTCGATCAGCGGGTGCGGGTGACGCAGCGAGTGCCTGACGTAGCCGCCCAGCAGGACCACGCCGACCAGCAGCGCGCCCAGCGAGAGCTGCACGCTGAGCAGGTGCCGGCCCAGGGTGGAGAAGCCGAACATCGCCAGCCCCAGACCGCTGGCCGAAAGCGAGAACCCGCGCCAGTCCAGCGGCTTGACCGGCTGCTTCAGCAGCGGGATGTAACGGCGCGCCAGCCAGATGCCCAGCAGTCCCATCGGGATGTTGATCAGGAAGATCCAGCGCCAGTGGGCGTAGGTGGTGATCAGCCCGCCCAGCGGCGGACCCAGCATCGGCCCCAGCAGCGCCGGGATCGACAGCCAACTCAGCGCCTGTACCAGTTCGGCCTTGGACACGCTGCGCAGCAGCACCAGCCGGCCGACCGGCACCATCATCGCCCCGCCGCAGCCCTGCAGGAAGCGCGCGGCCACCAGCCCGCCCAGCGACTGCGAGACGGCGCAGGCGACCGAACCGAGCAGGAACACCCCGATCGCGCCCATGAACACCGGGCGCGCGCCGAAGCGGTCGGCGACCCAGCCGCTGACCGGGATGAACACCGCCAGTGCCAGCATGTAGGTGGTCAGCGCCAGCTTCAGGCCGACCGGCTCGACGCCGAACTCGGCCGCGATCACCGGCAGCGAGGTGGTGATCGCGGTTGAATCCATGTTCTCGATGAACAGGGCGGTGGCGATGATCAGCGGCAGCAGGCGTTCGCGGCGCAAGGCTCCGTCCAGGCTGGCGGGGGGGGTAAACGACGACAGCCGGCACGAAGCCGGCTGTCGGGAGTCATCCGGGTACGCGGTTATTCCGTCGTGCGCCCGTCGAAGTGTTCCTCTTCGGACTCGGCGGCGGGCTTGTCCGGATGGACCACGTCCAGCCGGTGCTCCGGCGGCCCGTACAGGGTGTACAGCTTCAGCGGTGAATCGCCGGTGTTGAGGACGTTGTGGCGGGCGCCGGCCGGCACGATGACCGCGAAGTCGTCCTCGACCCGGTGGGTGGTGCCGTCGATCACCACCTCGCCCTCGCCTTCCTCGAAGCGCAGGAACTGGTCGTGGCCCTCGTGCACCTCGGCACCGATCTCCTCGCCGGGCTTGAGGGTCATCAGCACCAGCTGCATGTGCTTGCCGGTGTAGACCACGCGACGGAAGTCGTCGTTGCCGGTGGTGAGTTTCTCGATGTCGTCGACAAAGCCTTTCATCGGCTGCTTCTCCTTGGGGGTGTCAGTTCCACTCGAACAGCTTCCAGTACACCGCCGGGACGTTCTCGTCCGGGTTGCCGTCGCGGTCGCTGTCCATCAAGTAATAGACCGGCCCGCGCCCGGGCGTGACCTTCACCACCTGCAGGCGGCCGTTGACCCGGTATTCCTCGATCACGTCGCCGTTTTCGGCCACGGTGCGCGTGACCTCGGGGTTCTGCAGGGCGAGGGTCGGATCCTCCGGGGCCGCCGGGACGCTGGCGCAGGCGGCGAGCAGCAGGGCGGACAGGGCAGCGGTGACGGCGGCGGTGCGCATGGCGGGAACTCCTGTCGGGCGGACCCGTTCAGCATACGCCGCCGGGGTGGCGCCGGCAGTCCACGTAGAATCGGCGGGATGAAACGACTGGTCCTGATCGACGGCTCGAGCTACCTGTACCGGGCCTTCCACGCATTGCCGCCGCTGAGCAACGAGGCCGGCGAGCCCACCGGCGCCCTGTTCGGCGTGGTCAACATGCTGCGCGCCACGCTCAAGGAGAAGCCGGACTACGTCGCCTTCGTGGTCGACGCGCCCGGCAGGACCTTCCGCGACGACCTGGACGCCGAGTACAAGGCCAACCGCCCGCCGATGCCCGACGAGCTGCGCAGCCAGCTGCAGCCGATGTGCGACATCGTCGAGGCGCTGGGCATCAGCATCCTGCGCATCGACGGGGTGGAGGCCGACGACGTGATCGGCACCCTGGCGGTACAGGCGGCCGATGCCGGGGTGGACGTGACCGTGTCCACCAGCGACAAGGACTTCGCCCAGCTGGTGCGCCCCTGCCTCGACGGCGAGGGCGCGCCGTGCCCCGGCATCGGGCTGGTCAACACCATGAGCGGCAGCCGCCTGGACAGCGTCGAGGCGGTGGTCGGCAAGCACGGCGTGCGCCCGGACCAGATCATCGACTACCTGGCGCTGATGGGCGACAAGATCGACAACATCCCCGGGGTCGAGAAGTGCGGTCCCAAGACCGCGGCCAAGTGGCTGGCCGAGTACGGCGACCTGGACGGAGTGATCGCCAACGCCCATGCCATCAAAGGCAAGATCGGCGAGAACCTGCGCGCGGTGCTCGAGCGCCTGCCGCTCAACCGCGAGCTGACCACCATCCGCCTGGACGTGCCGCTGGAGGTCCGCCACGACCAGCTGCTGCTGCGCGAGCCGCACGTGGACGACCTGCGCACGCTGTACACCCGGTACGGCTTCCGCCAGGCCTTGCGCGACCTGGAAGGCGAGGGTGGCCAAGCCAGCGTCGCGGCCGATGCCGCAGGCGACCGCATCGGCCTGCGCGCCACGGCCGCCGGCTACGCGCGCAATGCCGCCGCGCCCGCGCCCGACGTCGATCCGGCGCTGGCCGCGCCCGGCGAGTACGAACTGGTGCTGACACCCGGGCAACTCGCGGACTGGGTCGCGCGGGTGGAGGCGGCCGACGAGTTCGCCTTCGACGTGGAGACCGACTCGCTCGATGCCCTGTGCGCGCGGCTGGTGGGCATCAGCCTGGCGGTGGAGCCCGGCCGTGCCTGCTACATCCCGGTCGGCCACGGCTATCCCGGCGCGCCGGCACAGCTGGCGGTGGAAACCGTGCTGGCCGCCCTGCGCCCGGTGCTGACCGACCCGGCGAAGCGCAAGATCGGCCACCACGGCAAGTACGACCTGCACGTGCTGCGTTGCCATGGGCTGGCGGTGGCCGGCTATGCCGACGACACGATGCTGGAAAGCTTCGTGCTCAACGCCACCGCGACCCGGCACGACATGGACTCGCTGGCCAGCCGCTACCTGGGCTACCAGACGCTCACCTATGCCGATGTCGCCGGCAAGGGCGCCAAGCAGATCACCTTCGACCAGGTCGGCGTGGACGAGGCGCTGCGCTACGCCGCCGAAGACGCCGACATCACCCTGCGCCTGCACCGGGTGCTGGGCCCGAAACTGGCCGCCGAACCCGCCCTGGAGCAGGTCTACCGCGGGATCGAGATGCCGCTGGTGCCGATCCTGGAGCGGATCGAAGCCAACGGGGTGCTGGTGGACGCCGGGGAGCTGCGCCGCCAGTCCGCCGACCTCGCCGCCCGCATGCTCGCCGCCCAGCAGAAGGCGACCGCGCTGGCCGGGCGCAGCTTCAACCTCGACTCGCCCAAGCAGGTCTGCGCGCTGCTGTACGACGAACTGAAGCTGCCGGCGCTGGTGAAGACGCCCAAGGGGCAACCCTCGGCCAACGAGGAGGCCCTGGAGGCGATCGCCGACCTGCACGAGCTGCCCAGGGTGATCCTGGACTACCGCAGCCTGGCCAAGCTGCGCGGCACCTACACCGACAAGCTGCCGCAGATGATCAACGCCGACAGCGGACGGCTGCACACCAGTTACCACCAGGCCGGCGCGGCCACCGGGCGGCTCGCCTCGTCCGACCCGAACCTGCAGAACATCCCGATCCGCACCGCCGACGGCCGGCGCATCCGCCAGGCCTTCGTCGCGCCGGAGGGCCGGCGCATCGTCGCCTGCGACTATTCGCAGATCGAACTGCGGATCATGGCCCACCTGTCGGCCGACCCTGCGCTGCTGCGCGCCTTCGGCTCCGGCCAGGACATCCACCGCGCGACCGCCGCGGAGGTGTTCGGCAAGGCGATCGACCAGGTGGAGCCCGGCGAACGCCGCGCCGCCAAGGCGATCAACTTCGGCCTGATGTACGGCATGAGCGCGTTCGGGCTGGCCAGGCAGATCGGCGTGCCGCGCGGCGAGGCGCAGGACTACATCGGCCTGTACTTCAGCCGCTATCCGGGGGTGCGCGAGTACATGGACCGCACCCGCGAGCAGGCGCGCGAGCAGGGATACGTGGAGACCGTGTTCGGCCGCAGGCTGTACCTGGACAACATCCACGCCCGCAACCAGGGCCTGCGCGCCGGCGCCGAGCGCGCGGCGATCAACGCCCCGATGCAGGGCACCGCGGCGGACATCATCAAGCGGGCGATGATCGACATCGATGCCTGGCTGGCCGGACAGCGCAATGGCGGCGGAAGCCCGGCGTTGATGATCCTGCAGGTGCACGATGAACTGGTGTTCGAGGTCGACGCGGGCTTCGTCGATACCCTGCTGGCCGAGGTGCCCGCGCGCATGTGTGCAGCGGCCGAACTGGCGGTGCCGCTGCTGGTCGAGAGCGGAGTCGGGGCCAACTGGGACGAGGCACACTGACCTCCCCCCGCAAGGTGTCGCACAATGGCATTTGCCGCCGCGCCTTGACAAAAATGAACGGGCGTGTTTTGCACGATTCCAAGGCTCTGAATTTGCCCTGAACCCTTCTGTTCCAAGGCCCGGTGCCTTCACGTGCCGTGCATGTTTCAAATGCTCATATAGCCCTCGACAGGTGCAACGCCTGTCACCGATCTCTCCCTCCCCTGGAGTGATCCCGGGAACGGAAAACGACCCCTCCCCAGGTCTCCGTTCCCTGTCCCGAGCCCCGCCGGCCCCCCTCCGGCGGGGCTTTTTATTGGTTCTTCGCCCGCCGTGCGCGCGTACGCACCGGCCCCGTCACGCCCGAACCCCTCATGCCCGCACCCCCGCCATGCCCGCGTACGCGGGCATCCATGGACTCTCCCCGGGTGCGCTTCGCTTACCCGGGCTACGGGCTACGGGCTACGGGGCGGGAAGCCAGTCGCGGGGCTTGAGGTACTCGTCCAGCCTGGCTTCGGGGCTGCCCGGCTCGGGCTGGAAGCCGTACTCCCAGCGCACCAGCGGCGGCAGGCTCATCAGGATCGACTCGGTCCGGCCACCGGACTGCAGGCCGAAGTGGGTGCCGCGGTCCCAGACCAGGTTGAACTCCACGTAGCGTCCGCGCCGGTAGAGCTGGAACTGGCGCTCACGCTCGCCGTACTGGCTGTCGCGGCGGCGCTCGACGATCGGCAGGTAGGCGTCGAGGAAGCCGTCGCCGACCGCGCGCAGGTAGCCGAAGTCGGCCTCGAAGTCCTCGTTGAGGTCGTCGAAGAACAGCCCGCCGACGCCACGGCACTCATCCCGGTGTTTCAGGAAGAAGTACTCGTCGCACCAGCGCTTGTGGGCCTGGTAGCGCGCCTCTCCGCCGTATGGCGCGCACAGTTCGCGGGCGGTGCGGTGCCAGTGCAGCACGTCCTCGTCGAAGGGGTAGAAGGGCGTCAGGTCGAAGCCGCCGCCGAACCACCGGGCCACCGTCTCGCCGTCGCGCTGGGCGTGGAAGTGGCGCACGTTGGCGTGGGTGGTCGGCAGGTAGGGGTTGCGCGGATGGAACACCAGCGACACGCCGGCCGCGCGCCAGGAGGCGCCGGCCAGCTCCGGCCGGTTGGCGGTCGCCGAGGGGGGCAGGCGGGTGCCGGAGACGTCGGAGAAGCCGATGCCGGCCTGCTCGAACACCGTGCCCCCGCGCAGCACCCGGGTCCGTCCGCCGCCGCCCAGCAGGCCCTGTCCGTCGCCGGGGGGCGTCCGTTCCCAACGGTCCTCGACGAACCGCGCGCCGCCGTCCGCCTGTTCGATCGCCGCACAGATGCGGTCCTGCAGTCCGGTCAGGTAGTCCCGGACGTCTTCGAAGTCACGTTCGCTCATGCCGGTGCATTCTACGCGGCGGGCGCGGAGCCTACTTCAGGGCGTCCTCGAACAGCTCCAGGATCCGCCGGTACTCGTCGTACCAGCTGTCGGGATGGACGAAGCCATGGCGCTCCAGCGGGTAGCTGGCCAGCTCCCACTTGTCCTTGCGCAGCTCGATCAGGCGCTGCGCCATCATCACCGAGTCCTTGTAGAACACGTTGTTGTCGATCATCCCGTGGGCGATCAGCAGGCGGTCCTGCAGGCCCGCGGCGAGCTCGATCGGCGAGGAGCGCAGGTAGGCCTCCGGGTCGAGCTCGGGGGTGTTGAGGATGTTCGAGGTGTACTGGTGGTTGTACTGCGACCAGTCGGCCACCGGGCGCAGCGCGGCGCCGGCCTTGAACGCGCCCGGCTCCTTGAACAGCGCCATGAAGGTCAGGAAGCCGCCGTAGCTGCCACCGTAGATGCCGGCGCGGTCGACGTCGCCCTGCCGGTGCTCGCCCAGCCAGGCCAGCCCGTCCAGGTAATCCTGCAGCTCCGGAGTGCCCATGTCGCGGTAGATGGCGGTGCGCCAGTCGCGGCCGTAGCCTTCCGAGGCGCGGAAATCCAGGTCCAGCACGATGTAGCCGCGCTGCACCAGCAGGTTGTGGAACATCTGCTCGCGGAAGTAGTTCGGGTAGCGTGCGTGCACGTTCTGCAGGTAGCCGGCGCCGTGGACGAACATCACCACCGGGTACTTGCGGCCCGGCTCCATCTGCGCGGGCCCGTAGTACTTGCCCCAGATGGTGCCGGCGCCGTCGGTCGAGGGGATCTGCACGATTTCCGGCTCGATCCACTGGCGGGCACGGAACTCCGCGGTGCGGGTGTCGGTCAGCTGCCGGGCGCCGCCGCCGGCCACTTCGACCACCGAAAGCTGCGGCGGCAGGTAGGCCAGCGAGTGGCGCACCAGCAGCTGCGAGCCATCCGGGGACAGGGCGAAATTCTCCACGCCGTCCAGCGAGGTCACCTCGCGTACCGGGCCGCCGTCGCGGTCCACCGCGCAGACCTCGTAGTCGCCGGGCCAGTTGCGGTTGCAGGTGAAGTAGAAGGTGCGACCGTCAGCCGACAGTTCCGGCGCGGAGACCTCCCACTCGCCCGAGGTCAGCGCGCGCGGGGTGCCGTTGCCTTCGGCGAGGTACAGGTGCGAGTAACCGGTCTGTTCCGACAGCAGCCACAGCGCGCCATCGGCGGTCCAGCCGAAGTCGTTGAAGCCCCAGTTGATCCAGGCCGGGTCGGTCAGGCGGTGGCGGCTGGCCAGCGATGCCCCGGCCGCCGCGCCGGCGCGCGGAGTGACCGTGGCGATCCAGCGGTCCTTGTTGTCCACCGCGCGCAGCAGCACCGCGGCGGCGCTGCCGTCGTCGCGCCAGGCGATCGCAGGCCCGGAGCCGTACGCGTCGCGCTCCACCCGGAGCGCGCGGTTGCCTTCCAGCGGGGGCAGTTCGGCCTTCTCGCGCAGCTCCGCCAGCGGGTCCCTGGCAATGCCGGGCAGGCCATCGAAGGACAGCTCGGACACCGCGCCGCTGGAGGTCTCCACCAGCCACAGGCGATGCGGGACCGGTGCGTTGCGGCCGACCCGGGTGCGGACGTCCTCGAACTCCTCGTAGCCCGACTCGGTGACGTACCTGGGCATCTGCCCGGCCTTGCCCTTGTCGGCGCCCTTGGCCTCGGTGACCACCAGCAGCCAGTCGGCGTCGGGCGAGAGCGCGCTGTCGACGATGACCAGGTCCTCGCCCAGCCAGGCTGTCGGCGGGGCGCGGGTGGGATCGACCTCGCGCCAGGCCTCTTCCTGCTCGCGCACTGCCTCGCGGCGCGCGCGCTCGGTGGCCAGGGTGTCGATCAGCCGCAGCTGGCGGTCGCGCAGCTCGTCGGCCCTGGGCTCGGTGGCCGGGTCCTTCGCCGCCTGGACCGCCGCCGCCTGGCTGGTGCCCAGCCCGGGCTGCCACTGGAACCACTCGTTGCCGGCGCGGAAGACCAGGTTGCCCTGGCGGCTCCACTGCGGGCGCGACTCGCGCGCCTCGGTGCGGGTGACCTGGGTCAGTGCGCCGCTGCGCAGGTCGCGCACGAACACGTCGCCATTGCGGACGAAGGCCATCCGGCTGCGGGTGGCGTCATAGGCGGGCAGGGGGCCGTCCAGTTCTGCCCGGGCGGCGCCGTCGATGCGCTCGGGGGTGCCGCCGGCGATTCCCGCCTGCCAGGTGTCGCGGATGGCCTCGCCGTCGCGCTTGAGGTTGTACTGCACGCGCTGGCCGTCCCAGGCCCACCAGGCCGCCTCGACCGGCGGGCCGATCCAGTCGGGGTCCGCCATCGCCTGGTCCAGGGTGATCGGAGTCGCGCCGGTGGGGGCTGCGGTGGACTGGGCGAGGGCATGGGGCGCAACGCCCATGAGCAGGGCGAAGGCGAGCAGGCTGTGGCGCATGGGTGCTACCGGACGTGGAAAACCGGGGGAGCGTAGCAGCGCCCCGCGCGGGCCCTCGCGGGCCGATGGTCACGTCAGGCGGGCCTTTCGCGCGCGCGCGTGTTCGCCCGCCCGCGGGTTGTGGGTATCCTGTTCCACAGCCCCGCCCGCGCGCCGTACCCCAATGCACGCCTACGTCTACAAGAGCCTGCGCAAGGACGACACCTATGTGTTCCTTGCCGCACGCGATGCGTTCGACCGCATCCCCGCGGGGGTGCGGGACGCGCTCGGGCGGCTGGAGCTGGTGCTGGAGGTCGACCTGTACCCGGGGCGCAGGCTGGCCCGGGCCGATGCCGGCACGGTGATGGAGGCGTTGTCCACGCGCGGTTTCCACCTGCAGGTGCCGCCGCGGCCGGACCTCGATCCGATGACGGAGGACTGGGGCACCGATGCCTGAGTCCCCGCCTCACGTTCCCTTTGTTGCGGCACTGCTGGCAGTGGCGGTCGTCCTCGCCGCCCTGGTGGCGGGCGTGCCGGTAGCGGCCGCCCCGGCCGGCTGGCTGCTGCAGCCGGTCCTGGCGCTCGCGGCCCGCGGCCGGCGCAGCCATCGTGTGCCCGGGGTCATGCAGTTGCGCGCCGGGGCCTTGCCGTTGCTGGCCCTGTGGGCGCTTGCGCTGGGCGGGTTTGCACTGATGCTGGCCTGGCCGCTGTCGGCGTTGCTGTCCAGTGGCGCGCTCGGGCCGGTCCTGATGGCCAGCAGCGTGGTGGGGATCGCGCTGCTGGTGCTGTGGCGCCTGTGGCCGCTGTGGCAGGGGCTGGAGCGTGATGGCGGCTCGCTGGGCGACCACCGGCGCGCGCTGCCGGGGCTCGAGCCGGGAGTCTGGCGTGGCCTGGGCGTGGCGACCGGCGTCGCCGCCGTGGCCGCGCTGGTCCTGCTGCTGGCCTGGCCGGGCCTGTTCACGGGCGGCCCCCGCTGGGCACTGGCGGGGCTGCTGCTGGCTGTTTCCGTTGGTTTGCACCTGTGGCTGCAGTACGTCGCACCGGCGCCGGCGATCACCTGGATGGAGGACGATGAAACCGCGCGCGCAAGGGACGAGGTGGAGCCCGCCACGCCCGTGGCGCCAGGCACGCTGGCCGGGACCCTGGTTCCGGGAGCCGACGGAACCGTGCAGGCCGCACCGGATGCATCCGGTGCGGCCACGGGCGTCCGGTCCGGGCACGCGGCAGGGGCCTCCATGGAGGTGGCCGAACCCGCGGCGCCGGCCGAACCGCTGGAGCCGGCGATGTATGAGGCGGCGCGGAACGGCCGCGTCGAGCAGGCGCTGGAACTGCTGGAGGCCGGGGCCGATCCGCACGCGCTGCCGCAGCCCGGCGATCGCGACCAGCGCAGCCTGGCGGCGCTGGCCGCGGTGCTTCCCGACCTGAGGCTGCTGCGTGCGCTGATCGCCCGCGGAGTCGACCTCAACCTGGCCCATGCCGGGCTCACTCCCCTGCTGGCGGCCACCCGCGACAGCTGGCACGGCCGGCCCGACGCGGTCACCACGCTGCTGGCCAATGGCGCCGATCCGCGCACCCGCGATGCCGGCGGCAACACCCCGCTGCACTACGCCGCCCGCAGCTCGGACCCGGGCGTGGCCGCCCTGTTGCTGGATGCCGCCGCCGAGCTCGAGGCGGTCAATGCCGACGGCTGGACGCCACTGGGCCTCGCCTGCGCCGCCGGCAACTGGCGCCTGGCGCGCTTCCTGCTCGAGCGTGGCGCCAAAGCCGAACCTCCCGATGCACAGCCGTCCCTTCTCGCCGCCGCCGCGGTGGAGGACGACGACCCTGCCGGCGTGGCCCTGTTGCTCAAGTACAAGGCGCGGGCAGGTGCCACGGGCCGGGGCGGACGGACGGCATTGCACGAGGCCGCCCTGGCCGGCCACCCTGCGATCGCCGCGGCGTTGCTGGCGGCGGGCGCGGATCCGGCGGGGCGTGATGCCCAGGACCGGCAGCCGGTCCACGAGGCGGCCCGTGGCGGTCACCTGGGCCTGCTGGAGTTGTTGCTGGAGAAGCTGTCACCCGACGACCTGGCGGCGGCGGTGCTGCTGCCCGACGACGCCGGCCGTGACCTGTTGATGCTTGCCGCCGGCCTGGAAGGCGCGGAGCCCGGGCTGCTGCAGGCCCTGGTGGCCGGTGGCGCCGATCCCTCCCGGCGCGACGATGAGGGCCGCAGCGCCCTGGACCGGGCGCTGGACGCCCGGCGCTGGCCGCTGGTCGCGGTACTCGACCCGTCGCGGGTGTTGCCGGTCGCCGGTGAAGAGCCGGAGGGCGAATCCGGGCGCGCGCCATTGACCCTGCTCCGCGAGGCCCTGGCGGAGGGCCTGGAGGACGGGATGGCGGCGGTCGCCGCCCGGCTGTCGCCACGTGAACTCGGAGCGCTGCTCCATGATGGTGGCGGTGCCCCGCCGGCGCACCAGGTCGTATGGTTGCTGGCCCGCGGTGCCGATCCCGAAGTGCGCGACGGCCTCGGCAACACGCCGCTGTTCGACTGGCTGGGCCAGGGGACGGCCGCGATCGAGCCGGTGCGCGCGCTGCTGGCGGCTGGCGTGTCGCCGGCCGGAGCGGGGGGACTGGCCCGCTGGCTGGGCGCGTGTGCCGCCGGCAACGGCCGGGGTCGCGGGCCCGAGGCGGAGTTGTTCGCGCTCGAGTTGCTGGAGCGTGGCGCCGACCCGTTCGGCGCCGGACCCGCCGGCGACCCGCCACTGACGCTGGCCGTGCGCCTGGACTGGAGCCGCCTGGTGGACCGGCTGCTGGGCGCCGGCGCCGACCCCGACCTGCGTGACAGCCATGGCATGGGCCCGCTGCACCTGGCCGCGGCCCTGGGCCGCGACTCGATGCTGCGCCAGCTCATCGCCCATGGCGCCAATCCGGAACTGTTGGCCGCCGACGGCCAGAGCCCGCTGGGCGTGGCGCTCTCGGCCGGCCGGCGCGACCTGGCCGACTGGCTCGACTGGCGTGGCTGGCCACTGCCGCGCCGGCGCCTGCTCGATGCCGATATCCCGGCGGCGGCGATCGTCGGCGACGCCGACGCGGTGCGCCGGCTGCTGGAACTGGGCCTGCCGGTCGAAGCGGTCGACCGGCAGGGCTGCACCGCGCTGCTGCGGGCCGCCGGAGGCGGCCATGGCGCACTGGTCGACCTGCTGCTGGCGCGCGGCGCCAACCCTTCCTGCACCGCCGGCACCGGCGCCACCCCGCTGTCGGCGGCGGTGAGCATGCGCAAGGCCGCGATCGTCGACCAGCTGATCGCCGCCGGTGCCGAAATCGAACAGCGCCTGCCCGACGGGCTGACCGCGTTGATGCTCGCCTGTGCGCTCGGCCTGCCGGACATGGCCGCGCGCCTGCTCGGCGCCGGCGCCGACATCCACGCCACCGACGATCACGGCCGCACCGCGCTGCACTGCGCGGCGATGTTCGGCTTCTCCGCCGGCGACCGCGCGCGGCTGGTCGCGCTGCTCGATGCCCTGCTGCTGGCCGGCGCGGAATCCGACCTGGAGCACGAGGCCGGCGGCGCCACCCCGCTGCTGCTGTTGCTGGGCGCACGCGCCGAGCCGGGCAGCACCGCCGACGAACAGGTGCTGCTGGCGGGCCTGGAGTTGCTGCTCGACAACGACGCCCGGCTCGACGTGCGCGACCCGCGTGGCTTCGGCCCGCTGCACCTGTCCGCCCTGCACGGCCTGCTGGACGTGGCCCGCTGGCTGCTGCGCCGCGGTGCCGACCCCGGCCAGCGCGACGGCCTCAACCGCACCCCGCGCGAGATCGCCGTCATGCGCGGCTTCGTCGACATCGCCGCCGAGATCGAGCCGCCGCCGGCGGCGCCGGGGGACGTTTCGATGGCGCGGTTCCTGCGCGAGCGGGACTGATCACCGGAATGCGTGCGTTGCTTGCCCGCCGCGCTTTCCGCAGCTAGCCTGCGGATCGACCGGGGAAGGGAGGCAGTACCATGGGGTTGAAGGGAATTCTTGTCGCGTCGGTGCTCGGCTGGGGTCTCGCCGTCGCGCCAGCGACGTTTGCAAAGCAGCCGGATGCGGCGTTGCTCGAGCGCGTCGAAGCCAGCCTGGTGGTGACGGGCACGGTCGACATCGAGCCCGATGGCAGCGTTTCCGGCTACGCGCTGGACCAGCCGGAGCAGATCCCGGAGTACGTACGCGCGGCACTGGCCGGGCGCGTGCCAGCCTGGCGTTTCGAGCCCGTTCTGGTGGAGGGTGAACCGGTCCGTGCACGCAGCCCCATGAGCGTGCGGATGCTGGCCAAGCCGGTAGGGGAGGAAGGCCTTGCCATTTCAGTCTCCGGGGCGAGCTTCGGCGAGAGCGGCGATCATCCCGCGCCGGCCAGGAAGCGCTTCGCGCCTCCGCGATATCCGACAGGGCCGCTGTACGACGGTGTGCAGGGCGACGTGTACCTGCTGCTGAAGGTCAATCTCCAGGGTGCCGTGGACGACGTGGCAGTCGAGCAGGTCAACCTGCGCACACTGGTGCCGGAAGGCCGCATGGAGGCGATGCGCCGGGAGTTCGCAAAAGCCAGCACGCGTGCGGCGCGTGCCTGGCGCTGGACCCGCACCGATGCGGAGAATGCGCCTGAAGAGGGGTATTGGACCTTCCGGATGCCGGTGGCTTTCAGCATAGGGCGCCCGGGTGACGACATGGAGCCGGAATACGGCCAATGGCAGCCGTATCTTCCGGGCCCGCGTCACCGCCCTGGCTGGGTTCCCGAGTCCGACGCCAGCGCCCCGGATGCGCTTCTTGCCGGTGAGCCGCAAGCTTTGGGCCGCGGGCCGAAGTTGCTGACGCCATTGTCCGATAGCTGAGCACCCGGGTGGGAACGCAGAATGCCCCGCGTGTGCGGGGCATTCCGGTTTCCCGGGCCGTGGATCCCCGCGTGCGCGGGGATGACCGGCAGGTGCGTGGGACGGACGATGGATGGCCGCGGCGAGGTGTTCAGCGCTTCATCGAAGCGAAGAACTCGTCGTTGGACTTGGAGCTCTTCATCTTGTCGAGCAGGAACTCCATCGCGCCGATCTCGTCCATGCCGTGCAGCAGCTTGCGCAGGATCCAGATCTTCTGCAGCAGCTCGGGCTCGATCAGGTAGTCCTCGCGGCGGGTGCCGGAGCGGTTGATGTCGATCGCCGGGTAGACGCGCTTCTCGGCGATGCGGCGGTTCAGGTGGACCTCGGAGTTGCCGGTGCCCTTGAACTCCTCGTAGATCACCTCGTCCATCTTGCTGCCGGTGTCGACCAGCGCGGTGGCGATGATGGTCAGGCTGCCGCCTTCCTCGACGTTGCGCGCCGCCCCGAAGAAGCGCTTCGGCCGGTGCAGGGCGTTGGCGTCCACGCCGCCCGACAGCACCTTGCCCGAGCTGGGGACCACGTTGTTGTACGCGCGCGCCAGGCGGGTGATCGAGTCGAGCAGGATCACCACGTCCTTCTTGTGCTCGACCAGGCGCTTGGCGCGCTCGATCACCATCTCGGCGACCTGCACGTGGCGCGCGGCCGGCTCGTCGAAGGTCGAGCTGATCACCTCGCCGCGCACGGTGCGCTGCATCTCGGTGACTTCCTCGGGCCGCTCGTCGATGAGCAGCACGATCATGTGCACGTCGGGATGGTTGTGGGTGATGGCGGTGGCGACCTGCTGCATCATCATCGTCTTGCCGGCCTTGGGCGGGCTGACGATCAGGGCGCGCTGGCCCTTGCCCTGCGGGGCCATGAGGTCGAGGATCCGGCCGGTGATGTCCTCGGTGGAGCCGTCGCCGCGCTCGAGCTTGAACTTGCGCCGCGGGAACAGCGCGGTCAGGTTCTCGAACAGCACCTTGCCCTTGCTGGCCTCGATCGGCTCGCCGTTGATGGTGTCGACCACCGCCAGGGCGAAGTAGCGCTCGCCGTCCTTGGGCCAGCGGATGCGGCCGGCGATGTGGTCGCCGGTGCGCAGGTTGAAGCGGCGGATCTGGCTGGGCGAGATGTAGGTGTCGTCCGGGCCGGCCAGGTAGCTGGCCTCGGCGGCACGCAGGAAGCCGAAGCCGTCGGGCAGGATCTCCAGCACGCCGTCGGCGGCCACGCCCTCGCCGTGCCGGGTCAGCACCTTGAGCACGGCGAAGATGACGTCCTGCTTGCGGGCGCGGGCAACGCCGTCGGTGATCGACAGCTGCTCGGCGATCTCCAGCAGCTTGTGCGCCGGCATCCGCTTCAGGTCGGTCAGCGAATAGGTCGGGAAGCCTTCCGGGACCTGGGGATTGGGCCTGGGTACGAAGTTTTCGTTGCCGCCTTCGTCGGCCGGCAGGCCGTCGCGGCTGCGCGGGCGGTCGCGGCGGTTGCGGTTGCGGTCGCGACGGTTGTTGCGGCCGCCGCCGGCATCCTGGCGATGGCCGCCGTTCTCCTGGCGCGGGCTGTTGCCTTCGGACCCGCCGCTGCCATTGCCACCGCCGTCGGCGCCGGCCGCCGGCCGGGGCTCCGCCGCGGGCGATGGTGAGGGTGCGGCCGGCGACGCAGCTGCAGGGGCGGGCGCCGGCGTGGCGGCCGGTGCAGGAGGTGCGGCCGGGGCGGGCGCAGGCGCCTGGGCGGCGGTCGCCGGCGCGGCCTTCGGCTGCGGTGAGTCGGGCGCGGTCGGCGCCGGAGCGTCGGCCTTGCTGGTGGTGGCCTTGGTGGCGCGCTTGCGCACGCGCTTCTCGGCGGTGGCGCCGGTGCCGGCGTCGGGGGTGGTATCGGACAAGCGGGAATTCCTCGCCAAGGGGGAAGCGCCCGCGGCAGGGGCCGTCAGGGCGTTACTGGGGACGTTGATCCGGAAGGACGTGCGGCGGTGCGGACCTCGCGGCCGCCGCCAGGAGCGGGGCCGCGGCAGCCGAAAAACGCCGGTTCCGCGAAACTAGCACTGCCCGGTGGCGTCACGCAAGCGCCGGGAAGGCGCGGCGGCGGGCGGTTCAGGTGCCGCGCACCGCCGGGGCGCGCGGCGTTGGCGTCAGAGCGCCTTGTCGATCATCTGCGCGAGCTGGGCCTTGCCCACCGCGCCGATCTGGGTGGCCTGCACCTGGCCGTCCTTGAACAGCAGCAGCATCGGAATCGAGCGCACGTGGTACTTCATCGCGGTGGCGCGGTTGTGGTCCACGTTCACCTTGGCCACCCTGACCTTGCCGGCGTACTCGTCGGCCAACTGGTCCAGGGCCGGCGCGATCATCCGGCACGGGCCACACCACTCGGCCCAGAAGTCGACCAGCACGGGCTCGGGCGACTGCAGAACGGCGGTCTCGAAATCGGCATCGCCGACCTGCATGACTTTATCGCTCACAACGATCTCCTGCGGGGTAATGCCTGGATTGGGCCCCGGCCGCGACGGCCGGGCAGGCGCTACGTTAGACTGGGCTGTTTCGCGACGGCGTCAAGGCCATCGCACGCTGCGGTCAGGGACACACACTGGCCGACCCCGGCAGTCTGCAGTCGCAGGCGCCACCCACGCAAGCGCGCGCGACCGGCGCCGCTGCCACCCGGCCTACGCATGAGCGACAAACCACTTACCGACGTTTCCTTTTCTTCATTCGAACTGCACCCGGCGCTGCTGGCGGGGCTCGAATCCGCCGGCTTCACCCGCTGCACCCCGATCCAGGCCATGACCCTGCCGGTCGCGCTCAAGGGCGGCGACGTGGCCGGCCAGGCCCAGACCGGCACCGGCAAGACCCTGGCCTTCCTGGTCGCGGTGGTCAACCGGCTGTTGAGCCGGCCGGCCCTGGCCGAGCGCAACCCCGGCGACCCGCGCGCGCTGATCCTCGCGCCGACCCGTGAACTGGCGATCCAGATCCACAAGGATGCGGTGAAGCTCGGCCCCGAACTGGGCCTGAAGTTCGCGCTGGTCTACGGCGGCGTCGACTACGACAAGCAGCGCGAGCTGCTGCAGCAGGGCGTGGACGTGATCATCGCCACCCCCGGCCGGCTGATCGATTACGTCAAGCAGCACAAGGTGGTCAGCCTGCACGCCTGCGAGATCTGCGTGCTAGACGAGGCCGACCGGATGTTCGACCTGGGCTTCATCAAGGACATCCGCTTCCTGCTGCGGCGCATGCCGATCCGCACCGAGCGCCAGACCCTGCTGTTCTCGGCCACCCTCAGCCACCGCGTGCTGGAGCTGGCCTACGAGCACATGAACGAGCCCGAGAAGATGGTGGTGGAGTCCGAGCACATCACCGCCGCCCAGGTCCGCCAGCTGATGTACTTCCCCTCCGACGAGGAGAAGATCCCGCTGCTGCTGGGCCTGCTGTCGCGCAGCGAGGGCGCGCGCACCATGGTGTTCGTCAACACCAAGGTATGGGTGGAGCGGGTCGCCCGGGCGCTGGAGCGCGGTGGCTACCGGGTCGGCGTGCTGTCGGGCGACGTGCCGCAGAAGAAGCGCGAGACCCTGCTGGCGAAGTTCCAGAAGGGCCAGCTGGAAGTACTGGTGGCCACCGACGTGGCCGCCCGCGGGCTGCACATCGACGGCGTGAAGTACGTCTACAACTACGACCTGCCGTTCGACGCCGAGGACTACGTGCACCGCATCGGCCGCACCGCGCGGCTGGGCGAGGAAGGCGACGCGATCAGCTTCGCCTGCGAGCGCTACGCCATCGGCCTGCCGGACATCGAGGCCTACATCGAGCAGAAGATCCCCACCGCGCCGGTCGACGCCGACCTGCTGGTGGCGCGCCCGCGGCCGAAGCGCGAGGCGGTGGAAGGCGAGGAGCACGAGAGCGTCAGCGCGATCTTCAAGGAGGCGCGCGAGCAGCGTGCCGCCGACGAGGAGCGCCGTGGTGGCGGTCGTCACGCTGGCGGCCGGGACGGCCGCGGCGGCGCCGGTGGGCGGAAGCCGGCCGGGGAGCGCCCGCGCCGTCGTTCCGACGGAGACGCGGCGGCAAGCGCCCCGGTGGTGGAGGGAGCGCCGCAAGCGGCCCCGGCCGCCACGGTCGCGCAGGCACAGCCGGCAGCGGTCCCCCCGGGCGCGCCTGCAGCCGATGGCGAGGCACCGCGCAAGCGTCGTCGCCGGCGCCGCAAGCCGGCCGGCGAACGCGCCGGCAGCGAAGGCGGGCAGCAGGCCACCGGACCGGACACCGGCACCGCCGGCAAGGGTGAGGGCGGCCGCCGCCAGCCACCGCGCGCGGAAGGCGAGCGGCGCCGTCGCGGCGCCGGCCAGGAGGCCAGGCGTGGGCCGGCGCATGCGCAGCCGCAGTCCTCGGCCCCGCCTGCACCGAAGGCGGCCAGCGCTCCTGTCACGCCGAAAGCGGCTCCTGCCGCGGCTGCGAGGCCGGGCCTGATCGGCCGGCTTGGCCGTGGCATCCGCTCTTTGCTCGGCGGCGGCAACTGAGGCTGGCCGCCGGCGGCGTTCGGCCGTAGCCTTCGCCTGCCTTCCCGAGCACCGCCGCCGATGCCCGTCCTGCGTTTCGACAATGTCAGCAAGCAGTATCCCGGCGGGCAGCAGGCGCTCTCGGAAGTCGGTTTCCAGGTCGACGCCGGCGAGATGCTGTTCGTCACCGGGCATTCGGGTGCCGGCAAGAGCACCCTGCTCAAGCTGATCCACCTGGCCGAGCGCCCCAGCCGGGGCGCGGTGCTGTTCGATGACCGCAACCTGCTGCGGGTGCGCGGCAGGCAGGTCGCCCTGCACCGGCGCCGGGTCGGCGTGGTGTTCCAGGACCACCGCCTGCTGGCCGACCGCAGCGTCGCCGAGAACGTCGGCCTGCCGCTGCTGCTCCAAGGCCTGCGCCGCGGCGAGATCGCCAAGCGGGTCCGCGCGGTGCTCGACCGGGTCAGCCTGGGTGCCCGCGCCACCGCGCTGCCGGCGCAGCTGTCGGCCGGCGAGCAGCAGCGGGTGGGCATCGCCCGCGCGATCGTCGGCGAGCCGGCGCTGCTGGTGGCCGACGAGCCCACCGGCAACCTCGACCCGACCCTGGCGGCGGAGATCATGACGCTGTTCGAATCGCTGCCCGAACGCGGCACCAGCGTGCTGGTCGCCAGCCACGACCTGGGCCTGGTCAAGCGCATGCGCAGGCGCGTGCTGGTGCTCGACGGCGGGCGCCTGGTCGACGACATCGCCCCCGACGAGCTGGCCGCGCCATGAGCACGCGTTCGTCCTTCGCCACCTGGCTCGACCACCACGGCTACAGCCTGGTGGCCAGCGCCGGTCGCATGGCGCGGCGGCCCTGGTCGACCCTGCTGACCGTTGGCGTGATGGCGGTGGCGCTGGCCCTGCCGCTGGGCCTGTGGGCTACCCTCTCCAACGTCGAGCGCTTCGCCGGCGACGTGCAGCAGGCGCGCGAGGTCAGCCTGTTCCTGAAGACCGGTGTCGAACTGCCGAGGGCGCGCGCGCTGGCCGATGAGCTGCGCGCCCGTCCCGATGTCGCCGCGGTCGAGCTGCGCGACCCGGACCGGGGCCTGGCCGACTTGCGCGAGGCCACCGGGCTGGGCGAGGCGATCGACGTGCTGGGAGCCAACCCGCTGCCGAGCCTGCTGATCGTGCGCCCCACCGGTGACGAACGCGCGCTGGCCGGGACGCTGGAACAGCTGCCCGAGGCCGACCTGGTGCAGCACGATGCGGCTTGGCGCGAGCGGCTCGATGGCTGGCTGCGCTTCGGGACCCGGTTGGCCTGGGTACTGGCGGCGATGCTCGGGCTTGGCGCGCTGCTGGTGGTCGGCAACACCGTGCGGCTGGACATCCAGCAGCGCCGCGAGGAGATCGGCGTGCTGCAGCTGCTGGGCGCGACCGACGGCTTCATACGGCGCCCGTTCCTGTACCTGGGCGCCTGCTACGGGGTGATGGCCGGGTTGCTGGCCCTGGGCCTGCTGACCGCTGCGGAGCTGGCCCTGCGCACGCCGCTTGCGGACCTGGCGCACAGTTACGGTAGCGGCTTTGCATTGCGTGGATTCGGGCTGCAGCATGGAGCGATCATCCTGGTTGCCGCGGCGCTGCTGGGGTGGCTGGGGGCCGGGCTGGTCACCGGGCACTTCCTGCGCCAGACCCGTCCCACCGACACCTGACGGCGGGGCCGTGAACCCCCTGCAGGCCTGCCCATGACACGTACCGCCGGAAAGCTCAGCCACGTCGTCAGCGACGCGCCACGGGTGATGGTGGTGGACGGCTCGAGGCTGGTGCGCAGGTTGATCGGCGACGTCTTGGCCGGTGAGCTCGGCAACGCCACCGTGGTCGGCTGTGCCAGCATCGCCGAGGCACGCCAGGCACTGGACGCGGGGGCGGTCGACCTGGTCACCACCTCGCTGGCGCTGCCCGACGGCGACGGCAACGAGCTGGCCCGCGCGGTGCGCGAGGCGGCCGGGCAGGCGTACGTGCCGGTGATCGTGGTCTCCGGCGATGCCCAGTCGCACCTGGAGGCGCGGCGCTTCTCCGAGGACGTCACCGACTACTTCGACAAGGCCCTGGGGCACGCCGCCCTGGCCGCCTTCATCCGCGGCTACGTGCAGCCCGAGCCGATCCCCGACGCGCGGGTGCTGTACGTGGAGGACAGCCGGGTGGTGGCGCTGGCGACCAAGCGCATGCTCGAGCGCCAGCAACTGCAGGTGCTGCATTTCGCCGGCGTGGAAGAGGCGCTCGACTATCTGCAGCAGCGCCGCGACGCCGGTGACGGCGACCTCGGCGCCGACCTGCTGCTTACCGACGTGTACCTGAAGGGCGAGCTCGACGGCCACGACCTGCTGGACCGGGTGCGCGGGCACTTCGGCTACGGCAAGCGCCGGCTGCCGGTGCTGGTGATGACCGGGGACGCCAACCCGGAGAACCAGGCGCTGCTGCTGCGTGCCGGGGCCAACGACCTGGTGCTCAAGCCGATCGAGGAGCGCCTGCTGGCGACCAAGGTGCTGTTCCAGCTGCGCCTGTCGCGGTTGCCTGCCCACGCCTGAACGCGCCGGAGGCCCGCTCACGGGTCGATGATGCCGCCGATGGAACCATGCCCGGCATGGATGATTCGAAGGTTTACGGGGACTGGTTCGATACATGCGCCCGCCTGGTCAGTGCCCGCCGTGTCCCGGAATGGGACCTGGTGGTCGGCCACGGTCCGGTGATCGCCACCGCCGTCCACGACGGCCACCGCATGCGCCCGGCACTGGTCCCGCACCTGGCGGTGGACCGGGCGGAACGGCGGCGCGACGAGGACCCGATGACAGGGCTGTTCACCGAGGTCGGTGACGTGCGCCTGCGGGTGCGCACCTCGCGTTTCGAGGTCGACCTCAACCGCCCGCGCGGGCTGGCCCTGTCCACCGACCCGGCCGACACCTGGGGCATCCGGTTCTGGAAGGGCCCGCTGCCGCGGGAGGAACTGGAGCGCTCGCTGGCCATCCACGATCGCTTCCGCGCCATGTTCAGCGAACTGATGGAGCGGATGATCGACCAGTGGGGCTGCGTGCTGGTGCTCGACATCCACAGCTACAACCACCGCCGCGACGGCACGCATGCCGCGCCGGCGGATCCGCAACGCAACCCCGACATCGACCTGGGCCTGACCACCTTGGATCCGGACCGCTGGGGCGCGGTGGCCGAGCGCTTCACCCGGGAGTTGGGCCGCCATCCGGTCAACGGGCGCAAGCCCGACGTCCGCGCCAACGTGCGCTATCCCACCGGCGGCGACTTCCCCGAGTGGGTCTACTCCAACTGGGGGCCGGCGGCCTGCACTGTTTCCATCGAGTACAAGAAGGTCTACATGGACGAGTGGACCGGCCAGGTCGACCTGGAGGCGATGGAAGACCTGCGCGGCGGCCTGCAGGCGGCGGTCGACGCGGTGCGCCCGGAGTTCCTGGCGTGCCGCTGAGCAGTGCGCCGCTGAGGCCGCTGCCGCCAATCGCCGCCCGGGTGGACAACGCCCTGGCGGACATGGACGGCGAGGTCGACTGGTTGCTGGCGCTGTCGCCGATCGACAACGAGGCGATGTGGCACGCCTTTGCCGACAGCGGCTACCGGTGGTTGCCGGAGCTGAAATACATCGACCTGGAGGTGGACCTGCGAGAGGTCCGCGAACGTCTGCACGCGATGCCCGTCGACGAGGTCGAGTCGCCCCTGTTGTCGGCGCTGCTGGCCGAGAAGCGGCGCGAACTCGAGCGCCAGGTCGAACTGGTGCGCCTGCGCGGCACCGACGGCTTCCTCAACGCAAGCCTGGACCTGTTCGGCGGGGTCGACGCCCCGTTGCTGGAGTGCGCCGAGGCGATCATGCGTGACGTGCGGCCGGGTGCGCCGCTGAAGGCCGATGCCGGCATCGACGACGTGCTCGAGGCGGTCGAGGCCGAGCGCGACTGGTACCGCGAGAGCCAGCCGGGCTTCGATTTCGACGTGGTGGTCGACACCGACCTGAACTCGATGATGATGGTTTCCCACGGCACCTTCTACGTGGACGGGGATGTGCGCCTGCCGCACGCCCGGGTGCAGCCGCTGGTGCAACACGAGATCGGCACCCACGTGGTGACCCGCCACAACGGCGGCAGGCAGCCGCTGCGCCAGTTGCAGGTCGGGCTGGCGCACTACGATCCGCTGCAGGAAGGGCTGGGGGTGCTGGCCGAGTACCTGGCCGGCTTCCTGCCCGGCGAGCGCCTGCTGGTGCTCGCGGCGCGGGTGATCGCCACCGACATGGCGATGAACGGCCATGGCGTGCCGGAGATCTTCGACCTGCTGCACAACACCCACGGCATGGCGACCGACGACGCCTTCGATGTCGCCGTGCGGGCGTTGCGCGGCGGCGGCCTGACCAAGGACGCGGTGTACCTGGGCGGTTTGCGCGACCTGCTCGACAGCCTGGCCGACGGCGCCGACCTGGCGGACCTGTATGCCGGCAAGTTCGCGCTCAGCCACCTGGCCGTGCTCGGGCAGCTGGCCGAGGAGGGCTGGGTCGGTGCGCCGCAGGTCCTGCCGCGCTTCTTCCACCATCCCGGCTTCGCCGAGCGGCTGGAGTGCTGCCGCTCGATCAGCGTCGCCCAACTCCACCACGAGGTGCCCGTGGCATGACCGCCGTTCCTTCCATTCCCGACCCCGCGCGGCCGATCAGGCTCGGCTTCGTCATCAACGAGATGGCAAGCGAGCAGGAGAACTACACCACCATCCGGTTGGCCCGTACCGCGGTGAGCCGTGGCCACCAGGTCGCGCTGATCGGCCTGGGCGGCTTCATCTACGACGCCAACGACACCGTCCGCGCCCACGCCCACGTGCCCTCGGCGGAGCAGTACGGGAGCGATGCCGAACTGCTGGAGGAACTGCAGGGCGAGGGCGCTTCCACCGAGCGGATCTCGGTGGAGGAACTGGACGTGCTGATGCTGCGTTCCGATCCTGCCGACGAGGTCGAGGAGCGTCCCTGGGCGCCCAACAGCGGCCTGCTGTTCGCGCACCTGGCGGCGTTGCGCGGGGTGCTCGTGCTGAACGACCCGACGCACCTGGCCCATGCCTCCAACAAGACCTACTTCCAGCACTTCCCCGACGAGGTGCGGCCGGCGACCTGCATCACCATGGACCCGGAGGAGATCAAGTCCTTCATCAACGCCCACGAGGGCCACGGGGTGATCAAGCCGCTGCAGGGCTCGGGCGGGCAGGGGGTGTTCGTGGTGACGCCGGAAAGCGGCGGCAACCTCAACCAGATGATCGACGCGGTGATCCGCGACGGCTACGCGATCGTCCAGGAGTACCTGCCGCGCGCCACCGACGGCGACCTGCGGCTGCTGACCCTCAACGGCCGGCCCCTGCATATCGACGGCACCTATGCCTGCATCCGGCGCTACAACGACAGCGGCGATGCGCGCAGCAACATCAGCGCCGGTGGCAAGTACGAGCTGGTGACGCCCGACGCGGACGCGCTGCGGATGGCCGGCATCGTCGCGCCCAAGCTGATCCGTGACGGGATGTACCTGGCCGGCTTGGACATCGTCGGCGACAAGATGATGGAGATCAACGTCGACACGCCCGGCGGCCTGAACATGATCGAGGACCTGAGCGGACTGCCGTTCGCGGCCTGGATCATCGCCGACCTGGAGCGCAAGGTCCGGCTGCGCGACTACTACAAGCGCACGCTGACCAATACCGAGCTGGCGATGATGTAATACGCGGATGGGCACCTCCGTCGACACCACCGGGGCCGCCACCGGCCGCATCCAGCTGGAATCCTCGTGGAAGCAGCGGGTGGGCGACTACCTGGCGCGCCCGGACATGCGTGGGCTGGCCGACCACCTGCGCGAGCGCAAGCGTGCCGGGGTGCAGGTGTTCCCGCCCGGCGGGGAGATCTTCAGCGCACTCGATGCCACGCCGTTCGACCGGGTGCGGGTGGTGGTGCTGGGCCAGGACCCCTATCACGGCCCGGGGCAGGCGCACGGGCTGTGCTTCTCGGTGCGGCCGGGGGTGCCGGTGCCGCCCTCGCTGGTGAACGTCTACAAGGAGCTGCAACGCGACCTGGGCATCCAGCCGGCTCCGCACGGTTGCCTGCTGCCCTGGGCGCGCCAGGGCGTGCTGCTGCTCAACTCGGTGCTGACGGTGGAGGCCGGCCGCGCCGGTTCCCACCAGGGACGCGGCTGGGAGGGCTTCACCGACCACGTGGTCGAGACCCTGGCACGCGAGCACGAGGGGCTGGTGTTCCTGCTGTGGGGCAGCTATGCGCAGAAGAAGGGGGCGGTGATCGACCGCAACCGGCACTGCGTGCTGCGGGCGCCGCATCCCTCGCCGTTGTCGGCGCATCGCGGATTCATCGGCTGCGGGCATTTCTCCAAGGCCAACCGGTATCTGGCCGGGCGCGGCGGGACGCCGATCGACTGGGCGCTGCCGGCCAGCGCCGGGGCGGCCTGGGGGGGGAGACGGGTTGGTGGTGCCTTGAGGGCGGGTGCTGTTGATGGGGAACTTACGGCGAGGGGCGCACTCTAAGTCCGCAGCATGTGGCCGGTTCCGGCGAGCGATAGTTCCATGAACAGAACGCCGGGGCGCCACAAACCGCATTAGCGACCATCTATCACAACTGGTAAAATCATCGCCATGACTGATATTGCCGCCTCACAGGCGCTTGTCGCCAACAACCTGCCGGTTCCCGGCAGTGCACTGGGTTCGCTCGACGCCTACATCGGCGCGGTGCACCGCATCCCGGTGCTGACCGTGGACGAAGAGCAGCAGCTCGCGCGCCGTTTCCGTGACGAGGAAGACCTTGCCGCCGCCCGCGAGCTGGTGCATTCGCACCTGCGTTTCGTGGTCCACGTGGCCCGTGGCTACAACGGCTACGGCCTGCCGTTGGCGGACCTGATCCAGGAAGGCAACATCGGCCTGATGAAGGCCGTCAAGCGCTTCGATCCCGACCACGGCGTGCGCCTGGTGAGCTTCGCGGTGCACTGGATCCGTGCCGAGATGCACGAGTTCATCCTCAAGAACTGGCGCATCGTCAAGGTCGCCACCACCAAGGCCCAGCGCAAGCTGTTCTTCAACCTGCGCAAGAGCAAGAAGCGCCTGGGCTGGATGAACGCCGAGGAAGTCCGGCTGGTGGCGCAGGACCTGAACGTGTCCGAGCGCGAGGTGCTGGAGATGGAGTCGCGCCTGTCGGGCCGCGACATCGGCTTCGATGCCCCGTCCAGCGACGACGAGGACCACGCCCCGCCGTCGCCGGTGGCCTTCCTCAGCACCGACGAGGAGGACCCGTCCGAGCTCTACGAGCGCGAGGACGAGGAGGACAGCCAGCTGACCCTGCTGCGCGAGGGCCTGTCCACCCTGGACGCGCGTTCACGCGACATCGTCGCCCGGCGCTGGCTGGGCCAGGACAGCAAGGTGACCCTGCAGGAACTGGCCGACGAATACGGCGTGTCCGCCGAGCGCATCCGCCAGATCGAGGCCAACGCGCTGAAGAAGATGCGGGCGCTGTTCACCGCCTGAGCATCATCCACGAGTCTCACGGTGGGCGGCCCGGGAAACCGGGCCGTCCGCTTTTCCGCCCCCCGTGGGTGGGTTGCGGATCAGTAGAGGTCGACCGGGTCGACGTCCAGCGACCAGCGCACCTTGCGCGCTTCCGGCAGGGCGTGGATCGCCGGCAGCGCCGCATGCAGCGCGGCATGCAGGGCCGGGCGTCCGGGCGAGGACAGCAACAGCTGGGTGCGCTGGTAGCCGGCGCGGCGCGGCATCGGGGCCGGCAACGGGCCACTGAGCTCCAGTTCCTCGCCGGCCACCTGCTCGATGCGTTCGCGCGCCGCCCGCAGGAAGCCGTCGCAGTCGGCGACCTGTTTCGCCTCCGCGCGCATCAGCGCCAGGTGGGCGAACGGCGGGAACCCGGCCGCCGCGCGCAGCTCCAGTTCCTGATCGGCAAAGGCGTGGTAGCCGCCCTGCAGCAGAGTGGCCAGCAGCGGATGGTCGGGGTGGTGGGTCTGCAGCAACACGCGGCCGGCCTTCGCCGCGCGGCCGGCACGCCCGGCGACCTGGATCAGCAGCTGGGCCAGCTTCTCCGGTGCGCGGAAGTCGGCGCTGAACAGCCCCTCGTCGATGCCGACCACCGCCACGAGGGTGAGATTGGGCAGGTCGTGGCCCTTGGCCAGCATCTGGGTGCCCACCAGGATGCCGGGTGCGTCGCCGAACTCCGCCAGGCGCTTCTCCAGCCCGTCGCGCTGTCGGGTGCTGCCGCGGTCGATGCGGACCACCCGCTGGCCGGCGAAGCGCTCCTGCAGCACCTCCTCGATCCGTTCGGTGCCCGCGCCCTGCGGCTGCAGGCCCAGGCCGCCGCAGTCCGGACAGGCGCCGGGGGCAGGGCGGCGCGCGCCGCAGTGATGGCACTGCAACCGGCGGCCGGCGGCGTGCACGGTCATCGGGGTGCCGCGCTCCTCGCTGCTGCAGCGGGCACAGCAGGCGCTCCAGCCGCAGTCGTGGCACAGCAGGACCGGGGCGTAGCCGCGGCGGTTGCGGAACACCAGCACCTGGCCCCCGGCATCGAGCTCGCGCTGGACCGCGTCCAGCAGCTCTGGGGACAGGCCGGCCTGCAGCGGTCGCTTGCGCACGTCCACCACGCGCACGGCGGGTGGACGTGCCCCGCCGGCGCGCTGGTGCAGGCGCAGGTGGCGGTAGCGTCCACCCTGCGCGTTGGCCAGTGACTCCAGCGACGGGGTCGCGCTGCCCAGCACCACCGGCACCCCGAGTGACCTGGCGCGGTACAGGGCGAAGTCACGGGCGTGGTAGCGGATGCCGTCGAGCTGCTTGAAACTGCTGTCGTGCTCCTCGTCGACGACGACCAGGCCGGCCTCCGGCAGGGGCAGGAAGACCGCCGAGCGCGTTCCCACCACCACCCGGGCCTGTCCGGAAAGCGCCGCCGCCCAGGTGCGCGCGCGCTCGCCGTCGGCCAAGCCGGAATGCAGCACATGGACCGGTACTCCGAGGCGGGTGCGGAAGCGCGCCAGCAGCTGCGGGGTCAGGCCGATCTCCGGCACCAGCACCAGGGCCTGGCGGCCGCGCGCCAGGCAGCCGGCGATGGCGTGCAGGTAGACCTCGGTCTTGCCGCTGCCGGTGACGCCGTCGAGCAGGAACGGGGCAAAGCCGGCTGCCGTCGTGATCGCTTCGATCGCCGCCAGTTGGTCTGGATTGGGCGGCGGACCGTCGACGCCACCGGGCGCGGCCGGAGAGCCCTCCAGGATCACCGCCTCGGCAAGGCCGCGGCGCTCCAGGGCGCGGGCGGCCCCGCGCCAGCCCTCGAGCCGCGCCGCCAGCAGGGCTTCGTCCACCGCGCCCGCGGCAAGCGCCGTGGCCAGGATCCGCGGGCGCCCGGCACGCATCGAGGCCAGCGCCCCGCGGCCGTCGGCGGTGAGCTGCCAACCTCGGCGGCGGATGTCGGGCAGCGGCTCGCCATGACGCAGCGGGCCGGGCAGCGCGGTCGCCAGCACTTCGCCCAGCGGCGCATGGGTATAACGCGCCAGCCAGCGCAGCGAGGCCAGCAGCTCGCCGGCCAGCAAGGGGGTGTCATCGAGGTTCGCCAATACCTGCTTCAGCCCGTCGGGCGCATCCGCCCCGGTGCCGTGGCCGGCGACCACCCCGACCAGCTCCCGGCGGCCGAAGGGCACCCGCACCCGGCAGCCCACCTCCGGCAAGGCGCCGGATGGGGACAGGTAGTCGAACAGCCGCGGAAGTGGAACCGGCAGGGCGATCCTGAGCACCTGGCCGGCGTTCGCGGCAGGGTCGTCGGAAGCCATGGCGGACAGTCTATCGGGCCTGCCGCAGTGCGGGCGCGGGGGTCAAGCGGCAATTGTCGCGTACTCCTGTCGGATTTCTTCGCAATCGGTCGCAAGTGCATGCCAGCAAAGGAGAACCCCGCTTATCCACATGCCCTGTGGACAACTCTGTGCATTGTTCGTCGGCAACGTTGCGCAACCCCGGTGCCATAAGCCCCCGGGTTGGGTTGGTGAAAAAAGCGCCAAGACCTGTTTTCCGTAAGGAATCAACCACTTGGTCGTGAAACATTCGCGTAACGAATGCGTGGATCTTGCTGAACACCGGTTCAGACGTGGCTTGCATGCCTGTGCAAAACCCTTCGTGGCACCCAAGCCCCCACCGGACAGGGGCCGTGGGCTCGTGAAGGACAAGTCAAGTCCTCGGAGAGCGGGTCCGCGCCGGTATGATCGACACCGATGACGAGCGCTGCCACGACTCCTGGACCCCGGCCTGCGGGCTCGCCCGCGCTGGCTGCGTTCCTGCGCGGAATCGAGCGTCGTGCCGCGGTGCTTGCCGAGCTGCAATGCGGCGACCCCGACCGTGGCGACCGCGCCCTGGCGGCGGCCATGGCGGAGTTCCAGTTCACCGCCGCCAGCGAGGATCCCGCTGCCGGACAGGTCATGGCGGCGTGGCCGGCGCGGTTCTGGAGCCTGTTGCTCGCCCACCCGGAACTGCGCAACCACGCGCCGGTCCGGGTCGAGCTGTCGGCGACCGACAGGCTGGCCTCGCTCGGCTCCGGTCCCCGCGCGGCGTTGCTGCTGAGCCTGGCCGCCAGCCTGGAGCAGGACGCCGCCGCAGAGGTGATGGGGGTCGCCTCCGGCAGCTACGAGCTTGCCGTGCGCCGCGCGCTGGCGCAGCTGAGCGGCAGCGAGGACCAGGCGGCACTGGCCAGCCAGTGGCGCCGGTTGCGCGAGCAGGTGCATCACCGGATCAAGAACCTGCCGGCCGGCCGCCAGCGTTTCCTGGCCGAGGCGCGTGCCGAGGCACTGGCCGGCGGCGGGATCGAGGCCGGCAGTATCGCGATGCCCGAGCCGTTGCCGGCATCCGGCCGCCCGCGCTGGCTGGTGCCGGCGCTGTGGGGCCTGCTGGCGTTGTGCGCGATTGCATTCGTGGCGACATTCTTCGGCGACGCGCTGCTCAGGCGCCTGGCCGGTCCGGAGGAGGGCGAGGTGTGGAGCGGTTCGCTGCAGGCCGGGGAGGAGCCGGCCTCGCGCTACGGCCGGCAGCTGGAGGTGCTGACCCATCGCGATTTCGAGCTGCTGGCCGACCCCGACGGGATGGCCGAGGCCGGACAGCTCGGCTTCCATTCCTGGCTCGCGGCCCAGGGCGTGAGCGCGGCCACCCCGGGCGCCGGGCCAGGCCTGGCACGGGGAGACATGCAGGCTGCCGCGCGCGGCGGCGCGGCTGCTGCCGGCGACGCGCCCGCCGGTGAACATGTGGAGACCGACCATGAGCCGCACTGACCGTCGACGGCGCTGGGGCCTGCTGCCGGCACTGCTGGTCGCCGGCGCGGCGGCTGCCGTCCCGCCCGGCCTCGAGGAACTGGCGGACGCCTGGGACAGTCTCGATCCCGGGCGCCGCCAGCAACTGCAGGAGCGGGCGGCAACCTGGGAGCGCTGGGACAGCGTGGCGCAGGAGGCCTTCCTCGGCCGGATGACCGGATGGGACGCGCTGGACCGCGAGGAGCGGGCCGCCGGCCGGGTGCGCTACCAGGCCTGGCGGGAGCTGCCCAACTACGACCGCGCCCGCGTGCGTGCGGCCGCGAGTGGTTACGCGCAGCTGCCGCCGGACGAGCAGCAGGCGCTGCGCGGGGAATTCGATGCGCTGGACGCCAGCGAGCGGCGCGGTTGGCTGCTGGGTCCGGAGCTGGGCGCCGACTATCCGGCCCTGCAGCCGTTGCTGGCGCAGGTTCCAGGCGACGAGCACGACGCGCTCCTGGACGCGCTGCGCGGGCTGGACAGCCGCCAGCGCGGCGACCTGGCGGTGCTGGTGCAGCGCACCGCCCCGCAGGACCGCGACCAGCTGCGGCGCGAACTGGTATCCACCGCCGCCGAGAGCCGCGGCCAGTGGTTGCGCACCCGGCTCGGGCGCTGACGTACTTCCCGCTGACGTATTCCCGATGCCCGCCCCGCACCCGTCTTCCGGGCCGCGCTTCCGCCATGAAGTCGGCCGTACCGCCACGCTCGCCGCGCCACTGGTCGCCGGGCACCTGTCGACCGGCCTGATCGGCTTCGTCGACAGTGTGATCGCCGGCCACCACGGCACCGACACCCTGGCCGCGGTGGCGGTCGGCACCGCGTTGTTCTGGCTGCCGGTGATGGTGCCGATGGGCACGCTGATGTCGGTGCCGCCGGCGGTCTCGCGGCTGGACGGCAGCGGCCGGCGGGCGGAGGTGGGCGCGCTGTTCCGCCAGGCGCTGTGGCTGGCGGCGGGACTGGGCGTGCTGCTGTTCGGCTTCATGACCGTGGTGGTGCATGCCCTGGAGCCGCTGGGGATCGCTCCGGGGATCGTCCCCGGGGCCACGGCGTTCATCCACGGGATCCGCTGGGGCGTGCCGGCGCTGACCCTCTACCTGTGCATGCGCTACCTGAGCGACGGGCTGCACTTCACCCTGCCGAGCATGGTGCTCGGCTTCGGCGGGCTGCTGGTGCTGGTGCCGGTCGGCTACGTGCTGACCTGGGGGCTGTTCGGCTTTCCCGAGCTGGGTCCGGCGGGGCCGGGCTACGCCTCGGCGGTGATGCTGTGGTGCCAGGCGATCGCCTTCGCGGCGTACCTGTGGCGGGCCCGGCGGTTCGCCGATCTTGGCTTGTTCGCGCGTTTCGACCCGCCGCGCCGGGCGCCGATCCGCGGCCTGCTGGTGGTCGGCCTGCCGATCGGGGTGACGGTGGCCATGGAGGGCGGACTGTTCGTGGTCACCGCGCTGCTGATCGGGCGGCTGGGCGAGGTGCCCGCCGCGGCCCACCAGATCGCGATCAACGTCGCCAGCCTGTGCTTCATGGTGCCGATGGGGCTGGCCGAGGCGACCACCGTGCGGGTCGGCCATGCTCTGGGGCGCGGGGACGGCGACGGAGTGCGCCGGGCGGCCCGCGCCGGGCTGCTGATCGTGCTCGGCACCCAGGCGGTCTCGGCATCGCTGCTGTTGCTGGGCAACGAATGGGTGGTCGGCTTCTATACCGCCGATGCCGCGGTGGCCACGCTGGCGGCCGGGTTGATGCTGTACGCCGCGGTGTTCCAGTTCCCCGACGGGGTGCAGGTGATCAGCGCCGGCGCCCTGCGCGGCCTGGGCGACACCCGGGTGCCGATGCTGCTGGCGGCGGTTTCCTACTGGGGCGTGGGGATGGTCCTGGGCAGCGTGCTGGGTTTCGGCCTCGGCGGGCTGGTCGCGCCGATGGGACCGCGCGGCATGTGGATCGGGCTGATCGCGGGATTGCTGGTCGCCTCGGTGCTGCTGGGCCTGCGTTACCGCCATTCGGCCAGCGGATTACCAACGGCGCATGCCGGGGAAGCGCCGAACCGGTAGTCTGCGCCGATCGATACGGAGTCCACCGAAAATGAACCAGCCCGCCCGTCGCGGCCCCATCGCCCGGTTCTTCATCGGCGTCTGGGACGCGATGAACTTCACCCGGCGGTTGATCCTCAACCTGCTGTTCTTCTTCCTGCTGTTCCTGTTCATCGCCATCCTCGGCTCCGGCGAGGGGCTGGCGCCGCTGCATGGGCGCACCGCGCTGGTGATCGCGCCGGAAGACCGGCTGGTCGAGCAGTACACCACCGACCCGTTCACCCGTGCCCTCGCCGAGGGGATGGGCCAGCGGGGCGGCGAGCTGCAGCTGCGCGACCTGCTGGCCGCGCTCGACCACGCCGCCGGGGACGGCAACATCGAACGGGTGGTGCTGGACCTGGACGGGCTGACCGGTGGCGGCATGGCCTCCTGGCGCGAGGTCGCCGCGGCGGTGGACCGCGTGCGCGAAGCCGGCAAGCAGGTGGTCGCCTTCAGCGAGGGGATGATGCAGGGCCCGTACCTGGCCGCCTCCCATGCCGACGAGCTGTACGTCGACCCGATGGGTGGAGGCGTGCTGCTGGAGGGCTTCGCCAGCTACCGCCAGTACTACCGCGAGGGTCTCCAGGACAAGCTCGGCGTCGACATCCACCTGTTCAAGGTGGGCGAGTACAAGTCGGCCGCCGAGCCGTTCATCCTCGACGCGGCCTCGCCGGAGTCCAAGGAAGCCGACCTGTACTGGATGAACGACCTGTGGCAGCGCTACCTCGCCGACGTCGGCGAGGGGCGCGGCCTCGACCCGGCGCGACTGGCGGCCGACGTCGACAGCCTGCCGGAGGGCATTGCCGCGGCCGGCGGCGATGTCGCCCAGTACGCGGTCGCCCACGGCCTGGCCGACGGGCTGATGACCCGCGAGCAGTTCGGCGACCTGATGACCGAGCGCGGGGTGGCCGATGCCGATGCCGAGTACGGCTACCGCCAGATCTCGCTGAAGGACTACCTCGCGCACCGGAAGGGCGCGATCAAGAGCGCCGGCGATGCCCGCCCGCAGGTGGCGGTGGTGGTCGCGGCCGGCCCGATCACCGACGGCGACCAGCCGCCCGGCACGATCGGCGGCGAATCGACCTCGGCACTGCTGCGCGAGGCGCGCGACGACGAGCACGTCGAGGCCGTGGTACTGCGGGTCAGCTCGCCCGGTGGCGGGGTGTTCCCGTCCGAGCAGATCCGCCGCGAGGTGGTCGCGCTGCAGGAGGCGGGCAAGCCGGTGGTGGTGTCGATGGGCGACGTGGCGGCTTCGGGCGGCTACTGGATCAGCATGGATGCCGAGCGCATCTATGCCGACCCGTCGACCATCACCGGCTCGATCGGCATCTTCGGCATGTTCCCGACCCTGCCGCGGGCGCTGGACAAGGTGGGCATCCACACCGACGGCGTCGGCACCACCCCCATCGCCGGTGCCTTCGACATCACCCGGCCGCTGGACCCGCAGGTGGGTACGGTGATCCAGTCGGTCATCGAGAAGGGCTACCGCGACTTCACCGGCAAGGTGGCGCAGGCGCGCGGGCAGAGTGTCGACCAGATCGACCAGGTCGCCCGCGGCCGTGTCTGGAGCGGGGCCCAGGCGCTGGACCGCGGCTTGGTCGACGAGATGGGCTACCTGGGTGATGCCGTGGCGCATGCCGCCACGCTCGCCGGGCTCGAGGAGGACCATTACCGGGTGCGCTACATCGAGAAGCAGGGCAGCCCGTTCCAGCAGTGGATGGGCGGCTTCGCCTCCAGCGGCATCGGCGCCATGCTGCTGCGCGACTCCGACCTGGTCCGCGGCCTGGTGACCGCCGCGGTTCCGGGTGTCGAGCGCGACCTGGCGCTGTTCCGCGACGCGCTGGCGCGCGACCCGGGCGTGCCGGTCAAGACCCTGGCCCACTGCTTCTGCGACCCCGAGGGCCTGTAGGGCGCCGATAGCCGCCCTCTGGGGCGGCGTATTGCGCCGGAAGCCTCAACCGCGCTGGTCGGCGGCCTGGGGTTCGGGCGGCTGCTCGGGGTCCGGGGGTTCGGGGCGGCCGCAGGCGGCGAGCATGAGTGCCGCCACCATGGCGGTGGCGGTGGCGTACCAGGTCCTGCGCATGGCGGTCTCCTTCGTGCGGAGAGGGGCGACGCCGCTATCCTAGGGCCGGCCGCGCCAAGGCGGCGTACACCGATCCGAGGAGCACGATGGACCCCAGGCGCTGGCGGCTGGACGGACAACTGGCGGTGGTGACCGGCGGCAGCGCCGGCATCGGCCGGGCGATCGCCCGCGAGCTGGCGGGTTTCGGCGCCGACCTGCTGCTGGTCGGGCGCGATGCCGACGCGCTGGATGGCGTGCGCGAGGAACTGGTCGAGCTGTTCCCCGGTCGCAGCGCGCATGTCCACGTTGCCGACCTCGCGGACGCCTCCGCGCGTGGCGAGCTGCTGGACCGCATCGAGGACCTCGGCGAGGGCCCGCACATCCTGGTCAACAACGCCGGCGGCAACCTGCCGCGGGCGGCGACCGACTACGCCGAGGACGAGTACCGGGCGATCTTCGAGCTCAACGTGTTCGCCGCCTTCGAGCTGTGCCGGCAGCTGCACCCGCTGCTGGCCCGCCACGGCGCGGCCAGCATCGTCAACGTCGGCAGCGTGTCGGGCAGCACCCACGTGCGCACCGGCGCGCCCTACGGCATGAGCAAGGCGGCGCTGCACCAGATGACCCGCAACCTGGCCGTCGAGTGGGCCGGCGACGGCATCCGGGTCAACGCGGTGGCGCCGTGGTACATCCGCACCCGGCGCACCTCCGGCGCGCTGGCCGATGCCGACTACCTGGACGAGGTGCTCGAGCGCACCCCGCTGGGCCGCATCGGCGAGCCGGAGGAGGTGGCCGCGGCGGTCGCCTTCCTGTGCCTTCCGGCGGCCGGCTACATCACCGGCGAGTGCATCGCGGTGGACGGCGGCTTCCTGCGCTACGGCTTCTGAGCCCGCTGCCCGCGGTCGGGGATGGGCAGGCTCAGGGTTTCCTTGGCCTCTTCCATCACGATGTAGCTCTTGGACTCGCGCACGTGCGGCAGCGCCAGCAGGGTGGTGCCCAGCAGCTTGCGGTAGGAGGCCATCTCCGAGATCCGCAGCTTGATCAGGTAGTCGAAGTCACCCGAAACCAGGTGGCATTCCAGCACGTTGGGCAGCTTGAGCGCGGCGGCGCGGAAGTCCTCGAAGATGTCGCCGGACTTGTAGGCCAGGCTGATCTCCACGAACACCAGCAGCCCGGCCCCCACCTGCTGCGGATCCAGCCGGGCGTGGTAGCCGGTGATGATTCCCTCGCGCTCCAGCCGGCGGACCCGCTCGGTGCACGGGGAGGTGGACAGGCCGATCCGCTCGCCCAACTCGGTGAAGGAGATCCGCCCCTCCTCCTGGAGGATGCGCAGGATCCGGCGGTCGATCTTGTCGAGTTCACGGCTGCGTACGGGCATCTGCGGCTGGACAGTGGCTGAACCTACCGGAAGTATCCCTGTTTTATCGCGCCAAGTCAGGAAAAACGTCGGTGGACGCCGGCCTATACTCCCGCCCTGTCGGCGGCGGGCCCGAGCCGCCCCTCGGAGCGATGTCCATGCGTGTCCTGGTGCTGGGTGGTGGCGTGATCGGCGTGTGCAGTGCCTGGTACTTGGCCCAGGCCGGCCATGAGGTGGTGGTGCTCGACCGCCAGCCCGCGGTGGCGCGGGAAACCAGCTTCGCCAATGCCGGCCAGGTCTCCCCCGGCTACGCCTCGCCGTGGGCCGCGCCCAAGGTGCCGCTCAAGGCGGTCAAGTGGCTGCTCTCGCGCCATGCCCCGCTGGCGATCAAGCCCACGCTGGACCCGCGCCAGTACCTGTGGATGGCGCGGATGCTGCGCAACTGCACCGCCTCGCGCTACGCCGTCAACAAGGCGCGCATGGTCCGCCTGGCCGAGTACAGCCGCGACTGCATGGTCGAGCTGCGCAGGGCGACCGGCATCCATTACGAGGAGCGCCAGCTCGGCACCCTGCAGCTGTTCCGTACCCAGGCCCAGCTGGACGATGCGGCCAAGGACATCGCCGTGCTCCGGGAGTACGGCGTGCCCTACGAACTGCTCGACCGCGCCGGAACGGTGGCCGTCGAGCCGGGCCTGGCCCATGCCGGCGCGTCGATCGCCGGTGGCCTGCGGCTGCCCCACGACGAGACCGGGGACTGCGAGATCTTCACTCGCGAACTGGCGGAGATGGCGCGCCAGGCCGGGGTCGAGTTCCGGCTGTGCACCCGGATCGAGCGCATCGAGCATGACGGCGGCCGGGTGACCGGAGTGCAGGTCGACGGCGCGCTGGAGGTCGCCGACCGCTACGTCGTGGCCCTGGGCAGCTACAGCGCGCCGATGGTCCGGCCGCTGGGCCTGGACCTGCCGGTCTACCCGCTCAAGGGCTACTCGCTGACCCTGCCGATCCTGGACGCCGCGTGCGCGCCGGTTTCCACCGTGCTCGACGAGAGCTACAAGATCGCGATCACCCGCTTCGACGACCGCATCCGCATGGGCGGCATGGCCGAGGTGTCCGGCTTCGACCTGTCGCTGTCCCCGCGCCGCCGGGCGACCCTGGAGAAGGTGATCAACGATCTCTATCCCGGTGCCGCCGACGTGCCGGCGGCCGAGCTGTGGACCGGCCTGCGCCCGGCCACCCCGGACAGCACCCCGGTGGTGGGCGCGACCGCCTGGCCCAACCTGTACCTCAACACCGGCCACGGCACCCTGGGCTGGACCATGGCCGCCGGCTCGGGCCGCTACCTGGCCGACCTGATGTCCTCGCGCCAGCCGCAGATCAGCACCGAGGGCCTGGACATCAGCCGTTATGGCGGCCGCAAGGCGCGCCCCATTTCCCAGGAGCTGGAGCCTTGCGCCCCGCCCGCGCGCTGATCGACCTGCAGGCGCTGCGGCACAACTACCGCCTGGCCCGGCGGCTGGGCGGCGGGCGCGCGCTGGCGGTGGTCAAGGCCGATGCCTACGGCCATGGCGCGGTGGCCTGCGCCCGTGCGCTGGAAGCGGAGGCCGACGGCTTCGCGGTGGCCGCGATCGAGGAGGCGCTGGAGCTGCGCGAGGCCGGCATCACCGCGCCGATCCTGCTGCTGGAAGGCTTCTTCGAAGCCGCCGAGCTCGAACTGATCGACCGCCACCGGCTGTGGACCGTGGTGCAGGCGCCCTGGCAGGTCGAGGCGATCGCCCGCGCGCGCCTGTCGGCCCCGCTGCAGGTCTGGGTGAAGCTGGATTCGGGCATGCACCGCCTCGGCCTGTCCCCGGCGGAGTTCACCGGTGCCTGGCGGCGCCTGCGTGCCCTGCCACAGGTCGCCGGACTGGTCGCGATGACCCACTTCGCCCGTGCCGACGAACTCGACAGCAGCCGCACCGCGGAGCAGGCGGCCGTCTTCAGCGATGTGCTCGCGGGTCTGGACGAGCGTCCGGTGGCCAGCCTCTGCAACTCCGCCGCCATCCTGGGCTGGCCCGCTGTCCTCCCCACCCCGCCTGCGGACCGGGACGCGGATGCGGAACGGAGCCGGGAGGAGGGCGGCACTTCCTGGGCGCGCCCCGGCCTGATGCTTTACGGCGCCAACCCGTTCGCCGGTCCCCACGCCGGGGCCGACCTGCTGCGCCCGGTCATGACCGTCGAGTCGAAGCTGATCGCGGTGCGCGAGCTGGCCGCCGGCGAGCCGGTCGGCTATGGCGCCCGCTACGTCACCCCGATGCCGATGCGGATCGGCGTGGTGGCCATGGGCTACGCCGACGGCTATCCGCAGTTCGCCCCCGATGGCACCCCGGTGTCGATCGACGGCCGGCCGGGCCGGCTGGCGGGGCGGGTCTCGATGGACATGCTGACGGTGGACCTGTCCGGCCATCCCGACGCGACCGTCGGCACCCCGGTGCAGCTGTGGGGCGACAGGGTGCGGGCCGACGAGCTGGCGCGGCACTGCGGCACCAGCGCCTATGAACTGCTGTGTGGCCTCAAGCGGATGCCGAGGGGCATTCGCGGGGCATAGGCGGGACTGCCGACAGCCGGGTCACGGCGGACGGTCAGCAGTCGCTCTCCATCCGCAGGGCGATCCGCTTGCGCTCGGCGGTGATCTCGCGCTGTTCGCCCTGCAGCGCATGGTTGAAGCGCTGGCGCAGCGTCCAGCTGCGCTCGCGCAGCAGCTCGCATGCCTCGTGCTGCGGAAGCAGACGGCAACTGTCCTGTACCCAGGTACCTCCAGCGGCGTAGGGAACGCCGCCGTGATGGTGCCAGTGGCCGCCCTGTTCCGCCGGCGGCGCCTGTGGCGGGCGCGGCTGGTTGCGCGGCAGTTCCGGCGAGGGGCGGCCCACGCCGTCGAAATGGAAGCCGCTGCCGGTCGGTGCACCCGCCGCGGCCGGCCGCACCGGTGCGCCGATGGGCGGCCGCATGCGTGGCGGCGCTTCCCGCCGGGGCGGCTGCGGATGACGGGAGTGGACGCCGTAGCCCAGCGTCCACAACGGCACCCAGCGCGGATTCCCCTGGCCGTCGTCGCTGGTGTAGGTGTCCCCCTCCGGCGTCGTGCACTCGTACATCGGCGCCGGGGCACGAGCGATGACCGTGCGGGTCGCAGCGGCGGCCGCGGGTGGCGGCGCAGGCTCCGCCGGTGCGGGCGGCGCGGGTGGCGGTGACGGCGGGTCGACCGGGCGCTGCAGGGTGGTCACCCGGCGCTCGGTCTGGCCGGCGGCGCACGGGCTGTCGCGGATCACCGGCTGCCCCCGGGCATCGGTGCAGTGGTAGATGGTGACCGCCTCCGGGTCGGCGGACTGCGGCTCCGCGGAGCCGGCGCCTGTGGGCACCAGCGCCAGTGCCACCAGCACGGGGAAGGCAGGCAAGGTCAGGACGGATCGGCCATGCATGGGCGCATCTTGCCTCAGGCCGCCATCGCCGCGGGTGAGCGGGACCGGTAGGCCTGACCGGCCCCGGGTTCAGGGGCGAAGTACTTTCCCGCTGCGGGCATCGCGGATCTCGGTGGGTGTCGCCAGTCCGCCGGTCTCGCCCTCCACGACCGCATCAAGGGAGGCAAGCAGCCGCGGATCGAGTGCCTCGCGCCTCCGGGCAGGTGGCCGGCCGGCCAGGTTGGCGCTGGTCGACACGATCGGGCTTCCGGCCTCCCGGCACAGCGCCGCCACCACCGGATGGGCACTGACCCGCAGCGCGACGCCGGCATGCGCGCCGCAGATCCAGCGCGGGACCCGAGCGGTGACCGGAACGATCCAGGTGTTGGGGCCGGGCCAGCTGTCGTGGACGGCATGCTGGCGGGACTCCGGCAACGCGGCCCAGTCGGCGAGCCCGTCGAACTGCCCGGCCGAGGCGGCCACCAGGATCAGCCCCTTGGAAACCGGCCGCTGCTTGAGCGCGAGCAGCCGCTCCACCGCGCCCTGGTTGAACGGGTCGCAACCCAGGCCCCACACGGCCTCGGTCGGGTAGGCGATGAGACCGCCCCGCGCCAGGGCAAGGACCGCAGCATCAAGGTCGGTCCGGCCAGGCATCAGTCGGCGGTCTTGGCGACCTTCTTCGCGGCGGTCTTCCTGGCGGCCTTCTTGACGGTCTTCCTGGCGGCCTTTTTCGCCGCGGTTTTCTTCGCCGCCTTCGTCGCTTTCTTCGCGGCGGCCTTCTTCGCCACCTTCTTCGCTGCCTTCTTGGCGAAGCGACCGCGTGCCGGCTTGCCGGTTTCCTCCAGCAGGCGGGTGGCCTCCTCCTGGCTCAGCGAGGCCGGCTCCGCATCCTTGGGGATCTTGGCATTGAGCTGGCCGTTGCTGATGTACGGGCCGAAACGCCCGTTGAGAACCTGGACATCGCTGCCCTCCCACTGGCGGATGATCCGGTTGCGGGCGATCTCCTCCTTCTCCTCGATCAGGAACACCGCCCGGTCGAGTTCGATGGTGTAGGGGTCGTCTTCCTTCTGCAGCGAGGCGTAGGTGCTGCCGCGCTTGGCGAAGGGGCCGAAGCGGCCGATGCCGACGGTGACAACCTCGCCGTCGTGCTCGCCCAGGGTGCGCGGCATCTTGAACAGCTCCAGCGCCTGCTCCAGGGTGATCGAGTAGATGCTCTGGCCCGGCTGCAGCGAGGCGAACTTCGGCTTCTCCTCGTCCTCGACGGTGCCCATCTGCACCAGCGGGCCGTACTTGCCGATGCGCGCGCTGACCGGACGGCCGCTGGCCGGGTCGTCGCCCAGGATGCGGACACTGCCGGCGTCGACCTTGTCCAGCGACTCCTTCTTGTCCTCGACCAGCTGCTTGAACGGCGCCCAGAAGCGCTCCATCAACGGGACCCATTCCTCCTCGCCGCGGCTGACCGCGTCGAGCTCGTCCTCCAGCTTCGCGGTGAAGTCGTAGTCCACGTAGCGGGTGAAGTGGCCGGAGAGGAACTTGCTGACCGCGCGGCCGACGTCGGTCGGGCGAAAGCGGCGGCTTTCCAGTTCCACGTACTTGCGGAACAGCAGGGTGGCGATGATCGAGGCGTAGGTGGAAGGCCGGCCGATGCCGTACTCCTCCAGCGCCTTGACCAGGCTGGCCTCGGAGTAGCGCGGCGGCGGCTCGGTGAAGTGCTGGTTGGCGATGACCGCTTCCAGCGGGATCCGGTCGCCGGGCTGCATCGGCGGCAGCTTGCGGCCCTCGTCCTCGGCATCGGCGGCGCGCTGGTCGCGGCCTTCCTCGTAGACTGCCAGGAAGCCGGGGTCGACCACCGTGGTGCCCGACACCCGGAAGGAATGCTCGCTTCCGGCGGCCAGGTCGATGGAGACGGTGTTGAGCGTGGCCGGCACCATCTGGCTGGCGACCGCACGCTTCCACACCAGCTCGTACAACCGGCGGCCGTCATCGTCCAGGAACCGCGCCACCTGGGCCGGCGTGCGCAGGGCGGAGGTCGGGCGCACCGCCTCGTGGGCCTCCTGGGCGTTCTTGGTCTTGGACTTGTAGAAGTTCGGCTTGTCGGGGACCGCGCCGGTGCCGAAGTCACGCGCGATCACGTCGCGGATCTCGGACAGCGCCTCGCCCGACAGGTTCACCGAGTCGGTACGCATGTAGCTGATCAGGCCGACCGTGCCTTCATCGCCGAGTGCCACGCCCTCGTACAGCTTCTGCGCCACCTGCATGGTGCGCTTGGTGGTGAAGCCGAGCTTGCGCGCGGCCTCCTGCTGCAGGGTCGAGGTGGTGAACGGCGGTGCCGGGCGGCGCTTGCGCTCCTTGCGGCTGACGTCGGTGACCTGGAGCACCCCGCCGGCATCGCGGGCAATGCGGTTGCGGGCGTCCTCGGCGGTCCCGCCATCGGTGATGGTGAACTGTTCGAACTTCGCCCCGTCCAGCTTCACCAGCCGGGCATTGAAGACCTGCGAGGGGTGCCGGCACTCGGCCTCCAGGCTCCAGTACTCGCGCGCGGTGAAAGCCTCGATCTCCTCCTCGCGCTCGACGATCATCCGCAGTGCCGGGCTCTGCACCCGGCCGGCGGACAGCCCGCGCTGGACCTTGCGCCACAGCACCGGCGAGAGGTTGAAGCCAACCAGGTAGTCCAGCGCCCGGCGCGCCTGCTGCGCATCGACCAACGGCACCGCCAGTCCGCGTGGACTGGCGATCGCTTCCTTGATCGCGCGCGGGGTGATCTCGGTGAACACCACCCGCTGCAGCGGCTTGTCCTTCAGCAGGCCGCGCTCGCGCAGGATCTCGGCGATATGCCAGCTGATCGCCTCGCCCTCGCGGTCCGGGTCGGTGGCCAGGTAGAGGTTCTCGGCGGATTTTGCGGCCTTGGCGATGGCGTCGACGTGTTTCTGGTTCTTCTCGATCACGTCGTAGCGCATGGCGAACCCGGCGTCGGGGTCGACCGCTCCCTCCTTGGGCACCAGGTCGCGCACATGGCCGTAGGAGGCCAGCACGGTGAAGTCCTTGCCCAGGTACTTGTTGATCGTGCGCGCCTTGGCGGGCGACTCGACGATTAGGAGGTTGCGGGCCATCGGGGGAAAGAGCCTGTCGGTTGGGGGCGGGGCGAGGCGTGAAGGCGGCGCGGTGGCGCAGGTACGCCGCCACGGCCGGCCTGCCGCGGGGCGCGCACTATATCAAGAGGTGTCACGCGGCCGTGGGGCGCCAGGCAGCACCACCGCCGCGGGCCGGTCAATGCACCGGTTCCGGGTCGTCGGCGTACATCTGGGTTTCCATCCAGGCATACGCGGCTTCGCTGCCGGGCTGGTCGAACAGCACCATGAGCACGACCCATTTCAGGTCGTCCAGGTCGAGTTCGTCCTGGTCCAGGGCCATGGCCCGGTCCAGCACCAGTTCGCGCTGCCCGGCGTCGAGCACCCGGTGCTGCTCCAGGAACAGCAGGAACCCCCGGCACTCCGCATCCAGCCGGTCCAGTTCCGGGCCGGCATAGATCCGCACCGGCGCGTCGGCACGCAGCGGCTGCGGGACCGGGCGCTGGCGCGCCAGGTCGTCGAGCCACTCGAAGGCCTTGTTGATCTCGGCGGGGCTGAAGCCGGCCTGGCCGAGCTCGGCGATCAGGGCATGGCTGTGGAGGTGCTCGCGGTCGCGGACCAGGTCCGCGTCTTCGGCGAAGTAGTGCTCGAACAGGTACAGCAGGACGTCCAGGATGCTTTCTTTCATTTCCTCGGCCTGCGCGGCTCGCGCGGTGGTCGACGACGGGGTGCGCAGCGCTGGGGGTTCGGGGCCTCAGCCGGTGCGGTACCAGCGGCCGTGGCGGGCCGCGACGCGTCCTTCCAGTTCCAGCGCCAGCAGCATGGACGACACCTCGGTGGGGGTCAATCCGCTGCGGACGATCAGCTGGTCCATACTGCTGGGGTCATGGCCCAAGGCCTGCCACAAGGGGTTGTGGGAGGGTGCCGGGGCCGCGGGGGCGGCAACGTCGCCGGCCTCCCCACAGATGGGGGCGTCCAGCCGCACCCGCAAGTCGGCCGCGAGCCGGGCCGCCACCGGGGCGACCAGCTCCAGTACCTCGCCGGGGCCTTCCACCAGCGCCGCGCCGTCGCGGATCAGGCGGTGGCAGCCACGGACGGCGGGATTGCGGATCGAGCCGGGGTAGGCCATGACCTCGCGCCCGCATTCGCCGGCCAGTCGCGCGGTGATCAGCGCCCCGGACCGCTGCGCCGCCTCCACCACCACCGTCGCGATGCCGAGCGCGGCGAGGATCCGGTTGCGGCTGGGGAAGTGGCTGCTGCGCGGTCCGGTACCCGGCGGATGCTCGCTGACCACCGCGCCCTGCCGTACCAGCCGTTCATGCAACCCGGCATTGCGGTGCGGGTAGGGCACGTCGGGCCCGGTGCCCAGGACGGCGTAGCTGCCGCCGCCGACCGCCAGCGCCGCCTGGTGCGCGGCGGTGTCAATGCCGGCGGCCATGCCGCTGGCCACCACCAGCCCGGCGCGGGCCAGCGCCGCCGCCAGTTCGCGCGCGGTTTCCAGCCCGCCGGGGCTGGGCGCGCGGCTGCCGACCACGGCCACCGCAGGACGCCACAGCAGTGCCGGGTCGCCGTCGACGAACAGCACTGCGGGCGGATTGGGGCCGCGCCGCAGCAGGGGCGGGTAATCGGGGTCGTGCCAGCCCAGCAGCTGTCGCCCGGGGGCGGCGAGCCAGTGGCGGCCGCGCTCCATCAAGGCGGCATCCGGGCAGTGCAGCCGCGCCTGTTGCAGCCTGGTCAGCCCGCAGCTGCGCCACAACGCAGGACCGGCGGCCAGCGCCGCGGCCGGGCCGGCGAGCTCGAGCAGGCGGCGGATGCCTTTGCTGCCGGAGCAGCCGGCGAGCCGCAGCAGGGCCTCGGTGTCGGGGTCCCGGGTGTCGGGCGGGGCCGGGCGGGCGTCGGTGGTGAGCATGGTCATGCCCGCCAGCGTGCACCGCATGCGAAGACGGCGCCCTAGGGCGCCGTCGCGTTGCGTCGTGGGAATTTTCCCCGCCGGGGCCGCTCCCGGGCCGTATCAGTACGGCGCGTCGGGGTGCTTGAGTTCCTGGCCGATCTGCACCGGGCGGATGCCCTCCATCACCAGCGCATAGCTCACGTTCTCGAAGGTACGGAACACCATCAGGTGCGCCGCGTACTCGTCGGGGAGCCGGACCCGGTCGCCGCGGGCGAAGCTGTCGCCGCTGCGGTCCCAGGGTCCCTTGGACACCCGGTCGGGTGCCGTGTCGCCCTGGTGCCAGGTCGAGAACACGGTGCCGTTGTCGATGCCGTCGCGGGCACCGACCGACAGGGCCACCACGTCGCGCGGGCCACCGGTACGCAGCATGTCGGCCACTGCCAGCACCCGGGCGCGGCCGTACTCGAACTGCTGGCGCGGCGGGTGCGGGAAGAACTGCAGGTCGTAGGGCTGGGCCTCGACCGGGACCAGGCGGTCGCCGACCCGGACTTCGCGGCCGTTGCTGTCGAGCACGAAGGTGGATGCCTCGATGCCACCGACCTCGCCCCGGCTGATGGTGCCGGTCCCCTGGCGCATCAGCTCGTAACCCAGCAGCTCGTGGCCATGGTCGGGGACCACGGCGTTGGTCCACATCTGCTCGAAGTCGAGGTTGCGCTTGCCGCGGAAGTCGAGCCGGTCGCGGTGGAACAGGTCGCAGCAGGCGGTGCGGTCCAGGCGGGTGTAGCGCTGGATCGGCCGGACCACCGCGTAGCGCTGCCCGGGCTGGGCATCGGGCAGGCCCTTCACGTAGGCGACCTGGCCCTCGGCGCTGCGCAGGCGGTTCTCCTCGAGCCCCACCACGTACGGCAGGTGCTCGAAGGCGTCGACCACCCGCAGGTCCTTCAGGAACGGTTCGATCTCCGACAGCGGCACGCCGGTCAGCGGGCTGGCGGCGCGCGGGCCCGGCTGCACCTGCGCGGCGGCCACGCGGTCGAGGTAGGCCAGCGAGACCACGTCGCCCGGGTAGATCAGGTGGGGGTTGGCGATCTGCGGGTTGGCCTGCCAGATCTCGGGCCACAGCCACGGGCGCTCGAGGAAACGGCCGGCGATGTCCCAGAGGGTGTCCCCCTTCTGGACCACGTAGGTATCGGGGTGGTCGCCCCGCAATTCGGCGGCCACGGCGTAAGTGGCAATGGTCAGCAACGCTGCGGCGATGACCGCGCGGATCGGTTTCAACATGGCGTGTACCTGGCTCCCCTTCAGGTGCGCCCGGGCGTCATAAATCGACGCGGGCAGGGCACTATAGCCCAGAAAATACGCACCGTTGCAAGGTTCCAGACAGGCTTGCGCGTTAGAATGGGCACCCGTTGCTTGTGTCTGTGACAGGCACCCCCATTTCCAACGCCATGGCCCAGCTTCCCATCCTAGAGTTCCCGGACCCGCGCCTGCGGACCGTCGCCGCGCCGGTCGACGTCGCCCAGGTGGCCACGCCGGAGTTCCAGCAGCTCCTCGACGACATGTTCGAGACCATGTACGCCGCGCCGGGCATCGGCCTGGCGGCCAGCCAGGTGGATGTCCACCAGCGCTTCATGGTGATCGACGTGAGCGAGGAGCACGACCAGCCGCTGGTGTTCATCAACCCGGAGATCACCGAGCGCTCCGGGGAGCAGGTCTGCCAGGAGGGTTGCCTGTCGGTGCCCGGCATCTTCGCCGACGTCACCCGCTCCGCCGCAATCACCGTCCGGGCGGTCGGCCGCGATGGCCAGCCGTTCCAGATGCAGGCCGAGGGCCTGCTGGCGGTCTGCGTGCAGCACGAGATGGACCACCTGCTGGGCAAGCTGTTCGTCGACTACCTCTCGCCGCTGAAGCGCGAGATGGTCCGCAAGAAGCTGGCCAAGGCCCGCCGCAAGGCGGCGTAGGGCCGGGTCTTGAGGATCGTCTTCGCCGGCACGCCGGAATTCGCCGTCCCGTCGCTGCGCGCCGCCGCCACCCGGGCGGAACTCATCGCCGTCTACACCCAGCCCGACCGGCCGGCCGGCCGCGGGCGCGGGCTTGCCGCCTCGCCGGTCAAGCAGGCCGCGCTGGAGATGGGCGTGGAGGTCCGCCAGCCGGTGAACTTCCGCGACCCCGCCGACGTCGAGGCCCTGCGCGCGTTGCAGCCGGATCTGATGGTGGTGGTGGCCTACGGGCTGATCCTGCCGCAGGCGGTGCTCGACATCCCCGCCGAGGGTTGCTGGAACGTGCATGCTTCGCTGCTGCCGCGCTGGCGCGGGGCGGCGCCGATCCAGCGGGCCATCCAGGCCGGCGACGCCGAGACCGGGGTGTGCCTGATGCGGATGGAGAAGGGCCTGGATACCGGCCCGGTGCTGCTGGAGCAGCGCACCGCCATCGCGCCCGACGAAACCGGTGGCCGGCTGCACGACCGGCTGGCGGAGATGGGCGCCTGGGTCCTGGCCGACGGGCTGGGCCTGCTGCGCGCCGGCCTCTCCCCCAGCCCCCGGCCACAACCGGCGGAGGGCGTGACCTACGCCCGCAAGCTCGACAAGGCCGAGGCCAGGCTGGACTGGTCGCGCCCGGCACGCGAGCTGGCCGACACCGTGCGCGCGTTCAATCCATGGCCGGTCGCCGAAGCGCAGCTGGCGGGCGAACGGGTGCGCATCCACGCCGCGCGCGCGCTGGACCTCGACCACGCCGCGGAGCCGGGTGCGGTGCTGGCCGCCGGGCGCGACGGCATCGACATCGCCTGCGGCCACGGCGCATTGCGCCTGCAGTCGCTGCAGCGCGAGGGCGGCCGGGCGGTCAGCGCGGCCGACTACCTGAACGGCCGGCCGGGCCTGGGATGAAGGCATCCCCGGGAACCGCGACCCGGGTGGCCGCGGCCCGCGTGCTCGACGCGGTGCTGCACCACGGACGCTCGCTCAAGTCGGAACTGGCGGCGGTCCTGCCGACGCTGGCCGACCCGCGCGACCGTGCCCTGGTCGAGGCGGTCTGCCTGGCCGCGCTGCGCCAGGCCCCGCGCTACGACGCCGCGCTCGCCAGCTGGCTGCCGCGCCCGCTGGCGCGCAAGGACCGGCCGCTGCGCGCGTTGCTGCTGGCCGGATTCGCCCAGCTCGACCCCCTTGGCCTGCCAGCGCATGCCGCGGTGGCTTCCACCGTCGAGGCCGCCCGCGTCCTTGGCCGGGCCCACCAGGCCAAGCTGGTCAATGCCCTGCTGCGCCGTGCCCAGCGCGAAGGCCTGCCACCGGCCGCGCCGGGCGCCGGCTGGCCGGACTGGCTGCTTGCCCACCTGCGGCGGGACTGGCCCGGGCGGCACGAGGCGATCCTGGCCGCCTGCGCCGCGCCGCCGCCGATGTGGCTGCGGGTCAACGCCCGGGCCATCGGGCGCGATGCCTATCGCACGCAGCTGGAGGGGGCCGGCATCGAGTCGGCGGTCGACCCCCGGCTGCCCGACGGCCTGCGTCTGGACCGGCCGGTGCCGGTCACCGCGCTGCCCGGCTTCGCGGACGGCCGGGTTTCGGTCCAGGACGGCAGTGCGCAACAGGTGGTCGAGGCGCTGGCGCCGCCCCCGGGTGCCCGCGTGCTCGACGCCTGCGCGGCGCCGGGCGGCAAGCTGGCGCACCTGCTGGAGCGCGATGGCTCGCTGCAGGTGCTGGCGCTGGACTCCGCCCCGCTGCGTCTCGAGCGGATGGCCGGGAACCTCGCGCGCCTGCGCCTGGACGAAGGTGCACGGCTCCAGGTCGCCGATGCCGCGGCAACGGAGCCGTGGTGGGACGGCCGGCCTTTCAATGCCGTCCTGCTCGACGCGCCCTGCTCGGCCACCGGTGTGATCCGCCGCCACCCCGACGTGCTCCTGCACCGCCGCCCGGCCGACCTGGCGGCGCTGGTCGGGTTGCAGGGGCGCCTGCTGGACGCGCTGTGGACGACCGTCGCGCCCGGTGGCGTGCTGCTGTACGCGACCTGTTCGATCCTGGCGGTGGAGAACCGGGACCAGGTGGACGCCTTCCTGGCCCGCACCCCCGATGCCGCGGCGGACCCGCTGCCGGAGGATTTCGGCCATGCCTCCGGCGCCGGCCGCCAGCGGCTGCCGGGCGAGGACGGGATGGACGGCTTCTTCTACGCGCGGCTGCGCAAGGCGCGCTGAGCTCAGTCCGCGGACTTGCCGCGCGGCGGCTCCAGCCCGTTCTGCAGCAGCCACAGGCGGACCGTCTTCTGCCTCGCGGTCCAGGCGGTGACATAGGCGTAGACCAGTCCCGGCCAGCCGTCGAGGAAACCGCCGCGCAGCACATAGCCGCGGAAGAAGCGCCACGCCGGCCCCAGCAGCAGCTTGCCCAGGCTGGCGCGCTTGCCGCGGGCATGGGCGTGCTCGGCCATCATCCGTGAGTACTGCATGCCCTTGGCCAGCTGGTGGTCGAAGGAGCGGAACGGACGGTGCAGCAGGTCGCCCGGCAGGGTGACCACCTCGCCATCGACCGTGGCGGTCTCGTGGATCTCGCGCTCGCCGCGCCAGCCGCCGCGGCGGCGGTCGAACAGCCGCAGCTTGCGGTCCGGGTAGGCATTGCCATGGCGCAGGTAGCGGCCGAAGTACTCCGAGCTGCGGGCGAAACGGTAGCCCGCCGCACCGGCGAAGCCGCGGCGCTGTTCGGCGCGGATCGACTCCGCCAGCCGCGGGTCCAGCGACTCGTCGGCATCCAGGCTGAGGATCCAGTCGTGGCGGGCCTGCTCCACGGCGTACTGCTTCTGGCTGCGGAAACCGTCGAACGGCCGCACCAGCACCCGCGCCCCGGCCGCCTCGGCCAGCTCCCGGGTGGCGTCGGTGGAGCCGGAGTCGACCACCACGATCTCGTCGCAGAACGCCAGCGAGGCCAGGCACTCGCCGATCCGGTCGGCCTCGTTCCAGGTGATCACCGTGGCCGAGATCTTCGGCGGCTGGATGTGTTCCATGGGCGTGCATGCCGTGGGCGGGGGCGACAGGGTACCCTTGCCGCCCCTGACCCGGACACCAAGGTCGTGCCCCAGATGCCCGCAGCCAGCGTCGTGTTCACCACCTACAACCAGCCCGACTGGCTGGAGAAGGTGCTGGTGGGCTTCGGTGTCCAGGACCGTACCGATTTCGAGGTGCTGGTGGCCGATGACGGCAGCCGCGACGAGACCCGCCAGCGGATCGAGGCGATCGCCGCCAGCCTGCCGGTCACCGTGCGCCACCTGTGGCAGCCCGACGAGGGTTTCCGCAAGTGCGAGGCGATGAACATGGCGATCACCGCCGCCGCCTCGGATTACCTGATCTTCACCGACGGCGACTGCATCCCGCGCGCCGACTTCGTCTCCACCCACCTCAGGCTGCGCGAACCCGGGCGTTTCCTGTCGGGCGGCTACCACAAGCTGCCAATGGACACGAGCAAGGCGATCGGCAACGAGGACATCCGCAGCCAGCGCTGCTTCGACGCCCGCTGGCTGGCGGCCCACGGGATGCCCGGTTCCTACCGCAACATCAAGCTGACCGCCGGCCCGGCGCTGCGCCGGATGCTGGACACGGTGAGTCCGGCGCGGGCCAGCTGGAACGGCCACAACGCCTCGGGCTGGAAGGCCGACATGCTGGCCATCAACGGTTTCGACGAGCGCATGCGCTACGGCGGCCAGGACCGGGAGTTCGGCGAGCGGCTGGAGAATGCCGGCATCCGCGGCAAGCGCATCCGTTACCGCGCGATCGTGGTCCACCTGGACCACAAGCGCGGCTATGCCACGCGCGAGAGCATCGAGTTCAACCGCAGCCTGCGGGCCCAGACCCGCGCCAGCGGCCGCAGCTGGACCGAACACGGGATCGCCAAGGGGCCGCCGCCGGGACAGGCCACGGCCTGACGGCTACCAGCGCAGCGGCCTGCGTGCCAGCTCGCCGGCCAGCAACTGCCGCAGGGCCAATGCCCTTCGCAGCGGCAGGAAGCGGATCCGCAGCGGCGCCCGCATCCCGCGCGCGCCGGCCGTGTCGAGCACCAGCGTCGCGGTGCCGCAGCGGCGGTCGACCACGTTCCGGCTGACCTGCAGCGACTGCAGTTTGTCCAGTTCGGCCCAGTACCAGTGCCGGCTCCACCAGCCGGTACGCAGGGCCACCAGCCGGCCGTTGAAAGCCCAGCCCATGCGCGCGGCCTGGCGCCGGGCCCTGAACCCGGCCCAGGGCAACCAGGCCAGCGCCAGCGCCCCGGGCAGGCCGAAGCGCCAGCACGACAGGCTGGTCACCAGCACCACCAGCGGCAGCGCGGGCCAGAACAGGCGCCACCAGGTGGCGTGCCCGAAGTGCACCCAGTCCAGGGTGTCCCATCCCGCCCGCGGGAGCAGCCGGGTGACCAGCGCGGCGCACTGTTCCGCGGTGCCGACCGGCGCGAGTTCGCGCAGCGCCCGGGCCTGCTGCTGACCGCCGCCAGTGGCGATGTCGACCTCCAGGCTGCGCCGGCGCAACAGCCGGTGCACGACGCCCTCGTGCATCCGCCAGGCCTGGATCCGCCGGCGCGGGGCACTGCTGCGCCAGCGCGCCAGCAAGCCGCGCTCCACCGTCAGGCGCCGCCCGTGCGCGGCCAGGGTGAAGCCGTAGTACTGCAGCATCGCCAGCACCACCGACAACAGGCGCACCGCGGCCAGGGCGAGCAACAGCAGCACGCCCCCGGCGGCGATCCACTGCGGCGTGTTGAAGGCGTCGGTATCGACCCAGCCGAACAGCCAGCTGAAGAGGGTCTCCCACACCACCGCGGACTTGCCGCCCAGCTGGCCCATCGCCGCGAACGCCGCGGCCACCAGCACCATCCCGCGGTTGGAGATGATCCCCAGGCGCAGGACCTCGCCCGGGGGCAGATGATGCAGCACCGAGCCGGTCCCGTCCGCGGCGGTCCCGTCCGTACCCGGTGTCGCGGCCGCAGCCGCGCCCCGGTGGCGGATCAGGTCCTCCAGCGCGAGTGCACGATCCAGCCGCAGCACCCGCATTTCCGCCTCGGGCTTGTTGCCACCGGCCGACTCCAGCCGCACCGCGGCCACGTCGAACAGCCGGTGCAGCAGGGTCTGGTCGACCGCCACGTTGTGGATGCGGCCGTAGGGCACCACCCGCACGTTGCGCGACAGCAGCCCGGTACGCAGCACGAGCTGGTCGCCACCGGCGTGGTAGCGGAAGGTGAAGTAGCGCCACAGCGAGGCGATGATCAGCGCCGCGACCCCGACCAGTGGCCACAGCTCGTTGCGGTCGCCGCGGCCGAACAGGAACAGCGCCAGCAGCGGCACCAGGAACTGCCGCAGCTGGGCGATCAGCTCGAACAGCCACGACATCGGGTGCAGCCGGCTGCCCGGCTGCGCCCGGGACCCGTCCGCAGGCAGCTCAGCCGGCGTCGTCATCGTCTTCGATCTGCCGCGACAGCCGGTCGCGCAGGTACTCGGCATCGGCCGCATCCAGGTGCGGCACGGTCACCGAACTGTTGGCGGTGCCCGCCGTGTGCACCACCAGGGTGGCCAGCCCGCGCCGGCGCTGCAGCGGCCCGCGCTGGATGTCGAGGTGCTGTACGCGGGTGGCCGGTACCCGGTTCTCGCGCCACCACAGGTGGCCGCGGCGCACCGCCAGTCCCTGCCGGTCCAGCCGCCAGAAGGTGCGCCGGTACTGGCGTGCCGCGAGCCAGCTGCCCCAGCCGCCAAACACGACCAGGCCCGCTGCGGCGCCCTGCATCACCGCCACCAGGGTGGAAGGCGCGTCCAGCACCGTGCTGGCCAGCAGTCCGGCCAGTCCGCCGGCCGCCAGGCCCGCCAGCGCGAGGACAAGGCCGGTGTCGAGCAGGAACAGCAGCCGCGCCGTGCCCGGCAGCGGGCGCCAGCCGGTATCGGCGGGCCAAGACCGCAACCCGCCCGCCCGGTCGTCGACGCCCGCGACCGGTACCTGGCTTCCGGGTGGCGGAATCACGGGTCGTGAGGGCATCAGCGGTAGCACTCCGGCCAGTAGGGGTTGTCCTCGCCGCGCCCGGAGGGCGTCATCGAGTAGCGCTTGTAGGTCCACTGGTACTGCGAGGGATCCCGGCGGACGATCTGCTCGATTTCGGCGTTGAGTGCCGCCACCGCGAGCCGGGGATCGTCCGCGCCCACTGCCGCGGCGGCGGGGCGCACGTGCACCGCGAACCGCGGCCGGCCATCGGGACCATGGCCGGGCAGCCGTTCGCACCAGGCCATCAGCACGCTCGAGCCGCTGCGGTGGGCCAGCCGGCCCAGCAGGGTCATGGTCGCCGCCGGTACGCCGAAGAACGGCGCGAACTCGCCCTCGCCACCGCGCGGCTGCTGGTCGGGCAGGATCCCGACCACCCCGCCGGCGCGCAGGGAGCGCAGGAGCTGGCGGACCCCGGTGGCCTCGGCACGGACCTGGGTGACCCGGTCGGCGTCGGCCCGCACCCGCTGCAGGAAGCCTTCCAGCACCTTCGAATCCGGCGGGGCGTACAGGATCGACAGCGGCGTGCGCGCGGCCAGCCACTGGTTGAGCAGCTCCCAGTTGCCGAAGTGCGGGGCGGCCACGATGACCCCCCGGCCCGCGGCGATGGCCGCGTCCAGGTGCCCGCCGCCGTGCTCCTGCACCACCAGCTGTTCCAGGTTGTGGTTGGCCGGGCGGACCCACAGCCGCACGGTTTCCAGCGCCTGGCGCGCGGTGCCGTGGAGGATGGCGCGTTTGAGCGCCGCATGCTCCTCCCCTTCCAGCCCGGGGAATGCCAGCCGCAGGTTGCAGGCGGTCACCTTCGACTCGCGCCCGTCGGCGGCCAGGTTGCGCGTGGCGAACCAGTCGCCCATGCGCCACAGCCAGCGCCACGGCAGCCGTCCCACCAGCAGGGCGCACAGGTACAGCAGGCGGGCAGCGAGTCCGGTCATCCCGGGCAGTGTAGCCACCGGTTAAGCTGTGGCGATGCTCGCGCTTATCCAACGGGTCGAACGGGCCTCGGTAACAGTCGATGGAGAGGCGGTCGGCGACATTGCCGGCGGCCTGCTGGCACTGGTGGGCGTGGAGCCCGGCGACGGTGCGGCCCAGGCCGGGAGGATGGCCCGCCGGCTGCTCGGCTACCGGGTATTCGCCGATGCCGGCGGGCGCATGAACCTCGCCCTGTCCGACACCGGTGGCGGGCTTCTGCTGGTCAGCCAGTTCACCCTGGCGGCCGACACTTCCAGCGGCATGCGCGCGGGCTTCAGTACCGCGGCGGCGCCCGGTGAGGCTGAACCGGTGTTCAACCAGTTGGTCGCGAGCTGCCGTGGCGCGCACCGGGGGAGGGTGGAAACCGGGCGCTTCGGTGCCCATATGAAGGTGGACCTGGTCAATGACGGCCCGGTGACATTCCTGCTGCGGGCCTGAACGGCCTGCCGCGCATACCGCGCTCCGGCCGTGCCTGACAGGTGGGGAACCCCCGCCGCTGGTATACTGGAGCGTTTCTCCCCATCCCCAAATCCACGGTGGCGCAGCCCTATGGCCAATGAACGTCCGGCCCCCCAGTCCGACATCAAGCAGCTGATCAGCAAGGGCCTGGAGCAGGGCTACCTGACCTATGCCGAGGTCAACGATCACCTCCCGGACGACATCGTCGACCCGGAGCAGATCGAAGACGTGATCGCGATGATCAACGGCATGGGAATCGAGGTCCACGAAGTGGCCCCCGATGCGGACTCCCTGTCGCTGGGCGACAGCAGCACGAGCAGCAACGAAGTCGACGAGAGCACCGCCGAGGAGGCCGCCGCCGCCCTGACCGGGCTCGACGCCGAAGGTGGCCGCACCACCGACCCGGTGCGCATGTACATGCGCGAGATGGGCACCGTCGAACTGCTCACCCGCGAGGGCGAGATCGCCATCGCCAAGCGCATCGAGGAGGGCCTGAACCAGGTCCAGGCCTCGCTGGCGCTGTTCCCCAGCACCATCGAGCTGGTGCTCGAGGACTGGGAGCTGCACAAGGCCGGCAAGAAGCGCCTGCCCGAGCTGCTGGTCGGCTTCCTCGACCAGCTCGAGGACCCGACCGTCGCCGCCTCCCCGGTCACCCTGGTCGAGGAGAAGGAAGAAAAGCCCGCCAAGGACGAGGACGCCGACGAGGCGGACGAGGACGCCGACGAGGAGGAAGAGGACGACAGCACCACGACCGAGGAGGCGCCCTCGGGCCCGGACCCGGCCGAGGTCGAGCACCGCTTCGAGGCGCTGGTCGAGCTGTTCGGCAACTTCGAGAAGGCGTACGCCAAGCACGGTGCGGGGCACAAGACCGTCACCGGCCTGCGCCAGGACATGGCCGACATCTTCGTCACCTTCAAGCTGCCGCTGCCGCTGACCGACGTGCTGGTGCAGAACCTGCGCGACACCCTCAACGACATCAAGCGCCACGAGCGCCGGATCCTCGAACTGGCCACCCGCCGGGCGAAGATGCCGCGCAAGGACTTCATCCGGGCCTGGGACGGCAACCAGGAGAACCTGGGCTGGGTCGACGAGATGCTCAAGCGCAAGCAGAAGTGGGCTTCGGCCCTGCGCGAGGTGAAGGACGAAATCGTCGCCGAGCAGCAGGCGATCCTGGACATCGAAAAGCGCATGCGCATGACCTTGGGCGACCTGCGCGACATCAGCCGCACCATGGCCTACGGCGAGGCCAAGGCGCGCAAGGCCAAGCGCGAGATGGTCGAGGCCAACCTGCGCCTGGTGATCTCGATCGCCAAGAAATACACCAACCGCGGCCTGCAGTTCCTGGACCTGATCCAGGAGGGCAACATCGGCCTGATGAAGGCGGTCGACAAGTTCGAGCACCGCCGCGGCTTCAAGTTCTCGACCTATGCCACCTGGTGGATCCGCCAGGCCATCACCCGCTCGATCGCCGACCAGGCGCGGACCATCCGCATCCCGGTGCACATGATCGAGACCATAAACAAGCTCAACCGCATCTCGCGTCAGATGCTGCAGCAGTACGGCCGCGAGCCGACGCCGGAGGAGCTTGCCCGGGAGATGGAGATGCCCGAGGACAAGATCCGCAAGGTGATGAAGATCGCCAAGGAGCCGATCTCCATGGAGACCCCGATCGGCGACGACGAGGACTCCCACCTGGGCGACTTCATCGAGGACACCAACGCCGAGTCCCCGGTCGAGAACACCACCAACATCAACCTGTCCGAGACCGTCCGCGACGTGCTCGGCGGGCTGACCCCGCGCGAGGCCAAGGTCCTGCGCATGCGCTTCGGCATCGACATGAACACCGACCACACCCTCGAGGAAGTCGGCAAGCAGTTCGACGTCACCCGCGAGCGCATCCGCCAGATCGAGGCCAAGGCCCTGCGCAAGCTGCGCCACCCCAGCCGCTCCGAGCAGCTGCGCAGTTTCCTCGACACCGAGTAGGGTGCAAAGACGGCAAGAAGCAGGAGCCCCGCGAGAGCGGGGCTTCGTCGTTTCCGGCGATACAAGTACGTCCGCCCTGTTTCCGCATGGGTGCTGCGGCAGGTTGCCCGCACTGCTACGATCCGCCCACGGGCCTATAGCTCAATGGTTAGAGCAGGGGACTCATCGAAAAGGTGCCGCCGCGGCGTAATCCGCGGACGGGATCGGGATGAATTCAGGGAAACCTCAGCGGCGGCAGCGATGCCGGACGGTGGCAACCCTGAGCCAAGCCGGCGGTACACCGCCGGAAGGTGCAGAGACTACCTGGGGGCTGGAGTGCCCTTGATCACAGGCTAGAGCGTCCCGCACCCCACCCGCCCGAGGCGGAGGGTGAAGAGATAGTCCGCTCCGGGGGGAAACCCGCGGGTACAGCGAATCCCTTGGTTGCAGGTTCGAGTCCTGCTGGGCCCACCATCCCTCCGTTCCGATCACCACTCCTGGCGTACCCTCGACCGGCGGTCGTCTCCGGCCGCGGCAGCATCCACCGATGCCGTCATCCAAGCCGGGAGAGAACGATGAAGACCTACAACGTCGGATACCTGATCGGAAGCCTCGCCACCGGGTCGATCAACCGCAAGCTGGCCAACGCGCTGATCAAGCTGGCGCCGGAGCAGCTGAAGTTCCATGAGATCTCCTACAAGGACCTGCCGCTCTATAGCTACGACTACGACGCCGACTACCCGGAGGCCGGGCGCAACTTCAAGAAGGCCATCGAGTCCTCGGATGCGATCCTGATCGTCACCCCCGAGTACAACCGCTCCATCCCCGGCGGGCTGAAGAACGCGATCGACTGGGCCAGCCGTCCGTGGGGCACCAACTCCTTCGCCCACATCCCCTCGGCCGTGATCGGCACCTCGCCCGGCGCCATCGGCACCGCGGTGGGCCAGCAGCACCTGCGCAGCATCCTGGGCTTCCTCAACTCGCCGCAGATGAACTCGCCCGAGGGCTACATCCAGTTCAAGGAAGGCTTCTTCGACGAGGCCGGCGAAGTGGCCGACCCGGACACCGCGAAGTTCCTGGCCGGCTACATGGAGGAATTCCACCAGCACATGGCCCGGGTACTGACGGTGCTGCCGCGGGGCGCGTGACGCCGTCACCTCGAGGCTGGCCCAGGACCACCGGCAGTGGCGAGCCGGCCTACACCACGCGCGGCGCGCCGGGATCTCCGTCGCGCACCCGGTGGCCCCCCCCAGCCGTGCCCGATCCTGGCCGACAACGGTCCGGCGAGCCTACTCCGGCGGCTGCTCCAGCCCCTGCAGGATCGGGCAGTCCGGTCGCTCGTCACCGGCGCAGCAATCGCTGAGCGTCTGCAGCGTATCGGCCATCTGCTCCAGGCCCTCGATCTTCCGGCGCAGTCCGGCAATGTGTGCCTGGGCCAGCCGCTTGACGTCGGCGCTGTGGCGCGCGCGGTCACGCCACAGTCCCAGCAGATCGTGGATCTCCGCGACCGGGAAACCCAGGTCGCGCGCCCGCCGGATGAAACGCAGCACGTGGACGTCGGACTGCGAGTAGGTCCGGTAACCCGAGGCCGTGCGGCTGGCCGGCGGGACCAGCCCGGCCTGCTCGTAGTAGCGGATCATCTTCGCCGACACACCCGAGGCTTTCGCCGCCTGTCCGATGTTCATGCCCGCGCCTCCATGACCGGTGCCCGGAAGCCCCGCAACCGCAACGCATTGCCCAGCACGAACACGCTCGACAGCGCCATCGCCCCGGCGGCGAACACCGGCGACAGCAGCACCCCCCAGGCCGGATACAGCACCCCGGCCGCCACCGGCACCAGCGCGGTGTTGTAGGCAAAGGCCCAGAACAGGTTCTGCCGGATGTTGCCGATCGTTGCCCGCGACAGCGCGATCGCATTCGGGATGCCCAGCAGGCTGCCGGACATCAGCACCACGTCGGCGGCCTCGATGGCCACGTCGGTGCCGGTGCCGATCGCCAGGCCGACATCGGCCTCGGCCAGCGCCGGGGCGTCGTTGATGCCGTCGCCGACGAAGGCCAGCCGGCCGTGCGCGGCCTTCAACCGGCGCACCGCCTCGACCTTGCCCTCCGGCAGGACTTCGGCGACCACCTCGTCGATCCCCAGCCGCCGGGCGATGGCGCGAGCGGTGCGCTGGTTGTCGCCGGTGATCATCGCCACCTTCAGGCCCAGGGCGTGCAGTGCCGCGATGGCCCGCGGGGTATCGGCCTTGACCGGGTCGGCGACGGCGATGACCGCCGCCAGCCGGCCGTCGATCGCGGCGTACAGCGGCGACTTGCCCTCGTCGCCCAGCCGCTGGGCGATGTCGGCGAAACAGTGGACGTCCAGCCCCAGCCCACGCATGTGGCGGTCCGCGCCCACCTCCACGCGGGCGCCGGCGACGGTGCCGCGCACGCCCATGCCGGTGACCGACTCGAAGTCCTCCAGCGCCGGCAGCGCGATGCCTTCGTCCCTGGCGGCCTCTACGATGGCGCGGGCGATCGGGTGTTCGGAGCTGGACTCGACGGCGGCGATGCGGCCCAGCACGTCGGCGCGGGTGAAGCCCTCCGCCAGCTCCAGGTCGGTCAGCGCCGGACGACCCTCGGTCAGGGTGCCGGTCTTGTCCACCGCCACCACCTTCGCGTCCTTCAGCAGCTGCAGCGCCTCGCCGCGGCGGTACAGCACCCCCAGCTCGGCGCCGCGGCCGGTGCCGACCATGATCGAGGTCGGCGTGGCCAGGCCCATCGCGCAGGGACAGGCGATGATCAGCACCGCCACCGCGTTGACCAGCGCAAGGCCCAGTGCCGGCGAGGGCCCGAACACCAGCCACACCAGGAAGGTCAGCGCCGCCACGATCATCACCGCCGGCACGAACCACAGGGTCACCCTGTCCACCAGCGCCTGGATCGGCAGCTTGGAACCCTGGGCCTGCTCGACCAGGCGGATGATCTGCGCCAGCACGGTCTGGCCGCCCACCGCGGTCGCGCGCAGGCTGAAGGCGCCAGTCTGGTTGACCGTGCCGCCCACCACCGTGCTGCCGACGGATTTCTCGACCGGCACCGGCTCGCCGGTGATCATCGCCTCGTCGACGTAGCTCCGGCCGTCGATCACCTCGCCGTCGACCGGCACCCGCTCACCGGGGCGCACCAGGACGGTGTCGCCGGCGACCACCCCGGCGATGGGCAATTCCACGGTGGCGCCATCGCGCAGCACCCGTGCGGTCCGCGGCTGCAGGCCGACCAGGCGCCTGATCGCGTCCGAGGTCCGGCCCCGGGCACGCGCCTCCAGGACGCGCCCGAGCAGGATCAGGGTGACGATCACCGCGGCCGCCTCGTAGTAGACGTTCACCGTGCCGGCCGGCAACAGCCCGGGGGCGAAGGTGGCGAGCACCGAATAGGCGTAGGCGGCACCGGTGCCCACCGCCACCAGCGAGTCCATGTCCGGCGCCAGCCGGACCAGTGCCGGCACACCCTTGCGGTAGAAGCGCCGGCCCGGAACCGCCAGCACCAGGGTGGTCAGCAGGAACTGCAGGTACCAGCTCCACTGCAGGCCGATGCTGCGCTCGACCAGGCCGTGCACGCCGGGGACCAGGTGCGAGCCCATCTCCAGCAGGAACACCGGCAGGGCCAGCGCCGCCGCCAGCAGCAGGTCACGCCTGAGCGCGGCGTGTTCGGCCTCCTTCTTCGCCGCGGCTTCCTGGTCGGCGCCTCCGACGCCGGGTTCGATCACCCGCGCCGCGTACCCCGCCCCGCCCACCGCGGCGACCAGCGCACCGGCGTCCGCCACCCCGCGCACGCTCGCCCGCCCGGTGGCCAGGTTGACGGTGGCCTCCTGCACCCCCGGCACCGCCCTGAGTGCGCGTTCGACGCGCCCTACGCAGGAGGCGCAGGTCATGTCCTCCACCGCCAGCTCGACACCCGCGGCGGGGACCTGGTAACCGGCTTTCTCGACCGCCCGCACCAGTGCCAGGCGGTCGATCGGGCCGGAGGCCTGGATGTCCGCCCGTTCGGCGGCCAGGTTGACGGCGACGCCCGCGACACCGTCGACCCGGGCGAGGGCGGCTTCCACCCGGCCGACGCACGAGGCGCAGTTCATGCCCTCCACCGGCAGGGTGATCCGGGCGGGGCGGCCGCGGCCGTGGTCATGGCGTGTGTTCATGGGGGGCTTTCCGGCTGTGGTTTCCGACATGCCCCCAAGCCTAGGCCTTCCCACGATGGGAAGGTCAAGCGCCGCGAACAGCCGTGCCGGCAGGCCGCGGTACCCGCTCAGGAAGAGATGCAGTTGAGGTGGTGGATGCGCATGCTGCCTCCGGCGGCCGGCCGCCCGGTGGACGTGTCCGCCGGACTGTGCGGGGCCGCGAATAAGCAGGCGGTGACGGCCTGCCCGGGCGGGACGCCACGGAACATTGACCCGGCGGGCCGCAGGCTCGGCTTTTCCCCTCGCCGTGGAGGACCGGGCCGCCGATGAGCACACGACTGCAATGGGCGTCGCTGCAGGTGCTGCGGCGCCTGTGGTTCCGGGCCACGGCCTTCTCGGCGATCGCGGTTGCCGCGGCCCTGCTGGCGACGGTGGTGGAGCCGGACGTCCCGCCCGGGCTGGCTGCGCGCATCGACGTGGAAGCGGTCGGCACCCTGCTCGACATCATCGCCACCAGCATGCTGTCGGTGGCGATCTTCTCGCTCACGGCACTGGTCGCCGCGCATGCCAGCGCGACCAGCAACGCGACCCCGCGGGCGACCCGGATCCTCAGCGAGGACAACCTCTCGCAGAACGCGCTGGGCACCTTCATCGGTGCCTTCATCTACAGCTTGGTCGGGATCGTGGCGCTGCAGGCCGGCCTGTACGACCAGCGCGGCCGGGTGTCGCTGTACGTGGTGACCCTCGCCGTGCTGGCGGTGATCGTGGTCGCGTTGCTGCGCTGGATCGGACACGTGCTGGGCATGGGGCGGGTCGGCGAGATCACCGCGCGGGTCGAGAAGCGAACCGCCGAGGTCATGCACCGCCAGCACGCGAGCCCGCACCTGGGCGGCACCCCGCTGGCGCCCGGAGCGGGCGTGCCGGAAGGCGCGGTCGCCCTGTATGCCGGACGTTCCGGGCATGTGCGCAACATCGACATGCGGGCGCTGCAGCAGACCGCCGGGCGGACCGGCCTGCGGGTGCACGTGGCCAGCCTCCCCGGCACCTACGCCGACGCCTGCCGGCCGCTGGCCTGGGTGGTGGGCGGGCGCCCCGACCGTGCCTGTCGCGACGGGCTGCGCGAGGCGTTCGCGGTCGGCGATACCCGGACCTTCGACCAGGACCCGCGGTTCGGGATGATCGTGCTGGCGGAGATCGCCGTGCGCGCGCTGTCGCCGGCCTTGAACGACCCGGGCACGGCGATCGACGTGCTCGAGCGGGCGGCCCGCTTGCTGGCGATCCGGGCCGGACCGCGCGAAACGCCCGCGCAGGTCGACTACCCCGACGTGCACGTGCCGGCGGTGCCGCTGGCGTCGCTTTTCGAGGACGTGTTCGCCCCGATCGCCCGTGATGGCGCCGGCATGGCCGAGGTCGGGGTGCGCCTGCAGGAGGCGCTGCACGGGCTGGCATTGCTGGGCGACGCGGAGCTGGCCCGGCTGGCGGCATGCCACTCGGCGGCCGCGCTCGAGCGGGCCCGGCAGCGGCTGGAGTTCGCTCCCGACCTGGAGCGGGTACGCCAGGCAGTCGCGCCGGTGCAGGCGCTCGCCCCGCGCCGCTGAGCGCCTGCCGTCCTTGCCGCATCGATGCCGTGCCGCGGGGGCGCGGCCCGGCCGCCTGTCCGGCCACGCCATGCATTCGCGGCGGTCCTTGGCCACAATGGTGCCCATGGACAAGACTGCATTGCTCGAGACCCTCGAGTGCGAGACCGGCCCCTCCCCGCAGTGGTCGGTGATCTGGCTGCATGGCCTGGGCGCGGACGGGAACGACTTCATGCCGATCGTGCCCGAGCTGGTGCGCCCGGACTGGCCGGCGCTCCGCTTCGTCTTCCCGCACGCGCCGGTCCGCCCGGTGACCGTCAACAACGGCGTCCCGATGCGCGCCTGGTACGACATCCGCGATTTCGACCTGGCCAACCGCGCCGATGCCGCCGGGGTGGACGAGTCCGTCGCCCGGGTCGAGGCCCTGATCGCCCGCGAGGGCGAGCGCGGCGTCCCGGCGGAGCGGGTGATCCTGGCCGGGTTCTCGCAGGGCGGGGCGGTCACCCTGGCCGCGGGCCTGCGCCGCCGCGAGCCGCTGGCGGGACTGGTGGCGCTGTCCACCTACCTGCCGCTCGCCCCGGACGTCCTGCAGGCACTCGGCTCCACCACCGGCGCGGAGGCCCGCCGGCAGCCGGTGTTCATGGCCCACGGCAGCCATGACCCGGTGGTGCCGCTGCAGGCCGGACGCATGAGCGCGAAGATCCTCCGGGACCTGGGCGTGGAACTGGAGTGGCACGAGTACCCGATGGCGCACCAGGTCTGTGCCGAGCAGATCGGCCATCTGGCCGAGTGGTTCGGCAGGCGGTTGAAGGGCTGAGCGGTGCGGGTGGTGCTCGCCGACGACGAGCCGCTCGCCCGCGACCGGCTGGCGGCATTGCTGGCCGCCTTCGACGATGTCGAACTGGTCGCCCGGGCCGCCGATGGCGAGCAGGCGCTCGCCGCCTGCGCCGAGCACCAGCCGGACCTGTTGCTGCTGGACATCGCCATGCCCGGCATCGATGGCATGGAGGCGGCGCGACGGCTGCGCCGGTTCGGCTCGCCCCCCGCGGTGGTGTTCTGTACCGCCTACGACGGCCACGCGGTGTCCGCCTTCGAGGTCGATGCGGTGGATTTCCTGGTCAAGCCGGTGCGGGTGGAGCGCCTGGCCGCGGCGCTGGCCCGTGCCCGCACCTTCCTGGCCGGCCGGTGCCAGGCCGCCGGTGCCGGCCGCCGCCACCTGTGCTCGCGGGTCGGCGGCAGCATGAAGCTGATTCCGCTGGAGGAGGTGCATTACCTCCAGGCCGAGGAGAAGTACGTGGTGGTCGCCCACGCCGGTGGCGAGCACCTGATCGAGGAGTCGCTGAAGTCGCTGGAGGAGGAGTTCGGCGCGCGCTTCATCCGTATCCACCGCAGCTGCCTGGTGGCGCGTGAGCGGATCACCGGCCTGCACCGGACACCCGACGGGCGCCACCTGGTGGGCCTGCGTGGCGTGGAGGCGCCGCTGGAGGCCAGCCGTCGGTGTGCGCCGGGCCTGCGCGAGGTGTTGCGGGAGCTGTGACGCGGGTGCGGCAGACCCTGTGCGGCCGGCGGCCTTGCTCGGGCCACGTTCGGGCGGTGCGATAATCGCGCCATGAAGACCCTCCGCATCGCCACCCGCAAGAGCCCGCTCGCCCTGTGGCAGAGCGAACACGTCGCCGAGGCGCTGCGCGCCGCCCACCCGGGACTCCAGGTCACGCTGGTGCCGATGAGCACCCGCGGCGACGAGGTGCTGGACCGCTCGCTGGCGGCGATCGGCGGCAAGGGCCTGTTCCTGAAGGAGCTCGAGGTCGCGATGCTGCGCGGGGAGGCCGACTGCGCGGTGCACTCGCTCAAGGACGTGCCGATGGAACTGGAGCCGGGTTTCGCGCTGCCGGCGATCCTGCCGCGCGCCGAGCATGCCGACGGCTTCATCAGCAACGGTTTCGACGACCTGGAGGCGCTGCCGCCGGGTGCGGTGGTCGGCACCTCCTCGCTGCGCCGGCAGGCCCAGGTGCGCGCGTTGCGGCCGGACCTGGTGCTGCGCGACCTGCGCGGCAACGTGAACACCCGGCTGGCCAAGCTCGACGCCGGCGAGTACGACGCGATCATCCTCGCCTGCGCTGGCCTGCAGCGGCTCGGGCTGGAGGCGCGCATCCGCTCGAAGCTGGCCGCACCGCAATGGCTGCCGGCGCCGGCGCAGGGGGCGATCGCGATCGAATGCCGGGACGACGCCGGTGATGTCGCCGCGCTGCTGGTGGCGCTGGACGACGCGTCCACCCGCCGCTGCGTGGAGGCGGAGCGGGCGATGAACCAGGCACTGCACGGCAGCTGCCACGTGCCGGTCGCCGCGCTCGCGCTGGAGCAGGGCGCCGGGCTGCACCTGCAGGGCCTGGTCGGCTCGGCGCAGGACGGCCGGGCGGTGCGGGCAGAGGCCAGTGGCGGTGATCCGCAGGCGCTGGGTCGCGAAGTCGCCGCACTGCTGCTCGAACGCGGGGCCGGTCCGCTGCTGGACCTGGAGCCGGACGCAGCCGGCGCCTAGAACCGGCGGTGCAGCTGCACCGAGGATTCCGCCGATTCCAGTCCGCTGCGGCCCATCTCGTCGTGGCGGATGGCGAAGTCGGTTTCCAGCATCCAGTCCGGCCACAGCGCCACATCCAGCCCGACCGATTGCTTGACGAAGGTCTGCCCCTGGCCGGCTTCCCACTGGATCAGCTGGTTCCAGTGGGCGCGCTCGCCGAAGCGGTAGCCGAAATCGAGCGCGCCGCGCATGACCGGCCCGGGCAGGTGGATGCCATCGTCGCCCAGCGGTGCCATGCGGTAGCCGGCCCCGACCTGCACGGCGATGCGCGCCGGGCCATCACGCAGGGCCTGCACGCCGTACCGGGTGCCGATGCGCCAGTCGTTGGCGTAGCTGGCGCGGGAGTCGCGCGGGGTGGCCGGGGCACTCAGGCCGATCCACGGCTCGCTGCCCGGCAGCGGGCCGGCCCCGGTTTCGCTGGCGAACTGCAGCGCCACCGGCCCCGGCGAACGCCACTCCTCGTCTCCACAGCGCAGCGAATAGCACCACAGGCGCATGCGCGCGGGATCGGCGCCGAGCGCCGCCACTTGCGGGGCGGGTTCAGCGGTTGCGGTCGCGGGCAGGGTGACGAACGGGCCGGCCAGCAGGGCCAGCCCCAGGGCGCCGAGCATGGCGGGTCAGGGCAGTGGCGGACGGCCTTTCATTATGCCGACCGCACTCGCTTGCCGGGCGCTGGACCTGAACGGCGGCGGGACCGCGGGCTCAGAAAGGGAAAAAGCGTGGAATCAGCACAACCGCCGCGATCCAGAAAATCAGGTTGAGCGGCATGCCGATGCGGATGAAGTCGGCGAAGCGGTAGCCGGCCGCCGCGTGGACCATCGCGTTGGTCTGGTAGCCGACCGGGGTGGCGAAGGAGGTGGAGGCGGCGAACGCCACGGCGACCAGGAACGGCTTGGCGTCCACCCCCAGCGACTCTGCCGTGGCGATGCCGATCGGCACCACCAGTACCGCCGCGGCGTTGTTGCTCATGACCTCGGTGAGTATCGAGCTCAGCAGGTACACCACCGCCAGGCAGGCCACCGGCCCCATCCCGCCCACCAGGCCGATCGCGTTGCGTGCCAGCCAGGACGCGCCGCCGGAGTGTTCCAGTGCGATGCCCAGCGGCAACACGCCGGCCAGCAGCATGACGACCTTCCAGTCGACCGCGGCATAGGCCTCGTCGGGTTTCAGGCAACGCAGCACCACCAGCGCGACGCAGCCCAGGATCGCCGAGGCCACGATCGGCAGCAGTCCCAGTGCCGCGGTGCCGATCACCCCGGCCATGACCAGCGCCGAGGTCCAGGCCCGGCGGGCATCGATCCGCGGCTGCGCGCGCTCGCCGAGCACGATCAGCCCGGGATCGTCGCGCAAGGTGCGCAGGGCCTTCTCGGTGGAGTCCACCAGCAGGATGTCGCCGACTGCCAGCGGCATGTGGTCCAGGCGCTGGCGCAGCGGTGCGCGCTGGCGCTGCAGGCCATGCACGCGCACCCGGTAGACGTGGCCGAAGCGCATGCCCGCCAGGGTGTGGCCGATCAGGTGCGAGCCGGGGGCGACCATCACCTCGGCGTGCAGGCGCTCGGCCCCGGCGTGGCCTTCCAGGTCACGCGCGACCTGGTCGTGCTCCAGCTTGAGTTGCCTGCGCAGCGCCTGGATCCGGCTCCACTCCCCGCGCAGCAGCAGGCGGTCGCCGGCTTGCAGTTCGACATGCCGGCTGGGCTGGACCACGCCATCGCGGATCACCTGCAGCACACTGACCGGGCCGGCGTCCGCCGGCACCACGTCGCGGCCGCGCTGGCCCACCGCCGGCGACTTCTCGGGGACCAGAAGCTCGACCATGAAGGGCCCGCCATGTCCGTCGGTGTCCATTTCCGGCACGCCCAGGTCGGGCAGCAGGAAGTTGCGCACCAGCATCAGGTAGGCGGTGCCGATGCCCACGAAGATCACGCCCAGCGGGGCGAACTCGAACAGTCCGAATCCGGCGCGGCCGGATTGGATCGCCAGCGAGTTCACCAGCAGGTTGGTCGAGGTGCCCACCAGGGTGCACACGCCGCCGAACTGCGCCGCGTACGACAGCGGGATCAGGTACCGGGACGGCGCCTTGCGGCTGGCGATCGCCGCGCTGATCACCAGCGGCAGGAACACCGCCACCGCCGCGGTGTTGTTGACGAAGGCCGAGACGAAGGCCACCACCAGCATCATCACCAGCGCGAACAGCCACGGCCAGCGGATCCGCGCCAGTGCCTCGCCCATGCCCAGCAGGGCCCCGCTGCGCTGCAGGCCGGCGCTGAGCACGAACATCGCCGCCACGGTGATGGTCGCCTGGCTGCTGAAGCCCGACAGCGCCTCCGGCGGGCTCACCAGGCCGAGCACCAGCAGGCTGGCCATGACCAGCAGCGCGACCACGTCCACCGGGAGCTTCTCGGTGACGAACAGGTAGATCGCGCCGGCCAGCACCGCCAGCGTCAGCCACAGCTCCATGCCCATCAGCGGCGCCCTCCCCGCGGGAAGGGGCCGGCGTGGCCCGCAGGGGGCCTCAAGGCGTGGTGACCGGGCGGATGCACATGCCGCGCATTGTGCCCGCCACCGCGCCGGCCGGCGAGCAGGGGCGCCCCGGGGGCGCTGGCGGCTGCCCGGGGCCGGTGCCATGCTTGGGCGGCACCTCTACCGGCAGCGTCCATGGAACGAATCGAACGCATCCACGCATTGCACCGCCTGTTCTCGTCCTCGCGCTACCCGGTCAAGGTCGCCCGGCTGCAGGAAGAGCTGGAGTGCTCGCGGGCTACCGTCTATCGCGACATCGCCTATCTGCGCGACCAGCTGATGGCGCCGGTGGAGGGCGATGGCGAGGCCGGTTTCCGTTACGACCGCGGCGAGGACGACCGCTTCGAGCTGCCGGGACTGTGGCTGAGCTCGGAGGAACTGCACTCGCTGCTCGCCGCCCAGCAGGTGATGCGGCGCAGCGGCGGTGGCGTGCTGTCGGAGGCGCTGGCCCCGCTGCAGGAACGCATCGAGAAGCTGCTCGACGAGCATGCCGGCGGGCGCCGGGTGCCGGTCGAGCGGGTCCGGGTGATCCCGCACCGCACCCGCCGGCTCGACCAGACCGCCTTCCGCCACGTCGCCACCGCGGTGCTGGACCGGCGCCGGCTGGCCTTCGAGTACCGCGCCCGCTCCACCGACCAGCACACCCGCCGGGTGGTCTCGCCCCAGCGGCTGACCCACTACCGCGACAACTGGTACCTGGACGCCTGGGACCATGAGCGCGAGGGCCTGCGCAGCTTCGCCGTGGACCGCATCACGGCTGCCCGGCCGATGGAAGAACCCGCGATCGACCAGCCCGAGGAGGACCTGGACCGCCAGCTCGCCTCCAGCTACGGGATCTTTTCCGGCGAGCCGCGTGGCTGGGCCACCATCCTCTTCAGCCCGAAGGCCGCGCGCTGGGTCGCCGACGAGCACTGGCACTCGCGCCAGGAGGGCCGTTTCCTGCCCGACGGCCGCTATGAATTGAAGCTGCCCTACAGCTCCGGACGCGAGTTGCTGATGGACGTGCTGCACTACGGCAGCGATGCGGAGATCGTCGAGCCGGCGTCGCTGCGCGAGCAGGCACGGACGCTGCTGTCGCTGGCGACCGCCAATTACGACTGCGTGCCGGGCTGAGCGGGGCGCCGCTCAGAACCCGTAGACGACATTGACCGTGGTCAGGGTATCGGTCTTCCGGGTGCCGGGCAGTGCATCGGTGTTGTGGCGCACTTGCAGCCCGGCCTTCAATGCCAGCGCATCGCTCATCCTGACCGCCACTCCCACGTCGTTGCGGGCGAACGTGTTCTCCTGCCCTGCCTCGACCAGCAGCGTGTCGTAGGCCAGCGTCGACGGGTTGAACTGGTGGCTGAATTCCAGTTGGCCGCGGGCGATGGCGCCGTTCTCGTGCACGCGCACGCCCTGCAGTTTGGACCAGCGATAACCCGGGCCGATCTCGAAGCGCAGCTGCGTTGCCTCCTGCTTCACCAGCTCGTGGCTGTAGCCGATCGCGATGGCCGACTGGTACTCGTAGGCGGCGAAGTGGTCGCGTTCGGTGCGCACCGAGCCAGACCATTGCCTGCGGTCATCCATGCGACGGCCGAGCTTGCCGAACGCCTCGTAACGCGATGCGCTTTCGATGCCGTCCTGCTTGCCGTACAGCAACGACAGACCCATCGCGTGTTCCCACAAGGGGTCCTCGCGGGTCAGGCCGAGCTTGCCGTTGAGCGTCTGGCTGTCGGTGTTTCCGCTGGCCAGGGCCAAGCCCAGCTCGCCCTCGCCGTGCCAGCCACGGCCTTCAGTCGCCGGGTTGGCGACGGCAGCAAAGGGCGTGGCGAGCCCCGCGGCGGCGGCAAGGGTCAGGAACGGCAAACGCATCGAGGACTCCGGTGACAAAGAAAACGGCCGAACAGGGCCGGCCGCGGGGCCATTATCCATGCAGGCGGGCGAACGATCACCCGGTCGCAACCGGTGAGATGGCGGGCCCTGAAGCTGTCGCTCCAGTCCCGCGGAGCCCCGCCATGAACCGTTCCGACATCCGCCGCAAAAGCCCGGTCGACGACGTCCTGCGCTTCGCCGTTGCCATCGGCGCCACCCTGGTGGTGCTGATCCCGGCGGCGCGGGGGTATTCCGCGGTGGGCTGGCTGCCGCTGTGGTTGCTGGGCATGCCGCTGTGTGCATGGGCGTGCCTGCGGCTGGCCGCGCGCCTGGATGCTGCCGCCGGTCATGCGGCACCCGCCACGCGGGTTCCGCCACGTCCTGCCGTCTTGCGACGCCTGCCCGCCGCGCAGCCGGCGTACCGCCGGCGACGCGTCCCCACCCGGCGCCGGCGCGACGCCCGCACCGCGTGACTTCGGGCACGGCAGCCGGGGCCCCGGGCTGTGCTAGCGTCCGCGGTTTGAGCCGCACAATCACCGGAGCGCCCATGTCCAAGCTGTCGCAGGCCTGCCAGGCCGCCGTCCTTGCCGCCGGCATCCTTGCCATGGGCGCCGCCGGCGCCCAGGAGGCCACCGTGAACGATCCCCATCTCTGGCTGGAAGAGGTCGAGGGCGCGAAGGCCCTGGACTGGGTCCGCGCCCGCAATGCCGAAGCCGAGGCCGAACTCGCCGCCACGCCGGAATTCCGCCAGCTCGAGGCCGACATCCGCGCCATCCTCGACTCCGACGCCAAGATCCCCGGCGTGCAGAAGATCGGGCAGTACTACTACAACTTCTGGAAGGACGCCCGGCACGAGCGCGGCCTGTGGCGGCGCACCACGCTCGAGGAGTACCGCAAGGACGCGCCAGCCTGGGAAACCGTCCTGGACCTGGATGCGCTCAACGCCGCCGAGGGCGAGAACTGGGTCTGGCACGGCGCCAACTGCCTGGAGCCGGAGTACCGCCGCTGCCTGGTCGCGCTCTCGCGCGGCGGCGCCGACGCCGACGTCACCCGCGAGTTCGACCTGGTCGACAAGGACTGGGTGGAAGGCGGTTTCTTCCGCGAGGAAGCCAAGGGCGGCATGAGCTGGATCGACCAGGACACGGTCTACGTGTTCACCGACTTCGGCGATGGCAGCATGACCGAGTCCGGCTACCCGCGGGTGGTCAGGCAGCTCGCGCGCGGGCAGGCCATGGACGAGGCGGTCACGATCTACGAAGGCCAGGCCGATGACATGTACATCTCCGCCTACCGCGACCTGACCCCGGGGCACGTGCGTGACTTCGTCAGCCGCACCCTGGCCTTCTACAACGACGAGCTTTACCTGCGCCAGGCCGACGGCAGCCTCGAGAAGATCGATGCGCCCAACTCGGCCAACAAGAGCGGCTACCGCGAGTGGCTGACCCTGGAGCTGCGCGAGCCGTACACCGCCGGGGGCACCACCTACCCGGCCGGTAGCCTGATCGCCACGAAGTTCGACGAGTTCATGGACGGCGGGCGCGGGTTCACGGTGCTGTTCGAGCCGACCGAGCGCAGCTCGCTGGCCGGCTACAGCTGGACCCGCAACCACCTGGTGCTCAACGTGCTGGAGGACGTCAAGAACGTCGTCACCGTGCTCACCCCGGGCGAGGGCGAGTGGGCCAGCCGGCCGTTCGGCTCGACCGAGGGGATCGGCACCATCGCGGTGGGCGCCGTCGACCGCGACACCTCCGATGCGGTGTGGGTGACCGAGACCGGCTACCTGACCCCGACCACGCTGTCGATCGCCGACGTTTCCACCGACGCCCCGGCGCAGCCGCTGAAGTCCAACCCGGCCTTCTTCGACGGATCCACGCATGTCGTCGAGCAGCACTTCGCCACCAGCGAGGACGGCACGAAGGTCCCGTACTTCCTGGTCCGTCCGCAGGACATGCAGGCCGACGGCTCCACCCCGACCCTGCTGTACGGCTACGGCGGTTTCGAGATCTCGCTGACCCCCGGCTACAACGCCGCGGCCGGCAAGGCGTGGATGGAGAAGGGCGGCGCCTATGCCGTCGCCAACATCCGTGGCGGTGGCGAGTACGGCCCGCGCTGGCACCAGGCCGCGCTCAAGGCCAACCGGCACAAGGCCTACGAGGACTTCGCCGCGGTGGCGAAGGACCTGGTCGCCACCGGTGTCACCGTTCCGGAGAAGCTCGGCATCCAGGGCGGCAGCAACGGCGGCCTGCTGATGGGCAACATGCTGACCCAGTACCCGGAGCTGTTCGGCGCGATCGTGGTGCAGGTGCCGCTGCTGGACATGCAGCGCTACCACAAGCTGCTGGCCGGCGCCTCGTGGATGGCCGAGTACGGCAACCCCGACAAGCCGGAGGAGTGGGAGTTCATCAGGACCTTCTCCCCGTACCACCTCTACGACCCGGCGAAGGACTACCCGCCGACCCTGTTCACCACCTCCACCCGTGACGACCGCGTCCACCCCGGCCATGCCCGCAAGATGATGGCGGCGATGCTGGAAGGCGGCGAGGACGTGCGCTACTACGAGAACATCGAGGGCGGCCACGGCGGCGCGGCGAACAACCAGCAGGCCGCGCACATGAGTGCGCTGGCGTATACGTTCCTGTGGCAACAGCTCAACGACTGAGAGCGAGAAACGAGTGAAGAGGAGTGAGGAACGAGTAAAGGCGTGAGTTCCCGCGGTTGCGGGGAAGGCGGTGCATGAGTGGAGTGGCGCGAGGGGATGATCGACCAGGACGATGGCGGCGCAGATACTGCCCCGACAGCCTGGATCCCCCTCGTTTCTCACTCCTCTTCACTCGTTCCTCGCTCTTGCCCTTGCCCAACCAAGGCCCCATCCCATGAAGCCCACCCTGCTGCTGGTTGCCGTGATGACCCTTTCCACCCCGACCCTGGCGCAGGAGCTGCCGGCCCCGCCCGACGCCGAGAAGCGCGTGCACACCGTCACCGCGCCGCACGGCGCCGAACGCGCCGACGAGTACTACTGGCTGCGCGACGACGACCGCAAGGATCCGGCGATGCTGGCCTACCTGGAGGCGGAGAACGCGTACGCCGATGCGTACATGGCGCGGCTGAAGCCGGTCGAGGACCGGCTCTACAGGGAGATCGTCGGCCGCATCAAGCAGGACGACAGCTCGGTGCCGTACCGCGAGCGCGGCTGGTGGTACTACAGCCGTTTCGAAACCGGCCAGGACTACCCGGTCTACGCCCGCCGGGAAGGCGCGATGGACGCGCCGGAACAGCTGCTGCTCGACGTCAACGTGATGGCCGCGGGCAAGGACTATTTCAGCGTCGGTGACTGGGAAGTCAGCCAGGACAACCGGCTGCTGGCCTGGGCCGAGGACGACGTCGGTCGCCGCCAGTACGTCATCCGGGTCAAGGACATCGCCACCGGCGAGGTGCTGGACGACGAGATCCGTGGTGTCTCGGCCAACCTCGTCTGGGCCGACGACAACCGCACGCTCTTCTACGTCGAGAACGATCCCGAGACCCTGCTCACCGTGCGGGTGAAGAAGCACGTGCTCGGCACGCCGGCCAGCGACGACGTGCTGGTCTACGAGGAGCACGACGACAGCTTCTACATGGGCATCGGCCGCACGCGCGATGACCGCTTCATCTGCATCGGCGTGGAGAGCACCGTCTCCAGCGAGACCCGCTGCACGCCCGCCGACAACCCCGGCGAGTTTCGCGTACTGGCCGCGCGCGAGCGCGACGTTGAGTACGACGCCGACCACCACGGCGGCCGCTGGGTGATCCGCACCAACGCCCCGGGCCCGGACGGCACGCCCGCGGCCAACTTCAAGCTGATGACCGCGCCCAGCGACGCGACCTCGCGCGCCCAGTGGCAGGAGTGGATCGGCCACGACGAGGACGTGTTCATCGGCGGCTTCGAGCTGTTCGACGGCTTCACCGCCATCGACGAGCGCTCCGGCGGGCTGGAACGCATCCGCCTGCTCAGCGGCGCGCCCGGCCAGGCGGCCGGTGCGGCCGAGTACGTCAAGGCCGACGAGACCGCCTACTCGATGGGCCTGTCGACCAACTCCGAGCCCGACACCGACTGGCTGCGCTACAGCTACACCTCGCTGACCACCCCGGCGACCACCTACGAGCTCAACACCAGGACCGGGGAGCGCCGCACGCTGAAGCAGCAGCCGGTGATCGGCTACGACCCGGACCAGTACACCACCGAGCGGGTCTGGGTCACCGCCCGCGACGGGGTGAAGGTGCCGGTCTCGCTGGTCTACCGCAACGGCTTCCAGAAGGACGGGACCGCGGCCCTGCTGCAGTACGGCTACGGCAGCTACGGCGCCTCGATGGACCCGAGCTTCAACCTGCCGGTGGTCAGCCTGCTCGACCGCGGCATGGTCTACGCCATCGCCCACATCCGCGGTGGCCAGGAGATGGGTCGCAAGTGGTACGACGACGGCAAGCTGATGGCGAAGAAGAACAGTTTCACCGACTTCATCGACGTCACCCGCGGGCTGGTGGAGCAGGGCTACGCCGCCCCCGACCGGGTCGCCGCCTACGGTGGCAGCGCCGGCGGGCTGCTGGTCGGCGCGGTGGCCAACATGGCGCCCGACGACTATGCGGTGATCCTGTCGCAGGTGCCGTTCGTCGACGTGGTCACCACCATGCTGGATGCCTCCATCCCGCTGACCACCAACGAGTACGACCAGTGGGGCAACCCGGAGACCAGTGTCGAGGCCTACGAGTACATGCTCAGCTACTCGCCCTACGACAACCTGGAGGCCAAGGCCTATCCGGCGATGTTCGTCGGCACCGGCCTGTGGGATTCGCAGGTGCAGTACTGGGAGCCGGCCAAGTACGTGGCCCGGCTGCGTGACCTGGACACCTCCGAGGCGCCGGTGCTGTTCCGCACCAACATGGACGCCGGGCACGGCGGCAAGTCCGGCCGTTTCCGCCGCTACCGCGAGCTGGCCGAGATGTACGCCTTCCTGCTCGATCGCCTGGGCGTGGCCGAGCCGGCGACGCCGTAAGCGCCCCTACAATGGCGGGATGTCCGAACTCCCGCCGAATCCGCCGCCCTCGCGCCTGCGGTGGGCCTGGTGGCTGCTCGCCTGGCTGAGCCTGGGCCTGGGCCTGGTGGGCGTGGTTTTGCCCGGGCTGCCCACCGTACCGTTCATCCTGCTGTCGGCGTATGCCGCCGCCCGGGGATCGGAGCGGCTGCATGCCTGGTTGCTGGCGCATCCGCAGTTCGGGCCGATGATCCTCGACTGGCAACGCCACGGTGCTGTTTCGCGCCGGGCCAAGCGGATGGCGGTGGGCCTGATGACGCTGGCCGCGGTGATCATGTTCCTCACCGCGCCACGCTGGTGGATGGCGGCCACCGGCACCGGGATCATGGCTACCGTCGCTGCCTGGCTGTGGCGTCGGCCGGAGCCGCCGGGCGCCCGTTCCGGGAACTGAGCCGCGCGGGGCGCCATCTCCACCATCGCGGGCTTAAACTGCCGCAATGAGACCTGCATCCGCACTGCTGTTGATCGCGCTGCCGCTGGCCCTGGCCGGTTGCGGCAACAAGGGCGCCCTGGTGCTGCCCACCCCGGAGCCGCCGACCGTCGAGGTCGAACCGGAGGGCGGAGTGCCGGTCGAGACCGACGCACCCGATACCCTGCCCGCGCAGATTCCGGGTGGGACGTTGCCCGACCCGACCGAGGCCGATCCGTTGTTGCCGACCGGGGCGGGCGGCTTCGATCCGTTCAATCCCCCGGTCGATCCGGCAACGGTGCCGGTGGATGCAGAAACCGACGCGGATGCCGGCGACAGCGGGAACCGGGATGGCTGAGCCCGCCACCGCGGTGCCTGCGGCCGCAGGCTCCGGGCGCGCGCTGGCCTTCAGCAAGATGCACGGTGCGGGCAACGACTTCGTCGTGCTCGATCGCCGTTGCGGCGCCGTGCCGCCATCACCCGAGCTGTGCCGGGCGATGGCCGACCGCCATACCGGCGTGGGCTGCGACCAGATCCTGACCGTCGAGGATGCCCAGCGTCCCGGCGCGCTGGCCGGGTACCGGATCTGGAACGCCGACGGATCGCCGGCCGGGCAATGCGGCAACGGGGCGCGCTGCGTCGCCGCCTGGGTGCTGCGCGACGTGCGCCGGCGCGGCGATGACGAGCCGCTGCGCTTCCACCTCGACAGCCCCTCTGGCCGGCACGAGGTCGAGGCTTTGGGCAATGGCGGTTTCCGGATCGCCCTGGGGGTGCCGCGTTTCGAGCCGGCGGCGGTGCCGCTGACCGGCTTCGACGCCCCGCGCGAGCGCTACGTCATTGCCGCCGGCGGCTCGATCCTCGAGGTGGGCGCGGTGTCGATGGGCAATCCGCACGCGGTGATCGAGGTCGACGACATCGACAGCGCCGGGCTGGAGGTGATCGGGCCACGGGTGCAGGGTTACCCGGGCTTCCCTGACTCGGCCAACGTCGGCTTCGTCCAGTTGCTGGCGCCGAACCGGATACGGCTGCGGGTCTACGAGCGCGGGGTCGGCGAGACCCTGGCCTGCGGCAGCGGTGCCTGCGCGGCGGTGGCGGTGCTGGTGCGCCGTGGCCGCCTCGCGCGCGAGGCGGCGGTGGAGTTGCCCGGCGGTACCCTGCAGGTGGCCTGGCCGTCCGACGGGGCCCCGATGACCATGGCCGGACCGGCCGAATTCGTGTTCGAAGGAGAATGGGCCGCATGAGCGAGACCACCGACACCCTGGGCGCCCACGAGGTCGCCGCCTGGCTGCGGCGCCACCCGCGGTTCCTGCAGCAGTTTCCCGACCTGGCGCTGACGCTCGAGGTTCCGCGTGAGAACGGCCAGGCCGCCTCGCTGGCGAGCTACCAGCTCGAAGTGCTGCGCGAGAAGAACCGCGAGCTGTCGCGACGCCTGCAGGAATTGTTCGCCAACGCCCAGGAGAACGAGCGCTTGGCGGTGCGGACCCACCAGCTGACCCTGGCGCTGATGCGCCAGGCGAGCGCCGGCGGGGTAGTGCGGGCAATGGCCGCGAGCCTGGCCGAGGATTTCGCCGGCGACCGCGTGCGCATCGTCCTGTTCGAGCCGGTGCAGGGCCTGGAAAGTGCCCACTGGCTGAAAGTGGTGGCGCCCGACGCCGCCGGCCTGAAGCCGTTCCGCGACTGCCTCGCCGACGGCGAGCCGCTGTGTGGCCGCCTGCAGCCGGACAAGCACGCCTTCCTGTACGGCGAGGATGCCGACCAGGTCCAGTCCAGCGCGCTGCTCCCGCTGCCCGGCGTCGGCCTGGTCGCGGTCGGCAGCATCGATCCCAACCGCTTCTTCCCCGGCATGGGCACGCTGTTCCTGCGGATGATGGCCGAGGCCTTCGCCACCGCCCTGTCCCGCCCGTAACGTCGTTCCCGCGCACGCGGGAACCCACCCCGGATGCCCACCCCCGACCACTACCTCCAGCATCTGTCCGTCGAGCGACGCCTGTCGGCGAATACCCTCGACGGCTACCGTCGCGACCTGGCGGCGCTGGTGCAGTGGGCCGAAGGCGAGGGGTACGCACTGGAGTCGCTGGACGCCAACGCGATCCGCGCCTTCATCGCCGCCGGGCACCGCGCCGGGCTGTCGCCCACGAGCCTGCAGCGGCGCCTGTCCGCCTGCCGTGGGTTCTACGCCTGGATGCTGCGGCAGGGTGTGGTGGCGGCGAACCCGGCGGCCGGCGTGCGTGGTCCGAAGGCCGCGCGCAGGCTGCCGCAGGTGCTTGATCCCGACGAAGCCCAGGTGCTGGTCGAGGTCCCAACCGATGCGCCGCTGGGCCTGCGCGACCGTGCATTGCTGGAGCTGTTCTATTCCTCCGGGCTGCGCCTGTCGGAGCTGTGCGGCCTGCACTGGCGCGACCTCGACCTGGCCGACGGCCTGGTCACCGTGATGGGCAAGGGCAGCCGCCAGCGCAGCGTCCCGCTCGGCTCCCACGCCCGCAACGCGCTGGCCGACTGGCGTCGGTCCACCGGCGCCGGCGCGGCGGACCCGGTGTTCCCGGGCCGCAACGGCCCGATCACCCCGCGCGCGGTGCAGCTGCGGGTCCGCAAGCTGGCCCGGCAGCAGGGCCTGTTCAAGCGCGTCCACCCGCACCTGCTGCGGCACAGCTTCGCCAGCCACATCCTGGAATCCTCCGGCGACCTGCGCGGCGTCCAGGAACTGCTCGGCCACGCCGACATCGCCACCACGCAGATCTATACGCATCTGGACTTCCAGCATCTGGCGGGGGTGTATGACGCGGCGCATCCGCGGGCGCGGAGGCGAGGAACGAGTGAAGAGGAGTGAGAAACGAGTAAAAGCCCGGTGCGCCTGCTTTTGCCCTTACTCGTTTCTCACTCCTCTTCACTCGTTCCTCGGCTCTTGCCTCCCGCCGATCCACCCCCACACAAGGGGGAGTCAGCCCGCTGCCGAAGCCTCCCCATGGATCCCAGCCAGAACCCGAACGTCTTCCACGCCACCACCATCGTCTCGGTACGCCGGGGCGGCCACGTTGCCGTCGCCGGCGACGGGCAGGTGACGCTGGGCAACACGGTCATGAAGTCCAATGCGCGCAAGATCCGGCGCCTGGGGCGCGACAACCAGGTGATCGCCGGTTTTGCCGGCGCCGCGGCCGATGCCTTCACGCTGTTCGAGCTGTTCGAGGCCAAGCTGGAGAAGCACGGCCAGCTCACCCGCGCCGCAGTGGAGATGGCCAAGGACTGGCGCACCGAGCGCCGCCTCGGGAAGCTCGAGGCCCTGCTGGCGGTGGCCGACCGCGAGACCTCGCTGGTCATCAGTGGCACCGGAGACGTGATCGAGCCTGACGACGGAATCATCGCCATTGGTTCGGGCGGCATGTACGCCCTGTCCGCGGCCCGGGCGCTGATGGCGCACACCGACCTGGATGCGAAGACCATGGCCACCGAGGCGATCCGCATCGCCGGCGAGGTCTGCATCTACACCAACGGCAATGTCGTAGTCGAAGAAATCTGACCCATGTCCAATACCAACACCCCCGCCACCATGACCCCGCGCGAGATCGTCCAGGCGCTCGACAGCCACATCGTCGGCCAGCACGACGCCAAGCGCGCGGTCGCCATCGCCCTGCGCAACCGCTGGCGCCGCAGCCTGCTCGCCGAGGACCTGCGCAACGAGGTGATGCCCAAGAACATCCTGATGATCGGCCCCACCGGGGTGGGCAAGACCGAGATCGCGCGGCGCCTGGCGAGCCTGGCCAACGCGCCGTTCGTGAAGGTCGAGGCGACCCGTTTCACCGAGGTGGGTTACGTCGGCAAGGACGTCGAGCAGATCATCCGCGACCTGGCCGACACCGCGGTCAAGATGTTCCGCGAGCAGGCCAAGCAGCGCGTGCGCACCCGGGCCGAGGAGCGCGCCGAGGACCGGATCCTCGACGCGCTGCTGCCGGCCCGCGAGAAGCAACCGACCGGCTTCGGCTTCGGCTCGTCGGGCCAGGCCACCACGACCATCGACATCGGTGCCGAGCCCTCGGCGCAGGAATCGGAAACCCGCACCAAGCTGCGCCGCCAGCTGCGGGCCGGCGAGCTGGACGAGCGCGAGATCGACATCGAGACCACGATGAACGTGGGAGTCGACATCATGGCCCCGCCGGGCATGGAGGAGATGGGCCAGCAGCTGCGGCAGATGTTCTCGCAGATGGCCGGCGCCAAGACCCACAAGAAGACGCTGAAGATCAAGGCTGCCCGCCCGATGCTGATCGAAGAGGAAGCCGGCCGGCTGGTCAACGAGGACGAGGTCCGCGAGCAGGCGATCGAGGCCTGCGAGCAGCACGGCATCGTGTTCCTGGACGAGATCGACAAGGTTGCCAAGCGCAGCGAGGCCGGCATGAGCGGCGGCGACGTCAGCCGCGAGGGCGTGCAGCGCGACCTGCTGCCGTTGGTCGAAGGCTCCACGGTCAGCACCAAGTACGGTTCGGTGAAAACCGACCACATCCTGTTCATCGCCTCCGGTGCCTTCCACTTGGCCAAGCCATCGGACCTGATCCCGGAGCTGCAGGGCCGGTTCCCGATCCGGGTGGAGCTCGACTCGCTGGACAAGGCCGACTTCATCCGCATCCTCACCGAACCAAGGGCGGCGCTCACCACCCAGTACGTCGAGCTGCTGAAGACCGAGGGTGTGTCGCTGGAGTTCAGCGCCGACGCGATCGAGCGCATCGCCGAGATCGCCGCGACGGTCAACGAACGCCAGGAGAACATCGGCGCCCGCCGGCTGCACACCGTGCTCGAGCGCCTGCTGGATACGGTCAGCTACGAGGCCCCGGACCGCGGCGGCCAGTCGGTCGCCATCGACCGCGCCTATGTCGACGAGCACCTGGGCGAGCTGGTGCAGGATCCGGACCTGAGCCGCTACATCCTGTAGCGGCGGGCGCAGCTACTCGCGGAACAGCGGCTCCAGGCTGGCGCGCGAGAGCGGGACGAAGCGGTACTCGCGTCCGTCCAGCCGCAGTTCGACCTCGTAGTCTTGCGGGCTGTCCCACAGCGGCTGCCCGATGGCGGCCCGGTCGCCGCTGGCGCGGTGGAACACGTGCACCTGCAGCGGGCGGGCGCCGGCCGGGCGGTCCAGCGCGAGGAAGGCGAGGATCGCCGCGTGCTGCTCCTGCGGGTCGCCCGCAGCCGTCACCGCGCGCCAGGCATCCCTATGGCGCTCCTCGGAACTCGTCTGTTCACCGTTCATCGGGGTACCGCTGCAGGCCGGCAGGATGCTGGAGCATGCCACCAGCAGCCCGGCCAACACCAACCCGCGCGGGGTCAGTCGAGGTTCTCGATCCATGTCTCGAGCAGGTCCAGGTGGCGCTCGCGAACGTCCATGCCGGTGTGCATGATGCTGTCGGTGTCCTTCGCGGCCTCGGGGCCGGCACTGCCGTTGTATTCGTCGGGCAGGCCGATCATGTGGCCGAACTCATGGGCGGCGCCGACCTGCGGGTCAGTGGCGCCCTTGTTGACCGGCTTCACGTCCTCGCTGTCGAACACGCCCTTGTTCTGGCTGGGAATCACGTAGCTCTGGCTGAAGCCGCCGTCCTCGATGCGGATGATGTCGACGGACCAGTTCTCCTGGCCGTCGAGCCGCTCGAGCACGCCACCGAACAGGCCGCTGCGCCGCTCGTTGATGTCCAGGTTGATCGACAACTCGACTTCCTGGCCATCATCGGTGGTGATGGCATGGCCGTCCCAGGACTCCAGTACCACCTGCTTGTAGTCCTCGATGAACTGCTGCTTCTCGTCGGCGGTCCAGTCGAGGCCGTCCTCGCCATCGACGAAGTTGAAGTCGATGCTCATGTCCAGTTCAAGCGCGTAGGTGCCGTCCGGGTTGCGGTACAGCTGCAGGTCGTAGGCATCGCGCACGCCGCCGGCGGTGACGCTGTCCTCGGAGGCGACCAGTTCGCGCCCGCCGGTTTCACGACCCGGGCCGGCGCTGGCGCGGTCGGCTGCCGCCAGCATGCGCGAGACGCCGTCCGCCACCGAGGTGCGGTCGGCGGCGGTCGCCAGCCCGTCACGAAGGGGCGCCGCCTCCGGCTGCCAGGCCAGGCCGGCCAGGGTGGAAGCATTGATCTCGTTGCCGATGCCGAACATGTGCGCGTCCCGGTGGTTCGAGGGAAGGCCAGTGTCGTCACGCCGCAGGCGGCGCGCCAACTGGGGCGTACCCTTGGCGTTGGCCGCCGGCTTCCGGCGCTACTGCGGATCTTCCCCGATGTCCTCGTTCCAAAGGCCCGGGTTTGCGGCGATCCAATCGCCCATCATCTTGATGCAGCGCTCGTCGGCCAGGTCGATGACGCGGACCCCGGCTTCGCGCAGCCAGTCCAGCCCGCCGGGGAAGTTCACCGATTCGCCCACCACCAGGGTGCCGATGCCGAACTGCCGGACCAGGCCGCTGCAGTACCAGCACGGCGCCAGGGTGGTGACCATGATGGTGTCGCCGTAGGAGCGCTGGCGGCCGGCCTTTCGGAAGGCGTCGGTCTCGGCGTGGACCGAGGGATCGCCCTCCTGCACGCGGCGGTTGTGGCCGGCGCCGAGCAGGCTGCCGTCGGCGTGGTAGAGCGCCGCGCCGATCGGGACGCCGCCTTCGGCCAGGCCGGTGACGGCCTCGTCTAGGGCGGTGTCGAGCATGGCGCGGTACTGGTCGATGTCCATTGGATGGCTCCGGGCGGTGGGACGCCCATCCTGTCAGTCCGGGCGCCCGCATGCGAACGCCGCCCGCTATCCGGTGCGATAATCCGCCCATGAACGAGACCCCCGGCAGCAAGCCCGACGGCACCACCCACTTCGGTTTCCGCGACGTCCCCAAGGGGGACAAGCAGAAGCTGGTGGGGCAGGTGTTCTCCTCGGTCGCGGGCAACTACGACCTGATGAACGACCTGATGTCGCTGGGCATCCACCGGGCATGGAAGCGCTACTTCGTGGCGACCTCGCAGGTGCGCCGCGGCGACCGCGTTCTGGACCTGGCCGGCGGCACCGGGGACATCGCCGCGCTGCTGCGCCCGCGGGTCGGCGAGGCCGGCTCGATCGTGCTGGGCGACATCAACGGCGAGATGCTGCGGGTCGGCCGTGACCGGATGCTGGACCGCGGCCGGGTCGACGGTTTCGAGTACGTGCAGTGCAATGCCGAATCGCTGCCCTTCCCCGATGCCAGCTTCGACCTGGTGACCATGGCCTTCGGGTTGCGCAACGTGACCGACAAGGACGCCGCGCTGCGCGAGATCCGCCGGGTGCTCAAGGTCGGCGGGCAGGCGCGGGTGCTGGAGTTCTCCGAGGTGAAGCCGGAGTGGTTCCGGCCGGTCTACGACTTCCATTCCTTCCAGGTGCTGCCGCGGCTGGGCCGGCTGTTCGCCGGCGACGAGGACAGCTACCGCTACCTGGCCGAGAGCATCCGCAAGCACCCGCCGCAGGAGGAGCTGAAGGCCATGATGGAAGCCGCGGGCCTGGAGCGCTGCAGCTACCGCAACCTGTCGGCCGGCATCTGCGCGGTGCACACCGGCTACGCGTTCTGAGGCGACACGCCAGCTCCGGCACTTCGCGCCCGCTTCACCCGGCGGCTACACTCCGCGGTCCCGACGCAAAGACGGTTCCGCCATGCGACTTCCGATCATGACCTTCTGGCTGGCCGCCGCGGTGGCGGTGTCCGGCTGCTCGCGCGAGACCCCGCAGACCGGTGACTCCGCCCCCGAGGGCTCGGCTGCCCCGGTGGCCGCCGTGGTCGAGCACGATCCATTCTCCTACGCCGAGCCCGGCAAGGTCCGCATCGACGACCTGGCCCTCGAGCTGGCCATGGACTTCGACGCCCATACCCTTTCCGGCAGTGCCACCTACACGCTGGACTGGCGCGACGGCGAGGCCCGCCAGCTGGTGCTCGATACCCGCGACCTGGACATCGACAAGGTCACCGGCGAGCGTGGCGACGGCAAGTGGCAGGACCTGGAGTTCGACCTGGCCGCCGCCGACTCGCGGCTGGGCAGCAAGCTGACCATCCAGGCCCCGGACCGCAACCCGCGCATCCGCGTCAGCTACACCACCTCGCCGGGCGCCTCCGGCCTGCAGTGGCTGACCCCGGCGATGACCCAGGGCGGCAAGCAGCCTTTCATGTTCAGCCAGTCGCAGCAGATCCACGCCCGCTCCTGGGTGCCGCTGCAGGACACCCCGCAGGTGCGCTTCACCTACACCGCCCACGTCACCAGCCCGGATGACGTGATGGTGCTGATGAGCGCCGACAACGACCCGGACGCCAGCCGCGACGGCGACTACCGCTTCGAAATGCCGCAGGCGATCCCGTCCTACCTGCTGGCGATCGCCGCCGGCGACCTGGTGTTCGAGCCGATCAGCGAGCGCTCCGGGGTGTGGGCCGAGCCGGACATGGTGAAGAAGGCGGTTGCCGAGTTCGCCGACACCGAGAAGATGATCCAGGTCACCGAGAAGCTCTACGGCCCGTACCGCTGGGGCCGTTACGACCTGCTGATCCTGCCGCCGTCGTTCCCGTACGGCGGCATGGAGAACCCGCGCCTGACCTTCATCACCCCGACCGCGATCGTCGGCGACAAGTCGCTGGTGTCGCTGATCGCCCATGAACTGGCGCACAGCTGGTCCGGCAACCTGGTGACCTTCGCCACCCCGAAGGACCAGTGGCTCAACGAGGGCATCACCAGCTACGTCGAGAACCGCATCGTCGAGGAGCTCTACGGCAAGGACTTCGCCACCATGGAGGCGGCGATCGCCCAGAACGACCTGCGCGCCAGCCTGGCCGACATGGACCCGCAGGCCCAGGCGCTGGCGATCCGCCCCGAGGTCGAGGTCGACGCCGACTCCACCTACACCGCGGTCGCCTACGACAAGGGCGCCTGGTTCCTCATGTTCCTGGAGCAGCGCTTCGGCCGCGAAGCCTTCGACGCCTTCCTGCGCCAGTACTTCGACGATTTCGCCTTCCAGTCGGTGACCACGTCGACCTTCGCCGACTACGCCGGCGAGCACCTGCTGGGCAAGCATCCCGGCAAGGTGACCGAGGCCGAACTGGAGCAGTGGCTGTACGAACCGGGCATTCCGGATTCGGCGCCGGTGTCGGCCTCGACCCAGTTCGATCGGGTCGACACGCTGCGCCAGGCCTGGCTGGACGGCGAAGGCCTGCCCGCGAAGGACGCCACCGATGCCTGGACCACCCAGGAGTGGCTGCACTTCCTCGACAGCATGCCGCCGACCCTGGAGCAGGCCCAGCTGGCCGAGCTCGACGCCGCCTACGGCTTCACCGGCACCGCCAACGGCGAGATCGCGATGCGCTGGTACCCGCTGGCGGTGCGCAGTGGCTACACCCGCGCCAACGGCGAGATCGCGGAGTTCCTGGAGAAGATCGGCCGCCGCAAGCTGATCATGCCCACCTACGCCGAACTGGTGAAAACCCCCGAGGGCCTGGCCCTGGCCGAGCAGGTGCTGGAAAAGGCCCGCGCCGGCTACCACCCGATCACCACCGCCTCGGTGGAGCGGGTGATCGCCGTGGCCAAGGGCGAGGCAGGAGCGCCGGTCGCCGAGTGAGGGCGGCGATCAGGTGACGTTACGCGGCCGCCCGAGGGCGGCCGCTTTGTTTCCGACCGCCTTGCGAACGCCGATTGGTCATCCCCGCGATCCGGTCGTCATCCCCGCGAACGCGGGGATACAAGGACGTTGGGCGAGAAACGAGTGAAGAGGAACGAGGAACGAGTAAAAGCGCCAAGCTTCTGCTTTTGCCTCTGCCCTTACTCGTTCCTCGTTCCTCTTCACTCGTTCCTCGCTCTTACAATCCCCCCATCCACCATTCCCGGGACCTCCCATGAACCTCAACATCGCGCTCCTTTTCACCGTCATCGCCCTCGGCCTGGCCGCCTGCCAGCCGGCTGCCGATCCGGAGGCCGAGCGGGCTCGCCAGGCCGCGGTCGCCGAGCAGGCCGCGGCCGACATGGCACGGCAGTTCGAGGAGCAGTACGAGGCGGAGAACTGGCAGCTGGCCAAGGCCCACGGTGACGTGCTGCTGGCCCAGTACCCGGAAAGCGAGGCGGCGGCCTCGATCAAGGAGCGGCATGTGGATGCGTCCAAGCGTGCAAACGAAGCGCGGGAGGCCGAGCGCACCGCGGCGCTGTGGGCCTACCAGCGCGAGGCGCAGGCCACCGGCGGGGCGCAGCTTTCGGCCGCGATCTACGCGAAGGACAACGTCAAGACCGACGACGGCAGCGCCCGGCCGGTGCGGCTGATCTTCCGCGACCATCCGGAGTGGGGCACCAGTGCCTACCTGACCCTGGAGCGCGGTGACTTCGACTGCTACTCCGGCTGCAGGCTCAAGGTCACCCTGGATGATGCGGATCCGGTCACCATGGACGGCAGCCGCCCCGACACCGACGAGGCGATCGCGATGTTCATCGAGGACGAGAAGGCGCTGTGGCGGCATGCCATCGCGGCCGACGTGCTCCGCATCGAGTTCCCGGTGAAGGCGGGGGGCACCCGCACCGCGGTGTTCGAGACCCGCGGGCTGGATCCGTCCGAGCTGCCGAAATGGCCGCAGCAATGACCACCGCGGTTGCTACACGTCGTCAGAGGGCGTACCCGAACTGCTCCCGGAACTCCGCCGCGAACTCGTCGAAGGAGAAACGCTGGTTCTGCGTTCCGTGGTGTTCGACGTTCAGCGCGCCCATCAGGTTGCCGATGCGGCCGATGGTCGGCCAGTCATGCCCGCGCAGGATGCCGAAGATCAGCCCGGCGCGGAACGCGTCGCCGCAACCGGTGGGGTCGGTGATGCTGCGCTCGCGCGCCGGCGGGATCTCGTGGGCCTGGCCGTCGGCGTGGATCACCGCGCCGCGCGGGCCGCGGGTGGCGATGTAGGCCTTCACCTTGCCGGCGATCTCGGCCTCGCTCCAGCCGGTGCGCTCGGCCAGCAGGTTGGACTCGTAGTCGTTGACGGTGACGTAGTCGGCCTGCTCGATGAACGTGCGCAGCTCGGCGCCGTTGAACAGCGGCATGGCCTGGCCGGGGTCGAAGATGAAGGGGATGCCGCACTCGGCGAACTCGTGGGCGTTCTGGATCATCCCCTGGTAGGCATCGGGGCTGATGATGCCGATCTCCACGCCGGGGACGTCGCGCACGTGGTTCTCGTGCGAGCGCTCCATCGCGCCGGGGTGGAAGGCGGTGATCTGGTTGTTGTCCAGGTCGGTGGTGATGAAGGCCTGCGGGGTGAACATGCCGGGCAGTTCGCGCACCCGCGACAGGTCGATGCCCTCGCGCTCGAAGTGCGCGCGGTAGGGGGCGAAGTCCTGGCCCACCGTGGCCATCGGGACCGGGTTGCCGCCCAGCAGCTTGAGGTTGTAGGCGATGTTGCCGCCACAGCCGCCGAATTCCCGGCGCATGCGCGGGACGTAGAAGGAGACGTTCAGCAGGTGGACCTTGTCCGGGAGGATGTGGTTCTTGAACTGGTCCTGGAACACCATGATGGTGTCGTAGGCCAGCGAGCCGCAGATCAGGGCTGACATTCGGTCGCGCTCCGGGAGGCCGCGGGCGGGGCGGCAAGGCAGGCAGGTCGGGTGGAGGGCGGGCCGCGCTCGGGGCGCCAGGCACACGCTCAACCTGCGGATTCTACCGCTGCCTCCGCGTCGGCGGCCAGCCATGCCGGGCCGCGAGTGGCTGCCGCCGAGGGGCCGAAACCGCCGCAGGACGTTGATTCTCCTTGCTGCAGCAGGGGGGCGTTGTTAGATTAGCCGGCCGCCTCCGCGTCCCTGATCCCCCGGCTACCCGACGATGTTCAAGAAGTTCCGCGGCATGTTCTCCAACGACCTGTCCATCGATCTGGGCACGGCCAACACCCTCATCTACGTGCGTGGGCAGGGCATCGTCCTCAACGAACCCTCGGTCGTCGCGGTACGCCAGGACCGGGTGATCGGCGGCAACCGTTCGGTCGCCGCGGTCGGCACCGAGGCCAAGCAGATGCTCGGGCGAACCCCCGGCCACATCACCACCATCCGGCCGATGAAGGACGGCGTGATCGCCGACTTCACCTATACCGAGGAAATGCTCAAGCACTTCATCAAGAAGGTGCACAAGAGCCGGTTCCTGCGTCCCAGCCCGCGGGTGCTGGTGTGCGTGCCCTGCGGTTCGACCCAGGTCGAGCGCCGCGCGATCAAGGAATCGGCCGAGGAGGCCGGCGCGCGCGAGGTCTACCTGATCGAGGAACCGATGGCCGCGGCGATCGGCGCCGGCATGCCGGTCACCGAGGCGCGCGGCTCGATGGTGGTCGATATCGGCGGCGGCACCACCGAGGTGGCGGTGATCGCCCTCAACGGCATCGTCTACGCCGCCTCGGTGCGCATCGGTGGCGACCGTTTCGACGAGTCGATCATCGCCTACGTGCGCCGTACCTACGGCACCCTGATCGGCGAGGCCACCGCCGAGCGGATCAAGGTCGAGCTCGGTTGCGCCTATCCGCAGGAAGAGAACACCTCGCTGGAGGTCACCGGCCGAAATCTCGCCGAGGGCGTGCCGAAGATGATCACCATCACCGCCAACGAAGTGCTCGACGCGCTGCGCGAGCCGTTGGCCGGGATCGTCACCGCGATCAAGCTGGCACTGGAGCAGACCCCGCCGGAGCTGGGCGCGGACGTGGCCGAACGCGGCATCGTGCTGACCGGCGGCGGTGCCATGCTCAAGGACATCGACCGGCTGATCAGCGAGGAGACCGGCCTGCACGTGCAGGTCGCCGACGAGCCGCTGACCTCGGTCTGCCGCGGTGGCGGCCGTGCACTGGAGCTGGTGGACATGCACGGCAACGAGTTCTTCGCCGCCGAGTGATCCGGCCTTCCCGTTCCCGGCGCCCGGAGGCGCTGCCACCCGACCGTTGAGCGCCGTGCCAGCACTGGGCACCCACAGTCCCAACCGACAAGGCGAAGTCGTCGCCACCCTGAAGCTGCTGGGCTACCTGGCGCTGGCGGCACTGCTGATCGTGCTCGACCACCGGGGTGGCTGGCTGGCGGGGATGCGTGGACAGGCCTCGCTGGTGGTGCAGCCGCTGTGGTCGGTCGCCGGCTGGCCCGGCCGCGCGGCCCGCCGGGTCTATGACGATGCCGGAACGCTGGCGCAGCTCACCGCCGACAACGAGCGCCTGCGCAACGAGCTGCTGGTCAGCAGTGCGCGCATCACCCGGCTGCAGACCCTGGCCGACGACAACGCACGCCTGCGCGCACTGCTGGGCGTTGCACAGAGCGGAGGGCTGGACGTGCAGCTGGCGCCGATCCTGGACATCGACCTGGATCCGGCGCGACAGCGGCTGGTGCTCGACGCCGGCAGCAACCAGGGCGTGCGTACCGGGCAGAGCGTGCTCGACGCCGGAGGGCTGGTGGGGCAGGTGATCGAAGCGCGGCCGCTGCATGCCACCGCACTGCTGCTGACCGATCCAGCGCACGCCGTGCCGGTGATGGTCGCCCGCAGCCAGGTCCGGCTGGTCGCATACGGCCAGGGGCGCAGCGACCTGCTGCGGGTCCCCGGCATCCCGCTGTCCTCGGACGTGGAGATCGGCGACGAGCTGCTGACTTCGGGCCTGGGCGGGCGGTTCCCGCCCGGCTTTCCGGTCGGGACCCTGGTCGCACTCCAGCCCGACGAGAGCGGTGCCTTCCTGGTGGGCGAGGTCAGGCCGGCGGCGCAACTGGACCGGGGCCGCGCCGTGCTGCTGCTGCGCGAGGTGCCCAGCCCCCCTCCCGAGGACGCCGGGCTGCTCCCCGGCGAGGCACCCGCCGCGCCGGGAGCGGCGGCGGACACCGGCGACGCTCCGGAACCGGAGCCGGAACCATGAGCCGCCGCGACCGGTCCTGGTTGCTGCCGGCCAGCGTGTTGCTCGCCATCGTGCTGGGCCTGCTGCCGCTGCCCGCGCTGCTGCAGCCGCTGCGCCCGTACTGGCTGGCGCTGGTGGTTGCCTACTGGGTGATCGAGCGGCCGGACCGTGCCGGACTCGGGCTGGCATTCGCCTGTGGCCTGCTGGCCGACCTGGCGTTCGGCAGCCTGATGGGCGAACAGGCGCTGCGGCTGGTTGTGATGGCCTTCATCCTGCAGCGCTTCCGCGCGCGCCTGCGCTTCTTCCCGCCCTGGCAGCAGGCGCTGTCGATCGGCGGGTTGCTGCTCAACGACCGCATCATCGACGCCATACTCAACATCGCCCTGGGCCTGCCGCCGGTGCCCCGGCTGGCCTGGCTGGCGCCGGTCGTGGCGATGCTGCTCTGGCCGCCGGTGTTCTGGCTGCTGGATGCGATGCGGCTGGGCAACTGGCGAAGGGGCTGAGCCATGCGCCCACGCCGCCTCAAGAACCTCCAGCAGGAGGCCGCGCAGTTCCGGCGCCGGGCCCTGGTCGCCCTGGCCGGCGTGGTGCTGGGCCTGGGCGGGGTGGCCGCCTGGTATTTCAACCTGCAGGTGGTGCGCCACGACGAGTTCGCCACCCGCTCGGAACAGAACCGGATCAAGCTCAAGCCGGTGGTCCCGGGCCGCGGACTGATCTTCGACCGCAAGGGGCGGGTGCTTGCCGACAACGTCCCGGCCTGGCGGCTGGAGGTCACCCTGGGGGAGGCCGGGGATCCGGCGGGCTGGTTGCCGGAGCTGGCCCGTGTGGTCGACCTCGGCGCCGAGGACATCGACGCCTTCCACAAGGCGCGGCGCGGCGTCCCCGGCTTCCGCACGGTGCCGCTGAAGGTCCGCCTGTCGGAGGAGGAGGTCGCCCGGTTCGCGGTCGAGCGCTGGCGTTTCCCGGGCGTGGAGGTGGTGTCGTACCTCAACCGCCGCTATCTCCATGGCGAACTGTTTGCCCACGTGATCGGCTACGTCGGCCGGGTCGACGAGGACGAGCTGGCCAGCCTGGGCCCGGAAATCGTCCACTTCAGCCATACCGGCAAGACCGGGCTGGAACGGGCCTACGAACCGGCGCTGCGCGGGCAGGTGGGCCACGAGAAGGTCGAGACCAATGTCGAGGGGCGGCCGATGCGGCTGCTCGGCCAGGAGCCGGCGCGGCCGGGCGCGGATCTCAGGCTGTCGCTGGACCTGGACCTGCAGCGCGCGATGGCCGCCGCGTTCGGGGAGCAGGAAGGCTCCGCGGTGGCCATCGATCCGCGCACCGGCCAGGTGCTGGCGATGGTCAGCCTTCCGTCCTATGACACCAACCTGTTCGTCAACGGCATCTCGCATGCCCAGTACGACGCGCTGACTTCCGATCCGTCGCGGCCGCTGTTCAACCGCAACGTGCTCGGCGGCGGGCCGCCGGGATCGACCGTCAAGCCGATGATCGCGCTGGCGGGGCTGGACTACGGGTTGCGCACGCCGGAACAGCGCTTCTTCTCCAGTGGCGAGTTCCACATCCCCGGCCAGGCGCGCGGCTACCGCGATGCCGCGCGCGGCGGGCACGGCTGGCACGACCTGCGCGAGTCGATCGCCTGGTCGGTCAACACCTACTACTACCAGCTCGCCATGGACATGGGGATCGACCGCCTGTCCGCGGCGATGCGGCGCTTCGGTTTCGGCGAAAAGACCGGCATCGACCTGGTGGGCGAGAGTCGCGGCTCGGTGCCCTCGCGTGACTACAAGCGTTCGGTCAGCACCGAGCCGTGGTATCCGGGCGAAACGGTGATCGCCGGCATCGGGCAGGGCTACTGGGTCGCCACCGCGCTGCAGCTGGCACGCGCCACCGCCGCCATCGCCGACGGGGGCAGGCTGCACGAACTGCGGTTGGTGGCGGCCAGGCGCGACGGCTACGGCGCACCCTGGCGCGAGCTGGGGCCGACTGCGGTGAGCCAGGCCAGCGACGATCCGGCGCATGTGCGCGTGGTGCAGGAGGGCATGATCGCCACCATGCACGGTGCCCGCGGGAGCGGGCGCCGCGCCGCGGTCGGCGCCGGCTACACGATGGCCGGCAAGACCGGGACGGCGCAGCGCTCGAGCCGGCGCGGCAACATCAGCGCCGACCCGCGCACGCTGCCCTACCACCTGCGGCACACCGCGCTGTTCGTCGGCTATGCGCCGGCCGAGGATCCGCAGATCGCGGTGGCGGTGATGGTCGAGCACGGAGGCTACGGAGGCAGCGCGGCGGCGCCGATCGCGCGGCAGATCTTGGACGCCTGGCTGCTGGGGAAGATGCCCGAGGGGCTGGAACCCGACGCCGTTGCGGAGCCGGGCCCATGAGCGTGCTGCTGCGCTGGCTGCTGGACATGCTGCGCGACGTGCTGCGCACCCTGGACCTGTCCCTGGTGGCGGCGCTGCTGGCGCTGTCGGTGATCGGCCTGGCGGTGCTGTACAGCGCGGGAGGAAAGTCCGAGGCGATGGTCACTGCCCAGGCGCTGCGTGACGGCATCGGTTTTGCCGCGATGTGGGCGCTGTCGCGGGTCCCGCCGCGGCAGCTGCGCAACTGGACCCCGCTGGTCTATGCCGCCTCGCTGGTTCCGCTCGCGCTGGTGCTGGTCATCGGGACCGGCAAGCACGGCAACCACTGGCTCAACCTGGGGGTGTTCTACTTCCAGCCCGCCGAGGTCGCCAAGCTCAGCCTGCCGATGATGATGGCCTGGTACCTCAACCACCAGCCGCTGCCGCCGCGGTTGCCGGTGCTGCTGGTGGCGGGCGTGCTGCTGGCGCTCCCGACCGGGCTGGTGATGCTGCAGCCGGACTTCGGGACCGCGGTGCTGGTGGGCATCAGCGGAGCCTTCGTGCTCTACCTGGCCGGGCTTTCGTGGTGGTGGTTCGTGGCTGCCGGCGCGAGCGTGGTGGTCGCCGCGCCGGTGGCCTGGTTCTGGTTCCTGATGCCCTACCAGAAGGACCGCATCCTGACCTTCATCGACCCGGAGCGCGATCCGCTCGGGGCCGGCTGGAACATCATCCAGAGCCGCATCGCCATCGGTGGCGGCGGCATGACCGGAAAGGGCTGGGGCCACGGCTCGCAATCGCACCTGAACTACATTCCCGAGCACACCACCGACTTCATCTTCGCCGTGCTCAGCGAGGAGTTCGGCTGGGTCGGGGTGGTCGTCACGCTGGGGCTGTACGCCTTCGTCATCGCACGCTGCCTGTGGATCGCCTCCCAAGCGCGCGACGGCTACTCGCGCCTGCTGGTCGGGGCGCTCGGCCTGTCGCTGTGCGTGTACGTGCTGATCAACGGCGGGATGGTGGCCGGGGTGTTGCCGGTGGTGGGCGTGCCGATGCCGCTGCTCAGCTACGGCGGCACCTCCGCGGTCTCGCTGCTGGCCGGGCTGGGGGTGGTGATGGCGGTACGCGCGCACCGCCCGGTGCACCAGCGCTGAGCAGCTGAACGGCAGCTGATGGCGGTCCGCCGGTGCCGGCCCCGCGGGGCCGGCAGGGGTTCAGGAGGCCCCGGTGGGCCGTGCTAACCTCGCCGACGATGACCAGTCCGCTTGCCCGACGCGCCCTGGTGGGCGCACTCGTCCTGACGCTCGCCGCATGCGCGACGCAGGCCCCGCCCACCCCTCCGGTGCAGCCGGCGGAACCGGCGGCCCCCGCAGGGCCCGCCCCGCAGCCCGAAGCGGTGCCCGAGCCCGAGGTCTCGCAGTACCAGCCACTGGACGTCGCCCGGCCCGAGTTCATCCGTACCACCGCGGCCCGCTACGACGTGGATCCGGCCCATATCGAACGGGTGCTGGACGGCGCGGAGATCCGCGACAGCATCATCACCGCGATGTCCCGCCCGGCCGAGGCCAAGCCGTGGAAGGACTACCGCCCGATCTTCATCACCGACGCGCGGATCAAGGCCGGGCGCGCCTTCCTGGCCGAGCATCGCGCGGCGCTGGACAGGGTGGAGGCGCAGTACGGCGTCCCGCCGGAGATCATCGTCTCCATCCTCGGGGTGGAGACCAGCTTCGGCGGCAACATGGGCAGCTACCCGGTGGTCGACGCCCTGTACACCCTGGCGTTCGCCTACCCGCGTACCGGCGAGCCGGAGAAGATCGCCCGGGAGAACAGCCGCGAAGCGTTCTTCCGCGACGAGCTCGGCCAGCTGTTCGCAATGGGCGGGGAGACCGGCCTGGACATCACCACCCTCAAGGGCAGCTATGCCGGGGCGATGGGCTGGGGCCAGTTCATGCCGTCCAGCTACCGCGACTACGCGGTGGACGGCAATGGCGATGGCAAGGTCGACCTGTTCAACAGCCTGGATGACGTGTTCGCCTCGGTCGCCAACTACTTCGTCGAGAAGGGCGGCTGGCAGCGCGGCGGCCCGGTGGTGGTGCGCGCCGATCGCGCCGCCGGCGCCGCGGACTTCGAGGCCGAGGGCCTGGAGCCGCGCTACAGCCTGGCCCAGCTGGCGGCCCGAGGCTACACCGCGGCCAGCCCGGCCGCACACCGTGCGGACGGGGTGTCGCTGGACGCCACTTTGCTGAACCTGGATGGCGTGGACGGCCCGGAGTACTGGCTGGGCTTCAACAACTTCTACGCGATCACCCGCTACAACATCTCCAAGCACTACGCGATGGCGGTGTACCAGCTGGCCGAGGCGATTGCCGGGCGCGACCCGCTGGCCGCCGCCGGCAACGGCGCCGGGCGCGTCGAAGCATGATCCGGCTGCTGGCGGCGCTGCTGGTCCTGGGCCTGGCGGCCTGTTCCAGTGCCCCCCGCAAGCCGGACCCCGCCCCGGGCTCGGCGGGTACCGGCGATTCGCGGCGCTCGCCCTATCCGGCGGCGCAGGAAGACCCGTCCAAACGCGGCCACTACACCGCCGGCGGCCTGTATGCGCCGCACATCGCCGATGCCGCGCCGGACATCCGGATCGACGTTGACCGGATCCCCGAGCCCGAGGTGGTCGCCGAACCGCGCTCGCTTTACGGCAACCGGCCGACCTACAGCGTGCTGGGGCGCGAGTACAAGGTGTTCGATGACCCGGCCGGCTTTGTCGAGCAGGGCATCGCCTCCTACTACGGCACCAAGTTCCACGGCCGCAAGACCTCCAACATGGAGGTGTACGACATGTACGCCTTCACCGCGGCGCACAAGCACCTGCCGCTGCCGAGCTTCGCCCGCGTCACCAACCTGGACAACGGCCGCTCGGTGGTGGTGCGGGTCAACGACCGCGGCCCGTTCCACGAGGGCCGGGTGGTCGACCTGAGCTATGCCGCGGCGGTGAAGCTGGGGATCGACCGCAGCGGCACCGGCCGGGTCGAGGTGCGCGCGCTGGTGCCCGACGACCTGGGTCCGGCGGTGGCGCCGGTCGACACCCGGGTGGCCGCGGTCGAGGCGCCGCCGCCTTCCAGTTCCATGGACAGCCTGGTGGCCGCGCTGCCGGCCGCTGCCGCCACGGCGGCCGCCGACGGCCCGCTGCCGGATACCGCGGCCGCGCCCGCCGCGCCCGCCGACCGTCAGTACCGGTTCGACATGAACGCCGATGGCAAGGCGATGACCGCCGACCAGTTCGACGCCTGGATGCGCGAGCGCCAGGTGCGCGTGGCCACCGGCCGACCGGGTGCGCCGGACGGGACGGCCGCTCCCGCTGCCGCCCCGACGGGCGTATCCTCCGCATCCCCGCAGGCCGGATCCCCGGCCATGGTGGAAACGGCCGCGGGTGCCGGCGTGGTGCTGCAGGTGGCGAGCTTCGCCGCCCGCGACAATGCCGACCGGGCGCTGGAAACGCTGCGCGGTGCCGGTATCGACGGCGCGAGCATCCACGATGCGGTGGCCAATGGCCGCCGGGTCTGGCGCCTGCGGGTCGGTCCGCTGGCCGGGGACGCCGCCAGCGCGCTGGCGCCGCGGATCGTGGCGCTGGGTTTCGACCGGCCGCAGCCGGTGCGCGAATAGTCCAACAGAACAGGTACGCCGGCCCGCAGCCGGCCGGAGTTATACAACGATGAAGTTCCCCCGCCTCCTTCGAGCGTTCGGCCTGGCCGCGCTCGGCACCCTTGCTGTCGGCCTGGCCACCGCGCAGGAACCGGTACCGGTGCCGCAGCCGGGTGCGCAGCCGGGCGGCGTCGACACGGCGGCCGGGCCGATGCCGGTGCCGCCGGCGCCCGAGCCGGTGGCCGAGGCCTGGGTGGTCATGGACGCGGCCAGCGGCAAGGTCCTGGCCGGCGAGAACATCGACGTGCCGCTGCCGCCGGCCAGCATCACCAAGGTGATGACCAGCTACGTCATCGCCGCGGAGATGGCTGCGGGCAAGATCAACCGCGACGACCAGGTCAGGATGAGCGAGAACGCCTGGCGCAAGGGCGGTGCGGCGACCGACGGCAGCTACTCCGGCTTCGACGTCAACCAGAGCGCGCCCCTGGTGGAGATGGAGAAGGGCATGGTGGTGCAGTCGGGCAACGACGCCGCCATCGCCCTGGCCGAGCACGTCGCCGGCAGCGAGCAGGCCTTCGCCGCGCTGATGAACCAGCACGCCCAGCGGCTCGGGCTGCGCAACACCCACTTCGTGAACGCCACCGGGCTGCCCGGCGAGGGCCACCTGTCCACCGCCCACGACCTCGCTCTGCTCGGCGCCGCACTGGCCCGCGACTACCCCGAGGCGTACTCCTACAACGCAATCAAGGAGTTCACGGTCGGCTCGATCACCCAGCCCAACCGCAACGTGCTGCTGTGGCGCGATGCCAGCGTCGACGGCATCAAGACCGGGCACACCTCGGCGGCCGGCTACTGCCTGATGGCCTCGGCCAAGCGCGGTGACCAGCGCCTGGTCTCGGTGGTCCTGGGCTCGAGCTCGGAGAAGCAGCGCGCCGACGACAGCCAGGCGCTGCTGAACTGGGGCTTCCGTTTCTTCGAGACCCACACCCTCTATGAGCCGGGCACCGCGGTGGCCACCCAGCGGGTGTGGAAGGGGCAGGCCGACGAGCTTGCGCTGGGCGTGGCCTCGCCGGTGCTGGTGACCGTGCCGCGCGGCCGCTACGAGCAGCTGCAGCCGGTGATGGACGTGCCCTCGGTGCTGGTCGCGCCGTTCGAACAGGGCCAGCAGGTCGGCACCGTGCGGGTGACGCTTGATGGCGATGTGCTCGCCGAGCAGCCGCTGGTGGCATTGGAAGCCGTCGAGCGCGCCGGTTTCTTCAAGCGCATCTGGCACGAGATCCTGATGTGGTGGGACTCGCTGTGAGCACCGACGGCAAGGGCCCGGAGCAGCAGGGCTTCGAGTTCCCGGGCACCTTCGAGCTTTCGGCGATGGGCGCGGCGGACAAGGACCTGCAGACGGAGTTGCCCGCGCGGCTGCTCGATGCCGGCATCGAGGTGCTGACCGAGCAGGTCAACTGGCGGCACTCGTCCAACGGGCGCTACGTCTCGGTGCGGATTGCGTTCCGCGCCGACTCGCGCGAGCAGTACGACCTCGCGCACCAGGTGCTGCGCGACCACCCTGAGGTGAAATGGACGCTGTAGCGGTGGAAGCCCCGGCCGCGCTGCCGGTGACCCGACCGGTACGGGTGCGCGACCTGGGCCGCCGCCCTTACGAGCCGGTGTGGCGCGCGATGTCGGCGCTGACCGACGCCCGCGGGCCCGGGACCCCCGACGAGTTCTGGCTGGTCGAGCACGATCCGGTGTTCACCCTGGGCCAGGCCGGCAGGGAAGAACACGTGCTGATGCCCGGCGACATCCCGGTGCTCCGCGTCGACCGCGGCGGCCAGGTGACCTACCACGGTCCGGGACAGATCGTCCTGTATCCGCTGCTGGACCTGCGCCGGCTCAGGATCGGGGTGCGCGAGTACGTGTGCCGGATCGAGCAGGCGATCATCGACACCCTGGCCGACTGGAACATCGGCGCTGTGCGCCGCGATGGCGCGCCCGGCGTGTACGTGGCCGGGGCCAAGGTCGCCGCGCTCGGGATCCGCGTCCGCCGCGGCTGCAGCTTCCACGGCCTGGCCTTCAACATCGACATGGACCTGGCGCCGTTCCGGCGCATCAATCCCTGTGGTTACGCGGGGTTGGAAGTGGCCTCGATGGTAGACTTCGGGGGTCCTTCGTCGCTGGATGCGGTCAAGCCGGTGCTGGTGACGCACCTGGCCGCGCAGTTCGGATTGGTGGCCGAGCCGGCCGATCCGCCGGCCCCCTGAAATCCGAAATCCCCCATGACCGACGCCAGCAACAAGTCCATTCCCCTTGCCGTGGTGGGCAGCGAGGCTCCGGCCCCGCTGCAGCCGGGCGTGAAGCAGGTCGCCGGCGACAAGATCGCCCGCTCGCCGGTGCAGTTCGCCGAGGCCCCGGTGCTGCGCAAGCCGTCCTGGATCCGGGTGCGGATCCCCTCCGGTAACGCGGTCGCCCAGCTCAAGTCGAAGCTGCGTGCCAACCGCCTGGTGACGGTCTGCGAGGACGCCAGCTGTCCGAACATCCACGAGTGCTTCGGCCACGGCACCGCCACCTTCATGATCCTGGGCGATGTGTGCACCCGCCGCTGCAGTTTCTGCGACGTCGCCCACGGCCGACCCAAGCCGCCGGACGCCGACGAGCCGCGGCGGCTGGCGGGGACGGTTGCCGACATGGGGCTGAAGTACGTGGTGGTCACCAGTGTCGACCGCGACGACCTGCGCGATGGCGGCGCGCAGCATTTCGTCGACTGCATCCGCGCGGTGCGCGACGCCAGCCCGGGCACGAAGATCGAGATCCTGACCCCGGACTTCCGTGGCAAGGGGCGCATGGACCGGGCGCTGGAGATCCTCGCCAGCGCGCCGCCGGACGTGTTCAACCACAACCTGGAAACCGTGCCGCACCTGTACCGCAACGTGCGTCCCGGCGCGGACTACCAGTGGTCGCTGACCCTGCTCAGGCGCTTCAAGGCGCAGCACCCGGCGGTTGCCACCAAGTCCGGGATCATGCTCGGCCTGGGCGAGACCCTGGAACAGGTGCAGGAGACCCTGCGCGACCTGCGCGCGCACGACGTGGAGATGGTCACGATCGGACAGTACCTGCAGCCCAGCGCGCACCACCATCCGGTGATGCGTTACTGGACGCCGGAGGAGTACAAGGCGCTGGAGGTGTATGGGATGGCGCTGGGCTTCACCCACGTCGCGTCCGGTCCGCTGGTGCGCTCGTCCTACCACGCCGACCGTTCGGCGGCGGAGGCCGGGCTGGTGGCCACGGCCTGACGGTGCCCCGGCCGGGCGTTGCCGCCTGCCCGCCGCCCACCCTTGCCGCGGCCTTCGCGCCGGGGGTGCTTTGATCGCTCCGGCGCCTGCCGCGCCGCCATTTCGACGCACGCCGCGCGGCCTGAATGGATCCCGCGCCGCCGGGCACGACCGGCGACTTCCGGCACTGTCAAACGTGTCATTGTTGGCCAACGCTGGGTCACAGGGCCTGGCTTCCCCACGCCTATCCGGGCAACCGCACACTTCATGAATCTCAAGACCCCGCTGCTCGCTCTCCTGCTGTCGCTGCCGCTGGCCCTGCTGGCCCAGGTGGAGGCGCCGCCGACCATGCCGGCCGATCCGCCGGCGACCCTGCCGCAGCCGGTGGGCGCGGACGGGGAGGCGCGGGAGGCCACGCCCGACGGCGAGCCCAGCGCGCCGGTGCCGCTGCCCGCCGCCCCGACCGAGGACCAAGCCACCGCCGCCAAGCTGGTGTTCGGACTGCTGTCCGACAGCCGCTACGCCTACCGTCCCAAGCCGCTCGATGACGCGCTGTCCGAGCAGATCCTCGAGCGCTACCTGGAAGCCCTGGACGGCGGCAAGCAGTTCTTCCTGGCCAGCGACATCAAGCAGTTCGACCGCTACGGGACGCTGCTCGACGATGCGATCCGCAGCGGGCAGATGGAGCCGGCCTACGCGATCTTCGCCCTCTACCGCGAGCGCGTCGCCGACCGCATCGCGCATGCCCGCGGCCTGCTCCACGAGGACATCTTCGACTTCACCGCCGACGAGCGCTTCGATTACGACCGCGAGGATGCGCCCTGGCCGGCGGACCAGGCCGAACTCGACGCGCTGTGGCGCAAGTCGGTGCGCAACGACTGGCTGCGCCTGAAGCTGGCCGGCAAGGAGCCCGAGGGCATCCGCGAGACGCTGGACAAGCGCTACGTGAACCTGCTCGACAACATCAACGAGCTGGAAGGGCGCGATGTCTTCCAGACCTTCATGAACGCCTATGCCGGGGCGATCGATCCGCATACCGCGTACTTCACCCCGCGCACGGCGGAGAACTTCAACCTGTCGATGTCGCTCTCGCTGGAGGGCATCGGCGCGGTGCTGCAGAAGCAGGACGACATGACTGCGATCCGCGAGATCATGGCCGGCGGGCCGGCGGACAAGTCGGGCCTGCTCGGTCCCGGCGACCGCGTGGTCGGCGTCGGCCAGGGCACCAGCGGCCCGATGGAGGACGTGATCGGCTGGCGGCTGGACAACGTGGTCGAGAAGATCCGCGGGCCGAAGGGCTCGCAGGTCCGGCTGGACGTGATCCCGGCCAAGGCCGGGCTGGACAGCGAGCCGGTGCGGGTGGTGATCACCCGTGACCAGGTCCGGCTGGAGGACCAGGCGGCCAAGTCCGAGATCTACGAGATCGAAGGCGAGGGCGGCATGGCCGACCGGCGGATCGGGGTCATCGAGCTGCCGGGCTTCTACCAGGATTTCGAAGGCCGGCGGATGCGCCTGGACGACTACGCCTCGGCGACCCGCGACGTGGCCCGGCTGCTGCGCGGCTTCGAGGACGAGGGCGTGGACGGGGTGGTGCTCGACCTGCGCAACAACGGCGGCGGCTCGCTGAACGAGGCGATCGAACTGACCGGCCTGTTCATCGACGACGGCCCGGTGGTGCAGGTGCGCGAGTCCGGCGGCCGCATCAGCGTGGAAGGCGACGAGGACGAGGGCGTCGCCTGGGCTGGTCCGCTGGCGGTGCTGGTCAACCGCGGCTCGGCGTCCGCCTCGGAGATCTTCGCCGGCGCCATCCAGGACTACGGCCGCGGTCTGGTGATCGGCGAAACCACCTTCGGCAAGGGAACCGTGCAGAACCTGGTCAACCTGGACCGCTGGCCGGCCAACGAGGCCGAGCGCTTCGGCCAGGTCAAGCTCACCGTGGCCCAGTTCTTCCGGGTCAGCGGCAGTTCGACCCAGAACAAGGGCGTGGTCCCGGACATCCATTTCCCGACCTCAGTCGATGCCACCGAGTACGGCGAGAGCACCTACGACAACGCATTGCCGTGGACCAAGATCTCGGCGGTCGAGCACACCCGCTACGGCGACTTCGGCCCGCTGCTGGAGCGACTGGATGCGCGGCACCACGAGCGTGTGGCCGGCGACATCGAGTTCAGCTGGTGGAAGGAGGACGTCGAGCGCTTCCGCACCGAGTCGGAGAAGAAGTGGATCTCGCTCAACGAGGCCGAGCGCCGCACCGAGCGCGAGGCCAGCGAGGCCCGCCGCGAGGAGCGCCAGCGCATCCGCGAGGAGTTGGGCTTGGCCTCAGACCCGCTGGCCGAACTGGCCCTGTCGGATGACGGCCTGACCGCCAACGAGCGCGACATTGCCACCGACACCGCCCGCGAGAAGGCCGCCGAGGACCGCCCCGACCCGCTGCAGCACGAGGCCGCGGCGATCCTGGCCGATGCACTGAACCTGCTGACCAGCGACGGTCAGCTGTCCAGCCTGGTCCTGCCACCCACCGCGAACGCGGCGCACTGGACCAACTGACGCGGTAGCCGCGGGGTGCCAGCTCACCCCGCCCGCAACGCATCGGTCACCGGCAGCCTTGCCGCCCGCAGTGCCGGGAACAGGCCGCCCACCAGTCCGATCCCGAGTGCCCACTTCATCCCGGTCCACAGCAGTTCGGGGGTGACCTTGAACTGGAACACCACCTGGCTGAAGTTGCTGCCCAGGGTGGACACCGTGTAGCCGTTGAACACCAGCCAGGCCAGTCCGGCGCCGAGCACCCCGCCCAGTAGCGCTAGCAGCATGGTCTCCAGCATCACCGCCAGCACCACCGGCAGGCCGCGGAATCCCAGCGCGCGCAGGGTGGCGACCTCCCGGGCGCGCCCGGCCACCGCCGCGTACATGGTGTTGAGCGCACCGAACACCGCGCCGACCGCCATGATCGTGCCGATCACCCGCCCGAGGATGTCGATCAGCTTCGCCAGCCCCTCGGACTGGCGGCGGTAATAGTCGGCGGTGGTGAGCACGTCCAGCTTCAGCCGCGGGTCGCCGGCCAGGGCGGCCTTGAGCCGGTCGAAGCCGTCGCCCTGTTCCAGCCGGGCGGTGACCGACTGGAAGGCCGGCCGGTTGTAGGTGGTGGCGACCACCTCGGCATCGGCCCACAGTTCCGATTCGTGCGCATCGCCGCTGGCAAAGCGCCCGACCACGGTCCACTCCTGGTTGCCGAAGCGCACCGCGTTGCCGATCTCCAGGCCGCGGAACTGCTGCGCGGCGCCGCTGCCGACCACCAGTTCGCGCAGGCCGGGATTGAACCGGCGACCCGCGACCAGCTGCACCTGCTGGCGCAGCTCCCAGGCGGTGTCGCCGACCCCGCGCAGCTGCACGTTGGCATCGGTGCCGTCGGCCATGGTCGGCAACGACACCACCTGCGACAGCTCCGGCGAGGCCAGCGGGCGTCCGCCCTGGCCGCTGGCGATGCCGTCCAGGGCAGTGATCAGCGGCACCTGGTCGCGGGTGATCACCGAATTGGTCTCGGCCATCGCGCCGCCGCGCAGGATGATCGCCGTGTTTTCGTCACCGGTGCTGTTGAGCGTGGCCGAGAAGCCCGCGCCCATCGCCAGCATCGCCACCAGCACCCCGACCACCCCGGCGATGCCGATGATGATCACGCCCGAGGCGCCCCAGCGTTGCGGCAGGCTGGAGACGCCCACGCTGGCGACCGCCAGCGTCTGCCGCCCGCGCCGGGCCAGCAGCAGCCAGCCGGCGAGCAGCGCCACCCCGGCAAGCACGCCCCACCAGGGCAGCATGACCCAGGCGGCCAGCCCGAGCGCCAGCACCAGCACCATGCCGAGATTGCCGGACCATTTCCTGATCTTCTTCATCGTCGCCTCTCCTCAGCGTCCGGCCAGTGCATCGACGATCTTCAACCGCTTGGCGCGCAGCGCCGGCAGCAGCCCGACCACCAGCCCCAGCCCGACCACCAGCGCCAGCGCCACCAGCCAGGTCTCGGTCGGGATCGCCTTGCCCGGCAGCAGCCCCTGGCTGTAGCCGGCCATCCAGGCCACCAGCGCCTGCGCCAGGGCCATGCCCAGCAGCCCGCCCAGGCCGATCAGCAGCACCGACTCGGCCAGCACCAGCATCAGCACCGTGCGGTCGGTGAAGCCGATGGTCTTGAGCACCGCCAGTTCCGGGATCCGCTCGCGCACCGCCTGGGCCATGGTGTTGCCGGTCAGCAGCAACAGGGTGAAGAACACCGCGCCCATGATCGCGGTGACGATCAGGCCGACATCGGCGAACTGCTTCATGAACGACTGGGTCCAGGCCGCCTCGGTCTGGGTCTTGGTCTCGTGGTCGGAGTTGGCCGAAATCGCGTCGATCGCCCGCCCCACCCGGTCGGCCTGCGACGGGTCGGCCACCCGCACCATCATCCAGCCGATTTCATCGCTGATGTAGTCGTTGGCCTCGTTGAAGTACTCCCAGTGGAACATCAGCTGGTTCTCCTGCTGCTTCATCGCCTCGTCCTCGACGTGGAAGATGCCGCGCAGGGTGAACTGCCAGTCGTTGCTGCCGTCCCGGGGGAAGATCGTGGCCTGCAGCGGGATGGTGTCGCCGATCGTCCAGTCGAACTTCTCCGCCAGCGCCCCGCCCACCACCGCCCCGGTGCGGTCGGCGCGGAAGGCCTCCAGTTGCTCGGGGGCGATGGCGAACTCCGGGTACATCCGGAAGTAGTCGTCGCTGACCGCGAAGTTGGGGAAGAAGTTCTGCATGTCGCGGTAGACGCCGCCGAACCAGTTGCCGAAGGCGACGTCCTCCACGCCGGGCACCGCCTCGATCTGCGGCAGCAGCCGGTAGGGCAGCGACTGGGTGATGGAGAGCTTCGATGCGACCACCAGCCGGTCGGCGCCGGTCAGGCTCTGGCCGGAGTTGTTGAAGGCCACCCGGACGCTGTCGAGCATGCCGAACAGCAGGAACGCGGTGACCACCGACAGCAGGGTCAGCACGGTGCGCATCCGGCTGCGCGCCAATGCCGACCAGATCAGGTGCAGGTATTTCATCGCCGCCTCCGGGTCACTGCGCGGCCAGGGCCGCGTCTTCCACCAGCACGCCCTTGTCCAGGTGCAGGGTGCGCCTGGCGTGGTCGGCGGCCTTGGGGTCGTGGGTGACCATCACGATGGTCTTGCCGTGCTCGCGGTTGAGGGTCTGCAGCAGCGCGAGGATCTCCTCGGCGGACTGGCGATCCAGGTCGCCGGTGGGCTCGTCGCAGATCAGCAGGGTCGGGTCGGACACGATTGCCCGGGCGATCGCCACGCGCTGCTGCTGGCCGCCGGACAGCTCGTTGGGGCGGTGCTTGCCGCGGTCGGCCAGGCCCACCAGCTGCAGCGCGATCGCGGCGTTCTTCCGCCGCTGCGCCGACGTCAGCTTGGTCAGCAGCAGCGGCAGTTCTACGTTCTTCTGAGCGGTCAGCGCCGGCATCAGGTTGTAGAACTGGAACACGAAGCCGACGTGGTTGCTGCGCCAGTGGGCCAGCTGGCCGGCACCCATCGCGTCGATGCGCTGGCCGCTGATCTCGATCTCGCCCCCGGTCGGGGTGTCCAGTCCGCCGACCAGGTTGAGCAGGGTGGACTTGCCCGAACCGGACGGGCCCATCAGGGCGACGAAGTCGCCTTCCGGGATCTCCAGATCGATGCCATGCAGTACCTGGACCTTCTCCGGGCCGCGCTGGTAGGTCTTGGTGAGCTTGCGGGTGGTGACCAGTGCCATGTGGATGTCCTTGGTATCGATGTGCAAACGTCCATGGGTTCCCGCGTTCGCGGGAACGACGATGAAGCTAGTCCTGGGCGGGGGCGATGCGGACCTCCGATCCGTCTTCCAGTTCGTCCGGGGGCGACAGCACCACCGTTTCGCCGCCCGCCAAGCCGGAGGTGACCTCGCGGTCGCCGCCCAGGGTGCGGCCGGGCTCGATGGTGCGCTGTTCGACCCGCGCGCTGTCGCCATCCCGCCCGGTGAGCACGAAAGCCACCGGGGTGTTGTTCCGGCGGGCGATGGCGGCCCCCGGGACCAGCACGGCCGGCCCCGCATCGTTGCCCTCCCCGGGTTCCGGAGCGCGCTCGAGGAAGCTCACCCGCACGCCCATTTCCGGCACGATCCGCGGATCCTGCTGGTCCAGCCCGATGCGCACCTTGACCGTCGCCTTGCCGCGGTCGGCGGTGGGGATGATCGCGATCACGTGGGCCGGGATCCTCCAGTCCGGGTAGGCGTTGAGCGTGGCCTCCACCGGCATGCCCGGCTCGACCCGGCCGATGTAGGACTCGCCGACGTCGACCTCGACCTCCAGCGACTCCATGTCGACGATGGTGCCGATGCCGGTGCGGGTGAAGCCGCCGGTGGCCATCGGCGAGACGATCTCGCCCGGCTGGGCGGCCTTGGCGGTGACCACGCCGGCAAACGGCGCGCGCACGATGGTGTTGTCGACGCCGAGTTCGGCGATGTGCAGCTGGTCGGCCGCGACGCCCGCCTGGCGCCCCATGCTGGCCAGCTGGGCCCGGAGTGCATCGCGCTCGGCGAGCGCCTGGTCGTACTGCGCCTGCGAGACCAGTTGTTGCCCGACCAGGCCGCCCAGCCGGGTGGCGTTGGCCTCCGCTTCGCGCAAGCGGGCGCGGGTCGCGTCGGCATTGGCACGGGCGGCGCCGAGCTGCTGGGTGGCGAGCGCGCGCTGGGCATCGGCATCGACCGGGTCCAGCCGCGCCATGACCTGGCCTTCCTCGACCCGCTGGCCTTCCTCGATCAGCACCTCGCGCACCCGGCCGGTGATCTTGGCCGACACCGTGGCCATGCGCCGTGCCACCACGTAGCCGGTGGCGTCAAGCACCGAGGCCGCCGCGCCGGCCTGGCCGCCGATTGCCGTGGCGGTGGCGGTCCGGACCTGGGGCACGTCGCCGCGGGTGAGCAGGAACCAGGCTGCCAGTACCGCCAGCAGCACCGCGGCACCCACCCCCAGGCCGATGAGCAGCCCCCGGCGCGGCTCGCGCGGCGGCGGCGCGCCGCGGTCGATCCTGAGTTCCTTCAACAGCTCGGCATTGCTGCTCATCGTCTCCCCTGCGAAGGCGCGGGCCCGTCCCAGGGCCGGAGTGCCGAGTCTGCACCGCCCGGCGGCCGCTGTCAGGTGACGCCCGTCACCCGGTGTGCCTGCATCCCTCCCGCCGGCATGACGACTGTCATTGGCAGACGCTGACCGCCGCGACTGCCGGCGCCGGCGGGGGAGGGCGAGCATGGTCCACACATCGCAGAGCAGGGGCCGTCATGCACGCCGTCCAATCCATTCCACTGGCGCAACTTCGGGGCGCGGTGAAGCGCTACGGCGCCGTCACCGCGCTCGAAGGCGTCGATCTCGAACTGCACGCCGGCCAGGTGCTGGCGCTGCTGGGCGCCAACGGCGCCGGCAAGAGCACCGCCATCTCGCTGCTGCTGGGCCTGCTGGAGCCCGATCATGGGGATGCAGTGCTGCTTGGATCACCGCCGCGGATGCTGTCCGCACGCCAGCAGGCCGGGGTGATGCTGCAGTCGGGCGCGATCGCCGACACGCTCAAGGTAGCCGAGCTGCTGGAGCTGACCCGCAGCTACTACCCGGCGCCGCGCGGCGTGCAGGACTGCGTCGACATCGCCGGGCTGCAAGGCCTGCTGGCCCGCCGTTACGGCCAGCTGTCGGGTGGCCAGCAGCGCCGGGTGCAGCTGGCGCTGGCGATCTGCGGCCGGCCACGGGTGCTGTTCCTCGACGAGCCGACCACCGGGCTGGACATCCAGGCGCGGCAGTCGCTGTGGCGCGGGGTGCGCGAGCTGGCCGCCGATGGCGCTTCGATCCTGCTCACCACCCACTATCTGGAGGAGGCCGAAGCGCTCGCCGACCGCGTGGTGGTACTGGCGCACGGACGGGTCGTGGCCGACGGCAGCCTGGACGAGGTCCGGGCGCGGGTCTCCCAGCGGCGCATCCGCTGCACCAGCGGCCTCGATCCCGCCGAGGTGGCGCGCTGGCCCCGGGTACGGGCGGCCACGCGGGAGGAGGGAAAGCTGGAAGTGGTCACCGATGCCGCCGAGGACGTGGTGCGGCGCCTGCTCGCGCAGGATCCGGAGCTCACCGGACTTGATGTGAGCCGCGCCGGCCTGGCCGAAGCCTTTCTGGAGATCACCCGTGAACAACAGCTGCAGGAGGCCGCCTGATGAACGCCATTGCCGACGCCAACCTCCATCGTCCGCGGCAGCGGATGTTGCGCAGCTACCTGCTCGAGGCGAAGTACGAGTTCCTGCGCCTGCTGCGCGCGCCGATGTTCTCGCTGCCGACGCTGCTGTTTCCGGCGATGTTCTACCTGCTGTTCGGAGTGGTGATGAATCGCGGCAACCCGGCCGCCGCCACTTACCTGTTCGCCACCTACGGCGTGTTCGGGGTGATGGGCGCGGCGCTGTTCGGCTTCGGGGTCACGGTGGCGATGGACCGCGAGCGCGGGCTGCTGACGCTCAAGCGCGCACTGCCGATGCCGCCGGGTGCGTACCTGCTGGGGAAGATGGCGATGGCGGCGATGTTCGGGCTGATGGTGGCGTCGCTGCTCGCGGCCCTGGCTGCGCTGGCGGGCGGGGTGTCGCTGCGGCCCGCGCAATGGGCGCTGCTGTTGCTGGTCCACGTCGCCGGGGCGGTGCCCTTCGGCGCGCTCGGGCTGTATATCGGCACCCTGTCCAGTGGCGGCGCCGCCCCGGCGGTGGTCAACCTCGTCTACCTGCCGCTGTCGCTGCTGTCCGGATTGTGGCTGCCGCTGGCGATGCTGCCGGGTGTATTCGCCACCCTTGCTCCGGCATGGCCGCCGTACCACGTCGGACAGCTGGCGCTGAAGGTCGTCGGGATGGATGCGGGCCAGCCGGTCGCGCTGCACCTGGGCGTGCTGGCGCTGGTCAGCGCCGGCTTCTTCGCCCTGGCCCGGGCGCGGCTGGTCCGCAATGGTTGAACCGGCGCCATGATCCGGCGCCGGACCGGGGCGCGCCAGGTGCGGCATCATCGCGCCATGGACCACAGCAGGACCCGCGCCACCGTCATGTTGCGTCGCTGGCTGTCACCGGCGCCGGACTCGCTGCTGGCGTGCGCCGCGCGGCGGGGGAGCGCGCCGTGGACCGAGTGGGTGCACCTGCTGTGGACTGCCTGGGTGTTCATCACCCCGATGTTCACGCCGTCGGGGTACGACACCCGCTGGATCGGGCTGACGCTGCTGTCGTATCCCCTGTTCCTGGTGCTCTACGGGCTGACCCTGTTGCGGCCGGAACGGAAGATGTGGCTGCCGGCGTTGGGCATGGTCGTGCTGTCCATGCTGCTGTTGCGCTGGTATCCGTCGGGCCTGAGCTATTTCGTGTTCGGCTGCGTGATGCTGCGCGGTGCCAGGGGCCACGGGCTCGTGCGCTATCTCGCCATGCTGGTGTTGCTCAACGGGGCCCTGCTCGCGATGGCGCTGGCGCTGGGCTATCCATGGCAGGCGGTGGCGTGGCTGCCCGCGGTTACCGTCATCATCGGCCTGGTGGTCCACGCCGATGCCGTGAACCGGCACAAGGACGCGGCACTGAAGCTTTCGCAGGAGGAGGTGCGGCGGCTGGCGACTGCGGCCGAGCGCGAGCGCATCGGGCGTGACCTGCACGACCTGCTCGGTCACACCCTGTCGCTGGTGGCGCTGAAATCCGACCTGGCGGCCAGGCTGATCGAACGCAACCCGGACAGGGCACTGGCCGAGATCTCGGAAGTCAGCCGGGTCAGCCGCGAGGCACTGGCCCAGGTGCGCGCGGCAGTGACCGGCATCCGCTCGGCCGGCCTGGCCGCCGAACTCGCCTCGGCCAGGTTGTTGCTGGAGTGCGCCGGGGTCGCGATGCGCCACGAGGTGGGGTATTCCGGAGTCGATGCGGCCGCGCTGCCGGTACCGCTGGAAACCGCACTGGCGATGGTGCTGCGCGAGGCGGCGACCAACATCCAGCGGCATGCCGGGGCGACCCGCGCGGAGGTCACGCTGCAGGTCGACCGCGACCGGGCCGTGCTGTGCATCAGCGACGACGGACGCGGCGGCGCGGACGTGCCGGGTAACGGGCTGGCGGGCATGCGCGAACGCGTGGAGGTGCTTGGAGGGCGGCTGCGGGTCGACTCGTCGCGGCGGCGGGGTACCACCGTGGAGGCGTGCATCCCGGTCCGCGCCGTCGGGCCTGCGCCGGCGGCCCCGGCGCCGGACAGGGGTGCCCGGCGCGACGGGTCCGCACCTGCGTCGCCCGCGCTGGCAGGAGCCCTGCGGCGATGATCCGGATCGTCCTTGCCGAGGACCAGTCGATGCTGCGCGGTGCACTGGCGGCTTTGCTGGGCCTGGAGCCGGACCTGGAGGTGGTCGGCACCGCCGCCGATGGAGAGGCCGCCTGGCGCGAGCTGCAGCGCCACGGCCCCGACCTGCTGGTGACCGACATCGAGATGCCGGGACTGACCGGCCTGGAGCTGGCCGGGCGCATCCAGCGCCACGGACTGGCGACAAAGGTGGTGATCGTCACCACCTTCGCGCGTGGCGGCTACCTGCGCCGCGCGCTGGACGCCGGGGTGCAGGGCTACCTGCTCAAGGATGCGCCGGTCGGGCAGCTGGCCGGCGCGTTGCGCCAGGTACATGGCGGCGGCCGGGCGATCGACCCGCAACTGGCGCTGGAGGCCTGGTCGGAGGCCGACCCGCTCACCGATCGCGAACGCCAAGTATTGCGCCTGGCCGGAGAAGGCCACGCGGCGAACGACATCGCCGGCCGGCTCCATCTCTCGCACGGCACGGTGCGCAACTACCTCTCGGAGGCCATCGGCAAGCTGGGCGTCGGCAACCGCATCGAGGCATACCGGCTGGCCCGGCAGAAAGGCTGGCTGTAACAACCGGGACCGGAACTCACCCCGCGAACAGCCGCCCCAGCATCGCGAACGCCGAGCGCAACCCCTGCGCCTCGCCACCCACCGGGCGGCCCGGACTGTCACCCTCGTTCCACGCGAACGTGTCCAGGTGCGCCCACGCCTGGCCTTCCGGCACGAAGCGCTCCAGGTACAGCGCGGCGGTGATGCTGCCGCCCATCTTCGACGGCCCGCCGTTGGCGATGTCGGCCACGTGGCTGGTGAGGTAGCGCCAGTACGGGCGCCACAACGGCATGCGCCACACCGGGTCGCGTCCGGCCGTGCCGGCCTCCAGCCAGGCCTGCGCCACGGCATCGTCGTTGCTGTACAGCGCCGGCAGGTCCGGACCCAGGGCGATGCGCGCCGCGCCGGTGAGGGTGGCGAAGTCCAGCAGCAGGGCCGGCTTGCGTTCGGCCGCGAAGGCGAGCGCGTCGCACAGCACCAGCCGGCCCTCGGCGTCGGTGTTGTCGATCTCCACGCTGATGCCGGCGCGGGTGGCGATGACCTCCCCGGGGCGGAACGACTCCGGGCCGATGGCGTTCTCCACCGCCGGGACCAGTACGTCGATCCGCAGCGGCAGGCCGGCGGCCATGATCCACTCGGCCAGGGCCAGCGCATGCGCCGCGCCGCCCATGTCCTTCTTCATGTTGCGCATGCCGGCGGCCGGCTTCAGATCCAGCCCGCCGGTGTCGAAGCACACGCCCTTGCCGACGATGGCCACCAGCGGATGCGCCGGATCCCCCCATTGCAGGTGGATCAGCCGCGGCGCGCGGTGGCTGGCGCGGCCGACGGCGTGGATGGCCGGGAAGTTGCGCTCCAGCAGCGCCCCGCCGGTGGTCACCTCCAGCGTCGCGCCGGCACGTTCGGCCATCTGGCGGGCAATCTCCTCCAGTTGCTCCGGCCCCATGTCCTCGGTCGGGGTGTTGACCAGATCGCGCACCCGCAGGCAGGCGGCCAGGGCAAGCTGCGCGGCGCGGCTGTCGCCGTCGAGCACCAGCCGCGCAGGCTCGCGTGCGGGCTTGCGGTACCGGGCGAAGCGGTACGCGCCCAGGCCCCAGCCAAGCTGCAGGGCGGCCACGGTCACCGGGTCGTGCGTGCCGGCCAGCCGGAAGCATGCGGCCGGCAGCGCATGCGCGGCATGGCCGTAGCTGGCCGGATCATGCGGATCTCCGATGCCCAGCACCGCCCCGGCCGGTGCGCCGTCACTGCCGGGCAGGACCAGGGCGGTGTGCGGCCGCGCCTGGAAGCCGTGGCCGCGGACCCAGGCGCCGATGCCGTCGGGCTGCCTCGACAGCCAGTCCTCGAGCTGCGCGGCGCCGACCAGGTGCAGCGGCAGGCCGTCGCCGCCGGGGACGAGGCCGGGAAGGAGTGCGGGGTCGGTCATCGGGTGGGCTCCGTGTCGTGGGTCGCCTCCAGCCAGTCGGCCAGGGCGGAAAGGGTGGGGAACTGCAGTTCCGGTGCCGGGACGTCGACGGTCCAGCTTGACAGCCGCCCGGACGCGTCGGGACGGTTGATCCAGCATGCCTGCAGCCCGGCGTCGCGGGCCCCGGCGACATCGCACAGCGGGTCGTCGCCGACGTGCAGCACCTGCCCGGGCGGCAGGCCCAGCCGCTCGCACGCGGCCAGGAAGATGCCGCGGTCCGGCTTGGGCGCGCCGTGCTCGCCGGCGCCGAGCTGGAACGCGAACAGGTGGTCGATGCCAATGGTGCGCAGGCAGGCGTTGCCGTTGCTCACCGCGGCCAGCGGCACCCGTGCGGCCAGCCGCTCCAGCGCGGGCAGGCTGTCGGGATAGTGCTCGACCCTGCAGCGGGCGGCGAAGTAGGCGTCATAGGCCGGTGCCGCCAGGGCGGCATCCTCCCCGGCCTCAGCGAGCATGTGCTCGAGCATCCAGCGCCGCTGCGCGCTCATGTCATGGGCCAGTTGCGGACGCTCCAGGTCCAGGCGCCGGCGCAGCCGGCGGCGCTCGTCGGCCGGCCAGCGTTCGGCCGCGCGCGGGGCGTGGCGGGCGAGGAAGGATTCCAGTGCGGACTCGGCCAGCGCGATTGCCGGCGCGATCGGCCACAGCGTGTCGTCGAGGTCCAGGGTGATGGCGCGGATGGGGGCGTGCACGCTGCACATTGTAGTGCCGGGGCGCGGCGGTGGCCGGCTCACTCCAGCAACCGGGCCCAGCCTTCCAGGCCGCTGATGCGGGCCAGCACGATCTTCACGCACACCAGCATCGGCACCGCCAGCAGCAGGCCGATGATCCCCCACAGCCAGCCGAACAGCAGCAGCGCCAGCACCAGCACCAGCGGCGACAGGCGCATCTGCCGGCCCAGTACGATCGGGGTGATGATCTGTCCCTCCAGGGTGTGCAGCCCCAGGTAGATGCCGGCCGGCAGCAGTGCCGACCACAGTCCGTCGTAGGCCACGAAACCCATCAGCAGCATGATCAGCATGCCCACCAGCGGCCCCACGTAGGGGGCGTAGTTCAGCACGGCCGCCATCGTGCCCCACAGCAGGGCCTCGGCCAGCGGCACCCCCAGCAGGTACAGCGAACCTGCCAGCGCCAGGCCGACGGTGAAGTTGATCACGCTGATGGTCAGTACGTAGCGCGAGATCTCGTACTCGATCGACTGCAGGATCCCGACGGTGATCCGCTTCTGCTGGCGCGTTGGCAGCAGCGAAAGCGCATTGCGCTGCAGGTTCTGCCCGAACACCATGAAGAAGAACGTCAGCAGCACCACCGCGAACACCGAGGCCAGCATCCGCGGAGTGGCGGTGAGCGAGCGGTAGGGATCGTTGACCTCGGTGCGCACCACCTCGACCTTCTGCCCGCCGTCGGCGGCACGGGCGATGTCCGCGGCGGCCTCGTTGGCGGCCTGCATCGGCCGGGTCATCTCGCGCAGCTGGGGCGCGACCTTGCGGATTTCCCGTGGTACCTGGCGCACCCACTCGGATGCCGGCTGCACCAGCTGGTTGGCCAGTGCCACGGTGCCCGCCAGTCCGGCCAGCAGCACCAGCACCGCGCCGATCACCCGGGGAACATGCAGCCGTTGCAGGCCACGGATCAGCGGGTTGCCGATCAGGGCGAAGAACGCCGCCAGCAGGACCGGCAGGATCACCGCCTGGGCGGCCCACATCGCCGCGGCGACCGCGAGGGTGGTGAGCACCAGCAGCGCGGCCGGGGCGCGGGGGCGCAGCGGTGGAAGCGGCGGTTCGGCAGGACCCGGCTGCGGGTCCGGGGCAGCCCCGGGAACGGTGCCGGACCCGGCGGTTCCGCCAGGCACCGGCACCGGCGTGCTCACGGTTCGGCGCCCGCCGCGCGCGCCGCCTCGGCGGCCCGGGCGATCCGTTCGCTGGCCAGCTGCTCGGCGCGCAATCCGGCGGCGACGCCGCCCAGTACTCCGCCGCCATCGGCGGCAACCGCAGCGGTTTCGGCGGCCGATCCCGCCTCCTCCGCCGCGGCATGGGCGCTGGTGCCGGCGAGCAGCCCCACCAGGCTGGTGGCCATCGACATCAGGCGCATGGCGTTGCTGCCGCTCGCCAAGCGGCGGCCCGGCTCGACCAGGCCGAGCACGAACCCGGACCCCAGCCCCGCCAGCACGATGCGGCCCGGCGTCCAGGCGGCCTTCCAGGACGCCTTGAGCTGGCGCAGGTCGGCGCCGACGCGGCGCTCGTTCGCCTCGATGGCGTTCTCGGCCTGTTCGACCTTCTTGATCAGTTGCTCGAAGCGCATCTTGCCCTCCCCCGGCCCGTCATCAGGGTCATGCCCGCCATCAGGGCGGGGTGACCTCCACCCCGCGGCTGTCCCTGGCCGGCTGCCCGGTGGCGTCCCCGGCAGCTGCCTGTTCGGCGTCTTCGCGCGCCGACCGTGCCGAGTCGGGGTCGGAAACGAACCGCGACAGCTCGCCGATGCCCAGGCGGGCCAGCTGGCGGCGCGTGGCCTGCAGCCGGGTGTGCTCGTAGTAGCCGATCGCCAGCCAGCCGCCGATGCCGGCGATCACCAGGCTGGCGAGCGCCGGCAACAGCATCGACAGCCACCATGACAGCCCGGTGGAGCGCAACAGCATCACCAGCGTGCCCATCAGGAACAGCCAGGCGGTGACGCCGCCGACCAGCGCCACGCCGCCCGCGACCGCCGCACGTCCGGCGGCGCTGCGGGCGAGGGCGACGTCGGCGGCGACCAGGCTGCGCAGCGACTTGGCCACCTCGCCGGCCGCATCCAGGCTCGCCCGGCTGCCCTCGCCGATTTCGCGCAGCGCCTGCAGCAGGTCGGGGCGGGGATCGACCTCCTCCCCGCCCGCGTCGGCAGCACCTGGCACCGGATTATCCGGCGTCGACACGCCGGGACTCAGCGGTCGCCGCCGCGCGCCAGCTTGGCAATCAGCCAGCCGGCGGCAAGGGCGCTGCCGAAGGCCACCAGCGGCCGCTCGCGGATCAGGTCCGCGGCGCTGTCACACAGTTCGCGGCCCTTGTCCATGATGTCGTCGTACTGCTCGCGCGCGGCATCGCCGAGCTCGCTGGCGGCGGCCCGGCTGGCGCGGGCACCGCTGGACAGGTTGCTGCGGACCTGCTCGGTGCCGTCACGCAGTTGCTCGCCGGCGGCCCCGGCCGCCTGCCGCAGCGCGTCGCCGCCGTCGACGGCGGCCTGCTTGAGGTGGCTTCCGGCCTCGTTGAGGTGGCCCTTCATGTTGTCACGGCCGCTGGCGGCCTCGCTGGTGCCGGTGGAGGTGGGATTGTTGCCGGTGGCGGTCGGGTCGGTCGCGCTCATGCAGGTGCTCCTGTACGGGATCGGTTCGTGGGGAATGTCGTGTCATCGCATCGGCAGGACGCCGGGCCGGTTGCCGCGCACGATCTGCAGCGCCAACTGTGCCGGCGCCCGTGTGAAGCCCGTGCGGAAGCCGCCCAGGTCGGCGAAGCTGCCGGCGCTGCTGGCGACCACGACATCGCCGGCACGCAGGCCGTTGTCCTCGGCCCGGCTGCCGGGCTCGACCGCTTCCACCAGCACTCCGGACAGGCCCGCTTGGCGCAGGCGTTCGGGCAGGTCGGCGAAGCTGGCGCCGGCGAGCCGCGGATCCAGGTCGGCGCCGGCGATCGCGCCCGGCTGGGCGAGCAGGGTCGCGGTCAGCTGCAGCGGGCGGCCATCGCGGTGGATGTCCAGCAGCACCTTGCTGCCGATCCCCTGCAGCCCTTCGAAGTTGCGCAGCCCATCGCGGTCGTGGATCGTCTGGCCGTTGGCCGCGGTGATCACGTCGCCTGGCTTCAGGCCTGCGCGCGCGCCGGCGGAACCGGTGTGGACCCGGGTCACCACGGTGCCGCGGACATGCTCCAGGCCGAGCGCCTGTGCCAGGCGGGCGTCCAGGTCCTGGGTGTCGATGCCCAGGGTGCCGCGGCGGACTTCGCCGGTGGCGACCAGCTGGTCCATCACGCTGCGCGCGAGGTTGGCCGGGATCGCGAAGCCCAGCCCGATGTTGCCGGCCATCGAGCCGCGCGGATTGAAGCTGGCGGTGTTGATGCCGACCAGCTGGCCGTCCAGGTTCACCAGCGCGCCGCCGGAATTGCCCGGGTTGATGGAGGCGTCGGTCTGGATGAAGTCCTGGTAGCCCAGCCCGCGCAGCCCGCTGCGCCCGACCGCGGAGACGATGCCGCTGGTGACGGTCTGGCCGATGCCGAACGGGTTGCCGACCGCCACCACGAAGTCCCCGACCCGCAGCGAGGACGAATCGGCCAGCGCGACCGCGTGCAGGTCGCCGGTGGCGATCTTCATCACCGCCACGTCGGTGTCCGGGTCGGAGCCGACGAACTCGGCCTCCAGGACCCGCCCGTCGTGCAGGGTCACGGTCACCTCGTCGGCGCCCTCGATGACGTGGTGGTTGGTGAGTACCAGCCCGCGCCGCGCGTCGACGATCACCCCGGAGCCGAGCGACTGCTCGATCCGCTCGCGCGGCACGTGCGGGAACATCCGGCGGAAGAACGGGTCGTCCATGAACGGGTTGCGCACCCGTACCCGTTGCCGGGTCTGCACGCTGACCACCGCGGGGGTCACGCGCTCCAGCATGGGAGCCAGCGAGGGCAGGGCCTCGCCACCGACCGCCTGCGGAAGCGCGACCGGAGTGGCCGGGGCTGCCGGGAGGGCGCTGGCCGGCGCGGCGACGGCCGGGGTGGCCAGGCCGTCGCGGACGAGGAGGGCCACCAGGCCTCCGAGGCAGGCGGCAAGGATGATCAGCAGGAAGGTACGCGGGGTGCTTGGCATGGCAGTCGATCGTATGGGCTGGAATCGCGGGCGGCACATCGCGCCGCCCGCAGGCCGGCGAGTGTGGCCACGGCCCATTTAATCACCGGTGAAGCCGGCATCCGGCTGCCGGCGCCTTCCATGATCGTGGGCGCGACGCAACCCGTTGACGCAGGCGGGGGGCTCGCGTAGCTTGCTCGACGTCGGTCGGCCACAAGATCTTGTGGTCGGCCTGTTGAAAAGGCCCAAGCATAGGGGTTTGCGAGGGCTGGCCCGCGTGCTGCGAAAGTCGCTCGAACAAAGGCTTTGCGGCCCCGATGGAGCAGTCCATGGACATCCATCCGATCCATTGAAACCACCTTTTCGCTGGCGTCCCGCACGCCGGCGGAACCGCGGTCCGCACCCGCCGGACGGCATCTGACTTGATTGGAGACAGCACAGGCATGAGCACGGTACGTCTGGAGGCAGTGAAGATGGACACGGTCAAGGACATTCCCCTGCAGCCGGCGTCGCTGGATATCTGGGACAAGAAGTACCGCCTGAAGACCAAGTCCGGCGAGGCGGTCGACGAGGACATCGACGCCACCTACCGCCGCGTGGCGAAGGCGCTGGCCGAGGCCGAGCCGTCCGCGGAGAAGCAGCAGTACTGGATGGAGCGCTTCGCCTGGGCGCTGCGCCGCGGGGCGATTCCCGCCGGCCGCATCACCTCCAATGCCGGTGCGCTGGCGCACAAGCCGGCCACCAGCACCATCAACTGCACCGTGTCGGGGACCATCGAGGACTCGATGGACGGCATCCTGCAGAAGGTCCACGAGGCCGGACTGACCCTGAAGGCCGGCTGCGGCATCGGCTACGAGTTCAGCACCCTGCGCCCGCGCGGGGCGTTCGTTGCCGGCGCCGGCGCCTACACCTCCGGCCCGATGTCCTTCATGGACATCTACGACAAGATGTGTTTCACCGTCTCCTCCGCCGGCGGCCGCCGTGGCGCGCAGATGGGCACCTTCGACGTCAGCCACCCCGACGTGCGCGACTTCATCCGCGCCAAGCGCGAGGACGGCCGGCTGCGCCAGTTCAACCTGTCGCTGCTGATCACCGATGGCTTCATGCAGGCGGTGGCCGATGACGGTGACTGGCCGCTGGTGTTCCCGGTCAACATCAAGGAAAAGGGCGACGTCGACCTCGATGACGCCACCCAGGTGCTCTGGCGCGAGTGGCCGACCCACCGCAACTACATCGCCCGCGAGGACGGCCTGGTTGCCTGCAAGGTCTACGGCCACGTCAGGGCCCGGCACCTGTGGGACATGATCATGGTCTCCACGTATGACTACGCCGAGCCGGGCTTCATCCTGATCGACCGGGTCAACGAGATGAACAACAACTGGTGGTGCGAGGACATCCGCGCGACCAATCCCTGCGGAGAGCAGCCACTTCCGCCCTACGGCGCCTGCCTGCTGGGCTCGGTCAACCTGACCAAGTTCGTGCGCAACGCGTTCACCGACCAGGCCGAATTCGACTGGGACGAGTACCGCGAGGTGGTGCGGGTGTTCACCCGGATGCTCGACAACGTGGTGGAGGTGAACGGCCTGCCGCTGGAGGAGCAGCGCAACGAGATCATGCGCAAGCGCCGCCACGGCATGGGCTTCCTCGGCCTGGGCTCGACGGTGACCATGCTGCAGATGAAGTACGGCAGCGCCGCGTCCTGCGAATTCACCGAGCGCATCGCCCGCGAGATGGCGGTCGCCGGCTGGGAGACTGGCCTGGAGCTGGCGAAGGAAAAGGGCGCCGCGCCCATCATGGACGAAGTGTTCGAGGTCACCGCCGGCATGCTGCGCAAGCGCCCGGAGATGGCCCGCGACGGCTGGAAGGCCGGTGACAGCATCACCGGCAAGGTGCTGCACGCGAAGTACTCGCGCTACATGCAGCGCATCGGCGAGGTCGCCCCGGAACTGGTGGCGCAACTGGCCGAGACCGGCGCGCGCTTCACCCACCACAGCTCGATCGCGCCCACCGGCACGATCTCGCTGAGCCTGGCCAACAACGCCTCCAACGGCATCGAGCCGTCGTTCGCCCACCACTACAGCCGCAACGTGATCCGCGAGGGCCGCAAGACCAAGGAGAAGGTCGACGTGTTCTCCTTCGAACTGCTGGCCTACCGCGCGCTGGTCAACCCGAAGGCGATGCCGTTCTCCGACGAGCCGGGCGAGAAGCTGCCGGAGTACTTCATCGCCGCCGACGACGTCACCCCGAAGCAGCACGTCGACGTGCAGGCCGCCGCGCAGAAGTGGGTGGACTCCTCGATCTCCAAGACCGCGAACGTCCCCACGGACTACCCGTACGAGGACTTCAAGGACATCTACACCTACGCCCACTCCCAGGGCCTGAAGGGCTGCACCACCTTCCGCTTCAACCCGGCCGCCTTCCAGGGCGTGCTGGTCAAGGAGAAGGACCTGGAGAACACCACCTACCGCTTCGAGCTCGAGGACGGCAACACGGTCGAGCTCAGGGGCAACGAGGAGGTCGAGTACGACGGCGAGACCCACACCGCCGCCAACCTCTTCGACGCCCTGAAAGAAGGCTACTACGGCAAGTTCTGAGGACATCCCCATGGCCACCCGGATCGACAAGAAAATCACCGGCTACTCCGTCGCCCTCCCCGAGGACAAGGCGAAGCAGGCCGACACGCCGGCCGCCCCGGCCACCGGCGAGGAGCGCGGCGCCAAGGTCATCCAGATGCACGAGAAGATCGAGCGCCCGGAGACCCTGGTCGGCACGACCTACAAGCTCAAGACCCCGCTGTTCGAGCACGCCCTGTACGTGACCATCAACGACATCGTGCTCAACGCCGGCAGCGAGCACGAGCACCGCCGGCCGTTCGAGATCTTCATCAACTCCAAGAACATGGACCACTTCCAGTGGATCGTGGCGCTGACCCGGATCATGTCCGCGGTATTCCGCAAGGGCGGCGACGTGACCTTCCTGGTCGAGGAGATGAAGGCGGTGTTCGACCCGCGCGGCGGCTACTTCAAGGCCGGCGGCGTGTACATGCCCTCGCTGGTGGCCGAGCTGGGCTCCATCGTCGAGGAGCACCTCAAGGCGATCGGGATGATCCAGGAGCCCGGGATGAGCCCCGAGCAACGCGCGCTGATCGAGGAAAAGCGCGCTGCCTACGCGCAGCTCGAGTCAAAAAAAAACACTGACGAACCCGTAGCCCCGCGCGACGAGCACAGCGGGGAGCTGTTCCCGGAGCCGCGCGTGCACGCCCCGGCGCGCGACGAGGACGTGGCGGTGACCGGGGATGGCGGCGCCTCGTTCCCGCCTTCGGCGACCATGTGCCACAAGTGCTCGACCAAGGCGATCGTGATCATGGACGGCTGCGCGACCTGCCTGAACTGCGGCTACAGCAAGTGCGGCTGACGGCCGTAGCCCGGGTAAGCGAAGCCCCATAACCCGGCCAAGCGAAGCGCACCCGAGGAGCCGACCCCCTCAAGTCCCGCCCCCCGCCGCCGTTCACGAGGCCGAGGCACCGCCCCCCACCGGTGCTGCGGAGCCCCCTTGGACATCCAGCGCTACACCAACGCCCACGTCGAGATCCTCGGGCAGATCGACGCCCTGCGCACGCTCATCGGCGCCGGCATCGCCGAGCAGTCCGGCGCGATCGCCAGCCTGCTGGTGAACATCGCCAGTGGCATCAAGTTCCACCTGGCCGCCGAGGACCGGGTGCTGTACCCGGCCTTCGCCGCCTCGCAGGATCCCGGCGCCATGGCACTGGGCCGGCGCTACCAGGACGAGATGCAGGGGCTTTCCGCCGACTTCGCCGAGCTGGTGCTGAAGTGGCGGGTCGGCCCGCGGATCGCGGCGGACCCGGAAGGTTTCCGCGCCCATGCCAACGCGGTGTTCAAGGCCTTGTTCGAGCGGCTGACGCGCGAGGAACGCGAGCTCTACCCGATGGCCGAGCGGCTGTAGGCAGGCCTCACCGGCGCAGGTGCTCCGGGACGTCCTCCGGCACCCGCCACAGGTAGACCACCGACTCGCCGACCTGCAGCGACTCCTCGGGCAGCCAGTCGCCCATGTGGTAATTGTGGCCGACGATGCGGGTGCCCGGGGCCAGTGAAAGCAGCTTCGGTCGCAGCCGCAGGTTGAGGTCCGGCAGCAGGTACAGCGATACCACCGTGGCCTGCGACAGGTCGGCCTCGAACATGTCGTCCTCGACGAAGCGCACCAAGTGCGCCACGCCGGCCTCGGCGGCGGCGTGGCTGGCGTACTCGACCAGCAGCGGGTCGATCTCGATCCCCACGCCCCGCGTGCCCCACTGCCGGGCGGCGGTGATCGGGATCCGCCCGTCGCCGGAGCCGAGGTCGTAGAGCACGTCGTCGGCGCCGACTTCGGCCACCCGCAGCATTTCCGCGACGACCTCGTGCGGGGTCGGCAGGTAGATCACGTCCGGCTCGCGCAGGGGGTCGCGGGGTTGGCCATCGGGAGAGAGCGTGGTGACCGACCACGGATCCGACGTCGGCACCGGTGCCGGGGTGGAGTCGGCGGCCACCGGGGCGAGCTCCACCGGGCCGTTGGCCGCGGTGGAGGGCACGGGATCGGCCGCCGGCGCGTTGCCGGTGGGCGCAGGCGTGCAGCCGGCAGCCAGCACCGCCAGCAACAGGACGCCGGCCAGAGGAGCGGGGATGGGCCGGTTCACGCGGTGTTCCTCGCCGGATGAGGGGCCGGCCACCCTGCCATCTGTGCCCGGCTAGAAGGCCACGGTCAAGCCGGCGACCGGCCCCTTGAACTCCTGCCGCAGGCCGAGCATGCCGTCCGAGCCGTACTTGTCCACGTCGAGGCGGAACCAGTCGTAGCCCACGTGCACGCCGAAGCGGTCGGTGAAGCGGTACTCGACGAGGGCGTTGGCGCGGCTGAGGTCGCCGTCGTAGTCGCCGAAGTCACCCCAGTCCGCATCCAGGTACTGGCCCTGCACGATGAGGCGCCAGCGGTCGGCCGGGCTGTAGGTCAGGCGCGTGCCCACCACCGGTGCAAAGCCGTCGGTCCTTTCGCGCGCGGACCACTCGTCGTCGCCGAGCGCCGCGTTCGCACGGGCCTCCATGCCGGCGTACGCCACGCCCAGCTGCAGGCCCCAGCTGACGGTGTCGGTCTCGACCACGGCGAAGTCGTAGGCCAGGCTGGCGATCTCGAACTCCACGTCGCTGCCGATGAAACTGCCGGCCGGGATCGTCTCGCCGCCGTAGCCGATGTCATCGGACAGCGTCCAGCGGCGGTCCTTGTCGTAGTTGAAGTAGTCGAACACCAGGCGGTGGCGCTCGGCAAAGCGGAACTGGCCGGACAGCCGCGGCACCACCTCGGTGCCGCCGAAATCGAAGTCCTCGCGGAAAGTGATGGGCTCGCCCTCGAACTCGCCATCGCCGCGGAGCTGGCTGTCGGCATCGGCCCACATGCCGCCGACGCGCAGCACCACGCGCTCCTCCTCGATGGCGTGGGCGGGCAGGGCGAGCATGACGGCGGCGCCGCCCAGTGCGAGGGTCATAAGGGTCTTGCGGAACATGTGCGGCTCCGTGGGGGAACGGGCTCCCATGAAGCCTTCCGCCGGGTCGCGCCGACGTGAATCGCCGCCCGTCCGCGGTTACCCCGTGCGGCGGAAGCGGTAGACCAGGGCGCCGACCAGCAGTGCCAGCAATCCGGCCAGCAGGTTCTCCACCCTTGCGCTGCTCAGCAGCCCCAGCGACAGCAACACGGCGAGCACCGGGATCAGTGGCCCGCCGGGCAGCCGCATCGCGCCGGGGGCGTCGCGGTGGCGCCGCTGCAGCACCAGCACCGACACCGCGGTGCCGATATAGGTCAGCAGCCGGGCCACCACCGACAGCAGCGCCAGCTGCACGAACGAGCCGGTCAGCGCCAGCAGCAGCGACAGCACGCCCAGGGTGAGCACCGCCGCCGCCGGGGTGCGGAAGCGCGGGTGGATGCGGGCCAGCCAGCGCGGACCGAAGCCGTCCATCGCCAGGGCGTGCAGGTAGCGGGGGCCCATCATGATCGTGTTGCTGTTGGTGCCCAGGATCGACACCGTCGCGCCCACGGTCAGCACCAGCGCCAGCCAGCCGCCGCCGAACAGTGCCGCCGCATCGGCCAGCGGCGTCTGCGACTGCCCCAGGCCGGGCAGGGTGCCCAGGGCCACCCACTGGACCGCGAAGTAGATCAGGGTGACCGTGGTGATCATCGCCAGCAGCGCGAACGGCACGTCGCGGCGCGGATTGCGGTACTCGCCGGCGGCCGCCGGCAGGTTCTCGAAACCGGCGTAGGCGAACAGCAACAGCAGCGCCGCCTCGCCCAAGTCGCGGACCGGGATCGGCCCGGGTACCGGCGCCATGATCGACATGTCCACGTACATCGCGCCGATGCCGATGAACATCGCCAGCGGCAGCAGCTTGGCGATCGCCAGGAACACGCCGGTACGCGCCGCCGCGCGCACCCCGACGATGTTGACGCCGACCAGGAAGGCCAACGAGCCGACCACGATCGCGATCCGTACCGCGCCGCCCGCGGCTCCCGGCCAGAAATGGGTCACCGCCTCGGCCAGGCCATTGCTGAGTGCGGCGGCGCTGGCGATGCGGGTCAGGAACAGCATCCAGCCGACCTGGAAGCCCAGGAACGGGCCGAACGCCTCGCGCGCATACAGGTAACCGCCGCCGGGCTGGTCGAAGTAACTCGATGCCTGGGCATAGCACAGCACCAGCAGCGCGACCGCCGCTCCGGCCAGCAGCACCGCCCACAGGCTGGCCGGGCCCAGCAGCAGGGCCGCGGCGGCTGGCAGCAGGTAGATGCCGCTGCCGATGACGTCGTTGATCGCCAGGCCGAACAGCTGCCAGCGGCCAACGGCCCGGCGAAGGGTCGGAGCGTCGTTCGGGCCTGCAGTGTCGATCCCGGCCATGTGTTCTCCCCACCCCTGTGTCGACCCGGCAGAGTGCATGATCGTCACCCCAGCGTCCATCCGGACGAGGTCCAGCCCGCGGCCCCGCCCCAACCAGGAGTTCCGATGCCCGTACCCGGTCCCGACGCCCCGGAGTCCCTGCCGTCGCCGGCATGGACCGCACGCGGGATGCTGCGCAGCATGTGCGGGTTGCGGCCACAGGCACGCTCGCGGTTCGTGTTCTCCTCCCGTGCCGCGCTGTGCCTGGGCATGCCGGTACTGGCAGGCTGGCTTGCGGGTGACCTGCAGGCCGGCATGATGGCGGCCACCGGCGGCTTCACCGGCCTGTACGGGCGCGGCCGTCCGTATCCCAGCCGGGCGATGGAACTGGCCATCATCGCGCTGGCCTTCGCGCTGTCGGTCGCGGTCGGCATCGCGGTATCGGCCACGCACTGGGCGGTGGTGCCCACGGTCGCGCTGATCGCGATGGTCGCGACCTGGCTGGGCAACGCGCTGAAGATCGGTCCGCCGGGCCCGTACATGTTCCTGCTGGCCTGCGCGGCGGCGGCCGCGATGCCGGCCGACCATCTCGATCCGGCCAGGGCATTCGGCCTGGTGCTGTGCGGTGGCGCGTTCGCCTGGTTGATGCAGATGTCCGGCGTGCTGGTGCGCCCGCGGGGGCCGGAGCAGCGGGCGGTCGCCAGCGCCGCGGCCCGCGTCGCCGGCTACATCGAGGCGATCGGTTCCCCACTCGCCGGCGCGGAACGCCAGCTTGCGGCGCAGGCACTCAACGAGGCATGGCACGCGCTGGTCCGCTACCAGCCGGCCCGGAGCGTGCCGGGCGGCGCGCTGGCCGGGTTGCGCCAGCGTGCGCGCGGCTTGAACGTACTGTTTGCGGAGGCGATGGAGGCCGCCGCCGGCGGCACGCCGCTGTCCGGCGATGCGCCGGCCCGTGCACGCCGGCTGGGCGACCTGGCGGTCGAGCCGCCCGCCATCGAGGCGGCAGTTGCCCGCGGCGAGGTCCCACTGGGCCAACCAGGCGCGCTGGCAGCGCTGCGCGAGTCGCTCCGGCTGCGCTCGATGTCGACCCTGGTGGTGGGCCGGGTCGGGCTGGCCGCACTGCTGGCCGGCGCCGTCGGCGCGCTGCTGGACCTGGAGCGCGCCTACTGGGCGGTGGCCGCGGCGGTGCTGATGCTGCACCAGGGCATGGAATGGTTCCGGCTGGTCCAGCGCAGCATCGAACGCCTGGCCGGGACCTGGGCCGGCCTGCTGCTGGCCGCGGCGGTGTTGTGGTTCCAGCCGCAGGGCCTGTGGCTGGTGGCGTTGATCATGCTGTTGCAGTTCACCGTGGAGATGCTGGTGCTGCGCAACTACGCACTGGCGGTGATCTTCATCACCGGCGCCGGCATGACCCTGGCGACCGGGGGGCTGCCAGTGCCCGACCTGGGCAGCTACCTGCTGGCACGCGGCGTGGATACCGCGGTGGGCTGCGCGGTGGCGCTGCTGGTGTTCCGCCTGGCGTGGCCGCAGGCCTCGGCGGCGCTGATCCCGGAACAGCTTTCGCGGACCCTGGCGGCCACCGATGCCGTGGTGGAGCACCTGGCGGCGGGGGACGTCACCAGCCCCGCGGCGCGCGAGGCGCGGAGCGAGCTGCAGCACCGCGGCTTCGCCTTGTCGAAGGCCTACGACACTGCGACGGCCGCCACCCGCCGGCCGAGGATGTCGGCCGAGCGGATGTGGCCGGCGATCGCCGCCACCGAGCAGCTCGCGTTCCGGATACTGGGTTCGTGCTGGGCAATCGAGCGCCTCGACCGGGAAGCGGCGCGCGCGAGGGCCGGCTCGATGTTCGGCGAAGGCGGGCTGCAGGCGTTGCGGACCGCGCTGGAGCAGGCCGCGGCAGCGGCGGACGGCGGCCCGGCGCCGCAGGCGACCGCGCGGCTGCCCGGCTTCGTCGAGGCCGAGGTCGCGGACCTGTGCCGCAGCCTGCGCGGTTGATTCGGCTTGCGCCGGCTTGCATCGGGAGCCACGCAGGGCACTATCCAGGGTTTCCCGGAATGAAACACCACCATGTCGGAATCCAGCGGCCGTCCCGGCCGGGTGCCAGCGTGCCGGTCGGGCGCGGCATGAAGCGCCTGCGTCCTGCCGCCGCCCTGTTCGCCGCGGTGCTGCTGGCCGCCTGTGCCAGCGCGCCGGAACGCAACCCGGTTGCCCGGTGGGAGGGCTCGCCGAACCACAGCCCGCGCTGGGCGCGCGCGATCGTGTTGCACCACACGGCGATGGACAGCGCACAGGGGGCCATCCGCACCCTGCAGACCGGCAACTCGGGTGGGCCGGTCAGTGCGCACTACCTGATCGGCGATGACGGGGTGATCCACCAGCTGGTGGCCGACGGCGAGGCCGCGTGGCACGCCGGCAACAGCCGCTGGGCCGGCGTGGACGAGCTCAATGCCTGGTCGATCGGGATCGAGCTGGACAACGACGGGCGCGAGCCGTTCGCCCCGGCACAGGTCGACGCACTGCTGGTGCTGCTGGAGGAGCTGACCGTCCGCCTGCGCATTCCCCGGCACATGGTGCTGGGGCATTCGGACATCGCGCCCACCCGCAAGGACGATCCCAGCGTGCACTTCCCATGGAAGGTGCTGGCCGATGCCGGCTTCGGGCTGTGGCCACGCGAGCCGCTGCGGCCCGCGCCGCCGGGGTTCGATGCCTGGGTGGCGATGCGCCTGGTCGGCTACGACCTGCGCGACCCGGAAGCGGCCCTGGCTGCGTTCCACCGGCGCTTCCGCGGCAACGAGGCGCGCCACTGGCTGCCCGGCGATGCCGAGATCCTGTTCGACCTGCAGCAGCAACTGCTGGCATTGCCGGCGCAGGCACCCGCGCCACCGGCGCACTGACCCGGACGGTCGCGCTCACCGGCTCTCCACGCGGCTCGATCAACCCTGCAAGCCGGGCCAAAGGCAGTGGAGAAAGGCATGAACACCCGTACGCTCCTGGCGGCCGCGCTGGCCGCCCTGCTGTTCCCCTTCGTGGCACCCGCGCAGGAAACCACCGATCCGCCAGTCCGGGCCGGCCAGGACACCACCTCGCGGCAGCTCGAGCAGGCCACTGCGGAAGATCCGTGGGGCGAGGCCGAACTGCCACCCCCGGTCAACCCCGAGCCAGCGCCCGAGGACCCCCGCGTCCCGACCGCGGAGCAGCTCGAGCACCCGATGGCCACCCCGCCCGAACCCGATGTGCCGCCGCCGGACGTCGATCGCGCGCCGCTCGACCCGGCCGGACGCTGGGGCCAGCTGGATGCCGACGGTGACGGCCGGATCAGTGCCGAGGAAGGCCGCATCGACGCCGATTTCCACTCCAGCTTCGAGATGATGGATACCGACAGCGACGGATTCATCGACCACACCGAACTCGAGCGCTCCGGCAACACGGGCGGCGGCCGCGGGAACGATGCCGCGGATGAACCGACCCGCGGTGATGGCGACGGCCAGGCGGTCGACAGCGACGACCACACCGAAGGCGCCGGCAGCGATCCGGTGCCCGAGGAAGGCGACTGACCCGGAGCGGTGGGCCGGAGCAGCGCCCGGCCTGCCCGTCAGGTGCCGGGCAGAACTTCCGGCGTCGTGCCCTGGTCCTCCGGCGGTGGCGGCGGACCCAGGCGCAGCAGGCGCGCGCCCTCGCCATCCTCCAGTACCCAGATGGCACCCCCCGGCCCCTGCTCGACGGCGCGTATCCGCTGGCCGCCGAGGTCGATGCGCTCGGCTTCATGCGCCATGGTGCCGTCAAGCTCCACCCGGATCAGCGCCTCCGATGACAGCCCGGCGATGAACGCGTTCCCCCGCCACTGCGGAAACGCCTCGCCCTTGTAGACCAGCAGCGCGCCGGGCGAGATCACCGGGGTCCAGTCCAGCACCGGGGCGATGAACTCAGGGCGGGTGTCGTGGTCGGGGATCGGCCGCCCGTCGTAATGGTCACCATTGGAAACCAGCGGGTAGCCATAGTTGCCGCCACGTTCGATCAGGTTGAGCTCGTCGCCGCCCTTCGGTCCCATCTCGACCTCCCATAGCCGGCCCTCGGCATCGAAGTCGATTCCCAGCGGGTTGCGCAGCCCCAGTGCCCACACCTGGGCGGCGACCCCGCCCTGGTCGGCGAACGGATTGTCGGCGGGAGCGCTGCCGTCATCGTTGAGCCGCAGCAGCTTGCCGAGGCTCGACTCCATGTCCTGTGCCGGGTCGAATTTCTGCCGGTCGCCGGAGCTGATCCACAGGTGCCCGTCAGGGCCGAACAGCAGCCGGTGGGCGTAGTGGCCCTGGCCGCGGACCTTCGGCACCTGGCGCCAGATCACCTCCAGGTCCTCGAGCGCGGGCCCTTCGGGCCGGTCCACCAGCCGCGCCCGGGCCACCGCCGCACCACGGGTGTTGCCTTGCCCGGCTTCCGCATAGCTCAGGTAGACCAGCCGGTTGCCGGCGAAATCGGGGTGCAGCGCGACATCGCCCAGTCCGCCCTGGCCGCCGTAGGCCACCTCGGGCACGCTCGCGACCGCGGTGGCATGGCCGTCGGCATCGACCCGCTGCAGGGTGCCGGCCCTTTCGGTGACCAGCAGCGCGCCGTCCGGGAGGAAGGCCATTGCCCAGGGCTCCTGGAATACACCAGCCTCGTCGATCACATAGGGGCCTGCGGGCCCACTGGCGGCCTGCGGCGCGGGCGCGCTGTTGCCGGGTCCGCTGCTGCAGCCGGCCAGGATGGCGAGGCAGGTCGCGGCGAGCAGCCGCTGGTGCGGACGGAAAAACGTGGACATGGGATCAGCTCGCCGAGCAAGGGGCCTCGAACGGTAGCCGGACCGCACCAGCGCCGGCAATCTGCGGGCCTACCCGGTCGAGCACCCCGGCCGGCGCGTCGATTACCAGCAGGATCTCGCCGGCCTCGATGCGGCCTTCGAACCGCTGCCTGACCGGGTCGGGCAGCGAGGACCCCATCAGCGCCGCCGACCACGACCCCACCGCCGCGCCCGCCACCGTGGCCGCGGCGGCCCCTGCCAGGGTTACGCCCAACGGGGGAATGGCCACCGCGACTAGGCCGGCCAGCAGCCCGGCGCCGGCGCCCATGCCGGCGCCGCGGGCGGCCGCCGGTAGCATGTCGCTGTCGGCCTGCTTGCGGTTGTCCGGGACCGCGTCCAGCTCGATGTCCGAGCGCGCGACCAGGAGGATGTCGTCGTCATCGATGCCCGCGCTGCGCGCCGCGGCGATGGCGCGGCGGGCGGTAGGCAGGTCGGGGGTGGTGTACACGTGTCGGGTCCGCATCGAAGCCTCCTTCGTGGCGTGGTGTCTGCCGCATCGCACCCCCGCGAGCATCCGGCCCGCGCGGTGACCCGAAAGTGACGGGCGGGGTGCCGGTGCAGGTGAACGCAAGGCCGCGGTGTAGACGCGATGTTCATTTCCCGGCCGTCACCGTCTGCCCGTGCCGTCGGCTCCCCCGGGCCGCGGGCACCCCCAACAGACCAGAACGAGGACGTCCGATGAAGATCCGTTTCCGCAGCCTTTCCCCGGCCCTTGGCCTTGCAGCCGCCCTCGCGCTGGCGCCCACGGCATTCGCGCAGGATGCCGTCGACGCCGGCATCGAGACCACCGCCACCACCCAGGCACCGACCAGCTGGAACGACATCGATACCAATGGTGACGGCGTGATCAGTGCCGAGGAGTCGGCGGCCACGCCGGCGCTGGCCGGGATCTTCGCCGAGGCCGACGCCAACGCCGACGGCGAGCTGACCGGCGAGGAGTACCGGGCGTTCGTCGCCGCCGGCCAGGCCGAAGCCGCGGCCGGCAGCACCGCCGCCGATGCCGGTGACGCGGTCTACGACGATGTGACCGGTGATGAGCCGACCGGCGAGGCGGATGCCGACGCCGGGGCCGACATCGAGGAGTAAGCCGGCGCCCGCCGGACTCCAACGGAGGGCGGCCCGCGGGCCGCCCTCCTTCGTTTCAGCAGTGGTTGGCCGATCGCCGTCATTCCCGCGGTGCCCTTCCGGAGCGATACTTCGCCCATGGGAGACATCGCGATGGTCGGCTTCGATGCCGACGACACCCTCTGGCGCAGCCAGGATTACTTCGACGAGGCGCAGCTGGAGTTCGAGGGCATCCTCACCGGCTACCTCGACCTGGACGACATGCAGGTCCGCCAGCGCCTGCACGAGGTCGAGGGCGGCAACATCGGCGTGTTCGGCTACGGCGTGAAGGGCATGACCCTGTCGATGATCGAGGCGGCGGTCGAGCTGACCGGCTCGCGCATCAGTGCCGCCGACATCGGCAAGGTGGTCGCGCTGGGCAAGCGCCTGCTCCAGCACCCGGTGGAACTGCTGCCGGGCGTGCGCGAGGCGGTGGAGGCGGTGGGGCGCCATTACCCGCTGGTGCTGATCACCAAGGGGGACCTGTTCCACCAGGAGGCGAAGGTCCGCCAGTGCGGCCTGGCCGGGCTGTTCCGGCGGATCGAGGTGGTCAGCGAAAAGGACCCCGGGACCTACGCCCGGCTGCTGGAGGAGTTCGGCCTGCCGGCCCGGCAGTTCGCGATGGTGGGCAACTCGGTGCGCTCGGACATCCTGCCGGTGCTCGATCTGGGCGGGTGGGCGGTGCACGTCCCCTACCACAGCACCTGGATCCACGAGCAGGCCACCACGCCGGATGCCGGGCACCAGCGCCTGTGCACGGTCGCCAATGCCGCCGAGGTGCCGGGCGCACTGGAGGCACTCGCGGCGCGGGCGTACGCACCGCCCGGCTGAAGGCGCGCCGGGCACGTTGCGGCATCGTTCATGCCGGCACGGGCATGTTCGGCCCGGACACCAACGGAGGGCCCGCCCATGCTCGCAACCCGATTGATCGCACCGGTCCTGGCCGTGGTACTGGGCGCGCTGGCGGTTTCCACGCCAGCGCCCGCCAGGGCCAGCGACGACCTCATCCGCGTCCTGGTCGATGTCGCCGATGTGGTCATGCGCGGCGACCAGGCCTATTACCGCCACGGTCGCTACGGCCACAACGACCGCCTGGTCGTGGTCCGCGACCACCACGGCCGTGCCAGCTACTACCGCCACGTGCCGCGCCAGTACCGCCGCGGCGGGCCGCCACACGGGGTGGCCCACGGCTATTACCGCAACGCCCCCGGCCGGGCCAACTGCAACAGCAACGGCAAGTGCAAGGTCACCTATTACGACCCGCGCAAGGACAGGAAGCGAAACCACAACAGTCGCAACAGCCGCGGCTGGTGACACCCGGAGGCCGGCCATGCGCCGGCCTCCGGCTTTCTGCGCTAGCCTGTCGCCCCTACCCGAGCGGAGCACACCGGATGCGTGGAATCCTCGTTGCCGCCCTCCCGGGCCTGCTGGTTGCAGGCCTTGCCCTCGCCCCGGCCCATGTCCTGGCCGACACTCCCCTGGACTGCCAGTTGCGCTATGACCTGTCGGGCTGGTCGGCGTTCTACAAGACCGCTTCGGGCACCGGCACCGTCAGCTGCAGCAACGGCCAGTCGATGAACGTGAAGATCCGTGCCAAGGGCGGCGGCATCAGCTTCGGCAAGACCCGGATCGTGGACGGGCGCGGCGAGTTCTCCGGCGTGCGTGGTCTTGACGAGGTGCTCGGTGCCTACGTCACGGCCGAGGCCCACGCCGGCGCCACCCGCAGCGCGGGCGCGCAGGTCATGACCAAGGGCGAGGTCTCCCTGGCGCTGGCGGGCAAGGGCGAGGGATGGAGCCTGGGTGTCGCGTTCGGCAAGTTCGTGATCGAACGCTGAGCCAGTTTGAACGCAGGCCCTGCGCGGAAGGGCCTGGCGTCCCGGTTTCAGAGGGGGTTAACCCGGACTGGCCAACGATGGCGGGCCCGAAGCTGTTGCTTCCCCGGAGCCCCGGATGTCCTACACGATCGCGCCTGCCACCCGTGGCGTCACCCGCCGCATGATCGCGCTGGCCACCGGCCTGGCGACCCTGCTGGGTACCGGCCAGGCGGTCGCACAGGACTACGCCTTCGGATGGAACCCACGCACCGGGGACGGGTGGATCGACACCTGGCTGGGCGACGTGAACCGGTACGGTGCCCGTTACCGCGCGCCCTTCATCGACGAGATGGTCCGCTACCACGCTGCCCCCCGCGCGCTGGTGGTGGAACTGCTGGACGCGCGCTGGGCTCCGGGCGACATCTACTACGCCTGTGCCGTCGCCAAGATCGTCGGCCGCCCGTGCCGCCACGTGGTCGGCGAATGGGAGCGCAACCACGGCGAAGGCTGGGGCGCGCTCGCCAGGCAACTGGGGATCACGCCGGGTTCCAACGGCTTCCACCGCCTCAAGCGCGGCTTCGTTCCGACCTACGACCGCTGGTCACGGCCGATCTACATCGATGGCGACATGCGCGACGAATACCCCGGGCGCAAGCTGATGCCCGAGCCCGCACGCGCGCAATCCGCCAGCGGCCGGCGCCAGGCGCGGCAGCCGTCCCGCCGCGTCAACGGGGGCTGACGGCGCCTCCGCCGGTACAATCCGGCGATGGGAAATCCGCTGTATCCGCAAGAGCAGGCGCGTTACGACGCCTCCCTGCGCCTGTCCGTGGCCCCGATGATGGACTGGACCGACAGCCATTGCCGGGTGTTCCACCGCATCCTGGCGCCACACGCGCGCCTGTATACCGAAATGGTCCACGCCAACGCGGTGATCCACGGTGACCGTGCCCGGCTGCTGGCGATGGACCCGACCGAGCACCCGCTGGCCCTGCAACTGGGCGGAAGCGAGCCGGCGCTGCTGGCGCAGGCGGCGCGGATCGGCGCCGAACTGGGGCACGACGAGGTCAACCTCAACTGCGGCTGTCCCTCCGACCGGGTGCAGGCCGGGCGCTTCGGTGCCTGCCTGATGCGCGAGCCGGCGCTGGTGGCCGAGTGCGTGGCGGCGATGATCGCCGGGTGCGACGTGCCGGTGACCGTGAAGTGCCGGCTGGGCGTGGACGATGACGACGAGTACGGGCGCTTCCGCGGCTTCATCGACACGGTGGCCGAAGCGGGGTGCCGGACCTTCATCGTGCATGCGCGCAATGCCTGGCTGCAGGGGCTCAGCCCGAAGGAGAACCGCGACATCCCGCCGCTGCGCCGCGACTGGGCCTGGCGGCTCAGGCGCGAGCGCCCGTACCTGCAGGTGGTCGTCAACGGCGGCATCGCCGATGCCGATACCGCCACCGCCCAGCTGGCCCACGTCGACGGGGTGATGCTCGGCCGCGCCGCCTACCACACGCCCTACCTGCTGCACGAACTGGACTGTGCCTGGTACGGGGTTGCGCCGCGGCCGCGCGCCGAGCTGCTGCGGGCAATGCGTCCCTACGTGGAAGGAGTGCTGGCCCGCGGCGGGCAACTCAAGCACATCACCCGCCACGTGCTGGGTCTGTTCGCCGGCCAGCGTGGCGGGCGGGCCTTCCGCCAGGTGCTCAGCGAGGGTGCGCACCGGCACGGCGCGGACTGGTCGCTGGTCGAGCGGGCACTGGAGCCGACCGGCTGAAACAGCCGTGGGGCAGACACGGCGGACGCGCAGTGCGAGACTGAACGCGACAACGCCGTGAAGAAAAAGTTCAGATCGGATTCACCGCAGCGTTCCAATCATGGAATGCCGCTCACGACCGGTCGCCTGCCCAGCCCATGTCCGTCCGCTCCTCCACCTGTGCCGCATCCCTGCTGGTGGTGCTCATCGCCACCACGGCGAGCGGCGATGCGTGGGCGCAGCGGACCCGCGACAAGGCCCGGGAGTCGCATCGCGACCTCGCCCGGCGCCCGCCGCCGGCGCGGGCCACCGAGCCCCGCGGGCACGCCAGCGAGCGACAGGCCCTGTCGGACGCCGTCCGGCGGGTGGAGCGGCGCACCGGGGGCCAGGTGCTGAGCGCCGAGATGGTGCCGTACGAAGGCCGCGACATCAGCCGGATCAAGGTCGTCGATTCCAGTGGCCGGGTCCGGGTGTACCTGGACGACCCCGCCAGCAACCACGGCGCACGCCGTATACGCAGCGACGACAACTGACGCGCCACCCTTCGGGTAGGATCCCTGTTCAGGGAATTCATCTGCACGTATCCGAGGAGTGACCATGCGTATCCTGCTGGTGGAAGACGAGGCCCCGCTGCGCGAGACGCTCGCCGCACGGCTCAAGCGCGAAGGATTCGCCGTGGACGCGGCCCAGGACGGCGAAGAAGGCCTCTACATGGGGCGCGAGGTGCCGTTCGACCTGGGCATCATCGATCTCGGGCTGCCGAAGATGTCGGGCATGGAGCTGATCCGCGCCCTGCGCGACGAGGACAAGAGCTTCCCGATCCTGATCCTGACTGCCCGTTCCAGCTGGCAGGACAAGGTCGAGGGGCTGAAACAGGGCGCCGACGACTACCTGGTCAAGCCGTTCCACGTCGAGGAGCTGCTGGCGCGCATCAACGCGCTGGTGCGGCGTGCGGCGGGCTGGAGCAAGCCGACCTTGGAATGCGGGCCGGTCACGCTTGACCTGGCGGCGCAGACCGTCAGCGTGCACGGCCAGAACGTCGACCTGACCAGCTACGAGTACAAGGTGCTCGAGTACCTGATGATGCACGCCGGCGAGCTGGTCTCGAAGGCCGACCTGACCGAGCACATCTACCAGCAGGACTTCGACCGCGACTCCAACGTGCTGGAAGTCTTCATCGGAAGGCTGCGCAAGAAGCTCGACCCGGACGGCACCCTCAAGCCGATCGAGACCGTGCGCGGGCGCGGTTACCGCTTCGCCATCCCCCGCAGCGGCGAATAGGCGCCGGCGCAACGCGCGCCGGCCGCTCGCACCGGCCGGCGCGAGCCGCTAACCTGCCGTCATGTCGATCATGAACTGGGGCCGCCCGCGCTCGCTGCAGGCGCGCCAGGTGATGGCTGCCAGCATCGGCCTGGTGGCCTTCCTGGCGTTGGCCGGCGTGGCCCTCGACCGCGCCTTCCTGGAAACCGCCGAGAACAACCTCTACCAGCGCATGCGCAGCTTCGCGCTGGCCTACGCCGACAGCGACTTCGCCCGCGACGGCACCTTCATTCCTCCCTATGCCACCCCCGACCCGCGGTTCGACCGTCCGGGCAGCGGCCTGTACGCCGAGGTCGTGCTGGCCGACCAGAGCTGGGCCTCGGCCTCCTCGGTCGGGCCCTTGCTGCCCGACGGCGAGATGCTGGCGGTGGGGCAGGAGGTGTTCGACGGGCCACTGGAGATCGTCGAGCTCAACGGCGAGCCCGGCGAGGCCTACCGCTATGGCCGCGGCCTGATCTGGGCCGGCACCGACGTGGACGAGGGCGAGATGCCGTATACCGTCTACATCCTGGAGGACACCGCCGCGCTGAGCCGCCAGGTGGAGGTCTTCCGCGCCGCGCTGTGGCGTTACCTGGGCGGTGCCGGGGTGATCCTGCTGCTGGGCCAGGTGCTGATCCTGCGCTGGAGCCTGCGCCCGCTGCGGCGGGTGATCTGGGAACTCAAGCGGGTGCAGCGTGGCGATGCCTCGCGGATGAGCGAGCGCCACCCGCGTGAGCTCGAACCGCTCGCCGAAAGCATCAACGCCTTCATCGAGAGCGAGCGCGAGAACCTCGACCGCCAGCGCAACACGCTGGCCGACCTGGCCCACAGCCTGAAGACGCCGCTGGCGGTGCTGCGCACCCGGCTGGACGCGGGTACCTCGGAGGGCGAGCTGCGCAAGGAGGTCGACGTCCAGCTGCAGCGCATGACCGAGCTGGTGTCCTATCAGCTCGCCCGGGCGGCATCCGGGGGCCACGCGCTGTTCTCGGCCCCGGTGGACATCGAGCCGGAGGCCGAGTCGCTGGTGAAGAGCCTGGAGAAGGTCTACGCCGGCAAGGGCGTGCTGTGCGAGTTCGACCTGGCCGGGGGCGTGCAGTTCCATGGCGAGCGCGGCGACCTGCAGGAGCTGCTCGGCAACCTGTTGGAGAACGCGTTCAAATGGTCCTCCTCGCGGGTGCTGCTGACCGCGCGACCGGGCGAGGCCGCAGCCGACCGTCGCCCGGGACTGGTGCTGGTGGTCGAGGATGACGGGCCGGGCATCGATGCCGACAAGGTGGCCACGGTGCTGCAGCGTGGCGTGCGCGGGGACGAGCGCGTGCATGGCCACGGCATCGGCCTGGCAATCGTCCAGGACATCATCCGCGCCTATCGCGGCACGCTCGATGTCGGGCGCTCCGGCGAGCTGGGCGGTGCCCGCTTCGAGGTGCAGCTGCCCTCGCGGCTTTAGCCGGCCGGGTGCGGCCCGAAGGGCGGCGGGCCGTACAGCCGCTCCAGGTGGTGGGCAACTGCCGGCAGCGCGGCGCGCAGCGTGGCCGGGTCGCTGAAGTGGTACTCGGTGGCGACGGCGAAGAACTCCTCCTCCGCCTCCGCGGCGTAGGGGTCGATCGCGGTCGCCGCTCCGGCATCCACCTGCCGGCAAAAATCCTCGAATGCGGCCTGGAAGTCACGGGCCCATTCGCGCTGCCAGTCCCGCGGCAGCGGCGGGGTGCCGTCCATGGCCCCGTCGAGCACGTCGAGCTTGTGCGCCATCTCGTGCGCGGCCACGCAGAAACCGGCGTGCGGGTCCGCGCAGTCGGCCAGCACGTCGGCCCATGACAGCACCAGCGGGCCGGCTTCCCAGGCCTCGCCGATCAGTTCGTCGTGCCACTCGTGCAGCACCCCGGCGGCGTCCACATGGCTGCGCTGCACGCGGAACGCCTCGGGGTAGACCAGCAACTGCGACCAGCCATGCAGGCCTTCCTCCCCGAACTCCAGCAGCGGCAGGCAACACAGCGCGGCCAGCAGGCAGCGCTGGGATCCGTCGAGTTCCAGGCCGTCCAGCGGGGTGATCGACTTGCGCTGCAGGAACAGCCCGGCCAGTCCGCGCAGGCGGTCCCGGCGTGCCGGTGGCAGCGCCGCCAGCCAGGGTCCCTGCTGGCAGGCGTCGGCCCAGACGGAGTCGGGAACAGGTGCCGGGCGCCCGCGCAGCCGGCGCAGCAGTGCGCGCAATGCGCCGGTCAGCGCAGCATGCCGGGCAGGAAGCTGCGCCAGCTTGGCGCAGGCAGCTGCTCGGTGACCTCGCCGCCGCCGCCCTGGAGGACTGGCGTCGCGCGGGCTTCACGCATCCCGGTGGACGCTTCGGCGCTGCCCGACGCGGATCCTTCGCTGGCGACCCCGGTGCTGCGGGCTTCCGGGCAATCGCTGCCATCGGGCACGGCCGGGGCATTGGCCGCCAGCGCGGTACCGGGAAGCAACAGCAGCAGGCTGAGGATCGTTCGGCTCATGCTGACCACCCTTGACAAGTCCTTGACTATAACGCGAACGCGCCGCGCGGGTTGACCGGGCCACCGGCGGCACGACGCCGGCCCGTGCAAGACCCGGCCAGCCCGGGCATGCTCTGGCGTCCCACGCCCGCGACGTCCCGCCATGGCCGACCCGCTCGACAGTGACCTGATCCTCGCCCGCCTCGGGCCCGCCGTCCGGGCCCGCATGGCGTCCCTGGACGTGCAGCCGCAGGTGGACTCCACCAACGCCGAGCTGTTGCGCCGACCGATGCCCGAGGGTGGGCTGGCCGCGGTGCTGCTGGCCGACAGCCAGCAGGCCGGGCGCGGACGGCGCGGCAAGGACTGGGCGTCGCCTCCCGGGGGCAACCTGTACCTGTCGCTCGCGCGTGGCTTCCCCGGCGGACTCGCCCGGCTGGAGGGACTCAGCCTGGTGGCCGGGATCGCCGCGGCAGAGGCGCTGCATGCGCTGGGCTACCAGGAGGTGCGCCTGAAGTGGCCCAACGACCTGGTGGTTGCCGGGCACGGCGGGAGAAGCGGCGGGTTGCGCAAGCTGGGCGGGCTGCTGGTCGAGGGCGCCGGTGCCGGTACCGGCCAGGTACGCGCGGTGCTGGGCATCGGGATCAACGTGCGGATGCCGCCGCTGGAGGAAGTGATCGACCAGCCCTGGATCGACCTGGCCACGCTCAGCGGGCGTGCGCCGGCACGCAGTGACCTGGCGGCCGCGGTGCTCGGGCACTGGATAGAGGCGCTGGACGTGCTGGACCGCGACGGGTTCGCCGGATTCCTGCCCCGGTTCCGCGCGCTGGATGCGCTGGGCGGCCGGGCGGTCGAGCTGCACCTGGCGGGTGGGGCGGTGGCCGGACACGCATGTGGGCTCGCGGCCAACGGAGCCCTGCTCGTGCGGCTGGAGGACGGTACCGAGCGTGCCTTCCACTCCGGCGAGGTCAGTGTGCGCCAGGGTCCGGTCGATGTCTGAGTGGCTGTTCGACCTGGGCAACACCCGCCTGAAGGCGGCGCCCCTGCGGCCCGACGGCGGCGTCGGCGAGGTGATCGCCCTGGACCATCACGACGACGGTTTCGAGGCCGCGCTTGGCGATGTCCTGCCGGCTCGCCTGGAGGCCGCCTTCGTCGCCGCGGTGACCGGGCCGGAAACGCGGCTGCGGCTGGCCCGGGCGCTGGGCGGGCGCTGCGGGCGGATCAGCTTCGCCGCCAGCGCCGCTCGCCTGGGCCGGCTGGTGGTGGGCTACCCGCGGCCGGAGCGGATGGGCGTGGACCGGTTCCTGGCCCTGCTTGCCGCCAGCAGCGATGGCGGTGGGCCGGCGCTGGTGTGCGGGGTGGGGACGGCGCTGACCGTGGACCTGCTCGATGCCGGGGGGCGGCACCTGGGCGGTCGGATCGCACCGTCGCCGGAGTTGATGCGGCAGGTCCTGCACCAGCGTGCCGCGCATCTGCCGACGCAGGGCGGCCAGTACGGCGTTTTCGCCACCGATACCGCCGACGCGCTGGCGTCGGGCTGCCAGGGCGCCGCGGTGGCGCTGGTCGAACAGAGCATGGCCGAGGCCGTCCGGCGCCTGGAAGGGACCCCGCGGCTGCTGCTCCATGGCGGTGGCGCGGCCGCGCTGCAGCCCCGGCTGTCCGGGGCGCGTCCGCGTCCGCTGCTGGTGCTGGAGGGGCTGGCCCAATGGGCACGGATGCAGTCCGCGCAGTGACGGCGCCGCCTACAATCGCCCCATGCTGACGCGCGCACTTCTGGTCCTGCTGCTGGTGCTCAACCTCGGGGTCGCCCTGTGGTGGCTGGCGCGACCGGCCGTGGTCGCCGGCGGGCACGATGCGGCGGTCGGCAACGCGCCGCTGCTCGAACTGGTGGACCGCTCCGCCAGCGTGGATGGCCTGGTGGCGGGCAGCGCGACCGGCACGCCCGACTCCCCGGGCGGGGTGCCCGAGCCGGGCGCCACGCCGGAAACCTGCCACCGCTTCGGCCCGTTTCCGGACGCCGACATGGCCGCGGGCGCGCTGGCGCGCCTGGAGCCACGGGTGGTGGTCGCCCGGCTGCGCCGCGAATGGCCCGGCGCCGGCGACAGCTGGCGGGTCTACCTGCAGGCGCCGGGCGTGGAGGCCGCGGAGGAAGCGGCGCAGCGTATCGCCGGGGCCGGGTTCGACGACTACTACGTGGTGCGCGAGGGCGCGGACGCGGGCATCGTCGCCCTGGGCCTGTACCGCGCCCGGGCACGCGCCGACGCCCGGGCCGACAGCCTGCGCAAGGCCGGGTTCACCGTGCAGGTGGAGCCGGTCGGGGGCGGCGACCCCGAGTACTGGGTCGAGGTCGCCGCGGCTGCCGGCTTCGACCCAGGCTCCACGGCTGCCGCGGTGGCGGCGCCCGGGGTGGAGGCGCGCAGCTGCGAGGGCCTGGTTCCGGTGGACCCGGCCGGGGCGCGTTAGAATCGGACGTTTCCCGCCGGCTTAGCTCAGTTGGTAGAGCAACCGCCTTGTAAGCGGTAGGTCGTCAGTTCAAGTCTGACAGCCGGCACCAGAGTCAAGGAGTCCGACCATGCCCCGCAACTATCCACCCGTATCCCTGATAGGCGTCCCGACCGATGTCGGCGCAGGCGAGCGGGGCGCGCGGATGGGCCCGGAGGCGCTGCGCATTGCAGGCCTGCTGGAGGCCCTGCAGGCCCGGGGGCTCGAGGTCGCCGACCGCGGCAACGTCGCCGGCCCGGCCAACCCGTGGCACGGGCCGGTCAACGGTTACCGACACCTGCCGGAAGTGGCCGAGTGGAACCGCCTGACGATGGAGGCGGTGTACGCGGAACTGTCCGGGGGACGCATCCCGATCATGCTCGGGGGCGACCATTGCCTGGGCCTGGGGTCGATCACCGGGGTGGCGAGATACTGCCGCGAGCAGGGCAAGAAGCTGCGGGTGCTGTGGCTGGATGCGCACACCGACTTCAACAGCGCCGACGCCACCCCGTCGGGCAACATCCACGGCATGCCGGTGGCCTGCCTGTGCGGCATCGGCCCGCGGGAGCTCACCCACCTCGCCGGCGAGTCCCCGATGATCGAGCCGGCGCAGGTGCGCCAGATCGGCATCCGTTCGGTCGACGAGGGCGAGAAGCGCATGGTCCGCGACCACGGGCTGCCGGTATTCGACATGCGCTACATCGACGAGGTCGGCATGCGCCGGGTGATGGAGGAGGCGCTGGCGGACATGGACGCCGACACCCACCTGCACGTCAGCTTCGACGTCGACTTCCTGGACCCGTCGATTGCCCCCGGGGTGCCGACCACCGTGCCCGGCGGGCCGACCTACCGCGAAGCGCAGCTGGCGATGGAGATGATCTGCGACACCGGGCGGATGGGCTCGCTGGACATCGTCGAGCTCAACCCGATCCTGGACGTGGACAACAAGACCGCGCTCGTCGCCATCGACCTGGTCGAGAGCCTGTTCGGCAAGTCCACGCTGCTGCGCCGCTGAGCTGAACGCGGCATCCCCGGCGCGGCCATGTTGCACGCCGGCTTCACGACCCTCCACGCAATGATGCCGCCACGGCCGTGACCTGCGGCCACTGCCAACAGGCACATCGCCGACGAGGAGGAAGCCATGAAGCGTTTGACCACCCTGATGCTGCTGTCGCTGTTTTCGCTGGGACTGACCGCGTGCCACACCGTCGCCGGTGCCGGCAAGGACATGCAGTCGGCGGGCTCGACGATCGAGGACACCGCCGAGGATTGCCGCGACGGCAAGTGCTGAGCCTGCGCGACGCGTGGCTGGAAAGGGCCGGAGCGATCCGGCCCTTTTCTGTTCGGCGGGCCGGTGCGCGTGAAGACGGCGCTTAACGCGGTGACCACCGTGGATGAACACGGGCAGGGGCAGTCTGGGGCGGAAGGGACGAGCCTCGTCCCCAAACCAGGAGACGCGAATGAACACTGACATCATCGCCGGCAAGTGGAGCCAGGTTAAGGGCAAGGCGCAGGCGCGCTGGGGCGACCTGACCGACGACGTGTTCGATGTTGCCGAGGGCAACGCCGAATACCTGTCCGGCAAGCTCCAGGAGCGCTACGGCTGGAACCGCGAGCGCGCCGACGACGAAGTCCGCGAGTTCGGCCGCACGCTGGGCTGAGCGCACGCGAGGTTGTGAAGGAAGGCCCGGGCCAGTGCCCGGGCCTTCTGCCATCGGGGCTAAACTGGACCGCTCACGCAATCCAGTGTTCCGCAATGCATCCCACACGCGTCCTCACCGGCATCAAGCCCTCCGGCACCCCACACCTGGGCAACTACGTCGGCGCCATCCGCCCGGCCGTCGCCGCCAGCCGCGGGGCCGGCATCGAAAGCTTCTTCTTCCTCGCCGACTACCACGCACTGGTTTCGGTCACCGAGCCGGCGCGGCTGCAGGACGCGACCCTGCAGATCGCCGCTTCCTGGCTGGCCGCAGGCCTGGAGCCGGAGCCGGGCAAGGTGTGGTTCTACCGCCAGTCCGACCTGCCGGAGACCACCGAGCTGGCTTGGCTGCTCAGCTGCGTGGCCGGCAAGGGCCTGCTCAACCGGGCACACGCCTACAAGGCGGCCAACGACCGCAACCGCGAGGCCGGCGCCGATGAGGACGCCGGGGTCAACGCCGCGCTGTACATGTACCCGGTGCTGATGGCCGCCGACATCCTGCTGTTCAACGCCCACCGGGTCCCGGTCGGACGCGACCAGATCCAGCACATCGAGATGGCGCGCGACTTCGGCCAGCGCTTCAACCATCTCTACGGCGAGCACTTCACCCTGCCCGAGGCGGCCATCGAGGAGCACGTGGCGACGTTGCCCGGCCTGGACGGGCGCAAGATGAGCAAGAGCTACGACAACGTCATCCCGCTGTTCGCCCCGCGCGAACAGTTGCGCAGGCTCGTGTTTTCGATGGTCACCGACTCGCGCGCCCCCGGCGAGCCGAAGGACCCCGCGGGATCGAACGTGTTCGAGCTCTACCAGGCGTTCGCCAGCGCCGCCGAAACCGGGACGATGCGCACGGCCTTCGCCGAGGGCATTGCGTGGTCGCAGGCCAAGGAGGCGCTGTTCGAGCGCATCGACGCCGAGGTCGCACCGCTGCGCGAGCGTTACCAGGCCTTGGTGGCGGCGCCACAGGAGATCGAGGCGCTGCTGCAGGAGCACGCCGCGCGGCTGCGCGAGGAGCAGGTCGCCCCGCTGATGCGCGAGTTGCGCGCGGCGGTCGGGCTGCGGCCGCTCACCGTGCCGGGCGCCACCGGGGCCGGCGGCCGGCGGGTGCGCGCCGCGGCGGCACCGGTGTTCAAGCAGTACCGCGAGGATGACGGCCGTTTCGGCTTCAAGCTGGTCGACGGCGAGCGCACCCTGTTGCTTGCCGAAGGCTTCGCCTCGCCCAAGGAGGCTGGCCAGTTCATCGCCAGCCTGCGAGGGGGCCGCTACGAGGCCGACGACGCCCGGTTGCAGCGCGGCGAAGGCGTGGCCGTCGAGGATGTGCGCGCGGCGCTGGCCGCGATGGCAGAGGCGGACGAGCGCAAGGCCCGCGCCAGGGCCGAAGCCGGCGGAGGGCAGGGCGCGTGAGCCCGGACATCGAACTGAACCTGACGCTGATCCTGTTCCTGCCGTGGTTCGTGATCCTGACCGTGCTGTTCTGGAAGTTCCCGCGGGAGCCGAAGGACGCCGCCCGCCGCGCCTATGACGTGATCGCGCTGGTGGTCGCGCTGGGCCTGTTCCTGGCCAGCGTGTACTGGGCGCAGGCGTATGCCGACCCGGCGCAGGGCAAGATGTGGAAGCAGATCCTGGCCACCGCCCTAGGCTACGCGGTGTACCTGGGTGCGATGGCGGTCGCCTTCGTGGCACGCCGGTTCTGGCTGCGGCGGCGGACGCCCGCCCGCACCAACGCCGGCTGAGCGGCCGGCAACCGCTCACGGGAACGGTGCGCCGACACGGCTAGGATTGGCGGTGCTTTCCCTCCAGACCGCCGATGCCCGACGCCTTTTCCGACAGCCCGTCCAGCATGCCGGCTCCCCGTTCACCCGCTCCCGGTGATCCTGCCCTGGCGGGCGAGGCCGCGCGGCAGGCCGCGCTGGATGCCTACCGGCTTTTCGATACCGGCCCCGAACCGGCGCTGGACGACATCGTCCGGCTGGTAACCCGGGTGTGCGACGTCCCCGGCGCGGTCCTGTCGCTGATCGACCGCGACCTGCAGCGCTTCAAGGCGCGGATCGGCATCGACTGCGACAGCACGCCGCGCCGGGTGTCCATCTGCGACCACACCATCCGCACGCCGGAAACGCCGCTGGTGATTCCCGACGTCGCCCGGGACCCGCGTTTCGCGGACCTCACGCTGCGCATCGGGGGCGAGCCGGTGCGGTTCTACGCCGGCGTTCCGGTGCTCGGCCGCGAAGGCCACGCCCTGGGTGCGTTGTGCGCGATGGACGTACGTCCACGCGAGCTGGCCGACGAACAGCTGGATTCACTGCGCATCCTGGCCCGCCAGACCCGGCACCTGCTCGAGCTGCGCTGCTTCGCCCGCGACCAGCGGCGCCTGGCCGAGGAGCGTGCCAGCACCCTGCGCAAGGCGGAAGCGTCGCGGCAATACCTGCAGGAGGAGATGGCGCAGATCCTCCAGAGCGCGCGAATGGATCCGCTGACGGGCCTGCTCAACCGCGCCGCACTGCAGCAGCTGCGCAGCGACCCGGATGCGCTGCGGAGGCTGGATGCCGGTCCGTATTGCCTGGTGGTGCTGGACATCGACCACTTCAAGCGGATCAACGACACCCATGGCCACCGCGAGGGCGACCGTGCGTTGCGGGCGGTCGGCGAAGCGGTGGAGGCCTCGATCCGCCACGACGACGTCGCGGTGCGCTTTGGCGGCGAGGAGTTCCTGCTGGTCCTGCCGGAAACCGGGGTGGAGGCAGCGGTCGAGGTGGCCGAACGCATCCGTGCGGCGGTGGCGGGGCTGGAACTGCCCTTTTCGCCCGCGTTGACGGTGTCGGCGGGGGTGGCTGCCGGTGACCCGGCGCTTGGCCAGCCGGAGGCGGTGTTCGAGCGTGCCGACCGGGCGCTGTACCGGGCCAAGGAAGGCGGGCGTGACCGGGTCGTCGTTGCCGACGCGGATTGACGGAAGAAAAAGGGGCGGCCCGGAGGCCGCCCCTTTCCACATCGATCCCGACCGGGTCAGTTCGGCAGCGACAGGTCGTCCAGCAGCGCCTTCAGGAAGCGCGCGGCCTCGCCGCCGGTGGCGGCACGGTGGTCGAAGGTCAGCGAGATCGGCATCCGGCGGTGCACCTCGATGCCGCCCATCACCGCGACCACGTCGTGCGACAGCTTGCCGGCGCCGACGATCGCCACGCACGGCGGCACCACCACCGGGGTGGCGTAGCGGCCGGCGAACATGCCGAAGTTCGACAGGCTGATGGTGTAGCCCGACAGCTCGCTGGAGGGGATGCTGCGGTCCTCGACCTGCTGGCGCAGGCGCTGGATCGCCGAGCGCACGCCGCCGGCATCGAGCACGTCGGCATTGCGCAGCGCCGGCACGAACAGCCCGTCGTCGGTATCCACGGCGATGCCGATGTCCACGTGCGGGTGCAGGGTGCGGGTCAGGCTCTCGCCGTCGAACCAGGCATTGAGCGCCGGCACCGCCTTGGCCGCCGCGCAAATCGCACGGATCAGGCGGGCGGTGATGTCCTGCTTGCCGATCCAGGCATGCAGGTCGGCATCGTCCACCAGCGTGGTCGGGACCACCTTGCTGTGCGCATCGGCCATGACCCGGGCCATGTTGCGGCGCACGCCCTTGAGCTGCTCGGGCTGGCCGCTGGCGGCCGCGCCCGGCGGCTGGGTGCGCATCGGGCGCCCGGACTGGGACACCGTGCTGCGCTGTGCCGGGGCGGGAGCGGCGGCCGGAGCCGGGGCCGCACGGTCCACCGCGCGCTGCGCGGGCGCGGCGCCAGCGGCTGCGGAACCATCCGCCGCGGCCTTCTTGACGGCAGCCATGGTGACCACGCCGTCGGCGCCGGTGGCCTGCACGCGGCTGATGTCGACCTTGAGCTTGCGCGCCATCGCCCGCACCGCGGGCATCGCCTTGACGCCGCCGGCGTTGCTGGCCTGCTCGGTATGCACCGCGTCGGAGGACTGCATGGCACCGACCACGGTGCCGGCATCCTGGCGGACCTCACCCTTGGCGGCGGGTTCGCCGTCGGCCTGGATCGCGCCGCCTTCATCGGAGGCGACCACCCGGTCGTCCGGCGCCGGGTCCTGGCTGCCCACGCCCTTGTCGCCACCGCCGTGGTGGTGGCCGGTGTCCTGGCCCTCGGCGCGCTGCGGCATCGACGGGTCGATCTCGAACTCGGCCAGCATGGCCCCGGTGTTGACGATGTCGCCGGCCTTGCCGGCCAGCTTCAGCACCTTGCCCGAGACCGGGGAGGGCACCTCGACCACGGCCTTGGCGGTCTCCATCGAGACCAGCGCGTCGTCCAGGCGGATGGTGTCGCCTTCCTTGACGGTCCACTCGACGATGGTCGCGTCCGGCAGGCCTTCGCCCAGGTCGGGCAGGTAAAAGGTCTTCTTGTTGCTCATGGCGTTTCCCATTGGGCGGGCCGTGGCCCGCCGGTGGTTGGGTGGATGCGCGGGCGGCTCAGCCGTGCTGCATCGCGCGGCGGGCGGCCTCGACCACGCGGTCGACGCTGGGCAGGAACTTCATCTCCAGCCGGAACAGCGGGATGTGCGTGTCCGGCCCGGTGACGCGCTCGACCGGGGCGACCAGGTCGAACATCGACTCCTCGGCCAGGCGGGCGGCGATCTCGGCGCCGAAGCCGGCGGTCTTCGGTGCTTCCTGGACGATCACGCAGCGGCCGGTCCGGCTGACCGATTCGGCGATGGTCGCGAAGTCCAGCGGACGCAGCGTGGCGACGTCGATGACCTCGGCGCTGATGCCCTCGGCGGCCAGCTTGTCGGCGGCCTCCAGGGCTTCCTTCACCTGCGCGCCCCAGGTCACCAGGGTCACGTCGGTGCCGTCACGCAGCACGTAGCACACGTCCAGCGGCAGGGCCTCGCCGTCGTCGGGCACCATCTCCTTGTACTGGCGGTAGATGCGCTTGGGCTCGAAGAAGATCACCGGGTCGGCCTCGCGGATCGAGGCCAGCAGCATGCCGTAGGCGCGCTGCGGCGAGGACGGCATCACCACCCGCAGGCCGGGCACGTTGGTGAAGATCGACTCGTTGGCCTCGCTGTGGTGCTCCGGCGCGCGGATGCCACCGCCCCACGGCACGCGCAGCACCATCGGGCACTCCAGCCGCCCGCGGGTGCGGTAACGCATGCGCGCGGCATGGCAGACGATGAAGTCGACCATCGGATAGACGAAGCCGTCGAACTGCGCCTCGGCGATCGGCCGCATGCCCTGGCTGGCCATGCCCACCGTGAGGCCGGCAATGGTGGTCTCGTCCAGCGGGGTGTCGATCACCCGCTGGCTGCCGAACTGGGCGTGCAGCCCGGCGGTGGCGCGGAACACGCCGCCGTTGACGCCCACGTCCTCGCCCAGCACCACGACGCTCTTGTCGTTGCGCATCTCGTAGGCCATGGCCTGGGTCAGCGCCTCGATCAGGGTGATCGGGGTGGCCTGCTCGTTGGTGCTCATGCGCGGCCCTCCCGCTCGATGGCTTCTTGCCGTTGCGCCAGCAGGTCCGCCGGCGGATCGGCATACAGATAGTCGAACATCGCCTCCACCGGCTGCACCGGGGTGTTGAGGTAGGCGTTGATCTCCACGTCGACCCGGTCCTCGCACTCGGCGAGCCAGGCCTTCTCCTCGTCCTCGCTCCACACGCCGGCCTCGGTGAGGAAGGTGCGCAGGCGGGTCATCGGCTCGCGCGTCCAGCCGTCCTTGACCTCGGCCTCGTCGCGGTAGCGGCTGGCGTCGTCGGCGGTGGTGTGGTCGTGCAGGCGGTAGGTCATCATCTCCAAGACCGTGCCGCCCTCGCCGTTGCGCGCGCTCTCGGTTGCCCGGCGCATGCCCTCGAGCACCGCGATCAGGTCGTTGCCGTCCAGCTGCAGGCAGTGCAGGCCGCCGGCCAGGCCCTTCTGGGCCAGCGTCTCGGCCCCGGTCTGCGCATGGCGCGGCACCGAGATCGCCCAGCCATTGTTGATCACGCACAGCACCAGCGGCGACTTGAACGCACCGGCGGAGTTCACCGCGGCGTAGAAGTCGGTCTTGGACGAACCGCCGTCACCGCAGCAGGCCACCGCCACCCGGTCCTGCCCGCGCAGCTTGAACGACAGCGCCGCACCGGCCGCCATCAGGCACTGGGTGGAGATCGGCACGCACCACGGGTAGTCCCCGCGCGGGCCCTCGAAGTCATTGCCACGCTCGTCGCCGCCCCAGTACAGCAGCACCTCGCGCGGCTTCACCCCGCGCATGAACTGCGCGCCGTACTCGCGGTAGCTGGGCGCGAACACGTCGTCGGGCTTCATCGAGGCGCCGATGCCCACATGCGCGGCCTCGTGGCCCAGGCTGGCGGCGTAGGTGCCCAGCTTGCCCGTGCGCTGGAGCTTGATCGACTTGCTGTCGAAGGTGCGCACGAACAGCATCTGCTTGAACAGCGGCACCAGGGCCTTGGGATCCTGCAGTCCCTCCGGCAACTCCCTGACGAGCTTGCCGTCAGGCCCCAGGTACTGCAGGTACTCGATCTCGAACGATGCGGCGACCGTCATGCGACGCGTTCCTCGGTCAGGCGGAAGACCCGCAATTGTAGCCGGGGTGGGTGGGGTGGTGCCTGTCTGGGGGAGGTGGGCGACAGGGTCGCACTGGTGTGCAAGTCTGGCGTCGGCTCCCGGCGGGTTGTACCAATGCGGAGCGGCGAGCAGGCGCCGTGATCCTCACTTGTGGGCGCCGTCAGTAGCTCCGATCCAGCGCCAAACGCGCCAGGCATTCGGTCTTTGTCGTGTTGCGCATACCTTCCAGAAACTCGCAGTGCTTCTCGGCGTATTGCGTCCACTTGTCTCCGGGAGCGGATGCGAGTGCGTCAAGAACCGCCTCTCCGTTGTAGCCGGAGCGCTCCAGCGCACGAAGCACCCTGAACAGCAGGTTGTCGCCTTGCTCATTGCCAAGCCGATCCAGTTCGATGGCCCGGTCTTCTGTCAGGCTCGCGAGGCAATCGGTCCTTTCGATCTCTGCCTCGTTACCGCCGGACTCCTCATGGAGCCGGTCGCAGTGCTCGTCGCGGAAGGCCAGCCACGACCTCTGCACATCAAGCAGCGCTGATCTCCTGTCACCGGCGACAGAGAGCCTCTCCCGGTAAAGCGTGTTTAGCCGTGCGTCGGCACCCGCGAGCCGAACAGAAGCGCACGTCATCAGATCCTGTGCGGATATGCTATTGCATGGGTCCTCGCTCTTCCCTCTTGCATTGGCCGTGCACAACAGGCAGCCAGAAATAAGCAAGAAAGCTATTCCCGACGATTGCATTTCAATCCTCCTTCGAGAAGTTCGGCTCCCCTTTTCCGCCGCTTCGGCAGTCCGCCCGGGTTTCGGCTCCTCTAGCGCAGGGTTGATCCCGAACTGACGATCTCGCGGGGAGAGCGGAGCCATTACCGCAAGCACAACCTGCCCTGCGCCTCAACCTGCAGGCTCAAAGTGCTGGTTTCTTATTAATTCATGATGCTGATGATCCGATCTATCTCACTTCTTGAAAGGACCTGCTGTCTCGGAGTGTGGGTCTCAATCGTGATGTTTGTGTAGATGAACTCACCATCGTGTAGTGGCGAGTAAGTGATGCTGCACGTGGAGGTAGGTCGGTAGACGGAATCATTTCGATCATCACAATCTACTTCGGCAGTATAGAGGGTTCGGCTGTCCAGAACGATATCTTGCATTTCATAAAGTGAACTGGCGGTACTGACCGTGACGGACATGTTTGTTTTGGCAGGACCGTGCGTGATTCGTACGTCGATTCCATTGTCGACGAGGAATTCGCTGCTTTTTGAGCGGCAAACCAGGCCCGCTTCGCGATGGTTGGGTGCAGCAATGCGCAGGCACTTGGTCGCGGGATACATCTCCTAAAAGAATGCGTCGTCTCGAAGCTCGATCCCTTGAAGGCCTGGCCTGCCTGGAATGGTTTCTGCCGAGTCGCTCGGCTCATGCAATAAAGAGCATGCGGTTGCAACGAGTGCGTACAACAGGGTCACGGTTTTCATGGGATATACAAGGTGTATGTTGCCTGCGCTCAACTGCTACCGGGTTCCTGTCCAGCCCGGATCGGAAATTTAGAAGATTCAATGGGAAGAGTCGACGTAACTGGAAACACCGCCGTAGGTATCCTTCGATCTCATCTTCCCTAACTCGCGATGCAAGGGCAGGTTTGATCGTGATCTGGGTGTACGTAGTGTCCGTCAGTTTGAGGAACTCGTCTTCAGTGGATGCAGTCACCTCGATGGCAAGCAAGGGGGTGATAGCCTGATCGATGAATTTATAGTACGTCCAAGTCGAGATGGATTCTCCACTCCCTGGCGTCACCGAGTACAGAATTCCATTGTGGCTCTCGCACGAAAAGAGAGTTGGATAGTCACCAACCGGATGGTATTGGTTTCGTGTTTTGTCCCTAACCCAATAGAAGGTGCCTTCACCGCCCTTTCCAGTGCCGGTACTCACCGACAGGTCCGGCGTGCCGTCCCCATCCAGATCGATTTGGTTCTCCATGTCCAATGAATAGGCGGTGGAGTCGTAGGAAATGCTGAATGTCTGGCGTGATTCGCCCGCTACGAAGGTTTCGATGTTGACTATGCCTTTGCTAGTTGAGTCACCGCATGAGCGCGCTGCAATGGCGATGCCATCATTGTCGTGGGCCTTGATCGTGAATTCCGCGCTGTGAGCGCAGTCCGAGGCTGCCGCACCTGCAGAGGATGCAGAGCAACCAATTGGTGCTGTTGCTAAGAGCAGTATTAAAGGCACAATTGCACTGCAGTTCATCGCACAATGCTCGCTTTGCTGTTTCTATTCGCCGCCTGCGTGCAGGAAACGTCGCCCTGTCGTATCGATTTATCATTGCTTGGTCTCAGCATCCAGCCACACAGGGGAGCCTCATCAGGGGACCACCTTCTCAACGAGTTCGTGCGAAAAATCGTCGAGCCGCCAGAATGCGAGGGCGTTTTCACTCACAAGATGCCCAGCAAACTCAAAGCCTGTCATTGTCAATTCGACTTGGAGGGTCGATGAAAGAATGTGAGTGGATACATCCAACGTGGTTTCGTCGCCCTCGCCGCTCTGGCACCTGAGGATTCGATGCTCCTTGAAGTCAAGGCCCTTGGGGTGCTTGCAGTCTCCCACCTTGGCGGCAGCGCCCTCCAGCCAGAGTAGAGACGTGGAGTAGGTGTGTACCCATTGGTCGCTTGAAGCATCCTCGATCGTCTCCATGGATGCCGCTGACTTGCCTCGGCAATAATTGCCGACGGAAACGACCTCGACATCCTCGATGGCACGAATTAGCGTGCAATCGATAAAGAGGGTTCCGCCCTGCATGTCGATGATGGGGGTGAGTGTCTTGTAGTGGGTGCGAGATGAGAACGTCTCGTGAATCAACAGGGGGTGTCCGGCCGCATCTTCGTCCAGATAGGAATAGTTCGACCCGTGTTTGCCGATAAAGCCTTGTTCGGTGGCTAGGGAAAGAACTGTTTCATGCGGAGCCGGCGCAGCGGTGCGCGCTGCGGCGTCTTCACCATCAGATACTGATAAGCCGCCCAGGGTCTGTCGTGTGGCGTTCGAAGGCTGACAAGCACAGAAAAGCACTATGATCATCATGCCGATTCCGCCAATAGAACGTGTTTTTCCTAGCATCTAGATGCCTCAAGAATATCTTCAAATAGCTCCGCGTAGGCTTGAATGACTGCGGCCTTATCGGTTCCGTTGATCACACGCCGGGCGTTGAAGTAGTCGGTGGCTGCTTCATTGATGTACCGGGTGATTCTGCGGCCTGTGAATACTCCTGAAAACATGCCGTGGATCATGCAGCCGGCGGCATGCTCAGGCTCCAATGCAAGGTCGGGTCGCTGGGCCAGATCTATGCCGAGGTGGTCGCCACACAGCTGGTATTTGACCTTCCAGGTCAGCTGGACATATCCCCTGCCGCGGTACTTGTAACCATCGCCTTCTTTCGTGTTCCCCATACGCACCGCTCGATCCTTGTGAGCCCGCGTGCCCGCAAGAACAGGATCGTACTTGTTGAAGTATGAGTGCGGTCCTCCTTCTGTCCTAGGCTCAAAATATGTCTCGCGCCACAGCGTTTCGTGACGTGCCGTAGCCAGCATGTATGCCACATGGGGAATGAAATATTCCTGCCCCGTAGAGGCATAATAGTTGACGATTCCCTCTATCAGGACGCGGAGGTGCTGTTCAGATGCCGCGTCTAGTTGCTTCCCCGAGGAGTTCCCGAACTCTCCATGTCTGGTCCTATAGATGTCCATGAATGTGTTGACATTCAAGAATCGACAGCTGCACGCGAAGTTTGCGATCAAGCCGATGGGGTGTAGGTGCTGCACTCTGCCTTGAGTCGGGAATCCACTCTTGCTCTTAATGTCGCCCCAGAACTGCAGCGTCTTGATCCGCCCCTTCTCCTGCTCCCAGTCTTCCCTCCTAGAACTGGGAATCAGCTCGTCAATCGCATCCCAGCGATCCATCGGTCCCGCCCACTCGCTGTGGTGCTTGATCACCAGGTGCGACAGTGCCTGCGCCAGCCATGGCTTGCCGAGCGCGCGGCGCAGCTCCAAAGGCGTGATGCCATCCTTACCATCGGCATCGATTGCAGCGCAGAGGGAGTCGAACAGCGGACTTTGCTCCGCGCTCTGGGTCAGCGACTCCAGCTGCTTCTGCTCACTCGCCGTGGCCTGAGGGTCCCGGATGATCGCGCGGGCATAGAGATCTTTCGGCTGTAGTGTGCCGGCGTCCATCAGCACGAAGCCGGGCCATGCCCAAGGCGAGCAAAGCGCAACGTTGGGGTGATCCTTCTCCCGCACCCATCCCTCCATCGTCCCAGCCGATCCTCCTCCAGCGGTAGCACGGAACCAGCGGGTCCCATCCGCCTCCAAGGCGGTGGCTTCGACCGATCTGGCCCTGAGTACGCGGGAATGCGACACCACCGGATCGGAGGCGTTGGCCAGCTTCAGGGGGAAGTCCGACCACACGAAGGCAGGGCCGTAGATCGGGTTCGATGCGTTTGTGGCCTGGCCGTCCACCCAGACGTCTTCGCCGGCGGGCTCCAGGACCTTGCGGTAGCTATAACCGGCTTTGTTGGCCGCGGACAATGCGTTGTACTGCTCAAGCGTGATTTCGCTTCCGTCGTCCGGACGTACGGCCGAGATGAACAGTCGGCCGTCGGCGTAGGCACGGGTCGCCGGAGTAAAGCCCGTCAACATGCTTCGCTCAACGGTATGGATAGTGCCGCGAGTGCCTTTCGCCCAGCGTTCGCCGGCATTGCTTCCGACACACACCGCCGCCTCACCGACGGCAAGCTCGATGTCCGGCGCCGTCGGTTGAACGAGTCGGGCGCCGCACCTTATGTGCAGGAAGGTCTTTTGCTTCGCGTCGAGTTGCGCATCACGTGCGCGACTCTCGCCGATGAAGGCCTCCAAGTCGTCTCCGGTGAAGACATCGACCTGGACCAAGGGGCGGTTGGCCCTCGACGCAGCAAACGGATCCATGTCGCCATGTCGCTGGTACTCGCCGGGATGGCCGACCAGTTCGCCGGCCATGATCGCAGCGGGCTCCTTCAGCACGACGACGGTGCCCATGGCGCTGGGCGTGGTGAGCCGATCCAGCTCCGGCAGGTAGACACGTCCGACGTGCCGTCCGGCGGGAACAGTGTTCCCCCTTATAATTCCTGAGATCGCGTGGAACCCCGCGTGACTGCCCACGGACGCTCCCAGCGTCAGCCGCGTGCCGCGTGGAAGCAGGGCGATCGGCCGATGACTTGCATCGCGCACCCTCAGGCCAGTTACCCCGGGTGCGAGCCTTTCTTCGTTGTCCCGGGCCTTCTCGCCGACGACGTACTCCTCCGCGCCGTCCCAGAAGGCTGGCCGCTTGTAGCCGATGTCGGTGGAGTAAGCCTTCCAGTTCTGCAGGTGCATGTACAGGCTGTAGAACACCAGTGAAGGCTCAGCCAGCGCCTGCGATGCCGCATCGGCACCAGCCGTGGCCTTGTGGTCCCGGTCGATCCTGGGTATTGCGGGAAGCTGCAACCGGTGACGAACCAGCACAAAGCCCGTGGAATACCGGGCTGGCGCCCGGCTGCTGTACTCGACGACGGGATACTCGTCGTCGATGCGGTAGGCGAGAACCTCGCCATCCGCAATGCACCGCACGCCCGCATCCTGGTCGAGGGTAGCGCCGGTTTCGCGACCAAAATGGAGACCGCCATGCCACTGACCATTGGCACCGATCGGGAAAAATCCGTCTTCCGCGCGTGCCAGTGCCCTGAAGTACGTTTCCGCGCTTTCTGACTCGGGCACGGTCGCGTCGTCTGCCTGGGAAATGGCGAAGGGATAGGCGAATTTTGTCGTGGGCGCTGGCGCGCCTTTGGACCTACTCATGCAGGCGTCCTTGTCTGCGTTGTGATCAACCGGAGAAATCCAGCATCCGATCCGGCTCCAGCTTCAGCAGGCCGTCGGGCAGCGACAGCCGGACATCCCCACTGTTGCCCCCCTTGAACGGCAATTGCCCCGCCTTCACCGTGAACGTACCCGGGCAGGCAAAGGTGATGTCGCCGCCCTCCAGCGTGACCCGTGCCTGCCCCGCCTGCAGGACGATCTTCTCCTTGGCCAGTACGTCGATTCGCTCGTCGGTGGCGGTGATGCTCACCGATCGGTCCGCCAGCAACTCCAGCGGCCCCGCATGCGCCTGCAGGCTCAGCGGGCCGTTTGCCGCGATCGCCTTGAGCGGGCCTCGCTGGGCGAACAGGGCCAGGTGTCCTCCACTCACTCCGGCAAAGGTTTGCCCGGCGACCAGGTGCAGGTCCTGCTGGGCGGTGATGTGCAGGTTGCCGCTAGCGTGGGCGACGGCGCTGGCGTCGGTGGCAAGGGCGATGGCGTCCGGGGACTCGGCCAGCAGTACCGGCCGGGCGAAGCACTCCACCGGGGCGCCGCCTTGGCGCTGGTCGCCGGCCGGTTTCGTCGCCGGCTGCCCGGCGATGGCGCCGGCGTAGCGGCCGTCCTGCTCCGGGTCTACGGCGGCGACGAAATCCGATTGCGCCGTATTGGCCGTGAGCGGGGCGACCCCGCTGCCTTCGGCTGCATCGCTCAGAGCTTGCGCGGTGAGCTCGGCCCCCCTGAGCTGGGCGACGGCTTCGTTCGCGTCCAGCTGGGTGGAGGTCGCGCCGGGCCGGGCGGTGGTCGACAGCAACACGCCGCGGGCGGCGCGCAGGTTGGCCCAGCCCAAGGTGGCGAAGTCGAAGCCCTGCCCGCGCAGGCCGCCGCGGGTGGCGTTGTCGTGCTCGACCAGGTAGCCCAGTTCCAGCCGGCTGTCGGCCAGGCTGGTGTGCAGGCGCTGGCGGAGCTGTCCCGTCGCGTCGTCCACCAGCCATTGCTGCGTTCCGCCGCCATCCAGTGACTGCGTGTGCAGGCCGGCGATCGTCCCCGGGTGGTTGCTCGCGTCCGCGAGTGCGAACGGCGGGGCGACCGCGCCGTTGTACAGCTGGCCGGTGATGACCGGCCGGTCGATGTCGCCGTGCAGGAACTCGACCAGCACCTCGCTGCCGATGCGGGGCAGGGCATGGCTGCCCCAGTTCGGGCCGGCGACCCATTCGGCCACCCGCACCCAGGTACCACTGGTGTGGTCGCCCGGGGCATGGCCGTCGGGGAATGCCGCGGAGCCGGTGTCGGCCAGCCCACCGGGGTTCGGCCGGGGACCGCGTTGCCAGGGAAACTGGATCCGCACCTGGTGGTCGCGGGTGGAGGTCACGGCCGTGTCCGGCAGTCCGACGACGCGGGCGGTCTGCATCCCCGCTGCGGTCGGCTTTGCGACCGGGTTCGGAACGATCGCGGTCGCCGCGGGTACCGCAAGGAAACGGTTGCGGTAGCTGCCGCGCTCCAGGTCGGGTGCATCCAGCAGCTCGACGATGCCGCTGCCCAGGTTGTTCGCCGCGACATGCTCGACGGCCAGTGGCACGAACTGCTGTCCGGAAAGGCCCGGATGCTGCAGCAGCGTGAACACCGCACCGGCCGCCAGCCCGCGCCCGCTGCCGGCCCCGGCGTGCAGGCGCCGTGGCAGGCGCAGGGCGTCCAGCCGCAGGCCGGCAAAGGTTTCGGCCTGGTCGCGCTGCTCGAAGCGGCCGCTGCCCGGCACCTCGTATACCTCGCGGGCAGGCAGGTGCGGGCCCGCCGGTCCGGCTTCCACGCTCGCGGCCATCGCCTCGACCTGGTCCGGCTGCCAACTGGCCGCGGTGACCGCGTTGGCGGTGGCCTGGCGCTGCTCGGCGAAGTGGCTGATCGCGTCGTGCGCCTCGGTGATGTCGCTACGGTGGAAGCGCAACGCGGGCGGGTCGGCCGCTACGGCGTCGGCATCCTGGTCGTAGACCACCAGCGTGTGCAGTGGTGCGCCATCCTCGATGGCGGCCTGCGCGTGCTCGAAGCGCCATGCCAATCCCGCCCCGGCCAGCAGGCGGAAGACGAAGGCGTGGTCGCTCTCGCGGTACTGGGTGGTGACCGGCGGCCTGGGCAGGGTCCGGCCGACGTCGACCCGCAACGCCGCCTGCGGGTAGTCGTCGAGTATCCGTTCGAGCACGTCCAGCGCATCCAGGTCCTGGAATATCAGGGCGTTGCGGCGCAGGTGCAGGAACGCGGTCCAGGGCTCGACCACCAGCCGGTAGCGGGCCAGGCCGCCGTCGCTGCCCAATTCAAGCACCCGGGTGCAGTGGCCGTGCCAGTGGCGGTGACGGCCATCCGCCCTGCGCAGGCGCAGGGTCACCGCGCGGCCAAGCAACGGGCCCGGATCGAGAAAGGCATGGGTGGAAAGGCAGTCGACCTGGAAGCGGAAGTCTTCGCAGACCGCCTCGCGGCCGCTGAAGCGCTCGGCAACGAAGACATTGCCGGGCCCGGTGTCGATCTCGACCAGGCGGTCGCGCTGCGAGGGCAGGGCGCCCGGCACCGCGGCCGGAAGCCTGGAAAGGACGCTGTCCATGGCGTTCGATCCCAAATCCGTTTGGTGATGTGCGGCCCATCAGGGCCCACAGTGGTCGAGCATATCAGGGCGGGGAAAGGCTGTGTTTCCGGGCACCACGACCCGTCATTCCCGCGTACGCGGGAATGACGTTGTGGGGGATGACAGTACCGGGTGCGTTACGCTTCGGCCTTGCAGCAGTGGACGACTCCGGGGACGCGGGATGAGGACTGAAGAGGACCGGCACGACGGCATGCACGGCAATCAGCGCGACCTGGAGGCCGGCATCCACACCGACCTGGCCGGTCGGATGAGCTATGGCGGTTACCTGCAGCTGGAGCGCCTGCTGTCGGCCCAGCAGCCGGTGTCGGAACCCTCGCACCACGACGAGATGCTGTTCATCATCCAGCACCAGACTTCCGAGCTGTGGCTGAAGCTGGTGATCCACGAGCTGTCCGCCGCCGTCGCCCACCTGCGGCGCGACGAGGTCTGGCAATGCCAGAAGGTGCTCTCGCGCTGCAAGAAGGTGTTCCACCAGCTGACCGAGCAGTGGTCGGTGCTGGAGACCCTGACCCCCAGCGAGTACATGGGGTTCCGTGACCTGCTGGGCCCCTCGTCCGGCTTCCAGTCATTGCAGTACCGCACCGTCGAGTTCCTGCTGGGCAACCGGAATGCCGACATGCTCAAGGTGTTCGCCCATGACGCGGCCGGGCAGCAGCGCCTGCGCGCGGTACTCGAGGCGCCCAGCCTGTACGACGAGTTCCTGCTGTACCTGGCCCGCTGGGGCCATGCGGTGCCGCAGCGCAACCTGGAGCGCGACTGGACCCGCACCCACGTCGAGGATCCGGAGCTGTCGCCGGTGTTCGAGGCGATCTACCAGGACACCGCCCGCTACTGGCGCGAGTACGCCCTGGCCGAGGACCTGGTCGATCTGGAGAGCCAGTTCCAGTTGTGGCGCTTCCGCCACATGCGCACGGTGATGCGGATCATCGGCTTCAAGCAGGGGACCGGCGGTTCATCGGGGGTGGGTTTCCTGCGCCGCGCGCTGGAGCTGAGCTTCTTCCCGGAGCTGTTCGCGGTACGCACCCGCCTGTAGGCCGGTGCCGTGGAGGCGTTCAGGGCAGGTGAGGGCGCTGTTAGGATGCGGTGAATCCGTATTCCGTCGACTCCAGGAGCCGGCATGAAGCAGCAGGTCCCCGCAGCGCCCCGGCGCAATTTCGTCACCCGCTTTCTCGATGGCGTCGAGCGCGTCGGCAACCGCCTGCCGGACCCGGCGGTGCTGTTCCTGTTGCTGATGCTGGCCACCTGGGCGATATCGGCGTTGCTGTCGAACGTCAGCTTCAGCGAGATCGACCCGCGCAGCGGCGACCCGGTGGTGATCAACAACCTGCTTTCGGGCGCCAGCCTGACGGCATTCATGGCCACGCTGGTCAGCACCTTCGTCAACTTCGCGCCCTTGGGCGTGGTGCTGGTGGCGATGCTGGGCCTCGGCGTGGCCGAGCACACCGGCTTCATCAACGCGCTGCTGCGCGCGATCCTGAGCATCACCCCGAAGCTGCTGCTGACCCCGGCGCTGATCGGCGTGGGCATCCTGAGCCACATCGCGGTGGACGCGGGCTACGTGCTGGTGATCCCGCTGGGCGCGGTGATCTTCTACGCGGCAGGACGGCACCCGTTGGCCGGCATCGCCGCGGCCTTTGCCGGGGTGTCGGGCGGGTTCTCGGCGACGTTCTTCATTCCCTCCAGCCTGGATCCGATGCTGGCGGCGCTGACCCAGGAGGCGGCGCGCATCGTCGCCCCGGCCGCGGAGATCAGCCCGCTCAACAACTTCTACTTCACCAGCGCCTCGACCGTGCTGGTGGTCCTGGTGGGCTGGTACCTGACCGACAGGGTCATCGAGCCCCGCCTGCAGGCCACCGCGGTGGACGGGGACGCCAGCGACATGCCGACCATGGAACCGCTGGAGCCGAACGAGCGCCGCGGCCTGTGGGCGGCGGTCGGGGCGATGGCGGTCGCGATCGTGCTGTTCGCGCTGACCCTGCTGCCGGAGGGCACCCCCTGGGCCGCCGATCCGGCAACGCTTGCCCCGGGCACCCGCCCGCTGCTGGCGTTCACCGCGCCGCTGATGCAGTCGATCGTCGCGCTGATCTTCCTCTTCTTCCTGATCCCGGGCGTGGTGTACGGCTACGTGGCCGGTACCGCGAAGAGCCACCGCGACATCATCGAGGGAATGAGCAAGGCGATGAGCGGCATGGGCTATTACATCGTGATGGCCTTCTTCGCCGCGCAGTTCATCTACGCCTTCAGCCAGTCCAACCTCGGCGTGCTGCTGGCCATCAAGGGCGCCAACACCCTGCAGTCCATGGGCCTGCACATGTCGCTGACCCTGGTCGGCATCGTGCTGCTGTCGGCCGCGGTGAACCTGCTGGTCGGTTCGGCCTCGGCCAAGTGGGCGTTGATCGGCGCGATCATGGTGCCGATGCTGATGCAGTTGGGGATCTCGCCCGACCTCACCCAGGCCGCCTACCGGGTCGGCGACTCCAGCACCAACATCATCACCCCGCTGCTGCCGTACTTCCCGCTGATCGTGGTGTTCTGCCAGAAGTACGTGAAATCCGCCGGCGTCGGCACCCTGCTGGCGCTGATGCTGCCGTTCTCGATCACCCTGCTGGTGGTGTGGACGGCGTTCCTGGTCGGCTTCTGGGCGCTGGGATTCCCGCTCGGAGTCGGCTCCAGTTATGCCTGGCCTGCCGGTTGAGGCAGATGAACCGGGGGCGGGCACCCCGTGCCGGACAAGTTGCGGTAAGTTTCACCGTCGCCCCGGCCCACGCGGGGGTTGATTCAAGGGCACGCGGCCAGGCGCCGGTTGCCGTACCAACATCGGGGAGTACTCAAACCAGTGGCCACTAACCCTTACGCAGCCGAGGAGCAGAAGACGATCCTCGGCCATCCGCGCGGGCTGTTCGTACTGTTCTTCGCCGAGATGTGGGAGCGCTTCTCCTACTACGGCATGCGCGGGCTGCTCATCTTCTACCTCGTGCAGCACTGGATGTTCTCGGACTCCGAGGCCTCGGTGATCTACGGCGCCTACACGGCGCTGGTGTACATCGCGCCGGTCGTCGGCGGCTACCTCGCCGACCGCTACCTGGGGCAGCGCAAGGCAGTGCTGTTCGGCGCCGTGCTGCTGACCTTCGGCCACTTCCTGATGGCCTTCGAGGGCGACGGCGGGCAGACCGCGGCCGAGATCAACATCTTCTGGCTGGCGCTGTCGTTCATCATCGTCGGCTCGGGCTTCCTGAAGGCGAACATCTCGGTGATGGTCGGCCAGCTGTACCCGCGCACCGACATCCGCCGCGACCCGGCGTACACGATCTTCTACATGGGCATCAACACCGGCGCGATGCTGGGTTCGCTGATCGCCGGTTACCTGGGCCAGACCTATGGCTGGGCCTGGGGCTTCGGTGCGGCGGGCGTGGGCATGCTGCTCGGCCTGGTGGTGTTCGTGATCGGCAAGCCGCTGCTGATGGGCCGCGGCGAGCCGCGCGACCCGGCGCGGCTGGCCGCGCCGGTGGTCGGCATCAAGTTCGAGTGGCTGCTCTACGTCCTCAGCTTCCTGACCGTGGGCCTGGTCTGGTTCATGATCCAGCACCAGGAGCTGGTCGGCATCCTGCTCGGCGTCGCGGGGGCGATCCTGGTCCTGTACGTGCTGCTCACCGCGGTGTTCAAGCTCGAGCGCGAGGAGCGCAACCGCATCGTCGCCGCGCTGTACCTGATCGTCGGTTCGATCCTGTTCTGGGCGCTGTTCGAGCAGGCCGGCGCATCGCTGAACCTGTTCACCGACCGCTCTGTCGACCGCCACATCCTCGGCTGGGAAGTCCCGGCCTCGATGTTCCAGTCGCTGAACTCGATGTACATCATCGCCCTGGCGCCGCTGTTCGCGATGCTGTGGCTGGCGTTGGCCAAGCGCGGCCTGGAGCCCTCCACCCCGGCGAAGTTCGCCATCGGCGTGGTGCTGGTGGGTGCCGGCTTCCTGGCCCTGGTGGCCGGGGCCCACGCGTCCGTCGCGGGCGCCACGCCGGTGATCTTCATCTTCCTGCTCTACCTGATCCACACCATGGGCGAGCTGTGCCTGTCGCCGGTGGGCCTGTCGGCGATGAACCGGCTGACGCCGGCGCACATGGCCAGCCTGATCATGGGCACCTGGTTCTTCGCCTCGGCCACCGGCAACTTCGCCGCCGGCCTGATCTCGGCCGCGACCGGCGGCGAGGGCGCGGGTCCGGAGAAGGTGCTGGAGGTCTACTCCAACGTCGGCTGGCTGGCGGTGGGCGTGGGCGTGGTGATGATGGTGATCGCCCCGCTGGTGAAGAAGCTGATGCACCTGGATACCCTGCGCGACGAGGACGAGCTGGCCGGAACGGCCGAGCTGGCGGAGTCGCAGGCCGCGGGGATGGACGTCAAGCACGAGACACGCTGAGCGTCCGCGATGCGGCAAGGAGCGGCGGCCTGCGGGCCGCCGCTTGCGTTTCCGAACGGCACGCCTGCGATGCGGCGCCACGCGGGCGTGGGCGTCACTCCCGGCGGGCGGCGGGGGCCGGCTCCCGGACCTCGATGTCCACGGCGTCCAGCCGGTCGAGCAGGGCGAACAGGGCCTCGCGCTCGCGTGGCTCCAGGTGGCCGAACAGGCGCCGCTCGAACTCCAGCGCCAGCGGCGCGACCTCGGCATAGATCGCCTGGCCCGCCGGGCTCAGGTGCAGCACGGCGCGCCGCCGGTCCCCGGCGTCCACCTCGCGCTCGAGCCGGCCGGCTTCCACCAGCCGGGCGACGGCGCGGCTCACCGCGACCTTGTCCATCGCCGTGCGCTGGGCCAGCTCGCCGGCCGACAGACCGGGCGACAGGCCCAGCACCGCCATCACCCGCCATTCGGTGATCCCCAGGTCCAAGCGGTCGGCGTAGATCCGCGCGATCGCGCTGCTCAGCCGATTGGACAGCACCGACAGGCGGTAGGGCAGGAAGTTCTCCAGCTCCAGCGTGGACCCGCGCTGGCCGGGCCCGTGCTGGTCGGCCCCGCGCTGGTCGGCCCCGTGCGGGGCGGAACGGTCGGCAACGGCCATGCGGCCCCCTTGCATATGGTTTCAAGTGAAACTATAAATCCTCATCCACCCCACGCAAGCCGCGCGTCGTCCGCACGGTGCCTGCACGAACACCAGGAGTACGCCATGAGCGCCCAGCCCAACCTCGGCATGGAAGTCACCACTTTCGAGAACCCGATGGGAATCAACGGGTTCGAATTCGTCGAGTTCGCCGCGCCGGCTGGCGAGGGCGCGCGCATGCGCACCTACCTCGAGCAGCTCGGCTTCACCGCGGTGGCAAGGCACCGCCAGCGCGCGATCACCCTGTTCCGCCAGGGCACGATCAACTTCCTGCTCAACGAGGAGCCGGGCTCCTTCGCCGCCGACTTCGCCGCCGGGCACGGCCCGTCGGCCTGTGGCTTCGCGATCCGCTTCAAGAAGGATCCCGCCCAGGTGCTCGAACACGTGCTGGCCAACGGCGGCGAGAAGGCCGACCACAAGGTCGAGACCGGCGCGGTGTCCTTCCCGGCGATCAAGGGCATCGGCGACTGCATGCTGTACCTGGTCGACGACTCGGCCGGCAACGTCTACGCCGACTACGAGCCGCTGCCCGGCGTGGACCAGAACCCGCGCGGCTTCGGGCTGACCTTCATCGACCACCTGACCCACAACCTGTTCCTGGGCAACATGGGCAAGTGGTCGGACTACTACGAGAAGCTGTTCAACTTCCGCGAGATCCGCTACTTCGACATCAAGGGCAGCAAGACCGGGCTGCTGTCGAAGGCGATGACCGCGCCGGACGGCGTGGTGCGCATCCCGCTCAACGAGTCCAGCGACGAGAAGAGCCAGATCAACGAGTACCTGCGCGACTACAAGGGCGAGGGCATCCAGCACATCGCGCTGTTCACCGACGACATCTACGAGTCGATCGAGAAGATGCGCGAGGCCGGCGTGGAGTTCCTCGACACCCCGGATACGTACTTCGATGTGATCGACCAGCGCATCCCCGCCCACGGCGAGGACGTCGAGCGCCTGCGCAAGAACAGGATCCTGATCGACGCCGACATGGAAACCAAATCGCGCCTGCTGCTGCAGATCTTCGGCCAAAACGCCTTCGGCCCGATCTTCTTCGAGATCATCCAGCGCAAGGGCAACGAGGGCTTCGGCGAGGGCAACTTCCAGGCGCTGTTCGAGTCGATCGAGCGCGACCAGATGAAGCGCGGGGTGCTGTAGGCAGCAACCCTCACCCAATCCTCTCCCGCTTGCGGGAGAGGGTAAACGCGACGACAAGGTGACCCCTATGCAGCAGCGCGGCTACATGTCCGGTTTCGGCAACGAGTTCGCCACCGAGGCGATCGAGGGCACGCTGCCCATCGGCCGCAACTCGCCGCAGAAGGTCGCCCACGGCCTGTATGCCGAGCAGCTGACCGGCACCGCCTTCACCGCGCCGCGCGGCAGCAACCGGCGCAGCTGGCTGTACCGCATCCGTCCCGCGGCGATGCACGGCCCGTTCCAGCCGCTGCCCGGCAACGGCCGCTTCCACAACGACTTCGGCGACGGGCCGGTGACCCCGGACCAGCTGCGCTGGGACCCGCTGCCGATGCCGGCCGACGACGCGTCCACCGATTTCCTCGATGGGCTGTTCACCATGGCCGGCAACGGCGGGCCGGCGGCAATGACCGGCATGGGCGTGCACCTGTACGCGGCCAACCGGTCGATGGAAGGGCGCTTCTTCTACGACGCCGATGGCGAGCTGCTGGTCGTCCCGCAGTACGGCCGGCTGCGCATCGCCACCGAGCTGGGCGTGCTGGAGGTCGAGCCGCAGGAGATCGCGGTGATTCCGCGCGGGGTGCGCTTCCGGGTTGAACTGCCGGACGGCGCCGCGCGTGGCTATGTCTGCGAGAACTTCGGCGCATTGCTCAAACTGCCGGACCTGGGGCCGATCGGCAGCAACGGGCTGGCCAACCCGCGCGACTTCCTGACACCGGAAGCACGCTACGAGGACGCGGAGGGCGACTACGAGCTGGTCGCCAAGTTCCAGGGCCACCTGTGGCGCGCCGACCTCGGCCACAGTCCGCTGGACGTGGTCGGCTGGCACGGCAACTACGCGCCCTACAAGTACGACCTGCGCCGCTTCAACGCCATCGGCTCGATCAGCTACGACCACCCGGACCCGTCGATCTTCCTGGTGCTGCACTCGGCCAGCGACACCCCGGGCACCAGCAACATCGACTTCGCGATCTTCCCGCCGCGCTGGCTGGTGGCGCAGGACACCTTCCGCCCGCCGTGGTTCCACCGCAACATCGCCAGCGAGTTCATGGGCCTGGTGCACGGCGCCTACGACGCCAAGGCCGAGGGCTTCGTGCCCGGCGGCGCCAGCCTGCACAACTGCATGACCGGCCACGGGCCGGACGCGGCGACCTTCGACAAGGCCTCCGCCGCGGACCTGTCCAGGCCCGACGTGGTGACCGACACCATGGCCTTCATGTTCGAGTCGCGGGCGGTGATCCGCCCGACCGAACAGGCGCTGGAAGCCGCCCACCGCCAGCGCGGCTACCAGGCCTGCTGGGCCGGATTGCACAGGAACTTCACCGCGTCCTGAGCCGACCGGTTCGCGTCCGCTTCACCACCGGCCGCTAGCCTGCGGGCGTTCCGCAACGGAGTCGCCCGCATGAACGCCACGCTTTCCCTGGCAGCCCTGCTGTCGCTCGCACTCGCCGCCTGCGGCGGCGAACCTCCCGCCGACACGCGGCCCACACCGGCCGCCGGGGACCCCGGCGGAGGCCGCGATGTCCCGGGCGATGGCATCTCCGACGACATCGACGAGGCCCGCTACGACGGCGTCGGCCCGGCCCGCTTCGGCATGAGCGCCGCGGAAGTCCGCGCCGCCTGGCCCGGCGAGCTCAACGGCGGCCCCGGCGACGAGGGCGAGGCGTGCTACCACCTCAACCCGGTCGGCCAGCCGGACATCGCCTACTTCGCGCTGATGTTCGGCGACGGCCGCTTCGTGCGCTACTCGGTGGCCAACCAGACCATGACCGCCCCCGGTGGCGGACAGGTCGGCATGGACGAGGCGGCGCTCGAACAGCTGTACGGCCCCGGCATCGAGCGCAGCGCGCACAAGTACGTCGAAGGCGGCGAGTACCTGCGGATCGATCAACCCGGCGGCGGAGAGGGCGTGCTGATCTTCGAAACCGACGCCGCCGACACCGTCACCGAGTGGCGCGTCGGGCTGCTGCCGCATGTGCTTTACGTGGAAGGTTGCGCCTGAGGGGGGAGGGATAGGCTTCGGAGAGGTCGCGGGGGGAGCCGGCTGCTGCGAGGGGGGTGCTCCGCGCTCCTGACGGCATCCATGCCTTTAAGTCGCGGCGCAGGCCCGCTCCGCGGTCCGGCCCGGCGCAGCGCGCCGGGCGTTCAGCCGGGCGCGCGGCTTCACCCATGGCCTGCTCTCTGCACCCCCCTCGCAGCAGCCGTCTCCCACCACGACGCTGCTCCTGCGGGGGCTTGGTGTGGGCTTCGGGGACGGCACCGTGTGCGGGTGGTGCGGGCCTGGTGACAGGTCGGGGTCCCGGGCGCGGCCTGCGGTCTGACCGGGTTACGTGGGTGGAGATCACCACACACAAACACCTCCTCCACCGTCATCCCCGCGCACGCGGGGATCCATCGGTAGCGGTGTACTTTCAGGAAGGCGTGCCTCCGAAGCCATCGTCAACTGTCGGAGCCGGCCGTCTTGGGGACGGGCCGCCCGACTTCAAAAAGGGCCGAAGGCCCGTCAGGAGGGCGGCCTGTCCCCCACGGCAGCCGGCTCCCCCGCGAAGGCTCCGAAGGACTACGCGCCCACCCGGAAAACCCCAACGTCCATGGATCCCCGCGTGCGCGGGGATGACGGAGCGTTACGCCGGCTTGAGGAAGCCGATCGGTGCCGCCGCCCCGGCGGTCTCGTCCTCGAAGGTGACCACCTCCCAGGCGGACTGCTCGGCCAGCAGCGCGCGCACCAGCTTGTTGTTGAGCGCGTGGCCCGACTTGAAGCCCTCGTAGGCGCCGATGATCGGATGGCCGGCCAGGTACAGGTCGCCGACGGCGTCGAGGATCTTGTGGCGGACGAACTCGTCGGCGTAGCGCAGGCCGTCCTCGTTGAGGACGCGGAACTCGTCCAGGACGATGGCGTTGTCCATCGAGCCGCCCAGGCCGAGGTTGCGCTCGCGCATGTACTCCAGGTCGCGCATGAAGCCGAAGGTGCGGGCGCGGCTGACTTCCTTGACGTAGTTGGCGCTGGAGAAGTCGATCTCCACGCTGGACTGGCTGTCCGGGATCGCCGGGTGGTCGAAAACCACGGTGAAGGCGACCTTGAAGCCGTCGAACGGCTTGAAGCGGGCGACCTTGTCGCCTTCGGTCACCTCGACCTCGTGCTTGATGCGGATGAAGCGCTTGGGGGCGTCCTGCTCGACGATGCCGGCCGACTGCAGCAGGAACACGAACGGACCCGCCGAGCCGTCCATGATCGGGACCTCGGGGGCGGACAGTTCGACGAAGGCGTTGTCGATGCCCAGCCCGTGCAGGGCCGACATCAGGTGCTCGACGGTCTGGACCTTGGCGTCCCCGCAGCTCAGGCCGGTGCACAGGGTGGTCTCGGTGACCAGGTCGGCACGGCCGGGCACCTCGACCACCGGGTCCAGGTCGATGCGGCGGAACAGGATGCCGGTGTCCACCGGGGCCGGGCGCAGGGTCAGGAAGACCTTGTTCCCGCTGTGCAGCCCCACGCCCGTGGCGCGGATGACGTTCTTCAGGGTGCGCTGGCGGAGCATGGGGGCAGTGTAGGGGGGTGGTTGAAAGCGGCGGAAGATTAACACGGGGGCGGCTGAAACCCGGATGAAACGGGGGAGAGCCAGGAACGAGTAAAGAGGAGTGAGAAACGAGTGAGGGCGCGTTGCCGGCTTATGCCGGCATCCGGCAGCGCCACGAAAGCGAGGAGCCGTATTTCAGCGGCGTCATCCCCGCGTACGCGGGGATCCAGGGACGTCCATGGGTTCCCGCGTCCGCGGGAACGACGGCCGGTCCGCGGGAACGACGGAGCAGCGACGGCCAGCGGAGGAGCAAGCCCCGCTCCTACTCACTCCTCACTCCTCTTCACTCACTCCTCGCTCCCCCTCGTTCCTCGCTCTTCAGTCGGCCTGGCGGCGCAGGAACGCCGGGATGTCCAGGTAGTTGTCGTTGCCGAAGTCGGCGGCGGCGACGGCGGGTTCGGCGGCCGGGGCCGGGCTGCTGGCGCGCAGGTTGCTGACGAAGCTGGGGGCGCGGGTCGGGGCCTGGGCCTCGTCCTCGACCATCTCGGCCTGGCCGGTGGTGCCGTTGCGGACCAGCTTGATCGGGGCGCGCACTTCGTTCTCGCGGCCGTTGCGGGCCACGCCGCGGTTCAGGCCGGTGGCGACCACGGTGACCTTGACCTCGTCCTGCATGTCCGGGTCGAGCACGGTGCCGATGACCACGGTGGCGTCCTCGCTGGCGAAGGCATCGATGGTGCGGCCGACCTCGTCGAACTCGGCCATGGTGAAGTCCGGGCCGGCGGTGATGTTGACCAGGATGCCGTTGGCGCCCGACAGGTTGATGTCGTCCAGCAGCGGGTTCTGCACCGCGGACTCGGCGGCGGCCTGGGCGCGGTCGTCGCCGCGGGCGGCGCCGGTGCCCATCATCGCCAGGCCCATCTCGCTCATCACGGTGCGCACGTCGGCGAAGTCGACGTTGATCAGGCCGGGGCGGACGATCAGGTCGGCGATGCCCTGGACGGCGCCCAGCAGGACGTCGTTGGCGGCGCGGAAGGCCTGGATCATGGTCGCGTTGCGGCCCAGCACGGTGATCAGCTTCTCGTTGGGGATGGTGATCAGCGAGTCGCAGTGGTGGCTGAGTTCCTCGATGCCCTTGAGCGCGACCTGCATCCGGCGGCGGCCCTCGAACGGGAACGGCTTGGTGACCACGGCCACCGTCAGGATGCCCATCTCCTTGGCCAGCTGGGCGACCACCGGGGCGGCGCCGGTGCCGGTGCCGCCGCCCATGCCGGCGGTGATGAACACCATGTCGGCGCCTTCCATCGCGTCCATCAGGCGCTCGCGGTCCTCCAGCGCGGCCTGGCGGCCGACTTCGGGGTTGGCGCCGGCGCCCAGGCCCTTGGTGACGTTGTCGCCCAGCTGCAACTGCAGCTTGGCGCCGCAGTTCTTGATCGCTTGGGAGTCGGTGTTGGCGGTGATGAACTCCACGCCATCGACGTTGTTGCTGACCATGTGGGCGACCGCGTTGCCGCCGCCGCCGCCGACGCCGATGACCTTGATCACCGCATTGGGCGCCATGTTCTCGACCAGTTCGAAGTTCGCCATGTCCGTGTCCTCTCTTGTGGGGGTCTTGGGTGTTTGAATTCAGGTGGAAGTGTTGAAGCGGGAAATCAGAACGCGCCGCGGTACCAGTCCTTGAGCCGGTTCAGGAACGTGCCCGCGCGCCCGGCCGACAGCACCGGTCTTCGGGGGTTCTCGATCTGGCTCCCCATCAGCAGCAGGCCCACGCCGGTGGCGTGCACCGGGTTGCCGACCACTTCGCCCAGGCCGGTGACGTGTTGCGGGATGCCCAGCCGCACCGGCATGTTGAGCATCTCTTCGGCCAGTTCGATCACGCCTTCCATCTTGGCCGCGCCTCCGGTCAGGACCATGCCGGCACGTACGTGCTGCTCGAAGCCGCTGCGCCGCAGCTCGGCCTGGACCATCTCGAAGATCTCCTCGTAGCGCGCCTGCACCGCCTGGGCGAGCGAGGCGCGCGGCATCCGCCGCGGGGGGCGGTTGCCGACCGAGGGCACCTGGATGGATTCCTCGGCGGTGGCCATCTGCGCCAGGGCGCAGGCGTAGCGCACCTTGATCTGCTCGGCCTCCGGGGTCGGGGTGCGCAGCATGTGCGCGATGTCCTCGGTGACCTTGTCGCCGGCGATGCCCAGGCTGGCCGAATGGGCGATCGCGCCGTGCACGTAGACCGCGATGTCGGTGGTGCCGGCGCCGATGTCGACCAGCGCCACGCCCAGTTCGCGTTCGTCGTCAGTCAGCACCGCGTTGGCCGAGGCCAGCACGCCCAGCACCAGGTCGTCGACCTGCAGCGCGCAGCGCTCCACGCACTTGGTGATGTTGGTCGCCGCCGACTGGGCGCAGATCACCAGGTGGGCGTGGACTTCCAGCCGCACCCCGCTCATGCCGACCGGGTTGCGGATGCCTTCCTGGGAGTCGTCGAGCACGTAGTCGCGCGGGATCGCGTGGAGGATCTTCTGGTCGGCCGGGACCGCGACCGCCTTGGCCGCGTCGAGCACCCGCTCCAGGTCGCCGTGGGTGACCTCGCCGTCGCGGATCGGGGTCACGCCCTGGGAGTTGCGGCACTGGATGTGGCTGCCGGAGATCGAGGCGTAGACCGAGTTGATTTCGCAGCCGGCCATCAGCTCGGCTTCCTCGATCGCCCGCTGGATCGACTGCACGGTGGAGTCGATGTCGACCACCACCCCGCGGCGCAACCCGCGCGATTCGTGGCTGCCGATGCCGATTACCTCGATCGGATTGTCCGCCCCGGCGCCGGGTACGTACTCGCCCACCAGCGCCACCACCTTGGAGGTGCCGATGTCGAGGCCGACGATGAGCGACTTGTCACCCTTGCGATTCATGATGCTTCCTGTGGTTGCGCCGGGACTTCCGCCCAGCGCAGTGCGAAACCGTTGGTGTAGCGGAGGTCGGCCTGCTCCAGTTGCTGGCCGGGCTGGGGCAGCAGGCGCGGCAGCAACCGGGCGAAGCGCGCCAGCCGGCTGCGGGCCTGGCTGCGGCCGACCACTACCCGGGTGCCGTTGTCGAGCGCCAGGGTCCAGCTGCCGCGCGCGTCCAGGTCGAGCGCGCGCACGTCCAGGCCCTGCTGCCGGAACAGCCCGTGGGCCTGGTTGAACAGTTCGACCACCTCGCCGGTCCGGCCGTCCGGGCCGTGCAGCAGCGGCAGCGTGGCCGGGACCTCGGCGCCGGCGGCGTCGAACAGCGTGCCCTGCACCGACAGCAGCCGGTCCTCGCCCCAGCGGGCGAACGGCACGTGTTCGACCAGGCTGACCTCGAGCACGTCCGGCCAGCGCTTGCGGACCTCGGCGCGCTCGACCCAGGGCAACGCGGCGACCGCGCCGCGGGCGCCGTCCAGGTCGACCGCGAAGAAGCCCTGGCGGGCGTAGGGCAGCAGCGTCTCGCGCAGGCGGGCGTCGTCGACGCGCTCGAACTGGCCGGTCGCGCGCAGGGTGGTCAGCGGCCAGCGCTCGGCGCCGATCCAGCCCTTGAGCACGGCCACCACCGGCAGCGCGACCAGCGCCACCGCGAGGACCCAGACCACCAGGCGGGCGATCGCATTCACTGCCGCGCGCCCTCCCCGACCGTCGCCTCGAGCACGCGCCAGCACAGCGTCGGGTAGTCGACCCCCAGCTGCGCGGCGGCCTTGGGCACCAGCGAGTGGCTGGTCATGCCCGGGGCGGTGTTGACCTCCAGCAGGTACAGCGCGCCGCTGGCGCGGTCGCGCATGAAGTCGACCCGGCCCCAGCCGTGGCAGCCGGCGGCCACGAAGGCGGCGCTGGCCAGGCGGCGGATCTCGTCCTCGGCCGCGCCCTCCAGCCCGGGGCACAGGTAGCGGGTGTCCTCGGCCTGGTACTTGGCGTGGTAGTCGTACCACTCCCCGGCCGGGACGATGTGGATCGAGGGCAGCGCAGCATGGGCGTGGCCGTCGAACAGGATGCCGACGGTGAGCTCATCGCCGTTGATCATCTGCTCCATGAGCATCTCGCCGGGGTAGCGCGCGGCGAGTTCGACCGCGGCCTCCAGGCCGGACTCGTCGAGCACCCGCGACACGCCCACGCTGGAGCCTTCCGAAGACGGCTTGACGATCACCGGCAGGCCCAGCGCGCGGGCCGCGGCGCGCACGTCGGCGCCCTTCTCCAGGCGCACGTAGCGCGGGGTCGGCAGGCCCTCGGCCAGCCACACCTGCTTGGTGCGGATCTTGTCCATGCTCAGCGCGCTGCCGAGCACGCCCGAGCCGGTGTAGGGCACGCCCAGCGCCTCGCACAGCCCCTGCAGCACGCCGTCCTCGCCGCCCCCGCGGTTGCCGTGGAGGATGTTGAACACCCGGTCCACCCGGCCTTCGCCGATCGCCTCGACCAGGGCCGGGATGCCATCGACGGCGAAGGCGTCGACGCCGCGCGAGCACAGCGCTTCGAGCACGTTGCGGCCGGAGTCCAGCGACACCTCGCGCTCGGCGCTGGTGCCGCCCATCAGCACCGCGACGCGGCCGAACACCGCCGGGTCGGCGAAGCGGGCCGGGGCGAGCACGGGCGCGGTCATCGCGGGTCCTCCTGGCGGCCGCGGAGGCCCTCGCGGGCGACCTGCTGGGCCACCTGGCCGATGTCGCCGGCGCCCATCATCAGCAGCAGGTCGCCGTCGCGCAGCACGTCGGCCAGGACTTCGGGCAGTTCCTGCGCCGGGCCGACCACCACCGGATCGATGCGCCCGCGGGCACGGATCGCGCGCGCCAGCGCGCGCTCGTCGGCACCGGCGATCGGCGCCTCGCCGGCGGCGTAGACCTCGGTCAGCACCAGCGCGTCGATCTCCGACAGCACCGCGGCGAAGTCGTCGAACAGATCGCGGGTGCGGCTGTAGCGGTGCGGCTGGAAGGCGACCACGATGCGCCGGTCCGGCCAGCCGCCGCGGGCGGCCTCGAAGGTCGCCGCCAGCTCCTTGGGGTGGTGGCCGTAGTCGTCGACCACGGTGACCAGCCCGCCGCCCGGCAGCGGGGCCTGGGCCAGCAGGTTGAAGCGGCGGCCGATGCCGGCGAAGGCCTCCAGCGCACGGGCAATGGCCTGCGGCTCGATGCCCAGCTGCCAGCCGACCGCGGCCGCGGCCAGGGCGTTGAGCACGTTGTGCCGGCCCGGCAGCGCCAGCATGATCGGGCAGCGGGCGCCGTCGGGCAGCACCAGGCTGAAGCGCATGCGCCCGCCGTGCTGCTGCACGTCCTCGGCGCGCACCTCGGCCTCCGGCGAGACGCCGTAGCTCATCACGTGGCGCGGGGTCGCCGCGGCCAGTTCGGCGACTTCCGGATCGTCGATGCACAGGATCGCCACGCCGTAGAACGGCAGCCGGTGCATGAACTCCAGGAACGCCGCCTTGACCTTGGCGAAGTCGCCTTCGTAGTTCTCCAGGTGGTCGGCGTCGATGTTGGTGACCACTGCCATCTGCGGGTTCAGCCGCAGGAAGCTGCCGTCGCTCTCGTCGGCCTCGGCCACCAGCCAGTCGCCACCGCCGAGCCTGGCGTTGGCGCCGGCCGCCAGCAGCTGGCCGCCGATCACGAAGGTCGGGTCCAGCCCGCCCTCGGCCAGCACGCTGGCGGTCAGCGAGGTGGTGGTGGTCTTGCCGTGGGTGCCGGCGATGGCGATGCCGCGCTTGAAGCGCATCAGCTCGGCCAGCATCTCCGCCCGCGGCACCACCGGGATCTGCCGCGCGCGGGCCTCGACCAGTTCCGGGTTGTCGGCGCGGATCGCGCTGGAGACCACCACGCAGTCGGTGCCGACCACGTTCCCGGCCTCGTGGCCCTGGTGCACGGTGATGCCCAGGCCCTGCAGCCGGCGGGTGACCGCGTTGTCGGCGCGGTCCGAACCCGACACCGCGTAGCCCAGGGTGCCCATGACCTCGGCGATGCCGCTCATGCCGGTGCCGCCGATGCCGATGAAGTGCACGCGCTCGGCGGCGTGGGCGAGGTCGCCCCGGTCCTGCATGCGGCGGCGCAGGGTACTGCTCATGCCTTGGATTCCATTTCGAGGACGGCCGAGGCCACCGCGTCGGCGGCGTCGGGACGGGCCAGCGCGCGGGCGGCCTGTGCCATCGGCAGCAGGTCGGCTCGCTCGGCGAGGATTTCCAGCGTGGCCGAGAGCCGGCGGGCGAACTCCAGCGGCGCCTCGCCCTCCGGCAGCAGCTGGGCGGCGCCGCGATCGACCAGGTACTCGGCATTGCGGGTCTGGTGGTCGTCGACCGCGGCCGGGAACGGCACCAGCAGCGAGCCGACGCCGGCCGCGCACAGCTCGGCCAGGGTCAGCGCACCGGCGCGGCAGACCACCAGGTCGGCCCAGGCATAGGCCTGCGCCATGTCGGCGATGAACGGCTCCAGCGAAACCTGGAAGTCGTCGTCCCCGCGTACGCGGGAACCCTCATCGGCCCCGTCGTTCCCGCGTACGCGGGAACCCATGGACGCCACCCCCTCTCCCGGCGCGAACCCCGCATTGCGGTAGGCCTCGCGCGCATCCTCGATCTGCTGCTCCCCGCACTGGTGGCGCACCTCGCAGCCGCCGATGCGCCCGCGCAGCACCGCCAGCGCCGACGGCAGCGCGCGGTTGAGCGCGCGGGCGCCCTGGCTGCCACCCAGCACCAGCAGCCGCAGCGGGCCCTGGCGACCCTCGAAGCGCTGCTCCGGCGCCGGCACCGCCGCGATCGCCGCGCGCACCGGGTTGCCCACCACCTGCTCGTTGTCGAAGGTGTCCGGGAAGCCGGTCAGCACCCGCCCGGCCCAGCGCGCCAGCACCCGGTTGGTCAGCCCGGCGGCGCGGTTCTGTTCGTGCACCACCAGCGGGATGCCGGCCAGCTTCGCGGCCAGTCCGCCCGGGCCAGCGGCGAAGCCACCGAAGGACACCACCGCCCGCGGCTGGTGGGTGGCCAGCAGCTTGCCGGCCGCGCGCAGCGCGCCCAGCAGGCGGAACGGCGCGGCCAGGGTGGCGGCCAGTCCGCGGCCGCGCAGGCCGGCCACCTCGAGGGTATCGATGGCGATGCCGTGCTGCGGCACCAGCCGGGTTTCCATGCGCCCGGCCGCGCCCAGCCAGCGCACCGGCACGCCGCGCGCGCGCAGCGCGTCGGCCACCGCCAGTCCGGGGAAGATGTGCCCGCCGGTGCCGCCGGCCAGGATCATCACCGGACGCCCGCCCGCCACGCCACTCATGCCAGGCCTCCCAGGGTCGGCTCGACCCGCTGGCGCAGGCGGCTGGTGCCGCGGCTGGCGACCGGTGCCGGCATGTCCAGCGCCGGCTCCGCCACGGGGTTCCCGTCGCGGCGCTTGCGCCCGCGGAGCGGGGCCGGCGCGGCGGGCGTGTCCGCCGTCGCCGGGGCACTGGCCGCGACCGGCGGCGTCTCGCCGCGCAGCAGCGCGACCTGGCGCCGGGCGCGGTCGAGCTCGTAGCTCACCCGCAGCAGCAAGCCCATCGCCATGCAGGTCATCAGCGCCGAGGAGCCGCCCGAGGAGATCAGCGGCAGGGTCAGGCCCTTGGTCGGCAGCAGCCCGAGGTTGACGCCGATCGAAACGAAGCTCTGCAGCCCCACCCACAGCGCGATGCCGAAGGCGCAGTAGCCGGCGAAGTGGCGGCGCATGCGCACGCACTGCAGGCCCAGCCACAGGGCACGGCCGACCAGCCCGGCGAACAGGGCGATCACCACGCACACCCCGAAGAAGCCGAACTCCTCGGCGATCACCGCCAGGATGAAGTCGGTATGCGCCTCGGGCAGGTAGGACAGTTTCTGCACCGAGCCGCCCAGGCCGACCCCGAACCACTCTCCGCGGCCGACCGCCATCAGCGCGTTGGTCAGCTGGTAGCCGGCGTTGAACGGATCGGCCCAGGGGTCCAGGAACGAGGTCAGCCGGCGCATGCGGTAGGGCTCGGCGATCGCGATCACCGCCAGCACCGGCAGCAGCAACAGCATCGGGCCGAACATCCGCGGCATGTTGACCCCGCCCAGCACCAGCATCCCGCCGGTGATCGCCAGCAGCAGCGAGGCCGAGCCGAAGTCCGGCTGGGCCAGCAGCAGCGCGACCATCACCAGCACCGCGCCGATCGGCTTGAGCATCGCCTTCCAGGTCGCGGTGACCTCGTCGCTGTAGCGCTTGAGGTAGCTGGCCAGCCAGACGATCAGCAGCAGCTTGACCGCCTCGACCGCCTGGAAGCCCGACACCCCCAGGTTGACCCAGCGCCGGGCGCCGTTGACCTCGCTGCCCAGGCCGGGGACGAACACCGCGATCAGCAGCGCGAAACAGCCCAGCAGCAGCCACTGGCCGTGGTGCTCGATGGTCTTGAGCTCGGTGCGCATGACCCACACCGCCAGCGCCGTGCCCAGCGCCAGGAACATGCCGTGGCGCACCAGGTAGTGGAAGGGACCGACGCCGTAGTCGACCGCGATCGCGATCGAAGCCGAGCCGACCATCACCACGCCCACGCAGCCCAGCGCGCAGGCGATGGCCAGCAGCCAGCCGTCGAAGCGGCCGCCGATGGCGTCGATGCGGGTGGCCTGGCGCGCGGATTCGTTCATCAGCGCACCTTCAACGTGGCCAGGCCGACCAGCACCAGCACCACCGAGATGATCCAGAAGCGCACGATCACGCGCGGCTCCGGCCAGCCCTTGAGCTCGAAGTGGTGGTGGATCGGCGCCATCCGGAAGACGCGCTTGCCGGTCAGCTTGAACGAGGCGACCTGGATCATCACCGACAGGGTCTCGATGACGAACACGCCGCCCATGATCACCAGCACCAGCTCCTGGCGGGCGATCACCGCGATGGTGCCCAGCACCGCGCCCAGCGCCAGCGCGCCGACATCGCCCATGAACACCATCGCCGGATAGGTGTTGAACCACAGGAAGCCCAGCCCGGCCCCGGCGATCGCCGCGCAGATGATCACCAGCTCGCCGGCCCCCGGCACCCGCGGGATCTGCAGGTAGTCGGCGAAGTTGGCGTGCCCGGAGGCGTAGGCGAACACCCCCAGTGCGCAGGCGACCAGCACCGTGGGCATGATCGCCAGCCCGTCCAGCCCGTCGGTCAGGTTGACCGCGTTGGAGAAGCCGACGATCCAGAAGTACGCGACCACGATGATCCCGGCGCCGATCGGCAGCGCCAGGTCCTTGAACAGCGGCACGTAGAAGGTGGTCAGCGCCGCGGTATCGGCGGTGAAGTACAGGAACAGCCCGGCAGCCAGGCCGAAGACCGACTGCAGCAGGTACTTCCAGCGCGACTTCAGCCCGTTCGGATCGCGCTTGGCGATCTTGATCCAGTCGTCGTACCAGCCGATCGCGCCGAAGGCCGCCATCACCGCCAGTACCAGCCATACGTACTTGTTGCGCAGGTCGCCCCACAGCAGCACCGCGGCCAGCACGGTGAGCAGGATCAGCCCGCCGCCCATGGTCGGGGTACCGGCCTTGGAGAAGTGGCTCTCCGGACCGTCGGTGCGGATCGGCTGGCCCTTGAACTGCGCCAGCCGGCGGATCACCGCCGGGCCCCACCACAGCGACAGCGCGAGCGAGGTCAGCGCCGCCAGGATGCCGCGGAAGGTGAGATAGCCGAACAGCCCGAACACGCTCTCGAGCTGTTCCAGCCAGCGCGCCAGTTCAAGCAGCATGGTCGGCGCCCTCCCGTGCGTGGCCACCCGGCCCCGTTCCGCCCGCCAGCAGCGCACGCACCACCCTGTCCATCGCGCTGCCGCGCGAACCCTTCACCAGCACCCTGATTTCCTTCTGTTCACCGTCGTTCGCACCGTCATTCCCGCTCGTTGCTCCGTCGCTCCCGCTCGTTGCTCCGTCGTTCCCGCGAACGCGGGAACCCATGGACGTCGCCAACGCGCGACGCACCGCCTCCGCCACCTCGTCATGGCGCCCGAGCACCACCCCGCCCTCGCCGAACGCCCGCGCCGCGGCGGCCGCCAGTCCGCCCAGCGCAAACAGCCGGGTGATGCCCGCCGCCTTCGCCCGGCGTCCGGCCTCGGCATGCATCGCCTCGGCGTCGGCACCCAACTCGCGCATGTCGCCCAGCACCAGCCAGCCCTCGCCCGGGCCTTCGGCCAGGGTGTCGATGGCCGCGGCCAGCGAGCCGGGGTTGGCGTTGTAGCTGTCGTCGATCAGCAGTGCGCCGCCGGCCAGCGGGTGGGCGGCCAGGCGGCCCTCGACCGGGCGCGCGGCCGCCAGCCCGCGGGCGAGGGTGGCGGCCGGCACACCCATCCCGAAGGCCAGCGCGGCGGCGGCCAGGGCGTTGCGCACGTTGTGGCGTCCACGCAGCGACAGCGCGACCGGCGCCTCGCCAGAGGGGGTGACCAGCACGAACCGCGAGCCGTCGGCGGTGGCGCGCACATCACGCGCGGTGATGTCGGCGCTGGCCTCCAGCCCGAAGCGGACCAGCCGGCGGCCGTGGGCGCGCTCGGCAAAGAACGGGGCGAAGGCGTCGTCGGCATTGATCACCGCCACGCCGTCGCGCGGCAGGGCGTCGTAGACCGCGGCCTTGGTGTCGGCGATCGCCAGCAGGCTGCCCATGCGCTCCACGTGCGCCGGGGCGATGTTGTTCACCAGCGCCGCATGCGGGGGCGCGATGCGCGCCAGGTAGGCGATGTCGCCCGGCTTGCCGGCGCCCATCTCGTAGACCGCCACTTCGGCGTCCTCGGGCGCGCCGAGTACCGCCAGCGGCAGGCCGATCTCGTTGTTGAAGTTGCCCGGGTTGCCGTAGACCTCGGCGAAGGCCCCGGCCAGTACCGGCAGCAGCAGCGACTTGACGCTGGTCTTGCCGTTGCTGCCGGTGATCGCCACCACCCGGGTATCGCGCCCGCGCTGCACCCCGGCGGCCAGCTGCGCCAGTGCCAGCCGGGTGTCGGCGACGCGGACCTCCGGCAGGCCGGCGTTGACCGGCCGCGAGACCAGCAGGCCGGCGGCGCGATCGGCGATGCTGCCGTCGAGGTGCTCGTGGGCATCGAAGCTCTCCCCGCGCAGGGCGACGAACAGCACCTTTCCGGCCTCCGGCAATGCGCGGGTATCGGTGGCCAGGGTGTCGACGGTCGCGTCGGCCCCGCGCAGGGTGCCGCCGGTCAGGCGGGCGACCTCGGAGAGCGTCAACGGCTTCATGTCCAGCGCTCCAGTGCCGCACGCGCGACCTGCGCGTCATCGAAGGGATGGCGCACGCCGCCGATTTCCTGGTAGGGCTCATGGCCCTTGCCGGCGACCAGCACGATGTCGCCCGCACGGGCACCGGCGACAGCGCGGTCGATGGCCTTGCGGCGATCGCGCTCGACGACCAGCCGCTCGCCGTCGGGTTCGCTGCCGAAGCCGGGAAGGATGTCGGCCACGATCGCGTCGCCGTCCTCGCCGCGCGGGTTGTCGTCGGTGACGATCACGATGTCGGCGCCGTCGCGGGCGATCGCCGCCATCTGCGGACGCTTGCCGCGGTCGCGCTCGCCGCCGCAGCCGAACACGCACGACACCCGACCGGCCGCATGCGCGCGCACCGCCTCCAGTGCCTGCTGCAGGGCATCGGGGGTGTGGGCGTAGTCGACCACCACCAGCGGCCGTGCCCGGCCATCGGCGGAGGCGCCGCCGAGCCGGGTCATGCGGCCGTGGACCGGCTGCAACCGGCCCAGCGCCGCGGCGATCGCCTGCGGGGCGACGCCCAGCGCGAGCAGCGCACCGGCGACCGCCAGCAGGTTGTCGACGTTGAAACGCCCCAGCAGCGGCGAGCGCACGGTGTGCTGCTCGACCGGGGTCGCCAGCTCGAAGCCGATGCCGGCATCGTCGAACTGCAGCTCCACCGCCGACAGTCCGGCTTCGGCAACCCCGCGCGAGGACACGCCGACCCGGCGCACGCCCTCCGGCAGCGCCGCGGCCAGTTCGCGGCCGAAGGGGTCATCCAGGTTGACCACCGCCGCCTTCAGCCCGGGCCAGGCGAACAGCCGCGCCTTGGCCGCGCCGTAGGCCCGCATGTCGCCGTGGTAGTCGAGGTGGTCGCGGCTGAGGTTGGTGAACACCGCCACGTCGAAGTGCACGCCGTCCACCCGCCCCTGGTCCAGGGCGTGGGAGCTGACCTCCATCGCCGCCGCGGTGGCGCCGGCGTCGCGCAGCTGGCCGAGCAGCTCGTGGGTCTGCAGCACCAGCGGGGTGGTGAAGCCGGTGGGCACCAGCTGCCCGTCCAGGCCCACGCCCAGGGTGCCGAGGGTCGCCGCGCGCACCCCCAGCGCCGCCCAGGCCTGGGCCAGCAGCTGCACGGTGGAGGTCTTGCCGTTGGTGCCGGTCACCCCGACCACGTCCATGGCCGCGCTGGGCCGGCCGTGGAATTCGTCCGCCATGGCGCCCAGCCGGGCGCGCAGGCCGGGCACGGCGATCGCATCGGCCGGCGCGGGGTATTCGGCGGGTGCCGGCGGCTGGTACAGCACCGCCGCGGCACCGGCCTGGCGGGCCTGCTCGACGAAGGCCAGGCCGTGGGTGCCGAAGCCGGCGATCGCCACGAAGGAATCGCCCGGGCCGACCTGGCGGCTGTCCATCACCAGCCCGGTGACCTCCAGCGCGGGGTCCAGGCCCGGCACGTCCGGCAGCAGCCGGGCCAGCGGCATGGCCGGGGCGCGGCGACGGCTCACGGTCGGCCTCCGCCGGTGACGGCGGGCGCGGCGGTGGCCAGCGGCAGGACCGGGGTGGGTTCGCTGGCGCCGCGCTTCTTCGCCTGGGCGGCGATCCAGGTTTCGATGTCGTCCGGCGGCACGTCCATCAGCCGCAGTGCGCCTTCCATCACCGACTTGAACACCGGGGCCGCGGTCGCGCCGCCGCCGTAGCCATGGCCCTTGCTGGCGTCGGGCTCGTCGATCAGCACCGCCATGGCGAAACGCGGGTTCTCCACCGGCACGACGCCGGCGAACAGCGCCACGTAGTCGCGCGAGTAGCCGCCGGTGCTGCTGAACTTGCGCGCGGTGCCGGTCTTGCCGGCGACGTGGTAGCCCAGGATCGCCGCCCCGGTGGCGGTGCCGCCGGTCTCGGTGACGGTCTGCATCATGTGCAGCAGCGAATCCGACAGCGCCGGCTCCATGATCTGCTCGCCCTCGCCCGCACCGCCCTTGACGAAGGTCGGGGTGAGCCGCCGGCCACCGTTGGCGATGGCGGCGTAGGCGACGGCGATCTGCAGCGGCGTGGCCGACAGCCCGTAGCCGTAGGACATCGTGGACTTGCTGGTGCCGCTCCATTGCGCCGGCGCGGCCAGCAGGCCCGACGCCTCGCCCGGGAAGCCGCTGCCGGGCTTGCGGCCGTAGCCGAAGCGCTGGATGAACTGGTGGAAGTAGCCGTCGGGCAACTCGCGCGCCAGCTTGGCCGAGCCCACGTTCGAGCTCTTGGTCAGCACGCCGGTGGCGGTCAGCGCACCGTAGTTGCGGAAGTCGTTGATGGTGTAGCGGCCGTTGGAGATGTACCCCGGCGAGGTGTCGACGATGGTGTCCGGGGTGACCAGGCCGTGCTCCATCGCCGCGGCCACGGTGATCGGCTTCATCGTCGAACCCGGTTCGACCACGTCGGTCACCGCGCGGTTGCGGCGGGCATCGCCGCTCTGCCCATCCAGCTGGTTGGGGTTGTAGCTGGGCAGGTTGGCCATGGCGAGGATCTCGCCACTGTGCACGTCCAGGATCACCACCGAGCCGGCCGCAGCCTTGGCCTCGGTGATCGCCCGGCGCAGCTCGCGGAAGGCCAGGTACTGGATCCGCCGGTCGATGCTCAGCACCAGGTCGCGGCCCGGTTCGGGGGCGCGCAGCAGGTCGACGTTCTCGATGATCCGGCCCTGGCCGTCGCGGATCACCCGCTTGGCGCCCGGGGTGCCGCTGAGCCAGTCCTCGAAGGCCAGCTCCAGGCCTTCCTGGCCGTGATCGTCGACGTTGGTGAAGCCCAGCACGTGGGCCAGCGCCTCGCCCTGCGGGTAGAAGCGGCGGTACTCGCGCTGGCTGTACACGCCGGGGATGCCCAGTTCCAGCACCTCCCCCGCGGCGGCCGGGTTGATGCGCCGGCGCAGGTACATGAATTCCTTGTCGGCGCGCTGGCTCAGGCGGCTGGCCAGGGTGTCGGCCGGCACCGACAGCGCGGCGGCCAGCTCGCCGATGCGATCGGTGTGCTGCAGCAACTCCTGCGGGTTGGCCCACAGCGACTCGACCGGGGTGGACACCGCCAGCGGCTCGCCGTTGCGGTCGGTGATCATCCCGCGCGAGGTGGCGATCGGCAGCTCGCGCAGCGCCCGCGCATCGCCCTGGCGCAGGTAGAACTCGTTGTCGACCACCTGCACATGGAACGCGCGCGCGACCAGGGCGATGCCGCACAGCGCGAGCACCCCGCCGACCAGCGCCACCCGGTGGGTGGCGTTGTAGCCGATGGTGCGGCGCGCGCCGGGCTTGCGGCCGCGCCCGCGCACCCGCTCCAGCAGCGCGCCGACGGCGCCGGGAGCTTCGCGGTTCCCGCGCGCGCTCATGGCTGCACCACCACGATCTCGCCGTCGCCGGGGAACTTCATCCCCAGCCGCTCGCGGGCGACCTGGTCGATGCGGTTGGCCTCCGCCCAAGTGGCCTGCTCGAGCTGCAGGCGCCCGAAGTCGATGTCCAGCTCGTCGCGCACGTTCTCCAGCCGGCTGAGCTCGACGAACAGCACGCGGTGCTGGTGCCGCGCATGGACCACCGCCAGGGCGCTGGCGACGACGGCCACCACCAGCACGGTCAGCAGCAGGTTGCGGGTCATGCGGCACCCCCGGCAGGCAGCTTCTCGGCCACCCGCAGCACCGCCGAGCGCGCGCGCGGGTTGCCGGCGAGTTCCCCTTCGCCGGCCTTGATCGCGCCGCCGATGGCGCGCAGCCGGGCGGTGAACTCCGGCGCCACCGGCATCCGGCGGTTGGCCGCCGGCGGCCTGGCGTGGCGGTTGATGAACTGCTTGGTGATGCGGTCTTCCAGCGAATGGAAGCTGATCACCGCCAGCCGCCCGCCCGGGGCCAGGCAATCCAGCGCGGCATCGAGCCCGGCGTGCAGGTCGTCGAGCTCATGGTTGATGTGGATGCGGATGGCCTGGAAGCTGCGCGTGGCCGGGTGGATCCGGTTGCGGTCGGCGCCCGGCTTGCCGCGCGGCACCACCGCGGCGATCAGCCCGGCCAGCTCGGCGGTCCGGGTCAGCGGCGCGTCGGCCCGGCGGGCGACGATCGCCCGGGCGATGCGCCGGGAGTGGCGCTCCTCGCCCAGGGTCCACAGCACGCCGGCGATCTCCTCCTCCCCGGCACGCGCCAGCCAGTCCGCGGCGGTCTCGCCACGGCTGGAGTCCATGCGCATGTCCAGCGGACCGTCCTTGCCGAAGCTGAAACCACGGCCGGCGACGTCGAGCTGCGGCGAGGACACGCCCAGGTCCAGCAGGATCCCGTCCAGCCCGGTGGCCGCGTCCCAGCCGGCCATCGCGGTGAAGCTGCCATGGAAGATCGCGACCCGCGGGTCCGCGCCGAAGTCGCGGCGGGCGACCTCGATCGCCTCCGGGTCCTTGTCCATCAGCAGCAGCCGGCCGTCGGCATCCAGGCGCTCGAGCACCCCGCGGGCATGGCCACCGCGGCCGAAGGTGCCGTCCAGGTAGCGCCCCCCGGCCCGCACCGCCAGCCCGTCGAGGACCTCGCGGTACAGGACGGGAAGGTGGCCGGAAGTCGTCGCGCGCTCCATGCCACCGGCGCTCACAGTGGCAAATCCAGCAGGTCGTCGGTGAGGTCCTCGTCGGACAGCACCGCCCTGACCTGCGCCGTGTGGGCCTTCTCGCTCCACAGCTCGAACTTGTCGCCCATGCCCAGCAACACGGCCTTGCGCTCGATGTCGATCGCCTCGCGCATGCTCTTGGGCAGGGTGATGCGGCCGTTGCCGTCCAGTTCGACGACCGTGGCCGCGCCCACCACCTTGAACTGCATCAGCCGGTTGGCGGTCTTGACCTTGGGCAGGCGGTTGACGTGGTCGCGCAGCGGCTCCCAGGCCTCATAGGGGAAAATCCACAGCGAGCCGCCGTCGAACGGGTTGTAGGTGATGACCAGCCGGTTGCCGTGATCACGCGCGACCTGGTCGCGGAAGGCGGTGGGAACCGCCATCCGTCCCTTGTCGTCGATCGTGATGGCGGTCTCGCCCTGGAACATCGCCTGCCTGCTGGTGGTTGTCGCGCCCTTGCCTGGGCACCTGCGGATGCATACGGCCCGGATTACCGTCTGCAGCCACTGAAAACCACAAAAAACCCGGTTTTCCCTCGGATGTCCACCTTAAGGATGGGTCAGGGCGAAGTCAACGAGTCGTGCGCCGGATTTTCGCCAACACCATCAATGACTTGCGCCAGACTTGAGATGCTTTCTCAAGATACCGGGGCTAGCTGTTGTTTAGGCAGGCTTTTCCCCATTTGGCACTTGTGGAGGGGGCGTGAAGCCCAGTGCCGGCGTGACCGCGTTCACTTTCCGCTGCAGCGCAGCAGAGGCGAGGAACGAGTGGAGAGGAACGAGGAACGAGTGGCAGCTGCAACGCCAGCCGCTCGAACGCGCCTTGACGGGCACTGCTGAACACACGGGCCACCCCACCGTTCCCCACTCCCCCAACCGCGGCCCGCCCCGTTAGACTTCCCCCGCGGAGTCGGCCAGGCAGTCGCGTCATCCCTCCGGGGATGCCGAGGAAAGTCCGGGCTCCACAGGGCACGGTGCCAGGTAACGCCTGGGCGGCGCGAGCCGACGGAAAGTGCAACAGAGAGCAGACCGCCGAACGGTCCCGGGTTCGAAAGGGCGCGGGACGCGTGGCAAGGGTGAAACGGTGCGGTAAGAGCGCACCGCGAGTCTGGCAACAGACCGGCACGGCAAACCCCACCGGGAGCAAGACCAAATAGGGAGGCAATGCCGCGGCCCGCGGTGTCTCCGGGTAGGTTGCTTGAGCGTATCGGTGACGATGCGCCCAGAGGAATGACTGTCCACGACAGAACCCGGCTTATCGGCCGGCTCCGCGCTTTTTCCTTCCCCGTCATCCCCGCGCACGCGGAAGTGGTCTTCGGAGAGGTCGCTGGGGGAGCCGGCTGCTGCGAGGGGGGTGCTCCGCGCTCCTGACGGCATCCATGCCTTTAAGTCGCGGCGCAGGCCATCCATGGCCTGCTCTCCGCACCCCCCTCGCAGCATCCGTCTCCCACCACAACGCTGCTCCTGCGGGGGCTGGGTGTGGGCTTCGGGGACGGCACCGTAAGCGGGTGGTGCGGGCCTGGTGGCAGGACGGAGGTCCCGGGTGCGGCCTGCGTGGGTACGTGGGTGGAGATCGCCACACAACAAACACCACCCCCTCCACCGTCATCCCCGCGCACGCGGGGAGCCATGGACGCGGTGTCGTATCCGGAAGGCGTGCCTCCGAAGCCATCGACACCCGCCGGAGCCGGCTGCCGTGGTGGGACGGGCCGCCCGACTTCAAAAAGGGCCGAAGGCCCGTCAGGAGGGCGGCCCGTCCCGCCACGGCGGCCGGCTCCCCCGCGACGTATCCGAAGGACCACGCGCGCGCCCCGGAGAAGCAAGACCAACGTCCATGGTTCCCCGCGTGCGCGGGGATGACGGGAGGCTATCGATCGATGCCGTATTTGCGGAGCTTTTCGACCAGCGTGGTGCGGCGCAGGCCAAGCTTGGGGGCGGCGTGGGCGACGACGCCGTCGGCCTCGTCCAGAGCCTGTTTGATCAGTTCGAGCTCGATGTCCGCCAAGTGGGACTTCAGGTCCAGGCCGCCGGGTGGCAGGGTCGCCAGTGGCGAGAGCTGGCTGGGGTCGACGGAGCCGGTGGCCGCGCGGGCGGCGACGGGTTCGGGCGGCGGCTCGGGCGCGGTCATCGGGCGCAGCGGTTCGGGTTCCGGCGCCGGAGGGGCGTCGGCGCGGTAGCGCGCGGGCAGGTCGTCGGCGCGGACCTTGTCGCCGGGGTGCAGGACCGCCAGGCGCTCGAGCAGGTTGGCCAGCTCGCGCACGTTGCCCGGCCAGCGGTAGTGGCGCAGGACCTCGAGCGCGTCGGGCGCCAGGGCGACCTTGCCGCGGCCGGAGCCGGCCAGCTGGGCGGTGATGGAGGCCACCAGCGCCGGCAGGTCGTCGGCGCGCTCGCGCAGCGGCGGCATCTCGATGGGGAACACGTTGAGCCGGTAGAACAGGTCCTCGCGGAACTTACCCTCGGCGATGTGGGTTTCAAGGTTGCGGTGGGTGGCGGCGATGACCCGCACGTCGCACTGCATCAGCTGGTTGCCGCCGACCCGCTCGAAGGTCCGCTCCTGCAGCACGCGCAGCAGCTTGACCTGCATCGCCAGCGGCATGTCGCCGATCTCGTCGAGCAGCAGGGTGCCGCCCTCGGCCATCTCGAAGCGGCCCTTGCGCTGGGTCAGCGCGCCGGTGAAGGCGCCTTTTTCGTGGCCGAACAGCTCGCTCTCCAGCAGGTCCGGCGGGATCGCGCCGCAGTTGATCGCGACGAACGGCTTGCCGGAGCGCTTCGAGCGTTCGTGGATCGCGCGGGCGGCGACCTCCTTGCCGGTGCCCGATTCGCCCAGCACCAGCACCGTGGTGTCGAACGGCGCCACCTGGTCGATCATCCGGTTCAGCCGCAGGGTCGCCTCGCTGCGGCCGGTCGGACCGCCTTCGGCGGTGCGCTCGCGCTGCTCGTCGTCGCCCAGGCGCTTGAGGCTGGCCTTGCGCAGGGATTCCTGCAGTTGCGCGCGACGCACCGGGTAGTCCAGCGGCCACACGGTTTCCGGGTGGAAGCGGGCGCGCCAGCCAGCCTCCGGTTCGTGCCCGGGCAGCAGCAACAGCGGCGGGTGCAGGGCCTGGGTGCCGAGCCAGTCGACGAAACCCGGCCAGGCCGGATCACCGTCGACGTCGCCGACCACCACCGCCACCCAGTCGCTGGGCCGGGCGCGGTCCAGGTCGATGTCGCCGGGCTCGGCCAGCCGCGGGTTGAAGTCCATGAACTCCAGCAGGGTGGCCAGGCGCTCGGCGCGCTCCATGTCCCGGTCGAGCACGAGGATCCGCGATTCACTCATGACGCCGCGCCCCCCTCGGCAACCTCCGTGTTGGCGAGCGCCTCGAGCAACGGCAGCACTTCGTTGATGTAGGCCAGCTTGCTGACGAAGGCGTCGGCGCCGGCGCGCAGGGAATGCTCGCGGTGCTCGGCGTCATCGAAGTGGCTGGCGATCACCACGTAGGGCGGCTTGTCCTGGGCCTTGATCAGCCGGGTGGCCTGCAGCCCGCCCATCTCCGGCATGGCCAGGTCCATCAGCACCGCGTCGGGGCGCAGCCGGTCGCACTGCTCGATCGCCTCGATGCCGTTGTGCGCGGTGCCGGCGACGCGGATCCAGTCGACCCGGCGCAGGTGCCGCAGCGCGGCGTTGATGAAGCCTTCGTGGTCGTCCACCAGCAGGATGTCGAGGGTACGCATGGATGTCTCCGGTCAGGCGGTGGCACGCAGGGGTTGCGCCGGGCGGCGGCGCGAACGGGCGGGACCGATGTTCAGCTGGTCACGGTACTTGGCGACGGTACGCCGCGCGATGCGGATGCCGCGGCGGGCGAGCAGGGCGGCGATGGTGTCATCGGCCAGCGGGGCGTGCGACGGCTCGTCGTCGATCAGCCGCTTGACCATCGCCTTCACCGCGGCGCCGGATACCTCGGCACCTTCCAGCCGCACCGCGAACAGGCGCTTGAGTTCGAAGGTACCGCGCGGGGTCTGGATGTACTTGCCGGTTGTGATGCGCGAGACGGTGGACTCGTGCATGCCGATCTCGTCGGCGACCTCGCGCAGGGTCAGCGGGACCAGCGCCTCGTCGCCACGGGCGAGGAAGCCGGCCTGGCGCTCGACCAGCACCTTCGCGGTGCGCAGCAGGGTGTCGTCGCGCATCGCGATCCCGCGTACCAGCCAGCGGGCCTCCTCCAGCAGGCCGCGCAGGGCGGCGTGGCCGCTGCCGCCGCCCAGCGCGGCTTCGCAGTGGGCCGACACGCGTACCCGCGGGGCGCCGCGGGTGTTCAGGGCGACCCGCCAGCCGCCATCGAGGTGGCGCACCACCACGTCCGGGATCACCACGCCGTCCGGCGCGTCGGGCGCGTCCTCCACCGGCTGCGGACGCAGGGCGAGGATCAGCCCGCAGGCGCGTGCGATGTCGGCGGGATCGGCGCCGAGCGCCTGCGCCAGCGCCGCGTGGTCATGGGCCGCCAGCAGGTCCAGGTGCCCGGCGAGGATGCGGTCGGCGAGCAGGCGCCCGGCCGGGTCCGGGTCGCCGGTCAACGGCAGCCGGGCGAGTTGCGCACGCAGGCACTCGCCGGCGTCGGCCGCGGCCATGCCCGGCCACGGGCCGGCCAGCAGCCGCTGGCGGACGTGGAGCAGGGCGGCGGGATCGACCGCCAGTGCCTCGGCGCCGTCACGGGCGAGGCGGTCGACCGGCTGCTCCAGGTAGCCGCGATCATCGCAGTGGTCCAGCCACCACTGGGCCAGCAGCAGGTCGCCGCCGTCCCATTCCATCGCCAGTTCCTGCAGCAGGCGGACCCGCGGGTCGGTGGAGCTGCCGGCGGCGATGCGTGCCATGCCGTCGTCGTCACCGCCGATGCCGGCGCCGGTGCCGGAGGTGAAGGCGGGATCGGGCAGTTCGTCGAAGGCGGCGGCCTCCAGCGCAGCGGTGTCCAGTTCGGCCGCCTGGGCCTCGATGCCGGTCTCGCCGGCTTCGTCGTCCTCGTCGTGTTCCAGCAGCGGGTTGCGGTCCAGCGCCTGGCGCAGTTCCTGCTCCAGTTGCGGCGCGGTCAGCTGCAGCAGCCGGATCGACTGCAGCAGTTGGGGCGTCAGGTTGAGGCCCTGGCTGAGCTGGGCACGCACGCTGGTCTTCACGGTTTCTCCTGCGGCACCGCAATGGAACGGATCCTGCAGGGGAAATGGTGCGCCGCCGGTGACGTAAAGCGAATCGGGGCCGCCCTCAACCGGGTGGGGGCACACCTGCGCCCTGTAGGGCGATTCCCTACAGGACGACGGAACTCCGTCGCGTCCTACAGCGCCGTGGCGTCCAGCCGCATCGCCAGGCGCAGCAGCTCGGTGGCGTTGCGGCAGCCCAGGGTCGCCATCATCCGCGCCCGATGGGTTTCCACGGTCTTGACGCTGATGCCCAGGTCGGCGGCGATCTGCTTGCTGGTCCGCCCTGCGCCCAGCGCGGCAAGGATCTGCCGTTGGCGCGGCGGCAGCGAGTCGACCCCGCTGGCCGGCTGCGCCGGGGCGCGCAGCAGCGGTGCGGACACCTGCGGACTGAGATAGGTCCGCCCGGTCGCCGCGGCGCGCACGGCGATCTCCAGCTCGGCCGGCGCCGCCTCCTTGACGACGAAACCCGAGGCGCCGCGGTCCAGCGCCTCGCGCACGTGGCTGGAGTCGTCATGCATGGACATGATCACCACCGCGCTGCCCGGGCAGCGCAGGCGCAACTCGGCGAGCGCATCGAAGCCGTTGCGGCCGGGCATCGACAGGTCGAGCACGATCACGTCCGGGGCGTGCTCGCAGGCGCGGATCACCACCTCGTCGGCACTGGCGGCCTCGGCGACCACCTCGATGCCGTCGAAGGACTCCAGCAGCCGGCGCAGGCCGGCGCGGATCAGGGTGTGGTCATCGCAGATCAGGACACGCAGCACGCGGCACCTTGCAGCTCCGCCGGGAATCCGGCGCGTGGCGGAAACCTTAACGGAGCCGGGCGGCTCGTGCAGCCGGCGCGCGGTGTATCCGGGCGGCGGGTCAGCGCGGCTGGCGGCGCTCGGCCACCGCGCGCCGGTGGATGCGGAACAGGTGCCGCTCCAGGGCGGCGGTGAGCGCCGGGGTGTGGCCACTGAAGCGCAGCCACAGCCGGTGCAGTCCGTCGTCGCGGTCGCTGCCGACCACGCGGGCCGGCAACTCCAGGGTTTCCGGCAGCCAGTCGCAAGGCCGCACCCGCAGCATGCCGGGCTGCCCGGCCGTCACGCCCGGCGGGTCGTCGCCCAGCACCAGGCAGGCCCCATGGGCGGACCACTCCAGTGGCCGCACCGGATCGGCGTCGGCGTGGCGGCTGGCCAGCCCGGCGACCAGGGCGGTCAGCAGGTCGAGCTTGGCCTCGATGCGCTGCACGGCCAGGTCATGCAAGCCGCGCTCCTCGGGCTCCTCGCGGCCGTGGCTGTCCTCGACCACCGCGATTGCGCGCAGCAGGGCCTCGCTGCGCAGGCAGGCAAGGCGGCTGGTTTCGGCGTCGCCGCTGCCGGCAACGAACGCGGCCGGGCGCAGCTCGCCACAAGCCAGCGAGTCGCCGAAAACCGCTGCGTGGCCGGCGGCCGCGTTCATCGGTGCGCCCCGCCGGCGGCCTGGCGGTAGGCATTGCTGCCGCGGCGCTGGCCGCGCAGGCGCTGCAGCGCATCGGAGGCCTCGCCACGCGCCTGCTGCAATTCGGTGAGCAGCAGGCGTTGCTGGTCGAGCAGTTCCTGCCAGGCCTCGCGCCGGCCGGCTTCGATCCGGCCGGCGGCGATCGCCTGCTGGACCTCGCGGGCGTGCCCGCCGATCAGCTCGCCGGCTTCGTCCAGGCGGTCCTCGGCGATCGCGTTGCGGATGGCGGCGGCGGGCAGTTGCGGGATCATCGCGGCCTCACTGGGTCACGGCGGCCGGGGCCGGCGCGTCGGGATCGATCGCTTTCCAGGCCCCCTCGATGTCGCCCAGCAGCTCGTCGATCTCGGCCAGCGGCACGGCGTCATTGCCGGCGTTGGCTTCCACCAGCTTGCGCTGGAAATAGTCGTAGAGCGACTGCAGCCCGGCGGCGATGTCGCCCCCGGCCTTCAGGTCCAGCGTGCCGGACAGCCCGGCGATGATCGAACTGGCCTCGTTGATCGCCTTGCCCTTGCGCGCCAGGTCGCCGCGGCCGATGCAGGCCGCCGCCAGGCGGACCCGCTCGCGGGCGCCGGCAAGCATCAGCGACACCAGCTGGTGGGGACTGGCGTCCAGGACGGCGCTGCTGGCGCTGGTCTGGCGGTACTGGTTGGCGTAGGTGCGGGCGCTGTGCATGGGAGCCTCGAAGCCGGGTGCGTTACGGGTTCTGGAAGTTCAGGGTGGACAGCTGCTGGGTCAGGAAGCTGCTGATCGAATTCATCTGCGCGACCATGCCGTCCAGCGCGCTGAACTGGCGGATGTAGTTGGCCTCGGTGCGCTCGATGCGCCGGTCGAAGGCCTCGCGCTCGGTCTCCAGCAGTTTCAGCCGCGAGTCCAGTGCCTCGGTGCGGCCCTTGATCAGGCCGTCGTCGCCGACCCAGGACTTCAGCGAATCCTTCAACGGCTGGCGCAGGCTGCCCTCGTCGCCGAACAGCCGGGCGACCGCTTCCGGGTCCTTGGCGATGACGGCATCGAAGGTGGCCCCGTCCAGGCTGAGGGTCCCGTCGACCTTGGTCTTCAGCCCCAGCTTGGCCAACTCGCCGTAGTGCTGGCTGATCATGTTGCGCAGGCTGGAGGTCATCCCACGGGGCGCCGAGTCGCCGCTCAGCGCCGCGCCGGGGGTGTCTTCGCCGCCCGCCGCGCTCTGGGTGCGCAGGGCGCCGATCGCCGTGTTGTAGGCGCTGATGAAGCCGAGCATGCTCGCCTTCAGCGTGCTGGCATCGGACTTCATCTCCAGGGTGAACGGCTCGCCGGGCTTGGCCTCGGTGAGGTCCAGGGTCACCCCGTCGATCAGGTCGTCCAGATGGTTGCTGCTGCTGGTCCGGGTCAGGCCATCGACGATGACCACCGCGTCGTTGCCAGGATCGGCCACGGTCATGCTGTCGCCGGTGGTGGCCAGCGCGTCCAGGCCATCGCCGCTGGCTGAAATGGTCAATCGGCCCTCGGTGCCGGTGCCGGTGGCGGCCAGCACGAGTACTTCGCCCTCGTCGCCACGCACCAGGGTAGCGGTGAGGCCTTCGCCCTGCGCGGCCTTGTTGATCGCATCGCGGATATCGGACAGCGTGCCCTTGCCTTCCGCGATCTCGACCGTCAGCGGCTCCTCGCCGCCAAAGTCGATGCTCAGTGTCCCGTGCCCGAGCTGGGCGTCGGCGGCACGAGGGGCGGATTGCAGCTTGTGCGTGGTGGCCAGGCTCTCCACCGAGACCCGGTAGCTGCCCAGGGCCGCCTTGCTGTTGGCGGTGGCGGTGAACCCGGCCTTCTCCGGCACGTTGACCTTGCGGCCCGGCATCGCACCGTCGCCGGCGAACTTTTCCAGCGCGCTCTGCACGCCCGAAAGCCCGGAACTGATCTTGCCGAAAGCCGAGATCTGCGCCTGGGCGGTGCTTTCGATGCGGTTGAAGCGCGCATCGCCGGGCGCACGCTCGGCGGCGACCAGCTGGCTGATCAGGTTGTGGTCCAGGCCGGACGCGATACCGATGCTTGAAAGGGTTGCCACCTGCGTCTCCTCGAGCGGTGCCTTGCGGTCGATCCAGCAGTGCCAGCAAGAAGCGTTCCGACGGATCCCTGGCGCGCCGCGCCTGCGTTCCGTTCAATCCCGGTAACGGCAAAACCACCTGGACCTTTAGCTTTTCGGTGATCCGCGTCACATCCACCGTCGTTCCCGCGAACGCGGGAACCCAAGGACGTACCAAACAAAAACCGGCCAGCAGCTTCCGCCACTGGCCGGTCCCGGAGAGAGAACTCCGATGTTGCAGCGATCAGCGCAGCAGGCTGAGCACGCTCTGCGGCGCCTGGTTGGCCTGGGCCAGCATTGCGGTACCGGCCTGCTGCAGGATCTGGGTCCGCGACAGGTTGGCGGTCTCCTTGGCGTAGTCGGCGTCCATGATCCGGCTGCGCGCAGCCGACAGGTTCTCCGAGCCGGTCTGCAGGTTGGTCACGACCGAGGAGAAGCGGTTCTGGATCGCACCCAGGTCGGCGCGGGCGTCGTTGACCGACTTCAGAGCGGCATCCATGGCGAGCAAGGCCTTGTCGGCGCCACCAGGCGTCGAAATATCGAGGTTCTTGAAGCCGACGTTGTCCGTAACGGTCACGTCATCCGGGTCGCTTTCCGTGGTGTAAGTCCCAGCAGCCGCGAGCCCGGTGGCGCCGGCCGTGGCGCTATCACTCATCTCGATTTTGATATCGGAGCCATCCAGGGTGCTCAGAGTGACGGCACCATCGTCGCCGGCAGTGGCGGTGACTCCGGTCTTGGATGACGCGGCGTTGATGGCTTCGGCTACGGCGGTGCCACGGGCGGTGAAGGCGTCGGCCTCACCGGCCGGGATCGCTGCAATCTCGACGCCATTGATCTTCAGGTCGCCCTCGGCGATGGCGGTGACTGCTGTCGGAGCCGCGCCCGCAACCGAGAGCGACTGGTAGCTACCAAGCTTGTCGATGTTCGCATTGGCAATGGCGGCAATGTCGATCGTCTCACCCTGGTTGGCGCCAACCTGGAACGACTGGTTGGTGAAGCTGCCATCGAGCAGTTTGGTCCCATTGAAGTTGGTGGTATCGGCGACGCGGTCGATCTCCGCCTTCAGCTGGTCCACTTCCTTCTGCAGGGCGGCGCGGTCATCGGTGGAGTTGGTCGCGTTGCGCGACTGCACGGCCAGCTCACGGATGCGCTGCAGGTTGTTGCCGATCTCGCCCAGCGCGCCCTCGGCGGTCTGCGCCAGGGAGATGCCGTCGTTGGCGTTGCGGGCGGCCTGGTCCATGCCGCGGACCTGGGTGCTGAAGCGCTGGCTGATGGCCAAGCCGGCGGCGTCGTCCTTGGCGCTGTTGATGCGCAGGCCCGAGGACAGGCGCTGGATGGTGTTGCCGAGGTCCGCGCTGTTGGTGCTCAGGTTGCGCTGCGCGTTGAGCGACATCACGTTGGTGTTGATGACAGACATTTGAGGTCTCCTGGATTCGGAAGTCCGGCGTTTCGCGCCGGTTGGCGTTGCAGGGGCCTGCCGTGATCCGGTCCTGTCCGCTGCTGTTTTGGATATCGGCCCGGGGGCGGGAGGCTTTAGGCCGTTTTGAAACTTTTTTGCTTTTTCCTGCGTTCGCTGCTAGGGCGCGGCGCAGGCATGCAGATGCCTCGCCCCTGTTATCGGGCGGGGCTCGGGGAACTGAAGGGTGTCGCGGACTTGCTGCTTACGCAGCCCAGCTGGACTGGTCTGTCGGGATGAGTCCCTTGGGGTCATGCGCCGCCAGCCATTCCGGCTCAAGACGGTCGTTGAACAGCACCACGTTCAAGCCGGCGGGCTCAGCGAGGCTGGGAAAGATCAGGCCGATCTCGTCGCCATCCCTCAGCATGTCTCCCAAGGCCCAGCTCGGTGGCTCCAAACCATCCACGAACATCTGGCGCCAGTCGGTACCCCAGTCATGCCACAGCGGATCCCACGTGTCGTCGAGAAGCCGCAGGTCCACGAGGTCGGGCAACTCCGATACGTATGTGATGAGGGTGAAGGGATCCGAAAGGGGATCGTCTTGCCGGTACTCGGCCGCGCTGGTCTGAATATCCAGGCTCAAGTACAGCGCTTCAATGCCCTGGCGGTTGAAGCGTCCGCCGGACCTGGCGGCCCCGGCACCACTCATCGGCTGGGAAGCCCAACGCGGGTTGTGGGCACGATAAAGCGGGGTGCCGACACCCAGCCGGGAGTACCTCATCCGTTCTGGCCGCCGGAGATGGATTGCAGGTAACGCAGTGCCTTGCCGGTGTCGCCATCTTGGACCGCCTCAAAAAGCGTCCGTTGGCCAAGTACCCGGATCGGCGTGTTCTTCATGTGGAAGGCCGCGTCCCCGGCATCCGGCTTGATCGCGACCAGGGCCATGAACACGCGGTTGTAGTCGCGCATGCGTTCCTGGGTGCGCGGGCTGTCCGGGTGCAGGCGCATGGTGTTGCGATGCACGCCCAGGGCGGTCGCCATGGTCGCCAGGTCCAGGTCCAGCAGCGATGCGAACTTTGCCGGCGACAGCCAGGTCTGCCCGGGTTCGCGGAACAGTTCGGTGGAGTCCTGCAGGACTGCTGACATGGTGCGCGCTCCTGTGCACAGGTTCGTGCACAGTATACGCACGTGCGTGCGTTACAGCTTGTTGAACAACGACAGCCCCTGAATGCGCAGGGTCACCTGCTGGGCCGCTTCCAGCGCGTTGAGCTGCATGCCCAGGCGGGTGGCGGCCTCGGCGTAGTCGGTGTCGCGCAGGCCCGAGAGGGTCGACTCCAGCGCCAGGGCAGTGGACTCGCGGCTTTCGGCGGCGTTGTCCAGGGTGGACAGGCGCGCGCCGGTGCTGGCGCGGGCAGCGAGCAGGTGCTCCTGGGCACTGCCGAGGTCGCCCAGCGCACCGCTGAGGATGTTGGCGCGGCGCGCATCGGCCGCCGGATTGCCGCCGGGGGTTTCCAGCAGGTCGGCGATGCCGTCGAGCGTGGCGAAGATGTCACGGGTGCCGGACGGCTCCAGGCTGAAGCTGTCGCCGGCCGCGGGAGCGCCGCTGAGCTGCATCTGCACGCCGCCGGCGCTGATCGCCTGGCCGGATTCCCAGCTGCCGCTGGCGATCTCCGCGCCCCCGGCGTCCAGCACCCGGTACTGGTCCGGTGCGGTGAACTCGGCGGTGATGCCTTCGCCGTTCCAGCTGCGGTGGTCGGTCACGCTGGCCTGCTTGAGGACCCCGCTGCCGGTGTTGGCGTCGCCAGCGCTGGCGCGGACGATGCCGTCGCCAGTGGGCATGCGCATGAACAGTGCGCTGCCCGGGTCGGTGTCGGCGACTGACAGGCCGGGTGCGACCTCGATGTCGTTGCGCCCGTCGTTGCCGGCGTAGCTCACGTTGCCGGCGCCGTCGGTGAAGGGCACCACGCCGTCGCGGGTGCCGGCGAACAGCGCACGCCCGGCGCCGTCCTGGCGGTTGGCGATGTCCAGCAGCTGGGAGCGGATTTCGCGCATCTCCACCGCGATCAGCCGCCGGTCCTGGTCCGACAGCGTCGGGGTGTTGGCGCGCACCACCAGGTCACGGGCGCGGCCGAGCTGGTCGCCGGCGTCCGACAGCGCGGTTTCCTGCATCTCCAGCCGGCGCTGCGCGTGGCCGGCATTGCCCTTGAACTGCCCAAGCGAGGCCAGCGCATGGTCCAGCTGCTGCGCCGCCGTCGCCGCCGCGGGGTCCTGCCCGGCCCGGCTGAAGCGCATGCCGCTGCTGATCTGCTCGCTGGTGCGGGCCAGTTCGGACTGGCGCTGCATCATCGCCTGCAGCCCCTGCAGGTACATCCCGGCGGTGGAGATCCTCATCGTGGCCTCATGCGGTCATGTCCGTGGCTCAGCGGCGGACCGCGCCGAGCAGGGTCTGGAACAGGGTGTCGGCGGTGGCGATGACCTGGGCGGCGGCCATGTAGGCCTGCTGGTAACGCAGCAGGTTGGCGGCCTCCTCGTCCAGGTTCACGCCGGAGATGGACTCGCGCTCGGCGCTGACCTGGGTGTCGATCGCGGTCTGTGCCTCCAGCGCCAGCTCGGAATGGCGGGCCTCGCCGCCGACCTTGCCGGTGAACTGCGCCAGGGCGGTGCCCAGGTCCAGGGTGCCGCCGGCCAGCAGGTCGAGTTCGTCGAGCCCGGCCAGCTGGCGGGCGTTGGCGTTGTCGGCCGAGCGCGGCGGGGTGGGGGCGGCGCTGAAGCGGTCGCCGGGCGCCGGGGTGCCGTCGATGTCGAGTTCCCAGCCCTCGCCGCGGATCGGCTGGCCGGGCTGCCAGGCCACCGGGGTGCCGCCGTTGACGGTGTACTGGCCGGCATCGATGAACTCGATGGTGGCGGTGGCCGCGCTGGCGAAGGCGGCCGGGTCGGTGATGCGGCTGGCGCCGGGCGTGGCCTTGCCGAGGTTCGCGGCGTCGGCGGTGGCTTCCAGCGGCGCGGCGGCGGCGATGGCGTAGGGGTCTTCCAGCACCATCTGCAGGCCCGCGGCGGCGCCGGCGGTCGGACGCAGGGAGAAGCGGTCGCCGCTGGCCGGGGTGCCGTCGACTACCAGTTCCACGCCACCGACCTTCAGCGGATCCCCGGCGGTGCCGCTGCCGCTCAGCGGGACCGGCTGGCCGGTGTCGGCGCGGGTCGCGCTCCAGGCGCCGCCATCGAAGCGCAGCACCAGGTCCTGGCCGGTCAGCGCGCCGAGGTCGCCGATGCGGCTGGTGAAGCCGGCATCGCCGGTGTTGCCGGCATGGCGGTCGACCCGGGGCGGGGGCAGCTCGAACATGTCCGCGCCGGGCTTGCCGTTGTAGTCCACGCCGGCGCGCTGGGTGGCGTTGAAGCCTTCGGCGAAGGTGGCGGCCAGCCGCCCGAGCTCGGCGCGCGCCGGATCCAGCACCCGGTCGCGGAACTCCAGCAGCCCGCCGATCTCGCCCGACACCGCGCTTCCGCCCAGCGGCATCGGCTGGCCGGTGGCGCCCTGCAGCGACAGCTGCAGGCGATCGGCGCGGTACGGGTCGGGCAGGGTGCCCAGCTCCATCGACCGGGCGCCCAGCACCAGGGCCTGGCCGCCGGTGGTGAACACGTTCACCGAGCCGTCGTCCTGGGCCACGGTTTCCACCCCGACCAGTCCGGCGAGCTCGCCCAGGCGCAGGTCGCGCTGGTCAAGCATGTCCGGGGAGGCGTTCGGGCCGGCGGCGGCGATGTCGCGGTTGAGCCTGGCGACCTCGCCGGCCAGGCGGTTGGCGGTGCCGACCTGGGCCTTCAGCCGGTCGTTGACCTCGCTGTCGAGCTGTCCCATCTGCCGGTCGAGCTGGTTCCAGCGCGTGGCCAGCTGGGTGCCGGCGGACAGCAGGGCGCCGCGCGCGGCCGACGAGGCCGGCTCGGCGGTCACGCCCTCGGCCGCGGCGAAGAACTCCGACCACGGCAGGGCCAGCCCGCTGACACTGTCGGACACCACCGTGTCCAGGCGTATCGCCAGCCCGGACAGCTGCTGCAGCCGGCCCATCTCGCCGCTGCTGTCGAGCTGGCGGCCCAGCACCAGGCCGTCGGCCAGGCGCTGCAGCCTGGCCACGTCGACGCCGGCGCCGAACTGGCCGGGGCCGGTGTTCTGGCCGATGCGCGCCTGCATGTCCACCCGTTGGCGGCTGTAGCCGGGCGTGCTGGCGTTGGCGACGTTGTGGCCGACCGTGTTCAGGGCCCGCTGGAAGGCGAGCAGTGCCGAGCTGCCGGTGGAAAGCATCGAACTCATGGTCAGCCCCGGGTGCCGTTGCCACCGCGCATGGCGACCATGCGGCCGGCCGGCAGCCCGTCGCCCGGCAACGCATCGAGTGCGCGGCGCAGGGTCGGACCGTTGGCGATCGCGCTGATCTTGGCGGCGTAGGAGGGATCGGTGGCGTAGCCGGCCTTCTGCAGGGCCCGGGCGAACTGCGCCGGGTCCCCGCCGGAGGCCAGGGCGCCGGCGTAGCGCTGGCTGCGCATCAGCTTCGCGTAGTCATCGAAGCTCTGCTGCACCGAGTCGTAGGCGCGGAAGTTGTCGCGGATGTCCACCCGCTGGCCGCCGTAGTACTCGTGGGTGCCGGAGGCGACCTTCGCGCCCTTCCAGCCACCGGTGGCCTTGATGCCGAACAGGTTGTGCGAGTCCGCGCCACCGACCAGCCGGCGGCCCCAGCCGGTTTCCAGCGCGGCCTGGGCGACCAGGGCCCTGGGCGACACGCCGAGTTCTTCGGCGGTCTCGCAGGCGGCCGGCCAGATCGACTTGACGAACGCCTCGGGGCTGCTGGCGTCCAGCTTCACCGGGCCGCGGTTGGCCGGCGGGACGGGCAGGGCCGGCGCGGCGAGCGGCGCGGCGGCGTCGATCGACACTCCGCTGTCGGTGCCGGCCAGCGACAGCACCGGTTCGGTCATCGGCAGGTCCTGCATCAGGCCCTTGTGCATCAGCATCGGATTGCGCGCCGGCAGCGCCATCGCGCCGGCGGACGCCATCGGCATGTCGATCGCCGCGGCACCCAGCTGGAAACCGGCGCCGCCGGCACGCCCCGCAGCCGGCAGCGGCAGGGCCCCGCCGGCATCGGCGTCCACCTTTGGCTGCAGGCTGCGGCCGAGCTGCTTCTCGATCATCGGTGCCAGCCCGAGGCCACGGCCCCGGGTGAGCTGGTCGGCCAGTTTCTGGTCGTACATGTCGCGATAGGTGGTGTCGCCACCGAACATCGCGTCGCCCATGCCGGTCTCGCGCATGGACTTGATCATCATCCGGGCGAACTGCGACTCCAGCTCGCGCGCGGCCGTGCGCACCCGCTCCGGCGAGGTGGCCGAGGCGGGCTGCTGCAGCGACATGGCGGTGGCGGATTGCAGGTGCATGGCCGGTCAGATCACTTCCAGCTCCGCCCGCAGGGCGCCGGCGCGCTTGAGCGCCTCGAGGATGGCGACGATGTCCCCCGGCGCCGCGCCAACCGCGTTGACCGCGCGCACGATCGCCTCCAGCGAGCTGCCGCCCTCGAACAGGAACATCCGGTCGCTGCCGGTCTCGGTGGCCTCGATGGTGCTCTGCGGGGCGACCACGGTCTGGCCGCCGCCGAAGGCGCCGGGCTGGCTGACCACTGCGCTCTCGGTGATCGACACGGTGAGCGAGCCGTGCGAGACCGCCGCCGGCAGCACGCTGACCTGGCCGCCCATGACCACGGTGCCGGTGCGCGAGTTGACGATCACCTTCGCGGCCGCCATGCCCGGGCTGACCTCCAACGATTCCAGCTGGGCCAGGAAGCCGATCCGGTCGCCCGTCGGCGGATCGACCTGGATGGTGACGCCGTCGATCGCGCGGGCATGCCCGGGGCCGAAGGCGCGGTCGATCGCCTGCACCACGCGCGAGGCGGTGGTGAAATCGAATTCGTGCAGGTTGAGGGTGACCGTGCCGCCGGCCGCGCCGCCGCCCGCCATGCCGGCGGCGACCGCGCGCTCGACGATGGCGCCGTTGGGGATGCGGCCGGTGTTGGGCGCGTTGACCGAGATCCGCGAGCCGTCGCGCCCGGAGGCGCCGAAGCCCGAGACCACCAGGCTGCCCTGGGCGATCGCGTAGACCTGCCCGTCGGCGCCCTTGAGCGGGGCCATCAGCAGGCTGCCGCCGCGCAGCGAGCCGGCGTTGCCGATCGAGGACACGGTCACGTCGATCGGCTGGCCGGGCTTGGCATGCGGCGGCAGCTCGGCGGAGATCGCCACCGCGGCCACGTTCTTGAGCTGCGGATTGACCCCCGGCGGAATGCTGACGCCGAGCTGGTCGAGCATGGTCTTCAGGCTCTGCACGGTGAACGGGGTCTGGCTGGTGCGGTCGCCGCTGCCATCCAGTCCCACCACCAGCCCGTAGCCGACCAGCGGATTGCCGCGGACCCCCTCGACCTGCGCCAGGTCCTTGATCCGCTCGGCGTGCGCCGGCGTGCCGGCGAGGACCAGGGCGGCGAGCACCAGCAGGCTCCGGAAGATGTGCATGGTGGTGGCCTCAGTAGGGGAAGGCGGCGGAGTTGAAGAAGCGCCCCAGCCAGCCCATCGCGTTGGAGCGCGCCAGGGTGCCGCGGCCGCCATAGGCGATCTGCGCATTGCCGACGCGGTCGGAGGTGATGCGGTTGTCGGGACCGATATCGGCGGTGCGCACGATGCCTTGAACCTGGACCAGCTCATCGCCCTGGTTCAGGCGCATCTGCTTGCTGCCGCTGACCAGCAGGTTGCCGTTGCCCAGCTCGCGGACCACCTGCACGGTGATCTCGCCATCCAGGCGGTTGCTCTGGGTGGAGTCGCCGGCACCGGCGAAGTCGCGGCCGGCCTCGACCTCGGCCTGCAGGATCGGCGTGCCGTTCACGGTCACCGGGCGGCCGCCGATGATCGGCGCGCCCAGGCTGAAGCCGCTGTCCTTGGTCACCGCGGTCTGTGCGCGGCTGGAGGAGGAGGTGCGCTCGACCAGCACGATGGTCAGCAGGTCGCCGACCTGCCGGGCCTTGTTGTCTTCGAACAGCGACATCCCGCGCGGCGCCGCATGGCTGGCGCCGGCGTAGATCGAGCCGGTGGACTGGGCGGCCGGGGCGGGGTAGCCGGCCGGGGGCGCCACCATTGCCGTGTCGATGCCGGGGTAGGCGGCGACCGGCGCGTAAGGCTCGAACGGGCGCACGTCGCCCATCACGGTCGCGCAGCCGGTGAGGGTGAGGAGGCAGAGGACGGCGATGACGTCGTTCCCGCGTACGCGGGAACCCATGGACGTTCCGCGCCGGACGGCAATGTCCTTGGATTCCCGCGTACGCGGGAATGACGGGGACGTACGCGGGAATGGCGGGAAAATGTTCATCGCCATCACAGGTTCTGGTTCAGGAAGCCGAGCATCTGGTCGGTGGTCGAGATCGCCTTGGCGTTGGTCTCGTAGGCGCGCTGGGTCTCGATCATCGACACCAGCTCCTCGACCACGTTGACGTTCGAGCTCTCCAGCGAACCCTGGATCAGCAGGCCGGCGCCGTTCTCGCCGGGAGCGCCAAGCTGCGCCGGGCCGCTGGCGCCGGTCTCCACGTACAGGTTCTCGCCCTTGGCCTGCAGGCCGGCGGGGTTGATGAAGTCGGCGATGGTCAGCGCGCCGATCTGCATCGCCTCGGCTTGGCCGGCGACCTGCACGCTGACCGTGCCGTCGGCGCCGATGGTCACGCTCTGCGCGCCTTCCGGGAACTGCAGGCCGGGCTGCACCGGGTAGCCGGCGTTGGTGACCATCTCGCCCTGGGCATTGATCTGGAAGCTGCCGTCGCGGGTGTAGGCCGGGCTGCCGTCGGGCAGCAGGACCTCGAAGAAGCCACGCCCGTTGATCGCCACGTCCAGCGCGTTGCCGGTCTGCGCCAGGTTGCCCTGGGTGAACTGCTTGGCGGTGGCGGCCACGCGCACGCCGGTACCGGTGGACAGGCCGGACGGCAGCTGGGTCTGCTCGCTGCTCGCGCCGCCGGGCTGGCGGACGGTCTGGTAGAGCAGGTCCTCGAAACTGGCACGGTCGCGCTTGAAGCCGGTCGTGTTGGTGTTGGCGAGGTTGTTGGAGATCACCGCCATGCGCGTCTGCTGCGCGTCGAGGCCGGTCTTGGCGATCCACAGGGCCTGGGTCATCGGTCAGTCCTCCGGGTGTACGTGTCAGCGCGCCGACAGCAGGGAATTGGCGGCCTGCGCGTTCTCGTCGCTGCTCTGCAAGACCCGTACCTGCATCTCGAACTGGCGCTGCAGCTGGATCATCGAGACCAGCGCGCCGGTCGCATCGACGTTGCTCTGCTCCAGCGCGCCGGTGGTCAGGACCTCGCCGGCGGCGGGTGGCAGCGGCTCGGCGCCGGCCGGCAGGTGCATCAGCCCGTCCTCCCCGCGCTGCAGGGCGGCGGTGGGCGCGCCGGCGACCTGCAGCCGGGCGACTTCGGCGATGTTGGCCGGCGGTTCGCCCAGCGGCACCACCGAGATCGTGCCGTCGTTGCCGATGTGCAGGCTCTCGTGCGGCGGGATCGCCACCGGCGCGCCCTGCTGGTCGAGCACCGGCAGGCCGGAGGCGGTGGTGAGCAGGCCGTTGGCGGTCAGCGTCAGGTTCCCGGCGCGGGTGTAGCCGGTGCCGCCACCGGGGGCCTGCACCGCCAGCCAGTGGTCCTGGTCCAGGGCGATGTCGAGCGGGTTGCCGGTCGAGTCGATCGCGCCCGGGACCGCGCTCACCCCCAGCGCCTGGAAACTGGCGGCGGTCCGCGAGGCGTGCCCCGGGCCCCCGACCGGCGCGGCCATGGTGCCGGCCAGGGTGGCCTGGAAGCCCACCGTGTCCGCATTGGCGAGGTTGTGCGATACCGAGCCCTGCGCACGCAGGGTCGCGCTGGCACCGGTCATCGCCACGTACATGGCCTTGTCGATCATGGGTGTTCCCTCTTCCGTCGTTCCCGCGTATGCGGGGATGACGATGACGCGTTTAGCGGATGTTGATCACCGTCTGGGTGACCTGGTCCTGGGTGGAGATCATCTGGGCGTTGGCCTGGAAGTTCCGCTGGGCGGTGATCATGTTCACCAGCTGCTCGGTCAGGTCGACGTTGGAGGCCTCCAGCGCGCCGCCCTGGACCAGGCCGAACTCCGAGGAGCCGGCGGTGCCGACCCGCGGGTCGCCCGAGGCGGCGGTCTGCGACCAGGCGTTGTCGCCGATCGACTGCAGGCCCTGCGGGTTGGCGAAGTTGGTCATCGCCACCTGGCCCAGCGGGGTGGACACGCCGTTGGTGTAGCGCGCCTGCACCACGCCCTCGGCGGTGATCTCGATGCCGGTCAGCCGGCCGGTGGCATGGCCGTCCTGCGACAGCGCCGAGACCGAGAAGCGGTCGCCATACTGGCTGGTGCTGCCCAGGTCCACGGTGACCTCAAGCGGCGCGGCGCCGTTGCCCGGGTCATGGGCGCCCAGCGCCACGCTGGCCGGCGAGGGCGAGACCAGCGCGCCGGTGTCGGAGTACTGCAGGGTGGTCGGGCCGCCGACCGCCTCGCCATCGATCGAGGTGTGCACCTGCCACTCGTTGGGGTTGGCGGTCTTGACGAAATGGAAGCTCTGGGTGTGCGCCGCGCCCAGCGAGTCGTAGACGGTGAGCGAGGTGGTGTGGTTCCAGCTTTCCGGGTCGGCGGCATCGAAGGTGCCGACGGTCGGCACCTCGGCATTGGCCGGCAGGTTGGTGCCCACGGTCACCTTGCCGCTGGCGCGCGGCGGGGCATCGCCGGTGGCCAGCTGCAGGTCGCCCAGCCGGCCGGTGTCGAAGCCGGTGCCGCTGGCATTGGGCGGGAACACCTGCAAGCGGTGGCCGGCCGGGTTGACCACGAAGCCGTCGTCGTCGGCGCCGAAGTTGCCGGCACGCGAGTACACGGTCGCGCCGCGTTCGGACAGGGTGAAGAAGCCCTCGCCGCTGATCGCCAGGTCCAGCGCACGGCCGGAGAACTCCACGTTGCCCTGGCCGAACTGCTGGGCGACGGTGGCCAGCTTCACGCCGGCCCCGACGGCGTTTCCCGACAGGCCATAGGTGGAGACCGGGAACAGGTCGGCGAACTCGGCGCGCGACTGCTTGAAGCCGGTGGTGTTGGCGTTGGCGATGTTGTGCGAGGTGACGTTGAGGTCCTGGGTGGCGGCGTTCATGCCACTGCGGGCGACGTGGAAGCTCATGGCGTGCTCCTGGAGAGTGTTGGATGCGTCAGCCGACGCGGCGGACCGAGGAAAGGGGGTGGCTGCCGAGGCCTTCGAGGTTCAGCACCAGGCCGGTCGGCTCGATGGAGACGCTCTCGACCTTCGCCGCCAGCCGTACCTGCAGCGAGCGGGTGTCCTCGCCGGCGCCGCTGCTGGCGCGGAAGGTGTAGTTGCCGGCCGGCGCGTTGCCGCCGTCGGCCGCGCGTCCGTCCCAGGCGAACTCCAGCGCACCGGCGCCGGTGGCCTCCAGCTCCAGCCGCTGGACGGTCACGCCGGCCTCGTTGACGACCTCGACCACGACCGGGCCGGAGGTCTCCGCGGCGATCTCGCCCGACACCCCGCCACCGCCGGACAGGGCGACGCTGTCGACTTCCACCAGCGCGTCGTGGCCGACCAGCGCGGCCGCCCGCAGGGCCTGGTCGGACTCCATCACGCTGGCCATCGAGCCCATCGCCAACTGCATGTCGCCGATCCCCTGCACCGTGGAGAACTGCGCCAGCTGGCCGAGGAACTGGGTGTTGTCGAGCGGGTTGAGCGGGTCCTGGTGCTTGAGCTGCTCGGTCATCAGGCGCAGGAAGTCGGCCTGGCCGAGGCCGGTGTCGCGCTGGGTGGGCTGGTTGGCCAGGCCCATCGCGCCCCAGGGGTTGTCGTTGCTGGTGCTGCCGATCGCGGTCATTGCGGGCTCCGGTCAGGGATCACTTGCCCATCCCGAGCGTGGCGGTGGCCAGCTCGCGGGCGGTGTTGAAGACCTCGACGTTGGCCTGGTAGCTGCGCGAGGCGGAGATCATGTCGACCATCTGCGCGACCGGATCGACGGCGGGGGCATAGACGTAGCCGTCGCCGTCGGCAAGCGGATGGCCGGGCTCGTAACGGCGGATCGGGGCGGCGTCGGACTGGGTGACTTCCAGCACGTCCACGCCCGACAGTTCCGGCTTGCCGGCCACCGGGGCGACCGCGAACACCGGCTGCAACGGGCGGTAGACCTCGTCGGGGTTGCCGGTGACCGAGTCGGCGTTGGCCAGGTTGCTGGCCACCGTGCTCAGGCGGACCGACTGCGCGGTCATGGCGCTGGCGGCGACATCGAAGATGGGAAGGTTGCTCATGCGCGCGCCCCGGTCACTGGCCGGTGATCGCGGTCAGCATCCCGCGCACCCTGGATTCGACGAAGGACATCGAAGCGCGGTACTCCAGCGCCGCCTGGGCGAAGCCGGCGCGGGCGCGCTCGGGATCGACGGTGTTGCCGTCGAAGCTGGGCTGGGAGGAGGGTGCGTCGAACCGCGCCGCGGCCGCGGCGGCGGCCACCGGATCGCTGCCGGCCGGCTGCGCCGGCCCGGTGGCCATGCGCAGGGCGGCATTGAAATCCAGGTCCTGGGCCTGGAACCCGGGCGTATCGGCGTTGGCGATGTTGGCCGCCAGCACCTGCAGCCGCTGCTCGCGCAGCGCCAGGGCAGTGCCGTGGATACCAAGGAAATCGGACATCGGGCCCTCCGGGACGGTTCTTCCCCGGGGGTCAGGCAAGCCGCGTGCCAGAAGATCGAGAAACGAGCAAAAGCGGGAAACGAGTGAAGAGGAGTGAGGAGTGAGGGATGAGCAGGCACGGCAGGGGCCGTCCCCACCGTCGTTCCCGCGGACGCGGGAACCCACGAACGTCCTTGGCTCCCGTGTTCGCGGGTACGAGGGGATCAGGCAACCGCCTGTCGCGCCTCTACTCGTTCCTCACTCCTCTTCACTCGTTCCTCGCTTACCCCGCTCCATCCGCACGGCGATCCGCTGGGCCAGCTCGGTCTCCGAGTACTTGGGCACGAAGTCGTCGGCGCCCACCTGCTCGACCATCGCGTGGTTGAACACGCCCGACAGCGAGGTATGCAACAGCACGTACAGGTCGGCCAGGGCCGGGTCGCGCCGGATTTCCGTCGTCAGGGTGTAGCCGTCCATGGACGGCATCTCGATGTCGGAGATGACCATGGCGTAGCGCGAGGATGGCGCGACGCCGGCGTCGGCGAGCTGGCGCAGGTGCTCCAGCGCCTGGCGGCCGTCGGAGAGCAGGGTGGCGGCCAGGCCGAGCTGGTCGAGCACCTGGCGGATCTGGTTGCGCGCCACCCGCGAGTCATCGACCACCAGCACCTCGTTGCTGGCGCCGGCGACCGGTTGCAGCGGCTGGATGGCATGCAGTTCGCTGCCGCGCGGGGCGGATTCGGCGAGCACGCTTTCCACGTCGATCAGCTGGATCAGCTCGCCCTGGTAGCGGGTCACGCCGGTCAGGTAGTGGCCTTCGCGGCCCATGTCCGGCGGTGGCTGGATGTCCTCGACGGCGATGTTGACGATGCGCTCGACCCCGGCCACCAGGAAGCCCTGCACGCTGCGGTTGAATTCGGTCACCACCAGGTAGGCCGGCTCGGCGCCGCCGGTGTCGTGGCCGGCCTGATGGCCAATCGCACGGGCCAGGTCGAGCACCGGTACCGTCCGCCCTCGGACGTCGGCCGCGCCGCGGAACGCGGACGGCAGCTGCGGCAGGGTGAACAGCGGCGGGCGCGGGATCACTTCCTGCACCTTGAACACATTCACGCCAAAAAGCTGGCGCGGCCCCAGGCGGAAGAGCAGCAGGGCCAGCCGGTTGTGGCCGGCCAGCCGGGTGCGCTGGTCGATGCGGTCAAGCAGTTGCTGGCTCATGCACCGGATGACGGCCATCGCGACGCGGACTTGAGCCGGTCTTCGGCCCGGCACCCGTCACGCCCGCGCATGCGGGGCATCCACCGGTCTTCGGCCCGGCACCCGTCATGCCCGCGCACGCGGGCATCCACGGACACGAAGGCACGGGTCTTGCCTCTCCCCCGGCGAATCCATCGAAGGAGGGCCGGATGCACATCGGTTCCGCCATTACCGTCCTGCGGCATTGCCTGCTGGCGCTCGTCCTGGCGGGGGCATGGGCCGGCGCGCCGGTCGCCGCGCAGGAAATCACGCCGCCCGCCGATATCGCGGCAGCGGCGCTGTCCGCGCTCGGCCTGCAGGACACCGCCTCGGAGGCGCGGGTCGACCCGGCCCTGCGGCTGGCCGCCTGCAGCACCGCGCTGGCGGCTGCGTCCACCGGGCCGCGTACCGTCCAAGTGGCCTGCAACGACACGCCCGGCTGGCGGCTGTATGTCCCGGTGCGGGTCAGCCGCCAGGCGGCGGTCGCCGTGCTCACCCGCCCACTGGCCGCGGGCGAGGCGATCACCGCCGGAGACGTGGCGGTCCGCCAGCGCGGCATCGGGTCGGCCGATGCGGGCATGCTGGTGGATCCGGCGCAGGTGGTCGGCCGGACCGCCACTCGCGCGCTGGCGCCCGGCGCTCCGCTTGCCGATGCCGACGTGGCGCAAGGCCGGCTGCTGCAGCGCGGCGATCCGGTGGTGCTGGTCTCGCGCAGCGGCGGGATCGAGGTCCGCATGCCCGGTCGTGCGCTCGGGCGTGCCGCGCCCGGCGGCACCGTGGCGGTGGAGAACACCGGCTCGCGGCGGATCGTGCGCGGCCGGCTGGTGGGGGACGGCGTGGTGGAGGTGGTGCGCTGAACGGGATCGCCGACGACGCTAAAGTTGCCTGCGTGCCGGTCGTTATCCGGATTGACCGAGCAATCAGGAGCGTGTCATGAACCACAAGATCCAGGGCCTGCCGCCAGCGATGCCGCGCGCCGTTGAAACCGGTGCCGCGGTGCCTGCGCGCAGCCCGGCGGGCGGTGACCGCTCGCAGGCGGTGGACGCCTCCCCGGCTGCCGACAGCATGCGCCTGACCGGCGAGGCGGCGGGCCTGCAGGCGCTGCAGCGTGAGCTGGGCAGCGCCCCGGCCGGCGTCGATGTCGAGAAGGTCGAGCAGGTCCGCGCCGCGCTGGCCGACGGCAGCTACCGCGTCGATGCGCAGCAGGTGGCCGACCGCCTGCTGGCCTTCGAGTCCGCACTGCTGAAATGAACCTGACCGGGCAGCCATCGCCGGCGGTCGACCCGCTGGACACGCTGGAGGGCGCCCTCCAGGCGGAGCGCCGTGCGCTGCTCGAGCACGACGTGGATGCCCTGCTGGCGTCCACCCAGGCCAAGCTGGTGGCGCTGAAGCGGGTCGAGCAGCATTCGCTCGACGCGGCGGCGGCCGCGCGCGTCACCGCGTTGAGCGAGCTGAACCGGGCCAACAGCGTGCTGCTCGCGCGCCGGCGGCGCGAGGTGACCTGGGCGCTGCGGCACCTTGGCCGCACCGAGGCGACGGGTGTGTACGATGCGGGGGGCAGGTCCGCCGCACGTGCACAGGCCCGATGCCTCGGAGTGGGATGAACCAGCCGCCTGACGCCAGCCCCGAACCGACCGCCTGGAGCGCCGACGCGCGCTGGGCCCTGGCGATGGCCGATGCCGCCGTCGTCCTGCTCGATCCCGACGCCACCGCGCGCCATGAAAATGCCGCCGCGCGCCGGCTGGTCCGGCGCCTGGCCAACGCCGTGGACGTTCCTGACGATCCTTCGGTTTCCGCCTGGCCGGCCGGCGAGGCCGCGCGCGAGTTGCTGGCGCTGGTGCCCGACGGCGCCTGGGACAGTGCCTGCGTGGACGGCCGCTGGCGCGGCCAGGTGAGCGCCGGCAACCCGCCGCTGCTGCTCGAAATCAAGCTGTTCTGCGACCTGGCCGCCAGCCCGGCGCGGCGGCTGGCGGTGTTTGGCGACGTCACCGCGCGCGTCGAGCGCGAGGACGAGCTGCAACGCGCGCAGAAGAAGCTGGCCGGCACCCGCGAGCAGCTGCTGCAGGCCGAGAAGATGGCCTCCATCGGGCAGCTTGCCGCCGGCGTGGCGCACGAGATCAACAATCCGATCGGCTACGTGCATTCCAACCTGGGCACGCTGCAGGAGTACACCGGCGCGCTGTTCGGCCTGATCGATGCCTACGCCGAGGCCATGGCCGACGGGGATCCGGCCAGCCACCGCGAGGCCCTGGCCGCCGCCCGCGAGCAGCTGGACATCGACTTCATCACCGGCGACCTGCCGCCGCTGCTGAAGGAGTCGCGCGAAGGCATCGAGCGGGTCACCCGCATCGTCCGCGACCTGAAGGATTTCTCCCACGTCGAGCGCGATGCGCCGATGCGCCCGGCCGACCTGCAGCAGGGCCTGGAGTCGACCCTCAACATCGTCTGGAACGACCTGAAGTACAAGGCGCGCATCGAGAAGCACTTCGCCCCGATGCCGCCGGTGGAATGCCATCGCTCGGAGATCAACCAGGTGCTGATGAACCTGCTGATCAACGCCGGGCAGGCGATCGACGAGCGCGGCACCATCGTGCTGGCGACCGGGGCCGGCGATGGCGAGGCCTGGATCAGCATCAGCGACTCCGGCTGCGGGATGCCGCAGGAGGTGATCGACCGCATCTTCGATCCGTTCTTCACCACCAAGCCGGTCGGCCGCGGCACCGGGCTGGGCTTGGCGATCTGCTACGGCATCATCGCCAAGCACCACGGGCGCATCGAGGTCTCCAGCACGCTGGGCGTGGGCAGCACGTTCCGGGTGGTGTTGCCGGTGGCCCAGCCGGGCGGCGCCACCGCCACGGACCCGCCGGGCGGCTGATCGCGGCATCCGGCACGGGCGGAGTGGTCAGAACGCCTGCGGGCCGGGCTGGCGGGCCTCGTGGTCGCGGAAGGCGGCCTGGATGTGCTCGCGCAGCTCGTCGTCGTCCCAGGGCTTGGTCAGGAAGCGGTAGATCGCCCCGCGGTTGATCGCCTCGGTGATGCTCTTCAGGTCGGTGTAGCCCGACAGCACCATGCGCACGGTGTCGGGGTAAAGGTCGCGCACCCGGCCGAGGAACTCGGTGCCGCTCATGTCGGGCATGCGCTGGTCGGAGACGATCACCTGCACCGGGTTGGAGCCCAGCAGGTCGAAGGCCTCGCGCACGCTGTTGGCCGCCAGCACCCGGTAGCCGTCGCGGCGGAACAGGCGCACCAGCGAGCGCAGCACGTTCTCCTCGTCGTCGACCAGCAGCAGGGTACGCTCGGGATGGGTGCTGGCGAAGGCCTGCGGCAGCAGGAAACGGCGGCGGATCAGCTCGTCCAGGCCTTCCGCCGGCAGCGGCTCGCCGAACAGGAAGCCCTGGAAGAAATCGCACTGGTTGCGGCGCAGGAAGCCCAGCTCGGCCTCGTTCTCCACGCCCTTGGCGATGATCTTCATGTCCAGACGGTGGCCCATGGCGATGATGCCGCGCACGATCGCCGCGCTGCGGGTGTCGCTGGGCGCGTTGCGGATGAAGCTGCGGTCGATCTTCAGCCGGTCCATCGGGTGCTGGGCGAGTGCCGACAGGCTCAGCCCGCCCAGGCCGAAATCCATCACCGTCAGCGTCGCGCCCAACTCGCGCAGCCCGGCGAGGTTGACGAACACCTGGCGGGTGTCCTGGGCCAGCACCCGCTCCGGGATCTCCAGTTCGATCGCCGCCGGCGGCACGCCGTGGCGGTGCAGCAGCCCGCCCAGGCGGTCCACGCACTCCGGGTCGCCCAGCAGCGACTCGGGCAGGTGCATCGCCACGCCCAGGTAGTCCAGGCCCTGGGCGCGCCAGCGGGCCAGCTGCCCGACCGCCTCCACGGTGGTCCACCAGCCCAACCGCTGGGCCAGGCCGACCCGCTCGACCATGTCCATGAAACGGTTCGGCGGCAGCAGGCCGTGCCCCGGGCTGTTCCAGCGCAGCAGCGCGCTGAAGCCGCAGATCCCGCCGTCGGTGGCGGCCACGGTGGGCTGGTAGTGCAGTTCCAGTTCGTGGTTGTCCAGCGCCTCGGCGAAGCGGCTGGCGAAACCGTCGCCGGCCGGCTGGCGGGCATCGCGGCGCTCGTACAGCGCGACGCTGTCGAGCCCTTCCTCCTTGACCTGCAGCAGCGCGTGCTCGGCGCGCGCCAGCAGCTCGGCGGAGTTGCGCGCATGGTCGGGGAACACCGCCACGCCGATCGAGAGGGTCACCGGGATGGTATAGGGCGGCAGCGACAGCGGCATGTCGAACGCGCCGCGCACCGCGTCGGCGACGGCGGTGCCGTCGGGCTCGCCCTCGCGGTAGCCGAAGCCGGCGATGAACTCGTCGCTGCCGCGGCGCCACAGCCAGGCGTCCGCCGGCAGCGCCTGGCGCAGCCGCTGGCCGATCGCCGCCAGGGCCTGGTCGCCGACCTCCTCGCCCATGTTCACGTTGATCGAGCGGAACATGTCGACGTCGATGTGCAGCAGCGCCACCCGGCGGCGGGTGGCGCTGGCCGCGGCCAGGGCGGTGGTCAGGCTGGGGCCGTTGGCGCCCAGCCGGTGCACGCCGGAGACCGGATCATGGGAGACGTAGCCGAACTCGTCGTAGCGCTGCGGGCTCATCGCACTGGCCGGCCGGACGCGGCGGTGGCGGTCAGTCGTCCTTCGGCGCCGAGCCGAAGTCGCCCTCGGCCTGCGCCGCCAGGTACGCAAATACCGCATAGGCGGCGACGTTCTGCGCCAGCGCCGCCGGGTCGATCTTGTCGAGGGTGTCGTCCGGGGTGTGGTGCAGGTCGAAGTAGTCGGTGCCGTCCTGCGCCAGGCGGGCCCACATCAGGCCCTTGCCGGCGAAGGGGATCAGGTCCGGTCCGGGGCCACCGGCGGAGCCGGCGTACTCGATGCCCAGCGGCGCGAGCGCTTCGGCGATCTGCCGCACCGCGCCTTGGGCGTGGTCCGGCGCACCGGAGCTGAGGGCGTAGATGCGGCCGGCGCCGAAGTCGCTCTCGGCGGCGATCAGGTGGTCGGTCACCTCGCCGGCGTACCGGTCGGCATACGCGCGGCCGCCCCACAGGCCCTGCTCCTCGTTGGCGAAGGCGACCACGCGGATGCTGCGCGCCGGGCGCTGCTCCAGGTCGCCGATCAGCTTGCCGGCGGCCATGGTGATGCCGATGCCGGCACCGTCGTCCACCGCGCCGGTGCCCAGGTCCCAGGAATCCAGGTGGGCGACGATCATCACCTTCTCCTCCGGCTTGCTGGCGCCGGTGATCTCGCCAATGACGTTCTGCGAGGTGTACTCGCCGTCCCAGCCCACGTCCAGGGCCAGGCGCACGCGGATCGGCTTGCCCAGCGCCAGCAGGCGAGTGAGCTGCTGCGCATCGGGCAGCGACAGGGCGGCGGCCGGGATCGGCTCCAGACCCTCGTCGAACCGGGTGTTGCCGGTATGCGGGTTGCGGTGCAGGTCGGTGCCGGCCGAGCGCATCAGGAAGCCGTCGGCGCCGGCGCGTATTGCCGCGGAGGGGCCACGGCTGCGCAGGGTGCCGCCGGGACCGTAACCGGCGCCGTCGCGCGCGCGCTCCATCTCGTAGTCGACGAAGGCGATCCTGCCTGCGAGGGAACCGGCCGGCGCGGCCTCCAGGGCTTCCAGGTCATCGAAGCGGACGATCTCGCCCTCGACGGTTCCACCCGGGCTGCCGCCCAGGGCGGTCAGGGTCAGTGGCTGGGCATGCTCGCCCACCACCTCGCCGCTCTCGCTGTGGCGCACCCACTTGGGGAAGGTGACCGGCTCGGTCCAGACCTTGTCGTAGCCCAGTTCGTGGAACTTGGCGATGGCCCACTCGACCGCGCGGGAGTCGGCCTCGCTGCCGGCCATGCGCGGGCCGACCTCGGTGGTCAGCGACTCGGTGATGCGGTAGCCCAGCTCGCTCGCCAGTGCCTGCTCGCGCAGCCGGTCCGCGGTGGCGAAACTGTGCTGCGGGATGCGGGTCTCAGCCTGCGCGGACTGCCCGGCGGCGGGTGCGGGAGCGGTGGCCAGCCCGAGGCCGGCGGCCAGGGCGACGGAGAGCAGCAGCGGGGCAAGGCGCATCGGCGGACTACCGGTAGGGAGATGGCGACCGAGCTTAACAGTGGCCTTCCACGCCGCTTGTGCCTCAAGTCACGCGCGCGGCCGGGCGAGGGCGTCGCGGATCTCGCGCAGCAGGACCACTTCCTCGCTGGGCTCGGCGGGCTTGTCCTCGACCGGTGCCTCCTCCTGCTCCTTCTTCAGGCGGTTGTAGCCCTTGAGCATCATGAAGATCACGAAGGCGATCAGCAGGAAATCCAGCACGGTCTGGATGAAGGCGCCATAGGTCAGGACCGGTGCCGCCGCTTCCTGGGCTGCGGCCAGGTTGGCGTAGTGGTGGCCGTCGAGGGCGATGAACAGCTGGGAGAAGTCGACCTTGCCCAGCGCCATGCCGACGATCGGCATGATGATGCCGTCGACCAGCGCCGTGGTGATCTTGCCGAAGGCGCCGCCGATGACCACCGCGGTCGCCAGGTCGATGACATTGCCGCGGGCAATGAATTCCTTGAATTCGCTCACCATCCCCATTGCTGCGTTCTCCGTTGCTGCGGGACATCCGCCGTGCCGGGGGAATATAGCGCTGGAAGGCGCCCGTGGTTACCGCGGGAGGATTTTCCCGGAGAACTCCACCACGCCCTCGAGCGCGGCGGTGAAGCGGTCGCCGGGCTGCAGCGCGGCGACCCCGGCGGGCGTGCCCATGAACACCAGGTCGCCGGCCTTCAGCGCGAACAGCCGCGAGATCTCGTGGAGGATCTCCGGAACGCTCCAGACCAGGTCATCGAGCAGCCCGCGTTGGCGAAGCTCGCCGTTGACCCGCAGCGACAGGGCGCGCCCGGACAGCGCCCCGGCCTCGCCGGCCGGCACCAGCTCGCTGATCGGGGCGGAATGGTCGAAGGCCTTGCCGGTATCCCAGGGCAGGCCCTTGGCCTTGGCCGCGGCCTGCAGGTCGCGGCGGGTCAGGTCCAGGCCGACGCCATAGGCCAGGACCAGCGCCCCTGCCGCGGCGGGGTCGAGCACGCCATCGGGCGCATCACGGCCGATCGCGACCACCAGCTCGACCTCGTGGTGCAGCTCGGAGGTTCCGCTCGGATAGGGGACGGCGCCATCGTTGACGAGGGCATCGGCCGGCTTGCAGAACAGTACCGGATGGCCGCGCGTCGCCGGATCGGGCATCGCGGCACCCATTTCCCGGGCATGGTCGGCGAAGTTGCGGCCGACGCAGAAGATGCGCCGGACCGGGAAGGTGGCACCCGCCGGCGAACGTACCGGGACGCGGACCGGCGCCGGTGCGGCGATGAGGTCGGTCATCAGGGGCGCGGCAGGTGCCGGCTGTCGACCACCCGGTATTCGGCCGACATCACCTCCCCGGTCACGGGCCGGCTGCGCAGCCCGCGCACCTGGCGCAAAACCAGGCCGGCCAGCAGCATCACCGTGCCGACCACCGCCCCGACCACCACCAGGCCCGCCAGTACCGCCAGGCCCAGCACCCCCAGGACAATGCGCAGCACGCGGTGCCGCGGCTTGCGCGGCCCGAAGGCGGCCCGCACGCGGGACTGGAACTGGTGGCTGTGGAAGCGGAACGCGTGAACGGTCATCGGGTCGGTCGTGGGAGAATGCGCTGTGTAGCGGATGTGAAACGTACCAGTCCCCAGCCAGCGAGGGTGTGATGGAACCGTTAAACGATGGTGTGGATCCCGCCTCCGGCAAGCTTGCGATCGCCTCCCTGGACCAGCTCGCCGACGGCAGCCTGCTGGAAGTGGAGGCGGCGGTCGACGGCGGCGCCGAGTCCCTGATCCTCTACCGCGAGGGCGACGCGGTGCGGGCCTGGTACAACGTCTGCCCGCATGCCGGCCGCCGGCTGGACTGGGCGCCGGGGCAGTTCCTGCGCAGCAAGGACGGCCTGGTGGTCTGCGCGGTGCACGGGGCCAGCTTCGAACTGGGTGCCGGCGAGTGCCTGGGCGGCCCTTGCCGCGGCGAATCCCTGCGCGCGGTGCCCGTCGTGGTGAGGGACGGTGATGTCTGGCTCGCCTGACGCTCGCCGGAATCGCTAGAACAGCAGGTTCACCATCACCACCGACACCAGCGTGTAGACCAGCGACAGCGGCCCGCCGACCTTCCACAGCTCGCGTGCGGTGTAGCCGGCCGGGCCGGTGACCATCGAGATGACCGGGTTGGACGCGGTCATGAAGTTGTTCGAGGCCGAAAGCGCCACGATCAGTGCGAACGCGGTCGGGTCCCCGCCCGCCGCCAGTGCCAGGTTGATTGCCAGCGGCACCATCACGATCGCCGCGCCGACATGGCTGATCACCAGCGAGAACGCGGTGGTCAGCAGGCCCAGCGCCAGCTGCAGCAGCCAGCCCGGGGTGGCCGCGGGCAGCTGCTCGATGCTGTGCCCGGCGACCCAGGCCGCTGCGCCGGAGGAGTCCATCGCCCAGCCCAGCGGGATCAGGCAGGCCATCAGGAACACGGTCTTCCAGTTGATCGACGCGTAAGCCTCGTCGATGTGGATCACGCCGGCCAGCAGCATGCCGGCCACCCCGGTCATCAGCGCGATCGACACCGGCAGGTTCGATGACAGCGCCACCAGCATGGTGACGGCGAAGATGCCCAGTGCGATCTTCAGCTTGTGCGGGCGCTGCTCGCCCTTGGGATAGTCGGTGACCACCACCAGGTCGCGGCTCTTCGCCGATTCCCCTAGGTCGCTCCAGATGCTGTGCAGCACCAGCATGTCGCCGGCGCGCAGGGCGACGTCGCGCACGTTCTCGCGCAGCACCTGCTTGTCGCGGTTCACCGCCAGCAGGCTCAGGCGCAGGTTCTTGCGCAGGGCCAGTTCGCTGGCGGTCTTGCCCAGGAAGCGCGAGGTCGCCGGCACCACCGCCTCGGAAATGCCGGCGCGGCTGGGGTTGAACAGGTCGCCGAAGTGCCGCAGCCGGGTCGACATGCGCAGCATCTGGTTCTGCGCGAAGTCGGCGACCTGCTGGCGCGAACCCATTGCCCCGAGCACGCTGCCGACCCAGATGCGCGCGTCCGCCGGTGGCGACAGGCGCGACTCGTCCTTGGTCTTGAGCGCAAGCAGCAGCGGGGCGCCGTGCAGCGCCTCCGCCTCGCCCAGCGACATGCCCACCAGCGGGCTGTCGGCGGTGACGGTCAGCTCGTAGACATCGCCCTCGATCCCGTAGGTCTTGGCGAAGTAGCTCTGGGTCCTGGCCGGCGTGGCGCCCTTGCCGTTGCCGTCGTGCAGGCGCTTGTTGCCCCAGAAACGGAAGTACACCAGGCAGGTGGCCAGCAACGCCAGGCCGATCGGCAGCGGGGCGAACATCTGCAGCGGCTCCAGCACCGCCGCGCCGGAAGGCAGGTTGGAATTGGCCGCCAGCAGCAGGTCGTTGAGCAGGATCAGCGGGGAGGTGCCGACCATGGTCAGCGAGCCGCCCATCACGATCGCGCAGGCCAGCGGCAGCAGCAGCCGCGGCAGGGTCAGCCCGGTGCGCGAGGACAGGCGCGAGGCCACCGGCAGGTACAGCGCCAGTACCGAGGGGTTCTGCATCACCGAAGAGTTCAGGCCGGCAATCGCGCCGGTCAGCGTCAGCAGCCGCTCCTCGCTGCCATGGGCGCGGCGCAGCAGCCACGAGGCCAGGCGGTTGAGCGCGCCGGTACGGTCCAGCCCCGCGCCCAGGATCATGGTGGCGATGATGCTCATCACCGCGTTGGAGGAAAAACCGTTGAAGATCTCCTGCGGCGCCACCAGTCCGGTCAGTCCCAGCAGCACCAGCACCACCAGCGCGACCACGTCCGGGCGGATGCGCTCGAAGACGAACATCACCATCGTGAAGCCCACCAGCCCGAGGACGAGCTTCATGTCGGTGGTGAGCGCCAGCGCGGTGTCCATGCCCTGCTTCTAAAGCCTCGTGTGCCTCAACTGCGGTCGTAGAGCAGGTCCCACACCCCGTGGCCAAGCCGCAGGCCGCGGGCTTCGAAGTGGGTCTGTGGACGCCACGGCGGGCGTGGCACGCTGCCGCGCGGGCCAGCACGGTTCGCCAGCCCCGCAGTGGCATCGAGCACGTCCCACATGTGCTCCGCATAGTCCTGCCAATCGGTGGCCAGGTGCAAGCGGCCGCCCGGGGCGAGCTTGCGCACCAGCAGGGCGGCGAACTCCGGCTGCACCAGCCGGCGCTTGTGGTGGCGCTTCTTGTGCCAGGGATCGGGGAAGTAGATCCGCACCTCGTCCAGGCTGCCGTCGGCGACCTCGTTGACCAGCACCTCCACCGCGTCATGGTGGTAGAGGCGTACGTTGCCGGCGCCATCCTCGTCCAGCGCGTTGAGCAGCCGGCCGACCCCCGGCGCATGGACCTCGATGCCGATGTGGTCGCGGCCCGGGTCGTGCGCGGCGGCGAAGCGCAATGCCTCGCCGTTGCCGAAGCCGATCTCCAGCACCCGCGGTGCGCTGCGGCCGAAGGCCTGGTCGAAGTCACGCACAGCGCCGGTGTAGTCGAGCCCGAAACGTGGCCACGACTCGTCGAACGCGCGCTGCTGCGCCGGCGTGAACCGGCCCTGGCGCAGCACGAAACTGCGCACCTGGCGTTGGCCCTCGGTGACCGTAAACGGCTTGGGAGGGGCCCTGGTGCCGGGGCTCGGGGTCGGGTCGGCCATGCTCAGCCGATCAGGCCGTCGACCGGCGAGGAGGCGCTGGCGAAGCGCTTGCGCGGAATCCGTCCGGCGCGGAACGCCGACCTCCCGGCCTCCACCGCCAGCTTCATCGCGTGCGCCATCAGCACCGGATCCTTCGCGCCGGCGATCGCGGTGTTCATCAGCACCCCGTCGCAGCCCAGCTCCATAGCGATGGCGGCATCGGAGGCGGTGCCCACGCCGGCGTCGACGATGATCGGCACCTTCGCGTTGTCGACGATCTCCAGCAGGCTCCACTTGTTCTGGATGCCCAGGCCGGAGCCGATCGGGGCGGCCAGCGGCATCACCGCCACGCAGCCGATCTCCTCCAGCTGGCGGGCCAGGATCGGGTCATCGGAGGTGTAGACCATGACGTCGAAGCCATCGGCGACCAGCAGCTCGGCGGCCTTGAGGGTCTGCACCACGTCCGGATAGAGGGTCTTCTGGTCGCCCAGGACCTCCAGTTTCACCAGGTTGCGCCCGTCCAGCAGCTCGCGCCCCAGCCGCAGGGTGCGCACCGCCTCCTCGGCGGTGTAGCAGCCGGCGGTGTTGGGCAGGATGGTGTACCGGTCCGGCGGCAGCACGTCGAGCAGGTTCGGCTCGCCCGGCTCCTGGCCGATGTTGGTGCGGCGGATGGCGACGGTGACGATCTGCGCGCCGGCGGCATCGGTGGCGCGGCGGGTCTCGTCCAGGTCCCTGAACTTGCCGGTACCGGTCAGCAGGCGCGAGGCATAGGCCGTGCCGGCGATCACCAGCGGGTCGTTTGCGGTGTTGGAAGCGGTCATCCGGCGATTATCGCACCGCCGGGGAGCACGTGGGCTCCGTCCGGAGCTTTCGACCTGACCGGCTCTTGCGGTCTGGAGCGGCCTCAGCCGCCGCCCAGGGCGTGCACGATCTCGATGCTGTCGCCGTCGGCCAACCGGTGTTCGCCGTGGCGGCTGCGCGGGACGATGCTGCCGTTGACCTCCACCGCCACCCGCCGTTCGGCCAGGCCCTCGGCCTCCAGGAGCGCAGTGATGGTGGTGGATGCCGCGAGCTGGCGCGGCTCGCCATTGAGGGTGATGTCCATGCCGGTGATTGTCGCCCGCCGGGCTCCGTGCTGCCATAGTGTTCCGGATGCGCCGGCGGTTCCGGCGCACCCCCTCACAAGGAGCAGTCGATGACCCGTCCCATCCGCAGCATCCTCGCCGTGGCCCTGGCGCTTGCCGCCGCTCCGGCGCTCGCGCAGTCGCACGGCACCAGCGACAACGACAGCCCGTACTCGCAGACCGTGTTCTTCGGTGACAGCCTGACCGACTCGGGTCATTTCCGTCCGGCACTGGTGGGCGCGGTGGGTCCGGACGCGGCGATCCTCGGCCGCTTCACCACCAACCCGTGGCTGGTCTGGTCCGAGTACCTGGCCGGTTACTACGGCACCACCGCCGCGCCCGACGGGCAGGGCGGCAGCAACTACGCCGTCGGCGGGGCGCTGGTCGATACCGACACCGTGGGCCCGCTCGGGCCCACGCCGTCGATGACCACCCAGTTGCAGGCCTACCTGGCCACGACCGGTGGCGTCGCCGACCCCAATGCGCTGTACACCGTATGGGGCGGGCACAACGACCTGTTCGCAGTGGCCCAGGGCGCGCCGGTGGCCAACATCGGGGCGGCCGTGGCGGCGCAGGTCGGCATCATCGGCAGCCTGCAGGCGGCGGGCGCGCAATACGTGCTGGTGCCCAGCATTCCGGACCTGGGCCTGACCCCGTCCGCGCGTGCCCAGGGCGCGCAGGCGCAGGCCGGGTTGACGGCGATCTCGACCGCCTACAACGAGGCGCTGTACGGCGCGCTGGCGCAGAACAACCTGCGGGTGATCCCGCTGGACATCTTCCACCTGTTCCAGGAGGTCGCCGCCGATCCGGGCTCCTTCGGCTTCAGCAACATCACCGGCACCGCCTGTCAGCCGCAGATCACCGCCCAGTCGGTCACCTGCCACCCGGGGACCTATGTCAGCCCGGACGCGGCGACCAGCTACGCCTTCGCCGACGGCGTGCATCCCTCCGGCGGTGCACACGGGGTGATTGCCGGCTATGCCACCTCGGTGCTCGAGGCGCCGCGGCAGATGGCGGTGCTGGCCAACTCCGCGGCGATGACCGGCCGCGCCCGTGCCGAGCGCGTCGGCGCACGGCTGCAGGGCGCCAGTGGCGAGGGCAGCGGCTGGTGGATGGACCTGCGTGGGGATTTCCAGCGCTACGACCACGGCACCCTGTATGACGGCGCCGGGCCGGCGCTGACCCTGGGTGCCGACTGGACCCGCGGAAACCTGACCTGGGGTGGCTTCCTGGGCTACGGCGCGGGCAAGTACGACTGGGGCCGCCGCGGTGGCAGCTTCGACCAGGACGAGACCAGCATCGGCGGCTACCTGGGCTGGCGCTCCGGCGGCGCCTGGGTGAACCTGCAGGCCAGCTACACCGACGTGGCCATCGATGTCGCCCGCAACGCCAACCTCGGTCCGCTGACCCGCGTGCACCGCGCCGACGTGGACGGCAGCAACGTCAGCCTCGGGCTGGATGCCGGCTACGAGTTCGGCCAGGGCGCGCTGCGCCACGGTCCGGTCATCGGCGTGCTCGCCCAGCGCATCGAGATCGACGGCTTCGCCGAGAGCGACGCCGCCCTGTCGAGCTCGCTGGCCTATCCGGACCAGAAGTTCGACTCGCTGATCGGTACCGCCGGCTGGCAGCTGCGCTACGCCGCCAACCCGGCCTTCGAGCCCTACGCCCGCCTGACCGTGGACCGCGAGTTCGAGGACCACGCGGAGCAGGCCTTCGGCCGCCTGCAGTCGATGCCCGGTACCGGCCTGTTCGCGGTGCCCGGCGTGGCTTTCGACGACAGCTACGGCACCGCCACCGTCGGCGTGCGCACCCGGCTGTTCGGCCTGGACGCCAACCTGGGCGCCAGCCTGACCGCGGGGCAGGGCGACGCCCACCACACGTCCGCCTTCCTGACGGTCGGGCGCGGGTTCTGAGGGGATTCCCTGCGGCCCATGCAGGGCCTACACTTGTCGGACGCGGGTGTAGCTCAATGGTAGAGCAGAGGCTTCCCAAGCCTACGACGAGGGTTCGATTCCCTTCACCCGCTCCAGTTCCACGGCGGCCCGGCACATCCGGGCCGCCGTTTTTCGTTCCCCCGCCGGAACCCCGATGAAGCTCGCGATCCTCTCGCGCAACAGCAAGCTCTACTCGACCCGGCGACTGGTGGAGGCGGCACGCGGGCGTGGCCACAGCGTGCGCGTGCTCGACCCGTTGCGCTGCTACATGCGCATCCAGCCCGGCGGCTTCGCAATGCGCTACAAGGGCAACCCGGTATCGGGCTACCACGCGGTGATCCCGCGCATCGGCGCGTCCATCACCCGCTACGGCACGGCGGTGTTGCGACAGTTCGAACTGATGGGCAGCTACAGCCCCAACCCGGCCGACGCGGTGCTGCGCGCGCGCGACAAGCTGCGCGCCCACCAGCTGCTGGCCGCTGCCGGCATCGGCATGCCCGCCACGGTGTTCGGCGACAACCCCGATGACACCGCCGACCTGCTGGCGATGCTCGGTCCGGCCCCGCACGTGATCAAGCTCAACGAGGGGAGCCAGGGCGCGGGGGTGATGCTGACCGAGAAGCTGTCTGCCTCGCGCGGGGTGGTGGAGGCGCTGCGCGGCCTGCACGCGCAGTTCCTGGTGCAGGAGTTCGTCGCCGAAGCCAGGGGAGCGGACCTGCGCTGCCTGGTGGTGGGCGACAGGGTGGTGGCCGCGATGCGGCGCAAGGCACCGCGAGGGGAGTTCCGTTCCAACTTGCATCGCGGCGGCACCGCCAGCCGGGCCCGCCCGACCCGGGCCGAGCAGCAGCTCGCCGTGCGCGCCACCGCGGTCCTGGGCCTGGAGGTCGCCGGGGTGGACATGGTCCGCTCGTCGGCCGGCTCCCTGGTGCTGGAGGTCAATGCCTCGCCCGGGCTGGAGGGAATAGAGGAAGCCAGCGGGATCGATGTTGCCGCGGCGATCATCGACCACGTGGGGCAGCGTGGCCGCGGCCCGGGGTGAGCCGGGCCCCGGCCGCATGCTACGGTCGCCACGTGCCGGGATCGCGGAGGCGGTGTCGGCGCGGTGGGCGCCCGGCGTTGGCTTGTGCGCGACAGCAATAATCCAGGGGGAGAACAGCAAAAGATGAAGAACCGTATTTGGCAGGCGGGTATCGCCGCGGCCCTCGCCACCCTGTGCCTGGGCGCGACGGCGGGTGAGGTCGACCTCTCGCAGGGTGAGCCGCTACAGGCGCAGCAGGCCGGGGTGGAGAAGGAGTTCGCCGCCAATGGCCGTTATGCCGAGATCGAGCCCGAGCAGCAGCAACGCGCACGGGAACTGCTGCGCCGGATGGGCGAGCTGGTCGGCGAGGACGGCCGGGCCGGGGCCCTGGGCCAGGGCCGCAAGGTCGAACTGTTCAACCTGCAGGAAGAACTCAACGCGATCCTGGACCGGGCGGCCGCCGACAGCCGGCTGGTCTGTCGCCGCGAGCGCCACGTCGGCAGCAACCGTCCGGTCAATACCTGTGCCACCGTCGCCGAGCGGCGCCGGCTGCGCGAGGGCGGACAGGAGATGTTCCGTTCGATCCGCCCCGCGCAGCCGCCGCCGAACCAGGAGTTCTGAGGCGCTCGTGGGCGCGGACTGCCCGATGATCGCCTTCATTACATTTGGTTAACACCGGTTTAATGGCAGAGCGCCTAACTTCAGCTTCCTACCGGAGTCCGGCGGCACCGGCCGCAGGCAGTCCAGTATCGGGGTGACACCCTTTGGCCCAGGTGCGGTTTCCGTGCCTGGGTTTTTTGTACCCTGTCCGCGCACGCGTCCATGACGCCGCGACCGGCAGCCTGTCGCGATCCAGAACCAGCAGGAACGACCTACATGCGCATCCTCGTCATCGAAGACAACCGCGACATCGCCGCCAACCTCGGGGACTTCCTGGAGGACCGCGGGCATTCGGTGGACTTCGCCGCCGATGGCATCACCGGGCTGCACCTGGCGGTGGTGAACGACTTCGACGCGATCGTGCTCGACCTCAACCTGCCGGGCCTGGACGGCCTGGAGGTCTGCCGCAAGCTGCGCAACGAGGCGCGCAAGCAGACCCCGGTACTGATGCTGACCGCGCGTGACACGCTGGAGAACAAGCTGGCGGGCTTCGATTCCGGCGCCGACGACTACCTGATCAAGCCGTTCGCGCTGCAGGAGGTCGAGGTCCGCCTCAACGCGCTGTCCCGGCGCGGGCGCGGGGTGCAGACCCGGGTGCTCAACGCCGCGGACCTGGAATACAACCTCGACACGCTGGAGGTCCGCCGCCAGGGCAAGCTGCTGCAGCTCAACCCCACCGCGCTGAAGATCCTGCAGTCGCTGATGGAAGCCAGCCCGGCGGTGGTCACCCGGCAGGAGCTGGAGACCCGGGTGTGGGGCGAGGAACTGCCCGATTCCGACAGCCTGCGGGTGCATATCCACGGCCTGCGCCAAGTGGTCGACAAGCCGTTCGACACCCCTCTGATCCAGACCCGCCATGGCATCGGCTACCGGATCGCGGAACTCGATGCCGCAAGCTGAACCTGCGGTCCCGCTACGCAGGCCGCGCCACCGGCGGCGGCTGCGCACCCGCATCATCCTGTCCTTCGTCCTGCTCGGCTTCGGCCTGACGCTGCTGTTCGCGTGGGCGACCAACAGCACCCGCGCCCGGGTCGAGAACCAGCTGGTCGAGGACATCATCAACCGCAACATCGAAAGCGCGGCGCGGCAGTTCGAGCTCAATCCCGGCAATCCCGAGTTCCCGGTCGACCAGATCCGCGCCTTCGTCTATCCCACCGACCGGCTTGATGCGGTGCGGCGCAGGCGGCCGGACTGGTACGCCCTGGAGGACGGGATCACCCGGATGACCGGCGTCGATGAGGCCGGCCAGGAGTTCTCCTACATGCTGGGCGTGCGCAAGACGCCCAATGCCTGGTTCTTCCTGGCCTACGACACCACCGAGGCCAAGCGCAGCGAGGTGAAGTTCAACCGCGCCATCTACGGCTCGGTGCTGCTGCTGACCCTGCTGTCACTGGTGGTCGGCTGGTGGTCGGCCTCGCGGGTCATGAGCCCGGTCTCGGAGCTGGCGCGCCGGCTCAAGGGGTCCGGGCGCAGCTCGCAGCCGGAAGCGCTGGCGGTGCATTTCCCCGACGACGAGGTCGGCCAGCTCGCGGAGGCACTCGACGATTACGCCACGCGCCTGACCGAGGTGGTGCAGCGCGACCGCGAGTTCAACGCCGACGTCAGCCATGAGTTGCGCACGCCGTTGGCGGTGATCAAGGGTGCGGTGGAACTGCTGCTGTCGAGCCCGGAGCTCGACGAAAAGAGCCGGACGCGCCTGCTGCGCATCCAGCGCGCCGAGCAGCAGTGCACCGACCTGATCAGCGCGCTGCTGCTGCTGTCGCGCAACGAGCGCGGGCACGGCCTGACCGATGTGGCCCGGGTGGCGGCGCAGTTGCTCGACAGCCACCGCGCGCAGCTGGCCGGCAAGCCGGTGGAACTGCGGCTGGTGGGCGAGGGCGGGCCGGTGGTCGATGCCCCCGAATCGGCGGTCACGGTCGCCCTGGGGAACCTGATCGGCAACGCGGCCAAGTACACGGCCGAAGGCGAGGTCGTGGTGCGTCTGCACCGGAACTCGGTGGAGATCCACGACTCCGGACCGGGACTGAGCGAGGAGGACGCGGCCAACCTGTTCCGCCGCGGCTACCGCGGAGCGCATTCCGGTGCATCGCAGGGCGGCGGCATCGGCCTGTCGATCGTGCGCCGGCTGTGCGACCTCTATGGCTGGGATGTTCGCGTGCGTTCGGGTGGCGAGCGCGGGGTCATCGCGACCTTGTGCTTCGATGAGCCGGAAGCGGCGTTGCCGTAGCCTGGCGGCTCAGCCGGCCAGCCACACGCAGCCGAAGTGCTGGTGCAGGTTGAAGGTGGTGCGGGTGGCGTCGCCGCCGGGCTGCAGTTGCTCGAGCTGGAGCGCGACCGGCGCGGGCGTCGTTGCACGGCGGCCGTCATCGAGCACGCTCCAGGCCCGGGGCGCCCGGCGCTGCACCACCGGGGCGACATGCAGCAGTGGACGCCCGACCAGGGCCTGCAGGCGGTTCATGACTTCGTTGCCGCTGCGCCCGGTCATGCCGGTCCAGTGGTAGACGCCGGCGAGCCGGTTGACGTCGCCGAGGTCGATCGCGGCCGAGACCTCCCAGACCAGTTCGCGCACGTTCCGCGCGCAGCCCGTGTGCAGCACCTGGCCGGCCGCCGTGGCGCCAGCGGCGGCGGCCCGGGCGCCGACGTCTTCGCAGCTGCGATCGGTGAATACCGCGCGGCCATCGGGCCCCGCGCACTGGCGGACCTGGGCGTGTGCCGGCGGGACCCAGGTCGCCGCCGGAAGGAGTGCCGCTGCCGCGAGGACGGCAAGCGCGCCAGTGCGCGGGCGGCCAAGCCGGGAAGAAAGTACAGCCATTCCGGCAGGCTACTCCAGGTGAAGCCCGCGTCAAAGCGCGTGCATCAGAAGCGGATGAAGTAACAGCCCTGGTGTGGCGTGAGGCGGAAATCGTGGACCCGGGTGCGCCCGCCGTCACCCAGTACCACGTGCAGGCGTTCGGCACTGGCGGCGGCCCCCCTACCGGCAAGCCGGGCCAGCCCGCCGCCAGTGCCGTAATGGCGGATGTCCTGCAGCGGCAGCGCGGCCAGCGATTGCAGGCGCGCCATCACCGACGTGGCCTCGCGCGTGCCGCTCCCTGCCCAGTGGTAGCTCGCGGCGATCCGGTTGACGTCGCCCTCGGACCAGGCCGCGCGCAGGTCCATCACCAGCTGGGTCGGGGAATGTGCGCAGCCGCGGCCGGTCGTGCGGGGCAGGGGCGATGGTGGCGCCGCGTTGTCGCGGGCGAGCGGGATGGGCACCTCGGCGGGAGAAGGGGATACATGGGAGGCGATCGCCGCGAGCGGGGCCGGTGCGTCACCGCCGCCGTCGCTGGCCAGCCGCATCAGCAGCTCGCCTTCCACCGGTGCCGGCGTGGCGGAGAAGACGGTGCAGTCCTGGTCGGTGTAGACCCGGGTGCCGTCGGGCCGTTCGCAGCGCTGGATGCCGCTGCCGCGCTCCTGTGCCTGCAGCGGGCCAGGCGCGGTGGCGGTCGCGAGCAGAAGCAGGCCGGAAAGCGCGGGGACTAGAGGGTGCATCGATACGCACGGGCGGGGAGTGCGCTCCATGCTTCGCCTGCCCCTGTCATCGCACCGTGGGCGCAAGCCCCTGGAACTTAACGGCGGCACGCCATCCGCTGAACCTCAGGACAACCGCTCGAGCACCCGCAGCGTCGGCTTCGCCAGGTTCAGGGTGTAGAAGTGCAGCCCGGGGGCGCCGCCGTCGAGCAGCCGGCGGCAGAGCTGGCCCACCACCTCGGCCCCGAACGCCCGCACGCTTTCGACATCGTCGCCGAAGGCCAGCATCCGCTGGGCCACCCAGCGCGGGATCTCCGCCCCGCACATGCCGGAGAAGCGACGGATCTGGCTGAAGTTGGAGATCGGCATGATGCCCGGCACCACCGGCACGTCCACCCCGGCGGCACGGACGTCATCGACGAACCGGAAGTACGCGTCGGCGTTGTAGAAGTATTGGGTGATCGCGCCATCCGCTCCGGCCTTCACCTTGTCGATGAAATGTTTCAGGTCGACGTGGGCGTCGGTCGCCTGCGGATGCGTTTCCGGGTACGCGGCGACCTCGATATGGAACCAGTCGCCGGTCTCGTTGCGGATGAACTCGACCAGCTCGCTCGCGTGGCGAAGGTCGCCGGGGCTGACCATGCCCGAGGGGAGGTCGCCGCGCAGGGTCACCAGGCGGCGGGCGCCCAGCGCCCGGTAGAGCTTGAGCAGGCCGCGGATCTCCTCGCGCGAGCCGCCCATGCAGGTGATGTGCGGGGCGGCCTGGAAGCCGTGCTTGCCGCGCAGGCGGCGGATCGCCTCCGGGGTGTGGCTCAGCGTCGAACCGCCGGCACCGAAGGTGACGCTGACGTACTCCGGGGCCACAGCGGCCAGCCGGGTCGCGGCACGGTCGAGTTGCGCGCGCTGCGGGTCGTTCTTGGGTGGATAGAACTCGAAGCTGACGGGAACCATGGGCGGGCGCCGGTGTTGGGTTCCGCTTGACTATATCGCTTCATCGCGATTGATGCGTCATCGGCCTGCTCGCCACCCGCGTCCCGGCCCGGTACGCTGCCGCGGTCCCGCCAGGTGCCCGCCATGTCCATCGTCCTGACCCCCTTCGCCCGCCGTCGCCTGTTCCCCGCGCAGGGGCGCGGCAACACCATCCAGGACTGCACGCCCGACGGGTTCGAGCGCCGCATCAACGAGGAGGCGCCGCTGCAGGTGTTGCCGGGTTATGCCCCGTTCTGCCGCCTGCACGTGCACCGCAACTGGACGTCCACCCGCTGCCTGACGGTGCCGGTGACCGACGCCAACCGGCACCTGCTGCGCAGCGCCTACGAGGCGCGCTCCAGGGACGAACTGCCAGTGCTGGTGCGCTGGTTCGAGGGCGTGGAGCCACCGGTCGCGGAGTACCTGGTGGTGATCCTCTACAGCCGGGATCAGCTGGAGAAGGAGGGGCAGCCGATCGACGGCGACTGGGGCGTGGTCGGCTGCCTGTACACCATGGAACCGGAGGAGATCCCGATGGCGCCGATCACCATGATGCGCAACGCGCTGGGGGTGGAGGAGGGCGGCTCCGGCGTGCCGCTGGACCGCGGCGCCTACCGGCGCGCGGTGGAGTTCTGGGAGAACAACGCCAACTGGCGCCCGTAAGGGCGCCCCCGGGCTATTGCGCCAGCCGCCGCGCGAAATCCTCAAGGGTGTCGCGCAGCACGGTGTAGCCGCCGCTGGCCAGGTACCAGCCCGGCGGGTCCAGCTGGAATACGCGGCCGGCCTGCCAGGCCGCGGTCGCGGTGACCGCCTCGTGTGCGGACAACTCGGTGGCCTTCGCGTCGGCGCCACCGGTGGCCAGGCCGCGGTCCAGCACCAGCAGCCAGTCCGGTTCGGCATCCAGCGCGCTGGCAAGCACCCTGGCCTGTTCTTCGCGCGCCGCGGCCGCTTCCGGGGAGCCCGGCTGCGGGCGCGGGCCACCGGTCGACGGGGCCTGGGCGGGCAGCACGGAGGACAGGCCCAGCGCATCGTGCACGATGCCGAAGCGGGCGCCCGGCGCGTGCGCGATCACGTTGCCGTTGATCGTGAACAGCACCAGGCCGGTCGAGCCCGCGGCCGCGGCGGCAACCGTGTCACGGCGATCGCGAAGTTCGGCGATCCGCTGCGCGGCGAGCTCCTGCCTGCCGTACACGCGGCCCAGGGTTTCCAGGCCCGTGGTGACGTCGTTGAAGAAGTCGCCGGTCGAAGGCGTCAGGTCGAGGGTGGGGGCGATGGCGTTGAGGGCATCGTAGGCCGACGCGGACCGGCCGCCGACCAGGATGACATCGGGCTCGAGCGCCCGTACCGCGTCCAGGTCGGGCTCGAAGAGGGTGCCCACCTTGCCGTAGCGTGCGTCGGCGAACCCGGCCAGGTGCGCGGGAAAGCGTGCATCGGGCACCCCGACGACGTCGACCTCCAGTGCCTGCAGGTTGTCCAGCATCGCCAGGTCGAACACCACCGTGCGTACCGGATGCGCCGGCACCGTGGTCACGCCTTGCGCGTGCTCGACCTCGACCGGTCCGGCCTGCAGCGGCCCGGAGGCCGCCAGCAGCGCGCCGACGAGCAGATGGATCATTCGCATGTGGGTACTCCGTTGGGTCGGGGGCGGGCGTGCTCAGAAGTCCAGCTTCACGCCGATGTTGATGCGGCGGCCGTCGAGCACCACGCCGTAGGTGTCGTTGGTCACCGTGCGGTTGGTCAGGTTGTACAGGCCGAGCTTCAGGTCCACCTGCGGGGATACCCGGTAGACGATGCCGGCATCGGCGGTGGCATAGCCCGGGGTGCCGGAGGACATCGAGGTGCGGCTGAGGAAGTCGCTGGTCTTGCCGCGATAGTTGCCCTGCGCCCAGACCGTGAGCTGGTCGCCGGCCGACCAGTCCAGGCCGAGGTTGGCCATGTGCTCGGGGATCTTGTTCAGCGGCTGGCCGATGAACTCGCCGCTCTTCTGCTCCGAGTCGGTGTAGGTGTAGCTGGTGCTCATGCGCAGGGCGTCGGTCAGCCAGTGGTCCAGCGACAGCTCCACGCCCTGGATCTGCGCCTCGTCGACGTTCTTGCGGGTGCTCAGGAACAGGTAGTTGTTGCCACCGAAGGCGCATGACCAGGTGGACGGGTCGTCGCGGTCGCCGCCGTTGTCGCACAACCGGTCCTCGGCGATCTTGTCCTTGTAGCGGGTGTGGAAGGCCATTACGGCGGCGGTCAGGCCGGCGGGGCGGTTCTCGTAGACGAAGCCGAGCTCGTAGTTGACGCTCGTCTCCGGCTCAAGCTCCGGGTTGCCGATGATCAGCGCACGCGGGTGCGGTGCCGGCGAGCCGGCGCCGCCGGTGCCGCGGCCGAAACCCTCGGTCGCCGCGGCCAGCGACGGCTGGGTGTAGCCGGTGGAAATGCCGCCCTTGATGGTGAGGTTGTCGGTGAAGTGCCAGTTGCCGTACACGCGCGGGGAGACGTGGCCACCGAACAGCTCGTCGTCGTCATAGCGCACGCCGGTGGTGAGGTTGAAATCGTCGGTGATGCGCCACTCGGCCTCGGCGAACACCGCGGCGATCCAGCGGTCCACGCTGCGCACCGCGCCGGGAATGTCGGAGGTCAGCAGGCCATTGGTCTCGTCGACGAAGTCCTCGACCTTGTAGCGCCCGCCGAAGGTGTAGGTATGACGCTCGCCGAAGTACGTCGCCTGGGTGTTGAGGGTGGTGACCTCTTCCTTCCTGGTCTGTTCCTGCACCCGGTCGGAGACGTCGTGCTGCAGGTAGGTGTTGATGGACAGGTTCCCGTAGTTCCCGTCGTGGGCCACCGTGTAGATGTCCTTGTCGTAACGGTAGTAGGTACCGTCGGCATCGTCGGGCAGGCTGCGGCCGCGGGTATGGGTGTAGTCCAGGCGCGAGGTGTCCCACGAGAAGGACAGGCGGTCGTCCTGGCTGGCCTGCCAGGTCAGCTTCGCGCCCAGGGTGCGGCGCTTGGACTCGGGCGTGCTGGCCGCCGAATCGCTGCCGCCGGCGTAGTCGCTCTCTTCGGTGGTCCGGTAGGAGCCGTTGACCTGCAGGCCGAGCACGTCGCCGACCAGCAGTCCGCCGAGGTAGAAGTCCGAGTTGAAGGCATCATTGCTGATGTCGTTGCGCGAGACGGTGTAGTCCATCCCCACGCTGCCGCCCCATGCCTCCGGCGCGACCCGGGTGATCACGTTGACCACGCCGCCCATCGCCTCCGATCCGTACAGCGAGGACATCGGCCCGCGGACCACCTCGATGCGGTCGATCATCGCCAGCGGCGGCAGGCCGATCTGCTTGCCGCCGTCGGTGCCGTTGGTGTTGACCGCGCGGCCGGCCGAGACCGGGCGCCCGTCGACCAGGAACAGCGTGTAGGCCGAGGTCATGCCGCGCACGCTGATGTCCTGCATGATCCCGCCGCCGGTGACGTACAGGCCGGGGATGTTGCGCACCGCGTCGTTGATGTCGACGTAGGCCTTCTTCTCCAGTTCCTCGCGGGTGACCACCGAGATGCTGGCCGGCGCGTCGGCGATCGCCTGCTCGAAACCCGCTGCGCTGCGCACGGTCACGGTCGACAGGTCGGTCGGCTGGTCGCCGTTGGCGGACGCCACGGGCGCGCAAAACGCGGAAAGGGCAACGGCGAGCGGCGTCCAGCGCAGCGCGGAATACATGTTCGACACGGGGATCTCCAGAAGGGGGAAAACGGGCCGCGCATCGGCAAGGCGCCGGGCCCGGAACCATCGCGGCATCGCTGCTGCGAAACGACCGGGCGAATAGTAATGAGATCGATTCCCATTCACAATAGGGCGAGGAACGAGGAGCGAGGAACGAGTGGAGAGGAACGAGGAATGAGTAAAAGCGGGGTGGGTGCCTGAGTCCGGCGTGCGCTCGAGTACAGGTCATCCCCGCAAGTGCGGTGACCCCGCAGTGCGGTCATCCCCGCAAGTGCGGTCATCCCCGCAAGTGCGGTCATCCCCGCGAACGCGGGGATCCATGGACGTCCTTGGGTTCCCGCGTCCGCGGGAACGACGAGGGGGTGAAAAACGACGAGGGGTGAGGAACGACGACGGGACCCGCTTTTACTCGTTCCTCGTTCCTCCCCCCTCGTTCCTCGCCCCTCAGTACCTGTAGTGGTCCGGCTTGAACGGGCCGTCCACCGACACGCCGATGTAGTCGGCCTGCTCCTTGGAGAGCTTCGTCAGCTTCACGCCGATCTTTTCCAGGTGCAGCCGGGCGACTTCCTCGTCCAGGTGCTTGGGCAGCAGGTAGACCTTGTTTTCGTAGGTGTCCTTGTTGGCCCACAGGTCGATCTGCGCCAGGGTCTGGTTGGCGAACGAGTTCGACATCACGAAGCTGGGGTGGCCGGTGGCGCAGCCCAGATTGACCAGGCGGCCTTCCGCCAGCAGGAAGATCGCGTTGCCGCCAGGGAACACGAACTTGTCGACCTGCGGCTTGATGTTGATCCGCTCGATGCCCGGGGTCGCCTTGAGCGCATCGACCTGGATCTCGTTGTCGAAGTGGCCGATGTTGCAGACGATGGCCTGGTCCTTCATTGCCGCCATGTGCCGGGCGGTGATGATGTCCTTGTTGCCGGTGGTGGTGACGTAGATGTCGCCGCGGCCCAGGGTATCCTCAACGGTGGTGACCTCGTAGCCTTCCATCGCCGCCTGCAGGGCGCAGATCGGGTCCACTTCGGTGACGATCACGCGCGCGCCGTAGGCGCGCAGCGAGTCCGCGCAGCCCTTGCCGACGTCGCCATAGCCGCACACGACCGCCACCTTGCCGGCCAGCATCACGTCCATCGCGCGCTTGAGGCCATCGGCCAGCGACTCGCGGCAGCCGTAGAGGTTGTCGAACTTGGACTTGGTGACCGAGTCGTTGACGTTGATCGCCGGCACCAGCAGCGTGCCGTCCTGGGCCAGCTGGTAGAGCCGGTGCACGCCGGTGGTGGTCTCCTCGGAGACGCCCTTCCAGTCGCGCACCACGGTGGTCCAGAAGCCCGGGCGCTCGGCGTGCACGCGCCGGAGCAGGTTCTTGATCACCTGCTCCTCCTGGCTGCCCGACGGGGTGTCGATCCAGTTGCTGCCGTTCTCGAGCTCGAAGCCCTTGTGGATCAGCAGGGTGACGTCGCCGCCGTCGTCGACCACCAGCTGCGGGCCCAGGAAGCCACCCTTGCCATCGGGGAAGGACAGCGCGTCCAGGGTGCAGTCCCAGTACTCCTCCAGGGTCTCGCCCTTCCAGGCGAACACCGGGGTGCCGGTGGCGGCGATCGCCGCGGCGGCGTGGTCCTGGGTGCTGAAGATGTTGCACGAGGCCCAGCGCACGTCGGCGCCGATGTCCTTGAGGGTCTCGATCAGCACCGCGGTCTGGATGGTCATGTGCAGCGAGCCGGTCACCCGGATGCCCTCGAGCGGGGCATCGGCGGCGTGCTTGCGGCGGATCGACATCAGGCCCGGCATCTCGTGCTCGGCGATGTCGATTTCCTTGCGGCCCCAGTCGGCCAGCGTGATGTCGGCGATCTTGTAGTCGCCGTCCTGGGAAAAGGTCCTGGCTTGTGCGTTCATTCTCAAAGCTCCGGTCTGTGCTCCCTCTCCCGCCCGCGGGAGAGGGCTGGGGTGAGGGCAGCAACCGGGCGCCGTTCATGCATGGAATCCACCGAGCCTGGCCGCGTTCTGTGTCGCGGTCGCAGCGCCCCTCGGCGGATGGGCGATTCTACCGTGAAGCACCCGGCCAGGCAGTGCCGGAGGGTGCGCAGGCGGGCGGCCAAGGGTTGACCCCAGATGCCGGCGCCGGTCCGTGCCTGCGACGATCCGCGGGCAGGCCGGCCCAACGCCGGCGTACCACCACTCAGTGGAGAACCACCTTGGTCCACATGATCCATGACGGCGGCGGCGCCAGCTCGCCCATCTCCCACCAGCAGGACCCGGCGCGGCTCGATCCGGTCCAGCATCGCGTCGGCAGCGGGGATACGGTGCAGTCGCTGGCGGCGCAGTACTCGGTCAGCCCGGAGGCGATCCTGGCGGCCAATCCCCGGCTCACCGGCGACCGGCTGCCGCAGGGCGAGCAGATCGAGATCCCGCCGCCGCCGCAGAGCGTTGCCGGCGAGGTCGACCAGGGCAGCGCGAACCACTCCACGACCGACGTCAAGGTCACGGTCAAGAACGATGACGGCAGCATCGCCTGGAAGCCCAACAGCGAGTCGGTCACCCTGACCGACAAGCAGAAGGCCGAGCTGGGCAACAGCCGGCCGGAAGGGTCCCCCAAGGGCACCAACGGCTTCTCGGTCACCCTCAGCTCCGAGTCCTCGGTCACCCTGACCGAGAGCCAGAGCGACACCCACACCTCGTTCTCGGTTTCCACCCAGACCCAGGTCGGCCTGTCGGGCGAGGCCGGCTACGGCGGTCCGCGCGGCCTGGATGTCAGCGGCGGGGTGGATACCGGTTTCAAGAGCACCTACAAGGTGTCGCTGCCCGGCGAGGCCACGGTGGAGCAGGCCGCCACGGTCAACCCGTTCGACCCGACCACGATCCCGGTCGGCGGCAGCGTGACGGTCGACGGCAGCAACTTCGTCAACACCTCCTTCGAGGCCTCCTTCCGCTATATCGGCACCAAGACCGACATCAGCGACGCCGAAGGCGTGAGCTACCAGGTCGAGCGCGTGGACGAGGACACCGTGCGGGTCACCGCCGGTCCCACCGAGACCATCAACGCCTTCAACGGCGTGGGCCTGAAGGTGGGTGACGTCTCGGTCATGGCCGGCCGCGAGGACCAGCTGCACGGCGCGCAGCTGCAGACCGCCGAGTTCGACATCTCCACCGCGGAGGGCCAGGCCGCATTCGAACACTTCAACGCCACCGGCCAGGTGGCCCACGAGACGCCCGGGGTATCCAATGTCGCCACCCTCTCCCGGATCGACTACTCCTCGCAGACACAGCTGCGCGCCGAACTGGGCAAGCACGTGAAGATCGACCTGGGCGGGCAGGCCAACCTCGGCAGTTCGGTCCAGGTGACCTACCCCGACGGCTCGTACTCGCTGACCACCGACCTGAGCTATGGCGGCAACGTGCCGCTGACCATCGAGCGGCGCTTTGATGCCGGTGGCAACGAACTGCCGGGCGAGCGCAGCTACCGGTTCGAGGTCGGGGTGACCGGCGAGAACGAGCAGCTGCTCAACGTGGTCCTGACCGGCAACGTCCAGGCCAATGGCCCGGTGGAGGCCGGCGACACCGCGACGCTGACCTTCAGCGAGGAGGAGATGCAGGCGCTGGTCAACCAGACCGAAGACGCCGTGGATACCTACGAGTCCGGCGCGCACGACCTGCGGATCATGGTGGAGGACTACGACGGCAACCGGGGCGTGGAGCCGATGGATTTCGCGGTTTCCCTGGCCCGCAACCTCAACAACGATTCCTACGGGTTCGCCTACAAGCTGTTCTCGATCTCGTCGGCGGCGGACGGGGACATCGCCAACGGGTACGAGAAGATCCAGGCACAGGTCGAGGCCGAGGCTTCCTGACCGGCCGGATGCCACGCTTCTTGCATCAGGGAGGGGCCGCATCGCGGCCCCTTTTTCATGTCGGACCACTTGCCCCGTGTGGCGGCTTTCCTCTTCCACGACTTTCGTCACTGCAGTGGCAACGGCGATACGTGTGATGGTGGCCGGATGCCGCCGCTGCGGCCCGTTCCCGGAGGAAACGCATGAACCCAGTCCTGCGGCGCGCCTGCGCCACTGCCCTGCTTGCCGGCCTGCTGCCGCTGGCGCTATCCGCCACCGCCCAGCCGGCGACCAGCCTGGAAGCCGGGTCCGGCTACCAGTTGCCGGTCCCCGCGCTGCAGGCGCTGGTCGATGCGCCGCGCCCGCCGCAGGCCTCGCTCAGTCCGCGACGCGACCTGCTGGCCTTCATCCAGACGCCATCGCTGCCGGGCATCGAGGTGGTCGCACAGCCGGAACTGCGCCTGGCGGGAATGCGCATCCATCCGCATACCTGGTCGCGCAGCGCGTTTTCGTTTGGCAGCGGGCTGTCGCTGCGTGACGTGGATGGCGAGCGCGAGCGGCCGGTGCAGGGGCTGCCCGGGAGCCTGGCGATCGCCTCGATCGCATGGTCGCCGGACCAGCGCCACCTCGCCTTCAGCCAGGTCGACAACGTGGCCGGGGAGGTCCAGCTGTGGCTGGTCGACGTGGCCACCGCACGTGCCCGCCAGCTGACCTCCCGGCCGCTCAACGCGGTGGCGGGATCCGGCTTCACCTGGATGCCCGACAGCGGCAGCCTGCTGGTGATGCTGCGCCAACCGGGCGCTGGAGCCCCGGCGGCGGACGGGGTGCCGGGTGGCCCGAACATCCAGCAGACCGATGGCGGCGCGGTGCAGCAGATCCGCACCTACCAGGACCTGCTGTCCAGCGAGGCCGACGCGCAGGTGTTCGAGCATTACCTGCGCTCGCAGCTGGCGCTGGTCGGCATCGATGGCGACGTGCGGACCCTCGGCGCGCCGGCGCTGCATGTCGGCGCCTCGCCGTCGCCGGATGGCCGGCACCTGCTGGTGCAGTCACTGGAGCGCCCGTTCTCCTACCTGGTCCCGTACCACCGCTTCCCGCGCCGGATCCAGGTCCTGGACACCACCGGCGCGCTGGTGCACGAACACGCGCGGCTGCCGCTGATCGAGGGCCTTCCGGTCGGCAACGACGCGGTACCCACGGGCATGCGCTCGGTCGGCTGGCGCAACGATGCACCGGCCACCCTGGTCTGGGTCGAGGCCCAGGACGGCGGCGACCCGGCGGTCGAGGCCGAAGTACGCGACCGGGTATTCGCCCTGGCGGCGCCGTATCGCGGCGAGCCGCAGGTCCTGGCGGACCTGTCGATGCGCTACGCCGGCATCAGCTGGGGCGATGGCGACCTCGCGCTGGTCAGCGAGCGCTGGTGGAAGGACCGCGGCACCCGCACCTGGAAGATCGCGCCGGACCGGGCGGACGGACAGGCACTGGTGTTCGACCGCTCCTACGAGGACCGCTACAGCGATCCGGGCCGGCCGGTGACCGCGCTCGATGCGAACGGCCGCTCGCGGCTGGTGGTGACCGATGGCGGGGAGATCTTCCTGGAGGGCGCCGGTGCCTCGCCGGAGGGCGACCGTCCGTTCCTCGACCGTTTCGATCCTGCGTCCGGCCAGGCGACCCGCCTGTTCCAGTCGCAGGCGCCGCATTACGAGTCGGTGCAGGCGATGCTGGACGATGAGGGCCACCGGCTGCTGACCACCCGCGAGACGCCTACCGAGGTGCCGAACCTGTACGTGCGCGAGCTGGGCGCGAGCGACGGGGCGTTGCGCGCGCTGACCGGCTACCCGCACCCGACGCCGGAACTGCGCGACGTCAGCAAGGAGAAGATCCGCTACACCCGCGCCGACGGCGTCGAGATGACCGCCGACCTGTACCTGCCGGCCGGTTACGACCCCACCCGCGACGGTCCGCTGCCGATGCTGATGTGGGCCTACCCGCGCGAGTTCAAGTCGGCCGATGCCGCCAGCCAGGTCATCGGCTCGCCGCACCGCTTCAACGCCATCAGCTACTGGGGGCCGCTGGGTTTCCTGGCCCGGGGCTACGCGGTGCTGGACGGGCCGAGCATGCCGATCGTGGGCGAGGGCGATGCCGAGCCCAACGACACCTACATCGAGCAGCTGGTCGCCAGTGCCCGGGCGGCGGTCGACGAGGTGGTGCGCCGCGGGGTGGCCGACCGTGACCGCATCGCCATCGGCGGACACTCCTACGGCGCCTTCATGACCGCGAACCTGCTGGCCCACTCCGACCTGTACCGCGCCGGCATCGCCCGCAGCGGCGCCTACAACCGCACCCTGACCCCGTTCGGCTTCCAGGCCGAGGAGCGCAACTACTGGGATGCGCAGGAGACCTACCTGACGATGTCGCCGTTCAACCACGCCGGCGACATCGACGAGCCGATGCTGATCATCCACGGCGAGGACGACAACAACTCCGGCACCTTCCCGATGCAGAGCGAGCGCATGTACGCGGCGATGAAGGGCCTGGGCGGCACCGCCCGGCTGGTGATGCTGCCGAAGGAGTCGCACGGCTACCGCGCGCGCGAGTCGGTCCTGCACATGCTGGCCGAGGAGGACGCCTGGCTGGAGAAGTACGTCAAGGACGCCGGCCCGCGTGACTGACCCACGCGGTCCGCACGCCGGGTAGGGCGCAATAGCCGGGGCCGAAAGGCCCCGGAGCCCGCGCCCTGCCTCCGGCGTATTGCGCCGGATGGAAAACAAACGACATACCCCCGGGTCCGGGGGTATGTCGTTTTCATGCGTCTCGGCGCAATACGCCGCCCGGGAGGGCGGCTATTGCGCCCTGCGGGTCAGAGTCCGGCGGCCTCGCGCAGCTCGCCGGCCTTGTCGGTCTTCTCCCAGGAGAACAGCGTCGCCTCCTGCGTGTTGCCCTGGCCGTCGGTGTAGCGGTAGGCCTTGGGCTTGCGGCCGAAATGGCCGTAGGCGGCGGTCGGCTGGTAGATCGGGTGGATCAGGTCGAGCATGGTCACGATGCCGTACGGGCGCAGGTCGAAGTGCGCGCGGATCAGCTGCTCGATCTGCTCGTCATCGACCCGCCCGGTGCCGAAGGTCGTCACCGAAATCGAGGTCGGCTCGGCCACGCCGATCGCATAGCTGACCTGGACCTCGCACTTGCGCGCCAGGCCGGCGGCGACCACGTTCTTGGCCACGTAGCGCGCCGCGTAGGCGGCCGAGCGGTCGACCTTGGACGGGTCCTTGCCGCTGAACGCGCCGCCGCCGTGGCGGGCCATGCCACCGTAGGTGTCGACGATGATCTTGCGCCCGGTCAGGCCGCAGTCGCCCACCGGACCGCCGACCACGAAGCTGCCGGTCGGGTTGATGTGCACCTTGCCCTTGGGCAGCGACTCCAGCCAGCCCTTGGGCAGCACCGGGCGCAGGATGTGCTCGCGCACCGCCTCGATCAGGTCGATGCGCTTGACGCCCGGATCGTGCTGGGTGGACAGCACCACCGCGTCGATGCCGGCGATGCGGTCGTCGTCGCCGTAGCGCAGGGTGACCTGGCTCTTGGCGTCCGGGCGCAGCCACGGCAGCGGTGAATCCTTCTTGCGGCGGATCTTCGCCTGCTGCTCCACCAGCCGGTGGGCATAGAAGATCGGCGCGGGCATCAGCTCGGGGGTCTCGTCGCAGGCATAGCCGAACATCAGGCCCTGGTCGCCGGCACCCTGCTTCTCGGGGTCCTTGCGGTCCACGCCCTGGGCGATCTCCAGCGCCTGCTTGCCGATCATGTTGATGATCGCGCAGGTGTGCCCGTCGAAGCCGACGTTGGAGTTGTCGTAGCCGATGCGGTTGATGACCTGGCGCGCCAGCGCCTCGATGTCGACCCAGGCATTGGTCGTGACCTCGCCGGCGACGATCGCCGCACCAGTCTTGACCATGGTTTCGCAGGCCACGCGGGCGCGCTTGTCCTGGGCGAGGATGGCGTCGAGGACGGCGTCGGAGATCTGGTCGGCGATCTTGTCGGGATGACCCTCGGACACCGATTCGGAAGTGAACAGGTAACTGGACATCGGCGATGTATCCCTGCATGCGGATAAAAGGATGGCCGCGGATGATACAGCCACGGCCGTGTTGGCGCATTCTGGCTGCTGCCGGGTCTGCCCCTGGTAAAGACGCGGGCGCTCCCGGACGGGTGGCCGCCGCGCGGCCTGGGACGCAACGTGGCAGCGGACATGGCAGCAACCCGGTGTCCCGGGCGCCGGGAATCAGGCCGCGGCCAACAATGCCGGGGCCACGCCCGCGGCGAGCGCATCGAAGTAGTCGCGGGTCAGTTCCAGCTGCGCCCGGGCGCTTTCGGCACGGTTGACCACTGCGCGGAAGGCGGCGTTCTCCGGGCGGTCCTTCGCGTACCAGCCCAGGTGCTTGCGGGCTATCCGCACGCCCTTGGGCTCGCCGTAGAACGCGTGCAGGTGCTCCAGGTGGCCGAGCAGGATGTCGCGCACTTCCCGGAGCGCTGGCGGCGGCAGTTCCTCGCCGGTGGCCAGGTAATGGGCGATCTCGCGGAACAGCCACGGCCGGCCCTGGGCCGCGCGGCCGACCAGCACCGCGTCGCAGCCGGTGTGGGCCAATACCGCCCTGGCCTTACGCGGGGAGTCGATGTCGCCGTTGGCCATGACCGGGATCGACAGTGCCGCCTTGACCTCGGCGATCGTGTCGTACTCGGCCACGCCGTTATAGTGCTGGTCGCGGGTGCGGCCGTGGATCGCCAGCGCGGCGATGCCGGACGCCTCGGCGATGCGGGCGATCTCCAGCGCGTTCCTGTGGTCCGCCGCCCAGCCGGTGCGGATCTTGAGCGTCACCGGCACGTCCACCGCGCCGACGACGGCCTCCAGGATCTCCGCGACCAGGGCCGGCTCGCGCATCAGCGCCGAACCGGCCCAGGCGTTGCAGACCTTCTTGGCCGGGCAGCCCATGTTGATGTCGATGAGCTGCGCCCCGTTGCCCACGTTGTGCCGGGCCGCCTCGGCCATCACCGACGGGACCGTGCCGGCGATCTGCACACTCACCGGGGCGGGCTCGCCGTCGTGGTCCATGCGGTGGCGCGACTTGGGCGTGTCCCACAGCCGCGGGTCCGAGGTGGTCATCTCCGACACGCACAGCCCCGCGCCCAGGCGCTTGCACAGCACCCGGAACGGCTTGTCGGTGACGCCGGCCATCGGGGCCAGGACCACCGCAGGTTCAATGGTGTGGGGCCCGATCCGCATGGGCGCGATTGTACCGGCCCCCTACGGGACGAGGTACGGCATCGCCGCGGCCGCCCCCTGGCGCTCGGTCGAGGCGCCCGCGTAGCGGCAGGCGAAGGCGACGTGGTCGGCGAAGCGGCCCGTGCCCCGGGCCAGCGAAGCGGCCAGGGCGCCGTTGAACGCGTCGCCGGCCCCGGTGGTGTCGACGACGCGGACGGCGGCGGCCGGAACCCGGTAATGGGCTCGCGCATCACCGCGTAGGTGCCCGCCGGCATGGGAAACGAAGCAGCCGGCGGCGCCAAGCGTCACCACCACCGTGCCGTGGGGCAGCAAGCGCCGGCACAGCGCGTGCAGCCCGTCGTCGGCAAGGGCCGCGACGTCCGCCGCGCCCATCTGTTCGCCGCAATGGCGGGCCAGCTGGGTGCAGAACTCCGACTCGTTGGGAGTGAGCACGTCGGTGAGCGCGAGCAGTTCCGGCGAGACGTCGGCATCGGCCGGTGCCGGGTTGAGCATCGCCAGCGCGCCACCGCCGCGGGCGTGGCCGAAGGCGGCCAGGATGGTGGCCGGTGGCGATTCCATCTGGGTGAGGACCACGCCGGCACTTGCCAGCAGCGCGGCGTGCCGCGCGACGGAGCCGGTGTCCAGGTCGGCATTCGCCCCGGCCCCGAACGCGATCGTGTTGTTGCCCGCCGCGTCGACATAGATGCCGGCGGTTCCGGTGGGCTGCGTGGAGACGGTGGCGTGCAGTTCGATCCCGTCGTCCGCGGCAAGCTGCCGCGCCAGCCGCCCGCCGGCGTCGTCGCCGATCGCGCAGACGAACGCGGTGGCGGCACCGGACCGGGCCGCCGCGGTGGCCTGGTTGAAGCCCTTGCCGCCCGGTCCGGTGCTGTAGCGCGCCGCCAGGGTCTCGCCCACGCGCGGGTGCACCGGCAGCGACCAGACGTGGTCGACGTTGAAGGAACCGACGACGACAACCGCGGCCATGCCTCAGGCCCCCAGGTTGGTCAGCACGCCGGCGATGGTGGCGGTCATCAGGGTCGCCAGGGTGCCGCCCAGCACCGCGCGCAGGCCGAACCGCGCCAGGTCCTGCCGCCGGTCCGGCGCCAGCCCGCCGATCCCGCCGATCTGGATCGCGATCGAGGAGAAGTTGGCGAAACCGCACAGGGCGTAGGTGGCGATCAGCCGGCCCTGCTCGGTCAGGGTCACGTCCGCGTTCTGTCCGGTGACGATCTCCGACAGGTGCAGGTAGGCGACGAACTCGTTGAGCACGATCTTCTCGCCGATCAGCCCGCCGACCGCGACCGCGTCCTGCCACGGCACGCCGATCAGCCAGGCGACCGGCGCCAGCAGGTAGCCGAGCAGGGTGGCCATGCTGGTGGGCCGGCCAAGCGCGTCGGCCAGTCCGGTGACCTCGCCCATCCAGGTCAGCGGCCAGTCGATCATGGCGATCAGGGCGATGAAGGCCAGCAGCATCGCGCCGATGTTCAGCGCCAGCCGCAGGCCGTCGCCGGCGCCGGCGGCGGCGGCATCGATCACGTTGCTGGTGGTCTTCTCGACCTCCATCTTCACCGTGCCGCGGGTCAGCGGCACGCCGGTTTCCGGCACCAGCAGCTTGGCCACCACCATCGTTGCCGGCGCGGCCATGATCGAGGCCGCCAGCAGGTGCTTGGCGTAGAACGCCTGGGCCACCGGGTCGCCGCCACCGAGCATGCCGACGTAGGCCGCCAGCACGCCGCCGGCGATGTGCGCCATGCCGCCCACCATCATGGTCAGCAGCTCGGATTCGGTCATCCGGCTGATGTAGGGGCGCACGGTCAGCGGCGCCTCGGTCTGGCCGATGAACACGCTGGCGCTGACGCTGGTGGTCTCCGCGCCGGAGACGTTCATCACCTTGGTGATCGCCCAGGCCATCGCCCGCACGATCGCCTGCATCACCCCCAGGTGGTACAGCACGCTCATGAAGGCGGCGAAGAAGATGATCGTCGGCAGCACCTGGAAGGCGAAGATGAAGCCGTAGGTCTCGACGTTCATCAGGCTGCCGAAGATGAACTCCGAGCCGACGTTGACGAAGCCCAGCAGCCGGACGAAGCCGTTGCCCAGCGCGTCGAACACGTCGCGCCCGCCCGGCACCAGCAGCACCAGCGCGGCAAAGCCGATCTGCAGGGTGATGCCGGTCGCCACCAGGCGCCAGTCGACCCGGCGCTTGTGGCTGGAGAACAACCAGGCGATGCCGATCAGCACCGCGAGCCCGAACAGGCCGAAGCCGATGCGCCCCAGAACGTCCATCCACAATCCCCGGGCGCGGACCGCGCGCCGCCAAACGACGCAGGTTACGGCCGCAGGGACCCGCTGGGCAACTTCCGCGTGGCGGTCAGTCGTCCCGGGCGATCACCCGGTTGCCGCCTTCCAGCTTGGCCTGGCGCAGGCGGCGGTCGGCCCGGCGCAGCAATTCGGCCAGGGTCCGCCCGTCGCCGGGAGCGGCGGCGATGCCCGCGCTGAAGCTCAGGTGCATCCGGGTGCTGCCGCGTCCCGGCAGGAAGGGGAGGGTGGACAGCCCGCGGCGGATCGCATCCAGGCGTTCCCATGCGGTGCCGGCCGGCTGCTGCAGGACCAGCAGGAGTTCGTCGCCGCCCAGCCGGACCAGCCATTCGCCGCGCCCCGACAGTCCGCGGATCACGTCCACCGCGTGGCAGATGGCGCGGTCGCCGGCGTGCTCGCCTTCCTGCTCGTTGATCCGCCGCAGCCCGTCGAGGTTCAGCAGTGCCAGGCTCAGGCTGCTGTCCTGCACGCGGGCCTCGGCCAACAGTGCCGGGGCGCGGTGCACCAGCCAGGTGCGGTTGGGCAGCCCGGTGAGGCCGTCGTGGCCCGATGCCAGGACGACCTGCTGCATCCGGAATGCGATCACCGCGGTCACCGCCGTCACCAGGCCCAGCAGGGTCAGGCGCTGCGCCTGCGCGCCAAGCGTGACCAGGCCGTACTCGCTGGACAGCAGGCGTTCGGGCGACGCTGCAGCCGTAATGATCCAGATGACCAGCGCACCGTACTGCAGCAGCGCCAGTGCGCCGGCGACGACACTCACCCGCCCGTCCCCGCGCAGCGCGGTGAACATGATCGCCAGGGTGTAGCAGCACCACACCACCATGCTGTTGAGGCCGGCCGGCGGGTGTTGCCAGGCGAGCATCGCCAGCACCAGGGTGACCACGGACACGTCGAAGGCCGTGGTCAGGAACGGCAGCCATCGATACCGGCGCGGCCCGCGGGCCAGCTGCAGCCACAGCAGGGACAGCAGGTTGATCGTGACCGCCCCCGCCAGTCCGCTGAGGGTTTCGCCCAGGCTACCGCCGCCAAGGATGTTGGCCAGCGGCAGCAGGAGCAGGAGCGCCGCCACCACCAGGCGCACGCGGGCAACCAGCAGCTCGCCGCCGGCGCCGAGCTCGAGCACGAGCGCGTCCGGGCGCGCCGCCAGGCGCGCGAGCAGTTCGCGAAGACCGTGCAGTCCCTGCATCATCGGTGTCCAGGTCCTCCCGTGGCCCCGGGCCGAGCATACCGCGCCCGTCCAGCCCCCCGGGCGCTGGCTACACTGCAATGCCCCGATGCCCTCTCCCCGGAGATCCCCATGGAATACCGTCGCCTCGGCTCGTCCGGCCTGCAGCTGTCCGCGCTGTCCTTCGGCGCCTGGGTCACCTTCGGCAGCCAACTCGGCCGCGGCACCGCCCGCGACCTGGTGGCCGCCGCCTGGGACCACGGGATCAACTTCTTCGACAACGCCGAGGGCTATGCCAATGGCGAGGCCGAGCGGATCATGGGCGACGTGATCGCCGACCTGCGCCTGCCGCGCGACGGGTTCTGCGTGTCCAGCAAGGTCTACTTCGGCGCCACCGATGACCCGCGACCCACCCAGAAGGGGCTCTCGCGCAAGCATGTCGCCGATGCCTGCAATGCGGCGCTGCGGCGCCTGCGGGTGGACTGCCTGGACCTGTACTACTGCCACCGGCCCGATCCGCAGGTGCCGGTCGCGGAGACGGTGTGGGCCATGGACACCCTGATCCGCCAGGGCAAGGTGCTGTACTGGGGCACCTCGGAATGGCCGGCGGAGCTGATCCGCCAGGCCCACGAGGTCGCAACGCGCCACCACCTGCATGCCCCGACCATGGAGCAGCCGCAATACAACCTGCTGCACCGCGAGCGGGTGGAGCGCGAGTACGCACCGCTGTACCAGGACTTCGGCATGGGCACGACCGTGTGGTCGCCGCTCGCCTCCGGCCTGCTGACCGGCAAGTACAACGACGGGATCCCCGAAGGCTCGCGCCTGGCCCGCGAAGGGCTGGAGTGGCTGCAAAGGGAGGTGGTCGGCGAGCAGCAGGCGCGGCTGCAGCGTGCCCGGGCGTTCACCGCCGCGGCCGGCGGGCTTGGCGTGCGCCCGGCACCACTGGCGATCGCCTGGTGCCTGCGCAACCCGCGGGTGTCGTCGGTGATCCTCGGCGCCAGCCGGGTGGAGCAGTTGCTGCAGAACCTGGAAGCGCTGGAGCTGGCCGGACGCCTGGGCGAGGCCGAGTGGGCACAGGTGGAGGCGGCGGTCGCCTGAGCGGCCACTCCGGCGCCGGCGTCGGAAAGCCCGGGCCGATCCGGGATAATGCCTGCTTCCCTCCACCGTGGACCGCCATGACCCGCAAGACCATCCTCAACGACAGCCACCGTGCGCTCGGCGCGCGGATGGTGGACTTCGGCGGCTGGGACATGCCGCTCAACTACGGCTCGCAGATCGAGGAGCACCACCATGTGCGCCGCGATGCCGGCATGTTCGATGTCAGCCACATGGCGGTGATCGACCTGCACGGCGCGCGTGCCCGCGAGTTCCTGCGCCGGCTGCTGGCCAACTCGATCGACAAGCTGAAGGTGCAGGGCAAGGCGCTGTACTCCTGCATGCTCGACGAGGACGGCGGAGTGATCGACGACCTGATCGTCTATTACCTGGGCGAGGACTTCTTCCGCGTGGTGGCCAATGCCGGTACCCGCGAGAAGGACCTGGCATGGATCGAGCGCCACGCCGCCGCGTTCGGTGTCGAGGTCAGGCCGCGCGACGAGTTGGCGATCATCGCGGTACAGGGGCCGCAGGCGCGGGCCAGGGTCACCGCGCTGGTATCCGAGGAAGAGCGCGGGACGCTCGAGGCGCTCGGCCGCTTCGCCACCGCCACGGTGCGCAGCCAGGCAGGTGCGGAGCTGTTCGTCGCGCGTACCGGATACACCGGCGAGGACGGCTTCGAGATCGTGTTGCCGGCCACCGGGGCGGCGGCGCTCTGGCAATCGCTGCTGGACGCCGGGGTCAAGCCTGCGGGACTGGGCGCCCGCGACACCCTGCGGCTGGAGGCGGGCCTGAACCTCTACGGCCAGGACATGGACGAATCGGTGACTCCATACGAGGCCGGCCTGGGCTGGACGGTGAGCCTCGATGAAGGACGTGACTTCATCGGTCGTGCCGCGCTCGAGGAACAGAAGTCCGCTGGCGTGCCACGCCAGCTGGTCGCGCTGGTGATGGACGAGCGCGGCGTGTTGCGCCACGGGCAGAAGGTGCTGACCCCCGCGGGTGAGGGCGAGATCCTCTCGGGCACGTTCTCGCCGACCGCATCCAGAGCGATCGCCCTGGCACGGGTTCCCGCGGGTGATTTCAGCCCCGGCGCGGAAGGCGTGCGGGTCGACATCCGCGGCAAGGACGTCCCGGTCCGCGTGGTGGCCACGCCGTTCGTGAAGAACGGCCAGCCGGCAGCCGGGATCGCCGGCTGATCCTTCCCCTTTCCATGCCCGGGCGCCCTTACACTGGCGCCCTTCCATTCCCCTGCGGAGAGAGCAGTGCCATGAGCGAGATCCCCGGTGACCTGAAGTTCATGAAGTCGCACGAGTGGGTGCGCGTGGAGGGCGACGGCAAGGTCACCGTCGGCATCTCCGACCACGCACAGGCCCAGCTTGGCGACCTGGTGTATGTGGAACTGCCCGCGGTGGGCGACCACTTCGACGCTGCGGCCGCCTGTGCGGTGGTGGAGTCGGTCAAGGCGGCTTCCGACATCTACGCGCCGGTTGCCGGCACCGTGGTCGCGGTCAATGAAGCACTGAACGACACCCCGGAAACCGTCAACGAGGATGCCTTCGGCGAGGGCTGGCTTTTCACCCTCGAGATCGACGATGCCGGGCAGCTCGACGGCCTGCTAGACGCCGATGCCTATGGCGAGATGGTCGAGGCCGACGAAGGCTGATTCCCGTCTCGCGACGGCATGCAATTTCGAACCCGCATCCCGAAAAGGTGCGGGTTTTTTTCTGCCTTTGGCGGAACAACGCACGCAGGTGTTGTTGACACCCCATTGCCACGTGATTAGGTTTCGCCAAGCAGACGTCTCCTGCGGAAGCAAGTGAGAGAAACCTACGCGACAACGCGCGCTGCAGCCCCAGGCCTTCTCCAGCAGGACGAACGGTACGGGCTGGTTTCCCTTACGCACCGGTATACCCATGACGTCATCCTTCCGGCCCACGCCCCAGACCACGCTTCATGCGATGGCACGCGCACGCGCGCGCGCACCGCAGGGAGCGTGGCTGGCGAAGGGCCATCTCCGATCCGTTCCGGTGCGCGCTGCACTGGCGGTTGGCCATGGGCGCAGCCCACGGCATTTGCTTGGTACTGGGCTGTTACCCCCGATAGACCACTGACGAGGAGCCACCACATGGCCACCAGGAAGACCGCAAAGACCACCGCCACCGCCGGCGGCGCAACGGACAACACCAACCCGGGCGAGACCACCACCAGCGCCGGTTCCACCGGCAACGGCGTCGCCGCACCGAAGAAGGCGACGGCCGCGAAGAAGGCCACTGCGAAGAAGGCCACTGCGAAGAAGGCCACTGCGAAGAAGGCCACTGCGAAGAAGGCCACTGCGAAGAAGGCGACCGCGAAGAAGGCCACCGCGAAGAAGGCCACTGCGAAGAAGGCGACCGCGAAGAAGGCCACCGCGAAGAAGGCGACCGCGAAGAAGGCCACCGCGAAGAAGGCCACCGCGAAGAAGGCCACCGCGAAGAAGGCCACCGCGAAGAAGGCCACCGCGAAGAAGGCCACCGCGAAGAAGGCCGCTGCCAAGGCGCCGACGGCAAAGAAGGCAACGGCAAAGAAGGCCGCCCGCCGGGCGAAGAAGGCCGAGCAGCCACGGCCGATGCCGGTGACCCCGTCGCCGATGATCTGACCGGCGGCACCCGGCAAGTCGAACCCTCTCCCGCGGCCCAGGCGGGAGGGGGTTTTTTGATGCCGGGCGATTTACCGGCGGCGCTTCCGCCGCGGGACGGGTCCTACTGCGGTGCGGCCGAGGCGCGGCCCGAGCTGCTGCCCGGCGCCTGGGAATCCCCGGCCTTCTCGGCATACATCCGCGAAGGGTCGAAGTCGATGCTCAGCCACGCGGTGAGCTCGGAGGGAATGTCGAAGGCGCGGTCGAGCATGGTCGGCAACAGCCCCGACGGAATGGTGCTCTCACCGTTCCACATCACCGCGATGCCCAGGTCCAGCTCGGGCACCACTGCGATCATCCCCCGATACCCTTGCACTGCACCGGCGTGGTAGGCGATCCGGTGGCCGCCGTAATCGTACACGCGCCAGCCGAGCCCGTAGCCGGCCGACTCCAGGCGCGCCCGGCGCCAGGCCGAGGTGCGGGTCTGGTAAGGCGTGTCGACCAGCGGTGCGTGCAGGGTTGCCAACAGGGGCGCGGGAATCACGTCGGGGCGGTGGCCGGTCTGCGCCAGCAGCCACTTGGACATGTCGCTGGCGCTGGCATTGACTCCCGCCGCCGGCTGAACCTCGTAATAGGTCGGCTTGGGCATGACCGATACCCAGCCGCCGCGGCCGCGGACATGTGGCCGGGCCCAGCGGGCGCTGGACTCGATGCCTTCCAGCCCGACACTGGCATCGTTCATGCCCAGTGGCTTGAGCAGGCGGCGCTGGATCTGCTGGCCATAGAAGTCGCCGGTGGCGGCGAACATGATGTCGCCCACCAGGCTGAAGGCCACGTTCTGGTAGGCGTAGCAGGTCCCCGGCTCGCACTGCAGCGGCGCACTGGCGAGCTTGCGGGTCAAGTCGCGGTAGGACACGTAATGCTCGAGGTCGCTGTCGAAGGTGTTGCGCGACAACCCGACGCGGTGGCTGAGCAGGTCGGCCACGGTGATCTGCTCGGCGGCGCCCGGCCGGCTGAGCTGGAAATCGGGCATGTAGTCGACCAGCTTGCTGTCCCAGCGCATCGCCCCGTCGGCAACCAGCAGTCCGGCCATGGTGCCGGCGAAACCCTTCGACAACGAGGCCAGGCGGAACACCGTATGCGCATCGACCGGCTCGGCGTCGCTGACGTCGGTGATGCCGTAGCCGCGCGCGCTGAGCACCTTGCCGTTCTGGACGATCGCCATGGCCATGCCGGGTACCCGCTGGCCGGCCACCATCTGCTGCGCCATCGCCTCGAAGGTCGCCACGTCGAAACCCGCCGGGAGCGCCGGGCCCGAGTCCAGCGCCGATTCGATCGGCGGGAGCATGTGGGCTGCCGTCGGCACCGAGGCCACGTTGGCGGCGGCCGGAAGATCGCCCGTCGCCGCGGCGACGGACGCTTCCTGCGGGCTGTCGTCTTGCCGGGCGCCGGAAGGAGTCTGGGCGCCGGTGCCCACGGCCAGGCTCAGCAGGACCCCGAGGGTCAGCAGCCGGCGACGGGTACGGGGCGAGCGGTGCGGACTGTCTTTCATCGGCTGCAGCGCCTGCGTATGCTGGGTCACCCGATCATAACGCCGGTTTCCCGAGGTTCGCGAACAATCATGTTCAGCTTCCTGATTCTATTGGCTTTGGTGATTGCCGTCGTGGCGTGGGGCGTGGGCGCGTACAACGGCCTGGTGGCGGGGCGCAACGCCTGGCGCAATGCGTTCGCGCAGATCGACGTGCAGTTGCAGCGGCGCTTCGACCTGATTCCCAACCTGGTGGAAACGGCCAGGCGCTACCTCGCGCACGAGAGCGAAACCCTGGAGGCGGTGATCGCCGCCCGCGGCGCCGCGGTCAGCGGCCTGGCGGCGGCCAAGGGCAAGGCCGGCGATGCCGGCGCGATGGCACGGCTGGGCGAGGCCGAGGGCGTGCTGGAAGGGGCGCTCGGCCGGTTGATGATGGTCAGCGAGGCCTACCCGGAACTGAAGGCCGACCGGACCATGGCCCAGCTCACCGAGGAGCTGACCAGCACCGAGAACCGGCTGGCGTTCGCCCGGCAGGCCTACAACGATGCGGTGATGGCCTACAACAACCGGCGCGAGATGTTCCCGTCCAGCCTGGTCGCCGGCAACTTCGGCTTCGAGCCGGCGGCGATGCTGTCGATCCCGGCCGACCGGCAGGAGATGCGCCAGGTGCCGCAGGTGCGCTTCGGCGAGGGCGCCTGACGCCCTTCCGTAGCGCGGTCCGATGAACTTCTTCGAGCTCCAGGCCGCCGCCCGGCGTGACAGCCGGCGGCTGGTGGTCCTGTTCGCGCTCGCGGTGCTGATGATCGTCGGCGCGCTGGAACTGGCCGCCTGGCTGGTCGTCGGCCCCTCGCCCAAGGTGCTGGCGTGGGTGGCGATCGCCGCCCTGGGCATCATCGGGTCCGGTTCGCTGTACCGGCTTTCCACCCTGGGCGGGGGTGGGGAGGCGGTCGCGCAGCAGCTTGGCGGCGAGCGCGTGCCCGAGGACACCCGCGATCCGGACCTGCGCCGGCTGCGCAACGTGGTCGAGGAGGTCGCCATCGCGTCCGGGGTGCCGGTCCCCGGGTTGTACGTGCTCGAGCACGAGGCGGGCATCAACGCCTTCGCCGCCGGCCATTCGACATCCGATGCGGTGGTCGCGGTCACCCGCGGCGCGCTGGAGCGGCTCAACCGCGACGAGCTGCAGGGTGTCGTCGCCCACGAGTTCAGCCACATCCTCAACGGCGACATGCGGTTGAACATGCGGTTGCTCGGGGTGCTGTTCGGCATCTCGGTGATCGCGCTGATCGGGCGCCGGGTCATGGAATTCAGCGTCGTCGGGCCGGACCTGCGCGGGCGCAACCGGGGCATCTTCATCCTGTGGCTGGTGATGTTCGGTCTGGTTGCGCTGGTGGTCGGCTGGGTCGGCCTGGCGTTCGCCCGAATGATCCGCGCCGCGGTCTCGCGCAGCCGCGAACGCCTGGCCGATGCCAGCGCGGTGCAGTTCACCCGCCAGCGCGCCGGGCTGGCCGGGGCGCTCAAGAAAATCGGCGGGCTGACGGACGGCTCGGAGTTGTCCTCGCGCGGCGATGCGGAGGAGGTCAGCCATATGCTGTTCGGGGAGGGCGTCGCCTACGGCAGCCTGGGTGCCCGGCTGTTCGCCACCCATCCGCCGCTGCTGGAGCGCATCAGCGCCCTGGATCCGGCTTTCCGGCCTGCCGAGCTCGAGCGGCTGGCACGTGGGTGGGCGCAGCATCCGCCGATGGGCCTGGACGAGGACCTGCACCTGGGGCTGCACGGCGGCGGCTTGCCGGGCGCGGGCAGCGCGCAGCATGTGGCACCCGAGGGCGTTTCCGGGCAGGTCGGCACGCCGGGCCCGCACGATCAGCGCAACGCCGACAGCATCCTGCGCGACCTGCCCGCCGACCTGCGACGCCTGGCCCGCGAGCGTGAGCGGGTGATGGCGCTGGTGCTGGCCCTGTTGCTGGATACCGATGAAGGCATCGCCGCCCGTCAGCTGGAGGAGATCCGCAGCCGTCTCGGTCAGTCGATCGCGGTCGATGTCGCGCAACTGCACCGGCAACACGTCGCCGGTCTGCACCCGATGCTGCGGATCCCGCTGGCCGAGCTGGCCTTCCCGGTCCTGCGTCGGCGGCCGCGGCCGCAACTGGAGACCTTCCTCGATGCGGTGCAGGCAGTGGGGATGGCGGATGGAAAGCTGTCGCTGTTCGAGTACTGCCTGGGCCGCCTGCTCACCCTGCAACTGCGTGAGTCGCTTGCGCCGGCCCGCTATGCCGGGATCGGCCGCCGCCAGCCACGCGCGGTGCGCAGGGAGATCGCGACCCTGCTGGCGGTGGTCGCGGACGCCGGCCACGGTGACGGCATCGGTGCCCGCCACGCCTATCTTGCCGGCATGCAACGGATCCTGCCCGGCGAGCACATCGACTACCGCCCGCCCGCCAATGCACCGGCGGCACTGGAGCAGGCGTGGGTGCCGCTGGACGCGCTCGATCCGCTGGCCAAACGCGTGCTGGTGGAGGCGGTAACCGCGGCCATCGCCCACGACGGCCGGATCAGCGTGGTGGAGTCGGAACTGCTGCGGACCGTCTGCGCCATGCTCCACTGCCCCTTGCCGCCACTGCCGGGACGTCCGTGAACACCGTTGCCGATGGCCGGCTGCGCCGCTTCCGCCGCGCGCTGGCCGACTCACCGCCGCTGTGGTGGTCGCTGCTGTATTTCTTCAGCCTGTTGTGCGGCTACTACGTGCTGCGCCCGGTGCGCGACGCCATGGGCGCCTCGGGCGATGCCGCGACGGTGTTCCCGCGCTGGCTGGTGGACTGGTCGGCCGGGCACGGCTTCATGCTTGGCGAATACAACCTGCAGGTGCTGTTCACCGGCACCTTCGTGGCGATGGTGCTGCTGCAGCCGGTCTACGGGGCGCTGGTGGCGCGCTTCCCGCGCCGGGTGTTCCTGCCGGCGGTGTACCTGGTGTTCATCGCCTGCCTGGCGGGGTTCTACTGGTTGTTCCACACCGGGATATCGGGGCGCGGGGCGGCGTTCTTCATCTGGGTCGCGGTGTTCAACCTGTTCGCCGTGACGGTGTTCTGGTCGTTCATGGCGGACGTGTTCGACAACGAGGACGCCAAGAGGGTGTATGGCTATATCGGCGCCGGCGGGACCATCGGCGCGCTGACCGGCCCGGCCATCACCCGCTTCCTGACCGAGCCGCCGGAGTTCGTTCGCCCCTGGTTCGAGCCGGTGGAAGTGGCCAGCCTGTTGCTGGTCTCGGCCGGCTTCCTCGCCGTGTGCCTGCTTTGCATCATGCGCCTCCGCCCCTGGGCCCTGCGGCGGGAACGCCAGCAGGGCAGCATGACCGGAGGCGCGCCCATGGGCGGCTCGGTGATGGCGGGACTGCGGCTGGTGTGGGAACGCCCGTTGCTGCGCGCACTGGCATTGCTGATGTTCTTCGGCGTGGGCGTGGGCACGCTGCTGTACAACGAACAGGCGGCGATCGTGCGTGCGGCGTTCGATACCGACGAGGAGCGGACCGCCTTCTATTCCATGCTGGATGGCGCGATCAACACCCTGACCCTGCTGGTCCAGCTGCTGCTGACCCGCTGGCTGCTGCGTCGCTACGGGGTCGCGCCGGCGCTGCTGGGGCCGGCGCTGGCAATCCTGCTCGGCTACTGCCTGCTGGCCGGCTCGCCCTTGCCGCTGATGGTGGCGATCGTGCAGGTGGTGACCCGGGCCGGCGAGTTCTCGCTGGCCAAGCCCGCGCGCGAGACGCTCTACACCCGGGTCGACCGCGAGTCGCGCTACAAGGCCAAGGCCGCGATCGACACCGTCGTCTACCGGGGCGGCGACCTGGCCTTCGCGTGGGTGCACAAGGCGCTGGCGGTGCTGGGCTCCAGCGTGGTGTTCCTGGCCGGCATCGGCGTCGCCGCCGGCATGACCACGGCCGCGTGGGCCGTGGTGCGCGCCCAGCGCAAGCTGCCGGACGAGGGTAGGGCGCAATAGCCGCCCAATGGGGCGGCGTATTGCGTACTACGCCGGGTTGCGGGCGACGAAGGCGGCGGAGGGCAGCTCGGCGGGGTCGAAGTCGTCGACGCTGATCGCGTCCACGGTCATCTCGCGCAGGTCCTCGAGCTGCTGGCGCTCGGCGTCGGTGATCCAGCCACGCTGCACGCCTTCGGCCAGCTGCCCGGCGTAGGTCAGTGCCTCGATGTCGCTGTTCTTGAGCGCCTTCATGAACTTGCGCTCCACCGGCTCGGCGGCGACCACGGCCTCCAGGTAGCTGTTGATCCGGCCACCGGGGTTGTTCGGGCCGGGGGTTGTGAACACGCCCTCGGCCAGGCGCTCGCGTGCCTCGTTGGGCACCATCAGCAGGCTGGCGGCGCGACGGCCGAGGCGGTCGCTGGGGGCCTGGGCGCGGCGGCCGAGGGGGAACACCAGCAGCCACAGCAGCCAGCCCACCGGGCGCACCGGGAAGTTGCGCAGCGCGCCCGACAGGGCGATCTCCATCTTGTGGACGGAGTCATGGAAGGCCCAGGCCAGCAGTGGGCGGTCGGCTTCCGGGCAGCCCTGGTCCTGGTAGCGCTTGAGCATCGCGCTGCACAGGTACAGGTGGCTGAGCACGTCGCCCAGGCGTCCGGACAGCGACTCCTTGAACTTGAGCTTGCCGCCGAGCATCAGCATCGAGGTGTCGGCGCACAGGGCCAAGGTGGCCGAGTAGCGGTTGAGCTTGCGGTAGAAGCGACGGGTGTAGTCATCGCCCGGCGCCTTGCCGAAGCGCGCGGCGGTCAGGCCGAACCAGAACGAGCGCACCGCGTTGGAGATGGCAAAGCCGATGTGGCCGAACAGGTTGCGGTCGAACTCCACCAGCCGTTCCTGCGGGTCGGGCAGGGTGGTGGCCTTCATCTCCTTGAGCACCCATGGATGGCACAGGATCGCGCCCTGGCCGAAGATCATCAGCGAGCGGGTCATGATGTTGGCGCCCTCGACGGTGATCGCGATCGGGGAGGCCTGCCAGTCGCGTCCGGCGAAGTTGCGCGGGCCGAGGATGATGCCCTTGCCGCCGATCACATCCATGATGTCCCTTGCGAGCTCGCGGCCCATCTCGGTGCAGTGGTACTTGGAGATGGTCGAGGGCACCGCCGGCAACTCGCCGCGGGCCACCGCGGCGGCCGAGGCCTCCGAGAGCGCGCTGGTCGCATAGGCGCGCCCGGCGATCCGTGCCAGCGCCTCCTGCACGCCCTCGAAGCGGCCGACCGACAGCCCGAACTGCTTGCGGATGCGCGCGTAGGCGCCGGTGACCACGGCGCCGATCTTCGCCCCGCCGCTGGCGGTCGAAGGCAGGGTGATGGAGCGGCCGATCGACAGGCACTCCACCAGCATCTGCCAGCCCTTGCCGGCATAGGCCTCGCCGCCGATCAGCTGGCTGAGCGGGATGAACACCTCGCGGCCATGCAGCGGGCCGTTCTGGAACGGGTTGTTGAGCGGGAAATGGCGGCGGCCGATCTCCAGCCCCGGGGTGTCGCGCGGCAACAGCGCCAGGCTGATGCCGATGTCCTTGACGTCGCCCAGCAGCGCGTCCGGGTCGTACATGCGGAACGCCAGGCCGATCAGCGTCGCCACCGGCGCCAGGGTGATATAGCGCTTGTCGAAGGTCAGCTTCACGCCGACCACCCGGGCGCCGTTCCACTCGCCTTCGCAGACGATGCCGAAGTCCGGGATCGAGGTCGCATCCGAGCCGGCCCACGGCCCGGTCAGGGCGAAGCAGGGCACTTCGCGGCCGTCCGCCAGGCGCGGCAGGTAGTGGTCTTTCTGTTCCTGGGTGCCGTAGTGCAACAGCAGCTCGGCCGGCCCCAGCGAGTTGGGCACGCCGACGGTCGAGCTGACCGTGGAGGAGATCGAGGCCAGTTTCTGGATGACTTTGTGGTTGCCCAGCGCCGAGAAGCCCAGGCCGCCGTATTCCTTGGGCACGATCATCCCGAAGAAGCGGTTCTTCTTGATGAACGTCCACAGCTCCGGCGGCAGGTCGGCGCGCTCATGGGTGATGTGCCAGTCGTCCACCATCCGGCACAGCTCCTCGACCGGGCCGTCCAGGAAGGCCTGCTCCTCGGCGCTCAGCGTGGCCGGTGGCTGGTCCAGCAGCACCTGCCAGTCGGGACGGCCGGAGAACAGCTGGCCTTCGAAGCCCACGGTGCCGGCCTCCAGCGCGACGCGCTCGGTTTCCGACAGCGGCGGCAGGATCTTCGTATAGAAGTCCAGCAGCGGCCGGGTGATGGAATTCAGGCGGATCTGCGGCAGCAACAGCGGGACCGCGATCAGGGCGGTCAGCACGGCGACGACCAGGGTGGCCATGCCGTTCGCACCCAGTGCCCAGCAGGCGAGCAGGCCGGCCGCGGTGAGCGCGGTCCAGGTCGCCAGGCGAAGTCGGTGGTAGGCGGCGAATCCGCCGATCAGCAGGAAGACGATGAACGGTGCGGCGATGCTCATGGGTTCGCTCCGGCGCGGTGGCGCCTCTACATACGGCCGAGTATGTTTCGCCGTGAAGGGGGATGTCAAACGCTTGTTTGGTTCCGTGCGTGGGGGCGGTTCCGCGTCCCGGCGGGGGCCCCGGTTGCTACACTCCCGTCCCCATGAGCCCAGCCCGCACGCACAGCAAGGATGACACCGCCACCCGTGCCGGGGCCACCGGCCGCGGCGAGCGTGGCAATCGCCTGAGCGCGGAAGACTGGGCCGCCGCCGCGTTGGAGCAGATCGCCGAGCAGGGCGTGGCCTCGGTGGCGGTCGAGCCGCTGGCCCGCCGGCTGGGCGTGACCAAGGGCAGCTTCTACTGGCACTTCCCCTCGCGCGAGGCGCTGCTGGTCGCGGCCCTGGAGAGCTGGGAGCGCAACGAGCAGGAAGCGGTGTTCGGGCAACTCGAAGCGGTCCAGGACCCGCGCGAGCGCCTGCGCGCGCTGTTCTCGCTGGTCGCCCACGAGTACAAGGCACACGTGGTGTATTCCGAATTGCTGCGCGCGATGGACCACCCCGCGGTGCAGCCGGTGATCGGTCGTGTCTCCGAGCGCCGCCTGGAGTACCTGGCCACCGTCTTCCGCCAGGCCGGACTGCCGCGTACCGCGGCCCGCCACCGGGCCCGGCTCGCCTATGCCGCCTACGTCGGCTTCCTGCAGCTCAACCTGCAACTGGGCCAGGCGCGGGTGCAGCAGGAAGAGTTCGACGACTACGTGGAACACATGATGGCGACGCTGATCCCGTCGTCCTGATCTTTCCGGGCCCGGCGCCCGCCGGGCTTTCCCTTCAGTCCACCGGCGGAGGTCCAGCCCGTGAATGCGGTTTCCGAAGTTTCCATTGCCGGCAGCGCCGGCAGTTCCCTCAAGGCGCTCAATGACTGGGTGACCGAAGTCGCCGCGCTGACCCGGCCCGAGCGGATCCACTGGTGCGATGGCAGCGATGCCGAGAACGCCGCCCTGGTCGCCGCGATGGAAGCCGACGGCACCCTGGTCCGCCTCAACCACGACACCCATCCGGGCAGTTGGCTGCACCGCTCCGACCCGGACGACGTGGCCCGCGTCGAGCACCTGACCTTCGTGTGCACCCCGGAGCGTGACGAGGCCGGCCCGAACAACCACTGGATGGCCCCTGCCGACGCCCACGCGAAGATCGACGCGCTGTTCGACGGCTGCATGGAAGGGCGCACGATGTACGTGATCCCCTACTGCATGGGCCCGATCGACTCGCCACTGTCGCGTTGCGGGGTGGAGATCACCGACAGCCCCTACGTGGTCGCCAACATGCGGATCATGACCCGCATGGGCGCGCCGGCACTGGCACGGATCGAGCGCGAGGGCACTTTCGTCAAGGGCCTGCATTCCACCGGCGAGCTCGACCCGGACCGCCGCTTCATCATGCACTTCCCCGAGGAGCTGGCGATCAAGTCCTACGGCTCCGGCTACGGCGGCAACGCGCTGCTGGGCAAGAAGTGCCACGCCCTGCGCATCGCCAGCCACCAGGCCCGCAGCGAGGGCTGGCTGGCCGAGCACATGCTGATCCTGGGCGTCACCAACCCGCAGGGCGAGACCCACTACATCGCCGCCGCGTTCCCGTCGGCCTGCGGCAAGACCAACCTGGCGATGCTGATTCCGCCGGAGGGCTACCGCAGGGATGGCTGGACGATCAACACCATCGGCGATGACATCTGCTGGATGCGCCCGGGCAAGGACGGCCGCCTGTACGCGATCAACCCGGAGGCGGGCTTCTTCGGCGTCGCCCCGGGCACCTCGGCCAAGTCCAATCCGAGCGCGCTGGCCAGCATCCAGTCCAACACCATCTTCACCAATGTCGGCGTGACCGCCGACAACCAGCCCTGGTGGGAAGGCCTGGGCGAGGGCGAGCCGGTCACCGACTGGCGCGGCGATCCGTACGACGCCGACACGCGCCCGGCCGCGCATCCGAACGCCCGTTTCACCGTCAGCGCGAAGCAGTGCCCGAGCTGGTCGCCCGAGGCCGAGAACCCCGAGGGCGTGCCGATCAGCGCGATCGTCTTTGGCGGCCGCCGTCCGTCACTGGTTCCGCTGGTGTTCCAGGCCCGCGACTGGACCCATGGCGTCCTGGTGGGCGCCGCGATGGGCTCGGAGACCACCGCCGCCGCGACCGGCGCGGTGGGCGTGATGCGCCGCGATCCGATGGCGATGAAGCCGTTCTGCGGCTACAACTTCGCCGACTACTTCAGCCACTGGCTGTCGTTCGACGACGGCAACAACAAGCTGCCGCAGATCTTCCACGTCAACTGGTTCCGCAAGGGCGAGGGCGGCGACTTCCTGTGGCCCGGCTTCGGCGACAACCTGCGGGTGCTGGAGTGGATGATCGGCCGGGTGAAGGGCGAGGCCGCAGCGGTCGAGACCCCGATCGGTTGGCTGCCGGCCGCCGAGGACCTCAACCTCGACGGCGTGGAACTGACCGGCGAGGCGCGGCAGAAGCTGTTCGGCTTCGAGCGCGAGGGCTGGAAGAACGAGTTCGACAGCATCGGCGAGTACCTGGACAGCTACGGGCCGCGGATGCCGCAGGCGCTGAAGGATGAGCAAAAGCTAATTTTGGTGAAGTTGAGCGTCTCGTAAGATTGCTGTGGGTGCGTAGTTGTGGCATATCGGTGTAGCCCGAAAGGGCTGCGTGACATTACTCAAAGGAGATCGCATGACTCGTTTTGCGAAGCTGTGTGCCTTGGGGTTGATGCTGGGGTAAGTGCCTCCGCATTCGCTGCGAGTACGATGCTGGACGCGATTGGCATCGGAACTACGTACGGGGAGGCGCGAGCAGATGCTATTTCACAGGTTGAAACTCAGTGCGATGCAATGGGGGGAGCTATTTGGAATTTCGAAGTAGTTAACGCGTCCACCCCGGGCGGAAACTGGCACGTTCACGTTTTAGCGGAATGTCGCTTCTGGCGCTCCAGTAATTGAGCTGCGTCATTGAGGCGGAACAATGAAGAGGCCCTGCAATTGCAGGGCCTCTTCTATTGCATGTCGTATCGCTATTTGGATCACGCAGCTTACTGTCGCAAGAGTCCCTGTGCCAAGTGATGAGCCCAAAAAACCACGGCCCCTTTCGGGGCCGTGGCGGTGTTGCTCAGCAATGCCGATGGATCAGAAGCGCTGCTGGTACTTCATGTACACGAAGCGGCCGATGTCGTAGCCACCGTAGTACGCATAGTTCGAGTTCGGCTGGCTGTGCATGACCGGGCCGTACGAGTCGAACACGTTGTTGGCACCAACCGACACCTTCGCGTTCCACGGGGCATTCCAGCTGACCTGGAGATCATGGAAGGTGGTGCCACCCACACGGTGGTACGAGACAACCTCACCCTGGGTATCCGGAGCTTGGTACTCGGGGATGTTGCAGCGATCGGCGTAGCACGAGTCCTTGGTGCCCGAGTAGTAACGCGTGCCCCAGTTGGCGGCGAAGTCACCCATCGACCAATTCAAGTTCAGGTTCGAACGGATCCGGAAATAGCTGCCGAAGCCGTTGTACTGCGAAACCGGAATGTCCTCGTCATTGGTCGCCTTCATCTCGTACTTGCTGACGTAGGTGGTGGCCCACTGCAGGCCGAAGCGGCCGTAGTCAGTGTTGACGCGGTAGCCGACGTCGACGTCAAAACCTTCGGTATTGGTGAAGCCGGCGTTGCGGTAGCCGTAAGTCAGGTCGTCGACGATGCCGGTGACCGGGTCACGCGTGAAGCCAGCGCAGCGCGATTCGATCAGGGCGACGTAGCAGTCGAACAGCATCTGGTTCGGCGTATCGGAAACAACGGTGTCCTTGATTTCGATGTTCCACCAATCGACGCCGATGCTCAGGCCCTCGACGTAGCTGGGGCTATATACGATACCGAGATTCTTGGACTCGGATGTTTCCGGTTCCAGATACGGGTTCGAGCCGTTTGTAAATGGAACCGGCGTCTGGTCAGCACGCGAGTCGGTCGGCACGAAGCCCTGCTTCAGCTGGCGGTAGTCGGCAGCCACGTCCTGAAGGCAGCGAGCATTGCCGCGAGCGTCCCCATAAACGCTATCGCACGGATCATGGAAGTTGGTGGTAAAGGTCTGCGAGCCGCCGCCGTACAGATTGGAGATGGTGGGGGCGCGGAAGCCTTCGGCGTAGGTACCACGAACCATCAGGTCGTTGAACGGACGCCACTTGAACCCGAACTTGTTGTTGGTGGTATCACCAAAGGTGTTGTAGTCCGAGTAACGGCTGGCGACGTTGATCGTCAGCTCTTGGGCGAACGGCATGTCGGCCAACACCGGGATGTTGAGCTCGCCATAGAACTCGTCCAGCGCATAAGTGCCGTAGGTCGGCCCGGACGCCAGGTTGGTCGAGTCGCCCGACTGCGCGATGGCATCCGGGGTGAACCCGCCCTGCTCCTTGCGGTACTCGTAACCCACAGCGAAGCCGAGATCACCGGCCGGGAGGGTGAACAGCGAACCGGCCAGGTTGGCGAAGTAGCTGTTGGTCTCGGTGCCGCCGAGAGCGTGTTCGGTCTTGAACAGATAGTTCTGCACGCGCGGATCATCGAGGGAATGCTCGACGGCGCCTGTACCGAAGCCCGCGAACGGGTTCCAGGCGACGCAGTCGGCGATCGGCGCTTCCGGCGTACCGCAGACAATCTGGCCCTGGTCATTGACAAACGACGCACCCACCGCGTTCTGCACGTGGGGGATGTAGAAGTTGCCGTTGTTGACGACCTTCAGATCGGTCTCGTTGTACAGCGTGCCGACATCCCAGTCGAAATAACGGTCGCCGACGTCGAACGAGCCTTCCAGCGCGGCGGTGAAGCGCCAGGTGGTCAGGTCGCTCTGGGTGCTGCGGGGCACTTCCCAGCCGCGGCGGCGCCAGTCGATGGTCTCGCCAACCGGGTTGAACACGCTGTCGGCGTGCATCTCCGCATCGACCGCGACGGACTGCAGCGGATAGCCGGCAATCTGGCGGAAAGAGTCACGCTGGTTGTATGACATGTCGCTGGTGAAGCGGACATTGTCGGTGATCTCGAAGTCCGCGGTGGCGAACAGCGAACGGCGTTCCTGCGGGGTGCGCAGGTGCATCTGATCGCTCGAACGGCTGGTATCGTCGTTGGTCTGGGCGTGGAAGTCGGATTCGTCCAACGCATCGCTGCCGCGGTTCGGTGCATACCACGGATCAGCCGCAGCAGCGCCCTGGCGACGCCAGTTGCCCCACTGCCCGACGGTGGTCAGTCCGCTAGTCGGAACGCCCGGACGGGTATTCTCGGAGAACCAGCGGTCCTTGGCCCAGACCTCGTCCTCCTGATGGTACTCGGCAGCGATGGTGACCGAACCACGGTCACCCGAGAAGCCGGTGACGAAGTCATAGTTCTGGGTGGTGCCGTCGCCGTCGCTGTACTGGCCGTAGTACGCGTTGACCTCGGCCCCATCGAAGTTCTTGCGGGTGATGATGTTGATCACGCCGGCCATCGCGTCGGAGCCGTAGATGGACGAGGCGCCGTCCTTCAGGACCTCGATGCGCTCAACGACCGCCGACGGAATGGTGGATACGTCCTGGTAGCCGTTGGTGCTGATGCCGAGGCGCTTGCCATTGACCAGAACCAGAGTGCGCTGGGCCCCCAGGTTGCGGAGGTCGACATAGGAACCCCCGGCTTCCTGGTTGGCGGTCAGCGGCGAGGCGCGGCTGAAGGCCGGGCTACCAACCGCGGAAACGTTCTGCAGGATGTCGGCGACAGTGCTGAAGCCCTGGCCTTCGATGTCCTCGCGGGAAATCATCAGGACCGGCTGCGAGGTCTCGATGTCAACCTGGCGAATGCGCGAGCCGGTGACCTCGATGCGGTCGAGGGTGGTGGCTGCCTGCCCGGAGTCTTGGGCAAACGCGACGCCGGTACCGGCGACGCTGGTGGCGCCCGCGACGAGCGCGAAGGTGATCGCGTCGCGGAGCTTGTGGGTCTTGAACTGCATCTCTCTCTCCAAGTCAGTCTTGGTGTCCCATGGGACCTTCCCGGGTGCGACAAAGGGTTGCGCCAAACCGGCAAGGCGGGTCCGATGGTAGACGTGCTGGAGGAATAATTAAAGACCCATTAAGACAGTCTTAGATTCATGTTACGCGACCTCTGGAGCCCAGTAAAAACAACGAGATGCGGCGGTGGCGGCAGATTGGGCAAGGTTGGGGGCACGGCCGGGGTGTACCGATCCTGCCCGTGTCGCCGGATTTCGGGATGCTTCGGCCCTTCACGCCAGGGTGGTGCGGTCCAGTTCACCCAGTCCTTGGACGAGCGCGGTCAACGCTTTTTGCTCGGGAATGGTGAGGTGCGGGTTCCACACATCGAACAGCAGCACGACCCGGGTCTTATCGCTGTGGTTCCAGGCTTCGTGCTCGAAGGTGTCGTCAAAAGTGAAGCAGCAGCCGGGTACCCAGACGTGTAGGTGGTCCGCGACCCGCAGGCGGCAGTCGCGTGGCACAACCACTGGCAGATGCGTGACTGCCCGGGTGTTGGTGACCCCGTGGTGCGGCTTGATGTGCGAACCCGGGCCAAGGACGGAAAAAAGCGACTCTGGCGCGTGGCCGGGAATCCGGACGATGGGCACCCTGTCGAGCGCCTTCATGGTGCGGGGGCACCGGCTCGCATTCGCCTCATACCGACGGCCGTGGCGATGGAAAAAGAAGGCATCCCACTGCGGTGCGCCAGTGTTCTTGCTTCCCGCCAGGTAACTTGATTCCAGCCCCGGGGGCGGCTCGCCTAGGAAAGGTTCCAGTTGTGGGGCATCCGCCAGCACCCCGTGCAGTTCGGCAGTGATCGCGTCGATGGCGCCTTCCAGGTCGGCATACCATGGGAACAGGTCGGGGGCGAATACCGGTGTTTCGGGCAGGCCCGGGAAGTAGAGGAACTGCGGTCTCTGACGTGGATCGGACGGCGCAAACTTCAGGTCACCCAGGTAACCGGCGACGCATTGCCCCACGCGGGCCATGGCTTCGGGGCCGAACTGTCTTTGGAGGGGCTCCATCATCGAGGCAATCAGTGCGCGGCGGCCGCCACGCGCGACTTCCATGGCGTGCTCCACGGCACGTCGCAATCCTGGCGCGGTGGTGCGGGGCGAGGTCCACTGGCCGTGCTGCTGGGCCGTCACAATCGCTCTGAAGTACTCGTTGGCGGCGCGCTCGCGCTGGCCAAGGCGTTCATGCACCAGGCCGAGGTGCAAACGTGCGACAAAGAAGGTTGGATCGTCGGCGACAAGACCTGCGAACAGTTCCCGGGCGCCCTCGAGGTCGCCATCATGGAGCAGTACCACCCCGAGGTTCTTGCGGGTCGTCGGATCACCGGCGTTGGCCTCCAGTGATTGTCGCAACCGGGCACGTGCGGTGTCGGCGTGTCCCGTGGCAAGGTCGCTCATGGCCAGGTAGTTCAATGCTTCCGCATCGCCGGAGCTCTGCTCCAGCAGGCTGGAAAACAAGTCCCGGGCGCGCATGCCGTTGCCGCGTAGCGCCGCTTCGCGCGCATGTTCGCGCAGGGTGTCCAGTGATTCGTGATCTGCGGGAGTCATGGGCTGTCCTGTCAGTCTGCCTGCCGCGGGGCAAGGCGGGAGCCGTAAAAAGAACGGCCCCGTTTCCGGGGCCGCTCCTTGACGCTATCCGCTGCGCATCAGAAGCGCTGGCGGTACTCCATGTAGTAGAACTGCCCCGGGGTGTCGTACTGCGTGTCGAAGGAGTTCGCGAACGCCTGGAAAGACAGTGGCGGCGCCTTGTCGAACACGTTGTTGACACCGACGGCGACCGTGCCGTTCCACGGCAGGTCGTAACGGACCTGCACGTCGTGGTAGGTCGTCGACGGCAGGCGGTTCTGCGGATCGGCACCCGCCTCGATGCGGCGGTCCGGATCACTGCAGGCCGACAGTGCGAAGGTCGGGCAGGACTCCACCAGGCCAGAGTAGTAACGGGCGGTCCAGCTTGCCCCGAAGTCCGCGTAGTTCCAGTTCACGCCCAGGTTGGAGCGCAGGCGCCAAGTCGGGGCGTCCTGGCTGTACTCGCCGACCACGTTGTCCCACTCGCCCTCGGGGGTGGAGCGCGACTCGTAGCGGGAGATGTACGAGTTGTCCCAGACCATCGTGAAGCTGCCGTAGTTCGTCTCCGGCATGCGGTAGCGCGCCGTGACGTCGAAGCCTTCGACTTCCGTCTGGGCCAGGTTGAGCAGGCCGCGGTTGAAGTTGTTGATGGTGCCGAAGTTGTCGCGGGTCAGCCCGCCCAAACCATTGGCGATGTCGCAGAAGCCCTGGTCACCCTCGACAAAGCACTGGTCGAGGATGTAGGTCGCCGAAGGTCGGCTGATCGCGTTCTCGATGCTGATCTCCCACCAGTCGACCGAGACGTCGAAGCCCTGCAGGTAACCCGGGCTGTAGACGAAGCCCAAGGTCTTGTTGGTAGCGGTTTCCGGCCCCAAGTCGACGTTGGATACCCAGTCGAACGGGTACGGGGTCTGGCCGTTGTAGCCGTCGCCGGAGTTGGTGCGCTGGACGAAGCCGGCCGGCACGCCAGCGGCGGCACAACGCTGCTGGACCTCCGGGCGAGAGAAGTACGGGCTGTCAGCCGAGCAGGGATCACCGTAGCTGTCATACGACGCCGCGGCACCACCAAACAGGTTGCCGATGGTCGGCGCACGGAAGCCCTCGGCCCAGTTGCCGCGCACCAGCAGGTCCTGGAACGGCTTCCACTTGAAGCCGAACTTGCTGTTGGTGGTGTCGCCGAAGTTGCTGTAGTCCGAATAACGGGTTGCGATGCTGAACTCCAGCAGTTGCGCTCCCGGCATGTCGGACAGGACCGGCAGCAGCAGCTCGAGGTAGAAGTCGTCGAGGTTGTAGGCGCCGGAGGTCGGTTGGCGCGCGTTGCCCGACGACAGCCCCGCGGAGACGAACGCGTCCGGGTTGTCGTAGCCGGCTTCCTTGCGGTGCTCGTAACCGGCCGCGAAGCCGGCCATGCCGCCCGGCAGCTGGAACAGGTCACCGCTGATGTTGGCAGTGTAGCTCTTGCTGGTGTTCTGGTACTTGTCCTTGGCGGTGAACAGGATGTAGTCCAGCTGGTCCTGCGTGATTTCGCCGGGGCTGCTCAGCGGGTTGAACGGTACGCAGCCTTCAAGAACAGCGTCGGGAGTGCCGCAGTAAACCACGCCATCGTCACCCATGAAGGATGCGCCGGTGGCGTTCCGCAGCGCCTGCATGTTGACGTCGCCGATCTGGGTGTCGATCTGGTCGTTGCGGTTGAACGCATAGCCGACATCCCAGTCGAAGAAGCGGTCGGCGAAGTCGAACGAGCCCTGGAAGCCGCCATAGAAGTGCCAGGTCTTGACGTCCTGCTCGTAGAAGCGCTCCTGCTCGACCAGGCGGCGGCTCCAGTTCAGTTCACGAGCATTGGCGGTTCCGCGGGTGGGGTTGTAGTAGCTGTCGGCCGACAGGCCCCGCTCGCCCGACAGGTAGTTGCCTTCGCCCAGCGGGAAGCCGGCCAGCTGCTGCGCCGACAGGCGCTCGTTGTACAGCGCGTCGCTGACGAACGTGAGATTGTCGGTGATGTCGTAACGGCCCTGGACATACAGCGAGGTGCGTTCCTGGGGAGTCCGCAGGTAGTTGTCCTTGGCGTAGTTGTAGGCGTCGGCGGTACCGAAGGGGTGGTAGTTGGTCAGGTCACGGCCGTCAGCACCCTCGTTTATCACCCAATTCTCGACATCCTCGGCCGCATTGATGTCGCCGGTCGGATTGCCGTCCTCGTCGATGAGTTCCCAGATCTGGCCGTAGTTGGAGAACGAGCTGTACTGCGAGGAGCCGAAGCCATAGACGGGGTCACGCGAGATTGCGCGATCGCCCGCCGAAACCGCCTTCTCGTCGGTGTGCGAGATGCCCATGACGATGTTGCCGCGGTCGCTGCTGGCGCCCAAGGTGAAGTCGGCAGTGGTGCGCTCGCCGTCGCCTTGGCTGTACTGGCCGTAATAGACGTGGCCCTCGGCGCCCTCGAAATCCTGGCGGGTGATGAGGTTGACCACGCCGGCAATGGCGTCGGAGCCGTAGATGGAGGAGGCGCCGTCCTTGAGGATCTCGACCCGCTCGATCATCGCCGATGGGATGGTGTTCAGGTCGACGCTGCCGCCCAGGCTGGAGACCCAGCGGCGGCCGTTGACCAGCACCAGCGTGCGGGATGAGCCGAGGCCGCGCAGGTCGACGCCAGCCGAGCCGTCACCGCCGTTGTTGACCTGGGTGTTGATCGGTGCGCCGTTGGTGGAAATGGTTTGCAGCAGGTCGGCGACCGAGGTGCGGCCGGACTGCTCGATGGACTCGCGGTCCAGCACCAGGATCGGCTGCGACGTCTCCGCGTCCACCTGGCGGATGCGCGAACCGGTGACCTCCACTCGATCAAGCGTGGTGGCGGTCTGCCCGGAGTCCTGGGCGACAGCGATGCCGGTACCGGCGACGCTGGTGGCGCCCGCTACAAGCGCGAAGGTGATCGCGTCGCGGAGCTTGTGGGTCTTGGGGTGCATCTCTCCCTCCAAAAGTCTTGTTCTGAGATCCCATGGGAACCCTCCCCGGCAGCAACAGGCCAAAACCGGCAAGGTGGGTCGATGGTAGCGGGCAAACAGGCCAAATTAAAGCTGCGTTAAGGCTTGCTTCGCGCAAACCTAACAACTTAAAAAATCAATGCGTTACGCGAGCGCATCCGCCGCTGCCGTGAGGGCAGCGTGAAAGAGGGGTGATGCCGGGGTGGCCGCGGAGCGGCGGGACGGTCGCGAGAACCCGTCAGAGATCCTGCTCGTACCGTACGTAGGGCACGGTGCCCTCGTCCTCGGTTTCCGCGCCGCGGGCGAACGGGTTGCCGCTGCGGGTGAGCTTCTCGGCGCCTACGCTCAGCCGTCCGCTCCAGGGGGTGCGCCAGGTGAAGCCCAGGCCGAGGCCTTCCCAGCTGCCGGCCTGGTCGGGGTTGTCGACCACGCGGCCGACGATGTTGGCGCCGAAGTCACCATAGCCGGCACCGACGGTGAGGCTGACGCTGTCCCAGCGCCCGGCCAGCGCCGGCACTTCAACGGCGGGGACCAGCCGTGCGCGGGCCCAGGTGCCGCCGATCGAGACGGTGGCCTCGCGGCCGATGTGCTGTTCGCCGTAAACGGTGAGGGTGTTCTCGTCCACGCGGTTGGCGGCACGGCCCGGGCTCAGCCAGGCGGGGAGCGAGGCGCGTGCCTTGCCCACGGCCACGCCGAACTCGGTGCGGCCGCGGCTGAGGCTGGCGCCGGCCTGGGCCGCGCCGTGGTCACGCGCGCCGACGCTCGCCAGCATGCAGTTCTCGGCGAGGTTGCCGATCGCCATGCCCAGCGCGCCGGTGCCGTTGCATACCAGGCCCAGTTCGTCGCCGGCCTTTACGCCGAACGCCGCTTCCAGGGTGTTGCCGCCCAGCTGCCAGCGGCTGCCGGCCAGCGACGCATCACCGGTCGGCTCCAGCAGGAGGACCGCCTCGACCCGGCCGTTGTCGTCCCAGATCGGCAGCGCGGCGGTGCCTGCGTCCTTCGCCTGCGCATGGGCACTGCCTGCCGCGCCTACGGCGAGCAGCAGTGCCAGCGTCAATCGGGACAGAGGCGTGCGCATGATGTCTGGTACGACCGGTGCCGGCCGCCGAAGTTCCCCCTCGGAGTTGCCACCGAGCTTATGGGGTTTATGGTTCTTTAACAATAAAGGCGGTGTGAAGGGGTCCACGGAACCGTCATTGGGTACGGCCGGGCGCCTCCAGTCCCTTCGCCTCGGCTTCCAGCAGCTGGCGCAGCCGTGCTTCGGTCACCTGGTACTGCTGGCCGCAGAACTCGCAGGTGATCTCCGCCGATCCCGGGGTGTCGCTGGAGCCGGCGGCGGCGAGTGCCTCGTCCTCTCCCAGCGAGACCAGCATCGCCTCGACCCGCTCGGCCGAGCACGAGCAGCCAAAGCGCAGTGCGCGTCCGCCCAGCAGTTGCACGCCGTCCTCGTGGAACAGGCGGTTGAGCAGGGTGTCGACCGGAACGTCCAGCAACTCGGTGGAGGTGAGGGTGTCGAACAGCGCGCTGCTGCGGGTCCAGCCGTCGTCGTCGCCTTCGTCCCCGGGCAGCTTCTGCAGCATCAGGCCGGCGACGGCGGACTCGCCGGCGGCAAGCAGCAGGCGGGTGGGCAACTGCTCGGACTGGCGGAAATAGTCCTCGAATGCGCCGGCCAGTGAATCCGCTTCCAGACCGACCAGGCCCTGGTAGCGGACCGGGTCGCGACGCCCGGGCGCCGGTGGGTTCTCGATGGTGATCGCCAGCAGGCTGTCGTCGCCGAGTGCCGAGAGCTGGCGCGGCACCGGCTCGCCCCCGGGCGCCAGCCGGACGAGCCCACGGACGGTGCCTGCCGCGGTGCACTCGGCGAACAGGGTGCGCAGCGGGCCCTGGCTGCGCAGCTGGACCGACAGCCGGCCGTCGACCTTGGTGTGGCCGGTGAACAGCGCGGCCGCCGCGATCGCCTCGCCCAGCATTTCCATCGCCGCCGGCGCGGCGGCCAGCTCGCCGCGCATGCGTTGCAGCACCTGGTCCCAGGCTTCATCGAGCCGGACGTGGACGCCACGCACGCCGGCGCGGTCGATCAGGAAGCGGGTGAGGCGGTCGGTCGCATCGCTCATCGGGTTGCTCAGTGGATCGGGAGTGTCGACACACCATAATGGCGCCGGGCCAGGGCGGTGTCTGCAGGGGGACGGCAATGGGAGCGAAGCGCAGGAAGGAGACCGGGACCGTCCGGCGCCCGGGTCTGTTCCGGCGCCTGCTGCGCAGGCTGGTGCTGCTGGGGGTGTTCCTGGTGCTGGCGAGCGTGGTGCAGGTGCTTGCGCTGCGTTTCATTGATCCGCCGTTCTCGGCCTTCATGCTGGCGCGCCAGCTGGAGGCGGCATCGGCCGGCCAATGGGGCGGCGCGGTCGACTACCAGTGGCGCGATGCGCGGCAGATATCGCCGTACCTGCTGGTGGCGGTGATCGCCTCGGAAGACCAGCGCTTCGCCGAGCACCGCGGCTTCGATCTGGACGCGATCCGCAAGGCGGCCGAGCGCAATGCCAGCGGAGGAAAGCTGCGCGGCGCCAGCACCATCAGCCAGCAGACCGCCAAGAACCTGTTCCTGTGGAGTGGCCGCAGCTGGGTGCGCAAGGGGCTGGAAGCCTGGTACACCCTGCTGGTCGAGACGCTGTGGCCGAAGCAGCGGATCCTCGAGGTGTACGTGAATATCGCCGAATTCGGCGACGGCGTGTATGGCGCGCAGGCGGCGGCGCACCGCTACTTCGGCGAGGACGCCGCGAGTCTCACCCCCGCCGAGGCCGCGCGCCTGGCCGCGGTGCTTCCCAGCCCGCGGCGCTACAGCGTCGCCAACCCCGGTCCCTACGTGCAGCGCCGCACCGGGCAGATCCAGCGGCAGATGCGGCAGATCGGTGGCACCGGGTATCTGGAGCGGTTGTGAACCCGGTAAGCGAAGCGCACCCGGGTTGCCGCTCCACGTACCATCCAGCCATGAACGCGTTCCCCGAGCATGAACGGCTGACGGTCGTCGTCGCCGCCTTCAACGAGGCCGACAGCCTGCCGCTGCTACAGCCGCGCATCCTTGCCGCGCTGGAGGATGCCGGTGCCCGCTTCGGGCTCGAGGGCCGGGTGCTCTATATCGACGACGGCAGCCGGGACGGCACCTGGGAGGCCATGTGCAGGCTTGCCGCCGCCGATCCGCGCATCGGCCTGTTGCGGCTGTCGCGCAATTTCGGCAAGGAGGCGGCGCTGACCGCCGGGCTGGACCGGATCGAACACGGCGCGGCGTTGATCCTGGACGCGGACGGACAGGATCCGCCGGAGTTGATTTCCCGTTTCATCGAGCGCTGGCGCGAGGGCTACGACGACGTCCATGGCACGCGCCTGGCGCGCGAGGGCGAAGGCTGGGTCAAGCGCGGCACCGCGCACCTGTTCTATCGGGTGATCGGCCGGCTGTCGAAGACCCCGATCCCGGCGGACACCGGCGATTTCCGGCTGCTGTCGCCGCGCGCGCTCGAGGCTTTGCGGCAGCTGCGCGAGCGGCACCGTTTCATGAAGGGGCTGTTCGGCTGGATTGGCTTCAACCGCATCGCGGTGGAGTACCAGCGCGAGCCGCGCTCGGCCGGGCGCAGCAAGTTCAACCTGTGGCGGCTGTGGAACTTCGCGCTGGAGGGCATCACCGGTTTTTCCACCGCCCCGCTGCGGCTGGCGACCTACCTGGGGCTGCTGACCGCGCTGGTGGCGTTCGGCTACGGCGCCTGGGTCATCGCCAAGGCGCTGGTGTTCGGCGACGCGGTCCAGGGCTGGCCGACGATGATGGCGGTGATCCTGTTCCTGGGTGGCGTGCAGCTGATCGCGCTGGGGATGATCGGCGAGTACCTGGGGCGCCTGTACATGGAGTCCAAGCAGCGCCCGCTGTACCTCGTTGACACCTGGCTGCCGCCCCCCGGGGTAGGCTCGGTCCGGGTCCAAGGCGTAGGAGGTGAGAGCCATGCGCAACGTGAGGCACCTGCTGGAGGTCAAGGGCAGTGAGGTGTACTCCATCGGGCCGGATGCCCCGGTGGTCGATGCCATCCGGTCGATGGCGCAGCAGGGGATCGGTGCCCTGGTCGTGCTGCAGGGCGACCGGTTGGCCGGCGTGGTGTCGGAACGCGACTACGCACGCAAGGTGGTGCTGCAGGGGCGTTCCTCGTCCAGCACCCGGGTCGACGAGATCATGACCGCGGACGTGGTGCAGGTGGGCCCGGAGGACACCGTCGACCGCTGCATGCAGCTGGTCACCGACCGCCGCCTGCGCCACCTGCCGGTGGTCGAAGGCGACCGGGTGGTCGGCGTGGTGTCGATCGGCGACCTGGTCAAGGCGGTGATCGAGGCCCAGCAGGAAGAACTGGACCAGCTGCAGCGCTATATCGCGGGGTGATCCGGGCGGGTTCCCGGCGGTGAGATTCGGCGCAATACGCCTTGGGCTATTGCGCCCTACTGGGCGTATTTGCCGCCGCAGGAGGAATCCTCGCCGGGACCGAGCTCCAGCGTCGCCAGCAGGGCCGCCGGCGGCGCGATGCTCCCGAGCGTCAGCGCCACCGCCGCGCGCAGCGCGATCGGGCCGGGGTCGACGCCGAAACCGGGCTCCAGGAAGGTGCCCCGCACCAGCAGCGGGGTGCGGAAGGCAAGCAGGCTGCGGTCCTTGGGCCGCGGCCTGATGGTCAGGTCCAGGCGCTCCTCGCCCAAGTCGATGCTGCCTTCGCCGACCAGGATGGTGTCGGTGGTATCGAAGGCCAGCGAGCGCGCCTGCATCACCCCGTCGGCCACCTCGAAGTCGGCGAACGCGCAGCGGATCGGGATCATCCGGTCGCCACCCAGCTTGAACTTGATGATCTCGGCCAGGTCGATGCCGGACAGTTCCATGACCAGGTTGCTGATCGAGCCGCGGCCGGTACCCAGTGCCACCTCGCCATCGGCGCTGCCCAGCATGCGCGCGATCGAGTTGCCGTTCCCGCCCACGGTGGCGTGGCCACTGACGCGGCCCACGGCGTTCTGCAGCATCTCCACGTCCGGCAGCAGGTGCGCGAGATCCAGGCCGGCGGCGTTGATGTCGGCGTCGGTGCGGATCGCGTCCTGGCGGGCATCCATCCGGATGGTCGAACGGATCGTGCCGCCGGCGACGCCGAAGTCCAGCGGATCCAGCCGCAACAGCCCGGCCTCGAGCACCAGGTGGGCGTCCATGTCGTCCAGCGGCAGCATGGGCGAATTGATCCGGCTCGCCTTCAGGCGTACGTCCGCATCCATCGAGCGCAGCTTGCCCAGCTCATAGGGGTGGTCCGGCAGCAACCGCCCCTGGGCCCGGCGCTCCCGGGCGTGGGCGGCCAGTTCCGGGTTGGTGGTTTCCCCGTCGCTGTCGTCGGGCGGGGCACCGATGAAGCCGGCCAGGTCGTCGAAATCGAGCCGCGATGAATGCAGGTCGGCCTGGAGGAACGGGCGCTCGCCCCCGGTGGTGAAGGCCGCGTCGCCACCCAGGTCGCTTTCGCCGACGACGCCGGTGAAATCGTCGTAGTGCCAGATGCTGCGCGGACCGTCGAGCTCGCGGGTCAGCCGGCCATCGAGCCGATAGGGCGGAGTGGGCGGCAGTGCGACGCCGACCAGCGGGAACAGGTCTTCCAGGTCCTGGCCGGCGAGCTCGAACTGCAGGTCGAAGTCACGCAGCCGCAGCGGGTCCAGCAAGGTTCCGCGGGCGTGCGCGCGGGTGGCGCCGGCGCGGGCCCGCACGTCGATCCGGTAGGGGGCCTCGGTTTCCATCAACTCCAGGGGGGACTCGCCGTTGCCCTCCAGGGTGAACTCGTTGCCCTCCCAGGTACCGCCGCCGGAGATGAAGATGTCCGGGTTTTCGACCGCCGCGCGCCCGGCGGCATCGCCGTCGCCTCTGTCTTCACCGGCCGTGGCCGCGGCGCGGTCGGGTGCCGTGTCGATCGCGGACAGGTCGGCGACGGTCCGGCTGCCCTCGGGCGTGCTGGCGATGCCGACCAGGATGTCGGTGTCGTTCGCGGCGTCCAGGTAGCGCAGCGCGCCGGCCTCGACCACCGCGCGCCCCGGGCGGAGCTCCCAGCGGCTCTCGCCCTTGTCCTCGAGGTCGAAGGTCCAGTTGCCGGTGCCTTCCGCGCCGCGCTCCAGCAGGATCCGCGGGCTGTCCAGGTGGAGTTCGGGCAGTTCCACCCTGCCGCGCAGCAGGGGCAGCAGCGCGAGCTTGAATTCCAGCCGCTCGGCGCGCGCCATGTCGGCCTGCTCCGACCAGTCCGCGTTGCCCAGCCGCAGCCGGTCGGCGCGGATCGTCGGCACCAGGCCCAGGTCGACATCGAGGTCGCCGCCGATCTCGAACTCGCGACCGGTCGCGGCTTCCACGCGGCGCTCCACCGGCCCCTTGAACCAGTTCCAGTCCCACAACAGCACCAGCACGACGATCGCCAGGACCAGCACGGCCAGCGCGGTCAGCCATGGGTGGCGTGCCGGGGTTTTCCACCACTCACGCGTGGCGTCAGGGTTGCGCGCTGGCGGGGAGCCGGCCACGGGCGGATCAGTCCCGCTCGCAGGCGAACGGACCACCCTCGTCCTGCCCCAGCGTTGCGCCGCTTTCGCCCAGGCTGAACTCCAGTGCCTCGCCGGCATACAGCGGCGGACTGCGCTCGGCGACAGGCAAGTCGATCACCCTGCCATCCAGTGCGGTCACCCGGGCGCGCTCCCCGGTCACCTCGACCGTCCAGCCGCCGTCGCAGCGGTAGCGGGTGAGGCCATCGTTGGCCTGGTCGCCCAGGTCGCTCGCGCCGCGCGGGTCCGCGGGATGCCGCTCGCCCTGGTCCGGGGCGACCTGGGTGGCGGCGAATTCCGGTTCGGTTTCGTTGTTGTCCGCTCCGCAGGCGGCAAGGCCGAGGGCCGCGGTCAACGCGAAGAGGGGCAGGAGGCGTACGGTGCGGCAGGCCATGGGCGGATCCGTGGGTGGATTCGCACCCACCTTCCGCACGCCGCGGTAAAGCAGCGGTGAACGCGTTGCGCCGCGTTCACCGGCATGTTCAGGACGGATCGACCGATTGCGCGTGCTCGCGGGTGGCGCGGAACTCCACGTCCGGGGCCCGTTCCTGGGCCAGTTGCAGGTTGACCCGGGTCGGCGCCAGGTAGACCAGGCCGCCGGCGGCGTCCAGCGCCAGGTTGGTGGCGTTGCGGTCGCGGAACTCCTCGAGCTTCTTCTCGTTGTCGCAGTGGATCCAGCGCGCGGTGGCGACCGAGACCGACTCGAAGATCGCGTCCACCCCGTACTCGGCCTTCAACCGGTAGGCGACCACGTCGAACTGCAGCACGCCGACCGCGCCCAGGATCAGGTCGTTGCCCAGCAGCGGCTTGAAGAACTGGGTCGCGCCTTCCTCCGACAGCTGGGCCAGGCCCTTCTGCAGCTGCTTGAGCTTGAGCGGGTCGCGCAGGCGGGCGCGGCGGAACAGTTCGGGCGCGAAGTTCGGGATTCCGGTGAAGGCCAGCCGCTCGCCCTCGGTGAAGGTGTCGCCGATGGAGATGGTGCCGTGGTTGTGGATGCCGATGACGTCGCCGGGCCAGGCTTCCTCGGCGACCTCGCGGTCGGAGGCCATGAAGGTCAGTGCGTTGGCCAGCTTCATGTCCTTGCCGGTGCGCACGTGGAAGGCCTTCATGCCGGCCTGGAAGCGGCCCGAGCACACCCGCATGAAGGCGACCCGGTCGCGGTGCTGCGGGTCCATGTTGGCCTGGATCTTGAACACGAAGCCGGCGAGCCGGTCCTCCCCGGGGGCGACGTCGCGGCCGGTCGTGGCGCGCGGCCGCGGCGACGGGGCATGGCCGACGAAGAAGTCCAGCAGCAGCTGCACGCCGAAGTTGTTGACCGCCGAGCCGAAGAACACCGGGGTCAGCTCGCCCGCGAGGTAGGCGTCCAGGTCGAACGGATGGCTGGCGCCCTGCACCAGTTCCAGCTCCTCGCGCAGCTCGGCCAGGACCGGTGCGCCCAGCCGCTGCTCCAGGCGCGGGTCGTCGATGGAGGCGAAGATGGTCGAGTCCTGGCGGGTGAAATTGCGCCCCGGCTCGTACAGGTGGACCTCGCCGCTGACCAGGTGCACCACGCCCTTCAGGCGCTTGCCCATGCCGATCGGCCAGGTCACCGGCGCGCAGCGGATGCCCAGCACCGATTCGACCTCGTCCAGCAGTTCGATCGGCTCCTTGCCCTCGCGGTCGAGCTTGTTGATGAAGGTCATGATCGGCGTGTCGCGCAGCCGGCAGACCTCCATCAGCTTGATGGTGCGCTCCTCCACGCCCTTGGCCACGTCGATCACCATCAGCGCCGAGTCGACCGCGGTCAGCACCCGGTAGGTGTCCTCGCCGAAGTCCGCGTGGCCCGGCGTGTCGAGCAGGTTGACGATGCGCCCGTCATAGGGGAACTGCATCACCGAGCTGGTCACCGAGATGCCGCGCTCCTGCTCCAGCTTCATCCAGTCCGAGGTGGCGTGGCGGGCCGCCTTGCGGCCCTTCACCGAGCCGGCCATCTGGATCGCGCCACCGAACAGCAACAGCTTCTCGGTCAGCGTGGTCTTGCCCGCATCGGGGTGGGAGATGATGGCGAAGGTGCGGCGGCGCTGCGCCTGGACGGAAACTTCGGACATGGAGGCAGGCGCCGGTGGCGCCGGGTGTCGAGGCAAGGGAAGCCGGCGATTATACGGCCGCACCGGCGGCTGCACCGGTTTGTGACGGGCTTCGCGGCCACGCGCTCAAGTCCACGCCACGGTGGCCGTCAACAGCCGTGGCGGGACAGCCCGCATGCCCTTACTCCCTGGAGGAACACCGGTGCTCATCCTGATCTGCGGCGAAGAGTCCGCCCGTGTCGACGAGCTGCGCGAGACCCTGTCGGATTTCGGCCTGGACTGGAAGGTGGAGGCGATCGAGAGCGCCGCGCAATACGCCGAGGCCGCCGGACGCGAGCACGTGGAGGCGCTGGTGTCGACGCTGCCGCGCGACGAGGCCCGGGGCCAGGCATTGGCGGAACTGCGCGCGGCGCACCCGGGGGCGGTGCGGATCATGCTGCTCGAGCCCGGGCAGGGCGACGACGCGCTGCACCTGCTCGACCGCGCCCATCGCGTGCTGCGCCGCCCGATGGACCCCATCGGGCTGGTCGACGCGCTCGAGAGCGTGATGGAACTGCGCGAGGTGCTCGACAACCCGGAACTGAAGCAGGCCATCGGCCGCATCGAGACCCTGCCGGCGCCGCCGCGGCTGTACCTGGAACTGGTGCGGCTGATGCGCGACCCGGAGGTCTCGATGGCGGCGGTGTCCGAACTGCTGGCGCGTGATCCGGCGATCGCCGCGCGGGTGCTGCGCCTGTGCAACTCGGCCTATTTCTCCGCCGGCCGCGAGGTCACCGACATCCGCGCCGCGAGCACCCGCCTGGGCCTGCAGACCCTGCGCCAGGTGGTGCTGGCCAGCGAGGCGCTGGCGCACGACGAGATGGACGAGGCCGAGCGGGAGGCGATGCAGGCACGGGCGTTGCAGGTCTCGCAGCTGGCGTCCCGGTTCCTCGGCGGCTCCAGCGCGGAGCTGGCCGCCACCGCGGGCCTGCTGGCGGAGGTCGGCCGCCTGCTGCCGGCCGCCAACCAGGAGGACGCGGACGAGGAGGGCGGGGAAGCCGCGGAGCCGGATCCGGCCGCGGACCAGCAACACGCCTCCGCGGGCGCCTACCTGCTGGGCCTGTGGGGCCTTCCGGACCCGATCGTGGAGGCGGTGGCGTTCCAGTACGGCCCACGCCGCACCCGCACCGGCGGCTTCTGGGTGACCGGCGCGGTGCACGTGGCCAGCGCGCTGGTCAACGGCACCGAGGTCGACACCGAGTACCTGCGTTCGGTCGGCCAGCTCGACAAGTTGCCGCGCTGGCAGGAGCTGGCGGAAAACAGCGCCGGGACCGGCCGCGCCGCCTGACCTCGGGCCGACCCGAGGTAGGGGCGGACCCAGTTGGCAATCCGCCATGGCCGGCCTTTACTGGCGCCATCCATAAAACAGGGTGGACGTCATGCAGGCCGGCCAGATCACGATCGACAACCTCACCGTCAATCCAGAAGCCCTCGACGGCCCGATCAAGGCGCGGGCCAAGGGCAACGAGTTCTTCTACGAGAACACGAACTACGACATCCGCCTGACCGACACCGGCACGGTGGACATCACCAGCAAGACGACCGGCGAGAACTACCGCATCTGGGGCGACCCGCACGTGGCGATCGACGGCAAGCACGCCTTCGACTTCTACGGCGACACCACCTTCCTGCTCGAGGACGGCACCAAGGTCACCATCCAGACCAAGCCACAGCACGACGACGCCCGGGTCACCTACGCCTCGACCGTGACCATCACCGACGGCACCACCGGCCAGACCACCCAGGTCACCGGCGTGGACCCGTTCACCCGGGGCGACCTCGCCGTCAGCCACCACATCAGCGACGCCGCCGCGGTGGAGGCGCGCGCCGACGACGGCAACGTGATCCGCGAGAACCCGTTCGGCGCCGGCTTCCTCGGGGTCGACGGCAACGGCAAGCTGGGCGTGGTGGTCGACCAGGAATACATCAACCTCACCGATCACCGGCTCAATGGCACCGAGGTCGCCGGGCAGCAGTTCCAGGCGCTGTTCACCGCCCTGCAGTCGTTCGCCAACCTGCTGTCGATGTTCCAGGGGCTGATGTCGGTGAGTTTCTCCGGCAGCGTCGATTCAGGCGCTGACGAGCCGGCGGTCAACTTCAACCTGCCGACCAGCTTCGAGTTCACGCTCAAGGGCCCGAACGCGTTCTGAGCCCGTCCTCCGGGGCGGGCCCGCCGGGCGCGGGCAGGCCGTCCATGCGGAAGGGGAGTGACTCCAGTCGCATGCCGCGATTGGCCTGCACGGCGAAATGCAGGTGCGGGCCGGTCGAGTAGCCGCTGTTGCCGGAAAGTCCGATGGGATCTCCCGTGCGTACCTGCTGCCCCGGCGCGACCAGCACGCCGCCGGCCTGCAGGTGCGCATACAGCGCCATGGTCCCGTCGCGGTGCAGGATGCGGACGAAGTTGGCCGCTCGGGCGTGCCGGCTGCGGTCGCCTCCGCTCGTGCTTCGCCGGCCTTCCACCTGCATCACCACGCCATCGCGCGCGGCCAGCACCGGGGTACCCGGCGGCACCGCGAAGTCCAGCGCGTAGCGGTTCTCGTCGTCGTCGTGGCTGAAGGCGCCGCCGAAGCCCTGGTCCACCCGCGCCGCGGCGGCCAGCGGCAACGCGTACTCCACGTCCCCAGGCCGGGTGCTGGGATGGCCCGGGATGCTGTCCATGCGCAGCCGGAACCGGGCCGGCCCCGCGCCATCGCCCGCCCGCAGCACGGCGACCACGCGGCTGCCGCCCGCCGGCACGATCGCCCGCGCCGGCAGCAGCGGCCGGGATGTGACATTGCTGCCCTCGTGGTAGTCCACCAAGACCTCGGCCGGGCCGGCCAGGCGGTTGTCGGCCCACACGAACCAGTGGCCGCCACGGTCCTCGACCCGTAGCGTCGCGACCGCACCGTCAGCGGGCGACGTCGCCGCACCCGCAGCCTGTGCCCGCGCGGCAGGGGGATGCAACGCGCCCCCGACCAGCACCGCAAGCGCGCATAGCGCCATTGCGCAGCCCCGGTGGCGGGGCGCGCGGCGGCCGGTGGCGGCGGGGACGGACGGCATGGCGCGAGTCTACGATGCCGGCGCGTTGCCCTGGCCGACTGCACGTGGCGCATCCTGCCCGGACTCGCCCGGGTCAGGGATCCTCACCGAGGGCCAGCACCATCGGTGAGCCCAGCAGTTCCAGGTCGCCGGCCGCCAGCAGGGCACCGGGACCGGCCTGGAGTTCGGTGACCAGCGTGCCGGTGCGGGTGGAGGCGGTGGGCCGGAACATCGCCCAGCCATCACGGCCGTGGCGCTTGACGTGGTAGAGCGCCCGGTCGGCCAGTTCCACCATCGCTTCCCAGCCCAGCGGTTCGCCATCGGTGCGACGGAACAGCGGGTACTCCGACAGGCCGATGGAGGCGGTCAGGCCCAGGTGGCGATCCCCGCCGATGCCGAAGGTGGTGCTCGACACCAGGTGCCGCAGGCGATCGCCCAGCGCCGGCACCTGGCCGGACGGCATCGGGCGGAACACCAGCAGGAACTCCTCGCCGCCCCAGCGCACCACGTAGTCGCCGCTGCGGACGATCGACTCCATGCGCCGGGCCACGTCCTCCAGTACCCGGTCACCGGTGGCATGGCCGTGCAGGTCGTTGATCTGCTTGAAATGGTCGACGTCCAGCATCGCGAACACCACGACCTCGTCCCGCGCCGCGCCCGCGGCGAGCTGCCGGTCGTAGTAGTCCAGGTCGGCCGGAAGCTGGCGGGCCAGGTAGCGCCGGTTGCGCAGGCCGGTCAGCGGATCGGTCAGGCTGGCCTGCTCGAGCTGGCGGTTCGACTCCGCGAGCGCCGCCGTCCGTTCGCCGACCAGCGCCTCCAGCTCGCGCTGGCGCTTGCGGTAGCGGTAGCGCTGGTACCGGTACCCGGCGTGGACCAGCAGCAGTGCGAGCACGGCGAGCAGCGCGCGGAAACCGGCGGTCTCGTGGAAGTGCGGGCGGATGCCGAACTCCAGCCGGGCCGGCGCCGGCGCCCAGACATCGGCGTTGTTGCTGCCGAGCATCTCGAACACGTAGTCGCCCGGCGGCAGGTTGGTGTAGCGCACCTGGCGGTCGGCCGGCCCCGCGGTCCGCCACTGCCGGTCGTAGCCTGCGAGCCGGTAGCGCGCCCGGTTGCTGCGGGGGTCCTGATAGCTGAGGACATCGAAGGCCAGGGTGATGTCGCGCTCGTCCGCGTCCAGGGCCACCGGTGCGTCGCGTTCCAGGGCCCGCCACTGCTCGCCGACCTGCACGCCGGCCACGTGGACACCGGGTGGCACCGGGTTGCGGACGATGGCCGCGGTATCGAGCGCGAGCACGCCATCGCGGGTCGGCAGCCACAACGCGCCATCGGCGATGAAGCCGTCCGCCAGGCCCGAGCCGTTGCAGCACAGCCCCTGCTGGCCGCCATTGGGCATTCCCCGTTCGTTGAGCAGCACTTGGCCGCGTACCCGTTCGATGTGCCCCCCGGCGAAGGCATCCAGGTCCTCAAGTGGCACGCGGTATACCCCGTGCATGCCCGAAACCCAGAGAAAGCCCGCGTGTTCGAGCGCCTGGAACGCGGTGCCCGGCGGCAGCCCGGTCGACTCGTCCAGGCGATGCCAGCGGTTCTGGTGGCGGAGCAGGAGCGTGGCATCCAGGTTCGTCAGCAGCAGGCGTCCGTCGGCGAGCTCGGCAAGGGTCTGCAGGTGTATGTCGTCCGGCAGGTCGCTTGCCTCGGGAGCGGGGACGAAGCGCCGGCCGTCGAACTCCAGCAGGGTGTCGATGGTCAGCGCCAGCCGGCGGCCATCACGGGTGATCCGGAATTCCGCCACCGGGCCGGGAAGGCCATCGGCTGCGCCGAACTCCTGCAAGCTCGTCCCGTTCCAGCGCAGCAGGGGACCCAGGGTGGTGATCCACAGGTTTCCGTCACGATCGCGGGCGAGCCCCGACACGGGCGACCGGATGCCGCGCGCCCACGCCGGCACTTCCGCAGGCGCGCCACTGCCGGGGCGGTACACCGCCAGGCCGTTGCGCAGGCCGATCCACAGCTGCCCCGGTTCGGCGTACAGCGTGCGCAGCGCGTTCGAGCTGGCCACCGGGCCCGCGGCCGGGCGGGTAAAGCGGCCGTCGGTGCCCAGATGGGCCAGCCCGTGATTGGTCCCCACCCAGGTGCCGTCGCCATCGGGGTCGGGCACCAGGGTCCAGACCGTGGCGTCGGGGAGCCCTTCCTGGGTGCTGTAGCGGCGGGTCCAGCCGTTCCACGCCCGGCTCACGCCGTTGGACAGGCTGCCCAGCCACAGGTTGCCTTCGCGGTCCTCGAAGGCATTGAACAGGTTGAACAACCCGTTGCCCCGGGTCGCCGGAACGGTTTCGATGCTGCGGTCCGGGCGGATCCGCAGCAGGCCCAGATCGCCACCGCTCCAGATGTTGCCGTCGCTGTCGCGGTACAGGAACTGCAGCGGCAGGGCCTCCTCGCCGGCGGCGCCGGGAACTCCCCGCCACCCGTCCGGGCCGTGGATGTACAGGCCGCGGTTGGTCGCGGCCCATACCTCGCCGCCCACTTCCAGCAGCCCCTGCACCACCGGCGCCTCGCCGCCGGGCCAGACGGTGGAGGTCCAGTCGCGGCCGTCCCACAGGTGCACGCCGGTGGCGCCGCCGGCCCAGAGGATCCCGTCCCGTAGCAGCACTGCGCTCGCCGGTGCGCTGCCGGGGAGGGGCCGCAGGCCTTCGGCGTCCACGCGCGCCGCCCCCGAGCTGGTCGCCGCCCAGACGGATCCGTCGGCGGTCAGGTACAGGCCATTGACCGTCGGTGCCTGGCCGCCGCCGAGCCATGGCACCGGGTGGAAAGCGCCGCCGCGCAGGAGCGCCATGCCGCCGCGGGTGCCGATCCACATGTCGCCCGAGGCGTCGACCGCCAGCGCGGTGGCGACCGGATGGGGAATCGCCGCATCGGTGTCCGGCGAATGGGTGGTGAAGCCGATCCCGTCGAACCGCGCCACCCCGGCCTGGGTGGCCACCCAGATGTAGCCGTCGGGGGTCTGGGCGATGTCGACCGCGCTGATCTGCGGCATGCCCTGCTGGACCGACCAGGTGTCGCGCACGTAGTGGTGGAAGGCCTTGCCCGGGTCCAGCGCGAGAGCGGCCCGTGGCAACAGGCAGGCCGTCAACACGACGGCCAGCAGCAGGCGCAATGGCATGGATCCTCCTTGCCACCGCCGCCCTCGGTCGGGCCGCTGGTTTCGCGGGGCGTTGTCGGTAACGGCCGCCGCGGGAGGATCTTTAGCGCTCCCGCGGGCTCAGCACTCGATGACGTTCACCGCCAGCCCGCCGCGGCTGGTTTCCTTGTACTTGTCCTTCATGTCGTTGCCGGTCTCGCGCATGGTCTTGATGACCTTGTCGAGGGTGACCTTGTGGGTCCCGTCGCCGCGCATGGCCATGCGGCTGGCGTTGATCGCCTTGACCGCGCCCATCGCGTTGCGCTCGATGCAGGGGATCTGCACCAGGCCGCCGATCGGGTCGCAGGTCAGGCCGAGGTTGTGTTCCATGCCGATCTCGGCGGCGTTCTCGACCTGGCCGGGGGTACCCCCGATGGCCGCGGTCAGGCCGGCCGCGGCCATCGAGCAGGCCACGCCCACCTCGCCCTGGCAGCCGACCTCGGCGCCGGAGATCGAGGCGTTCTCCTTGTACAGGATGCCCACCGCGGCGGCGGTCAGCAGGAAGGTGTGGATGCCGGCACGGTCGGCGCCGGGGACGAAGCGCTCGTAGTACTGCAGCACCGCCGGGATCACCCCGGCCGCGCCGTTGGTCGGGGCGGTGACCACGCGGCCGCCGGCGGCGTTCTCCTCGTTCACCGCCAGGGCGAACAGGTTCACCCAGTCGAGCATGGTCAGCGGATCGGCCGCCATTGCCTCGGGCAGCGCCGACAGGTGCGCCAGCAGCCCGGGGGCGCGGCGGGTCACCTTCAGTCCGCCGGGCAGGGGGCCGCCGGAGCGCAGGCCGCGCTCGATGCAGGACTTCATCGCGTCCCAGATCCGGTCCAGGCCGGCCTCGATCTCCCCGCGGCTGCGCCAGACCTGCTCGTTGGCCAGCATCAGCCCGGCCACACCCAGGCCGGTCTCGCGCGCGGTGGCGATCAGCTGGTCGCCGCTGGAGAACGGATAGGGCACCGCGGTGGTGTCGGCGACGATCCGGTCCTCGGCCGCCTCGTCCTGGTTGACCACGAAGCCGCCGCCGACCGAGTAGTAGTCGCGGGTCGCCAGCACGTTGCCGTCCACGTCGTAGGCGGTGTAGCGCATGCCGTTGGTGTGGAACGGCAGCTTCTGGCGCTTGTTCATGATGAGGTCGCGCTTCTCCTCGAAGGCGATCCCGTGGCGGCCGAGCAGGCGGATGCGGCGCTCGCCGCGGATCCGCTCGAGGATCCCGGGGATCAGGTCCGGGTCGACCCGGTCCGGCCAGTGGCCCTCCAGCCCGAGCATCACCGCCTTGTCGGTGCCGTGGCCGCGCCCGGTCAGCGCCAGCGAGCCGAACACCTCCGCGCGCACCCGGGTCACGCGGTCCAGGTGCCCCGCGTCGTCCAGCCAGTGCTCGACGAAGCGGGCCGCAGCGCGCATGGGGCCAACGGTATGGGAGGAGCTCGGCCCGATGCCGATCTTGAACAGGTCGAAACAGCTGACGGCCATGGCGAAAAAAAACCTGGGGGCGGGGGACCCCGGGGGCGCCGTACTATATCCGACCCCACCGTATGCCGGCCCGGCATGGAGCGGCATTCCACATGGCCCTGATCCTGTACCAGCGTGACGACTGCCACCTGTGCGACCTGGCGATCGAGGTCCTGGCGGCCGCGCGTGCCGGCGACTTCCGCAACGTCTTCATTGACGGCGACGCCGCGCTGGAGGAGCGTTACGGCCTGAGGGTCCCGGTGCTGCGGCACGTGGAGACGGGACGCGAGTTGGGCTGGCCTTTCGACGTGGCCGCGGTGGGTGCCTTCGTGGCCCACCCGGGATCCGGCTAGTCGCGACCGGTCAGGCCACGGAGGGACGGGAAATGGGGACAGGCAGCCGCGGCGCGGGGCCGCGAAACCGCCGGATCGCGGCGGCAGTGTTCGGGTGGTGGACATTGCTCGCGCTCGCCGTGGCGGCCGGGCCGGCAACGGCGCGCGCAAGCGCCGGGGCGGTCCCGTCGATGCCACAGCCGCGCGTGCTCGGCGCGGCCGACGGGCTGCCGTCCACCTCGGTCAACGGCATCGCGCGTGACCGCGAGGGGCATGTCTGGGTGGCGACCGCCGACGGGCTCGCGCGTTACGACGGCATCGGCTTCCGTAGCTGGCGGCACGATCCCGGCGATCCGCGCACGCTGCCGGGAAACTACGTCACCGTGCTCCACGTGGACCAGGCGGACCGCGTCTGGGCGGCGGTGGAAGGGCGCGGGCTGAGCATGCTGGACACCCGCCGCGAGGGGTTCCGGCATTTCCATCCCGAAGCCGACGTTTGGGCGATCGCCAGCCGCGGGGAGGCGGTCTGGTACGGCACCTTCGGCGACGGCCTGTACCGGCTCGATGCCGCCAGTGGCGCGGTCGAGCGGTTTGCCGGCGGGCCGTCGGGCCTGCCCGCCGACACCATCCTGGCGCTGGCCTTCGATGCCGGCGGCCGGCTCTGGGCCGGTACCACGCGTGGCCTGGCGCGCTTCGACGGCCAGCGCTTCCAGCCGGTTCCGCTGCCGGGCGATGCGCCCGACAGCCTCATCTATTCGCTCACCGCCGAGGACGAGGCACTCTGGATCGGCGCACGCAGCGGGGTGTACCGGCACCTGCCCGGCGCGGGCTGGTCGATTCCGCAGTGGTCGGCGCAGTTCGCCGGTGGCAATTCGGTGTTCTCGGTGAAGTCCGACGGCGAGCGCGGCTATTGGCTGGCGAGCCAGCAGGCCCTGTGGCACGCCCCGGCCGACGGTGTCCCGTACCGGGTCCCGCTGGGCACCCGCGGCGCGGTGCGGCCGCTACAGCAGATGCTGCGGCAGGAAGACGGGGCGCTGTGGTTCCCGGTCGCCGGGGTCGGCCTGGGCTTCCTGCGCGCGGACTGGCGCCGGCTGGCGGTGTTCTCGCGCGAGCGCGGCGGACTGCAGGGCGATTCCTACCGCGACATCGTCCCCGCCGCTGCCGGCGGGCTGTGGCTGCTGGCGCGCGGCGGCGAGCTCGAGCACCTGGCCGCGGATGGAACCCTGCGCCCGGTGGCACCCCGGCTGCATGCCGGCCTGGCCGCCCTGCGGCCGCTGACCCTGGCCGAAGACCGGCAAGGGCGCCTGTGGATCGGCGGCAGTGGCCAAGGCCGGCTGGCGCGGCTGGATCCGGGCACGGGCGAGCTGCTGGAGTGGACGCCCGACGACACGGAGGACCCGACGATGCGCGGGCCGGTCGACCACCTGGCGATCGCCCCGGACGGCACGCTGTGGCTGGCCAGTGCCGGCGCCGGCCTGCAGCAGCGCGACGTGGCGAGCGGACGAGTGGTGCGCGACATTCCCGGCGGTGCGACGCACGGGCTTCCCGCCGCCGACCTGGAAGCGCTGGGCTTCGATCCCGAGGGTCGCCTGTGGGTCGCCGGCGGCTTCGGGCTGCGGTACTGGGATGATGCCGCCGCGCGCTTCCGGCCCGCGCCGGGCATCGCCGCCGACGACCGGGTGTTCGCCTTCGCGTTCGCCTCGCCGCAGGAGCTGTGGCTGCAGCACCTGTCAGGGCTCGAGCAGTACCGCGTGCATGACGGGCGCTGGCAGCTACGCCAGCGTGCCGGCGCCGCCCAGGGCATTCCGCCGGTGGAAGGCTCCGGACTGGCGGTCGATCCCGACGGGCAGGTATGGCTGGCCAGCATGCGCGGGCTGTATCGCTGGGACCCGGGCGCGCAGTGGCTGCGCCGGTTCGGCCTGGCCGATGGGCTGGGCAGCGAGGAGTTCCTCGACCAGGGCATGGTGCTGGCGCCCGGTGGCGTACTGGCGGCCGCCCTGGCCAATGGCTCGGTGCTGTTGATGGACACCCTGGCCCCCGATCCGCCGGCGCGGCAGCCGACCCTCGCGCTCGATTCGCTGTCGGTGCGCCGGGAGGGCGCCTGGCACCCGATTGATCCGGACCGGCCCGGACTGCGGCCCGGCGACCGTGAACTGCGGGCCAGGCTGAGCCTGCTGGCCTTCGACGACCCCAGGGCCACGCGCTTCCAGACCTGGCTGGTCGGCCACGACAGCGGCTGGATCGGACAGGCCGGCAATGGCGAGCGGGTCTGGGCCGGCCTGTCACCGGGCGACTACACGCTGCGCGCCCGTGCCTTCGACGCCGCCGGCAATGCGTCCGCCGAGCGCAGGCTGGGCTTCGCGCTGCCGCCGCCGTGGTGGCGTACCGACCGGGCGCTGGCGGGCTGGGCGGTGCTGGCAGTGTTGCTGGCCTTCGCCGCCATGTGGGCGGTGCGCCAGCGGATCGCCCGTCGCGCGCGCCAGCGCGCCGCCGCCCGCGAGCGGGAACTGGCCCTGCAGGCCTCGCAGGCCAAGAGCCGGTTCCTGGCGACCCTGGGCCACGAGGTGCGCACGCCGATGACCGGGGTACTGGGCATGACCGAACTCCTGCTCGATACGCCCCTGGACGAGGGCCAGCGGGCCCGCGCCGAGTCGATCCGCGGCGCCGGCGAACACCTGCTGCGCCTGCTCGATGACGCCCTGGACCTGGCGCGGATCGAGGCCGGCCGGCTGGAACTCGACGAGGCGCCGTTCGCGGTCCGCGAGCTTGCCGCCACGGTCGCCGCGCTGGTCGAGCCACTGGCGCGCGGGCGCGGGCTGGCCTTCGCCTGCGACGTGGCCGCGGACGTGCCGGCCGCGGTGCGCGGTGATGCGACCCGGGTGCGGCAGGTCCTGCTGAACCTGCTGGGCAATGCGGTGAAGTTCACCGAACGCGGCAGTATCCGTCTGGAACTGTCGACCGCCCCCGGCGGCAGCCTGCGCCTGGCCGTGCGCGACACTGGCCCCGGGCTGCAGCCCTCGCAGGTCGAGCGCCTGTTCCGCCGATTCGAACAGGGCGATGGGCCGCGCACCGCCGCGCGCTACGGCGGCAGTGGCCTGGGGCTGGCGATCTGCCAGGAGCTCGCCGCCGCCATGGGCGGGCGGATCGCGGTCGAAAGCACCCCGGGCGAGGGCACCCGCTTCGAGGTCATCCTCCCGCTGCCGGCGGTGCCGTTGCCCGCGCCCCAGCCGCCGGCCGCGCAGGCGATGCGGGCGCTGTCGCTGCTGCTGGTGGAGGACGACCCGGTGGTCTCGGAGGTGATCGCCGGCCTGCTGCGGGCCCAGGGCCACGCGGTCACCGTCGCCGGCCATGGCCTGGCGGCGATGGCGGAGGCCGCGGTGCTGCGCTTCGATGCCGCGTTGCTGGACCTGGACCTGCCAGGACTGGACGGGTTGAGCCTGGCCCGGCACCTGCTGGCGCAGGGCACCGACATCCCGCTGGTTGCGATCACCGCCCGCGCCGACCAGGAGGCCGAAGGGCAGGCCGCGCAGGCGGGCTTCCGCCACTTCCTGCGCAAGCCGGTGACCGGCCGCCACCTGGCGCGGGCGCTGGCGGCGGTGGCCGGTGAGGCGAAGACCGGTCTCAGCGCGCGCTGAGCGCGTGCACCGCCTCCACCAGCACGGCGACGTGGTCGGGGTTCATGTCCGGCGACATGCCGTGGCCGAGGTTGAACACGTGGCCCTCGCGCGAACCGCCGTTGCCGTCGCGGTAGGCGTCGAGCACCCGCCCGGCCTCGCGGCGGATCGCGTCGGGGTTGCCGTACAGCGTCGCCGGGTCGAGGTTGCCCTGCAGGGCAACCCTGCCGCCGGCGCGCCGGGCGGCTTCGTCCAGGTCGATGGTCCAGTCCACCCCGACCGCGTCGGTGCCGGTGGCGGCCAGTTCGGCGACATAGGCACCGTTGCCCTTGCCGAACAGGATCAGCGGCGTGCGCGCGTCGCCTTCGCCGCGGTCGAGCTCGGCGGCGATGCGCGACATGTAGCGCAGCGAGAACTCCCGGTACATCGGCGGCGACAGCACCCCGCCCCAGGTGTCGAAGACCTGCAACGCCTGGGCACCGGCCGCGCGCTGCGCGGACAGGTAGGCGATGACCGAGTCGGTGACCACGTCCAGCAGGCGGTGCATCGCCGCCGGCTCGTTGAGGGCGAGTGCCTTGACCCGCGACCAGGTCTTGCTGCCGGCGCCCTCGACCATGTAGCAGGCCAGCGTCCACGGGCTGCCGGAGAAGCCGATCAGCGGCACCGCGCCGTCGAGCTCGCGGCGGATCAGCGAGACCGCGTCGGTGACGTAACCCAGGTCGGCGGCCATGTCGGGCACCGACAGCCGGTCGATGTCGGCGGTGCTGCGCACCGGGCGCTCGAATTTCGGCCCCTCGCCCTCGGCGAAGTACAGGCCCAGCCCCATCGCATCGGGAATGGTGAGGATGTCGGAGAACAGGATCGCCGCGTCCAGCGGGAACCGGCGCAGCGGCTGCAGCGTGACCTCGCAGGCGATCTCGGGGTTCTTGGCCATGGCCAGGAAGCTGCCGGCCTTGCGGCGTACCTCCAGGTACTCGGGCAGGTAGCGCCCGGCCTGGCGCATCAGCCACACCGGGGTGTGGTCCACCGGCTGGCGGCGCAGTGCACGCAGGAAACGGTCGTTGCGAAGCGGGCTGGACAAGTCGGGCTCCTCACGGACGGATGACGCACGGGCCGGTCGGCCCGGGGGGACCCGCCATGGTACGCGATCGCCGTTGCTTCCCCTCCCGTGCCCGCGGGTCACCGCCGGGCGGGGCCGCCCCGGCTCACCGGGGAGCCCCGCTCCCTTGGCTGAACACCACCTGGAACCCGCGGCCGACCTGCTGGTCGCGCGCCTTCTCGAACGCGGCGAAGGCGGACTCGCGCTCGAGGAACTGCTGGCGCCGCAGTTGGCTGCGTCCCCCGATGACCCCGCTCTCGCGCACCAGCGTCCAGCCGCCGAGCAGGTCGGGTTCGAGCATGAGCTGGACGAAGCGGGGAGCCTCGTCGCCTTCGGGGCGTTGCTGCATCAACAGGCGCATGGTCTGCATTCTAGATCGCGGTCCCGCCCGGCGTTGGCCGGGGATCCCTGGGGTGCAATAGCCGCGGTTGCGGCGTATCGCGCCGGAACGCTTCCAGCGTCGCGATGATCGGATCTTCCGGAACGCCCGCAACCACCCGCGCCCGGCCCGCGGCGGTCCACAGGATGAAGCGCAGCCCCGCGGCATCGGCCTTCTTGTCCAGGCGCATCCGCGCCAGCAGTGCCTCCGGTCGCAGGCCGGACGGCAGCGTGGTCGGCAGCTCCAGGCGCTGCAGCAGGCCGCGTAGGCGCTCGCCGTCGCCCCGCGGTGCGAGCTCCAGTCGCGCGGACAGGTCGGCGGCCAGCACCATGCCGACCGCGACCGCCTCACCGTGGTTCAGGCCATCGGCGGCGCCGGCGTACCCCTGTTCGGCCTCGATGGCGTGGGCGAAGGTGTGGCCGAAGTTGAGCAGGGCGCGCTCGCCGTGCTCGTACGGATCGCGCTCGACCACGCCGGCCTTGTACTGGCAGGAGCGCATGATGGCAGCGGCCAGCGCGGCGTCGTCGCGGGCCAGCAGCGCGTCGGCATGTGCCCCGATCCAGTCGAGGAAGCCGGCGTCGAAGATCGCCCCGTACTTCACCACTTCGGCCAGGCCGGCGCGCAGCTCGCGATCGGGAAGGGTACGCAGAGTGCTGGTGTCGGCGATCACCGCGCGCGGCGGATGGAACGCACCGGCGAGGTTCTTGCCGGCCGGCAGGTCGACCGCGGTCTTGCCGCCCACCGAGGAGTCGACCATCGCCAGCAGGGTGGTCGGCAGCTGGACCACGTCGATGCCGCGCATCCAGCACGCCGCCGCGAAGCCGGCGAGGTCGCCGACCACGCCGCCGCCCAGCGCCAGCACGGTGGCGTCGCGGGTCGCACCCAGGCGGGCGAGGGCGTCCAGCACTTCGCCGAAGCGGGCCAGGGTCTTTTCGTGCTCGCCGGCCGGCATCGTGTACCGGGCGATCGCCAGTTCCGGCCGGGCACCGGCGAGGGCGTCGATCACCCGCTCGGCATGCAGCGGGGCGACGTTGGCGTCGCTGGCCAGCAGCACGTGGCGGCCACGCAGCTGGCCGGCCAGCAGGGCACCGTTGGACAGCAGACCGGAGCCGACATGGATCCGGTAGGGCCGGGTCCCGGAGACCTCGAGGGTGGCGGTGCTCATGCGGTTTCCCCGGGGCGCCAGGCTCCCTCCAGCGTGGCGTGGAGCCGATCCGCGACCTGCCGCGGTGACAGCCCGTTGGTGTCGATGCGCAGCCCGGCCACGGCGGCATAGAGCGGGTCGCGCACGGCCGCCAGTTCGCGCAGGCGTGCCGCCGGGTCGGGACACTGCAGCAGGGGGCGGCCGACATCGCCGTGCAGGCGCGCCAGCTGTTCCCCGGCGCCGGCATGCAGGTGGATCACGAAGGCGCGGCGGCGGAGCAGGTCGCGGGTGGCGGGATCGAGCACCGCTCCGCCCCCGGTGGCCAGCAGCTGGCCGGCGGCGCCCAGCAGGCGCGCGAGCGTCTCGCGCTCCATCCGCCGGAACCCGGCCTCGCCGTGGCGCCGGAACACCTCGGCGACCGGCATGCCCGCGCCGCGCTCGATCTCCGCGTCGGTGTCCACCGCGCGTAGGCCGAGCAGGGGCGCCAGCAGCGTGGCGACGGTGCTCTTGCCGGCACCCATGGGGCCGACCAGGGCGAGGTTGGGGGCGGGCTTCGGCATGCACGTCATGTGGCGATTCTATCCAGCACGATCACCCGTCCGATGCGCGGGCTTTACAGCGCAGCTGCGACGGTCAGCGGTTCCGGCCGCATGGCGGCCGCAAAAACGGAAAGGAGAACGGCATGGCCGTAGCCAAGGTCATCGAGATCTATTCATCGTCCGACAAGAGCGTCGAGGACGCCGTCCGCAGCGGCCTGAAGAAGGCCTCCGGGAGCGTCAAGAACATCCGCGGGGCCTGGATCAAGGAAACCAAGGTCCAGGTCGACGGCGAGGGCAACATCACCGAATGGCGGGTCGCCATGAAGGTGACCTTCGTCGTCGACTGACCGCCCGGATCGCGGCGGGCGTGGGCAGCGCCCGCCGTCCGGTCCACAATGCGGATCATGAATACCACGCCCGAACTGCTCAGCGAAGCGCTCGCCACCTTCGATGCCCTGTTCGAACGGGCAGGCATCGCCGGCGAGCCCGATCCGACCGCGATGGTGGTCGCCACCGCCGGCCTCGATGCCCGTCCGTCCGCGCGCATGGTCCTGCTCAAGGCCCACGACGCGCGCGGTTTCGTCTTCTACACCCACCTGGACGGCCGCAAGGGCCGCGAACTGCAGGACAACCGCCAGGCCGCGCTGCTGTTCCACTGGCCGCGCGTCGACGAAGGCGTGCAGGTCCGGATCGAAGGGCCGGTCGAGCGGGTGTCCGACGAGGAGGCCGACGGCTACTTCGCGAGCCGCAGCCGCGGCAGCCAGATCGGCGCGTGGGCCTCCAAGCAGTCCGAGACCATGGAAACCCGCCAGCGCTTCGCCGAGCGCATCGCCGAGGTCGAGCACCAGTTCGAGGACCGCGAGGTGCCGCGTCCCCCGCGCTGGTCGGGCATCCGGGTGCGGCCGATGTACTTCGAGTTCTGGTACGCCGCCGGCCACCGGCTGCACGAACGGGTGCTCTACGAGAGCGACGTCGCCGGCGAGTGGAGCAAGCGGATGCTGTATCCGTGACCGGCCCCCGGCGGATCGTCTGCCTCACCGAGGAGCCCACCGAAGTCCTCTACGCGCTGGGCGAGCAGGACCGGATCGTCGGCATCAGCGGCTTCACCGTGCGCCCGGCCCGGGCCCGGAAGGAGAAACCGAAGGTCAGCGCGTTCACCAGCGCGAAGATCGGGAAGATCCTGGAACTGGAGCCGGACTTCGTGGTGGGTTTCTCCGACATCCAGGCCGACATCGCCGCCGAACTGGTCCGCCATGGGGTGGAGGTGTGGATCAGCAACCACCGCAGCGTGGACGGGATACTCGACTACATCCGCCGGCTGGGGGCGCTGGTCGGCGCCGCCGGGCGCGCCGGCGCCTGGGCCGAGGAGCTGCAGCGTGGGCTGGAACGGATCCAGGCCGACGCCGCCCGCCTGCCGCGCCGGCCGAAGGTCTACTTCGAGGAGTGGGACGAGCCGCCGATCACCGGCATCCGCTGGGTCGCCGAACTGGTGCGGATCGCCGGCGGCGACGACATCTTCCCCGAGCGGGCCGCCGAGCCGCTGGCGAAAGGCCGGATCCTGGAGGACCCCTCGGAGGTCGTGCGCCGGGCGCCGGACATCATCTTCGGCTCCTGGTGCGGCAAGAAGTTCCAGCCCGCGACGGTCGCCGCGCGCCCCGGCTGGGGTGCGATCCCCGCGGTGCGCGACGGCGAGCTGCACGAAGTGAAGTCGCCGGTCATCCTGCAGCCCGGGCCGGCCGCGTTGACCGACGGGGTGGCGGTGCTCGCACGAGTGATCCAGGCCTGGGGCGAACACCGGGCCTGACCCTCGACCGTTCACGCTGCGTATGGCATACCTTCGGCCTCCCCTGACCCGGAGTCCTCCATGCTGCGCAAACTCATCCTTACCCCGTTCCTGATCGCCGCGCTTTCGTTGTCGCTGGTGGCCAACACGGCGACTGCCGGCGTCATCGGCACCCAGCAGGCGATGAGCGCGGAGCTTCGCGCCGCCAAGGAAACCCGGGTCCGTTCCTCGATCGCCCGCGACGACGTGCGCCAGGCGATGCAGCGGCTGGGCGTCGATCCGGCCGACGCCGATGCCCGCATCGCCTCGCTCAGCGATGCCGAACTGCTGCAGCTGGAGGGTGAGCTGGACCGGCTGCCGGCCGGTGGCGGCGCGCTGGCGGTGATCGGCGCGGTGTTCCTGGTGCTGCTGATCCTGGAGCTGGTCGGCGTCACCAACGTCTTCACCCGCATCTGATGCGGCTCCGCCCGGGCGGGCGGGCACGACTGGCGGCGGTGGGCCTGGCGCTCGCCGCCGCGCTCGTGTCCGCTGGGTGCTCGGTCAACCCACACTGGCAGCTGGCCCGCGGGGACAGCCCCGCGGGAACGCTGCTGCTGGACGCCCCGTTCCATCCGCAGACCGAGTACCAGTGCGGCCCCGCCGCGCTGGCGACGGTGCTGGGTGCCAGCGGGGTGGAGTTGGCGCCCGAAGCGCTGGTGTCGCAGGTCTACCTGCCCGGCCGCGAAGGCAGCCTGCAACTGGAGCTGGTCGCCGCCACCCGGCGTGCGGGGCGGATCCCGTACGTCATCGACCCGGAGCCGGAGGCATTGCTCGACGAACTGCGTGCCGGGCGACCGGTGCTGGTGCTGCAGAACCTGCTGGTACGCACGGTACCGCGCTGGCATTACGCGGTGGTGGTCGGTGCCGACGCCGGGGCGAACCGGCTGGTGCTCAACAGCGGGACCGAACAGGGGCTGGAGATGCCGGCACCGGGGTTCCTGCGCACCTGGGACTGGGCCGGGCGCTGGGGACTGCTGTCGCTGCGTCCGGGCGAGTTGCCGGCCCGCGCCGACCCGGTGCGCTACCTGGCCGCGGTGGCCGACTTCGAACAGGTTGCCGGCAGCGGGGCGGCGGCACCGGCCTACCAGGCCGCACTCGAGCGCTGGCCAGCCGAGCCGCGCGCCCACCTGGCGGCCGGGAACCAGGCCTACGCGGCCGGCGAGCTGGTCGCCGCCGCCGGGCACTACCGCGACGGCCTGGCCCTGGCGGCGGCCGATCCGGTGCTGGGCAACAACTACGCCAGCGTGCTGGGGGAACTGGGCTGCCGCGCCGAGGCGATCGCCGCGCTCGATGCCACGCTCCGGGCGTACCCGGCGGACGGGCGCTGGCTGTCGGAGCTGGAGGCGACCCGCCGGGAAATCATCGCCGTCGATGTCCCGGGGCCGACGTCTTGCCCCGCGTCCCCGTAGCCCGGGTAAGCGAAGCGCACCCGGGAGATGCGGCGGGCGCCCACGCCTCAGAACTCGTGGCTGAACCGCAACGTCGCCGGCGGCTCGCCCTCGCGCCGGACCTCGACCACGAAGCTCAGGGTCTCCGGCGGAGACACGCGGAAGGTGCCCACGTGGTCGACCAGGTCGCCGGCCACCAACTCGCGCAGTTCGACCCGGCCACGCTGACCGCGAAGGTCGGTGGTGCTGGCGGTGACCCGGGCCGGCACCGATACCTGCCGGCCGTCCTCGCCCTGGCGCACGCCGACCATCAGCATGACCAGGTCGTCGCCGCGCGGGATGCCGTAGCGCGCGGCCATCGCCTCGCCCAGGTTGCGGGTGGGGATGACATTGGCGCGGATGGTGGTGTCGCGTACCTGGAGGATCGCCTCGCCCGGCTGCATGGGCGCCGGGGCGGGTGCCGTGCCGCCACAGGCGGCCAGCAGCAGGGCGCAGAGTACGGCGAACCCGCGGCGGTTGACCCGTGGCCCGGGTAAACGCAGCGCACCCGGAGCCCGCCCCACGTGGAAGTCAATCATCATTCGCCACCGACAGCTCGGCCCCGCGGCGGGTCGCGGCCGCGACCGCGCGGTCCACCAGCGCCCGCAGTCCGCCTTCCTCGAAGGACTCGATTCCGGCCTGCGTGGTCCCCCCCGGCGAGGTCACCCGGCGGCGCAGCGTGGCCGCGTCCTCGTCCGATTCGGTCAGCATCCGCGCCGCGCCCAGGATCGTCTGGTTGGCCAGCCGCGCGGCGACCTCCCGTGGCAGGCCCTGCCTGGCCCCGGCGTCGGCCATCGCCTCGGCCAGCAGGAAGATGTAGGCCGGGCCACTGCCGGATACGCCGGTCACCGCATCCATCAGCGCCTCGTCGTCGATCCACTCCACCGGTCCCACCGCGCCGATGAGCTCGCCGGCCTGGGCCCGCTGGTGATCCGCCACGTGAGGGTTGGCATACAGGCCGGTCATGCCGGCGCCCAGCAGCGAAGGGGTGTTGGGCATCGCCCGGACCACCGGCACCGCGCCGCCGAGCCAGTCGGCGACCTGGCGCGAGGTGATCCCGGCCGCGACCGAGACCGCCAGCGGCCGAAGCTGCTGCGCCAGCGCCGCCAGGGCGTTGCACGCCGGCCGCATGCCCTGCGGCTTGACCGCCAGCACCCAGACCGTGGCGCCATCGACCGCCTCCTCGGGGGTGGCGAAGCACCGCACGCCGAAGTCCGCGGCCAGGCGCTCGCGGTTGGGGGCATTGCGGTCGGCCACCCGGATCCGCTCCGGCGGCGTGCCGCGGGCGACCATCCCGCCAACCAGGCTGCGTGCCATGTTTCCGCCGCCGATGAAGGCGACGACCGGGGGGGTGTCTTGTCCGTGCATGTCCGGCCCGTCAACAAAAAGGGGCTGCACAGTGTAGGGGCCGTGGTGCCGGGGCGGGTCGGCCGAGCTGTGATGGCCGCCGGATTGCACGCCCTGCCGCGGGGCTATACTCGCCCGCAGGGGGCGCGTCGGCGACGGTCGCGTCATTTCAAGACAGGCGGCGCCGGTCCCGGCGCCACCTGCAAGGTGCGCGGGGAGCACGCATGGACATCGCCGAACTGCTGGCGTTCTCGGTCAAGAACAAGGCCTCCGACCTCCATCTCTCGGCCGGCATGCCGCCGATGATCCGGGTCGATGGCGACGTGCGCCGGATCAACATCCCGGCGCTGGACCACAAGGCGGTGCACGCGCTGGTCTACGACATCATGTCGGACAAGCAACGGCGCGATTACGAGGAGTTCCTCGAGGTCGACTTCTCCTTCGAGATCGCCGGCCTGGCGCGTTTCCGCGTCAACGCCTTCAACCAGAACCGCGGCGCCGGCGCGGTGTTCCGCACCATCCCCTCCGAGGTGCTGACCCTGGAGGACCTGGGCACGCCGCGGATCTTCAGGGAGCTGATCGACCAGCCGCAAGGCCTGATCCTGGTCACCGGCCCGACCGGCTCGGGCAAGTCGACCACGCTGGCGGCGATGGTCGACCACATCAACAAGCACGAGTACGCGCACATCCTCACCATCGAGGACCCGATCGAGTTCGTGCACACCTCGCAGAAGTGCCTGATCAACCAGCGCGAGGTCCACCGCGACACCCACGGCTTCAACGAGGCGCTGCGCTCGGCGCTGCGCGAGGATCCCGACTACGTGCTGGTCGGCGAGCTGCGCGACCTGGAGACCATCCGCCTGGCGCTGACCGCGGCCGAGACCGGACACCTGGTGTTCGGCACCCTGCACACCTCCTCCGCGGCCAAGACCGTGGACCGCATCATCGACGTGTTCCCCGCCGGCGAGAAGCCGATGGTCCGCTCGATGCTGTCGGAGTCGCTGCGCGCGGTGATCAGCCAGGCGCTGCTGAAGAAGGTCGGCGGCGGTCGCACCGCGGCCTGGGAAATCATGGTCGGCACCCCGGCCATCCGCAACCTGATCCGCGAGGACAAGGTCGCGCAGATGTACTCGGCGATCCAGACCGGCCAGAACGCCGGCATGATGACCCTGGACCAGCACCTGCAGGACCTGGTCAAGCGCGGCATGATCCTGCGCCCGCAGGCCCGCGAGTACGCCCGGGACAAGCGCCTGTTCGACTGAGCGTCCGACTGAGGGCCACACCATGAGCACGACCGCATCCGGCAACACCGGCGCCAGCGCCGCCAGCCCCATCGACTTCACCTCGTTCCTGAAGCTGATGGCCCACCAGAAGGCCTCCGACCTGTTCATCACCGCCGGCATGCCGCCATCGATGAAGGTCAACGGCAAGCTGCAGCCGATCACCCAGAACCCGCTCACGCCGCAGCAGAGCCGGGACCTGGTGCTGAACGTGATGAACCCCACGCAGCGCGAGGAGTTCGAGAAGACCCACGAGGCCAACTTCGCCATCGGCTTGGCCGGGGTGGGGCGGTTCCGCGTGAGCTGCTTCTTCCAGCGCAACCAGGTCGGCATGGTGCTGCGGCGCATCGAGACCAAGATCCCGACCTTCGAGGAGCTCAACCTGCCGCCGGTGCTCAAGTCGCTGTCGATGACCAAGCGCGGGATCATCCTCTTCGTCGGCGCCACCGGCACGGGTAAATCGACCTCGCTGGCGGCGATGATCGGCTACCGCAACGCCAACTCCACCGGGCACATCATCACCATCGAGGACCCGATCGAGTTCGTGCACCGCCACCAGGGCTGCATCATCACCCAGCGCGAGGTCGGCATCGACACCGACAGCTGGGAGAACGCGCTCAAGAACACCCTGCGCCAGGCGCCGGACGTGATCATGATCGGCGAGGTGCGCACCCGCGAGGGCATGGACCACGCCATCGCCTTCGCCGAGACCGGCCACTTGGTGCTGTGCACGCTGCACGCCAACAACGCCAACCAGGCGATGGACCGGATCATCAACTTCTTCCCCGAGGACCGGCGCAACCAGCTGCTGATGGACCTGTCGCTCAACCTCAAGGGCGTGGTCGCCCAGCAGCTGATCCCCACGCCCGATGGCAAGGGCCGGCGGGTGGCGATGGAGATCCTGCTGGGCACCCCGCTGGTGCAGGACTACATCCGCGACGGCGAGGTCCACAAGCTCAAGGAAGTGATGAAGGAGTCGGTCCAGCTGGGCATGAAGACCTTCGACCAGGCGTTGTTCGAGCTCTACCAGGCCGGCGAGATCAGCTACGACGACGCGCTGCGCTTCGCCGATTCGCAGAACGAGGTACGGCTGCGGATCAAGCTCGCCCAGGGCGGCGACGCCAGCACCCTGTCGGCGGGCCTGGACGGGGTCGAGGTGGCGGAGCTGCGCTGAGCGCCCGGCCCGCGCCTAGGAAAGCGGCCGCACCTGGTCGCGTGGCGGGCAGGGCACCGGCAGTCCGAGCCTGGCCATCAGCCCCTGGGCATCGAACGGCGCGTGCACCTTGATGTCGTTGTCGAAGTAGCAGTACACGTCGCGCGCGCCGGCGGCGGGGGCCGGATCGCCGGCCCGCTGCGCATCGGCGGGTTCGCCGCCGCCGGCCCAGGCGGTGATCCGCTCCGCCCAGCGGTCCAGTGCCGCCGGCGAGTAGCCGCTGGCGTACAGCTCCTTGTCGCCGTGCAGGCGCAGGTAGAGGAAGTCGGCGGTGACGTCCTCCAGGTAAGGCCAGCGGCCGGCGGTATCGGCGACCACCAGGGCCACGTTGTGCCGGCGCAGCAGCCCGATCGCGTCGGGATCGCGGAAGCTGTGGTGGCGGACTTCCAGTGCATGCCGCAGCGGCCGCTCGGGAGCGGGCTCCAGCCAGGTGCGTTCGCGCATGCGGTCGGGGTCGTGCCCATTGGCAAGGCGCAGCGCACTGCCGGTATCGTGCGGGAGCATGCCGAGGAAGCTGTCGAGCAGTCCGGCATCGAAGCCCAGCGAGGGTGGAAGCTGCCACAGCACCGGCCCCAGTTTCGGCCCCAGCGCCAGCAACCCGGAGGCGAGGAAGTTGGCCAGTGCCTGGCGTGCATCGCGCAGGCGCAGCATGTGGGTGATGTAGCGCGGCCCCTTGATCGAGAACACGAAGGAAGCGGGCGTCGCTTCACGCCAGGCGGCGTAGCTGGAGGGTCGCTGCAGCGAGTAGAACGAGCCATTGAGCTCGATGCTGTTGAAGCAGCCGGCGGCGTATTCCAGTTCGCGGCGCTGGACCAGGCCGGGCGGATAGAACACGCCGCGCCAGGGCGGATAGCGCCAGCCTGAGATCCCGATGCGCAGTGCCATGCGCCGCACCGTGCCGGGTGCGGCGTGGAGGGCCGGTGCAGGTGCCCGGCCGGGCGGTGCGCCTCAGCCCGCCGGCGCCTCGTTGAACACCGCCCAGAACTGGCCCAGCGTCTTGACCGCGGTGAAGAACTGGTCGGCGTCCACCGGCTTGACCACGTAGGCGTTGACGCCCAGGTCCCAACTCCGCGCCAGGTCGCTCTCCTCGCTGGACGAGGTCAGCATGACCACCGGGATGCGGCGCAGCGTTTCGTCCTCGCGCATCTGCTGCAGCACTTCCAGCCCGTCCATGCGCGGCATCTTGATGTCCAGCAGCAGCACCGCGGGGTTGCCTTCCCGGCGGTCGGCGAAGCGGCCCCGGCGCAGCAGGTAGTCCAGCGCCTCGACGCCGTCCTCGACGTGGACCACCGGGTTGACCAGGTTGGCTTCCTGCAGGGCGTCGAGCGCCATTTCGGCGTCGGCGGGGCTGTCTTCGGCCAGCAGGATGGTGCGGATGTGGCTCATTTCCGGGGCTCCGGTGAAGGATTGTCCAATGTAGCGGGAAGGGTGAAGTGGAAGGTGGCGCCGGCACCGGGTTCGGCCTCGGCCCAGATGCGGCCGCCGTGGCGGGCAACCACCCGCCGGGCGCTGGCAAGGCCGATGCCGGTGCCCTGGTATTCGGACGCCTTGTGCATGCGCTGGAACACGCCGAACAGCTTGCCGGCGTACTGCATGTCGAAGCCGGCGCCATTGTCGCGGACGCTGAAGTGATGGCTGCCGTCGTCCTGGCGTTCGTGCCCGACCTCGATCAGCGCCGGGTTGCGTATGTCGCTGTACTTGACCGCATTGCCCAGCAGGTTCAGCCACACCTGCCGGAGCATGTTCTCGTCGCCGACGAGGATCGGCAAGGGAGCGATGCGCCATTCGACCCGGCGCTCCGGCGCATCGGTGGCCAGGTTGGCGTCGAGCATCGCGCGCGTCTCCGAGACCAGGGTCTGCAGGTCGACCGGCTGCAGGCGCATCGCACTGCGGCCCAGCCGCGAGTAGACCAGCAGGTCGTCGATCAGCTCGGCCATCCGCCGCGCGGAGCCGCCGATGACCTCCAGGTAGTGCCGGCTCTTCTCGTCGGCGCTGTCGCCCAGGCGCTGGCCCAGCTTGTCGGCGAACCCGGCGATGTGGCGCAGCGGGGCGCGCAGGTCGTGGGAGACCGAGTAGCTGAAGGCCTCCAGCTCGCGGTTGACCTCCGAGACCTGCTCGACCTTGCCTTCCAGCTGGCGGTTGAGGTGGCGCACCTGGTTCTCGATCGCCTTCTGCGCGGTGACGTCGCTGAGCGTCACCAGCACCACGCGTTCGTCGCGGTCGGGCAGCGGCATGCGCCGGGCGTTGAGCAGCATCACCCGCTCGCTGTCGTCGCTGGTGCGCTGGCGCTGCTCGTGGTCCCACAGTTCGCGGTCGCGGTACAGCACGTCGTTGAGGCGCTGCAGGATGACCGGTTCGTTCCAGGCGCCCTCGCCGATCGATGCCAGTGCCTGTCCGCCCAGTTCCGCCCGCGGGTCGCCGGTGTAGAGCTCGGCGAAGGCGGTGTTGTGCATGACGATGTCCTGCGCCTCGTCGAGCAGCACGATCGGTTCGCGGACGGTCTGCATGACCGCGCTGGCGCGCAGGCTGGCCTGTTGCAGTTCGCGCTGGACCTCCAGTCGCTGGCGCAACTGGCGCTGCAGCAGCCAAGCCAGCAGCCCGAGCAGGGCGATCTGCAGGATCATCGTCGCCCAGGTCAGCTGGACGCTGCGCTCGCGCATGCGCCCGGCGTTGCGGCTGCGCTCGCCCAGTTCGTCGTGTTCGTGGGCGATGATGCTCGCGGCGATGTCGCGTACCGGGAACCGGGTGACCGTTTCCTCCGCCACGTGCACCATTTCTTCCGGGTTCCGGCTTTCGGCGATGCGGGCAGTGAGCTGCCGGCGCTGGGCGATCACCGCGCGCAGCTCGCCGATGCGGCGTTGCTGGGCGGGGCTCTGGCCGGCCAGCGCCGAGACGGCCTTGAGTTGCTCGTCCAGCTCCAGGCCGCTGTCGTGCAGGCGTGCGCGTACCAGCGGGGTGTCGATGCCGGCGGCCAGGGCCAGGGTCGCCGACTCGATGTCGCGGATGGCGTAGCTCAGGGCGTTGATGGAGGCCTCGACCTGGCGGGCGTCTTCCAGCCGGCGGGCGGATTCGGTTTCGCCGCTGATCACCGAATACAGGAAGCCCAGCGGCAGCACCACGACCACCATCATGGCGATCACCAGCGCCGGCAAGTGCCACCGCGTCCACCTGTCCATGGCGCCTTGTGCTGCCTGCATCAATCGCCCCCCGTGTATCCATGGCGCACGGCAATGCCCGTGCGCGACCCGGCATGATGGCGGCCGGCGGTGCCACGGGTCAAACCGCGTTGCCCTGGTCGCGGGGCGGCCCGATGCACGGCCTTGATGCCGCGCCGGGCTAGAATGCCGGCCATGCTGACCCCGGTTTCCAACTTCGCCAACCAGTTGCTGATCGCCTTGCCCTCGCTGGCCGGCAGCGGTTTTTCCCGCAGCGTGGCGCTGATCTGCCAGCACGACGAGGACGGAGCAATGGGGATCGTGGTCAACCGCGCCTCGGAGTACACGATCGGCGAGGTGCTCGGGCAGATGGGCGTGGAGGGCGGCAGCGCCGAGCTGCGTGCCCGGCCGGTCCTGGCCGGTGGGCCGGTGCACCCGGAACGCGGCTTCGTCATCCATGACGGCGGCATGCACTGGGACTCCTCGCTGGAGATCGCCGACGGCCTCTACCTGACCACCTCGCGGGAGATCCTCGAGGACATGGCGGGAGGCGGCGGGCCGGAGCACGCCGTGGTCGCGCTGGGTTGCGCCGGCTGGGAGTCGGGACAGCTCGAGCAGGAGCTGGCCGAGAACGACTGGCTGACCGCGCCGGCCGACCCGGAGCTGTTGTTCCAGCTGCCCCTGGAGACCCGCTGGGAAGCCGCCGCCGGACGCATCGGCGTGGACTTCACGCACCTGGCCGACTACGCCGGCCACGCATGAGCGGCGGCAGCGCGCCAGGCGCGACGATCGCGGCCGGGGCCACGGTCATGGGTTTCGACGTGGGTTCCAGGCGCATCGGCGTGGCGGTCGGCAGCCCGTTCGGCGAGGGCGGCCAGGCAGTGGCGGTGGTGGATGTGCGCGAGGGCGTTCCGGACTGGGCCGTGCTCGACCGCCTGCACCGCGAGTGGCAACCCGGTGGCCTGGTGGTCGGCGATCCGCTGACCCTGGACGACGGCGACCAGCCGGCGCGCGTCCGGGCCCATGCCTTCGCCCGGCAACTGCAGGCCCGCTACCGGGTGCCGGTGGTCCTGGTCGACGAGCGTTCCAGCTCGCGCGAGGCCGCCCGCCGCTTCGCCGACGCGCGTGCCGCCGGGCGCCGCCGCCGCCGCGATGCCGCCGCGCTGGACGCCATGGCCGCCGCGGTGATCGTGGAACGCTGGCTGGCGGCACCGCACGACGCGGTCGACATCGGCCGGCTGCCGCCGACGCCGGCGATCACGGCAGAAGACCAGGGGACACGCGCATGAACCGCAGCTTCGACGCCGACCGGCACCTGCTCGACCTGGCCGGCATGTCCCGGGAGCGGATGGAACTGCTGCTGGGACGGGCCGACCACTTCGCCCGCGGCGGGGCCGTGCCGCGGGCGCTGGACGGGGTGGCGGTGTGCAACCTGTTCTTCGAACCCTCCACCCGCACCCGTCTGAGCTTCCAGCTGGCCGCCCAGCGGCTGGGCGCACACGTGCTCGGCTTCGACGTGTCGAGCTCCTCGGCGAGCAAGGGCGAGACCGACCTGGACACCCTGCGCACGCTCGAGGCGATGGGGGTACGCGGCTTCGTGGTGCGCCATCGCGAGGATGGCGCGGTCCGCGCGCTGGCCGGACGCGCCGGTGCGGACACCGTGCTGGTCAATGCCGGCGACGGCCGCAGCGCCCACCCCACCCAAGGCCTGCTCGACATGCTGACGCTGCGGCAGGCCAAGGGCCCGGACCTGGCGCGGCTGAAGGTGCTGGTGGTGGGCGACGTGCGCCATTCCCGGGTCGCCCGCACGGACCTGGATGGCTTGCGCACCCTGGGCGTGGAGGACATCCGCGTCTGCGCCCCGGCGGAGCTGCTGCCGGAGCCGGAAGTGCTGGCCGGCTGCGAGGTGGTACCGGGACTGGACGATGCGATCCGGGGCGTGGACGTGGTGATGCTGCTGCGCCTGCAGCGCGAGCGGATGGTGGAGGGGCTGGTGCGGTCGCTGGACGGTTACCACCGCGAATACGGCCTGGATGCCCGCCGGCTGGCGCTGGCCGCCCCCGGCGCGGTGGTGATGCACCCGGGCCCGGTCAACCGTGGGGTGGAAGTCACCGACGAGGTGGCCGACGGCCCGCACTCGCTGATCCTGCGGCAGGTCGCCAACGGCGTGGCGGTGCGGATCGCGGTGCTGGAGGCACTGCTGGGTGGCCCGCAGGCGCCTCACGGCGTCGCCTGAGCCGGCGTCGCCGCGGGCTGCGGATCGGGCGGGGGCATCTCGTGGCGAACCCGCAGGAACCGGGCGAATCGCGGCACGCCGTTCGAGGTGAGCCCGTTGTAGCGGTAGGTCACCCAGCTGCCCCTTGGCGGCGGGCGTGCCCGCTGCGCGTCGCTGAGGCCGCTGCCCAGCCGGAAGCGCAGGCCGTCCGCGCGCTCGACCACCAGTGCGCCGACCAGGCCCGCGTACTTGCCCCGTCCGTCGGTGTAGCCCACCACCCGCGCTTCCGCGTCGTCGTACGGCTTGTATTTCAGCAACTGCTCGCTGCGGCCGGCGCGGTAGGCCGAGTCGCGGTGGTGGAGCATCAGTCCTTCGCCCCCGGCGGCGACCACCGCCTCCAGCCGCCGGTCGAGTTCGCCGCTGCCGGCCACGCGCACCTGGTCGACCAGCTGCAGCGAGTTGCTGCCGCTGCCGCTCACCAGTTCCCGCAGCGCCCGCAGGCGGGCGTCGAACCCGCCGGGGTGCCGGGGCAGGTCGAAGGCCATGAAGCGGACCTGCCGCCACAGCTCCGGGTCCGCGGTGGCGCTGCGGACCAGCCCGCTGAGTTCCTCGAAGCGGCCGCGTGAGATCCACAGTTCGCCGTCGATGGGCTGGTCCGGCCAGCCCCGCGTGAACCACCCGGGGGGCGTGATCCGGTAGCCCCCGCGGGTCCACAGCGCGGCCCCGTCCCAGCGCCCGCGGACCCCGTCGAGCTTCTCGCTGACCCAGTACTCCCGGGGATCGATGCCCTCGGCGTAGGGGACCGCCAGCATCAGCTGCGGCGGGGCGGCGCGTGCCGGGCCTGCGGCCACGATGGCCAGTAGGCAGCACAGGAACAGGAGTCGGAACATCACGGCGCACCATCCGGGAACACGCGCCCAGTAAAGCGGCGCCCTGCAGGCCCGCCAATCAGCCGGATGCCCGGGCACCGGTAGGCGCCACCCCCGCCAGGCGGTGGGCCTGGCCACCGCCATCGTGGCCTGCCCGCCGGCCGGCGCGGCAGCGCTAGTGCAACAGGATCAGGGTTGCCAGGCCCAGGAAGCTGACGAAGCCCATCACGTCGGTGATGGTGGTCAGCAGCACGCCACCGGCCAGTGCCGGGTCGAAGCCCAGGCGCTTGAGGTTCAATGGCACCAGCACGCCGGCGGTGGCGGCGGTGAGCAGGTTGATGGTCAGGGCGGTGCCGATCACCAGCGACAGCATGGGACTGTGGAACCAGGCCAGCACGATGAGCCCCAGCCCTGCCCCCAGCAGCAGGCCGTTGATCATCGCCACGGCGATTTCCTTGCGCAGCAAGACGCGGAAGTTGGAGGTGCCGATCTGCCCCAGCGCCAGGCCGCGGATCATCAGCGCCAGTACCTGGGTGCCGGCATTGCCGCCCATGCCGGCAACGATCGGCATCAGGATCGCCAGGGCGACGATCTCCTCGATCGAGTCCTCGAAACGGCCGATCACGCTGGCGGCGATGAAGGCGGTGCCCAGGTTCACGCCCAGCCACACCAGGCGGCGCCGGAAGGCGCGGATGGCCGGGCTGAACAGGTCCTCGTCCTCGTCCAGGCCGGCGGCGCTCAGGGCCTGGTGCTCGGCCTGCTCGCGGATGATGTCGACCACGTCGTCGATGGTGATCCGGCCGAGCAGGATGTAACTGTCGTCGACCACCGGTGCGCTGAGCCAGTCGCGGTCGGAGAACCGGCGCGCCACCTCGCTGGCCGATTCGTCGACCTCGATCGCCGGCTGTTCGTCGTCGAGCAGCTGGTTGATCGGAGTGGCGGCATCGTGGGTCAGCAGCTGCGCCAGGCCGATCCGGCCCAGGTACTTGTGGCGGCGGTTGACCACGTAGAGGTAGTCGGTGTGTTCGGGCAGTTCGCCGCGCAGGCGCAGGTAGCGCAGGACCACGTCGACGGTGGTGTCGGCGCGCACCGTCACCACGTCCGGGTTCATCAGCCGGCCGGCGGTGTCCTCGGGGTAGGACAGCACCTGCTCCAGGCGCTCGCGGTTCTCCCGGTCCATCGACTTGAGGACCTCGTCGATGACCGTGGCCGGCAGGTCCTCGACCAGGTCGGCGAGGTCGTCGATGTCCAGGTCCTCGACCGCGGAGACGATCTCGTCGGGGTCCATGTCCGCCAGCAGGCTTTCGCGGACCTCGTCGCCCACGTGGACCAGCACCTCGCCGTCGTCGTCCGGGTCCACCAGGCCCCAGACGATGATGCGCTTGCCCAGCGGCAGCGACTCCAGCAGGTTGCCGATCTCGGCCGGGGAGAGGGTGTTGACCAGGCGCTTGACCGGTCCCAGCCGCCCGCTTTCAAGCGCGTCGGAGAGCAACCGCAACTGGTGCGACGTCTTGTCGTGGCGGTCGGCTTCGGCCAATGGGCTACTCCGGGTCGTAAGCCGCAGCCGCGGCGGCAATCAGGCGTTCATGGCGGCAATTATCCCCGTTGCCGTGCGGCTTGCCCACCGCGGCGTTGCCTGTCGTGGTATTGGTATCGCCCCGCCGCAGCCGCTGACGCCGCCGATGCACGCATGTTTCCGCCGTGTCCTTCCCGCCGCCGCCCTCGTGGCGCTGCTGGCCGCCTGCGGGCGAGCCGACGAGGTGCCCGCGCAGCTGCCGTTCCTGGAGCCGGGGGTGGCGTTCACCGTCGAGCCGCTGGCCGGTGCCAGCTGCGATGGCGGCGCCTATCGCGCCGTCGCCCGCTGGGAGGTGCCGTCCTCGCTGACCTCGAAGGTCGAGATCCAGGTCAGCGACCAGCGCCAGGTGTTCGCGCGCAGCAACGACGCCGCGGGGGCCGAGGAGACCGGCCAATGGACCTCGGACGGGATGCTGTTCGTCCTGCTGGACCGTGAGACCGGGATGCTGCTGGCGGCGCTGCGTGCCGGCCCCGGCCCCTGCAACGGCGGCTGAGTCAGGCGCCTTCGATCCGCGGTTGCTGGCGGGTGATCCAGCGCTCGATCGCCGGCCGGTCGGGCGCCCGCATCAATGCCGGGAGCCGTGCCCGCAGCCGTGACAGGTCACAGGCGCGCAGGACCTGCCGCACATCCAGCAGGGTCGCCGGATGCAGGCTGAACTGCTCCAGCCCCAGTGCCAGCAGCAGCGGTGACAGGTCCGGGTCGCCGGCCAGCTCGCCGCACACCGACACCGGCCGCCCGTGCACCTTGCCGGTGCGGATGACGTCGCGCAGCACCCGCAACACGGCCGGGTGCAGCGGGGTGTAGAACTCGCCCAGTGCCTCGTTGTCGCGGTCGGCGGCCAGCAGGTACTGCACCAGGTCGTTGGTACCGATCGAGAGGAAGTCCACGTCGCCGATGAGGGTCGACAGCGCCAGCGCGGCGGCCGGCACCTCGATCATCGCCCCGACCTGGATGCCCTCGGCCACGCCATGGCCCGCGGTCCGCAGCTCCACCGAGAGCCGGTCGATCACGGTGCGCACGTGCCGGACCTGCTCGCGGCCGGCGACCATCGGCACCAGGATCCGCAACCGGCCGTAGGCCGAGGCGCGCAGCAGCGCGCGCAACTGGGTCTCCAGCAGTGCGGGCCGCGCCATCGCCAGGCGGATGCCGCGCAGGCCGAGCGCCGGGTTGGGCTCGTCGCGCAGCGCCAGCCCGGTCCGGTCGGCCTTGTCGGCGCCCAGGTCGAGCAGGCGGATGGTCACCGGGCGTCCGTCCATGGCCAGCAGGACGTCGCGATACGCGTGGAACTGCTCGTCCTCGCCGGGCACCACGGTGCGCTGCAGGAACAGGAACTCGGTGCGGTACAGGCCGATGCCGGCGGCCCCCAGCGCGTGCGCCCGGGCGACGTCGCCGGGCGACTCGGCGTTGGCGTACAGCCCGATCTCCACCCCGTCCAGGGTGCGAGTGGGTTCGCGACGCAACCGGCGCAGCGCGCGCAGCTCGCGCGCGACGGCCCGGCGGCGCTCGCGGTGGCGGCGCAGGTCGGCCGGCCCGGGCGCGGCCACCACCTCGCCGCTGGTGCCGTCGACGGTCAGCACCTCGCCGTCGCTGAGCCGCTGCAGCAGGCCGGGAACCCCGACCACCATCGGCAGGTGCAGGCTGCGGGCCAGGATCGCGCTGTGCGACAGCGGGCTGCCGCCGGTGGTGACCACGGCGACGACGCCCTGCTGCTGCAGCTGGGCCAGCTCGGCCGGCGGCACCGTCTCGGCCACCAGCACCTCGCCGGCCATGCCGGCGCGGCCGTCGTGGCGTGCGTGCAGGCTGGCGTGGATGCGCCCGATGACCTGGTCGACGTCCTCCACCCGGCTGCGGAAATACACATCGTCCATCGCCCGGAAGCCGGCGGTGATGCGCTCGCGCTGCAGGTGCAGGGCGTAGTCCGCGCTCAGCTGCTGGCCGCGGATCGCCTCGTCGAGCCCCTGCAGCAGTTCGGGGTCCTCCAGCAGCAGGGCATGCAGGTCGAGGAACTGGCCCAGCTCGGGGGCCAATGCGTCCTGGAGGCGTTCGCGCAGGGCCTGCATCTCGGCGCGGACCCGCCCGACGGCCTGGTGCAGGCGTTCCAGTTCGGCGTCCACCTGGTCGGCGGCGATGTGCTGCTCGCCGACTTCCAGGACGTCCGGCAGCCGCACCCAGGCGCGGCCGAGGGCGCTCCCGCGCGAGGCTCCCTGGCCCTGGAACTGGCGGCGCATGCGCGCTCCTCAGGCCTCGTCGAAGTGCCGCTCGAACAAGCCGGCGGCCGCGTCCGCGCAGGCCTGCTCGTCCTCGCCGCTCACCCGCAGCAGCACCCGCGTGCCACGTCCCGCGGCCAGCAGCATCACGCCCATGATGCTCTTGGCGTTCACCTCCCGGCCCTTGGCGACCAGCGTGGCGCTGCAGGCGTAGCCCGACAGCAGCTGGACCAGCCGGGCGGTGGCCCGGGCGTGCAGGCCGAGCTGGTTGCCGACGATGAGTTCGCGCTCGATCATGGCTGCTCCGTATCAGGCATCGTCCAGCACCACGCCGTTGCGGGCACCGGCGGCGGCCACGGCGGGCAGCTCGTCGAGCGCCAGTTCAGGGTAGTTCATCACCCGCAGCAGCATTGCCAGGCTGGCGCCGGACACGCGCCGTACCGGGGTCCCCAGCCGTGACAGCTCGGCGGCCAGGTTGGCCGGGCTGGCGCCGTACAGGTCGGTCAGCACCAGCACGCCCTCGCCGCGGTCGACCTTGCGCATGGCCGCGCTGGCCGCGGGCAGTACCTGCGAGGGGGAGGCGTCGAAGGCCACCTCCAGCGTGGTGGCCGGCAGCGGCAACCGCGCCAGCAGGCGTTCGGCGGTGGCCAGCAGTGCCGGCCCCACGCCCTCGTGGGTGACCAGTAGCACGCCGACCATCAGTCCAGCTCCCGGTGGTGCACGGCGACCTCGTCCCAGCCCTGGTCGCGGGCGCGCTCGGCCATCGCCTCGGCCAGGTAGACCGAGCGGTGCCGCCCGCCGGTGCAGCCGAAGGCGACGGTGACGTAGCTGCGGGTGTTGCCGGCGCGCAGCCGTGGCAGCCAGGTGTCGAGGAAGCGGCCGACCTGATCGGCGAACTCCTGCACCTCCGGCTGGTGGTCCAGGTGCTCGGCGACCGCGCGGTCGCGCCCGGACAGCGGACGCAGCACCGGGTCCCAGTGCGGGTTGGGCAGGCAGCGGGCGTCGAACACGAAGTCCGCGTCCGGTGGCACCCCGTGGCGGTAGGCGAAGGATTCGAACAGCAGCGAGACCGTGGAGTCGTCGCCCAGGCCGAACTCGGTGATGATCCGCCGGCGCATCTGGTGCACGTTCATCGTGCTGGTGTCGATCACCAGGTCGGCCATCTGCCGCAACGGCCGCAGGACCTGCCGCTCCAGCGCGATGGCATCGGCCAGCGACAGGCCGTAGTGGCTCAGCGGGTGCCGCCGGCGGGTGTCGGCGTAGCGGCGCAGCAGCACGTCGCTGTCGCTGTCGAGGAACATCAGCCGCGGGTCCAGGCCGAGCTTGCCGACCTCCGACAGCCACCCGGGAATCGCGGTCAGGTCGCCATGCGTGTTGCGCACGTCGATGCCGACCGCCAGCAGCGTGGGTCCGCCGCCATCGCCGGCGACCGAGTGCACGAAGTCCGGCAGCAGCGCCGCGGGCAGGTTGTCGACGCAGTAGTAGCCCAGGTCCTCGAAGGTCTTCAGGGCCACCGACTTGCCCGAACCGGACATGCCGCTGACCACCACCAGGCTGGTGGCGGCCTGCAGGACCGGGTCGGACAGGGAAGGGGAGGTGTCAGCCATCGCCGCGCTCCAGGAAGCTGCTGTGCCGCGCAATGAAGGCGGTCGCCGGGTCCATGCCCTTGGAGCGCAGGCTGTGCAGGCGCGTGGCGGCTTCGGCCAGCACTGCCAGATTGCGCCCGGGCATCACCGGCAGGGTGGTCATGGGGACGTCCAGGTCGAGCACCGGTCGCACCCGGTTGTCGCCGGTCAGCCGCTGCAGGCCGTCCTCGCCCGCAACCGCGCCGGGGCCGGCGACGCGCTGCAGGTGGATGATCAGCCGCAGGTACTTGTGCGGCTTGACCGCGGTGTCGCCGAACATCTGGCGGATGTCGAGCACCCCGAGCCCGCGCACCTCCAGCAGGTCGCGGAGCATCTCCGGGCAGCGGCCGTCGAGCACGTCGGGCGCGATCTGGGTGAACTCGGGCGCGTCGTCGGCGACCAGCCGGTGACCGCGGCTGATCAGCTCCAGCGCCAGCTCGCTCTTGCCCGAACCGGCGTCGCCGGTGATCAGCACGCCGATGGAGTAGATCTCCATGAACACCCCATGCAGGGTGATCCGGGGCGCCAGTGCCCGCGCCAGGTGGTACTGCAGGTGGTTGAGCAACTCGTGGCCGCGCAGGCTGGAAACCCACAGCGGGGTGGCCGATTCGTCGGCCGCCTCGACCAGGTCCGGCGGGCAGTCGCGGTCCTTGCTGACCACCAGGGCCAGCGGGGCGGAGCGCATCAGCTTCCCGATGGTTTCCCAGCGCTGGCGCGAATCCAGCTCGTCCAGCCAGGCCAGTTCCTCGGTGCCGAGGATCTGCACCTTGTTGGGGTAGATGGTGTTGAGGTAGCCGGCAAGCGAGGGGCGGCGGTCGCTCGACTCGACCGCTTCCAGGCTGCGTCCGGCGCCGTCCTGGCCGGCGAGCCAGCGCAGGCCCAGGCGCTCTTGTTGCCGGGCGAACAGTTCGCCGGCGCTGATCCGCGCCCGCGGCAGGGAGCCGTCCGCGTTCATGCCTGGATCCGGCGGGCGCCGTCCAGCAGCCGGCGCGCCAGCTCGCCGTGGTCGGCGGCCTGGCGCAGCCACTCACGGAAGCCGTTGTCGGAAAAGCGCTCGGCCAGTTCGGCCAGCAGCTCCAGGTGGCCCTGCATCGAGCCTTGCGGCACCGCCATCGCCAGCACCAGGTCCACCGGCTCGCCGTCGGCGGCGCCGAAATCGACCGGCGGGGACAGCCGCAGGAAAGCGCCGCGGGCCTGTTCCAGTCCGTCGACCCGCGCGTGCGGGATCGCCACTCCGTGGCCGATCGCGGTGCTGGCCAGGCGTTCGCGCTCGGCCAGGCCGCTGCCGATCATGGCGGCATCGGCCGGTGGCCCGGCAAGCAGCCGCGCGGCGGCCTCGATGACCGCCGCGCGGTCGCCGGGCGTGTCGACGATCGCCACGCGCCCGGCTTCCAGCAAACCCTGCAATGCCATGGTGTCAGCCGAACCCGCCGCTTCGGGCCAGGCCCTCGTTGCGGCGCGCTTGGTCATGCTGCTTTTCCTTGGCCCGCACCAGGGCGCGCTCGAGCTTGTCGGTGAGCAGGTCGATGGCGGCGTACATGTCATCACCCACGGCATCCACGTGCAGGCTGCGGCCGTGGCGGGTGACGGTGGCCTCGGCACAGTGGCGCGGCTTGTCCAGCTTCAGCTGGACCCGGATGTCATCGGACTGCTCGAGGTAGCGCTGGACCCGCTTGAACCGGGTCTCGACGTAGTCGTGCAGGGCGGCGGTGACCTCGAGACCGTGGCCATGGACTTCGATACGCATCGGCACTACCTCCATACGTCACTGCGGGAGGCCAGCATATCGCAGCCGCAGCGGGGTTCCATGACCCCCGTCAGGCCATTCGCACGCGGTCCTGGGAGGAGGCGATCCCCATTGCTTCGCGGTACTTGGCGACCGTCCGGCGGGCGACCGGAACCCCCGCCTCCTTGAGCGCGCTGGCAAGCCTGGCGTCCGACAGCGGCTTGCGCGGGTCCTCGGCGTCCACCAGCTTGCGGATCATCGACTGGATCGCGGTGCTGGACGTCTCCCCGCCGGTGCCGGCGCCCACGCCGGAGGCGAAGAAGGCCCGCAGCGGGATGGTGCCGCGCGGGGTGCGGGCGTACTTGCGGGCGATCGCGCGGGACACGGTCGATTCGTGCAGGCCGATCTCGGCGGCCACCTCGCGCAGGGTCAGCGGGCGCAGCGCGCCGTCGCCGAACTCCAGGAAACCCGCCTGCTCGCGGACCAGGCAGCGGGTGACCTTGAGCAGGGTCTCGCCACGCGCCTCCAGGCTGCGCAGCAGCCATCGCGCCTCCTGCAGGTGGCCCTTGAGGTAGCTCGCATCGGCCGTGCTGGCGTGGCGGATCATGCCTTCGTAGCCGCGGTGGATATGGACCCGCGGGCGCATGCTGTCCGACAGGCCGACCCGCCATACCCCGCCCTGGCGCCAGATGACCACGTCGGGGCTGACGTAGGTATCGCCGGAGACCCCGCCGAGCGCCGCGCCGGGCCGCGGGTCGAGGGAGCGCAGCAGGGCGATCGCGGTGGTCACGTCGCCGGGTCCGCAGCCCAGTTCGGCGGCCAGTGCCGCCGGCTCCATCCGCGGCAGCCGTTCCAGCGCGCTGCCGGCCAGTCGCAGGGCGATGTCGCGGCCCGGCGTGTCGGGCCCGAGCACGTCCAGTTGCAGGCACAGGCACTCGGACAGGTCGCGGGCGCCCACCCCCACCGGGTCGAAGCGCTGGACCTGCGCCAGCACCGCCTGGATCTCGGCATCCGAGGGAGCCGGGCCGTCGAGGCCGGCGACCACCGTTTCCGGGGCCTCGCGCAGGTAGCCGTCATCGTCGATGGCCTCGATCAGGGCCACGGCGATCTGGCGGTCGCGCGGGGACATCGGCCCCAGGTGGAGCTGCCAGAGCAGGTGGTCCTGCAGGCTCTCGCTCCCGGCCACCTGCTCGGCGGGAGCGTATTCGTCGTCCGGATCGGCCGGCCCGGTGCGCTGTTGCCAGGCTTCGCCGTGGTCCCACTCGTCGGGGCTGGGGCCGTCGTCGTGGCCGGCCTGCTCCCCGGCGCCGGCATCCGGCGCAGCATCGCCACCGGACGCGCCCTCCTGCCCCCCGGCTTCCACCCAGTCGAGCAACGGATTGCTTTCCACCGCCTCGGCGAGCTCCGCCTCGAGCTCGATGGCGGACATCTGCAGCAGGCGGATGGCCTGCTGCAACTGGGGTGTCATCACCAGTTGCTGGCCGAGGGTGACCTGGAGGCGGGGTTTCATCTTCCGTGAGCTTAACGTGGCCTGTCGTATCGGACGGCCGTGCTGCGACTCCGGGCGTGCCCACAGCCCTGAATGCTCAGAGGCGGAAGGTGTCCCCCAGGTAGACGCGCCGGACGTCGGGATCTGCGAGCAGTGCGTCCGGAGCCCCCTGCGCGAGCACACCGCCGTCGGCGAGGATATAGGCCCGGTCGCAGATACCCAAGGTCTCGCGCACGTTGTGGTCGGTGATCAGCACGCCGATGCCGCGGTTCTTGAGGTGGGTCACGATCCGCTGGATCTCCCCGACCGAGATCGGGTCGACGCCGGCGAACGGCTCGTCGAGCAGCATCAGCCGCGGCTTCCCGGCCAGCGCCCGGGCGATCTCCACCCGGCGCCGCTCGCCGCCCGACAGGCTCGCGCCCGCCTGGGTGGCGACGTGGGTCACCTGCAGCTCCTCCATCAGCGCCTCCAGCTCGCGCCGGCGGCCGGCCCGGTCCAGGTCGTCGCGCAACTCCAGCACCGCCATGATGTTGTCGGCGACGCTGAGCTTGCGGAACACCGAGGGCTCCTGAGGCAGGTAGCCCACGCCCAGCCGCGAGCGCCGGTACATCGGCTCGCCGCTGATGTCGCGACCGTCCAGCTCGATGCGCCCGGCATCGGCGGGCACCAGGCCGACGATCATGTAGAAGCAGGTGGTCTTGCCGGCGCCGTTGGGGCCGAGCAGCCCGACCACCTCGCCCGCATCAAGGGTCAGGCCGAAATCGCGCACCACCTCGCGCGAGCGGTAGGACTTGCGCAGCCCCTGGGCAACCAGCATCAGCCTTCTCCCCCGGAGCCGTTGCCATTGCCGGCGTCGTCCGGTGCGGGCGTGGCACCGCCGGCCTGGCCGCCGCTGCGCGGCATGATCCGCATCTTCACCCGGCCCGCGTCCGTGCCGCCGCTGGTGACCTGGCCGCTGACCATGTCGTAGACCACCCGCTCGCCGCTGAGGACGCCGCGTGGCTGTTCGATCCGCACGTTGCCGGTAAACACCATGACCTCGCGGGTGACGTCGTAGTCCATCCGCCCGGCGACCGCGTTCATCGGCGTGCCGTCGTCCATCTGCTGGCGCAGCGTGGCCGGCCCGCCGGTCAGCACCACCCGCGAGGGCTCGCCGCCGCGCACGGTGATCTGGGCCTGGTCGGCCTGCGCGTGCAGGGTTCCCTGGATGATGGTCACCCCCCCTGACAGCAGGGTGGGGGCGGAGTCGTCCAGCGCGGTCTCGGCCTTGCCGGCGTCGATGTCCATCGGCTGGTTGCGGTCGGACTGGCGGGCAGGCGCGGCCGGGCTCGCGGCCAGCAGCAGGGCCGCCAGGAACCAGCCGGCCTTGTGGGAATCAATTGCGTACATAGCGGATGCGGACCTCCGATTGGAGTGTGTAGCGTGCCGTGGCCAGATCCCCGTCCAGGCCGGTACCACGGATGGTCGTGCCGGGCTGCACGAGGGTCACCGGTTCGCTGGAGGCGATGCGGTCATCCTCGGGGAACACGTCCAGTGCCTGGGTGCTCAGGGTGGATTGCGCGCGTGCGACGCCGTCGCTGCGGGCCAGCACGTCGCCGCGCAGGCGCAGTTCCTCGCCCCGCGCGCTGAGCCAACCGGTGCGGGCGCGGACTTCCCAGGCATCGCCCCCCTCATCGCGCGGGGGGATCAGGAACAGCGGGGTCGCGACGGTCATCTCGCGGGTGCCGGGATCGCGGGCGAGGGCGGGCGCGCGCAGGGTGAAGGACTCGTGGCCCTGGGCATCCAGGGCGACCATCTCGAAGTCCTCGAGCAGGTAGTCGGGGCGGTCGCCCGTGGCGGTGCCCGGTTCGGGCGGCGGGGCGTCCTTGCCGGACAGCAGCAGCCAGCCGCTGGCGGCGGCCGCGCCCAGCAGGACCACGGTGGCGACCACGCGCCAGTTCATGCCGTGCCCCCGGCGCGTGCCCCGGCCGGCCGGACCAGGTCGGCCAGCAGCCCCTCGACGTGGCCCTGGGCCTGCAGCAGCAGGTCGCAGAACTCGCGCGCCGCGCCGGCGCCGCCGCGCGCGCCGCTGCGCCAGTGGACCCTGCCGGCGACCCACGGGTGGGCATCGCCGGGCGCGGCCGACAGGCCGACATGGGCCATCACCCGCAGGTCGGGCAGGTCGTCGCCCATGAAGGCGACCTGGTCCATCGACAGGCCCAGCCTGGCCGCGATGTCCTGCACCCGGGCCAGCTTGTCGGGCACCGCGGTATGCACCTCGGTGACGCGCAGCTCGGCCGCGCGCTGCTCGACCACCGTGCTGGTGCGCGCGGTGACGAAGGCGACCTTGATGCCGAAGCGGCGCAGCAGCACCAGCCCCTGTCCGTCGTGGACGTGGAAGGACTTGCTCTCGCGGCCGGCGGTGTCGAAACCCAGTCGCCCGTCGGTCAGGGTGCCGTCGACATCGAAGCAGGCCAGCCGGACGCGGGCGGCGGCGCGGATCACCTCGTCCATCAGACCACCCGTGCCCGCAGCAGGTCGTGGATGTTCAGTGCGCCGACCACCCGCCCGTCGGCGTCGACCACCAGCAGACCGCCGATCTTGTGCGCCTCCATCAGCTGCGCCGCCTCGGCCGCCAGTGCCTCCGGGCCGATGGTGCGCGGGGCGCGGGTCATGACTTCGGCGATCGGCGTGCTGCGCACGTCCACCCCTGCATCCAGGCTGCGGCGCAGGTCGCCGTCGGTGTAAAGCCCGAGCAGCCGGTCCTCGCCATCGACCACGGCGGTCATGCCCAGCAGCTTGCCGCTGATCTCGGCCAGGGCCTGGCTGACGGTGGCCTCGCCGCGCACCTTCGGTACCCGGTGGCCGGTATGCATGATGTCGCTGATGTGCAGCAGCAGGCGGCGGCCCAGGGCCCCGGCGGGGTGCGAGCGGGCGAAGTCGTCGGCGGTGAAGCCGCGGTGCTCCAGCAAGGCGACCGCCAGCGCGTCGCCCATCGCCAGCGAGGCGGTGGTGCTCGAGGTCGGCGCCAGGTGCAGCGGGCAGGCCTCCTCGGGCACGCTCACGTCCAGGTGGACGTCGGCGGCGCGGGCCAGGGTGGAGTCGGCGCGGCCGGTCATCGAAACCAGCGGGTTGCCCTGGCGCTTGAGCACCGGCAGCAGCATCAGCAACTCGTCGCTCTCGCCGGAGTACGACAGCGCCAGCACCACGTCGGCGTCGGTGATCATGCCCAGGTCGCCGTGGCCGGCTTCGCCGGGGTGGACGTAGAACGCCGGGGTACCGGTCGAGGCCAGGGTCGCGGCGATCTTGCGGGCGACATGGCCGGATTTGCCCATGCCGGTGCAGACCACGCGCCCGGGCGTGGCCAGCATCAGCCCGCAGGCGCGGGTGAACTCGCCGTCCAGCCGTGCCGCGACCGCCTGCAGTGCTTCGGCCTCGATCCGGAACACCCGACGGCCACTGGCGGCGAATCCGGAATCGCCGGGCTCTCGGGTCTGGGGCGGGACGGCCGGTTCGCTCACGGGCAAGGTGTCCTTGTATGCGGGCGGCCGATTCTACCGGGACCCGCGGTGACCGCGGCGGCACGGCAGCCGCGCCCGTTCAGCGGCGGCGGGCGTGGCGGCGATGTCGCACAATAGCGGGTCCGACCCATCCGGCCGTCCCGCCCCTCGCGTGGGCCGGTCCTGCACCGGTAGCCGTGAATTGAACCCCGAGACCATCAAGACCCTGATCGAGCAAGGCCTGCCCGGCGCGCGCGCGGACGTGCGCGGCGACGACGGCGTGCATTTCGAAGCCACCGTGGTGTGCGAAGCCTTTGCCGGCAAGCTGCCGCTGGCCCGCCACCGCATGGTGTACGCCACGCTGGGCGAGCGCATGGGCGGCGAGATCCATGCCCTCGCGCTGCAGACCCTGACCCCCGGCGAGGCGGGTGGCGCGTGGCACGGATAATCGTCGGCGGCGGGGTCCGCCTGGACGGGGACGTCCGGATTTCCGGGGCCAAGAACGCGGTCCTGCCGATCCTGTGCGCCACGCTGCTGGCCGACGCCCCGGTTCACGTGTCCAACGTGCCGCACCTGCATGACGTGGTGACCACCGCCAAGCTGCTGGCCGAACTGGGCGCGGGCATCAGCATCGATGCCGGCTGCGGCATCACCGTGGATCCGACCACCGCCAGCGGCCACGTCGCCCCGTACGATCTGGTGCGCACCATGCGCGCCTCGGTCCTGGTGCTGGGGCCGCTGCTGGCGCGCCATGGCCGGGCCGAGGTCTCGCTGCCCGGCGGCTGCGCGATCGGTTCGCGGCCGGTCGACCTGCACATCCGCGGCCTGCAGGCGCTGGGCGCGGAGGTCGAGGTGGAGGGCGGCTACATCAAGGCCCGTGGCGAACGCCTGCGCGGCGCGCACCACACCTTCCCGGTGGTCAGCGTCGGCGCCACCGAGAACGTGCTCATGGCCGCCACCCTGGCCGAGGGCACCACGGTGCTGGAGAACGTCGCGCGCGAGCCGGAGATCGTCGACCTCGCCCGCTGCCTGCGGGCGCTGGGCGCGCGGATCCGGGGCGAGGGCAGCAGCCGGATCGAGATCGAGGGCGTGGAACGCCTGCACGGCGGCGAACACGCGGTGGTGCCCGACCGGATCGAAACCGGCACCTTCCTGGTCGCCGCGGCGATGACCGGTGGCCGGGTGACCGCCCGGCGCGCGCGCCCCGACACCCTGGACGCGGTGCTCGCCGCGCTTGCGGAGGCCGGGGCCGAGGTGGCCTGTGGCGAGGACTGGGTCAGCGTCGACATGCACGGCCGGCGGCCGCGCGCGGTGGACATCACCACCGCCCCGCACCCGGGCTTCCCGACCGACATGCAGGCGCAGTTCATGGCCCTGAACTGCATCGCCGAGGGCACCGGGATCATCAACGAGACGATCTTCGAGAACCGCTTCATGCACGTCAACGAACTGCTGCGGCTGGGCGCCGACATCCGCGTGGACGGTCCCACCGCGGTCGTGCGCGGGGTCGAACGGCTGAGCGGCGCACCGGTGATGGCCACCGACCTGCGGGCCTCGGCCTCGCTGATCCTGGCCGGCCTGGTGGCCTCCGGCGAGACCACCATCGACCGCATCTACCACCTCGATCGCGGCTACGAGAACATCGAGGAGAAGCTCTCCGGCCTGGGTGCGCGGATCCGGCGGGTCAGTTGACCGACACCACGGTCAGGTTGATGGCGTCCTCGCCATCCTTGCGCTGCTGGATGCGCGCCGGGACCGGCATGCCCTCCACCACCCACACCAGGGTCTGCTTGTCGCCCTCGTCGTGGACCAGCCGGGTGGCCTCGCGGGACTGGCCGCCGATGCTGATCTGCTCGGTGCCGGCCTCGCGGTAGTTCAGCTGCTTGACCCGGCCGTCGTCGACCATGCGGTACTTGAGCGGCTTGCCGGCCTGCCAGTCCCGTACCAGTGCCAGGTTGATCAGCAGGGCGTCCATGTCGCCGGCCTGCAGCTTGATCGGCCCGGCACGGTCGGACTTCACGTCGCCGCTCCATTGCGCGACGCCCTTGCCCCAGTCGTAGCGGGCGGTCTTGTCGCTGGATTTCACCAGCACCTTGGAACGGTCGCGGCTGGTGAGCGGCCGCCACTGGTCGCCCTGGGCCTCGAATACCGTGCTCTGGCTCAGGCTGGCCAGGGCGTTGCTGATGTCCAGGCTGTAGCGCCAGCGGCCGGCGCCCTCCGGCGCCAGGGTCATGGTGCCGGTGGCCTTCATGCCCATGTAGCTGGCCTGGTAGTCCGCATTGAAGGCCTCCAGCGCGAGCGCCGGGGCGGTGGCCAGGGCCAGCGCGGCACCGGCGGCGAGGACGGGCAGGCGGGCGCGCGGTGCTGTGGTGTGGCTCGGCATCAATCGATTCCTCTGTATTCGATCAGGCGAAGGTCGTAGGTGTCCTCGCCGTTCTCGCGCTGGAGCATGCGGATCGGCGTGGGCACGTTGCGGACCACCCAGATGATGGTCTCCTCGTTGTCGTCTTCCACCCGCTCCACGCGCATGGCGTTGTAGCTCAGCTCGCCGGCCCTGACCGACTCGAGCTCATCGGCGACCACGTAGGTGTGCTCGCGGGTGCGCCCGTCGTCGACGAACCGGTAGTTGAGTGTCTTGCCCGGCGCCGCGTCGCGGATCACCGCCAGGTTGATCAGCAGGCCGGTCATGTCGCCGTCCTGCAGCTCACGCGGGCCGCGCCGCCAGTCGTTCTTGACGTCGCCCTGCCAGCGTGCCTGGCGCGAGTTCCAATCGTAGGTGCCGACCGTCTGCTTGCGCGTGAACACGGTCTTGTTGACCGTCGCCTGGGCCACCGGGCGGTAGCGGCCGTCGACCACGTCGAACACGCTGCTCTGCTCGGCATTGATCCCCACCGCGCCGATCAGCCCACGGGTGCCGCGCATCACCAGGTCGGCGCGCCAGCGGGCGCCCTGCTGGCGTACCGCCTGCATGGTCGCCTCGCCCAGGTGCTTGCCGCCGCGGTAGACCCGGTAGCTGGCCACGAAGGGCTGCAGCACGTCGGCATCGGCGATCTGTGCCTCGCGCTCGGCCGGAACCGGTTGCGAAGCGGTGTCCTGGGCCTGGGCGGCCAGCGGCAGCAGCAGTGCAAGCGGAAGGGCGAGCAGGTGGCGCATGGAGGGGCTCAGTCGGGTTGAAGATCTGGACGATGCAGCAGGTCGGCTGAATCGAGGCGCAGCGGCGCAGGCAGGGGTTCACCATCGAACATGACGGCCGAGGATGACAGCCGGATGCGGCCGGCGGCCAACAGCCGCAGGGTGGCCAGCATCAGGGGGTGTTCGCGGCCGAGCACCCGCGCCGCCAGGCCCGCTTCGTCGTCACCGGGCAGGACCGGCACCCGGGCCTGGCTGATCACCGGGCCGCCGTCGAGCTCGGTGGTGACGAAGTGCAGGCTGCAGCCGTGCTCGGCGACGCCGGCCTCCAGTGCTTGGCGGTGGGTGTGCAGGCCGGTGAAGGCGGGCAGCAGGGAGGGGTGGATGTTGATCATGCGCCCGGCCCACGCGGCGACCGCCGCGGGGCCGATCAGGCGCATGTAGCCGGCGCAGACGACCAGGTCGGGCGCCACGGCGGCGATGCGCTCGAACAGCGCGGTCTCCCAGCTGTCGCGGTCGGGCCAGTCCTTCGGCGAAACCGCGGAGCCGGGAATGCCGGCTTCACGCGCGCGCCGCAGGGCCGGCGCCGCCGGGCGGTCGGAAAACACACCGGCTACGCGGGCGTCCAGGCGTCCGGCCGCGATCGCATCGATGATCGCCTGCAGATTGCTGCCGCGCCCGGAGGCGAGCACGGCGATGCGGTAGTCCCCGGCCATCGCGTCAGCCGATGCGCACCCGCTCGCCAGTGCCTGCGGCGATCACCTGGCCGATCCGCCGGTGGGCCAGTCCGGCGGAGTCCAGGTCGCCCTCGACCGTCGACGCGGCCGCGGGCGGGACCACCAGCACGAAGCCGATGCCGCAGTTGAAGGTGCGCCACATCTCCGCGTCGGCCACCGCGCCCTCGCGCTGCAGCCAGTCGAACACCGGGGGCAGCGCCAGCGCGGTGGCGTCGACCTCGATGCCCAGGCCCTCGGGGACCACCCGGATGATGTTCTCGCTCAATCCGCCGCCGGTGATATGGGCCATGCCGTGGATCGAGTCGCCATGCGCGCCGCGCAACAGCTCCAGCACCGGCTTGACGTACAGCCGGGTGGGCGCCATCAGCGCGTCCAGCAGCTTCGCGCCGCCCACCTCGATGCCCTCGACGTCGCCGGCGCGCGCGAGGATGCGGCGGACCAGGGAATAGCCGTTGGAGTGCGGCCCGGAGGACCCGATGCCGACCAGCAGGTCGCCGGCCCGGACCCGGGCGCCGTCGCGCAGCTGCGACTTCTCCACCGCGCCGACGGTGAAGCCGGCCAGGTCGTACTCGCCCGGGGCGTACATGTCGGGCATCTCGGCGGTTTCGCCGCCGATCAGCGCGCAACCGGCCTCCTCGCAGCCCCGGGCGATGCCGCCGATCACCGCCGCGGCGGTGTCGATGTCGAGCCTGCCGGTGGCGAAGTAGTCGAGGAAGAACAGCGGCTCGGCGCCCTGCACCAGCACGTCGTTGACGCACATCGCCACCAGGTCGATGCCGATGGTGTCGTGGCGGCCGAGCTGCTGCGCCAGCTTGAGCTTGGTGCCGACGCCGTCGGTACCGGAGACCAGCACCGGCTCGCGGTACTTGCCCGACAGGTCGAACAGTGCTCCGAAGCCCCCCAGCCCGCCCATCACTTCCGGCCGGAAGCTGCGCCGGACCAGCGGCTTGATGCGCTCGACCAGTTCGTTGCCGGCGTCGATGTCGACGCCCGCGTCGCGGTAGGTCAGCGGCTTGCGGTCGTCCTGGGCGTTGGAGGTCACGGCGGGCTCATGGTGGGCGGGGAGGGCGCGATTCTAGCAACCGCGCGGGCATCCCCGGGCGCCCCGATGGACGCGCCAGCCCCCATGCGGCACCATTTCGGGCTGCTGATGCTGCAACCTGCGGAGCTTCCCATGGCGCGTGCGACCGGCCACCTGATCGAACATCCACGCGCTGCGGCCGTCCGCTGGCTGGCCACGCTGGCGCTGCTGCTCGCCGGCCTGCTGGCGGCCCTTCCGGCGATGGCCCAGCAGGGCGGCGACCGGGCGGGGGCGGCGGAGATGTATTCGGCCGAGGTCGAGGTCAACAGCCAGGCCGAGGGCGAGCGCGAACGCGGTTTCGGCCAGGCCCTGGCACAGGTGCTGGGCAAGCTGTCGGGCGACCGCTCCACCGCCTCGGCTCCCGGGGTGCGCAGCGAACTGCGCCAGGCCGGCCAGTACGTGAAGGGCTACGACTACCGCCAGGACGAGGGGCGTTCGGCCAGCGGCGCGCCGACTTTCAAGACCACCCTGGTGGTGCAGTTCGACCCGGACCGGGTGGAGGCCTTGGCCGCGGCCCTGGGCCTGCCGGTGTGGCCGACCCCGCGACCCAGGCCGGTGTTGTGGCTGGCGATCGACGACGGCAGCGGCCCGCGGCTGGTGGGCGTGCCGCAGGCCGAGGCCGCGCGTCCGACCCTGGACCGGGCGCGCACGCGCGGCTACCAGCTCGGCCTTCCCGGCGGCAACGCCGCCGAGCGCGCGCTGGTGGCGGCGATCTGGCGCGGCGATGCCGGTGCGATCCGGTCGGCCTCCTCGCGCTACCGCTCGCCGATGCAGCTGGTCGGCAAGATGTACCGGCAGGACGGGGGGTGGCGGGCCGACTGGACCTTCATCGACGACGGCGAGGTGCTGTCGCAGTGGTCGGAGGACGGGGGCAGCCCGCGCCAGGTGCTGTCCAGCGGCGCCGATGGGGCCGCCGATGCGCTGGTCGCCCGGTACGCCAAGCGCATCGAGGCCGGGGAGGCCGGCGAGTACCACGTCGCCTTCACCGGCATCGACAGCGCCGAGGACTACCTGCGCCTGTCCGGCTACCTCCAGGGGCTGGCGGTGGTCCGCGCGATCCGCCCGCTGCAGGCGGATCCCGGGCGGATGGAGTACCGGCTGCAACTGGCCTCCGGGCTTCCGGGTTTCAACCTGATGGTCGAGGGCGACGACGTGCTGGTGGCCGAGCATCCCGCCGGGACGCTCGACGATTCCGGCTTCGGTAGCGTGCCGTCGGCTCCCGCACCCGCGTCGGGCGTGGCCACCTACCGGTTGCGCTGACCCATGCAGCCGATCACCGACCCGCTGCAGGAGATCGCCCGTTTCCTGCGACGGCTGCAATGGGCCGCCGTCGCGCTGTTCACGCTGTGGCTGCTGTGGCTGCTTTCGCCGGTCCTGACCCCGTTCGTGGTCGGCGCCCTGCTGGGCTGGCTGGGGGATCCGCTGGTCGACCGGCTGCAGCGCTCGGGCCGCTCACGCAACACCGCGGTGATCCTGGTGTTCACCGCGATGACATTGATGCTGGTCCTGGTGGTGCTGTTGCTGGTGCCGATGATCCGCGACCAGATCCAGACCCTGGTCGCGGCGCTGCCGTCCTACCGCGGCTGGTTGCTGGCCACTGCGCTGCCGTGGCTGGAGGCGCGCACCGGCATCGACATCTCGGCCTGGCTGGACTTCAGCCGGCTGTTCGACCTGCTGCGCCACAACTGGGAACGCGCCGGCGGGTTCGCCAGCGCCGCGCTGGGTTACGTCTCGCGTTCGGGCTTCGCGCTGGTGGCCTTCGCCGCCAACCTGGTGCTGCTGCCGGTGGTGACCTTCTTCGCCCTGCGCGACTGGGACCTGCTGGTGGCGCGGATCGCCTCGCTGATCCCGCGCGACTACCTGCCGACCGTCAGCCGCCTGGCGACCCAGTCCAGCGACGTGCTGGGCGGATTCCTGCGCGGGCAGTTCCTGGTGATGCTGATCCTCGGGGCGATGTATGGCCTCGGCCTGTGGGCGGTGGGCCTGGACCTGGGCCTGCTGATCGGCATCATCGCCGGCCTGCTGACCTTCGTGCCCTACGTCGGGCCGGCCAGCGGGCTGATCCTGGGGTGCGTGGCGGCGCTGGTGCAGTTCGGCGACTGGCCGCACATCGCCGGGGTGCTGGTGGTGTTCGGCGTGGGACAGGTGATCGAGAGCTACTGGCTGACGCCGAAGATGGTGGGCGACCGGATCGGCCTGCACCCGGTGGCGGTGATCTTCGCGGTGATGGCCGGCGGCACGCTGTTCGGCTTCCTGGGCATGCTGATCGCGCTGCCGTGCGCGGCGATCGCCAACGTGCTGCTGCGCTACGCCGAGGAGCGCTACACCCACAGCCGGCTGTACGCCGGACATGACGTGGGGATCCTCACCGGGGACAGCCGCATCCCGGCCTACCCGCGGGAGCCGGAGCAGGAGTGAAGCCGGACCGGCCGCGCCGCACGGCGGAGCCGCCGCAGCTGCCCCTGGCGCTGCGGTACCCGGCCGACCAGCGGCTTGAGACCTTCGTCGACCTGCCCGCGGGCGTGGCGGACCAGCTGCGCGCGTTGGCCGGCGGCGCGGCCGGTTCGACCTACATCGCCGGCGCGCGCGGCACCGGCAAGACCCACCTGTTGCTGGCGACCTGCGCGCTGGCGCATGGGACCGGCCGCCGTGCCGCCTACCTGCCGCTGGCCAGCGCCGCCGGCCGCCTGGGCGAGGCACTGGACGCACTGGAAGGCAACGACCTGGTGGCGCTGGATGGCCTGGAGGCGGTCGCCGGCTCGCGCCCGGATGAGCTGGCGCTGTTCGATGCCCACAACCGCGCCACTGCCGCAGGGGCCCGGCTGCTGTACGCGGCCCGGGGCAATCCCGACGAGCTGCCACCGGGGCTGCCCGACCTTCGCTCGCGGCTGTCGCAATGCACGCGGATCATCCTGCAGCCGCTGGACGAGGAGGGCCGCCGCGAGGTGCTGCGCCAGCGCGCCCGCCGTCGTGGCTGGGTGCTCGAGGAAGCGGCATTGGACTGGCTGTTGCGCCGGGTCGAGCGTGACCTCGCCGGCCTGACCGCGCTGCTGGACCGGCTGGACCGCGCCTCGCTGGCGGCCAAGCGCCGGATCACCGTGCCGTTCCTGCGCGAGATCCTGGCCGAGGCCCCCGGGGTCCCGGTGGATCCCCACCAGCACCGGTAGGCGCGGCTTCAGCCGCGGGCTGGCCCGGTGCCGGCCAGCTCCCGGTCCAGCGCCTCGAGCCGCTCCGGGGTCCCCACGTCGGTCCACCGTCCGCGGTGGTGCTCGCCGGTCACTCGCCCGTCGGCCATCGCAGCACGCAACAGCGGTGGCAACCGGAACCGCGGCGGGTGCGCTCCGGCACCCGGTGCATCGCCGATGATCCGCGCCCAGTCGTGCAACAGGGCGGGCCGGTAGACACCCAGTCCGGCGAAGGTCAGCGTCGGTGCGTGCGCGTCCTCGCCTGCCCCCGGCCCATCGGACACCCGGCCGCCGGGGTCCAGGACGAAATCGCCGCGCCGGTGGTGCTCCGGATTGTCGACCAGCACCAGGTGCGCAAGGCCGTCCGGCTCCCGGGGCAGGGCGGCGAAGTCGTGGTCGGTCCAGATGTCGCCGTTGACCGCCAGGAACGGCGCATCGCCGCCCGCCGCCAGCAGGTCCAGCGCGTGCAGCATGCCGCCGCCGGTTTCCAGCGGAGTGGGACCCTCGTGGACGAAGTGGAGCCGCAGGCCCCAGCGCGAGCCGTCGCCGAGCACCTGCGGGAACCGCTCGGCCAGCCAGCTGGTGTTGATGGCCACCTCGCGCACGCCCATCGCCGCGAGCTTTTCCAGGTGCCAGGCGACCAGCGGCTTGCCGCCGGCAGGCAGCAACGGCTTGGGGGTGTGCACGGTGAGCGGGCGCATCCGCTCGCCCAAGCCCGCCGCGAAGATGAGGGCACGCATCGCCCGACTCAGGCGCCGGCCATGGCCAGCCGCGGGCGCACCAGCCGGTCGATGAGCGAGGCCAGCGGCGCCAGTTCGGGATACCGCGGCAGCACCCCGTCCAGGTAGCCGAAGAAGCGCGGTACGTCGGCCAGGTACTTCGGCTTTCCGTCGCGATGGTGCAGGCGGGCGAAGATGCCGATCACCTTCAGGTGGCGCTGCACGCCGATCCAGTCGATGTCGTGGCGGAAACGGTCGAGGGCCGGGAGCGGCAGGCCCGCCGCCGAGGCGCGTGCGTGGTAGCGGGCCAGCCACTGGTCGATGCGCGCCTGCGGCCAGCTGATGAAGGCGTCCTTGAACAGGCTCATCGGGTCGTAGGCGACCGGTCCCTGGACCGCGTCCTGGAAGTCCAGCACCGCCACCGCGCCGTCGGCGAGCGGCATCAGGTTGCGCAACATGTAGTCGCGGTGCACCAGGACCCGGGGCTGGGCCAGGGCGGCGTCGATCAGCCGGCGGTACACCCGGTCCAGGACCTCCAGTGCGCCGCGGTCCAGCTCCAGGCCCAGGTGGCGGCCCAGGTACCACTCGTCGAACAGGCGCAGCTCGCGTGCCAGCAGGGCTTCGTCGTAGGCGGGCAGGCCATCCGGGATCGCGATCGCCTGCAGGCGCAGCAGCTGGTCGAACGCGGCCTCGAACATCGCGTCGGCGCTGGCATCGTCGACTGCCTGCAACGCGGTGCGCCGGCCCAGGTCCTCCAGCAGCAGGAAGCCGGCATCCGCGTCGCGGGCGAGCACGCGCGGCACCCGCACGCCGCCGCGCTCGAGCAGCCCGTGCATGCGCAGCCACGGACGCACGTCTTCCAGAGCCGGTGGCGAATCCATCACCACCAGGCTGGGCCCGCCGGTGCCGGCGGTCCGCCAGTAGCTGCGGAAGCCGGCATCGGTGGAGGCGCGCTGGAGCGACAGGCCCGGCTGGCCGGTGGCGAGGCGCGCCCAGTCCAGGCGCTGCCGTTCGCGCGTGGTGTCGACCGTGGCGGACATGGGTGGGCTCAGCAGCAGCCGTGGTCGCCGTGGCGGGTTCCGCTGTCGGCCGCAACCGCCGCGCCGCGGGTCTCGCCACGCTGGCCGGCGGCGTGGTGGCGGGCGATCACGTGGGCCACGCAGGCGGTGACCTTCTTGCCCATCGGGATGTGCAGGAACTCGTTGGGGCCGTGGGCGTTGGAGTGCGGCCCGAGCACGCCGGTGATCATGAACTGCGCGCCCGGGAACTTCTCCCCGAGCATGCCCATGAACGGGATCGAGCCGCCTTCGCCCATGTACATCGCCGGCTTGCCGTAATGCGCATGGCTGGCCTGTTCGACCGCCTCCGACAGCCACGGGGACATCGCCGGGGCATTCCAGCCGGTGGAGGACTTCTCCAGGTCCAGTTCCACGTGGGCGCCGTTGGGCGGGTTGTCGAGCAGGGCGTGCCGGAGGAGCTCGCCGGCCTTCTTGCCGTCCAGGGTGGGCGGCAGGCGCAGCGAGAGCTTCACCGCGGTGTGCGGGCGCAGCACGTTGCCGGCCGAGTCCAGCGAAGGCATGCCGTCGATCCCGGTCACCGACAGCGCCGGACGCCAGGTGCGGTTGAGCACCAGCTCGGCCGGGTCGTCGTTCATCGGCGTCATGCCGTCCAGCAGCGGGAACTTGTCGAACACCGCGGTGCCCAGCACCCGGGCCGCCTGGCGGGCCTGGGCGACGCGCTCGGCGGGGATCTCCACGTGCAGCGCCTCGATGATCCGGCCGCTGTCCTCGTCCTCGATCCGCGACAGCAGCTGGCGCAACAGGCGGAAGCTGGAGGGGACCACGCCGGAGGCATCGCCGGAATGCACGCCCTCGTCCAGCACCTTCACGGTGAAGTTGCCGCCGGCCAGGCCGCGCAGCGAGGTGGTGCACCACAGCTGCTCGTAGTTGCCGCAGCCCGAGTCCAGGCAGACCACCAGCGAAGGCTGGCCGATGCGCCCGGCGAGGTGGTCGACATAGGCCGGCAGGTCATAGCTGCCGGACTCCTCGCAGGCCTCGATCAGCACCACGCAGCGTGCGTGCGGCAGGCCCTGCTCGCGCAGCGCCATGACCGCCGTCAGCGAGCCGTAGATCGCGTAGCCGTCATCGGCGCCGCCGCGGCCGTACAGCCGGTCGCCCTTGATCACCGGCTTCCACGGGCCCAGGTCGTCGTCCCAGCCGGTCATCTCCGGCTGCTTGTCCAGGTGGCCGTACAGGAGCACGCAGTCCTCGTCGCTGCCGCCATTGGCGGCCGGGATCTCGATGAAGATCAGCGGCGTGCGGCCTTCCAGGCGCACCACCTCCAGCTGCATGCCCTCGATCGACTGCGCCTTGGCCCAGCCCTCCATCAGCTCGACCGCCTGGTCCATGTAGCCGTGCTCGACCCATTTGGCGTCGAACATCGGCGACTTGTTGGGGATGCGGATGTACTCGACCAGCTGCGGGACGATCTCCTCATCCCACTTGGCCGCGACGAAGCGCTCGATGGACGCGGAGTCGATGGCGGAATCTGGGTTGCTGGATGCCATGATCGGGCCTCGCTGTGTGGGGCCCGACAGTTTACCGCCGCAGGGCGGGTGGGGGTTTTCCGACCGGGTCCGGCGGCGTTGCCCCACCGGGCGATGGCCGGCGTGGCGATCGCCAGGGGAGCAGGGCGGCGGGACACTTCGGGTTGCCGGGCCCGCCCCGGTGGATGGATCCACAAACCGCACAATGGAGTGTCGCCATGAAGTCCCTTTCCAGTTCCGCATTCCCCCGGCGCGTGCGCGCCCTGCTGGCCACCGCCGTGCTTTCGCTGGCGCTTGCCGGCCCCGGCTTCGCCGCCGAGACCGTCGACATCAACACCGCCGATGCCGAGACCATCAACCGGGTGCTGGTGAACATCGGCCCGTCGAAGGCCCAGGCGATCGTCGACTACCGCGACGAACACGGCCCGTTCAAGAGTGCCGACCAGCTTGCCCAGGTCAAGGGCGTCGGCCTGAAGACCGTCGAGAAGAACCGCGACCGCATCGTGCTCAAGGGCAGCAGCGGGTCCTGAGCCCGGCTGCAGGACGCACGACCAAGGGGCCGCGCCTGGCCCATACGGAGGGATCACCGTCCCTTCCGCCGGAGCAGGATGCCCCGGCACCGGGGAAGCCCGGACCTGTGTCGCTGCCCCGCCACGAAAGGACTCGTGGCGGGTGCCTGCGTGGCTCCGGACGCTGGCGCTAGACTGGCCGGCCGTCCGGAGCCCCATGCAGATGGAAGCGCGACTGACCCTCCTTCCGGCCAACGGCTACCGCCGGGAGCGCTGGCGCAACGGCGCGGGCTGGACCCGCGAGATCGCCCGCGGCGGTTCCGGCGCGGCGGGATGGGACTGGCGCCTGTCGATCGCCGAAATCGACGCGCCGGCGGAGTTCTCCCGTTTTCCCGGCATCGAGCGCGAGCAGCTGCTGCTCTGCGGCGAGGGGCTCGCACTGGAAACCGGCGGCCGGACCGTACGGCTCGACCCGCCCCACGGGCGCCACCGTTACCCGGGCGAGGACGCCGTCCGCGGCGTGCCGCTGGGCGGCCAGGTGCGGGCGTTCAACCTGATGTGGCGGCGCGCCAGCATCGCCGCGGAACTGTGGCACCGGCCCCTGGTCGGTTCGCTGGTGGTGTTCGCCGACGCCGGCAGCACCTGGGCGGTGCACCTGCTGGCGGGGCAGGCACGGCTGGGCGGTGCCGCGGATGGTGCCTTGCTGGAGGCCGGGGACAGCGCCCTGCTGCATGCGGGCGCGCAGCGGCTGCGGCAGCCGCTGGACGGGCACGGCGAGGCATTGCTGGTGCGCCTGGTGCCGAAGGCGGCCGGCCCTCAGTAGACGTCGCGGCAATAGCGCCCGTCGGCCGCCAGCCTCTCCAGTGCCTCGCGGCCCAGCAGCGCTTCCAGCGCGGCGTCCACGCCGGGAGCCATCCCGCGCAGGCTGCCGCAGACATGGATCGAGGCGCCATCGGCGATCCAGCGCCGCAGTTCATCACCGTGTGCGCCGACCAGGTCCTGGACGTAGCGCGCTCCGCCGCTGTCGCGGGAAAACGCCAGGTCCAGCCGCTGCAGCGCGCCGCGCTCGCGCCAGTGTTCGAGTTCCGTGCCGTAATGGCGATCGTGTGCGGCGGTGCGCTCGCCCAGCAGCAGCCAGTTGCGGTGCCGCCCGGCCCCGATGCGCTCGCGCAGCAGGGCGCGTAGCCCGGCCACGCCGGTCCCGTTGCCGACCAGGACCAGCGGACGCGCGTCGGACGGGGCATGGAAGCGCGGGTTGCTGCGGATGCGGACCTGCACGTCGGCGCCGACCTCCAGCCCCCGGGCCAGCCAGCCACTGCCCAGCCCGGGGCTGCCGTCGGCGCGCTGTTGTTCGCGCACCAGCAGCCGCAGGTGGCCTTCGGCGGGGATGGAGGCGATCGAGTACTCGCGTGGCGAGTCCGCGCCGGGCGGCTGCAGCACGGCGATGTCGCCGGCATGCCAGGCCGGCACCGTGCCGGATGCCGGCTCCAGTACCAGGTCGTGCACCGGGGCCCCGGGGCTGCCCGGGTTGAGCAGGGTGCGCGATGCCAGCCGCCACGGCTGCGCCTGCGGCCCGTCGCCCACCGCCCCGACACGGACACCCAGGCGGTCGAGCTGGTCGCGCCAGCGCTGCAGCGCGGCCGGTTCGTGGTCATCGACCTCGATCATCCCGAACAGCGGCCGGGCGCCGGCCCGCTGGAACCAGTCGTCGAGCATGTGGCCGAACGCACAGAAATCACCGTAGGCGCGATCCCCCAGGGCCAGCAGTCCGTACTCCAGCTGCCCGAGCCGGATCGAGGCATCACCCAGGCACTGGCGCACGAAGCGTGCCGCATTGTCCGGCGGATCGCCTTCGCCGGTGGTGCTGGCGACCAGCAGGAGGCGGCGGGCGTGCCGCAGGGTGGCGTGGTCCAGCGCCGACAGCGGGAGCAGGGCGACCGCGCTGCCGGCAACCCGGAGTGCATCGGCGGCCTGGCGTGCGAGCGCTTCGGCCTGGCCGGTCTGGCTGGCGTGCACCACCAGCCACTCGGCGTCACCCGGCCCGACCAGACCGGCCTGCGCGGCATTGCCGGCGTCCGTCAACGCGCGGAGGCGGACCACGCCGATCAGTGCCGCCTGCCCGAGCAGCAGCGCGCCGGCGCCCCACAGGCGAGCGGTCCCGGGCAGCTGCCATCGCCACGGCTCGGCCTGGCTGCAGGCCAGGGCCACCGCCAGCGCGGCAAGCAGCAGCACCAGTGCCAGGTTGCCGGCCAGGCCGGCATCGACGCGCAGCCGGCGGCGGTGCGACAGCGCACCGGTCATGGCGTTCATGGCTGCACCACGTGGCCGGCAAAAGCCGGGGTCATCGCGCTGCCGAAACCCTCGCCCTCATGCCACACCAGCAGGGCTGCCAGGCCGCGGGTCCGGGCCCACTCCAGCCCCTGCCTCGGGCCGAGCACCTGCAGGGTGGTGGCGAGCGCGTCTGCCTGCATGGCCTGCGGGTGCAGCACGGTCACTGCTGCCAGGGCGTGGGTGACCGGCGCGCCGGTACGCGGGTCGATGATGTGGGACACGCTGCGGCCGTCGCGCTCGTCGCGGTGCCGGTAATCGCCGGAGGTGGCGACCGCCAGCCCGTCCAGGCGCACGACCAGCTGCACGTCGTCCAGGCGCGAGTCGTCCGGGGCGGGGCGCTCGACCGCGACCCGCCATGGGCTGCCGTCGGGCTTGCGGCCGTGGCCGCGCAACTCGCCGCCGACCTCGACCAGGAAGCTTTCCACCCCGGCCCCGAGCAGCCATTCCGCGACCCGGTCGACGCCGTAGCCCTTGGCGATCGCCGACAGGTCCACGTTGACCCCGCCGGGTTGCCACAAGCGGCCGTCGGGCAGCAGCCGCAGGTGCTGCCACCCTACCCGGGCGCGCGCGGCCGCCAGCGCCTCCGGTGGCGGAGCGGCGGCCTGCGGTCCGGCAGGTCCATAGCCCCAGGCGTCCACCAGTGGTCCCACGGTGGGGTCGAAGGCACCCGCGCTCTCGCGCGCCAGCGCCAGTGCCGCATCCACCACCTGCGCCGCCGGTGCCGGCAGCGGATGCCAGCTGCCGGCAGGCGCCCGGTTGTAGCGGCTCAGGTCCGAATCCGGTTCCCAGGTGCTCATCTGCGCGACCACCTCGTCCAGCCGCGCCTGCACGCCCTCACGCAGCGCCGGCAGGCGGCCAGGGGCGGCGGCCACCGTCACCGACCAGGTGGTGCCCATCGTCCGCCCCGACAGCTGCTGCAATGGCGTCGCGCTGCCGGCCAAAGGAACCAGCAGCACGGTCACCAGCACGATCGGCAGCAACAGGCGCACGGGACGGAAGGGCATCGGTCAGAGCGGCAGGACTTCGAAGGTGGCGACGTAGCCCAGCCGGCGCTGGCTCGCCTGTGGCAGCGTGGTCCGGTCATCGCTGCTGCCGGTTTCCAGCCAGTACATGCCGGCTTCCGGCCAGGTCACCTCGAAGCGGCCATCCGCCCCGGTGGTCGCCGCCAGGCTGTCCTGGCTGTCGCGGTAGCGGGTGCCGCCGGGCACGATCTCGATCTCCAGCCCGGCCGCCGGCTCGCCGTCGAGCAACAGCTGGAAGGTGGCCGCCTCGCCCGCGTACAGGTCGTTGGGATGGGTCACCGGCACCAGTTCGATGCCCTGGCCCGTGGTCGCGAACACGTCCTGGCTCGGCGCACCGACCGTCACGAAGGTCTCCACCCGGCTCAGGGTCTGCGACGCCTCGACATCGCTGGCGCCGGCCGGGATCGCCGTCTCGAACTCCGCCGGGCTGCCGCGCCAGCGCTTCGACTCGCCGTCGAGCGTGTAGCGGGCGAACAGGCCGTCATTGACCACACTCAGCCGGTAGGTGCCTTCCTGCTCCAGCTGCAGGTCGAACACGCTGCGGTACTTGCCGGTGGCCGGGTTCACCGGTTCCAGGCTGCTGCCGTCGGGCGCGGTGATGCGCAGGTTGTCGAGCCGCAGCGGCACGTGGTTGAAGTAGAACAGGTCGTTGGACACCGCCGCGTCGACGGTCATCCAGGCCCCGGTCTCGGAAAACACCGTGGCCGACGGCTTCAGCCATGCCTTGTGGGCGAACGCGGGCGGCGCCAGGCAGAACGCCAGGGCGGCGGCCAGGCCAATCAGGTGCAGCTTCTTGGACTTCGTCGATGGCGTCTTCATTGGGCGGTTCCTGTCGGTAGCGGAAATCGGTCGTGCAATCGGATGTGTCATGGGCGGAGGGTCAGCCGAACTTCACCAAGCTCGCTGCTGCCGGCGGCATTGGCCTGCTGGCGCGCGGCGGCGGGCCAGGTGAAGGGGATGCGCACCACCTCGCGCCCGCCGACCTCGCGGGCGGCCTCGACCACCAGCTCGTATTCGCCGGCCGCGAGCGTGCCCAGCGGCGCCTGGCCGGCCTCGAAGCGCAGCTGGTGCTGGCCGGCCGGGCGGGTCGCGCCGCTGACGCCGTCCACCGGCATCGACAGCCCGCGGCCGCTGCGCCGCCACCACTGGCGCATGTCCTTGAGCCACTTGGTGCCCTCGTCGGCGGCCATGTCGTCGTCGTACCAGACCGCCAGGTTGGCGGCGACGCTGTGGTCGGGGCGGGCGATCCACACCGCCACGTAGGGGCGGTGGTATTCGGCGACGTCCAGCCGCGGGATCTCCAGGGTGACGTCCAAGCCGGCGGCCGGTGCGGCGGCGGGCAAGGCAAGGGCGGCGAGCAGGGCAAGGCGGGGCAGGGTCATGGGCGTCCTCGGATCAATGCATGAACAGCAGGATCAGCAGCACCGGCACTACCACGCCGGTGGCGACCAGTGGCCAGGTGGACGTGCGCTGGCGGGCGTGCAGCCACAGCAGCCACAAGCCGGTGAGGGCGAACAGCACGCAGGCCACCGCCAGCAGGTCGATGAACCAGCGCCAGGCCGCGCCGGTATTGCGGCCCTTGTGCAGGTCGTTGAGCCAGGCGACGGTGCCGCGGTCGGTGCGCTCGTATTCGAAGTCGCCGGTCTCCCGGTCGATCGCCAGCCAGGCATCACCGCCGGCGCGCGGCAGGGAGACATAGACCTCCAGCTCGTCCCATTCCCCGGCGCGGCCGCCGGCGCGGATGCCATGGGTGTCGGCCAGCCAGCGCGCGACCGGCACCGGCAGCGGCGCATCGGCCGGCACGCCGGCGAGCCCGGCGGACAGTTCCGCCGGCAGCGTGCCGGTGGTCACGCTGACCCTGGCCGTGGATTCGATCTGCGCGGCGTGGTTGAGGGTGATGCCGGTGGCGGCGAACACCAGCAGTCCGGCCAGGCTCACCGCGGCGCTTATCCAGTGCCAGCGGTGCAGGGTCTTGAGCCACCAGGAGCGGCGGCTGGCGGCCATGGCGGTGCTGGCGTGGGGAGTGGCGGCCATCGGCGGTCCAGATCAACGGGGCGCGGTCGTGCCGGCATCCGGGAGGGGGCGCATGATAGACGCAAACAAGAATGATTCGCAATAATGCAGGGCGGTCTCAGCGGTCGTCGCGGGTCCAGACCACGCCGTCTTCCACCTTCACCGGAAACTTCGCGACCGGTTCATAGGCCGGGGCGCACAGCGCCCGGCCGTCGCGCAGGTCGAACTTCGCCCCGTGCAGCACGCACTCCACCGTCCCCGCCTGCGGGTCGACCGCGCCGGCCGACAGCTCGTAATCCTCGTGGGTGCACTGGTCCTCCACGGCATGGAAGTCGCCATCCAGGTTGACCACCAGGATCGGCGTGTCGCCATCCCAGGCCACGGTGGATTCACCGGGCAGCAGCTCGGCGGTGGTGCAGACCCGGATCCAGTCACTCATGCCTGTATTCCTCCCACCGCAGGCGCGGCTCCAGCCGCGATCCCGGTCGTCCCGGCCAGCGGCTTTTCCAGGACCTCGAACCGCAGGTCGTCGCGCAGGGGTACGCCAAAGCGCGGGTCGGTGGCGGGGAACGGGCGGATCTCGCCGGTACGCCGGTAGCCACGCCGCTGGTACCAGGCGATCAGCTCGGTACGCAGGTCGATCACGGTCATCCGCATCAGCGGCAACCGCCAGTCGACCCGTGCCACCCGTTCGGCTTCGGCCAGGATCGCGTCGCCGATGCCGGCGCGCTGCGCCCGCGGGGACACCGCGAACATGCCGAAGTAGCCGCTGCCGTCCTCTTCGGCCACGTGCGCGCAACCCAGCGCCTCGCCGTTCCGTTCGGCCAGCAGGATCCGGCTGCGCGCGCGGGTGATGTCGGCCCGCAACACTTCCGGCACGATGCGGTTGCCCTCCAGCAGGTCGGCCTCGGTGGTCCAGCCGGCACGGCTGTCCTCGCCGCGGTAGGCGGAGGTGACCAGGGCGAGAAGGGCGGGAATGTCGGCGACGGTGGCGTCGCGGAACCGGAGTTCGCTCATTTCGGATCAGGCCAGAAGTCCGCGCACCTTCACCAGTGCCGCGGCGAAGGCGTCGATCTCCTCGAAGGTGTTGTAGAACGCCGGCGAGGCACGGCAGGTAGCCGGCACGCCGAAGTGCTGCATCAGCGGGTGCGCGCAGTGGTGGCCCGAGCGCACCGCCACCCCCTCCAGGTCGAGCAGGGTGGCCAGGTCGTGGGCGTGCGCGCCCTCGACCAGGAAGCTGACCACCGCGGCCTTCTCGCGCGCGCGGCCGAAGATCCGCACCCCGTCGATCGTGTCCAGCCGCGCGGTCAGGTGCGCCAGCAGCGCCTGCTCGCGGGCCTCGATGTTGTGCATGCCGATGCCGGACAGGTAGTCGCAGGCCGCGCCCAGGCCGATGAAGCCGGCGATGTTGGGGGTGCCGGCCTCGAACTTGTGCGGGGCCTCGTTGAACACGGTGCCGTCGAAACGGACCTCCTTGATCATTTCGCCGCCGCCCAGGAACGGCGGCATCCCCTCCAGGTGTTCGCGGCGCGCCCACAGCGCGCCGGTACCGGTCGGGCCGGCCATCTTGTGGCCGGTGACGGCGTAGAAGTCGCAGCCGATCGCGGCCACGTCGACCGGGCGGTGCGGCGCCGCCTGGGAACCGTCGACCAGGGTCGCGATGCCGCGCCTGCGGGCCATGCGGCAGATCTCGCGCACCGGGTTCACCGTGCCCAGCACGTTGGAGACGTGGGCTACGGCCAGCAGCTTCACCTCGCCGGTCAGCAGCGATTCCAGCTGGTCCAGGTCCAGGTCGCCGCGCCCGTCGATGTCGGCGACCTTGAGCGTGGCCCCGCTGCGCTGGGCAATGAGCTGCCAGGGCACGATGTTGGCGTGGTGCTCCATGCGGGTGACCACGATCGCGTCCCCCGCCTTCAGCCGCGGCAAGGCCCAGCTGTAGGCGACCAGGTTGATGGCGAAAGTGGTGCCGCTGCACAGCACCAGTTCGTTGGCGCGCACGTTGAGGAAACGCGCCAGCTTGCCGCGCGCGCCCTCGAAGGCCTCCGTGGCCTCGCTGCCCAGCGCGTGCACCGCGCGGCTGACATTGGCGTTGTGGTGGCGGAAGAAGTCGTCCACCGCCTCGATCACCTGCCGCGGCTTCTGCCCGGTGTTGGCCGAGTCCAGGTACACCAGCGGCTTGCCGTGCACGCTGCGCTCCAGCACCGGGAAGTCGGCGCGGACCGCCGCCCAGTCCACGGCTTCGCTCACGCCTCCATCCCCGCCGCCACCGACTGCAGCAGCACCTCGTCCAGCCGCGCGCCCACCGCGTCGCGCACCGCCTGGTCGTCGATCACCGACAACGGCTCGCGGCAGAACGCGGCGGTCAGCAGCCCCTGCGCGCGCTCGGCGGGAATGCCGCGCGAGCGCAGGTAGAACATCGCGGTCGGGTCGAGCTGGCCGACCGTCGCGCCGTGCGCGGCCTGCACCTCGTCGGCGTGGATCACCAGCATCGGCTGGGTGTCGATCTCCGCGCCCTGGGACAGCAGCAGGTTCTTGTTGGACAGGTTGGCGTTGGTGCCGTCGGCGCCCTCGCGGATCAGGATGCCGCCATGGAACACCACCTTGCCGCGGTCAGCGCCGATGCCGCGCCAGGTCAGCTCGCAGCCGGTGTCGCGGGCGTCGTGGTCCACGCTCAGCCGGGTGTCCAGGTGGCGTCGGCCGTCGGCCAGCAGCACGCCGTTGGCCTGCGCCTGGGCACGTGCGCCGCGCAGGGCGATGTTGAGCTCGTGCCGCGACAGCGCGGCGCCCAGCTCCAGGTCGATCCGGCGGTATTGCGCGTCCGTGCCGAGCACCGCATCGGTCCGGTGGAACAGGGTGGCGCCGGAGGATTCCTGCTGCAGGCGCGCATGGCGCAGGCGCGCGGCGTCGCCCAGTTCGACCTGCATCAGGCTGTTGGCCAAGTGGCGGTGCTCGCCGCCCCCGACCAGCTGCTCGATCACGTCCAGCCGCGCGCCGGGCGCGAGCTCGATGCGGTGGCGCAGGTGCCACGCACGGTCCTCGGAATCGGGGGTGCCGATGAAGACCAGCCGCACCGGCCCACCACCGCGCGCCTCGGGCCCGGCCCGCAGCACCACCCCTTCGGTGGCCAGGGCGGTGTTGAGGCGGGCGAAAACCTCGGCCGGCTCTTGGTAGCGGCGCGACAGGGCGCCGGCGGCCACCGGGTCGCCTTCCTCCAGCAGCTGCGAGAGCGGGTGCGCGCTCACCCCGGCCGGCAAGCCCTCCAGGTCGGAGTGCGCGGCATCGTAGCGGCCGTTCACGAACACCAGGCGCGGGGCGGGAATGTCGGCCAGCAGCGCGGCATCGAATGCCAGCGCCTTCCCGGCCGGGGCGAAGCTGCGACGCTCCAGCGCCCGCAACGGGGTGTACTTCCAGGCTTCGCTGCGCGGGCCCGGCAGGCCGTCGCGCAGCGCGCCGGCGAGTGCCTCCCGGCGCAGCGGACCCAGGCCGGCGGCCTCGCGGCCGGGCAGCGCGTCGAAGCCGCGCGCCAGGTTCTCCATCAATGCGCTCATGCCTTCTCCGGGATGATCCGGTCGCTGATCCACTGGTAGCCGTGCTCTTCCAGCTGCAGCGCCAGTTCCGGCCCGCCGGACTCGACGATCCGGCCGTCGGCCAGCACGTGCACCACGTCGGGCTTGATGTAGTCGAGCAGGCGCTGGTAATGGGTGATCACCAGGAAACCCCGGTCGGCCGAGCGCAGCGCGTTGACGCCATCGGCGACGGTCTTGAGCGCGTCGATGTCCAGCCCGGAGTCGGTCTCGTCCAGGATCGCCAGCCGCGGCTCCAGAAGCGCCAGCTGGAAGATCTCGTTGCGCTTCTTCTCGCCGCCGGAGAAACCCTCGTTGACGGCGCGGTGCAGCAGCTCGTCCTTCAGGTGCAGCACGGCGAGCTTCTCGCGCACCCGCTTGAGGAAGTTCATCGAGTCCAGCTCGTCCTCGCCGCGCGCCCTGCGCTGGGCATTGAGCGCGGTGCGCAGGAAGTAGGTGTTGTTCACCCCGGGGATCTCGACCGGGTACTGGAAGGCCAGGAACACGCCGGCGGCGGCGCGTTCTTCCGGCTCCAGTTCCAGCAGGTCCTTCCCGTCGAAGCTGACCGAGCCGGCGGTGACCTCGTAGCCCTCGCGTCCGGCCAGGATGTTGCCCAGCGTCGACTTGCCGGCGCCGTTGGGCCCCATCAGCGCGTGCACCTGGCCCGCCTGCAGCTCCAGCGACAGGCCCTTGAGGATTTCCTTGCCGGCGACGCTGGCGTGGAGGTTTTCGATCTTCAGCATGTGGGATCTCGCTCCTGTTCTTTTGTCCCCCTCTCCCGCTTGCGGGAGAGGGTTGGGGTGAGGGCAATCAAAAGCCCCTCATCCGCCCTTCGGGCACCTTCTCCCGCGAGCGGGAGAAGGGATGTGCGTGGTCAGCCGACGGCGCCTTCCAGGCTCACTTCCAGCAGCGCCTTGGCCTCGACGGCGAACTCCATCGGCAGCTCGCGGAAGACCTGCTTGCAGAAGCCGTCGACGATCATCGACACCGCGTCCTCCTCGCCGATGCCGCGCGAGCGGCAGTAGAACATCTGGTCGTCGCTGATCTTGGAGGCGCTGGCCTCGTGCTCGACGGTGGCGGTCGGGTTGCGCACCTCGATGTAGGGGACCGCGTGGGCGCCGCACTTCTTGCCGATCAGCAGGCTGTCGCACTGGGTGTAGTTGCGCGCGCCCTCGGCCCCGGCCAGCACCTTGACCAGCCCGCGGTAGGTGTTCTGCCCGTGCCCGGCGCTGATGCCCTTGGAGATGATCGTGCTCTTGGTGCGCTTGCCGATGTGGATCATCTTGGTGCCGGTGTCGGCCTGCTGGCGGTGGTGGGTCAGCGCCACCGAGTGGAACTCGCCGCTGGAGTCATCGCCGGTGAGCACGCAGGACGGGTACTTCCAGGTGATCGCCGAGCCGGTCTCGACCTGGGTCCAGTGGATCCGGCTGCGCGCGCCGCGGCATTCGCCGCGCTTGGTCACGAAGTTGTAGATGCCGCCGACGCCGTTCTCGTCGCCCGGATACCAGTTCTGCACCGTGGAGTACTTGATGTCGGCGTCTTCCAGCGCCACCAGTTCGACCACCGCGGCGTGCAGCTGGTTCTCGTCGCGCATCGGCGCGGTGCAACCTTCCAGGTAGGACACCTGGGCACGGTCCTCGCAGATGATCAGGGTGCGCTCGAACTGGCCGGTGTGGCCGGCGTTGATGCGGAAATAGGTGCTCAGCTCCATCGGGCACTTCACGCCCGCCGGGATGAACACGAAGCTGCCGTCGGAGAACACCGCCGAGTTGAGCGCGGCGAAGAAGTTGTCGCCCACCGGCACCACGGAGCCCAGGTACTGGCGCACCAGTTCCGGGTGGTCCTTGATGGCCTCGGACATCGAGCAGAAGATGATCCCCTTCTCCGCCAGCTCCTTGCGGAAGGTGGTGCCGACCGAGACCGAGTCGAACACCGCGTCCACCGCCACCCCGGCCAGCTTCGCCCGCTCGTGCAGCGGCACGCCGAGCTTGTCGTAGGTGTCGAGCAGTTCCTGCGGGACCTCGTCGAGCGACTTGTATTTCGGCCCCTTGGGCGCGGAGTAGTAGCTCAGCGCCTGGAAGTCGATCGGGGCGATGTCGAGCTTCGCCCAGTCCGGCATCGGCATGGTCAGCCAATGGCGGTAGGCCTCCAGCCGCCACTGGGTCATCCACTCTGGCTCCTCCTTCTTGGCGGACAGGGCACGGATGGTGTCCTCGTCCAGGCCGGGGGGCAGGCTGTCGGTTTCGATGTCGGTAACGAACCCGGCCGTGTACTTGCGGCCGAGCTGCTCGTGGATTTCGCGGTTGGCCTCGGGGAGCACGGCCGTCGCGATGTCGTGGTCGGTCAATTGGGTGGCCATGTGGCTGCCTGTTGGAATCAAGTGTTGGCCAGGCGCAGGTCGATTCGCCGCGCCGGCGGCGGGGAGGAGGGGACGGGCGGCGCGAGCATCTGCGCCAGGGTCACGTCGCGCAGCGCGGCGATCACCACGTCGTTGATGTGGCGCCAGCCGGCGCGGATGTCGCACTGGTCCTGGATGCCGCAGTTGCCGTCATGGACGCTGCACTCGGTCATGCCCAGCGGGCCTTCCATCGCCTCGACGATCTCGATCAGCTGGATCTCGCCGGAGCCACGCGCAAGCCGGTAGCCGCCGTTGGCGCCGCGGAAACCCTCCACCAGCCCGGCCTGGGCCAACGGCTTGAGCACCTTGCTCACGGTGGGGGTCTCCAAGCCCGCGCGCTCGGCCAGCTCCGGGGCGCTCAGCACCCGCTCCGGCTCGGCGGCGAGCACGGTCAGCACCACGGTGGCGTAATCGGTGAGCTTGGTGACGCGGAGCATGGCGGGACGGCGGGAAGGGGGTAATCAGGACCGGAATTGTACGGATTGCGGGGGGTGCCGGGCAAGCCGCCGCCGCGGCGGGGTTCATCCGTGGCGGCGCGTGCCGCTCGGGCACAATGCGCGGATTCCCACCCAGCAAGGAGCCGCGATGCCGGCCAAGCTCACCGCCCGGCGTTCCGCCATCCACGGCAACGGCGTGTTCGCCACCGCACCGATCCGCAAGGGCGAGCGGGTCATTGAGTACACCGGCTGCCTGCGCACCCACGAGGAAGTCGACGCCGGCGAGCAGGGGGATGTCGAATCCGGCCACACCTTCCTGTTCACGCTCAACGACGAGTACGTGATCGACGGGACCGAGCGCGGCAACGTCGCGCGCTGGATCAACCACAGTTGCGCGCCCAACTGCGAGGCGGTGCTGCACGAGGACGAGGGCGATGACCGCCGCCGCGACCGGGTGTTCATCGAGGCGATCGCCGACATCGCGCCCGGCGACGAGCTCACCTACAACTACGGCATCACCCTGGCCGAGCGCCACACGCTGCGGCTGAAGAAGATCTGGGCCTGCCGCTGCGGCGCGCCGGACTGCACCGGGACGCTGCTGCAGCCCAAGCGCCGCCGCCGCGGCTGACGGATCCGGCCATGCGCCTGCTCCTGCCGGTCCTGCTGTCCGTCGCGGCGGTGTTGCCGGCGCAAGCCGTCGAGATCGACGGCCACCTCTCGCCGGGCGAATGGGACGGCGCGCTGGAAATCGGCGACTTCCGCCTGACCGAGCCGCTGTCGGAGCAGCCGGCGCCGTACCCGACCCGCGCCTGGGTGCTGTCGACCCCCGAAGGCCTGGCGATCGCCTTCCGCAACGGGCAGCCGCCCGGCATCGCGCGCACCCGCCAGCGCACCCGGCGCGACGAGGCCAGCCAGGTCGACCGGGTCAACGTCATGGTCGACTTCGATGGCGACGCGCGTACCGCCTACAACTTCGTGATCAGCCTGGCCGGCGGCATCGCCGACGAGGTGGTCACCGCCGAGAGCAGCTTCAACGACGACTGGGACGGCGTATGGCTGCACGCCGCCAGCGAGGACGAGGCCGGCTGGAGCGCGGAGTTCCTGATCCCCTGGCACACCGCGCCGATGCGCAGGGCCCACGGCGGCACCCGGCGGATCGGCCTGTACCTGGACCGGGTGGTGGCGGCGACCGGCGAGCGCATGGCCTGGCCCACGGCGAGCTGGCATCGCCCGCGGTTCCTGTCGGATTTCGCGCCGGTCGAGCTGGAGGCCCACGACCAGTCATTGCTGGCGGTCACGCCCTACGTGGTCGGGGTGTACGACAACATCACCGGTGGCAGCGACTTCGATGCCGGCGGCGACCTGTTCTGGAAGCCCAGCGGGCAGTTCCAGCTCGCCGCGACGGTCAACCCGGACTTCGGCCATGTCGAGAGCGATGACCTGGTGGTCAACTTCAGCGCCGAGGAAACCTTCTACAGCGACAAGCGGCCGTTCTTCACCGAGAACCAGGGCATCTTCGATTTCGGCCTGCTGATCGACAACAGCCAACTGGTCTACACCCGGCGGGTCGGTGCGGCGGCCGACGACGGCAGCGGGCCGGCGGGTATCGACGCGGCGCTCAAGCTCAACGGGCGCGCGGCCGGCTTCGGCTACGGCCTGCTGCTGGCGGAGGAGGAAGGCGCGGCAGGGCGCTCGTTCGCCGCGGCACGGGTGGAGCGCGACCTGGGTGGCCAGCACGTCGGCCTGATGGCGACCCGGGTGGAGCGGCCCTGGCTGGGCCGCGAGGCGCGCGTGGTCGGCCTCGACCATCGCTGGCAGCCGACCGCTTCGCTGACGGTCGCCTCCAACCTCGTCGGCAGCGACGTCCGCCAGCCCGGCGCCGACCGCAGCGATCTTGGCGCCACCGCCATCGTCGACTACCAGATGGCCGGCGGCTGGCGGCAGCAGTGGCTGGCGATGCACTTCGGCGAGGAGCTGGAACTCAACGACTTCGGTTACCTCAGCCGCAACGCGCTGGACTACCTGCACTACCAGCTCAGCCGCCGCATCACCGCGCTGCCGGAAGGCTCCGCCTACGCCTCGCACGACTACCGCGGGCGGATCATCGGCATCGACAACAGCGATGGCCTGCGGTTGCAGCGCCAGTTGCGGCTGATCCGCTCCAGCCGGCTGCGCAATGGCGGCAGCGAGTACCTCGAGCTCGACATCGACGCTCCCCGCTACGACGACCTGATCACCCGCGGCGGCCACCCGCTGTGGCAGCCGGGGCGCTGGACCCTGCGCTGGAAACGCGGGCGCCCGCGCCTTGGCCCTTGGGAGTGGGCGCTCGAGGCCTGGGCGCGGGGCGGCGGGCTGGCCGGCAACGACCGGATCGGCTACGGCCTGGAACTGGAGCCGACCCTGCATCTTGGCGACACCCTGCGTGTGTTCGCCGGGGTGGGTGCCGAGTACGTGCCCGACTGGCTGGTGTGGCAGGACGGCGACCGGATCGGCCGCTTCGAACAGCGATCGCTGGAGCTGGATGCCGGGCTGGACTGGGCGATTGGCCTGCGCCAGGAGTTGCGGGTGAAGCTGCAGGCGATCGGCATGGAAGCCGCGGCGACCGGCACCGTCGAGGTCCTGGCGGATGGCCGCACCGTCGCCAGCGCCGAGCCGGCGGCCGACTTCAGCCTGCGCAACCTCGGTTTCCAGGTGCGCTACCGCTACATGCTCGCGCCGCTTTCGGACCTGTACGTGGTGTACGGGCGCGGTGGCTACGCGCTCGACGGGTTCGCCGCCAGCCCGTATGACCAGCTCGGCGATGCCTTCCGCCTGCGCGACGACGAGCAGCTGCTGGTCAAGCTGGCCTACCGCTTCGAGCTGTGACTCAGCGCTGGACCTCGCGCAGGTCGGCCGAGTCGATGCGCCAGCTCCCGCTGCCGTCGTTGGGCTGGCGCAGGGTGTAGCTGCCGGTGTACTGCACGGTGCTGCCGTCGCGCCGGGTGGCGTCGAGGGTCACCGGCACGCGGATGTAGCGCGAGCCGGCGGCGCCCTCCGGCCGGCCGGGTTCCATCATGTGCACGCGCACGTCGGCGGTGTCGGCGAAGCCGCTGGCGAACTGCTCCAGCGACTGCCCGCTTGCGCTGCCGTCGCCGGACCACAGCCGGTGCGCGCCCGCGTAGTCGGCCGAGCTGATCGCCGAGTAGTAGCGGCGGATGGTCGCCATCGCTTCGTCGGCGCTTGCGCCCTGTGCCGGCACGGCCTCCGGGCCCGGCGCGGGCGGTGGCGGGACGGCCGCGGCATCCGGACCCTCGGGCAGTACAAACCCGGCGACGGTGTCCGGCGGGGCGCCGGACAGCTCCGCGGACCCGTCCGCGAAGCCGCCATCCACAAGGCCGCCATCGGCGTCCGTGTCCTCCGCGGCCTGGACCTCGGCCGCGGCCGCCGGCGGCAGGTCGCGGCTGCCGCTTCCGGGTGCCGGCATCCCGGTGATGCTGCCGGCGGGGTCCCCTGCGGGCGAGGGGAGGTCCGGCACTTCGTGGCCCGGAGCGGCCGCCCCGGGATCGTCGGCCTGGCCGGAGCCGCAGGCGACCAGCGCCAGCACGAGGATGGGAGAAAGGGCGGTCGCCTTGCGCATCATCACTGTCCCAGGTTGAGTACCACCACCCCGTCGCGGATGGTGGTGGAGTCGATCCGGCGCCCGGCAATGCGCTCGACCAGCGAGTCGCTGAGCCGGTAGACCGGTTCCTGGCGCGCGTAGTCGGCCAGCCAGGCCTGCAGCAACTCGGCGCCGGTGGCATCGACCGCCGCGCCGGGCCCGTCGACGTCCAGCGCCTCGATCACCGGCTCGTGCAGGTGCAGGCCGCGGGTCGCCGGGTCGTAGCGCAGCCCGCTGCTCAGGGCGAGGTGCCCGCGGGCGCTTCGCCTGCCGGAGGCCCCCAGGGTGACGTCGAACTCCAGCCGCAGCCGGTTCGCGTTGTAGGGGATCGACAGGGTCGGCTCGGTCAGGTCCAGCGTGACCAGCCCGCCGAGGCGCTCATACCGGCGCGGAAAATGGCCGTCCAGCGCGTGCTGCAGCTGGGGCTGGGTGAAGGTCACCTGGCTGCCGAGCATGGCGCCCAGCATCCCGAAGCTGGAACAGGCGGCGGCTGCCATCGGCAGCAGCAGGGTCACCAACAGCACGCGCAGCTTTCGCATCCGGCAGCTTCCAGACCTTGGGTGGAGCCCACCATAACCACAGCCGGCGTCAAGCGGAATCAGGGCGCGCCCGCACGCAGCCGGGGCAGGGGATCCAGCGCGCCATCGGCGCCGTAGATGCCGTAATGCAGGTGGGTTGGGGTGCCGCGCGCGTTGCCGGTATCGCCCACCACGCCCAGGGCCTGGCCGGGCCGGACCACGTCACCCTCCTGCAGCCCGTCGGCCCAATCGTCCAGGTGCGCGTAGTAGTAGCGCTCCAGGCCCGGGCCGAGCACCCATACCTGCCGTCCGCCCAGTCCGGTCTCGCGGATTGCGCTGACGATCCCGCGGGTACTGCTGACTACCGGGGTCCCGCGCGCGGCGAAGATGTCCACGCCCTCGTGGCGGCGGCCACCGCTGCGGCCGGCGCCCCAGGTGTCGGCGATGGCACCGGGGGACACGCCCATGACCGGCACCGGGAGCGCCTGTGCCGGCCCGGCGCGCGACAGTTCCCACAGGGTCCGCGGACGCTCCATGAAGGGTTGTTGCCAGGCCCACCACCCGGCGCCGGCCAATGCGCCCAGCACCAGCGCGGTCCGCAGCAACCCGGCCAGGGCGGACAGCAGCCGGGACGCGGCGGGGCGGGGGCGTCGGGCAGCCATGCCGGACAGCGTAGGCATGGTGCTGCCCATGGGATGTCAATCGCCGGTGGACGGCGGTTCGACGGCGGCGCCGGGGGCGGAGGGCGCAGTGGCGCGCAGCGGGGCCGGTGCGGGATTGCCGGTCCGTGCCGCCCACCTGCGCCAGGCCTGGAACAGTCCCAGTACCGCCGGACTGCGGTCCAGGCCCGGGGTTCCGCTGGCCGCCATCCGCGGCCGCAGCACGCTGAACCAGCGGTGGGCCCCGGGCAGCTCCGCCTGCGGGCGCGGCCGGCCGGCGTCATCGGTCGCCACCACCGTCAGCGAGACCGCGTTGGCGACATTGCCGCCGATCGCGTACAGCCGCCGGGCGGCCGGTTCGGTCGCCACCACCAGGTCGCAGTGCATGGCCCGCGACCCGCCAGCGCCGGTGCGCAGGTCGGCGATGCCGGTGAACTCCGAACCGGCGCGCGCGGTACACAGCAGGTCGCCCGGCGCCGGCACCACCTCGTCCAGGTCATGGGCGATGAAGGGGCCAGGTGCACCCTCGCGGGCGTCCACCGCCTGGAGCACGTAGTCGTGGTGCAGGCCGCTGCGGCGGAAGCCGGGCACGCCGGCCTCGCAGGCCAGCCAGGACACGAACGCACCCGACCAGGCCGTCGCCCACCCGGCCCCGGAAACGCCGAACTCCACGATCGCCTGCCGCCGCAGCACGTCCTCGCCACCGGGCACCGCGCTCCAGTAACCGGCGATTGCCGCATCGACCGCCGGCGCATCCTCCATCAGGCCCAGCTGCGCGGCGCGCCGGCCGGCGCGCTCGCCGACGCTGAAGTTGCGCGCCGGGTCGATGATCCGGAAACCGTCTTCGCCGGTCGCCTGTGGCACCGCGGTGTCCTGCCCGGCCGACAGGTCCAGCACCGGCAGGCCGAACGCGGCCCATTCCGCGGCGGCCAGGTCGATCATGCGCTGGCGCGGGTCGCCGGCGACGCGCCGGCAACCGCCGTCGAGCACCTGCCAGGTGGCCACCGGAATCTCGGCATAGCGGCCGTCGGGCAGGCGCCGGTAGAGCGGTTCGGCGAACATCCCCAGCCTGGCGCGCAGCGCGGGCCGCTCGTCGCCCTCCAGCAGCCGCACCCGGCGTGCGGGGTCGGCGCTGCCAACCGGGCGCTCAAAAACGGGGATCGCACTGTCCGGGGCACTGTCGGGGGTGTCACCGGCCTCCTGCGCCCGGGCGCCCGGAAGCAGCGCGGCGACGATCATCGGGACGGCGAGGGCGGCCAGGGCGCTCTTGCGCATGCGGTGCTTCCGTCGTGGGCAGGCCAGTCTGGCCGCGCCGGCGTGAAAGGCCCGGCAGCCGCGCGACGCACGGCTAACGCGGCGGGGTCCAGACTGGCCGCTCCCCCGAGACACCAGGAGTCAACGATGGCCATTTCCCGCCATGCGATCGCCCGCTGGGAGGGCGACCTCAAGAACGGCCAGGGCGATCTGAGCACCCCCGCCAGCGGCCTGATGGACAACACCGGCTACGGCTTCAACAGCCGCTTCGGCGATGCCAGGGGCACCAACCCCGAGGAGCTGATCGCCGCCGCCCATGCCGGCTGCTTCACCATGTACCTGTCGAACGTGCTGGCCGAGGCCGGCCACGTGCCGACCCGCCTGGAGACCCGCTGCGAAGTCGACCTGTCCACCGAGGGCGGGCCGTCGCTGTCGGAGATCCGCCTCACGCTGGAGGCCGAGGTGCCGGGCATCGACGAGGCGGAGTTCCAGCGGTGCGCCGCGGACGCACGCGACAACTGCCCGGTGTCCAAGGCGCTGCAGGCAGTACCCAAGTCGCTGCAAGCCACCCTGCGCAAGGGCTGAGCCGGGCCGGCGGCCGGATCGCGGCGGCTACCAGTCGATGTGCCCGCGCACCACCGGGCACACCTTGCCGCCGGACCACACCTCGCCGTCGGCATCGATTCGCAGCTGCAGGCGGGCGTCGAAGCCGACCTCGCGGCCCTGGCTGACGGTGTAGGCGCCGTCACGGCCGGGTACCGCGCGGTTGTGCTGCAGCCAGGCGGCGAGGGTGGCGTTGGCCGCGCCCGAGGCCGCGTCCTCGAAACGCTTGCCGGCCCCGACCAGCGCCCGCACCACCAGGTCGTAATCCTGCCCGGGATCGGCACGGGCGAAGGCGCACAGGCCCATGCTTCCGGTGCCCTCCGCCAGGTGGGCGATTGCCTCCCAGTCGGGCTCCGCGCGGCGCAGCGCGTCCTCGTCGGCAACTTCGGCCACCCACCAGCGGCGGCCGCCATCCATCAGCGCAGGCGGCAGCCGCCCCGGGGCGAACGGACGCAACGGCGCGGCCAGGGTCGGGGCGCCACGCTCACCGACCGCCACCACCCGGGCACTGGGCGCGCGTACCGCGATCGCCCGGTCGGCACCGTCGCCGGTCACCGCCAGGGGCAGCACGCCGGCCAGGCCTTCCTGCCAGACATGGCCGTCGACCACCCCGGCCATTCCGGCATCGAGCACCGCATGGGCGGTGCCGACACTGGGGTGCCCGGCGAACGGGACTTCCTGGGCGGGACTGAACATCCGTACCCGGTAGCCGGCCCCGGGCCGGGTGGGTGGAAAGACGAAGGTGGTCTCCGGCCGGTTGTTCCAGCGCGCGATCGCCTGCATGGCCGCGTCGCCGAGGCCGTCACAGTCGAGCACCACGGCCAGGGGGTTGCCGGCACCGGGGCGGTCGGCGAAGACATCGAGCTGGAGGTAGCGGCGCAGGGACATCGGCACGACGGGGATGCGGCGGGCCATTGTAGGCGGGCGGCATGGCGCGAACGGCCACGGATCGGGCACGATTGCGGCTTTCGCGGTCAACTCCATCCGCTGTGCCGGGTCCCTGTCGGCGCGTGTCCAAGGTTTCACGAATGCAACCCAAGCAAGCCTGGCTGGTACTCAAGTTCGGCGGCACCTCGGTGTCCAGCCGTGAACGTTGGGACACCATCGGTGCGCTGGCGCGAAAACGCGGTGCCGAAGCCGATGCGCGGGTGCTGGTGGTGGTGTCGGCGCTGTCGGGCGTCACCAACGAGCTGCAGGCGGTCTGCGAAGGCGACGACGCCGCGGCGCGTGCCGCGGCGCTGGCCGGGCGCCACCGTGCATTCGCCATCGAACTGGGGCTGGATGCCGACGCGGTGCTCGGCGACCGCCTGGCGGTGCTGGAGGCGCTGGCCGTCTCGCCCGCCGCCGCGCGCGGACTCGAGTGGCAGGCCGAAGTGCTGGCACAGGGCGAACTGCTGTCCTCGACCCTGGGGGTGGCCTACCTGGCCGCGCAAGGCCTGGACATCGGCTGGTGCGACGCCCGCGACTGGCTGCATGCCGCGCCAATGCCCAACCGCAGTGCCTGGGGCGAGCGGCTGTCGGTCAATTGCCGCCGCGAGCCCGATCCGGCGCTTGCGCGTGGCCTGGCTTCGCGCCCGGAACGGGTGTTGCTGACCCAGGGGTTCCTCGTCCGCCATCCGGACGGCGGTACCGCCCTGTTGGGCCGGGGCGGTTCGGATACGTCGGCGGCCATGTTCGGCGCGCTGCTGCGGGCCCGGGCGGTGGAGATCTGGACCGACGTGCCGGGCATGTTCAGCGCCAACCCGCGCGAGGTCCCCGATGCCCGCCTGCTGACCCGGCTCGACTACGCCGAGGCGCAGGAGATCGCGACCACCGGGGCCAAGGTCCTGCATCCGCGCTCGATCCGCCCATGCCGGCGGGCCGGCGTGCCGATGGCCATCCGCGATACCCGCAGGCCCGGCCTGCCGGGCACCCGCATCGACGGCGGCGCCGGCAACGTCCCGGGCGTAAAGGCGATCAGCCGCCGCGACGGGGTGGTGCTGGTATCGATGGAAACCGTCGGCATGTGGCAGCAGGTCGGCTTCATGGCCGACGTGTTCGACCTGTACAAGAAGCACGGCCTGTCGGTTGACCTGATCGGCTCTTCGGAGACCAACGTCACCATCTCACTGGATCCCAGCGAGAACCTGGTCACCGGCAACGTGCTCGAGGCCCTGGCCGCCGACCTGGCGAAGGTCTGCCGGGTCAAGGTCATCGTCCCGTGCACCGCCATCACCCTGGTGGGCCGCGGCATGCGCTCGCTGCTGCACCGGCTGTCGGACGTGTGGGCGACCTTCGGCCGGGAACGCGTGCATCTCATCTCGCAGTCTTCGAACGACCTCAACCTGACCTTCGTGATCGACGAGGCCGACGCCGATGGCCTGCTTCCGATCCTGCACGCAGAACTGATCCGGAGTGGCGCGATGCCTGTACTCGACGCGGGGGTGTTCGGCCCCAGCTGGCGTGAACTCGACGGCACGCTGCCGCCGCGGCCGGCGCCGTGGTGGGACGGCCTGCGGACACGCCTGCTGGAGCACGCGCGTGCCGGCACGCCGCGCTACGTCTATCACCTGGATACCGTGCGCGAGCGGGCCCGCGCCCTGCGCTCGAGCAACGCAGTCGACCGCTGCTTCTTCGCCATCAAGGCGAACCCGCACCCGGCGATACTGGCGGTGCTGGTGGAAGAGGGTTTCGGACTGGAGTGCGTGTCGGCGGGCGAGCTGGCGCATGTGTTCGATTGCATCCCCGGCCTGTCGCCCTCGCGGGTGCTGTTCACCCCCAGCTTCGCCCCGCGGCGCGAGTACGAGGACGCCTTCGACCGCGGCGTGACCGTCACCATCGACAACGTCGAGGCGCTGCAGCGCTGGCCGGAGCTGTGGCGTGGCCGCGAGGCCTGGCTGCGGCTGGACCTGGGCCGTGGCGACGGCCACCACGCCAAGGTCCGTACCGGCGGGGTGGCCGCCAAGTTCGGCCTGCCGCTGGCGCGTTTCGAGGCGTTCCTGGACGCGGCGCGGGCACTGGACCTGCGAATCACCGGCCTGCATGCGCACCTGGGCAGCGGCATCGAGCACCCGCAGCACTGGCGCGAGGTCTACGGCGAGCTGGTGGCGCTGGCCGACCAGGTCGGCAGCGTGGAAAGCATCGACATCGGCGGCGGCATGTCGGTGCCCTACACGCCGGACGCGCGGCCGTTCGACCTGGACGCCTGGCGTGCCGGGCTGGACGCGATCAAGGCCGCTTGCCCGGCCTACCAGGTGGTGATCGAGCCCGGTCGCTACCTGGTCGCCGAAGCCGGCGTGCTGCTGCTGTCGGTGACCCAGGTGGTGGAGAAGGACGGCGTGCACCGCATCGGCGCCGACGCCGGCATGAACGCGCTGATGCGCCCGTCGATCTACGACGCCTGGCACGGCATCCACAGCCTGTCGCGCGCGGCGGATGCGGCGACCCGTGTATTCGACGTGGTCGGCCCCATCTGCGAGAGCGGAGACGTGCTCGGCCACGCCCGCGCGCTGCCGCGCGATACCGCCGAGGACGACGTGCTGCTGGTCGCCGACGCCGGGGCCTACGGCATGGTGATGGCCAATACCTACAACCTGCGGCAGTTGCCGGCAGAGGACGTGATCGAATGAAACCCGAGATGCCGCGGCGCTCCGAGCACGACGCGAACCCACGCTTCCGCTTCGAGCGCGACGCGATCCGCAGCTTCCGCTTCGTGCGCTGCAGCCTGGACCACGGCACCGGCGAGGCGCGGCTGGTCTATGCCTTCGACGACGGGCCGGAGCTGGTGGAGACGGTACGCTTCCCGGGCGCGCCGTTCACCATGGACGCCGCCCGCGAACAGGCCGTGGAGCGCGCGCTGCGACTGCTGCACCTCATCGCCGGCATCAGCTACTACAAGGCCGCGGTGCCGGAGCGGATCGAAGTCGAAAGCTACCTGGTCGACACCGATACCGCCGCGTTGCTGGAATCGGTCTACCTCAACGGCCTGGGCGAATTCGCCTACCGCAACGGGCTGGACCTGGCCGGGCGGATCCGCTTCCCCGGCGTGCAGGCGCCGGGCACCCGCATCCCGATGATCGGCCTGCGCTCGCACGCGCTGGTGGCGATCGGCGGTGGCAAGGACTCGCTGGTCAGCATCGAGGCGCTGCGTGGCGTCGGGGTTGGCCAGACCGTGTCCTGGGTCGGCGGTTCGCAGCTGATCGCCGCCTGCGCCGCGCGCACCGGCCTGCCGACCCTGAACATCGGCCGCGAACTGGCCCCGGAGCTGTTCGAGTACAACCGCCAGGGCGCCTGGAACGGCCACATCCCGGTGACTGCGGTGAACTCGGCGATCCTGGTGCTCGCCGCGCTGCTGCAAGGGGTCGACCAGGTGGTGTTCTCCAACGAGCGCTCGGCCAGTTATGGCTCGCTGATCGAGGGCACCGGCGAGGTCAACCACCAGTGGTCGAAGGGCTGGGCGTTCGAGTCGATGTTCGGCGAATACGTATCCGCCCACATCGCCGCCGACCTGCACTACTACTCGCTGTTGCGTCCGCTGAGCGAACTGGCGGTGGCGCGCCGGTTCGCCGCCGGGCAGCACTACGACGCGCACTTCTCCAGCTGCAACCGCAACTTCCACATCCTCGGCGAGCGCCCGGTCAGCCGCTGGTGCGGGGTCTGCCCCAAGTGCCACTTCGTATTCCTGGCGCTGGCGCCGTTCATGAGCAAGCCGCGGCTGATGGGCATCTTCGGGCGCAACCTGCTCGATGATCCCGAGCAGCAGGCCGGCTACGACGCGCTGCTGGAGTACCACGACCACAAGCCCTTCGAGTGCGTGGGCGAGGCGCGCGAATCACGCGCGGCACTGGCGGCGCTGGCGGCGCGGCCGGAGTGGCGCGAGGACGCGCTGGTCAAGCGCTTCGCCGAGGAGATCGCGCCGCAGCTGGATCCGTCGGAGCTGGCGCTCGAGCCGTTGCTGATACCGGAAGGGCCGCACCGGATTCCCGAGGCGGTGTGGGAGCGGCTGGGTGCGCATTTCACAGCTTGAGGGCCGCCGGGTCGCGCTCTGGGGCTGGGGACGCGAGGGCAGGGCGGCGTGGCGGGCGATCCGCGAGGCACTGCCGGGACTGCCGCTGACCCTGTTCTGCCGCGCCGACGAGGTCGACGGCGCGCGCGGCGTGGATCCCACGCTGGTCGTGGAGTCCGGGGCCACGGGCGAGCGACTGGCCGCCTTCGAGGTGGTGGTGAAGTCGCCTGGCATCAGCCCATACGGCGGGGCTGCCGCCGCTGCAGCCGCGCGCGGCACCCGCTTCCTCGGTGGTACGGCGCTGTGGTTCGCGGGCCAGGCCGGCGCCGATGGCGTGGTCGCGGGCACTGCCTGCATCACCGGGACCAAGGGCAAGAGCACCACCAGTGCGCTGATGGCGCATCTGCTGCGTGCCGGTGGCCACCGCACCGCGCTGGCCGGGAACATCGGCCTGCCGTTGCTGGAACTCGGGGATGCGCCGGCCGACTACCGGGTCATCGAGCTGTCCAGTTACCAGACCGGTGACGTCGCCGACAGCGGCGCCCGGCCCGCGGTGGCGGTGGTGCTCAACCTGTTCCCCGAACACCTGGACTGGCACGGCTCGCACGCGCGCTACCTGGCCGACAAGCTGCGCCTGGTCAGCGATGCCCACCCGAAGCTGGTGGTGCTCAATGCCAACGACCCGCGGCTTGCGACGCTCGAACTGCCGCACAGTGAAGTGCGCTGGTTCGGCAGCGCGGAGGGCTGGCACCTGCGTGGCGATGTCCTGTTCCGTGGCATGCGGGAAGTGATGGACACCGCCACGCTGCCGCTTCCGGGCCGGCACAACCGGGGCAACCTGTGCGCGGCGCTGACCGCGATCGAGGCGCTGGGCCTGGATGCCGCCGCGTTGGCGCCGCATGCCGCGGACTTCGCGTCGCTGCCGCACCGACTGCAGCTGCTGGGCGAGCGCGACGGGCTGGCCTGGGTCAATGACTCGATCAGCACTACCCCGCAGGCGACGCTGGCGGCGCTGGACTGCTTCCGCGACCGGCCCGTGGCCGTGCTGGTGGGCGGGCACGACCGCGGCCTGGACTGGACCGGCTTCGCCGGGGCCCTGCGTGACCGCGCCCCGGCGGCGGTGGTGACGATGGGCGCCAACGGGCCCCGGATCCACGAGTTGCTGGCGCCGCTGGCGGCGGGTGGCCGGTTCGGGCTGGGCGCGGCCGATGGGCTTGCCGACGCGGTCGCCCGGGCGCGCGTGATGCTTGGGAAGGGTGGCGTGGTGTTGCTGTCGCCGGGGGCGCCCAGCTTCGGGCCGTACCGGGATTACGTGGAGCGGGGCCGGCATTTCGCGGCCCTGGCCGGGTTTGACCCGGACGCGATCAGCGGGATTCCCGGCCTGGGCGTGTAGCAGAACTGCCTCGGTACTCCGCCTGCGAAAGACTCCACCACCCCCCGGCCTTCTGCTCCCTCGCCCCATGAGCGGTGTCCTTCCCGTTCCCGGCGACATTGCCCGGAAAGTTGTCCTACAGATAAGACATTTCGTTTGATATGTCTTACCTGTAGGACTACATTGGCCACTATGGCCAAAGCCACCACCCGCACCTATTCCCGCTACAGCCGGCATGCCCTGGCCCTGCTGGGCGGTTTGCTGCGCGCTGCGCGCATCGAAAAGAAGATCGGCACCCAGGCCTTGGCCGAGCGGGCCGGGATCTCCCGCGACCTGCTGTATCGCATCGAGAAGGGCGACCCGCGCTGCGAGATCGGCGTCGTGTTCGAACTGGCCGCCATCCTCGGCGTACCGCTGTTCGAACCCGGGCTGGGCGCCTTGCAGAAGCGACGCCACGAGATCGAAGACCGGCTGACCCTGCTTCCCAAAGCCGTGCACGCGCCGCGCGACGAGGTGAAGGATGACTTCTGACGTCGCCGTTGCCGCCCCGCGCGAGGCCTACGTCTGGACCTGGCTGCCGGACCGTGCCGAGCCGGTGGTGGCCGGGCGGCTCGCGCCCACGCCGCAGGGCCTGCAGTTCAACTACGGCCGCAGCTGGCTGGCGCGGGACGACAAAGTGCCGCTGTATCTGCCGGAGCTGCCGCTGGAGCCGGGTGTGTTGCCGCTGCCGACGGGCCTGGTCATGCCCGGCTGCCTGCGCGATGCCGCCCCGGATGCCTGGGGACGGCGGGTCATCCTCAACCGCGTGCTGGGCCGGGCCGGCCACGACGCGGATCCGGCGGTCCTCGACGAACTGAGCTACCTGCTGCAGTCGGGCTCGGACCGGATCGGTGCGCTGGATTTCCAGCCGTCGTCATCCGCCTACGTCCCGCGCGAGGGTGGCGGTGCGACGCTGGAGGAACTGCTGCAAAGCGCCGAACGGGTGGAGCGGGGACTGCCGCTGACGCCTGCGCTGGCGCAGGCCATCCAGCACGGCAACTCGATCGGTGGCGCACGGCCCAAGGCCGCGCTGGATGGCGACGGGCGCAAGTGGATCGCCAAGTTTTCCGCCAGCACGGACGTGCAGCCGGTGGTGAAGATGGAGTTCATCGCCATGCGGCTGGCAGCGCTGGCCGGCGTGGACGCGGCGCCGGTGCGGCTGGTGCAGGCGGGCGGCAAGGACGTGCTGCTGGTCGAGCGCTTCGACCGCGTCGCGCAGGCCGACGGCCGCTGGCGCCGGCGCGCGCTGGTATCGGCGCTGACCCTGCTGGAACTCGACGAGATGATGGCGGCGTACGCGAGCTACGAGGAACTGGCGGAGATCGTGCGGCATCGTTTCACCCGGCCGCGGGCGACGCTGCGTGAGCTGTTCGCGCGGCTGGTGTTCAACATCCTGTGCGGCAACACCGATGACCACGCGCGCAACCATGCGGCCTTCTGGGATGGCGCGCGGCTGTCGCTGACGCCGGCCTACGATATCTGCCCGCAGGTACGCACCGGACAGGAGGCCACCCAGGCGATGAAGATCCTGGGCGACAACCGCTTCAGCCGATTGATGGTCTGCGTGGACGCCGCTTCCCGGTTCCAGTTGTCGGAGGTCCAGGCGCGGAGCATCATCGACGGGCAGTTGCGGATGGTCCGCCGGCATTGGCGGGGCGTCTGCGACGAGGCACGGCTGGGCGAGGCGGAGCGCAACGCGCTGTGGGGGCGCCAGTTCCTCAACCCGTTCGCCCTGCAGGGCTACGGGGAAGCCTGAGGGAGCAGCGGCCTGCGCGCGGCTCAGTGGTCGCGGCTGATGGTATAGGCAGCCAGCCCACGCAGGGCGGCCACGTATTCGTTGTCCCCGATTCCGTCCAGCGCGGCGATCGCGCGTTCGGCGAAGCCGCGCCCGCGCCCGCGGCTGTAATCCAGTCCGCCGGTGGCCTGGATGGCGGCCAGCACCTGCGGCAGGGCGCCGGTGTCGCCGTCCTGGATCGCCTTGCGCAGCGTCGCCGCGGTTTCCGCGTCACTGTGGGCGATGGCGTGGATCAGCGGCAGGGTGGCCTTGCCCTCGGCCAGGTCATCGCCCAGGTTCTTGCCCAGCGTCTGCGCGTCGGAGGCGTAGTCGAGCACGTCGTCGGCGATCTGGAACGCGTAGCCCAGGTACAGGCCGTAATCATGCAGCCTGCGCTGGGTGGCTTCGTCGGCGCCTGCCAGCAGGGCGCCCAGGCGGGTGGCGGCGGCGAACAGCACCGCGGTCTTGCGCTCGATCACCCGCAGGTAGGCCGGCTCGTCGGTGTCAGGGTTGCGCACGTGCAGCAGCTGCAGCACTTCGCCCTCGGCGATGCGGTTGGTGGTGTCGGCGAGGATGCGCTGGACCTCCATCGACTCCAGTTCGACCATCAGCTGGAAGCTGCGCGAATACAGGAAGTCGCCGACCAGCACGCTGGTGGCGTTGCCCCACACCGCGTTCGCGGTGCTGCGCCCGCGGCGCAGGTCGGACTCGTCCACCACGTCGTCGTGCAGCAGGGTGGAGGTGTGGATGAACTCGATCACCGCCGCTAGCTGGTGCGCATCGGCGCCACGATGGCCCAGCGCGCCGGCCGCCAGCAGCACCAGCATCGGCCGCAGCCGCTTGCCACCGGCGTTGATGATGTACTCGGCAACCTGGTTGATCAGCACCACGTCCGATGCCAGCCGCCGCCGGATCAGGGCGTCGACCGCCTCCATGTCCTCGCGCGCGAGTGCCTGGATCTGGGGCAGGGAAGGGGCGGTGCGGGTCTGGGCGTGCATGGGCAAAGGGGGGTGCGGAGCGACCACGGAGTATAGGTGGCGGGGGGCGGCATGAACCGGCATTCCTGCGGGCGGGTGGGCGCCCTACGTCGGCCGGGTGGAATCGGTCACCGGCTCCGTGAGTGCCTGCGGCCCGGAGGCCGGCACGGTGTGCAGGTCGCTGGTCTGCCGTTCGATCATCCGCCGCACCCGCGGCCCGTCGGGGCCGCAGTGCAGCGCACGCAGCTGCGCCGGGATGGTCGCATCGTCGTGGGTGAGGCGGCTGTTGTGGCGGACGTATTCGAGCCAGGTCGGCGTCGCATAGCGCTCGATCCAGACCCGTGGGTCGGCCAGATCACGCAGCACCCGCCAGTTGCGGGCGCCGTCGCGGCGCCGCATGCGCCGCCGCTCCGCCATCGCCCCGAGAAACGCCGGCACGTCCTCCTCGCGGATGAGGTATTCGATCGTGATCACCACCGGCCCGGTGCGCGGCTGGACCGGCACGGCGGTGGCAGGCTCTTTCCAGCGGCTGAGCGGGTCGAGGTTGAGTTCGGCCAGCCTGGCGAGCGGCACCCAAAGGCCAAGCGCCGCGCAGGCGACCATGACCAGCGCCGCCACCAGCAGGGACATGCGCACGTCGCCATGGTCGGCGATGAAACCCCACAGCCAGCTGCCCAGCGCCATGCCGCCGAATGCCGCCATCTGGTACAGCGACAGCGCGCGCGCTACGACCCAGCGCGGGGTGGACAGCTGCACCGTCACGTTGAAGGTCGACAGCGCCAACACCCATGAGGCGCCACCCAGCACCAGTGCCGCCATCGTCAGCAGCAGCCAGCCGCTCACGGCCGCGACCGCCGCCGCGACCGCAAAGGCGATGCAGGACCAGCGGACCAGGCCCTCGGTCGACAGCAGGTCGCGCAGCCGGGTACTGCCTATCGCACCCGCGATCGCGCCTGCGCCGAAGGCGCCGAGCAGCAGGCCGTAGGTCAGCGGGCCGCCCGCGACCAGGTCCCTGGCGACCAGGGGCATCAGCGCCATCACCGCGCTCGCGCCGGCGCCAAAGACGAAGGCGCGCCCGAGGACGATGCGGATGGCCGGCGACATCGCCACGTAGCGCACGCCCGCGGCCATTGCGCTGCCGAGCGCTTCCCGCGGGAGCAACCGCGGTGCCAGTACCGGACGCCAGCGTGCCAGCACCACGACCAGGGCGACGTAGCTGACGGCATTGATCCCGAACGCCGCCGCCGCACCGGCCGCGGCAACGATCGCGCCGCCGATCGCCGGCCCGACGCTGCGTGCGATGTTGAAACCCATGCTGTTGAAGGCGACCGCGCCCGGCAGCTCCGCGCGCGGCACCATGTCGCCGACCGATGCCTGCCACGCCGGCGCGTTGAACGCCGCGCCGCAGCCGATCAGGAAGGTGAACAACAGCAGCAGCCAAGGCGTGATCAGGCCCGCCCAGGTGCATAGCGCCAGCGCGACCGACACCAGCAGCATGAACACCTGCGCGCCGAGCATCATCCGGCGGCGGTCATGGTTGTCCGCCATGGCTCCGGCCACCAGCGAGAACAACATGACCGGCAACGCAACCGAGGCCTGCACCAGCGCGACCATGTCGGCCGACTGCGCGATCGAGATCATCAGCCAGGACGCGCCGACCGACTGGATCATGCCGCCGAAGTTGGAGGACGCGCTCGCGAACCAGACCTGGCGGAAAATCGGATAGCGCATCGCCGACAGCGCCGAAGGACGCTGCGCGAGGCCCGGCGTGGGGTCGGGGGGCTGCGCCATCGGCTCAGACCGGCCAGTGGTTGTGCGGGAGGGCCTCGACGCGTTCGTATGGCATGGCGCAATGGTAACGCCGCGACGTCACGATACCGTCGCGCGAAGGTAGCGCCGCGATCGCGATGCCATCCCGCGGAACCCGCGCGCAGCGAGGCGTGCTGCAGATCGTGTTTGCACCGGGCATGCGCCGGGCTACCGGGGGCCCTGTCTTCTTTTCCGACCCGGCAGGGGGTGGTCTGCCCATGGCGGGCTACCTCCGGGCGGTCGCTATACTGACGTGCATCCCGCCCCAGAGGCGGCTCCGAACCCACCCGAACTCCAGGACCGGTCCCCATGGCACGTGGCATCAACAAGGCGATCCTCGTCGGCAACCTCGGCAACGACCCCGAGACCCGTTACACCCAGGGCGGCATGGCGGTCACCAAGATCAGCCTGGCCACCACCAGCGTGCGCAAGGACCGCGATGGCAATGCGCAGGAGAACACCCAGTGGCACCGGGTGACCTTCTTCGGCAAGCTGGGCGAGATCGCCGGCGAGTACCTGCGCAAGGGTTCGCAGGTCTACGTTGAGGGCGAGATCCGCTACGACAAGTACACCGGCCAGGACGGGGTGGAGAAGTTCTTCACCGAGATCGTCGCCAATGAGATGCAGATGCTCGGTGGCCGTGGCGAGGGCGGTGGCGGTGGCGGCGGTGGCGGTGGTGGCTTCCGCAACAGTGGCGGTGGCGGCGGCGACCGTCCGCAGCGCCAGCAGCAGGGCAGCCAGCCGCCGCGCAAGGAGGCCCAGCCGGCCCGCACCGCGGATTTCGACGCCGACTTCGCCGACGACGACATCCCGTTCTGATCCCGCGGGCAGCGGGGTGAAGCTCATCCAGACCGGCCTGCCGGGCTGCGTGGTCATCGAGCCGCGCGTGCTCGGCGACGACCGTGGTCATTTTTACGAGGCCTTCCGGCTCACCGGGCTGGCGGGCCTCGGCATGTCCGCGTTCGTCCAGGGCAATGTCTCGCGTTCGGCGCGGGGCGTGTTGCGGGGTCTGCATTACCAGTGGCCCAATCCCCAGGGAAAACTGCTCTCGGTGGTCGCGGGCGAGGTCTGGGACGTGGCGGTCGACATCCGCCGCGGCTCGCCGCACTACGGCCGCTGGGCCGCGGTGCTGCTCAACGCGGAGAACCGCCGCCGCTTCTGGGTGCCCGAAGGCTTCGCCCATGGCTTCGTCGCGTTGAGCGAACAGGCCGAGCTGCACTACCTGTGCACCGCCCCTTACGACCGCGAGGCCGACGCCGCCATCGCCTGGGATGACCCCGCCCTGGCCATCGACTGGCCGGTCGCCCGCCCGGTGCTGTCGGCACGTGACGCTTCCGCCCCCCGCTTGTCCGAGATCCCCCGGGACCGCCTCCCGCCCCTTCCAGCCGCGTAGCCCGGGACCCTTCCGATCCGCTAGCCTTCCAACCGGGGAGGCCCCGCAGATCGCGGGCCGGAAAAAGGGGGAAACAGACCATGCGATGTCGACTGGTCCTGGGCCTGGCGGCCCTGCTGGTGATGCCCGCGCTGGTCCTGGCGCGCCCGGCGGTGGATGTCGCCGCCTACGCCCGCGCCGACAGCTTCGAGCAGGTCAAGATCTCGCCCGATGGCAGGCACATCGCCGCGACGGTACCGCTGGACAACGGCGAAAGCACCGCGCTGGTGGTGATGGACCGGGACAACAGGATCACCGGCAGGTTCTCGCTCGGGCGCCATCGCCATGTCGCCCAGTTCCACTGGGTCAACAACGAGCGGCTGTTGATCGCCGGGTCGGAGAAGCTGGGGCGCCAGGACCGGCCGCAACTCACCGGTGAGCTGTACGCGATGAGCGCCGACGGCAGCGGCAGCCGCTTCCTGGTGGGGCAGCGGATGCTGGGCGAGGGCGCCGGCACCCGCATCCAGCCGCGCAAGGTCGAGCAGGTCGCGGCGTTCCTGGTCGACGACCTGCCCGGCGACGAGCGCAACGTCATCATTTCCGTGTGGCCCTTCCACGGCGATCCCTACACCCGCGCCGACCGGCTCGATGTCTACACCGGCCGCCGGGTCACCGTCGCACGCGCGCCGGTCCGCAACGCCGAGTTCGTGACCGACAACAACGGCGAGGTGCGCTTTGCGGTGGGGGCCGGGCCGGACCTCAATTCGCAGCTCTATTACCGCGACGCCGGCAGCAGCGACTGGCGACTGGTCCACGAGCAGTCCGGCACAGGCGTGGTCCGCCATCCGGTCGGGTTCTCGGCGGACAACGCGACCGCCTACCTGCGCACCGAGATGGCCTCGGGGCCGGACGCCATCATCGCGATGGACGTGGCCACCGGCGAGACCCGCGAAGTGCTGCGCGACCCGGCGTTCGACCCGCACGCGATCCTGTACCGCAGTGGCAGCCGCGAGCCGGCGGGCGTGCTCTACCAGGGCGAGCGCCCGCGTACCGCGTTCTTTGACGAGACCTCCGGCGAGGGGCGGCTGTACCGCAGCCTGGAAGCCGCCTTCCCGGATCCCGTGGTGATCACCTCGCGGACCACCGATGGGCGCATCGCGCTGGTGCATACCTGGAGCGACCGCAATCCCGGTGACTACTACCTGTTCGAAGACGAGGCCAAGCGCGCCTCGTTGCTGTTGAGCACCCGGGTCTGGTTCGATCCGCAGCGCATGGCCGAACGGCGCTCCTTCAGCCTGCAGGCGCGCGATGGAACGCCGCTGCACGGCTTCCTGACGCTGCCCAACGGTGCCGGGACGAGCGGATTGCCGATGGTGGTGATGCCCCACGGCGGTCCATTCGGCATCCAGGACACCTGGGGCTTCGACGATGACGCGCAGATGCTCGCCGAGGCGGGCTACGCGGTCCTGCAGGTCAATTTCCGCGGCTCCGGCGGCTACGGGCGCGCGTTCGAGGACGCCGGGGCCCGGCAGTGGGGCCGGGCGATGCAGGACGACGTGACCGATGCGACCCGCTGGGCAATCGGCGAAGGCATCGCCGACCCCGGGCGCATCTGCATCGCCGGTGGCAGTTACGGCGGTTACGCCGCGCTGATGGGTGCTGTCCGGGAGCCCGACCTGTACCGGTGCGCGGTCGGCTACATCGGCATCTATGACCTGCCGACGATGCACACCCGGGGCGACGTGCGGAGCATCGGCTCGGGGGAGACGTTCCTGCGCGAGTGGGTGGGCGAGGGCCAGATGCTCGCCGACGCCTCGCCGACGCGACTGGCGGAACAGATCAAGGTGCCGGTGTTCCTGGCCGCCGGTGGCCAGGACGAACGCGCGCCGATCGCCCACAGTCACATGATGGAGCGGGCGCTCAGAACGGCCGGGGTACCGGTCGAGACGCTGTACTACCCGACCGAGGGCCACGGCTTCTACCGCGAGGCGCACCGGCGCGAGTACTACACCCGTCTGCTGGCGTTCCTGGCCCGCAGCCTGGGCGGCGCGCTGGCCGCCGCCACCGACACCACCGACGACATCGCCGCCACCCCGTAGCCCGGGCAAGCAAAGCGCACCCGGGTCGATGCCCAGCGCATCAACAAGACGCACCCGGGCTGATGCCTCAACGCACCCCGTGCATCCAGCGCCGCGCCAGCGGCGTCACCAGCAGGAACAGCACGCCCGCGCCGATCCCGGTCCACAGCATGATCCCGAACAGGTGGGCATAGCCGGCCGCCGCGCCGGCCATGTCGAAGGCCTGCCCCTCGATGACCTCCACCGAGGCCAGCTTGCCGAACTGCGCCGCCAGCACCTCCGAGTACGCGGTACCCAGCCAGAACGCCCCCATCATCAGCCCCACGACCCGCGGCACCGACAGCTGGGTGACCGCCGACAGCCCGATCGGCGACAGGCACATCTCGCCGATCTCCAGCACGAAGTAGGCCGCCACCAGCCACCACACGCTGGCCATCACCCCGGTGGCACCGGCCTGCTGGGCGGCCAGCAGCAGCGGGATGAACGACAGCCCGGCGAAGATCAGTCCGATGCCCATCTTGGCCGGCTTGCTGGGATTGAGCCCGCGCTTCTCCAGCCATGGCCACAGCCAGGAGAACACCGGGGCCAGCACCACGATGAAGAACGCCCCCAGGAAGGTCAGCGAGCCGGCGGTCTGCGGCACCAGCACCACGTCGTGGACGATCGCCACCGCCAGGCCGGCCGCCATCAGCCCGACCAGCGCCTTGGCGGCGCCCATGTGCCCGCGGTCGCTGGCCATCAGCGCGGCGATCATCAGCGGCGGGCTGGCGCCCAGCGAGTACACCGCCCATGGCAGCGCGGCGGTGTAGCTGCCCGGCGCCAGGGTGCCGAACAGATCCTTGGTCAGCAGCCGGTCGGTGAAGGTCAGCCACGAGCCGTAGGTCTGCTCGTACAGGCTGAAGAACACCAGCACGCCGATAATCAGCAGCACCAGGGTGACCATCTGCTGGCGCTGGACCCTGTTGCATTGGGTCGCCAGGAACCACACGAACCACGCCAGCAATGCCACCGCGATGATGTGCATCGCCCCGTGGACCGTCCAGGTGCGCTGGATCAGCTGCCAGACCACCGCCACCCCGGCGACGCTGCCAAGGTAGATCCACCACTCGCGCGACAGCCCGCCGACGCGCTCGGCCAGCCGCGCCGGGTCGTTGGGCTCGGCATGGCCGTGCAGGTACTTCTGCCCCCACAGGAACATCACCAGTCCGGCCACCATGCCGATGCCGGCGGCGCCGAAGCCGTACTTCCAGCCGTAGGTCTCGCCCAGGAAGGCGCAGATCAGCGAGGCGAACAGCGCGCCGACGTTGATCCCGGCGTAGAACAGGGTGAAGCCCGAGTCCCGGCGCGGGTCGTTCTCCGGGTACAGCCGGCCGACGATGGTGGAGATGTTGGGCTTGAGGAAGCCCACGCCCATGATGATCAGCGCCAGCGACAGGTAGAACACCTGCAGCGCGGCGGTATCGCGCACGATCCGGCCGTCGGCGTCGAGATAGGCCGCATGCCCCTCGTAGGCCATGCCCAGGTGGCCCAGCACCAGCAGCACCGCACCCAGCACCACCGCCTTGCGCATCCCCAGGTAGCGGTCGGCCAGCAGCCCGCCGATCACCGGCACCGCGTACACCAGCCCGCCGTAGGCGCCGAGCAGGTCATAGCCGGCGTCGTCGCCGAACAGGTGGTACTTGAGGATGTACAGCAACAGCAGCGCCTTCATCCCGTAGAACGAGAAGCGCTCCCACATCTCGGTGAAGAAGCACACGAACAGGCCCTTGGGGTGGCCCAGGAACTGGTCGGTGGCGGAAGCAGCGGAAGCGGGAGTGCTCATTTCGTGGACCCGTGGATGACTGGACGGGACGTTCAGCCGGCAGCAGGAGTATGGCCCCAGCCATCACGAGCGCATAACATCAGGGTTCGTTCAGCCTCGGGACTTCCCCCATGAACCTGCACCGCTCCGTGCTGCCGCTGTTGGTCGCGTTCGCCCTTCCCGCCGCGTGGACCCCCGTCCAGGCGGCGGAGCGCGGCCTCCAGCCCGAGGACATGATCGGCCTCGACCGCTATTCCTCGCCGGTCCTGTCGCCCGATGGCCGCTTCCTCGTCTTCAGCAAGCGCGAGCTCGACATGGACACCGGCAAGGCCTCCAGCTCGCTGTGGATCGAGAACCTGCACGCCCGCGACGCGGCGCCGCCCATGCGGCTGACGCCCGCCGGCTGGAACGTGAACTCGCCGGCGTTCACGCCGGACGGCCGCCAGGTCTACTTCCTCAGCAGCAAGCCGGGCAGCCAGCAGTTGCACGCGATCGACGTGGACGGCGGTGTCCCGCGCCAGCTGACGTCCTGGCCGGTCGACATCGGCGGTTACCAGGTCTCGCCCGCGGGCGACCGGGTGGCCTTCCATGCCGAGGTCTTCGCCGAGTGCGGCGCGGACCTGGAGTGCACGAAGCAGCGCCTTGACGCGCGCGAGGCCGACCCGGCCAGCGGCGTGGTCTACGACCGCATGTTCATCCGCCACTGGGATGCCTGGGACGACGGTCGGCTGAACCGGGTGTTCGTCGCCGACCTGCCCGCTGCCGGTGGCAGCGCGGGCCAGCCGGCGCTGCTGGCCCCGGAGCTGCAGGCCAACGTGCCCTCGCGGCCGTTCGGCGATTCCACCGAGTACACCTGGGCGCCCGACGGCCAGTCGCTGGTGCTCAGCGCCCGGCTGGTGGACCGCAGCGAGCCGTGGTCGACCAACTTCGACCTGTACCGCGCCCCGATCAACGGCGGCGCGGCGGTGAACCTGACCGCCGGCAACCAGGCCTGGGATACCGGCGCGGTGTTCTCCCCCGACGGCGGGACGCTGTACTACCGGGCGATGAAGCGCCCCGGCTTCGAGGCCGACCGCTTCGGCATCATGGCGCTCGACCTGGCCAGCGGCGAGCGCCGCGAGGTCGCACCGGACTGGGACCGCTCGGCCGACAGCATCGCGGTCTCCTCCGATGGGGCGACCCTGTATGTCACCGCCCAAGACACCGGCGAGCACCCGCTGTTCGCCGTGCACGCCCCCAGCGGCGGGGTGACGAAGATCATCGCGGGCGGCTCGATCGGTTCGGTGCAGTTGGCCGGCCGGACTCTGGCCTTCACCCGCAACAGCCTGTCCAGCGGCGACCAGGTGCTGGTCGGCGGCATCAACGGTGCACCGGAACGGGCGATCACCCCGTCGGCCGGCGAGATGCTGCCGGAGGTGCGCTTCGGCGACTTCGAGCAGTTCCAGTTCAAGGGCTGGAACGACGAGACCGTGCACGGCTACGTGCTCAAGCCGTGGAACTACCAGGAAGGCAAGCGCTACCCGGTGGCCTTCCTGATCCACGGCGGCCCGCAGGGCAGCTTCGGCAACGGCTGGAGCTACCGCTGGAACCCGCAGACCTACGCGGGGCAGGGCTACGCGGTGGTGATGATCGACTTCCACGGCTCCACCGGCTACGGCCAGGGGTTCACCGACGCGATCAGCCAGCACTGGGGCGACCGCCCGCTGGAGGACCTGCGCAAGGGCTGGCGCTTCGCCCAGCGCGAGTACGACTTCCTGGACGGCGCCAACGCCTGCGCTCTGGGGGCAAGCTACGGCGGTTACATGGTCAACTGGATCGCCGGCAACTGGCATACCCCCTCGTCGGGTGCCTGGAAGTGCCTGGTCAACCACGACGGCGTGTTCGACACCCGGATGATGGGCTACGCCACCGAGGAGCTGTGGTTCACCGAGTGGGAGAACGGCGGGACTCCCTGGCAGGTGCCGGAGAACTACGAGCGCTTCAACCCGATCAGGCACACCGGCGAGTGGAAGGTGCCGATGCTGGTGATCCACGGCGAGCAGGACTTCCGCATCCCGGTCAGCCAGGGCATCGCCGCCTTCACCGCGCTGCAGCGGCAGGGCATCGAATCGAAGTTCCTGTACTTCCCGGACGAGAACCACTGGGTCCTGCAGCCGCACAACTCGCTGCTGTGGCACCGCACGGTAAACAGTTGGCTCAAGCAGCACCTGGGCCAGTAACCAGCACACAAGGGCACGCATGGAACCGGACACCACCGCACTGATCACCAACGACGCCGTCGTACTGGGCCTGTTGGCCGTGACCCTCGGCGCGGTGTTCTGGACCGCCTCGCGCCCAAGCGGCTTCTGGCGACGCTTCTACACCTACGTGCCGGCGCTGCTGATGTGCTACCTGGTGCCGTCGGTGTTCAACAGCATCGGGTTGATCGACGGCAACGCCTCCAGTCTCTACCCGATGGCGCGCGACTACCTGCTGCCCAGCTCGCTGGTGTTGCTGTGCATCGCGATCGACCTCGGGGCGGTGCTGCGCCTGGGGCCTAAGGCGGTGATCATGTTCTTGACCGGCACCGCCGGCGTGATGCTGGGGGCGGTGGTGTCGTTGCTGGCCATGGGCGTGATCAACCCCGACGCGGTGGCCGGCGAGACCTGGCGCGGGATGACCACCGTCGCGGGCAGCTGGATCGGCGGAGGCGCCAACCAGGCGGCAATGAAGGAGGTGTTCGACGTCGAGGCGACCCTGTTCGGCCAGTTCATCGCGGTCGACGTGCTGGTGGCCAACGTGTGGCTGGCGGTGCTGCTGTTCCTGGCCGCGCGCGCGCCTGCGTTCGACCGCTGGACCGGCGCGGATACCAGTGCGATCGACGACCTCAAGCGGCGCATCGAGGACTACCAGGCGCAACATTCGCGCATCCCGGACCTGACCGACCTGATGGTCATCCTGGCGGTAGGCCTGGGCGTGACCGGCCTGTCGCACTTCCTGGCCGAACCGCTGGTCGACTGGATCGCCAGCCTGCCCGAGTCATGGCGCCTGCAGGACTACAGCCTGACCTCCGGGTTCTTTTGGCTGGTGGTCCTGGCGACCACCTTTGGGGTGATCCTGAGCTTCACCCCGGTGCGGCGGCTGGAGGGCGTGGGTGCCTCGCGGATCGGCTCGGCCATGCTGTACGTGCTGGTGGCAACCATCGGGATGCACATGGACCTGGGCGCGCTGCTGGACCGCCCCTGGCTGTTCCTGCTGGGCGCGATCTGGATCACCGTGCATGGCGTGCTCATGCTGGGCATGGCCAAGCTGATCCGGGCCCCGTTGTTCTTCATGGCGGTCGGCTCGCAGGCTAACATCGGCGGCGCGGCATCGGCGCCAGTGGTGGCCACCGCGTTCCATCCCGCGTTGGCACCCGTTGGCGTGTTGCTGGCGGTGATGGGCTATGCGCTGGGCACGTACTTCGCGTACGTCACTGGCCTGCTGCTGCAGGCGATCGCGACCTGACGCCATCCCCGCGTGCGCGGGGATGACCTTCGTGCGCGGGGATGACCTTATCGGCGGCGGCCCCAGGTCCACGCCAGGGCGAGATGGACCGGCAGTACCAGCAGGATCCAGTGCACGTCCTGCTGCGGGAAGCGCGACAGGCCGTGGACGAACCCGGCCGCGACCCCGGTGGCGACCGGCACCCACAGCAGCAGCCGGAACCATCGGCCCGGCACGCGCCCCCGGATCAGCTGGATGGCGCCGGGGAGCAGCAGCGCGCACAGCGGGCTGAAGACCAGCAGGTTGCGGTTGGCCCAGCCGAAGCGGTGTTCGGTGCCAAGCCATATGAACAGCATCAGCCCGGCCAGCAGCGTGCACAGCAACCAGAACGACAGGGCAAGTCCGCCGCCCAGGCGCGGCCGTCGCCGCGCCACCCACGCCAGGCCGGCGGCCACGGCCAGGCCGGCAAGCAGCCAGGGCCAGCTGCGGCGCGGTTGCTCCGCGGGTTCGGCAGGCAGAAGGTGCGGCAGGATGCGCTCCTCGTGCAGCACCAGTGGCCGGCCGTCGGCGGTCTTTGTCCGGCGCAGTTCGGACTGCAGGCGCATCGGCACGAAGGCCTCGTCCCACAGCGACAGCGGCCGGTCCGATGCCGGCCCCAGGCCGAGGTCGAAGCCCAGCCACATCCACGGCGCCGGCCGCGCCAGCCGGGTCGCCTCGCTGCGGTAGGTGCTGCCGCGCGAGCCGGCCATGCGTGAGCGCAGGGTGCCGCCCAGGGCGGTGTCCAGCGCGTCGCGCACGCGGGTCGAGCAGTTGTCGAGGAAGTAGTCGTAGCCGTAGCGGGCGTTTTCCGGCCGGGCGTTCCAGGCCAGCTGCGCCGCCAGGCCGGATGCGACATCGGGCGCCAGGTCCAGCCACTGGATGTCGACCCCGCGGCCGACCTCGCGGTAGTAGGCGAGGTCCTGTTCCAGCGGCAGGGCCACCAGCTGGTACTGCATGTCGCCGCGGATGAAGCCGGCGATGAAGCCGTCCTCGCTGGGGTCGAAGTAGCCGAAGTTGTAGGAGGTCGCCTCGCCGCTGGCGGGGTCGGCGACCACGATCGCGTTGTGGCCGAAGCGCTCGAAGAAGATCTCGCCCGGCTGCATGGTCAGCACCGCGATGCGCGGGGCGGCGAGCGCGGCCGGCAGCCAGGCGGCCAGCAGCAGCGCGAGTGCCAGCAACAGGCCCCGCCGCAGCCAGGGCGCGCGCACCCGGCGCGCGGCCGCCGGCTCAGCCATCGCCGAGCACGCTGACGTGGAAAGCGTGCACCCGCCGGGCATCGGCGCTGGCGACCCGGAACACGAAGCGCGACAGGGTCAGTTGCTCGCCGGCCTCGGGCAGGTGGCCGATGGCCCCGGTGACCAGGCCGCCGATGGTGTCGTACTCGTCGTCGTCGAAGTCGGCGCGGAAGCGTTCGTTGAAGTCCTCGATCGGGGTCAGCGCGTCGACCACGAACTGGCCGTCGGCCTGGGCGGCGATCATCGCATTGGGGTCCTCGGCATCGTCGTGCTCGTCGTCGATCTCGCCGACGATCTGCTCCAGCACGTCCTCGATGGTCAGCAGACCGGCCACCCCGCCGTACTCGTCGACCACGATCGCCATGTGGTTGCGCGACTGGCGGAACTCGCGCAGCAGCACGTCCAGGCGCTTGGATTCCGGGATCAGCACCGCCGGGCGGAGCAGGGCGTGCAGGTCCAGCCGCCCGCCGCCGTTGGCGAAGCGGCGCAGCAGGTCCTTGGCCAGCAGGATGCCGATGATCTGGTCCTTGTCGTCGCCATGCACCGGGAACCGCGAGTGCCCGGACTCCACCACCAGCGCGAGCAGCTCGTCCATCGGCGCCTCGGCCGGGAGCATGACCATCTGCGAGCGCGGGATCATCACATCGCCCACGCTCAGGTCGGAGACCGCGATCGCGCCCTCCATCATGGTCAGTGTGTCGGCCTCGATCAGCCCGTCGGCCTGCGCATCGCGCAGCAGCTCGACCAGGTCCTCGCGGTTGGAAGGTTCACCCGAAAGCGCGGAACTGATCCGGTCGAACCAGCTGCGGCGCTTGTCCTGCAGGCGCTCGGGGGCGCCGTTTGTAGGCGGGGGGTGACTACTGTCGTCCTCGGACATCAGATTCAGGTGTGTGCGGACGCCCAGGGAACGGGGCTTGCGGCGAGTCTATCGCACGCCGGAGTCCCGCGGCACGGCCTGTTCATGCCTCCCGGTACGGGTCCTCGATCCCCAGCCCGGCGAGGATCTCGCGCTCGAGCTGCTCCATCGCTTCGGCCTCCACGTCGTCCTCGTGGTCCCAGCCCAGCAGGTGCAGCACGCCATGGACGGTCAGGTGGGCGTAGTGCGCGCGCGGCGGCTTGGCCTGCTCGGCCGCCTCGCGGGCAACCACCGGGGCGCAGATCACCAGGTCGCCCAGCAGCGGCAGCTTGACGCCCTCGGGCAGGTCGGCCGGGAAGCTGAGCACGTTGGTGGCGTAGTCCTTGCCGCGGTAGTGGCGGTTGAGCGCGCGGCCTTCGGCCTCGTCGACCAGCCGGATCGCCAGGTCCGCCTCGCGGATGCGCCCGTGCAGGGCGGCCGCCACCCAGGTGCGGAAACTGCCGGCGGCGGGGATCCCGGCGCGGGGGAGGCCATAGCTGACGCCGACATCGAGTGCCACGGGGCCGCGGGTCATGGCGATTCGCGGTCGTCGCGCGCCTCATAGGCATCGACGATCCGGGCGACCAGCGGATGGCGCACCACGTCCCTGGCCTCGAAGAAGGTGAAGCCCACGCCCTCCACGTCGCGCAGGACCTCCAATGCGTCCTTGAGGCCGGACTTCTGGTGCTTGGGCAGGTCGACCTGGGTCAGGTCGCCGGTGACCACCGCGGTGCTGCCGTAGCCGATCCGGGTCAGGAACATCTTCATCTGCTCGATGGTGGTGTTCTGCGCCTCGTCCAGGATCACGTAGGCGTCGTTGAGGGTGCGCCCGCGCATGTAGGCCAGCGGGGCGACCTCGATGACGTTCTTCTCCAGCAGCTTGAGCACCGTCTCCACGCCGAGCATCTCGTAGAGCGCGTCGTACAGCGGCCGCAGGTAGGGGTCGACCTTCTGGCTCAGGTCGCCGGGCAGGAAGCCGAGCTTCTCGCCGGCCTCCACCGCCGGGCGCACCAGCACCAGCCGCTGCACCCGCGACTGGTTGAGCGCCTCCACCGCGCTGGCGACCGCCAGGAAGGTCTTGCCGGTCCCCGCCGGGCCGACGCCGAAGTTGATGTCGTGGGTGGCGATCGAATGCAGGTAGCGGGCCTGGTTGGAGCCGCGGCCGCGGATCGTGCCGCGCTTGACCTTGATCGCGACTTCCTGCGGTTCGATGTCGTCGTTGACCAGCTTCGAGGCCTCGGCCTCGGCCAGCGCGAGGTGCACGGCGGGTTCGTCGAGCGCCTGGCCGGCGGCGTCCTCCCACAGCCCGCGCAGCATCCGCTCGATCCGTGCCACGGCCGCCCGCGGTCCGGTGAGCCGGTAGACGTTGCCGCGATTGGCGACTTCGACCCCGCTGCGGAGCTCGATCATCCGCAGGTGGGCGTCGAACGGGCCGTTGAGATTGGCCAGCCGCTCGGTGTCGGAGGGATCGAGGGCGAATTCTGAAGTGGTGCGTGCAGGCATGGGGCGGGCGTGGAGGAAGGGGCGGGCAGGAACCGGCAGCTTGCGCCGGGCCGGCCCATTTCGCAAAGTTGCCGTCTACGCAACGTCAATGGGGTGGGGCATGGCCAAGGGCCGGAACGGAGTGTGCGCGGCGCTGGTCGCGGGTTTGCTGGCGGTCGCGGGCCCGGGACTGGCCGGGGTCACCGTGCTGACCGCCGGACGGATCCACACCCTGGACCCCGCGCAGCCGCGGACCACGGCGATGGCCTGGGAGGACGGGCGGATCCTGGCGGTGGGTACGCCGGAGGAACTGCGGGCGCGGTATCCGCGGGCGCGGGAGGTCGATGCCGGACAGGCGACCGTGGTCCCGGGGCTGATCGACGCGCACGGGCATGTCGCCGGGCTCGGCTTCGAGCAGATGCAGGCCCGGCTGGCGGGCGCGGCAAGCCTGGCGGACGCGCTGCAGCGGTTGGAGGCGTTCGCGCGGGAACAGCCGGACGGCTGGCTGCTCGGCCGTGGCTGGGACCAGAACACCTGGCCCGGCCAGCAGTTCCCCACTGCCGCGGACCTGGATGCACTGTTCCCGGATCGCCCGGTGTGGCTGCGGCGGGTCGACGGCCACGCCGGCTGGGCCAACTCGGCGGCGATGGCGCTGGTCGAGCGCGAACTGGATGGCGACTGGCAACCCGAGGGCGGGCGCATCATGCGCGACGACCGGGGCCAGCCAACCGGCATCTTCATCGACGCCGCCATGTCCCTGGTGGACGCGGTGATGCCGCCTGCCGACGCCGGCCTCACCCGCCGTGCGCTGGAGCTGGGCATGCAGTCGGCGGTCGCCCATGGCCTGACCGGGGTGCACGATGCCGGGGTGTCGCTGCGCGAGCTCGACGCCTACCGTGCCCTGGCCGATGCCGGGAAGATGCCGCTGCGGGTCTACGCCATGGCCGACGGCGATTCGGCGGCGCTGGCCGAGCTGTGCCGGACCGGCCTGTACGCGCACGCCGGCGGGCGCCTGGAAATGCGCACGGTGAAGCTGTTCGTCGACGGCGCGCTCGGCAGTCGCGGTGCCGCGCTGCTGGAGGACTACAGCGACGAGCACGGCAACCGCGGGCTGATGCTGATTTCGCCGGACGAACTGGGCGAGGTGGTGCAGCGCGCCCGCGGCTGCGGCGTGCAGGTCGCCACCCACGCCATCGGCGACCGCGGCAACCGGGAAGTGCTCGATGCCTATGCCGGTGCGCTCGGCAAGGATGGGGAGGCACTGCGCTGGCGGATCGAGCACGCCCAGATCCTCGAGCCGCACGACCTGCCGCGGCTGGCCGAACTGGGCGTGATCGCCTCCATGCAACCCACCCATGCCACCAGCGACATGCCCTGGGCCGAGGACCGCATCGGGCCCGAGCGCGTGCTGGGCGCCTATGCCTGGCGCCGGCTGCGTGACAGTGGGGCGCGGCTGGCCCTGGGTTCGGATTTCCCGGTGGAGTCGGTGGACCCGCGGCTGGGCCTGTATTCCGCGGTGACCCGCACCGACGCACGGGGGCTGCCGGCCGGCGGCTGGCACCCGCAGGAGAAGCTGACCGCCTTCGAGGCCCTGCGCGGCTTCACCCTGGACGCCGCCTGGGCCGGTTTCGCCGAGGACGAGGTCGGCAGCCTGGCGGCGGGCAAGCGCGCCGACTTCGTGCTGCTGGCCGAGGACCCGCTGGCGATCGACCCGGCGGGATTGCGCGAGCTGACGGTGCTGTCGACCTGGGTCGACGGCGAGACGGTGTACCGGAAGGCGGCGCCGTGATCACGGGCGTCCCGGGCGCCGCCTGCGCCCCTAACCCACCCGCACCCGCCCGCGCAGGGAATTGGCCATCGCCCGGGTGATCTCCACGTCCACGAACTGGCCGACCAGCCGCGGGTGGCCGGGGAAGTTCACCGAACGCATGTTCTCGGTCTTGCCGGTCAACTCGTTCGGGTCCTTCCTGGACGGACCCTCGACCAGCACCTTCTGCACGCTGCCGACCATCGCCTCGGAGATCCGGCGCGCGTTGTCGTTGATCGCCGCCTGCAGCCGCGACAGCCGGGCGTGCTTCTCTTCGGCGCTGGTGCTGTCCTCCAGGTCGGCGGCCGGGGTACCGGGACGCCGGGAGTAGATGAAGGAGAAGCTCTGGTCGAAGCCGACGTCCCCGATCAGCTTCATGGTCTTGTCGAAATCGGCCTCGGTCTCGCCGGGGAAGCCGACGATGAAATCCGAACTGATCGAGATGTCCGGGCGCACCGCGCGCAGCTTGCGCACCTTCTGCTTGAACTCCAGCGCCGTGTAGCCGCGCTTCATCGCGCTGAGCACCCGGTCCGAGCCCGACTGCACCGGCAGGTGCAGGTAGTTGGCCAGTTCCGGCACGTCGCGGTAGGCCTCCACCAGCGAGTCGGAGAACTCCAGCGGGTGCGAGGTGGTGAAGCGGATCCGGTCGATGCCCTCGACCTGCGCCACGGCGCGGATCAGCAGTCCGAGGTCGGCATGGAGCTCTTCGCTCGGGCCAAGGCCCTCGCACGCGGCGTCGTTGCCGTCCTCGTCCACCATCGGGCCGCGGTAGGCGTTGACGTTCTGGCCCAGCAGGTTGACCTCGCGCACGCCGGCGGCGGCCAGCCGGGCGACCTCGACCAGCACGTCCTCGAACGGCCGGCTGATCTCCTCGCCGCGGGTGTAGGGCACCACGCAGAAGCTGCAGTACTTGGAGCAGCCTTCCATGATCGACACGAACGCACTCGGCCCCTCCGCGCGCGGCTCGGGCAGGCGGTCGAACTTCTCGATCTCGGGAAAGCTGATGTCCACCTGCGGCAACCCCGTCTCGCGGCGGCCGCGGATCAGCTCCGGCAGCCGGTGCAGGGTCTGCGGCCCGAACACCAGGTCCACGTGCGGGGCGCGCCTGACGATCGCCTCCCCCTCCTGGCTGGCGACGCAGCCCCCGACCCCGATCAGCACCGGCCGGTCGCCGTTTTTCAGCGACTTCCAGCGGCCAAGCTGGCTGAATACCTTCTCCTGGGCCTTTTCGCGGATCGAGCAGGTGTTGACCAGGATGACGTCGGCCTCCTCGGCCTTGTCGGTCAGTTCCAGGCCCTCGGCGGCGGCGAGCACGTCGGCCATGCGGGCCGAGTCGTACTCGTTCATCTGGCAGCCGTGGGTCTGGATGAACAGCTTGCCGCGCGGCGCGGCGGGCGCGGTGCCGGTAACGGGTGCGGGTGTGGGTGCGAGAAGGGTGTCGGTCATGGCAGGTCCGGGAAGGCGGCGGTCAATCCGCGCCGGAGGGGGCACGCATTCTATCGCCGTTGTCCGCCATTCCGGCGCAATACGCCACCCGGTGGGCGGCTATTGCGCCCTACGGGGCGGGTTGGCAGACTCGGAGGCATGAGGGGAGGGGTCACCGCTCTGCTGGTTCTTGCTTGCCTGCTGCCGGCGATGCCCGCGGCCGCCGGTACGATCTGGCGTTGCGACGGCCCCGACGGGGCGATCAGCTACGTCAACAAGAAGGTGGCCGGTGCCAAGTGCACCGCGGTGAGCCATTACAAGTCGACCCCGGCGCCCGCGCGCACGCCTGCGCCGGCACCGGCCGCGGCCTCCACGGCGGCCACGGTATCGAGCTCGGCCGAGGCGGTGCCGGGCGCGCAGATGACCAATGCCGCCCCGCCGTCGGGGGCGAAGTCCGGCTCCGGTACCCGGCTGGTCCAAGGGCAGGTTTACTCCTACATCAAGGACGGCGTGCGCCACTACACCAGCGCGCCGCCGCCGAAGGGCGCGGCCGGGCAGGTGCGCACCATCCGCTACAGCTTCCTCGAGACCTGCTATGCCTGTGCCGCGTCGGGCCCGGACTTCGGCACGGTGCGCCTGAACACCACCGCCTACAGTGCGGAGATCGCCGCGGCGGCCCGCAAGTACGGGGTCGACGAGGCGGTGGTGCGCGCCATCATCCATGCCGAGTCGGCCTTCAATCCCAATGCGCTGTCGCGGGTCGGCGCCCAGGGCCTGATGCAGCTGATGCCCGCCACCGCCCGGCGCTTCGGCGTCGACAATCCCTTCGACGCGGGACAGAACATCCACGGCGGGGTGGAATACCTGGCCTGGCTGCTCAAGCGCTTCAACGGCAACCTGACGCTGGCCGCCGCCGGTTACAACGCCGGCGAGGGCAATGTCGACAAGTACGACGGCGTCCCCCCGTTCAGCGAGACCCAGCGCTACGTGCAGCGGGTCGGGCTGCTGGCCGAGCGCTACCGCGATGCCATCACCGCGGGTTGAGGCGGATTGTCGGCTTGTTAAGGCTTCCGTTACACTGGCGCGTCTTTATGGGCCGCCCCACCAGCTCCATGGCAGGGCAGCCCGGCGGATTCCCATTTCAGATGTTCTGCGGAGTGCCGGATGGCCAACCAAGGGGTCACTGATCCTCAATACGAGCCCGTCAACACCGGGCGGCGGCGGTTCCTGACTGCCACCACCGCGGTGGTCGGCGCCGTGGGCGCGGGTATCGCCGCGGTCCCGTTCATCAAGTCCTGGAATCCGAGCGAACGGGCCAAGCAGGCCGGCGCGCCGATCACCGTGGACATCAGCGCGCTCGAGGTCGGGCAGCGCCTGGTCAACGAGTGGCGCGGCCAGCCGATCTGGATCGTGCGCCGCTCGCCGGCCGTGCTCGAGGCACTGCCGACGCTGGACGACCACCTGCGCGACCCGATGTCGGAGAACCCCGACCAGCAGCCGGAGTACGTGCTCCAGGGCGACGTCCACATGCGCTCGATCAAGCCGGAGGTCTCGGTGCTGGTCGGGCTGTGCACCCACCTGGGCTGCTCGCCGGAGATGAAGGCCGAGATCCGCCCCGAGCCGTTCGACGCGAACTGGAAGGGCGGCTATTTCTGCCCCTGCCACAAGTCCAAGTTCGACATGTCCGGGCGTGTCTACGAGGGCGTGCCGGCCCCGACCAACCTGGTCGTGCCGCCGCACCACTACACCGATGACAACACCCTCGTCATCGGCGTCGATCCGCAGGGGGCCGCGTAAGCCATGGCGAACTTCATCACCCGCAGCGCAACCGGCGCCTGGGACTGGGTCAACGCGCGCGCGCCGGGCATGATGCCGGTGTACCGCAAGCACATGTCCGAGTACTACGCGCCGAAGAACTTCAACGTCTGGTACTACTTCGGCGTCCTGGCGATGGTGGTGCTGGTCAACCAGATCCTGACCGGGATCTTCCTGACCATGCACTACAAGCCCAGCGCCGCCGAGGCCTTCGCCTCGGTCGAGTACATCATGCGCGACGTGGAGTGGGGCTGGCTGATCCGCTACATGCACTCCACCGGTGCCTCGCTGTTCTTCATCGTGGTCTACATCCACATGTTCCGCGGCCTGATGTACGGCTCGTACAAGAAGCCGCGCGAACTGGTGTGGATCATCGGCATGCTGATCTACCTGGTGCTGATGGCCGAGGCCTTCATGGGCTACGTGCTGCCGTGGGGCCAGATGTCGTTCTGGGGCGCGAAGGTGATCATCTCGCTGTTCGGCGCCGTGCCGGTGATCGGCAACGGGCTGACCGAGTGGATCATGGGCGACTACCTGCCGTCCGATGCCACCCTGGGCCGGTTCTTCGCCCTGCACGTGATCGCCCTGCCGCTGGTGCTGCTGCTGCTGGTCGTGCTGCACATCGGCGCGCTGCACGAGGTCGGCTCCAACAACCCGGACGGCATCGAGATCAAGAAGGGCCCCAAGGGCAACCGCTGGTCGCCGGACGCACCGGCCGACGGCATCCCGTTCCACCCGTACTACACCGTGCATGACCTGGTGGGCATCGGCTTCTTCCTGATGATCGCCGCGTTCATCATCTTCTTCACGCCGGCGCTGGGTGGCTGGTTCCTGGAGCACGACAACTTCACCGAGGCCAACCGTCTGGTGACCCCGGAGCACATCAAGCCGGTGTGGTACTACACGCCGTTCTACGCGATGCTCCGCGTGGTCCCCGACAAGCTCGGCGGCGTAATGGTGATGTTCGGCGCGATCGCCATCCTGTTCCTCATCCCGTGGCTGGACCGCAGCCCGGTGAAGTCGCACCGCTACCGCGGCTGGATCACCAAGGCGATGCTGGCCCTGCTGGCGGTCAGCTTCATCTGGCTGGGCAAGATCGGCGCCGGCCCGGGCACCGACCCGGTGGAGACCATCGTCGGCCGGGTCCTCACCGCCGTGTACTTCCTGATCTTCCTGACGATGCCGATCTGGACGAAGCTCGACAAAACCAAGCCGTTGCCGGAACGGGTGACCACGCATGACTAAGACACTCTTCCGCATCCGCAACGGCGTGCTCGCCCGGGTCGCGGTCGTCGCCGCCGGCCTGCTGCTGTCCGCCTCGGCCCTGGCGGCCGCCGGCGGGGACCTGCAACAGGCGGGGACCGACCTGAGCGACCGTGGTTCGCTGCAGCGCGGTGCCAGGCTGTACATGAACTACTGTGCCGGCTGCCACTCGCTCGAGCACCTGCGCTACTCGCGCCTGGCCACGGACCTCGGCCTGACCGAGGAGCAGGTGATGGAGAACCTCAACTTCACCGGCGCCGCCTTCGGCGACCACATCATCAACGCGATGCCCCAGGACGCCGCGGCGGACTGGTTCGGCAAGGCTCCGCCGGACCTGTCGCTGATCTCGCGCGTGCGGGGCACCGACTGGCTCTATACCTACCTGAAGTCGTTCTACCTGGACGACAGCGCCGCGCTGGGCTGGAACAACAAGCTGTATCCGAATGTCTCCATGCCCAACGTGCTGTGGTCGCTGCAGGGGCTGCAGCACGCCGAGTACGGCGCTCCGGACGCGACGACCGGCGAGCGCCCGGTGGTCGGCCTGACCGTCGCCCAGCCCGGGTCGATGGAGCCGGCGGCATTCGACCAGGCGGTGCGCGACATCACCGCGTTCCTCGAGTACGCCGGCGAGCCGGTCGCGCTCAAGCGCGAAGGCATCGGTGTGTGGGTGATCCTGTTCCTGGCGGTATTCACGTTCCTTGCCTGGCTGCTGAACAAGGAGTACTGGCGGGACGTGAAGTAACGCAGTCCACCGGCGCGTGAGCAGGGCCCGGCAGCCTGTTGCCGGGCCCTCGCCACGGACGGCCGGCGCCGCCGGGGAGGGCGGTGGGCAGGCGGCGGCCAGGGCCGCGGCGACCGTCCACGTGGGGTGGGCGGCGTTTTTGCGTCCGGCGGACCCGGGCGCCGGAGAGAGGTCGAAATGGCAGCCAGCCAACGTTTGCGTAACGCTCTTACCCTGTTCTCCTCCACCGATTGCGTGCTGTGCCACCGCGTCCGGCTGGTACTGGCCGCCAAGGGCGTCACCTACGACCTGATCCCGGTCGACCCGCGCGATCCGCCCGAGGACCTGATCGACCTGAATCCGTACCACTCGGTGCCGACCCTGGTCGAGCGCGACCTGGTGCTGTACGCGGCCAGCGTGGTCAGCGAGTACATCGACGAGCGCTACCCGCACCCCCCGTTGATGCCGATCGATCCGCTGTCACGGGCGCGCCTGCGCCTTGGCATGCTGCGCCTGGAGCACGACTGGGTGCCGCAGGTGCAGGCCATCCAGCTGGGCACCAAGGCCCAGGCCGATGCCGGCCGCAAGCGCCTGAAGGAACTGCTGACCGCCTCGGTGCCGCTGTTCAAGGCCTACAAGTTCTTCCTCAATCCGGAGATGAGCCTGGCCGACTGCGCCATGGCCCCGATCATCTGGCGGCTGGACGCGCTGGGCGTGTCGCTGCCGCGCGACGGGGCCAAGGTGATCGAGGACTATGGGAACCGGATCTTCCGCAACCCCGGTTTCGCCCGCAGCCTGACCGAGCAGGAACGCCGCCTGCGCACGCTGCCCTGACCGGAACCGCGAATGACCGATACCGTCCCGGCGATGACCAGCCACCGTCCGTACCTGTTGCGGGCGCTGTATGAATGGATCGCCGACAACGACATGACCCCGCACCTGCTGGTCGACGCGACCCGGCCCGGGGTCCAGGTTCCGCCGGGCGCGGTGCAGGACGGCCGCGTCGTGCTCAACATCGCCGCCCGGGCGGTGGCCGGGCTGCAGATGGACAACGAGCTGATCAGCTTCAGTGCCCGCTTCGGCGGCGTCAGCCAGGGCGTGCGGGTGCCGGTCGGTGCGGTGCTGGCGATCTATGCGCGCGAGACCGGGCAGGGCATGGCCCTGCCCGACGAGCCCGGCGGGACCGGGCAGGAGCTCGATGCCGACCCATCGCCGGCCGCACGCCCGGGGCTGAGCGCGGTGCCCGATGCGGGCGCCGGCGCGGAGACGCCCGGCACGCCTGGCGCGGCGGGCCCGGAGGACGGCGGCGACGATGACGGCCCGGACAGCCCCGGCCCACGCCGCGGCGGCCACCTGCGGGTGGTCAAGTAGCGTTCGCCCGGCGGCCGTTGCCGGCCAGCGATTACCCGGGCAGTTGCGGGGCTATCGGCCCGGTGAACGAAACCAACCGGTCGCCGCGCAGCACCAGCCGTCCCGAGTGCCGGTCCTCGCCATCGCGCGAGTAGTCGAAGCGGAAGGTCCGCTCCCAGCCCAGCCAGCCATCGTCCAGCCGGCAGGGCCGCAGCCCGAGCAGGTGCACCGACTGGTCCAGCAGCTGGACCCCCGCGTCACGGCAGGCGTCGCGGCCCATTTCAGTGGCCCGCTCGGCAGCAGCCCGGCCGGCGCTCCAGAATCCAAAGGCGGCGCCGCCGACGATCATCATCAGGACCAGGGTCGGCATGGCATCAGGCCGGCGGCGCGCCGAGCTTCAGCGACAGGTCGATGGCGTGCAGGTGCTTGGTCAATGCGCCGACCGAGATGAAGTCCACGCCATCGGCGGCGATCGCCCGCAGGCCCTCGAACTCGACCCCGCCGGACACCTCCAGCGGGACCGGCCGCGGGTGGGCGGCGGTGATGCGCACCGCCTCGCGGCGGGTCGCCGGGTCGAAGTCGTCGACCAGGATCCGGTCGCAGCCCGCGTCCAGCGCCTCGCGCAGTTCGGCCAGGTCCTCGACCTCCACGATCAGCGGCAGCCCCGGGGCACCGGCGCGCGCGGCCTCGACCGCTGCGGTGAGCGAGCCGGCGGCGCGCACGTGGTTTTCCTTGAGCATCACCGCGTCGTACAGGCCGAGGCGGTGGTTGCAGCCGCCGCCGACGCGCACCGCGTACTTCTGCGCCTGGCGCAGGCCCGGCAGGGTCTTGCGGGTGTCCAGGATCCGGGTGCCGCTCCCGGCGACCGCGGCGACGTGCTCCGCGGTCGTGGTCGCGGTGCCCGACAGGGTCTGCATGAAGTTCAACGAGGTGCGCTCGGCGGTGACCAGGCTGCGCGAGCGGCCCTGCAACGTGGCCAGCACGGTGCCCGCGACCACCCGGTCGCCCTCGGCGACGTGCCAATCGATCCGCACCGACGGGTCCAGCGCTTGGTGGCAGGCGTCGAACCACGGCCGGCCGCAGACCACCGCGTCCTCCTTGCACAGCAGGTAGGCCCGGTCGGCGGTGTCGGGGAGCAGCACGGCGGTGGCATCGCCGCTGCCGACATCCTCGGCCAAGGCCGCCGCCACGTCACGGCGCACGGCCTCAAGCGGCGGCACGAGCGCTCCGTCCGGCATGCTCATGCCGCCGGGAAGGCGTCGACGCCGGCGGTGGTGATGGCTTCCTCGGCCAGCAGCACCGGGATGCCGTCATCGATGCGGTACACGCGCTTGCGGTCACGGGTGACCAGGGCTTCGCGCAGCGCGCCGTGCTGGGGCTCGCCGCCCTCGCGCCGGACGCTGCCGGCGGCGATGGCCTCGTTGAGCGCCCGCAGCCCGCGGCCCTCCAGCAGGCCCAGCGGCTGCCGCGTGGCAGGACATACGAGCAGGTCGAGCAGCTTGCGATCCATGGAGTCCTCGGCACCGGCGGAAGACCGGTAGAATACCGTTTTGCCGCAGGCAGCAGCCATGACAGAAGCCGTGCAGGCGCCGCTGGTCGGCGTCGTGATGGGTTCCAGGTCGGACTGGGACACGATGCAGCACGCCACCGCCCGGTTGGAGGCGCTGGGAATCGCGCACGAGGTCCGGGTGGTGTCCGCGCACCGGACGCCCGACGTGCTGTTCGAGTACGCCGCCGGCGCTGCCGGCCGTGGGCTAAGGGCGATCATCGCCGGCGCCGGCGGGGCCGCGCACCTGCCCGGCATGCTTGCGTCCAAGACCGCCCTGCCGGTGCTCGGCGTGCCGGTGAAAAGCCGGGCGCTCAACGGCCTGGATTCGCTGCTGTCGATCGTCCAGATGCCGGCCGGGGTGCCGGTGGCGACCTTCGCCATCGGCGATGCCGGCGCCGCCAACGCGGCCTTGTTCGCCGCTTCGATCCTGGCCGCCGACCATCCGCAGGTCGCCAACGCGCTGGATGCCTTCCGCGCCCGCCAGACGGCCGAGGTCGCTGGAAACGACGACCCGCGCGCATGAGCCGCCTGGGCATCCTCGGGGGAGGGCAACTGGCGCGGATGATGGCGCTGGCCGCCGCGCCGCTGGGCGTGCCGGTGGTGGTGCTGGACCCGTCCCCCGGGGCCTGCGCCGGCCAGGTCGCGCCGCTGCTGGCGGGCGGCTTTGACGAGCAGGCGGCGCTCGCGCGTTTCGCCGCCCGGGTGGACGTGGCCACCTTCGATTTCGAGAACGTCCCCGCCACTTCCGGTGACTGGTTGCGCCGGCACATCGTCGTCCACCCCGGCCCGGACGCGCTGGCCACCGCCCAGGACCGGCTGGCGGAGAAGACCCTGTTCCGCGAACTCGACATCCCGGTGCCGGCCTTCGCCGACATCGGCAGCCGGGAGGCGCTCGCCGCGGCGGTGGCGGACATCGGGATTCCGTCGATCCTCAAGACCCGCCGCCTGGGCTATGACGGCAAGGGCCAGTTCCGGCTCCGCCCGGAGATGGGCGGCGCCGCCGTGGACGCGGCCTGGGACGCGCTGGGGCCGCAGGCCGGGCGGACCGGGCTGATCCTGGAAGGCTTCGTGCCCTTCGACTTCGAGCTGTCGGTGATCGCCGTCCGCGGCCGCGATGGCGCATTCCGCAGCTGGGCGCCGACCCGCAACTGGCATGTCGACGGCGTGCTGTCGGCGAGCCTGGCGCCGGCCGGCGTGGATCCGGAAATCGAGGCCGAGGCGGTCCGCTATGCGCGTCGCATCGCCGAGGCCCTGGACTACGTCGGTGTGTTCGCCCTGGAGCTGTTCTGCCGCGACGGGCGACTGCTGGCCAACGAGATCGCCCCACGGGTGCACAACTCCGGCCACTGGACCGTCGAGGGCGCGGAAACCAGCCAGTTCGAAAACCACGTGCGCGCGGTGATGGGCCTGCCCCTGGGATCGACCGCGACCCGCGGCCACGCCTGCATGCTCAACTGGCTGGGCGCAATGCCCGATCCCGGCCCGGTGCTGTCACAGCCCGGCGGCCACTGGCACGACTACGGCAAGTCCCCGCGCGAGGGACGCAAGGTCGGCCATGCGACCCTGCGCGCCGATTCGCCCGCCGAACTGGCCGCGGCCCTGGAGGCCGTGGGCGCGGCACTGGACCGGCGCGACCAGGTCGCGCCGGTGCTGGGGGAGCTGAAGAGCTGAGAAACGAGCAGGAAGAGCGAGAAACGAGTGAAGAGGAGTGAGAAACGAGTAACGGCAAAGGCAAACAGCCCGCCGCGTTTCGCTCCTGCTCCTGCTTTTACTCGTTTCTCACTCCTTTTCACTCGTTTCTCGCCTTACTTCACGTTCGAGGCAACGAAATCCCAATTGACCACGTTCCAGAACGCCTCTACGAACTTCGGTCGGGCATTGCGGTAGTCGATGTAATAGGCGTGCTCCCATACATCGCAGGTCAGCAGCGGGGTGTCCTCGCTGGTCAGCGGGGTGTTGGCGTTGGAGGTGCTCACCAGCGCCAGCGCGCCGTCGGGGCGCTGCACCAGCCAGGCCCAGCCGGAGCCGAAGGTCTTGATGGCGGTGTCGGTGAACTGCTGCTTGAAGGTCTCGAAATCGCCGAACGCCTTGTTGATGGCCTCCGCCAGCGCACCGGTCGGCTGGCCGCCGCCGTTGGGCGACATGCAGTTCCAGAAGAAGGTGTGGTTCCAGGTCTGGGCGGCGTTGTTGAAGATGCCGCCCTGCGACTTGCGGACCACCTCGACCAGGTCCATGCCGGCGAACTCGGTGCCCTCGACCATCTTGTTGAGGTTGTCGACGTAGGCCTTGTGGTGCTTGCCGTGGTGGTAGTCGAGGGTCTCGGCCGAGATGTGCGGCTCGAGGGCGGCGCGGTCGTACGGAAGCGGGGGAAGTTCAAAGGCCATTTCAGACTCCTTGCGTCACTGCGGGGAGGGACACCGGTGGACGGCTGTCGCGCCGGTGGCGTGGTCAAGAATACAATTGTCCATTGTAGCGGTCCCGGCCGACTTGGCCGGCGGTCGCCGGCACCCACTGGAGGAGACGCCATGTCCGTCCTGGAACGGATCCAGGCCCTGGTCGACAGCCACCCCGTGGTGCTGTTCATGAAGGGCACCGCGCAGTACCCGATGTGCGGCTTCTCGTCCCGCGCGGTCAAGGCGCTGCAGGGCGCGGGCGCCAGGGACGTGCACGTGGTCAACGTGCTCGAGGAGCCGGAGATCCGTGCCAACCTGGCGCGCTTCTCCAACTGGCCGACCTTCCCGCAGCTGTTCTTGCATGGCGAGCTGATCGGCGGCAGCGAGGTCACCGCGGAGCTGGCCGAGTCCGGTGAGCTGGCGCGGATGCTCAGCGAGGCGGAGCAGCCATGAGCGAAGCGCTGGGTTCGACGTCCGGCGCGCTGGCCGGCCGGGTCGTCCTGGTCACCGGGGCGGCGGGTGGATTCGGTTCGGCGGCGGCGCGCGCCTGCGCCGCGGCCGGTGCGACGGTGGTCCTGCTCGGGCGCAAGCTGCCGCGCCTGAACCGCCTTTACGACACGATCGCCGCCAGCGGCCCGGCGCCGCTGCTCTATCCGATGGACCTGGAGGGCGCCACGCCCGACGACCACGCGGAACTGGCGACGCGCATCGGGCAGGAACTGGGGCGGCTGGATGGCGTGCTCCACTGCGCGGCCGATTTCCCCGGCCTGACGCCACTGCTGCACACCGATCCGGCCGCGTTCGCCCGCGCGGTCCACGTCAACCTCACCGCCCGCGCGTGGCTGAGCCAGGCCTGCCTGCCGCTGTTGTCGGCCGCGCCGGACGCGGCGCTGGTGTTCGTGGTCGATGACCTCGAGCGGGTGGGCAAGGCGTACTGGGGCGGCTATGGCCTGGCCCAGCACGCCCAGCACGCGCTGGTGGGGATGCTCCAGGCCGAGACCGCCAATTCCAGCGTGCGGGTCAGTGGGCTGCAGCCCGGGCCGATGCGCACCGGCCTGCGCGCCCGTGCCTATGTCGACCAGCACGACACCCGTGCCGTGGATCCGGGGCGGGCCGCCGAGGCCTGCGTCACCCTGTTGTCGCCCGCCGGCACCGCCCATCGTGGCCGGGTCTGGGCACCGTTCCATCCGCTGCCGCTCGCGGAGACGGCCACGCCATGACGATCGTCTCCGCCGCGCTGCTGCTGTTCCTGATCCTCGACCCGCTGGGCAACATCCCGATCTTCCTGGGCCTGCTGCGGACCCTGCCGCCGGAGCGCCAGCGCAAGGTGCTGGTGCGCGAATTGCTGATCGCCCTGTTCGTGCTGATGGCCTTCCTGTGGGGCGGCAAGTACGCGCTGGAGGTCATGCACCTGCGCCAGGACGCGGTGTCGATCGCCGGCGGCATCGTGCTGTTCCTGATCGGCATCCGGATGATCTTCCCGCCGCCGGAGGGCTTGATGGGCGAACTGCCCGACGGCGAACCGTTCATCGTCCCGCTCGCCATTCCGCTGATCGCCGGCCCCTCGGGCATGGCCGCGGTGATGCTGATGGGCAGCAACGAGCCGGACCGGCTGTGGGAATGGAGCCTGGCGCTGGGCATCGCCTGGGGCGCGACGTCGGCGATCCTGCTGTCGGCCACCATGATCTACAAGTGGCTGGGCCGCCGGGTGCTGTCGGCGGTCGAACGGCTCATGGGCATGCTGCTGGTCGCGATCTCGGTGCAGATGTTCCTCGACGGCCTGCGCAGCTACTTCCTGGCCACGGCCGCCTGACCCCGGGCGGGCCCGGGCTGCCCCTGTCACCGTTTTGAAGCAAAATCGCCGTACCGTTCGTGCCGGTGTTAAACTGACGTTAACCGGCGCGCTGCCGGTTTTTCCGTTCCCCGCGGCCTTACGCCGCTACGCGCATCGCCCATCTGCTTCCCACTCCGAGGCCTTCTCGAAATGTCCCAGCAACGTCGCGTCCGCATGTCCAGGCTGACCCTCGGCCTGCTCGCCGCCCTCGCTACCGCCCCCGTTTTCGCGCAGAGCACCTCCGCCGGTGTCGGCGGCCAGATCGTCGGGAACGACGGCCAGCCGGTGGCCGGCGCCGAGGTCACCATCGTGCACACCGAATCCGGCACCGTCAGCCGCGTGGCGACCGATGCCAGCGGCCGCTACAGCGCCCGGGGCCTGCGCGTGGGTGGCCCGTACGAGATCACCATCACCAAGGCCGGCGCGGGCACCACCTCGCGCGAGGGCGTGTACCTGCCGCTGAACCAGGTCGCCACCGTCAACGCGCAGCTGGCCGGTGACATCACCACCCTGGGTTCGGTCTCCGTCACCGCCGCCGCGCTGGGTTCGGAGATCTTCAGCGCCGAGAAGATGGGCACCGGCACCAACCTCAGCCAGCAGCAGATCGAGGCGCTGCCCTCGGCCAACCGCAACATCCAGGACTACATCCGCCTGGATCCGCGCATCTCGCAGATCAGCAAGGCCGATGGTGCGATCAGCGCCGGTGGCCAGAACACCCGCTACAACGCGGTCCGCATCGACGGCATCAACGCCTCCGACCCGTTCGGCCTGGAGTCCAACAACCTGCCGACCGAGCGCCAGCCGGTCTCGATGGATGCCATCGAGGAAATCACCATCGACCTGGCCAACTACGACACCACCATCTCCGGCGGCACCGGCGCGGTGGTCAACGCGGTGACCAAGTCCGGTACCAACGAACTGCACGGCTCGGTGTACTACACCTACCGCGACAAGGACATGGTTCGCACCCGGCTGGAAGGCGACCGCGCCGACTTCAACGGTTTCGACGACGAGACCACCTACGGCATGACCCTGGGCGGCCCGCTGGTCAAGGACCGCCTGTTCTTCTTCGCCAACTACGAGAAGTACGAGCGTTCCGCGCCGGGCGTCGCGCTGGGCAGCACCCCGTACGGCAGCGGCGACATCACCGATGCCGACATCAGCACCGTGCGCGACTTCATGAGCGCGCAGGGCTATGACATCGGTGGCCTGTCCGCCCCGGACAACAAGACCGAGATCGAGGAATACGCGGTCAAGCTGGACTGGAACATCAACGACAACCACCGTGCGGCGCTGCGCTACAACAAGATGGAGCAGAACGTCATGCGCTTCCCGGGCATCGGCTCGGGTACCGTGTCGCTGAGCAACTACTGGTATGCCCAGCCGAAGGTCTACGAGACCTGGATGGGCGAGGTGTTCTCCGACTGGAGCGAGAACTTCTCCACCGAGTTCAAGATCTCGCACAAGGACTACTCGGCCAACCGCGTGCCGTCGGTCGACCTGCCGATGATCCGCATCAATGGCTTCGGCGACAACAACGCCGCGCTGCTGTTCGGCACCGAGCAGAACACCCACGTCAACATCGTCGAGAGCAAGGAGCTCAGCGCCTTCGGTGCCGGCACCTGGTACGCGGGCGACCACACCGTGAAGCTCGGCTTCGACTACTCCGACAACGAGTTGATGAACTTCTACGGCCGCAACCTCAACGGTGTGTACGAGTTCAGCAACCTCAGTAGCTTCCTGGCCGGCACCCCCAGCCGTTACCAGTTGCGCGCTCCGCGCGAGGGCGGCAGCCGCGCCGACATCCCGGCCGCGTTCACGCTCAAGAACACCGGCTTCTTCCTGCAGGACACCTGGGCGATCAACTACAACCTCAACCTGATGTTCGGCGTCCGCGTGGACGTGCCCGACTTCAGCGACCAGCGCCTGTACAACCCGCGCATCCACGAGCTGTACGGCTACGACAACACCGTGCTGGTGGACGACGAGCTGTGGCAGCCGCGCTTCGGCTTCAACTACACCTTCGACAGCGAGCGTCCGACCCAGCTGCGCGGCGGCGTCGGCCTGTTCGGCGGCGCGGCTCCGAACGTGTGGCTCGCGGGCGCCTACCAGAACACCGGTCTGAACTACGTCGAGTACGACCTGAAGGGTGACGACGCTCCGGCGTTCGACCCGACCGTTCCGCCGTCCACTGCCGGGTTGACCCCTGGGGCGGCGCGCCAGAACGTCGACATCATCGAGCCGGGCACCCGACTGCCGTCGGTGTGGAAGACCAACCTGGCCCTCGACCACGAGCTGCCCTGGTACGGCCTGGTTGCATCGGCCGAGTTGCTGTTCACCAAGGTCAACGACGCCCTGTACTTCGAGCGCCTCGACGTCATGGACCCGGCTTTCACCGGCGCAATGGACGGGCGGGACAGCTACTGGAACGCAGCAGGTCGCGACCCGGCCAATGCGGGCCGTTACGGCATGGAGGCGGGCAAGATCAACGGCCAGAACTGCAGCACCGAAGTGGTTGCTGCCGGACTCTGCCCGGATGTCAAGGCCAACCGGCCCGGTGACATCGGCGACGTGATCCTGCTGCGCAACACCAGCAAGGGCCGCAGCTCGCAGGCGACCTTCTCGCTGAGCAAGCCGATGACCGACAACTGGGGCTGGTCGCTGGGCTACACCTACACCCAGGCGGAGGAAGTCAGCCCGCTGACCAGCTCGCAGAACACCTCGAACTGGAACAACACGCTGGTCTACAACGCCAACGAGAACGTCGCCTACGACTCGCGCTACGCGATCAAGGACCGGGTGACCGGCACCCTGGAGTGGAAGCACAACTTCTTCGGTGACAACGCGACCCGCGTCGGCCTGTTCTACGAAGGCCGCTCCGGCCGTCCGTACAGCTACATCTTCTACAACGACGTGAACGGTGATGGTGCCAACACCAACGACCTGTTCTACGTCCCGGAAGGCCCCGGCGACGTGCTGTGGACCGGCGGTGCCGAGATGGAGCAGGCGTTCTTCGACTGGATGGCCGAGAGCGCACCCGAGCTGCAGGCCTACCGCGGCGGCGTCGCCCCGGCCAACCGCTTCCGGGCCGGCTGGACCAACAGCTTCGACGTGCGCATCAGCCAGGAGTTCCCGGGCTTCTGGCAGGGCCACAAGGCCGAGCTGGCGCTGGACATCATGAATGTCGGCAACCTGCTCAACAAGGACTGGGGCCTGATCGAGGACTACGGCTTCTATGCGACCCGTCGCGTGGCGAACTACGCGGGTATCGACCCGGAGACCGGCAAGTACGTCTACAACTTCACCGGTTCCACCGACAACGCCCAGGTCCAGGAGAACAACAACGACAAGGGCAACACCGCGGTCTCGCGCTGGTCGGCCATGCTGACCTTCCGCTACAAGTTCTGATCCACGCTGTACCTGCGACACGGAAGCGGCCGGGGCGACCCGGCCGTTTTCGCGTGCGCGACCCGCGTACGGTGCCTGCCGTGCGCTAGAGTTGTCCGGCTGACAATGACGAGAACAAAGAAGGAACGAATGGAACAACCCGAAAACGCCCGCCTGCCCACCGTCGACGCCTGCATCCACCCCTCCGGTGGGCTGGAGATCCTCTCGCGCGCGGAAGTCGCGCGCCTGGCCGACACCGCCTCCGGCGGCATGCACGACCTGATGCGCCGCTGCGCGTTGGCCGTGCTCACCAGCGGCAGCGCCTCCGACGACCCGCGCGCCGCGCAGGAGCTGTACCCGGACTTCGACATCCAGGTCCACCAGCAGGACCGCGGCGTGCGCATCGACCTGTTCAATGCCCCGGCGATGGCCTTCGTCGACGGCAAGATCATCCGCGGCGTTGCCGAACTGGTCGCCGCCGTCGTGCGCGACCTGGCCTACCGGGCCATCGAGCTGGGCTCGGAGGGCTACGACCCCGACCCGACCGACGACATTCCGCCGCCGCCCGGCCAGCGCAACCTGGAGACCAGCGACGGCATCACCGACGCGGTGTTCGGCCTGCTGCGCAACTCCCGCGTGCTCGAGCCTTCCGAGCCGAACCTGGTGGTCTGCTGGGGCGGCCATTCGATCAACCGCGAGGAGTACCTGTACACCAAGGAGGTCGGCTACGAGCTGGGCCTGCGCGCGCTGGATATCTGCACCGGCTGCGGCCCGGGCGCGATGAAGGGCCCGATGAAGGGCGCCACCATCGCCCACGCCAAGCAGCGCAAGCAGCGCATGCGCTACATCGGCGTGACCGAGCCGGGCATCATCGCCGCCGAGTCGCCCAACCCGATCGTCAACCACCTGGTGATCATGCCGGACATCGAGAAGCGCCTGGAGGCCTTCGTCCGCATCGGCCACGGCATCATCGTCTTCCCCGGCGGGGTCGGCACCGCCGAGGAAATCCTCTACATGCTCGGCCTGCTGCTGCGCGAGGAGAACGCCGGCATCCCGTTCCCGCTGGTGTTCACCGGCCCGACCAGCGCGGCGCCGTACTTCGAACAGATCGACCGCTTCATCCGCCTGACCCTGGGCGAGGAAGCCGCCTCGCGCTACGAGATCATCATCGACGACCCGGTGCTGGTCGCCCAGCGCATGCTGGCCGGGGTGAACACCGTCCGCGGCCATCGCCTGGCCAGCGGCGACTCGTTCTTCTTCAACTGGCAGCTCAACATCCCGATGGCATTCCAGGTGCCGTTCGTGCCCACCCACGAGGCGATGGCCGGGCTGGACCTGCACCACGGCCGCAAGCCTGCCGAACTGGCGGCCGACCTGCGCCGTGCGTTCTCCGGCATCGTCGCCGGCAACGTCAAGGAAGACGGCATGCGCCGGGTCGAGGAGCACGGCCCGTTCGAGATCCACGGCGACGCGGACATGATGGAAGCCCTGGACGCCCTGCTGCGCGCGTTCGTGGAGCAGCGCCGAATGAAGATCGCCGGCGACTACGTGCCCTGCTATCGCGTGGTGGCGTGAGGCGTTCGACCGGGAGGGCGCGCGTTTCCGGCCTCCTGGCGAACCCATCCGCGTCTACATCGCCGGCGGCGCAGCCGTGCAATTCCGGACCCGCGCCCGGATCAGCACCGACGTAAACCCGGAGTCCTGCTGATGGGGGCGGGCGCCTGCCCTGGTGCCGCTCAGGGCAGCACGATCACGCCTTCCTGAGAGGCGGCCTCACCGGGGGATGCCCAGCAAATGGCTGCACTTGCGTCCAGTACCAGCGCGCGGTTCAACTGCGCCCCTCATCGCGCGCAGTCAGGACCTCCTCCACGGACAAAGGCTCGCGTTCCCGGATCGCTGGCGCCGCAGGTGCTCGAGTCCCTAGCGCGGCGCAACCGTTCCCGGTTGCCGCCGGATACCGGGCGCAGTTCGGCGACGGGTCGACCGCGTCGGGTAACTGGTCTGGATACAGACTAGTCGATACCGATCGGCAACCGCACCGTCGCCACGAAGCGCCCGTCCCCCATCTCGGTGCGGACACTCCCGCGCCCACCCGTCAGCGCCTCGATCCGTGCCTGCGAGGCATTCAAGCCCACCCGGTGCCCCGCATTGCCGGCCGCGTCCGCGGCGGGCAGCGGATTGCTGATGCGTACCACCACCGTGTCGGAAGTGGTGCTGACTGCGACCTCGATGTCCGCCTGCGCCATCCGCTCGGCGCCGTGGCGCACCGCGTTCTCCACCAGCGGCTGGATCGATAGGGCCGGGACCTGCACGGGCGGGATTTCCCGCGGCAGATCCCAGCGCACCTGCAGCCGGTCGCCGAAGCGCAGCTGCTCGATCTCCAGGTAGCGCCGGGCCAGGCTGAGTTCCTCGCCCAAGGGGATCTTCCGCGGGCCGGCGAGGGCGGCGCGGAACAGGTCGGCCAGGTCCAAGAGCAGGCGCTCGGCTTCCTCGGGGCGCTGGTGCACGAGCGCCGCGCCGGTATTGAGGGTGTTGAAGAGGAAGTGGGGACGGATGCGGGCCTGTAGGGACTGGAGTTCGGCCTGCTTGGCGCGGATGGCGTTGAGGCGGCCGCGCCAGTGGGTGTGGAAGGCGGCCAGGCCGAGCAACCCGAGTGCCAAGGCGATGCCGAGCGCATGCAGGGTGGTCACTGTGTGTCCGCTGTCAGCGCCGCTCCAGCCGGGAAAGAACAGCCAGATCGTCTCCGTGACCGCGGCGGTGGCGGCCAGCAGAAGCACCAGTGCCAGCTGCGCAATCGCCATCGGCCGCAGCCGCTGTGCGCGGTGCCGCAGGCCATACAGGGACGCCAGGGTCATCATCAGCACCCACTGGATCGCCAGCGAAGACAGGCCGAAGTACTCCAGTCGCCCGACCGCCAGCCCTGGCGCAAGGGCGAACGCGAGCGCGAGCGCCTCTCCGGCGAGCAGAATCCAGACAATGGCAGGCGCCTGCCAGAGCGCGTCCAGCGGGGCGGGGGCGGGTAGCTTCCGGGGCATGGCTACAGGGTAGGGGGAACTGGCGACCACTGGGGAGGGTCAGCTGACCGCCTATCCGGACCGTGCTTGCAGCACGCAAGCCCGACTGGCCATGATTGACTGGGGTAGGGGAACCAGAAAGATGAGTAAACGCATGAACAAGCGTGGGGCACGCTGTGCCGGGTTCACGCTGGTCGAGCTCATGATCACGGTCGCGGTCCTTGCCGTGGTCGCGGCCATCGCGTTCCCGAGCTTTCGTGGGGTGCTGCAGTCCAATCAGGTGGCCAGCACTTCCAACGAGGTGGTTGCCACCCTTGCGCTCGCGCGCAGCGAAGCCATACGCAGCGCCCGCGGAAGCGGCGTCTGCGCGAGCACGCAAGGCACTGCGTGCGACGGGGCGTGGAGCGACGGACTGATGGTGTGGAGCGACGAAAACGGCGACGGAGCCTACCAAGCGGGCGAACCGGTACTGCGGTTCGTTGCCTTTCCGCCGGGGTTCCAAGTGGAGGGCCCGGACACCGCGATCGGGTTCGACAGCCGCGGGCGCCGCCGTGGCGCTGCCGACGCGCTTGCGCTGCAGCCGGCCGATTGCGCATCGCAGCCATATCGCCGGGTGGTTTCGCTCGGGGTCACCGGCCAGCTGCGCACGAGGAGGGGGGATTGCGAATGATCCACGCACGCGGAACACAGGGCGGTTTCAGCCTGATCGAGGTGCTGGTCGCGGTGCTGGTGCTGTCGCTGGGCCTGCTGGGCTACGCAATGCTGCAGACCATGACCGTGCGCTTCACCCAGAGTGCCAACTACCGCACCCAGGCGACCAACCTGACCTACGAGCTGATCGACCAGATGCGGGCGAACCGGGTAACCGCGGCCACCTACCTGCGCGACTACGCCGCCGATCCCGATGCAGCGGCGTGTACCCCCGAGACCGGGGCGAATCTGGGCGCGGCGGCGTTTGAAAAGGCATTCCAGTGCCGGCTTGCCCGTGCGCTGGGACCCGGCGCCACCGCGAATGCGCGCGCGGCGGGCGATGACCTGGTGGTGACGGTGGCCTGGGGAGACGAGCGATGGAACGAAGCCGCCGAGGCGACCCGGTTCGTGGCGAGGACCCGGCTGTGACCGCCTGGCGCGCGCGACAGGCGGGACTGTCGCTGGTCGAGTTGATGGTCGCCCTGGTGATCGGGACGATCCTGATGCTGGGGGTGGTGCAGGTGTTCGGGGCTTCCCGCGCCTCCTACCAGTTGTCAGAAGGCATGTCCCGAGCGCAGGAAAACGCTCGTTTTGCGATGGACTTCCTGCAGCGAGACATCCGGATGGCCGGTCACTTCGGATGCGTGAATGACCAGGCCCACGCACAGAACACGCCCTCCGGGCTGCGGACCACGTTCGCGGCACCTCTTGACCCTCGGCTGGATTTCGGAATGTCGATCCAGGGCTTCGAGGCGGCCAACTCCGGACCGGGTGTAACCTTGCAGATCGTGGAAGATCCGGTGGCCGGGGCGGGCGGGTTCAATCCCGCACTGCCGGCGGAGCTGGCAGCAGCGACGTCCAACCGCATCCAGGGGAGCGACATCCTCGCGCTGCGCTTCCTCGCGCCGGAAGGGGTTCCGGTGACGGCCATCGCCGGCTCCGTTACCGAGCCGCGATTCGGGTTCGACGCCTCGCGCTGGGATGTGTTGCGCAGCGGGACGGACATGCCGGGGCTCTACGGCGTCGCCGACTGCCTGCACGCGGTCGTCTTCCAGGCTTCGACGGTGGACCACGCGGCCGGCAGCATCGTTGCCGGAGGCGGCGCCCTCAACGTCAATGACTTCGTCAATGGTTTCACCGACGGGCAGTCCTACCTGCACCGGGCCGAAAGCATCGTCTACTACGTCGGCGCCAACGGCCGGGGCGGAGCTTCGCTCTACCGCACACGGTTCACGGCCGAGCCCGGCGGAAGCCTGGGCTTCGACCGCCAGGAGATGGTCGAGGGGGTGGAAAACCTGCAGCTGCTGTTCGGCCAGGACCGCGAACTGGATCCGGCGCGGCCGCCCACGGGATACATCGATCGGCACCGCGTTGCCGCAGACATCCATACCGACGCCACGGCACCGGGATCGGCCGGCTGGCGCCGCGTCGGCACGGTGCAGGTGGGCCTGCTGACCGCGAGCCCCGAGCGCGCGGCGGCACCCGCCGCGGTCACGGGCAACGAGCTGCGCGCCGCGGGTGTGACCTACAACGTGCCCGGCGACGGGCGTTACCGCGCCACGTACCAGACCACCGTGGCGCTGCGGAACCGACTCTATGGGAACTGACACTGACATGGCGACTGGCGGAGCATCGGTGCCTTCACCGGTGCACGGCCCGGGACGGCAGGGCGGCGCAGTGCTGTACGTGGCCCTCATCATGCTGGTACTGCTTGCGCTGATCGGTATTGCAGGGATGCAGGTCGCCGGCATGCAGGAACGGATGGCCTCGAACTATCTGCGCAGCAACGTGGCATTCCAGGCCGCCGAGGGCGAGGCGCGCTCCTCGGAGGCGAAGATCGAGGATGCGCTCTACGGCGCCGGCACCTACACCGCCGACCAGGAAGTCTGCGAGCCGACCTTCGACCCGGTCACCTGGGCAGACGGAAGGGGCTCGGAGGAGGCGGCTTATGTGCGTCGCGTCGACAAGTGTTTTCCGGCGTCCTCGATCATGATCGGTTCTACGGTCTCAGAGGAAACCGGGAACATCTACGAGGTCAGCGCCATTTCCAACGACCAGGCGGAGGCACCCGGCGCCACCGCGGTCATCAACACCATCTTCATTCCGTAGGGCGGTCCACATGGCTTCCTTTACCCGGTCCAGGATCTCGACTGTCGCCGCCGTGCTCGGCATCGCCGCGGTCGCGGGCGTTGCGATGTTCGCCGCCAGCAATTCGAATGCGGCTCGCGACGACTACCAGATCGCCCAGAAGCCCCTTTACACCGGGCAATCGGTTCCGCCGCTGATGATGATGGTCATGTCGCGCGACGAGCGGCTGTTCACCAAAGCCTACAGCGACTACACCGACCTCGACGGTGACGGCGTGGTCGATACCACGTACAACGACGAATTCAGCTACGCGGGCTATTTCGATCCCAACCTTTGCTACGACTACAACAACGGCCACGGCAGGTTTTCCGCAAAGAGCGCGGCCTCCGGCGCGCACGGGCACTACTGCAGTAACCGCTGGAGCGGCAATTTCCTGAACTGGATGACCATGAGCCGGCTGGATATCGTCCGGCATGTGCTGTATGGCGGAAAGCGCTCGGTCGACAAGGATGATAAAACCGTACTGCAGGGGGCGCACATCCCCAATGACCTGCATGCCTGGGTCAAGGTGTATTCGGGCACGGACGTCGCCAGCCTGGCGCCGCTTTCCGGAAACACCTTCTCCTTCTGTGTCGCGTCCTTCGACGTGGGGCAAACGCCGAAGATCCGCGTCGCGAGCGGAAACTGGTCCGAGTGGGCGGCGACCGCGCTGAGCCAGTGCAACTGGCGGGCGCAGGCCCACAACGATGCCAAGAATGACACGCCGACCGCCAAGGCCTCGGGCACCGACGAGATGCTGGTGCAGGTGAACGTCTGCGCTTCCGGTGATGGCAAGACCGACGAGGCGTTCTGCGCCGATTACGAGAATGGGCGCAAGCCCACCGGGCTGCTGCAGTCGTACGGCGAGTCCGGCCGGCTGCGTTTCGGCCTGCTGACCGGAAGCTATTCCCAGCCCCGCAGCGGCGGAGTGCTGCGGCGGAACATCGGCAAGATCGCCGGCAACGGGGATGCTCCCTGCACGGCCGGTGACGAGATCAATGTCCGCACCGGGCAGTTCTGCAACCAGACTTCCGGAAGCGAAGGCATCATCAACACAGTGGACCGCTTCCAGCTGGATCGCTGGTCCAGTGCCAGCACCCGCTGGACCGATTGCTCGACCTGGGGGATCAACAATCGCACCGGCGGCTCGGGGCAGCTCAAGAATCCGGGTAACGGAAGCTATGAATGCAATGCCTGGGGCAACCCCATCGCGGAGATGTACGCCGAGGCCCTGCGCTACATCGCAGGCGAGACAAGCGCCACGCCCGCGTTCATCGACGGCAGCGACCTTGCCGGGCTGCCCACGGGTGTCCAGTGGAAGGATCCCTATCGTTCCCCGGCCGAAGGCGGGAACTCCTACTGTGCGGACTGCAGCATCCTGGTGCTGTCCTCGGGCCTGAGCTCCTTCGACAGCGACGAGCTTCCTTCCGTGCCACGAGGCATCGGTGACGGCACGGCCGCCACCACCGCGGTGGGGGCGCATGAAGGTATTGCGGGCAGTTACCTGGTAGGGCGGGTCGGCACCACGCCGAAGGGCTCCGCCCTCAATACCCACGAGGATATCTGCTCGGCGGAAACGGTGGGCGACCTGAGCCTGGTGCGCGGCATCTGCCCCGACATTCCCTCGCTCGAGGGCAGCTACATGCTGGCGGGCTTGGCCCACAAGGGCAGGACGACCGACCTGCGCCCGAACCTGCAGGGCAAGCCATCGGATTACAAGAACACCGTGACCACCTATGCGGTGGCTTTGGCGGACAACCTGCCGAAGTTCGACGTGCCGGTGGGCGGGGGCACGATCACCCTGTCACCGCTGTGTCAGGCGAACGGCACCAGTTCGGCGAAGATCACCAGCACCGGCTGGCGGACCTGCCATCTGGGATCGGTGAGCGTGGGCAAGCGCATTGCCTCGATCGCGCCGAACCACGAATACGGCAGGCCGCTGCAGCTGGACGGCCAGGGCCGGGCAGTGGCCGGAAGCTTCTCGCTGGTGTGGGAAGACTCGCTGTGGGGCAATGACCACGACAACGACGTGGTTGCGATGCTCACCTACTGCGTTGGATCGAGCTGTGCCGCGGACACCAACCCACGCAACGGCAGCTACTCGGGCCACGACATCTGCTGGCGCTCCGACTCGTCGATCTGCACGCAAAACAATCATCGTCCGCTTGTGGGCGACAACGAGGTCCTGGTCCGTATCGAGAACCTGTCGGCCTACGCCGGCAACGCGATGCTGAGTGGCTTCGCCATCACCGGTTCCGACCAGGACGGCGTGCACAAGCTCGCACTGCGGCCGGGCTCCACTGACGGCTCGCTCCTCACCAGCCGGGCCGAACCGGACGGCGGCAACGAGGCCAAGTGGGACAAACCCAAGGTGATGAAGTTCCGTCGAGCGACCTCGGAAGCCAAGCTGCTGGAGACACCGCTCTGGTACGCCGCCAAGTACGGCGGCTTCAAGGACGGCAACGCCAACGGCATGCCAGACAATGGCGAGTGGGATACCCGCAAGCCCGGTGTTCCGGACAACTACTTCTTCGCACGGGACCCTTCCAGTCTGAAGTCCGCGCTGGAGGCGATCTTCGAGGAGGCGTCCGGTGGCGGCGGACCGACTGGTGGTGGTGGCGCGGGTGCACGCATCGGTGCCGACTCTTTCACCATCGAGGTGGGCTACGACCTGCCGGACGAGACGAATGACTGGAAGGGTTTCCTGCGGGCGGTAAGGGTCGGCGAGGACGGTGGGCGCAGCACCGGATTGTGGGACGCGGCGGAAGGCATTCCAGCCCACGGCAGCCGCAACATCCTGATGGCTTCCCGTCCAACCGTGCTGCGTGCGGACGGCAGCCTGGACGTCAAGGTCCAGGCCGAGCCCTTCAACTACCAGAACCTGCCTGGCACCAGCCAGCCGGAAAAGGCCAAAGCTCTGGGGCTTGAATGGAGCAGCCTGAAGTGGCCGGGCTCACTGGGGGACGTGGTGGACTACCTCAGGGGTAAGACCGTGTCCGGATTGCGAACCCGTACCTCGCGGCTCGGGGACATCGTGAATTCGGACGTGGCGATCAGTCTGCCCAGGGATGACTACGGCTACGGTGCCTGGCGTTTCGACAATGATTCCGACAAGCCCTGGAAGGCCGCCTACGGGGAAAGTTACCGCTCCTACGTGGAAGCAAAGACCCAAGGCAGCCGACGCGCCATGGCCTATGTGGGCGCGAACGACGGAATGCTGCATGGCTTCACTGCCGACGAGTCGGGCGGGCAGGAAGAGTTCGCATTCATTCCCTACGGTTCCCTGAGGCACCTGGGCGAGCTCGCCAGTCCCGATTACGACCACCAGTACTATGTTGATGGTGGCCTGGCACTCGGCGATGTGCCATTCAGTGGCAGCGGGAACTGGAAGACCGTGCTGGTCGGCACGACCGGCGCGGGAGGCGCGGCCAGGCGCGATCACCAGACCACCGTGAGCCGGGGCTCGGTGTACGCGCTCGACGTCTCCTCGCCTTCCAGTTTTGCGGCCGCCAACGTGTTGTGGGAGCTCAGTGGGTTCGACCACGACGACCTCGGCTTCACCCTCGGCAAGCCGCACATCGTGCCGGTGAAGGGGCCGACTGGCCCGCGCTGGGTCGCCTTGTTCGGCAACGGCCCGAACTCGCGCGGCGGTGCACCGGTGCTGTTCGTGGTCGATGCCAAGACCGGCGAGATCCTGCGAACCCTCAAGCCGGCGAATGGCGACCATGCGGTGAAAAATGGCTTGATGAACATCGCCCCGGTGGCGATGGGCAACTCCGACGGGCTGGTGGACGCCGTCTATGGCGGCGACCTGCAGGGCAACATCTGGAAGTTCGACCTGTCCGGCAGCAGCGCATCGCAATGGAACGTCGCGTTCTCCGGCGCCCCCCTGTTCACCGCGCGACGTAACGGGTCGCCGCAGCCGATCACCGGCACCATCGAGGTGTCGCGTGGGCCGATCGGCGGGGCGACGCTTTTCTTTGGCACCGGACGCTACTTTGCCGAAGGCGACAACGAGAACCACGCGGTGCAGAGCCTGTACAGCATCTGGGATGCGCCGGGCGCCGGGGCCATCGACAGCGGGCGCAGCCAACTGGTGCAGCAGGTAATCAGCCACGGCACCAGCTCGCATGGCTATACCACCCGCAATGTCAGCCACAACACGGTCAACTACGGCAATGCACGTGGCTGGTTCGTCGACCTGCTGGTGAAGGACGACGCGGCGGGTGAGCGTTTCATCGGCGAGCCGCAGCTGCAAAGCGGCAAGGTGATCTTCACTACCTACGTGCCCGGAGAGGCGGTGTGCTCCGCGGGCGGCGGCACCAACTGGCAATATGCACTCGACTTGCTGAGTGGCGGAGGTGCCATGCGCGGCGTGAGCACCGATCCCGCAGGGGACGATCCAGTATGTCTGGGGGAGGAGTGCGGGGCCATCTCGCTCAAGAAGGGCGATGATCCTTCGGCGCCGGTCAAGTCGGTCGAGGTCTTCGTGCCCAAGCCGCTGCGGCCGGGGGTGGGGGCGCCCGTGTGCCCGCCCGGGGAGCCGGCTTGTGAGCCGGACGTGGATGAACTACTCGAGGCGGGCCGATGCACCTTCGTGCTGCATACTCCGGGTGCCGATCCGCTCTACCTGCCACGCCCCTGCGGCCGGCAGTCGTGGAGACAGGTGCGATGAGCGCTCCTCCGTACATCCCAGTGGCAAGGAAACGGGAACGCGTGGCAGGTGCCCACCCGTCGGGGTTCACCCTGATCGAGTTGATGATCGTGGTGGCGGTGGTGGCGATCTTGGCCGCCATCGCCTATCCCTCGTACCAGGAATACGTGCGCAAGGCGCGAAGGGCACAGGCGAAGGCCGACCTGGTGGAGTACGCGCAGTTGGCGGAAAGGTTCCACACGGTGAACAACACGTATGTTGGATTCAATCTGCCCGCGATAAAGTCCCCCAGGGAAAATGGAGCGCCGCAGCACTATTCCCTGGGCTTCAACCCGGTTTCCACTGCATCGAGCTTCAAGATCGAGGCGATCCCGCAAAATGCTCAGGCCAATGACCGGTGTGGAACGCTTTCGATCAACCAGGCCGGGGTCAAGACACACAGCACCGGCTCATACGCCGAGTGCTGGTGAGCCAAACACGAAAAAGGCCACGACATTGTCGTGGCCTTTTTCGTATTCTGGCGCCCGAAGTTGGACTCGAACCAACGACCCCCTGATTAACAGTCAAGTGCTCTAACCAGCTGAGCTATTCGGGCGGGGACGGCAATTGTAAGGCCTGGACCCGTGGCGTCAAGCGCCTGCGGGGTCGCAGCGGTCGCCGGGCCCGGCTTGCTCGGTCCTGGCCCGGCCCACGTTGTTCACAACGACTTTTGCCAGCAGCTGCTGATCGCTGTGGCAGACACGCAGGCTCAGGTTGCTACCGGAAGCGCGTCCGTTCGGCTGGTAGCGGATCAGCGGCCGGCCTCGGCTGCTACGCACCAACAGCCCGCCGCCAAGCGCCTGGAACCGCTGGATCACTGCATCGGCATCCGCCGGGCTCCCCAGCTTGTCGGGGTCGGCAAAGATGATCCAGCCGTCCTCCCACACTAGGTCCCGACGGCACTCTTCTCCATCCGCACTCGGGCAGACGGTCACTGGTTGCCGCCGGGTCACCGCTGCAGCCCGCGCCATCATCAGCGAGGCCGTGAGCTGGTGATTTGCCGTTGCCGCGCGCGTGCGCTCAAGCATTCCTTGGAACGACGGAACGGCTATCGTCAGCATCACGACAAGCACTGCCATCGCCACCATCAGCTCCACTAGCGTCAGCCCCGTCATCCTGCCCTTGTGACCTGCCATTGCCGGCCTCCATCCTTGGAAGCCCACTGTCGTCGCCGATCCGCTGAACCACACTCGGCCGGTGGACCACGCAGGGGTAGGGAAATGTCGCGTGGATCCCCATCCGATACAGGTCCTTACACTGGGGTTTTCCCCGAAGTCTCCGAGCCGATGTCCAGCCTTGATGCCCGTCCCATCGCGACCGACGCGCCGCGTTCAGGGGGAGCGTTCCAGCTCATCTCCCCCTACAAGCCCGCAGGCGACCAGCCGCAGGCCATCGAGCGCCTGTCCGAAGGCTTCGAGAACGGCCTCGCCCACCAGACGCTCCTGGGCGTCACCGGTTCGGGCAAGACCTACACCATCGCCAACGTGATCGAGCGGGTGCAGAAGCCGACCCTGGTCATGGCGCCCAACAAGACCCTGGCGGCGCAGCTGTACGGGGAGTTCAAGTCGTTCTTCCCGCACAACGCGGTGGAGTACTTCGTCAGCTACTACGACTACTACCAGCCCGAGGCCTACGTGCCGTCCTCGGACACCTTCATCGAGAAGGACAGCTCGGTGAACGAGCACATCGAGCAGATGCGGCTGTCGGCGACGAAGGCGCTGCTGGAACGCCGGGATGCGATCATCGTCTGCACCGTGTCGGCCATCTACGGGCTGGGCGACCCGAACGAGTACTTCCGGATGGTGCTGCACATGGTCCGCGGCGAGCGGATCGACCAGCGCGAACTGATTCGCCGCCTCACCGAAATGCAGTACACCCGCAACGAGACCGAGCTGCGCCGCGGCACCTATCGGGTGCGTGGCGACGTGATCGACATCCATCCGGCCGAGAGCGATGACGAGGCGGTGCGCGTCGAGCTGTTCGATGGCGAGATCGAGAACGTCACCCTGTTCGACCCGCTCACCGGCGAGACCCTGCAGCGGGTGCCGCGCTACACGATCTATCCGGGCTCGCACTACGTCACCACGCGGCGCACGGTGCTCGATGCGGTCAACACCATCAAGGACGAGCTGCGGATCCGGCTGGAGCAGCTGTACGGGGCCAACAAGCTGGTGGAGGCGCAGCGGCTGGCCCAGCGCACCCAGTTCGACCTGGAGATGCTCGCCGAGGTCGGCTACTGCAACGGAGTGGAGAACTATTCGCGCCACCTGACCGGGCACATGCCCGGCGAGCCGCCGCCGTGCCTGTTCGACTACCTGCCGCCGGACGCGCTGCTGGTGGTCGACGAGTCGCACGTGACCGTCCCGCAGGTCGGGGCGATGTACAAGGGCGACCGCTCGCGCAAGGAGACGCTGGTGGAGTTCGGCTTCCGGCTGCCCTCGGCGCTGGACAACCGGCCGCTGAAGTTCGAGGAGTGGGAGGGACGCTCGCCGCGGGCGATCTTCGTCTCCGCCACCCCGGGCAAGTACGAACTGGAGCATTCCGGCGGCGAGGTGGTCGAGCTGGTGGTGCGCCCGACCGGCCTGATCGACCCGGAGGTGGAGATCCGCCCGGTGGCGACCCAGGTCGACGACGTGCTCGGCGAGATCAACCAGCGCGTGGCCATGGGCGACCGGGTGCTGATCACCACCCTGACCAAGCGCATGGCGGAGAACCTGACCGAGTACCTGGGCGAGCACGGGATCCGCGTGCGTTATCTGCACTCGGACATCGACACGGTGGAGCGGGTGGAGATCATCCGCGACCTGCGGCTGGGCAAGTTCGACGTGCTGGTCGGCATCAACCTGCTGCGCGAGGGCCTGGACATGCCGGAGGTGTCGCTGGTGGCGATCCTGGACGCGGACAAGGAGGGGTTCCTGCGTTCCACCGGCTCGCTGATCCAGACCATCGGCCGCGCGGCCCGCAACCTGCGCGGCAAGGCGATCCTGTACGCCGACCGGGTCACCGACTCGATGAAGCGGGCGATCGAGGAGACCGACCGCCGGCGCGAGAAGCAGGTCGAGTACAACCTCGAGCACGGCATCACCCCGCAGTCGGTGAGCCGGCCGGTGAAGGACATCATGGAGGGCGCCCGCGCCGAACCGGAGCAGGCCAGGGGTCGCGGCAAGGGCCGTCGTGCCGCGGAGGCCCCAGCGGATTACGCCAGCCTCAGCCCGTCGGAGTTGGCGGCGCGGATCCGCAAGCTGGAGCAGCAGATGTACCAGCACGCCCGCGACCTGGAATTCGAGCAGGCCGCGCGCGTCCGCGACGAGCTGCACCGCCTGAAGGAGCAGGGCTTCATCACGTAGGGCGGCTATTGCGCCCTGCGGGCGCGGCGGGATAAACTGCGCGGCCTCGCCGGGCTGACCCGCGGCGAAGGGCGGTTAGCTCAGCGGTAGAGCACTACCTTGACATGGTAGGGGTCACAAGTTCGAACCTTGTACCGCCCACCAATTATAACAACGACTTAGGCCACCTTCACCGGGTGGCCTTCGTCGTTTCTAGAACGCAACTCAAACGCAGCATGTAGGCGTCAATCGCCTGCACGGCGTGTCCGAGGTAGTCGGGGCGGTACTTCGCGTACACCTCGGTCTTGCCGCCGTAGGCCCGGTGCCCCAGGAATCCCTGGATTTCCGCCTCCGGCACGCCAGCGGCCCGCAGCTCGGTAGCCATCGTGTGCCGGATCGTCTTGGGGACCGCCCCCTTCGGCAGCCCGGCACGGTCGCGCATCTTCCGCCACGCCGTCTTGAAGCTGGCGATGGGCTTCCCGCGCCACGTCACCAGCGGCCCCGGCTCCGCATCGGCCAGCCACGGGAGCAGGAAGTCGCACACCGGCACCACGGGCCGGTACTTGCGGGTCTGCTTCCTGCCGGGCGGGTTCTGCGTCAGCAGTCGCCGGTTGAAGTCCACGAACTCCCTACGCAGCGCCAAGGCCGCCTCTGGCCGCGCCAGCGTCCCGTACAGCAGCGCCAGCATCATCCGCTCATGGGGAAGCTCGGCAGCGCTCCAGACGGCCACAGACTGCTCCAGCGTGAGCACCAGGTCGTTCGGCTCCCCGTCCTCTCCCGGCAGGATGTACGGCACGGTGTCCAGCTCGCCTTCCTTGTAGGCGTCGTTCAGCGCCGCCTTGCCGATCCCGAGGATGCGCTTGATGTAGCCGGGGGACAGGGGCGGGGTCCGCTGGCCGGCAAGCCACGCGATGAACTCCCGCTGCCGTGCCGCCGTCACCTCCGTGACCGTGGACTCCCCGAAGAACTCCGACCAGTAGCCCAGCGCGATCTTCGTCACTTCGGCGGACGCCAGATCCTTGCCCTTGCGGTGCCAGTAGCGCACCAGCACCTGCCCCAGCGCCACGTCCCGCGCCGCCTGGCGGCCCATCGTGGCGTGGGCGACGACCCACTCGGCTAGCTTGAGCTGCGCCGCTTGAAGGTCGCTTGTGCCAATTGATGCGCGCTTCGTCTGTCGAGCGACGGGGTCGTACCAGGTTCGGCACCACTTGTCGGACCCTGGCCGCTTGGAAAGCCAGTAGTCCCCGATTTGTCCGACCCGCTCCTGCATGTCCGTAGGTACTCGCTCAAGATTTCGTCGGTGTAGCGGATGATCCGCTCACCCATTCGGATTGCACCGATCCTGCCGGCGATGCGCTCGCGCGTCAGGGTGGCCTTGCTGACCCCCAGCCTGCGGGCTGCCTCGGCCTCGGTGTAAAGGGTCGGGATCTTCTCCGCTGCGCTCACTTCCCGGCACCTCCCTTCGGTTCTGGCTTGCTCGCGACTCCGCCATTGCGCATCATTCGGAGCAGGGCATCGCGCGCCGGGATCGTGAGCACGCACCGGTCGCCCATCATCACCGCGATTCCCAGGTCGCATAGTCGGCGCGCCTTGCTGCCGTGGACCCGCTCTTTGCGCATAGCCTCGATCGCCATGTCCACTACGCGCCCCGGCCAGGTGCCGGCTAGTGTCGGGTCGATCAGGGTCATCCCGCCACCCCCTTCCCGCGCGCCTGGTCGATGGCGGCACGCAGGTCTTGTGAGTTCAAAGGGAGGGACCCGAGGATGAAGTTCACGTCCGTTATCCGCATTTGGTCGGCCAGCCAGTCCAGCCGCTCCGCATCCTCCCGCGCCGCTTCGAGGGCGGCGGCGGCTTCGCGGAGTAGGGAGAAGTCCCCGTTTCCCAATTCGTCGGAAGTCTCGAACGCCTCCAGGCGCTCCACAAGGTCGCTCACTGGTCACCTCCGGCAAGGGCGGCTAGGCAGCTATTCCAGCCGCGCTCGAACTGCATCACGCTGGGCGGTATGTCGGCGGGAATAGCGAACGGCTCCGGGCGAGCCCTCTGCTGCGAGAGGGCGGCGACGATGGCGCGGATGGCGCGCTGTTCTGGCACGGTCAGCATCGCGTCCTCGCGGATGCAGCGCCCGACGTATTCCACGCCATCTCGCTCGTACTCCGCCGCAAGCAGCTCGCGGGCTTCGGCTTCCAGCTTGGGGTCAGTCACGGCGGGGCTCCTGCTTCAGAAGAAGGGCAATAGGTATCTGGGCCGTCTGCCCTCGGAAACAGAACAGCCACCCGTACATCCGCCGCCCGCCCGTAACGGTGCCCCAGTGCCAAAAGACCTTGACCATCACTCCACCCCCTTCGCGGCTGCGGCGAGGGCGTCCAGAAGGGCGGCAACCGGCCACCGCACCTCATCCTCTCGCACGCCGCCGCCGCTTCCTTCGGGGTCATAGACTTCCCACTTGAAGCCGTGGTGTTGGCTCGTGGCGAACATCACGCGCCACCCCACCACCTCCGCATCGAAGCCCTGCGCGGGCGGGGCATCCTCTCCTGGTGGGGTCCACCCCATACTGATGAGGTGTTCGCGGACGGCGCCCTCTCGCTCGGCTGGGGAGGCGTCGAACCGCACTGCCGGGGTCATGCCCGGGACGCAGGTGCAGGTGGCACAGTGCGCCTCATCCGTCACCACCTCCCCAGCCGGGGCAGCCGGGGCGAGGTAGGCGTCCGGCTTTCGGTACATGTCCATGCCGAGCCAGTCGTTCCCGCACTCGCCGCCGCATTCCTCCCGACCACAGCAGCGCGTCAGCAGCACAGCATCGCCAGCGAACTGCCGCGCCTCCCACCCCTTCCACGCTGCCTGCGTGTCGCCGACTGCATCCCATACCGTGTGGCCGGCGTCCGAAATCCCGGTGTCCAGCCAGTCGTTGAACGCCTTGTCGGTGAACCGTGTGCGATCGGCCTCGCGGTCGCGGGACACCACCCCCGGCTCCGGCAGGGTGGCGAGGATGGCGGACAGGCGCTTGTGCCAGTCTCGCAGGGACTCAGTGGGGAGCCGGGTAACGGCGAGATAGCTAGCCATTTCCAACTCGTCGCTCATTTCCTCCACCAGCCCCGCCAGCTGCTCCTTGGGGTCACTGCTCATTGGTGGCCTCCTTTCGGACCCATTCGCGATTCACGAAGGCGACCAAGCCGCGCCGCCGAAGCGCCTGGAGTCTGCGATCCAAGACCCTGTCCCACCCGTTGGGTGCGAGCTTCTTCGCCTCGGTCTTCGCGATTTCCCAGTCGTAGTAGCCGCTCCGGGGGCGGTCGTGGAGGTCCAGAACGATCCCGGCATCCACGCCTGCGTACTTCTCACTGCTCATTGATCTTCTCCAGTCGCTCCGCCTCGGCCAGGTACTCGGCTGCCCGGCGCTCGCGTTCATCAGGTGGGAAATACGGGTTGAAGCGCTCCGTCTGCGCTGCCTCTCGGTACGCAGCCGCCAGGAAGGGCGGGGAGTGGCGGTACAGGCCGAGCTGCTGGGTCATGCGGCGGTCCTCCGGAGGATCGGCAGCACCACCCCTAGGCCGCTACGCTCCAGTGCCGCCACGTTGGCTAGCCCGTAGGCGACAAGGCAGATGGGGGCGCCGGAGTTGAAGGGCGCTCGTGCGCCGCTGGGGGAGTGGAAGTGCGGCCGGCCCTGCAGGAACAAGACGGCATCGGCCGCGCCCCACACGCTTTCGTAGAACATTGCGGTTTCGGTCCGCGCTGGAATCAGGGCGATCCCGTCTCCATGCGCGGCCAGCCTCCGAAGCCACCAAGCCGCCTCGCGGCCGAACGGTGGGTTCAGCCACACGCGGCCGGACCACTCCGCTGCAAGGCCATCATCGGGCAGCTCAATGTGCCGAGATGCGGTAGGCCACGGACGTGGGGATGGCCCGGCGCACGGATCCAGGTCGAAGGCACCCAGCGCGGACACGATGCCCGGAGGCGTCAGCCACGTGCTCGTCCCCATGCGTGCCGACTGGTGGCCGGACAGGCTCACCACAACACCCCCTGCACCGGCTCCCGGCGCATCGACCTACGCGCCGCCTGCGCCCATCCGAACAGCACCCAGTAGAAGTCCCGGTTCACCCGGCTATGCCTGCGGGCGCGACACTCGTTCAAGTACACACGCGCGCGGCTCACCTCGGCACGCATCACTGCACCTCCGGGGGGATCACCTCGCCGGTTTCCGGATCGACTTCGGGCACGGGATCGGCTGCGGGACGGGACTCGTCAACCGTTTCCGGCTCCGGTTGCGCCTCCTGCGCCGGCTCCGCCTGGTGATCCAGCGCCGCCCGCTGCTGCAGCCGCTCCTGCAACTCGGCCAGGTCCTCGCGCTCGACGCGCTGCACCCGCACGGTTTCCGCCTCGATGATCCGCTCGCCCTCGTCCTGGTCGTAGATGCCGGAGAAGCCGAAGGCGATGCGCGCGCCCTGGATCAGCGTCTTGTGGCGCAGGAACCGCTTTGTGTGGGTCTGCCACGGCCCGCTGATCGTGTAGTCCTTGCCTCGGGCCTTGAACGGCTCCCGGTACACTTCGTCCAGGTACTCGCGCACCACCACGGGGCGGGCGCGGTCCTTGCGGTAGATGCGGATTTCGCACCACTCTGGGCAGGGCTTGCCGCCGGTGGGGGTTACGATCGACTCGCTGTAGTCGAACTCGATCCCGTCCAGCTCCGGGTGGCTGTTGATGATCCGGCTCCAGCCGTCCACCGACACCACCGGCACGATGCTGCCCTTGTCCTCGAAGGCGTAGATTTCCTTCGTGAAGGGGTTGAGGCCGTACTGGTCAGCCACCACCAGCAGGGCAGCCATCTGCTCGTTCGACACCTGCATATCGCCGCGCTGCTTGAAGGCGGTGGCCTTGAGGGTCGCCAGCAGGCGGGTCGGCTCGATGCTGAACTTGTCGGCGAACTTCTGGACCAGCGAGCGGCGCTCGGGCTGGGTTGCGATGGCGGTGCTCATGCGGCTTCGTCCTCAATTCCGTAGTGCGCCCAGGCGGGCAGGGTCAGTTCTTCCAGGTTCTCGCTGTAGCCCGGCCACTTGCCGGTGCGGACGCACTCGGCCTGCCGGCGCATGGCCTTGCGGCGCTGCGCCTCGCCGAGCTGCTCGGCCTGCACGTCCAGCGCGTAGGGCTGGCAGACATAGGGGGCTTCCGACTCGACCGCGAGGAACAGGAAGTAGCGGATGCGGTCGCCGCAGGTGCGGATGCCGGATAAATAGTGGGCCTGCTGCAGCGCGTACATGTAGCTGGTCACCGCCCGCGCGAATCCTTCGTGGCTCGCGTCCCGGCAGGTTTTCAGGTCCATCAGGTACTCGCCGCCCAGGTACAGGTCGGCGCGCGCCTTGCAGTCCAGGCCGGTTTCCTCGTCGGTCCAGTTGAACGTGACCTCCCGATCACCCCCTACCAGCAGCCCGGCGGCTACGGGGTGCGCCCGCACGCTTTCGGCCATGTACCGGGCGCGGTCGTAGTCGTCGCTGGACAGCTTCACGCGGCCGGCGTTCTCGGCCTCCCATGCGCGCCACCAATCCATCGCGGCGATGCTGTCGGCGCTCGGCTTCTTGGCGTTCCACTGCGCCGCGGTCGGGTAGCGCGGCGCGTTCGCCGGCACGACCGTGTAGGTGCGCTCGAAAACGTCCGGCTCCAGGGTCGCCATGTGGAAGGCGCGCCCGAAGGTCAGGGCCGGGGATTCGCGGTCGGCCTCGGGATCCTCGCACCAGTGCTTGAAGTGCGCCGGGGAGCGCAGCATCAGCTTCAAGCCGCTGGCGCTCGCCACGTCCAGGCGGCGCTGGTGGTAGACCTCGGCCGGCACGTCGGTGGTGATGGTGCAGCTGGCGAGGGACTGTGCCGCCTCCATCGCGTCGGCTTCCCATGCAGGCTGCGCGCTCACGACACCAGCTCCCCGCGCTCACGGGCGCCCTTCGCCATAACGGAGTAGTTCTCGACATACTCCGGGAAGGTGGCGGCCAGCTTTTCGCTGTTCACCGGATCGGCGCAGCGCCACGCGCAGGCCAGATAGCGGACGAAGGAGCCGCCGTAGCGCTCCATCATCGCGAGCATGCCGTCCAGGTCTTCGATTTCAGTGGTCATGGGTTGCTCCAGGTAGGTGCCCGACCGCCGGGCGGGGAATGGCAGGGGGTGCCCCCGGCGGCCGGGCGTTGCGGGGTTCAGCGCGCCGCGAGGTACAGGGCGGCGGCGAGGGTGGCGAGGACGACCAGCCGGGCGGCGATAACGCGCATGCGGCGACGGATTCGGCGGGCGCTCGGGGCGCAGCGGGTGACGGCGGTCACTGCCCACCCCCGGACAGCAGCAGCAGGGCGAACAGCGCCCAAAACGCCATCACGACCATGCATCCGGCGAAGGCGCGCAGCAGGCGGTTCATCGCGCACCCGCCTTGTCGCTGGCGACGAACTCCCGAGCGGCCTGCACGTGTTCGTGCTCGCCCAGGTTCTCGGGCGTCACGTCGTAGCTGCCATCCGGGCGGATGAAGTCGCGCGGGTCGACCGGCGTGGGGATCGAATCGAACGCAGCGCGGAAGTCGGCAAGCGGGCAGGGCTTCATGCCGCCTTCCTCCCGCACTCGCGCGCCATCAGCTCGTTCTCGGCCATGTGGAGCAAGCGCGCCCGGCGAGCCTCGCCGTGGACCTTGGCCAGCTCCAGCAACCGCGCCAGAGCCTGGGAGCCGATCAGCTTCTCCGGCGCATATCCGTCCAGGTCGGCCATCGCGCGCTCCAGTGCGGAGTAGTGCTCGCCGGAGAACGTGCCGTCGTTGAACTCGTCGGCCTCGCGGCACTTCTCGGCGTCGTCCGCCCATTCGGTCGCCAGCTCGTCGGCTGCCTCGGCGAAACGCTGGTCGCGCTCGTTGATCCCGAGGTCGCCTTCCAGCCAGGTGTCGTATGCGTGTGCCATTCCCGTGTCTCCCGGCCCCTGCCGCGTTGCTGCGGTGGTCTGTGGGGCGTTGGAGACAAATGTAGGCAATGCCTAGGTGTCTGTCAATAGGCAATGCCTAGATTTCTTCATCTAACAATGCCGCGCCGCAACAATCCCCGGCGATCGGGCACAAAAAAGCCCCGCCGGAGCGGGGCTTGGAGGCCGAAAGTGGTGCTACAGGTCGAGCGGCACCGTGTCTCCATAGCGGGTATGGATCTTGTTCAGGTTCGCTATGAAGTCGTCGTAGTCCTTACTCAACTTCATGATGGCCGTGACCGACGCCAGGTGTTCTCGCAACTTCGGGTGCCCCATGTCAGGCGTCAGGCGCTGGTGCAGCTTTCCCTTCTTCTCGTCCTTGGCTGCTTCCTTCTTCAGCTCCCTCCGGACTCCGGGGGCCAGCCTGTCGTAGACGATGTTGTTGGTCAGGATGCCGAAGTACTGCGGCCTGTAGGAGGCGCGCTCCGGTGGGTACTGAAGACCACGAAGCCGGAACAGCTGTTCGTAGTAATCAGATGGGAACGTCTTGACGTAGGGCTGTAGCTCCTTGGCTACGAACGCCTCAAGTATCTGTGCGAGGGCATCCTTGTCGCGATCCTTCTGATAGCCGGTAGCCTCGTCAACAAGCGCAATAATGCCAACTCGGGCGAAGCCACGTACGAGGACTTCCGCTTGAGCGGCAATGTGTTCCTGCTGCTTCTGCAGGAGCTTGCCCGAACGCGCTTCCAGAATTACGTCGCACAAGTCCGCGAGAACAGTGGCCTCGTACCCATACACCGGACGTCCCTGGCCGGGAACGCGAAAGCGGATTGGCGTCCGGAGGCGCTCCGATAGTTCAGCGCTGCGCACGGACAACTCTTTGTTTCCTATGGCTTTATCAGCTACAGATTGAGCGAAAACCGCAAGCCGCTGCTCACCGGCAGATCCGCCACCGGTTGACATGCCGACCCCGCTCTGGAGCCCGCGCTGCGAAAGAACGCGCGTGCCGTCATCTAGGACATAACACGAAATCTCTACATGCCCGATCTTCAGGGGATGGTCTGTCGATCCGTGGGTAGCCTTCGGCAGCTTCTGCATCTCGGCCTTAGCGAGCGCTGCTTTCCGGGCGCTCTCGCTCCGCTGCTCTGGGGTCATTGCAGCCGCCCTCGCTTTCCCCCCTCGGGCCCTACCTTTCGTTTCGCTCATTGCACGTGCTCCAATGGAATTACGTGCATTAAAGCACAATGCACGCAGGGTTCGTGATGCGCGTGCACGGGCCTCTAGTGCTTCCTGAACTGCCAGTCAGTCCACGGTGTATCCGTATCTCGCATCGACGCGGGCCATCAGCACTTGAGGGGCGACCATCAGCACAGCGACGAATACACACGACTCGATCCACCCCGCCTGCGCTCCGCGCCACCCCAACCACCCGCCGATCACCATGCCGTACAGGCAGGCGACCCCCACGGACGCGTGAAGGTGCTCCCGTCGTGCCTTGGGAGTCATCAATCTTCCCAGCTCCCGATCCAGCGCACGCGGCCGATCACCTCGAAATCGTCGCCCTCGCGTACGAGCACCGGCCGGCGCCACTTCGGGTCTGTGTCGTTGTCGCTTTCGATGAACACAAGGTCGCCATGCACCTGGAGCCGCTTGGCGTAGACGTGCCCTTCGTAGCGCACGACGTAGATCCGGTTGTCCACCACCCGGGTGTCGCTGGTGTCGAACAGGATCGCGTCCCCATCGTGGATCCGCGGCTCCATTGAGTCGCCCGAACCGTAGTAGACCTGCAGAGCGCCAGGGCGCAGACCCTTGCGCTGGAGGCTGTCGCGCCGGAACTTGAGCTTGTGCGTCTCGGCGTACTCATCGGGGAGCGAGCCGTCGCCCAGCGCCACGTCTTGCGCGTAACCGAGAACGTCCGACCAGTCGGCATCACCGGGATCCGGCCCGCCCCCCAGCACGCCAGACTTCGGAAGCCCCCAGTGCTCCGGACCGACTACGTCAGAGAAGTAGTTAACCAGCTCGGGTAGGTGGTGCTTGCTAATCCTTCCGTGCTTGATCCAGTCGTACACAGACGGGCCCTTGATCTTGAAGTGGCGGGCAACCTCCGCCTTCGATACGCCCTTCAAGCGGATCGCTTCGTCTACCGCCTCACCAAGGGCTGGCCCCATAAGCATTGCCTAATCACACCACGTACTAGGTGCCCGTAGGCAATGCCTTGACGGCGAACATAGGCAATGCCTAGACTGTGCGCCATGGACAAGACCACAGTCGAGCGAGTCATCGAGGAGGCCGGTGGTGTGAGCGCCCTGGCCTCCAAGCTGGGCGTGAAGCCCCCCACCGTCTACCAGTGGAAGTCCGGTGACCGGAAGGTGTCGCCGCGCCTCGCCATTGCGATGAGCAAGAAGTTCCCCGGTATCGCGTCGGTCCACGACCTCCGCCCCGACGTCTTCGGCCCCGAACCCGAGCGGAGCGCCGCGTAGATGGCGGCAGAGGCGGCCATCGTCGCTACTCTCCAGCGTCAGCTCTGTGTTGCTGCAAGGCAGATTGCGTGGATTGAAGTTCAGACCGCTTTGCTTCGAGCTGGAGTGCCCGAGCGAGCACTTCGAGCATCGTGGAGTGAAGCTCTCCTCGCTCGTCCTCGGACGCAATCTGTCGAAAGTCGGCTTCCAGCTTGGAAAGGCTCGCGCCTGACTGCCGGGCCATCGCGGCAAACATCTGCCCGACCAGGGTCGACAGCGCAATTGCGGTGTCTCCGATGGCTCGGTTGGTGTTCTGTAGTTCTCGCTGCGTCGCTTTCCTTTCAAGCATCGGCTCATGGCTCCGTGGTGGGTGAGGGTGGGTCGCACCTCCGATCCTGCCACGGGGCCGCCTCCTACGCGGCTCACCGCCGCGCCAGCCGCCGGATCACCAACCGGCCGTCGACGCGGCACACCGCGAACGCATTTCCGCACATCCGCACCAAGGCAACGACGTTGCCCGCGGCGCGAGCTACCTGCTCCTGAACTGACACCGGCTGCACTCCGTGAATGGGGTGCGGCCTTTTTCACCCCTCGGAGGGGGAATCAATGGGAACGAATCATCCCCATGCTTCCGCACAGCTTTCCCTGGTCTTTGAGCAGGGCCTATCGCAGCGCCATTTGAGCCTACGTGAGTGCATGGCGACCGGGGTCTACCGGCAGGGGCTGGGGCGGATCGCGGGCCAGATTGATATGGCGCCTTCGAAGCTGTCCGAGAAGCTGGCCGGCGGCACCGAGCGAAAACGAGACATCGGCCTGGACGAGTTCGAGGCGTACATCGCCAAGACCGGGGACGTGACCCCGATCCACTACTTGGCCGACAAGTACCTGCGCGACCCCAACGTGACGCAGCAGGAGGCGCTACGGAAGCTCGCCGGGCTGGCCGAGACGCTACCGGCGCTTCTGGCGGCCGCGGGGCTGTCGGGAGCGCGGCGATGACGTACTGGCCCACCACTCCGATTCGTCGCGACGAGCTCGCTACCGCGGTCCGGACCGCAAGCAGGCAGGACGAGGCCGTCATGGCCGTGTATCGCGCAGCCGGACGCCCCCTATCCGCGTCCCAGGTCTGGCGTTCGTGCGAGGCGCAGGGCCGACGCTGGCCGCTGACCAGCATCCGCCGCTCGATCACCAACCTGATGAATGCCGGCGCCCTGGTTCACCTGCCGACGCAGACCCGCACCGGAATCTACGGCCGCCCCGAAACGCTGTACGCACTCCCCGAGAGGGAAGGCAGGGCCGCTGCGTGAACTACTTCGAGCACCACATCGGCGACTACGCCGCTGCCACTTCGCACCTGACGCTGCTGGAGGACGCCGTCTATTCCCGGCTGCTCCGGCGCTACTACCTCCAGGAATGCCCACTTCCCGCAGACGTGAAGCAGGTCGCGCGCCTCGCCGGCGCCCGCACGCCCGACGAACTGGAGGCGGTCGACGCGGTGCTGGCCGAGTTCTTCACCCTGGAGGACGACGGCTGGCACAACAAGCGAGCAGACGAGGAGATCGCGCGTTTCGTGGCGAAGATCGAGTCCGCGCGTGAGAACGGGAAGAAGGGCGGGCGCCCCCCGAAAGCGAAGCCACCCAGCGGCGGAAGGAAAACGGAAAAAACCCAACCCTTTCCATCGGGTTTGCAGGAAGAAACCCGACCCTTTTGCTCGGGTTCCGAAAACGAAACCCAACCGAAAGCTCACCAGGCTCCAGACTCCAGACCCCAAGAGCTCGCTTCGCTCGCTGGCGCGCGCGAGCCGACCGCGGCCGGCCGAGCGTGCCTGCTGATGCGGAAAGCGGGATGCGGTGGGACCAACCCGAGCCACCCCGACCTGCTGGCTGCGCTGGAGGAGGGCGTCACGCCCGAAGCGCTGGCGGCGACTGCCGCCGAAGCCATCGAGGCCAAGAAGACCCGCCCGTTTGCCTGGGCCATCACCACCGCGCGCAGCCGCCATGCCGAGGGCGCCGCACCCATCACCGCAGGAGCAACCCATGCAGGCCATAGCCGACTGTCTGCCGCCGACCGCGTGCAGGCCAACATCGAGCGCAGCCGTCGCGAGCGGGGCGAGTTCACCGTCATCGAAGGCACGGCTTCCCGTGTCGCAAACTGAAACCCTGTGGGGCCGCATGGCCTCGATCTACGGCCACCGGTGGACCAGCAGCTACGGCGACGATCCCGCCGGCATGGCCGGCGACACCTGGGCCTCCGGGTTGGCGGGCCTGACCGGCGCGCAGCTTGCTCACGGCCTGCAGGCGTGCCTCGCCAGCAGCGAGCCTTGGCCGCCGACGCTGCCCGAGTTCCGGTCCATGTGCCTCGGGATCCCGCCGATGGCCGCGGTGCGGCTGGACGCCGGCAAGCAGGGCGGCTTCACCCGGCTGGTGTGGCAGTTCCTCGATGGGCACCGCTACCGCAGCGTGAGCGCCGACCAGGCCGACCGGTTGCTGCGCGAAGCCTACGAGCTGGCCCGGGAGCACGTGATGCGGGGTGGCGAGCTGCCCGAGGTTGCCGGCGCGGTTGAGCAGGAGAAGCGCGAGGTGAAGCCGGCAGACCCGGAAGTAGCGAAGGCCCATGTCGAGGCGATCCGCCGCGAGCTGTGCGGCAAGGACCTGGCAGCGGGGCCGGACCGATGACCGGCCTGCCCAAGCCCGAGCTGGAGCGGTTCGTCTACCTGTCCCGCTGTGGCTGCAGCGTGTGCGAACTGGCCGAGTGGTTCCAGCTCCCGGTGTTCGAAGTCATCGAGTTGTGGAGGGCGCACGGATGACGCTGGCACGCCGGAAGGGGCTGCGGAGCCGGAAGCGCGCGATCCCCGCGCCGACCGCGGCGCAGCAGCAGTACCAGGACCGTGCTCGGGCGCTGGGATGCGTGGTGTGCCGGTTCCGCATCGAGCACGGAATGCAGCCGAATCGGCAGCCGGGCGCCACCGAGATTCACCACCGCAACGTGGGCGACCTGCACGGGCAGAAGCAACTGGGGCAGGACGAGGTGGTGGCCCTGTGCGAGTGGCACCACGACGGCGATTGGGTGCACTGGGGCTGGGGCGACGACGAAATGCGCGAGGTCTATGGGCCGAGCTTCAAGGCGCACGCCCGCGACTTCCGCGAGTGGACCGCCGATGCGTTGCCGGACCTGCCCGGCAAGGGCACCGAGCGGTGGCAGCGATACCAGGACGAACTATTGAAGGGGGCGAAGTGAACCTGTCTCAACGAATCCGCGACTACCTGGCCGAGCATGGGCCGAGTACGACCGCCGAGGTGCACGTCGGCCTGCCGGACGTGAAGGCCCGCAACAAGATCGCAATGGCGATCGGGTCCATGCGTCGGGCCGGGATGGTGGAGGCTGACGGGTCCACGCCGGCGAGGTGGGGCCTGGCCCGGGACGTGCGGTTGTGGAAGCACGCCACCGAGGGCGAGCGGCAGCGGGCGCAGGAGGAGTACCGGCGGCGAAGCCACGTGAAGCGAGTGGCCGCGCGCGCGTTCGAGCGCAAGAACCGGGGGGGCACCCGGAGTCGCGCGGCGTTTCTCGCCGAGTGCGCGGAGGGCCGGGTGGAAATCGCGCAGGAGCGGCTGGAGCGGCTGCTTACCGAGGTGCGGCAGGCGCAGGACGTACTCGAGCGGTCACGGCAGGAGGCTGCGGAGCTGCGCGCCGCGGCTACGGCCGATGCGGAGCAGCGAGCCCGGGCGGCCGAGGAGCGGGAAGCGGCGCGCAAGGCCCGCGCCGAGGCGGCCGAGGCAAAGCGGGCGGCCAGGGAGGCGGCGCGCAAGGCTCGGGCCGAGGCGGAGGAGACGAAGCGGGCGGCCAAGAGGGCGGCGCGCAAGGTACCGGCCAGGAGGGCGAAGCCGAAGCCGAAGCCGGCGGTTCGCAAGCCGGTCGTGGTGCGGCCGCCGGTGGTCACCCCGAAGCCGCCACCCGTGCAGAAGCAGGAGGTGCCGACCATGACGGTCGATGAGTTCCTGGCGCAAGGCGGGAAGGTCGAGCGGGTACCCGCGGCGTGGGAAAGGGAGGCGGCGTGATGGCGGCTTGGACGCGAGAGCTGCCGGCGGCGGTGGTTGATGAGGACGGGATCGTGGTGGGGAACCTGCGCCGCCAGGCCGCAGGGGAAATCGCCGCCGACGCCGCCCGGCGGATGGTGCGCGCGGCCGGGCCGGTGGCGGTGACGGTGGATCCGGATGGCCGGGTGTGGCTGGAGCCGCCGGAGTGCGCGGCAGAGGTGGACCTGGTGGGCGTGTACGACCCCGAGCTGGGCTTGGTGGCGATCACCACCGTGGTGCGGGATGACTTGATCGACGTGAGGCGGGAGTGGAGGCAGGCGGCATGAACCAGAAGCAATGGGACCAGGCGTATGACGCAGGGGAGTCGGCGCGCCGGGCGGGCAGGGATCGAAGGGCGCCGCTATACGCGATGGGACGGGACGGCGAGGTGCTGCGCGAACGGTGGTACGCGGGGTTGGATGACGCGGACGCCCGGATCAAAGGGGAGCGGAAGCGGTGAGGCCGCTGACCCTGCCGTGGCCGGACAAGGCCCTGTCCCCGAACGCTCGTGTCCACTGGTCGAAGCGGGCGGAAGCTGCCAAGAGCGCGCGAGCCGCGGCGCGCCTGCTGGCGATGGCGGAGAGGTGGAGCGGGGAGGGGCTGCCCGAGGGGCGGCTGCACCTGTGGATCACCTTCCACCGGCCCGCGCGGCGCAAGTACGACGACGACAACCTTCTGGCCCGGTTCAAGCCCATGCGAGACGGGCTGGCCGAGGCGCTGGGGATAGACGACGCCCGGTTCGTGTCGCACCCGTTCGTGAGCGACGAGGTGCGGACCGGCGGCGAGGTGGTGGTGCGAATCACGGGAGGATCGGATGGGCAGCTTTGATCATGGAATCTTGAATGTTCCGCTGCGCAAGCGCGGGAACATCGACGCTGAAATCGACCGCTACAAGGCGCAGCAGGCCCGGGAGGCGAAATCCCTGGCGCGCGAGCAGCACAAGAAGTGGCAGGCGCGGCAGGAGCGCATTCGGGCGGTCAATGAGCGGATCAAGGCGCTGACGGACGAGCAGGTCACAGCCCTGGCTCCGGTTCTGGGGGTCCACCGGCGGAGTGTGCGGAAGCAGCTGCGCTGGAACGCAAGCATCAATCCCTCCGCCGTGGCGAAGATCATTGAAGAGCTGGAGGCGGCATGACGGGGGAGGTGGATCAGTTCGGGTTGTACGTCGCCGGCCGGCTTGAGCAATGGGGCCGCGAGTTCGCATTGCATCGAGATTGCGAGTACCTGGGCCACCAGAGCAAGAACATGGTGCAGGTGCTGATCGAGCACAAAGGCGAGATGCCGGCGCGGCCTACGGGCTTCAAGCCACTGGAAGTGGACATGCTCGCGCAGCAGGTGGAGGACATCATCGCGGACATGGGCCGGGTGGATCGGACGCTGGCGACGGTGATGCGCGCGTATTACTGCGGCAAGGGGCGGAAGTTCCATGAGCGCCTGGAGACGTGCAACGAGCTTCTGGCTGCCATGGGGCTGCCCGAGGTTCGGCGCGAGGCGTACCGCGTGCTGCACATGCGCGGCTTCGATTGGGTGCGCGGCGTACTGATCGGGATGGCCATCGCCGCTTGAAGTTAGCAAAAATGCTAAAATCAAGGCGTCGATAGTGGAGGCGGCGAATTGATATGAGAAGTGCTCGGTTTGTTGCGGATCGGATTCTAACGGACACCTGTTTTCTGTATACGGCGTTTGCGCCGATGGTCTTGTTTGACCATGACCGAAAAGAGGTGAGGGACGCTGAACACGTACTTGTCAAGGTCGGAATCAGCTCCGCCCCGATGGACCGGCTGCACCAGATCCAGTGCGGCTCGCCTTTTCACATCGAAATCGCTGCGTTCGCTCCCGCTGGATACCGAGAAACTGCGAGAAAAATCGAGACGCGGATCCTGCGACATTTTAGATCCTACAAAACTCGTGGGGAGTGGCTGATGCTCCCGAACACTCCCCAGATGCGTAAAGAGTTCGCTTGTGACGCGAGGGGGGCCATCCACGATGTAACGGGGCGCCCAGTGGAGTGGCGACGGGTTACCAGGAGCGAACTCCGGCACTACTTCGACAAGGAGAGGAAAGCCGCTTGACGCCGTGACAGGTGTGTGGTCTTATCTAGGCACGGTGGCGAAATTGCCCCCGCGAAGCCCTGACCTGACCGGTCGGGGCTTTTTCGTTTCCGGCTGGCGGGGTGCGTCCTGCAGCCGCGGCGCCCGACAGGGGCGCCACCCTTCCACGCCCGCTACCGAGTCCGGACCAACTCTCACGCCCAGCCGGCAGTGGGAGCGGGCAGCTATGCCGAGAGCCTATGACCGACGCCCTGCACATCGACAAGACGGTGCTGGCGCCGGCCATGGAGCTGCTGCCGTCGAGGATGAACAGCGACCGTGCCCGTGTGGCGTTGCTGGCGATCTGCGGCCAAGAGTCGGACTTCCACCACCGGTGGCAAGTGATCGACCGGGCGCGGCCGCATGTGCGCGGGCCGGCACGCGGGCTGTGGCAATTCGAGCGCGGCGGCGGCGTGCTGGACGTGCTGACCCACCGGGCCAGCCGCGATCTGGCGCGCGAGGTGTGCGCCGAGCGCGGGGTAGCACCGAACTCCGAGGCGGTGCACCTGGCACTGGAGACGGATGACGTCCTGGCCGCCTGTTTCGCGCGCCTGCTGCTGTGGACCGACCCGCAGCCGCTGCCGCCACTGGGCGCGGTGTCGTCGGCGTTCGCGCTGTACCTGCGGGCTTGGCGTCCCGGTGCGTATGACCGCGGCAGCCAGAACCAGCGGGCCGAACTGCGGCGCAAGTGGGACGTGTACTACGCCCAGGCGCTCGAGGCCGTCACCGGCCGGGCGGATTTCTCCGGCGTGACCACGCAGTTCGACAGCTCGGCGAGGCGCGCGTGATCCCGGCAGGAGACGGCGCCCCGTGGTGGCTGGCGGGCGGCGCCGCGGCGCTGTGGGCTGCACGCGAGTTCGTGGGCGCGGTGCTATCCCGCAAGAAGAACCGCACCGAGACCGACGCGAACGTCGAACTGCTGAACAGCCTGCGGGAAGGGTTGGATCGGCAGGGGCAGAGGATACGGGCGATGGAAGAGGCTCACCTGCAGATTGCCCAACGCCTGGAAGACGAGATCAAGGCGCGGCAAGCCGCACAGGAAGAGGCATTCCGCCTGCGGTTGCGGGTCCAGGTGCTGGAGTCGGCGATGCGACAGGTCGGAATGGTCATTCCCCCGGAGACGAACACGTGAAGCTGGCCGTCACCCTGCTGGTCGGGTTCCTTGTGGCCGTGGTCATGGCGCTGCTCTACCGCGGCGATGCCATCGACGCCCGCGCCGACCTTCGCGCGATCGAATCGGATCTGGAGTCCGTGAAGGTCAAGCTCCGCACCAGCGAGACGCGCCGAAAGACGGAGCGCGCCCGGGCTGACCGCATGTACGACATCGCCGCCAAGGCGGAACAGGAGAGGATCGATGCTCAGGAAACTGCTGACCGGACTATTGCTGACCTGCGCGCTGGCACTATCCGGCTGCGCGAGCACTGGCAGGGATGCCCCGAGCCCCGCTTGCCCGGCATTGACCCCTCCCCCGCCGAGCCTGATGCGGGCGCCCGAGACCGAGAGGAAGGTGCGGGAGCAATTGTTTCAGCCGCAGCCGAGTGCGATGCCCAGGTGAGAGGGCTGCAGGGTGTGATCCGTGAGTACCTCGGCAATGAGTGAACGCAAGAACAAGGGTGGGCGCCCGAGCAAGTACAGCCCCGAACTGATCGAGACCATTTGCGAGCGCCTGGCGAGCGGTGAGCCGCTGGCGCAGATCTGCCGCGATGACGGCATGCCGCACCCTTCGACCGTGCGGGACTGGATGAAGGAGCGTGAAGACGTTTCCCGTTCCATCGCGCGCGCGCGAGAAGACGGTTTCGACGCGATCGCCGTGGATGCGCTGCGTATCGCGGACTTTGGTGAGAACGACACCGGCGAGGGCGGCGACGTCAACCACGACGTGATCCAGCGTTCCAAGCTGCGCGTGGAAACCCGGCTCAAGCTGCTGGCGAAGTGGGACCCGAAGCGGTACGGCGAGCGGATCCAGCACGCAAACGACCCCGAGCAGCCGTTCAACACCGTGTCGGACGCGCAGATCGAGGCGCGAATCCGACAGCTGCTGGGCGAGTCGGAATGATCTTCGACCTGCGCGCCGGCCACCTTGGCGACGTGCTGCTGGCGATGCCGGCGATGCGCGAAGGTGATGCGGTGATCGCGCAGGAGCGCGCGCGAGTGCCGGGCTTGGGTGTGCAGTGGAGGGCCGGTGGCTCGGGTATCCGACCGGTACACGGCCAGGGACGTCATGCCACCGATGCGTGGCTGTTGGCCAGCAGCCGAGAGCCTGTGCGGCACACGTTGCTTCCGGACGTTCCCCGTGACCTGCTGGTCATCGCGCCAGTGGTTGAGTCGCCGCGGCGGCGCTGGCATGGCTGGGCGCAGCTGGCCCGCCTGCTCGGTGACGTGGTGTGGCTGGGTGCCACGGAAGCCAGGCAGATGTGGATGGAGACGCTGAACCGCGCGCACACCGTCATCTGCCCGGACACCGGAACCGCGCACATGGCGGATGCGCTGGGCGTGCCGAAGGTGGTTGGTCTCTACGGGGGCGCCATGGACCGCTTCGCGCCGTACTGGAACCGCGCTCACTGCATCGAGCGCCCCCGCATGGCGATGACGCCGGCAGAAGTGGCGGAGGTAGTCCGTGCCCAACACGTTTGATGGATCGTGGGTCGTTTACAGCGATGGTCTTGGTGCCGAGTGGGATGGCACGTCGTTTATCGGGCTGTTGCCGTACTACTCGGCTAACTACACGCAGCCGGACGAGTACGCGGCGCCCGGCGACTTCGCGGCAGGCGTGGTCCTCGCAGAGTGGAGCGACCCGGACGGAATCGCCTACGTGCAGTCCTACGACCGTAACTGGAAGCTGATCGAGGACGCGCGGCTGTCGTCGGGCGTCCCCTTCGCTTTCAGCTACCCGGAGTGTATCCAGATCGTTGTTGGCACCAGCGCCATCGGCGGATTGAGCAGCCTGACCATCACGCCCACCGACCCAGAGCCACCCAACCCGACCCCAGGGCGCGATCCGGCCGACCTGCTGGCAGACCCGGCCTTGTGGGAGCCACAGGAGTACTGGAACGGGGTGGCGTACTACTTCGACCCCGACGACACCGCCGCGCATTACGGCATCTTCGAGATGCGGGCGCCCGAGGTGGTTGCCGGCGATACGGTCTCCGGCACCCTTTCCGGTGTGGGTTCCGATGACTTCGGGAACCTGCTGTATCTCAACGTCGTCGCGAACGACTCCCAAGTGCTGGAAAGCGTCCCAGTGGAGCCGGGCGGACCTTTCAGCATCACCGTGCCAGATGGCGTACAGCGGCTGTCCCTGATTCTGTCGCTATACCCCGACAGCATTTCGGCCTCGCAGGTCTACATCGGGCCGGTGACGATCACCCCGGCCACACCCGATCCGGAGCCGACGCCTGCTTCCGGCCCTTGCGACGAACTGGGCCGCGCCACCCGCGTGTTCGTCTCCGGCTACAACCGCACCCGGGTTCACCACTCCCGCCTGGTCCGTGGCGAGCGACGGTGTCTGGTGGCCGACTTCAACGGGGCGATCCCCAAGAGCCGCAGCATCGCGTCGGTGACCTGGCGCACCGATCAGCCCCATGCAGCGATCCTGTCTGCACCGCGCATCAAGGGCCGCGAGGTCATGGTGGACATGCTGGCCGGTCAGGGCGTCGCACAGGTGAAGTGCGAGGCCACGCTGGACAACGGCGAGGTTTACAACCAGCTGTTCTGGGTCCGCGCCTACACCGGGCCGTGGTTCCGTAATGAGTCTCCCGCCACCGAGGGGCCGCAGGAGCTGACGGCCACGGCCGAGTGATGCAGGCCATCGCAGGACTACCGGTTGCGCAGAAGCGCGAGCTGGTGGCGTTGCTGGAGGAACGGGAGCGGAGGAAGCGAACCAACAGGCTGGCCACGTACCGGCCGTACCCGAAGCAGGCGGAGTTCCACGCGCTCGGTGCCACGGTGCGCGAGCGCCTGCTGATGGCCGGCAACCAGCTCGGCAAGACCTGGAGCGCAGGGTTTGAGGCGGCGATGCACGCCACCGGCCTGTACCCCGACGACTGGCAGGGCCGGCGCTGGGATCGCCCCACGGTTGGGTGGGCGGCCTCGGAGACGATGGAAGTCAGCCGGGACGCGGGGCAACGAATCCTGCTGGGCCGTGAGGGCGAGCGCGGCATCGGGGCCATCCCCGAGTCCTGCATCCTAGACGTGGCCCGCTACCCGAACGTGCGCGGCGCGATCTCGCAGGCGTGGGTGCGGCACGTGTCCGGCGGCCAGTCGCTCATCATCTTCAAGAGCTACGACCAAGGTCGGCGCAAGTTCCAGGGCGACACGATCGACTGGTTCTGGCCTGACGAAGAGCCGCCGGAAGATATCTACAGCGAGGGCCTGACCCGGACGAACGCCACTGGCGGGATGGTCATGATGACCTTCACCCCGCTGCTGGGCATGAGCCGGGTGGTGCAGCGGTTTCTGAAAGAGAAGAGCCCCGACCGCGCCGTGGTGCAGATGGGCATCAAGGACGCGCTGCACTATACGCAGGAGGAGCGCGACCGGATCATCGCCAGCTACCCCGAGCACGAGCGCGAGGCCCGCACGCAGGGCCTGCCGATGCTCGGCGAGGGCGCGGTATTCCCGATCGCGCGGGAGAAGGTGGCCTATGACGCCGGGTCAATGCCGATACCGGACCACTGGCCGCGCATCTGCGGCATCGACTTCGGCTGGGACCACCCAACCGCGGCGGCCTGGCTGGCGTGGGACCGGGACGCGGACGTGATCTACGTCTACGACTGCTACGCGCAGACGAAGCAAACGCCGGTATTCCACGCGGCCGCGATCAAGGGCCGGGGCGACTGGATCCCGGTGGCATGGCCGCACGACGGCCTGCAGCACGACAAGGGCAGCGGCGAGCAGCTGGCGGACCAGTACCGGGCGCAGGGCCTGGAGATGCTTCCGGAGCGCGCTACGTTCGATGACGGCAGCAACGGGGTGGAGGCCGGTGTGATGGAGATGCTGGACCGCATGCAGACGGGCCGGCTCAAGATCGCCTCGCACCTGGAGCCCCTGTGGGACGAGATCCGCGGCTATCACCGCGAGAAGGGCCGGATCGTGAAGATCAACGACGACATCATCAGCGCGGTTCGCTACGCCCTGATGATGATCCGTCACGCCAAGGTGCCGGGCCGGAAGGCTGGCGCCATCAAGTTCAAGGGAGCGTGGTAGTGGCCGAGACGAACGACAAGCCGCGCACGAAAGAGGACCGCTACGCGCTGATCCGCAAGCGCTTCAAGGCGTGCGTGGATGCCGAGGCCGATCTTCGGGCCAAGGCCGCCGACGACTTCAAGTTCGCGTGGGTGTCCGGCCACCAGTGGGACAACCACTTCGGGGCGAAGCGCGGCGACCGACCGAAGTACGAGTTCAACAAGCTCCGGCAGGCCATCAAGCAGGTCATCAACGACAACCGGCAGAACACGCCGGCGATCAAGGTCCGGGCGACGGAGGACGGCGACACCGAGTTGGCGTCGATCCGGCAGGGCCTGATCCGAAACATCGAATCCGAGTCCAAGGCCGACGAAGCCTACGACTGGGGCGCCCTGTACGCGATAACGGCAGGGTTCGGCGCCTGGCGTGTGGTGACCGAGTATGTCGGCGACGACGCCTTCGACCAGGACATCCGGATCCGGCGCATCCCGAGCCCGCTCACGTCGGTGTGGTTCGACCCCTCCGCCCGGGAGCTGGACCGGTCCGATGCCCGGTTCGCGTTCGTGGTCGAGTCCGTGAGCCGCGACGAGTTCCGCGAGCGCTGGCCGAACGCCGATTGCGTCGACTTCGAGGGCAGCTCCGAGTACGGCGACTGGTTCGGCCAGAAGGAAGTCCGGATCGCCGAATACTGGAGCCGAAAGCCAGTCAAGCGCGAAATGCTGCAGCTGTCGGACGGGCGCGTGGTCGCCGCCGACGACTGGACCGAGACGGAAGGCGTGGAGGTGGTGAACCGCCGCAAGGTGGACACCTTCCAGCTGACCATGGAGATCGTGAGCGGCAAGGAGACGCTGGAAGGACCGTTCGACTGGCCCACCCCCGACATCCCGATCATCCCGGTGTGGGGCGACATCGTGACCGTCGACGGCAGCGACCAGTGGTCGGGCATGGTGCGGCCGGCGCGGGACGCCCAGGTGCTCTACAACTTCGAGCGCAGCAACTTCGCCGAGGTGATCGCGACCCAGCCGCACGCGCCGTTCCTGTATACGCCAAAGCAGATCGAGGGCTTCGAGCGCGAGTGGGCCGGGCTGGCGACCGACAACGCCCCGGGGCTGCCGTACAATCCCGACCCGCAGGCGGAGAGCGTGGCCCCGCGCCGGCAGCCGCCGCCGCAGATGTCGCCGGGCTACATGGCCGCGCTGCAGCTGTCGTCGGACGACCTGAAAGCCGTCACCGGCATCTATGACGCCAGCTTGGGCGCGCGGAGCAACGAGACCAGCGGCCGGGCGATCATGGCCCGTAAGCAGGAAGGCGACGTCGCCAACTTCGACTACGCCGACAACATCGCCCGTGCGGTGCGGCGGACCGGCGAGATCGTCAACCGCCTGATCCCCGAGGTCTACAACGGCGAGCGGCAGATCCGCATCCTGGGCGAGGACGGGGCCGAGAAGTACGTCCGCATCAACCACCTGGAGCTGGACGAGGCCGCCGGCGAGTGGCGCTCGGTGACCGGGCGGGTGGTCAACGAGGACGGCTCCCTGGTGCCGGTCTACGACATCACGCAGGGCAAGTACGACGTGACCATCGCGACGGGGCCGAGCTACACCACCCAGCGCATGGAGACGCTGGACGCGATGATGCAGCTGGCGCAGTCCAACGGCCCGATGGCGATGCTCGCGCAGTACGGGATGCTCAAGAGCATGGACACGCCGGGCATGGAGGAAACGCTCGAGGCGATGCGCCGAGTTCTGGTCGGGCAGGGCTTGCTGCCGCCGTCCGAGGAGGACCAGGCGCAGATGCAGCCGCAGCAGCCGGACCCGGTGCAGGAGTCCGAGGTGGCCGAGAACATGGCCGGCGCCGAGAAGGACAAGGCGATGGCCATCAAGTACGCCGCCGACGCCGAGAAGACGCAGATGGAGATCCAACGCCAGATGTACCTGGACCAGGTGGCGCTGGCGCCTCCAATCCCACAACCGCAACCCCTTCCCATGGAGCCGCCGCCAGGCGGCTTTTTTGTGGGCCAGTGAAAGCCTGAACTGACGGGCGCAACCCCAGAGGAACCATGACCACCGAGACCGAAAACGAGAACGTGACCGACGAGGCGGCGACCGAGGCTGCTACCGAGGCCACTGGGTCGGACGCACAGGCCGAGCAGGTCGAGCATCAGGAAGCTGCCGACGCTGACGAGGACGAGCGTGACGACGACTCCAACGGCGAGGACGACAAGCCGCGGCGTAAGCGCCCGCGCTGGAGCGATCTGAACGAAGCCCGGCGCCGGGAGGCAGAAGCGCAGCGGGAGCTGGCAGAGCTGCGCCGGCAGATGGCCGAGCGTGACGGCAAGCGGGAGGAACCGACCCCCGAGAAGCCCGAAGGCAAGCCGACGCTGGAGCAGTACGACTACGACCAGGAAGCCTACCTGACGGCCCTTGCCGACTGGCGGCTGGCAGAGCGCGAACGCGAGCGCGAGCAGCAGGCACAGCAGCAACAGGCGCAGCAGACCACGGCGGAACGGATCACGCAGCTGCAGGCGGCAGAGGCGGAGTTCATCAAGGCCAACCCGGACTACGAGGGCGTGGCGAAGAACCCGCAGGTGCCGATCACGCAGCAGATGGCGGACGTGATGCTGGAGAACCCCAGCACCGCGCCGGCCATCGCGTACTACCTGGGCCAGAACGTCGCCGAAGCGGTCCGCATTGCGCAGATGACCTCTGTGCAGGCGGCCCGTGCGATCGGCGCGATCGAAGCCAAGGTGTCCGCTTCCCCGAAGCCCGCGCCGCCCCCCAAGCCGGTGAAGAAGGCAGCCCCCGTCGTGCCCACGCTGAACTCCGGCGCCCCCGCGGTGAAGGACTGGAACCAGATGGACACCGACGAGCACGTCAGGGAGTACCTGGCTCGCAAGCAGAAAAACGCCCGATAGGGCATCCCCCTTCCCGAGGAAACCGCAATGCCGAACAACATCCTGACCGGTGACGTGATCGTCAACCGGATGCTCGCCAAGATGGCGGAGGTCCCGACCTTCCTGAACAAGATCAACACGCAGTACGACAGCTACTTCGGTGGCCGTGGTGCGCGCGTGGGTGACTCGGTTCGCGTGAAGGTTCCCCAGCGCGCCCGGATCCGCCGCGGCCGCATCGCCGACCTGAACCCGATCAACGACCAGACCGTGACCGTGGCCCTGGACGAGCAGATCGGCGTCGACGTGGGCGCGACCAGCGCGGAGCTGGCGCTGGACATCGATGACTTCGACGCCCAGTACATCACCCCGAACGCCCCCGACCTGGTGGCGGCCATCGAATCGGCCATCCTGCAGAAGGTGATCCCGCAGGTGCCGGAGACCGTGGGCGACTACGGCGCGTTCGATGACGCCCGTACCGCGCTGGAAGCCAAGGCCCGGTTGGACAACAACCTGACCCCTGCGGCGGATCGCATCATGCTGCTGAACCCCAGCGCGCAGGTGCAGATCGTGGATGGCCTCAAGGGCCTGTTCAACGATCAGGGCAAGGTCGGCCGCCAGTACCGCACCGGCGAGATGGCCAGCAACACGTTGGGCTTCGACTGGTTCCAGTCCACCCTGATGCCGAGCCTGACCCGCGGCACCGGTGCGGGCTACACGGTCAACGGCGCCGGCCAGACCGGCTCCAGCCTGGTCGTGGGCGCGGGCACCGGGACCATCAAGCGCGGCGACACCTTCACCATCGCGGGCGTCTACGCGGTCCACGACCAGACCAAGGAGACGCTGGGCTACCTTCGGGAGTTCACCGTCACCGCCGACCACCCGGGCGGCGCCGGCACCCTGCAGATCACCCCGGCGATCGAGCCGACCGGCACCCGGGCGAACGTCTCCGCGGCTCCGGCCAGCGGCGCGGCGCTCACGATCGAGGGCACCTCCGGCGGCGTGTACGGCCAGAACCTGGCCTTCGCCAAGGACGCCTTCTACTTCGTCACCGCCGACCTGCCGGTGCCGAAGAACATGGAGGCCGCGGCGACCCGCACCTGGAACGGAATCAACATCCGATACGTCCAGGGCTTCGACATCACGAACGACATGTTCGTGAGCCGCTTCGACGTGATCTACGGCGGCGGCGTGCTGCGCCCGGAGCAGGCGGTGCGCATTCCCAACGACTTGACCCTGTAAGGAGGGCACCAGCATGGCAATCGAACGCAACAGCGAGTTCGCCGCGGCGCCGGGCACCGAGGACGGCACCCTGGTGGGCCGCAACGCGGACACCCCGGTCGGCTTCTACGGAGCCGCCCCGATCCCCCGGCCGGTCCTTCCGGCCGCCACCGCCGAAGACATCGCCAACGCCCTCGTGGCGCTCGGGCTGGTGTCGCAGGCGTCCTGATAGGAGGGCACGACGATGGCAACCTACAAGCGCCCCCTGTGGCTGGAGAAGGATGGTAAGCGGCAGCTGTTCGCCGCTGACGCCGTGGCCGATGCCCGCGCCAACGGTTGGGACAACCCGACCGCCCCGCGGGCCAATGGCGAGCCGTGGAACCCGCCCCAGGACGAAGACCTGCGCACGCAGGCCGACGCCCTGGCCGCGGTGAACGAGAACCGCGAGAAGGTCGAAGCCAAGAAGGCCGACCGCAAGGCCAAGGAGGACGCCGAGCGCCAGCAGCAGCTGGAGAAGCAGGCCGAGGCCAAGGCCGAGACCCCGGACTTCAAGGTCGCGGTGGTCGAGCCCGAGAAGAAGGGCAAGTCGAAGAAGTGATGCACCGAGGGGCCGGGAAACCGGCCCCTTCCTCATTCTGGAGGCCGCATGGCCCGAGTAGCTGACATCGTGAGCCGCGCCCTGCGGATCCTGCGGGTGGTCGACGCGCACAGCGCCCCGTCCGCCCAGGAGATGGCGGACGGCATCGTCGCCCTGAACGGCATGATGCGGCGCTGGGAGGCCAACGGCCTCGCGCTGGGCTGGTCGGACGTGGAAGGCCCCGACGACCAGGTTCCGGCGCCCGACGAGGCGCACGAAGCCATCGTCTACAACCTCGCGCTCAAGCTGCGCCCCGAGTACGGCGCGGCGCTGGAGCCAGACGTGGTGCAGCACGCAGCGGACGGCCACGCGGCCCTGCGCCGTGACGTGCTGACCGCCTCCCCGCTGCAGGTGACGCCGCGGTCGCCGCGCGAGGGGCGCTACAACATCTACACGGATTCCTGGGACTGATGGCCCGCCTGTCGCCCCTGAACATCGCTGGCGGGGCCTACAGCGACGACGCGCGGCCGTGGAGCGCGCAGGACACGGTGAACTACCTGCCTGTGCCTGCCGAGCGCGCCGGCACCCGGTCGCCGTCCCTGCTGCGCAGCGCGCCGGGCTTCACGGTGTTCGCCACCGGCATGAAGAACGCCCCCGTGCGCTGCTTGCACAACGTGGAGGGCCTGTTGCTCGCGGTGGTCGGCGACACCCTCTACCGCATCGCGCCCAACGGGCAGGCCACCGCGATTGGCACCGTGCCGGGCGTGCGCCGGGTGACGATGGCGCACAACCAGATCAAGCACGGCCACGAGGTCGTGATCGCCAACGGCCAGTCCGGCTACCTGTACCGGACCACGGACGGCACGTTCCAGCAGATCACCGATCCGGGCTTCCCCGGGTTCAAGGCCGTGGACTTCGTGGACGGCTACATCGCCGGCATCGAGCCGGCGGGCCGGTTCTGGCTGCACAGCGACCTCCTGGACGCCGGCAGCTACAACACGATGGACCGCTACGACGCGGAAGCCTCCCCCGACAAGATGGTGGCGATCGTCGTGTCCAGCCGCGAGGTGATGATCCTCTCGGGCCGATCCGCGCAGTTCTTCCGCAACGTGGGCGGGGCGACCGGCACGTTCGCCAACAGCTCCGGGACCGAGATCGAGGTCGGGTGCGCGTCGACGCACGCCGTGGCGCGCCTGGACAACACCGTCTACTGGCTCGGCCACGATGGTGTGGTCTACCGCCTCGCCGGCCACCAGCCGCAGCGCGTCAGCACCGGCCCGATCGAGCAGGCGATCAGCCGCTGCAACATGGCCAACGCCTTCGCGTTCACCTTCGAGGACCGCGGGCACAAGGTGTTCTACCTGACCTTCCCGGACGGGCACACGTGGGGATATGACGTGTGGTCGGGGGAGTGGCACCGCCGGCAGTCGCAGGGCTTCGACCGGTGGCGGCTGTCGACGCTGGTGAAGTGGAACGGCCGGTGGATCGGCGGCGACTTCGCCAACGGCCAGCTGTATGCACTGGATTGGGACGTGCAGCACGAAGCCGGCGACGAGCTGGAGAAGCGCCGCGTCACGCCATCCCTGCACGACAACCAGAACGCGGTGACGGTTCCGGCGCTGGAGGTGGTGGTCGATAACGGCCTGCCCGCGCAGCCCGCCACCTTGCAGCTGCGCTACAGCCGCGACGGCGCCCACAACTGGTCCGACTGGCGTCACCTGCCCATGGGCGAGGTAGGCGACTTCCAGCAGCGTGTGATGGCGCGCCGGCTCGGTCGCGGCATCCGCTGGGTGTTCGACATCCGGGTCACCGATCCGGTCCGGGCCGACCTGTTGGCCGCAAGCATCCAGGTGGAGGGGTGATGGTCCTGATGTTCTCGGCGTCCTTCGACGTGACGCCACGGGCGCCCATGCCCACGCGCGAGCAGCTGCACGCCCTGGAGGACGCTATCCGGGCGAGCGGCGGCGAGGTTCCCGTCGACGCCATTACGCACCACCACTTCGCGCACGGGATCTACGGTCGCGAGATGCGCATCCCCGCCGGCGTCGTGGTGGTCGGGAAGATCCACCGGCATTCCACGCTGAACGTGCTGGCGCAGGGTGAGATGTCGGTCACCACGCCGCAGGGGCAGAAGATCGTGCGTGCCCCGGCCATCTTCACCAGCGAGCCGCGCACGAAGAAGGTGGCGCTGGCGCTGACCGACTGCGTGTTCCTGAACGTGCATCCGAGCTTTGAAACCGACCTGGCAAAGCTGGAAGCCGAGTTCATCGTTCCCGAGCCGCGCCGCGAGCTGGGGCAGACCCACCAACTTGAGGAGAGCAGCCGATGAGCTGGGGAATCGTGGCCGGCGCAGCCGTGAGCTTGGTCGGCGGCGCCTACGGGGCCAATCAGCAGAAGAAGGCCGCGCAGGGCGCCGCGAACTCCGCAGCAGAAGGCCAGCAGCTCGCTATCGCGGAGCAGCAGCGCCAGCTCGACCTGACGCGGCAGGACATGCAGCCGTGGATGCAGGCCGGCCAGAACGCGCTGGGGCAGATGCAGGCCCTGAACGCCGGGGACTTCTCGAGCTTCACGCAGTCGCCCGACTACCAGTTCGCGCTGGACCAGGGCCTGCAGGGGCTGGACCGTAGCGCCGCGGCCCGCGGCAGCCTGAACACCGGTGGGCACAGCGCGGACGTGCTGGGCTACGCGCAGGGGCTGGCCAGCCAGAACTACGGCAACTTCTACAACCGACTGGCCGGACTGGCCAACGTGGGGCAGACCACCGCCACCAGCCTCGGGCAGTTCGGCGCCAACGCCGCCAGCAACATCGGCAACGCCTACGGGAACATCGGCAACGCGCGGGCGTCGTCCTACCAGGCCCGCGGTGACGCCAACAGCCAGCTGGGCGGCCTGGTCGCCGGCTTCGGATCCAACCTGCTGAACAACTGGGGCGGCTGGAACAGCACGCGCAACCAGACGCAGGCGGCGCAGAACGGCTTCGCCGGCCTGCAGGCGTCGAACAACCCCTTCGCCGTCTCGGGCGGCAACGCCTGGGCCTCGCCCGGCTACAACTGGAACTTCGGAGGCGGCTGATGGCAGTTCCCAACGCACTACTCGGCGGCTTCGGGGCGGGCTTCAACGCCGGCAACGCGATGGCGCAGAGCGCGCTGGATACGCGGCGCCGCAACCAATTCGCGCAGCTGGCGTCGCAGGCGTACAGCACGCCGGCCGCTGGCCAGAATGCCCTTTTGGGGCAGATGGCCGCGATCAGCCCGGAGGGCGCGCAGGCGCAGCAGGCGCAGTTCCAAGGCCAAGATGACCGATCCCGGGCACAGGTGATCAATGCCTCGCGCTACCTGATGAACGCCTTCAAGAGCGGCGATCAGGCGGCGATCCAGGGCGCCTACCGGGCGGTGAAGCCGGCCTTCCAGCAGTTGGCGCCCGATAAGCAGCTTCCCGATCAGGTGGGCGAGGACATTCTGCCGATGCTGCACCAGGTGCTCGCACAGGCGGACCCGAACGCCGCTGGCACCACGGTGCAGTCCCGGTTCGTGGGCCAGGACGGCAACGTCTACACCGTGATGCGGGACGGACAGGTGGTGAACACCGGAATCGCCGCGGACCGGCAAATGTGGTTCCGAGACCACCCGGGCATGGACCCGCAACTGGTCGACAAGCTGGGGAACGTGCAGACCGTGGGCGGGCAGGCGGGCGGGCCTGCACCGCCGGTTGCTTCTACGGCCCCGACCCGGGCAGGCATGGAGGCCGACATCGCATTGGCCAACGATCTGATCGCTGCCGGAATGCCGGCGGATCAGGTCGACACCTTCCTTTCACAGCGGGGCGCGCGCGTCGGCGGGGAGCCGACCATCACGCCCGGCCTGCCGACCCCGCCGCGCACGATGGCCCGTCCGAGTGAGGCGCAGGTGGCTGCGGAGACGGAGCGCGCCCGGCAGCAGGCGCAGCTGGAGTTCCTTCCCGCGCAGCAGGCGATCGAGACTGCCGGCGAGGTCGACCGTACCCGGCAGGTGGGCGAGGTCAAGCGCGACCTGGAGAAGTCCGCCGGCGAGTCGAAGGCGCGGCTGTCGCTTGACCAGGCCACGGCGCGAATCGGCCGGGTCGACGCGCTGGTGAACTCCATCATGCCGCGGATCAACAACTGGACGGCCGGCACCATCGGCAGCATCGCCGACGCCATTCCCGGCACGCCAGCGGCCGACCTTCGGCGGGACCTGGGCACGCTGCAGGCCATCGCCGGCTTCGATGAGCTGAACGCCATGCGAGCCGCCAGCCCCACCGGCGGCGCCCTAGGCAACGTGACGGAGCGCGAGCTCGCCTTCCTGCAGTCGGTGGTCCGCAACATCGAGAACAGCCAGTCGCCGGAGCAGCTGCGGCGCAACCTGCAGGACTTCCATCGCGAGCTGCGCGGATCGTGGGAGCGCGTGGCGCGCGCCTACGACCAGGACTACGGCGCCGGGCGCCAGCCTTCGCCGCAGACCCCGCAGCAGCCCGCGCAGGACATTGACGCCCTTCTGGAGATGTACCGCTGATGGCCACCCTGCAGGAGCTGGAGAACGGGCTGCGCAAGGCGCACGCCGCCGGGAATGCGGACCACGCGCGCGTGTTCGCTGCCGAGATCCGGCGGATGCGCGACCAAGGGCAGACGGCCGCCGACTTCTCCGGCGTGACCGGTAGCACGGACAGCACGGCCATGCCGCGCACGGACGCGCAGCCGTCGCTTTTCCGCGGCGACTCCGACTTCCACCAGCGCGCCGGCCTGAACCCGCTGCAGATGAGCTGGGCGGCCGCGCGCGACATGTTCGGCACCCGGCAGGGCGCCGCGGAGTACCTGGCCGAGCAGTCCGGCGGGCGGGTGCGGCGCGATGACCGCGGGGAGCCGGTGGTGGAGCTTCCGGACGGCACCGCCTACCGGCTGAATGACCCCGGCATCGACGTGCAGGACGTGTCCAGTCTGGCGGCAAACATCGGCGTGGCCGCGCTCCCCGCCGGCTGGATCGCACGCATCGGGCAGGCGCGCAACGTGGGGCTGGCCGGACGTGCCGCGATGCAGGGCGCGGGAGCGGGCGCGACGGACGCGGCCCTGCAGGCTGGCTTCAACGATGGCCGAATCAACCCGGCCCGTACTGCGGCGGCCGTAGCCGGTGGCGCCGGTGGCGAGGCGCTGGGAACCGGTCTGGCTGCCGCCACCAACGCATTCGGTCGCATCGGGCGGGTCGCCAGTGGCAGCAACGCAGCTCGCGCGCAGCAGCTTGCAGACGAAGCGGGCATCAACGCGACCCCCGAGCAGCTGGGCCGGCTGTCCGCGGCGATGGAGGAAGTGCGCGCCGGCGCTGACCCGCGAGCGGTGTTGGGCTGGGAGGAGTTCGGGTTCCTGTACACGCAGGGCCAGCGCATGGCCGATCCCGCGCGGCAGTTCCAGCAGTTGAGCCGGGAGGAAGTGCTGCGGCAGTCCCCCGGCGGCGGTCCGGCGTTCCAGCGTGCGGCGGCACACAACGCCGAGCGTCTGGACGATGCCGTTACCACAATGGGCGAGCGGTTCGGGGCGCAGGCAGCCACCACGCCGGCCGAGATGGTCAGTGGAGCCGGGGCGCGGCTGCGAGGTCAGGCCGACGAGCTCCAGCAGCGGATCGGGGAAGCCTACGGGCGGGCAGGCGAAGGCGCGCGGGCCGCAGTGAGCCGTGATGCCGTGCTAGAACTGCCGCTTCGTTTGACCCGCGCCCTGGCCGAGTTCTCGCCCAACAGTTCGACCACGCCGGCTACGGCGACGACACTGCAGCAGCTGCGTACCGCCACGGAGTCGATCCTGTCGGACCCGAACGCCAAGGGCGTGACCCTGCGGGCGCTGGAGACGCAGCGGCGAATCATCAACAACAACATCAACACGGCTGCCAGTCGTGGAGATCGAGCCGCCCTGACCACGCTCAAGCGCGAGTTCGACGGCTGGATGGACGAGGCCGTGGAGTCCGCGCTGGTGAACGGCGACCCCGCGGCCCTGGCGGCGCTCAAGGAAGCCCGCGGCCTGCGCGCCGAGTTCGGGCGCCGGTTCGAGGGACGGGGCGATGCAGACCGCTTCATCGCCGGCCTACTGGACGGCTCCCGCACGCCCGAGGAGCTGGTGAACATCGCCTTGGGGGCCAGCCAGGTCAGCAAGTCCGGTGGTGCGCGCTTCATCGAACGGCTGCGCGTGGCGGCCAACAACGATCCGCAGGTGATGGACGGCCTGCGGGCCGCGCACTTCACCCGCCTGACCCGTGGCAACAACGGCGACCCGCTGCAGCCGGGGCAGATTCTGCGCAACATCCGCACGACCGAGTACAACAACGCCAGCGTGCTCCGGGCGCTGTACTCGCCGGATGAGTGGCGCCAGGTGCAGCGGCTGGCGGATGCGCTCGAGCCGATGGTGGCGAAGGGTGACTTCGGGAAGTCGTCCGGATCGACGGAGCGCTTCATGCGGGCTAGGTTCCAGCAGGGGCTTGGCTTCCTGCCATTTGCGGGTCGCCTCGTGAATAGCCTGATCGAAGGCTTCTCGAGTACCGCCCAGAACGTGCAGGCGGCCCGTGCGATTCACAGGCCGGTTCGGCCCGTACTAGAGACCCCGGCGACGGCGCCGGCAGGTGGAGGTGTCGGGCTGCAGGAGGTGCTGACGGACGACTAGACCCCCTCCCCTCCGGGAATAGAACGTCGCTGGAAATCTGACGTTCTATGCCTGACCCCATCAGTGATTGCGCAGATCATCCCATACAGCCCCGGGACGGCCCCGGGAGTTGTGAGGATGCAACATGGCACTTGGAGGCACAGCCCACACACCTGCACTTGAGCGGGTGGCAACAGTCCAGCTACGCACCGGACTCAGTCGGACCGAGATCTACCGCCAAGTTAAGGCGGGGACCTTCCCGGCTCCCGTGAAGATCGGCTCGCGATCGTCAGCGTGGATCGCGTCAGAGGTTGATTCCTGGATTGAAGCACGCATTGCTGCGCGTGACAGCGATAGGTCCGGTTGCAGGTCAGCAGGGCGCTAAGGATCACCGCCGAACAGGCGCGACTTGCCCGCGAGGAAGCCAAGGCGGAAGCAGACGATGCCGGTCCCGCCGATCGCCACCCACCACCAACCGATGAAGTAGGCGGGGGCGACGGCGGCGAGGACCGCCACCAGCGCCACCGTGTTGAAGGCTCCGGGATGAAGGGTCAGCCACGTGGCCAGCTTGGCGTACCAGGGCCGCGGTCCTACGTAGTACGCCGGCTCGCCGGAGTCGGTGAGCTCGGCATCGACGCGGCGGCGCTGGTTCACGGGCGGCTCCCGATGAGCGCGCAGTTGCTCGAGTTGTACTCGCCCTCGGCGCGGACCTTCCGCAGGTCCGCGTCGGGGAACACGCCATCCACGACGCCGCGCACTGCCTCCAATGCGTTCTCCGTCGCGCCCTCGTACACGCGACCCAGGATGAAATCGTGGCTAGGCCCTTGAGCCGCCCACAGAAACCCCACCGGGGCAGTGTTCCTCACCTCTTGATCGGTAATCGCTCCGCTTTCCCACAATGAAAGGAAGGTCTTTCCAGCTTCATAGCCAGCAAGGAATAGCCGCTGCGCCTCATCCTCATAGCCCGCCTGCCCCGCGAGGGCGGAACACTCAAAAGCGGCCCATGACGTTCTTGCGAGATTGGCCTCTCCGGCTGATGCCGTGAAGCACGCCGCGACTGTCGCCAGCACCACCCACCGCTTCACGTAGCCAGCCCCGCCCCGAGCGGGGCTTCTGCTTTCAGGAGAACCCATAGTGCCCGCATTCCGACTCTTGAACCAGTTCCCGGTCTACTTCGACCGCGCCGGCCGCCTGGCTGACGGAGGGCGGCTGCTGTTCTTCGAGACCGACACCACGACGCCGAAGGACGTGTTCGGCGACCCCGGCCTGTCGGTGAACAACGGCAACTCCGTGACGATCGGCAGCGACGGCCGGGCCGAGGTCGACGTGTGGGGCGATGGCCGGTACTACGTGCGCCTGGAGGACGCGGACGGGACGCTGATCGCGGACGCGAACCACGTGGAGGTGGGCGGTGGCAGCGAGGCGACGATCCCGCCGCTGGAGTCCGGCGCGTTCCTGACGAACAACGGGAGCCTGCTGCTGTGGTCGCCGATCCGCGAGGTGCCGGACCCGACGGGGCAGGGCGGCAAGGTGCTGGGCACGGACGGCGACGTGCTCATCTGGCAGCCGGTGCAGGAGATCCCCGAGCCGCCCGAGCCGGACATTGCCGTCGACAGCGACAGCATCCGCATCGGCGGCGGCGGGTCCACGTCCTGGCTGCAGCAGATCGGCAGCGGTTCGGCCGCGGCGACGGGCAGCAAGTCGACCACGGCGAACGTCACCTTCCCCAAGCCCTACGCTTCGACCCCCAAGGTGTTCGTGACCAACACGGCCGGTTTCATCACCCAGAAGGGCAACGTGATGCCGACCGTCTCGGTGACCAACCGGAGCACCACGGGATTCACCGTGTCCTTCTCCACCGAGACCGGCGAGGGGAACGCGGACAACAACATTGTGACCCCGGTGGCCTTCGACTGGCTGGCCGTGGGCACGGTGGCCACCCCCTCCGATGATCCCCCGGTGACCCCGGCATGATGCTGCCCCGCCAGTCCATCCCGATCGCCGAGGCCGGCGGTCGCACGTCGGAGCCGTTCTACCGGTTCCTGCAGGACCTGGAGCGCGAGGTGCGCGCCAAGGGCGGCGACACCACCGAGCTGCAGCGCCAGATCGACAAGCTGCGCGAGGACATTGCAGAGGGCCGCGGCGACATCGGCCTGCTGCTGGGGTCGCAGTCGGTGCGCGTGGTGGGCCAGCTCTCCAACGGAAACGCCTTCGTCAGCTTGCAGGGCGACGTGGACGAGCCGGGGTCGACATTCGTGTACGGCACCACCGCGGAGGGCCAGAAGGGCTGGTTCGCGCTCGCGGACGGCCTGCTGGAAGGCGAGGGCGTGGCCCTGTCCGTCGACGCCACCGGGCGGGTCACCTTCGGCCTGTCCCCGCTCCCCGACACCGGCGGCGGCACCCTCCAGAAGCTCGAGCGCGACCAGTACGGCCGCGTGTCCGGCACCAGCGAGGCGACGACCGACGACCTCCCGGAAGGGGAGGGGAATCGGTACTTCACGCCGGAGCGGGCGCGGGCGGCGGCTGTCGCCGACGCGATCGACCCGGACGCCACGGACACCGCGCCGAGTGGGCGGGCCGTGGCGGAGGCCATCGAAACGATCGAGCTGACGCCCGGCCCGGAAGGTCCACAAGGACCGGAGGGGCCCGAAGGCCCGCAGGGGCCGGAAGGCCCGGCCGGCGAGGATGGCGCGGGCATCGAAATCGCGGGCTCGGTGCCGACCTATGCCGACCTTCCCACGGGGCTCGGTTCGGGCGACGCGGGCGCGGGCTACCTCGTGCAAGCAGACGGCAAGCTCTACATCTGGGACGGCTCTGCGTTCCCGCCCGATGGTGGCGGCGTGGCGTTCCGTGGTCCGGAGGGGCCACAAGGTCCGCAGGGCAGCCAAGGTCCGCAGGGTCCGAAGGGTGACACGGGTGAGCGCGGCCCGCAGGGTCCAGCCGGGCCGAAGGGCGACAAGGGGGATCCCGGCGATCAAGGCCCGGCAGGACCGAAGGGCGATCAGGGCGATCCGGGGCCGCAGGGTCCACCTGGCGCTGACGGCGCGCCCGGGCCGCAGGGCGATCCCGGTCCGCAAGGGCCGGAAGGCCCCGCCGGGCCCGAAGGTCCACAGGGCCCGCAGGGAGACCCCGCCACCAACCTCGTCCAGTCCGTCAACGGAAAGCAGGGCACGGTCGTGCTCGGGGCCGCGGACGTGGGGGCTGTCCCTTCCTCCGGGGGGCTGTTCTCGGGACCAATTTCAGTTGAATCCACCGACCCCGTTGTGATGACGGTGCGGCGGACCAACAACAACGCTAATGGCGCTATTCGTTTCGCAGGCTCCACAGAGGAGCTGTTCTTCGGTTTGCGGTCTGGAAGCTCCTTCGGGGTGGGGGGCACTTCTGTCCTATCTTCTGGTTCGTGGGTGTTCTTTGCTTCCAATGAGGTGAGTCCGGGGGTCGACAATGCAGTAGCTCTCGGGCGAACAAACCTTCGCTACACCGAAGTGCGCGCCGTCAACGGCGCTATCAACACCTCCGACGCCCGCGAAAAGACCGAGCCGCGCGACCTGACGGAATCCGAGCTTGCCGCGGCCTCTGACATTGCCCGGCTTCCCTGCATCTTCCAGTGGCTCCACGCGATCGAGGAAAAGGGCGAGGACGCTAGGCTGCACGCCAGCCCCACGGTGCAGGCGGTGATCGCGGCGATGGAGGCGCACGGGCTTGATCCGTTCCGCTACGGCTTCGTGTGCTTCGACCAGTGGGACGAGCAGCCGGAGATTCGCGACGAGTGGCCCGACGAGTACGACGACGAGGGCAACCTGATCCGCGAGGCCGGCAGCGAGGTCACGCAGGAATACCGCCCAGCCGGCGACCGCTACAGCCTGCGCCCGACCGAGCTGGCGCACTTCGTGCTGCGGGGCCTGGCACACCGGCAGGACGAGCTGGAGCGGCGTCTGGCGGCGCTGGACGGCTAGGGTGTTCGAGGTCCGGTGAACTGCCACTCAAACCGCCGGTTGGGGTAGTCCATCACCAGCACGCCGAACTGCAGCAAGCATCGGCCCAGGATCAACGAGTAAGCCGAACACCCGCTCTCCCGCACGGACACATCGGTGTGGAAAACGAGCCCGGACGCAGGGGCGAGAATGGTGGCGTCACGCACGTCAGCGGTATGGCTGCCCCAAGCGGTGTGTTGGCCTACGGACCTAGTGGAGGGTGCCGACACAGCGTCAAGCACGCTGGCGAAGGAGGAGCAGTAGTCAGCGCCTGTATCAACGAGCGCGACACAGTCCACGCGAGCGGTGCTGTCGCTGCCTTTCGGTGGCGCCAGGACAATATCCACGACCGGGATGGCGTCCGCCACTTCGCCGAAGGGATCGGACGGTCGACCGGCTCTGTCTACGAACCTGATTGGCAGGGTTGCTGTGGTCATCTCGCTGATCCAATGGCCTGCCCGCAGCCTACCTGACACCTGGGGCCGGGCGTATCCTGCGCCCATGCTCGGCGCTGCTTTCAACTGGCTGGAAATAGACGGCGTGAGCTACCTGCGCTACAACACGAAGACCGTGGCGGTGGTGAAGCCCGGCGAAGTGGTGATCCGCTGGGGGAGCACCGAGACGGGCGGTCGGTGCGGGTCGGTCGCGCAGGGGAAGCGGTACGTGGAGCGGTGGTTCGGGGCGCGTCTCGGAAATCGCTGACGCCGCGCCGGGGTGTTGCCTGACTGACCCCGGCCACTCACCGCGCCATCCTGCAATCCCCGCCGTGCAGCGCGGACCGGGCGACGGCCTGACGCCAGACGGGCCTGCCGGGAAGCAATGCCGTCCTTCGGGACAGCGGCGGGGGCTATCCCTCCAGGTACTTCGCCCACGCCTGCATCAGCTCGCGGCGCGATACTCGATGGGGTCAAGCCCTTCGCGAAGGAGCTGCCGTTGCTGGTGGGCGAGTTCTCGGGCTTGCGCCAGTGATGTTACGGGATACGCTCCAAGACCCATTTCCCTGCGGCGCTTGTTCCGCTGGAACCGGAATATCCATGACTTCGTTCCGGCGGGGGTCACAGCCAGGTAAAGCCCTGCGCCATCGCAGTGATAGCCAGGTGCAGTTGCATGCGCGACCCCAGCGGCGCTAAGGCGGGATGTTTTGTGTGCGGAGGGGCGGGGGCGTACGTTGGCAGGGATCATCGGCGCATCGTTGCCCACAACGTTGTGCAGCGGCCGCTCCGTCCTGATCGCCTCACTCTCGGCAGCCAAGGCATCTTCGCGCGAGGGATAGCGCGCTATCTTCACGGTGGCGATTCGGTCGTACCAGGCGGAGCCGTCTCGGTGCTCGCACAGCCTGGCGATCGGGCTTAGCGCGATGCCCACGTAAAGCAACGTTCCATCTGCATCGTAGTGCCGGTACAGCGCTGTCGTCTCCATGCTCCCTCCTAACACGCAACTCAAACGCACAGGCGCTGCAACCCGCATTCCTGCGTTGGCACGCGCCACCCTGAAACGGCGCAAGCTATTGAATCCGCTGCAATCCCCTGACCTTGACATGGTAGGGGTCACAAGTTCGAACCTTGTACCGCCCACCAATAAATCAATGATTTAGGTCATTGGGCATTGGGGAGTACGGCAAAAGTACGGCAAACAGCGATGCTGCTGCCGCACCCCTGCCGGCTCCCCTTTTGCTTTTCTGGAGGATGCTGCAGCTACGCAGCCTGTGCCTCAGCCGCCTTCCGGCGGATCCATGCGTCGACTTCGGACGCCAGCCAGCCTACGGCGCGGGGCGCGATCTGCAGCTTCCTAGGGAAGTCGCCGCCGCGCTCCAGTCGATCAAGGGTGGAACTGGTCAGGCCCGTGGCCTGCAGCACCTGCCGCTTCCTCAGGATCGGGTCGGCGATGCCGGGGATGGCGGCGACCTGCGGGGTGCTCATTCGTTGCTCCCTTCGGCTGCAACGTCGCACGTCGAGGCAATGACGCTGCAGTCCTTGTGGGCATTGCCACCGGAAGCCGTGGTGAGATTCGGGCGGCGTAGGTCGAGACGATTGCCATTGCGATATCTGACTTGTTCCTTGGGGCGAGCGCCGTAGACGAGGCGGGCCACCACTCGACCGTCCTTGCCGGGCAGGCTCACCTTGACGTAGCTGCGGGCGAGTTCGGCGCTGCCGTTTGAGTTCAGCTGCCAGTTGAGGGACACGCCATCGGCTACCAGGCGGGTCAGGTCATCCGCATAGATGATCGCGGAATCGTTGAGGTTGGCGACAGGAACGAGGGCACAGCGTATGCCGTCGGCGTCGGTGAAGTAGCGCACAGGGCGCAGGGTCTGGGTCTTGCTCATGAATTGCTGGGTTCCATACTTCGGCCACGCGGAACCGAAGCGCGAAGCTCAGGGCTTCGCACCGACGGCAGCGCGGGGGGTCACAGGGGAGAAGACACGTCCGCAGGCGCGGAACGTGGGAACCGATGACGCCTAGTGGTGCGCCATGGGTTAACCGATACGGGGACTTGGCCCCCGGGTCTCCCTCCGGGCAGGCAGTCAGTACGCGCTAGCGTGGCCGTGCGGTCGCTCGGGTCGAAAAATAGACCCCCACGCGAACAGCTTTCACGTGAGCGGTCGAGCGCCTCTGGAGCGCTCTACAGGGGCGACCTGTGCCCGACGGGTACCGGGCGACGGTCGACAAGGTGCGCGGCGCTTCAGCAGCCTGTGGCGGCGTCCTGCTGTCGCCACGAGGGTGCCGCGCTTGACCAAAAAAAGGACCAGCCACCAGAGAGGGGGCCGGTCCTGAGGTAGCGCGGCGCGAGTGCGGCCAGCAACTGAGTAAGGATGGGGGCAGAGACGGGGCAGGGCTTGACCACGGCTGGACCGGGATCAGGTTCCCTGATGATGGTGATCATTGGTCACCACCACCACAGAGAGCCGTAGGCCTACCTGCTGTTGAACCCTAGGTAGACACTAGGTGTATATACAGGGAGTTGACCGGGGGGGGCTTTTCAGCTCCCCCGATACGGGGACTTGGGCAACGGCTATCAGACGGGGACCTACCCCACCCCCTGCCGCTGTGCGGGGGCGACCCCCACCGGGGGAATCGCCGTTCGCGCTCAAGATGAAATGCCCTCTTGAATTTTCTCAGTCCAAAAGGGTCGGCCTACCTCTCCCAGACGAACTCCCGGGTGTGCCAATTCCAGTACAGCTCCCGGCGTCCACCCTTCACGTACAGGTACCGCGATGCGGTAGACAGCTCAAGGTGGACGCTTCCAGCTTCGATGATCACTTGCTCAGATTCCCATACCGCCCGACGTTGGGCGGGGGCATTCTCGGGGCACCTGCTGGCCGCGTCACGCCAACGGATGGGCCTTGCTGCTGGCCACGCTGGTGACCGATAGTGGGCCGGTCGGAACGTCTCGGATCGTAGAGGGTCGGCCGCGCCGGAGTGGCGCTCAGGCGTGCGCCGGGTCAGCGGCTTCGTCGTCTGCCGTAGGCTGTTCTTGGGCGAGCATGAAGGCGGTATAGGCTGCCTCAAGTAGCTGGTCATCTATGCCGTTCAGCGGATACAGGCGTCCGTTTTTCTGGACTTCGGACAGGACTGTCCCTAGGCAAAGGACCAGCGTCGGTCGGTGCGGATGGGTAGCCGGTATGCCCATGACGCACAGCCCGAGTGCCGTAGCCGCAACTGCCAACTTGTGCGGACGCTGACCAAATTTCCCACTGAAGACGTCGGGCATATCGTCCCACGCTGCCTGCACGAGTGCGTTGGCTGTCTTCGCAGGATCAGCGGGGACGGGTAGAAGGCCAATCCGCGCGTGATGTTCAAGAAGGTTCTGTATTACTACTGCCGCTTCGCTCTTCTTGAACGTGCTCTTGATTCCACCAAAAAATCCCATGATTCACCTGGCCCGCTGGCCATCCCCCTTGTAGACGTCGGGATGGTAGGCCACGCAGTCAGAGTCGGGGAAGGCGGGGCGGGCGGATACCCCCAGCTGGGCAAAGGTGACTGCGGGATCAGACGGCGAGCGTTGCCAACGCTGCCGTAGCCCGTTCTTGCAGCAGGTGCCCGTAGGTCTTTTCGATCATTCGGACGGACGTTCCGGCCAGCTTCGCCACCGTGAGCAGGTCGGTTCTGCCGCTGGTGACGAGGTCGGTAATCACGGAGTGGCGCAGGGTATAGGCCGTGGTCCCGGGAGGGAGCGAAGCAGCCTGCGCGGCTGCGGTGATGGGCTTCTTCCACGCGTCCTTGTTCCAGACACTCCCGTCAGCCCGCATGAAGATGAAGGCGGTCGGCAGCTTGTTCCTGATCTGTTCCCGCAGCAGGTCGGCTGATGCAGGCGGCAGCACCAACGGGCGTCCCTCGCCCGCCTTGTCGCTTCGAACTGTAAGGATGGCCCGTCCGGCATCGAAGTCACCCACGCGAGCAGCGGCAAGCGCTCCCGGCCTCAGGGGAAGCAGGCACAGCGCACGGCAGAAGGCCTGAGCGTCTGCCGGAAGTTCGGCGAGGAACGCCCGCCGTTGTTCGCGCGTCAGGTACAGGTCACGGCGGCTGGTGACCTCATACGGCTTCAGCGCTTCGCGCCATGCATGCTCCGATAGAACATCGCCGTTCTTGAAAGCCTCGTTCAGTGCGGCGCGGAAGGCGACCATATCCCGGTTGATGGTGGCCTTGCTGCGGGGGCGGGTGGTCCGGGGTCCGGACTTGCTGCGCGATACCTGTGCCGGCATGGCCTCCAACCGCTCGCGCCAAACGCGGACGTGGCGAGGTGTCAGCTTGTGCAGAAGTACCGACGCGATGGGGTCATCGTAGACGTGCCGCGCAAAGCGCCCTGCAGCGTCCTTCGGGCCACGTTCCGCGTAGCGCTCGCAGGCATCCCGTACCGTCAGGACTTCATGGGAGCCGCCCGCGTCCAGATGCTTGAACCACTCCATCGCTTCCTTTGCTGCAGCGCCGAACCGCTCACTCGGTGGCAGGTGTCCGAAGTCACCGAGGGACCGCAGCGGGCGCTTCCCGCTGTCCGGGTCGTTGAACCGGGCAATCCACGTCCCGCCCTCTCCGGACTTGGACGGTCGGAACCCGATGGCTTGTCCAGTGGCCAGGGTGTGCCAGTACGGCTCCCGGCGGGGCTTCAGCTTGTCGCGATTGCGGACGGTCCTCAGGTCGATCTTTGCCACGTTGCCAACTCGCTGCACTCTGGGAAGCGCGGAGTCTATCGAGTACGGCAGAAGTACGGCAAACATAGTGGCGTGCATGGGGTCTTCTGGTGATATGAATCAGCGAGTTGCATGCACATGGGTGCTCTTGGCTACCTATTTCCCAGCCTTGACATGGTAGGGGTCACAAGTTCGAACCTTGTACCGCCCACCAGATTCCTTCGAAGCCCCGGCATGCCCGGGGCTTCGCTTTTTGGAAGCCCCGCACCCTAGGGTCGACCTCAGGGTTGCGTCCGCCGCATCGCGCGCTAGCGTGACAGGACCCGCGCCGCCTGCGCATGCCAGCGGAGTGTTCCCATGCCGATCGGTTTCGACGGTGGTCTTCCACGCCTGCCCGACCCGCTCGGGCTGTTTTCCGGGCGGGGGAACAACGGAGTGGGAACCGGGGCGCGGTCGCATCCGCTCCACGGTGGGGGCCATGGACAGCAGCCGCAGCGGGGGCAGGGTGCGGGCAACGCACAAGGGCACGGCCATGGGGTGAATACCGGCCGGGGCGGAATGCACGTTCCATCCGGCCTGACCGCCCCCCCGGCGCCTCCGATCCCGCATATTCCCGGCCTGGGCACGCCCGGGACGCAGCCGTCCGGCCACCCGGTCCAGCAGGCGCTCAACACCCTCGGCGGGTTGTTGCCGGGTGGTGGTCCGGTGGCAACCGCGCAGTCGGCGGTCAACGCGCTCCCGGTTGCGCTCCCGGGGACGCCGGCATTCACCGGCGGGCCGGGCCAGCCCGCACTGCCGGCGCTCCAGGGCCCGCTGCACAATGGCGGCGCGCGGTCCGCCATGGGCAACCCCGCCACCGGCTACCCGCTGGCGGGACAGCCGGGTCCCGCTTCCCTCGCTGGCGCGGTGGTCAGCCAGCTTGCCCGGGCGATGAACCACGGTGCCCCCCATTCCGCGGCCCAGGCGAATACCCAAGGTGGGCCGGCGCCGGCCGGATCCATGTTCGCCTCAGTGCCGGGATCCCCGGGCCTGGTCGCCCATTCCCCGGCGACGGCATTGCCACTACCGGCCCATCCCGCGGCACATCGCGCCACCGACGCGCCGCTGGTGCCGCGCATGCCCGCCCAGCAAGGGTTCCAGGCGTCCGTGGTCCCGCGGGCAGTGGCCCAGCCAACGCCGGCCCACGCGCAACCGGCCGCACTTTCACAGGCGCCGGCGACCCCGGGGCAGGCGCCCGCCGCGGCGCACCAGGCGGCGCAGGCTGCCAGCCAGCCGCAAGCAGGCACTGCGCCAGCCCAGGAAAACCGCCTGGCGCAGCAGCAGGCCCAGGTACCCGGGCGTGCGGCGCAGGCCGGGCAACCGGCCACCATGGCGGCGCAGGCGGCGGTATCCGGAAATCCCGCGGCGCCGTCCACGGCCGCCGCGAACCCGGCCAGCGCCGCGGCCATCAACCAGGCCGCGGTGCCGCTGGTCGCGGCGCTGGCCGGCAACACCATGGTGGAGGCCCGTGCCGTGCAGGGTGCCGGCAATGAACGCAGCCAGGTCCATCTGGAAAACGCATTGGCAAGTGGCCATACCGCCGAGCGCGGCCTGCGCCGGTCGCTGCGCAACAGGGTGTCGGGCATGCGCAGTTCGCTGTTGCGGATGATCGGGCTGTCGCTGCTCGACCCCGCGCACCGCCAGCGCCCGCACGGCCACACCGCGCAGGGTGCGGACGTGGTGGTGGGGAAGGGCGTGTGGTTCGCATTGCCTTGGCTGTTCTGGCTCCTCTCGGTGGTGGCCTATGGCTGCCTGGCGATGGCCCTGGTGGTGATGATCGGGGCGGACGCGGCAGGCCCGACCGGGACACGCGCCGCCGTGCCGGGCTGGCTTGGCCCACTGGTGCTCGGCTGCGGGCTGCTGGCCGCGCTGGGAGCCTGGCGGATGGTCCGGCGGCGCCGCTGACCGCAGGCGCGGGCCCATCGCCTGCGCTGGCGCCGCTCCGCGCGCGCGAACGTACGCGCGCTGCTTCTTCCTCTATTCACCTTCACGTTGCGGCCGCATTCATCCGTGCATCGTCCGGACTCGCGCTTTACTCCCCCCACGTACGACGTGCGGTCGCGCCGGCGGGCGCCACTCGCGTTGAAGAGCAGAGGTGAGACGGATGGACGCAACGATCGGCAAGAGGAGCTTCCCCGACGGGAAGCGTGCGCTGGTGACTGGCGGTGCTGGATTTCTCGGTTTCCACCTGTGCCAGCGGCTGCTCCGCGACGGCTGGCAGGTGCTTGCGACCGACAACCTGTCGACCGGCTCCATGGAGAACGTCGCCGCATTGCGCCACGAACCCGGGTACCGCTTCATCCGCCATGACGTCACCGAGCCGTTCAATGCGCCCGTCGAGCGCATCTTCAACCTGGCCTGCTGCGCCTCGCCGGTGCACTACCAGGACGATCCCATCAAGACCATGCGGACCTGCCTGGACGGTTGCGCGAACATGCTCGAACTGGCCCGGCAGACCGGTGCGCGGATCTTCCAGGCTTCGACCAGCGAGGTCTACGGCGAGCCGGAAGTCCACCCGCAGACCGAGGATTACCGTGGCGCGGTGAGCACCACCGGCCCGCGCGCCTGCTACGACGAGGGCAAGCGCTGCGCCGAGACCCTGTTCTTCGACTACCACCGGCTCTACGGCACTCCGATCAAGGTCGGCCGCATCTTCAACACCTACGGTCCGCGCATGCAGGCCGGCGATGGCCGGGTGGTGTCCAACCTGATCGTGCAAGCCCTGCGCAACAAGCCCATGACGCTGAACGGCGATGGCAGCCAGACCCGCTCGTTCTGCTACGTCGATGACCTGATCGAGGCCATCGTGCGGCTGATGGACAGCCCGGAGGACTTCACCGGCCCGGTGAACCTGGGCAACCCCTCCGAGGTGACCGTGGCCGAGCTGGCCGAGCGCATCATCGCCATCACCGGCACGCGCTCGAAGATCATCCATCGCCCGATGCCGGTCGACGACCCCACCCGCCGCTGTCCCGACATCACGCTGGCAAAGCAGTCACTGGACTGGGAACCGCAGGTATCGCTGGAGGAGGGGCTGCGCCAGACGGTGGCCTGGTTCGAGCGCAGCCTGGCCGGGGCCGAACCGCAGGAGGCACGCCGTGGGGTCGCCTGAGTCGATGGCTATGAAGAATGGAAATGGGGGCGGAAACGGCGCCCCGAATGCAGGGGTCAAGCGCGTGCTGATCACCGGCGGTGCCGGCTTCGTCGGCTCGCACCTGGCCGACCAGCTGCTGGCGCAGGGCTACCAGGTCCGCGTGCTCGACAACCTGTCCGAGCAGGTCCACGGCGAGTCGATCAGCCGGCCGTCCTACCTGGATCCGGAGGTCGAGCTGGAGCGCGGCGACGTACGTGACGAGGTCGCGGTGCGCCGTGCACTGCGCGGCGTCGATGCGGTCTACCACCTGGCCGCCGCGGTCGGCGTCGGCCAGAGCATGTACGAGATCGAGCACTACACCGACGTCAACAACCGCGGTACCGCGGTCCTGCTGGAGGCGCTGGCCAGCGCGCCGGTGCAGCGGCTGGTGGTGGCCTCGAGCATGAGCATCTACGGCGAAGGCCTGTACCGCGACGCCGCCGGCGAGGTGGTCGCCCCGCCGGAGCGCTCCCCGGAGCAGCTCGCGCGCGGCGAGTGGGAACTGTCCGACAGCGCGGGCGTGCTGACCCCGGTGGCGACGCCGGAAACCAAGGTGGCCTCGCCCTCCTCGGTGTATGCGCTGTCCAAGCTCGACCAGGAGCGGCTGTGCCTGATCGTCGGCCAGGCCTATGGCATCCCGACGGTGGCGCTGCGCTTCTTCAACATCTACGGCACCCGCCAGGCGCTGTCGAACCCGTATACCGGCGTGCTGGCGATCTTCGCCTCGCGCTACCTCAACCGCCGTCCGCCGCTGATCTTCGAGGACGGGCGGCAGCGTCGCGACTTCGTCAGCGTGCACGACGTCGCGCGCGCCTGCCGGCTGGCACTGGAGGTGCCGGGCGCGGCGGGCGAGGTGCTAAACATCGGCAGCGGCCGGTCGATCGACGTGATCGGCGTGGCCGGTGAAATGGCCTCCGCGCTGGGCATCGACGACCTGCCGCCGGAGATCACCGGCAAGTCGCGAACCGGTGACATCCGGCACTGCTTCGCGGACATCGGTCGCGCGGCGGAGGTGCTGGGTTACCGCCCGGAGGTGGAGCTGCAGCAGGGCATGGAGGAGCTGGTCGAGTGGATGCTGGGCCAGCAGGCCTTCGACCGGGTGGACGCCGCGGCCGAGGAGCTCGCGCGGCGGGGGCTCGCACGATGACCGCGAATGCCCGCGACACCGCGCCGGTGCTGGTCACCGGTGGCGCCGGTTTCATCGGGACCAACCTGTCGGCCCGGCTGCTCGCCGGCGGGCGGCAGGTGATCGTGCTCGACAACCTGTCCCGCGCCGGCGTCGCGCGGAACCTGCAATGGCTGCGTGCCCGCCACGGCGATCGCCTCGAATTCGTCGAGGGCGACGTCCGCGACCGTGCACTGCTCGACAAGGTGGTCGGGCGGGCCGGCGAGGTGTTCCACCTCGCCGCGCAGGTGGCGGTCACCTCCAGCCTGGACGATCCGGGTGCCGATTTCGAGGTCAACCTGCGCGGCACCCTCAACCTGCTGGAGGCGATCCGCGGGGCGGGGCACCGGCCGCCGCTGGTGTTCACCTCCACCAACAAGGTCTACGGCGCGCTGGGCGACGTGGAGCTGGAGGACACGGGACGCCGCTACGAGCCGTCCGACCCGGAGCTCCGCGGCAGGGGCCTGGGCGAGGATCGCCCCCTGGACTTCCACAGTCCATACGGTTGCTCCAAGGGCGGCGCCGACCAGTACGTGCTCGACTACGCCCGCAGCTACGGGCTGGACACCGTGGTGCTGCGGATGAGCTGCATCTACGGCCCGCACCAGTGCGGCAACGAGGACCAGGGCTGGGTGGCGCATTTCCTGATCCGCGCGCTGGCCGGCGAGCCGGTCACCCTCTACGGCGACGGCCTGCAGGTGCGCGACATCCTGTACGTCGAGGACCTGGTGGACGCCTTCCTGGCCTGCCGCGATCGGATGCCGGTGCTGCGCGGGCGCGCCTTCAACATGGGCGGCGGGCCCGCCAATGCGGTCAGCCTGCTGGAGGTGCTCGAACGCATCGGCCAGCTCACCGGGCACCCGCCGCGGGTCGAACATTCGAACTGGCGCACCGGCGACCAGCGCTATTACGTCTCCGATACCGGGGCCTTCCGCGCCGCCAGCGGCTGGGCACCGCGGGTCGATGCGGACGAGGGCATCACCCGCCTGCACGACTGGCTGCGCGAGTTCCACGTGCCGGTGACCGGCGCCCGTCGCGAAGCCGCCGCTGCCGGGAGCAGCGCCGCATGAGCATGATGCAGGCGGCGGTATTCCAGGGCGACGGAAAGGTGGAAGTGGCGCGCGTGGCCTTGCCCGAGCCGGAAGTGGGCCAGGTACGGGTCCGGCTGCACGGCTGCGGCGTCTGCGCCTCGAACATGCCGGTGTGGGCGGGCAAGCCCTGGTTCGAATACCCCTTCGATCCGGGCGCGCCCGGCCACGAGGGCTGGGGCGAGATCGACGCGGTCGGCGACGGGGTGGAGGACTGGCGGGTCGGCGACCGGGTCGCGCTGTTGTCGGGCAAGGCCTATGCCGAGTACGACGTGGCCGATGCCGGGGCGCTCGCGCGGCTGCCGGAAGGCCTCGACGGCAGTCCGCTGCCGGGCGAGCCACTGGCGTGCGCGATGAACATCTTCCGCCGCAGCGACATCCGGGCCGGGCAGACGGTGGCGGTGGTCGGCGTGGGCTTCATCGGCGCCCTGCTGATCCAGCTGGCCACCCACGCCGGCGCACAGGTGATCGCGCTTTCCCGCAGGCCGTTCGCGCTCGACGTGGCGCGCCGCTGCGGGGCCACCGCGACCTTCGGCACGGAGGACTGGTACGCCGCGATCGGCGCGGTCAACGAACTGACCGGCGGCGCGGGCTGCCCGCGGGTGATCGAGGCCGCCGGCGAGCAGGCGACGCTGACCATCGCCAGCGGTGTCAGCGGCGAGGGCGGCCGGCTGGTGATCGCCGGTTACCACCAGGACGGCCCCCGCGAGGTCGACATGCAGCAGTGGAACTGGCGCGGACTGGACGTGATCAACGCCCACGAGCGCGACCCCGAGGTCGCCGCGCGCGGCCTGCGCGAAGCGATGGTCGCCGTCGCCGAAGGGCGGCTCGATCCGGCTCCGCTGCTGACGCACCGCTACCCGCTCGATCGTCTCGGCGATGCCTTCACTGCGATGCAGCAGCGTCCGGACGGATTCCTCAAGGCAACGGTGAGCCTGTGAACGCACAACTCGAACCCGTCGCGCGGCGGCCACGGCTGGGTTTCCTCGGCGTCGGCTGGATCGGCTGCCAGCGTATGCAGGTACTCGCCGAAAGCGGTCTGGCCGAGATCGCCGCGGTGGCCGATGCAAGCTGCGATGCCCTGGAGCAGGCGCGCGCCTGCGCACCGCAGGCCCGGCCCGCGCGCGATCTTGCCGGGTTGCTGGCGATGGACGACCTCGACGGCCTGGTCATCGCCACGCCCAGCGGCGCCCATGCGGGGCAGGCGATCGCCGCGCTGGAATCGGGCCTGGCGGTGTTCTGCCAGAAGCCGCTGACCCGCACCGCGGCGGAAGCCAGGCAGGTGCTCGACGCGGCGCAGCGCGCCGACCGGCTGCTCGACGTGGACTTCAGCTACCGCTACGTCGCGGGCGTGGCGCAGCTGCGCGAGGCGGTCCGCACCGGCGAACTCGGTGAGCTCTACGCCATCGACCTGGTGTTCCACAACGCCTACGGACCGGACAAGGACTGGTTCTACGACATCGCCCGCTCCGGCGGCGGTTGTGTCATGGACCTGGGCATCCACCTGGTCGACCTGGCGCTGTGGATCGCCGGGGCCCCGGCGCCGGGGACCGTGGACGCGCAGCTGTATGCCGCCGGCCGGCCGCTGCAGGCCCCGGTCGACCGGGTGGAGGACTACGCCAGCGTGCAGTGGCGCCTGGACGGCGGGGCCAGCGTGCGCATGGCCTGTTCCTGGCGGCTGCCCGCCGGCTGCGATGCGGTGATCGGCGCGTCCTTCTATGGCACCGGTGGTGGCGCGGCGCTGCGCAATGTCGGCGGGTCGTTCTACGACTTCAATGTCGAGCGGTTCGATGGCACCTCCAGCACGCCGGTGGCCTCGCCGCCGGATGCCTGGGGTGGCCGGGCGCTGGTCGACTGGACCCGGAGGCTGGCGGCGGGCGGGCGCTACGATCCGGCGGCCGGCCACCTGCTCGACGTCGCCCGGCTGGTGGATGCGGTCTATGGGCGCTGAAGCGTTGCCGCGCGCGCCCTACCGGGTGCTGATGACCACCGACACCGTGGGCGGTGTCTGGCAGTACGCGCTGGAGCTGTGCCGCCAGCTGTGCGCCGGTGGGCACGAAGTGGTGCTCGCCGCGAGCGGGGCCGACCCCTCGCCCGACCAGGCGGCCGAGGCGCTCGCGATCGAAGGCCTCGAACTGCACGCGATGCCCTACCGGCTGGAGTGGATGTCGCGTCCCTGGGACGACATCGCCCGCGCCGGGGACTGGCTCCTCGATCTGGCCGGGCGCGTACGCCCCGACATCATCCATCTCAACGACTACAGCCAGGGGGGGCTGCCCTGGCCGGCGCCGGTGCTGATGGTCGGCCACTCCTGCGTGTGCTCCTGGTGGCAGGCGGTGCGCGGCGCCCCGGCCCCGGAGGAGTGGGCGCAGTACCGCGCCCGCGTGAGTGCCGGCCTGCGGGCGGCCGACCTGGTGGTGGCGCCCACCGCGGCGATGCTGGATTCGCTTGAGGCCCACTATGGCCCGCTGCCGGCCACGCGGGTGATCGCCAACGGGCGCACGCCCCTGGCCCGCCCCCGGACCGGGGCGCCGCGTGAGCCGCTGATCCTTGCCGCGGGGCGGCTGTGGGACGCGGGCAAGAACATCCAGGCGCTCACCGCGGTGGCCGGCGGGCTGTCCTGGCCGGTATGCGTGGCCGGCGAGGCACGGCATCCGGATGGCGGTGACGAGTCGCTGCACCCGGGTGTCCGCCTGCTCGGCCAGCTGCCGCGCGACGCGCTGGCCGGCTGGATGGCACGTGCGGGGATCTACGCGCTGCCGGCGCGCTACGAGCCCTTCGGCCTGTCGGCGCTGGAAGCGGCGACCGCAGGCTGCGCACTGGTGCTCGGTGATATCCCGAGCCTGCGCGAGGTGTGGGGCGAGGCGGCGCTGTACGTGCCGCCCGACGACCACGACGCCCTGGCCGCGACGCTGCAGCGCCTGATCGACGATCCGGAACTGCGCGAACGCCAGGCCACCCGTGCCGCCGCGCGCGCCGCCCGGTACACGCCAGAAGCCATGGCGCGCGGGTACCTGGCCGCCTATGCCGGGCTGGCAGCCGGGGCCGCGGAGCTGCAACCCGGTGTACCCGCCACCGCCCCCGTTTCCGCCGCCGTCGCCGGAGCAGGCCCATGAAGTTCGTGCTGTTCTATCACTCGCTGGTGTCGGACTGGAACCATGGCAATGCCCATTTCCTGCGCGGGGTGGTCGCCGAGCTCCTGGCCCGCGGCCACGAGGTGCAGGTGCACGAGCCGGCCGATGGCTGGAGCCGGGCGCAGATGGTGGCCGGCCACGGCCAGGCCGCGGTCGAGGAGTTCCACCGCCGCTTCCCCGCGCTGCGCAGCCATGCCTACCCGCCGCAGGGACCGGACCTCGACCAGGCGCTGGACGGCGCCGACGTGGTGCTGGTGCACGAATGGAACGAGCCGGAACTGGTCGCCCGCATCGGCCGCCAGGCTCCCGGCGGCTGCCGGCTGCTGTTCCACGACACCCACCACCGGGCAGCCTCGGCGCCCGGGGAGATGGCCCGCTACCAGCTGCGCGACTATGACGGCGTGCTGGCGTTTGGCGAAGCGGTACGCCAGCGCTACCTGGAGCATGGCTGGGCTGCGCAGGCCTGGACCTGGCATGAGGCCGCCGACACCCGGGTGTTCCGGCCGATCGACGGGGAAGCCGACGAGGGCGACCTGGTGTGGATCGGCAACTGGGGCGACGAGGAGCGCAGCCGTGAACTGCGCGAGTTCCTGGTCGATCCGGTCCGGAGGCTGGGGCTGCGGGCGCGCATCCACGGCGTGCGCTACCCCGACGCGGCGCTGCGCGCGCTGGAGCAGGCCGGCATCGAGTACCGCGGCTGGCTGCCCAACCATCGCGCGCCGGAGGTCTTCGCCCGTTTCCGCGCCACCGTGCACGTGCCCCGGCGTCCCTACGTGGAGACGCTGCCCGGCATCCCGACCATCCGCATGTTCGAGGCGCTGGCCTGCGGCATCCCGCTGGCGAGTGCCTGGTGGCCCGACGACGAAAGGCTGTTCACGCCCGGGCGCGACTACCTGGTGGCCCGCGACGGGAAGGAGATGGAGCGGCACCTGCACACGCTGGTCCACGACCGCGAGGCCGCCGGGGAACTGGCCGCGCACGGGCTGGCGACCGTCCTCGCGCGGCACACCTGCGCCCACCGCGTCGACGAACTGATGGAGATCCTGTGCGGGCCACTTGCCCGCGACACGCATGAGCCAAGGAGCCTGACCCATGCCTGAGCCACTGAACATCGCCTTCTTCGGATCCAGCCTGGTGTCCTCGTACTGGAACGGGGCGGCCACCTACTACCGCGGCATCATCCACGCCCTGCACCGGCTGGGGCACCGGGTGACCTTCTACGAGCCCGATGCCTTCGAGCGCCAGCAGCACCGCGACATTGACGATCCGGACTGGGCACGGGTGGTGGTCTATCCGGGCGAGGGCACCGACGGTGTCGAGCGTGCGCTGGAGCAGGCCCGTGGCGCCGACGTGGTGGTCAAGGCCAGCGGGGTGGGCGTGTTCGACGAACTGCTCGAGCGCGAGGTGCTGCGCCTGCAGGGCGAGGGCACCGCGGTGATCTTCTGGGACGTGGACGCGCCGGCCACGCTGGAGCGCGTGGACGAGGACCGCGCCGATCCGTTCCGCGCGCTGGTCCCGCGCTACGACATGGTCCTGACCTACGGCGGCGGACCGCGGGTGGTCAGCGCCTACGAGACACTGGGCGCGCGCCGCTGCGTGCCGGTCTACAACGCACTAGACCCGGCCACCCACCATCCGGTGCCTGCCGATCCGCGGTTCGCCGCGGACCTGGGCTTCCTCGGCAACCGCCTGCCCGACCGCGAGGCGCGGGTGGACGCGTTCTTCTTCGAAGCGGCGCGCCAGGCCCCTTCACGCCGTTTCCTGCTGGGCGGCAGTGGCTGGGACGAAGGCGTGCCGGGCAACGTCGAACGCCTCGGCCACGTTTCCACGCGCGACCACAACACTTTCAACTGCAGCGTGCGGATGGTGCTCAACGTCAACCGCGAGAGCATGGCGCGCTTCGGCTGGTCCCCGCCGACCCGGGTGTTCGAAGCCGCCGGCGCCGGCGCCTGCCTGATCGTCGACGAGTGGGAAGGCATCGGCGACTTCCTGGAGCCGGGCAGCGAGGTGCTGGTGGCCTCCGATGGCGGGCAGGTCGCCCGGTACCTGGAAACGGTGGGTTCCGGCGAGGCCGCGGCGATCGGCGAACGCGCCCGCAAGCGGCTGCTGGCCGACCACACCTACGACCACCGCGCGCGCCAGGTCGAGCAGTTGCTGGGCGTGCGCGCCGGGGCGCCGGCGTGAGCGCGCCGCTGGACATCGTGGTCCTGGGGTTGAGCCTGCGCTCGTCCTGGGGCAACGGCCATGCCACGACCTGGCGCGCACTGATCGAGGCGCTGGGCGAACGCGGCCATCGGGTGACGTTCCTCGAGCGTGACGTGCCGTGGTACGCCGGCCACCAGGACGCGCGCGGCGAGCTGCCCGGAGAGCTGCTGCTGTATGCCGGGCCCGACGAGTTGCGCCAGGCCCATGCCGGCCTCGTGGCCGATGCCGACCTGGTGATCGTCGGCTCCTACGTGCCCGACGGCATCGAGGTCGGGCGCTGGGTGCAGGACACCGCCACCGGCCTGGTCGCGTTCTACGACATCGACACCCCGGTGACCCTGGCCGCGCTCGGGCGTGGGGAGTGCGAGTACCTGGACGCGGAACTGGTGCAGGGCTACGACTTCTACCTGTCCTTCAGCGGTGGCCGCTCGCTGGAGCTGCTGGAACAGCGCTATCAATCGCCGATGGCGGTGCCGCTGTACTGCTCCTTCGACCCGGCGCGCTACTTTCCCGAGTCGTGCGATACCGCGTACGACCTGGGCTACATGGGCACCTACAGCGACGACCGCCAGCCGGTGCTGGACGAGCTGCTGCTGCAGCCGGCGCGGACCTGGCGAGACGGCCGCTTCGCCGTGGCCGGGCCGCAGTACCCCGCGCACATCCAGTGGCCTTCGAACGTTGAGCGCATCGAGCACCTGGCGCCGGCGGAGCACCGCGGCTTCTACAACCGCCAGCGCTTCACCCTCAACGTCACCCGGGCGGACATGGTGGCCGCCGGCTGGTCGCCCAGCGTGCGCCTGTTCGAGGCGGCCGCCTGTGCCACCCCGATCATTTCCGACGCCTGGGAGGGTCTCGACAGCCTGTTCGTCCCCGGCGAGGAGATCCTGATCGCCGAGCGCGCCGCGGACGTGGCGGCCTGGCTCCGCGACATGCCCGAGGCACGACGCGCCGGCATCGGCGAGGCGGGCCGCCGCCGGGTGCTGGCCGAACACACCGCCGCCCACCGGGCGGAAGCACTGGAGCGGTACTTCGACCGGGCCGCCCAGCGTCGTTCCCGCCACCGGTCACAAGGGAGGGTTTGCGATGGCAGCCGCGCATGAGGCACGACAGACGACCGACCACGACGAAATCAGGAAATGGGTGGAAGCCCGTGACGGCCGGCCGGCCACGGTGAAGGACACCGGCGAGGGCGAGGAGGCGGGCGTGCTGCGCATCGCCTTCCGCGACGATCCCGCGCTGGAGGAGATCAGCTGGGACGAGTTCTTCGACAAGTTCGAGGAAGAGGACCTCGGTTTCCTCTACCAGGAGAAGACCGCCGACGGAAAGCCCAGCCGCTTCTTCAAGCTGGTCGACCGTGAGTAGCGCGCAGGAGCTGCGCGCGCGGGTCGAAGAGCTCGGCCCATGGTTCCACAACCTGCACCTGCCCGGCGGCGTGCAGACCGCCCCCGACCACTGGCTGCAGGCGGACTTCCCGGCCTTCAAGTGGGCGGAGATCGCCCCTCACGTGCCGGCCGACCTGGACGGCTGGACGGTGCTGGATATCGGCTGCAACGCCGGCTATTACAGCTTCGAGCTGGCCAGGCGCGGCGCCCGGGTGACCGCGGTGGATGTCGATCCGCACTACCTGCGCCAGGCCCGCTGGGCCGCCGGTGTGCTGGGGCTGGAGGACCGCGTCGAGTTCCGCCAGATGCAGGTCTACGAACTGGCGCGGGTGGAGGAGCAATACGACCTGGTCTGGTTCATGGGCGTGCTCTACCACCTGCGCCATCCGCTGTTGGCGCTGGACATCATCCGCCGCCGCACCCGGCGGATGATGGTGATGCAGACCCTGACCATGCCCGGCGAGGAAGTCGCGGAGATTCCCGGCGACTTCCCGCTGGACGAGCGCGAGCGGCTGCGCGGCGCCGGCTGGCCGGTGATGGCGTTCCTCGAACACCGGGTCGCCCAGGATCCGACCAACTGGTGGGCACCGAACCACGCCTGCGTCGAGGCAATGTTGCGCAGCGCCGGCTTCAGCGTGCGCGAGCGGATCGCGCACGAGACCTATCTGTGCGAGCCCGAGCGCGGGGAGGAGGGCATGCGCCCGATGATCGAGGCCGAGCTGCGCGCGGCGGCCGGGCTGGGGCGGTGATCAGCGGCCGGCGAAGCCGGTATCGCTGATCGTCAGCCGGTCGAGCCGCGGGCCGTCGGGCAACAGCTGGTCCTGGACGCCGGCGCGGTAGCGGGCGAGCAGTCCGGGATCATTGCGCCCGACCAGGGTTTCGTGGGCGAGGTCGGCGGCCGCGACGTGCAGCACGAAGGTTTCCGCCAGCTCCTGCTTTTCCGCATCGTCCATCCGCCGCATCCAGAAGTCCCCGCTGAACTGCGCGAGGAGCTGGCTGCGGACCGCGCGTGCCTGGGCCGGAGTGATGGCGCGGCCATGGATGATTTCCCACAGCGCGACGTAGCGCATCGCGGCGACCTCGAGCAGGTCGTCCAGGCGCGGCTCCAGACCGTGGCTGCGCATCAGCTCGCGGAAGCGCTCGTGATAACGCCCGGAGTCGAGCTCGCGCGCCATGGTGGCGCGGCTGGCCGGGTCATCGCCGCCATAGAAGAGGACGAAGCGCTGGTTGACCGTTTCGGTGACTGCGGGGTCGGCTTCGAACCCCGGATCGAACTCGGGTTCCTTCCACTCGCTGGCCTGGCTCTGGAAGGCCTTGCTGCTGTCGCTGCTGAGCCGGCGGGCACCATCCAGGGCCGACTGGCTCAGGGCCATCTGGCCGTAGCCCATGCCCAGGTCGAGCGTCGCCGAGGGCGACCACTGCGCCTGCGCGGCCAGTGGCACCGCCAACATCCCGAGGACCGCAGCAGGCAGGCGGGACTTGCGCATCGTGGGACCTCCGTAAAAAAGGAAACGGCCCCGGGAGACCGGGGCCGTTCCATCTTGCACCTGTAGCGCCGGCGGTTACTGCTTGCGGGCGTTGGCGGTCATGCCTTCACCGATCGCCTTGATGGCGGTGCTGGCGGCGTTCGAGATCATGCTGAACAGCTGGCTCTGGGCCTGGAACTCCGAGATGGTCTTCTGGAATTCCTTGGCGGCCTTCTGGTCTTCCGGGTCGGCGGCGGCGAGCTTGTCCATCTTGCCGGTCAGCTCGACCAGCTTGGCGGCCTTGTCACCCATGATGCCGCCCAGGGCCTGGGCGATGGCGACCAGCCAGCTCTTGCCGTTGGAACCCTTGCTCTCGCCGGATTCCTGCAGGCCGCTGATGATCATCTTGCTGATGGTGAGGTTGATTGCGTCGGACATTTCCTGTTTCTCCTCGGCTTCGGGTCGCCGCCGGTGAAGCCCCGGATGGAAGCGGCGTGGTGGATGTGTTTGCGTGGAAATGATTCTGCGGGGAAGTGCCGCGGTAAACAGCTAGGGCGTTCCCTAGCGGATCGTCAGCCGCGCTGCAGCGCCATCGCCAGGTGCGCGGGCAAACCCTCGGTCCCGGTGGCGGTCGCCGCCGCGGGGCGCGACTTCAGCCACGCCAGCGCGGCCTGTTCGCCGTCGGTGCGGCAGCGGCGGGAGAACTCCATCGCCACCGCCAGCGCCTCCGAATCCAGGCCCGCCATCGCCCGGTCGAACTGCTGCACCAGCTCCTCGCGGTCGCCGTGGTCGAGCATTCCCACCGCCTGCAGCGAATCCAGGGTGGACAGCCACTGGTCGCGGTCGGGGGTGCCGCCGGGGGTGGTGCTTCCGTTCGCCATCGCCTGGGCTTCCTGCTCCAGTGCCTGGCGGAAGTGGCCAAGGATGGTTTCCCGGGCGCTGGCGTCCAGGTCAGGGTTGCGGGCGAGCGATTCGTCGAGTTGCGCCAGCATCTGCTCACGCTCGCTCGCACTGGGAACCTGGGCGAAGGTCGTCATGGGTGGAATCCCCCTGTCTTGGTGGGTGTCACGGGTGGGTGTCGCGACAGGCTACGTTTGGACGTGCCGGGTCAGCAAGTGCCGCGCGCCGGGGCGGCAGCTCATGCCCGGGACAGTTGCAGGCCATCCAGCAGTTCCCGGGTCGCGCGCGCGTCGGCTTCCCCCATCTCACGCGCCTGCGCGGCGAGCCATTCGTCGGCCGCCTCGCGCCCTTCGTCCGCGATGCGCCGGCGGTACTCGGGAACCAGGGCCGTCATCGACACTTCGAGTTCCGCGCGCCGGTCGGAGAGGTGGCGTACCAGCGCCGCCTCCGCGTCCTCGTCGATCAGCCCCTGTTGCCTGAGCTCCTCGATCCGGGCGATCCAGTCACGCCCGGACGGGTCGGCCTGCACGGCTCAGTACCCCATGCCCTGGTCGAAGGCGAACGAGTAGTTGTTGGAGAACAGTGCCGCGACATTGTTGGCGACATCGTTGACGCCGTCGCCGAACACCGCCACCGCGACGTTGTTCGCGAAATTGCCGAGTACATCGCCCACGATGTCGCCCACGATGCTGCCTACGAAACCGCCGATCGGGCCGCCGTACGCGGTACCGATGGCACGGCCGATGGACTGGGAAAGGTTGTCGACCGCAGTGCTGATGAAGGACATGGGAGTCTCCGCTTGCTCGGGTATGGCCGGACGCCGGCCGGAATGGACTGCAGGTTGTGCTGTTGCAATGACGAGTATCTGCAGCGTGGACGGGCGCACCATCGGGGCCGCCCCCAGCTGGGGTTTTCCCGTGGGTGCCGGCTCGGCAGCGGGACCCGGCGGTCAGGGCTCCACGCGGGCGGCGGCGACGTAGCGCTCGCCGTCGCTGGCGAAATCCGACCGCAGCGCCTGTCCGCGGCCGTTGACCAGATGGGCGCGCAGGTCGGCCATGCCGTTGTGGCGGGTCGGCAGGACCTCCAGCTGCCGGGCCTGCCGGGCGCGGAGCAGCACGCGCTGGCTGCCCGCGGCGTCGCCGGAATAGATCCACCACCAGGCGTTGTCATCGGCCTGCTGGCGCAGGCATGGGTGCAGGCCGTTGAGGATCCACTCTTCGCGCCCGTCGCCGTCGAGGTCGACGCGGTGGACACCGACCCAGTCGCGGGCGAAATGGCTGCGGCCGTCGACCACGCCACCGGGGCAGGTCAGGACCAGTTCGTCGGTCTGCAGGGCGCGGGAAATGGCTTCCGGGAGCGGGGTTGTGGTATCCCCGGGATCGCGATGGTCCAGCCGCACGGCGTCGGCCGGCTCCGGATCCGGTGCCGGCGGCGCCAGCGCGCCGGCCGCCGGTGGGGCGTTGCAGCCCGCCAGTACCGCCAGCAGGACGGCCAGCGGCAGGTTCCAGCGGGTCACGGGCAGGACCCGCATGGCGCCAGGGGCATGTCAGCCGGCGCGGCCGTCATAGGTGCCATCGAGCAGGTCGTTGACCCAGCGGTCGATCACCTCGGGCGCGGCCTCGATGTGCACGTGCGGGCCGGTCGAGTTGCCGGTGGATCCCTGATTGCCCAGCACATCGCCATAGCCGACCTGCTGGCCGACCTTCACGTCGATCGAAGACAGGTGGAACAGGGCGACGATCTGCCCGTTTTCGCCACGGATCATCACCGCGTTGCCCGCGCCGCCGTTTGGACCGGCCTGGATCACCTCGCCGGCGATCGGCGAGGGGAGTGGCTGCCGGGTCTGGGATTCACCGTCGCGGTGCAGCACCAGGTCGCGGACCTCCAGCTGCTGGCCCTCGCGGGTGACCGTCTGGTAGTCATGGTGCGGTTGCTGGTCGGCCGCGCTGTCCAGCGCGATCGCCCCCTGGTGGCCGGTGCTGTAGACCGTGTACGGACGCAGCGTGGCGGGCTCGCCATCGTCATTGGCGGCCGGTCCGGCGGCGTCCAGCGCGGTGTCGCCCGTCGACGCGGGCACGGTGTCACCGGAAGGGGCGGCGCCCGCAGTACCGCCCGGCAGGTGCACGACCTGGTCCGGATAGATCAGGTCCGGGTTGCGGATCTGGGGGTTGGCCTCGATCAGCGACTGCAGGGATACCCCGTTGGCCATCGCGATGTCCCACAGCGTGTCGCCACGGACTACCGTGTGGGCGGCGGCAGCGCGTGCGGTGCTGCCGGCGTCGGCGCCGTTCGGCGCCGGCCGCGTGCCGGTGGAGGCGGGCGGTGGGGCGGAGTTGTCCAGTGGGCCGTCGATGCGCTCGCGGACCTTGGCGGTCGCCTCGCCGGAGGTGATCCGGCCGTCGCCGTTGAGGTCCAGCCCGGCGTTCATGCTGTAGGCCGCGCCGCTGTCGAACAGCACCGAGTCCGGGTCCGGCCGCGGACTGCCGTGCAGCACGGTGGTGTAGACGCCTTCCAGCGTGCCCAGGTCGCCGGGGTCGGAGCGGTTGTTGAAATAGCGCTCGACGTATTCGAGCTGTTCCACCGGGCTCATGCGCGCCAGCGCCTCGGTGCTGGTACCGAGCTCGGCGGCGGTCGCCGGCATGAACTGGATCAGGCCGGTGGCGCCACTGCCGGCGGCGTTGAGCACGCCGGTATCGAAGGTGCCGCCGGTTTCGAAGCTCATCACCGCCAGCAGGAACTCGGGGCGGGTGCCGAGGCGCTCGGCCATCGCCTCGACCCCGCGCAGGAACTCCGGGGTGACGTTGGGATTGCCACGGACGCCGGCAATGCGGTTGTAGTCGAAGCCGGACTGCTCTACGCGGCTGGCGTTGACAGCGGCATTGCCGGAAATGGACTGCACGGCCATGGGGGGCTCCTGCGGCGTGTTGGCTGCCCCCGATTACAGGCCCCCCGTGCGGTCATTCCAACTGGTGCTGACCCTATGCGGCGCCCGTCGCGGCCGGTTCAGGCGTGGTAGCGCGGTTCCACCACCAGGTTGCCAAGGCCACGGGCGGCAAAGCGCTCGCCCAGCTGCCCGGCCGCCTCGCGGATCGCCGTGAAGCTCTCGGCCGAGCGCACGTCGGCCTGCAGCAGCCAGCCGTCGGTGGTGCGCGTGAGCATCAGGTCGGTGCCCGGCAGGGTGGCTTCGTCCAGCCGGAGCAGGACCTGGCTGTTGCTGTCCGTCGCGCCGCCCTCGCTGACCGCGAGCTGGCGTACATGACGCTCGAGCATCTGCGCCAGGGCCGCGGGGTTGGCGGTGGGGGGCGGGGCGCCGGTGGTGACTGCCGGAGCCTGCGCCGCCAGGTGCTGGGCCTGCCACATCGCGGCGGACTCGGCAGGCGGCAGGATGTCGGCGCTGCCGCGGCCTGGCTCGCGCGGATCCTGGGCGGTGGCCTGCTGGAACGCCGGGCGTCCGTCCTGGGCCTGCTGCAGCGATGCGTCCTGGCGGCTGGCACCGTGGGCGCCCGCCTGGCCGGCACCCTGCTTCTCCATGGCCTGGCGGAAGGCCTGCACCGAACCGCTGTCGGCCGGCCTGCGCTCGCGCACGTCCGGGTCGCGTCCCTGCTGCCGCACTGCGCCGGTTTCATTGCCGGAGGTGTTGCGAATGATGCTCATCGTCGTTCCCTCAGTTCACGGTGCTGCGCACAAGGCGCGACTGCAGCAGCTCGGCGGCGGCGTTCTCTTCCTGCCGCAGCTCGGCCGCATGCTGTTCCCCACGCCAGACATCACGCCGCTTGACCAGCGCATCCTCGCGCGCCTTGGTGCGGAAGAACGCTTCGCGCGCCTGGCGCAGGGCGAGCTCGGCCTCGCGCAGGACTTCCTGCGCCTTCGCAAGTTCCTGCTGCGCCTGCTGGATCTTCACCGCGAGCAGTTCCACGTGCGATTCGCGCTGGGCCAGCACCAGTGGCCAGGCGCTGCCGGGCGGTGGCGGTTCCATCAGGCGCTGCCGCTGCTGCGTGCGCTCCATCCCGAGCGCCATGATCTGGCCCTCGATGCGCAGGCAGGCGTCGCGCTGCCGGCTAGCCGCGCGCTGGCACTGCAGCACCTTCTGGCGCGCCTTGCCGGTGCGGTGCTCGCGCAGTTCGACCAGCTTGGCCAGGGGAAAGCGCCTGTTCATGCCGGGAACAGCCTGCGTAGTGCCTGCGATGACTGGTCGAACGGCACCAGCTCGGCCGCCGACTGCTGCAGCAGTTGGCGGATCGGTCCTATCCGGTCGATGGCGATGTCGGCCTCGGGGTCGCTGCCGCGCTGGTATTCGCCCAGCTGCAGCAGCAGTTCGATGTCCTGGTGCTTGGCCAGGTACTTGCGCAGCTGGCCGGCGGCCCGCTGGTGCACCGGATCGACCACCCGCGGCATGGTCCGGCTGAGGCTGGAGAGCACGTCGATCGCCGGGTAGTGGTAGGCGGCGGCCAGCTTGCGCGAGAGCACCACGTGGCCGTCGAGGATCGAACGGACCTCCTCGGCGATCGGGTCGCTGCCGTCCTCGTCCTCCATCAGCACGGTGTAGAAGGCGGTGATGCTGCCCTTGTCGTTGTTGCCGGCGCGCTCGAACAGGGCGGGCAGGGCGCTGAACACCGAGGGCGGGTAGCCGCGCCGCGCGGGGGGCTCGCCGACCGCCAGGCCGACGTCGCGCAGGGCGCGGGCGAAACGGGTGACCGAGTCCAGCAGCAGCAGCACGCGCTTGCCCCGGTCGCGGAAGTGCTCGGCGATCGCGGTGCCGACCCAGGCGGCGCGGCTGCGCTCCAGCGCCGGCCGGTCGGAGGTGGCGACCACCACCACCGAGCGCGCAAGGCCCTCGGGGCCGAGGTTGTCCATGATGAACTCGTTGACCTCGCGGCCGCGCTCGCCGACCAGCACGATCACGTTGACATCGGCATCGCCGCCGCGGGCCAGCATGCCCATCAGGGTGCTCTTGCCGCCGCCGGCGACCGCGAAGATGCCCAGCCGCTGGCCCTCACCCACGCTCAGCACGCTGTCGATCGCCCTTACCCCGGTGGAGAACGGGCGCTCGATCAGCTTGCGGGTCAGCGGGTTGGGCGAGGGCGCGTAGATCGGGGCTTCGGCGATGGTGCGCAGGCGGCCACGGTCGTCGATCGGCATGCCATGGGCGTCGAGCACCCGGCCCAGCAATGCATCGCCGGCACCGATGGTGGCCTGTCGCCCACTGGCGTAGACCTCGGTGCTGGCGGACACGCCATCGAGCGCGCCGAGCGGGGTCAGCAGGGTGTGCTGGCGGGAGACGCCGACCACTTCGGCCGGCAGGCGGAACCCGGGCGGGCCCTCGCCGGGCGGATTGCGCAGTTCGCACAGCTCGCCGATCGAGGCCTTGAGGCCGGTGGCGCGGATCAAGGTGCCATAGGCCTCGGCGACCTTGCCGACGCGCTCGACGGTCCGCGCCTTGTTGAGAGCGCCGGCGACCAGGGCATCGGTGGAGTGCAGGGCGCTCACGCCGGGGCGCCCGTATCAGCGGCGTCGGCCGCGTCGGCCTGGTCGTGGGCGTGCGCCAGGGCGGCGCGGATCGCCTCGATCTGCTGGGCGATGCCGGCCCGGACCTGCCCGGCCTCGGACACCACCACGCAGCTCAGCGGGTCCAGGCTTTCGTCGTCGACCAGCTCGATCACTCCGACCGCGGGGTGCGCCTGACGCACCGCGCCCAAGCCGGCGTTGACCGGCTCGCGCACCGAGGGGTGGACCCGGATCAGCAGGAACTGCTCGGCCTGGGCGGCCTCGACCGCATCGCGCACCAGCGCCGGGGCGACGGCGCTGGCGTCGAAGCCGGGCGCGAGCCGGGACACGATGGTGCAGGCCAGGTCGGTGATCCGGCCATGGGCCTCGCCCAGGACCCGGGCGCGGCGCTCGTTGAGGGCGGCCAGCTGTTCGGCCATCTGCTGCTGTGCGCGGGCGAAGCCATCGGCGAACCCGGCCGCCACGCCCTCCTTGCGCGCTTGTTCGATCTCCGCCGAGGCGCCCTCGTACAGGGCGTTGACCTTCTCCAGCAGCTGGTCGATCTCCTCCAGCTTCGCCCAGGCCTGCGGCGGGACGATGTTGCCTGCGATCGCGCGCTCGAAACGGCGCGGCTCAAATACCCCCACGCCGCCCTGCAGCCGCGGGGTGGGCGCGGCTGCGGCGGGAGGCGCATCGGCCCGGGTGGCGGGCGCGGCAGTGTCTGCGTGCATCCGGAGTGACCGTCCTCAGTTGCCGCCGCCCCCGGCAGGGGCGGTGTGGTGTGCGTGGAGCCGGGCGACCGCGCCGGCGGGAAGGTGCGCCCGGGCGTCGGGGTCGCCGGGGTGCAGCAGCAGGACCCAGTCGCCCAGTGCCGGTTCGTGGGTGGCGGCCCAGTGGCGCAGCTCGGCCCGGCCCTGACGGGCGAACATCGCCCGGAGTACCGCGGCCGGATCGGGACCGCCGACGGCGTCGGACAGGCGCGCCTGCAGCCGGGCCAGCAGGGTCGGCGGCACCTGGCCGTCCCACATCTGCCGGTCCAGCGCGAGCAGGTAGCGCTTGCCCAGGGTGTCCTTGAGCCGGCGCACCGGCTCGCGCCCGATCTCCGCGCGGATCGCCGGGGCGAACGCCAGCACGCCCAGGTTGCGCAGGAAGGCCTCCAGCCGCTCGCGTGGCCAGGCCGCCGCGGTCCGGTCCACGGCCGGCTCGGGCGAGGGGGCGAAAAGGGCGGCCGCGGGTGCCTGTTCCAGGCACCGCAGCATCACCTGGCGGCCGAGCCGGCTCTCGCGGCCGGCGGCCAGCAGGGCGGGATCGATGCCGCCAAGCCACTGCGGATCGATCTCCGCCAGCAGCGTGCGCAGGCCCTGGCCCGGCCCCCCGGCCACTTCACTCATCCTTCCAGGTCGGTGCCTCGGCGCGTACCTCGCCACGCCTTGCCAGTGGCAGGCGCTTGCGCATCGCCACCAGGCCGGCCGCGAGGGCGAACAGCGCCAGCAGGACCAGTGCCAGCGGACTCACCGAGGACATCGCCACCGGGACCTTCTGCTCACGGGTGCCCGCCGGCGGCACCGCCTTGGTGAAGAACTTCACCGAAACCCGGTTGGGGTTGTTCAGGTACTCGATGCCGTCCACGACCAGGACCTTGACGTCGGTCTCGCGGTTGCGCAGCTCGTAGCCGGGAAGCTCGTAGATGATCACCGAGGCGGAAGCCTCCCGCGGGTTGTTGCCCAGCGGGTCGTCCTCGGGGATGGCGACATGGACCCGCGCGTCGACCACCCCGTCGATCTTCATCAGGGTGGCCTCGATCTCCTGCTGCTGGCCGCACTTGTAGCGTGCCCGCTCCTCCAGCGCCGAGGAGGCGAAGCCTTCCTTGCGGAACACGTCGCACAGCGATACCCGGCTGCTGCCCGGCAGCCCGCGCGAATCCAGGACCTGCATCGAGTAGGCGAAATCGGCCCGGTCGACCTGGACCTCCCAGCCCTTCTTCGCCGAGGACGGGGCCTTCTCGGCGGCCACGCCCGAGGCCAGCAGTGCGGCCATGACCTCGTTGGCCTGCTGTTCGTCCAGCTCATTGTAGAGCGTGGCGCGGCTGCAGGCCGCCAGCACCAGGCAGGCGAGCAGGACGGCGACCGGGCGCCAGGCGGTGAACGGACGGGACATGCCGGAACCTCCCTTACGACTGCTGCCGGAACAACTGCTGGATGCCGTCCGAGGAACGGTTGGCAACGTTGGACGTGAGCTGCGCCGTGAACAGGAACTGGTGGGCGCGCATGGTCAGCTGGATCATCTCGCCGGGGGTGAAGTCGGACGAGCCGGCGGTCAGCGAATGCGACATCGACTCGATCCGCTCGGCGCCACCGTTGAGGCTCTCCAGCGCGGACAGGATCGCCCGGGTGCCCTGCGGCTCGGCGGTGCCGGTGGCCGACAGCACCGTCCCGGCGCCCTCGCTGTTGGCCGGTCCCGCCGTTCCGGCGCGTTCCATGGAGGCGGCGAAATCACGCATCTGCTCGCCCGCGGCCTGCGGGCTGTGTTGCGACTGCGATGCGGCCGTGGTCCCGGTGCCCGCCTGGGTACTGGCGGCGACACTGGCCTGGATGGCTTCGATCATCTCGTTTCTCCGATGGTGGAGGGTGGCTTACTGGCGCTTGCCCAGGGTTTCCAGCGCGTGGCCGACGGCGTTCTGCGAGGTGGCGGCGTTGTTGGAGATGAACTGCATGCGCAGGCTCTCGGCGGTCAGCTGGACCATGTTCGAGGGCTGGTCGCCGCCGGTGGCGATCTGGTCGGACAGCGCGGTCACCCGGCCGGCCTGGTTGTCCAGGGTGTCGCCCCAGGCACGGGCCATCGCCTCGTACCAGCTGGAGCTGGCGCCGGCGGAAGCAGGCTTGCGGGTGGTGCCGGAGTTGGCCGAGGCGATGAAGGTGGTCAGGGCGTTCGGGTCGGTCGGGTTGATGCTCATGGGTTTCTCCTTGTGGCGGGTGGCACTTCTCTTGCGAGCATTGCGGCCTGCTCGCGGGGCCATGGATCAACGGGGTGCGGGGGTGGTCCCGGGTGTGGCCGGCGCGGGGTCCTCCGCTTCGGCCAGCGATTCAGGTTCCGCGTCGGCCGGCGCCGGGCCGGCGAGCGCGGTGTCGGCCTCGTCCGGCAGCGGCTCGCCGGCCTCGTCCGGCACGGCCGCCGGCTCGATCCGGATCTTGCGGATCAGCCCGTCGCCGCCGATCGCCCAGGCACCCTTCTCGCTGATGCTCGACAGGCGGCCGCGGCCGTCGGGGAGGTCCTCGGAAGGGCGGAACACCCGGCCGTCGGAGGCGATCAGGTGCGGGTCCTCGCCGGTCACCACGGTGATCAGCCTGACCCGCTCCGCGGGCTTTGGCGCCGGGTTGCCATCGCTGGCCAGCGCCGGGGCGTCGCGGGGCGGAAGCAGCTCGGTGAAGCCGTTGACGTCGCGCATCACCCGCGAGCTCCCGGCCTCGGCCAGCAGCTTCCAGTCGTCGAAGTCCACCGCGGGCTCCACGCGCACCGCGCCATCGCCCTGGTAGCGGGTGTCGGCGGTGATGCCGAAGGTGCGCAGGACCTCGCGGACGTCGCGGGCGACATCGTCGCCGGTGCGCAGCCGGAGCTCGATCGGCAGCGACTCGTCGGCGATGCGCTGCTGCAGGCGCGCGGCGGTGGCGGCGTCCTCCACGGTGCCGGCCAACACGATCGCCTTGCCGCGGCCGTCGACCAGCTCGCTGTCGCGCACGCCGTACTCGTCGACCAGGACACCGGCGCGCTCGCGCGGGGTGGCGGCCGGCTCAGCGGCCGGGCGCACCATGGCGTAGATGCCCACCGAGACCAGCGACAGCAGCGCGACGGCCACCAGCGCCGTCGGCAGGAACGGGCGCGGGGCCGGTGTGGCGGGGAGCGGGGTGGCGGTGAATGCGCCCGGGCTGGCACCCAGGGCGGTCCAGCCCGGCGCATCGGCCGGGCCGATCGCGATCGACACCCCGCCCAGGCGCGCCGGCTCGAGCGCCGGGAGCTCGATCGGGTCGCCCGGTTCCAGCGGGTCGCCGGCGAACTCCAGTGGCGCGTCGATCGCACGCAGCGACAGCGTGTCGCCGTGCCGCAGCACCATCGCGTGGTGCCGGGCGACCCCGGGGTCGGAGAGGATGATGTCGCAATCCTCGCCGCTGCCGATCAGCAGCATCTCCTGCGCCGACAGCACCCGGCTGGCGCCGTCGTGCAGGCCCGAGAGGATCCGCAACACCAGCGGGGCGGGTGGCTGCTCCCCTGTTGCAATCGTCTCCTCGGCAACCTGCTCGCTCATTTCACTGCCCTGCGGTCCAGTGTCCTGCGCCATGTCGTCGTGCCCGCTCATGCGTTGATCTGCCCGGTCTGGACGATGCGCAGGTCCGGGGCGAGTTCCTGATAGGACAGCACGGCCAGGCTGAAGAAATCGTTCTCCAGCAGCTTGCGCAGGTGCCGGCGTACGTCGAGTGAACACAGCAGCACCGGCGATACGCCCTGCGGCTGGCGGGCCAGGTGGCCGCGCACCTCGCCGGTCAGGCGGGCGGCGGTCTCCGGTGCGATGGCCAGCTGGCTCGCGCCACCGGCGACCCGCACCGACTGCCGCAGCCGGTCCTCCAGCTCCGGGTGGATCAGCAGCACGTGCAGGGTGCGGCTGTCATCGGCGTAGCGCTCGGCGATCTCGCGCTTGAGCGCCACGCGCACGTATTCGGTCAGCAGCACCACGTCCTTTTCGCGACCGCCGACGTCGGTGATCGCCTCGAACACGTCGCGCAGGTTGCGCATCGGCACGCCTTCCTCGGCCAGGCGGCGCAGCACATCCGAGACCCGCTGCGGGGCGACCACCCGCAGCATCTCCTTGATCAGGTCCGGGTAGTCGCGCTGCATCCGGGCGAACAACCTTGAGGTTTCCTGGATGCCGATGAAGCCGCCCATCCGCCGCTCCAGCGCCTGCCGCAGGTGCAGCTGCAGGGCGTCCAGCGGGGCGAGTGCGCCTTCCGCGGGCGCGACCCACTCGCCTGGCAGCGCGGGGTAGAAGCCGGGGGGCGAGCGGGTCTGGTCGGCGCCGGGGCCGGCGGGGCGGAACTGGCGGTCGGCCGGCACCACGCCCGAGGCGATGCGGCCGCCGAAGGCGGTGAGCCGGTAGGCGTCCGGACCCAGCGAGGCGTCCACCTTGAGCGCCGGGTTGGGCAGTGGCACGCCGCTGCGCTCGCGCAACTGCTGCGACAGGGCGAGCAGCCCGTCCTGCAGGGCCTGCTTGCCCCCGGTGGCCTCGAGCAGCGACGGCGAGGCGGCGAGCTGCAGCGGGGCCGGTGGCGCCAGGTCATCGGTTTCCACCGGCTCGTGGATGCTGGCCATTTCCGCGTCGCTGACCCGGAAGGTGCGGCGCAGGACCTCGTATTCGTGGCGGTAGCGCCACGCCGAAAAGCCCAGCAGCGCCAGCCCGAGCAGGCCGAACACCGGCCACGGGAAACCCGGCACCAGCATCATCAGCAGCGACAGCACGCCGGTGATCAGGGCGATGCGGGGCTGTGCCGTGACCTGCCGGGTGATGGCCGCGCCCAGATGCAGGTCCTCCTCCTCGCCGGCGGTGCGGGTGACCACCAGGCCGGCGGAGATCGCGGCCAGGATCGCGGGAATCTGCGAAACCAGGCCGTCGCCGATGGTCAGGATGCTGTAGGTCTGGGTCGCCTCGCCCAGCGCCATGTCGTGCTGCAGCACGCCGACCGCCAGGCCGCCCAGCAGGTTGATGATGATGATCACGATGCCGGCGATCGCATCGCCCTTCACGAACTTCATCGCCCCGTCGAGGCTGCCGTACAGCTGGCTCTCGGTCTCCAGCAGGCGGCGCTTCCTGCGCGCCTCGTCCTTGTCCAGCAGGCCCGAGCGCAGGTCCGAGTCGATCGACAGCTGCTTGCCGGGCATCGCGTCCAGGGTGAACCGCGCCGCCACCTCGGCCACGCGCTCGGCGCCCTTGGCGACCACGATGAACTGCACCACGGTGATGATCAGGAACACCACCAGGCCGACCACCAGGTTGCCGGCGGCGACCATGTTGCCGAAGGTGTCGATGATGTGGCCGGCATCGGCGTTGATCAGGATCGACTTGGTGATCGCGATCGAAAGCGCCAGCCGGAACAGCGTGGTCAGCAGAAGCACGCTGGGAAAACTGGAGAACGCGACCGGCGAGGGGATGTAGATCGCCAGCAGCAGCAGCGAGAAGCCGATGGCGATGTTCAGCGCGACCAGTGCATCGATCACCGCCAGCGGCAGCGGCAGGATCATCAGCGTGATGATGGTCACCGCGCCGATCGCCAGCACGATGTCGCTGTAACCGTTACGGCGCCTCGGGCTGGCACCCTGCGGCGCCGCCAGCAATGACCCGATCAGCTCGCGCATGCGCCTTGTCCCCCCTGCAACCGTTGATCGTTGTGTCCTCCAAAGGCACTATCTGCCGCTGAGGGACAGTTCGGAAGCTAGCACCATTGCCCTCGCGATTGCCACCCTCGATTGCTGCCGGTGGAGTCGCCGGGTCGTTCACGCCATGGCAACACCGGCGTGCTACCCGTTCCGGCCGGGAATCCCGTCAGGGCGGGCGCCCGGAGCACCATCGATGGATGACGGAGGGGGATCGAGTGCCACATCACGGGGGTCGAGTTCGGCGATCAGGCTCAGGGCCTGGGCGCCGACTCCAACAGCCAGGTAACGGTCGTTGCGGGTGCGCACCACCACCACCCGCTCGCGCGGGCCGACCGGCAGGATCTGCACCACCGAGAGGGCCGCGCTGGAACCGGTCAGCCGGTAGCGTCGCCGTGCGTAGAACAACACCGCGGCGAGGACGGCGATGACCAGCAGCACCGGCACCAGGACGGCGATCACGTCGACCGCGACCGCCCCCGTGCCGGTCGCGGCCGGAGCCGCGGCGCGGGCCGGCAAGGCAATGCCGGAGGCCAGCAGGGCGGTGGTGGCGGGATGGCGTGCGGACATCGTGGCTGGACTCCTGCGGGGGGATGCGCGCTACCGTAGCAGCCGCCGCCGCGGTCCCGGGAGCGGATCGCGGCGCAACGGGGGAGTGTGTTGATGGCGGTTCCAGGGGGAACGCTGCCGCGGCCGGGCGCCGATGGTGGCCAGAGCGGCGGAACACCTTCGCTGGATGCATTGCTGGAGGCGATCCCGATCGCCTGCGCTGCGTTCCAGGACGGCTCCGGGCAGCTGGTGGCGGGCAACCGCCGCTACCACGACCAGTTCGGCCCGGTGCCGGGGCACGTCTCGCGCGAGCGCCTGATGCGGGAGCTGCACCCGGGGTCCACCGGCGACACCACCGGCCGCCGCGACGTGCGCCTTCCGCACAACGGGCGCTGGTACAGCCTGCACTGGGGCCGGGTGGAGGACGCGGGGCAGCCGCTGGACCTGCTCAGCGCGGTGGACATTTCCGAGCGCATCGAGGTGCTGGACTCGCACAAGAGCCAGCAGGAGAAGCTGCTGTTCACCTCGCGGCTGATGTCGGTGGGCGAAATGGCCGCGACCCTGGCGCACGAGCTCAACCAGCCGCTCGCGGCGATCGTCAACTACCTCAACGGCAGCCTGCGCCTGGTCGGGCAGGCCGGCGGGCCGGTCCAGGTCGAGCGTGCGCTGCAGGCCGCGCGGACCCAGGCCGAGCACGCGAGCGCGGTGATCGGCCGGGTGCGGGAGTTCGTCCGTGCCCGCGAACCGCGCCGCTCCGCGCACCGGCTCGGGGGCATCGCCGACACCGTGCTGGAACTGCTGCGGCTGGAAGCCGAGCGCCAGCAGCTGTGCATCGAGCTGGCCCTGCCCGAGGACCTCCCGGAGGTCTACGCCGACCGGGTGATGGTCGAGCAGGTGCTGCTCAACCTGGTCAAGAACGCCATCGAAGCCATGCGCGAGACCCCGGCCGAGCGGAGGGCGCTGCGGGTGGAAGGCCGGGTCAACCTGGACGGCGATGTCGAGGTGCGGGTCATCGACCGCGGCAGCGGCCTGAGCAAGGCCCAGCAGGACCAGCTGTTCTCGCCGTTCTTCACCACCAAGGCCGACGGGCTGGGCATCGGCTTGGCGATCTGCCGCTCGATCATCGAGTACCACGAGGGCCGGATGTTCTTCGAGCCCGCGCCCGGCGGCGGCAGCGTATTCGGCTTCACCCTGCCGGTGGCGCAGGGGAGGCAATGACAATGGAGGAACCAGGCCATGGCTGACCGTGCCGCAGGCGCTCCCACCCGGATCCACCTGGTGGACGACAACGACGGCTTCCGCGATTCCACCGCCTGGCTGCTGGAGACCGCCGGCTTCGAGGTCGAATCGTATGCCTCGGCGCCGGCGTTCCTGGACAGCCGCGACACCCGGCCGCCGCCGGGGACGGTCGAGTGCCTGGTGTCGGACATCCGCATGCCGGACATGAGCGGGGTGCAGCTGCAGGAGGAACTGCGGCGCCGGGGCGACACGATCCCGCTGGTGTTCGTGACCGCGCACGGCGACGTGCCGCTGGCGGTCGAGGCGATGCGCAAGGGGGCGGCGAACTTCCTCGAGAAGCCGTTCGGCGACGAGGTGCTGGTCGATGCCATCGAGGCCGCCCTGGCGCGGGTGCGCGGGGCCAGCGAGGCGCTGGCAAAGCTCAGTCCGCGCGAACGCCAGGTGCTCGACCTGGTGGTGGCGAGCAAGCCCAACAAGATCATCGCCGACATCCTCGGCATCAGCATCAAGACAGTGGAACTGCACCGGGCCAACATGATGAACAAGCTGGGCGTGCGCTCGCTTCCGGACCTGATGAAGGTGGCATTGGGACATGGCTGAGACCGATGGCGCGCTCGCGCCCGTACTGGAACCCCCCTCCGCCGGAACGCAGGTGGCCCCCGTCACCGGCCGGCTGCCCGAAATCCCCGAGCCGCGCGCGGCGGTACTGCAGGCGCTGTTCCGGCAGCCGCGGCGGTGGACCGTCGAGGGCGGCGAGGTGCTGCGGCTTGAGCCCGGCGGGCCGGCGCCGCAGGCCGCGACCTTCGCCCTCGACTCCGACGGCGCCAGCGTGGCGCTGGCCTTCGACCCGCATGACGGCGGCGTGCCCGACGGACTGCACTGGAGCGACCATGCCGGCCGCTCGCGGGTACTCGCCTGGAGCCTGGCCCACGAGCGGCAGTTGGTGCGCCTGAGCCAGGCGTTGGGCATGACCCTGGTGCCGGCGGTGGGGGGCGGCGACGACCCGGTGGCGGCGGCGACCGCGGGGGAGGGGACCTGGCTGCGGTTCCGCCTGGGCCCGCCCGGTGCCACCGGCGGCGCGGGCCTGGCCGGCACGGCCTGGCTCCCGCTTTCGCGCCTGCAATCCTTGCTGGTGCGCGCCGACGCGGCCGACGAGGCGGAAGCGGAACAGGCGATGGCCCGGTGGGCCGTGCTGCCTGCCAGCGTGGCGATCGCGATGCGGGGCCTGCGCATACCGCAGGCCGAATGGGCCGGGTTGTCACCCGGCGGCGTAATAGTGGTCGGACGGGCCTCGGCCCCTCCGCAGGTGCGTGCGCGTGGTGCCGGCCAGGCGTGGCCGGTACAGCCGACCGCCGAAGGCTGGCGCGTGGAAGGGCCGGGTGTACCCGATGGCGATGATCAGGAGAATGAAATGAGCGAAGACGAACAGCAGGCCGCGCAGACCGGCGACGCCGCCGAGGCGGCCAGCCCCAACCCGGTCGGCAGCCTGCCGGTGCAGGTGGGTTTCGAACTGGGGCGGCTGGAAGTCGGCCTGGGTGACCTGGCCCGGCTGCAGCCCGGCTACGTGTTCGCCCTGCCGGCGCACCTGCAGGGCGCCAACGTGGCCATCCGCGCCAATGGCCGCGAGGTGGGGCGTGGCGAGCTGGTCGCCGTCGGCGACACCCTCGGCGTACGCCTGCTGGCCTGGAGCTGACGGGTGGAGCAGTTCTCTCCCGCGCTCATCATCCTGATCGTCGTCAGCCTGGCGCTGGCACCGTTCGTGGCGGTGATGGTCACCTCGTTCACCAAGATCGTGGTGGTGCTCAGCCTGCTGCGCAACGCGCTCGGGTTGCAGCAGGTGCCGCCCAACGTGGTGATCAACGGGCTGGCGATCGTGCTGTCGATCTACGTGATGTACCCGGTGATCCTCGACACCCACGCGGCGGTGAGCGCGCACATGGACGGGCGGCCGCCACCCGCACACGTGGCGCAGCAGGCGGCGGTGAACACCCCGATGGATCCGTCTCCCGTGGCGATACGCAACCCGGCCGGCGTGACCACCACCGTCGACACCAGCGCGGCCACCGTGGGCGAACCGGCCACGGCGGTCCAGCCGCTGGTGGAGGACGAGGCGGTCGAGCCCGCGCCGTCCACCGCCACCGGTGGCGGTTCGGGGCTGGAGGGAATGACCGTCGACCGGCTGATCGAACTGGTGGACGTGGGCAAGGAGCCGCTGCGCGCGTTCCTGATCCACCACTCCAGCGATGCCGAGCGGGCGTTCTTCCTGCGCAGCGCGCAACGCCTGCTGCCACCGGGCAAGCGCGACCAGGTCGGCGTGGACGACTTCATCGTGGTCGTTCCCGCCTTCACCGTCAGCGAGCTGACCGCCGCGTTCCAGATCGGCTTCCTGATCTTCCTGCCGTTCCTGATCATCGACCTGGTGGTGGGCAACATCCTGCTGGCCCTGGGCATGATGATGATGTCCCCGACGACGGTCTCGCTGCCGCTCAAGCTGCTGCTGTTCGTCCTGATCGACGGCTGGGCCAAGCTGGTGCATGGCCTGGTGCTGACCTACAGCATGTAGCGGAGGCCACCCGATGACCGAAGTACTCGAACTCACCAAGCAGGCCCTGTGGCTGGTGCTGCTGCTCTCCGGGCCGCCGATCGCGGCCGCGGCGCTCATGGGCCTGGTGGTGGCCTTCCTGCAGGCCGCCACCCAGCTGCAGGAGCAGACCCTGGCCTACGCGGTGAAGTTCGTGGTGATCATCGTCACCCTGTTCGTCACCGCGGCGCTGATCGGCGGCACGCTGTACACCTTCGCCGAGAGGCTGTTCATCGATTTCCCGGGGCTGGTCCAGAAGTGATCGGCGGCTACGAATCGGTCGGCAACGTGATGCTGGCGCTGGGGCTCACCGTGCCCCGGATCACCGGGGCGTTCCTGATGCTGCCGCTGATGACCGCGCAGACGGTCCCGGCAATGGTGCGCAACAGCTTCCTGGTGAGCCTGGCGCTGGTGGCACTGCCGATCGCGATGGCCGGTGCGCCGGTCGATTTCATGACCAACCCGCTGTGGGTGGCGGTGATCCTCAAGGAGCTGTTCCTCGGGATGGCGCTGGGCTTCTGCTTCGGCATCGTGTTCTGGGCGATCGGCGCGGCCGGCAGCGTGATGGACAGCCAGGTCGGCATGGGCATGGCGTCGATCTTCGACCCGATCCAGGGCCACCAAGTGGCCCTGCACGGCCAGTTCCTGTCGCAGCTGGCGGCCTGGCTGTTCATGGCCAGCGGCGCGTTCCTGATCTTCCTCGACCTGCTGCTGTCGAGCTACGTGCTGTGGCCGGTGCTTTCGTACACGCCGGTGCTCAAGGGCGCCGGGGTGCACCTGTTCGTCGGCCACTTCGACTACCTGATGACCACCCTGCTGGTGATGGCCGCGCCGGCGATGGTGCTGCTGCTGGTGATCGACCTGTCCTTCGGCCTGGTCAACCGCTACGCGCCGCAGCTCAACGTGTTCGCGCTGACCCTGCCGATCAAGGCCTGGATCGCCACCGCGGTCATCCTGCTGCTGATCGGGGTGTACGTGGAGATCGTGCTCAAGCGCCTGGCGGCCAACCGCGGCCTGCTCGACATGCTCGACCGGGCGTTTTCCTGACCCCGCTCAGCCGCGGGCGTTGCGCACGTCCTCGGCCCAGTGCAGCACCTCGGCGACAGCCTCGAAGAACTCCTTGCCGATGTAGTCGTCGAGCTCGACCTTCTCGTGCAGGCCACGGGCCAGCGGGATGTTCTGCATGATCGGCACCCCGGCTTCCTCGGCGGCGCGCCTGATCATCTCCGCCTCGTAGCCCTCGCCCTTGGCGACGACGACCGGCAGGTCGGTGATGCCATGCTCGTACTGCAGGGCGACGGCGATGTGGGTCGGGTTGGTCACGACGACATTGGATCCCCGGACGGCACTGAGCATGTTCTGCTGGGACCACTCCTGGTGCAACTGCTTGCGCCGCTGCTTGACGTAGGGGTCGCCCTCGCTTTCCTTCACTTCCTGCTTGATGTCGCGCTTGCTCATGCGCAATTGCTTGAGGTACGAGTACTTCTGGTAGGAGGAATCCAGGGCGGAGATGAAGAAGAACACGAACACCGTCCACACCACGATGCGCACCAGCCCGGTCCAGATCGCCTCGCCCATGGCCGCCGGAGGCGAGTAGGGCAGCAGCAGCAACTGCTCCATCAGTCCCCACAGCACGACGCCGCCGATGCCGATCAGCGCCGCGCTCTTGATGATGGACTTCACCAGCTCGACCAGGTTGTCCATCGAGAACATCTTCTTGATGCCCTCGGCGGGGTTGAGCTTTTCCATCTTCGGGGTGACCTTCTTGAAGGCCAGCAGCGGCCCGACCTGCAGGAATTCCACCAGCAACCCGAGCAGCACCGCCATCACCGCCAGCGGCAGGACCAGCCAGACCAGCGTCTGCACCGCCGCCCAGCCCAGTTCCACCAGCGCCGGCAGGAAGGGCTTGTGCATGGCGTCCAGGCTCAGCTGGAACAGGGCCTTGACCCGTCCGCCCATCGAGCCCATCAGCATCCACCCGCCCAGCAGCCAGCCCAGCACCAGCACGGTGCTGGTGAGGTCCTTGCTCTTGGAGACGTTGCCTTCCTTGCGCGCATCGCGGATGCGCTTGTGGGTCGGCTTTTCGGTCTTGTCGGCGCCCTGGTCCTTCGATGCCATGGCAGCCTCCCCTGTCCACGGGCGACCCGCGCAGGCTAGCATGCGTGGGCGCCGGTCCAACGTCCGGTGAACCGCCCCGCGGCCCTCGGGGCGACCCTAGATGGCAAGCCGACGGCCCGGCGATACATTGCAGTCGTGTTTCATGTCTGAACGGGCAGCGAGCCTGATCCAAACCGGCCAATCATGAGCAGCATCAGCAACAATCCGGGTCTTGATCCGGCCGCCCTGCGGCTGGGACTGGGCCAGGTCGCGTTCGATGACCCGCGCCAGCGCGGTACCGAACCGGCCGTCGACATCGCGGATGCCGCGGGCGTCGAGGCGGTCGAGCAGGTCCGCGGGCCGCTCGCCGACCCGGGTGAGACCGTGCTGCAGCTGCAGGCCTGGGACGGGAGCCTTCCGGGGCAGCGCCTGCTTCCGGGCGAGACCGGCCTGGAGCAGCAACTGGCCGGGCAACCGCTGTCGGCCGCAGCCGATCATGGGGTCGAAGCGGTTCTCGACACCCTGTACTGACCGCATCGCAGCGACCGGCCCGCCACGGCCGCCTGGGCTAGCATGGGATCCTTCCACCTCGCGCCCGCTGCCGGCCTGCCGGAGCCCTGATGCAAGCCCCCGCGCATCCCGACACCCTCCCTTCCGCGCACGCTCTGCGCGCGGCCGCCTCGCGCCTGGTCTCGGCGCTGGCCGCGCATTCCGACCCCGAGTACCGGCTGACCGTCCTCAAGCGCTTGGCACGGCGCCTGGGCGAGGACCAGTACCCGTTGTTCATCCGGATCCTCGGGGTGGTGGCCGAAAGCGACGACAGCCGCGCCCACCGGGTGCTGGCCGAAACCTTCGGCACCGCCCTGCGCAGGATGGACCTGCCCGGCGGGGCGCTGAGCTCCTGGGGGGCGACGCGACTGCCCGACAGCCGCCAGCCGGTGGCGGCCAGCGCACTCTCGGGGCAGTTCTTCGGCGCGACCCCGCAGCGGCTGCTCGGCCCGGTGGAGTACCTGACCGTGTGGCACCTGCAACGCACCCAGCGCCAGCCGCTGGGCGCCGAGGCGTTCCGTACCGCGCTGGCGCGGCTGATCGCCTTGCTCAACCACAGCGAGGATGCGCGCACCCTGTATCCGCAGAAACTTGCCGTGGATGCACAGAGCGAGATGGAAGGCGCCTATACCCGGACCACCCGCGACCGGCTCGCGGCGATTGCCGGGGCCTGGGGCGCGGGGCTGTCCCCGGAGGAGGTCGCCGAGGCCGCGCTTGCCGCGGGCGGAGATGCCGCCACCCCGCCGCCGGGCGCCTGGGTGGTGCGCGACCTGTAGCCGGCCGCCCGGAAATGTTTGACTTGATGCGCCGGCTCCCCAACCATCCGGGGTTGGAACCGCCCTTTCGGCCACCCGGCAAGGCGCCCGCGCGGCGCCTTTTTCACGCCCGCGGCACCGGCCCGCACGATCCAGACACGCCCATTCCCATGATCACGATCACGCTCCCCGACGGCAGCCGCCGCGAGTTCGACGCCCCCGTTACCGTCATGCAGGTCGCGCAGTCGATCGGCCCGGGCTTGGCCAAGGCCACCGTGGCCGGCAAGGTCGACGGTCGCCAGGTCGACGCCTGCGACCTCATCGACCACGACGCCAGCCTGCAGATCCTCACCCCGAAGGACCCGGAAGGGGTGGAGATCATCCGCCATTCCTGCGCCCACCTGGTCGGGCACGCGGTCAAGCAGCTCTATCCCGACGCGAAGATGGTGATCGGCCCGGTGATCGAGGACGGCTTCTACTACGACGTCTGGCGCGAGCAGCCGTTCACGCCCGACGACATGGCCGCCATCGAGCAGCGCATGCGCGAGCTGATCGACACCGAGTACGACGTGATCAAGCGCATGACCCCGCGCGAGGAGGTCGTCGAGGCCTTCAGCGCGCGCGGAGAGGACTACAAGCTGCGCCTGATCGAGGACATGGGCCCGGAGGTCACGGCCATGGGCCTGTACCACCACCAGGAATACCTCGACATGTGCCGTGGCCCGCATGTGCCCAACACGCGGTTCCTGAAGGCATTCAAGCTGCTGCGCATCTCCGGCGCCTACTGGCGCGGCGATGCGAAGAACGAGCAGCTGCAGCGCATCTACGGCACCGCCTGGGCCGACAGCAAGCAGCTCAAGGCCTACATCCAGCGCATGGAGGAGGCGGAGAAGCGCGACCACCGCCGCATCGGCCGTGCCCAGGACCTGTTCCACCTGCAGGAGGAAGCCCCCGGACTGGTGTTCTGGCATCCGAAGGGCTGGGCGGTCTGGCAGGTGGTCGAGCAGTACATGCGCGGCGTCTACCGCGACTCCGGCTACCAGGAAGTGCGCTGCCCGCAGATCCTGGATGTCTCGCTGTGGCAGAAGTCCGGCCACTGGGACAACTACAAGGAGAACATGTTCTTCACCGAGTCGGAAAAGCGCACCTACGCGCTCAAGCCGATGAACTGCCCGGGCCACGTGCAGGTGTTCAACCACGGCCTGCACAGCTACCGCGACCTGCCGATCCGCTACGGCGAGTTCGGTGCCTGCCACCGCAACGAGCCCTCCGGCGCGCTGCACGGGATCCTGCGCGTGCGCGGCTTCACCCAGGACGACGGCCACGTGTTCTGCACCGAGGGGCAGATCGAGGCCGAGGTCACCGCCTTCCACGCCCAGGCGATGAAGGTCTATGCCGATTTCGGCTTCACCGACGTGCAGGTCAAGCTGGCCCTGCGCCCCGAGCCGCGGCTGGGTGACGACGCCACCTGGGACAAGGCCGAGGCGGCCCTGCGCGCGGCCCTGCGCGCCGCCGGCGTGGAGTGGGAGGAGCTGCCGGGCGAGGGTGCCTTCTACGGCCCCAAGATCGAGTACCACCTGCGTGATGCGATCGGCCGCACCTGGCAGCTGGGAACCATGCAGGTCGACTTCATGATGCCCGGCCGGCTCGGCGCGGAGTACATCGACGAGGGCAGCCAGCGCCGCCACCCGGTCATGTTGCACCGCGCCATCGTCGGCTCGATGGAGCGCTTCATCGGCATCCTGATCGAGCACCACGAGGGCCGCTTCCCGGCCTGGCTGGCGCCGGTGCAGGCAGTGGTGATGAACATCACCGATGCCCAGGCCGATGCGGTGCGGGAGGCGCGGCAAACCCTTGCGGCCCAAGGCTTCCGGGTCGAGGCGGATTTGCGCAACGAAAAGATCGGCTATAAGATCCGCGAGCACACGCTGCAGCGCGTGCCGTACCTGCTCGTCGTCGGTGACCGCGAGAAGGAGAACGGCCAGGTCGCGGTGCGTAGCCGTGAAGGGGAGGACCTGGGATCGATGACCGTCGCCGAGTTCGCCGAGCGTCTACGCAACGAGGACGTGCACTGAAGCACGCTGGCGCAGTGACTGCCCGGCCGAATGGCCGGTTCGACCCCCAACGGAGATTGCAACATCAGCACCCCCGACAAGCGCAACCGCAGGAACCAGGAGATCCGTGTCCCCCGGGTCCGCGTGATCGACAGCGAAGGCGAGATGCTTGGCGTGCTCACGCGCGACGAGGCACTTGCGGCCGCCCAGGAGCAGGGCCTCGACCTGGTCGAGATCCAGCCGCATGGCGACCCGCCGGTCTGCCGGATCATGGACTTCGGCAAGTACATGTTCGACCTGCAGAAGAAGGCCAACGCGGCCAAGAAGAAGCAGAAGCAGGTCGAGATCAAGGAAGTGAAGTTCCGCCCGGTCACCGACTCGGGCGACTACGCGATCAAGATGCGCAAGATGCGCGAGTTCCTGGACGAAGGGGACAAGATCAAGGTCAACATCCGCTTCCGTGGCCGCGAGATGCGCCACCAGGAGCTGGGCCGCGAGATGGCCGAGCGGATCGAGAAGGACCTGGGCGAGGACATCGTCATCGAGTCCCGGCCGCGCTTCGAGGGCCGGCAGATGGTGATGATGATCGCGCCGAAGAAGAAGTAGGCCGCGCCGGCCGCCGTTGCGCGGCTGCCGGTTTGTTGCCATACTGGGCGGCCCCGGTTTTGCCGGGGTCGCCGTTTTAAGCGACACGTTAAGCACATACGGACACGTCCCGCGTCCCGCCGTCCGGCGTGGCGCGTGGCGCATGACCGGTCGGGGCAGGACGGAAAGCGTGGCCCAGCCACCGCCCAGGCCAGTGACAGAAACCGAAAGGACATCCGCAATGCCCAAGATCAAGACCCATCGCGGTGCGGCCAAGCGATTCCGCAAGACCGCGTCCGGCAAGTTCAAGGCCGGCCACGCCAACCGCAGCCACATCCTCACCAAGAAGGCGACCAAGCGGAAGCGCAACCTGCGGCAGACGAACCACGTCCGCGCCGAGGATGCCGGCCGTTTGAACCGCATGCTGCCGTACGCCTGAGGAGGACTGAGAAATGGCACGAGTCAAGCGTGGCGTGCAGGCACGCCGTCGTCACAAGAAGGTCCTCGCCCAGGCGAAGGGTTACTACCACGCGCGCCGCAAGGTCTTCCGCGTCGCCAAGCAGGCGGTCATCAAGGCGCAGCAGTACGCCTACATCGGCCGCAAGCAGAAGAAGCGCAACTTCCGTTCGCTGTGGATCACCCGCATCAACGCGGCGGCCCGCGCCAACGGCATGAGCTACAGCCGCTTCATCAACGGCCTGATGAAGGCCGGCATCACTCTGGACCGCAAGGTGCTGGCGGACATCGCCGTGCACGACGCGGCGGGTTTTGCCGCGCTGACCGAGAAGGCCAAGGGCGCGCTCGCAGCGTAAGTTGCCGGCGCCGGCCGGCCGCGGGAAACCGCGGTGGGCCGCGCACGGACACTGCAGTACACGCATGGGGAAGGGCGCAAGTCCTTCCCCATGTTCGTTTTCGGGGTACGGGATCCGTTCGCATGAGTGACATCCAGGCGTTGACCACCCGGGCGCTGGCCGATATCGCCGCCGCCGATTCGCCCGCCGCCATCGAGGCGCTGCGGGTGGCGCTGATCGGCAAGTCCGGCAGCATCACCGGCCAGCTCAAGCAGCTCGGCAAGCTGCCGGCGGAGGAGCGCAAGGCCGCCGGCGCCACGATCAACCAGGCCCGCGATGCCGTTTCGACGGCATTGGGCGAGCGCAAGGCGATGCTGGAGTCCGCGGCGCTGGATGCCCGCCTGGCGGCGGAGACGGTCGACGTGACCCTGCCGGGGATCGACGCCGGGCGTGGCGGGTTGCACCCGGTCAGCCGGACCATGGAACGCATCGCCGACATCTTCGGCCGGCTCGGCTTCGAGGCCGCCCGCGGGCCGGAGATCGAGGACGACTGGCACAATTTCGAGGCGCTCAACTTCCCGCCGCACCATCCGGCGCGGGCGATGCACGACACCTTCTACTTCGGCGATGGCCGGTTGCTGCGCACCCACACCTCGGGCGTGCAGGTGCGCTACATGCAGGACCTGCTGTCCGCCGGCGGGCAGCCGCCGCTGCGGATGATCGCGCTGGGCAAGGTCTACCGCAGCGACTCCGACCAGACCCACACGCCGATGTTCCACCAGTGCGAGGGCCTGCTGGTCGACGAGCACGCCAGCTTCGCCGACCTCAAGGGGACGCTGGCCGAGTTCGTGCGGGCGTTCTTCGGGCGCGACTTCCAGATGCGCTTCCGCCCCAGCTACTTCCCCTTCACCGAGCCGTCCGCCGAGGTCGACATCGCCTGGCAGCAGGCCGACGGGAGTACCCGCTGGCTGGAGGTGCTGGGCTGCGGGATGGTCCACCCTAACGTGCTCAAGGCGGTCGGCATCGATCCGGAGCGCTATACGGGCTATGCCTTCGGGCTGGGCGTGGAGCGCTTCGCCATGCTGCGCTACGGGGTCGACGACCTGCGCAGCTTCTTTGAAAACGACGTGCGCTTCCTGCGCCAGTTCGCCTGAGGCAGGAGGGCACGCGATGAAATTCCCCGAGAACTGGCTGCGCCGGCACGTGGCGACCCGCGCGAGCCGGGCCGAACTGGTCGACACCCTGACCGCGATCGGCCTGGAGGTGGAGGAGGTCACGCCGCTGGGCGACGGGCTGGACGGCGTGGTGGTGGCCGAGATCCTCAGCGCCACCAGGCACCCGGAGGCCGACCGGCTGCAGGTGTGCCAGGTCGACGCCGGCGACGGCGCGCCGGTGCAGATCGTCTGCGGTGCGCCCAACGCGCGCGTCGGGCTCAAGGCACCGCTGGCACGGGTCGGGGCGGTGCTGCCGGGCGGGATGAAGCTCGCGGCGGCGAAGCTGCGGGGCGTGGAATCGTTCGGCATGCTGTGCTCGGCCAGGGAACTGGGGACCGATTCCGACGCCGCCGGCCTGCTGGAGCTGCCGGCCGACGCTACGGTGGGCCAGCCGATGGCCGAGCTGCTGGGCCTGCCCGACGCGACGATCGAGATCAAGCTGACCCCCAACCGCGCGGACTGTTTCAGCGTGCGCGGGATCGCCTTCGACGTGGCGGCCGCGTCCGGCTGCGAGGTCGCACCGTTCGCGGTGGCGCCGGTGCCGGCCGGCAGCGAAGCCCGGCTGCCGATCGAGCTGTCCGCGGGCGCCGATGCGCCGCGCTACTGCGGCCGGGTGATCGAGGGCGTGGACGCCTCGGCGCCGACGCCGTGGTGGATCGCCGAACGCCTGCGCCGCAGCGGCGTCCGCCCGGTCAGCCTGCTGGTCGACGTGACCCAGTACGTGATGCTCGAGCTCGGCCAGCCGATGCACGCCTTCGATCGCGACACGCTGGCAGGTCCGGTCGGCGTCCGCCGCGCCCGCGCAGGTGAGTCGCTGGCCCTGCTGGACGGCCGCCAGGCGAAGCTCGACGACGACTTCCTGCTGGTGACCGATGGCGACCGGCCAGTCGCGCTGGCCGGGATCATGGGCGGGCTGGACACGCGGGTGACCGAGGCGACCCGCAACGTCTTCCTGGAGGCGGCGCACTTCGCCCCGGCCGCGGTGATCGGGCGCAGCCGCAGGCTCGGCCTGCACACCGATGCCGCCCACCGCTTCGAGCGCGGGGTGGATCCGGAGCTGCCGCGCACCGCGCTCGAGTACGCCACCCGGCTGATCCTGGACGCTGCCGGGGGCACGGCCGGCCCGGTGGCCGAGGCGGCCCTGGCCGACCGGCTGCCACGCAATGCGCCGATCCTGCTGCGCCGCGGGCGACTGGCCCGGGTGCTGGGCCTGCAGGTTGCCGACACCGAAGTCGAGCGGATCCTGCGCGCGCTGGACATGCACGTCGAAGCGCTGGACGACGGCTGGCGGGTCACCGCGCCGAGCCGGCGTTTCGACATCGCGCTGGAGGAGGACCTCATCGAGGAGGTCGCCCGCATCCACGGCTACGACCGCGTACCGGCCACCCTGCCGCGCGGGGCCGCCGTGCTGCGCGTGCCGGCCGAGGAGCGGGTGGACGAGGCCGACGCGCGCCGCCACCTGGCCAGCCGCGGCTTCCTGGAGGCGATCAGCTACGCCTTCGTCGAGGCCGGGCTGCTGGCGCGCTGGCAGGCGGACGGCCAGGCGGTGCCGCTGCTCAACCCGCTCAGCGCCGAGCTGGCCGTGATGCGCACGATGCTGCTGCCGGGCCTGGTATCGGCACTGGGGCGCAACACCGCGCGCCAGCAGTCGCGGGTACGGCTGTTCGAGCTGGGCAACGTGTTCAGCGCCCCGGCGATGGAAGGCGGGGCGCCGGTCGAGTGCCTGCGGGTGGCCGCCGCCGCCAGCGGCGACGCCGGCGCCGAGCAGTGGGGCGAGCCCTCGCGCCCGATCGGCTTCCACGACCTCAAGGGCGACCTGGAGAGCCTTGCAGCGCTGTCGCGCGTCGGCCTGGCGTTCCGTCCCTCGGCACCCGCCTGGGCCCACCCCGGACGCTCGGCCGACGTGTTGCTGGCCGGCGGCGGGCAGCCGGTCGGCTGGATCGGCGAGTTGCACCCGCGCCTGCTGGAGGCGATGGAGGTCGACACCCGGGTGGTGGCCTTCGAGTTGGACCTGGAGCCACTCCTGGCGCGCGCATTGCCGCGTGCCGGCGCCCTCTCGCGCCAGCCGTCGGTGCGCCGCGACCTGGCGTTCGTACTGCCCGCGCAGGTGTCCTGGGCCGCGGTCGAGGCCAGCATCCGCGCCGCCGCCGGCCCGGTCCTGCGGGACCTGGTGCTGTTCGACCGGTACCAGGGCAAGGGTGTGGAATCGGGATTCAAGAGTCTTGCTATGGGCTTGATTCTGCAGGAGGAATCGCGCACGCTGACGGACCGCGAGGTCGACGCGGCCGTCGCGGCGGTGAGCGCGGCGCTGGAGCGCGACCATGGCGCGGTGATCCGCGGCTGAGACCCGCCTGCAGTACGAAGGTGACACGATGGCGTTGACCAAGGCGGAGATGGCCGAGCGTCTGTTCGACGAAGTCGGCCTGAACAAGCGCGAGGCGAAGGAGTTCGTCGACGCGTTCTTCGACTCGCTCCGTGGCGCGCTCGAGGGCGGCCGGCAGGTGAAGCTGTCGGGCTTCGGCAACTTCGACCTGCGGCGCAAGAACCAGCGTCCCGGGCGCAACCCGAAGACCGGCGAGGAGATCCCGATCTCCGCCCGCACGGTGGTCACCTTCCGCCCGGGGCAGAAGCTCAAGGAGCGCGTCGAGGCGTACAGTGGAGCCGAACATGCTTGATCCGGGCAGCAACCGCGAGCTTCCGCCGATACCGGCCAAACGCTACTTCACCATCGGCGAGGTCAGCGAGCTGTGCGACGTCAAGCCGCACGTGCTGCGTTACTGGGAAACCGAGTTCCCGATGCTCAACCCGGTCAAGCGCCGGGGCAACCGCCGCTACTACCAGCGCCACGAGGTGCTGATGGTGCGCCAGATCCGCGGCCTGCTGTACGAGCAGGGCTACACCATCGGTGGTGCCCGGCTGCGGCTGGAGGGCGACGCCGGGCGCGACGAGTCCGCGCTCAGTTCGCAGATCGTGCGCCAGGTGCGCATGGAACTGGAGGAAGTGCTGCAGTTGCTGCGGCGATAGCGGTATACTTGCCGGCCGCCGCGAGGCGGGCAGGATCGTTCGGGGTGTAGCGCAGCCTGGTAGCGCACTTGTCTGGGGGACAAGTGGTCGTCGGTTCGAATCCGGCCACCCCGACCAACACGATCACGCGGATGGATGCGCGCAGATGCAGGCGCGGATGCAAAAAGGGGCCTTGCGGCCCCTTTTTCATGTCCCGGTATCAGGATGCGGCGCCTGCCCGCACCGGCTGGCCCGCGGTGGGCCAGCGCGCCAGGATCGAGCCGCGGATCCCGTCGGCGTCCAGCCCCGCTTCGGCCAGCAGCTGCTCGCGGCTGCCGTGGTGCTGGAAGGCATCGGGCAGGCCCAAGTGGAGGATCGGCAGGCAAATGCCCTCGGCGGCCAGCAACTCGGCCACGCCGGAGCCGGCGCCGCCGGCGACCACGTTGTCCTCCAGGGTCACCAGGGCGTCGTGGCTGCGCGCCAACTCCAGCACCAGCTCCCGGTCCAGCGGCTTGACGAAGCGCATGTTGGCGATCGACAGCCCCAGTTCGGCGGCGACCTGCTCGGCCGCGGCCAGGGGGGCGCCGAACGCGAGCAGGGCGATGCCGGAGCCTCGCTGGCGCAGCTCGCCCCTGCCGATCGGCAGGGTATCCAGCCCCGCCTCCAGGGTCACGCCGGGGCCGGTGCCCCGCGGGTAGCGCACTGCTGCCGGCCCCGGGTGCTGGAAGCCGGTCGAGAGCATCCTGCGACACTCGGCCTCGTCGCCGGGTGCCATGACCACCATGTTCGGCACGCAGCGCAGGTAGCTCAGGTCCAGGTTGCCGGCATGGGTCGCGCCGTCCGGGCCGACCACGCCGCCGCGGTCGATCGCGAACAGCACGTCCAGGTCCTGGATGGCGACGTCGTGCACCAGTTGGTCATAGGCGCGCTGCAGGAAGGTCGAATAGATCGCGACCACCGGCTTGGCGCCCTCGCAGGCCATGCCGGCGGCCAGGGTGACCGCGTGCTGCTCGGCGATCGCCACGTCGAAGTAGCGCTCCGGGAACTCCCGGCTGAAGCGCACCAGCCCGGAGCCTTCGCGCATCGCCGGGGTGATGCCCATCAGTCGCGGCTCGGCGGCGGCCATGTCGCACAGCCAGTCCCCGAACACGTCGGTGTAGGCGGGCTTCTTCGCCCCCGGCTTGCTGACCATGCCGCGGACCGGGTCGAACGGGCTGACCGCGTGGTAGCCGATCTGGTCGCCTTCGGCGAGTTCGTAACCCTTGCCCTTGGTGGTGATGATGTGCAGCAGCTGCGGACCCTTCAGCTCCCTCAGGGTGCCCAGGGTGGAGACCAGCGCGTCCATGTCGTGGCCGTCGATCGGGCCGGTGTAGTGGAAGCCCAGTTCCTCGAACATGCTGGAAGGCACGAACATGCCCTTCCACTGCTCCTCCCAGCGCTTGACGAAGCGCGCCGGGGCGCCGTGCTTGTCGCCCAGCAGCTTCTTGCCGCCCTCGCGGATGGCGTTGAGCGTGCGGCTTCCGGACAGCCGGCCGAGCATGCGGGTGACCCCGCCGACGTTCTCGGAGATCGACATCTGGTTGTCGTTGAGGATCACCAGCAGGTCGGGCTCGGCACGCCCGGGCTCCTCGCCCAGGCCGCCGCCGTGCGCCAGTGCCTCGAAGGCCATGCCGGCGGTCATCGCCCCGTCGCCGATCACCGCGACCACCTTGCGCGGGTCGCCCGCGGCCTGCAGCGCCAGCGCCATGCCCAGCGCGGCGGAAATGCTGGTGGAGCTGTGGCCGACGCCGAAGGTGTCGTACTCGGACTCGTCGCGCTTGGGGAACGGCGCGACGCCGTCCTTCTGCTTGACCGTGTGGATGGCGTCGCGGCGCCCGGTGAGGATCTTGTGCGGGTAGGTCTGGTGGCCGACGTCCCAGACCAGGCGGTCGTCGGGGGTCTGGTACAGCCAGTGCAGGGCGACCGTCAGCTCGATCACCCCGAGGCCGGCACCGAAGTGCCCGCCGGACTGGGCGACCTGCTCGATCAGGTAGGAACGCAGCTCGTCGGCGATCGCCGGAAGCTCCCCGGCCGGGAACTCGCGCAGGTCCGAGGGGACCTGGATGCGGGAGAGGCGGGGATAGCGTTGCGGATCGATCATCAATACGGAACCGGACGGCAAGTAGGACATTGTCCCGCCGCCGCCCAGGGTCGGCAAGGCGTGGTCAGCGCCCGCGCAGCCGACCGAACAGGCCGCCGCGCCCGGCCGGCGGGGCCGGGGTATCCAGCTGCTCGGGCCGGGCGAAGCCGGTGGCCAGGTTGGCATTGACGAAATCGGTCACTTCCTCCAACGGCACCCCGCTGGCATCGGCGATCGCCTGCAACTGCGCCGGTCCGCGCATCATCACCGTGGCAATGCGGAAATGCCGCGGGTACTCGCGTTCGGTCTGCGGCCACTTGAGCAGCTGGTAGCGGGCCTGCGGGTCGAAGCCGGGCAGCAGCTGGCCTTCGCCGGCACGCAGGGTCGCGAACCACAGCAGGCGCGAGAGCGGCTGGCCCGGCCCGGCCGCTGCGGCGCGGGCCTCCCAGTCCGCTGGTTCCGGCCCCAGTTCATCGATCATCAGGGGCGTGGTGACATGCCCGGACAGCGGCTTCAGCGAGGCCGGGCCGTGGTACTGGCTGGATACCGGGTCGACCAGCAGTTCGACGCCTTCGTGCCCGAGCGCGAAGCGGTGGCCGGGCTCGCCGGCCGCAAGCCATTCGCCGAGGGTCCTGGCGCGCGGCGGACCGGGCTCCACTGCGGGGTCCGGGGCCGGCGGCTCGATGGTGGCTGCGGCCGGGACCACGCGGGCGACCGCGGCGCTGCCCGGCTCGGCACGGTCGCCCGCCTCCCCGGTGTCCGGTGGAGCAAGGCCGAAGTGGCCCGGCGCGGCCTGTTCTTCATCGGCCGGCGCGGGTTGTTCCTCGGGAAGCTGGTCACCGGCTTCCGGCGCCGGGGTCAGGCCGGACGGACGCGGTGGCACGGGCGCGATCTGCCGCAGGACGGCGGCCAGGCGCTCGGCATCGAGCGGTTGCGGCAGGTGGTAATCGGCCTGGGTGCGCGGGGCGCTGGTCAGCCCGATCACCTGCTTGCCGTCGCCATGCAGGCGCAGCCAGCTCATCGGCCCGTACATGCTGTCCATGTCGACGACGACGTGGCTGGCCTCACCGTCCTCCACCAGCTGCCAGGCCTCGCCGGCCAGCGCGTTGGCCTGGGCGAAGACGGCCTCCAGCTTCGAGCGGGTCGCCTGATCCATTCCGGTCAGGCCAAGCTTCAGCGACATCTGCCGATCCAGTTCATGTGATCGCGGCAGTGTTGCGGACCCGGTGGCCGCGGTCAAACGATTGCGTCGCGCTCACACCGCGATGCGGGCGTTGCGGGGCAGCTGCGCCCTCAGGAAGGCCATCTGGTCGGCCAGGATGTTGCGGTTGGACAGGATCAGGTGCTCGATCCAGCTGGGGCGGTAGGGCACCGCCAGCAGCGGCATGCCGGCCTGTTGCGGGGTGCGGCTGCCCTTGCGGGAATTGCAGGAAAAGCAGGCGCTGACCACGTTCTCCCAGCAGTCCTGCCCGCCACGCGAGACCGGAACCACGTGGTCGCGGGTCAGCTGCGGACGGTTGAAGCGGTTGCCGCAGTACAGGCACAGGTGGGCGTCGCGGGCGAACAGCGCCGGGTTGCTGAGCGAAGGGGAGGGATCCAGCGCCTTGCCGCGGGCCTGTCCGCGGCCGGCGACGATCGGGTGGAGCTCGAGGTGGCTGCGCTGCCCGCTCCAGCGGTTGGTGCCGCCGTGCACCACCAGGCAGGGATCACCCAGGGTCCAGGCGACCGCGTCGCGGGCGTACAGGCAGGCGGCGTGCTGCCAGCCGATCCATTCAAGCGCACGGCCATGGGCATCGAGCGACAGCAGCCGTACCGCATCGAGCCTGCGCCCGGGCCGCAGCTGCCCGTCATCGCCGCCGTGGGCGAAGGCCTCCGGCAGCGCAGGGCCACCGGAGACAACCGGTTCCAGCAAAGCCGGGGCGGTCTCCATGCCGCCCGAGCTTACAGCGGGATCGTTGCGCCAGGGAAACCCTCAGGCGTCGAAATGCTCCGCGTCCAGGTCCATCAGCGACCCGGCACCGCTGCGGATCGCCGCGGCATGGGCCCGGGTGCGCGGCAGGATGCGCTCGAAGTAGAAACGCGCGGTCTCGCGCTTGCCGGCCTTGAAGCCCGCCGGCTGGGTCGAGGACTCCGCCGCGGCGGCCATGCGTGCCCACCAGTAGGCGAGGGTGGCGTAGCCGCTGTACATCAGGTAGTCGTACGAGGCCGCGCCGACCTCCTCGGGGTTGCGCGCGGCCGACTTGGCGATCGCAACGGTCAGCTCCTCCCACTCCGCGGCCGTCTTCGCGAGGGTGGCGACCATCCCGCCAAGGGCCTCGTTGCCGGCGTTCTCTTCGCAGAACCGGCGGATCATCGCGCCCAGCGCCTTGAGCCCGGCGCCCTCGAGCTTGAGGACCTTGCGGCCGACCAGGTCCAGTGCCTGGATGCCGGTGGTGCCCTCGTAGAGGGTGGTGATGCGGGCGTCGCGGGCGAGCTGCTCGATGCCGTGCTCGGCGATGTAGCCATGGCCGCCGAAGCACTGCAGCGCGTTGTAGGTGCATTCGATGCCCCACTCGGTCAGGCAGGCCTTGACGATCGGGGTCATGAATTCGACCAGCGCATGGGCGCGTTCGCGCTCGGCCGGGTCGCCGGCGCCCTCGGCGGTGTCGACCATCAGCCCGGCGTGGTAGGCCATGACCCGGCCGCCCTCGACCAGCGCCTTGCAGGTCAGCAGCATGCGGCGCACGTCGGGGTGGACGATGATCGGGTCGGCCGGCTTGTCGGCCAGCTTCGGGCCCGACAGCGAGCGCGACTGCAGGCGCTCGCGCGAGTAGGCCAGCGCGTTCTGCAGCGCGCGCTCGGACAGCCCGAGTCCCTGCAGGCCGACCGCCAGGCGCGCGGCGTTCATCATGGTGAACATGTGCGACATGCCCTTGTTCGGCTGCCCCACCAGGTAGCCCTCGGCGCCGTCGAAGTTCATCACGCAGGTGGCGGAGCCGTGGATGCCCATCTTGTGCTCGAGCGAGCCACAGGCGACCGGGTTGCGCCTGCCCACCGTGCCCTCGCGGTCGACCTTGAACTTCGGCACCACGAACAGGGAGATGCCCTTGCTGCCGGCCGGTGCGTCGGGGAGCCGGGCGAGCACCAGGTGGACGATGTTCGGCGCCAGGTCGTGGTCGCCGGCGGTGATGAAGATCTTGGTGCCGGTGATCGAATACCGGCCATCGGCGGCAGGCTCGGCGCGGGTCTTGAGCAGGCCCAGGTCGGTGCCGCAGTGCGGTTCGGTCAGGCACATGGTGCCGGTCCACTCGCCGGACACCAGGCGCTTGAGGAAAACCTCGCGCTGCCAGTCCTCGCCGTGGAAGCGCAGCGCCTCGCTCGCGCCGTGGCCGAGCAACGGGAAGTTGCCCCAGGCCAGGTTGGCGCTGTCGATCATCTCCTTCTGCACGAAACCGATGAGCTGCGGCAGTCCCTGGCCGCCGAACTCCGCCGGCGCGGTCAGGCCCGGCCAGCCGCCTTCGACGTACTGTGCATAGGCCTGCCTGAAGCCGGTCGGGGTCTTCACCTCGCCGGTGGCCGTGTCGAGGCTGCAGCCCTCGCGGTCCCCGACCTCGTTGAGAGGCGCCAGCACGCTCTCGGCGAAGCGCGCGGCCTCCTCAAGCACCGCGTCGACCAGTTCCGGACCGACCTCGTCATGGCCGATGGCCGGCAGCGCGGTGTCGGCGCCGAGCACATCGTTGAGGGCAAAGCGCATCTCGCGCAGGGGGGCCTTGTAGCTGCTGCTCATGTCGTCCTCGTGGTCTTGTGTACGGCTCAGCGCAGCACGCCGGGAAGCCCGGGTGCCGGGCTCAGTGCGCTGCGGCGCAGGTCGGGTTCGAAGCGGCGCTGGCGGCCCTGGTCGGGCGTGGCGGTGATCGACCCCTCCAGCGTGTATCCCACGGTCCGGCGCGAGGCCAGCGCATCGGCCACCGCCAGCTTGGCTGCGCCGGAAGGGGCGAAGGCGATGCCGGTCACGTCGGCCGATTCACCTCCGATCACCAGGTCGGGACTGGCACGCATCGTCCCGGCGTCCTGTCCGTCGACGGTCAGCTGCAGCTCGATCGAATCGAAGCGCATCGGGATGCTGCTGAAGTTCTGCAGGCGCAGTTCCACGTCCCAGCTGCCGTCCGCCTGCACGGTGAGTTGCTGGATGCGCGCGGCAGGCTCGGAGACACGCCGTACCGGCCCGCTGGCGCAGGCGGCGAGCACCGCGGCGGCAAGGGCAAGGCTGATCCAGGTGTAAAGGCGCCTGGGGGACATGCGGCTGCTCCGACGGGATGGTCGGGGGAGCATACTACGGCGCATGGTGGGGTCGGAAAACGAAAAGCCCCGCAACAGCTGGAACCGTTGCGGGGCCTGCGTTTGATCATGGTGGCCAGGGAGGGAATCGAACCCCCGACACGGGGATTTTCAATCCCCTGCTCTACCAACTGAGCTACCTGGCCACGTCGCGGGCACGCCGCGAAGGAGCGGAATGATAGCGGCGGGTCGTCGAACGGGCAAGCGCTTCGACTATCCTCGGATCCCGCAGCGGCGTCGGCCGAGGAGGAACGGATGAAGCACGCAAGCAGGGTGGCGGTCATGGCCGTCGCGATCGTTTCCGGCCTGGCCGCCTGTGCCACCGGCTCCAGCCTGTCGGATACGCAGAAGCTCGCGCTGTACCAGCGCAACGCCGGTGAGCCGGTGGCCAAGATCCGCTACTTCGGGACACCCAGGAGTTGGGAGCCGGTGGGCGACCAGGCGCTGGTGGTGTGGGTGCGTGGCAACGAGGGTTACCTGTTCACCCTGGATGCGCAGTGCCCGGACCTGTCGTTTGGCAGGGCGATCAGCATCGGCGACCAGACCGGCGATGTGTTCGCCGGCTTCGACTCGGTGCGGGTGCTGGGCGCCACGGCCACCGCCCCGGGGCTTGCCTGTCGCATCCGCACCATCCAGCCGCTCGACCGCGCCGGGCTGAAGGAGGACGAGAAGGCGATCCGTCAGTCGGCCGGCGGCACGTAGCCGGCGACCTGTCCGGCCTCGCCCTCGAACAGGAACTTCACCATGCGCTCTTCCAGGAACGCGCGGTGTTTCGGGTCCATCGGCGAGAGCCGGTTCTCGTTGATCAGCATGGTCTGGTGGGCGAGCCACGCCTGCCAGGCCTGCTTGCCGATCCCGGCGTAGATGCGCTTGCCCAGCTCGCCCGGCCAGGGGGCGAAGTCCAGGCCCTCGGTGTCGCGCTTTTCGTACTGGCAGTAGACCTGGCGGGGCATTGCGGTTCCTGTGCGGTGAGCGTCCGGGGCGCCCCGGGTCAGGGCGCCAGCAGGCGGCGGATGGGGGCGGGGATGCCGAGGCGGTCCAGGGCAGCGGGCGCCACCCACCTGAGTGCTTCATTGTCGCCCACCCCGCCGGCCGGCGCGATGCCGTGCCAGCGCAGCGGCCGCAGTTGCAGGCGGTAGTGGCTGAAGGCGTGGTCGATGGCCGGCAGTGGCTCGCCGGCGGTGAAGTCGCCCGCCAGGTGTCGCTCGAACCACTCGCGCGCGCCTGCGGCCCCGTCGGCTTGCGGCAGGGTCCACAGCCCGGCCCAGATCCCGGCCGGTGGGCGCTGCTGCAGCAGGATGCGCCCGTCCGCATCCTCGACCCACAACACGGTCGCGTGGCGCTGTGGCAGGGTCTTGCCGGGCCGCGGGGTCGGCAGTTCGGCGGTGCGGCCCTCGATCCGTGCCACGCAGTCCTGCTGCAGCGGGCACAACATGCAGGCCGGATTGGCGCGGGTGCACACGGTCGCGCCCAGGTCCATCTGGGCCTGGGTGTAGTCGGCCAGGCGGGCTTGGGGCAAATGGGTTTCGGCCAGGGCCCACAGGACCTTCCCGGTCCTGGGCAGGTTCGGCCAGCCCTCCACGCCGTGGTAGCGCGCGAGCACCCGCTTGACGTTGCCGTCGAGGATCGCGTGGCGGTCGCCCCAGGCCTGGGCGGCGATCGCGGCCGCGGTGCTGCGGCCGATGCCGGGCAGGGCTTCCAGTGCGGCGGTGTCACGGGGGAGGCCGCCGTCGTGGTGCTGCATGCACAGCCGGGCGGCGGCGTGGAGGTTGCGGGCGCGGGCGTAGTAGCCCAGTCCGGACCACAGGGCGAGTACCTGTTCCCGAGGTGCGTCGGCCAGTGCCGGCAACGTGGGCAGGGCGCGGGTGAAGCGTTCGAAATAGGGGATGACTGTCGCGACCTGGGTCTGCTGCAGCATCACCTCCGACAGCCAGACCCGGTACGGCGTGCGCGGGTGCTGCCAGGGCAGGTCGTGGCGTCCGGCGCGGTCGAACCAGGCCAGCAGGCGGGGGGCGAAATCCGGGCTCACGGTTCGGCAGCCTCCGCCGACATTTCGATCTCCACGCCGTGCAGGATCGCCCCGGCGATCTCCACGCGCGGCACGACCAGCCGGCCGTGCAGCGGCGGCAGTGGCGTGCCTGCCGGCAGGCGCTCGAGCCAGTCCAGCACGTCCGGCAGGTGGAAGGCGCTCTCCAGCCGGGCGCGGTCACGTTTCAGGCGCAGGCTTGCAGGACCCGACAGGTCGGCCGGACCCGCATAGGCGAGGGCGAATGGCAGCGGCGACACCGACGAGCCGAGGGGTTCCGGCAGGGGCGGCCAGGCGGCGGGCCAGCGCTCGATCGTGCCTCCAAGGTCCAGCTCCATGCCGGCGTCCCAGGCGAAGCTGCCGCGGCCGCCCAGGTCCGGCACGGTACCGTCGCCGCGGACCACCAGCGCGAGATCCGCGAGCGCCAGTCGCCCGTCAAGGTAGCGCAGCGGCGCGGCGAGCCCGGCGGTGAACTCCACTGGCTGGCTGCCGGGCGCGACATGCCGTGCACGCATTCCCAGGCGCATGCCGTCGAGCCCGAGCCCGTCCGCGCCGGCGTGCAGGCGCGCCGACAGGACCGGCCGCATCGGCAGGTGCCATGACCGGTCCACCACGGTGGCGATGCCGGCGATGCCGATCGCCGCGTCCGGCGCCGGTGCCGACAGCATCACCTGCAGGTCGAAGGGCAGGCGGGTGTGGCCGGCCAGCAGCTCGCCACTGGCGCGGCCGGTGGTACGGCGTCCGGGATAAAGGGTTGGCACATCGAGTCCGAGCCTGCGCAGGGTCCAGCCGGCACCGGCGACCGTGCCGCCGGTGACCCGCAACCCGCCGGTCAGCGTCGGAATGCGCGGGGCTCCATTGGACGTGCGGCCTGCCAGCCAGGCCTGCAGCGCCGCCAGGTCCAGTACCGGGGCGTCGAGTTCGATGCGCTCCACGGTCAGCTCGCCGCCAGCGCCGCGCAGGGTGGACCAGGGCAGGGCGAGGTAGGCCCGGCGCGCGCTCAGCAGTGTCTGGCCGGCGCCTGGCTGCCGTACCTGCAGGCCCCGGACCATCAGGTGTGGAGTCCCCCGCAGGCGGTATTCCGCCGCACCATCGAAACTGACCTCCAGCCCGAGCGCCGCCCCCGCCCGGTGCAGCACCAGTGCGGCGACCTGTTGCGGCCGCGCCAGCCAGGACAGCGCGGCAAGCAGCAGGGCGAGCGCCACCAGCGCCACCAGCAATCCCTTCCGGCGTGGGCGGCGTGCGGCGGTGTCCGGACCCGGGCCGGCGTCCACGGCGCGCCGGGTCAGCTGCCCAGCTTCTGTGGCAGCAGCGCGTCGACGAAGGCCGCGGCGTCGAACACCCGCAGGTCCTCCGGCTGCTCGCCGATGCCGGCGAAACGGATCGGAATGCCGAACTCGCGGGCCAGGGCGAATACCACGCCGCCCTTGGCGGTCCCGTCCAGCTTGGTCACCACCAGGCCGGTCACCCCGGCCGCGGCGTGGAACTGGCGCAGCTGGCTGAGCGCGTTCTGGCCGGTGGTGCCGTCGATCACCATCAGCACCTCGTGGGGCGCGTCGGGGTCGATCTTGCCCAGCACGCGCCTGATCTTGCCCAGCTCACCCATCAGCCCGGCCTGGGTGTGCAGGCGCCCGGCGGTGTCGGCGATCAACACGTCGGTCCGGCGGGCCTTCGCCGCCTGCAATGCATCGAAGGCGACCGAGGCCGGATCCGCATCCTGGCCCTGGGCGATCACCGTCACCCCGTTGCGCTGGCCCCAGGCCTGCAGCTGGGCGACCGCGGCGGCGCGGAAGGTGTCGCCGGCGGCGAGCATCAGCGAGTGGCCTTCGCCGCGGAACCGGTGCGCCAGCTTGCCGATGGTGGTGGTCTTGCCGACGCCGTTGACTCCCACCGTCAACAGCACGAACGGCTGTGCGGCCGGGTCGATTTCCAGCGGCCTCGCCACCGGTTCCAGCAGCGCGAGCAGCTCGGCCCGCAACCCGCCGAGCAGTGCGTTGGCGTCGGCGAACTCGCGCGCCTTCATCCGCTTGCGCAATCCCTCGACCAGCTCGGTGGTCGCGGTCATTCCGACGTCGGCGGTGATCAGCGCGGTCTCGATGTCATCCAGCAGCGACTCGTCGAGCCTGGGGTTGGAATAGAACAGGCCGCTGAAGCCGCGGGCGAAACCACTGCCGCGCAGGCGCTCGCGCCAGCCAGAGCGGCCGGCGGGTGCGGCCGGCGCTGAGGGAGCCGCGCCGGGCAGGTCCACTGCGGTGGAAACCGCTGGCCCGGGCTCGGGTGCCGGCACGGGTGCCGGTGCCGGCGGAGGTGCCACCGGCGGTGGAGCTTCGCGTATGGCCGGAGCCGGGTCGACAGGCGGTGCGGCGGCCCCGGCAGCGGCATCGGCGGCCGGGGCCGTCGTCGGCTCGGCCGCCGGTTCCGGAGTGCCCGCCGGAGGCGGCTCCGGTGTCGCAACGGGGTCTTTTTTCGCCGGATCTTCCGGCTGTGCATCGGGGAACGCGGCGGCGAGTTCCTCGATGCTGAAGCGGCGGCTGCCGGGGGTATCTTCCGGCTTCTTTCGGCGGAACAGGCTGGCCATCGACAGGGGGCTTCGTGAATGCGCGAGAATGCCCCACATGCTAGCACCGGCACTGCATCCCTCCCGATGAGCAAACGGCCACAAAGGCCCGCCCCGCAGGCCTCCCGCCCGGTGGCCGGGCACGTGCGGGTGATCGGCGGGCGGTGGCGCGGCACGCGGCTGCCGGTCGCCGCCGTCGACGGGCTGCGGCCGACCCCCGACCGGGTGCGCGAGACCCTGTTCAATTGGCTCGCACCGGTGCTCCCCGGCGCCCGGGTGCTCGACCTGTTCGCCGGCAGCGGCGCACTCGGCCTGGAATCGGTGTCGCGGGGAGCCGCCGCGGCGGTGCTGGTGGAGCGGGATCCGGTGCTGGTGGCGTCCCTGCGGGAAATTGCCGGCCGGCTCGAGGGGGGCGAGGTGGTCGAGGTGGTCCAGGCCGACGCCCTGCGCTGGCTGTCGACCCGCCGCGGGCCTTTCGATGTCGCCTTCCTGGACCCGCCCTTCGCCTCGGACGCCTGGCAGGCGGCGCTGGCCGGCGTGCTTCCGGCGATGGCCCCGGGCGGCTGGATCTACCTGGAAGGACCGCCACAACTCGACCTGGTGCTGCCCGCGCCCTGGCAGCTGCACCGCGACGGGCGCACCCGCGACACCCACCATGCGCTGTTCCGCCACGCCGGAAACGCAAAGGGTGGCCCGCCGGTTGATACACTCGGTTCAGGTCCCGACACCCCACCGGCTGTCCAGGCAGACACATGACCACGGCCCGCAACCGCATTGCCGTCTATCCCGGCACCTTCGACCCGATCACCTGTGGCCACGTCGACCTGGTGGACCGGGCGGCGCCGCTGTTCGACCGGCTCGTGGTGGGGGTGGCGGCCAGCCCCAACAAGGGACCGGCGCTGGCGCTGGAACTGCGGGTGGACCTGGCCCGCCAGGCGCTGGCGCACCACCGCCACGTGGAGGTCCGCGGCTTCGACTCGCTGCTGGCGCATTTCGTCGCCGAAGTCGGCGGCGGGGTGCTGCTGCGCGGGCTGCGGGCGGTCTCGGATTTCGAGTACGAGTTCCAGCTGGCCAGCATGAACCGCCACCTGATCCCGGAGGTCGAGACGCTGTTCCTGACCCCCTCGGAGCAGTACAGCTTCATTTCCTCTTCGCTGGTGCGCGAGATCTCGCGCCTGGGCGGGGATGTCTCCAGCTTCGTCACCCCGGCGGTCGCGCAGGCCCTGCAGGAGCAGTGGCGGCGTCCGGCGGACTGACCAGCCCGGCGCCGCTGGCGCCACCCACCGCACCCCGGCTCCGGCCGCCTTCCAACAACCACGCAATTGGGGAACCACATGAACACCACCGCACGCCTGATGCTGCTCGCCTGCCTTTCACTGCCCGTACTGGCCGCCTGCCAGGACGACGCCGCGGTCCAGCAGGGGCCGGAGACCGTCGAGCAGGCCCCGCTCAGCGCACCGGCCACGGCCGATGACAACGAGTGGGCCGCCTACCTGTCGGATGTCGTCCGCCGCAACATGGGCGACATCACCAACAGCCCGTACGTGTATTACCTCCCGGGCGCGGACAGCGCCGATTACGAGGGCCAGCGCGAGCGCCTGAACGAGGAGATCGACCTGGCCATGCAGCGTGGCGTGGTCCAGGGCAACCTGATCGCGTTCGCCTCGCCGGAGTCCGCGGCCATGGCCGACATGGTGGTCAGTGCGTTCGAGAAGGTCGACGACGGCGCCATGAAGGGCGTCAAGCTGCTCTTCATCGGTGACGCCGCCGACGAGGCCCGGGTCCGCGCCGCGGTCGAGCCGGCCGGCGTCGACTTCCAGTTCGTCGAGGCCAGCTGAGCCCCAACCGGCCCGCGCCCGTCCCGGGTGCGGGCCACCGCCGGCGGCCCGCGCCGGTTGCAGGACCCCCATGTCACTGAAGATCAACGAACTCTGCATCAACTGCGACGTCTGCGAGCCGGCCTGTCCCAACGAGGCCATCACGCAAGGTGAGACGATCTACGTAATCGATCCGGCGCGCTGCACCCAGTGCGTCGGCCACTTCGACGAGCCGCAGTGCGTCGAGGTATGCCCGGTCGAATGCATCGACCCCGATCCGGCCTTCCCGGAGTCGCGCGAGCAGCTGCTGGCCAAGCTCGCCGCCCTGGGTGGCGCCGGCTGATACAGGAGCACGCCGTGCGTCCCGTCCTGAACCCGTTCCTCCTCGCCGGCCTGCTGGCCACGCTCACCGCCTGTGCCGGACTGGGTGCCCCGGTCGCCGGTGCTCCGCATCCGGCGACTACCCAAGACACCGCGGCGGTCGTCGAGGCGCAGACTCCGCCGGGCGCCGCGATCGCCAGTGCGCACGCGCTGGCCACCGAAGCCGGCATGGACGTGCTGGCCGCCGGTGGCAACGCCTTCGATGCCGCGGTCGCGGTGTCGGCGGCGCTGTCGGTGGTCGAGCCGATCAGCTCGGGCCTGGGCGGTGGCGGCTTCTTCCTGCTGCACGAGGCGGACAGCGGCCGCGACGTGTTCATCGACGCGCGCGAGACCGCGCCCGCGGCGGCCACCCCGGAGGTCTACCTGGATGCGGACGGCGAGCTCGACCGCGACACCGCCACCAATGGTCCCTGGGCGGCGGGCATCCCGGGGCTCCCGGCCGCACTGGTCCACCTGTCGGAGCGCTACGGCCGGGTTCCGCTGGCGACCGCGCTGGCACCGGCGATCCGCATTGCCCGGGAGGGTTTCGAGGTCTATCCGCGGCTGGAACGGGGCTACGCCGCCCGGGCCGAGGTGATGGAACGCTATCCGGGCACCCGCGAGGTGTTCCTGGCCGACGGCGACCCGCCGCAGGCCGGCGAGCTGCTGCGCCAGCCGGACCTGGCGCGGACCCTGGAGCTGCTGGCCGAACGCGGCCACGACGGCTTCTACCGCGGCGAGGTGGGGGAGAAGCTCGTCGCCGGCGTGGCCGCCGAGGGCGGACGCTGGGACCCGGCCGAGCTTGCCGGCTACCGGGTGCGCGAGCGCGAGCCGATCCGCTTCGACTACCGTGGCTGGGAAATCGTCACCGCGCCGCCGCCGTCCTCGGGCGGCGTTGCGCTGGCGCAGATGCTGCAGATCCTGGCGGGCTGGGACCTGGCCGGGCTGGAGCCGGCCGAGCGGATCCACCTGACCGCCGAGGCGATGCGTCGGGCCTACCGCGACCGGACCTTCTACCTGGGCGACCCGGACTTCGTCGACGTGCCGGTGGACATCCTCACCAGCGTGGACTACGCCCGCGGCCTGCGCGCGACCATCCATCCGGGCCGCGCCACCCCCAGCGCGCTGCTGTCGGGCGAGCCGACGCCGCTGGAAGACGAGGAGACCACCCATTTCTCGGTCATTGATGCCCAGGGCAACCGGGTCGGCGCCACCCAGACGGTGAACCTGCTGTTCGGCTCCGGCCTGGTCGCACCGGGTACCGGGGTGCTGCTCAACAACGAGATGGACGACTTCGCGCTCAGGCCCGGCACCCCCAACGCCTTCGGGGTGATGGGGTTCGACGCCAACGCGGTGGAGCCGGGCAAGCGCATGCTCAGCTCGATGACCCCGACCTTCATGGAGTCCGCCGACAGGGTCGCGGTGCTGGGCACGCCCGGCGGCAGCCGCATCATCACCATGGTCCTGCTGGGCATCCTCGGCTATGCCGACGGGCTGGGCGCGCAGGAAGTCGCCGCGCTGCCGCGCTTCCACCACCAGTGGATGCCCGACCGCATAGAGGCCGAGCCGGGCGCGATCCCGCTGGCGGCCGCCGACCGCCTGGAAGCCATGGGGCACACGCTGGACATGCCGCGCGACGAGGTCCAGGCCGGTGCCTCCAGCCACGTCTGGGGCAACCTGCAGACCGTGCTGTGGGACCGCGCGGCCGGTACCCTGGAGGGCGGCACCGACCCGCGCAACCCGGTCGGCACCGCGGAGGTCAGGCTGCTGCAGGACCCGCCGCGGGAAGCCGCTGTGGAGGAAGCAAGGCGATGAAACTCTGGTCACTGCTGGGCAACAGCCAGAAGCTCGACGGCGGGGCGATGTTCGGCAACGCGCCACGGGCGATGTGGAGCCGCTGGGTGCAGCCCGACGAGCGCAACCGCATCGACCTGGCCTGCCGCGCGCTGCTGGCCACGCCGCTGGCCGGCAAGACGGTACTGTTCGAGGCCGGCATCGGCGCCTTCTTCGAGCCGAAGCTGCGCGAGCGCTATGGCGTGGTGGAAGACCGGCACGTGCTGCTCGAGTCACTGGCGCAGGCGGGCTTCAGCCCCGGGGACATCGACGTCATCGTCCTGTCGCACCTGCACTTCGACCATGCCGGCGGCCTGCTGGCCGCGTACGCGGAAGGCGAGGCGCCGCGGCTGGTGTTTCCCAACGCCTCCTACATCATCGGCCGCGAGCACTGGGAGCGCGCCCGCGCCCCGCACCCGCGTGACCGTGCCAGCTTCATCCCGGAGCTGCCCGGCCTGATCGAGGCGACCGGCCGGCTGGAGCTGGTGGACGGGCCGCACTCGCAACTGCTGGGGGAGGCGGTGCGCTTCCATTTCAGCGACGGCCATACCCCTGGCCTGATGCTGGCCGAGATCACCGGCCCGCTGCACGGCGATGGCGAGCCGCATGGCGGGCTGGTGTTCTGCGCCGACCTGGTACCCGGCCGGCCATGGGTCCACGTGCCGATCACCATGGGGTACGACCGCAACGCCGAGCTGCTGATCGACGAGAAGAAAGCCTTCCTGGCCGACAAGCTGGAGCGCGACGTGCACCTGTTCTTTACCCATGACCCGGATTGCGCGATGGCCCGGGTGGTGCGTGACGAACGCGGGCGCTACGCGACCGACAACGAGGTGGCCGGCCTGCAGGCGAGGACGCTGGCGGCATGAGGCGCGCGCTGGCGTTGCTGGCGGGGCTGCTGCTCGCCGGGAGCGCGCTGGCCGAAGTCGCCCCCGGGCCGGTGGTGCCCGAAGGCCCGCCGAGTCCGGGGACCACGCTGGAGGACCCGGACTTCGGCGTGCGCACCGGGCAGTTCGGCCTGGAGCGCACGGTCGAGATGTACCAGTGGTACCGCGACCCCAACGGCGACTTCCAGCGGGTCTGGAAGGCCGGGCTGGTGGAGTCCGCCGGCTATCCGCCCAGCCATCGCAACCCGGCGGCCATGCCGATGGAGGGGCGGCGCTGGTGGGCCGAGGCCCCGACCCTGGACGACCGGCCGCTGGACCCGTCGGTACTGCGCGCGCTGGGACGCTGGGAAGCGTTCCGGCCCGGCTTCAGCCGTTTGCCGGGCAACCTGGCGGCCACTTTCCAGCCCGAAGGGGATGGGCTGTCCAGCGCGGACAACCCGCTGGATCCGCGGGTCGGCGACCTGCGCCTGCGCTGGCGCGAGCTGCAGCTGCCCGAACTGGCCGGACGGGTGGAGCTGGTCGACGGACGCTGGGAGCTCTCCCCGGGCACGGCCAATGCCGCGCTCAATGCGCGTCCGCTGCCGCCGGTGGACCTCCCCGGGGCGGAGGATGAGCGGAAGGATCGCCGCCACTGGTGGCCGCTGCTGGCCGGACTGCTGATCCTGGGCGGCGGGCTGGCCCTGTGGCACCGCCGGGGGCGCCGCCGCTGAATTGATCGCGCCGTCGATGGGTGCTGGAAAAAAGAAGGCCGGGCAATGCCCGGCCTTCGCATGTCACGCCCGCCGGACTCAGGCCTGCTTGCGCGGGCCCTCGCGCAGTGCGCGGCCGACCATCTCCACCAGCAGGTCCAGCTCCTCGCTGGTCATGGTGAAGGTGGGGGTGAAGCGCAGCGAGTTGGTGCCGCCGTGGATCACGCCGATGCCGTGGCGGCGCAGCCACTCCTCGGTGGAGTCGGCGCCGAAGCACTTGAACTGCGGGGCCAACTCGCAGGAGAACAGCAGGCCGGTGCCCTGGACCTTGGTGATCAGCCCGCCCAGTTCGTCCTTCAGCTTCTCCAGCTTCCCGATGGCCTCCTTGCCGCGCACGCGGATGTTCTCGCGCACCTCGTCGGTGACCAGCGCCAGCACCGCGCTGGCGGTGTCCAGGCCGCGCGGGTTGGCGGTCATGGTGTTGCCGTACAGGCCCTTGCGGTAGCAGCCGGCGGCACGCTCGCTGACGGCCAGCACCGACAGCGGGAACTGGCCGGCGTTGAGCGCCTTGGAGAAGGTCTCCATGTCCGGCGCCTCGGAACCCTCGAAGCCCGGGTAGTCGACGATCGACAGCGTGCCGGTGGCGCGCAGGCCGGCCTGGATCGAATCCACCAGCAGCAGCGAGCCGTGGTCGCGGGTCAGCTTGCGGGCCAGGTTGTAGAACGCGACCGGCACGCTGCGGCCCGGATCGCCTTCACCCATCACCGGCTCCAGGAACATCGCTTCGATGAACCAGTTGTTGGCCGCGGCGTCATCAAAGACCTTCTGCAGGGCGGCCTCGTCGTACGGTTCGATGGCGATGACCGTGTCCTCGCCGCGGTAGCTGGCCAGGTACTGCAGGTAGGTCTTGCGGGTGGAATCGGAGTACAGCGCGGGACGGTCGGTACGGCCATGGAAGCCGCCCTTGACCACCACCCGCTTGATCACCGCCCCGGCGTGCCGGCCACCCTCGTCGGTCATCGCCTTGGCGTTGGCATCGGCGATGCGCGCGGCCAGGGTCACCGACTCGGAGCCGGAGTTCAGGCACAGGAAGTTGCTGTAGGGGCACTCGCGGCCCAGGCCGATGGCCGCGCGGATCGCGCGCTCGAAGCGCAGCTGCGAAACGCTGGGGGTCATGATGTTGGCCAGCGCCTGCGGGCGCGACATGGCTTCGATCACCGCGGCCGGGGCATGGCCGAAGCCGAGCATCCCGTAGCCACCGGAGTCGTGCAGCACCGCGCCCTTGAGGGTGATGATCCAGGGGCCGCGGGCGGCCAGCGCCACGTAGGGGTTCACCGCATCGTCGGGATAGAAGTTGACGAAGCCGGCCTGTACCCGCCCGACCTGCTCGCGCTCGTCCAGGTCCAGCAGCTCGGCGAACTCGTCCTTGACGCGCCCGTACTGCTCGACGGCGGCCTCGGCAGCCAGCTGCAGGTCCGGGTTTCCGGCGAAGCGGGCGAGGGTGGCGTCGTCGAGGCCAGGGGTCAGGCGCTCGCCGCCGTGGGCGCGCAGCGGGCGCAGCCGGGTGGCGATGGTGTTGTCTTGGGCGTTGCTGGACATGTATCAGGCTCCTCCGGGAATGGGTGCCGGCGCCGGGCCGTCGCGGGACGGGCCGCCGAACGAAAACGCGCGGCACGCGCCGCGCGTCTGCAAACGCTTTATGGATCAATCATTTGCGCGATTCTACCACGTGCCGCCAGCGACTATAAAGCCGCCCGCCGCTAGACTGTCGCGCCCTGGAATCCCGGATCCGGCCCCCCTGCCGCGGGCCGGGCCGCCACGACCTTGAAGAAATCCGACTTCACCTACGACCTGCCGCCGGAACTGATCGCCCAGGCGCCGCTGCCCGAGCGCTCCGCCAGCCGCCTGCTGGTGGTGCCGCCGGCGCCCGGCGGACTGCTGGACCAGCAGGTGCGCGACCTGCCGCGGCTGCTGGAGCCGGGCGACCTGCTGGTGTTCAACGACACCCGGGTGATCCCGGCGCGGCTGTTCGGCCACAAGCAGACCGGCGGCCGGGTCGAGATCCTGGTCGAGCGGCTGCTGGACGGGAACCAGGCGCGGGCGCAGCTGGGTGTCAGCAAGTCGCCGAAGCCCGGCGCGGTGATCGAGCTCGATGCTGGCGGCACCGCCGAGGTGACCGGCCGCGACGGCGGGTTCTACGTGCTGGCCTTCAGGGTCGGCCGGCCGCTGCAGGAATACCTCGAGGATGCCGGCCGGCTGCCGCTGCCGCCGTACATCCAGCGCGAGCCGGACGCAGCGGACACCGACCGCTACCAGACCGTGTTCGCCCGTAACGCCGGCGCGGTGGCGGCGCCGACCGCCGGGCTGCACTTCGATCCGGCGTTGCTGGAGGCGCTGGCCGCGCGCGGCGTCCAGACCGCGCGGGTGACCCTGCACGTGGGCGCCGGCACCTTCCAGCCGGTGCGGGTCGAGGACCTGTCGCAGCACGTGATGCACGCCGAGCGGATCGAGGTGGAGGCCCCGCTGGTGGAGCAGGTGGCCCGCACCCGGGCAGCCGGAGGCCGGGTCATCGCCGTGGGCACCACCGTGGTGCGCGCGCTGGAGAGCGCGATGCAGCCCGGTCCGGGCAACCCGCATGGCGGGCTGCGGCCTTTTTCCGGTGAAAGCCGGCTGTTCATCCTTCCCGGTTACCGGATCCGCTCGGTCGACGCGATGCTGACCAACTTCCACCTGCCCGAGAGCACCCTGTTGATGATGGTTTCCGCATTCGCCGGCCGCGACCGGATCGCGCAGGCGTACCGCCACGCGGTGGACGCGCGCTACCGCTTCTTCTCCTACGGCGACGCGATGCTGCTGTTCCCGGAGGACCGGGCATGAGCCGCATGTCGTTCGAACTGCTGGGCACCGACGGTGCCGCGCGGCGTGGCCGGCTGGACTTCCCCCGTGGCAGCGTGGAGACCCCGGCGTTCATGCCGGTGGGCACCTACGGTTCGGTCAAGGGCGTGCTGCCGCAGCAGCTGCGCGACATGGGCGCGCAGATCATCCTGGGCAACACTTTCCACCTGTTCCTGCGCCCCGGCCTGGAGGTGATCGGGGCGCATGGCGGGCTGCACGGCTTCGCCCGCTGGGACGGGCCGATCCTGACCGATTCCGGCGGCTTCCAGGTCTTCTCGCTGGCGCACAAGCGCAAGATCACCGAGGCCGGCGTGCACTTCTCCGCGCCGATCGACGGCCGCCGGGTGTTCCTGGGGCCCGAGGAGAGCATGCGGATCCAGAAGGTGCTCGACTCGGACATCGTGATGATCTTCGACGAGTGCACGCCGTATCCGGCCAGCGAGGAGGTGGCGCGCACCTCGATGGAGCTGAGCCTGCGCTGGGCCGAGCGCAGCAAGCGCGCCCACGAGGGCAACGACGCCGCGCTGTTCGGGATCGTCCAGGGCGGGGTGCATCCGCAGCTGCGCAGCCGTTCGGCGGCCGCGCTCGTGGATCTGGACTTCGATGGCTACGCGATCGGCGGCCTGGCGGTCGGCGAGCCGGAAGCCGAGCGCAACGCGATGCTCGAGCACACCTGTCCGCAACTGCCGGCCGACCGGCCACGCTACCTGATGGGCGTGGGTCGCCCAGAGGACCTGGTGGAGGGCGTCGCCCGCGGGGTCGACATGTTCGACTGCGTGATGCCGACCCGCAACGGCCGCAACGGCCACTACTTCACCTCGACCGGCACGCTGCGCGTGCGCAACGCGAAGTACGAGCACGACCTGCGTCCGATCGAGGAGGGCTGCGACTGCCAGGCCTGCGCCGGGGGCTTCAGCCGCGCCTACCTGCGCCACCTGGACCGCTGCAACGAGATGCTCGGGCCGATGCTGGGCACCCTGCACAACCTGCGCTACTACCAGCGGCTGATGGCGCAGGTGCGCGAAGCGGTCGCCGCGGGGAACTTCCGCGCGTTCCGGGAGTCCTTCTATGCGGCACGCGGCGCAGAACCGCCGCCGCTGGTCGCCGTGGCATAATCGGCGGCTTGTCTTTTCCCGACCCGAGTCCGCCATGACCCTGCTCGACTTCTTCATCGCCCCCGCCCACGCGGCGCCTGCCGCCCCCGGTGGCGGCATGGGCACCCTGCTGTTCCCGATCGCCCTGATTGCGATCATGTACTTCCTGATGATCCGGCCGCAGATGAAGCGCGCCAAGGAACACAAGGCCCTGCTCGAGAAGCTCGCGCGCGGCGACGAGGTCATCACCAACGGCGGCATCGCCGGCACGATCAATGAGATCGGCGACAACTTCATCGTCCTGGAAGTGGCCGAGAACGTGCGCATCCGGGTGCAGAAGGGTTCGATCGGCAACGTGCTGCCCAAGGGCACCCTCAAGTCGGCCTGACGGCCGCATCCGGCCCCCGGCGCTGCCGGGCGGCCGTTCCGCACTGATTCAATCGGGCGGCCGGCAGGTCGCCACAGGGGCGTTGCGATGCTGACCTACTCGCGCTGGCAATACATTCTCATCCTGCTGGTCCTGATCTTCGGCGTGGTCTACGCGCTGCCCAACGCGTACCCGCAGGATCCGTCGGTGCAGGTCACCGCCGACCGCGGCGGGGTCGTGGACGAGGCCCTGCGCAGCCGCGTGGCGGACGGCCTGGAGCGCGCGGGCGTGAGCCCGCGGGCGATCGACCTGGGCGAGGACAGCCTGCTGGTGCGGCTGGACGATCCCGACGAGCAGGGACGGGCGGCCGACGCGCTGCGTCCGGTGCTCGGCGACGACTACGTGGTGGCGCTGAGCCTGGCCTCGACCGTACCCGGGTGGCTGCAGGCGCTGGGCGCCGATGCCATGCCGCTGGGCCTGGACCTGCGCGGCGGCGTCCACTTCACCATGCAGGTCGACCAGCAGGCGGCACTGGACAAGCGCATGGACGCGACCGCCGAGGACCTGCGGGTGGTGCTGCGCGACAAGCGCGTGCGCTACCAGTCGGTGACCCGGCGCCCGGGCGGCAACGAGCTGCTGGTGACCCTGGCCGACGCGGCCGATGCCGGCAGTGCCCGCGCCGCGATCCTCGGCTCCGACCCGACCCTGCAGATGTCCGGCTCCGGCAGCACCCTCACCGTGCGGATGTCCGATACCGAACTGGACCAGATCACCGCCGATGCCATCGAGCAGAACATCGGCACCCTGCGCAACCGCATCAACGCCCTGGGCGTCTCCGAGCCGGTGATCCAGCGCCAGGGCAACGACCGCATCGTGGTCCAGCTGCCCGGCGTGCAGGACACCGCCCAGGCCAAGCGCATCATCGGCGCCACCGCGACCCTGGAGTACCGCGCCGCACTCGACGGCAACGCCTATGACGCGATCGCCACCGGCAACGTCCCTCCGGATGCCCGCGTCTACTACCGCAAGGAAATCGGCCCGGACGGCAATCCGATCCCGATCCTGCTCAGCCGGCGGGTGATCGCCACCGGAGACCAGCTGGTGCATGCCAGGTCGCAACTGGATCCGCAGTCGGGGACGCCGTCGGTCTCCGTCACGCTGAACAACGCCGGCGGCCAGCGCATGTTCGACTTCACCAGCCAGAGCGTCGGCAAGCCGATGGCGGTGGTGTTCATCGAGCGCATTCCCGAGGTGCGCATGGTCAACGGCGAGGAGGTGCGCACCACCCGCGTCAGCGAGGAGGTCATCTCGGTAGCCAACATCAACGGCGTGTTCGGCAAGGAGTTCCAGACCACCGGCCTGGACAGCATGAAGGAAGCCGCCGACCTGGCCCTGCTGCTGCGCTCGGGTTCGCTGGCGGCACCGATGATGTTCGCCGAGGAGCGCGTGGTCGGCCCGAGCCTGGGCGCCGAGAACGTGGAGCGCGGCGTGACCGCGGTGAAGTACGCCTTCGTCTTCACCCTGGTCTTCTTCCTCATCTACTACCGCATGTTCGGCATCATCACCTGCGTGGCGCTGCTGATGAACCTGCTGGTGCTGGTGGCGATCATGTCGATGTTCGGCGCCACCCTGACCCTGCCGGGGTTGGCGGGCATCGTGCTCACGGTGGGCATGTCGGTCGACGCCAACGTGCTGATCAACGAGCGGATACGCGAGGAGTTGCGGGCCGGACTTCCGGCAAAGGCGGCGATCGCGGCCGGCTACGACCGCGCCATGGGCACCATCGTGGATGCCAACATCACCACCATCCTTGCGGGCGTGGCGCTGTTCGCCTTCGGAACTGGCCCGATCAAGGGGTTCGCGGTCTCGCTGATCGTCGGCATCGCGGTCTCCATGTACACCGCGGTTTCGGCCTCGCGCGGCTTTGCCACGCTGATCTACGGCGGCCGCCGCAAGCTCAAGACCGTCGCGATCTGACCGGGAGCCAGCAATATGAAGCCATTCAACGTGTTCCCGTACGACAGCCGCATCGACTTCATGCGGATGGGCGGCGTCTCGATCTTCCTCTCGGTGCTGCTGGTGGTCATCTCCCTTGGGGCGATGGGTTACAACACCATCCGCGACGGTGCGCCGTTCAACTTCGCCTTGGACTTCACCGGCGGCATGGTCTCGGAGATCCGCTTCGACCAGCCGGTGGACGTGGACGACGTGCGTGCCAGGCTCGATGCGGCCGGCCTGGACGGCGCCCAGGTCCAGACCTTCGGCTCGGGCAACGACCTGCTGATCCGCCTGCGTCCCTCGGGCGGGGAAGCCGGAGGCGCCGCACAGTCCGAACTCAACGACCGCACCGCGCGCGAGGTCACCCAGGCGCTGGCCTACCCCGACAACCCGGGCCGGGTCATGCGCAACGAGTTCGTCGGCCCGCAGGTCGGGCGCGACCTGGCACTCAACGGCATGTGGTCGATCATCTTCGTGGTGGTCGGCTTCCTGATCTACATCTCGATGCGTTTCGAGCGCAAGTTCGCGATCGCCGCGGTGCTGACCTCATTGCACGACATCATCGTGGTCGCCGGCTGGTTCGCCATCACCGGCCACGAGTTCGACCTGACGGTGCTGGCCGGCCTGCTGTCGGTGCTGGGCTTCTCGATCAACGACACGATCGTGGTGTTCGACCGCATCCGCGAGAACTTCCGCGGCATGCGCGCCAGTGCCTCGGAGATCATCAACGCCTCGATCAACCAGACCCTGTCGCGCACCGTGATCACCTCGGTGGCCTCGCTGCTGACCATGCTGGCGCTGTACTTCTACGGCGGCGGCTCGCTGGCCGGCATGGCCGAGGCGATGATCATGGGCGTGATCTTCGGCACCCTGTCGTCGATCTTCGTCGCCGCCCCGCTGCTGGAACGCGGCGCGCTGCGGGTCACCAAGCAGGACCTGATGCCCAAGGCCAGGGACGACGCGGAGCTGGCACGCCGGCCCTGATCCGGGGCCGGTGGCCGTAGGGCGCAATAGCCGCCCTGCGGCGTATTGCGCCGTAATGCCGTTTGGGCTTGTGCCTGTTTCCGGTTATTTCGCGTCGAACGCCGATGCGTATCCCGTGGACACCAGCCGCTGCTGCAGCAGCGGGCCGACCTTGACGTTCGCGGCCATCAGCGGGCGGGTGTCGGGGCCGGCGGCGTCCATGCGCGGGGTGCCGTTGCCGCGGTAGTCGCAGACCATGCCTCCGGACTCGCGCACCATCAGCGCGCCGGCCGCGATGTCCCAGGGCTTCAGGCCGGCCTCGAAGTAGGCGTCGGCGCGTCCGCAGGCGACCCAGGCCAGGTCCAGGGCGGCCGAACCGAAGCGGCGGATCTCCTCGATCTCGAGCATCAGCGTGTCCAGGGCCTTGAGCTGCGCGGAGGCACGCTTGCGCTCGCGCGGCGGGAAGCCGGTCAGGATCATCGCCCCGTCCAGGTCCTTGCGGTCGCCCACGCGCACGCGCTTGTCGTTGAGCGTGGTGCCACTACCACGGCTGGCGGTGAACAGCTCGTTGCGCAGCGGGTCGAACACCACCCCGTGCAGCGGCTCGCCGTTCTCCACCAGCGCGATGGAGACGCAGAAGTGCGGGATGCCGCGCAGGTAGTTGCTGGTGCCGTCGAGCGGATCGATCACCCAGGTGAAGCGGCTGTTGCCGCCGCGGCCCTTCATCTCGCCGCCTTCCTCCCCGAGGATCGCGTAGTCGGGGGTCGCCCGGCGCAGTTCGCGGACGATCTCCTTCTCGGCCAGCGCATCGACCTCGCTGGCGAAGTCCATCCGCGCCTTCTCCACCACGTTCAGGGCGTCGAGCCGGTTCATGTGCCTCAGCAGCACGTTGCCGGCGGAGCGGGCGGCCTTGACCATGAGGTTGACGGCGGGTTTCTGCATGGCGTGGGGCCTCTGCCTGGTGGAGTGGGGACGGGGAAAAGAGCGTGGGTGGCCTCCTGGAGAGGCGACCGCCGGCGTCGGGGCCGGCCGCGCAGTTTACCATTGCGCCATGAATCCCGACCCCGCCAGACACGCCTCCCGCCTGCGCATCGTGCTGGTCGGCACCCAGCACCCCGGCAACATCGGCTCGGCTGCCCGTGCGCTCAAGACCATGGGCCTGGCACGGCTGGTGCTGGTGGCGCCGGAGAAGTCCCCCAATGCCGAGTCCAGTGCGCTGGCGGCCGGTGCCGACGACGTGCTGGACGCCGCCGCCGTGTACCCGGACCTGGCCGCCGCGGTCGCCGACTGCCGGCTGGTGCTGGGCTGTACTGCGCGCAGCCGCCGGGTCCAGCTGGAGGAGCTGCTCCCGCGCGAGGCGGCCAGTCGTGCCGTCGCCGAGGCGGCCGCGGGCGCGGAAGTCGCCCTGGTGTTCGGGCGCGAGCGTACCGGGCTGGACAACCACGAGCTGCAGCTGTGCCATGCCGCGGTGCACATCCCCGCCAACCCGGACTACAGCTCGCTCAACCTGGCGGCGGCGGTGCAGGTCCTGGCCTACGAGCTGCGCCTTGCCCTGCTGGACGATGCCGGCCCGACGGGCCAGGCGGAGCCGCGCGACCCGCCCGCGGCCCATGACGAGATGGAAGGCCTGTTCGCCCATCTGTCGCAGACCCTGGAGCAGATCGACTTCCACAAGGGCAGGGCGCCGGAGTCGGCGATGCGCAAGCTGCGCCGGATGTTCCTCAGGGCGCGCCTGGACCAGCGCGAGGTCCGCCTGCTGCACGGCATCCTCGCCGACGCCGAGCGGATGGCGATGCTGGCCGGCCGGCGCTGAGCTGCGCCCGCCGCTCAGACCACCAGGTCCAGCAGCGATGCGGCCCAGGCGGCGACCTGCCCGGACAGCAGCGCGGAGGCGCCCACCGCCAGCACGCCCAGGGTCCATGCCACCGCCATCAGCCGGCCGTCGCGCTCCAGCAGGGCAAGTGCGAACAGCAGCAGGAGCAGGCCGAATACGTAATTGGTGAACGGAATCGGCAAGGCCAGCAGCAGGCCGAGCAGCAGCAGCAACAGGCCGGTCCAGGCGGTCGCCAGGCGGTGGTCGAGCAGTTCCGGGTTGCGCGGGCTGATGTGTTTTTCCAGTCGCGCCAGCCACGGCGAGATGCGGTCGCGGAACCGGCGCAGGGAGCGCCGCTTCGGCCCGCGGCGGCCGATCGCGCCCGGCACCCAGGGCACGGGCCGGCCGAGCAGCAACTGGGCGCCGATCAGCATCACCAGTGGCCCGCTTGCCGCGCCGGCCAGCCCCGGCACCGGGATGAAGGCGGGCAGGGTGGCGATGAACAGCAGCATGCCGAACGCGCGCCGCCCCAGGCCGCCGAACACCTGCCGCAGATCGACCACCTGCGCCGGATCGCCGCCGTCGGCCAGGGCATCGAGCAGGGCGCGGGTTCCGGCCTCGTCGCGACCCGGGTCAGGCGTCGTCGTCATCGCCGCGCCCGTCGTCATGGTCGACGCGGTCCAGCAGCAGCTTGTCGATGCGCGGGCCGTCCAGGTCGACCACTTCGGCCTTCCAGCCCGGCCACTCGAAGCAGTCGCCGACGTTGGGGATGCGCCCGATGTGCGCGATCACCATGCCGGCGGCGGTGTGGAAATCGTGCTCGTCGACGCCGGGAACCGGACCGCGCAGCAGCTCGCGCAGGTCGTCCAGGTGCAACGAACCGTCGATCAGCCAGCTGCCGTCGGCGCGCTGGACCACCGGTCCGCTGGCCTGTTCGCTGTGCTCGCCCACGGTGGCGGCGCCGATGCCGACCTGGGTACGGCCGATCACCGCGCCCATCACGTCGTTGACCGTGACCACCCCGGTGACATCGCCGTACTCGTCGACCACCAGCGCCAGCGACTGCTGCTCCTCGCGCAGGATCTCCAGCAGCTTCAGCGCGTGGGTGGATTCGGAGACGAACAGCACCTCGCGCATGTCGCCGAACAGGTCGATCGGTACCCCGGGCTCCAGCGCCCGCAGCAGCGACTTGGCCTCCACCACCCCGACCACGGTGCGGTCATCGCCGCGATAGACCGGGAAGCGCGAGAACGGGCTCTCGCGCATGGTCGCCAGGTTCTCCTCCAGTGGCGCCTCCGCGTCCAGCCAGGTGATCCGGGTGCGCGGGGTCATCAGGCTGTCGGTGGTGCGGTCGCCCAGGTCGAGGACCCGGTTCATCATCTTGCGCTCGTCGGCATCGATCACGCCCTGCTCGTGGCTTTCGCTCACCAGCAGGCGGATCTCCTCCTCGCTCACCGCCGAGGCCTCGGACTTGTCCAGGCCGAGCAGCCTCAGCAGGCCGCGAATCGAGCTGGTCAGCAGCCACACCGCCGGCCGTGCGATCCAGGCCACCCAGTGCATCGGCACCGCCACCGCGGTGGCCAGGCGCTCGGGGGCGAGCAGCGCCAGGCGCTTGGGCAGCAGTTCGCCGAAGACGATGCTCAGGTAGGTGATCAGCGCGATCGCCAGCAGCGTGCCGACCAGCCCGGCGTAGCTGCCCAGCGCGGGCATCGACACCGCCAGCCACTCACCGATGATCGAGCCGATCGCATCGCCACCGAACATGCCGGTGAGGATCGCGATGAGGGTGATGCCGACCTGGACGGTCGAAAGGAACTGTTCGGGATGCTCGGCCAGCTCGAGCGCGCGCTGTGCCTTGCGGCTCCCGGTGCCCATCTGGCGCAGCCGGGGCTTGCGCGAGGTGACGACCGACATCTCCGACAGGGCGAAGAAGGCGTTCAGCGCGATCAGGACGAGGACGATCAGGAACTCGAGCATGGCGCGAGCGTCCTGTGGTCAGCGGGAGTTCCGGCGCGCAGGGCGCCGCGGCGAGATCGTGGGTCGTCGTCCATGTGCGGGCGTGGGGAAGGGGGCGCCCCTCGGGCGTGCGCGAAGTCTAGCAGCCGACCGTGCAACGCCGCCCGTGAACGGGGTGTACTGGGCGTGCCGGCAACGAAACCGTCATAATCCGCGCCTGTCCGTGGCCGACCGGCCGCTCCCCGGGGGTCCCATGTTCTCGCTGCAAACCATCTTCGGCCAAGGCAACCAGTTCTACACGCTGCTGGAAGAGTCGGCGGTCGCCGCCCACGACAGTGCCCACGCACTGCACGAAATGCTCCGGGTGGCCGATCGCCAGCCGGCGCTGGACGCCTTCAAGCTCGCGCGCCTGCAGCAGCGCGACGTCTCGGCCAAGATCAGCCAGGAGCTGGTCGACAGCTTCATCACCCCGATCGAGCGCGAGGACATCGAGGCGCTGGGCTCGGCGCTGTACAAGATCCCCAAGCAGGTGGAGAAGTTCGCCGACCGCTATGCGCTGGCGCTGCAGCACCTGGAGCACATCGACTTCACCCCGCGCGCGGCGATGCTCGAGCAGGCCGCCGAGGTGGTGGTCGACATGGTCCGGCAGCTGCGGCACATGAAGCTTGGGCCGATGAAGCAGCTCAACGACAAGCTGCGCTCGCTGGAGAACGAAGCCGACCGGCTGATGCTCGAGCTCTACCGCGACATCTACTCGGGCAAGCTCGACCCCCTGCAGATGTTCCTGCTCAAGGAATTCTTCGAGATCCTCGAGAAGGCCATCGACCGTTGCCGCGAGGCCGGCGTGGTGGCCTACGAGATCGTGCTGAAGAATTCCTGAGGCCGCGCCGATGCTAAGCCTGGTCATCGTCGTGATCCTGGTGGCACTCGCCTTCGAGTACATCAACGGCTTCCACGACACCGCCAATTCCATCGCCACGGTGGTCGCCACCAAGGTGCTCTCGCCGATGCAGGCGGTCACCATGGCCGCCAGCATGAACCTGCTGGGCGCGCTGGCCGGCACCGCGGTGGCCAGGACCATCGCGTCGGGACTGATCGACATGGGCGTGGTCGAGGTCGGCTCGCAGCTGATCCTGTGCGCGCTTGCCGGCGGCATCGCCTGGAACCTGATCACCTGGTGGCTGGGCCTGCCGTCCTCGTCCTCGCACGCGCTGATCGGCGGGCTGATCGGCGCCGCGCTGGCGGCCTCGGGCAACAACATCGCGGCGATCATCTGGTCCGAGCCGGCCGAGCCGGTCTGGCAGAGCGCCGGCGTGCTGTGGAAGGTGGTCGTCCCCATGGTCACCTCACCGGTGCTGGGGTTCATCGCCGGTTTCCTGGTGATGGGCGTGCTGTTCGCGATCATTTCCGGCATGGCCAGTGCGGGCGGGCTGCTGGCGCGGCTGGCACGCCCGCGCTGGGTGAACGGGCTGTTCGGCAAGGCGCAGATCGTCAGCGCGGCCGGCATGGGCTTCGCCCACGGCATGAACGATGCGCAGAAGACCATGGGCATCATCGCCCTGACCCTGGTGAGCGCGGAGGCCACCGGGCTGCTGGCCGACCTGCCAGCGCTGCTGGCCTTCCTGCATCCCTCGCCGGAGGCGCTGGCCGAGGGCGACATCGACCTGTGGATCAAGGTCACCTGCGCGCTGGTGATGGCGGCCGGCACCGCGGCCGGCGGCTGGCGGATCATCAAGACCCTCGGCCACAAGCTGGTCAAGCTGCACCCGATCCACGGCTTCGCCGCCGAGACCAGCGCCGCCTCGGTGATCCTGGCCGCTTCCTCGCTGGGCATCCCGGTCTCGACCACCCACAACATTTCCGCGGCGATCATGGGCGTGGGCACCGCCAAGCGCTTCAACGCCATCAAGTGGACGGTGGTGGAGCGGATGATCTGGGCCTGGATCCTGACCATCCCGATGGCCGGTGGCTTCGCCTACCTCATGTTCCGCGTGCTGCACGTGGCCGGGCTGGTCTGAGCGGTGGACGAGCGCGCCCGGCAGCGGATTCTCGCCGCGGTGCGCGCTATCCCGGCCGGCGAGATCGCCGGCTACGGTGAGGTGGCCCGGCGCGCCGGCCTTGCCGGACGCGCCCGGCTCGCCGCGCGGGTGCTGGCCGGCAACGACGATCCGGCGCTGCCGTGGCACCGGGTGCTGCGTGCCGATGGCCGCATCGCCTTTCCCGCCGGCTCGGCGCAGCACGAGGAGCAGTGCCGCCGCCTGCGCGCCGAGGGCGTCCGGGTCGAGGCCGGACGGGCGTGCGGCCAGCGCCCGGTGGCCAGTCTGGACGAGCAGGTCTGGGGTCCCTGAGCCACTGTCACGAGCCGGCGGCGTGTCCGGCCGGTACCATTGCGCGAGCTGCGAAGGAGCCGCGATGTTCTCCAATCTCCCCCCCGTCACCAAGGCGCTGCTGATCGCCAACGCTGCGGTGTTCGTGCTGCAGTTGCTGCTGGGTGATTTCGCCCTGGCGGCCTTCATGCTGTGGCCGCTCGGTGCAGGTACCGGCGCACCGGCGCCGTACGAGTTCCTTCCCTGGCAGCTGCTGACCTACGGCTTCATGCACGGCAGCTTCGGCCACCTGGCCTTCAACATGCTGGCGCTGCTGATGTTCGGCGCGCCGCTGGAGCACGTCTGGGGCGAGCGCCGGTTCCTGACCTACTTCCTGAGCTGCGTGGCCGGGGCGGCGGTGTGCCAGCTGGCGGTGGGCTGGTGGACCATGTCGGCCGGCGGCCCGGCGTACCCCACGGTGGGCGCCTCGGGCGGGGTGTTCGGGCTGCTGCTGGCCTACGGCATGCTGTTCCCGCACCAGCGGGTGATGCTGTTGATCCCGCCGGTGCCGATGAAGGCGCGCACGCTGGTGATCGTCTACGGGTTGATCGAGCTGCTGCTGGGTTTCAGCGGCTGGCAGCCGGGGGTGGCGCATTTCGCCCACCTGGGCGGGATGCTGTTCGGCTGGCTGCTGATCCGCTACTGGCGCGGCCAGCCGCCCTTCGGCGGCCGTCGCGGCCCGCCGAAGATCCGGATCGTGCGGTAGGGCGCAACAGCCGGAGGCGTATTGCGCCCGGCTCCATCACCGCGCCGGCCATACCTGCAACTGTTCTGCCGGCGCCAGCCGCATCGGCGTCGAAGCCTTGCAGCCGAAGGTCTCGCCGAACGCGGCCAGGTTCATCAGCGGGCCATTGCTGCGCCACTGCCCCGGTGCATGCACCGAGGTGGCGGCGCGGCGGGTCGCCTCGGCGGTCGACAGCTGCTGCGGCCACAGGCCGGCCCAGGCGGTGAAGAAGCCCTGGCGCGCCTCGCGTGGCAGGTCGGACCCGGTGGCCTCCAGGGCTTCCCAGGCCAGCTGCACGCCGGCCAGGTCGGCGACGTTCTCGCTGGCGGTCAGGTTCCCGTCGACCTTGCGTCCCTCCAGCCCGGGCCAGTCGTGGCGGCCGTACTGGGTCGCCACCTGCCCGGCGAAGGCACGCCAGGCCTCCAGTTCGGCCGGGCTCCACCACTCGCGCAGCGCGCCGCCGGCATCGACCATGCGGCCATGGATGTCGAAGCCGTGGCTGAGCTCGTGGCCGACCAGGGCACCGTAGCTGCCGTACTGGCCGGCGATGTCCGCAGCGGGATCGAGGATCGGTGACTGCAGGGCCGCGGCGGTCACCACCAGCCGGTTCTGGGCCAGGTCATAGGCGACCGAGGCCTGCTGCGGCAGCACGTTCCAGCGGCGATCGGCGTTCGCCTCGCCGATCCGGCGCATCTGCTCGCGGTGGTGCCAGGTGGAGGCGATCAGCATGTTGCCGCCGAAACTGCCGCGGCCCATCGGCTGGACGGTGTAGTCCAGGTCACGGGTGGGGGTGCCGACCTCGATCTTGAGCTGTTGCAGCTTCGCTGCCGCCTCCGCCTTTGCCTGGGGGCCCAGGCGCGCATCGCGCTGCAGCGCCTGTCCCAGGGAGTCGCGCACCGCCTGGGCGATCTCCACCGCGCGCTGGCGGGTGGCCGGCTGGACGTAGCGGGCGGCGTACTCGCGGCCCAACATCGGTCCGGCGGCGAGGTTGACCGCATCCAGCACCTGCTGCTCGCGCGGCAGCGGCGCCTGCTGGCCGGCCAGCACCCGGCCGCGGAAGTCGAAGTGGATGCCGCGCCAGGCCTCGGACAGGTACGGCGCCATGGCATCGCCGACCCGCCAGCGCAGGTAGGCGCGCCACTGCTCGGCCTTCAGGCCGCTGGCCATCGAATCAAGCGCGGCAAACAGGGTGGGATTGGCCAGCGACACCACGTCCGACTCCACGCCCTGGGCCTGCAGGAACTGCGCCAGCTGCAGGTTGGGGTAGCTGCCCGCCAGGCTGTCGACCTGCACCAGGGCATAGCTCGAGCCCGGGTTGCGCAGCAGGCTCAGCGGCCGCGAAGCCTTGGCGATCCGCGTCTCCAGGTCGACCACCAGATCGGCCTCGCGGCCGGCGCGGCGCTCGGGGGTGCCGGTCAGCACCAGGACCCGGCGCACGTACTCGTGGTACTGCGCCATCAGCGCCGTGGTAGCGGCGTCATCGCGGGTGTAGAAGGCCGGGTCGGGCAGGCCGAGCCCGCCCTGGGCGAAGTAGCCGATGTGCCGCTGCAGGTCCTGCAGGTCGACGTCGGCGCCGAAGTTGAAGCCCACCGGGATGCCGACCTGGTGGAGGGCGGCGAGGGTGGGCGCGATGTCGCGGGCGCGGCGGATGGCGTTGATGCGCTCGAGCAGTGGCCCGAGCGGCTGTGCGCCATCGCGCTCGACCTGCGCCTCGGACAGGCCGCTGGCCCAGAAATCGCCCAGCAGCTTCTGCACCTCGTTTTCCGGCGACTGCATGGCCGCGTTGAGCAACGCGACCTGCTGTCCGCGCACCCGCGCCTCCAACTCGCCCAGGGCGGTCACCGCATCCTGGCCTTCCGCCAGCGCGTGGTTGGCCAGCCAGGTGGCGTTGGCGTGGGCGTGGAAGTCGGTGCACGCCTCGACGGCGTGGGACGGGAGGGTGGCCAGTGCGGCGAGCAGGCCGGCGGTGATGGCGCCGGCGAGGGGCTTGCGGAGCATGCGCGAAGTCCGTGGAAAAGGTGGGCCGGAGTCTAGCCGGTGGGGCGTGAGGCGGCGTGTGCCCAAGAAAAAGGCCCGGAAACCTGCGTTCCCGGGCCTTTTCGTCACCGCTGTACCGGTGCGGTTACCAGATCACGACCTGCTGGTCGCCCTGGCGCACCATCGGCTGCCCCGGCTTGCACTCGAACGCGGCCGCGAAGGCCGGCAGGTTCGACGGCGCCCCCATGGCGCGGAAGTTCGCCGGCGCGTGCGGGTCGGTCTGCAGGCGCACGTCGAGCTCCTGGTCGGTGAAGTTGCGGCGCCACACCGTGGCCCAGTTGGCGAAGAAGCGCTGGTCGCGGCTCATGTCGTCGGTCATCGGGTCCTCGGTGCCCCGGGTGGCTTCCTTCATGGCGTCGTAGGCCACCGCCAGGCCGCCCAGGTCGGCGATGTTCTCGCCCAGGGTCAGGCTGCCGTTGACGTTCTTGCCCGGCCTGGCCTCGTAGGCGTCGAACTGGGCGACCAGCCTGTCGGTCAGCGCCTTGAACCCGGTCGCATCCTGCTCGGTCCACCAGTTCTCGAAATTGCCGGTCGGCCCGAAGCGGCTGCCCTGGTCGTCATAGCCATGGATCATCTCGTGGCCGATCACCGCGCCGATGCCGCCGTAGTTCATCTCCGGGGTCGCATCGGGATCGAAGAACGGCGGCTGCAGGATCGCCGCCGGGAACACGATCTCGTTGGCCAGCGGGTTGTAGTAGGCATTCACCGTCTGCGGGCTCATGCCCCACTCGGTCTTGTCGACCGGCTCGCCGATCTTGGACAGGTTCCACTTGTAGTTGAATTCGTTGGCGGCCATGACGTTGGCGATGTAGCTGTCGCGGTCGGTGTCCAGCCCGCTCCAGTCGCGCCACTTGTCCGGGTAGCCGATCTTCGGGGTGAAGCTGGCCCACTTCTCCATGGCCTTGGCCTTGGTCTCGTCGGTCATCCAGTCCAGGCCCTCGAGGCGGGCCTTGAGGGCGTCACTGAGGTTGCCGACCAGCTCTTCCATCTGTGCCTTGGACTCGGCCGGGAAGGCGACCTGCACGTACAGCTGGCCCAGCGCCTCGCCCACCTCGCCGTTGATGGCGTCGAGCACCCGCTTGCCGCGCTCCTTCATCTCGGCCTGGCCGCGCAGGGTGGCGCTGTAGAAGTTGAAGTGTTCCCGGGCGAACTCGTCGGCCAGGTACGGCGCGGCATTGTCGATGGTGTGGAAGCGCAGGTAGGACTGCCACTGCTGCGCCGGCACGTCGGCGATCATCCCGCTGACCTCGGCATGGAAGTCCGGGATCGCCAGCGAGAACATCTCCGGCTTGTCCACGCCCTGCGACTCGAAGAAGCGGGTCCAGGGGAAGTTCGGCGCCAGCTCGTCGGCCTGCGCCAGGCTCATCGGGTTGTAGAACAGCGAGACGTCGCGCGACATCTCCTCGCTGGACTTGGAAACGCCTGCCAGGCGGGTCTCGAAGGCGACCACGTCGGCGGCCTGGCGCTCGGCCTCGGCGCGCTCGGTGCCCGACAGCGCGAGCACGTTGGCGATGTGCTGCTGGTAGGCCTCGAGCTTGTCCTTCTTGTCGGCGTCGAAGTAATAGCCCTTGTCCGGCAGGCCCAGGCCGCCCTGCATGGCGTAGGCGATGTTCATGTCCGAGTCCTTGAAGTCGGCCTCGGCGCCGAAGCCGAACAGGAAGTTGCGGCCTTCGGATGCGCTCGCGCGCAGATAATCGGCGATCGCCTCCGGGGAGTCGATCGCTACGATCGCGTCGAGTTCCTCCCGCAGCGGGGCGATGCCCTGGGCGTTGATCGCGTCGGCGTCCATTCCGGTGGCCCAGAAGTCGCCGACGATCTTCTCCACCCCATCGGCGCCCTCGTCGGCGGCGGCCTGCTCGGCGAGCTGGCGCTGCGCAGCGGTGGAGCGCTCGGCCAGCATTTCGAAGGCGCCCCAGGAGGTGCGGTCGCCGGGGATGTCGTTGGCCGCCAGCCACTTGTCGTTGACGTAGCCGCCAAAGTCGGTGCAGGCATCGATGGACGGATCGAGGTCGCTGGCGAGGAAGCGGTTCACGCCCGGCAGGGCGGATTCATCGAGGGTGAGCGTCCCGGCATCGGCTGCCGGCCGCGCCGCCTTGCGGTCCGGGGCCTCGGCGTCCTGGCCGGCGCAGCCGGCGACGACACTGGCAATGGCGAGGGACAGCAGCAGGGCTCTTGGCTTGTTGGTCTTCATCGGGGCTCCGGCCGGTTGGCGTTGGGATTGCGGCCTCCGGCGATCGCCGGGACCGCACGACGATACGCCCTGTGCCGCTCCCGCGCCGGGTGTCGGAGGTCATGCCGGCGGCATGCCGACGTGGCGCGCGGATGAACGGGCAGGCGGCCACGCTGGCACGGGTGGCCGCTTTCACGTAGGATTCGCCCGTTCAGCGCACGGCTGCCTACCCCGCAAGGGGCACGTTTCCCAGGTATGCCCTCGCACGGGTTGGCCGATCGGCCAAGACCCCTCGCTCAAAGGCGTGGTCCGGTGCGACTTATCCCGCACGTCTTTCGTTGCGCAGACGCGGTCCGGAGCATCCGGTCCGTTCAATCCGATACCCACGGCGCGGTTCCAGGGAACGCCGTGGGTAACGCCGCATTCGTGCGGTTTCTTCCGTACCGGAGCATTACATGTCGTTTGAAACCCTCGGGCTTGCGCCCGCGTTGTTGCGCGCGCTTTCCGAACAGGGCTACACCAGCCCGACCCCGATCCAGGCCGAAGCCATCCCGCTGGTCCTGGCCGGCCATGACCTGCTGGGCGGCGCCCAGACCGGCACCGGCAAGACCGCCGCCTTCGGCCTGCCGCTGCTGCAGCGCCTGGCTGCGCACACCCCGGCCAAGGGGCCGCGCAAGCCGCGCGCACTGGTGCTGGTGCCGACCCGCGAGCTGGCCGTCCAGGTCGAAGAGAACATCCGCGGCTACGCCCGCCACCTGCCGGTGCGCACCGCCACCCTGTTCGGCGGCGTGGGCATGAAGCCGCAGGTCGATGCCTTGCGCCGCGGCGTCGACGTGCTGGTGGCCTGCCCGGGCCGGCTGATCGACCACATGGGGCAGGGCACCGTGCAGCTGGACGCCATCGAGGTGCTGGTGCTCGACGAGGCCGACCGCATGCTCGACATGGGCTTCCTGCACGCCATCAAGCGGATCCTCGCCAAGCTGCCGACCCGCCGCCAGACCCTGCTGTTCTCGGCCACCTTCGAGGCCCAGCTCAAGCAGCTGGCGCTGCAGTTCATGCGTGAACCGAAGCAGGTCCAGGTCGCCGCCGGCCGTGCCGTCGCCGAGACCATCAGCCACCGGGCCCACCCAGTGGACGCCGCGCGCAAGCGCGACCTGCTGGTCGAGATCCTGTCCTCGCGCCACACCGACCAGGCGATCGTCTTCGGCCGCACCAAGCATGGCTGCAACCGCCTGGCAGAGCAGCTGGAGAAGTCCGGCCTGACCGCGGTCGCGATCCACGGCAACAAGAGCCAGGCCCAGCGCCAGAAGGCCCTCAACGCCTTCAAGGCGGGCAAGGCGCGCGTGCTGGTGGCCACCGACGTGGCCGCGCGCGGCCTGGACATTCCGGACCTGCCGCTGGTGATCAACTACGAGCTGCCGATGGTCGCCGAGGACTACGTCCATCGCATCGGCCGCACCGGCCGCAACGGCGCCAGCGGCGAGGCGATTTCGCTGGTCTCCCACGACGAGGGCGGGCTGCTGCGGCAGATCCACAAGGTGCTGGAAGGCAAGGGCGAGGTCGAGGTGGCCGCGTACGAAGGCTACGAGCCGGCGCAGCCGCTGCGGCTGAACGTGCCGCTGCCCAACCCGCGCCAGAAGTCCGGCGACCGCCCGCCGCGCGCGCAGCGCAACCCTTCGCCGCGCGGCCACACCCAGCCCAAGCCGGCCGATGGCCGGCAGCACACGCATGCCGGTCCCGGTCGCCGGCGTCGCGGTGGCCGGCGCACGAGTGGCTCCGGGGCGTAGAAAAGCGAGGAACGAGGGGAGAGGAATGAGGAACGAGTAAAAGCGGAAAGCGGATCGGCGACTGAGTAAGGGCGCCGTCATCCCCGCGCACGCGGGGATCCAGGCCCTTCT
>NZ_JAJUWY010000019.1 GCF_021390425.1 Lysobacter sp. GX 14042 | reverse complement strand
ACTTGAATTAAGCCGACGCGACTTGTCGCGTTCGGCTTGAATGAACTGTTAGGCGCATTCGCTGCGGCTCCCTTGGTGCGGTAGCAATGAACCATCGCGAGCAATCTTGGCACCGCAGCTGGCGCAGCGCCGCCCTCCGAGCCAAGCCTCTCGAATACTCGCCGGCCTGCGGAAGCGCGGCAGAAGCGTTCTACACTTTGGGCAAGATCTTGTCGGAGTGAGGAACACCAGGGCCGCAACCGCTAGACCACCTGATATGCCGCCGACGATTACCGGAGTTAGAAAAGTCTCCATTGCTCATCCATTCGGCTTGAACGAATTGTTAGACGACCGCTCTAGTTCTTGACCCACTGAAAGACGTCGTCCAGCTTCACAGCAAAGACATCTGCGATACGGAATGCAGATTCTAGGGTGGGTGAGTACTTTCCCGCTTCAATGGCAGCAATAGTCTGTCGCGTTACTCCAATACGTTGGCCCAGCTCGGTTTGTGACATCTCGCCGTTCTGAAACCGAAGCAACTTGATCTGATTTTCGATTGTTCCCGCCATTACGGTCTTTGCTTACGGTAGCTGTGAACTATGGTGAGGTAGCGAACTAACTCCGCCACGGCAATCATGAGGATTGTCCCATTGATGATTGACCAGCCTGCCGAGTAGAACGGCTTGAAGATCCCTATGACGATCATGCCGATGATGAGGATGAAGTACCCGATACGGAATGAACGGCGCTCAATTTCGTGATCCCGTTCGTCGGCGGGAGTTCTAGTATCACTAGGAAATTTGAGACGCAGAAGCAGATGGCCGGTTCCAATGATTACGGCCCAGCTAACGGCTGCTGTCGCGTAGAGCTTGAGCTCGCCTATTCCAGGCAACGGAATTGGTTGGCCATTTTGTACGACGTATACGTAGATCAAGTACGGGCCTAGAGTGACGGCCATGGAGGAAAACATTAGCCAAGCTACTTTCTCGCGGTATCCCATTTCGGGCTCCGGCTACGAATGTAAAGCAAATCTTACATCATGTTAAAAATGCTTGTCAATACGGTGCGCGAAGAAGTCCCATGCTGGGGCTTGCTTGGTCAGTTGGTGCGGTCGTCTAATGCCAGAATTAAGCCGAGCCGCGAAGCGGCTTCGGCTTGAATGAATTGTTAGCCGTGAACCGCCTGCGCCACAACAATGCTCTGGAAGTCAGACTCGCGGAGAATGCGAATTTGGCAGCCTTGACCTATCAGTTCCTCTGCCTTGAGGTGCTTGGAACTCTTTGTCTTTCCCGCAAGCTTGGAGATGTCTTGGTCACCGACGATGAGAAGAGTCGTCTTTTTTGTGACCGAAGAGCCAACGCCACATCCAGCGCGAGCAGCCAAGTCTGCCGCCTCGCGTCGCGGGATAGCGAGTGAGCCAGTGAACACCGCGACATTGCCAAAAAGTGGCCCCTCGCTGTTCCCATCACGAGTGATTGGCTGGTCGAAGGTCGGGTTGATAGGGCGCTGGACGCGGGCAAACCAATCGTCAAGGCTGAAACCAGCGTGAGCGCTGGCCCTACAGAGCACTTCGCCAGCAGCGCGAGCATCCTCTAGTGCGTCATGGTGCTTGAAATCGATGCCGAGAAATTTCGCGACGTTGTGCAGCCCGTAGCCCTTTGCCCCGAACTTCTCCGGCCATGCGCGACGCACGACACGGGCTGTGTCTAGCCATTTGCAATCAAATTGAGAAAGTCTGTGCTTCTCACAGGCGAGACTAGTGGCTGCCCGATCGAACGGTGTGTGGCACGCGACTACTGAGCCAGTGAGCAGGCCGCGTAAGGTTTCAGCGACTCCTGGCCAGGTTGGTGCACCTCTTACGGTTTGCTCGTCTATTCCGTGGATCGATATGTTGAAGCCATCGAAATCATCTTCAGGGTCAACGAGGCTTGACCACGAATCCACATGCACGCCGTCGCGGAAGATCGCGACGCCAATTTGGCAGATGCTGGCAAGGTCAGCATTGGCGGTCTCTACGTCGATTGCTGCAAATTGCATTGCAACCTCCATTCACGGCTAACACCAGCGTTAAGCCGAGCAGCGTAGTGGAGCGAACCGCATGGCAAGCTTTACCTGCCATGTGGTTTGCGGAACGAAGCGGATTCGGCTTGAACGACTCGTTAGGCACAACCCCTCAGTTGAGAGCTGGATCTGGCTTGCTTGGGCCAATGACCTCATTGATCGCGGTCCACACAACGTAAGCACTCCACTCGTGGCCGTCCCTGGTGCAGTACACCACAAATTCATTCCGGTTCTGACTGCTTGGCTTAAACTTGAATTGCCCACAGCCAGTAACGCGATTGTGCGCCAAAGTCCGAGCTATGTCCGCGTTGAAGTCTTCACGCCAAGGACCTGGATACTCTTCGGCGAGCGCCAACTCTCTTCTAGGCTGCGCCTGCTCCTCGCCATCTGAGTCATCACCGTCTGCGAAAGCCCACCAAAGGATAAGTGCAAGAATACCTACAGCAAATATCCCAGCCAAGAAACTCTCATCGTGCGCAGAAACAGTCTTAGCCCCGCACTTCGGGCAGGTCGGCGCACTATCCGATATCTCTTGTTTGCATTCGTGACAGCTGATCAGTGCCATTTGGTTTCCCTCCCGGTGCTTCACGCCTAACACCTGAGTTAAGCCGACTTGCGTAGCGGAGCCAAACACATGGCAAGCTTTTTCTGCCATGTGTTTGGTGTAGCGAAGCAAGTTCGGCTTGAACGAATTGTTAGACCCCGGCCGCGCTACGTACGAGTGCAACGGCGATATCCGAGGCCACCGACTTGATGAGATCAAAGGTCATGGTGACGCCGTTGGTGGCGAACGCTTTTTTGGTCTTGTTCCAGACAGTGTCACTTCGGACTGCGTCAAGGAACTCGTGACCTGGCCACGTGAGCCGCCGCGCCATGAACTGCGTAGCTCCGCCACCAAGTGTGCGGCTCATTGAGCCTTCGACCAAACCTGCCTCGATGAGCAACTCCATGTGGTACGAGACTTCGAAGTTCCGATCAGCGGGGAAGTCTGACAGCCGAAGAATCGCGTCCGTATCTGGCAGATCTTCTAGACGCGTCAGGATCTCTCGTATGGTGTCCCAGTTGCGTTTCATGTCTCCCCCGGGGT
>NZ_JAJUWY010000018.1:2500-5710 GCF_021390425.1 Lysobacter sp. GX 14042 | reverse complement strand
TGGGCCGGCGGATTCGCCTGCGTCCTGGCATTGTTCGTCAGCGCGGCACGTGCGGTGGCCTGATTCCGGGAACCGAAAAAGAGCAAGGCCGGTCCCTTTCGGGGACCGGCCTTGCGGGGTAAATGCTCAGCGATGACCTACTCTCGCATGGGAGACCCACACTACCATCGGCGCGTGTGCGTTTCACTTCCGAGTTCGGGATGGGATCGGGTGGTTCCACACAGCCATTGTCACTGAGCAAGCTGTTGCAGTCGCGCCTGTGGCGCGGACTGGCATGGGGTTGGGACGTAGCGAGCGTCGTGCCTGGAATGTCGACGTATCGTCGAGTCCAAGGCCACTTGAGGTTATATGGTCAAGCCACACGGATCATTAGTACTGGTTAGCTCAATACATTGCTGTACTTACACACCCAGCCTATCAACCACCTGGTCTTGATGGTTCCTTCAGGGGAGTCAAGCTCCCGGGAGATCTCATCTTGAGGCGCGCTTCCCGCTTAGATGCTTTCAGCGGTTATCGCTTCCGAACGTAGCTACCCGGCAATGCCACTGGCGTGACAACCGGAACACCAGAGGTTCGTCCACTCCGGTCCTCTCGTACTAGGAGCAGCCCCTCTCAAATCTCCAACGCCCATGGCAGATAGGGACCGAACTGTCTCACGACGTTCTGAACCCAGCTCGCGTACCACTTTAAATGGCGAACAGCCATACCCTTGGGACCGACTACAGCCCCAGGATGTGATGAGCCGACATCGAGGTGCCAAACACCGCCGTCGATATGAACTCTTGGGCGGTATCAGCCTGTTATCCCCGGAGTACCTTTTATCCGTTGAGCGATGGCCCTTCCATACAGAACCACCGGATCACTAAGACCTACTTTCGTACCTGCTTGATCCGTCGATCTTGCAGTCAAGCACGCTTATGCCTTTGCACACAGTGCGCGATGTCCGACCGCGCTGAGCGTACCTTCGTGCTCCTCCGTTACACTTTGGGAGGAGACCGCCCCAGTCAAACTACCCACCACACACGGTCCCCGACCCGGATTACGGGCCCAGGTTAGAACGTCAAGCACGACAGGGTGGTATTTCAAGGATGGCTCCACCAGAACTGGCGTCCTGGTTTCACAGCCTCCCACCTATCCTACACAGACGAACTCAACGTTCAGTGTGAAGCTATAGTAAAGGTTCACGGGGTCTTTCCGTCTTGCCACGGGAACGCTGCATCTTCACAGCGATTTCAATTTCACTGAGTCTCGGGTGGAGACAGCGCCGCCATCATTACGCCATTCGTGCAGGTCGGAACTTACCCGACAAGGAATTTCGCTACCTTAGGACCGTTATAGTTACGGCCGCCGTTTACCGGGGCTTCGATCAAGAGCTTCGCCTTGCGGCTGACCCCATCAATTAACCTTCCGGCACCGGGCAGGCGTCAGACCCTATACGTCCACTTTCGTGTTTGCAGAGTCCTGTGTTTTTGATAAACAGTTGCAGCGGCCTGGTCACTGCGGCCCCCGACAGCTATAGCCCGCATGGGCCACCATCAGGGGCGCACCTTCTCCCGAAGTTACGGTGCCATGTTGCCTAGTTCCTTCACCCGAGTTCTCTCAAGCGCCTGAGAATTCTCATCCTGCCCACCTGTGTCGGTTTACGGTACGGTCTGCGCACACTGAAGCTTAGGAGCTTTTCCTGGAAGCGTGGCATCAGTCACTTCGTCCTAATGGACTCGTCTCGCTGCTCGGCGTTGAATGGGATCCCGGATTTGCCAAAGATCCCCGCCTACCTGCTTTCCCCGGGACAACCAACGCCCGGTAGACCTAGCCTTCTCCGTCCCTCCATCGCATGTGCGCGAGGTGCTGGAATATTAACCAGCTTCCCATCGACTACGCATTTCTGCCTCGCCTTAGGGGCCGACTCACCCTGCGTCGATTAACGTTGCGCAAGGAAACCTTGGGCTTTCGGCGTGCGGGCTTTTCACCCGCATTATCGTTACTCATGTCAGCATTCGCACTTCCGATACCTCCAGCAGACCTCTCGATCCACCTTCAACGGCGTACGGAACGCTCCTCTACCGCGCACACCAGAGGTGTGCACCCCAAGCTTCGGTTTACCGCTTAGCCCCGTTAAATCTTCCGCGCAGACCGACTCGACCAGTGAGCTATTACGCTTTCTTTAAAGGGTGGCTGCTTCTAAGCCAACCTCCTGGCTGTCTGTGCCTTTCCACCTCGTTTTCCACTCAGCGGTAATTTGGGACCTTAGCTGTGGGTCTGGGTTGTTTCCCTTTCCACGACGGACGTTAGCACCCGCCGTGTGTCTCCCATGCAGTCTGTCCTGGTATTCGGAGTTTGCCATGGGTTGGTAAGTCGCAATGACCCCCTAGCCATAACAGTGCTCTACCCCCAGGAAGATTCACATGAGGCGCTACCTAAATAGCTTTCGAGGAGAACCAGCTATCTCCGGGTTCGATTAGCTTTTCACTCCTAATCACACCTCATCCCCTACCTTTGCAACGGGAGTGGGTTCGGGCCTCCAGTACCTGTTACGGTACCTTCACCCTGGGCATGACTAGATCACCCGGTTTCGGGTCTATTGCCCGCGACTATGCGCCCTATTCAGACTCGGTTTCCCTGCGCCTCCCCTATACGGTTAAGCTTGCCACGAACAATAAGTCGCTGACCCATTATACAAAAGGTACGCAGTCACCCCGAAGGGCTCCTGCTGCTTGTACGCACACGGTTTCAGGGTCTATTTCACTCCCCTCGCCGGGGTTCTTTTCGCCTTTCCCTCACGGTACTGGTTCACTATCGGTCGGTCAGGAGTATTTAGCCTTGGAGGATGGTCCCCCCATGTTCAGACAGGGTTTCTCGTGCCCCGCCCTACTCGATTTCACTGAAAGAGCCCTTTCACATACCGGGCTGTCACCGTCTATGGCCAACCTTTCCAGGTTGTTCTGCTAGAACTCAATCAGCTTAAGGGCTGTTCCCCGTTCGCTCGTCACTACTCAGGGAATCTCGGTTGATTTCTTTTCCTCCGGTTACTTAGATATTTCAGTTCACCGGGTTCGCCTTGCATGGCTATGTATTCACCATGCAATACTGCTTGCGCAGTGGGTTTCCCCATTCGGACATCGCGGGATCAATGCTTGTTGCCAGCTCCCCCGCGCTTTTCGCAGGCTGCCACGTCCTTCATCGCCTCTGACCGCCAAGGCATCCACCGTG
>NZ_JAJUWY010000017.1 GCF_021390425.1 Lysobacter sp. GX 14042 | reverse complement strand
CGGCTGCCGGCTCCCCCGCGAAAGCTCCGGAGGACCACGCCTCCCCGGAAAACCCCAACGTCCATGGCTCCCCGCGTGCGCGGGGATGACGGGGGCATGCCAGAATGGCCGCTTTCCCCGTTCAACCCCTCCCCCGCCATGCGCCTGTCGCAATTCCACCTACGCACCAGCAAGGAAATCCCCGCCGAAGCCGAGCTCGTCAGCCACAAGCTGATGCTCAAGGCCGGCATGATCCGCAAGCTTGCCTCCGGCCTGTACACCTGGACCCCGCTGGGACTGCGGGTGCTGCGCCGGGTCGAGGCGGTGGTGCGCGAGGAAATGAATTCCGCCGGCGCGATCGAGATGCTGATGCCGACCGTGCAGCCGCGCGAGCTGTGGGAGGAAACCGGCCGCTGGGAGAAGTTCGGCGGCCAGCTGATGAAGATGCAGGACCGCAAGGAGGCCTGGTACTGCTACGGGCCGACGCACGAGGAGGTCATCACCGACTTCGCGCGCAACGAGCTGGCCAGCTACAAGCAGCTGCCGGCGTGTTTCTACCAGATCCAGACCAAGTTCCGCGACGAGATCCGCCCGCGCTTCGGGGTGATGCGCTCGCGCGAGTTCCTGATGAAGGATGCCTATTCCTTCCACCTCGACGAGGCCGACCTGCAGCGCCAGTACGAGGTGATGTACCAGGCCTACAGCCGCATATTCGAGCGCCTGGGCCTGCATTTCCGCGCGGTATTCGCCGACACCGGGGCGATCGGCGGCAGCGCCTCGCATGAGTTCCACGTGCTGGCCGATTCCGGCGAGGACGCGATCGCCTATGCGGTGGGCGGCCCGGACGATTCCGGTTACGCGGCCAATGTCGAACTGGCCGAGGCGACCGCGCCGGGCGCGCGCCCGGCCGCGGCCGAATCCATGCACGAGGTGGAAACCCCCACCCAGCGCACCTGCGAGGCGGTTGCCGCGCTGATGGGGATTCCGCTGGAGCGCACGGTCAAGACGCTGGCGCTGATGGGCGAAGACGGTTTCGTGGTCGCGCTGCTGCGCGGCGACCACACGCCCAACGAACTCAAACTGGCCCGGCTGCCGGGCCTGGCCGGGTACCGGATGGCCAACGAGGCGGAAATCGCCGAATACCTGGGCGCGGCGCCGGGATTCCTCGGGCCGGTGGCGCCGCGCAAGCCGGTCACGGTGGTGGCCGACCGCACGGTAGCGGCAATGGCCGATTTCGTGGTCGGCGCAAACCGTGATGGATTCCATATTGCCGGCGTGAACTGGGGCCGCGACTTGCCCGAACCCGACCGGGTTGCCGATATCCGCAACGTCGTCGCCGGTGACCCCTCGCCCGACGGCCAGGGCACGCTCGCGATCGCCCGCGGCATCGAGGTCGGGCATATCTTCCAGCTCGGCCGCGCCTATGCCGGGGCAATGGACTGCACGGTACTCGATTCCAATGGCAAGGCCGCGGTGCCGACCATGGGCTGCTACGGCATCGGCGTGTCGCGCATCGTCGCCGCGGCGATCGAGCAGAACCACGATGACAACGGCATTACCTGGCCCGCGGCGATGGCGCCGTGGCAGGCGGTGGTGTGCATGATCAACCCCAAGAACGACCCGGCGGTCACCACGGCGGCCGAGTCGCTCTACGGGGAACTGCGCGCCGCCGGCATCGAAACCGCCCTGGACGACCGCGGCCTGCGGCCCGGCGCGATGTTTGCCGATATCGAGCTGGTCGGCATTCCGCACCGGGTGGTGGTGTCCGCCCGCGGGCTGGAGGCGGGAACCTTCGAATACCGCCACCGTACTGCGAGCGAGGCCGAGAACCTCGATCGCGCCGGGGTACTGGCGCGAATCGGCGCCTGACCACGCCCCGGGGTTTTCCCGGGTTGGTTTTGCATAACCGGCCCCATATCGATGCGGTCATTTACCGCGGGCGGCAAATACCCTTACCATGGCGCGCGGCCGCTTTGGCCGGGCTGTTTCCCCTGTTTTCCGGAGACCGGTATGGCAATCGATATCAATTCCCTTTCCGCACGCGAGCTTGAAACCCTCATCAGCAAGGCGAAGAAGCGCAAGACCACCCTCGCCAAGCGCAAGCCGGTCGCCCAGGTCCGCCGCAAGCTGACCCAGCAGGCCAAGGCCGAGGGTTACAGCATCGAGGAACTGTTCGGCACCGGTACCGGCACCGCGGCCACCGCCGCCCCGGCACGCGGCACCCGCGGCGTGGCCAAGAAGGCCCGCAAGCTCGGCAAGGTGCCGCCGAAGTACCGCAACCCCGCCAATCCCGAAGAGACCTGGACCGGCCGCGGCCGCCAACCGCGCTGGCTGGCCGCCCTCACCGCCGAGGGCCGCAAGGTCGAAGACTTCCTGATCGAAAAAGAATGACGAAACGCCGGCGAAAGCCGGCGTTTCACTTTGCCCCCCCTCTCCCGCTTGCGGGAGAGGGCAGGGGTGAGGGGCTTTTGATGGCACCTTCTCCCGCATGCGGGAGAAAGGAAGCCCTCAGAGATGCCGCCGCGACGGCAGCAGCAGATTCCCCAGCAGCAATCCGGCCAGCAGGGCCAGCAGGATGTTCATCACCCCGAGGATCGCTTCCTCGCCGACGTTCACGTCCTGCTGCTGCAACAGGCTGAGCAGCGCGCGCAGGCTGGCGCTTCCGGGAACCAGCAAAATGATCCCGGGGACCCGCACGATCGCGCCCGGGCGGCCGGTCAGCTGGGCATAGCCGTTGCCGGCAGCGGTCATCGCCATCGCCGCCAGGAAGATTCCCACCGGCGCGCCCCAGGCCAGGTCGCCGTGGCGCGAGATCAGGTAACCGGCGGCAGCGGCGGCCATCACCACCGGGTAATCGCGCAGTTCGGCGCGGAAGGCGACCGCAAATGCCAGCGAGGCCGCGACCAGGGCGCTCCATTCCACCCAGTCCGGTTGCGGGCGCCAGGCGCGCACCTGCGGGTCCAGGCCGACCAGCCTGGTCAGGTACAGGGCGATCGCGGTTCCCACCGCCAGTTTCGCCACCGTGGTCACCGCGCCGGCAAAACGCGACGTGCCCGAGACCAGGTGCCCGCTGGTCAGCTCGTTGACCGAGTTGGTCAGGGTCAGGCCCGGCAGCAGCGGGATCAGCGAGGCGATGATCACCGTGTTCTGGTTGATCGGCGCGACCAGGCTGGCCACCAGCACCGCCACCAGGGTGACGAACATCGCCAGCAGCGCATCGGAGGCATCCCGCAGCCACGGCCGGGTCATCGCCCCCTGCAGCAGGCCGCCGATCAGCAGGCCGTTGAAGCCGGCGACCCCGATCTCCAGCCACGGCAGGCGCAGCAGCGCCGCCAGCGCGGCGCACACCAGCCCCGCCCCCAGTACCTCCAGCAGCCGACCGCGCCAGGTCGGGGCCACGTCCAGCGCCTTTAACGCGGCGAAGGCGCTGGCCACGTCGAGCTCGCCGGCGACCAGCGCCTCGGCGATGCGGTCGGTCTCGGCCAGCCGGTGCAGGTCGTTGTCGCCGGGCGACAGGCGCACCACGCGGGTGATGTCGCTGGAGCCGGCGACCCGCTGCGGATCGCTGAAGGACAGGATCAGCGCGGTCGGGCTGGACCAGGGCTCGCACTCCAGCCGCAGCCGCGCGGCCACGTCCAGCAGGGCCGCCTCCAGGCGCTGGGCGGTGGTGCCGTAGCGGTGCAGGCGGGTCGCCAGCTCGACCATGAAGGCCACCCGCTCGCCATAGCCCAGCGAGGCCAGCGGGCGGTTGCCGGCGGTGGTTGGATCCTCGACCGAGGCGACCGCGGGAACGCCCGCTCCGGCGGCCGAAGGCGCCAGCAGCGGATTGGCGCCGGGCGGGGCGCCCGGCGGGCACGGGTCGGATTCGGGCGGGGTCGCCTGCGGGGGGTACGGGGACGGGGTTTCCATCGCGCCGTAGCATGGCACGCGTCCGGGATGGCGGACAGCATCACGGCGCGCCGGTATGCTCGGTCCAGCATGAGCGAGCGCGACCTACAGCCCCGCATTGAAACCGGCCAGGATGCCGGCGCCGCGCGCCTCACCGGCCAGTGGACCCTGGCGCAGGCCGAGTCGGTCGCCCAGGCACTCAAGGCCGCCCCGGATGGGCTGCAGGCGGTCGACGCCACCGGCGTGGACCGGCTCGATTCCCTTGGCGTACTGCAGTTGATGCGCTTCGCCCGACACCGCGGGCTGGACGCCGGCGCCTTCCACTTCAACGACGAGCACCAGCCGCTGGTCACCGCGATCGGCGATGTCGCCGACGACCGCCCCCGGCGCAAACGCGAGTACGGCGTCGCCGAGGCCCTGGCCCGCCTCGGCCGGGCGGTGCACGGCAACTGGGGGGAAGTGCTGGCGCTGGTCGCCTTCCTCGGCGAGGTGCTGGTCAAGATGGCCCGGCTGGTCCGCCAGCCCGGGCGCTTCCGCCTGACCCCCACCGTGCACCACATGGAGCAGGTCGGGCTGGACGCGGTGCCGCTGGTGGCCCTGCTGTGCTACCTGGTGGGGGCGGTGATCGCCTTCCTGGGCGCCAACGTGCTGCGCGACTTCGGCGCCACCCAGTTCGTGGTCGAGTTGGTCACCATCTCCTTCCTGCGCGAGTTCGCGGTGCTGCTGACCGCGATCATCCTCGCCGGCCGCACCGCCAGCGCCTTCACCGCGCACATCGGCTCGATGGTCAGCCGCGAGGAGGTCGACGCGATCCGCGCCCTGGGCCTGGACCCGGTCGACCTGCTGGTGATCCCGCGGGTGACCGCGCTGCTGGTGATGCTGCCGCTGCTGACCTTCCTGGGCATGATCGCCGGCCTGCTGGGCGGGCTGAGCGTGGGCGCCTTCGGCCTGGACATCCCGCCGCAGCAGTACCTGGCGCGGATGCAGGACACCATGGACCTCAAGCACATGTGGGTCGGCCTGGCCAAGGCCCCGGTGTTCGCGATGCTGATCGGGCTGATCGGCTGCCTGGAGGGCCTGCAGGTCACCGGCACCGCGCAGTCGGTCGGCGAGCGGACCACCTCCTCGGTGGTGCAGTCGATCTCGGTGGTGATCATCCTGGATGCCTTCGCCGCGATGTGGTTCATGGAGATGGGCTGGTGAGCGGCGGGATCCCGGATCCGGTCATCCGCGTGCGCGGGCTGGTCAACCGCTTCGGTTCGCAGGTGGTCCACGACGGCCTGGACCTGGACGTGCGGCGCGGGGAAATCATCGGCGTGGTCGGCGGCTCGGGCAGCGGCAAGTCGGTGCTGATGCGCTCGATCATCGGCCTGCGCACGCCCACCGGCGGCCAGGTCGAGGTGCTGGGCGTCGATGCGCTCAACGCCTCCGAGGCCGAGCGCCTGCGAATCGAGCGCAACAGCGGGGTGCTGTTCCAGGACGGGGCGCTGTTCTCTTCGCTGACCGTCGGCGAGAACGTGCAGGTGCCGCTCAAGGAACACCAGCCCGGCCTGCCCGAGACCCTGCGGTACGAGCTCGCGCTGCTGAAGGTGAAACTGGCGGGCCTGCCCGCGGATGCGGTCAACAAGCTGCCCTCGCAGCTGTCGGGCGGCATGCGCAAGCGCGCCGGCCTGGCCCGGGCGCTGGCGATGGACCCGCCGCTGCTGTTCCTGGACGAGCCGACCGCGGGGCTGGACCCGATCGGCGCGGCCGCCTTCGACCGGCTGGTGCGCACCCTGCAGCAGGCGCTGGGGCTGACCGTGTTCCTCATCACCCACGACCTGGACACCCTTTACGCTATCTGCGACCGGGTCGCGGTGCTGGCCGACAAGCGGGTGATCGCCTGCGCGCCGCTGGCCGAGATCGAACAGCTCGACCACCCCTGGGTGCGCGAGTACTTCCACGGCCCACGCGCCCGTGCCGCAAGGGACACGGACGCCGGTGGGCGCACCGCCGAGGCAAGCTGCTGATGGAAACCAAGGCCAACTACGTCCTGATCGGCGCGTTCACGATCATGGTCAGCGTGTTCCTGCTGCTGTTCGCGCTGTGGGGCGCGAACTGGTCGTCGGAGCGCAGCTGGCAGGAGTACCTGGTGGTCTTCGACGAGCCGGTCACCGGCCTGAGCGAGGGCAGCGCGGTGCAGTACAACGGCATCGCCGTGGGCACCGTGGAGCGCCTGAGCCTGGCCCCCGACGACCCGCGCCGGGTGCGCGCCCTGCTGCGGGTCCAGGCCCGCGCGCCGGTCAAGAGCGACACCCGGGCCAAGATGTCGATGTCCGGGCTGACCGGCAGCCCGTTCATCCAGCTCACCGGCGGCAGCCCCGAAGCCCCGCGGCTGGACGAGGTCTACGACGGCCGCGCGCCCTGGCCGGTGATCCAGACCGAGCCGTCCGCGCTGCAGAACATCGCCGACACCGCCAACCGCCTGGTCGCGCGCATGGACCAGCTGCTGAGCCAGGAGAACATCGAGCGGGTCTCGGCCTCGCTGGACAACGTCCGCCTGCTCACCGAGACGATCGCCGAACAGCGCGACGACGTGCGCGAGATCATGGTCAACGCCCGCGCCGCCAGCGAACAGCTGCAGCAGACCCTGCAACGCACCGACCGCGCGATCGCCGACATCGACCGCGACGTGATCCAGCGCCTGCCGGCGCTGGTCGACCGGCTGGATACCGCGCTGGTGGAACTGGACTCCGCCGCCCAGGGTGCCAACGGCCTGGTCAACGAGAACCGCGCCGCCATCAACAGCTTCGCCAACGACGGCCTGGCCCAGCTCGGCCCGACCCTGGGCGAGGTGCGCAGCCTGGTCCGCGACCTGAGCCGGATCAGCGACCGGCTGGACAACAACCCCACCGGCTACCTGCTGGGCCGCGACGCGCCGAAGGAGTTCGAGCCCGAATGAAGATGATCAAGCTTCCCCTCGCCGCCTTCCTGCTGCTGGCGCTGTCCGCCTGCGCGCTCCTCGGCGGCGGCGGCAACGACAGGCGCGCCACCGTCTACGTCCTCGATCCGCGCGTGGAGGCCCGGCCGGATTGGCCGAACGTGGACTGGCAGCTCGCCCTGGGCAACGCCGACGCCTCGCGGCTGACCGACAGCCTGCGCATCGCGGTCCGGCCGGCCGGGCACGAGATGCAGGTCTACAAGGGCGCGGCCTGGGGCAAGATGCCGACCGACATGGTCGAGGACGCGATCCTGCGCACCATGGAGGACTCCGGCCGCATTCCCGCCATCGCCCGCCAGGGCAGCGGCATCGGTGCCGAGTACAAGCTGGTGCTGGACCTGCGCCGCTTCGAGTCCGACTACGCCGGCCAGCCGGTCCCGTCCGCCCGCATCGAACTCAACGCCAAGCTCCTGCACACCCGGGACCAGCGCGTGGTCGCCGCGCGCACGTTCCGGCAGGCCGTCCCCGCCGCCAGCACCGCGGTGGTCGACGTGGTGGACGCCTTCGAGCAGTCGCTGGCCACCGTCACCGCCGAGCTGGTCGGCTGGGTGCTGCAAAGCGGCGCCGCCCATGGCCACGTGCATCCGGAACCGGCCCCCGCCGCCAGGCCGGTCGTGGTGCCGGTGGTCCCGGTTCCGGTCCCGGCCCGCTGACCGGCGACGGCCGAGGGCCGCCCATTTGGCGCCCCCGCCCAAACCCGCGACAATGCCCGGTCACCCGCAGGAGCCCGCCATGACCGAGCAGACCGCCCCCGAGACCGAACGCGACGTGATGGAGTACGACGTCGTCACCGTCGGTGCCGGCCCGGCCGGGCTGGCATTCGCGATCCGGCTCAAGCAGCTCGATCCCGGCCTGAACGTCTGCGTGATCGAAAAGGGCGCGACCATCGGCGCCCACATCCTGTCCGGCGCGGTGATCGAGACCGGCCCGCTCGACGCCCTGCTCCCGAACTGGCGCGACAACCCGCCGCCGGTGTGCGTGGACGCGAAGGAAGACGAGTTCTGGCTGCTGACCAGGGACGGCGGCCACAAGCTCCCGGTGATCCCGCCGGGCATGAACAACCACGGCAACGTGATCGTCAGCCTGGGCGCGATGTGCGCCTGGATGGCGCCCCAGGCCGAGGCGCTGGGGGTCGACGTGTTCCCCGGCTTCGCCGCCGCCGAGACCCTGCATGACGGGGACGGCAAGGTCATCGGCGTGCGCATCGGCGACATGGGCGTGGCCAGGGACGGCAGCCACAAGCCGAACTACACCCAGGGCATCGACATCCACGCCAGGGTGACCGTGCTGGCCGAGGGCGCCCGCGGCCACCTGACCAAGCGCCTGGTCAAGCGCTTCGACCTGGACGCCGACTCCGACCCGCAGGGCTACTCGATCGGCATCAAGGAGCTGTGGCAGGTCCCCGAAGACCGCGTCAGCCCCGGGAAGATCGTCCACAGCTTCGGCTGGCCGGCCGACAGCGCCACCTACGGCGGCAGCTTCATCTACCACCTGGACAAGGGCCGCATCGCCATCGGCTACGTCACCGGGCTGGACTACAAGGACCCCAACTACAAGCCCTGGGAGGCGTTCCAGCAGTTCAAGCACCACCCCATGGTCAAGCCGCTGCTGGAAGGCGGCGAGATCATCTCCGCCGGCGCCCGCGCGATCGCCACCGGCGGCTACCAGTCCATGCCGCGGGTGGAAATGCCCGGCGCCCTGCTGATCGGCGACACCGCCGGCCTGCTCAACGTGCCCAAGGTCAAGGGCACCCACCAGGCGATCCGCAGCGGCATGCTCGCCGCCGAGCACCTGGTCGGCAACGCGCTGGCACCCGAAGGCTTCGACGCCAAGCTGCGCGACAGCGCGGTCATGGCCGAGCTCAAGGCCGTGCGCAACATCAAGCCCGGCTTCAAGAAGGGCCTGTGGATGGGCATGCTCAACGCCGGCTGGGAAACCATCACCGGCGGGCGCTCCCCGTGGACGCTGAAGAACAGGGCCGACTGGAGCTCGCTGGAGAAACTGGCCGAGTACGAGTCCCCCGACCGCGGCTGGGGCCCGCGCGAGCTGCCCCCGCGCGACCGCCTGGCCGGCGTCTACTACGCCGCCACCGACCACGACGAGGACCAGCCGGTCCACCTGATCGTGCACGACACCTCCATTTGCGTGGAGCGCTGCACGATCGAATACGGCAACCCCTGCACCCGTTTCTGCCCCGCCAACGTGTACGAGATGGTGGAGGACGAAGGCGGACGCAGACTGCAGATCAACGCCGCCAACTGCGTGCACTGCAAGACCTGCGACATCAAGGATCCGTACGAGATCATCACCTGGGTCACGCCGGAGGGGGGGGCGGGGCCGAATTACCAGAACCTGTGAGGGCGAGGAACGAGTGGA
>NZ_JAJUWY010000016.1 GCF_021390425.1 Lysobacter sp. GX 14042 | reverse complement strand
GTGAGGAACGAGTGGAAGCAACAGCAACGGGCAGGAGCCTGGGGGCCAAGGACATCGCCTCTGCCTCTGCATTTGCTCCTGCCTTCGCCCTTGCAGTTGCCCTTACTCGTTCCTCACTCCTCTTCACTCGTTTCTCGGCCCCGGACATCTTGTGGTTGACGGGATGCCAAAACCCGATATGTTGTGCTCCGTCGGTGCCGCCTCCAGGGGCGGCTGAAAAGGGAAGCCGGTGCGGACCTCGGTCCAATTCCGGCGCTGCCCCGCAGCGGTAATGGAAACGAACCCGTCATGGCACTGGGGCATCCGCCCCGGGAAGCGGCGGCAGTAGGAGGAGCGCCATGCTCCGCGTCCTCAGCCCGAAGACCTGCCGACAGCCACGCGAAGCACACCGCGTGGTGACCGGCCCAGGGTCCTCGGGGGAGGACGGCCGGTACCGCGGCATGCCCCACCGGGGTGGCCGGCGGTGCCTGTTTTCCTTCCCCGGAGATTCCATGCCCGCGGGGGCAAGGCCGTGCCGTGGCTGCCGCAGTGCGGCGGGTCCACGGTGCGCTGCTCCCGTGCGCCGTCCCCGAGGGAAGGACGGCGATCCGTGCGCCCTGCACCGGAGCCACCGCCATGAGCCCCCAGACCCTGCACAAGCACGTCCTGCACGAGCAGGCCCTGCACCAAGACGGCACCGTCGCCGACGAAGCCCGCCCCGCCGTTTCCGATGCCGACGACGCCCCGCGTCCCGCACCGGCCGGCTTCGACCTCACCTCCCCGGCCGGCGCGATGACCATGAGCGTGACCAAGCGCAACGGCGCACGCGAACTGGTCGACCTCAACAAGATCGTCCGTGCGGTCCAGCGCTGCTGCACCGGCCTGCACGCGGTCGACCCGATGCGGGTCGCCACCCGCACCATCTCCGGCCTGTACGACGGCGCCACCACCGCCGAGCTGGACGAGCTGTCGATCCGCACCGCCGCGCTGCTGACCGGGGAGGAACCCGAGTACGGCCGCCTGGCCGCCCGCCTGCTGTCGGGCTTCATCGCCAAGGAGGTCTCCGGCCAGGAGATCCACGCCTTCTCGCAGTCCATCGGCCGCGGCCACGAGGTCGGGCTGATCAACGACCGCCTGCTGGAGTTCGTCCAGGCCAACGCGCGCAAGCTCAACGACGCCATCGACCCCGACCTGGACCTGGGCTTCGACTACTTCGGCCTGCGCACCCTGTACGACCGCTACCTGCTGCGCCACCCGCACAGCCGCAAGGTGATCGAGACCCCGCAGCAGTTCTTCCTGCGCATCGCCAGCGCGCTCAGCCAGGACGTGCCCGAGGCGCTGGCGCTGTACCGGCGCATGGGCCAGCTCGACTACCTGCCGTCCTCGCCGACCCTGTTCAACGCCGGCACCACCCACGAGCAGCTGTCCTCGTGCTTCCTGCTGGACTCGCCCACCGATTCGCTGGAGTCGATCTACGCCCGCTACGGCGACATCGCCCAGCTGTCCAAGTTCAGCGGCGGCATCGGCGTGAGCTGGACCCGGGTGCGTTCACGCGGCTCGCTGATCCGCTCCACCAACGGCCACTCCAACGGGATCGTGCCGTGGCTGAAGACGCTCGATTCCTCGGTCGCCGCGGTCAACCAGGGCGGCAAGCGCAAGGGCGCGGCCTGCGTGTACCTGGAAACCTGGCACGCCGACATCGAGGACTTCCTGGAGCTGCGCGACAACACCGGAGACGACGCCCGCCGCACCCACAACCTCAACCTGGCCAACTGGGTGCCGGACCTGTTCATGGCCCGCGTGGAGGCCGGCGAAGACTGGTCGCTGTTCGACCCGCGCGTGGTGCCGGAGCTGACCGACCTGTACGGCGAAGCCTTCGAGGCCGCCTACCGCCAGGCCGAAACCCGGGGCAAGGCGGTGCGCACGATCCCGGCGCGCAAGCTGTACGCGCGGATGATGCGCACCCTGGCCGAGACCGGCAACGGCTGGATGACCTTCAAGGACAAGTGCAACCGCGCCAGCAACCAGACCGCCAGGGCCGGCAACGTCATCCACCTGTCCAACCTGTGCACCGAGATCCTCGAGGTCACCTCGGCGGAGGAGACCGCGGTGTGCAACCTGGGCTCGATCAACCTGGCCCACCACCTCGATGCGGGCGGCGGTTTCGACTTCGAGCGCCTGGCCGAAACCGTGCGCCTGGCCGTGCGCCAGCTGGACCGGGTGATCGACCTGAACTTCTACCCGATCGAGACCGCCCGTCGCGGCAACCTGCGCTGGCGTCCGGTCGGCCTGGGCTGCATGGGCCTGCAGGACGTGTTCTTCCGCCAGCGCCTGGCCTTCGACAGCGAGGAAGCCCGTGCACTGTCGAAGAAGATCGCCGAGGCGATCTACTTCCACGCCCTGGAGGCCTCCTGCGAGCTGGCGATCGAGCGCGGCCGCCATCCCGCCTTCGAGGACACCCGCGCCGCTCGCGGCGAGCTGCAGTTCGACGCCTGGGACGTGGAGCCGGCCGACCCCGCCCGCTGGGACGCCCTGCGCGAGCGCATCCGCGAGCACGGCCTGCGCAACTCGCTGCTGGTCGCCATCGCCCCGACCGCCACCATCGCCTCCATTGCCGGCTGCTACGAGTGCGTGGAACCGCAGGTCTCCAACCTGTTCAAGCGCGAGACCCTGTCCGGCGACTTCCTCCAGGTCAACCGCCACCTGGTTGGCGAACTCAAGCGCCTGGGCCTGTGGACCCCCGAGATGCGCGACGCCATCAAGCTCGCCGACGGCTCCATCCAGGGCATCGAGCGGATCCCCGCCGCCTTGCGCGAGGTCTACCGCACCGCCTGGGAACTGCCCATGCGCCCCCTGATCGACATGGCCGCCGAGCGCGGCGCCTTCATCGACCAGTCCGCCTCGCTCAACCTGTTCATGGAAAGCCCGAACATCGGCGCGCTCTCGTCCATGTACATGCACGCCTGGAAGCGTGGGCTGAAGACCACCTACTACCTGCGCTCGCGGCCGGCTACGCGGATTGCGAAGACCACGGTGTCGGCGGCCGGGGCGGTGGCGTGCTCGCTGGAGAACCCGGAGGGCTGCGAATCCTGCCAGTGAAAGGCGGGAGTGAGTGAAGAGGAGTGAGAAACGAGTAAAGGCGAAAAACCCCTCCTCTCACTCCTCATTTCTCACTCCTCGCCTCCGGCGTCTCAGCGTTGTCAGCATTCGGCTGGTTTCGTCCATCGCGGCCCTGACTGTGGCCGTGCGCTCCACCGGAAACCAGCCGATGTCCTCGCAGAGCGTCAGCAGCGTTTCGGTCTCGGACAGGGAGCCGTGTGCAATGGCCAGGAAATGGGCCTTGTCGCGTGGCGTTTCCCGGGTCCAGCCCTCCGCAATGTTCGGTGCTACGGAAACCGCAGACCGCGTGATCTGGCTGCGCATCCCATAGACCTCTTCGCGCGGCAACAACCGCACCAGCCCATAGACACCCCGCGCGACCTCCATTCCCTTCTTCCATACAACTGCATCCGGTAATACATATGACCTCCAATGTCAGCGTGACTCCCCCCCTCACCCCTCACTCCTCTCCACTCACTCCTCACTCCTCTCCACTCACTCCTCACTCCTCTCCACTCGTTCCTCGCCTCCTCGATCCCGGCTTCAACCTCACCCTGCGCCCCATGCGCTATCCCCACTTCTACGAGATGTACCGCAATGCGATCCGCAACACGTGGACGGTGGAGGAGATCGATTTCCAGATCGACATCAGCGACCTGCATTCGAAGATGTCGCCGGCGGACCGGCACCTGATCCACCGGCTGGTGGCGTTCTTCGCCACCGGGGACTCGATCGTGTCCAACAACCTGGTGCTCAACCTGTACCAGCACCTCAACGCGCCGGAGGCGCGGATGTACCTGTCGCGGCAGCTGTACGAGGAGGCGCTGCACGTGCAGTTCTACCTGACCCTGCTGGACAACTACCTGCCCGATCCCGAGGAGCGCACGCGGGCGTTCGCGGCAGTGGAGAACATCGATTCGATCCGCCGGAAGGCGGAGTTCTGCTTCAAGTGGATCGATTCGATCCAGGAGCTGGAGCGCATCGAGACGCGGGCACAGCGGCGACAGTTCCTGCTCAACCAGATCTGCTTCGCGGCCTGCATCGAGGGGCTGTTCTTCTTTGCCGCCTTCGCCTACGTCTACTACTTCCGCTCGCGCGGGCTGCTGCCGGGGCTGTCGTCGGGCACCAACTGGGTGTTCCGCGACGAGAGCTGCCACATGGACTTCGCCTTCGAGTCGGTGCGCACGATCCGCGGGGAGGAGCCCGACCTGTTCGATGCCCGGATGGAGCAGCAGGTGTACGACATGCTGGCCGAGGCGATCGAGTGCGAGGTGCAGTTCGCCGAGGACGTGCTGTCGGGTGGGGTGGCGGGGATCTCCACGCGCGACATGCGCCAGTACCTGCAACACTGCGCCGACAACCATTTCGCCAGGCTGGGCATGGAAAAGAAGTACAACGTGCGCAACCCGCTTCCGTTCATGGAGCTGCAGGACGTGCAGGAACTGACCAGCTTCTTCGAACGCCGGGTGTCGGCGTACCAGGTCGGCGTGCAGGGGGAGGTGGCCTTCGATGCCGCCTTCTGATCCTGCCGCGGTTCCCGCGGCCGCGCCCACCGAGGCGCGGCTGCAGGAGATCGTGTTCCCGGACCACACCAACCACCTGGGCACCTTGTTCGGGGGCCAGGCCCTGGCGTGGATGGACAAGGCGGCGTTCATCGCCGCCAGCCGCTACTCCCGGCGCACGGTGGTGACCGCGCGCTCGGAACAGGTCGACTTCCGCCTGCCGATCCGCCAGGGCCAGCTGGTCGAAACCATCGCCCGGGTGGTCGAGGTCGGCCGCACGTCTATGCAGGTCGACGTGGAGCTGGTGGCCGAGGACCTGCTCAGCGGCGAGCGCGAGACCTGCACCCGCGGGCGCTTCGTGATGATCGCGCTGGACAGCCGGGGGCGGCCGGCGGCGGTAAAGCCGCTGCCTGCGCCGGCTTGACCCATGTCAGCACGATGATCGTGCCCGGATCCCACACTGGCGCTGTCCCGCGGAACCGTAGATGGCCGGCTGGTATCCCCTGATCCTGTTGCTGCACCTTGCGTGCGCGATCGTCTTCATCGGCGCCGTGGCCTTCGAGGTGCTGGTGCTGGAGGGCTTGCGCGACGCCCTGGGAACCGAGCTGCTGCAGCGGGTCGAGCAAGCGGTTGTCGCCCGGGCGCGCCGGTTCATGCCATGGGTGGTGCTGGTGCTGTTCGCCAGCGGGGCGGCGCTGTTCGACATCCGCTGCGGCGGTTTCGCCTGCATGGGCACCCGCTTCGGCTGGATGCTGGCCGCCAAGGTTACCCTGGCCTTCGCGGTGCTGGCGATCTTCGCCCGGGTGGCGTGGGCCGGCGGGCGCGGACTGGGCGGCGGGGTGTTCCGCCATAACCACCGGTTGCTGCTGGCCTTGATGGCCGGGATCGTGGTGCTGGCGAAGCTGATGTTCTATTGACGGGGTGGCCCCGGACGACGCTCCCCCGGCTCACGCGCCCAGGACCGGGATACCCAGGTGCTTTCCGCCGGGCACCAGCCCGAGTCCGCCGCGCAGGCTGCGGCCGATGCGGGTGGCATAGGCATGCATCCGTCCGGCGTCCTCCGGCGACAGCAGCTCGTGGCAGGTCTGCAGCCACAGTTCCAGCCACTCGTCGAAGTGGCCGTACTCGATCGGGTGGCCACGGTGCTTCGCCATCGGGTTGCCGCGGTAGCTGCCGGCGCCCAGCGCCACCGAGGCCCAGAACGAGGTCAGCAGCCGCTTGTGCTCCGGCCAGTCGTCCACGGCCGCGTTGAACACCGGGCCGAGCGTGGGATGGACCTGGATGCGGTCGTAGAAGCGGTCGACTAGCGTGGCAATCTGGTCAGGGGTCAGGGTGGTGGAGTCACGTGCCATGGCGTTGCGGTACCGCAAAACGAAAGGGGCGGCCCGCTGGCCGCCCCTTCGATATGGGTCTTACTTGGCGAGGGTCAACTTGCCCTGCATGATCGAGAAGTGGCCCGGGAAGGAGCAGAAGTAGCTGTAGTCCTGGCCGGCTTCCAGTTTGGCAACCGGGATGCTGAAGGTGGTGGACTCGCCGCCGCCGACCACCTTGCTGTGGGCGATGACACGGGCGTCGCCCGGCTTGACGTAGTCGTTGTCGGCACCGGCCTTCATGCCGTCACCGTTCACGCCGGCGACATCGGCGGTCTTCGCCACCACCACGTTGTGGCCCATGATGTTGGCGGCCAGCTGGCCGGTGTGCTTCAGGGTGACCTTGAACTCCTTGCAGGACGCCGGCACCGAAAGGGTCTTGACGTTGAACTGCATGGCGTCGTTGCCCTCGATGGTCGCCGCGCAGTCGGCCGCCTGGGCGGACGGGGCGAAGGCGAAGGCACCGGCAAGGCCGATCAGGGCGAGGGCGGAGAACTTGTTGATCATCATTGACTCCTGTTGGGAGGGGACTGGAAGGACGGTCGCTTTCGATGGGTGCATTCTGCGCCGTATGGACGGACCGCGAATTGATCCAGGTCAGGGAGTGGCCAGCAGCGGGGCGGGACAATACGCACCGTCAGGCAACCGTTCATCTGCAGGCTTCATGACCCCGGCTCCATGACCCACGTCGTTACCGAAAACTGCATCAACTGCAAGCACACCGACTGCGTCGAGGTGTGCCCGGTGGACTGTTTCCACGAGGGTCCCAACTTCCTGGTCATCGACCCGGTGGAGTGCATCGACTGCACCCTGTGCGTGGACGAATGCCCGGTCGGGGCGATCTATGCCGAGGACGACGTGCCGAAGGGCCAGGAGAAGTTCCTGGACATCAATGCCGAGCTGGCGCCGAAGTGGCACGTCATCACCCGCAAGAAGGACGCGCTTGCGGACGCGGAGAAATGGGATGGCGTACCCGACAAGCTGAAGCTGCTCGATCGCGGCGAGTGAGGTTCCGTGCCCCGTCCGACGGGGCGCGCACAGGGGAGGGTGTGGAACGCGAAAGGCCGGGTTTCCCCGGCCTTTCGTCTGTCTGGATGCCGCTTACTTCGCGACGACCCTGACCATCTCCAGGCACTTGTTCGAGTAGCCCCACTCGTTATCGTACCAGGCCACCAGCTTGACGAAGGTGTCGTCGAGCGCGATGCCGGCCTCGGCGTCGAAGATCGAGGTGCGCGCATCGCCACGGAAGTCGGTGGCGACCACCTTGTCCTCGGTGTAGCCCAGGATGCCCTTCAGCGGACCCTCGGCCTGGGCCTTCATCTCGGCGGAGATCTCGGCGTAGGTCGCCGGCTTGTCCAGCTCCACGGTCAGGTCGACCACCGACACGTCGGAGGTCGGCACGCGGAAGCTCATGCCGGTCAGCTTGCCGTTGAGCTCCGGCAGCACCTTGCCGACGGCCTTGGCCGCGCCGGTGGAGGACGGGATGATGTTCTCCAGGATGCCGCGGCCGCCGCGCCAGTCCTTGGCCGAGGGGCCGTCGACGGTCTTCTGGGTCGCGGTGGCGGCGTGCACGGTGGTCATCAGGCCGCGCTTGATGCCCCACTTGTCGTTGAGCACCTTGGCCACCGGGGCCAGGCAGTTGGTGGTGCAGCTGGCGTTGGAGATGATCGCCTCGCCGTTGTACTTCGCGTCGTTGACCCCGTAGACGAACATCGGCGTGGCGTCCTTGGACGGCGCCGACATGATCACCTTCTTCGCGCCGGCATCGATGTGCTTCTGCGCGGTCTCGGCGGTCAGGAACAGGCCGGTGGACTCGATGACGACGTCGGCGCCGACCGCGTCCCACTTCAGGTTGGCCGGGTCGCGCTCGGCGGTCAGGCGGATGCGCTTGCCGTTGACGACCAGGGTGCCGTCCTCGATCGAGACATCGCCCTGGAAGCGGCCATGGACCGAGTCGTACTTGAGCAGGTGGGCCAGGTAGTCCGGCTCAAGCAGGTCGTTGATGCCGACCACCTCGATGTCGTCACCGAAGTTCTGCACCGCCGCGCGCAGGACGTTGCGCCCGATGCGCCCGAAACCGTTGATGCCAACCTTGATCGCCATTTTCTGCCGGGCTCCTGAAGGAGTGTGGGGAAAGCCCGTCATTTTAGCCGATCCGGCGCTCCGCCGCCCGCTCGCGGGGTATCCAGGGGCCCCGTGCAAAAGGCGGTGTTCCTTGATCCTGCTCAAGGAGCTGAACAGGCGCGGGGGGGAAAATGAACGGGCTCCATCCCCCACGACACAAGGAAACACCATGAAGTCCCGCAATCTCCTCGCCGTCGCCGCCACCCTCGCCCTGGTGGGCCTGTCCTCTCCTGCCCTGGCCCAGTCGCCCGGCGACTGGACCCTCGGTGTCGGGGTCCACGCGGTGGAGCCCAAATCCGACAACGGCACCCTTGCCGGCACCCTGCGCGCCGACGTGGACGAGGACATCAGGCCCACCATCACCGCCGAATACTTCATCGGCGACAACCTGGGCATCGAGGTGCTCGCCGCGGCCCCGTTCAAGCACGACATCAGGCTCGACGGCGCCAAGGCCGGGGAAACCAAACACCTGCCGCCGGTGGTTTCGCTGCAGTACCACTTCAACAGCCAGGGCCGGGTTTCACCGTTCCTGGGCCTGGGCGTGAACTACACCCGGTTCTTCGAGGAAAGGAGCAACCCCGAGGGTCCGCTGGCGGGCGCCGGCCTGAAGCTCGACGGCTCCTGGGGGCTGGCCGCGCACGCCGGCCTGGACTTCAGGATTTCCGACCGCAGCGCACTGCGCGTGGATGCACGCTGGATCGACATCGAGACCGACGTGAGCGTGGAGGGCCTGGGCAAGGTCGGCTCGGCGGACCTCGACCCGATCGTCTATGGCGTGGCCTGGATCTGGAAATTCTGACCGGCTGGATCGGCCCGCGCCTGCCAGCCCACCGGCAGGCGATGACGAGAAGGGCCATGCGCCGCTATCCTGCGCGCATGGCCCGCTCACGCTTCCACCCCACCGCGCTCCGCCCCGCCCTCGCCGCCCTTGTCGTGCTGGCGCCCTCCCTCGCCTTCGCCTGGGGGCCGCAGGGCCACCGGCTGGTCGCCGACGTCGCCTGGAACGAGTTGGCGCCGGAGACCCGCACGCAGGTGCAGCGGTTGCTGCAGGGCGAACCGGACCCGACGCTGGCCGGGATCGCCAACTGGGCCGACCAGTTGCGCGAGCTCGACCCCGACCTGGGCCGTCGCAGCGCGGGCTGGCACTACGTCAACATCGGCGAGGACGAATGCCATTACCACCCCTCCACCGCCTGCCCCGACGGCAACTGCGTGGTCGAGGCGATCAGCGCCCAGGCCGGGATCCTGGCCGACCGCGCGCGCAGCGATGCCGAGCGGCTGCAGGCGCTGAAGTTCGTGGTCCATTTCGTGGGCGACGTCCACCAGCCGCTGCATGCCGGCTACGCCCACGACAAGGGCGGCAACACCGTGCAGGTGAACCTGGACGGCAAGGGCAGCAACCTGCACCGGCTGTGGGACAGCGGCCTGCTCAACACCGCCGGCCTGGATGACGAGGCCTACCTTGCGCGGCTGGACATGCTCCCCCTGGTCATCGCCGAGCGGCCGGCGCTGCCGCCGGCGGCCCCGCAATGGGCCGAGCAGTCGTGCTCGATCGCGCTGTCGGACGGTTTCTACCCGGCGCGGGCGCGGATCGACGGCGACTATGTCGAGCGCTGGCGGCCGGTGGCCGAGGAACAGCTGCGTCGCGCCGGGATCGAACTGGCCCGCCTGCTCGACGCCGCGCTGGACCCGGACGCCCCCTAGGCGCAGCCGCGCGGTTCAGGACCCGGCTTCGAAACTCTTGTCGCCCAGCAGCACCCGCTGGTCGGCATCGCGCACCGTCAGTTCGACGTCGATCCCGTTGCGCACGCTCTGGGTCACGGTGCAGAAGTCCTCGAACTTCGCCAGCACCCGGTCCAGGTTCTGGAAGTCGTCGTTGCTGCCGGGCAGCTGGATCTCGACGAACACCTGCGGGATCCGCAGCCGGCCCTCGGCGTTCCGCGCCGGCTTGGCGCTGACCTCGGCGCGCAGGCCGGCCACCCCCTCGTTGCGGTTGGCACGCAGCGCGAACAGCAGGCTGGCGGAGAGGCAGTTGGCCAGGCTCGCCAGCAACAGGTGCTCGGGATCCGGACCGGCGCCGGTCCCGGTGGGCTCGGGCAGGTCGGTGTGCAACGGGTCCAGCCCGCCGCCACCGAACTCCACGCTGAAGCGGAAACCCTCCTCCTGCTGCAGGCTTACCCTGATCTGGTCTTCGCTCATGGCGATTGCTCCGGTCTCGTTGCCGCCACGCCCTGGCGGCGGGCTCCGGCCATCCAAACACAGCAGCCGTGAGGGCGCCGCCCAGGCCGGCCCACCCGTCCTGGCCCGGCTCATCCAGCCGGCCCGGGTTAAAGCCCGCCGGCGATTCGCCGATACGGAAGGGGACAAGAGGCCCGTCCGCAGCATGCACTTCCGCGTCCCGCCACCCCGGACCCGCTCCGGCATCTCCCACTGCGGCCGGAGGCCGGGCTGATGCGTGTCGACGAACGACGGATCGCTGCGCGGAAGCTGCTGCCGGGCATGTACGTATGCCGCCTGGACCGCGCGTGGGAAGGCACGCCGTTCCCGTTGCAGGGCTTCATGGCCGATTCGCAGGAGCAGCTCGACTGGGTCGGCGCCAACTGCAATGCGGTGTGGGTGGACATCAGCCTGGGCATCGCGCCAGCCGACGGCACCCGCAACCAGGTACCCGAAAGCGAGCTGCTCGGCGCGCAGCATTACCGCAACACCGCGGAGTTCGCCGAGGAGCTGCCGCAGGCGCGCGAGGCGCTGGCGGACACCACGCGCGCGGCCACCCGGCTGATCGACGAGGCCGCCGCCGGCGGCAAGCTCGGCCCCGAGGAAGTCCGCGAAGCGGTCGAGCCGGTGGTGCAGAGCATCCTGCGCAACGCCGACACCCTGTTCTGGGTCAACACCCTGCGCGCCAGCGCCGGCTACGCCTACAGCCACGCGATCAACTGCAGCATGCTGGCGGCCGCCTTCGGCCGGCACCTGGGGCTGCCGTCCGGGCTGCTGGTCGACCTGGCCAGCGGCGGGCTGTTGCTGGACATCGGCAAGACCCGGCTCCCCGAATCGCTGGTGACCCGCCCGGCCGCGCTGTCCCCGCCCGAGATGGCGCAGGTCCGCGGGCACGTCCTGCACGGGGCCGAAATGCTCGAATCCTCCGACGGGCACCCGCCGGAGGTCGTCGCCATGGTCCGCACCCATCACGAGCGCTGGGACGGGACCGGATACCCGAAAGGCCTGGGCGGCCTGGAGATCCCCCTGTACGGCCGGATCGCCGCGATCGTGGACGCGTTCGATGCGATGACCAGCCCGCGCCCCTGGGCCCCGCCGCGTTCGCGCCACCTGGCGCTGCAGGAACTCTACGCCGGTCGCGACGGCGCCTTCCAGGGCGAGCTGGTCGAGCAGTTCATTTCCTGCCTGGGCGTGTTCCCCACCGGCTCGCTGGTGGAACTGGACAACGGCCAGGTCGCGGTGGTGATGACGCAGAACCCCTCGCGTCGCCTGCGACCGCGGGTGATGCTGCTGACCGGGCCCGACAAGCAGTTGCTTGCGCAGTTCCAGCCGATGGACCTGATGGACCAGCCCGGGGACGTGCCGGTCGCCGAGCAGGTCAACGTCGTTGCCGCATTGCCGGTCGGGGCCTACGGCCTGGATCCGGCCGAGCTGTACCTGTGAACCGCACGCAGCTGGTGGAGACGCTGGACTCTGTCCTGTCCGCGGCGGGGCCGGATGGCGTCACCGGGGTGATGCTGATGCGCCTGCAGCGCATACGCGAGCTGCTGCAGGTCTATGGCTACGGCGGTGGCGATGCCATCGGCGACGAGGCGCACACACGGCTGCGCGGCCTGCTGCGTCCCTGTGACCGGCTGTACCGCCTGGGTGAGTTCGAGTTCGTGGCCCTGCTGCCCGGCCTGCACGACGGCAACCACGCCCTGCTGGCGGGCAATCGCGTGCGGCGCGGGTTCCAGGCACCGCTGCGGGTCGGGGACACCGAGGTGATGACCTCGGTCATTACCGCGATAGCCGTCGCGCCGGAGCATGGGTGTACCGCCACGGCCCTGTTGCGCAGCGCCGAATACGCCTTTGGACGCGCGATGCGCAGCCCGGATGCCATGGCGGTGCACATGGCCGGCGGCGAGCCTGCACTGGTGCCCTACGGGCGGCTGCGCGAGGCGATCACCGGCAACCGGCTGGAAGCCTGGCTGCAACCGATCCTCGACCTGCGTACCCGGCGGGTGAGCGCTGCCGAATCGCTCAGCCGCTGGCACGACCCTGAACTGGGCCAGGTGCCGCCCGACCGCTTCATCCCGATGGCCGAGCGCACCGGCCTGATCTCCGAGCTGACCTGGTGGAGCATCAACGCCAGCCTGCGCCAGCTGGCCAGCGCCCGGCGCCGCAAGCCGGCGCTGGGCATCTCGATCAACCTGTCCCCGCGGGTGTTCGGCGAGCCGGGACTGGTCGAGCACCTGGACTCCACCCTGCAGGTCTGGGGCGTCGAACCCGAGGGAGTGACCCTGGAGGTGACCGAGACCGCCCTGATGGAGGACCCGGCGCTCAGCGAGCGGCTGCTGCGCCGCCTGTGCGACGCCGGGTTCGGCGTGGCCTTCGACGACTTCGGCACCGGCTACTCCTCGCTCGCCTACCTCAAGCGCTTCCCGGCCACCGAGTTGAAGATCGACCGCAGCTTCATCCAGGACCTGCCACGCGACCCGCGTTCGCTGCCGCTGGTGCAGGCGATCATCGACCTCGCCCACCGGCTCGAGCTGACGGTTGTCGCCGAAGGCGTGGAGGACGCCGAAACCCTCGAGCTGCTGGCCGCCACGGGCTGCGACCATGCGCAGGGCTTCTTCATCCAGCGTCCGCAGCCCGCCGAGGAATTCGTGCGCGGACTTGGCGCGACCGCCGGCAGGCTGGCTGCCGGCGGTGGCTGAACCAGCCTAGCGGGCGGCCTCGTCCTCCGGCGGATCCATGGCGAAATCCACCGGCACCCGGACCCGGCCTGCCACCGGCCTGCCGTCCTTCATCGCCGGATTGAAGGTCCAGTTCCTCGCCGCCTCGAGCGTTGCAGCCTCGAACACGCCCTCGGGATAGGCGCTTTCGACCACCACCGATTGCGTCCGGCCCCGGGCATCGACATCGACCAGCAGGACCACGCGCCCCTCGATCCTCTGTTCGACCGCCTCGGCGGGATACTTCGGCGGGTTCTGCATGCGGGTGTCGCTGTCCACGCTGGCATGTGCCGCACCCGCTGCGGGCTGGGCAGCCCAGGCGGTGAACGCAACGGCCGAGGCAAGCACGCAGACCGCGGCGGTGCCGGCAAACCGGCGGCGAGATGAAGGCAAGGGTTGCTTGAGCATCGCGATTCTCTCCATGAGTGGATGGCCGTAGCCCCAGTTGCACGCCAGCGGCAACGGCACTGCCGCAAGCTGGGTCTTCAACATCGCCTCGCCATAGCAACGCCGCGACGCCGGGTGGCGGGCCAGCACGCGCTGGTCGCAGGCGAGCTCCTGGTCGTGGCGGAACAGCGGCCAGGCGACATGGAGCAGCGGGTTGAACCAGAACAGGCACCGCACGGCCGTCGCCGCGGCATTGGCCAGCAGGTCGCCACTGCGGATGTGCAGTTGCTCGTGCAAGCGCATCAGTTCACGCTCGCCGGCGTCATAGCGCAGGTCGAAATCGGACGGAACGACGATGCGCGGACGCAGCAGGCCGACCGCCGCGGGCAGCCCGGCGCCCGTGTCCGCCTGGTGCAGTCCGTCGGCACGCAATTGCAGCCGGCCAAGCGAGCGGAGGAAACGGCGTTGTGCCAGCACCGCGATGACAGCGGTGGCCAGCAGTCCCGCGAGCCAGGCCGCCAGCAGCGTCGCCCCGGCACTGGCGCCTTCGGCCACTGCCCGGGCTTGCACCTGCACGATCCCGAGAGGCGCCTTCATCACAACCCCCTCCGCGACCGATCCGGAAGCCGGCAGGAGGGTCGCCAGCAGGGCGGCCGGGACCAGCGCCCACAGCCCGTAGGCCGTCCGGGCTCCGAACAGCCGGCGTACCGGGCGCCGCGCGAGCAGGACCAGCGCCGTCGCCAGCGCGGTGGCAAGCGCCCCCTCCACCACCCAGGCCAGCAGCTCAGCGCTTTCCATCGTCGATCTCCCCAAGCAGGCGTCGCAGTTCGGCGATGTCGGACTCGTCCAGCTTCCGGTGCTGGCTGAAATGCGCCACCAGTGGCGCCACCCGGCCCTGGAACAGGCGCTCGATCAGCCCGCTGCTCTCGTCCAGAACCCAGTCCTCGCGCCGCAGCACCGGCGAGTACAGGTACCGCCGGCCATCACGCTCAGCGCTGATCACGCCCTTCTTCAGCAAGCGGTTGAGCAGGGTCTTGACCGTGGCTTCCTGCCAGCCGCGCTCGGCGGCCACCGCCGCGACCACTTCGTCCGCGGACAGGGGGTGGCGCTGCCACAACGCCTCCATGACGACCGATTCGGCTTCACTGACCTGCATTTGATTACGCGTGTAAACGGTGAATGGATACAGATTACGCCTGTAAATGGTGATGTCAAGGGGGGGGGGGAGGCGAGACAGGAACGAGGGGAGAGGAACGAGGAACGAGAGAGGAGCGCTCCTTCGGTCGCTGCGCTGCGACGCCGGTCCGCTTTTA
>NZ_JAJUWY010000015.1 GCF_021390425.1 Lysobacter sp. GX 14042 | reverse complement strand
TGCGCCGTACGCCGGTGGGAAGCCCCTTTTTCAACATCCGTCGCCTGCGCGGCGGCTTGACGCTGCCCCCGGCCCCGGCGATCGTCGCTACGTCCTTCCACATCAAGGTGCTCCATGGCCCCGCTCCGTACCTGCCTGTTGTTCCTGGTCCCCCTCGCGGCGCTGCTGGCGAGTGCCTGCGCGAGCGGAAGCGGAGGCGAGAGCGGGGGCCTGTGGGTGGAACTGGCCGGCGAGCGCTACCAGGTGGAGCTCGCCGATGACGACCGTTCGCGGGCCCGCGGCCTGATGTTCCGTGAATCGATGGCGGCCGACCGCGGGATGCTGTTCATCCATGACCGCGCGGACCGGCAGGCCTACTGGATGAAGAACACGCTGATCCCGCTCGACATCCTGTACTTCGATACCGCCCGGCGGCTGGTGAGCCAGCAGCGGGACGTGCCGCCCTGCAGGCCCGGCGGTGCCTGCGCCAGCTATCCGAGCGAGGCGCCGGCGCTGTACGTGCTGGAACTCAATGCCGGCGAGGCGGAGCGCCTGGGTCTGCAGAACGGTGTCGAACTGGAGTTCGGCCCCGGCATCCCCGGCCGCTGAGCCCTTACAGGGCGACCATCTCGAAGTCGTCCTTGGTGGTCCCACAATCCGGGCAGGTCCAGGTCTCCGGCACGTCGTCCCAGCGGGTGCCGGGCGCGATGCCCTCTTCCGGCAGGCCGGCGGCCTCGTCATAGATGAAGCCGCAGACCACGCACATCCAGCTGCGCAGGGTGGGGGCGTCGTCGGGCATGGCGGGTCGTTCCTGGGGGCGGGCGGGTATTGTTCCATCCCCGTTCCCGGCATTGAAGGCGCATGGACCCCGAACATTCCGCGCCGCGACCCCGCGGCCTGTACCTGATCACTCCGGACGAGGGTGACACCGGGCGGCTGCTGGCGCGGCTCGAGCCGCTGCTTGCACTCCACCCATGCTGGCTGCAGTACCGCAACAAGCCGGCAGGCCCGGCGCTGCGCCGACGGCAGGCCAGCGCGCTGGTGGAAGCGTGCGCGCGCCATCGGGTACCGCTGCTGGTCAACGACGACTGGCGACTGGCGCTGGAGGTGGGAGCGGCCGGGGCCCACCTGGGCGAGGGTGACGGAGCGCTGGAGGAAGCGCGCGCCGCGATGGGGCCGGACGCACTGCTCGGCGCCTCGTGCTACGACGATCCCGGGCGCGCCCGGCGGGCGCTCGCGGCCGGTGCCGACCATGTCGCCTTTGGCGCGTTCTTTCCCTCCTCCACCAAGCCTGCCGCCCGGCGCGCCACCCCCGCCCTGCTGCGGCAGGCCGCCGCGCTTCCGGCACCCGTGGTGGCCATTGGCGGGATCACCCCGGACAATGGCCGCGGCCTGGTCGAGGCCGGCGCCGACCTGCTGGCGGTGATCGCCGGGGTGTTCGATGCGCCCGATCCGGTGGCCGCCGCACGGGCGTACCAGGCCTGTTTCGACCCGCCTCCCTGATCCCGCTCCCCCTACTGCATCTGGACCCACGCCATGAACCACGACCGCTCGCACGACCTGTTCACCCGCGCTTCCCGGCTTCTGCCCGGCGGCGTCAACTCGCCGGTGCGCGCGTTCCGGTCGGTGGGTGGCGAGCCGTTCTTCGCCGAGCGCGCCGAGGGCGCGTACCTGCATGACGTCGACGGCAACCGCTACATCGACTACGTCGGCTCGTGGGGCCCGATGATCGCCGGCCACGCCCATCCGAAGGTACTGGATGCGGTGTCGCAGACCATGCGCCGCGGCCTGAGCTTCGGGGTGCCCAACCCGCTCGAGGTGGAGATGGGCGAGGCGATCACCTCGATCGTGCCCAGCTGCGAGATGGTGCGGATGGTCAACTCCGGTACCGAGGCGACCCTGTCGGCGATCCGCGTGGCGCGCGGCGCCACCGGCCGCAACCGGATCGTCAAGTTCGAGGGTTGCTACCACGGCCACGGCGACAGCTTCCTGGTCAAGGCCGGCAGCGGGGTGATGACCCTCGGGCTGCCGAACTCGCCCGGCGTGCCCTCCACGCTCGCCGACCTCACCCTGACCCTGCCGTACAACGACTTCGACGCTGCGACCCGGCTGTTCGAGGAGGCCGGCAGTGCGATTGCCGGGCTGATCATCGAGCCGATCGTCGGCAACGCCAATTGCATCCTGCCGCGCGAGGGCTATCTGCAGCACCTGCGCGAGCTGTGCACGAAGCACGGCGCGCTGCTGATCTTCGACGAGGTGATGACCGGATTCCGCGTTGCCCTGGGCGGGGCGCAGGAGCGCTATGGGATCAGCCCGGACCTGAGCACCTTCGGCAAGATCATCGGCGGCGGCATGCCGGTGGGCGCCTTCGGGGGCCGCCGCGAGCTGATGTCGCAGGTCGCCCCCGCCGGCCCGATCTACCAGGCCGGCACGCTCAGCGGCAATCCGGTGGCGATGGCCGCCGGGCTGGCCACGCTGGAGCTGGTCCGCGAGCCGGGCTTCCACGAGCGGCTCGAAGCGGCCACCCACGCGCTGTGTGACGGTCTGGAGGCTGCCGCGCGCGAGGCCGGCGTACCGTTCCACACCACCCGCGCGCCAGGCATGTTCGGGCTGTACTTCCGCGAGGGCCCGGTGGAGACCTTCGAGGACGCCTGCGCTTCGGATTCCGCACGCTTCGGGCGCTTCTTCCACGCCATGCTCGAGCGCGGCGTGTACCTGGCGCCGTCGGCGTTCGAAGCCGGCTTCGTGTCCAGCGCGCATGGGGAGGCGGAGATCGCCGCCACCGTGGCGGCCGCGCGCGAGGCCTTCGGCGCCTGCGCAGGCTGATCGACCGCCGTCGGGGCCTTCACGCCCCGGCGGCACAATCGACCCATGCGACTGGTACCCAATCCCCGGCTCGACCCCGCCGCACCGGATGGCTGGCGGGCGCGCTGGTTCCACATCATCTTCCATCACGACACGCCACCGGCGCGCAACTTCGACCTGTGGTTGATGCTGGCGATCGTGGCCAGCGTCATCGTGGTCATGCTCGACAGCGATCCGTGGCTGCACGTCGACCACGCGCGGATCCTCTACGTGTTCGAGTGGGGGTTCACCGCGCTGTTCACCGTGGAATACGCGGTCCGGCTGCTGGTGGTGCGCCAGCCGCTGCGCTACGCGTTCAGCCTGTGGGGCCTGATCGACCTGCTGTCGATCCTGCCGACCTACGCGTCGCTGCTGCTGCCTGGCAGCCAGGCGCTGCTGGTGGTCCGCATCCTGCGTGTGCTGCGGCTGTTCCGGGTGCTCAAGCTGACCCAGTACGTGGAGGAAAGCGGCGTGCTGCTGGGCGCGCTGTGGCGCAGCCGGCGCAAGATCTTCCTGTTCATCAGCCTGCTGCTGACCATCGCGGTGGTGTTCGGCGCGCTGATGTTCGTGGTGGAAGGCCCGGAGCACGGTTTCGCCACCATCCCCACCGGCATGTACTGGGCGATCACCACCATGGCGACGGTGGGTTATGGCGACCTGGTCCCGCAGACCCCGGTCGGACGGCTGGTGGCCTCGGCACTGGTGCTGATCGGCTACAGCATCATTGCCGTGCCCACCGGCATCTACACCGCGGAACTGGCGGGCAGCCTGCGCGACACCCGCCGCGAACCGCGCAAGCCACGCAGCTGCAGGCACTGCGGCCTGGAAGGCCACAGCCCCGACTCGATCTTCTGCCGCGGCTGCGGCGGGCGCCTGTCGGATCCGGACGCCTGACGCCGCCAACCGCCGGCCAACGGCGCACCATCCACCGGGCTACAGGAACAGGTCGGGCTGCAGGGCCGCGCCCGGCTCGACGGCGTACTGCCCGAAGTCCGCCACGCCGGCGGCCTGCAGCACCTCCTCGTCGATCAGGAAGCGCCCGGTGCCGGCGGACACCGGCTGCACCAGCACGGCGTGGGCGGCGTCGGCGACGATCTCCGGGGTACGACAGCCGGCCACGTCCACGCCCGGGATCATCTTCAGCGCATCGGTCGCGATGACCGTGCGTGGCCACAGGCCGTCGATGGCCACCCTGCCGGCAAACTCCGCCGCCAGCCCCAGGGTCACGAAGCTCATGCCCATCTTGGCCAGCGTGTAACCGGTATGCGGCCCCCACCACCTCGGCTCCAGGCTCGGCGGCGGGCACAGGGTCAGGATGTGCGGGTTCTCCGCCTCCAGCAGCTGCGGCAGGCAGGCCTGCGAGCACAGGAAGGTGCCGCGGGCGTTGACCTCCTGCATCAGGTCGTAGCGCTTCATCGGGGTGTCAAGCGCGCCGCGCAGCCAGATGGCACTGGCATTGTTGACCAGCACGTCCAGGCCACCGAAGGTCGCGACTGCCTGCGCGACCGCATCGCGGACCTGCGCCTCGTCGCGGATGTCGCACTGGATCGCCAGCGCGCGGCCGCCGGCCTGCTCCACCTCCCGGGCGACCGTGTGGATGGTGCCGGGCAGCTTCGGATTCGGCACCGCGGACTTGGCGGCGATGACGATGTTCGCCCCGTCGCGGGCCGCCCGCAGGGCAATGGCACGGCCGATGCCGCGCGAGGCGCCGGTGATGAAGAGGGTCTTGCCGGAGAGGGTCGTCATGTTGGTGGTCCCGGGAATCGACGGATGGACCTAGGGTACCCGTAGGCGCAATGGCCAAAGGCGTAGTGCGCCGGAATGGCCGGCCAGGCCGCGGTTCACCGCTCCGGCGCACTACGCCTGCGGCTATTGCGCCCTACGGCTTCGGCCCCTGCCCTTCGTTGTCTTCCCACTTGAGGAGCCGCCGGGTCACCAAGCGGTACACCGGCTTGCCGGTGGCAAACCACGCCTGGCGCACCCAGGAATGGCGCTGGAGCACCCGGCGTTCGACCGGGGTGATCGCGTCGGGGCAATAGGTGCGCTTGTGCTTGAGCAGGTGGCGCAGGTCCTCGCGCGCCAGCAGGCGCATCCAGCGCGAGCGCGGATGGCCGCGCACCGCCAGCTGGAAGTCGATGATCGCCGGCGCGCCGTCCTCCAGCACCAGCCAGTTCGCCTCCTTGGCCAGGTCGTTGTGGGCCAGGCCCCGGCGATGCAGTGCCTGCAGCAGGTGGCGGGCGCGGCGGAAATACGCCAGGTCGCCATGCGGCGGACGCTGGTACATCGCGGCGCCGGCCATGTAACTGCGGTCCAGCCGGCGCCCATCCCAGCGCAGCAGCCGGGGCACCGCCGGCAACCCGCGCACCACCTCCAGCGCGTGCGCCTCGCGACGGGCGAGCAGCCAGGCCGGCAGGCGCAGCCAGATCGGCACGTGGCGCAGGTCGCGGCGCACGAAGCGGCCACCGGCGTCGCGCATCAACGCGATCCGTCCGAAGCTGTCGGCCTTCAATGCCGCCAATTCAACGGGTTGGGGCGGGGTGTCGTGCATCGTCGGGCAGTTTACGGACATCGGCGCCCGCCCGCCCCTTCGTCCCCGGCATAATTGCCCGATGGATTCGGCCTGGATCGACAGCGCGACGGCGTGGATCGGCGCGCACCCGGTCGCGGCCGGTGCGGTGATCTTCCTGATCGCCTTCTGCGATGCACTGGTGGTGCTCGGCATCATCGTGCCCGCGCTTCCCCTGCTGCTGGCCGCCGGTGCGCTGGTCGGGCTCGGCCACGTCAACGGCCCGTACGCACTCGCCGCCGCCGCCGCCGGTGCCTTCGTGGGCGACGGCCTGAGCTACTGGGTGGGACGCCGGCTCGGCCCCGGGATGCGCGAGCGCTGGCCGTTCAGCCGCTATCCGCAATGGCTCGACCGGGGCGAGACGATGTTCCGCCGGCACGACATCAAGGCGATCGTCATCGCCCGCTTCGTCGGCGCGATCCGGCCGTTCGTGCCGGCCATCGCCGGCATGCTGCAGATGCCGCTGCGGCAGTACGCGCTGCCCAGCCTGGCCGCCAGCATCGCCTGGGCGGCGCTGTTCCTGGTGCCCGGCTGGGCACTGGGGGCGAGCTACGAAGCGGTCGCGGCGGTCGCCGACCGGGTGGCGCTGGTGCTGCTGGCCTTGGTCACCGCCCTGGGCCTGGCCTGGGCGGGGGTGCTCTATACCTGGCGCTGGTTCGCCGACAACACCGACGCGCTGCTTGCCCGGGCGCTGACCTGGACCCGCCGGCATCCCCGGCTGGGCCGCCATGCCGCTGCGCTGGTCGACCCCAACCGGCGTGGCGCCGCCTCGCTGCTGGTGCTGGCGGTGTGCCTGCTGGCGATCAGCTGGGCCTGGTTCGCCTGGCTGGCGATGCTGCTGGCCAACGGCGGGCCGCTGCGGCTGGACCACTCGATCCACCAGGCACTGCTGGAACTGCGCCATCCGCTGGCCGACCGGCTGATGGCGGGGCTGGCGAGCCTGGCCGACCCGGTGGTGCTGGGCACCTCGGCGCTGGTCGCCCTGGCCTGGCTGCTGTGGCGCCGGCGCTGGCTGGCCGCCGCACACTGGCTGGCGGCGTTGGGTTTCGGCGTCGCCCTGACCGGATTGCTGGAGGCGGTGGTCCAGCTGCCGCGGCCGCCCGGCGCACCGGCCGGGTTCGGCTTCCCGTCGATGTCGGTGACCATGGTCACCATCGCCTTCGGCTTCTTTGCGGTGCTGATCACCCGTGAGCTGCCTGGCCGCAAGCGGGTCTGGCCGTACCTGGTGGCCGGGGTGGTCACCGTCACCGTGGGTTTCGCCCGGCTCTACCTGGGCGCTCACTGGCTCAGCGACCTGGTCGGCGGGACCCTGTTCGGGCTGGCCTGGTTGCTGGTGCTGGGCATCGCCTACCGCAGCCACGTGGCGCGTTCGTTCTGGATGCGGCCGCTGGCCGTGCTGTTCTACGGCAGCTTCATGGTGGTGGCGCTGTGGCATGCGCCGCGCGCCGCAGACCGGCTGCTGGCTCAGCTGCAGGCGACCGCGCCGGTGCCCCGGGTGGTCGAGGTGGACTGGTGGCGCGAAGGCTGGGCCGAGCTGCCGGCGCACCGCAACGAGCGCGATGCGCGCCTGCGCTGGCCACTGGACGTGCAGGTGGCCGGTCCGCTGGAGCCGCTGCGCCTGCAGCTGGAAGCCGCCGGCTGGCGGGTCCAGCCGCAGGCCGACTGGGTGGCCACCCTGGCGCTGATGGACGACGACCTGGCGGTGGAGGAGCAGGCGGTCCTGCCGGCGACCCTGGATACCCATGCCGAGGCACTGCTGATGCTGCGCGAGGCAGCGCCAGGCGAGCGGATGGCCCTGCGCCTGTGGCCCGCCCCGGTGGCGCTGGCCGACGGCACCCCGGTGTGGCTGGGTGCGACCCAGTCGCTGTCGGTGGTGCGGCCGCTCGACCTGGCGGTGCTGTGGCGGCCCGAACCCTACGACGGGCGGGCGCACGAACAGCTGCGGCAGGACCTGGACGGGTTGCATTCAATGCATGGCACGCACCCGGTCAGTGGGCTGCCGGTACTGCGCGTCCACACCACTGCGGGCGCGGCAGCGGCCAGGTGACCCGGCCCCCGCGGCCCGGATCCCGGCAGCGGGACCGGGTCAGTCGGAATCGGGCAAGAATCCCAGCAGCCGGTCCAGCCGCACGTGCGGATCGTCTTCCTGCAACAGCTGCTGTCGCTGGCCGTCACTGAGCGGCAGCATTTCCGCCAACCGCCAGCCCACCCAGGCGGCGTCATCGGCATGCTCGTCCATGGCGTCCGCGTGCTCGCCGCCGACGTGTTCCAGCAGCCCGCGCAGCAAGGTTGCCAGCAGCCCGTGCTCCGGGCGCAGCGGCTCGATCGGGTCGGCCTCCAGCCACTCCACCGAAGCGACCTGCAGGCCGTTGTCACGGACCCGCACGGTATCGGCGCGGAAGCGCCGCCGGCCACGCACGGTGATGGTCAGCAGGCCGTCTTCGCCGGTGTCGAAATCCTCGATCACCGCCTCGGTGCCGTAGGCCGCCGCCGCGGCCGCCTCGCCGGAACCGTCGTCCACCAGCAGGCAGATGCCGAAGCCGCACTGGCGGCGTCCGCACTCGCGGACCAGGTCGAGGTAACGGGGCTCGAACACCCGCAGCCCGAGTGCGGCGCCTGGCACCAGCACGGTGGGCAGCGGGAACAGGGAAAGGGACGACTCTTGCATCGATGAAAGCCTAGCGCACCGCGGCGGCAACCGTCGTGAGCCCGGCTCAGCGCGCGCGCAAGGCCTCGAGGAAGCGCCGCGGCGCGCCATCGAAGCCGCCATTGGACATGAACACCACGTGGTCCCCGGCGCGGGTGCGCGCGTCCAGGGCGGCGATCAAGCCGTCGGCATCGGCGGTGGTGACGCCTTCCCCGCGCAGCGCCGCCACCACCCTGCCGGCATCCCAGGCCAGCTCCGGCCGGTGCAGGAACACCACCAGGTCGGCCAGTGCCAGCGACGGTCCCAGCGCGTCGGCATGCGCGCCCAGGCGCATGGAATTGCTGCGCGGTTCCATCGCCACCACGATCCGCGCCCCGCCGACCCTGGCCCGCAAGCCCTCGAGCGTGGTGGCGATCGCGGTGGGGTGGTGGGCGAAGTCGTCGTATACGGTGATGCCGGCGTGGCTGCCGAGCAGTTCCATCCGCCGTTTGACGCCGGCAAAGCCGGACAGCGAGGGCAGGACCACGGCGGGATCGACCCCGACCGCAGCCGCCGAGGCGATCGCCGCCAGCGCGTTCATCACGTTGTGGCGGCCGAGCAGCGGCCAGTGGACCTCGCCGGCCGGCTGCCCCGCCCGCAGCACCTGGAACGCGCTGCCGTCGCCCTCGAGCAGCCGCGCGGTCCAGTCGAAACCGGCGTCGCGCTCACGCCCCGGCATCGCCACCGCGGTGGCGCCTTCGATGCCGAAGGTCTCCACCGGCGTCCAGCACCCCATCGCCAGCACCGCCGCCAGGTTGGCGTCCCCGCCGTTGACGACCAGCCTGCCGCGCCGCGGGACAGTACGCACGAAGTGGTGGAACTGGCGCTTGATCGCGTCCAGGTCGTCGAAGATGTCGGCGTGGTCGAACTCGAGGTTGTTGAGCACCGCGACCCGTGGCCGGTAGTGCACGAACTTGCTGCGCTTGTCGAAGAACGCGGTGTCGTACTCGTCGGCCTCGACCACGAACTCGGCGCCGCCGCCGATCCGCGCCGAAACCCCGAAGTCGTCGGGCACCCCGCCGATCAGGAAACCCGGTGCGCGGCCGGCCGCCTCCAACAGGAAGGCCAGGATCGTGCTGGTGGTGGTCTTGCCGTGGGTGCCGGCGACAGCGAGGGTATCGCGCCCGGGCAGCACGTTCTCCGCCAGCCACTGGGCGCCGGAGGTGTAGCGCCGGCCGTCGTCGAGCACCTGCTCGACCGCCGGGTTGCCGCGCGAGAGCGCGTTGCCCACCACCACCTGGTCGCAGTCGGCGGAGATGTGCGCCGGGTCGTAGCCGCGGGACAGCCAGATGCCCAGCTTCTCGAGCTGGGTGGACATCGGCGGGTAGACCGCCTGGTCGCTGCCCTCGACCCGGTGGCCGAGTTCCCGGGCCAGGGCGGCGACGCCGCCCATGAAGGTGCCGGCGATGCCGAGGATGTGGATCTTCAAGGTGCGGGTCCTCACCCCGGCCCTCTTCCGCAGGCGGGAGAGGGGGAAAAGTCAGCCGACCGGCGGAACCGGGCGGAGGGCCTCGATGATGCGCGAGAACACCTCGTCCATCGAGCCGACCCCGTCGACCACGCCCAGCAGGCCGCGCTGGCGGAAGAAATCGACCACCGGGGTGGTCTGGTCGTCGTAGACCTTCAGCCGGGTGCGGACCGATTCCGGGGTGTCGTCCGCGCGACCCTCGGCCCGCGCGCGTCCGGCGATGCGCTCGACCAGCATCTCGGTCGGGACCTCGAGCTGGATCGCCTTGTCCACCGGCTGGCCGATGCGGTCCAGCAGCGCGCACAGCGCATCGGCCTGGGCCAGGTTGCGCGGGTAGCCGTCGAGGATGAAGCCGTCCTTGGTGTCGGCGCGCGAGAAGCGGTCCTCGAGCATCCCCAGCAGGATCGCGTCGGACACCAGCTCGCCGCGCGCCATCACTTCCTTCGCCTCCAGGCCCAGCGTGCTGCCGGCGGCCACTTCCGCGCGCAGCAGGTCGCCGGTGGAAATGTGCGGCACCTGCAGGTGCTCCTTCATTCGTGTCGCCTGCGTGCCCTTGCCCGAACCGGGCGCGCCGAGAAGTACCAGTCGCATCGATGTCTCCTTGTGGAACCCGGCCCAGGAGCCGCGGGGTTACCGGTTTTATTGACCGTGCCTCGCCGGGGCGGCGCTAAACTCGCAGCACCTGTCCACTGCCGGGGCGGAACGGCGGCAGCTTAACGCATACCGGGCACATGCCCGAAGCATTGCGGCACGCACCTTCCCGCCGTCCCGGCATCCACTGCATGGAGCAACAATGCCCTCCGGAACACTGCTGTACGCCCAGTCGGGCGGCGTCACCGCCGTCATCAACGCCACCGCCTCCGCCGTCATCCAGGCCGCGCGCGCGCGCCGGGTCAAGGTGCTGGCCGGCCGCAACGGCATCCTCGGCGCGCTGCGCGAGGAGCTGATCGACACCTCGAAGGAATCGATCACCACCATCCGCGGCCTGGCACACACCCCCGGCGGCGCCTTCGGCTCGTGCCGGGTCAAGCTCAAGTCGTTGGACGAGGACCGGGCGAAGTACGAGCGCCTGCTCGAGGTCTTCCAGGCCCACGACGTGCGCTGGTTCCTCTACAACGGCGGCAACGACTCGGCCGACACCGCGCTCAAGGTGTCCAGGCTGGCGAAGGAGTTCGGCTATCCGCTGACCTGCGTCGGGGTGCCCAAGACCGTCGACAACGACTTGGCGGTGACCGACTGCTGCCCGGGCTTCGGCTCGGCGGCCAAGTACACCGCGGTGTCGGTGCGCGAGGCGGCGCTGGACGTGGCGGCGATGGCCGACACCTCCACCCGGGTGTTCGTCTACGAGGCGATGGGCCGGCATGCAGGCTGGCTCGCCGCCGCCGCGGGGCTGGCCGGCAACGGTCCCGACGAGGCGCCGCACCTGATCCTGTTCCCGGAGCGCGAGTTCGACGAGGCGGATTTCTTCGCCAGGGTGAAGGCGACGGTCGAGCGCGTCGGCTGGTGCGTGGTGGTGGCCAGCGAGGGCATCCGCACCGCCGACGGCACGTTCGTCGCCGACGCCGGCGGGAGCAAGGACTCCTTCGGCCACACCCAGCTGGGCGGCGTCGCCTCGCACCTGGCCGGCCGGGTCAAGGACGCACTGGGCTACAAGGTCCATTGGGCCCTGCCCGACTACCTGCAGCGCTCGGCCCGGCACCTGGCCAGCGCGACCGACCTGGCGCAGGCCACCGCGGTCGGCGAGAAGGCGGTGGAGTACGCGCTGGCCGGGATGAACTCGGTGATGCCGGTGATCGTGCGCACCTCCGACAGCCCGTACCGCTGGAAGATCGAGCCGGCGCCGCTGTCGAAGATCGCCAACAGGGAGAAGAAGATCCCCGCCGGCTTCATCCGCCGCGATGGCTACGGCATCACCGACAAGGCCCGGGCCTACCTGCAGCCGCTGATCGCCGGCGAGGCGCCGCCCCCCTATGGCAAGGACGGGCTGCCGAAGTACGTGTCGCTGAAGAACGAGACGGTCGCGCCGAAGCTGGAGCCCTGGGAGGGCTGACGCCCCGCCCTGCATTACGGTCAGTCGCAGCTGGCGCCTTCCACCTCCAGCGTGGCGGCGAAGGCGGTGACCGCGGCCAGGCGCCCGGCCTGCGAGGCTTGCCGTCCCTCGTCCAGGTAGATCCGGGCGCGTCCCTGCGCGTCCAGTTGCGGCGGGGTCGCCCCGCCGGGGTGGCGCCACACCCGCACCACGGCCTTCTGCGCCGGGCACCCGGCGCTGGGCACGGTGATCCGGTCGTTGAGCAGCCAGCCCTCGCCCGTTCCGTCGGCATCGGCGAAGCGGGCGCGCGGCTGGCAACCGGGGCTGCTGCGCACGGCTGCCATCTCGTACGGCTCGGCCGGGTTGCCGGTGAAACGGCCCTCCAGGCGTACGCACGCTTCCGGGATCGCCCGCAGGGTGTGCACGGCGCCGACCGCCTGCGGTGCGGCCTCGGGGCGGTCGATTTCCGGTTGCTGGGCAGGCACGGCCGCGGGCGCGGCCAGGAGCAAGGCAAGCAGGGTCGTCGGGATGGGCTGGCGCATGTCGGGATTCCGCTGCGGGGGCGGAAGGGAGCGTGTGGGGGGCGGGCTGAATCGGATGTTGACGTTGGGGGACGCGGGTGAGCCGGGGGCGGTCGCGGGTGCGCTTCGCTTACCCGGGCCACGTGCCGGGAGCTGTGCCATAGTCGGGGGGTTGCCGACGGGGGGCTTTGCGGCGACCACAACAGGTTGGTGACTCGGAAATTCCATGTAAGTCCACTCTCTGGGAGGGGTCCATGCTGGAGCAGTACGGTTTGGCCTTGGCGCTGGTCTGCGCCGTCATCGCGATCCTCTACGGGGTCGTGTCCACGCGCTGGATCAGCGCACAACCCGCCGGCAACGAACGCATGCAGCAGATCGCCGGCGCGATCCAGGAAGGCGCGCGCGCCTATCTCAACCGGCAGTACCTCACCATCTCGATCGCGGGGGTGGTGCTGTTCGTGCTGGTCGGGGTGTTCCTGGGCTGGTCCACGGCCGGGGGCTTCCTGATCGGCGCCGTGCTGTCCGGCGCGGCCGGCTACATCGGCATGAACGTCTCGGTGCGCGCCAACGTGCGCACCGCCGAGGCAGCGCGGCGCGGCATCGGCCCGGCGATGGATGTCGCCTTCCGCGGCGGCGCGATCACCGGGATGCTGGTGGTCGGGCTGGGACTTCTGGGCGTAGCCGGATACTGGTGGACGCTGGGGGCGATGGGCATCGTCGGCGAGGACGCGCTGCATGCGCTGGTGGGCCTGGCCTTCGGTTCTTCGCTGATCTCGATCTTCGCCCGGCTGGGCGGCGGCATCTTCACCAAGGGCGCGGACGTGGGCGCGGACCTGGTCGGCAAGGTCGAGGCCGGCATCCCCGAGGACGACCCGCGCAACCCGGCGGTGATCGCCGACAACGTGGGCGACAACGTCGGCGACTGCGCCGGCATGGCCGCCGACCTGTTCGAGACCTATGCGGTCACCGTCATCGCCACCATGCTGCTGGGCTACCTGATGGCCGGCACCGTGGGCGCCAACGGCGTGCTCTACCCGCTGGTGCTGGGCGGGGTGTCGATCATCGCCTCGATCATCGGCACCATGTTCGTGCGGGTGAAGGCGGGCGGCTCGATCATGGGCGCGCTGTACAAGGGGGTGATCGTCTCGGCGGTATTGGCGGCGATCGCGTTCTACCCGGTCACCACCCTGCTGATGGACGACTTCGCCACCGGCGCGGCCCGCCTGTACTGGTGCGCGCTGATCGGGCTGGCGCTGACCGGAGCGATCGTCTGGATCACCGAGTACTACACCGGCACCCAGTTCAAGCCGGTGCAGCACATCGCCGCGGCATCGACCACCGGGCACGGCACCAACATCATCGCCGGGCTGGGGATCTCGATGAAGTCCACGGCCTGGCCGGTGATCGCGGTCTGCATCGCAATCTGGGCCTGCCATGCGCTGGGCGGGCTGTACGGCATCGCGATCGCCGCCACCTCGATGCTGTCGATGGCCGGGATGATCGTCGCGCTCGATGCCTACGGGCCGATCACCGACAACGCCGGCGGCATCGCCGAGATGGCCGAGCTGCCGCCCGAGGTCCGCGACGTGACCGACCCGCTGGACGCGGTCGGCAACACCACCAAGGCGGTGACCAAGGGTTACGCCATCGGCTCGGCGGCGCTGGCCGCACTGGTGCTGTTCGCCGACTACACCCACAACCTGCAGGCCAGCAACCCGGGTGAACTGTTCGCCTTCGACCTGTCCGACCACGAGGTGATCATCGGCCTGCTGGTCGGCGGCCTGATCCCCTATCTGTTCGGGGCGATGGCCATGGAGGCGGTGGGCCGCGCGGCGGGCGCGGTGGTCGAGGAGGTGCGCCGGCAGTTCCGCGAGATCCCCGGGATCATGGCCGGCACCGGCAAGCCGGACTACTCGCGCGCGGTCGACATGCTCACCCGCTCGGCGATCCGGGAGATGATCGTTCCCTCGCTGCTGCCGGTCGCGGTGCCGATCGTGGTCGGCCTGCTGCTGGGCCCGAAGGCGCTGGGCGGACTGCTGATCGGCACCATCGTCACCGGCCTGTTCGTGGCGATCTCGATGACCACCGGCGGCGGCGCCTGGGACAACGCCAAGAAGTACATCGAGGACGGCAACCACGGCGGCAAGGGCAGCGAGGCGCACAAGGCCGCGGTCACCGGCGACACCGTGGGCGATCCCTACAAGGACACCGCCGGCCCGGCGATCAACCCGCTGATCAAGATCATCAACATCGTGGCACTGCTGATGGTGCCGCTGCTCTAGACGCTGTTCTTGGGGAAAAACGGAACGGGCGGCACGCATCCCTGCGTGCCGCCCGTCTTTTCAGGGCATCCCTGCCCCGCCGTGCTTACAGCGCGTAGCTGGGGCGATCCGGCAGGCCCAGCTCGCGGCGGATGCCGTTCTCGGTCAGGTGGATCGGGTTGTGGGTGGTCGCCGGGGTGGAGGGGTCGCCGTCGAAGTCGAAGGGTTCGGCGCTGGTCTCAAGACCCACCGCCTGGCGCTCGGCATTGGGGACCTGCCCGGAGTCCGGGCCCTCGCCACGGTAGGTGCCCGGCAGGAAGGTGCCGTTCACGCCGTTGTAGGCATGCGACATCTCGTGATACAGCACCACCACCGGCGCCGGGAAGGCGTCCATGTGGAAGGACGGGTTGTAGCTGATGTCCACGTTGCCGCCGGCCCCGGCGCGCCCGTCCACGATGTCGGCGTCATTGCTGAAGGTCTGGGCGTAGCCGTTCTCCTCGTTGGCCAGCTCCTTGATGGTCACGGTGTTGCCCTTGGCCTCGGCCGCCTGGTCGAACTCGGCCAGCATCTGCTGCCCATTCGGCGAGGCCTTCAGGAATTCCATTTCCGCCTCCACCCGCTGGCGGAAACCGTCCGAGCCCTCGACCGTGACGCTGTGGCCGACATTGGCGTCGATCTCCACGTTGATCACGGTCGGACGCAGGCCACCGGCCTGGCTGTTGATCAGGTCCGAGGCCTGCGCGTAGACGGTGTCCTCGCTGCCGGCGCCCTCGACGCTGTCGGCGCCCTGGCCGGTATAGACGTGGTTGCGCCCGCCGGCCAGGGTGATGACGTCGTCGCCCAGGCCACCGGAGATGATGTCCTCGCCGCCCGCGCCCTGGATGCGGTCGTCGCCGGCCCCGCCTTCGATGAAGTTGACGCCGGACCCGGCGTACAGCGCGTCGTCGCCGTCGCCGCCGTGGATGATGTTGACCCCCTCGCCGCCGTGGATCTCGTCGTTGCCCGAGTTGCCGAACAGGTCGTTGCGCCCCCCGGCACTGGCGATGTAGTCGTCGCCGGCACCGCCGTCGACCCGGTCATCGCCCATGCCGGTGGTGATGCGGTCGTTGCCCTCGCCGGCGTCGACCACCATGTTCACGGTCACGTTGGGCGTGGCCTCGATCACGTCGTCGCCGGCGCCGGTACGCAGGGTCAGCTCCTGGCCCTGGGCCAGCTTCACCTCGTAGCTCTCGCCATTGACCAGGATGTCCAGCACGCCGTCGTCGCGCTGGTCGATCTGGATGTTGTCGTTGCCCTTGCCGGTGGAGAACACCACCTGGTCGCTGCTGACGTAGGTCTGGCCGAAGCCGTAGTCGACGATCGTCTGCTCGCGCGTGACCGTCGCCTCCTCGCCCTGGTGCAGCTCCCCGCGGACGATCTCCTTGCCGTCGGGCGTCGCCGACGACTCCAGCCGGGTACCGTTCGAGCCGCCTTCGATCCGCACCGCCTCGCCCAGCTGGGCGGGAGGTCCCTCGACCGGAGCCGGGCCGGTGAGGCCGGGGGCGTGGCCGGTGTCCGGGGCGGCCGGGTTGTCCCAGTAGGTCTGGATGTCCTGCTGGGCGAGGGACTGGGCCGAAGCGGCATCGAGATTGAGCGACATGGCGTGACCTGCGTTGTTGCGGAAAAGTGACAGACATGGATACGCGCCGGTATGGGGCGGTCCAAGCTGGGGCGTGCCCCACCCTCGGGTCGCCCCCAGCCATGCCGTCCCTGTTCAGGCGGCGCCGCGGCTGCGCGCCGCGCCGCCCTGAATGCGTGGGGGCCGGGCGCGGAGTAAAATGGCCGGCTTTCCCCACTGCCGGGCCATGCCCGGCGCCACCGGAGCCGTACCCGCATGGGCCTGGACCACGTCAGCACCGGCAAGAACCCGCCGGAAGAAATCAACGTCATCATCGAGATCCCCAAGGACGCCGAGCCCGTCAAGTACGAGGTGGACAAGGAATCCGGGGCGATCTTCGTCGACCGCATCCTGTCGACCCCGATGCGCTACCCGTGCAACTACGGCTACGTTCCGGCGACCCTGTGCGGCGATGGCGATCCGGCCGACGTGATGGTGGTCCTGCCGCTGCCGCTGATCCCGGGCTCGGTGATCCGCTGCCGCCCGGTCGGGGTGCTGAAGATGAGCGATGAGGCCGGCAGCGACGAGAAGCTGCTGGCGGTGCCGGTCGACAAGGTGTTCGCCGGCTACGCGCACATCAGCGACATCGGCCAGGTCAGCCCGCACTGGCTGGAGCGCATCGGCCACTTCTTCGAGCACTACAAGGACCTGGAGAAGGGCAAGTGGGTGAAGCTGGAGGGCTGGGGCGATGCCGCCGAAGCCAAGAAGATCCTCAACGACGCGATCGCCCGCCACGCCCACGCACCGGTTTCCGAGCGCCACGGCCCCTGAGCCCCGCATGGCGCGATCACGAAAAAGGCCGCCCCTTCGGCGGCCTTTTTCCTTTTTCCGCGGGCGCCGTGCTCAGGCCGCCTTGCGGTACGGCGGCTCCTGGTCCGCCATGGCCTGCCCGGCGCGCATCGCGGCACGGTAGGCCGACGCCGAGGACCCGTGCCGGGTGCGGAAGGCGCGGGCGAAGCTGCAGGGATTGTCGAAGCCGCACGCCGCGGCGACCTCGCCGATCATCATGTCGGTCTCGCGCAGCAGCTCCGCGGCGTACTCCAGGCGCAGGCGCGCGGACGACTCCTGCGGGCTCTCGCCGTAGACCTGGTGGAAGGTCTTGGAGAAGTACCAGCTGGAGAAGCTGGTCAGCTCCGCCAGCTCGGCGATGCGCACCACCCGGTCGCGGTTGCCTTCCAGGTACAGGCGCGCACGCTGCAGCCGGCTGAACACCTGCTGCTTGCGCCCGCGCGAACGGCCGGGGCAGCGCGGCAGGCACTCGGCCAACTCGGCCTGCAGGGCCGCCATGTGCGCCAACAGCGGCCTCAGCACGGCCGGATCGGCCACCGGAGCCGCCGCCACGCGCCGCCACAGGCGGACCACGGTGCGCAGGTCGCCCCTCGACATCCGCCCCTGCCCCACGTGCAGCGGAGCGGCGCCGCCACGGACCAGCTGCGCCAGCACCGCGGTGCCCACGGCGAGTCCCACGCACACGCCGCGCCGGTCCGCCTGCAGTTGCGCGCGGGAATCGCGTTCCAGCACGATCCATTCACCGGCCCGCAGGCGGAAGCGGCCTTCGCGCGCCTCGATCCAGGAACTGCCGCGCAACTGGATCCAGAACGAAAACAGCCCCGGCGACGGCTGGGCCGCCCCCATGCGTGAAAGGCCCATTGGCTCCACGCGGGTTTCGGCGCCGGCGGGCACCGGCTGCAGCAGTCGGCCGCGGTCAGCCCATTGCACCTGTTCCATTTCCCCTCCATCCGGTCAGACGTGATGGTTCCGACCATGGCGGCTGCCGGGAGGGCGGTCCGGAAGTTGTGCGGAAATGGTGGCGAAATCTTGCCGAATCTGGCGCCGAAAAACTTCCGAAGGAAGTTTTTCCTTACGTTTCAGTCAGTTGTGCGGATGGCTCGAACGACGCTCGGGTAACGGATCCGCCCCGGAAAGCGCCATGAAACCGATGTCCGCCCCGTCGCGGACCGCCAGCGGCAGGTACAGCACCTCGCCCGAGGCCGCGATGCTGAACCCGTTCGCTGCCGGCAGCCGGCCGCTGCCCAGGCAACGCGGCGGCGCTAGGGGGCCATCGCCGATATAGCTCAGGCGCGTCCGGCAATGCGGCCCCTGGTCTATGTAGGCGATCCGGCCGGCCTGGTCGACATCCCACATGCGCCGGCGGGCCCGGGTCGGCACGTGCTCTTCCAGCCGCACGACGCTTGCGGCCGACAGGTCCAGCGCGGCCGCCCAGAGTCCGTCCGCCGATTGCCGGGTGAACAGGATCCGCCCGCGCGGCGCATCCACCCGGACATGGCCAACATCCCCCAGCCGGGCAAGTTCGCGCCAGTCGCCGGCGCCACTGCGGTCGTACAGGACCAGCTGCAGTTCGCCGCCCGCCTCGCGCATCCCGACCAGCGCGCGATCCGGATCAGGCAGGTACAGCGCCTGGGTCGGTTCCTCGACTGGCACCGGCAGGCGCACCACCTGCCCGCTTGCGGCGACGACCTCGTAGACACCCGGCGCACCGTTGCGGTCCAGCCCGACCAGCATCACCCGGCGGCTGTCGGGCGACCATTCGGGCAACCTGCGGGCCTGCGGATCGACGCCCTCGACCAGGCGCAGGGAACCCGGCGAGTCCAGCCGCCCCCACCACAGCTCATAGCTGCCGGAACGGTCGGAGGTGAACACCAGCTGGCGTCCGTCAGGCGATACCGAAGGCAGCATGTCACGGCCGCTGGAGGCGAACAGCTGCTCGGCCGGCCAGCCCGGGATCGCGGTCTGCGCGGCGCGGTCCACCGGCTCGCCGAGCGTGGACACATCGGCGGGACCACCACCGCCGGGCACCACGCCACCGGCGCGGTCGATGGCATAGATGCCGAACTGCGGATGCCGCCTGACGAAGGCCAGCTTGCCCGCGGCCTGTGACACCACCGGGGAATGCGCATCCGGCACCCCCATGTCGGTGATCTCGCCGCTGCCCAGCTCCAGCCGGTACAGGCGCCCGCGCGCGCCGGCGCGCCCGGCGAACACCACGGTGCCCGGGTCCTGCCAGTCCCAGCCACGCACTTCGATGTTGCCCGCGGTCAGGGGTTCGGCCGTGCCGCCGCCCACGGGCACGCGCCACAGCCCACCGAGCTGGGCATTGCGCGCGAAGACGATCCACTCGCCGTCCAGCGATGTCCGCGGCAAGGTATCCACATCGGTCGGCGAGCGCGTGTACTCCAGCGGGTGCCAGCGGCCACTGTCCAGGTCCAGCCGGCGGATGCCGGTGTTGCCGGCCGCGGCAACGGCGCTGCCGAACAGCAGCCCGCGTCCGTCCGGCGCCCAGGCGAACACCTTGGACATGCTGTCACTGCAGTCCCCCACCGAGCGTGCGCCCGCGCCGCTGGCCGCCATCAGGATGATCCGGCAACGCTCGTCCGGGCCCACCCGGACGTAGGCGATCTGCCGGCCGTCGGGGGACCACTCCGGGTTGCGGTCCGCCTCGGTGATGCCGGGCCGGGTCAACTGGCGCGGGCTGGACTGCCCCGTGGTCTGGACCAGGATCGCAGTGCCGCGCCGGCCCGGCAGGCTCGCCGCGTAGGCGACCATCGAGGCGTCGGGCGACAGGGTCGGGCTGAGCTCGAAACCCGGAGCCGAGGTGATCAGGGTGTAGGGGCGCTCCGCCACCACCATGGGCAGGCTTGCGGAGGCGGTTTCCGGCGGAGCCGGTGCCGGCTCCGACTCCGGCTCAGGTCCGGGGCGCAGGAGCAGGATCGCCCCAAGCACCAGCACGAGGACCCCGGCGCTGATCGCCAGCATCGCCGGCAGCCAGTGCCGGCCGCGGCTGGCCGGGGCGCCAGCACCAGGTGTTCCAGGCTTGCCAAGCGCCGCGGGAACGCCGTCGCCCCCCGGCTCCGCGTGTGCGGATGGTCCTTCCGCGGCGAGCCACTCCACCGGCGCCAGCAACCGGTACCCCCCCTTGGCGATGGTCTCGATATAGGGGGCGCCGCCTGCGTCCGAGAACGCCTTGCGCAGCTGGGTCACCGCTTGGGTCAGCACGTCATCGGTCGGGAAGGTGTCCGGCCAGACCCGCGCCAGCAGGCTCTCCCGGCTCACTACCCGGCCCGGCTCGGTGGCGAGCGCGCGCAACACCCCCAGCGCCTTGGGCGTGATCCGCCGGGGGCGCCGGGCGCCGGGGGCGTGGACCTCGCGCAGCGGCAGGTCGACTACGCAGTCGCCGACCCGCAGTCGCTCTGCAGGTGCGCTGGTGCTGGTGTCTGGCCGCTCGGACATGCTGCTCGCTTGCAGCGTGCGCAACGCCATAACCGGCACACGTCCCGGACGCATGCCGGCTGGCGGGTTGCGTACGCCGCCGTCTAAGGTTGCGGTGGGAATCCCGCGGTGCGGGAACGGCCTGCCGGACCTTTCCCCCTGTAAGCCCCTATTACAGTCCAGAACCGCCCCCGCGCGCCTGCTTGGCGGTGCCGCGTGTTCAGGGTGGACTCAGCGGGATTGCGGCAGCGCCACCTAGGGCAAGCGCCAATGTCCGGCACGCGTCCTGGCGGCCAGACTCCACGGACCTTTCCCCGCGGAGCCCCTCCATGGACCTTGGTTCCCTGCAACCCGGCCTGTCGATGCTGCAACAGGCACCGGCCAGCCACCTGTTCCAGGCCGCTGGCGCATTCGACGCGCTGTCCCTGTCCACCGCCGCCAGCCGTGGCGGCATCGACCTGCCCTCGCACCTCGAACAGCTCGCCGCCGACGGCGAACTGGGCGGGTTCCTCGAGTCCACCGGCGAGGCGATCACCCTGGCCGAGCGCAGCCCGGTGTTCGCCGAGCAGCTCATGCCGCTGTTGGGGGAGGTCCGCAGCGCGCTGCAGCAGCTGCCGGCCGATTCGCTGTCGTTCACCGACCGCGAAGCCGTCGAGGCCACGATCGGCGATCTCGATGCCCTGCTCGGCGCGGTCGACACACCGGATGCTCCCGAGGTGCCCGGCGGCGGCCTGATCGCCCACGAGGACGCCGGCGGCCACCTGATCGACCGCCACGTCGGCAAGAGCGAGCAGTGGCTGGTCGACCGGGTCAACCGCGACAACATCAGCGCCGCCTCCAGCTTCATCGACCTGCCCGAGGCCGAGCGCCTGGTCGCCGAGACCCTGATGGCGAACCAGGACGGGGTCGACGCCTGGCTGGACGGTGCCGGCGGCAACCGCCTGGTGATCGACGCCAGCTTCGACTCGCGCACCGGCATCTCGGTGGAGCGTGGCGACAGCCAGGCCGGGGACGTGTACTCGGTGAAGCTGGTGCTGGAGCGCTCGGACCGGATCGAGGACATCGGCTTTAGAATCGTCACCGGATACCCGACCGCACCGTGACCTGTATGAGCGAATACCCCGGACTGCAGAACTTCCTGTCCGCCTACTTCCACCAGGACTGGGCGATGGAGCACGACACCCCCGGGGCGGTGGCCGAGTACTACCGCGACAGCGAGAAGCCCGAGCTGGTGGCGAGCACCCGCCGCGAACTCGAATTGCTGCTGGCCGGCGGCCATGACGAGCCCGCACTGGGCGCCCGCGTGCAGGCACTCGGCAGCGAATACGACCCGACCCGGGATGGCCAGACCTGGCGCGCCTGGCTCGAGGGCCTGGCGGGCCGCCTGAAAGCCTGACGCCCGCAGGGCGCAACAGCCGGCCCCGGCCGGCGTATTGCGCCGAAAACCTCCGGCCCCGGCAACACCCTCCCCGTCCGCCTCCATCGTTCGGGGAGGGGGCTGGCGCTGCCGGTGCCGATTCGGCGCAATACGGCGCCTGGTGGTGGCTATTGCGCCTTACAGGGGGTTGTAGACGTCGGCGCCGGTGGCGCGGAATTCCTCCGCCTTGGCCTTCATGCCCTCTTCCAGCGCGGCGGCGTCGTTCAGGCCATTCTCCGCGGCGTAGTCACGCACGTCCTGGCTGATCCGCATCGAGCAGAACTTCGGGCCGCACATCGAGCAGAAGTGCGCGCTCTTGTGCGCCTCCTTGGGCATGGTCTCGTCGTGGTATTCCATGGCCCGCTCCGGGTCCAGGCCCAGATTGAACTGGTCCTGCCAGCGGAACTCGAAGCGCGCCTTCGACAGCGCGTTGTCGCGCGCCTGCGCACCAGGGTGGCCCTTGGCCAGGTCGGCGGCGTGGGCGGCGATCCGGTAGGCCATCAGCCCTTCGCGCACGTCGTTCTTGTTGGGCAGGCCCAGGTGCTCCTTGGGCGTGACGTAGCAAAGCATCGCCGTGCCGTACCAGCCGATCAGCGCCGCGCCGATGGCGCTGGTGATGTGGTCGTAGCCGGGCGCGATGTCGGTGGTCAACGGCCCGAGGGTGTAGAACGGCGCCTCGCCGCACTCGGCCAGCTGCTTGTCCATGTTCTCCCTGATCAGGTGCATGGGCACGTGGCCGGGGCCCTCGACCATGGTCTGCACGTCGTGCTTCCAGGCGATCTGCGTCAGCTCGCCCAGGGTCTCGAGTTCGGCGAACTGGGCCGCGTCGTTGGCGTCGGCGATCGAGCCCGGGCGCAGGCCGTCGCCCAGGCTGAAAGCCACGTCGTAGGCCTTCATGATTTCGCAGATCTCCTCGAAGTGCTCGTAAAGGAAGCTCTCGCGGTGGTGGGCCAGGCACCACTTGGCCATGATCGAGCCGCCGCGGCTGACGATGCCGGTAACGCGTTTGGCGGTCAGCGGCACATAGCGCAGCAGCACGCCGGCGTGGATGGTGAAATAGTCCACGCCCTGCTCGGCCTGCTCGATCAGCGTGTCGCGGAACACCTCCCAGGTCAGCGCCTCGGCGACGCCGCCGACCTTCTCCAGCGCCTGGTAGATCGGCACCGTGCCGACCGGCACCGGCGAGTTGCGCAGGATCCACTCGCGCGTCTCGTGGATGTGCCTGCCGGTGGACAGGTCCATGACGTTGTCCGCACCCCAGCGGATCGCCCAGACCAGCTTCTCGACCTCCTCGGCGATGCCGGAACTGACGGCGGAGTTGCCGATGTTGGCGTTCACCTTGGTCAGGAAGTTGCGGCCGATGATCATCGGCTCGCTCTCGGGATGGTTGATGTTGCACGGGATGATGGCGCGCCCGCGGGCGACCTCGTCGCGCACGAACTCCGGGGTAATGCGCATCGGGATCGAGGCGCCGAAGGACTGCCCCGGGTGCTGGGCCAGCAGGCCTGCGTCGGCCAGCGCGTCCAGGCGCTGGTTCTCGCGGATGGCGATGTACTCCATCTCCGGCGTGATGATGCCCCGACGGGCGTAGTGCATCTGGGTGACGTTGGTGCCGGGCGCGGCACGGCGCGGGCGCGGGCGGTTGCTGAAGCGGATCGCGTCCAGCCTGGGATCCGCATCGCGCTGCCGGCCGAAGTCGGAGGTGGGTCCATCCAACTCGACCGTGTCGCCGCGCTCGGCAATCCACTGTGCACGCAGCGGTGCGAGCCCACGGTTGAGGTCGATGGCCACGTCCGGGTCGGTATACGGGCCGGAAGTGTCGTAGACGGCCAGCGGTGGATTGTCCTCGCCGCCGAACAAGGTCGGCGTGCGCTCGAGCACCACCTCGCGCATCGCCACCCGCAGGTCCGGGCGTGAACCGGCGACGTGGATCTTGCGCGAGCCCGGGATCGGGCGGACGACATCGGAGGAAAGCTGGTCGGCCTGACGGGCCAGATCGGAGGTCACTGCATTCATGGCGTGGTCCCGCTTCGAAGAGGATGACCGCAATTGCGGACGCACGAAGCAGGAGCGCACGGACCCCGGGCGTACCGGTGGCCACGCGAAGCTTCCCTACGGCGGTATCAACCGCGTCAGGTTCGAAGGGTGTGTCTCAACCGGGCGCCAGATGTGGCGCGCGGTACCCCCGCTTCGGGGCGTATTGGAGCATGGGGGCTGGGGGAAGGCCAGAGTGGAGGACGCGGGGAGTGGATCTGGCGGATATCACCCGATTTTTTGGGTGATAAGACATAGCACCCCAAAAGCTGCACAATCGCCGGGGGGCTGGCTGCGGGGGCGGCCGAAGAGGGGCGAAGCAAGTGGCTGATCTGGTGGAGGTTTTCCGTGGCCGGGAGTCTCTCAGGGCCCCGCGTGCCCGGTGTTTATACTCGAATTTTTACATCTACTAAGTGTTAGGTGCCAGGGGGAGCTATGTCGCAGTACGAGCTGCTTGCAACAGCAATCGCATGCTTCGCTGTTCTAGTCAGCATCATCGCTTGGAACGGGCAGAGAAAACTCCAACGCGAGGCTAACGACCTCCAGCGAGCGACGGCAAAGCTAGCGGAGAAGCAGTTGGAGCTACTTCTCCGCGAAGAGCGTGGCAGGAGCGTAGCCCGTCTGTCGCTTGATCTCTTCCGCGATGGCAAGAACTATCGCTTCCGCCTCACAAATGTTGGTGAGGCTGAGGCGCGCGACGCAGAGATTGAGTTGCTGCTCCAAAGGCCGGAGGATAACCCCATCATTGCTTCCGAGTACGCCGAGAAATTCCCGGCAAAGCGCCTCATGCCCGGATCGTCCATCACGCTAATCGCCGCCATACATCTCAGCAGCCCCAGCGCGTACAACGCTGTCTTGTCTTGGACCAACCCGGACGGCACGAGGGTCAAAGAGGAGGCTTATGTTGCACTTTAACTGGCTGGCACCTAACAATTCATTCAAGCCGATGCCGCTTCGCGGCACGGCTTAATTCTGGTGTTAGGCCGCTTACAGGACAACCATGCCACTCGGGGAAATCGCTGGGGAAGCTGTTGGAGGAATTGCCCGCGTTGTCGGTCGCATCCTGTTAGGTCTTCTTTGAGCTAATCATCCAAGGCACCGGCTACGTTCG
>NZ_JAJUWY010000014.1 GCF_021390425.1 Lysobacter sp. GX 14042 | reverse complement strand
CAGGTGAGCTACCGATTCGAAGCGGACGTGGCCACGCGAGTCGGTCTTAGGCTGCTATGGCGACTTTTATTCCCATCTTGATTTATGCGTTTGGCTTCGTGGGTCTAACAGCTATAACGCTCATTCCGCTTAGAGCTTGGCTGTTGTTCCGGCCAAATGCTGTTCGGCCACCATGGCACTCTTGCTCCGCAGCAAAGGCGCTGTACCTGGTACTGGGTGTGCTGTTCGCGGTCGCTGTTGGCATGGAATTCAAGCTTGTGGCCCGCTTGTTCCATTGCCTCACGGGGGCGTATTGCGGCCCAACCCGGGCGAGTGGCTGGCTCACACTTGCAGGTCTCGGTGTTGTCTATTTGGCCCTCGAAATGTTGCTGTTCTTTTGGTCAGTGGCCGCACGCCGTACAACTCGGCGCGCGGCCTAACAGTTCATTCGACCCGAAGCCACTTCGTGGCTCGGCCCAATTTAGTACTAGAGCCCACAGGAGATATCGACTCATGCGTGTGAAACTTGCGACGTCCCCACCCCTTTCTAGAGCATCCCGAGCGACTGGAGCAGCCGCGTCGAGATTTCCTGAAGCTGCTTCTCATCAACGACGCCATTACCCAGGAACAGGTCGCCAATGAGACGGCTTGGAGCCAGACCAAGACCACGCCCCACGCGTTCACATCTCAGCTGGTCTGGGGCGGGGCCGGGATGCTCGCGCGGGCCTTGGTCAACGCACACGAGCAGCCCAGTGCTGCGTCGCTAGCTTCGACCTCAACTTACCACGTGTGACCCTGCTGCCCCCGTTCAACCCGCACTTGGCATAGCCGACTTGCAACAGGTGCGATAGGGCGTTCGGCGGTTTGCCGCCCAACGCTTCCTGGCTGCTGACCAGCAGCCGCCTACTCTAGCGACTGCACCCGTACGGCGCGGTCTACCGGGAGCCGAAAGCCGTCTCCGTAATCGGCGCTGCACGCCAAGACTCATTCCGCGTTGGGCTTCGCGTATGGCGGCTCTGCGTGAACGTGCACGGAGGCGACCTAAGTCGATGATTCTCATAGTTAAAAATGGAGCCAAGCGTCAGGAGGTCAATGGGACCATTTTCATGCGGGGCGCGCTGTACCCCGCCGCCGATACTAAGTACCTGTCGCTTGCACGCCACTCACCTGGGCTTTACGGCCATCGGTATACTTGCGGCATGCCTGCCCGCTCCATCCTGTTGCAGCTGTTCTTGATTGTCGCCTTGTTGGTCGACGGCATGGGCGTGGCAGTGGCGTCAATGCACGCGAACCACTCCACGGCGGGCATTTCGGACACCCCGGCAGATTCTGCCTCGCAGTCGGCTGCAGAGTCCAAGAAGCCCTGCCATGGCCAGCCCACCGAAGGCTCGGCTCCCCTCGAGGGGCATGCTCATGGCGGAGGCTCTCCTGGAGGGGAAGAACAGCAGTCGCCTGGCGACTGCTGCCAGACGGGTGAATGCCGCTGTGCTTGCATGCATCACTGCCAAGCCGCGGTGGTCGCGGTCGTTTTAAATGCCACGGTGCCCGAGCACACCGATAGCGTCCGGCCGATGTACTCGGCCCATGCGTCTCCTGCACTGCCTCACCTGATCCGACCTCCGATCGGCTAAGCGTCCTGCTGCGCCTTACTGGCGCGTTTCCGCCTGCCCATCTCCATGGCAGGCGAGGCATCCGCTCGCAATTCGCGCGAGCCCTCTGACGCTTTACGGAGCTTCCATGTCATCCGATTCTTTCGACCGGGTCGCCGGTGGGCTGCTTGCGCCGTCGCGCCGCCGCTTCGTGCAGGGCTTGGCCGCTGGCGGTGCCGTCGCCGCCTTGGGGTTCTGGCCCCGCTACAGCTGGGCGGTCAATGCCCAAGGCGTGCCCAACATCCTGTCGGGCACCGAGTTCGACCTGACCATCGGTGAGACGCCGATGAACTTCACCGGCGCAACGCGGACCGCGATCACGGTCAACGGTTCCGTTCCTGCGCCGCTGCTGCGCTGGCGCGAAGGCACCACGGTGAACCTGCGGGTCAGGAACGCGCTACCGCCCAACTCGATCCACGGCCATTCAACCTCGATCCATTGGCACGGAATTCTGCTGCCGGCCAACATGGACGGTGTGCCGGGGCTGAGCTTCGACGGCATCGATCGTGGCGAGACCTACCACTATCGCTTCAACGTCGTGCAGGGCGGCACCTACTGGTACCACAGCCACACTGCGTTCCAGGAGCAGGCCGGTCTGTATGGGCCGCTTGTGATCGAGCCCCTCGAGCCGGAGCCTTTCGCCTACGACCGCGACTACGTGGTCATGCTGACCGACTGGACTGATCTTGATCCGACCTACTTGTTCGCCCGGCTCAAGAAGATGTCCGATTTCGACAACTACGCCAAACAGACCGTTGGCGACTTCTTCGAAGACGTCCAGCAGCATGGGCTCACGGCCACACTCCAGAACCGGAAGATGTGGGGCGAGATGAGGATGACGCCGACCGACCTGTCGGACGTTAACGGCAACACCTACACCTACCTGATGAATGGAACCACTTCCCTGGGCAACTGGACCGGCCTGTTCCGGTCCGGCGAGAAGGTCCGCTTGCGCTTTATCAACGGATCGTCGATGACCCATTTCGACGTGCGTATCCCCGGGCTGAAGATGACGGTGGTTGCGGCCGATGGACAGTACGTGCATCCCGTCAGCGTCGACGAGTTCCGCATTGCCACCGCCGAGACCTTCGACGTGATCGTCGAACCCAGCGGGCAGGATGCCTTCACCATCTTTGCGCAGGATCTGGGCCGCACCGGCTATGTCAGTGGCACCTTGGCGGTGCGCGAAGGCCTGCGCGCGCCGGTGCCGTCGGTGGACCCCAAGCCGATCCTGACCATGGATGACATGGGGCACGGAATGATGGGCGGCATGGACCACGGAGCCACGGGCCACGACATGGCCGCGATGTCGTCAGCCGGCGCGATGGCCGGGACGCAGCACGCCGGCATGGACCACAGCCAGCACGGCACGTCGTCAATGAAGCCTGGCCCGATGGCGACGATGGACCACGGCGCAGCCGGCATGCAGCAGCACCCCGCCAGCGAGGAGGGTAATCCGCTGGTCGACATGCAGACCATGAACCCCGCGCCGAAGCTCGATGACCCCGGCATCGGCCTGCGTGACAACGGACGTCGGGTGCTGACCTACGCCGACCTGCGCAGCACTTTCCGCGACCCGGACGGCCGCGAGCCCGGTCGCACCGTCGAGTTGCACCTCACCGGCCACATGGAGCGTTTTGCGTGGTCGTTTGACGGCATGAAGTTCTCCGACGCCGAGCCGCTCCGGCTCAATTACGGCGAGCGCATGCGCATCGTCCTGGTCAACGACACGATGATGACCCATCCGATCCACCTGCACGGTATGTGGAGCGACCTGGAGGACGCCGACGGCAACTTCCAAGTGCGCAAGCACACCATCGACATGCCGCCGGGTACCAAGCGCAGCTACCGCGTGCGTGCCGACGCGCTCGGCCGCTGGGCCTACCACTGCCATCTGCTCTACCACATGGAAGCCGGCATGTTCCGGGAAGTTCAGGTGAAGGAGTGAATGCCATGAACCTGTCCACTCACGACCCACGCACTGCCCTCATGGCAGCGGCAGTTCTGCTGTCACTGGGCGCCGCGCCCGCCTGGGGCCAGGAAGTCGATCATTCCATGCACCACCCGGTCGAGCCCGCCGCGCCAGTGCAGGAGACGCCGGCGCCGCAGGATCCGCATGCCAGCCACCACATGCCGCCGCCTGCCAAGCCCGCGCAGCAGGAACCGTCGGTCGATCACTCGGTGCATGCGCCTGCCGAGTCGGCCTCTGCAACGGATGAACCGGCCGATCCCCATGCAGGACATCACATGCCAACGGCTGCTCCGCCGGCCGAACCGGTGGATCACGCCGCCATGGGCCACGGCACCGTTGTGGATGAGGACCTGCCCGCAACCGCGGCACCGCGCGACCCGATTCCGCCGGTCACACCCGGTGACCGCGCTGCTGCGTTCCCGGACGTCGGTGGCCACGCCGTCCACGACACGGCGATTCATTCGTACTGGCTGCTCGACCGGCTGGAGACCTGGGATGCCGACGACGAAGGCACAGGCGTGGGCTGGGAGGCGCTCGCCTGGATAGGCACCGACCTGAATCGCCTGTGGCTGCGCAGCGAAGGCGAGCGCGTGGGCGGCACCAATGAGTCCGCCGATGTCGAGGTCCTGTACGGCCGCGCGATCGCACGCTGGTGGGACCTCGTCGCGGGCGTCCGCCACGACTTTGGCGAGGGGCCATCGCCGACCTTCGCTGCCGTCGGCGTCATGGGCGTGGCGCCGTACAAGTTCGAGGTCGATGCCACGGCCTACTTGGGCGAGTCGGGCCAGACCGGGCTCGGGCTGGAAGCCGAGTACGAGACGCTGTTCACCAACCGGCTGATCGGCCAATGGCTGGTCGGAGCCGAAGCATGGGGCCAGGACGATCCGGAGCGCGGCATCGGCAGCGGCCTGAGCACGCTGGAAGCGGGCTTCCGCCTGCGTTACGAGTTCCACCGCCAGTTTGCGCCCTATATCGGTGTGGTGTGGGAACGCGCTTACGGCGGCACTGCTGACTACCGGCGCGAACAGTCCGACGACATAGAGGACACGCGCATTGTTGCCGGCATCCGCATCTGGTTCTAGGGGAGACCACCACCATGGCATTCGTAAAACGCAAAACTCTGATCGTGCTGGTCGGACTGTCGTTCATCGCCGTGCTGGCGATGGCGGGCTTCGTCTGGTCGGGGCTGTACAACATCGGCGCCGACGACCCGCACACGGGACCGGTCTACTCGGCACTCGAAACGCTGCGCGAACGCTCGATCAAGGTCCGGGCCAAGGAGCTGCAGGTGCCAAACCTGGAGGATCCGGCGCGGATCGTCCAGGGCTCGGGCAACTATGCCGCCATGTGCGGCGGCTGCCATCTGGCACCGGGGATGCCGGATACCGAGTTGAGCCGGGGTTTGTACCCCGCCCCGCCGAACCTGACCCGGCACATGGTCGACGCCGCCGAAGCGTTCTGGGTCATCAAGCACGGCATCAAGGCATCGGGCATGCCGGCTTGGGGCGAGAGCATGGCCGACGAGTACATCTGGAACATGGCCGCGTTCCTCCAGGTGCTGCCGACGCTCGACGAAGCCGGGTACCAGGCCATAGTCGACAGCAGCGGCGGGCATTCGCACGGCGGCGGGGAGACCCAGCCACATCCTCATGGGGAAGGCGCCGCGGCGAACCATCATGACGATCCAGCGGCAGGCGCCGCAGCGGCTGATGGTTCCGGGGGCCATGTGCATCCACCAGGCACGCCGCCCCATGATGACGCGGCGGCCAAACCGCAGACCGGCATGGATGACCACCACGGCGATGGCGGCCAGGCGCCGCACGCACATCCGCCGGGCACGGCTGCCGATCACCACGAGCCCGAGGCGCAACCGCGGATGGTCGAGCACCGCCATGCCGACGGAACCGTCGAATCACACCCTGCACCGCAAACGAATCCGGCCGACGACGGCCACGACCACGAACACTGATCACGGAGCTATGAACATGAAATCTGTCGCAACCTTTCTGGTCCTGATCCTCGCCGCGGGCGGAATCAGCACCGTGTCCGCCCAGACCGCGCCCGATGCGGCTTCGCACGCGCACCACCCGGCAGCGGCGGACCAGCCGCAGATCGACGTGCCTGCCCAGGCCGGAGCGGCCGTGGCGGTCGCCGAACGGTTCAGCGATGCCCTGGCCAGCGGCGACCTGAAAACAGTGGAAGAGCTGCTCGCCCGGGACGTACTGATCCTGGAATCGGGCGGGGCCGAACGCAGCCGCGACGAGTACCTCGGCCACCACGCCATCAGTGACGCAAAGTTCCTGGAGGGAACCCACCGCCAGTTGCTGCGGCGCCGTGCACGCACTGCCGGCGACCTCGTCTGGATCGGCAGCGAGAGCGAACTACACGCCAAGAAGGACGGCAAACCCCTGGTGCTGCTCAGCGCCGAGACCATGGTGCTCCGGCAGACACCGGAGGGCTGGCGGATCGCCCACATCCATTGGTCGTCACGGACCAAGCGTTGAAAGCCGGAGGACCCATGAAAACGCGTCTATTTCTGCGTAATGCGGGGTTGGCGATTGCCTTCGCGACCCTGGGCGCCTGTGCCCAAGCGCCATCGGCGGCGCCATCGGCAGCTCCACCAGCGATCGAAGCGGCAGCCCAGCGGGCACCCGCTTCCGTGAACAACGCCATGGGCTTGCCGCTGATGATCGTGCACAAGAGCCCAAGTTGTGGCTGCTGCGGTTCATGGGTGGAGCACGTGCGGCAGGCCGGGTTCGCAGTCGAGGTGCGCGAAGCCGACAACCTGCAGCCCGTCAAAGAACGGTTGGGCGTTCCCTATGGCAAGGGCTCATGCCATACCGCGGAGATCGCCGGCTACATGATCGAAGGCCATGTGCCGGCCACAGACATCAAGCGGTTGCTGGAGGAGAAGCCGGACGCAATTGGCCTGGTGCTTCCCGGCATGCCGATGGGCTCCCCGGGAATGGAGATGCCCGACGGGCGCCAGGAGCCCTACACGGTTGAGATCGTCAATCGCGATGGTACGACCGAACCGTTCGCACAGCACTGACAGATCCGCGCAATAGGGGGCGGTGATGCGGGCACGCCGATTTTATGCCCGCTTGGAAGAAGGAGCATCACATGACTCACCATTCCGCTGCTGATCGGCCTCAGGCGATGAACGATTGCATTGACAACTGTGTCCAGTGCCATGCGATCTGCCTGGAGACCATCAACTACTGCCTGACCAAAGGAGGCGCACACGCGGCACCAGAACACATCAGCCTGATGGCCACCTGCGCCGACATTTGCGCGACCAGCGCCGACGCGATGTTGCGCGGCTCCAGCGTGCACAACGTCATCTGCGGCGCCTGTGCCGAGATCTGCCGCCAGTGCGCGGCGGACTGCGAGTCCATGGGTGACGACGCGCAGATGAAGCGCTGCGCCGACATCTGTCGACGGTGTGCCGAAAGCTGCGCTGCCATGGCGGCCGCTGCCTGACCCACCGCGGAGGGTCGGCCCGCAAGGGCGGGCCCTTCGCAAGGGTTGAGACCTGGCTCCGGGTTCAAGCCAAGCCATCGTTTTCGGCATGGCGCGCTCGCGACCGACCACACTCTTCCGTTGAACGAGGTCCTGCATGAACGCATCGACGCACTCCCATGGCCATGAGCAGCCGAACGCTGGCGATCACGGCGGTGCCGCAGAGCCGAAGCCGACGAACTTGGCCGTCGATCCTGTGTGCGGGATGCAGGTGGACCCGCAAACGACGCCGCACCACGCAACACACAACGGGTCGCAGTTCCACTTCTGTTCCGGCCGATGCCGCGAGAAGTTCACCGCTGATCCCGAACGCTACCTCACGCCGCAACAGGCTCCTCCGGTCGACGCGACCGCCACCTACACCTGCCCGATGCACCCGGAGATCAGGCAGCAAGGTCCCGGGAACTGCCCGATCTGCGGCATGGCGCTCGAGCCTGAAATGCCCAGCCTGGAGGACGAAGACAACCCCGAGCTCCGCGACTTCTCGCGACGCTTCTGGTGGACGTTGCCACTGACGCTGGCGACGCTGGTCCTGGCGATGTTTGGCCGCTACCTGCCGCGGCTGGACCTGTTCGGCCAGGAGGTCCTGCCGCTGCCCATGGGCACCCAGACGTGGGTCGAACTGGTCCTGAGCACTCCGGTCGTACTGTGGGCCGGATGGCCATTCTTCGTCCGTTGCGTCCAGTCCATCCGCAACCGCAGCCCGAACATGTTCACGCTCATCGGGATCGGCGTGGCGGCGGCATTCGGCTACAGCGTGGTGGCGACGGTCGCACCAGACCTGTTTCCCGCCTCGTTCCGGGAGCATGGACGCGTCGGCGTGTACTTCGAGGCCGCAGCCGTGATCGTGTCGCTGACGTTGCTCGGGCAGATCCTCGAGTTGCGCGCACGCTCCAAGACTTCCGCCGCAATCAAGGGGTTGCTCGGCCTTGCGCCGAAGGAGGCCCGACGACTCAACGACGATGGCTCCGAAGAGGACATCCCGCTGACCCACGTCCACGTCGGCGACCGCCTGCGCGTCCGCCCAGGCGAGAAGGTGCCGGTCGATGGCGAGGTGATCGAAGGACGCTCCAGCGTCGACGAATCGATGTTGACGGGCGAGCCGATCCCGGTCGAGAAGACGGTAGGCGCCAGCGTCATCGGTGCCACCCAGAACGGCACCGGCGCGCTGGTCATCCGTGCCGGCAAGGTCGGGTCGGATACGGTGCTGTCGCAGATCGTGCAACTGGTCGCGCAGGCGCAACGCTCGCGCGCGCCGATGCAACGCATGGCCGACAAGGTCGCCTTCTGGTTTGTCCTGGCCGTGCTGGCCGCGGCGGTGCTCACGTTCTTCGTCTGGGGCCTGTTTGGCCCGGCACCGGCGTGGACATTCGCAGTGCTCAACGCGGTCTCGGTGCTGATCATCGCCTGCCCGTGCGCTCTTGGGCTTGCGACACCGATGTCGATCATGGTCGCCACCGGGCGGGCGGCGCAGGCAGGCGTGCTGTTCCGCGATGCCGAAGCAATCGAGCAGATGCGCCAGATCGACACGTTGATCGTGGACAAGACCGGCACCCTGACCGAAGGCCGGCCTACCTTCAAGGAGGTGGTGGCTTTCGAGGGCTACCGGGACGAGCAAGTGCTGCAGCTCGCCGCGAGCCTCGACCAGGGCAGCGAGCATCCGCTGGCGGATGCGATTGTCGCCGAAGCGCGGCGTCGGGACCTGCGCCTCGATAACGTCGAGGGATTCGACTCCGTCACCGGCATGGGCGTGCGTGGCAGGGTCGCCGGCCAGGATCTCGTGCTGGGCAATACCGCGCTGATGCAGGAGATCGGTGCCGATGTCGAGCGCCACGTCGACGTCGCCGAACGGCTCCGTGGCGAGGGCGCGAGCGCCATGTTCCTGGCGGCGGACGGGCGGCTTGCCGGTGTCATTGCCGTGGCGGACCCCATCAAGCCGTCCACCGCTGCAGCGATCCGAGAACTGCAGGCGGCCGGCGTGCGAATCATCATGGCTACTGGCGATGGGCTCACCACCGCCCGCGCGGTGGCCGCGGAACTCGGCCTTGACGAGGTGCATGGAGAAGTGCGGCCGCAGGACAAGGCCGACCTCGTGCAGCGCCTCAAGAGCGAAGGACACCGGGTGGCGATGGCCGGAGACGGCATCAACGATGCGCCGGCGCTGGCCGCGGCCGACGTCGGTATTGCGATGGGCACCGGTACGGACGTCGCGATGTCCAGTGCCCAGGTGACCCTGGTCAAGGGCGATCTGCGAGGAATCATGCGCGCGCGGATGATCTCGGAATCGACCGTGTCCAACATGAAGCAGAACCTGACCTTCGCGTTTCTGTACAACGCGCTTGGCGTGCCGATCGCCGCTGGCGTGTTGTACCCGGTGTTCGGGCTGCTGCTGAGCCCGATGATCGCGGCGCTGGCGATGAGCCTGAGCTCGGTCTCGGTGGTCGGCAATGCGCTGCGGCTCTCCCGCTCGCCACTCCGGGGCGCCAGCGACTCCAACCCTCCCCGCGAAACAACATCCGCCACCTAGTACGACCACGTAGAAAGGAGAAACCGCCATGCCGAAGTACGCCAGGTTCGGGCTCATGATCGCCACCTCGACGGTGGTCATGTTCGGGTTGATGTACCTCAATACCTACCAACTCGATCACGTCTCTTTCAGCGAAACCCGCGTGTACATGGCTTTTGTCATGGGCGCCACCATGGGCGTGATCATGCTGCTCTTCATGCTGGGCATGTACCAGAACAGGAAGCTCAACACGGGAATCCTGCTCGGTTGCGCGTTGGTGTTTGCCGGGGCGTTGTGGCTGATGCGCAGTCAGGCAACCGTCCAGGACGTGTCGTATATGCGAGCGATGATTCCGCATCACTCCATTGCGATCATGACGAGCGAACGGGCCAACATTTCCGACCCACGGGTGCGTGAACTGGCCGATGAGATCATTGCCGCCCAACGCCGAGAGATCCGGGAGATGGAGGCGCTGATCGCGGATCTGGAACAGCGCAGCACCGAGTGAGTACGCCGGTTCGGCTCGATCAGTGTCAAGTACTGGCATGAATTCCAAGTATTTGCCGACGCTTTGGGCTAAATGACGGAGTAACATCCTGATCATGCATTTTCGCAGCCGCCACCGCTTACGGATCGCCCTCGCGGTCCTGCTGTGCCTCCTGTTCCAACAGGTGGCAATGGCGGCTTACGCGTGCACTCTTCCAACCACGCCTTTGTCTTTTTATGGCTCCGATGGTGGCGGCGCTGGCAATGAGCCTGAGTTCGGTATCGGTGGTGGCCAATGCACTTAGTCCTGCCAAGTCGCCGCCGGACCCGCCCTTGGGCTTGGCCAAGGATTGACTTGGATCAATTGCGTCTGTCCCGGTAAGAGGTAAGCTCACGTCATGGTCCGCATCCGCCATCGGAATTGGTTCCGGCGCACCGTCCTCCTCGCGATGGCGGCGCTGCTCTGGTCCCAGCTTGTGCTCGCGGGCCATGGCGACTGCCTGGATCTCCCAGGCACGCCGGCGGCGTTTGTCGCTGCTGCCACCGACACCCGGCACGACCATGGCCACGGCTGCGAGGCGGAGCTCCCCTCGGCGAGTAAGGCACTGTGCGACGCGCACTGCACCGAGGGTGACCTCTCGGCGGACAGTGGGCGCATCCCTTCGATTCCGCCGCTGCTGGCCGAAGCATGGCTCTCCTGGCTTGCGATCGCCGCGATTGCGGATGCTTCACCAAGTGTCACGGCCACATGGGTGGATTCACCGCCCAGGCCCGCCTGGCACCGACCTACCGCCCATCCAGCGGCGCTTCTGCTCATCTGATGCCCGGACGCTGACTGCTCCGCACGTCTGTGCGGCGCAGTCCTGTGCGTTCGCGCCGTGGCTGCGTCACGGCATGTGTTCCTGCCCTCGTCCGAGCGACTTCCGTCGCGTCGGCCAAAGGACACTGATATGGCATCCCTGTTCGACCGACTGCAGGCCAGGCGCCTGCGACCCCGCCCTCTGTTCCGCCGTCGACCACCACTCTGGCACCTGCCTGCCTGCGTGCTCGCCGGCGCCTTGTGGATGCTGGCGCTGCCCGTTACCGCAACCGAACCCGTCCCAGGGCACAGCCTCGAGTCGATCCGCGCCTGGGTCCTCGAACACAACCCCGAGCTGCGGGCACTGGACTTCGAGGCCCAGGCCGCCGAAGCACGGATTCTGCCGGCGGGCGCCCTGCCCGACCCGATGGCTTCCGTTGGATTCCGCGGCCTGGATCCGGACAAGCCCTGGCGCAGCGCCGGTGCCGACCGCGAAGTCGACTACGCGCTGCGCCAGCGCTTCCCGCTCTGGGGCAAGCGCGGCTTGGCGCGGACCGCGGCCACCCAGGACGCGGTCGCGGTCGGGCTAGACCGCATCACCACGGCGCGCGACCTGCTGTCCGATGCCGAGGCGGCCTACGCACGCTACTGGCATGCCGATCAGGCCGTGGCCGTGCTCGATCGCCGCATCGCCCTGCTCCGCCAAGTCGAAGAGATGGCCGGCGTGCGCTACGCCCTGGGCCGCGCGGCGCAGCAGGATGCCATCCGCGCCCAGGTCGAGCAGACCAGCCTGCAGCGCGAGCGGATCGAACGCCTCGCGGCCAAGCAGGAGGCGGCCGCCACCTTGAACGCGGTGCTGGGGCGCCGGTCCGATTCACCGCTGGCGACCCCCGATGAGGCGCCGCGCCTAGTCGTTCAAAGTGCCTCCCTGGCCGAAGCATTGGATGGCGCCGACGCGCACCCCGCGGTCCGCTCACAGCAGGCCCGCGCCGAAGCCGCGCGCACGAACGTGGTGTTGGAGCGTCGCAACCGGTTCCCGGACATCACCGTGGGCGTGGGTGCGATGCAGCTCGGCAACGGCATCGAAAGCACCGAGCTGATGCTGGAGGTCGAGATCCCGTTCCAGCAGCGTGCACGCCGCGAGCGCGAGCGCGAATCGCGCCTGCTCGAAGACGCGGCGCTGGCGCGCATGGACGCCACGCTGCGGGCCGTGGAGGAACGCGGCGCCTCCGCCTGGGCGCGGTGGACGAGCGCACGCGAACGCCGGCAACTGATCGAGAACACGCTGCTGCCGCAGGCCGACGCCACCTGGCAGTCCGCGCTGGCCAGCTACCAGGTCGGCGAAGTCGACTTCGGGACGCTGCTGGAAGCACTCAATCAATGGCAGGGCGCCGACCTCGCACGGGTCGATGCACTGCGTGACGAACTGTTGGGCGCCGCCGCCGTGCGCGCCATCGAAGGAGATATCCGATGACCCGTGTCCAGACCCTGTCGCTCGCCATCGGCGTCGCACTCGCCGCTCTCACCGTCGGATGGGTGGCCGGCCGCGCCACGAACGATTCCACGACCGCAACCACGTCCGCCGAGGCGCCGGCCGCGGAACGCAAGGTGCTCTATTACCGCAATCCCATGGGCCTTCCGGACACCTCGCCAGTGCCCAAGAAGGACTCGATGGGTATGGACTACGTCCCGGTCTATGCCGACGATGCACCGCCGGCGGCACCGGGCACGGTGGTGCTGCCGCCGGACAAGGTGCAGGCGCTGGGCGTGCGCACCGAAGCGGTCAAGCGGGGGGCCCTGGCCGCCACCGTGCGCACCAGCGGCACGGTCGAGGTCGACGAGACCCGGCAGTACGCGATCGCGCCCCGCTTCGAAGGCTGGGTGGAGCGCCTGTACGCGAACCAAACGGGCATGCGCGTCCGCGCCGGGCAGCCGCTGCTGTCCGTCTACAGCCCGCAGCTGGCGACGGCGCAGCAGGAATACCGGCTCGCCGACGAGACCGCCCGCAGGCTGACCGGGTCCGATCCCGCGAGCGCGGCGTCGATGGTCCGCCTGCGCGATGCCGCCCGCACCCGCCTGCGCAACTGGGAAATCAGCGATTCGCAGCTGGGCAAGACCGGACTGGTCCTCACGGCGCCCGCGGACGCGGTCGTGATCGAGAAGCCGGTGGTCCAGGGCGCACGCTTCGAGCCCGGCGAAACCATCCTGCTGCTGGCCGACCTGTCGACGGTGTGGGTGATCGCCAAGGTGCCGGCGGCGCAGGCCGCGGACATCAGGGTCGGCCAGCCGGCCCGCTTTGAAACCGTGGCCCTGCCGGGCCAGGTGGCCGAGGGCGAAGTCACCTTCGTGCAGCCCGTCATCGATGCGATGACACGCACCGTGGACGTACGCATCGCGCTGCCCAATCCCGATGGCGACCTGCGGCCGGGACTCTACGGGACGGTGCTGCTCGAGGAGCCCGGGGCCGGCCCGGTCCTGAACGTGCCGCGCTCGGCGGTGCTCGACAGTGGCACACGCCGGGTGGTGCTGGTCGAGACCGGTCCCGGTCGCTTCGCACCGCGGGACGTCACGCTGGGGCGGCGCGGCGGCGATCGCATGGAGATTCTGGATGGGGTCACCGAAGGCGAGCAGGTCGTGGTCTCCGCCAACTTCCTGATCGACGCCGAAAGCAATCTGCAGTCCGCACTTCAGGGACTTGAAGGTCACGCAGGACATGGGGCGCCCTCGGGCACCAGCGAGGATCCGCAGCCCGAGTCCGGCGGTGGCGAAGCCGCTGATCCGCACGCGGGTCATTCGATGCCGGCCACCCCTGAGGAGGCTCCGCCCTCCGCCACCGGCCACGAGGGGCACTGACATGCTTGCCCGCCTCATCGAATGGTCGGTCCGCAACGTCTTCCTGGTCCTGGTGATGACACTGGCGATCGTCGCCGGCGGCATCTACGCACTGATGAACACGCCACTGGACGCACAGCCGGATCTGTCGGACGTGCAGGTGATCGTGTTCACCGAATACCCGGGACAGGCGCCCCAGGTGGTCGAGGACCAGGTCACCTACCCGCTGACCAGCGCTCTGCTCTCGGTTCCGAAATCGAAGGACGTCCGCGGTTTCTCGTTCTTCGGCGCCTCCTTCATCTACGTCATCTTCGAAGAAGGCACCGACCTGTACTGGGCGCGCTCGCGCGTGCTCGAAAACCTCAACGTCGCGTCGAAGAACCTGCCGGCTGGCGTGGCACCGGCGCTGGGCCCCGATGCGTCAGGCGTGGGCTGGGTCTACCAGTACGTGCTGCAAAGCGACCGCCATTCGCTGGATGAACTGCGCGCCCTGCAGGACTGGTACCTGCGCTACCAGCTCACCACCGCGCCCGGCGTGGCCGAGGTCGCCAGCGTCGGCGGCTTCGTGCGCCAGTACTCGATCACCGTCGACCCCGTGCGCCTGCGCGAGTTCGACATCCCGATCTCACGGGTGTCCGAAGTGATCGCCGCGAGCAACCGCGACGTCGGCGGCCGCGTGATCGAAATGGCCGAGACCGAGTACATGGTCCGGGGGCGTGGCTACCTGCGCGGCATCGAGGACATCGAGAGCCTGGTGCTGCGCGCCGAAGGCGGCGCACCGGTGCTGGTCGGCGACGTCGCCCGGGTCGAACTGGTACCGGACGAGCGCCGCGGCATCGCCGACCTGGACGGCGAAGGCGATGTTGTGGCCGGGATCGTCATTGCACGATTCGGCGAAAACGCCCTGGCCGTGATCGGCGGGGTGAAGGACAAGATCGCGGAACTTGCACGCGGCCTGCCGGAAGGCGTCAGCGTCCAGGCGGTCTACGACCGGTCCAACCTCATCGTTCGTGCGATCAAGACCCTGCGCACGACATTGCTCGAGGAGAGCCTGATCGTCGCGCTGGTGTGCCTGGTGTTCCTGTTCCACGCCCGCAGCGCGCTGGTCGCGATCGTCATGCTGCCGGTCGGCGTGCTGATCGCGGTGATCGCGATGCGTGCGCTGGGCATGAACTCCAACATCATGAGCCTGGGCGGCATCGCGATCTCGATCGGCGTGATGGTCGATGCGGCGATCGTGATGATCGAAAACGCGCACAAGCACATCGAACGTTCCGACGGCTCCCGCAGCCGGGCCCAGCTGATCATCGACGCCTGCAGGGAGGTCGGGCCGGCACTGTTCTTCAGCCTGATGATCATCACGGTCTCCTTCCTTCCGGTGTTCGCGCTGGAGGCGCAGGAAGGACGCCTGTTCAAGCCGCTGGCCTTCACCAAGACCTTCGCCATGGCCGGCGGCGCGCTGTTGTCGGTGACCCTGGTGCCGGTGCTCATGCTGCTGTTCGTGCGCGGCAAGATCGTGCCCGAGCAGAAGAATCCGGTGAACCGGTTCCTGGTCGCGGCCTACCGGCCCGTGATCAACGTGGTCCTGCGCTACCGGATGGCCACGATCGCGATCGCGCTGGTCGCCCTGTTCGCCAGCCTGTGGCCGGCATCGCGCCTGGGCAGCGAGTTCATGCCCACGCTCAACGAGGGCACGCTGCTGTACATGCCCACCTCCCTCCCGGGCATGTCGGTGACCAAGGCCTCGGAGCTGCTGCAGCAGCAGGACCGGATCATCAAGGGCTTCCCCGAAGTGGAATCCGTCTTCGGCAAGGCCGGGCGCGCCCTGACCGCGACCGACCCGGCGCCCCTGGAGATGTTCGAAACGACCATCAACCTCAAGCCCGAGGACGAATGGCGGGATGGCATGACCACCGACAAGCTGATCGCCGAGATGGACGAGGCGCTGAAGTTCCCGGGTGTCGCCAACTCGTGGACGATGCCGATCAAGGCGCGCACCGACATGCTGGCCACCGGCATCCGCACGCCTGTGGGGATCAAGCTCTTCGGCACCGACCTCGAGCAGCTCGACGCCCTGGCGACCGAGATCGAAGCGGTCGTGCGCGAAGTGCCGGGGACGACCAGCGCGTTCGCCGAACGCCTGACTGGCGCCTACTACCTCGACATCACCCCGGACCTGCCCAGCCTGGCGCAGTACGGCGTGACCCTTGGCGAGGTGCAGGACGTGGTGGCGGCCGCCCTGGGCGGCGAGATCGTCACCACCATCCTGCAGGGGCGCGAGCGATTCAGCGCGATCGTGCGCTATCCGCGCGAGTTGCGCGACGACCCGCACCGCATCGGGACGCAGGTCCTGGTGCCCGTGCCCGGCGGCGCCCAGGTGCCCTTGGGCGAGCTCGCACGCATCGAAGTCACCATGGGTGCGCCCAGCATCCGCACCGAGAACGCGATGCTGGCGGCCTACATCTACGTGGATACGCGCGAAAGCGACCTGGGCCGCTACGTGGAGGCGGCCCAGGAGGCTGTTGCCTCGCAGGTGGAGTTCCCGCCTGGCTACTACGTGACCTGGAGCGGGCAGTACGAATACATGCAGCGCGCCGCCGAAAAGATGCGCGTCGTCGTCCCCGTGACGCTGGCACTGATCTTCCTGCTGCTGTATCTCAACTTCCGCCGTGTCACCGAGTCGCTGATCGTGATGTTGTCGGTGCCGTTTGCGCTGGTCGGCGGAGTCTGGCTGATGTGGATGCTCGACTACAACGTCAGCGTCGCGGTGATCGTGGGCTTCATCGCACTAGCCGGCGTCGCCGCGGAAACCGGCGTGGTGATGCTGATCTACCTTGACCACGCGCTCGAGGCACGTGCCGCGCAGCGGCAGGCCGAAGGCCGCTCGCTGGACGCCGGCGACCTGCGCGACGCGATCATCGCAGGCGCGGTCGACCGCGTGCGCCCGAAGATGATGACGGTGGTCGCGATCATGGCCGGCCTGCTGCCGATCATGTGGAGCAGCGGCACGGGTTCCGAGGTCATGCGCCGCATCGCCGCGCCGATGGTGGGAGGCATGGTCTCGTCCACGGTGCTGACACTGGTGGTGATCCCGGCGCTGTACTCGCTGATCAAGCAATGGCAGCTGGCCATCAAGCGGTCGACACCCGCCGCGCTGCCCGTCGAAGTGCAGTGATGCGTCAGAATCTCAAGGCGTCTGACCAAGGCGGTCCGCTTACGCGCGGGACCAAGAGGTGCTATCGCCGCCGACGCATCGAGTGTCTTGTCATTGATCGCATCGCGTGAGTCAAGGTTGATCTGTGTGCGGGATACAGGTCAAGCGTGGTCAATTTTTCTGGGTCACCACCACACCGCGAGCTGGCTGAGATCGACGCTTACCTCGTTGTAGCCCAGGCACAACCCGGGGGCCGCTTGGCCGATGATCACTCGTCGATCAGTGGCGTCGTGAGCACCGCTGCGAATCCACCACCAGGGGTGCGCATGTTCGTGGTCTGGCCCTGGTACAACCTGGCCGCGAACAACAGCACACCCGCCTCGGACGCGAAGCAACGTACATCCGCCTTGAGGGACTGGCCCCCATGCACGATCCGCATGCTCGGTGGCGCGAAGGCCTGTGCGATGTAGGTCGCCGACGCCATCGACTCCCACGTCCGCCGGGTGAGCTTGTCGCCCCGATAACTCCCGCGACTGCCGAACCCTGCTGCAGGCTTGAAGAAGTAGCCATTGCGCGCGGCCCACAGCGCATCCCGGTTCCCGGGCACGACTTCAACCGTGGGCGGGATCACCTGTGCCAACAGGGCCGCCGAACCCGCCTCGCCCCCGAACCGGCCAAGCAGGACAGGGTCTCCCAGCACCGCGAGGTTGCGCTTGTCGGCGAACAGCGCGTGCGCACGCGGATGCGGTGTCAGCGCGACTTCCCCGGCCAGGTAAGCCTGACGAAGGTCTGTATGCGAGGCTTCCTCAAGCGCGAAATCGGTCAACCGGTTGTAGACCATGTCGATCCGGCCGTGCGCATCTGCAAGCCCATCCGGACCAAGCTTCAGTTCCTCGGGTGCGCGTATCACGCAATCCACGCCATGTTCCCGGAATGCGTCCGCGTACAGCTCGAATTCGGGATAAAGGAACTGCTCCCGCGGGACGCTGTCCACGATGGCCAGACGCGACGGCACGTGGCCCGACTGCTGCCGGGCATCGTCAAGCCAGGCGGCGACAGCCGCGTTGCGCGCTCGTGCCGCCGTTGTCCAAGTGGTCCACGCAGCCGGCGCGCAGGACCGCACGGCATCGAGCAGCACTGCATTGAGGAGCAGCCCGCCCGGATTGGTGTTGATCTCGATCAACCGCGGGCCGTCGACGGTCAAGTGAAAGTCCAGCCCCAGGACACCACCCGCCGAACGTGGCTGATGACTGGCGATCTGCGGCGCCCATTGCATGACCTGCTGGCGGTAACCCGAATTTCCCTCTACTTCGAAGACCGCCGCCGCAACTCTCCCCATGGCGTCCAGCGTCGCCCGGTCAACGAACAGGGCGTAGGGTGAAAACAGGTGCGCGTGCACGGCTGGATCTAGCCTGACCTCCGGAAAGGTGGACTGGATCGACTCGTGCAGACGGAGGACGTCGACCACTTCGCATGCGCACCGCTGGTTGAGCGGCGCACCCATCGAGGTGGCACAGTCGCGATCGCAGCCTGCGTGAGCAGTCATCATCGGAGTTCGGTCAACCACAACATGAGTTGTGCTGCTGGATCGGCGGACATGGCACTGTTCCGAACGAGCAGAACACACAGCAGTCGCCTTGATTTGGCCGCAAGACCACTCCACAGCCCGTGCACTCGTAGAAAAATTGGCACGCTGTGACTGGCATTGTCTCGGTCGCCCGATGGCCGCACTCCGGGCAGGTCAAGATGCTTTCTAGCTCGACGTCACTCACCGCCAGCCCGCGCCTTGGCCGGGAAGCCTGCTCCTGTGACTGCGCGCGCGATTGCGGACGTATCTGTTCGGCTCGAATCGAACGTGACCGTGACTGTTTCTGCCCGGGTGTCTACCTTCGTATCGGTGACGCCAGGCACCTTCTCCAGCGCCTTCCTGATGGTGATGCCACAGGCGGGACAGGTCATGTTCTCGGCGTCGAGCACCACGGTCGCGGGCGTCGCCGCCAGAGCGGCACCGACCGAAAGAGCAGCCACGAGGGCCAGTATCCACTTGCGCATCACGCGCCTCCTACAGAATCCAGACGATGTAATAGGGAAACAGCAGCAACAGGACGATGAGAGCTGTCGCCAACCAGAGCCAACGCCGCCTGCTTCGCAGCGTGGCCGGCTCGACGCAACTGCCATCCACACCGCACTGTGACGCCGGCCGATACAGCATCCAGAACGCCACCGCCAAGGACACTACGGCGGCGGCACTGAACCAAGGCCTCAGGGGATCCAGGGCCGTAAGGGTGCTGATCCAAGCGCCGCTGATCCCCATGAACATCAGTACCAGTGGCACGACGCAACAGACGGACGCGCCAATCGCGGCGATGCTCGCGCCAACGATGGCCGGAACAGAAGATTTAGCGGGAGTTGTTTGCATCAGGGCATACTAATCTCCGTACCCGGGTACGGAGTCAAGCTATGCGTCCAAACACGTTCACGATCAGCCGCTTGGCAGCGGCTGCCGATGTGCACGTCGAAACCGTGCGCTACTACCAGCGCCGCAAGCTGCTGCATCAGCCCGCGCGACCGAGCGGAGGCGTGCGTCGCTACGACGAAAGCGACGTGAATCGGCTTCGGTTCATACGGCACGCTCAGATGATGGGATTCAGCCTCGACGAGATCGCTGGCCTACTACAGATTACGGGCGAGCATTCTTGCGAGCAGACCCGCCAGTTGACCGAGCGAAAGCTCGTCGATATCCGCCTACGAATCCGCGAACTGCGGAATCTGGAGAGGGACCTCGAACAAAAGGTAGCGCGGTGCGCCCAAGTTCCGGCGGGAGAGTGCTGCCCGACGCTTAATTTTCTGACGATGGAAAATCCTTACACGGCAGCGAGTTAGCTCACTTCTGGCTGTTCTACGCGAGTTCCGCCGCCCCTCAACCCACCATCTGCCTGGCGGGTGAAGGCCGCGCATCCTGACGATCGTTGGCAGCCCAATGGGTTCCGTCAACCGCCCAGAGAGACCAGCAGCGGGCAGCGCCGCACACGTTTGCGACGTTTAATATGGGCTCTTTGCGCTGAGTAAATCGGACGAGACGCCCGCGCCGCCGCCACCGTATCCCGACGGCGGCTTTCTTGAGGCGATGTACATTAGCCCCGATAACGCGCGCTAATCCGCACCGGTTCCTCCTCGGCCGCATCGCCCTCTTGGCTCAGCGAAGAGGGACATCAGCGCTTTAGCAGGCTTTTGCACTTTTTCATAAAATTAGCTGGCACGAGCTAATCCTTTGGTTTCAGCGACTTGGGCAACGAAACGCCTTGGGCACTGCATTCACCCCCCTGCCCCTCCCCTCGCGAGTGCGGTGTCCGAGGCCTCGCGGCTAGGCGTTGTTCAAGTACAGCTCGCAGTAGAAATGGCCGGCGCCGCTGGCATCCGCTTGAAGTGCCTCTGCCGCCTCGGCGAGGGGTATGAGCCGCATGACCCGTTGGATCTGCCCGTCGCTGAAGTCCAGCGGCTTGAGCTCAACTCCGCGGTGAAAGAACGGGTCCGCTTTGTCCTTGAGCACCTCCTCGGCGTGGTGCTGCGACCTCGAGATGGCGGCCATGATCCTGACCCCTTCACCCGTAGCGGCGTACTCGCAGAGCGCGAGGTGTAGCTCGGGTCCCCCGGCGTTGCGTGGCTGCGTGCGGATCATGCTTTTTTCTCCCAGGCGACGGTCCTACTCATGACCGACAGGTTGCCGCAACGGCCGCCTCGGCACACACGCCTGCTGATCGGTCCCAGCCAGAACCCTCGCAGGCTGGCGAAGCTGCAGATTTCACGCGCAGTTGCAGATTTCTCTACCCCAGCGTTCGCCACCGTCCAAAGTCTGGCGCGCGAGCTGCATCGGTGGTCCGCGGTCGCAGGTCTTCCTCGCTGGTGCAGACTTCACCTGGCTAGCAAACCCACCAACCTAAGGATAACTGTGGTTGCGGACGCCAAAACGGACGCTGTCTTCCCTCCGCAGTGCGCGGGATCTCCGGGCCGAGATCCTGGCGTTGGCCACCGCGCTGGTGGGCAGCGACGCCCAAGGCCAGCTGCTGGTCAGGACGCCTCTGATCAGTCCTGCGTCGGTGCAGCGGGTATGGGATGCGGCCATGTCGGCTTTGGAGCCCTCCATCAGGCGTCGCATGCACCTGGTGGTTGATTGCTCACCCCCGCTGCGCGGTAGCCCCACGCCCACGGCCGGTTGGGGAATCATCCAACTGGACCCGCCGAACTTCCGCTATGAGGTGCTGCGCCAGTTGGTGGGGACAAGCGTGGAAGGCGAAGGGCTCCAGACCGTGAGGAGCGTGGCCAAAAGATAGGCGCCTCTCAGCCCACCGTTCGGGCCGCGCTGGCCGTATTCCAGCAGGCCGGGCTCTGCCGCCGCTGGGGTGTAATGACCCAGTGATTTCCTGCTTAGGTGGTACGTTGCGAAGGAGCAGCCCATGAGCGTGATGATGGAAGAGGAAATCAAGCGTTGGACCGCGCGTCGGAAGTCGGCGCTGGTGCTGGAGATTATCCAGGGCAAGACCACGGTTTCGGAGGCGAGCCGGCAGTTCGACCTGGCGCCGTCGGAGATCGAGGAATGGATGGACCACGCCAAGGCCGGCATGGAGAACGCCCTGCGGGCCAAACCCGAGGACGTGCGGGAGCAGTACGAGCGCCAGCTCAAGGACCTGCAGGAGGCCTACGGCGAGGCCATGCTGGAGCTGCGCGCGCGAAAAAAATTGCAGTCCCTGTTGGGCAAGGACGAGAGTTGATCAGCTCGATCCAGCAGGGACTGAAGGACGACGGGTTTGAGGTGTCGGTGGCCAAGCTGTGCCGCTGGTTCGGGGTGCCGCGTCGGACGGTGTACTACCGGCCGACCAAGGCGCCACCGCAGGTGCGACCGGAACTGGCCGAACCAATCAAGAAGCTGATCGAGGAAGAGCCCTCGTTCGGCTACCGCACCGTCGCCGGGTTGCTGGGGATGAACAAGAACACCGTGCAGCGCATCTTCCAGCTGAAGGGCTGGCAGGTTCGCAAGCGGGCGGTGGGTCAGCGGCCGCGGATCCAGGCGCTGCCGTCGGTGGCAACGGCGCCGGACCAGCGCTGGGCCACGGACCTGTGTCGCGTTTGGGGCGGCCGGGACGGCTGGCTGACGCTCGCCCTGGTGATCGACTGCCATACCCGGCAGCTGCTGGGTTGGCAGCTGTCCCGCACCGGTAAGGCAACCACCGCGGCGGCTGCCCTGGAGCAGGCCCTGATCACCCGCTATGGGGCGCTCGGGCACGTGCCTGAGCCGTTCCTGCTGCGTTCCGACAACGGCCTGGTGTTTACCAGTCGACACTACACGCGACTGGTGCGCAGCTACGGTCTGAAGCAGGAGTTCATTACCCCACACTGCCCGCAGCAGAACGGCATGGTCGAACGTGTGATCCGGACCTTGAAGGAGCAGTGCGTCCACCGGCACCGGTTCGAGTCCCAGCAGCACGCCATGCGGGTGATCGCCGACTGGATCCAGTTCTACAACTTCCGGCGCCCCCACCAGGCGCTGGGCATGAAAACACCCGCCGAGGCATACGCCTTAGCGGCCTGACCTGTGCAGAAACCGCTGGGTCATTACACTTCGACGCAAGACGAAATCCACCCGATAGCCGCCAGAGTCGAGCTCACTGGCGATGGCGAGCTGCCGACCAGCAAGGTACAAGGCCGGTCCGCTTACGAACGGGTGCCATTCGAAGCCGTAGGGGAGCATAGGCGTAGCGTACGCCCGCAAGTCACAGGGCCTAAGACGGCCTGCGCTATCTTCCGCCTCCCGATCAATGGCTGCTCCCATGTGTTGCTCAGCCCGAGTCCAGGCCAAGTCAGCAAGTTCCGCCGCGAGTCCGGGGCGGAGATGGACATCGAGAGCTACGTTCAGGCGTACTGGCCGGAGGGCACGGTATCGAAGCGGCCGAAAGCCCCCGTGCCATGGAGCGTGACATCCTGGATCACGGACCCGAAGAGGTTCCGCAGCGCCTCGATGACAAGCAGCATCCCTACTACGAGTACCGGCAGGCAGCCTAGGGTTGCGGCGTTGCCTCGGAAGCACTGTCACGGGGTGCTTCACTCCGAAACAGTCGTGCCGAATCCGAAGGCCTCTCCAACCGCTGCACAGCATCGCTTGCCTGGAAGACCTGGCGCTGTCCTTGTGGCGCTCCCCGCGAGAGAATTCCCGCATCGACCAGGTTGCCGAGAGCCACATTGGCTGCCTGCTTCGAGATGCTCAAGTTCTCCGCAACTTGCCGCACTGACACAATGGGTCGACCGACGAGGAGGCGCGGAAGTCGCGCCGTGGCGGAGTCACTCCTGTATTGCCGGCCACTGAGTTCGGCCTCCCATTTGCTCACCAGCGCGTTCAGATCCGTCGCAACACTGATCGTGTCCTCACAGGCCCGCACGATCGCTTCGCACAGCAACACCAGCCAGGGTGCCCAGTCTCCACGCACCTGCAAGCATGCCAAGGCAGAGTAATACTCCGCCTTGGCGGCGCGCAGGTCGCTAGAGAGATACAACGGAGGGTAGCCGTGGGCCACGGGCAGCAGTGACAGCAGCATTCGCCCTACCCGCCCATTGCCATCGTGGAAGGGGCGGATGGTCTGGAACTGGCCATGAGCGAACGCCAGTTGCGCCACCAGAGGTAGAGCCGCGTGTTGACCGGGTCCGTTTTTTAGGGTCCGCCGCTCAAGCTCGGCCATGCATGGCGCCACCCACTCAGGGGGTGCGGGTACGAAGGTCGCCTGCTCGATACCGCCGCCCTGCCCAATCCAGACCTGATGCCGTCGGTACGCGCCGGCGGACATCCCTTGGTCCCCGCCCATCAAAACGGCATGGAGCCTGTTGATGAGTCTTAGCCACTCGCCATCCTGACGTGTCTGTGCAGCGGCACCCAGTCCGTGGGTGAGGACCTCAGCGCACCGCTTCGCTCCTTCCACATCAGCTGGCAGGCCCTGCGCTCCCCCCGTCGCCTCGTACGTCAGCAGGTCACGCAAGGTGCTTCGCGCTCCCTTGATCTGTGAACTTGCAACTGCTTCACGCTGAGCCAGCACCGTGTCGATCGCAGCGAGGCCCGGGAAGTGCGCTGCGACGCCGCGCAACGCACCTAACGCTTCATGTGCGTCGATAAGGGCTCTTTGCACCTCGGGAGTTGGAGGCACGTAGTCAGGCACAGGCGGCGCGACCAACGCAAACGCACGCGTATGCCCCTCAACCTGCCGCAGGAAGTACCGCCTTTCATCCGGGACGCCGTGCCACCACATCTGCGTTCCCTACAAAGCATGGACGTGAGGTCAAGGTTAGCCTCTTATCCTTGGTGGTAGCCGAGGGCAGGCACGTACCCTCTCATAATTATGGGCGAGGCTCGCCGAGGGCATAACGGGTCGTGGTCACCGGCGCACCGTTCCCGTCACCACAGGTGAGGGGGACCGCGAGCGTTGCGGCCGCCGCATCGGCTTTACCGCTGTGCTCGTGCGCGTCAGCACCACCGCGCTAAAGCTATGGTGCCGGCCGTGTATCGCCAGTCCGGACAGCCTCATCGGCAGCGGCAATCAACGCCGCGCGTTGCTCGGACGTCATCGCCGCCCAGTTCAGAATCAACGTCGCTAGGCCTTCGTCTTCTGCCATCAGGTACGAAACGGGGACGTCTAGTACAGACGCCAACCGACTCAACACCTCTGCACGGGGGAGATGTTGGCCTGACTCGTACTGGGTCATCCTGGGACTCGCAACTGAAGGATCCAGGCCGGCTTGACACCCAAGCTCGGTCTGGGTGAGACCGCGGCGCAACCTTGCCTCTCTCAAGCGCAGACCAACGACCTTTCTCAGGTCTCGACGAGACATCCCCAGCCCTCTGGTAACGAAGGGCTATAGGGTGCGGCACTGTTGGCAGCTTGGATACTAAGTTAAACTTAGTATCCGCGCAACATGAGCCATGACGATGCAGACAGTGCCGGACACCATCGATGATCTTGGCGTGCAAGGAACTCTGCAGCTAGCTGCTCTACTTTCGACACGCGAGCAGCGGTTGCCAGTCGCACCCACCAGAGCTGCGACATGGACAGTGATTGAGCGGCTGACCAATCTGGGCCTAGTCGCTTCGCCTGGACCTGAATCAGACGCAGGTCCCGCCTATCACTACACGCCCATAGAAGCACTTCCGTGGCGCTTCACCTGGGAGGCCTACGTCGAAAGCGAGGTCTTACCTGCCCTGCTCGACTTCTTGAGGCAGTTGGACCACGACGAGACAGCGCTTGATCTACGCGTCTCGGCATGGCGGGAGCTCGCGCTGTGGGAGGGGCAGAGCTTCCTTGAGGATCAACTCCAGCGCCATCATTTCGACCCGAGATGGGCACGGGACTTGGCGTTCGTCTACCACAACGCGCAACCGGAGCTTTCGATCGGACAATGGCGCTATGTAGCGTGGGCCGCCGTTCGCCACGGCGCGTCCGTCGCACAACGGCTGGGAGCGAGCGCTTCGAATCACATCCGCGAAGGCATCTTCAAGCAGCTGCAGACACGCACATCCTATGCGCGAGGCAGTGCTTGGGCAGCGTCCTTCGGAGGACCTCCCGGCCCCCCCAGAAGCAGCATTTCTCGAATCTTTGCCCGCGACCTGTGCTCGCTAGACCAAAATTATTGGACTGCTCCCCCCGCAGCTGAGCACCTGCTTGCCCGCCGAACACCCTCCTGACCAAAGGCCGATCTGGTCGCTCTGCTCCTTATGTGTTGCGGAGACGATCCTCGCCATAGTGAGGATTGCCAGGAGAGCAGTGCGCTAGACGCGCACCAACCCGACACGCTGCCAACCAGCGCCTCAAGCAATTCAGGTGCGCGCAGGGGCGCCTGCGAATCCGTCGACTACCTCATCCTGAGTTCCGGTCGATGCCAACAACGTTGTGCATTGATCCCTGCCGCAATGCGCCAACCTCGGCCCACAACTCCAAGAGCTCCACTTCTGCACACATCAACTTGCTTTGAGCAAGGTCTCGATCTCGCTTCAGCTCCTCGATTCGCATCAGCAGCAGCCGATTCTTCCTGCGTGCAGCCTTGAGCTGCTCACGTACCGACGGACTAGCCGTCACGGCGCCTCCGCCCGCAGTTGCGACCCACTCTTGTATCTCCCTAACCAAGCCGGGGAAGCGCGCCTTCTTCAGCGCGCTAGGATCCTTTCCGGCCTCGCGAGCCACATTGTTCTGAGTCACTCGAACGCCCGGGCGCAACACGTCCGGCCTGCCAAGCTTCAGGCGCTCGAACGCCGCTCTGAACTCAGCTTCAGCTTGCCCGGCAGTGGGGTACTTACTTGGCATCTAGTACCTCTAGAGCTCTAGTAGCGGCCCCGTGCTGGGCATGCAGAGCTTCATTCAACAGTAGATCCGTGGGCGCTGCATCGCGCAAAGACTCAGTGAGCACCTGGCAAAGTTGCTTGACCTGATCACGTTTCCCTCTACTAAACAGTGCTTTGTCGCACCTTACGCACTCGGCCACATGATCTATGCCTCCATAGGGGCAATAGTCCCGGTTCAGACAAACCCCGAGCAAAGTTTCACGTATAGAGAGCTGCCCCTTCTTGGCCAGTGACAGTAACTCGCGCGCCGAGCGTTGGCTTATGAACTCAACCACACGGTCCTTGTGTTCAGCACCCAGCGGAGAAACGAACTCCTCACCAAGCAGGGAGGAGGCGCGCAGCGCCAGTCCTTGAAACATGGCTTCAAGGAACTCAGTCGTCATGGCCCTGTTCACTCCAACATACCCATACCCTTGGCCGTAGTAGAGCGACATTGCCGATGTTTGGTGCTTCATCTCATACTGGAGGCTGGGTAATGAGACCAGGCCACTATGCGTGGCGTTCACGTTCAAGGTCCGGCGAAGCTGATGCATTGAGAACTCCCATGCACGCCCAACCACATACCGCTCCTTGTTCAGTGATGGTGTCACCGCCAACGCGGCTTGAAGATCCTCTGCAGTGAGCCGGATCTCATCCTCGGCAAACAAGCCCGGGCATCGCACACGCCATTCACTGTACCTAAGAGCCTTACGAATAGACTCGCCACGCTCGGCATTGACCTTCCGCGCCACAGCCCAAGGTTCATACGAGCGGGTAAGCAGGTACGGGTTATTTTTATCCTCCTCCGAGACAACGCAATTTGGGTCAGCAGAGGCCGCCATCATGCGCATTCGCGCAACAGATGCCATTGCGTCGATCGCGATCCGGGACGTTGGACTCGTGATCCAAATAGCATTGTCGTCTTCGATAGTTTTAGACGTTGCGCCTCTTAGAAGGTAGATGTCACCAACGCGCTCGTCATGATCTACAGTCAAGCAGTCGGCGCGCAGGCGCGCTACCTCCGACGCTCGCATGCCGCTGAACGACGCCAGATAAATACATCCGGCAAGCTGCACACCACCGAAATACTTGGACAGCAAGCGCACGCCGGACCTTGTGTTTACAGTGGAGCGATCACCAGTGACCCACCTATCGAGAACATCTGCTACCCCGAACATCCTCGCAGCGTCACCAAACGACATCCCCCCGCTGTTGGCACTCGCCTGAAATGGTGTTTCTCTATACCCCCCACGACTCACCCACTCGTAGTACTCGGCGAGTGACCCAAAGCGACTCCGATAGAGCTCCAAACAATAGTCGTAAAGCGCCCGAATATCTTCGGAACGCTCATTGAACTCCTCCAGCAACTGCCGACACCTACTAACCTGGTAGACCCACAAGCGAGGCGGGATGTATGGGAACTGAGCACTGGGAGTGTCTTGGACAGAACTCAATATTTCCTTGAGCTGGCCAGGAGACAGGATCACGAAACCTAGCACCTCACGAACATTGTACAGCTCGAACAGCATCGATACATAAACGGCCTTCTTGGCGCCATCCAGCGCATCGCGCGCCTTTTCGATTACTGCCGGGTATCTCGCAAGATCTGATACGAGAATCCCACTGTCGTCACAGACCCTGCACAGCTTGCGAAGCGGCGTGAGGTAGGTCCGCAGTGTCTTCGGAACGATCGTGCCCCGATCTCCATACATGTAATAAGCCATGATCCGCTTGAGCAGCGCGCTGTTTCCCGCGCTCAAGCGGATACCATCTCTTCGACTCGGCGCGATCCCAAAGTCAAGGATCAGCGGGTGCCCAGCCAGCCAAGAAAGGTCCCAGAACGGATCTCCGTAACGAGACACTACGTCACCATTCTGATCCACGGAGATCGGGAAGTCCGCCTCGGTTGGCAACTCTGATAGCTCGTGAGCGGCCCGGTCAGGCGCCACAAGGGCAGAGTCCAGCTTCAAAGTCAGCATTCTTACCCTATAGCCTCTGCCAAGAGGATAAAACCAGACCACCGGGGATGGAAATCCTCTTCGGAGCAGCGGGTCTTGGCCTCAAGGACCCACTGAGCATGCGTTTCCCCGCGGCAGGCGAACTCAGCCAAGATGTCGGCAACCCGCTGGACCACCATCTGCGGACGATTGTTGTGCACATCCGCCACGATTTTATACTTCGAGAGCTCTAACCCTTTTAGCACTTTGAAGCTGACCAGTGACCATGCGTAGTCGAAGCTATCTATGCCCCTGTAGTGGATACAGAACACGCAGCCTGCCGGGTTTCGGCAATCAGGATCAGGAGCATCTTCAGACACCGATGCCGTTCGCTGCGGAGCTGACGCACCGCCAGACGACGCACACG
>NZ_JAJUWY010000013.1 GCF_021390425.1 Lysobacter sp. GX 14042 | reverse complement strand
AATGGGAGCCACCCAGGCATGAAAAAGGCCGGCGTATGCCGGCCTTCTCCTTTGCGACCTGCCGCTCCCGATCGCCTGCGACGCGGCCCCGGACGGGCTTCAGATGACCTGCGGTGGTTGCCCGCCCACGATCACGACATCGGCCGGCCGCCGGGCGAACAGGCCGACGCTGACCACGCCGGGGATCTGGTTGAGCGTGCGCTCCAGTGCGACCGGGTCGGTGATCGCCAGTCCATGGACATCGAGAATGTAGTTGCCGTTATCGGTGACCAGCCCCTTGCCGTCGTCCACCTGACGCCAGACCGGCTGCCCCGCGGTCATCGCGATGATCTCGCGTGCCACCAGGCTGCGCGCCATGGGGATGACTTCCACCGGAAGCGGGAAGCGCCCGAGTACGTCCACCTGCTTGGACGCGTCGATGATGCATACGAACTGCGTGCTGGCCTCGGCGATGATCTTCTCGCGGGTCAGGGCCGCGCCACCACCCTTGATCAGCCGCCGCTGTGGATCGCATTCGTCGGCGCCGTCCACGTAAAGCGCCAACGGGCCTGCGGCGTTGAGATCGACGACCTCGATTCCGCGTTCGCGCAGCAGGCGGGTGCTCTGCTCCGAGCTCGAGATCGCGCCCTTGATCCTGTCCCCGATCCGGCCCAGCGCGTCGATGAAGTACGCGACCGTGGAACCGGTGCCGACGCCGATGACACTGCCGTCCTTGACGTACTCGATGGCCTTTTCGGCGGCCTGCCGCTTGGCTTCGGACATGGATTTACTCGAGGGAGAGCAGGTAGTCATACTGGGCGGCGGACACCGGGAACACCGACAGCCGGTTGCCCTTGCGCACCAGGGCGAACTCCTCGCCCAGTGCTTCGGCGTGCTGCTTGATCTCTTCCAGCGGGATCACCCGTTTGAGCTTGCGCTCGAAGGCGACGTCCACCAGGAACCAGCGCGGCGCCTCGGGCGACGCCTTCGGGTCGTGGTACTTGGACTTCGGGTTGAACTGCGACGCGTCGGGATAGGAACCACTGGCCACCGTCGCGATCCCGGCGATGCCGGGCACCTTGGTGTTGGAGTGGTAGAACAGGATCCGGTCGCCGACCTGCATGCCGTCGCGCATGAAATTGCGCGCCTGGTAGTTGCGTACGCCATCCCAGGGCTCGGTGCCGGCACGCTCGAGGTCGTCGATGGAAAAGGCGTCCGGCTCGGACTTCATCAGCCAGTGGCGGCGGGTCTTGCGCTTCATCATCACTCGCGGAACAGGTGGGTGGAGGCCTCGGTGCAGACCGCGTCCAGGCCGACGTCCCAGTCGGCGACCGGCACCCGCTCGACCTGCTGGAGCCCGAAGGCGGCGCCGACCAGCCACGGCGGCGCGGGGCGCTCCCGACGGAATGCGAAGCTGCGATCGTACCAGCCTCCCCCCATGCCGAGCCGGTCGCCGGCGGCGTCGAAGCCCACCAGCGGCACCACCACCAGCGACATCGCGTCGGCGGGCAGCGCCGATTCGGGTTCCAGTGCGGGTTCGGGTATCCCGTAGCGGTTGGTGACCAGGGCATCGCCGGGGCGCCAAGGCGCGAAGCGCAGCAGGTCCCCGTGCAGCACCGGCAGGCAGTAGATGCAGCCCGGCGGCAGCCGCAGCTGCCAGGCGTGCAGCCCGATCTCGCCGTCCATCGCCCAATATCCGGCCACGTAGCCGCTCACAGGGGCGAAGGGCAGGTCCAGCAGGTGGGCGGCGACCTGCTCGGCGCCGGCGATCCGTTGCGGAGCCGGGAGGCCGCGGCGGGCCTCGCGTAGTCCGGTCCGCATCAGCCGGCAGCGGTCGGTGCGCGATTGCGTCATCTGGTGGCCCCGGAAGGTGCGCGGTGCTGAAAAGCAGACGGCGGCACCGGCCAGGGGCCCGTACCGCCGCTACGTATGCTGAGGTCCTCCGCCGATGGCGATGCGTACGAACGACCTTGAACCCAGGGTTCAAGTGGGAACGCGTTGGTGCCGTCGGGCTTTCCGCTGCGGGGCGGACTTGCGCGCCTGGCTGCCACTGCGTCCCCGAGGTCGCTGTTAAGGGACAAGGCGAATGTTGCGTACGCCGTCGTCCACAGCAGAGGACTTGGGACGCAGTATACCCGGGCCGGCTGCGGGTGCCAGTGAGGCGTGCCGCGGCGGTCGGCCGGGATTCAAGGACCGGTGTTCAGCGCTCGCTGGCGGCCAGCGCCGAATCGAGCAACTGCTGCATGCGCTCGAGGGTGCGCCCGAGCTCACGCTCGTGCCTGCCCTGCTGTTCGCGTGACTGCTGGACCTCGTGGGCGAAGTTGAGCGCGGCCAGCACCGCCACCCGGTCCAGTGCCGCCATGCGGTTGTTGCCGCGGATCTCCCGCATCCGCGCGTCGAGCAGGCGCGCAGCCGCCAGCAGGCCTTCCTGCTCGTCGGGCGCGCAGCCCACGGTGTACTCGCGATCGAGCAGGCGGACGCTCACCGGGATGGTAGTGCTCACGTGTTCTGCTCCAACGACTTCAGCCGGGCGATCATCGCCTCGACACGGGTCCGCGCCTGTTCGTTCTTGGCCAGCAGGCTGGCCCGCTCGGCGGTCAGGCCTTCGTGCTGCTGGCGAAGGCTGCGGTTCTCGTCGTGTAGGCGCCGGTTGCGCTCGGTGAGCTGCTCTACGCGGGCGAGCAGGGACTGCATCTGTTCGAGCAGCGCGGAAGGTTCCATCGCGGCACGATAGCAGAGGCGCAAGACCGGTCAAGCGGCCCCGGGCGCCAGGCCCGGCGCGGTTGCTAGACTGCCTGCTTTCCCCCTGAGGATGCTGTTCGTGGCCCACGATCCCACCCCGGAACTCCCCGGCCTTGCCGATGTCCAGGCGGCGCTCGACGCGCTGCAGGCCGGCGCGTCCGCACCCGAGGTCCATGGCGGCCTGTGCGGCTGGCTCGCCGGCGGCGGCGCGGCCGTCCCGGAATGGCCGGCCCGGGTGCTGGCCGACGCGAACCTGCCCACCCCGGAGCCCGGAAGCGTCCTCGACCGGCTGCGCGTGGCCAGCCAGGCGCAGCTGGAGGACCGCGGCTTCGACTTCAGCCTGCTGTTGCCCGATGCCGGCGAACCCCTGGTGGAGCGCAGCGGGGCACTGTTCGACTGGTGTCGCGGGATGCTGGGTGGCTTCGGGCTCGCCGCGGGCGCCAATCCACCGTTGTCGGAGGAGGCTGTCGAGGCGCTCGGCGATCTCGGCAAGCTGGCGCAGGCGCAGGCCCAGGAGGAGGGCGACGAGGAGGACGAGCAGGCACTGGCGGAGATCGAGGAGTACATCCGCGTCGCCACCCTGCTGCTGCACGGCGACTGCGTGCTCGCCGTGCGCCACCGCAAGAGCCTGAACTGATGGCCGCGCAGCTGAAGATGCCGGCTGCCGCCTACGCGCGCCGGCGCAGGCAGCTGATGCGCATGGCCGGTGACGAGGCGATCGTGGTAGTGCCGGCGGCGCCGGAGCGGGTGCGCAGCCGCGATACCCATTATCCGTACCGCCAGGACTCCGACCTGCTGTACCTGACCGGCTTCCCGGAGCCGGAGGCGGTTCTGGTGCTGATTCCCGGCCGCATGCACGGCGAGACGGTGCTGTTCTGCCGCGAGCGCGATCCCGCGCGCGAGGCCTGGGACGGTCCGCGGGTCGGGCCGGAGGGTGCGGGCGAGGCCTACGGCGTCGACGACGCCTATCCGATCGACGACCTGGACGAGATCCTGCCCGGCCTGCTGGAAGGGCGCCGGCGGGTCTACTACCACTTCGGCCGCGACGTCGAGTTCGACCTCAAGCTGATCGGCTGGGTCAACCGCGTGCGGGCGATGATGAAGATGGGCAACCGCCCGCCGCACGAGTTCCTGGAGCTCGGCCACCTGCTCGATGAGCAGCGCCTGTTCAAGGACCGCGACGAACTGCGCTTCATGCGCCGGGCGGCGAAGATCAGCGTCGAGGCCCATGCCGCGGCGATGCGTGCGGTCCGCCCGGGGATGCACGAGCACGAGCTGCAGGCCGAGCTGGAGTATGCGTTCCGCCGCCACGGCGCCGAGCCCGCCTATGCCAGCATCGTCGGTGCCGGCGCCAACGGCTGCGTCCTGCACTACGTGGCCAACAATGCCCCGATCGGCGATTCGGACCTGGTGCTGGTCGACGCCGGCGCCGAGTACCGCGGCTATGCCGCCGACATCACCCGCACCTTCCCGGCCAGCGGCCGGTACACGAAGGAGCAGCGCGCCCTGCATGACCTGGTGCATGGGGCCCAACGCCAGTCGCTGGCCAGGTCGATGCCCGGCAACCCCTATGCCGAAGTCCACCAGGCCGCGGTGGAGACATTGACCGAGGGCCTGCTGCGCCTGGGGCTGCTGAAGGGAAAGCTGGAGCAGCGCCTGGCCGACGAAAGCTGCCGGCGCTTCTACCCGCACAAGACCGGACACTGGATCGGCCTGGACGTGCACGACGTGGGCGATTACCGCATCGATGGCGAGTCACGCCTGATCGAGCCGGGCATGGTGTTCACCATCGAGCCCGGCCTGTATGTCCGCCCCGACGACACCTCGGTGGCGGCGAAATGGCGTGGCATCGGCATCCGCATCGAGGATGACGTGCTGGTTACCCGCGACGGCCACGAGGTGCTGACCGAAGGCCTGGCCCGCAGCGCGGAGGAGACCGAGGCGTTCATGGCCGGCCACCGTTAGCCCGGCGGTGCGGCCGCACCGTTGCCGGTGCGGCCATGTCGCGATGTTCCGGCGCGGCTCAGTCCAGCGCCGCGAAACCCTCGCGGGTGAGGTTGACCGGCTCGCCATCGGTGCAGACCACCTCATCCTCGATCCGGATGCCGCCGTACGGCCGCAGTGCGTCCACCCGGTCCCAGTCGACCGCGCCGGCATGTTCGCCTTCGGCCAGCTCCTTCATCAGCAGTTCGGCGAAGTAGATGCCCGGCTCGATGGTCACCACCGCGCCCGGTTCCAGGGTGCGGGTCAGGCGCAGGTAGGGATGGCCGGCCGGGGGTTCGACCCGCCCGCCGTCCTCGGATGCCAGGAAGCCGCCCACGTCGTGCACCTGCAGGCCGATGTAGTGGCCGATGCCGTGGGGGAAGAACTTCGCGCTGACTCCGGTCTCGACCATCGACTCCGGGCTCATGTCGACGACCCGCGCCTGGTTGAGGATGGTGGCCATCTCCAGGTGCGCGTACAGGTGGATGTCGGCGTAGTCGGTCCCGGCGCGGACCTTGTCGCAGATGCGCTGCTCGGCGGCGTCGACCGCATCGACCAGGCCCTGGAATTCGCTGTCGCGGTCGAAGGCGTAGCTGCGGGTGATGTCGCAGGCGTAGCCGTCGTGACTGGCGCCGGCGTCGATCAGGAAGCTGTGCAGCTCGCGCGGCGGCATCCGGTCGCGCTCGGTGTAGTGCAGCACCGCGCCATGCTCGTTGAGCGCGACGATGTTGCCGTAGGGCAGGTCGTTGGCGTCCTGGCGGGCCGCCTGGCAGTACGCCAGGTGGATGCCGAACTCGCTGGCACCGGCGCGGAAGGCGCGCTCGGCGGCGCGGTGGGCGCGCACGCCGTGCGCGGTGGCCCGGCGGATCATGGCGATCTCGTACGGGGTCTTGACCGCCCGGTGGTATTCGAGGTGGTTGATCACCGCCGCCGGATTGTTGGGGACGTAATCGCCGACCGTGCTCAGCGGTTCGCCGAGGATCGCGCAGCGCGCCGGGTCCGCCGGCAGGTGCCGCAGGGCCTCCTCGGGGGTACGGATCACCACCACGTCGAAGTGCTCGACCCAGTAGCCCGACGGTGCATCCGGGACCACGTGCCAGTAGTCGAAGGGCTGCAGGTAGATGATCTTCGGGCGCTCGCCCGGGGTGTGGACAAGCCAGCTGCCCGGGTTGCGCACCAGTGGTGCCCAGGCCTTGAACTGCGGGTTGACCGCGTACGGATAGTCGCGGTCGTCGAACAGCTGGTAGTGCAGGGTCCCGCTGGGCACCACCAGATGGTCGAAGCCGCCACGTTCAAGGGCGCGGTCGGCCAGCGCCTGCATGTGCGCGACGTGGGCCGGGTAGGTTGACGCAAGGTCCTGGAGGGCCATGGTGATCCTCGTGGTGGGGGTGTGGTCGATTGTCGCCCCGCGGCGGCCCCGGCGTCAGGGGCCGGAGGACATGGTCAGCGCCGGCCCATCCAGTCCAGCAGCGCCTTGCGTTGCGAGGACGGCAGGTGGATGAAGTGCAGGCCGGCCCAGGCGCGGCCGGGGACCTGGTCCGGATCCAGCCACAGCAGGTGCGCGCCGACCTCGACCGGATGGGGCGGCTGCCCCTGGGCGGCCAGGTCGAAGCGCAGCTGGTACAGCGCATCGGCGCGCAGGGGGGCGGTGGCCAGCAGCAGCATGCCGCTCTCGGAGATGTTGCCGATCCGGCCGACCACCTGGCCGGTCATGCTGTCGACCACGTCGATCCGCGTGTCCACCTCGAGGCGCGGCTTGTGGCGGCGGCTGTCGATGCTGTCCTGGGAGCTCATCACATGGATCCTGGATTGCCGGCCGGCGCGGTGTCGGCGGAGGCTGGCGACACCAGCTGGTCGATCATCCCGCGCCAGGCCTGGTCGAGCAGCTCGTCGGGCGTCTCGCCCAGCAACCGGGCCTTGCCGGCCGCCACCAGGCGGGCAAGGCCGCGCAGCGTGGTGACCGGCGGTTCCGACGGGGGATGACCGCGGACCCCGAGCAGCAGCACGCGTTCGCTGTCCTCGCCGTGCCACGCCAGGCGCAGGCGCACCACTCCGCCGGGACTGTTGGGCGAATCGAATTCGATCCACTGGCCGGCAGGCACCGACTGCAGCCGCGCCAGCCACTGGCGCTCGCCGGCATGGGCCCGCTCCGCCCCGCGTTCGGCGGGATCGGGAGCCAGGGCATCGCCACCGCCCAGCCGGCTGCGATCCTTCATGCCGATGACCAGCTCGGTACGCGACGCCGGGTCCTCGTCGGGGTCGGCCTGGCCAGTCAGGTGGCCGGCGATGGCGGCGGCGGGGTCTGGGTGGTAGCCGACCAGGCCCAGGGCCTGCCGGGCGCGTTCGGCGTGCGCCGGCTCGGCCGGCGTCCCCCCACGGATCGCCTCGGCGATGGCGGCGGTCGTCGCGATGTGCTCGTGCCAGGTCGCCGAAGCGGTCCCGTGGCGCAGTGCCACCATCGCCAGCGCATCGGTCCAGGCGTGCTCGAGCAGGGTGCGCAGGAACCGCGCCGGCTCGTGGCCGGCAAGGGCCCAGTCGATCGCCGCCTCGGCGTGGCGGCGTGCCGAAAGCAGGCGTTCGCGGCCCCGTGCGGCCTCGACGTGGCGGCGCTCGGCGATCTCGGCACGGCGCAGGGACGCCTGCAGCGGCTCCTCCAGGGCGGCGTTCGCGCGCTCGAACACCTCCGCGTCGTGCGGATACTGCAGCGACAGCGAGCGCACCACCTCCTGCAGGCGCTGCAGCAACTGCGGATCCAGGCTGTCGGCGCCGTGGTGGCCGGCACCGGCCTCGGCCACGGTCGCCAGCAACCTGCGGGCGGGGTCGGAAGCCCGCACCAGGAAGCCGAGGTCGCGCATGGCCAGCCGGAGCAGCGGCAGTTGCAACCCGGCCAGCACATCGTGCATCCGCGGGTCGGTGTGTTCCTGCAGGCCGGTGTACAGCCGGGCGAACAGGGCGAGCGAGTCGGCGTCCTCCTCGCCCAGGGTCGAATTGCTGCCCAGCCGGCGTGCCTGCTCGTGCACCGCCTGCCGCAGCTCGGCGGTCGAGCGCAGCGCTCCCGGGCCGACCTGCAGCGCGGCGAGCACGTTGTCCAGCTCCATCGCACCCAGCGCCGGGGCCCGCGGTGCATCGCCGGTTCCCGACAACCGCTTGAGCAGCTGGCGGCGCTCGGCCAGCCACTGGCGCATCTGCGCAAGGCGCTGGGCCTCGTTGAGTCCGGCCGGGCGTGGCGTGCCCGGCGCGGCATCGATCCCCGGGGTGCCTCCGGTGGTTCCGGCCGTCTCGTCGGCCACGCCGCCGCCCGGCTCGCTGCCCGTGGCGCCCGCGTCACCGCCGGTTCCCGCGCTTGCCCTGTCCCCGTCGGCAACCCGCCGGGAACCGGGCGGCCGGTTGGCCGGGCGCGGCCGCAGCGGGACGAAACTCAGCCCCGGCAGCACGCCGGCGCGATCCAGGACCGCGTTCATCGCCTCGGCAAGCGGGGCGTAGCGGCTCACCGCCTCGCGGTCGAAGGCGCGCAGCAGGACCTTGCGCGCATCCTCGTCCAGTCCGAGCTCGTCGACCGCGCGCATGAACATGGACGCCAGCCCGTGGGCGCCCACCGGCAGCGCGGTGGCGGTGAACGCCGGCGCCGCCGCCAGCACGCCGAAACGCTGGCCGAGCAGCAGCAACGGCAGGCCGGCGCGCGACTCCTGGCGGCGGCCCAGTTCGGCGAGCATGGCCGCCTCGTCCGGGCCGGTGTCCTCGACCAGCCGCATGTCCTCGGCGCGGGTGACCACCTGCGGGGTGGCGGGCCGTTCCGGCGCGACCGGCTGCTCGCGGATCGACTCCAGCGCGGCGCGCAGCTCGGCCAGCAGGCGCGGAAACAGCCGGTAGCGGTTGTTGACCAGCCGTTGCAGGTTGCCCAGCCAGTGCGCCTGCAGCAGCGGGGCGTTGGAGCGCTCGCTCAGCTCGAACAGGTCGCGGTGCGCGGCATCCAGCGCGTCATCGACGCTGCGCGAGAGCTCGCGCGACAGCAGCGCCTGCACCGCCTCGATCGCGTTGCGGACGCGCGGTGGCAGCGGGGCAGGCTTGGAGGCGGGCGGGGAGTTCGGGGGCATCAACTGGGAATGGGCGGTCAACTGCACACAGATCGGCGGCTTACGCGGAAACTTCAGGCTCACCGTCCCCGGGGGCCGCGAGGAACAGCGATATCACGTCATTGGTGAACCGCCGACCAAGCTCGGTGGGGCGCACGTGCCCGTCCTCCAGCTCCAGCCAGCCACGCGCGCGGGCCGCCGCCAGCTGCGGCCGGATGTGGTCGCGCGACAGACCGGTGCGATGCTCGAAGCTGGCCAGCGCGAAACCCTCCACCAGCCGCAGCGCGTTGAGCATGAATTCGAACGCGCGCTGGGCCGGCTCCACCCACTCGTCGCCGCCGAGCCCGCCCGGCGTGCCGGCGGCCTCCATGTAGCGCGTGGGCTGTTTGTGCTTCCAGCGCCGCAGCACGCTGCCGTTGTGGCCGAAGGTGATCTTGCCGTGGGCGCCGGCGCCGATGCCCAGGTAATCGCCGTGGCGCCAGTAATTGAGGTTGTGCGCGCACTGCCGCCCGGGCCGCGCATAGGCACTCACCTCGTACTGCGTGTAGCCGGCGTCGGCGAGCAATGCCTGGCAGCGCTCCTGGATGTCCCAGGCGAGGTCCTCGTCGGGGATCCCGGCCGGCGGGCGCGCCGCGAACAGGGTGTTGGGCTCCAGGGTGAGCTGGTAATGGCTGATGTGGGCGGGCTCCAGGGTGATCGCACGCTCCAGGTCGCGTTCGGCCATGGCCAGGTCCTGGCCGGGCAGTGCGTACATCAGGTCCAGGTTGAAGTTGTCGAAGCCCGCCTCGCGGGCGAGCCTGACCGCGGCTTCCGCCTCGCGGCTGTCGTGGATGCGCCCGAGCCGCTGCAGGCAGCCATCGTCGAAGCTCTGGATGCCGAAGCTCAGCCGGTTGACCCCGGCCGCCAGGTAGCCGTCGAAGCGGCCATGCTCCGCGGTGCCCGGGTTCGCCTCCAGGGTGACCTCGCAGCCCGGCGCGAAGCGCAGCCGGGCGCTGGCGCCCTGCAGGAATCGGTCGACCAGCTCCGGCGGCATCAGGCTGGGCGTGCCGCCACCGAAGAACACCGTCTGCACGGTGCGGCCCCAGACCATCGGCAGGTCCTGGTCCAGGTCGGCCAGCAGGGCGTCGACGTAGGCCGCGAACGGCGGCTCGCCACGCACCCCGTGCGAGTTGAAGTCGCAGTACGGGCACTTGCGCACGCACCACGGCACGTGGACATACAGCGACAACGGCGGCGGCGACGCGATCATGCCGCGCCGTCCGCAAGCTGCAACGGCCAGGCGTGCTGCGCCCTCATTCCGCCCCCAGCCGCTGCCGCAACACCTGCAAGGCCTGCCCCCGGTGGCTGATGCGGTTCTTGCGCCCGGGCTCCAGCTCGGCCGCGGTCAGGCCGGTCTGCGGATCCAGGAACACCGGGTCGTAGCCGAACCCGCCGGCGCCCCGCGGCGCCTCGAGGATCCGCCCGCGCCATTCGCCCGAGGCGACCAGCGGGCGCGGATCCCGCGCATGGCGCAGCAGGACCAGGGTGCAGTGGAAGTACGCGCCACGCGCCGGCCCGGGCAAGCCGTCCAGCGCGCCGAGCAGCTTGTCGATGTTGCGCGACGGGTCGGCCGGCTCGCCGGCATAGCGCGCCGAATACAGGCCGGGCGCGCCGTCGAGGGCGTCCACGCACAGGCCGGAGTCGTCGGCCAGCGCGGGCAGGCCGGTCACCTGCGCGGCGTGGCGTGCCTTGAGCAGCGCGTTCTCGACGAAGCTCAGGCCGGTCTCGGGAATGTCGTCCACCCCCAGCTCGCCCTGGGCGACGAACTCCACCCCGGCCTCGCCCAGCAGGCGGTTGAACTCGGCGAGCTTGCCGGCATTGCCACTGGCAACCACGATTCGATTCATCGACACACCCGCGTCGGAGCGGCTCGGCCGCGATAGGGAGGGCGGGACTGCAGGCCGCGGCCGGGGCCGCTCCCTACATCGCCAGGGCCTGGCGCTGGATCTCGACCAACCGGGCGATACCCTGCTCGGCGAGCGCGGTCATGGCGTCCAGTTCCCCGCGGCGGAAGGCATGGCCCTCGGCGGTGCCCTGCAGCTCGATGAAACCGCCGCCATCGTTCATCACCACGTTCATGTCGGTGTCGCAGTCGCAGTCCTCGGGATAGTCCAGGTCGAGCACCGGGACCCCGCGGTAGATGCCCACCGACACCGCGGCCACCGCGCCGACGACCGCCGGACGCCCGGCGCGCGACTTGACCTCGCCACGGCGCACCAGCACGTCGATCGCGTCCACCAGGGCCACGTAGGCGCCGGTGATCGCCGCGGTGCGGGTGCCGCCGTCGGCCTGGATGACGTCGCAGTCCAGGGTGATGGTGCGCTCGCCCAGCGCCTTGCGGTCGACGCAGGCGCGCAGGCTGCGGCCGATCAGGCGCTGGATCTCCAGCGTGCGCCCGCCCTGCTTGCCGCGGGCCGCCTCGCGGTCGCTGCGGGTGTGGGTGGCGCGCGGCAGCATGCCGTATTCGGCGGTCACCCAGCCCTCGCCCTTGCCGCGCAGCCATGGGCCGACGCGGTTGTCGATGCTGGCGGTGCACAGCACCCGGGTATCGCCGAAGCTGACCAGCACCGAGCCCTCGGCGTGGCGGGTGAAGTGGCGCTCGATGGTGACCGGCCGCAGCTCGTCCGGGGCGCGGCCGCTGGGCCGGGTGAAGCCTTCGGGGAGCACTGCTGCCATGCCACGATTACCGGAAAGGGGGCCGGCGAGTTTACCATTCGGTCCCTGTCCGCTCTGGAACTGCGCATGATCCGCAGCATGACCGCCTTCGCCAGCGGCGAACGCGACACCCGCTGGGGCACGCTCGGCTGCGAGCTGCGCTCGGTCAACCACCGTTTCCTGGAAACCGGGATGCGGGTGCACGAGGACCTGCGCGCGCTCGAGCCGTTGCTGCGCGAGCGGATCGCCGCGCGGGTCAAGCGCGGCAAGCTCGACCTGAGCCTGCGCCTGCGCGCGCCCGAACAGCAGCACGGACTGCAGGTCGACGAGGCGCGGGTCGCCGACCTGGCGGCGGTCGCCACGCGGCTGGGCGCGGCCTTCCCGGGCATGCGGGTGGAGTTCACCCAGCTGTTGCAGTTCCCCGGGGTGCTGCGTACCGCCGCGGTCGATTCCGACGCGCTCAAGGCCGAGGTGCTGGCTTTGCTGGACGAGGTGCTCGACGGCTTCCTCGAGGCCCGGGCGCGCGAGGGCGGGCGGCTGGCGGCGGCGATCATCGAACGGGTGGACGGCATCGAGCGCATCGCCGGCGAGGTCCGGCAGATGCTGCCGGCGATCCGCGAGGGCCAGCGGCAGAAGCTGCAGCAGCGCCTGGCCGAGCTCGCCCAGCCCGCCGACCCGGGGCGGCTGGAGCAGGAACTGGTGCTTTCGCTGCAGAAGCTCGATGTCGACGAGGAGCTGGACCGGCTGGAGGCCCACGTCGCCGAGGCCCGCCGGGTGCTCGGCCTGGACGAGGCGGTGGGCCGGCGGCTGGACTTCCTGCTGCAGGAGTTCAACCGCGAGGCCAACACCCTGGGCTCGAAGTCGGTCGACACCCGCAGCTCCAACGCCGCGGTCGAGCTGAAGGTGCTGATCGACCAGATCCGCGAACAGGTGCAGAACCTGGAATGAGCATGCGCGGCACCCTCTTCATCGTTTCCGCCCCGTCCGGGGCCGGCAAGTCGAGCCTGGTCAACGCGGTGCTCGCGCGCGACCCGGAGATCCGCCTGTCGGTCTCCTTCACCTCCCGCGCCCCGCGCCCGGGCGAGCGCCACGCCGAGCACTACCACTTCGTCGACGAGCCGGAGTTCGAGCGCATGGTGGCGGCCGGCGACTTCTTCGAGCACGCCCGCGTCCACGGCGACTGGAAGGGCACCGCCCGGCAGTCGGTGGAGCCGCAGCTGGCGGCCGGCAAGGACGTGCTGCTGGAGATCGACTGGCAGGGCGCCCGCCAGGTCCGGGAGAAGGTGCCCGGGGCGATCAGCGTGTTCATCCTCCCGCCCTCGCGCGCCGCGCTGGAGCAGCGCATGCGCAACCGCGGCCAGGACAGCGAGCAGGTCATCGCCCGCCGGCTGGCCGCCGCCCGCGAGGAGATGTCGCACTACGCCGAGTTCGATTTCGTCGTCGTCAACGAGGAGTTCCCGGTTGCCGTCGACGAGCTGTGCTCGATCTTCACCGCCAGCCGCCTGCGGCGCCAGGCGCAGGTGGCGCGGCACGGGCCGCTGATCGCAAGCCTGCTCGCAGCTGACCGGTAAGCCCTTGACGTCAAAGGCGAACTTGATGGACGGGTGCGCGGCACGATAGACTCCCGTCCCCCGTTTACCCCCATGACGGCACACGCCGCCAGGAGCCCCATGGCCCGCATTACCGTAGAAGACTGCCTGCAGGTGGTCGACAACCGCTTCGAACTCGTGATGATGGCCGCCAAGCGCGCGCGCCAGCTGGCCAATGGCGTCGATCCGCAGCTGGAAAACCACGAGTCCGACGACAAGCCCACCGTGCTGGCCCTGCGCGAGATTGCCGCCCGCGCCATCGACACCGACTACATCGACGCGGTCGAGAAGTCCGAGCGCGAGCGCCGGGAGCGCGAGGCCATGGAATGGGCCGCCGCCGAGCTGGTGGCCGACGAGGACATCAAGGGCGAGGACTGAGTCCGGCGCGGCGCCTGCCGCACCCCCTGTTGCCTCGACGACCCCGCCCCGTGCGGGGTCGTCGCGTTATGGCGCGTTGCGCGCCGCGGTGGCCGGCGCCAAGATGCCTGCATGCTTCCGCTCGAGTCCGGCCCCGCCTGTCCATCCGCGTCCGATGCCGCGGCGCTGCCGCAGTACCTGCGCGATTTCGAGCAGGCCGCCGCCTACCTGGGGCCCGAGCAACTGGCATTGCTCCGGCGTGCCTGGGCGGTGGGCTCGGCGGCCCACGCCGGGCAGACCCGCAAGTCCGGCGAGCCGTACATCACCCATCCGGTCGCGGTCGCGCAGGTCCTGGCCGAGCAGCACCTGGACGTGGAGACCCTGCTGGCGGCGATCCTCCACGACACCATCGAGGACACCCCGCTGACCCGCGAGGCGATCGCCGCGGAATTCGGCGAAACCGTCGCCGAGCTGGTCGACGGGGTCACCAAGCTCGACAAACTGCAGTTCCGCGACCGCCAGGAGGCGACCGCCGAGAGCTTCCGCAAGATGCTGCTGGCGATGTCGCGCGACCTGCGGGTGATCCTGATCAAGCTCGCCGACCGGCTGCACAACATGCGCACCCTGGGGGCGCAGTCGCCGGAGGCGCGCAAGCGCATCGCCCGCGAGACGCTGGAGATCTACGCGCCGATCGCCCAGCGCCTGGGCATGAGCCTGGTCAAGGCCGAGCTCCAGGACCTGGGCTTCCGCCAGCTGCATCCGTGGCGCCACGCGGTGATCGAGAAGCGCATCCGCGCCCAGCCGCTGCTGCGCCGCGAGCTGCTGGTGAAGATCGAGGCCACCCTGGCCCAGCAGCTGGCCAAGGAGAAGCTCGAGCACCGGGTCATCAGCCGGGTCAAGTCGCCGTGGAGCGTCTATACCAAGATGCGCTCGGAGAACAAGAGCTTCACCCAGGTGATGGACGTGTTCGGCTTCCGCGTCATCCTGCCGCGGGTGGCCAACTGCTACCACGCGCTGGGGGTGGTCCATGCCACCTACAAGCCGCTGGATGCGCGCTTCCGCGACTTCATCGCCATCCCCAAGGCCAACGGCTACCAGTCGCTGCACACCGTGCTGTTCGGTCCCGACGGCAGTCCGATCGAGGTCCAGCTGCGCACCGCGGAGATGGACCTGGTGGCCGAGAAGGGCATCGCCGCGCACTGGTCGTACAAGGACGGCAGCGCGGGCCCCAACAGTGCCCAGAGCCGGGCCTACAACTGGATCAGCGGCCTGCTGGAGGCGCAGACCGCGGCCGGCTCGCCGCTGGAGTTCCTGGAAAACGTCAAGGTCGACCTGTTCCCCGACGAGGTCTACCTGTTCTCGCCCAAGGGCGACATCCTGGCGTTGCCGCGCAACTCCACCGCGCTGGACTTCGCCTATGCGGTGCATACCGACGTCGGCAACCAGGCGGTCGCCGCGCGGGTGAACGGCAAGCTGGTGCCGCTGCGCACCGCCCCGGCCAACGGCGAGCGGGTGGAGATCATCACCGCGCGCTCCTCGGTGCCCAAGCCGCAATGGCTGGAGTTCGTCGTCACCGGCAAGGCCCGCACCGCGATCCGCCAGCAGCTCAAGCTGCTCGGCCACGAGGACGCGGTGCAGCTGGGCCACCGCATGCTCGACCGCGCGCTGGAGACCCTGGACAGCTCGGTGGAGCGGGTGCCGCAGCCGCGCATCGACGCCTACCTGCTGGAGAACCGCTACCCCCGGCTGGAGGCGCTGCTGGCCGACATCGCGCTGGGCAACCGGATGCCTGGCCAGGTCGCGCTCGCGCTGGCCGGCGAGCCCGGGCGCGAGATGTCCGGCAGGGGCGGGACCATCCCGGCGCTGGCCCACGACCGGATCATGATCACCGGCACCGAGCGCGGGGTGATCAGCTTCGCCAACTGCTGCCTGCCGGTGCCCGGCGACGAGGTCATGGGCTTCCATACCTCCGGGCGCGGGGTGGTGGTGCACCGGCTGGACTGCCCGAACATCGCCGACTACCGCAAGTCGCCCGAGCGCTGGGTGGCGGTGGGCTGGGACCGCAAGGTCGTCGGCGACTTCGCCGCCGCGCTGCGGATCGAGGTCGACAACCGGCCCGGGGCGCTGGCGCGGGTGGCGGCGGCGGTCGCCGAGGCCGAGTCCAACATCGACCGGGTGGAGTACCTGGAGCGCGACATCAACGTGGCGGTGCTGCGCTTCGGCATCGAGGTGCGCGACCGCCGGCACATCGCCAACGTGATCCGCAGGGTGCGCCGGCTGCAGGTGGTGCTGGGCGTGCAGCGGATCTGAGCCGCCGCCCTACAATGTCGCGTCCCCACCTCCTGGAGCGCGCATGAACCGCACCCCGATCAACACCGACCAGGCACCCGCCGCCATCGGCCCGTACTCGCAGGCCGTGATGATGGGCCAGACCGTCTACCTGTCCGGCCAGATCCCGCTGGATCCCGCCACCGGCGGGATCGTCGCCGGCGACGTGGCCGCCCAGGCGCGCCGCTCCTTCGACAACCTCAAGGCGGTGTGCGAGGCCGCCGGGGGTTCGCTCGACCAGGTCGCCCGCCTGGGCCTGTACCTGACCGACCTGGGCGAGTTCGCCAAGGTCAACGAGGTCATGGCCGAGTACTTCCAGGCTCCGTACCCGGCGCGCTCCACCATCGAGGTCTCCGGCCTGCCCAAGGGCGCGGCCTTCGAGGTCGACGCCGTCCTGGTCCTTGGCTAGACGCGCTGCCCGGCCCGCGCCGGCGCTGGCCGCGGTTGGCGACACCCCGCTGGCCGTGCTGCCCGGCTGCGGGCCGAAACTGGCGGAAAAGCTCGCCGCGCGCGGGCTGACCACCCTGCAGGGCCTGTGGCTGCAGCTGCCACGGCAGTACGAGGACCGCACCCGGCTCGTCCCGATCGGCCTGCTGCGCCCCGGCGAGACCGTCCAGGTCGAGGGGCGGGTGCAGGCGGTCCAGCGCGGCTTCCGCTACCGGCCGGTGCTCAAGGTGGCGATCGCCGACGATTCGCGCGGGACCCTGGTGCTGCGCTTCTTCCACTTCCGCTCCGCCCAAGTGAACCAGTTCCGGGTCGGGACGCGGGTGCGCGCCTATGGCACCGCACGTCCGGGGCAGGCCGGCCTGGAGATCGTCCATCCCAGCTACCGGGTGCTCGAGGACGACGGCAGCGAAGGCCTGGGCGAGAGCCTGGATCCGGTCTACCCGGCGGTCGAGGGCATCGGCCCGGTGTCCCTGCGGCGCTTCATCGCCGCCGCCCTGGACCGGCTTCCGGGCGACGACGAGCTGGAACTGCTGCCGGCACCGCTGCGCGCGGGGATGCCGTCACTGCGCGAGGCATTGCTGACCGTGCACCGCCCGCCGCGCGAGGCGGACCTGGGGGCGCTGCTGGCCGGGACCCACCCGGCGCAGCGGCGGCTGGCGCTGGAGGAGTTGCTGGCCCACAACATCAGCCTGCGGCGCCAGCGCATCGCCCGCCAGGCGCATGCCGCCCCGGTCCTGGGCCAGCCGTCACTGGCGCTGGCCCTGCGCGATTCACTGCCGTTCCCGCTGACCGGCGCCCAGCAGCGGGTGTTCGACGAGCTGCGCGCGGACCTCTCGCGTCCGTTGCCGATGCTGCGGCTGGTGCAGGGCGACGTCGGCTCGGGCAAGACCGTGGTCGCGGCAATGGCTGCCCTGATGGCGGTGGCCGACGGCCGCCAGGCGGCGCTGATGGCGCCCACCGAGTTGCTGGCCGAACAGCACATGGCCAGCCTGTCGGCCTGGCTGGAACCGCTCGGCGTGCGCCTGGCCTGGCTCGCCGGCAAGGTCACCGGCCGGGCCCGGGCGGCGGTGCTTGGGCGCATCGCCTCGGGCGAGGCCCAGGTGGTCGTCGGCACCCACGCGCTGATGCAGGAAGGCGTGGAGTTCGCCAGCCTGGCGCTGGCGATCGTCGACGAGCAGCACCGCTTCGGGGTGCACCAGCGCCTGGCGCTGCGCGACAAGGGCGCGGCCGGCGGCGACAGCGTGCCGCACCAGCTGGTGATGACGGCGACCCCGATCCCGCGCACCCTGGCCATGTCCGCCTACGCCGACCTGGACGTTTCGGTGATCGACGAGCTGCCACCGGGACGTACCCCGGTGCGCACCGTCGCGCTGGCGCAGTCGCGCCGGCCCGAACTGGTCGAGCGCATCCGTGGCGCCTGCGCCCAGGGGCGCCAGGCCTACTGGGTATGCACCCTGATCGACGAGCCGGAAGAGGGAGAGGGCCCGGCGGCGGCGATGAAAATCGAAGCGCAGGCCGCGCAGACCACCTTCGAGCAGCTTTCCACGCAACTGCCGCAGCTGCGGATCGGCCTGGTGCACGGACGGATGAAGCCGGGCGAGAAGCAGTCGGTGATGGCGCAGTTCAAGGCCGGGCGGATCGACCTGCTGGTCGCCACCACGGTCATCGAGGTCGGGGTCGACGTGCCCAACGCCTCGTTGATGATCATCGAGAATGCCGAGCGGCTCGGGCTGGCACAGCTGCACCAGCTGCGCGGCCGGGTCGGGCGGGGCAGCGAGGAATCCTCCTGCGTACTGCTCTACCGGGCGCCGCTGTCGCAGACCGCGCGGCTGCGGCTGGAGACCCTGCGCGAAAGCAACGACGGCTTCCTGATCGCCGAGCGCGACCTGGAACTGCGTGGCCCGGGCGAGGTGCTGGGCACCCGCCAGACCGGCCTGGCCGAGTTCCGCCTGGCCGACCTCGCCCGCGATGCCGACCTGCTGCCACGGGTGCAGCAACTGGCCGATGCGCTGCTGGAGCAGGACCCCGCGGCCGCCGACCGGATCGTCGCGCGCTGGATCGGCGGCGCTGTCCGCTTCGCCGCCGCCTGAGGCCCCCGCTTGGCCGGCCGCGCCGACGGTGCCAGACTGCCCGGCCCGTTGCAGATCGAAGAAACGATGACCGGAACCGCTGCCGCCCCTGTCCCGCTGCTGATCGACACCGACCCCGGCGTGGACGACGCCCTGGCCCTGCTGATGGCCTTCAACGATCCCGCGCACCGGGTGGTGGGGCTGAGCATCGCGGCCGGCAACGTCGGCCTGGCGCACACGGTGCGCAACGCGCTGAAGCTGTGCGAAGTGGCGGGCCGCGACGACATCCCGGTGTTCCCCGGCTGCGCGGGCCCCCTGGTGCATCCGTGCGAGGACGCGGCCGAGGTGCATGGCGCCGATGGCTTCGGTGACATCGGCTACGCGCCGGCGGAGCGCGAGGCCAGCAGCGAGCATGCCGCGCTGGCGATCCTGCGCCTGTCGCACGAGCACGCCGGCAGGCTGCTGCTGGTCGCCCTGGGACCGCTGACCAACCTGGCGCTGGCGCTGCGCCTGGATCCCACCCTGCCGGCCCGGGTCGCCCGGCTGGTGGTGATGGGCGGCGCGGTGACCGGGCACGGCAACCTGAGCGCGGCGGCCGAGTTCAACGTCGGCTTCGACCCGGAGGCGGCCAAGGTGGTGTTCGAGGCGTTCGAGCGCATCGAGCTGGCGGACTGGGAAGCCACGCTCGCCCATGGCCTGCACCACGACCGGGTACTGGAGTGGCTGGATGCCGACAGCCCGCGCGCGCGCTTCTACCGCGAGATCTCGGAGCGTACCCGCGAATGGTCGGTCGACCGGCGTGGCGACCACTGGCATTCGGCCGATGCGCTGGCGATGGCCCTGGCGCTGCAGCCCGATGGCGTGCTGGAATCGGTGCGCCGTCCCCTGCGGGTGGAGACCGAGGGGCGGCACGCACGCGGCGCGACCGTGGTCGACTGGCGCGGCCCGGAAGGCGAGGGCGTGGACATCATGCTGGGCTACGACCAGGACCGGTTCGAGTCCCTGGTCCGGGCGGCGCTGGCCGCCGGCTGAAGCGGGCGTACCTGTTGCTTGCACGCGGGCGGGCACTGGCCCATACTGTCCAGCTTCCCTCCAGATCCACAGCGTGAGTTGCCACATGAAAGCCGGCATCCATCCCGAATACAGCGAAGTCGTGTTCCAGGACGTGACCACCGACTTTCAGTTCCTGACCCGTTCCACGCTCGCCTCCGGCAAGAAGAAGGAGATGATCAAGTGGGAGGACGGCAACGAGTACCCGCTGGTCAAGGTCGACATCTCCTCGGCCTCGCACCCGTTCTACACCGGCAAGCACAAGATCATGGACACCGCCGGTCGCGTGGACCGCTTCCGCAAGCGCTACGCCAAGTAATCGCCGCGCCGGGGCTGGTGCCCCGCCCGCGCCACGACGGCCGCCCAAGGGCGGCCGTCGTCGTTTCCGGGACGTCGAACCGGCGGCGAAACGTTCCGTCCGGTCCGTGGCCCACCGACCATGCGCCGGGGCATGTGCGATAATCGCCGGCATCGCCTCCCCGCGACCGGGGCGCGCGATCCCCGTCCCCCCATGCCCCGCCGGCACCGCCGCGAGGGCACCCTGACATGAGGAGTGCTTCGTGTCCGACACCACTTCGGCCGGCCACGCGTCGGCAAACCAGGCCAGCGTCAGCGTTGCTGGCTCCAGCGTCGAGCTGGGCATCGCCACGCCCGTCCTGGGCGCGCCGTGCATCGAGATCGGCAAGCTGCCCAGGGCCACCGGCCACTTCACCTACGACCCCGGCTTCACCGCCACCGCCAGCTGCAAGTCGTCCATCACCTACATCGATGGCGAGGAAGGCGTGCTGCTGTACCGCGGTTACCCGATCGAACAGCTGGCCGAGAAGTCCAGCTTCCTCGAGGTCGCCTACCTGCTGATGAACGGCGAGCTGCCCAGCCGCGAGCAGTTCGCCGGCTTCGAGCACGAGGTGACCCACCACACGATGCTGCACGAGGCCTACAAGAGCTTCCTCGGCGGCTTCCGCCACGACGCGCATCCGATGGCGATGCTGGTCGGCATGCTCGGCTCGATGTCGGGCTTCTACCACAACGACCTGGACCTGAATGATCCGGAGCAGCGACGGCTGGCCGCGGTGCGCCTGATCGCCAAGGTGCCGACCATCGCGGCGGCCTGCTACCGCCACTCGATCGGCTGGCCGCTGCGCTACCCGCGCAACAACCTCGACTACACCACGCGCTTCCTGCACATGCTGTACGAGGTGCCGACCGAGCCGCTGGAGCTCAACCCGGTCGCGGCCAAGGCGATGGACCTGCTGTTCATCCTGCACGCCGACCACGAGCAGAACGCCTCCACCTCGACCGTCCGCCTGGTCGGTTCGACCGGTGCCAACCCGTACGTGTGCGTCGCCTCCGGCGTCGCCGCCCTGTGGGGGCCGGCGCACGGCGGCGCCAACGAGGCGGTGCTGAAGATGCTCAACGAGATCGGCCGCCCGGAGAACGTCTCCTCGGCGATCGACAAGGCCAAGGACCGCGATTCGGGCTTCCGCCTGATGGGCTTCGGCCACCGCGTCTACAAGAACTACGACCCGCGCGCGGCGCTGGTGCGCAAGATGACCCACGAGGTGCTGGGCCAGCTGGGCGTGTCCGACCCGCTGCTGGACGTGGCGATGAAGCTCGAAGAGGCCGCGCTGAAGGACGAGTACTTCGTCGAGCGCAAGCTCTACCCGAACGTCGATTTCTACTCGGGCATCATCTACAAGGCCCTGGGCATCCCGGTCGAGATGTTCACCGTGATGTTCGCCCTGGCGCGTACCGCCGGCTGGGTCAGCCACTGGCTGGAGCAGCAGGAGGATCCGGAAAACAAGATCGGCCGCCCGCGGCAGGTCTACACCGGTGCCCCGCAGCGCGACTACGTGGGGATCGACCAGCGCTGAGGCGCCTTCCCCATCTACGAGAACGCCCCGCATCGCGGGGCGTTTTTGTATGCGGCACTCCGGATGCCCTCCGGGTCAACCGTCCCCGCCCAGCAACTCCCGCAGCCGCCCGGCCGAAGCCCGCTGCATCGGCTTGTCGTCCACCGGCGACAGCGGGGCCTGGCGCAGCACCGCCGGTGGCAGCACCAGCAGTTCAAAGCCGATGCCGTCGGCTTCCAGATGCCAGGCGGGAACCCGCGCGCGGCGTTCGCCGTCCAGCCGCACCATGCGCTCCCCGGGCGAGGCGGGGATGCCGTGCTGGTCGAGGAAGCGCGGCACCGCGTCCGGATCCTCGCTGTGCAGGTGCAGGCTGACCGGGGTCGAGGCATCGCCCGTTCCCTCCAGCACCGGACCCACCAGCCTTGGCTGGAAGGGGACGAGGAACTCCATCGCAGCCAGTGCGGCGCGGCGGCTGGCGCGCAACGCCTCGCCGGCGTCCGGATGGAACAGGCGCCGGTATTCCAGCAGGGCCTGCTCGACATCGGTGTTGTGCGGTAGCGAGGCCTCGTCGCGGAAGCCGAGCCGGCGGGCGGCCTTCAGCTTGGCCTGAGTGTAGTCACCCAGGCCGCCCTCGGCGAGCATGCGCGCGGCTTCCTGGGCCACCCGCAGGCGGCGCTGTTCCAGCCGCGGGTTGCGGGACATGGCGAGCTCCTCCCGCACGGGTCCTGCCGTGCGCCGGAGTCCACGCTAGCACGCTCAGAAGATGTCGAAGACCTCTTCGGTGGGGACCGATTCATCGGCCTCCCAGTCCGACCAGCCCTGCATCCGCTCCAGGTCTTCGGCCTTCACCCACTCGGTGATGCCGCCGCTGCCTTCGGGCAGCAGCCGCCCGTTGGCGGCCACCGAAACCTGGATCATGCCGTCGGGCGGCGTGTCGTCGGTCAGCGGCCGGCCGTCCAGTGCCTCGCGCATGAACTCGATCCAGACCGGCAGTGCGGAGCGGCCGCCGTACTCGCGGTAGCCGAGCGAGGTGAAATCGTCGCGGCCCACCCAGACGGTGGTCACCAGCCCGCCGCCGAAGCCTGAGAACCAGGCATCGCGGTGCTCGTTGGTCGAGCCGGTCTTGCCACCCACGTCCTCGCGTTCCAGCGACAGTGCCTGCCGCCCGGTGCCGCGCTTGACCACGTCCTTGAGCATGGAATGCATCTGCCAGGCCACCCGCGGGTCGATCGCGCGCGGGGCCAGTTCGGCGCCGGCGGGTAGCGTCTGGACCTCCCGGGCCGGGGCCTCGTCGCCTGCCGCTGGTGCGGGTGGCGGCGGGGCGCTGGGGCCGAAGTTGAAGCCGCCGACGGTGTCGTCCGCTTGTTGCACCACTGCGCTGCCGGCCGCGCCGGCGCAGTGGCGGCAGGCGATCGCCGGCTGCTCCTCGAAGATCACCACGCCATCGCGGTCACGGACCTCGCCGATCAGCCACGGCTCGATCCGGAAGCCGCCGTTGGCGAACGAGGCATACCCGCGTGCCACCGACAGCGGGGTCAGCGACGCGGTGCCCAGCGACATCGACAGGTTCGGCGGCAGGCTTTCCTTGTCGAAGCCGAAGTGGCTGACATAGTTGCGCACGTACTCGATGCCGATCGCCTGCAGCAGGCGCACCGAGACCAGATTGCGCGAGCGCACCAGGGCATCGCGCAGGCGCATCGGACCGATGAACTTGCCGTCGTCGTTCTGCGGTCGCCAGACGTTGCCGGCGCGGTCCTGGAACACCACCGGGGCGTCGAGCACGACCGAGGCCGGATTGAAGCCTTTCTCCAGCGCGGCGGCGTACAGGAACGGCTTGTAGCTCGAACCAGGCTGGCGCCTGGCCTGGGTGGCGCGGTTGAACTTGCTGCCGGCGAAGCTGAAGCCGCCGTTGATCGCACGCAGCGCGCCGGTGTCGGCCTCCATCGACACCAGTGCGGTCTGGGCCCGCGGGATCTGGGTCAGGCGATAGCGCGGGTCCGCGTCATCGCCTTCTTCCCCGCCGGCTTCGCTGTCGCGGTACACGCGGACCAGGTCGCCGCGGGCCAGCAGCGCGGCCGGGCTCTTGCCACCCCAGCCGTCGTCGCGGCCCAGCTCGATCTCGCGCCCGCTGGGCAGCACCACCGTGGCCGTGCCGTTGCCGGTCGCCAGCACGATCGACGGGACCATGTCGACCTGGGTCGGGATGCCGCGCAGGCGCGTACGGACTTCCTCCGCATCCTCGTCGGCGCCGAGCTCGAATTGCTGCTCGACCCCGTGCCAGCCGTGGCGCCGGTCGTAGGTCACCAGCCCGTCGCGCACCGCCTGGTTCGCCGCGCGCTGCATGCCGGCGTCGATGGTGGTGGTGACGCGGTAGCCGCGGGTCAGGGCCTCGGCGCCATAGCGCTCGACCATCTGCTGGCGGACCATCTCCGCCACGTAGGGCGCGTAGAGCTGGATCGGCGGCTCGTGCGGGCTGGCATGCATCGCCACCGCCTGGGCGGCGTCGCGCTCGGCCGGGCTGATGAAGCCCAGCGTCGCCATGCGCTGGAGAATGTAGTCGCGACGGACCTTGGAACGTGCCGGGTTGCTCAGCGGGTTGGCGCTGGACGGGAACTTGGGCGTGCCGGCCAGCGCGGCCATCTCGTCCAGGTCGAGCTCGGCCAGCGTCTTGCCGTAATAGAACTCCGCCGCCGCGCCGATCCCGTAGGCGCGATTGCCGAAGAAGCTGTTGTTGAGGTAGAGCTCGAGGATCTCGTCCTTGCTCAGCTCGCGCTCCATCCGCAGCGCCAGCACCATCTCGGCGGCCTTGCGGGTGTAGCTGTACTCGGCGCTGAGGAAGAACTGCCGGGCGACCTGCTGGGTGATGGTCGAGCCGCCGGGCACGCGCTCGCCGTCGGTGGTCGCCAGCAGCCAGACCGCCCGCGCCACGCCGCGGAAGTCGACGCCATGGTGCTCGTAGAAGCCCGAGTCCTCGATCGCGATGAAGGCCTGCTTGAAGCGCTCGGGGACCTCCTCGATGGAGACCGGGTAGCGGCGCATCTCGCCGAACACCGCGATCAGCGAGCCGTCCGAGGCGTGCACGTACATCGGCTCCTGCAGCTCGACGTCGCGCAGGGTTTCCACGTCCGGCAGGTCGCGGGCGATGCGGGCGTACAGCATGCCGGCCACGACGGCGCCGACCAGCACCAGCGTTGCGAAGCCCAGCAGGGTCCAGCGGAGGATTCGGCGGAGTCGGGGCGACATCGGCGTCCGGAAGGCAGGGTCGGGCGGGGCAGTATAGAGGAGGGGCAAAGCCCGCCTCGTGGCCGCGTGCGCCGGCGCCCGCCGCCCAGTGGCAGAAAGGTGCGCTGGTGGGCAGTTACTGGTTGAAAGGGTTGCGGGGAAGTGAAAAGTCCGTTATCTAAGACGCCGGCCACAAGAGGTGCGACACGCACTCCGTGGCAATGGGGGAAATACCTTGGGTGTCATCAAGAAGAGCCAGCCGGCGCTCGTCGGTGTGGACATCAGTTCGACTGCCGTCAAGCTGCTGCAGCTGTCGCGCAACGGCAACCGCTACCGCGTGGAGCACTACGCGGTCGAGCCGCTGCCGCCCAATGCGGTGGTCGAGAAGAACATCGTCGAGGCCGAGGCCGTCGGCGAGGCGGTCCGCCGGGCGGTGAGCCGCTCCGGCACGCGCGCCCGCCACGCCGCCGCCGCGGTCGCCGGCTCGTCGGTGATCACCAAGGTGATCCCGATGGCGGCCGACCTGGAGGACGACGACCTGGAAGCGCAGGTCGAGCTGGAGGCGGTCAACTACATCCCGTATCCGATCGAGGAAGTGAACCTCGACTTCGAGGTGCTGGGCCCGGTGCCCGGCAGCACCGAGTCGGTGCAGGTCCTGCTGGCCGCCTCGCGCGCGGAGAACGTCGAGGTCCGCGCCTCGGTGCTGGAGATGGGCGGTCTCACGCCCAGGGTCATGGACGTGGAGGCCTTCGCGATCGAGAACGCGTTCGGCCTGATCGCCGACCAGCTCAACGTGCCGGGCGAGGGCCTGGTGGCGCTGATCGACTCGGGTGCCACCATGACCACCCTCAACGTCCTGCGCGGCGGCCGCAGCATCTACACCCGCGAGCAGGTCTTCGGCGGCAAGCAGCTGACCGACGAGGTGATGCGCCGCTACGGGCTGAGCTACGAGGAGGCCGGGCTGGCCAAGCGCCAGGGCGGTCTCCCGGACACCTACGAGGGCGAGGTGCTCGATCCCTTCAAGGAAGCGATGGTCCAGCAGGTCAGCCGGCTGCTGCAGTTCTTCTATGCCGGCAGCGAGTACAACCGGGTCGACCAGATCGTCCTGGCCGGCGGCAACGCGGCGATCCCCGGCATCGCGGCGATGGTCGAGGAGCAGCTGGGCGTGCCCACCCTGGTCGCCAACCCGCTGGCCCACATGACCCTGCGCCAGGGCGTCAATGCCCGCGCGCTGGCCCAGGACGCCCCGGCGCTGATGATCGCCTGTGGCCTGGCCCTGAGGAGTTTCGACTGATGGCGCGGATCAACCTGTTGCCCTGGCGCGCCGAGCGGCGGCGCCAGCGCCAGAAGGAAGCGATGGGCACCCTGGCGCTCGCGGTGCTGGGCGCGGTGCTGCTGTCGTTCGTGATCATTTCCTGGCACAACAGCCAGATCGACGGCCAGCGCGAGCGCAACGACTACCTCAAGGCGCAGATCGCCACGGTCGACGAGCAGATCAAGGAGATCGACGCGCTCGACGTGCAGAAGGCACGCCTGCTGGCGCGCAAGGAAGTCATCGAGAAGCTCCAGGCCAACCGCTCGCAGATGGTCCACCTGTTCGATTCGCTGGTGCGCACCATTCCCGACGGCGTGGTGTTGACCTCGCTCAAGCAGGACAGCGAGACGCTCACCCTGGACGGCCGGGCGCAGTCCAACACCCGCGTCAGTACCTACATGCGCAACCTGGAGGGTTCCGGCTGGATGACCCGTCCGGAGCTGTCGATCATCGAGGCCAAGGGTTTCGAGCAGGGACTGCCCTACCAGTTCACGCTCACCGTCAAGCTGGCCAATCCCAACGCGCCGCTGGACGAGGACGGCGACGGCATTCCGGATCCGGCACCGCCAGTGTCCGAGGCGCTCGCACTGGAGGCCGGCGAGCCGGCCAGCGACACGGCCGCGGAGCCGGGTGCCGCGGACGCCGCGGACGCCGCCCCCGCCGACGCTGAAGAGGGTGCTGCCGGCACCGGCACCGGCGCCGACAGTGCCGACAGTGCCGACAGTGCCGATGCCGCCGAGCCGGTCGAGGCCGAACCGGCCTCCGCCGACGCCGCCGACGCCGCCGAAGGAGCCGGATCGTGAGCCGCAAGAAGATCAACCTGCGCGAACTCGACTTCAACAACATCGGCGGCTGGCCGCGCGAGGCCAAGACCGGGCTGTACGTCCTGGTCGCCGTGCTGATCGTCGGCCTGGCCTGGTGGCTGTTCGTGCGCGACCAGCGCGAGACCCTGCGCGGGCTGGAAAGCACCGAGACCGAGCTGCGCGCCGAGTTCGAGAAAAAGCAGGGCCGCGCCTCCAACCTGGAGCCGCTCAAGCAGCAGCTGGCGCACATGGAGCAGCAGCTGCAGCAGATGCTGCGCCAGCTGCCCAGCAAGACCGAGATGCCGGACCTGATCACCGACATCTCGCAGACCGCGATCGCCACCGGCATCTCCAACGAGCTGTTCCAGCCCGGCCCGGAAGTGCCGATGGAGTTCTATGCCGAGAAGCCGATCGCGCTGCGCATGGTCGGCAGCTACCACCAGTTCGGCGGTTTCGTCAGCGGCGTGGCCTCGCTGCCGCGGGTGGTGATCATGACCATGCACGACATCTCGCTGAAGCCGCGCGGCAACAGCGAGGCCGGTATCCGCGCCAACGCGCCGCTGGAACTGGCCGGGACGGTCAAGACCTACCGCTACCTCGACGAGGATGAGGTTGCCGCGATGCAGGAAGGGGAGGAAGGCTGATGGCCGTGTCCATTCACGACCGTTCGGTCCGGCTGGCCGCCGTGGCTGCGCTGGCCCTGCTGGCGGCCGCCTGCTCGCGCGGCATCACCAGCACGCCGGGCGAGGCGCCCAACCTGGAGAACTGGGCCGCCGAGGTGCGCGCCCGGCCGGCGCCGCCGCTGGATCCGCTGCCGGTGATGCGCCAGTTCGAGACTTTCGAGTACGCCGCGCAGGACCTGCGCGACCCGTTCTCCAATGCCTTCACCGACCGCGACGACGCGAACGGGCCGCGGCCCGACTCCGACCGCCGCAAGCAGACGCTCGAGCAGTTCCCGCTCGACAGCCTGGACATGGTCGGGACCCTGGGTACCGGCGGCGCACTGGCGGCGCTGATGATGGCGCCGGACAAGGTGACCTACCGGGTGCGCCCGGGCGATTACATGGGCCAGAGCGACGGCCGGGTGACCGGCGTGTTCGAGGACCGCGTGGAACTGGTGGAACTGGTGCCCGATGGCGCAGGTGGCTGGCTGGAACGGCCTGCGTCGATCGCGCTGGAAGACAATTGAGGATTGGGGGAATAGCACGATGACCGTTTTCAACAACAACCGATCGCAGCGTGCGCAGCATTCCCCGCAATGGCGGAGGGCCGGCAGGGGAATCGGCCTGGGTCTGCTCGCGGGTGCGCTGGCCGCCTTCACCGCGGTGCATGCCGCGCCGCTCGGGCAGTCGGACCAGGCCGCCACCACCGCGGTGCAGCCTGCGCCGCTGGGCAGCCCGGACCCGGCCAAGCAGTTGCCGGGCGCGATCTCCGTGTCCGACATCGACTTCAAGCGCGGCCAGGGCGGCGCGGCGCGGCTGACCGTGCGCTTCAGCGGCGAGGGCGCCATTCCCGACCTGCGCAACGAAGGCTCGCGCGTGGTCGTCAAGGTGCCCAACGCACAGCTGCCGGCACACCTCCAGCGGCCGCTGGACGTTTCCGACTTCGCGACCCCGGTCGGCTCGGTCGAGGCGCGTGCCAGCGGTGCCGGCGCCACCCTGGTGCTGAACACCGGCGGCGCGTACGAGTCGCTGGCCTACCAGACCGGCAACGAGTACATCGTCGAGGTGGTGCCGCGCGTCGACGTGGCAGCCAGCCAGCCGGCCCGGGGCGAGCGCGCGATGGGTGCCACCGAGTCCATCGACAGCGCCATCAGCGACCGCAGCTATTCCGGCCTCCCGGTCACCTTCAACTTCCAGGACGTGCCGGTCCGCACCGCGCTGCAGCTGATCGCGGAAATGGCCGGGCTGAACCTGGTCGCCGCCGACAACGTCCAGGGCAACCTGACCCTGCGGCTGGTCAACGTGCCCTGGGACCAGGCGCTGGACCTGATCCTGCAGGCCAAGGGCCTGGACAAGCGTCGCAACGGCAACGTCATCTGGATCGCCCCGCAGGGTGAGATCGCGTCCTACGAGCAGGCGATCGCGGACGCCCGTTCGGCCCTGGAGAACAAGGTCGAGCTGGTCACCGAGTACATCCAGATCAACTACCACAACGCCGAGCAGATCTATACCGCGCTCACCGAGGCCCGCGGTGTGGGCGGTGGCCAGGGCGGCAGCCAGGGCCAGGGCGGGAACACCGACACCGGCTTCATGTCCCAGCGCGGCCGGCTGGTGGCCGATGCCCGCACCAACACCCTCATGGTCAGCGACACGCCCAAGAAGGTCGCCGAGATGAAGGAGCTGATCCGGGTGATCGACCGCCCGGTCGACCAGGTGGTGATCGAGGCCCGGGTGGTCATCGCCACCGAGTCGGTTGCCCGTGAGCTGGGCGCCCGCTTCGGCGTGAGTGGCACCACCAGTGGGGGTGATATCGGCTTCAGCGGTAACCTGAAGACCAACCAGGACAACATGAACTCCGTCAATGACGGCGACCCGACCACCAACACCATCACCCGTGGGCTGATGACCGACCTGGCGGCCACCAACCCGGCCGGTGCGCTGGCACTGTCGATCCTCAACGCCGGCTACCTGCTCGACGTGGAGCTGTCGGCCATGCAGCAGCAGGGCCGTGGCGAGGTGATCTCCAACCCGCGCGTGGTCACCAGCAACCAGCGCGAGGCGGTCATCCGCCAGGGCGAGGAGGTCGGCTACGTGACCATCCAGCCGGCGACCGCCGGTGGCGTGGCCACCCCCAGCGTGCAATTCAAGGACGTGCTGCTGGAGATGGTGGTCACCCCGACCATCACCAACGACGGTCGCGTGTTCCTCAACCTCAACGTCAAGAAGGACGAGGTCGAGGGCTGGGTGGACACCTCCATCGGCGACGTGCCGCGCATTGCCAAGCGCGAGGTCAACACCGCGGTGCTGATCGAGGATGGCCAGACCGTGGTGATCGGCGGCGTATACGAGTTCCGCGACCGCGACGACGTGCGCAAGGTGCCGTTCCTGGGCGACATCCCGTTCCTGGGCAACCTGTTCAAGAACAAGAGCCGTAGCAACGAGAAGGCCGAGCTGCTGATCTTCGTCACCCCGCGGGTGCTCGAGGTCGCGCAGCGCAACCATCGGGGTTGACGCCCGGCACGGACGCGACAGACGGGGCCTTCGGGCCCCGTTTCCGTTGTGGCGGGCGGCTGAACCGCTGTTCCCTGCCGCTTAACGCCCACGGCCCGATCGGTCACACTCGGGCGCAGGTATTCCAGCGAGTCTGCGATGCACCAGGACGTATCCATCGGCCCCGTCCCGGGGCCCGACGAGGCCGCGCCGCCCGAAGCAACCGCTGCTTCGCCCCTGCGCATGGCATTCCTCCAGCTGCGCGAGGCGCTGGCGGGCGAGATCATCGGCCAGCAGGTGCTGGTCGACCGGCTGCTCATCGCCTTGCTGGCCGACGGCCACCTGCTGGTGGAGGGGGCGCCGGGGCTGGCCAAGACCAGTGCGATCCGGGCCTTGGCCGCCCGGCTGGACGCCGACTTCGCGCGCCTGCAGTTCACCCCCGACCTGCTGCCGGCGGACCTCACCGGCACCGAGGTCTGGCGCCCGCAGGAGGGCCGCTTCGAGTTCCAGGCCGGCCCGGTGTTCCATTCGCTGCTGCTGGCCGACGAGATCAACCGTGCGCCGGCCAAGGTGCAGTCGGCGCTGCTGGAGGCGATGGGCGAGCGCCAGGTCACCGTGGGCCGCACCACCTACCCGCTGCCGGCACTGTTCCTGGTGATGGCGACCCAGAACCCGATCGAGCAGGAGGGGACCTTCCCGCTGCCGGAGGCGCAGCTCGACCGCTTCCTGATGCACGTGCGCATCGGCTACCCGGAAGCCGACGCCGAAGCCGCGATCCTGCAGCTGGCCCGCGACCGGGCGCGGCTGGCGCGCAGCCCCGCGCCGCCGGTCACCCGCCGCATCACCGCGGACGAGGTGTTCGCCGCGCGCGCCGAGGTGCTGGACCTGCACATGGCGCCGGCGGTCGAGCGTTACCTGGTCGAGCTGGTCCTGGCTTCGCGTACCCCGGCGCGCTACGACGAGGCGCTGGCCCGGCGCATCGCCTGGGGCGCCAGCCCGCGTGGCTCGATCGCGCTGGAGCGCTGCGCCCGCGCCCATGCCTGGCTGGCCGGCCGGGATTTCGTCACCCCCGACGACGTGCGCGCGATGGCGCCCGACGTGCTGCGCCACCGCGTGCTGCCCAGCTACGAGGCGACCGCCGAAGGCTGGGACGGTCAACGGCTGGTCGAGGACCTGCTGGCGCAGGTCCCGCTGCCCTGAGCCACGGGAGGCCCGCGTGAGCGACGATGGCATCCGCCCGACGCTGGCCGAACTGGTGGCGCTGCGCAGCGCGGCCGGCGGCCGCCGCGTGCCGCGCCGCGGGCGCCACGCGCACGGGCCGGCCCCATCGCCACTGCGCGGCCGCGGCATGGAGTACGCCGAATCACGCGAGTACACCTCCGGCGACGACGCCCGGCACATCGATTGGCGGGTCACCGCGCGCAGCGGCCGCACCCACACCAAGGTCTACCAGGCCGAGCGCGAGCGCCTGAGCCTGCTGGTGGCCGATACCTCGCAGGCGCTCTACTACGGCACCCGGGTGCGCTTCAAGTCGGTGCAGGCGGCGCGTGCCGGGGCGGTGGCGGCCTGGCTGGCCGGCCGCGAGGGCGACCGGGTCGCGGCCTTGCGCGGGAGCCTGCGCGAGCCGCCGGTGCCGCCGGCCGGCGGCCAGCGCGGCGTGTTGCGGGTACTGGACGCGCTGGTGCGCTGGTATGCCGCTCCCCCGGACGACGACGCGGGCCTGCAGACCGGGCTGGACCACGCCCGGCGCCTGCTGCGGCCGGGCGCGCGCGTGCTGGTGCTGGCCGACCCGGCCTCGGTCGCCGCGGTACCGGATACGCAGTGGGCCGGCCTGGCGCGGCACGGGGAGGTGCTGGTGTTGCTGCTGGTGGACCGGCTGGAGATGGCGCCGCCGCAAGGCCTGCTCGCGTTCCGTGACGGCGGGCAGCGGTTCGAACTCGATCTCGCCAGCCCGGCAGTGCGCGAGCGCTGGGCCAGGGTGTTCGAAGGCGCGATACGCGAGGTGCTCGAGCGCCTGCCCGGCCTCGGGGTGCGGGTCGAGGTGCTGCCGGCCGATGCCGCCAGCGACGCCTGGCTGCCGGCACTGGACCGGCCGCAATCGCAGGTGGCCTGATGGACCCGGCCGGACTGCCGCTGCGCGACATCCACCAGCCGTCGGCACCGCCGCTGTGGCCGCCGGCACCCGGCTGGTGGCTGCTGGCGCTGGGCGTGCTGGCGCTGGTTGCCGGGCTGTGGTGGTGGCGGCGCCGGCGTGCCCGGCGCAGGGCGGCGATCGCCGCGGTGTTCGACAAGGCGCTGGCCGCGGCGGCGACGCCCGCGGAAGAACTCGCGGTGATGTCCGGTTTGCTGCGGCGGGCGGCGCGGCGGATCGACCCGCAGGCCGACCGGTTCCAGCACGCCGACTGGCTCGAGTTCCTCGACCGCCATGACCCCGCTGCCGGAAGGCATGCAACCGGGACCGCGTTCACCGAAGGCCCGGGCCGCCTGCTGCTCACCGGCCCTTGGCAGAAGCAAGCGGATGCCGGCGAAGTGGCGCGGCTGCGGCCGCTTGCGCGCGCCCGGTTCCAGGCGTGGATGGAGGCTTGATGCAGTCGCTGGCCGCCCTGCTGGGTGACGGGTCCACGGTACTGGCCTGGCCGTGGGCCCTGCTCGCCCTGCCGCTGCCCTGGCTGGCGTGGCGGCTGCCGCCGTTGAAGACGCAGGCCGGTGCCGCGTTGCGGGTTCCGCTGGGAGCGCGCCTGGCACGCGTGGCGGCGGGTGGCTCCAGCGCGCCGGGCCGCCGCTTCCCCTGGCTGCTGGCATTGGCCTGGCTCGCGCTGTGCCTGGCGTTGGCGCGACCGCAGCAGTTGGGCGAGGCCGTCCAGCCGCCGTTGCAGGCACGTGAAATGATGCTGGCGCTCGACCTGTCGGGCAGCATGCAGGAACCGGACATGCTGCTGGGCGGCCGCCCGGTCGACCGGCTGACCGCCGCCAAGGCGGTGCTGGCCGACTTCCTCGACCGCCGCGCCGGGGACCACATCGGCCTGCTGGTGTTCGGGCGCCGCGCCTACGTGCTGGCGCCGCTGACCCGCGACCACGCCACGGTCCGCCAGCAGCTCGCGGACAGCGTGGTCGGCCTGGCGGGCCAGGAGACCGCGATCGGCGATGCCATCGGACTGGCGGTCAAGCGTCTGCGCCCGCAGGCCGGTGACGGCGGCGGTCGCGACCGGGTCCTGGTGCTGCTGACCGACGGGGTGAACACCGCCGGGCTGCTCGACCCGGTCAAGGCCGGCAACCTCGCCGCGGACGCCGGGGTGCGGGTGCACACCGTTGCCTTCGGCGGTGACGGGTCGCTGTCGCTGTTCGGCTTCCAGATCCCCCACAGCGGGGAGGACATCGACGAGGACAGCCTGCGGGCGATCGCCGAGGCGACCGGCGGGATGTTCTTCCGTGCCCGCGACACCGCCGAGCTGGCCGGCATCTATGCCGAACTCGACCGGCTGGAGCCGGTCGAACTGCCCGGCGCCTCGGTGCGGCCGAAGCTGGAGCGCTATCACTGGCCGCTGGCCGCCGCGTTCCTGCTTGGCCTGCTGTCGCTGGCCGGTGGCTTGTGGAGGCGTGCATGAGCGGCCTGCACCTGTTCCGGCCGGAGTGGCTGTGGGCGCTGGCGGTGCTGCCGCTGTTGGCTCTGGGCTGGTGGCGCCGGCGGCGGCGCGCCCAAGCCTGGGAGGACGCGGTCGACCCGCACCTGCTCGCCCATCTGCTGGAGCGCGGCGGAAAGCGTGGGCACGGCCTCGCCTGGCTGGCCGTGCTTGCCTTGGTGATCGCGGCGCTGGCCCTGGCCGGTCCGGCCTGGCGGCAGGTGGCGCAGCCGCTTTGGCAGGGCAGTGCGCCGCTGGTGGTGGCGATGGAGCTGTCGCCGGCGATGCTGGCCGGCGACCTGCCGCCCACGCGCCTGGCCCATGCACGGGAGAAACTGTCGGTCCTGCTGGCCCGGCGCGAGGGTGGGCAGGTCGGCCTGGTGGTCTATGCCGATGACGCCTTCACCGTCGCGCCGCTCACTGACGATGCCGGCAATGTCGCGGTGTTCCTCGACAGCCTGCAGCCGGACGTGATGCCGGTCGCCGGCCAGGCGGCCAGCGAGGGCATCGCCCATGCCTCGCGGCTGTTGCGGCAGGCCGGTTTCGAGCGTGGCCGGATCCTGGTTTTGGCCAGCGGCGGTGACCCCGCCGCGGTCTCCACCGCAGCGCAGGCGCGGGCCGCCGGGTACGAGGTCTCGGTCCTGGGCATCGGTACCCCCGAGGGCGCGCCCTACCGTGGCGGCGACGGCCAGCTCCACGACTCGCGACTGGAACTGGCGGTGCTGGAGGCGGTGGCCGAAGCCGGTGACGGCCGCTACCGCACGATCACCGACGACGGGGCCGACCTGGACGCGCTCGGCGTGCTCGACGCCGGCGGCGAGGCGGCGGAGCAGGGTGCCGAAGGGTCGCGGGCCTGGGTCGACGAGGGCTTCTGGCTGCTGCCGTTGCTGATGCTGCTGGTGCTGGCCGGCTTCCGCCGCGGCGCCGGGTTGCGGGTACTGGTGCTGGGCGCCGGCCTGGGGCTGGTGCTCGCTCCCGCGCCTGCCGCGGCGATGGACTGGTGGCAGCGCCCGGACCAGGCACGGCACCAGCGGATGCAACAGGGCACCGAGGCCTACCGGGCCGGCGGGTTCGCCGCCGCGGCCGGGGCCTGGCAGGAGCTCGACAGCGCCGACGCGCATTACAACCGCGGCAACGCGCTGGCGCGGCAGGGCCGCTTCGGCGAAGCCATCGCCGCCTACGACGAGGCGCTCGCACGCCAGCCGGGCATGGAAGACGCCCTGGCCAACCGGGCGGTGGTGCAGGCGGCAATGGACCAGCAACCCGACGGTGGCGGTCAGCCGCAGGACCCGGGCCGGCAGCCGGGCGACCCTTCCAGTGGCCAGTCCGGGCAGCCCGACGGACAGGACCCCTCCGGGAAGCCCGGGGAAGGTGAAGAAGAGCCGGCCGGGGACACCGGGCAGCCCGGGGAACCCGACGACGAGCGTGAGCCGCACGGCGAGGGCGAGCCGCCGCCGGCCGACGCCGCTGACCAGGAAGCCGCCGACCAGGCCCAGCGCGAGCGCATGGACCAGGCCCTGTCCGACGAGCCCCCCGGCAGCGACGAGGCTGCCGCCGAGGGGGAGGCAGCGCCGGAAACACCGGAGGAGCGGGAGCGGCGGATCGCCAACGAGGCCTGGTTGCAACGCGTGCCCGACGACCCGGGCGGCCTGTTGCGCGAGAAGTTCCGGATCGAACACGAAAGGCGCCGCCTGCATGGCGGCCGGGAGAACTGACCCATGAGAATGGCGCCATGAGGGCGGCCCCGCAGGCCCTGCAGGCCCTGCTTGTGCTGCTGGTGCTGGCCAGCGGGCTGGCCCATGCCGAGGCTCCGCGTGCGTGGGTCGACCGCGAGCAGATCGTACTGGGCGAGACCGTCACCCTGAACATCCAGGCCGAGGGCGCCACCCCGCCGGACTACGAGCCCCTGCGCGCCGATTTCGAAATCAGCGGGCTGACCAGCCGCAGCGAGCTGGTGCTCGCCGATGGCGGGCAGGCGACGCGCACGCTGTTCGCCGCCGCGTTGCGGCCGCAGCGCGCCGGCACGCTCATCCTGCCGTCCCTGCAGGTGGGCGCGGAGCGGACCAATCCGGTGACCCTGCGGGTGTCGCCGGCCCCCGCCCCGACCCCGGCCGGCGCCGGGGCGGACGTGTTCCTGGAGAGCAGCGCCGACGATCCGGAGCCCTACGCACAGCAGGCAGTGGGCTGGGTGGTGCGGTTGTACTCGGCGGTGCCGCTGGTCTCCGGGCGGCTCGACCAGGCGGCGCCCGAGGGCGCGAGCCTGCGCCAGGTGGGCGACGATGCCCAGTACACCCGCAGCATCGCCGGGCGCCACTACAACGTCATCGAGCGCCGCTACCTGCTGATCCCGGAGCGCAGCGGCGCGCTGGAAGTGCCCGGCGCCCTGTTCGAGGGCCGGGGCGCGCGCGGCTTTTTCGATGATGTCCTGGGACGCGGCGGCACCCTGTCCGCCCACGCGCGCGTGCAGCGCCTGCAGGTGCTGCCGGTGCCCGAAGGCGCCCCGCAACCGTGGCTTCCACTGCATTCGCTCGAACTGAGCTACCGGGCGTTGCCGCAGGAGCTGCACGCCGGGGCCGCGGCCACCGTGACCGTGGAAATGGTCGCCGACGGCGCCGGTTCGGCGCAGGCCCCGGAGCTGCAGCTGCCGCCGATCCCCGGTGTCCGGGTGTTCCCGGAGCCGGCCGAGGTCGACCAGCGGGTGGTCGACGGGCGGCCGCGGGTGACCGTGCGCCGGCAGTTCTCGCTGGTCCCCTCGGCCGCCGGTGAGGTCGAGCTGCCGGCGCTGGAAATGCAATGGTGGGACGTGGCGTCGGACCGGGCGCGCACCGCCCGCCTGGAGCCGGCGAGGCTTACCGTCCGGCCCGGTGCCGGCGTGCCGGGAGCCGCCGCGGCCCCGGGGCCGGGGGTACGGAGCCCCGGCACCGGACCTGCGACGGGTGACGGCGGCAGCGCCGCAGGTCCTGCCTGGCCGGCCAACCGCGGCTGGATCCTGGCGACCGCCGGTTTCGCCGGCCTGTGGCTGCTCACGCTGGTGTGGGCGCTGCAGCACCGGGCCGCCGGGGGGCGGATCGACGCCGGCAATCCGGCACCCGCGGCCACCGCGGCGCCGGCTGATCCCGCAGCCCTCAGGCGTGCGCTCGATACCGGCGACCTGGGCGATGTCGCCGACGCGCTGTGTGCCCAGGCACGCCCGCCGGCAGCCGACGTGGACGGGCTGCGCGCCCGCCTGGCCGATCCGGCGCAGGTCGCCGCGGTGGATGCCCTGCAACGCGCGCGCTGGGCCGGAGGGGACGGTCCGACCGCCCGCCGCCAGTTGCGCGAGGCCTTCGCCAAAGGACCGCGTTGGCATGAGCACCCGGAGGAATCCGCGCAACTGCTGCCTCCGCTGTATCCGGAGCGGACAGCCACCAATGGCACACGGTAGACCTTGAACGCTTTGCTAAGCTCGCCGACCCCGGGGAGGAGATACCACGCATGAGCCAGGCACCCGACACGGCGCCGGTGGGCAAGCCGCGCATGGCACTGCACACCAAGATGCTGATCGGCTTCATCCTCGGTCTGGGCGCGGGCATCGCCGCCAACATGCTGGTGGGCGAAGCGGCCTGGCTGGATGCCCTGATCCGCTATGTCGCCGACCCGGTCGGACAGGTGTTCCTGCGCCTGCTGTTCATGCTGGTGATTCCGCTGGTGTTCTCGGCGCTGGTGCTGGGCGTGGTGGAACTGGGCGACCCGCAGGCGCTGGGGCGCATCGGCGGACGGACATTGATATGGATCCTGGTGGTCACCGTTGCCGCGGTCACCATCGGCATGATCATGGTGAGCGTGTTCCAGCCCGGCGCGGGGATCCCGCCGGACGTGGCCGGCACCCTGCTGGCCAGTGGCTCGGAGCGCGCCGGCCAGATCGCCGGCCAGCGCGAGGGCGTGTCGGGTGTCGACATCCTGCTCAACATCATCCCGCGCAACCCGGTGCAGGCCGCGGCTGACGGCGACCTGATCGCGATCATCTTCTTCGCGATGATGCTCGGCATCGCCGCGACCATCCTGCGCACGCCCGGGACGAAGACCTTCGTCGGTGCGGTGGAAGGCCTCTACGAGATCTGCCTGAAGCTGATCGACTGGGTGATCCAGCTGGCTCCGTACGCGGTTGCCGCGCTGCTGTTCTCCATCACCGCACGCCTGGGCCTGGACGTGCTGGTGCAACTGGCCCAGTTCGTCGGAACCGTGATGGGAGCGCTGGCGGTGCACACCTTCGTGGTGCTCCCGGTCCTGCTGCTGGTATTCGGGCGCATGAGCCCGATGTCCTTCTTCCGCGAAGCCCAGCCGGCACTGCTGACCGCGTTCTCCACCTCGTCATCCTCGGCCACGCTCCCGACCACGCTCATGGTGGCGGAGGAGAACCTGGGCGTGCCGCGACCGGTGGCACGCTTCGTTTGCACCGTTGGATCGACCGCCAACATGAACGGCACGGCCCTGTTCGAGGGCATCACGGTGCTGTTCCTGGCGCAGTTCTTCGGGGTCGACCTGAGCTTCGTCCAGCAGGTGCTTGTCTTGCTGATGTGCGTGCTCGGCGGCATCGGCGCGGCGGGCGTGCCGGGGGGCTCCCTGCCGGTGATCGCCATGATCCTGGTGATGTTCGGCATTCCGCCCGAGGGCATCGGCCTGATCCTGGGCGTCGACCGCTTCCTGGACATGTCGCGCACGGTGGTCAACGTCTGCGGCGACCTGGTGGGCTCGGTGGTGATCGCCCGTTACGAGCCCGACGCCCCGGCAGTGGTTCCCGGCGAGGATTGACCGCCGGGAGGGCGATGTCAGTCGCGGCCGTGAAGCCTGCGCCTGACAGCCGGCATCCGGGGGTGGGACAATAGCGCGTCTGCGTGGCTGCCCGGCCGCGCCACGCCGCCCATTTCCGAGCCGACCATGACGACGCCGACCCGCCGCGACCTCGCCAACGCCATCCGCTTCCTCGCCATCGATGCCGTGCAGGCGGCCAACTCCGGCCACCCGGGCATGCCGATGGGCATGGCCGACATCGCCGAGGTGCTGTGGAACGACTACCTCAGCCACAACCCCGGCAACCCGCGCTGGTTCAACCGCGACCGCTTCGTGCTGTCCAACGGCCACGGTTCGATGCTGCACTACGCGCTGCTGCACCTGGCCGGCTATGACCTGCCGATGGAGGAGCTGCGCAACTTCCGCCAGCTCGGCAGCAGGACCCCGGGCCACCCGGAAAACTTCATCACCCCCGGCATCGAGACCACCACTGGCCCGCTGGGGCAGGGCTTCGCCAACGCGGTCGGCTTCGCGCTGTCCGAGAAGCTGCTGGCACAGCGCTTCAACCGCCCCGAGCACACCGTCGTCGACCACCGCACCTGGGTGTTCATGGGCGATGGCTGCCTGATGGAGGGCATCAGCCACGAGGCCGCCTCGCTGGCCGGCACCTGGGGTTTGAACAAACTGGTCGCGTTCTGGGACGACAACCGGATCAGCATCGACGGCAATGTCGAGGGCTGGTTCACCGACGACACCCCGGCGCGCTTCGAGGCCTACGGCTGGAACGTGGTGCGCGGCGTCGACGGCCACGACCCGGAGTCGATCAAGGCCGCCATCGAGCAGGCGCTGGCCTGCGACGACAGGCCGACGCTGGTCTGCTGCCGGACCACCATCGGCTACGGCTCGCCGAAGCACGCCGGCAAGGAGTCCAGCCACGGCGCCCCGCTGGGCCTGGAGGAGATCGCCGCCTGCCGTACCGGGCTGTGCTGGGAGCACGAGCCGTTCAACATTCCGCAGCCGGTCTACGACGGCTGGAACGCCGCCAGCGCCGGGGTGACCCGCGAGGCGCAGTGGAACCAGGTGTTCGACGCCTACGCCGCGCAGTACCCGGAACTGGCCGCCGAACTGGTACGGCGCAGCCACGGTGGGCTGCCGGACGGCTTCGCCGGCGCCGCCGACGCGTACATCGCCAAACTGCAGGCCGACGGGCCGACCGTCGCCTCGCGCAAGGCCTCGCAGATGGCGATCGAGGCCTTCGCCCCGCAACTGCCGGAGCTGGTCGGCGGCTCGGCCGACCTGGCCGGCTCCAACCTGACCCTGTGGAGCGGCAGCAAGACCGTGGCGGGCAGCGATCCGGACGCCAACTACATCTATTTCGGCGTGCGCGAGTTCGCCATGACCGCCATCAGCAACGGCCTGGCCCTGCATGGCGGCTTCATCCCCTACGACGCCACCTTCCTGGTGTTTTCCGACTACGCCCGCAACGCGGTGCGCATGAGCGCGCTGATGGGCGCGCGCGCGATCCACGTCTACACCCACGACTCGATCGGCCTGGGCGAGGACGGCCCGACCCACCAGCCCATCGAGCACCTGGCGAGCCTGCGCTACATCCCGCACAACGATGTCTGGCGCCCCTGCGACGCGGTCGAGTCGGCGGTGGCCTGGAAGGCGGCGATCGAGCGTGCCGATGGCCCCAGCTGCCTGGTGTTCTCGCGCCAGAACCTGGCCCACCAGCCGCGCAGCGAAGCGCAGGTAGCCGGCATCGCCCGCGGCGGCTACGTGCTGAAGGAGTCGGCCGGCACGCCGGAGCTGATCCTGATCGCCACCGGCTCGGAGGTCGGGCTGGCGATGCAGGCCGCCGCGCAGCTGGGCGACGGCGTGCGCGTGGTGTCGATGCCCTCCACCGACGTGTTCGACCGCCAGGATGCCGGGTACCGGGAGTCGGTGCTGCCGAAGGCCTGCCGCAGGCGGGTGGCGATCGAGGCCGGGGTCTCCGACTTCTGGCGCAAGTACGTCGGCCTGGATGGAGCGGTGATCGGCATCGACCGTTTCGGCGCCAGTGCCCCGGCCGGTGAGCTGTTCGAGCACTTCGGCTTTACCGTGGAGCGCGTGGTCGAGGCGGCCCGCGCGCTGTAGGACAAGACAGGAACGAGGGGG
>NZ_JAJUWY010000012.1 GCF_021390425.1 Lysobacter sp. GX 14042 | reverse complement strand
CCTCGTCGTGGAGCGCGGCTGCGTAAGGGTTGCTTCGCCGGATGGGATTCGGGCCAGGACCGTGTTATGGCACCGGGGCACCGAGCTTGGCAAAGACTCCACCGGCTACTACCTGCGCAACGCCGGGACTAGGACGATCTATCACTTCGGGAATCAGATCTCATTCGGGGGTGGTGAAATGCCGTCGGATTGGGCCGAGCGTGGCTATCCTGAAGTGGCTGAACGCTGCGCACCTCCATACGCCTCGGGCTGGCTGCCCCAGTGATGCAGGCCCCACTCCACGGATTCCGTCATGCCGGGGCAAGAACCGCCCGCGCCGTTCTTCGCGGAAGTGCAGCCATCGCCGCTGTGCTCGTCGCGCTGGGCATCTGATGGCGGCCGTGCCCTGGAGCTTCGTCGGGTGGGCGCTGTATCGCATCGCCTGCGGGCGTTTTCTCGCAGCGCGGCGCGGCGCAGCTTGATTCAGGCACGAGCCGTGGAATCATCCGTACTCAAAACGCTACAGCGGCAACGGAAACGCCTGCTTCAAAGCTACGCGATCCACGTTGCCTGGTTTTCCGCGATGGTCATCACGGCACTCAACGGCTCCTCCAGGACGACGGTGGCCGTGGCGGTCCTGCTCGCGCTCATCACCGTCCCGCCCGTGATCGCGTACGCAACTGCCGTTCACAGGACCTGCCGGATCCTCGATCCGCGCGCCAGGACCATCGGCTTGGTTCCCATGCTTGTCATGACGGTGCTGTTTACTCCCTTCGAGTCCGGTCTGATCGTCCCGGCGAAGAACCTCCTGGTGTCCGGCAGGCTCCTGAGGCAAGCGCGCCTTGCTGCCCAGCCGCCTGACGGTTCCGAAGAACGGCCGGCGGCGTCATGAGCATCATGTTGGAGCGAGCGTACGCTATCGTGGCGTCCGTCCCGTTGCCGCCCCCCTGAGGTAAGCCCCATGCAGACCATCCTCGTTCCCGTATCGGTCGGCGAGCTGGCCGACAAGGTCTCGATCCTGCAGATCAAGGCCGAGCGCATCGGCGATACGGCCAAGCGCGCCCACGTGGAGCTGGAGCTCGGTGGCCTGTTGCCGCTGTGGCGCGGGCAGCTGGCCGGCAAGCCCGGGCTCGGGCCGGTCTACGCCGAGCTGAAGGCGGCCAACGAGCGCATGTGGGACGTGCAGGATGCGCTGCGTGCCAAGGAAGCGGCACAGGCCTTCGATGCGGAATTCGTCGAACTGGCGCGTGCGGTCGCCGCCCGCAACGGCGAGCGGGTCGCGGCGAAGAACCGCATCAACCAGCTCGCCGGGTCGGAGTTCGTCGAGGAAAAGCAGTACCAGGCCCAGGAATCCTGAAGCCGGTACCGAGGACCGCGGCTAGCCCGTGTTCTGGATCCCGGCCGCGATGCCGTTCACCGTCGCCATCAAGGCATGCAGCCGCTCGTCGTCGGGGCGGCCTTCGGCACGCCAGCGCGCCAGCAGGTCCACCTGCAGCAGGCTGATCGGGTCGACGTAGGGGTTGCGCAGTCGGATCGAGCGGGCAAGCTTGGGGTCGCCCTCCAGCAGCTCGCCGGCGCCCTTGATCGCGAGCACCGCCTCGACGGTCCGCCGGAATTCGGCGGCGATGCCCGGGTGCAGCCGGGCGTGCAGGTCGCCCTGCGGCAGCGCCGCGGCCAGCAGCGAATAGCGCTCGAAGATCCCCGGGTCGGACTTGGCCAGCACCATCTCGACATCGTCGATGAGCGTGCCGAAGAACGGCCAGTCGCGCGCCATGGTGGCCAGGGCGTCCAGGCCGTGTGCGTCGATGGCCCGCTCAAGGGCGGTGCCCACCCCGTACCAGGCGGTCAGGCCGGAGCGGTTCTGCGCCCAGGAGAACACCCAGGGAATCGCCCGCAGTGCGTCGACATCGCCGCTGCCTCCGCGCTTGCTTGGCCGCGAGCCGATGCGCAGGCGCTCGATCACCTCGATCGGGGTGGCCGCGCGGAAGTACGCGGGGAAATCCGGATGTTCATGCACCAGGGTGCGGTAGTGCCGGCGGGCGTCGCCGGCCAGCCGGTCGGCGATCCGTGACCACGCCTGCTCGCGGCCGTCGGCCGGGCGCGGGCGCAGGCTGGCGCGCAGCACCGCGCTGGTGGTCTGCTCCAGGTTGCGCAGGGCGATGGCGCGGATGCCGTACTTGCGGTGGATCACCTCGCCCTGTTCGGTCAGCCGCAGGTAGCCGTCGACCGAGCCGCGCGGGCCGGCGATCACCGCCCGTCCGGTCTTGCCGCCGCCGCGGCTGATCGAGCCGCCACGGCCGTGGAAGAAGGCGATGCGCACGCCGCTCTCGCGCGCCAGCTCCAGCAGCGCCCGCTGGGTACGCTGCAGCGCCCAGCGCGAGGCCACGATGCCGCCGTCCTTGGCGCTGTCGGAGTAGCCGAGCATCACCACCTGGCGGTTGCCGCGCGCCTCCAGGTGGGCGCGGTATTCGGGATCGCCGAACAGCGCACGCAGGGTGTCGGCGGCGGCATCGAGGTCGTCCACGGTCTCGAACAGCGGTGCCACGTCCAGCGGCACCTGGCCGCCTTCGACGCAGCCGGCGATGCGGGCCAGTGCCAGCACCGCCAGCGCGTCGGCCGCCGAGCGGCTCATGCTGACGATGTACGGCCCGAACACCCGCTCGCCGTAGCGCGGGCGCAGGGCGGCGACGGTGCGGAACACTTCCAGGGTGGGGGCGGCGCCGGGCGCCGCCGGGTCGGCCGGCGCCTGCGTGCCGTCGATCAGCGCGCGCAGTGTCGTTGCACGCGTATCAACGTCGCGGCCGGCCCAGTCGTCCTCGCCCAGCAGCGCCGCCAGCGCGGCGTCGTGCGCGGAGGACTCCTGGCGCAGGTCGAGGCTGGCCAGGTGGAAGCCGAAGCAGCGCGCGCGCCGCAGCACCCGCTGCACCGCATGGCAGCCGGCATTGGCGCCGCGGTTGTCGCGCAGGCTGGCCAGCAGCAGCTCGAGGTCGGCGACGAAGGCGGCCGCCTCCGGGTAGCCGCCAGCGGCGTCGTCCGCGGTCAGGCGCAGGCGCTCGTCCATCAGCAACAGCAGGTTGCGGTAGGGCATGTCGACGTGCCGCGGGTGCAGGCCGGCGGCCGCGCCTGGCAGCAGCGTGCGGTACTCGGCCAGCCGGGCCAGCAGCGCCGCGTCCACCTCCACCCGCCCCAGCGACTGGCTGAGCAGGTCGGCCAGGGGCGCCAGGTCACGGCGGTAGGCTTCCAGCACCAGGCCCCGCTGGGTGGCCAGGGTGTCGGCGATGGTGTCGGCGCCCACGTTGGGGTTGCCGTCCATGTCGCCGCCGACCCAGCTGCCGAAGCCAAGCACCGCGTCGGGCACCGCCACCCCGGGGTAGCGCGCGCGCACCGCGTCGGCGAACACCTCGAGGAAGTCCGGCAACACCCGGTACAACACCTCGGACAGGTAGAAGCCGACGTGCTCGAACTCGTCGGCGACGCTGGGCTTCGCGGACGGCGCCTCGGCGGTCTGCCAGCTGGCGGTGAGCGCCACGCGGATGCGCTCGCGGGCCTGCTGGCGTTCCGGCGGTGTCAGGGTGCGGTCGAGATCGGCCAGCAGCGCCTGCACCACCTGCCGCTCCTTGTGCAGCAGCACCCGGCGGACCGCCTCGGTGGGGTGGGCGGTGAACACCGGCTCGATGCGCATGCGCTCCAGCAGTGCCCCGAGGCCCGCGGCATCGACGCCGTCCTCCTGCAGCCGGCCGACCACGTCGTGCAGGCCTTCGGGCTGTACCCCGTGTTCGGCGCGTTCGTGGTCGCGGCGGCGGCGGATCCGGTGCACCCGCTCAGCCAGGTTCACTGCCTGGAAATAGGTGGAGAAGGCCCGTACCAGGTCGGCCGCCCCGTCGACCGGCCGGTCGGCCAGGGCGTCCACCAGCACGTCCACCGGGGCCCGGTCCTCGCGGCGGCGCACGGCCAGCCGGCGCAGCGCCTCGACCTCGTCGAGGAACGGCTGGCCGCGCTGGTCGGCCAGGATCGCCCCCACCAGGGCGCCGAGCTGGTTGACGTCCTCGCGCAGCAGCTCGTCGGCCGGGCCGAACTCGACGCTGCGCAGGGCCGGGCCGGTGTCCGGCCCGGAGGCTGCACTGTGGTCTGCACTCATGGGCGCAGCCTAACGCAGGCGGCGCGCCGGACCGGCTAGTAAGCGAATTCGCGGAACACCGGCTCCACGCTGCCCTGCCATGCGCCGTGGAACAGCTCCAGCTTGCGGTCGGCGGCGGTGGCGCCGGCCTCGGCCATCTCCATCAGCGGACCGAGGAAGATGCGCTCGTCCACGCCGTTGTCGTTGAACCGGGCGCGCCGCCCCAGGCCGCGGGCGGAGATCTCCAGCGCGCGCCGGGCCAGGTCGAGCAGGGTGCCGTCGCGGAACGGCAGCTTGAGCGCATGGCGCGGCGCGCCGTCACGCAGCGCGTTGCGCTCTTCCATGCTGAAGTCGCGCACCAGCGCCCAGGCTTCGTCCAGCGCGTCGTCGTCGTACAGCAGCCCGACCCAGAACGCCGGCAGCGCGCAAATGCGGTTCCAGGGGCCGGAATCGGCGCCACGCATCTCCAGGTATTTCTTCAGCCGCACCTCGGGGAAGGCGGTGGTGCAGTGGTCGGCCCAGTCCTGCAGGGTCGGCTTCTGCCCCGGCAGCGCCGGCAGGCGGCCGTCCATGAAGTCGCGGAAGGACTGGCCGGCAACGTCGATGTAGCGCCCCTCGCGGTAAACGAAGTACATCGGCACGTCGAGCAGGTAGTCGACCCAGCGCTCGTAGCCGAAGCCGTCCTCGAACACGAAGTCGAGCATCCCGGTGCGGTCCGGGTCCGTGTCGGTCCAAATGTGCGAGCGGTAGGACAGGAAGCCGTTGGGCCGGCCCTGGGTGAACGGCGAATCGGCGAACAGCGCGGTGGCCACCGGCTGCAGCGCCAGGCCGACGCGGAACTTGCGCACCATGTCGGCTTCGGACTCCACGTCCAGGTTGACCTGCACGGTCGCGGTGCGGGTCATCATGTCCAGGCCGAGGTTGCCGACGGTGGGCATGTAGCGGCGCATGATCGCGTAGCGGCCCTTGGGCATCCACGGCATGTCCTCGCGCTTCCACAGCGGCTGGAAGCCCATCCCGAGGAAACCCACGCCCAGCGGCTCGGCGACCGAGCGCAGTTCGCGCAGGTGGCTGGCGGCCTCGCGGCAGGTCTCGTGCAGGGTGGCCAGCGGCGCGCCGGACAGCTCCAGCTGGCCCGCCGGCTCCAGCGACACCGAGGCATCGCCACGGGTCAGCGCGATGGTGCGGCCGTGCTCGCGCACCGGCTGCCAGCCGTACTGCACCAGGCCCTCGAGCAGCGCCTCGATGCCGCCCTCGCCGTCGAAGGCGGGCGGGCGCAGGGTGTCGTGGCGGAAGCCGAATTTCTCGTGCTCGGTGCCGATGCGCCAGTCGTCGCGGCGGCGCATGCCGGAGGTGAGATAGCCGAGCAGCTGCTCGCGCGAATGCAGGGTTTCCTGCTCGACGTGGCTGGGACCGGACACGGCTACCTCGCGCTGATGTCTGTCTGGGGAAGGGCCGGACCGGCTTCGTCGCGCAGTTCCAGCCAGCCGGAGATCACCGCGCGCGCCTCGTCCAGGCCCTGCTTGGCCAGGGCCGAGAACAGCTGGACGGTGACCGCTTGGCCGAACTCGCGGCGCAGGTCGTTGCGCACCGCTTGCATCGCGTTGCCGCCGGCGCCGCGGCCCAGCTTGTCGGCCTTGGTCAGGATGGCGTGCGCCGGCAGGCCGCGGTTGGCGGCGTAGCCGAGCATCTGCCGGTCGTATTCCCTGAGCGGGTGGCGCACGTCCATGACCACCACCAGCCCGCGCAGGGCATTGCGGTTGGCGAAGTAGGCGTCGATGAAGCCCTGCCAGTGCGCCTGCAGGTCCTTGGGGACCTTGGCGTAGCCGTAGCCGGGCAGGTCGACCAGGTAGCGCTGCTCGCGCGGCGGGACTTCGAAATACACCAACTGCTGGGTCCGCCCGGGGGTCTTGGAGACCCGCGCCAGCGCGTTCTGCCGGCAGATCGCGTTGAGCGCGCTGGACTTGCCGGCGTTGGAGCGGCCGGCGAAGGCGACCTCGAAGCCGCCGTCGGGCGGCAGCTGGCCGGGGGTGTGGGCGGCCAGCAGGTAGCGGGCGCGTTCGAGCGGGTTGTCCATGGCGCAAGGATCGCACGCCGGCAGGCCCCGCGGGACCTGCGTTGACCCGTACCCGGCCGGCAACGATAATTCCAAGGTTCCGACGGTGCACGGCGGCCGTCGCCCCAGCGTTTCACGGAGCCATCCAATGAGCCACGCCCGCGTCCTCGGTATCGGCCTCGCCGCCCTGGCGGCAGCCGCTGTCGCCTATGCCCAGACCGAGGTCACCCCGATCCCGGACACCGCCCCGGTGGAGTCCGCCCCGCTGGAACCGGCGGCCCCGGAGGCTCCGACCACCTGGGGCGACCCGCAGAACGGGCAGACGCTGGCCGGGACCTGCGCCGCCTGCCACGGCCTTGACGGCAACTCGCTCGACCCGATGTACCCGCGGCTTGCCGGCCAGAGCGAACACTACATCGCCGAACAGATCGCCCGCTTCAAGTCCGGCGAGCGCAGCGACGGCATGGCGCTGATCATGAAGCCGTTCGCCGACATGCTCAGCGGCCAGGATGCGCGCGACGTCGGTGCCTGGTTCGCGACCCAGAAGTCCGGTGCCGGCGTCGCCGACGACAGCGTGGTCACCTCCGGTCCGTACGAGGGCATGCGCTTCTACGAGGTCGGCCAGCAGCTGTACCGCTCCGGCGCTGCCGACCGGGGCATCCCGGCCTGCATGGCCTGCCACGGCCCCGACGGCAGTGGCAACCCGGGCCCGGCCTACCCGCACGTGGGCGGGCAGTTCGCCAGCTACACCCAGCAGCGGCTGGAGACCTTCCGCAATGGCACCGGCGCCGAGACCGGCGAGCCGCTGTTCCGGATCATGGCCCACATCGCCGACCGCCTGACCGACGAGGAAGTCGGCGCCCTGGCCAGCTACATGGAAGGCCTGCACCCGGCCGCCGACGACCTGGTCGCCAGCGCCGCACCGGTCCCCGCGGCAGCTCCCGCCCCGGCGCAGGCCGCGGACGAGGTGCCCACCGCGCAGGACACGCTCCAGGCCGATGGCGAAGGGCTGCCGGCCGATGGTGCGCAGGCGCCGGCCGCCGACCCGGCGGCAACGGACGCGGCGCCGGTCGATGACGGCGCCGACGCCGACACGGACGTGCCGGCGGAAGACGGCGACACCGCCGCGGACGCCGACAGCGGCGCCGCGGAGCTGGGTTGAACGCGGCCGCGCCGCGCCGCCCTCCATGCATTGCCAGTAGCGCCGGCCGTTCCCACGGCCGGCGTTTTCGTTTCCGTCACAGGAACCAGGAGTCCTCCATGCTTTCAGGCCTTCGCCGCCATGCCCGCCGGCTGCTGCTTGCCGCCGGCCTTGCCGTGCTCGCCCTGCCATTGGCCGCCGGCGCCCAGGCGCCGGTTGCCGGCGTGGACTACATCGAGATCGCGGACGGTGCCCCGTTCGCCGCGCAGGCCGGCCGGATCGAGGTCGCCGAGGTGTTCGGCTACACCTGCCCGCACTGCGCCAGCTTCGAGCCGCACCTGGTGGCCTGGGCGCGCACCCTGCCCGATGACGTCGAACTGGTCCGCATCCCGGCCCCGTTCGGTGGCCACTGGATGCCCTACGCGCGGGCGTACTACGCCGCCCAGGCGCAGGGCCTCGCGGAGCGCACCCACGGCGCGATGTTCGACGCCATCCACCAGGCCGGCACGCTGCCGGCCAGCGGCGTGAGCGACGCGCAGCTCGCGGACTTCTATGCCGCACGCGGCGGCGACCGCGACCGCCTGCTGGCGGACCTTCGCAGCCCCGACACCGCCGCGAAGCTGCGCCAGGCGCGCGAGTTCCTGGTGCACAGCGAAGTCGACGGCACCCCGTCGCTGGTGGTCAACGGCCGCTACAAGGTGACCGGACGCACCATCGCCGACATCCTGCGGATCACCGACGCGCTGATCGAGCGCGAGCGTGCCGCCGGCCGCTGAACGCACGCCGCCCCCTACACCTGCCGCTTCCCGAACGCTGGCTATGCTGCTCCGGTCGGGTGGCATGGCCTCCGCACCCGACCCGATCCACCGGAGAACCCCGATGAAACTGCGCTTCCCACACCTGCCGCGACTCGGCCTGGTCCTCACCGCCGCGCTGGCGCTCGCCGCCTGTGGCCAGGATGCCCCGGCACCGGCCGCACCGGCCACCACGCCGACCCAGGCCGCCGCGCCCGCCGGCACCACCGCCGCACCGGCCGCCGCACCGGCCGCCGGACAGCAGCAGGCCGCGCCCGCGCCGGAGCGCACCCCCGGCCCGGTCGTGCCGCCGCAGGGCCCGGCGCCGGTCGCCGGGACCGACTACGTCGAGATCGCCAGCGGCCAGCCGTACAAGCCGGGCAATCCGCACATCGAGGTGGTCGAGGGCTTCGGCTACACCTGCCCGGCCTGCGCGCAGTTCGAGCCGCTGGTCACCGCCTGGGCCGCGCGCCTGCCGGCCGACGTCGAGTTCATCCCGGTCCCGGCGCCGTTCGGCGGCTTCTGGATGCCCTACGCCAAGGCCTACTACGCGGCCGAGGCGGCGGGGGTCCTGGAGCAGAGCCACGACGCGATGTTCGACGCCTTCCACGTGCGGCGCCAGCTCGACCACGAATCCACCGAGCCGGAGATCGCCCAGTTCTACGGCCAGTTCGGCGTCGACCCGCAGGAGTTCGCCCGCACCATGTCGAGCTTCGCGGTCAACGCCAAGCTCAACCGCGCACGCCAGTTCCTGCAGCGCACCGGCGTGGACAGCACCCCGACCCTGGTCATCGATGGTCGCTACCGGGTGATCGGCGGCACCAGCTGGGAGGACAAGCTGCGCATCGCCGACCACCTGATCGCCATGCGCCGCGAGGCCCGCGGCAGTACCGCGGAGGCACCGGCCCAGGCCGGTGGGGCCGGCGCCGCTCCGGCAGGCGAAGGCGAAGCACCCGCCGAAACCGACGTCGGGCCGGACGGCGCATAGGAATCCGATGGCACGGCAGGCACCCGCAACGGGCACCACCGCTCCTCCGCCGGATCCGGCGGAGGAGCCGCGCCGGCTGCGCCTGCTCAGTGCCAACATCCAGGCCGGCTCGAGCACCCGCGGGTACACCGACTATGTCTCGCGAAGCTGGTCGCACGTGCTGCCGGCCGGCAACAAGCGCCTGAGCCTGGACCGCATCGCCGAGCTCGCCGGTGCCTACGACATCGTCGGCCTCAACGAGGCCGACCCCGGCAGCCTGCGCTCGGGCTTCACCAACCAGACCCACTACGTCGCCCAGCGTGCCGGTTTCGATTACTGGACCCACCAGCCCAACCGCCGGGTGGGCGGGGTGGCGTCCAGCGCCAACGCACTGCTGAGCAAGCTGGAGCCGCGCGAGATCATCCACCACCCGCTGCCAGGGCGGATTTCCGGCCGTGGCGTACTGCTGGGCCGCTTCGGCGACGGCCGCCACGGACTGCTGGTGGCCGTGGCGCACCTGTCTCTGGGGGCGAACTCGCGGGCCTCGCAGCTGGCCTTCATCGCCGAGCTGCTGCATGACCACCCCAACGCGGTGCTGATGGGCGATTTCAACGCCTCGCTGGACCGGCCGGAAGTGCAGGCGCTGTTCCGCCAGACCCGGCTGCAGCCGCCGTCGTGCATCGTGCCGACTTTCCCCAGCTGGCGGCCACAGCGCGCGATCGACCACATCCTGGTCGGCGACGGGCTGGCCTGCTCGGGCGCCTGCGCGATGCCGGCGGCCAACTCCGACCACCTCGCGTTGTCGCTGGAGCTGGACGTGCCGGAGTCGGCGCTGGCCTGACGCGCCAGCGCCCGCCGGCGTCGGCTCAGTCTTCCTTGAACACCCCGGCGGCCATGTCGTACCAGGGCGTGCACAGCTTCTGCTGGGCCTGCACCACGGCGAACGAGCCACGCCATACCTCGATACCGCCGCCCTGCTGTGGCTGGTCGAACAGCGCCTGGTCGAACGGGGCCATGCCCAGGCACCAGCGCGCCCGGCGCGGAACCTCGCCGGGCACGGCGAGCTGGAAGCTGCCCTCGAGCATCTGCCCGGCCGCGAGCCGCGCGGCCAACGGAGTGGGCGGGCTGGTCGGTGCCGGCTGCGGCAACGGCAGGGCGACGTGGCCGAAGGTGTAGTCGCCGTCGCCCTCGTCACGGAACAGCGGCGCGGGCACCGCGCCCGGCTCGAGCCGGCCGGCGAGCACCGCGTGGCGGTCGCCCCGGTCGAACACCGCCAGGTCCTCCCCGCCGGTGTTGTGCAAGCGGTAGCGCACCTGCACCACGTCCTCGCTGCCCTGGTCGAAGTCGACTTCCAGTCGGGCACCCCTGCCCTCGATCACGGTCGTTGCGAACTGCGTGGTGATGGTCGGCATTGCGTCGTTCCCCTTGTTGGAGCTTGCGGACGGACCGGAGGCCGCCGCGCCGTCATGGGCGCAGGCGGCGGTTGTCGCCAACAGTACGCCGGCAAGGACGCCGGCGCATATTCCCCTGCATCGATCCTGCATCAGAACCTCAGGTCGGCGCGCAGGTAGAAATAGCGCCCGCCGGGGATGTCGTAGGTGGAGGCGTCGTAACCGTTGAGTGAGCAGGACAGGCACAGGGGCGGATCCTCGTCGAACAGGTTGTTGGCGCCGGCGGTCAGTTGCAGGCCGCGCAGCACCTCGAAACGGTAGCCCAGCTGGAGGTCGTGGTAGGTGATCGCGTCCAGGGTGTGGGTGCCTTCGTCCGGGTTGCTGCAGACCGGGAAGCCCACCGCGTCGCCACACAGCTCCTCCAGTTCGCTGACGTGGCGCACGGTCCACGAGGCGTTCCAGGCGCCACGCCGCCAGTCCAGCATCGCGTTGGAGGTCCAGTCGGGTATCGCGCTGTCGTTGACCTCGATGCCGATCCGCCGCGGCTGCACCTGGCCGGCGGCGCCGACCGCTTCGTAGCGGGTGACGAAGGTGTTCTGCCAAGCCAGGCGGAAACGCCCCAGGCCGGTCTCCGGAAGGCTCCAGGACACGTCGGCGTCCCAGCCGTCGGTGCGGATGGAGCCCAGGTTGGTCAGCCGGTTGTTGAAGCCGTTGATGCTGCCCACCGACGAGCGGGTAATGCCGTCGCAGTACAGCGGGTCGAGGGTGTCCACGCACAGGTTGAGCTGGGTCTGGGCGTCGATCGCCTGCACCGCGCCCTGCAGGCTGTGGCGGTAGAAGGTCAGCTCCAGGTCCAGGCGCTCCGACCAGCGCACGTTGCTGGCGAATGCCGGGCTGAACACCAGTCCGGCGGTGAAGCTGCGGACGGTCTCAGGCTGCAGTTCCTCGTTGCCGCCGGTGGTCACCGAGATCTGCGGGTTGGTCTGCACCGCCCCGGCAGGCACGCCCAGCGCCGCGCAGTTGCCGGGGTCGCCGTCGGGCGCGCTGCCGTCGACGCCGACCAGGCACGGATCGATGAGTTGCAGGTCGGCGCGGCTGGCCGAGCCGTACAGTTCGCCGATGGAGGACGCGCGGAAGCCCTCGGCATAGGTCGCGCGCAGCAGCAGCTCGTCGGCGACCTGCCAGCGCAGCCCGTACTTGGGGGTGAACTGGCTGCCGAAGGTCGAGTAGTCCGAGTAGCGCCCGGCCAGGCTCAGGTCCAGCGACTTGCCGAAGAAGCCTTCCCCGAGCAGCGGGACGTTGAACTCGATATAGGCCTCGTTGACGTCGTACTCGCCCGAGGTCGGCAGCGAGGGCACGCCGTTGTAGTGGCCGGCGACGGTCAGCGGATCGGGCCGGTACCAGCCTTCGTAGCGGCGGTGCTCCACGCCGCCGGCGAAGGACAGCGGGCCGGCCCACAGCTCGGCGATGTCGCCGGAGACGTTGGCGGTGAACTGGTCCAGGCGTTGCTCGCTGCGGTCGCGCACCACCGGCTGGATCCACGCCAGCATCTCCGGGGTGATGCTGCCCGGGCCGCCGAACACGTCCAGCGGTACGCAGCCGGGCGTGGCCGCGCAGGCCGCGGGATCGCCCAGCGCGGTGGCGATGTTGAGGATGTTGTAGCTGCCGTAGTTGGCCTGCTCGGCCTCGTTGCGGCTGCTGGCCAGGTTCAGGTCCCAGAACCAGGTGCGCATCCCGGCGTCGAAGGTGCCTTCCAGCCCGGCGCCGAAGTAGGTGGTGTCGACCTGCTGCTCGAACACCCGCGCGCCGCCCTCGACCGGCCGACGGCCGACCATGACCAGGTTGGCCTCGTTCTCCGGCGTGGCCGGGTCGTCCACCGAGACCAGGTCGAAGCCGAACGGGTTGTAGGGATTGGCGGCCGAAATGGTGATTGCGTCGGCGAGCGGATTGCCGGTTCCCGCGTCCGGGCCGAGGAAGATCGGCTCGGGCGCGGCCTGGTTGACCGACTCGCGGCGGTTGAACAGCACCTTGGCGTAGCCCTGCAGCCGGTCGTTGAAGTGGAAGCGGTACTGGCCGAAGGCGCCGGTGCGCTCCGACGGGGTCAGCAGCATGTTGTAGGTGGCGAAGTTGAAGCGGTCGGCGCCACCGAAGCAGTGGTAGTCGTCGCTGCGCTCGCAGCCGGCCTGGTTGCGGTCGAACACCGGGCTGCCGGCGCCGTCATTGGGGGTGATGTCGTGGGTCACCCCGGTCGCCGGGTCGGTGAAGATGAAGCGCCCGTGCGGGGTACCCGAACTGCCCAGGGCCAGCCCGGTGCCGGGCACCGGCCAGCGTGACTGCTCGCGGGTGCTGGCCAGGATCCCGTCCTGGTCGACGTGGCTCAGGCCGATGAACAGGTTGCTGCGGTCGGTGTTGTAGCCCCAGGCGAAGTCGAGGCCGGTCTGGCGGCCGTCGCCCCCGCCGTATTCGCCGAGGCTGAGCGAGAGCTGGGCGCCATCGAAGTCGCGGCGGGTGATGATGTTGACCACGCCGGCGATCGCGTCCGAGCCGTACAGCGAGGAAGCGCCGTCCTCGAGCACGTCGATGCGCTCGACGATCGCCAGCGGAATGGTGTTGAGGTCGGTGGTCGCGCCCACGCCCGAGGCCGAGGACTCGTTGACCCAGCGCATGCCGTCGACCAGCACCAGCACCCGCTTGGCCCCGAGATGGCGCAGGTCGACCTGGGCCGAGCCGGCGCCCACCCCGTCACCGTTGGGCGAGAAGCCGAAGTTGCCCGAGGAGTTGAACTTGGTGTTGAGCGCGGAGCCCGCGCCGGTGAGCTCCTGCAGCACGTCGCCGACCGAGGTCAGGCCACTGCGGTCGATGTCCTCGCGGCTGAGCGAGTGCACCGGGACCTGGCTCTCGACCTCCGCCTTGCGGATGCGGGTGCCGGTGACCTGGACGCTGTCCAGGGTGGTGGGGGTGGCACCGGCGTCCTGCCCAGCCGGTGCGGCGAAGGCCGCGACGGGAGCCAGCAGGACGGGGGTGGCGAGGGCAAGGCAGAGCGCGGCCACGAGGGGCCGGCGGCGGGGCGCGTTCATCGACTTCTCTCTCCATGAGCAAGGTCTGGAACGCCGCACCCCTGTTTGCGGCTGGCTCGTTTGTAATCCATCCGGCGGACCACCACAACACCGGCCGGTGGCCGGGCTATGCCGCCAACAGCAGGCTCAGCCCAACCAGCACCAGGAACAGCGCGAACACCTGCCGCAGCTGCGGCCCGGCCAGCCGGTGCGCCAGCCGGGTGCCCCAAGGCGCGGCCAGCACCGAGGCCAGGGCGATGCCGATCGCTGCCGGCAGGTACACGTAGCCCACCGCGTGCTCCGGCAGCGCGCCCGCCGGGGCGTGCAGCGCGTAGCCGGCCGCACTGGCCAGGCCGATCGCGACGCCACAGGCCGACGAGGTGCCGACCGCTTTTACCGGCGCCACCCCGCGCGACACCAGCAGGGGCACGGTCATGCTGCCGCCGCCGATGCCGACCACTGACGACAGCGCGCCGATCACGCCGCCGGCGGCCAGCATCGTCCCCCCACGCGGCGCCATGAGCTGCGCGCCCGCGGCAGCCGGGCGCGACCTGCCGAACTGCATCTGCGCCGCCGCCAGCAGGCAGTAGCCGGCCACCAGCCAGCGCAGCAGCGCCTCGTCGATCCGCACCGCCAGGCCGCTGCCCAGCCAGCCGCCCAGCAGCAGGCCCGGCACCATCCACGCCACGGTTGGCCACAGCACGCTGCCGCGCGCGGAATGCGCGCGCGCGGATGCCGCCGCGGTCAGCACGATGCTGGCCAGCGAGCTGGCCAGGGCCGCATGCATTGCCGCCTCCTGCGGGATGCCCAGCACGGGCAGCAGCCAGGCCAGCGCCGCGACCAGCACCAGTCCACCGCCGACCCCGAGCAGGCCGGCAAGCACCCCGGCAACCACGCCGAGCAGGGGAAACAGCAACCAGGACAGGACCATTGCCACGCCATCGTCGAGTGAAGGATCCGGGCTGCGATATTCATCGCCGCGCCGATATAGTCCGGGCCATGCTGCCCCGACCCCTGCACATCGTACTGGCCGCGCTTGCCGTGGCCGCCACCGGCACCGCCTGTGCCCAGCCCGCGCCCGGCCCGGTGGCGGCGGAAACCGCGCCCGCGCCAGCCCCGCAGCTGGCCCCCGCGCCTGCCACCGCCCCCCCGGAGCCGCGGATCGAAGCGACGCAGGATCCGGTCCTGCCGCGGATCGAGCGCGCGATCGCCGAGGCCGGCAGCGGCCGCCTGGATGCGGTCCCGGCCAGCCTGGCCCACCACCCGCTTTACCGCTGGGTGGTCCACGCCGGCCTGGCCCGCAACCTGGACCGCGCCGACGAGCGGCGCGTGCTGGATTTCATCGGCCAGCACGCGGACGAAGCGGTCGGCGCCGAGATGCGCCGCGCCTGGCTGGCCTCGGTGGCCCGCCGCAACGACCACGCCGCGCTGCTGCGCGCCTGGGACCCCGCCGTCACCGACATGTCGCTGCGCTGCGCCTGGCTGGATGCACGCCAGCGGCTCGAACAGGTGGACACGGACTGGACGCAGGAGGCGCAATCGATCTGGATCAGCAGCGGGCGCTCGTTGCCCGATGCCTGCGATGCGGTGTTCGACGCCCTGTCGGCGCGTGGCGGGCTCCCGGACGCGCTGCGCTGGCAGCGCCTGGAGATGGCCGCCGAGAAGTGGGAGCCGGGCGTGATGCGCTCGATCGCCCGTGGCTTCGGCGCAGCCGAGCGCAGCCTGGCCGGGGACTACGCCGACTTCATCGCCGCCCCGCATGCACGTGCCCTGCAGTGGCCGAAGACCGGGCGCAGCCGGCTCATCGCCTCCCATGGGCTGGCGCGGCTGGGCAAAGAGGACCCCGGCCGTGCCGAGGCGATGCTGCCGCAATACGCCCAGGCGCTGGAGTTCGACGAGGCCGACCGGGGCCGGGTGCTGTTCCAGGTCGCGCTGTGGACGGTCGCTTCCTACCTGCCTGGCGGTGCCGATCGCCTGGCCCGCGTTCCCGCCGCCAGCTACAACGCGCAACTGCACGAGTGGCGGGTTCGCGAGGCGCTGTCGCGCTCGGACTGGCCGGCCGCGCTGGCGGCGATCCGGGCGATGGGGCCGGAGCAGCGCAACGATTCGCGCTACCAGTATTTCGAGGCGCGGCTGGCCGAACTCACCGGCGACCCCGCCACCGCGCAGGAAAAATACCGTGCCGCCGCGCGCCAGCCCGAGTTCCATGGCTTCCTCGCCGCCGACCGGCTCGACCAGCCTTATGCCCTGTGCCCGCGCGGTATCGAGGCCGACGAAGCCACGCAGCGCACGGTTGCCGCCGACCCGGTGCTGCAGCGCGCGATCGGCCTGTACCGCATCGGCCGCCACCGCTGGGCGGTGCTGGAGTGGAACGATGCGCTGTCGCGTTTCAGCGATGCCGGCCGCCGCTACGCGGTCGCCATCGCCCAGGCCAACGGCTGGTTCGACCGCGCGGTGTTCTCGCTGCGCGGAGAGGGCGAGAACCGCCTCTACACCCTGCGCTTCCCGCTGCACCATGACGAGGCGATCCGCCGCGAGGCCGCGCGCAACCGCATCGACCCGGCCTGGGTGGCGGCGGAGATCCGCGCCGAAAGCATCTTCAATCCCGCGGCCCGCTCGCCGGCCGATGCCCGCGGGCTGATGCAGGTGCTGCCCGTCACCGGCGCCGGCGTTGCCCGCCGGATCGGCCGTACCTGGGCCGGCGGCGAGAGCCTGTACGACCCGGAGACCAACATCGCCCTCGGCTCGGCCTACCTGCGGCAGATGCTCGACGAAAACGCCGGCAAGCCTTATTTCGCCATTGCCGGCTACAACGCCGGGCCGACTCCGCTGGCGCGCTGGCGCTCGCAGCGCCCGGGCATGGACGCCGACTTCTGGATCGAGACCATCAGCTACAAGGAAACCCGCGACTACGTCGCCCGGGTGCTGGCCTTCAGCGTGATCTACGACTGGCGGCTGGACGGCGATGCACTGCGGCTGACGGACCGGATGGAGGGACGTACCGGCGGACCGCGCAAGGCCTTCGCGTGCCCGGCCAACTGAGCCTGGCGCTACCGGCGATGCCATCATCCCGGGCATGAAGACCTATCTCGTCGGCGGCGCGGTCCGCGACCGCCTGCTCGGACTGCCGGCCGGCGACCGCGACTGGGTGGTGGTGGGCGAAACCCAGGCCTCCATGCAGGCGGCCGGCTTCAGGCCGGTGGGGCGCGACTTCCCGGTCTTCCTGCATCCGGACACCGGCGAGGAGCACGCGCTGGCCCGTACCGAGCGCAAGTCCGGACGCGGCCACCGCGGCTTCGTGGTCGATGCCGCGCCCTCGGTGACCCTGGAGGAGGACCTGGGCCGGCGCGATTTCACCGTCAACGCCATTGCGCAGCATCCGGACGGCACGCTGGTCGACCCCTACCGCGGCGTGGCCGACCTCGAAGCCCGGGTGCTGCGGCACGTCGGCCCGGCCTTCACCGAGGACCCGCTGCGGGTACTGCGCGCGGCGCGCTTCATGGCCCGGCTGGCACCTCTGGGCTTCACCGTTGCCGACGAGACCCTGGCGCTGATGCGCGGGATGGTCGACTCGGGCGAGTTGGCGGAGCTGGTGCCCGAGCGGGTCTGGCAGGAGCTGCGCAAGGCGGTCGCCGCGCCGCGGCCTTCGGCGTTCCTGCAGACCCTGCGGGCCTGTGGCGCACTGGCGGCGGTGCTGCCGGAGGTCGACGCGCTGTACGGCGTGCCGCAGCGCGCGGAGTACCACCCCGAGGTCGACACCGGCGTGCACGTCGAGCTGGTCTGCGACATGGCCGCGCGGCTGGCGCCCGGCAACGACCTGGTCGGTTTCGCCGCGCTGGTGCACGACCTGGGCAAGGCGCTGACCCCGGCGCACGTGCTGCCGAAACACCTGGGCCACGAGCAGGCTGGCGTGGCCCCGCTGCGCGCCCTGTGCGCGCGCCTGCGGCTGCCTGTCGAGCACTGCCGGCTGGCCGAGATGGTCTGCCGCGAGCACCTCAACGTGCATCGCTTCGACGAGTTGCGGGCCAGTACCGTGGTGAAGCTGCTGGAGCGCTGCGACGGCTTCCGCCGGCCCGAACGGATCGAACTGCTGGCCATCGCCTGCGAGGCCGACAAGCGCGGCCGGGCCGGCCTGGAGGACACGCCCTATCCGTCCCGTGAGGCGCTGCTGGCGGCGCTGGCGGCGGCGCGCTCGGTCAGGGCCTCCAACCTGCCACCGGGACTGGAAGGCCCGGCGATCGGCCAGGCGCTGCGCCAGGCGAGGATCCGTGCCGTCGCCGGGGCGACCGGCAAGAAGCCCTGAGCGGTCGGTTCACTCCGGACAGGACGGCGGCCGTTCCCCGCGCCCTGCGGCGCCGGCCAGCCAGCGATCGATCCGCTGCATCAGCAGCGCGGGGCGGCGGCGGGTGAGCGCCACGCCCACAGCGGTGCCGGCCGCATTGGCCAGCACGTCGGTCCACTCGGCCATGCGGTCGGCGGTGAGCGTGGCCTGGGCGGCCTCGATGCCCACGCCGTAGGCGAGCAGGCCGACCACCGCCCAGCCCTGCGCCCGGCGCGTGGCGAACAGCATCATCGCGTAGGAGGCGAGCACGGCATGGGCCGCGGCGTGCTGGATCTTGTCGACCCCGGGCAGCTGCACCTGCGGCAGGTCGCTGGCCGGCATCAGCGAGCCGGCGGCAACCAGCGCCAGCAACGCCAGCCAGCCTGCGACCCACAGCCAGGGCCGGTGGAAATTCCTCAGCATCACGGCCTACAACCGGTGGCTCAGGTCGCCGGCCAGGAAGGCGATCCCGAACTCGACGTCCTTCTGGAAACCCATGACCTGGAAACGCTCGCCCATCTCGCTGGGCAGGGTCAGGCGCTTGACCTCGTTGCTGCGACGCTGGCGCTCGGCTTCGTCCTTGATCTTCTCGATGCGCGAGAGCACGTGGGCCATGCCGTTGCCCATCAGGAAGCTGGCCTGGCTGCAGTAGCCGGCGAAGTCGAAGCCGGCGGCCACGCCGGCTTCGGCCAGGGCGGTGAAGTCCACCGAAGCGGTGATGTCCTGCAGGCCGGGCCACACCAGCGGATCGTCATGGACGTGGTGGCGGTAGTAGGCGCGCAGGGTGCCGTCGTCGCGCCCGGGCAGATAGAACTCCTGGCGTGGGTAGCCGTAGTCGACGAACAGCATCGCGCCGCGCTGCAGCCCGCCGGCGACCGCCTGGATCCAGTACGGCAGCTGCGGCAGCACCTCGCTGCGGTAGCCATCGGGAAGCGGACGCTCCAGGCGCTTCTCGATGAAGCGCACCGCGTTGGCGAGGAAGGTATCGGCCGGACGCAGCACCCGTACCAGCCGGCCGTCCTCGACCGCGACGTGCTCTTCCAGCACCTCGCCCGGCTGCTGGCCGTCGCTGGCGGCATCGCCGCCCTCGATCGCGAAGCGCGAGATCGGCAGCGCATCGATCACCTCGTTGGCGAACACCACCCCGTCCCAGTCGTCATCGAACGGGCGGTCCAGCCATTCGACCAGATCGAACACCGGCGGCACCAGCCGCTGCTGCAGCCGCTCGCGCTGGCGCTCGCGCAGCTGCGCACTGGGTTCGAGGATGCAGTAGCGGTCCGGCAGCGCGTCCAGTTCCAGCAGGCGCTTGAGCGCGACCTCGGCGAACGCGCCGGTGCCGCCGCCGAGTTCCAGCAGGCGGGCGTGCGGGCCGATCTGCTGCAGCACCGGTGCGATCGCCTCGGCCACGCAGGCGGCGAACACCGGGCCGAGCTCGGGCGCGGTGATGAAGTCGCCCTCCGCTCCGAACTTGCTCGCCCCGGCGCTGTAGTAGCCCAGCCCCGGCGCGTACAGCGCCAGTTCCATGAAGCGCGCGAAGGAAATGGCGCCACCGGCCTCGTCGATCTGCGCGCGGAGCAGCTCCTGCAGCCGGGCGCTGTGGGCGAGCGCTTCGGGCGCGGGATCCGGGAGTGGACTGGCGGTCACGTTGGCATCCTGGTGAACGGTCACGCAGGATAGCCATTCGCCCTTGACCCCTGCATCAACACCCATGCCCACCTCCCCCACCGGCGCCCCGGTCGCCCTGGTCACCGGCAGCGCGCGCCGCCTCGGCGCGGCGACCGTCCGCCGCCTGCATGCCGAGGGTTTCCAGGTCGCGATCCATTGCCGCAACTCACGCGCGCAGGCCGATGCACTGGCCCGTGAGCTGGAGCAGGCGCGGCCCGGCAGCATCCTGGTGCTGCAGGCGGACCTGGCGCAGTCCGACCGGCTGCCCGGGCTGGTCGCCGGGACCGTGGACCGCTTCGGCCGGCTGGATGCGCTGGTGAACAACGCCTCCGCGTTCTTCCCCACCCCGGTGGGCGACACCACGCCGGCGCAATGGGACACCCTGCTGGCCAGCAATGCCCGCGCGCCGTTCTTCCTGGCCCAGGCGGCGGCCCCCCATCTGCGGCAAAGCCGGGGTGCGATCGTGAACATGGTCGACCTGTATGCCGAGCGCCCGCTGGCCGGCCACACGGTCTACTGCATGGCCAAGGCGGCGCTGCTGGCGATGACCCGCTCGCTGGCGCTGGAGCTGGCCCCGCAGGTGCGGGTCAATGCCGTGTCGCCGGGAGCGATCCTGTGGCCCGAGGAGGGCGGCGAGGACGAGGCCCGCAGGGACATGCTCGAGCGCACCCCGATGGACCGCACCGGCACCCCGGAGGAGATCGCCTCGGCGGTCCACTGGCTGCTGCGCGAAGCCACCTACAGCACCGGCCAGGTCCTGTACCTGGACGGCGGGCGGCGCCTGCCCGGCTGACCCCGCCCGCGGGCGGGCTTCAGCCGCGATCCCGCGCCCCGGTCAATACGGCTCCGGCCCGCCCCTCTCCCGCTCGGCCTTCTCGTCCTGCGCCATCCGGCGCCGGGCATACAGGGTGAGCCAGATCGACATGCCCACCATGAACAGCACGCCGCCGAGCGAAAGCCAGCCGACGGGGCGGGTCAACAGTTCGGTCAGGACCGGATGCATCGCGTCACCTCATGGGTCATCGGATGGCTCCAATGTGCCCGTGGGCGCGCGGCTATTCTTGCGTCCAGTCAAATCCCGGCACGGGCTTCAGCTGTCCGTGCCCCGGGTGTCGCCGCCACAGCCCGCCAACGGTGGCGCCGGTGCCCGGGACCGGCACGTCGGGCGCGATGTCCGCCAGCGGCGCGAGCACGAAGGCCTGGTCCAGTTCCGGGCGCGGCAGCCTGAGGTTCCCCGGCCCGTCGAGCACCCGCCGGTCGTACAGGATGATGTCGATGTCGGCGGTGCGGCTGGACCAGCGCGGGCCGCTGCGGTCGCGTCCGAGGCGTGCCTCCAGCGCATGCAGCCAGTCGTTGAGCTCCACCGGTCCCAGGTCGCTGTCGATGCCGGCCGCGGCGTTGAGGAATGCCGGGCCGTCGAAGCCCACCGCCGCGGTGCGGTAGGCGGGCGACAGGACCACGTCGGCGAAGCGCCCGCGCAGCGCCCGCGCAGCGGCGCGCAGGTGGCGCTCCGGCTCGATGTTGCTGCCCAGGCTGAGCCAGGCGCGGCTCACCGGCGGCCAGCCCCCTGCCGCGGCGCCGGGAGCGTGGCCGTGCCGGCGTCGGGATCCAGGTCGATGCCCGGGCCGGGGCCGCCGCCGGCCGCGAAGGCACCCGCTAGGTCGGCGCCACCGGGCGCCTGGTACAGGCGCAGGCCGAACTCGGGCAGCATCGCGATCAGGTGGTCGAAGATGTCCGACTGGGTGTTCTCGTAGTCGGCCCAGGCCACGCTGGCGGTGAAGCAGTACAGCTCCAGCGGCAGCCCGGTGGGCCCCGGGGCCAGCTGGCGGACCATCAGCGTCATGCCCTGGTTGATGCCCGGGTGGGCGCGCAGGTACTGCTCGACGTAGGCGCGGAAGGTACCGATGTTGGTCACCCGGCGGGTGTTGACCGGGTCCTTGCCGGCCTCGATCAGGTCGTGGTTCCACTCCTCTAGTTCCCGGCGCTTGGCGTCGAGGTACGGATCGATCAGGGCGATGCGGCGCAGCCGGTCGCGCTCGTGGGGGGCCAGGAAGCGCACCGAGGACTGGTCGACCAGCAGCGCGCGCTTGATCCGGCGGCCACCGGACTCCTGCATCCCGCGCCAGTTCTTGAAGCTCTCGCTGATCAGCTTGTAGGTCGGCACGGTGGTGATGGTCTTGTCCCAGTTCTGGACCTTGACCGTGTTCAGCGCCATGTCGATGACGTCGCCGTCGGCGTTCTGCGAGGGCATCTCGATCCAGTCGCCGACCCGCAGCATGTCGTTGCTGCCCAGCTGCACGCTGGCCACCAGCGACAGGATCGAGTCCTTGAACACCAGCATCAGCACCGCGCTCATCGCACCGAAGCCCGACAGCAGCAGCGCCGGCGAGCGCGAGATCAGCGCGGAGATCATCAGCACCGCGGCAAGCACGAAGATGATGATCTTCACCACCTGCAGGTAGCCCTTGATCGGCCGCTCGTTGGCCTTCGGGCTGCGCGCCACGTACAGGTCGTTGACCGCATCGAGCAGGTTGCTGATCGACAGCGCGATGGTCAGCGCGACATAGGCCATCGCCACGTTGTGCACCACCGCGGCGACCGCCGGGTGCAGCCCGGGGATGGTGACGATGCCGGCGGCGATGATCAGCGCCGGGACCGCGTGCACCAGCCGCGACAGCACCCCGCGCGACAGCAGCGCGTCGTCCCACTCGAAGGCGGTGGCGGTGACCATGCGCTCGGCGATGCGCAGCAGCACGCGGCGGATGATGAAGTTGGCCAGCCACGCCACCAGCAGCAGGGCGGCAAGCGGGAGCAGCGTGGCGGCGAACGGGTAGCCCGACAGCGGCGCCCAGAAACCGTTGATGTAATCCATCACGACAGGGTAGCGGGGCCGCGCTCGATGATCACCCCGACGTTGCGCGCCCCGCGCACCGCGCCGGGCTTGCTCAGCTTCAGCCGCACGTGGCGGACCGCGAACTCCTCCAGCAGGATCGCCGCGACCCGCTCGGCCAGCGTCTCCACCAGCCCGAAGCCGGACTCCCCGACGAAGCCGGCGATGCGCTTGCTGACCGCCTTGTAGTCCAGGGTGTCGGCGATGTCGTCGCTGGCCGCCGGCACCGTGTTGTCGAACGCCATCTCGATGTCGAACACCAGCGGCTGGCGGATCCGCCGCTCCCAGTCGTAGATGCCGATCAGCGCCTCGACCTCGAGGCCCTCGATGAAAACCTTGTCCATGCCTGTTGCCCGACCACGTAGGAGCGGCTTCCGCCGCGACCCGACAAGGCTACCTGCTGCACCGCCGGTCGCGGCTGAAGCCGCTGCTATACGGCCGGGAGGGCTTCCATGTCCCAGCGCGGAGTCACCCGCACCGCCGCGTCCTCGTGCTGCCCGGCCTGCAGCCGCAGGGCCCCGGCGAAGGCGATCATCGCCCCGTTGTCGGTGCAGAACGCCGGGCGCGGGAACGCCACGCGCCCTCCGCGTTGCGCCGCCATCTCCGCCAGCCGTGCGCGCAGGCGCGCGTTGGCACCGACGCCGCCGGCGACCACCAGGGTGTCGCAGCCGGCCTCGTCCAGTGCGCGTGCGCACTTGATCGCCAGGGTGTCGACCACCGCCTCCTCGAACCCGCGGGCGATGTCGGCGCGCGCCTGGTCGCCGCGGTCGCTGTCCTGCCAGGCGGTCAGCACCTGGGTCTTCAGGCCGCTGAAGCTGAAATCCAGCCCCGGACGGTTGGTCATCGGCCGCGGGAAAAGATAGGCCCCCTCGCGCCCCTGTGGCGCCAGCGCCGCCAGTCGCGGCCCGCCCGGGTACGGCAGGCCCATGAGTTTCGCGGTCTTGTCGAAGGCCTCGCCGGCGGCGTCGTCCAGGGTCTCGCCCAGCAGCCGGTAACGCCCGATGCCCTCCACGTGCACCAGCTGGGTGTGCCCGCCGGAGACCAGCAGCGCGACGAACGGCGGCTCCGGCCGCCCGGCCGGATCGTCCTCCAGCAGCGGGGCCAGCAGGTGCCCTTCCATGTGGTGCACCGCCACTGCCGGCACGTCCAGCGCCCAGGCCAGCGCTCGCGCCGTCCCCGCCCCGACCAGCAATGCCCCCACCAGCCCCGGCCCGGCGGTGTACGCCACCCCGTCCAGGTCCGACACCTCCAGGCCCGCCTCCGCCAGCACCCCGCGCACCAGCGGCAACAGCTTGCGCACGTGGTCCCGGCTCGCCAGCTCCGGCACCACCCCCCCGTACTCGGCGTGCATCGCGACCTGGCTGTACAGCGCATGCGCCAGCAGGCCCGCGCCGGTGTCATACACCGCCACGCCGGTCTCGTCGCAGGAGGTCTCGATGCCAAGGACTTTCATGGGAACAACATTGGGTCCGGCCCCGCAGGGCGCAATAGCCGCCCCGGCGGCGTATTGCGCCGGATGGCAAACCACGACACACCGATCTTCCACGGCTGCGTGGACGAACACGAATGGTCGCACGCCGCCGCAGGTGGCGGTTGCACCCACGCGGGGATCGAGGCAGGCGCATCGCGGGAGATACGGCGCAATGCGCCGCCCAGGCGGCTATTGCGCCCTACGGATGCCGGTGGCTATAATGCGCGGCTCGCCCGTGGACCGGGCCACCAACCCGAACCGAGATTCCGTATGCCCAGCGTCAAAGTCCGCGAAAACGAGCCTTTCGAGTTTGCCCTCCGTCGCTTCAAGCGCACCTGCGAGAAGGCCGGCGTCCTCGCCGAGACCCGCAAGCGCGAGTACTACGAGAAGCCGACCCAGGAGCGCAAGCGCAAGGCCGCTGCCGCGGTGAAGCGCCAGGCCCGTCGCACCTCGCGCGACGTGACCAAGCGCCAGCGCCTGTACTGAGCACGTCTTCGCGCTGACCGGCCCGGCCGGTCGCGCAGGCTTTTGCATCAAGCCGGCCGCGCACCAGCGCTGCCGGCTTTTTGTGTTGTCCGGCCACCTTTCCCGCCCAGGAGCACTGCCATGTCCCTCAAGGAACAACTGACCGCCGACATGAAGGCCGCGATGAAGGCCGGCGACAAGCAGGGCCTGGGCGTGATCCGCCTGGTCAACGCGGCGATCAAGCAGCGCGAGGTGGACGAGCGCATCGAACTGGACGACACCCAGGTGCTGGCGGTGCTCGACAAGATGGTCAAGCAGCGCCGCGACTCGGTCACCCAGTACGAGGCCGCCAAGCGCGAGGACCTGGCGCAGGTCGAGCGTGACGAGATCACCGTGATCGAGCGCTACCTGCCGGCCAAGCTGGACGAGGCGGCCATCGGCGCCGAGATCGACGCGGCCATCGCCGCCACCGGCGCCGCCGGTCCGGCGGACATGGGCAAGCTGATGGGCGTGCTCAAGCCGAAGCTGGCCGGAAAGGCCGACATGGGCCTGGTGTCGAAGCTGGTGAAGCTGCGGCTGGCGTCCTGACGGATACACCGCGCTAACCCGCCATGGTGGATCGTGCGCCCGACGGACACGAGAGACGCATGACCCGCGAGCCAGGCCCCGACACCCAGTCCCCACCCCCGCCCGCCGGGCTGAAGGCACTCGCCGGCCGGTTCCAGCACAGCTGGGCCGGGCAGCTGGTGGGCCGCTTCATCGAGCACGACGTGCTGGCCCTGGCCGCCGCGCTGTCCTTCTACACCACCCTGTCGCTGGCGCCGCTGGTGGTGCTGGTGCTGTGGGTCACCACCGCGCTGTACCCGGCCGCGCAGGAGGAGTTCTTCCGCCAGGTCGGACTGCTGGTCGGCCCGGAGGTGGAAGCCACCACCCGGCTGATCGTCGACAACGCCCAGAGCCAGCCGGGCGTGGGGTCCTTTGCCGCGATCATCGGTACCGGCGCGCTGCTGTTCAGCGCCTCGATCGTGTTCGCCCAGTTGCAGACCGCGCTCAACCGGGTGTTCCACTCCAGCGCCCAGCAGCTCGGCGGCCTGTGGGCATGGCTGCGCAAGCGCCTGCTGTCGCTGGGGATCGTGCTGGGGATCGGCTTCCTGCTGGTGGTCTCGATGGCGGTGCAGGCGGCGCTGTCGCTGCTGACGCACTGGCTGCCCGACCTGTTGCCGGTGGTGGTGGCCGGATTCTCCTTCCTGCTCTACACGCTGGTGTTCGCAGCGATGTACCGGTTGCTGCCGGACTGCCCGGTCAGCCGGAAGCGTGCGTTCCTGGGCGGGGCGCTCACCGCCGCCATGTTCATGCTCGGCCGCTGGCTGATCGGCCTGTACCTGGGTCAGGCCAGCCTGGGCAGCGCGTACGGCCCGGCCGGCGGGCTGATGGTGATGCTGGTGTGGCTGTACTACTGCGCGGTGATCTTCCTGGTCGGGGCGCTGATCACCGCACTGCTCGAGGAGCACGCCGACGCCCGGGCGGAACGGCATTCCGGGGCCCCGGAGCCTGCCGGGGCCGCGCCCGCCGGCCCGCCACCACCGGGCAGCTGAACCCGGGCGCCGCGCGCATGGCATGCTAGCCGGCCCGCTCCGGCGCCCCGCACTACATGGCCCGCATTCCCGACGCCTTCATCGACGACCTGCTCGCGCGCACCGACATCGTCGAGCTGATCGGCAGCCGGGTGCAATTGAAGAAGCAGGGCCGGGAGTACTCGGCGCGCTGTCCGTTCCATGACGAGCGCTCGCCCAGCTTCACGGTCTCGCCGACCAAGCAGTTCTACCACTGCTTCGGCTGCGGGGCGCACGGCACCGCCATCAGCTTCCTGATGAACTACGACCGGCTTGAGTTCCTCGACGCCATCGAGGAACTCGCCCGGCGGGCCGGCATGGAGATCCCGCGCGAGGCCGGGCAGCGGCATTCCAATCCCGATGGCCAGGCGCTGTACGACACCCTTGCCGCCGCGGCGGAGTTCTTCCAGCGCCAGCTGCCCGGCAGCGGCAAGGCCCGCGACTACCTGCGCCAGCGCGGCCTCGAGCCGGCGACCTGCGAACGTTTCGGGGTCGGCTATGCCCCCGACAGCTTCGATGCACTGCGCACCACCCTGGGCAGCGACGAGCGGCGGATGAAGCTGCTCGAGCGCGCCGGCCTGCTCTCGCGCAGCGAATCCGGGCGGGTGTACGACAAGTTCCGCGACCGGCTGCTGTTCCCGATCCACGACCGCCGCGGCCGACCGATCGCCTTCGGCGGCCGGGTGCTGGAGAAGGACGCCGCACCCAAGTACCTGAACTCGCCGGAGACCGAACTGTTCCACAAGGGCCGTGAGCTCTACGGCCTGTGGCAGGTACGCCAGGCACACTCCACGATCCCGCGGCTGGTGGTGGTCGAGGGCTACATGGACGTGGTGATGCTGTTCCAGCACGGCGTCGACACCGCGGTGGCGACCCTGGGCACGGCGACCACCGGCGAACACGCCGAGTTGCTGTTCCGCAACGCGCCCGATGTGTACTTCTGCTTCGACGGCGACCGCGCGGGGCGCTCGGCGGCCTGGAAGGCACTGGAATCGGTACTGCCGCGCATGCGCGACGGCCGCCAGGCGCTGTTCCTGTTCCTGCCCGAGGGCGAGGACCCCGACAGCATCGTGCGCAGCGAGGGCGCGGCCGGCTTCAACGAGCGCCTGCGCAGCGCCACGCCGCTGTCGGACTTCCTGTTCGACACCCTGTCGGCCGAGGTCGACCTGGGGACGCTGGAAGGCCGCGGACGGCTGGCCGGGCGCGCCCGCCCGCTGCTGGCGCAGATCCCCGACGGCGCTTTCGCCGACCTGATGCGGCAGCGGCTGGATGGCCTGACCGGGCTGGACTCGGCCGGGCCGGCCCAGCCGCGGCCGACGCCCCGGCAGGCACCCGCCCGCGGCACGCCGGCCCCCCGGCGCAGCCTGGTCCGCAGCGTGATCGTGCTGCTGCTCCAGCAACCCTCGCTCGCCCTGGAACTGGAGCCGCCGTTCCGCTTCGCAAGCCTGCACCAGCCGGGAATCGACCTGCTGGTGGACCTGCTGGGCCTGGTCTACGAGCGCCCGGACATCCGCACCGGCGCGCTGATCGAGCATTTCGCCGGCCAGGAAATCCACGCCTCGCTACAGTCGCTGGCGACCATCGACCTGCCTGGCGAGCCGGCAAGCTGGCGCACCGAGTTCCTCGATGCGATCGCGCGGCTAGACCACATGACCAGCCAGCAGCGGGTGGACGAGCTGCAGGCGGCGATCCGCGCCGGCGGCATGTCCGCGCTGGACGCGGCGCAGAAGGAGGAACTGCGCGAACTGCAGGGGCGCCTGCAGCGCTGATCAGCCCGGCACGAACTCCATCACCGCCAGCGGTGCCGGATGCAGCAGCGGCAGCATCCAGTGGTCGAGCAGCAGGAAGGCGAACAGCGCCATCAGGTAGACGATGGAGTAGTTGAACACCCTCATCGCGTAGAACTCGTCGGGCGGGTCCATCAGGCGCCAGGCATGCCACAGGAACACCAGGCCCAGCACCAGGGCCCCGCCCAGGTAGAACAGCCCGCTCATGCCGGTCACCCACGGCAGCACGCTGACCACCAGCAGCAACACGGTATAGAACAGGATCTGCCAGCGGGTGTACTCGACCCCGTGGGTCACCGGCAGCATGGGCACCATCGCCCGGGCGTAGTCCTCGCGGCGGAAAATCGCCAGCGCCCAGAAGTGCGGCGGGGTCCAGACGAAGATGATCAGCACCAGCAGCAGCGCATGCGGGTCCAGGGTCCCGGTGACCGCCGCCCAGCCCAGCGCCGGCGGTGCGGCCCCGGCGATGCCACCGATGACGATGTTCTGCGGCGTGGCGCGCTTGAGGAACACGGTGTAGATGACCGCGTAACCGATCAGCGAGGCGAAGGTGAGCGCCGCGGCCAGCACGTTGGTGAACACCAGCAGCACCAGCATCGACAGCGCCGCCAGGCCCAGCGCGAAGACCAGCGCCTGGCGCGCGCTGACCCGGCCGGAAACGATCGGGCGCCAGGCGGTACGCGCCATCCTGGCGTCGATCCGGGCGTCAAGCAGCTGGTTGATCGCCGCTGCCGACGACGCCGCCAGCCAGATGCCGAGGAAGCCCATCACCGATTCCTTCAGCGGCGGCAGGCCGGGCACCGCCAGGAACATGCCGATGGCGGCGGTGAACACGATCAGCGCCACTACCCTCGGCTTGGTCAGGTCCCAGTACTGGCGGAACACGGTACCCCCCACGGTGGTCGCCATCATGCCTCCGGAGCGCGCAGCCGCGCGAGCAGGGACACCAGCACCGCGAGCAGCAGCACCGCGCCGGCGACATGGGCCACGGCATTGCCCAGCGGCAACGCCAGCTTCACGTTGGCGATCCCCAGTCCGAGCTGCACCAGCACCAGCACGCCCAGGGTGCTGGCCCAGCCACGGATGCCCGGCGTGCGCAGCATCCGCAGCGCCAGCCACAGCAGGTAGGACGCGACCAGCACCGCGCCGATGCGGTGCGCCATCTGGATCGCGATGCGGGCCTGGCCGTCGAGGATCCCGCCCTCGTAATCGACCCCGATCCCGCGCCACAGCACGAAGCCCTCGCGGAAATCGGTCGGCGGCCACCAGCGCCCGACGCAGGTCGGGAAGTCGGTGCCGCACGACAGCGCGGCATAGTTGGCGCTGGTCCAGCCGCCCAGGGCGATCTGCACGCCCAGCAGCACCACGCCCAGGATCACCCAACGTTGGAGCTGCGCGGCCTGTGCGAGGCGGATCGGCAGGTTGGTCGCCCGCCAGGCCATCCACAGCAGCAGCGAGAAGGTCGTCAGGCCGCCCAGCAGATGGCCCATCACCACCACCGGCTTGAGCAGCCAGGTGACCGTCCACATTCCCAGCAGCGCCTGGAGGATGATCATCGCCAGGGTCAGCGCACCCACCCGCGACAGGTCGCGGTTGCCCCAGCGCACCGCCGCGGCCAGCAGGATGAGTTCGCCGGCGATCGCCAGCGCCGAGGCGGCCACGTGCAGCCCGCGCATGTACAGCGGAATTGCCAGTGCGACCAGCGCCGAGGCGGCGACCACCTGGGCGATGCCGCGCGGCCGGCGGCGCGCGGCCAGCAGCGCCAGCGCCAGCGTCAGCGCGCCCAGCAGCCCGGCGACCATCCGGTGGGCCTGTTCCCGCCAGGCCTTGTGCACCTCGACCGGGCGGATCGAGGTCGCGGCGTGGCCGTCGCCCTGCTCGACCGCGGTCGGCCAGGCGGCCCTGCCGTAGCAGGTGGGCCAGTCCGGGCAGCTCAGGCCGGCATCGGACAGGCGCACGAAGGCGCCGAAGACGATCACGCCCAGGGCCAGCGCCACCGCCAGCCAGGCCAGGCGATGGAAGTGCCGCCAGGGCCGGGAAGCCGTGCGGGGACCGGCGGGGGCGCGTTGGGTTCGGAAATCGCTCATCACACCAGCCTGACCAGCTTGCCCAGATCCGCCCGCAGGCCGGCCGGATCGAAGCCGGGAGCGTAGCGCAGGACCAGGAACCCGTTGGGATCGAGGACGTAGACCGGGGTGCCGGCGGGGTCGTCGACGCCTGGCAGTGCCGCACGCAGTCCAGCGCTGGCGCGGATCCGGGTGAAGGTGCCCGGCAGCTGCGCGCCAGCGGGCGGCATGCAGCCCTCCTGCTCGCAGGCCCAGAGCACGTCGACGCGCTCGGCGTTGCGGCCGAACAGGCGCCAGACCTTGTCCAGGTCGGCGACCAGCGCGGTGCACTCCGCGCCACAGCTGGCGGGCGCGACCACGACGATGCGCCAGGTCCGCTCCTGCGGCCGCCACGGATAGCCGGCGCCATCGGCGAGCTCGATGTCGAGTCCGCGCAGGTCACGGGCAGGGTCGTACATGTGTCCATGCACCCCGGTCGCACCGGGAATCCGGTCGGCCCGGGCAATCCACATCGCGATGAGGATCGGCAGGACGAACACCGCGATCACCGCCAGCAGGGCGATCCGGTTGCGGTTGCGGTTGCGGTTGCGGCTACGCTCGTCCACCGGTGGCGGAGTCGGGTTCATGGCTCGGTTCTCCGGGTGCGGCGAAGCGCGCGCACCGTCAGCAGCAGGGCCGTGACGAGCACGGCGGCGGCCAGCCCGAACCACTGCAGCGCGTACCCACGGTGCTTTTCGGGGGGCAGCGTGTTGGGCAGCAGGTCCAGGTCCCGCTCAAAGCCAAGCGGCAGGGCCGGATCCAGCCGCAGTACCCGCGATGCGACCGGATGGCCGACCGCGTCCTGCACTGCCTGCAGGTCCATCCGGACCATCAGCAGCGTGTCCCCGCGCGAACCCAGTGGTTCGCCCAGCCGCAGTCCGGCCGAGCGGGGTGGCGCCAACAGGCCGGCGACGTCGACCTCGCCGCCCGGGCGCGCAACCGCCGGCAGGCGGCGGTCGGGTGGCAGCGGGAGCCATCCCAGTTCCACCAGCAGCCACGACGCCTGGCCGGTGTCGAGCAGGCGATAGGCCCGCACGCCGGGCCGACCCTCGCGCATCTGGTTGTCCAACAGCACCGCCGGGGCCTCGACGAAACGCCCCTGGCCCGCGACCCAGTCCAGCTCCTGCCGGCGGTCCGGCGCGTCGGCCATCGCGAGCGGCCGTGCCTGGCGCGAGGTGAGCACGTGATCGGCGGCCTCGAGCAGCGCCTGCTTCTCCACCGCGCGCTCGGACTGCCACAGGCCCAGCCTGGCAAAACCCGCGGCGACCAGCAGCGCCAGCACCCATCCGGCGGCGAGTCCCGATTTCCGGCTCACGACGGCACCGTGGCTTGCCATAATCGCCCGATCCCGCCGGACATGCCGTCCCGGCCACCGGAGAGCTGGAGAAACCTGATGAAGACCCTGTTGATCGTCGCCGTCCTGCTGGTGATTCTCTGGAACCTTGGCGCCGGCCTGTACTACATGCTGGTCGACAAGGGCGGCAGCAAGCGTACGGTCAATGCCCTCACCCGGCGCATCGCCATCTCGATCGCCCTCATCCTGGGCGTGGTCATCGCCGCCTCGATGGGCTGGCTGGAATTCCACGGCGTGGGCGGCTGACCGGCCCCGCCGTTGCCACCCGGGCCCCGGGCCGGCCCGGGGTTCCGTGGCCGGCGTGCCCTCAGAGCACGTAGACGAACAGGAACAGGATCAGCCAGACCACGTCCACGAAGTGCCAGTACCAGGCGACCGCCTCGAAGCCGAAGTGGTCGTCGCTGTTGAAGTGACCGCGGTAGGAGCGCAGCCAGATCACCGCCAGCATGATCGTGCCCAGCGTGACATGCAGGCCGTGGAAGCCGGTCAGCATGTAGAAGGTCGAGCCGTAGATGCCCGAGCGCATGGTCAGGTTGAGCTCGGAGTACGCGTGGATGTACTCCTCGGCCTGGAAGAACAGGAACAAGCAGCCCAACAGCACCGTGGCGCCCAGCCACACCAGCAACCCGCGGCGGTTGGCGGCCTTCAGCGCGTGGTGCGCCAGGGTGATGGTCACGCCCGAGGTCAGCAGGATCAGGGTGTTGACCAGCGGCAGGCCCCAGGCCGGAATCGTCTGGTACGCGCCGCCGACCGCGCCCGGGCCGTTGCTCGGCCAGGCCGAGGTGAACGCGTCCCACAGCAGGGCGTTGGTCATCATGCCGTCGCCGGTGCCCCCCAGCCACGGCAGCGATAGCTGGCGGGCATAGAACAGCGCGCCGAAGAACGCGCCGAAGAACATCACCTCGGAGAAGATGAACCAGATCATCCCCATCCGGAACGAGACGTCGACCTGGCGGTTGTAGCGGCCGCGCACCGACTCGCGGATCACGTCGCCGAACCAGCCGAACAGCACGCCGACCATCAGCGCCAGGCCGAACAGGCAGACCACGCGCCCCCACGGCGTGTCGTTGAGCCAGCCACCGGCGCCGACGGCGGCGGTGAACAGCGCGATGGAACCGAAGAACGGCCAGCGGCTGCTCGGCGGCACGTAGTAGAGGCTGGCGTCTGGCGAATGCGTGGTGGCCATGGCGACTTCCGTTGCGTGTTGGGGCTCAGTGGGCAGCCAGTTGCTGCTGCTCGGTGAGCGCGTCGTTCTTGAAGAAGGTATACGACAGGGTCAGGGTCTTCACGCCCTCCGGCAGCGCCGGATCGACGATGAAGCGCACCGGCATGTCGCGGCTTTCGCCGGCATGCAGGGTCTGGGCGGTGAAGCAGAAGCATTCGGTCTTGCTGAAGTAACCCGACGCGCGTGCCGGCGCCACCGAGGGCACGGCACTGCCGACGATGGTGCGTCCGCTGTTGTTGTGGGCGAAGTAGGTGGTCTCGTACTGCTCGCCGGGACGCACCTTCATCGAGGCCTCGTTGGGGCGGAACTGCCAGGGCAGCTTGGAGTTCACCCCGCCATCGAACTCCACCGTGATCCAGCGGTCCTCCGCTGGCGCGGCGGTGCCGGCGGAGGCGGCGGTATTGTCGACGCGGATGCCCAGGACCTTCTCGCAGGCGATGCGGTACAGCGGCACCAGCGAGAAGGTGAAGGCGAACGCCAGCCCGGCGGCGACCAGCATCTTGGCCAGGCCGGCGGTCCGCCCGGGCGCCGGGCGCGGCGGCGGGCCGCCTTCCGGCCTGTCGGGACCCGGAGCCTGCGCGCTCATCGCCCGACCACCCCGCTCATGATGAAGCCGACGTAGATCAGCACCGCCAGCGCGGCGACCCACAGCGCGGTCCGTCGCGCCGCCTTGCGGCGGGCGGAGAGTTCCTGGTCGCGCGGGTCGTGGACGGGGGCCATGGGGTCAGTGGGTCACGTCGCCATGGGCCAGGTCGCCGTCGCGGATCACCGGCGGGGTGGTGAAGGTGTGGTGCGGTGCCGGGCTGGGCACGGTCCACTCCAGGCCGCGCGCGCCCTCCCACACCCGGTCGCCGGCCAGCGCGCCGGTCTTCTTCGAGCGCAGCAGGATGAAGGCCATCAGGAACGGGGTGATGAACATGCCGAAGGCGCCGATCGAGCTGACCAGGTTCCAGTCGGCGAACACCACGTTGTAGTCCGGGATCCGGCGCGGCATTCCGGCCAGGCCCAGGAAGTGCTGCGGGAAGAACACCAGGTTGACGAACACGATCGTCCACCAGAAATGGATCTTGCCCAGCGTCTCGTTGTACATCCGCCCGGTCCACTTCGGCCACCAGTAGTAGATGGCGGCGATGATCGCGAACAGCGCACCGGTCACCAGCACGTAGTGGAAGTGGGCCACCACGAAGTAGGTGTCGTGGTACTGGAAGTCGGCCGGGACGATGGCCAGCATCAGGCCCGAGAAGCCACCGATGGTGAACAGCAGCACGAACGCGAGCGCCCACAGCATCGGCGTCTCGAAGGTCAGCGAGCCGCGCCACATGGTGGTGATCCAGTTGAAGATCTTCACCCCCGTGGGGATCGAGATCAGCATCGTGGCGTACATGAAGTAGATCTCGCCGCCCAGTGGCATGCCGGCGGTGAACATGTGGTGCGCCCAGACGATGAAGCTCAGGAAGGCGATCGCCGCGGTGGCGTAGACCATCGCCTGGTAGCCGAACAGCGGCTTGCGGCTGAAGGTCGGGATGATCTCGCTGACGATGCCGAACGCCGGCAGGATCATGATGTAGACCTCGGGGTGCCCGAAGAACCAGAAGATGTGCTGGTACATCACCGGGTCACCGCCGCCGGCGGCGTTGAAGAAGCTGGTGGCGAAGAACTTGTCGGTCAGCAGCATGGTGACCGCGCCGGCCAGCACCGGCATCACCGCGATCAGCAGGAACGCGGTGATCAGCCAGGTCCAGGCGAAGATCGGCATCTTCAGCAGGTCCATGCCCGGCGCGCGCATGTTGAGCACGGTGGCGATGACGTTGATCGCGCCCATGATCGAGCTGATGCCCATCATGTGGATGGCGAAGATGCTGAAGGCGACGTTGGCGCCGCCCTGCAGCGACAGCGGCGGGTACATGGTCCAGCCCGCCGCCGGCGCCCCGCCCGGCAGGAACAGGGTCATCAGCAGCATCGCGAAGGCGAACGGCAGGATCCAGAACGACCAGTTGTTCATCCGCGGCAGCGCCATGTCCGGGGCGCCGATCTGCAGCGGGATCATCCAGTTGGCCAGGCCGACGAAGGCCGGCATGATCGCGCCGAAGATCATCACCAGCGCGTGCATCGCGGTCATCTGGTTGAAGAAGTGCGGAGTGACCGCCTGCAGGCCCGGGACCGCCAGCTCGGTGCGCAGCACGACCGAGAACGCCGCCCCGATGATCGCCATCAGGAACGCGAACCCCAGGTACAGGGTGCCGATGTCCTTGTGGTTGGTGGAGAACAGCCAGCGCTCGATGAAGCCCTGCTTGTGGCCGTGGACGTCGTGGTGGTCAGCGACGGGGGTCGTGGCAGCCATTGCCTACCTCTGCTTTCGTGTTCTGTGGTCGGACGGCGAGCGCGTGCTCAGCCTGCCGGAGGTGCCGGAACGGCGGTGGTGACGGCCAGCGGTGACGGATCGTTGTTGCCGGCCCGGCGGCGGGCCAGCCAGCGGTCGAACTCGTCCCTGGACACCGCATGCACGACGATCGGCATGAAGCCGTGGTCCTTGCCGCACAGCTCGGCGCACTGCCCACGGTAGATGCCCGGGGTGGAGATGTCCGCCCAGGCCTCGTTGACGATCCCCGGGACCGCGTCCTGCTTCCAGCCCAGCGCCGGCACCCACCAGGAATGGATGACGTCGTCGGCGGTGATCACGAAGCGGATCTTGGTGTCGACCGGCACCACCAGCGGGTTGTCGACTTCGAGCAGGTAGTGCGGGTCGGTCGCCGGGTCCGGGCGCGTGCCGGACTGGCGGATCTCGTCGCTGCGGCGGTCCATGCGGCTGACGAACTGCACGTCCTGGCCCAGGTACTCGTAGCCCCACATCCACTGGTAGCCGGTGACCTTGACGGTGAGCCCGGAATCGCGGGTGTCATACATCGCGACCAGCTTGCTGGTGGCGGGGACGGCCATGATCACCAGCAGGACCACCGGCACCACGGTCCAGAGGATCTCCAGCCGGGTGTTGTGGACGAAGCCGGTGTCGGGCACGGCGCCCCTGGACTTGCGGAACCTGAAGATCGCCACGCCCATGCCGGCGAACACCGCCACGCCGATCGCCACGCAGATCCACAGCGCGAGCATGTGGGCCTCGTAGGCATTGTTCGACAGGTGGGTCACGCCGCGCCCCATGTTGAGCTGCCAGCGGTGCGGATCCGCGCTCTGCGCCAGGGCCGCGACCGGCATCGCCAAGGCGGCGAGTCCCGCGATCCACTGCTTCAAACAACCGGCTTTCATCAGTCAGGGCCCCGAATTCAAATTGTTCTGCGACGTTGCAAACGGCTGGCCACCCGGCCGCCGCACGGCGTGCCGGGGTCGGCAGCGTCGATGTCGACCGCCGTCCCCTGCGGGGGTCGTTGCAACCGTCATGGCGACAACAAAGCGTTTGGATGGTAGCCCCAGCGCGCAACGCACAGCAAGCGTCCATTCATCTTCATTCGGCTATCCGCGCGGCCGCCGACACGCCCTGCACGGCGCGCTCCCGCGCTCTTGCGCATAAACCCGGCGGCGGCGGAAGGGCCGTAGGTACCCGCGGTTAACGCGCGCGCGCGTACCCTTTTGTGCCTATATTTTCTGGACTCGGTCGACGCAACGTCGGCCGTCCTTGTACGCAGGCCGCAATGAACCTCCATACCCCCACGTCCACCGCGCCGGGTGACCGCGCGCTGATCAGCCCTGAACTGCCCCCGGCCCCGTCCGCGCCCCGCGCCGCGATCACCGCCGGCTGGGTACGCGACGAGGCCGCCCACGTACGTACGCTGCTGGAACGCGCGCGCCTGCCGGAGGCGGACCGCGCCGCGATCCAGGCGGTGGCCGCCGACCTGGTGAGCCGGGTCCGCGGGCATGTCGCCAGCCAGGGCGCCATCGAGGCCTTCATGCGCCAGTACGACCTGGGCAGCGAGGAGGGCGTGCTGCTGATGTGCGTGGCCGAGGCGCTGCTGCGCATCCCCGACGCCGAAACCACCGACCAGCTCATCCGCGACAAGCTGGGCGAGGCCGACTGGAAGCGCCACATGGGCCAGTCGCATTCGCTGCTGGTCAATGCCTCGACCTGGGGCCTGATGCTGACCGGCGAGCTGGTCGACCTGGCCGACGGAACCAAGCGTGACGTGCACGGCGCATTCAAGCGCCTGGTCGGCCGGGTGGGCGAGCCGGTGATCCGCCTGGCGGTGCGCCAGGCCATGAAGATCATGGGCCACCAGTTCGTGATGGGCCGGACGATCGGCGAGGCGCTGGCACGCGGACGCAAGGGCATCAACGCCCGCTACCGCTATTCCTACGACATGCTCGGCGAGGCCGCCTTCACCGCCGCGGACGCCGCGCGTTACCTGCAGGCCTACCGCGACGCGATCCTCGCCATCGGCGCGCAGGGCGAGAAGGCCGCCGACATCTTCACCGCACCCTCGATCTCGGTGAAGCTTTCGGCGCTGCACCCGCGCTACGAGCACGCCAAGCGCGCCCGGGTGATGGCCGAGCTCGCTCCACGGGTGCTGGAACTCGCCCGGCTGGCGAAGGCAAACGGAATCGGCTTCACCATCGATGCCGAGGAGGCCGACCGGCTGGAGATCTCGCTGGACGTCTTCGCCGCGGTCTACCGCGACGCCTCGCTCGAGGGCTGGGAGGGGTGCGGCCTGGTGATCCAGGCCTACCAGAAGCGCGCGCCGGAGGTGATCGAGTACATCGCCGCCCTGGCCCGCGAAGGCGGGCGAAGGATCCCGGTCCGGCTGGTCAAGGGCGCGTACTGGGACACCGAGATCAAGCGCGCGCAGGTCGACGGCCATGCGGGCTTCCCGGTGTTCACCCGCAAGCCCAATACCGACGTGTCCTACCTGGCCTGCGCCCGCCTCATGCTGGAGCTGGACGATGCGCTCTACCCGCAGTTCGCCACCCACAACGCGCACACCATCGCCGCCGTCCACCACATGTCGAAGCTGGGCGGGCGCAAGGTCGACTTCGAGTTCCAGAAGCTGCACGGCATGGGCGATGACCTGTACGGCGAGGTGATCCCCGCCGACCGGCTCGGCGTGCCCTGCCGCGTGTATGCCCCGGTGGGCAGCCACGAGGACCTGCTGCCCTACCTGGTGCGCCGGCTGCTGGAGAACGGCGCCAACTCCAGCTTCGTCAACCGCATCAGCGACGAGTCGATCGCGATCGAGGACCTGGTCCGCGATCCGGTGCAGGTCGTCGAATCCTTCGATTCCATCCCCCACCCGCGGATCCCGCTGCCGGTCGACCTGTACCGCAGCCACGCCGATTCGCTGGGCAACTGCGACAGGAGCAACTCAATGGGCGTCAACCTCGCCAACGACGGGCAGCTGCGGACCCTGGCCACACAGGTCAACGCGGCGCTGCGCAACGACTGGTATGCGCATCCGTTGGTTCCCGGCGCCAATCCCGCCGGCGAGAAGCTGCCGGTGACCGATCCGGCCGACCTGCGACAGGTGGTCGGCTACTGGCTGCCCGCCGACAAGGCCACCGTCGAGAAGGCGCTGGACAACGCGGTCCGGGCACAGCCGGCCTGGGACAGCACCCCGGCGGCCAGCCGCGCGGCGATCCTGGAGCACGCCGCGGACCTGCTGGAGTCGCGCATGGCCGAGTTCATCGCCATGTGCACCCGCGACGCCGGCAAGACCATCATCGACGGCGTCGGCGAGGTCCGCGAGGCGGTCGACTTCCTGCGCTACTACGCCTGCCAGGCGCGTAGCATGTTCAACCCCGAGCCGCTGCCCGGCCCGACCGGCGAGAGCAACGTGCTGCAGCTGGCCGGCCGCGGCGTGTTCGTGTGCATCAGCCCGTGGAACTTCCCGCTGGCGATCTACATCGGCCAGGTGGCCGCGGCCCTGGCGGCCGGCAACAGCGTCATCGCCAAGCCGGCCGAGCAGACCAACATCGTCGGCTACTACGCCACCCGCCTGATGCACGAGGCCGGCGTGCCCGAGGACGTGCTGCAGTTCGTGCCCGGCGATGGCGCGGTGGTCGGCGCCGCGCTGACCTCGGACCGGCGCGTGGCCGGGGTGGCCTTCACCGGCTCCAACGACACCGCCAATGCCATCAACCGTGCGCTCGCAGCGCGCGAGGGCGCGATCGGCACCCTGATCGCCGAGACCGGTGGGCAGAACGCGCTGATCGCCGACTCCTCCGCCCTGCCCGAGCAGCTGGTGCGCGACGTGCTGGGTTCGGCATTCACCTCGGCCGGCCAGCGCTGCTCGGCCGCGCGCATCCTGTTCCTGCAGGACGACGTGGCCGACCACGTGCTGCGCATGCTGGCCGGGGCGATGGCCGAGCTGAAGGTCGGCGACCCCGGCCTGGTGTCGACCGACGTCGGCCCGGTGATCGACCGGGACGCGCTGGAGATGCTCGAGGAACACGCCGCGCGCATGGACCGCGAGGCCACGCTGGTGGCGAAGGCGGACATGGACCCGGAGTTCACCGGCCACGGCACCTTCTTCGCCCCGCGCGCCTACGAGATCGGCTCGATCGACGTGCTCGGCAAGGAAGTGTTCGGCCCGGTGCTGCACATCGTGCGCTGGAAGTCCGGCGAGCTGGACAAGGTGATCGACGCGGTGAACTCCACCGGCTACGGCCTGACCCTGGGCGTGCATACCCGGATCGATGCCACCGCCGCGAAGATCGCGGCCAAGGCCAAGGTCGGCAACTGCTACGTCAACCGCAACCAGATCGGCGCGGTGGTCGGCGTCCAGCCGTTCGGCGGCCAGGGGCTGTCAGGCACCGGACCGAAGGCCGGCGGACCCCACTACCTGCTGCGCTTCGTCACCGAGAAGACCATCACCATCAACACCACCGCCACTGGCGGCAACGCCTCGCTGCTGACGCTGGAGGACTGACCGGGCGCCGCGCCAACACGGCTTGGCTCCGCTGCAGGGCGGAACCGCAAAAAAGAACCCCGCCGGGAGGCGGGGTTCTTTTCTTGCGCGGGCTGTTCCGGTCAGAACTTGTAGTTGATCGAAGCCGCCAGGATGTCGCCGCCCACGTCGTAGCTGCCCGCGAGGCTGCTCATGGTGTCCTTCTGGACCAGGTCGATGGTCGGATCACTGGTGAACAGGTGCGTGTAGCCGATGTTGTATTCGATGTTCGGTGAAGGGGTCCAGCCAACGCCAAGCGAGAGCCACTTGCGCGTTACGTCCGGAACCCGCACGTCGCGGTGCGCAGCGGTTGTCGGGGTTTCGTCGTAGGCCAGGCCGCCACGCAGGGTAACGGTTTCGCTCATCCGGTACTCCGCGCCCAACGAGGCGAAGGTCGTGTCGCGATAGCCGAACTCCAGCGCGTTGTCCGCCTGCGGCGAGTCGAACTCGATCGTCACCTGGTCGAACGAGGGCTTCCAAGCGGTACGGGAAACGTCCCCCATCACCGTCCACTGGTCGCTGAGGTTATGGGTGAAGCTCAGGGTCGCCGACGCCGGTAGGGTCAGGCTGGCGCGACCCTGGGTATCGGTGAACCAGCCCGGTCGAGCCACCGCCAACACGGCCGCGGCGTTCGGGGGCACATCGAACCGTGCCTCGCCGCCGGTGATGTCGTGCTTGACCTTGGAGCGGTAGCTCAGGCCGATGTGGGTGTCCTCGGAAACGCTGAAGAGGCCGCCGACGGTGAAGCCCACTTCGTTGTTGTCACCCTTGATGTTGACCAGGCCGTCCGCGTTACCCGGTGCGAAACCCGGGACGCCGGAGCCGTAGAGCATGGTGCCGAAGTCGATCGCGTTGCTCAGTTCGATGGTCAGGTGCTCGACGAATACCGAGGCGCCGAACGACAGGTACGGGTTGACGTCGTAGGACGCCGACAGGCCCAGGTCGATCGCCTTCAGGTCGGTCTTGATGCCGTGGTAGCGACCGACCCAGTCATTGTCGTACTCGGTCTTGAAGCCGAACGGCGCGGTCAGCGACACACCCACGTGAGCCTGCTCGCCCATCGGCAGGTGGAGATAGGCGGCGGGCACCGGGGCGATCATGCCGGCGTCGCCGCCGTTGCCGCCACTGATCGGGGTCCCGCTGCCGGGGCCGGTCGGGCCGACGTGGCGACCGCTGCCCTCGAAATCGGCCGAGAAGCTGATCGCGCTGAGGTCGAACTGGAACTGGCGGCCGTCCAGCTGGCGCATTGCCGCCGGATTGGTGGCGACCACCGAGGCATCCCCGGGGGCGCTGATCGAACCGGCAAAGGCCTTGCCCAGCCCCTTGGCGCTGTTTTCCTTGAGCTGGAAGGCGGCACCGTGCGCCTGGCCGAACGCCAGCACGCCGGCGATGCCCACCGCGAGCGCCGTCAGCCGGGTGATCTGGTTTGCATGTTGCATGGGTGTAATCTCCAAGGAGTCCTGTGGTTGTCCAGCCATCCGGCCGAGCGAGCCGCGCACCGGGCAGTTCTCCGCCATACGGTGCCGTCCGCGACTATAGCAATTAACGGAGGTTTTACAGCCCCGCCGCGGCACGTGAGCCACATTCCGCACCCCTTCCTGACCATGTTCGTCACCCTCCCTGCTCGCCGCCCGCCTCCCTCGCGCTGGGCGACCCCGCTGCTGTTCGCCCTGCTGTGGGGGAGCTTCACCTGGATGCTGCTGGCCAGCGAGCAGCAGCAGCGCCAGTGGCTGCTGGAGTGGGGTGCGCTGTCGGGCGGGCTGACCAGCCCGGACGCCTGGCGGCAATCGCTCACCGATGGCTCGCTGCTGCGGTTGCTCTCCGCGCTGGGCCTGCATGCCGACTGGGCGCACCTGCTGGGCAACCTGGTGTTCCTGCTGATCTTCGGGCTGCCGGCCGAGCGCAGCATGGGCCCGTGGCGCCTGCTGCTGCTGTTCGGGCTGGGCGGCGCGGTGGCCAACCTCGCGGCGGTACTGGCGATCTCGACCCCCGACCGGCTGATCATCGGCGCCAGTGGCGCGGTGTCGTCCCTGATGGGGGCCTACCTGGCGCTGTTCCCGGGCGCGCGGCTCGGAGTCGTGGTCCCGCTGGGCCTGTTCCTGCAATTCGTGCGGGTGCCGGCGCCGCTGCTGATCGGCATCTGGGCACTGCTGCAGGTGGTGTTCACCTTCATCGGCCCTGCCTTCGGCGCGGTGGCCTGGTCGGCGCACCTGGCCGGCTTCGCCTTCGGCGGGGCGTTTGCGCTGGCGGCGCGGGCCGGGATCGCCCGGCGGTTGCGGCGCCAGCGCGGGTTCTGAGGACCGCAGGGCCGGCCGCGCTACAATCGCGGCCATGGCCGAGACGCTCTACAAGCTTACTTTCCTCAACGCCGGCAAGGTCTACGAGCTGTACGCGCGCAAGGTGGTATCCGGCGCGCTGTGGGGCTTCACCGAGGTCTCGGACCTGGTGTTCGACGTCCACGATGGCGTGGTGGTCGACCCTACCGAGGAACGCCTGCGCGACGAGTTCGGCAACACCCGGGTACTGCACCTGCCGATGCAGAGCATCGTGCGTGTCGAGGAGGTCGAGCGGAAGGGCAAGTCGGCGATCCGCGACGCCGCCAGCGGCGAGGTGGTCACCCCGTTCCCGCTGCCGGCCAGGCCGCGCTGAGCGTCAGCCAGCCCCGGCCCGCGCCTTGAGTTCCGCCAGCGCCTGGTCGATGTAGTCGTCGCCGGGCAGCACCTGGCCCGGCGTGCCGTCCTCTCCCTCCAGTCCTGCCAGGTGGCCCGGCAGCGTCGCTTCGCTGGTCACCCGGTAGCCGGGCTCCTGCGCGTCCCCGTCGGCATCGCCGTGGTGCAGGACCACCTGGGGCACGATGCCGGTGGCCTGGATCGAGGTCCCGGCGGGCGTGTAGTAACGGGCGGTAGTGAGCTTGACCGAATCGCCGTTGTCCAGTGGCAGCACGGTCTGTACCGACCCCTTGCCGAAGGTGCGGCTGCCGACCACGGTGGCCCGGTCGTTGTCGGCCAGCGCGCCGGCCAGCACCTCCGAGGCGCTGGCCGAGCCGGCGTCCACCAGGACCACCACCGGGGCGCCGTCGAGCTGGTCGCCCGGGGTCGCGCTGAAGCTGGCGTCGCTGATCGGGCTGCGGCCACGGGTGGTGACGATCACCCCGTCCTCGAGCAGCGCATCGGCGATCTGCACCGCCGAGGTGAGCAGGCCACCCGGATTGCTGCGGACGTCGACCACCAGCCCGCGCAGGTTGCCGCCGGCCTCGTCCTGCAACCGGCGCAGCTGGCGTTCGAAGTCCGCCGCGGTATCGGTCTGGAACGCGCTGACGCGGACATAGCCGTACCCGGGCTCGAGCATCCGGCTGCGCACGCTGGCGATCCGGATCACCTCGCGCTCCAGGGTGAGCTCGAGCGGCTCGTCCTCGCCTTCGCGCAGCACCGTCAGCTCCACCGTGGTGCCCGGCGCCCCCCGCAGCGGCGCGGCTTCCTCGGTGCTGGTCGGAGTCAGCGGGACGCCATCGACAGCGACGATCAGGTCGCCGGCCAGTATCCCGGCACGCGCCGCGGGGGTGTCGTCGAACGGCGCGATCACCCGCAGGGTGCCATCGGGCAGGCGCAGGATCTCCACCCCGAGCCCGCCGTAGTTGCCCCGGGTCTGTTCGTCGAAGCTGTCGGCGGCATCGCCGGCGAGGTAGGCACTGTGCGGGTCCAGGTCCAGCAGCAGCCCGCGCACCGCCGATTGCATCAGCTCGCGGTCGTCGACCGGCTCGACGTAGGCCTGCCTGACCGCGTTGTAGACGGCCACGAAGCGGCGGATCTCATCCACCGGCACGGTGGAGTCATCGGCCTGCCCGGGGTCGTCCGCCGGCACCTGTTCGTGCGCCGGATCCGGGTCCTGCACCGACGCCGGCTCCTGGGCCGCGGCCAGTGGCATGGCGGCGGCGGTGGCGAACGCCAAGGCGTACAGCGGGAAGAGCGGTCGACGCATGCGATCCTCGATCTGGCTCGCCGCGGGGCGGCGGTGGCCTGATTATGCGGACCGGGGCCCGGCGGGGACAGCGCCCTGCCCGCCCGGGTTCAGCGACCCAGCCAGCCGCGCGGGTCCACCGGCTGGCCGCCGCGGCGCAGCTCGAAGTACAGCGCGGGCTGGCCGTGGCCGCCGGAGCTGCCGACGGTGGCGACCGCATCGCCGGCCGAGACGCGTTCTCCGGCCTCGCGCAGCAGGGCTTCGTTGTGCGCGTAAAGGCTCATGTTGCCGTCGCCGTGGTCGATGATCAGGATCAGCCCGAAACCGCTCATCCATTCGGCGTAGACCACCATGCCGGCGCGGGCGGCGCGCACCGTGGAACCCGCCGGTGCGCCGACCAGCAGGCCCTGGCTCTTGCGCCCGTCGGGCATGGTCGCGCCGTAGCCGGCGAGCAGCCGGCCGTCGACCGGCCAGCCGGCGCCGCCGACCTCGGGACCGGCCGCCGGCGCGGGCCGCGGAGCAGTGGTCGCGGGCGTCCCGGCTTCGCGGGCGGCGCGCTCGGCTTCCCGCGCGGCGGCGGCGGCGGCGGCGCGACGCTCCGCCTCGGCCTTCGCCGCGGCCTCGCGCAACCGCGCCAGCAGGTCCTCCAGTGCCTTGGCATCGCGCCCCAGGGCTTTCTCGCGTGCCTGGCGGTCCTTGAACTGCGCCTCCAGCCCGGCGACCAGCGCCTGGCGTTCGCTGCGCTCGGCATCGAGCGCCACGATCCGCGCATCCAGTTCCGCTTGCGAGGCTTCCAGCGCGTCCCGCCGCCGGGCGATCTCCGCCTCCAGCCGGTCCAGTTCGGCCAGCTCCCCGGCAAGGACACGGATGCGCTCGACCCGGTCACGCTGCAGGTAGCCGTGGTAGGCCAGCAGGCGGTTGGCATCGGCGACCCGGTCCTGGGCCAGCAACAGCTTCAGAGGGGCTGCCCCGCCCTGTGCCTGGGCAGCGCGCAACAGCCCGGCGAGCTCCCCGCGCCGGTCGGCCAGCGAGTCCGCCAGTGCCGTCCGCTCGGATTGCAGGCGCTGCAGCCCGGCCTCGGCTTCGGCGATGCCGGCCTGGACCTCACGCAATTGCCGGGCGGCCCGGGCCACCCGCTCATCGGCCGTGCGCAGCTCGCGCGCCTCGGCGCTGCGGCGCCCCTCGACCTCGCGCCGTTCGGCGGCCACCGACTTGAGCTCCTTGCGGACCTGCTGCAAGCGTTCGCGCGTGCCCGCCGCATCCTGTGCGGCTGCCGGCGCAGCCGCGGTCCCGGCGAGCACCAGCGCCAGCAGGCAGGCGGCACTCGCGCGGGCACGGTGCATCAGGCGGCCGGTCCGTCCACCAGCAGGCTGTGCCCGGTCATTTCCACCGGCTGCTGCACGCCGAGCAGGTCGAGGATGGTCGGGGCCACGTCGCGCAGGGATCCGCCCGCGCGCAGCCGCGCCGGACGGACCCCGGCGTAGACGAACGGCACCGGGCCCACGGTGTGCGAGGTGTGCGGCTGGCCGGTGGCCTGGTCGCGCATCAACTCCACGTTGCCGTGGTCGGCGGTGACCAGCAGCGCACCGCCGGCGCGACGCACCGCATCGGCCACCGCGCCGATCGCCACGTCGACCGCCTCGACGGCCTGGATCGCCGCCGCCAGGCTGCCGCTGTGGCCGACCATGTCGGGGTTGGCGATATTGCAGATACAGACGTCGAACCCGCCCGAGTCGATCGCGGCCACCAGCTTGGCGGTGACTTCCGGGCAGCTCATTTCCGGCTGCAGGTCGTAGGTCGCGACATTCGGGCTGGGCACCAGGATCCGGGTCTCGCCCGGATACGCGTCCTCGCGGCCGCCACTGAAGAAGAAGGTGACGTGGGCGTACTTCTCGGTCTCGGCGATGCGCAGCTGGCGCAGACCACGGTCGGCGAGCACCTGGCCCAGGGTGTTGCGCAGGTCGTCCGGGCCGAAGGCCACCGGCGCGGGAAGGCGCGCGTCGTACTCGGTCAGGCAGACGAAGTGCGACAGTGCCGGGCGGGGTGCCTGGAAGCCGTCGAAGTCCGGGGCGGTGAAGGCGGCGGTGAGCTGGCGCGCACGGTCGGCGCGGAAATTCATGAACACGACCGCGTCGCCGTCGCGCACCGGCGCACCACCGCCGATCACGGTCGCTTCGACGAACTCGTCGTTCTCGCCACGCGCGTAGGCCGCCTCCAGGGCGGCGGCGGCGGTGTCGGCGACGTGCACCCCGCTGCCCTCCACGATCACGTCCCAGGCCTTGCGCACCCGCTCCCAGCGGTGGTCGCGGTCCATCGCGTAGTAGCGTCCGGTGACCGTGGCGATGCGGGCATTGCCGGCGGCCACGCAGGCCTGCTGCAGGCGCTGCAGGCTCGGGCCGGCCGAACGTGGCGGCATGTCGCGGCCATCCAGGAAGGCGTGGACGGCGACCCGCGGCACGCCTTCGCGGCGCGCCATCTCCACCATCGCCAGCAGGTGGTCCTCATGGCTGTGCACGCCGCCGGGCGACAGCAGGCCCATCAGGTGCAGCGTGCCGCCGGTCGCGCGCGCCGCGGCGCAGGCCGCACGCAGCTCCGGGTTGGCGAAGAAGCTGCCGTCCCCGATCGCCGCGTCGATCCGGGTCAGGTCCTGATGGACGATGCGCCCGGCCCCCAGGTTCATGTGGCCGACCTCGGAATTGCCCATCTGCCCGTCCGGCAGGCCGACATGGCGGCCTTCGGTGTGGATCAGCGTGTGCGGGGCACCGGCCAGCAGGGCATCCCAGTGGGGGGTATGCGCCTGGGCCAAGGCGTTGTCGACCGGATCCTCGCGGTGGCCCCACCCGTCGAGGATCATCAGCACGACCGGGCGGAGGGCGGGACTATGGCTTTCGTTGGGGTTGGCGGACACGGCGCTCATCGGTGATTCTGGCACCGGGGATTGTATCGGAGCGGCCGTCCGCGCCGCGCCGGCCACCACGCTCCCGCCTTTCCCGGGAGCCCCCGCCTGCATCCAACCGGAGTACCGACCATGAAGACCCGGCCCCACCTGCTCACCGCCGCACTGTCGGCCACCCTCTTCCTCGCCGCTCCCGTTTCCGCCCAGGACGTCAGCAAGGTGATGGGCACGATCGAGGTCGAGGCCAACCAGACCGCCGGCGAACTGGACACCGTGAACGGCCGCGTCAGCATCGGCGCCGGCGCCGCCACCGGCGATGTCGCCACCGTGAACGGCCGCATCGAGGCCGGCGACGGCGCGCGCACCGGCTCGATGGAAACGGTCAACGGCCGGATCGAGCTGGGGCACGATGTCCAGGCCGGCTCGCTGGAAACCGTCAACGGCCGGATCCGCACCGGCGAGCGCGCGCGGATCGGAGGCGATGTCGAAACCGTCAACGGCGGCATCTTCATCGATCGCGGCAGCCGGGTCGACGGCGACGTGGAGTCGGTCAACGGCGCGGTCGGCCTGGTCGCCACCGAGGTCACCGGCGACATCGAGATGGTCCACGCCGACCTGACCGTCGGGGTCGGCTCGCACGTCCACGGGACGGTGCGCTACCACAAGCCGAAATCCGGCTTTTCGTTCGGCAAGCGGCGCGTGCCGCGCGTGGTCATCGGGCCCGGCGCCCGGGTCGACGGCGCGCTGGTGTTCGAGCACGAGGTGGAACTCCACGTGCATGAGACCGCGGCGATCGGCCCCGTCACCGGCGCCACCGCGCAGCGCTACAGCGGCGATCGCGCCCCCGGAACGGACTGAGCGGCCGCCGGTGTCCGCCCGGGCGGGCACCGACGACGCTGGTAGCATCGGGGGTTGTCCTCTGGGGAGACTTCCGATGTCCCGCATCACCCTGCTGTCGGCGGTGCCGGTGCTTGCCGCCGCCCTCGCCCTGTCCGCCTGCGACCGCGCAGCCGAGCCACCCGCCGCCTCGGACGCGCCTGGCGCCGCTACCGCCGATGCGGCCGGTACCGCCATGCCGGGCGCGCACGACTACGCCCCGGCGATCACCGAAGCCGACTTCGCCCACCGGGTGCAGGTACTGGCCTCCGACGACTTCCAGGGACGCGCCCCCGGCGGGGTCGGCGAGGAGAAGACCGTCGAATGGCTGGCGGCCGAATTCGAGCGCATGGGCCTGGAGCCAGGCAACGGTGACAGCTGGTTCCAGGACGTGCCGATGGTCGAGACCACCGCCGACGAGGCCTCGGTGGAGATGACCCTGGACGTGGATGGCGAGGAACGCCGGATGGCCTTCGGCCAGGACATGGTCATCGGCACCCGCACCGGCGAGGCGCGGGTGGAGATCGACGACAGCCAGCTGGTGTTCGTCGGCTACGGCGTGAACGCCCCCGAGCTGGGCTGGAACGACTACGAAGGCGTCGACGTGAAGGGCAAGACGGTGGTGATGTTCGTCAACGACCCCGGTTTCCACGTCGACGACGAGGCGCTGTTCGAAGGCCAGCGGATGACCTACTACGGCCGCTGGACCTACAAGTTCGAAGAAGCCGCCAGGCAGGGCGCCGCCGCGGCATTGATCATCCATGACACCGCCGGTGCGTCCTATGGCTGGGACGTGGTGAAGAACTCCTGGTCCGGCCCGCAGTTCGACCTGCCCGCCGATCACGATCCCGAGCCGCGCCTCCCCGCGCAGGGCTGGCTGAGCGCGGACGCCGCGCGCGACGTGCTGGGCACGCTGGGCCATGACCTCGACGGGCTGTACCAGGCTGCCAACCAGCCCGGCTTCAAGGCGATCGAGCTGGACGCGAGCATGTCCCTGGACCTGTCGAGTACCAGCACCAGCGGCAGTTCGCGCAACGTCATCGCCCGCCTTCCCGGCACCAGCCGCGCCGATGAGGCGGTCGTCTACATGGGCCACTGGGACCACCTGGGCGTCCACGACAACGGCGACATCTACAACGGCGCCATCGACAACGCGACCGGCGTCGCCGGGATCATGGAGATCGCCGAGGCCTTCGCCTCCCGCGGGCAGCGCCCCGAACGCTCGCTGGTGTTCCTGGCCGTCACCCTGGAGGAATCGGGCCTGCTGGGCTCCAAGTACTACGTCGCCCAGCCGGCGGTCGCGCTGGAGGACACCGTGGCGGTGATCAACCTCGACGCCATGCCGGTCATCGGCCGGTCCAGCGACATGACCGTCGTCGGCCTGGGCAACTCCGAGCTCGAGGACGTACTGGAAGAAGTGCTTCGCGGCCAGGACCGCACCGTCAGTGCCGAGGCGACCCCGCAGGACGGTTTCTTCTTCCGCTCCGACCACTTCAACTTCGCCAAGGCCGGCGTACCCGCGCTGTATGCCAAGGGCGGCGACAACCTGCGCGAGGGTGGGCTGGAAGCGGGTGCCGCGGCGCAGCGCGACTACCGCGACGTGCGCTACCACCAGCCGGCCGATACCTTCGATCCGTCCTGGGACATGACCGGGGTCATCGAGGACCTGCAGGCACTGTACCAGGTCGGCGAAGTGCTGGCCGACGGCGACCAGTGGCCGAACTGGCGCGAAGGCAACCCGTTCCGCGCGAACCGTGACCGCATGTTGGAGTCGCGCGCCGACTGATCGCGGACTTTCCAGACCGACTCCCGGCTTTCGCCGGGGCATACCGGAGGCCGGGCCCCAAAGGGTCCGGCCTCCGGCATTTCCGGGGTCCGGTCGCGCGCCGGGAAGAAGCCCCGCGCGGTCGCGCGAACCCGGGCTCGGCTACGCTCGGCCTTCCCGTCAGTAAGGAGCTGATCGATGAACTACGCCACCGCGTACTGGTGTGTACTGGCTGCCGCAGTCCTGCCCTACGTCTGGACGGTCATTGCCAAGGGCAGCGGCAAGCGTTTCGACAACAAGGACCCGCGGGGCTGGCTGCAACGCCAGGACAACCCGCGTACCGCCCGCGCCAACGCCGCCCAGCTCAATGCCTTCGAGGCGTTCCCGGCCTTCGCCGCATCGGTGCTGATGGCACAGCTGGCCGGGGTCGATCCGGGTCGGGCAGCCCTGCTGGCGCTGGTCTTCGTCGCCCTGCGGATCCTGCACGGGATCTTCTACGTCGTCGACCTGGACAAGCTGCGCAGCTTGGTC
>NZ_JAJUWY010000011.1 GCF_021390425.1 Lysobacter sp. GX 14042 | reverse complement strand
CCCCTAGGTGCAGCACCTGTTACGTTTGTTGCTCCCAACAGCCAAAGGCAGCCCCATGAACGGTTCGATCGGACTCTGCAGAGCGTTTGCCGCTGTGATCGGCGCCTTCTTGCTGGTTGAGGGCTTCTTGGGGTTATCGAGCCCCGTGGTGTTCGGTGTACTGAGCACCAACATGCTGCACGCCGTGATCCACATCGCGCTTGGCGCCGCGGGTATCTGGACCGGCCTCAGGTCGGGCGCACGACAATTCTGCCTGTTTCTTGGCATCCTGTTGCTCACCGTCGGAGCCCTGTGGTTCGTTCCCGGCATCCGCGAAATCATCATCTTGCTGCTCAACGTTAACGCGGCGGTTGCCTACCTCAACCTTGGCGTTGGCGCGGTCGCGCTCCTGTTAGCTCTCGCGGCTCGGGGCGCTGGCGTACGGGCTAGGGTCTAACAATTCGTCCAAGCCGACGCCGCTTCGCGGCGCGGCTTAACTCCGGTGTTAGGCCCCTTATGAGACAACTCGGCCTCCTCATTGCTTGTTCCCTGGCTCTCGCCGGATGCGGCTCGGACAGGGTTTCCGAAGCCATCGGAGAGCAAGTTCACACCAGCACGGTGATCGATTTGCGCTACGCAGAGGCTGGGGAGTGGGACCGGGTCTGTGTACTTGGTCCGTACTCCAATGACCAAACCGCCAAAGAAGCACTAGGTTTTGGCTGGCCTGTTCAGTCGCGCTCGTCGATTCAAGAGAGCGACGGCATCTCCCTGCTTCTATTCGCTCGCGGGCAGCACGTCGCGCGCTCGGTCGAACACCCGCGGGATCAGGGCGACTTTTCTGCGCTGTCCGGTCGCTGCTTCCCACGCGAGCAAGCGCAATTTGTCCTCAGGGCCGGGCGAGCTGACGGCTGGCCGGAGTTGGTCCCACGGAACGAGGCCTAACAATGCGTTCAAGCCGAAACCGCTTCGTTCCACCAAACACATGGCAGGTACAGCTTGCCATGTGTTTGGCTCCACTACGTGGTTCGGCTTAACTTAGGTGTTAGACGCTTGTTGAAACATTCTCTGCTCTCGCTACTAGAAGTACCGGGCACGCTGCGCGAGCCAGCTCTCGAAGAGGAACGGGCCGCACGCGGCTGGTCTGTCGAGCGCACGTGCAACGAACTAGCAGTACTTATCGCCAGGAACTACATGGCCGGCGAGCTCACCTTTGAAGTTGCGGATACCGATATGAACTGGCTATGGCCCTATTCTTTCAAGGCCGGCACGGCGTATCTGCCGGAGCCCTGTAACGAAATCTATCTAGCGTTCGACGCTGGCGAATGGAAAAGTTCCTCGGACCCAGCCGAGCTAGATCCCGAGGCGGCGTACACTCGGCCGGTGCTGGAAAAGCTATTGGCGCAAGATCATGGCTCAAGCGCCTAACAATTCGCCCAAGCCGACGCCATTTCGTGGCGCGGCTTAACTCAAGTGTCAGGCCGCCATGCGGTCTTTCGTCACCCCATTCACAGCTTCGTCAGTTTTTTTGGCGGGTTGGTCGCACGATGGTTGCCAATGGCCTCAGTGCGTTGCAACGTATCCCATCCCGTCCGTCCAGATAACAAGGAGACCCGACATGAAGACACTAGTTGCCTTGGCTGTGTGGTGCATCCTCTTTGTTCTTTGCTGGCCTCTTGCTCTACTGGCTTTGGTTCTCTGGCCAGTTGTTTGGCTGCTCGCCTTGCCATTCCGCTTGGTGGGCATCACGTTCTCTGCGTTATTCGCGCTCTTGCAGGCCATTCTCTTTCTGCCGGCCCGCCTCCTTGGTTGGCGTCGCGGGTCAATGTCGGCGCATCGTGCTGCAGCGGCCTAACGATTCAAGCCGAAGCCGCTTCGCAGCCCGACTTAACCTAAGCGTTGCACCGTTCATCACTCCAGGAGGAGCCATCAATTGAATCCGTTGAAGATTGCAGCCATCGCCTCTCTGGCCCTGGCTGCTTCTTGTGCATCGAGCCCCGTACTTTCATCCGGCTCATCCGCTGACAGTTATGAAGCCAAGCGGCAGGCTGATGGGGCGATCGAGATCGTCGTGACGGCCAGGTCGGAACGGCTCGCCTCGTCGTCGGGATCCGTATCTCTCGGGCTTACCGACCTGCTGGAGCAAGCGGCCGCAAAGGAGTGTGACGGTGCCTTTGAGCTTGAGCAGGACCCATCGCCGACGAGCAAGGTAAGTGACGGCCGGCTTATAGCTACTCTGCGGGGATTGGCCCGGTGCAAATGATGGAATCGCTCCTGTTCCCGACACCCTGCCGCCGTGGCCCATTCCGCTCGACCCTGCTTGCCGGGCAGCCTGATGGGAGATGACAAGCAGTACTGGTTTCCGGCCAGGACCTACGGTTGGGGATGGGGCCTCCCCTGCGCATGGCAGGGGTGGGTCGTTCTGGCGGCCTATGTGGGCGCACTCATCGGAATCAGCATCTGGAGCAACCCCGAGGTCTCGCCAGTCCGCTTCTTTGTGGGCATCGGGATCGCCACGGCGGTTCTGCTGGTGATCTGCGCGATCAAGGGCGAACGGCCGCGCTGGCGTTGGGGTGGCGACCGATGAGTGTGAAGGCCGAAGCATTCTGCCCTGCCGGCGTTGGCAACATCGGGGTTGGCTTCGACCTGCTGGGGCACACGTTCGACGGTCCCGGGGATCGGGCGGTAGTCCGACGGGTTGACCGGCCTGGAGTGCGCCTGCTCGCCATTCACGGCGACGCGCACGGCGCGCAAACGCTCCCAATGGAACCGGCCCGCAATACCGCCGGGCGGACGCTGCAGTCGTTGCTGCAGGCGACCGGCGCCAGCCACGGTTTCGAGATCGAGCTGCACAAGGGCATTCCGCTGGGCTCTGGTCTGGGCGGTTCCGCCGCGTCGGCAGTGGCGGCGGGCGTGGCTGGCAATGCCCTCCTCGACAGCCCGCTGCCGCGCGAGGCGCTCTACCCGCACGCGCTCGCCGGCGAGGCGGTGGCCACCGACAGCGTCCAGGGTGACAACGTCGGCCCGATGCTGGTCGGCGGCGTTGCGCTGGCCACGCCCGGACGCTTGCTGCGACTGCAGGCCCCGGAGATCTGGAGTGCGGTCGTACACCCGCACTTCGTGCTCGAGACCCGCAGCGCCCGTGCGGTGCTGACCGAGCCGTATCCGCTGGCCGACGTGGTCCGGCACGGCACGCACCTGGCGCTGTTCCTGACCGGACTGGCGCGCGGCGACCTGGAGCTGGTCGCGGCGGGCCTGCGCGACGTGCTGGTCGAGCCACGCCGGGCGGCTCTGGTACCGGGCTTCGCGCAGGTCAAGGTCGCGGCCCTGGACCACGGGGCGCTGGGCGCGAGCCTGTCCGGTGCGGGCCCCAGCGTGTTCGGCTGGTTCGCCACGCGGGAGGCGGCTACGCGGGCGCTGGTGGCCATGCGCGGGGCGTTCGCCGTGGCCGGGCTGGAGAGTGAGGGCTGGGTGGGGCAGGTCAACGGACCGCGGGCCGAGCTGCTGTCGATCGAGTGAGCTTTGGGCGGCTGGCGCAAGTTCGCGTGAACGGCTAGCTTCGGACGGATGAACAGCCCACTGAGCTTCCGTCCCGCATCCGGCGCCCTGCTCGCCGGTCCGCTCGCCCTGGCGCTCGCGGCGTGCTCGCCCGCTCCGGCACCCACCACCGCCGGCACGACGCCGGACGCTTCGACCGCCGAAGCACCAGCCGCCACCGCCCAGGATGCTTTCTTCGACAACCTCACCGCGTTGTGCGGCAACGCTTACGCCGGCAAGGTCGAAACCGACCGCCCCGATTCGCAGGGCAACAACGCCTTCGCCGGCCAGGCGCTGGTGGTGCACGTGCGCGAGTGCAGCGACGGGGAGATCAGGATCCCGTTCCACGTCGGCGAGGACCGCTCGCGCACCTGGATCGTGACCCGCACCGACGAAGGCCTGCGCCTGAAGCACGACCACCGCCTGGAAGACGGCAGCGACGACCCGGTGACCCTGTACGGCGGCGACAGCGCCAGCGAGGGCACGGCCAACCGGCAGGAGTTCCCGGTCGATGCGTTCTCGCAGGAGATGTTCACCCGCGAGGGCATGGACGTGTCCAACACCAACGTCTGGGCGATCGAGGTCGAGCCGGACGTGCACTACACCTACGAGCTGGGCCGCACCGACCAGGATCGCCTGTTCCGGGTGCGCTTCGATCTCGCCAACCCGATCGACGCGCCGCCGGCGCCTTGGGGTCACGAGTAAAGGAAAAATGCTGCCCGCCACGGTCCACATGGGCCGGACAGGCCAATCGCGACGGCGTTCACTCACCGGTGACTTTTTTGCGCCACAATTGCGACGTAAATGCACGCCGGAGGCAGCATGAACGCCGTACTGAACATTGATGCCGCGCACTTCGCCGACGAGCTGCGCGAAGAAGGAACCCCCTACATCTCCCCTGCCTTGTTCGCCGAGCGGATGCACATCTCGCTGCAGTCCCTGGCAGACCTTGCCCAGGTACACCGCAGCACCCTGCAGCGCTCACCAGGTACCGAGCGCGCACAGGCTTACATGCGCGAGGCGTTGGGTGTCGTCGGGATGATCCTGGAACTCAATGGCGGGGATTCCGATCGGGCCATCTACTGGTACCGCAATACGCCCCTCACTGAGCTTGGCGGCGGGACCGCCGAGTCGTTCGTACGCGAAGGCAAGGCCGAAGCAATCCGTCGCTACGTCCGCAATCTGTCGGCGGGCGCAACTGGATGATCGTGGCACCGGTCGACCTGTTGGCCTACCGGATGTTGACGCCACGCTGGTCGTTCCAGCCCCTCAGTGGCGCGGGCGCGGCCCGCGAAGGCGGCCGATTCAACCGACCGCGTACGCGAGCGCTCTACCTGTCACTGGAACCGGAAACGGCAGTTGCCGAGTTCTCGCAGGCCGAACCCCTCTTCAGCCCGGGCGTACTCGCGTGCTTTCGCATCCGGGTCGAGCAGGTCGCAGACCTGCGCGAAGGCTACAACCGCGATTGGGATCCGCTGTGGCGAGAGTGGGATTGCGAGTGGAAGCGGCTGTGGTTCATTGAGGGCATCGAGCCGCCGACATGGGCCATGGCGGACCTGCTGGAGGGCGCGGGTGCTCGGGGGCTGTTGTTCCCGTCCGTCAAGCGTCCCGGTGGTACGAACCTGGTGCTTTATCCGGAGCGCCTCACCGATGGCGACGAACTCCAGGTGCATGATCCGGAAGGGCAATTGCCCAAGTCCCAGAAGTCCTGGCGATGACGTGGGCTGTTGGCTCCGGCGCAATACGCCTTTGGCTATTGCGCCCTACCCTGGGGTCATGCGTCAGCGGCGGTCGTCCGGCAACCGCACCCGGAACCACGCCGCATACAGCGCCGGCACGAACACCAGCGTCAGCACCGTCGCGAACAGCAGGCCGCCCATGATCGCGGTAGCCATGGGGCCGAAGAAATCGCTGCGTGACAGCGGGACCATAGCCAGGATCGCGGTCAGGGCGGTCAGCACGATCGGGCGGAAGCGGCGCACGGTGGCCTCGACGATCGCCTGCCACGGCTCGGCGCCCTCGCTGCGGTCCTGCTCGATCTGGTCCACCAGGATCACCGAGTTGCGCATGATCATGCCCGCCAGGGCGATGGTGCCCAGCATCGCCACGAAGCCGAACGGCACCCGGAACACCAGCAGGAACACGACCACGCCGATCAGGCCAAGCGGCGCGGTCAGCAGCACCATGAAGCTGCGCGAGAAGCTGCGCAGCTGGATCATCAGCAGGGTGAACACCACCAGCAGGAACATCGGCACGCCGGCGGCGATCGAGCCCTGGGCGCGGGCGGAGTCTTCCACCGAGCCACCGATTTCCACCTCGTAGCCCGGCGGCAGGTCGGCACGGATGGCGTCCAGGGTCGGGTCGATCTGCGCGGTCACCTCGGCCGGCAGCAGCGCGCCGCTGACGTCGGCGCGCACGGTCATGGTCGGCACCCGGTCGCGGTGCCAGATGATGCCGTCCTCGAAGCCGTGTTCGATCTCCGCCAGCTGGGCCAGCGGCACCGGGCCGCCGGGGGTCTGGATCATCAGGCTGGCCAGTTGCTCGGGCGACTGCCGTTCGCGCTCGCCGCCGCGCAGCATGATCGAGACCAGCCGCTCGTCGTCGCGGAACACGCCGACCTCGGCGCCGGTCAGGGTCGCCTGCAGGGTCTGCGCCAGCTGGGTGGAGCTGACTCCCAGCGCGCGCACGCGGGCCTGGTCGAGCTCCAGCCGGATCACCTTGGACGGCTCGTCCCAGTCCAGGTTGACGTTGGCCACGTGCGGGTTGGCACGCACCTGCTCGCGCACCCGGTAGGCGATCTGGCGCACCTGGTCGATGTGCTCGCCGGAGATCCGGAACTGCACCGGGTAGCCCACCGGCGGGCCCATCTCCAGGCGCGTCACGCGCAGTTGCAGCTGCGGGAACCGGGGGGCGACTTCCTCCAGCAGCCACTCGCGGATGTCCTCGCGCGACTCCGTGTCCTTCGCGAGCAGCACGAATTGGGCGAAGTTGGCGGCCGGCAGCTGCTGGTCCAGCGGCAGGTAGAAGCGTGGCGCGCCGGTGCCGACCCAGGCGGTGTAGTTGTCCAGGTCGTCGCGGGTGGCCAGCATCTCCTCCAGCCGCAGTGCCTGCTCGCGGGTGGCGCGCAACGAGCTGCCCTCGGCCAGCTCCATGTCGATCATCAGCTCCGGCCGCACCGACTCGGGGAAGAACTGCTGCGGGATGAAACGGAACAGCAGCACCGAGGCGGCGAAGGCGGCCACGGTCAGCACGATCACCAGCCCGCGCCGGCGCACGCTCCAGGCCACCAGGCCGCGGAAGCGCCGGTAGAAGCCGGTGTCGTAGGGGTCGTGCGGGTGGCCATCGACCGGCTGCTCGCGCGGTCCGACGAGGTTGGCCAAGGCCGGATTGCGGTCGGCCCAGCGCTCGCGCCAAGCCCGCCAGCGCGCCGCCAGCGAGCCGGGTCGCGGGGCCGCGTTTGCCTTGCGCGGGTCCGGCAGCAACTTGTCGCCCAGGTACGGGATGAACACCACCGCGGCGATCCACGACAGCAGCAGGGCGAAGGTCACCACCTGGAACAGCGAGCGGGTGTACTCGCCCACGCTGGAGGCGGCGGTGGCGATCGGCAGCAGGCCGGCGGCGGTGATCAGGGTGCCGGTGAGCATCGGGAAGGCGGTCGAGTCCCAGGCGAAGGCCGCCGCGCGGGCACGCTCGAAGCCCTGCTCGAGCTTGATGGCCATCATCTCGATGGCAATGATCGCGTCGTCCACCAGCAGCCCCAGCGCGAGCACCAGCGCGCCCAGCGAGACCTTGTGCAGGCTGACCCCGAACACCTCCATCGCCACGAAGGTCAGCGCCAGCACCAGCGGGATCGACAGCGCCACCACCAGCCCGGTGCGCCAGCCCAGCGAGAGGAAGCTGACCAGCAGCACGATGGCCACCGCCTCGGCCAGCACGCGCACGAACTCGCCGATCGACACCCGCACCGCGGCCGGCTGGTCGGAGACCTTGCGCAGTTCCATGCCCGCCGGCAGCGCGGCCTGCAGGTCCGCGACCTCGCGCTCCAGCGTCCGCCCCAGGGTGATGATGTCGCCGCCCTTGCGCATCGCCACGCCGATGCCGATGCCGTCCTCGCCCATGAAGCGCATGCCCGGGTCGCGCGGGTCGGCGTAGCCGCGGCTGACGGTGGCGATGTCGCCCAGGGACAGGGTGCGTTCGCCGGCCCGGATCGGCAGCGCGCGCACCTGCCCGACGGTCTCGAACTGCCCGCTCACCCGCACCGGCACGCGGCTGTCGGCCAGCTCGAAGTAGCCGGCCGGCATCATCGCGTTCTGTTCCTCGAGCTGCTGCTGCACCTGCGCCGGGGAGATGCCCAGCGTCGCCAGCCGGGTGTTGTCCAGCTCGATCCAGATGCGCTCGTCCTGCACCCCGAACAGCGCCACCTTGCCCACGTCGGGCACGCGCTCGATCTGCAGCTGCAGGCGCTTGGCCCAGTCGTGCAGCAGGGCGTGCTCGAAGCCCTCGCCGGTGAGCGCGTACAGGTTGCCCCAGGTATCGCCGAACTCGTCGTTGAAGAACGGCCCGACGATGTCGCGCGGCAGCTGCGGGCGCAGGTCGCCGACCTTCTTGCGGATCTGGTAATTCAGCTCCGGGATCTCGCCCGAACGCATGGCGTCGCGGGCGGCGAAGATCACCTGCGACTCGCCGGCGCGCGAGTAGGAGCGGACGAACTCGTAGTCGCCGGTCTCCATGATCCTGCGCTCGATCGGCTCGGTGACCTGCCGGGCGACCTGCTGCGCGTCGGCGCCGGGCCACAGGGTGTGGATCACCATCACCTTGAAGGTGAACTCCGGGTCCTCGCTGCGGCCCAGGTTGCGATAGGAAAAGGCACCGGCAATGGCCGCCACCAGCATTGCGTAGACCACCAGGCTGCGGTGGCGCAGGGCCCAGGCGGAGAGGTTGAAGCGCATGCTCAGGGGGTCCCGTCGCCGGGGGCCACGCTGCGGCCTTCGGCGTCCACCGGCCGTACCGCCATGCCCTCGCGCAGCAGGTGGCCACCGGCGGCGACCACCCACTCACCCGCCCGCAGTCCCTCCATCACCGCGACTCCATCGGCGGCGTAGGCGCCGGCCTGCACCGGTCGCAACGCCACGGTGGAATCCGCGGCCAGCACGAACACGGCCTTGCCGCCCTCCGGGTTGGGCTGAAGCGCCGCCAGCGGCACCGACAGCGTGTCCGCCCCGCCATCGGGCAGGAACACGCGGGCGCTCTGCCCCAGCTCCAGGGCGCCGGGCGGAGCGTCGATCGTCGCACGCACCTGGTAGGTGCGGGTGGTGGGGTCCGCGGCGGGCGCCACTTCGCGGACGCTGGCATTCAACCGCCCGCCCTCGCCGGTCCACGGCTCGACCTGCACCGGGTCGCCCGGGCGGATATGGCCGACCTGCCCCTCGGCCACGGCGAACACGACCTCGCGGTCACCGTCGGTCGCCAGCGTGAATACCGGCTGCCCGGCCCCGAGCACCTGGCCGGTCTCGGCATGCAGGGCGGCGATCACGCCATCGGCCGGCGACAGCAGCCGGGTATGGCCGGCCTGGTTGCGCGCCAGCTCGAGCTCGGCGCGGGCGGCATCGACCTGGCCCTGGGCGGCGGTGGCGGCGGCGTTCTGGGTATCGAGCGTGGACCGGCTGACCAGTTGGTCCTCGGCAAGCACGCGAAACCGCGCCTGGTCGGCCCGGGCGCGCCCGAGCTCGGCCTCGGCGGCCGCGAGCTGGGCGCGCGCGGCGCGCTCGCGGGCCTGCAGGTCGTCGGGCTCGAGCCGTGCCAGCAGCTCGCCGCGCTCGACGCGGTCGCCGACCTCGGCCTGGCGCTCGACCATCCTGCCGGCGACCTGGAAGCCCAGCTGGGTCTCGTGGCGGGCCCGGATCTCGCCGGCCAGGGAGGTCCCGGTGCCGGCGTGGGCCCCGACCCGGGTGACCAGCACGGTGCGTGGGGCCTCGGGCGCCTCCTCCCTGCCGCCGCAGCCGGAAACCAGTACGCAGGCCAGCAGCGCGATGGCACAGCGGTGCAGCAACACACGGGAGGGGACAGCAGCACGCATGGTGGCGCTCCGGCCGGCGCGGGATTGCGCGGACTCTAATACAGAACCCGGTGGTATGGTATTGCCCATGCGTGATGAACCCGTGCCCGCCGCCTCGCCCGAGGACACCGCCCCGTCGCCCGCGGCACGCGGCCCGGGCCGCCCGAAGGACCTGGCCAAGCGCGCCGCGATCCTGCAGGCGGGTACCGTCCTGTTCGTGGACAACGGCTACGAGGGCACCAGCATGGAAGCCGTGGCCGCCGCGGCCGGGGTGTCCAAGCTCACCGTCTACAGCCACTTCGGCAACAAGCAGGGCCTGTTCGTGGCCGCCGTGCAGGCCCACTGCGAGCGGATGCTCCCGGACGCGCTGTTTGCCCGTGCGCCGGAAACCCCGCTGGCCCAGCGGCTGCACTCGGTGGCCCGCGCGGTGCATGCCTTGTGCACGAGTCCGGAGGCGATCGCCGCCAGCCGCGTGCTCGGCGCCCCCGGGATGGCCGGCTCGCAGGAAGCGCGGCTGTACTGGGATGCCGGCCCGGCGCGGCTGCAGGCCGACCTGGAAGCTCTGCTGGCCCGCCGCAGCGCGCGCGGGGAGTTGCGCCTGGACCCCGCCGATGCCCAGACCATCGCCACCGCGGCCAGCCAGTTCATCGCCCTGCTCACCGGCCCCGCGCAGGTGCGGCTGGTGCTGGGCTGTGACCCGGCGCCGGTGAACCCCCAAACCCACATCGCGGCCGCGGTCGCGACCTTCCTGCGCGCCTGGGCGGCGGATCCGCCGGCAAACTGAACCGGCCGCGGCCATGACCCGGGTCGTGGTGACTAATGGCACTGAATGCGCCCGCCCGCTGCGGCGATGCTTTGGCCCGTCGCGCCAGCCTTCACCGCCCGCGGGCCGGTAGAATAGGCGGTTGCACGCGAACCCCCGAGAGCCGTCACATGAACACCTTCGATTTCACCCAGGCACGCGACTTGATGGTCGAACAGCAGATCCGCCCCTGGAACGTGCTCGATCCGCGCGTACTGGAGGTGCTGGGAAGCGTGCCGCGCGAGGACTACGTGCCGCAGGCGCAGCGCGAGCTGGCCTATGCCGACGTCACCCTGCCGCTGGCCCATGGCGAAGTGATCATGAAACCGGTGGTCCAGGGCCGGGCGCTCGAGGCGCTGCAGGTCGGCCCGGAGGAGGACGTGCTGGAGATCGGCACCGGCAGCGGCTACCTGACCGACTGCCTGTCACGGATGGCCCGCGAGGTGCTGAGCATCGAGCGCCACGCCGACCTGGCCGAGGCCGCACAGGCCCGCCTGGTGCGCCAGGGGCGCGCCAACGTGCGCGTGCAGCACGCCGATGCGTTCGGCTTCGAGCCCGGCCGCCAGTTCGACGCCATCTGCGTCACCGGCGCGGTGACCGACATCCCGGCGACGTTCCTGGAATGGCTGAAGCCGAACGGCCGCATGTTCATCGTGCGCGGCCACGCCCCGGCCATGGAGGCGGTGCTGGTCCACCAGCAGGTCAACGCCCCGCGCATCGAATCGTTGTTCGAGACCCATGTCCCCTATCTCGCCGGCGCCGAGCCGGTACCCGCCTTCGAGCTCTAGTCGATGACCCTGCGCCCGCTTGCACTTGCCTCCGCCCTCGCCGCCCTGCTGCCACTGCAGGCCGGGGCCACCGACCTGATGGACACCTTTGAGCTCGCCCGTGCCGGCGACCCGCAGCTGTCGATCGCCGAGTCCAGCCGGCTGGCCACCCGCGAGGGCGCGGTGCAGGCGCGCGCGGCGATGCTGCCGCAGCTGTCGGGCAGCGCGCGGCTGAGCCGCAGCGAGAGCAAGGGGCCGGCCAGCACCACCCAGTTCGACCCGGTCACCGGCGAACCGGTCACCTACACCGGCAACACCGATCGCGAAAGCACCACCCGCAGCTACGGGGTGGATGTCAACCAGATGGTTTTCGACCGCTCGCGCTTCACTGCCCTGCGCAGCGAGCGCGCGCTCAGCCGCGCCAGTGACTTCGACCTGGAGGCGGCCGGGCAGAACCTGATCACCCGCACCTCCGGCGCCTACTTCAACGTGCTGGTGCAGCTGGAGACCCTGGCCGCCGCCGAGGCCGCCGAGGCCGCGCTGCAGAAGCAGTTCGACTTCGCCTCCCGGCGCCTGGACGTCGGCCTGGCTCCGATCACCGACGTGCACGAGGCCCGCGCGCAGTACGATGCCGCCCGCGCCAACACCATCCTGGCCCGCAACGCGGTGGCCGACGCCTACCAGGCGCTGGCGGAGATCACCGGGGTCGAGGTGCGCAACCTCCGCGGCCTGCCGGACGATTTCCAGCCGAAGCTGCCGGTAACCGGCGGGGCCGACGAATGGGTGGCCACCGCGGTGGACAACAACCCCTCGCTGCAGGCCGCCGGATTCAACGTGCAGGCCGCCGAGGCCAACGTCGAGACCGCCCGCTCGGGGTACTGGCCGACCCTGTACCTGGGCGGCGGCTACTCCGAGTCGACCACCTGGGGCACCCAGACCTTCAGCGCCGACGGCCTGCCGATCGACGCGACCAACCCGATCGGCTCCGAGAGCCGGGGCCCCAGCGTCAACCTGACCCTGCAGGTGCCGATCTTCAACGGCGGGGCGACCCGCTCGCGGGTGCGCCAGGCCATCGCCCGCCGCGACATCGCCGGCGACCAGCTGGTGCAGGAACGCCGGCAGCTCGAGCGCAACACCCGCAACGCCTACCAGACCCTGGTTGCCGGCGTGAGCGAGGTCGAGGCGCGGCGACTGGCGCTGGTCTCGGCGCAGGCCGCCTACGACGCCTCGCAGGTCGGGCTGGAAGTCGGCACCCGCACCGTGCTGGACGTGCTGAACAACCAGCAGAACCTGTTCCAGGCCCAGCAGGCCTACGCGCAGGCGCGCTACAACCACCTGCAGCAGCGGCTGTTGCTCGAGCAGGCCGCCGGCACCCTCGACGCGGGCGACCTGCAGGACATCAACCGCCTGCTGACCGCCGACGCCGAGTCCCGCGTCCAGGGCACCCTGCCCTACTGACCCGGGGGCAGGACCGGGCGCAGCAGCACCAGCGTCTGCGCCAGCGCACCGCGGCCACTCTCGACCAGCTCGCGGCCGGCATCGACCATGCCGCCGCGGGCCTCGTCATCGCTCAGCAACGCGGCCAGCTCGGCCCCGACGCCGTCCTGGTCGGCGCCGATGCGCAGCGCGCCGCTGTCGAGCATGCGCCGCGATATCTCGCTGAAATTGTGCAGATGCGGCCCGGTAACGATGGGCGTTCCGGTGGCGGCCGGCTCCAGCAGGTTGTGGCCGCCGACCGGCTGCAGGCTGCCCCCGACGAAGGCCACGTCGGCCGCGGCATAGAACTGCACCAGCTCACCCAGGGTATCGACCACGAACACCGCATCGTCGCGGGACGGCCAGCGCCCGCGTGAGCGGGTCGAGACCGGCCAGCCTGCCGCGCGTGCCTGGCTGGCCACCGTGCTGAAGCGCTCCGGGTGCCGCGGCGCCCACAGCAACAGCAGGCCAGGGAACCGCGCACGCAGCCGGCGGTGGATGGCCAGCACCGCCGCCTCCTCCTCCTCGTGGGTACTGGCGGCGATCCAGACCGGGCGGGCCCCGGCATGCCGCCGGCACTCGGCGGCGAACGCTTCCAGGCCCTCCGGCACCGCCACGTCGTACTTCAGGTTGCCCACCTCGACCACCTGCTCGCTCCGCGCGCCCAGGCGCACGAAGCGCACCGCATCGCCCAGCGACTGCGCGGCGACGGTACGCACGGTGCGCAGTGCCCGCCCAACCAGCGGGGCGAGCACCCGGTAGCCGCGCAGCGAACGCTCCGACAGCCGCGCGTTGAGGATGAACACCGGCAGTCCGCGGTCGCGGCAACCGAACAGCAGGTTCGGCCACAACTCGGTCTCCATGATCAGCGCGGCGTGCGGCCGGTAATGATCGAGGAAGCGGCCGACCGCACCGGGCAGGTCGTAGGGCAGGTAGACGTGTTCGATGTCATGGCCCCACAGCGCCCGTACCCGCTCCGAGCCGGTCGGGGTGATGGTGGTCACCAGCAGCCGCAGGTCGGGGCGCCCGCGGCGCAGCGCGTTGATCACCGGAACCGCGGCATTGACCTCGCCCACCGACACCGCGTGCAACCACAGCACCCGCGGCCCGGGGCGCTGGTGGTAACGGCCGTAGCGCTCGCTCCAGCGGTGCAGGTAGGCCTGCTGGCGGAAGCCGCGCCAGATCAGGTGGTACACGGTTACCGGCACCAGCAGGTACAACACTGCCGAATACAGGCCGCGCAGCAGGCGCTCGATGGGGTCGTTCCGCATGGCGGGCAGGATACTTCAGCGCCGCCGCTCATCCTCCTTGCGGCGTCGACGCCTAGAATGGCCGGCGATGGCCGAAACCGACTCCCCCACCTCCCCCGGGCCTGCGCCGAGCGGGCCGCGCCATTGGCCGCACTGGCTGGTACTGGGCCTTGCGATCTGTGCGGCGCGGCTGCCGTGGGGCGTGCAGCGGACGCTGGGTGCGCTGCTGGGCCGGCTCGCCTTCGCGGTCGCCGGCGACCGCCGGCGCGCGGCGCGCACCAACCTGGCGTTGTGCTTCCCGCAGATGCCGGAAGCCGAGCGCGAGGCCTTGCTGCGCGGCGCCTTCCGCGACCTGGGCATCGGCCTGTTCGAGTTCGCCCGCGCCTGGTGGGGCGATGCCGGGCCGATGCGCCGCAGCGTCCGCATCGAGGGCCTGGAGGCGGTGGAGGCGATCCGCGCCAGTGGCCGCGGGGTGCTGCTGGTATCCGGGCACTTCATGACCCTGGAAATGTGCGGCCGGCTGATGTGCGACCACCTGCCGCTGGCCGGCATGTACCGGCGCCACCGCGGCGCGGTGATGGAATGGGCGGTCAAGCGCGGGCGGCTGCGCTACGCGGCGGCGATGTTCGGCAACCACGAGTTGCGCCCGGCCATGCGCCACCTCAAGAAGGGCGGGATGCTGTGGTACGCGCCCGACCAGGACATGCGCGGCAAGGAAACGGTGTTCGTGCCGTTCTTCGGCGTGCCCGCGGCGACCATCACCGCCACCCACCAGTTCGCCCGGATGACCGGCTGCGCGGTGGTGCCGTTCTTCCACCGCCGCGAGGGCGCCGACTACGTGCTGCGACTGGGCGAGCCACTGCCGGACTTCCCCTCCGAAGACGCGGTCGCCGACACCGCCCGGGTCAACCAGGCGATCGAGGAGATGGTCCGCCGCGCGCCCACCCAGTACCTGTGGATCCATCGCCGCTTCAAGCGGCGGCCGGAAGGCCTCGACGTCCCCTACCGCTGAGGGGCGGCATCCGGCGCCGGTTCGCGCGAGAGCAGGCTGCCGGCATACAGCGCCGCCAGCAGCAGGGTCAGCCCACCCCAGAAGGTCGAATAGAACGCCAGGTGGGTGTTGAGCGGGAACACCGTCACCGCCAGCGCCCACATCGCAGGGCGCGCGCGCTCGCGTGCGGCGGCGTCGGCGAAGCTCCAGGCACGCCACGCCAGCGCCGCGCCCGCCAGCCACAACAGCAGGCCGAAGAAGCCGGTTTCGCTCAGGATCTCCAGCACGATCTGGTGGGCATGGAAGGCCGGCCCCTCGCCCCAGGCGGGCGCTTCCCCGGGCACCGGGTCGCAGCCCGGAAAGGCCTCGCGGAAGCCGCGCGCACCGATCCCGTTGAACGGATGCTCGCGGGCCATGCAGGCCGCGGCGCCCCAGATCCGTGCCCGCCCCGACAGCGCCTCGTCCACCCCGTCCTCGCCGCCCTGCACCAGCTGGGTGGTGCGCACCACCCGTTCGCGCACGTCCGGCGAGACCACGGTCAACGTGCCCAGCAGCAGCACGCCGACACCGAGTACCGCCAGCAGCCGGCGCCAGCCCAGCAGGCGCCAGCCGGAAACCGCCAGCACCAGCGCGTAGGTCAGCCAGGAGGCGCGGGAGCCGGCCAGCAGCACCACCACGCCGATGGCCGCCGCCGTCACCAGCCAACCGGCGGTACCGAGCCGCCGGCCGGTCCAGAACAGCGCGAACGGCGACAGGCTGGCGAGTACGATGCCCAGCTTCAGGTTGCAGGGACCGAGGATGCCGCTGAGGCGGTCAACCGTGGTCACCTCCTGGGCGGAACACATGCCGCGTCCACTGATCACCTGCTTGATCGAGTCGATGCCGAAGAACAGCGGGCTGGTGCCGGTCATGGCCTGCGCCAGCGCATCGAGGGTCCAGGCCGCGACGATGATCGCCAGCCCGCCGAAGGTGATCCGCCGGCCACGCCGGTTCGCCACCGCCGAGGCAACCAGCCACAGGAACGGCAGGTAGCGCAGGTCGACCGCGGCCTCGCGCAGGGCCCGTCCCGGGTCGACCGAGTCGAACGCGGAGGCCAGTTCGGGCAGCCAGTAGGCGAAGAACAACACGCTGGTCAGCGCCCAGGCCTGGTGGCTGAGCAGCGCGATGCCGCCGCGGAAGCGCGAGGCGACCAGCCGGTAGACCGCCAGCAGCGCGCCCAGCACCAGCACGCCCTCGGCGTAACCGGGCGCCGGCCACAGCGCCACGTGGGCGAGGATCCAGGCCGGGGCCCAGCGCCAGCCTTCGACCGGCGCCTGGTCATGCGCCGGAGCGTGGTGGAGCGTGGGGGCGGAATCAGTGTGCGAGTTCGGCATAGACGGCGAGCGTGGCGCTCTGCATCGCTTCCAGGGTGTAGGGGATCGTAGCCGGTGGAACCGGTGGGCGGTCGATCAGCTCCCGCGCGGTGGCGGCAAGCGCGGGCGCATCGAAGGCGGCCACCGCGCCGGCGGGCTGGAGCTCGCGCAGCAGCTCGCCGGTCCCGCCATGGTCCCAGCCCAGCACCGGGCGGCCAACCGACAGCGCCTCCAGCACGGTGCGGCCGAAGGCCTCGGGCTTGCGCGAGAGCTGCAGCACCAGGTCGCTGGCGGCATAGGCACGCGCGATCGCATCGGTGGCCTCGCTGAAGGCGACCACGTCCGACAGCCCCAGCGCCGCCGCCCGATCCTCGAGTTCCGCCAGGTAAGCCTCGCGTCCCGCCTGGCGGCTGCCGGGCAGCCACAGGCGGGCATCCGGGCCGCCGGCGCGCAAGGCAGCCAGCAACTCCAGCGCGTCGGCGTGGCCCTTCAGGCGGGTGCCGCGCCCCGGCAGCAGCAATAGCGGACCCTCGCCGGCCAGCGCCGGATGCTGCTGCGACGCCCGGGCGCGCGCGGCGCGGTCCAGGCCCCCGGCCCGCGGGAAGGCCCCGGGATCGATCCCGCGCGGGATGACCCGCAGCCGTGCGGGATCGGTGTCGGGGTAATGCCGCAGCACGTAGTCGCGGACCGTGCCGGACACACAGATCACCCGCTCCCCGCGCGTCATCACCCGGCTGTAGCGCGAGGGCGAGTTCAACCCGTGCACGGTGGTCACCACCCGCGGGCGCTGCTGCGGCGCGATGCCGCGCAACGCCAGCCACGCGACCCAGGCCGGCAGCCGCGAGCGCAGGTGCAGGATGTCCGGGCGCTCGCGCCTGATCAGCGCGCGCAGCGGGATCGCCCTGGACAGGGCGGCCGGGGACTTGCGACCGGTATCCAGTTCGAAGTGCCGGGCGCCGGATGCTTCAAGGCGCGGGACCAGCCGCCCGCCGGCGGACACAACCAGCGCGTCATGGCCGGCCCGGACCAGCGCCTCGGCGATCTCCAGGGTGGAGCGCTCGACCCCACCGGATTCGAGTGCCGGCAGCAGCTGCAGGACCTTCAGCCGGCGCACGGGCGCGCTGACTCAGTCCTTCAGGACGAAATGCGCACTGCAGTACGGGCAATCGGCCTCGCCGTCCGCCTCGATGGGCAGGTACACCCGCGGATGCGAGTTCCACAGCGCCATCTCGGGCAGCGGGCAGCTCAGCGGCAGGTCGGCGCGGCTGACGGTGTAGCTGCGCTCGGCGTTGGCCTGGATGGAAGGATCCTGGGTGGCGGTCATGTGGGGAACTCGGCCGTGGAATGCGAACCCGGCCATTGTAGGGGCAACAGCCGAAGTCGTATCGCGCCCCTAGCGTGCGTTGGCGCCGGGCAGCTCGAACAGCAGCACCTCGCCACCGCCGCGGCCGCCGGCCAGGGCCAGCGCGCCTTCCTCGTCGACCAGGCCGACGGCATCACCGGTGCGCAGCACCTCCCCGCCCGAGACGATCTCCCCGGCGGCCACGTGCAGCCAGTAGCGCTGCTCGGGATCGAGGTCGAAGGCGGCCTCTTCCCCGGGACCCGTAGCCAGCCGGTACAGTCGCGCGTCCTGCCGGATCGCCAGGCTTCCGGCACTGCCGTCGGGCGAGGCCAGCAGCTGCCAGCCGGGGGCGTCGCTGGCCGGCCGGTGGGCATAGGCGGGCGTCGCGTTCACCTGGTCGGGCTGGATCCAGACCTGCAGGAAGTGCACCGCTTCGGTTGCCGAGGCGTTGTACTCGCTGTGTTCCACCCCGTGCCCCGCGCTCATCCATTGCAGTTCGCCGGGACCGATCACGCCCTCGGCCCCGCTGCTGTCGCGATGGGCCAGCCGGCCGGCCAGCACGTAACTGAGGATCTCCATGTTGGCGTGCCGGTGCGGCGCGAATCCGGCGCCCGGCGCGACCCGGTCCTCGTTGATCACCCGCAGCGCGCCAAAACCCATCCAGTGCGGGTCGTAGTACTGGCCGAAGGAGAAACTGTGGCGGCTGTCAAGCCAGTCGGCCGCGGCGGGACCACGGCCGCGGCTAGCGCTGGGGCGCTGGACGATCATGCGGCCGCCTTACTCGCCTTCCGGCGCCGGGACGGTCGCCTCGGTGGTGATGCGCAGCTTCACCTCGTCGCTGACGGTCGGGGCATACATGTCCAGGCCGAAGTCGCTGCGCAGGATGGTGGCTTCCGCGTCGAAGCCCGCCGCAGGCTGGCCGGTCATGGCGTGGTTGCCGACGCCGTTGACGGTGACCGCCATCTCGACCGGCCGGGTGATGCCGTGCATCGTCAGCTCGCCGGTCACCCGCAGGCGGTTGGCGCCCAGGGCCTGGACCGCGGTGCTGTTGAAGGTGACGTCGGGGTCCGTCGCGGCGTCGAAGAAGTCCGCCGTGCGCAGGTGGTCGTTGAACGCCTCCACGCCCGAGTCCATCCCCGAAAGCGGGATGCGCACCTGCACCGAGGAGGCCCCGACGTTGTCCGGGTCGTAGGTGACGGTGCCTTCGACCTGGCCGAAGTGGATGGTCGGGTTGGAGAACCCGAAGTGGTTCCACTGCGCGACCACCTCGGTGTGCGCCGGGTCCATGGTGTAGGTGATGGACTCGGCGTTGGCGGCGCCGGCGGCGCCGGCGAGCGCGGCGGCGAGGATGAGTTGCTTGAACATCGTGTTTCTCCTTGGTTCCCGGGTAAGCGAAGCGCACCCGGGATCACGCAGTCAGAGGATCCGCGCGGCCTCGTCAAAGGGCAGTCGCGGCGAGCGCGGGAACAGGGCGCCGGCATCGCCCTGGCCCAGGTTGACCAGCAGATTGGAGCGGATGCGGGTACCGGGAAAGAACTCGGCATCGACCCTGGCATGGTCGAAACCGACCATGGGACCGGTGTCCAGGCCCAGCGCGCGGGCCGCGAGGATCAGGTAGGCGCCCTGCATCGCGGCGTTCTGCAGGCCGATGCGGTCCAGCGCGGCATCGTCGGCGCCGGCGAACCAGGACTTGGCATCGGTGTGCGGGAACAGGAACGGGAGCTTTTCGGCGAAGTCCAGGTCGTGGCCGACGATCACGGTGACCGGGGCCTTCATGGTCTTTTCGCGGTTGCCTTCGCTCAGCGCCGGCTCCAGCCGGGCCTTGGCCTCGGCCGAGCGCACGAATACGAAGCGCGCCGGCCCCATGTTGGCGCTGGTCGGGCCCCACTTGAGCAGGTCGTAGAGGTCCCGCAGGGTCTGCTCGCCGATCTCCCCTCCCAGTACGTTGTGGGTGCGGGCGGTGCGGAACAGCTGGTCGAGGGACGAGGCGCCCAGGGCGTCTTGCGGGTTCATCGGGTCTGGTCTCCGGTTGGCGGCCGCGTCGTGCCGCGGCGAGGTGGACAAGTGTAGGGTCGCAATGACGGGCGCAAAGGGGGTGTCCCGGAACGTATTAACCACTCATATGGAACAATAGATGCCGACTTCCGCCGTTTGGACCATTACTGATGGCAATGCGGGGAATGTGCGCCAGGCGCACGCGCTGGCCGCCGCGCTCTCGCGTCCGATCCGCGACTGGACGCTGAAATCCCGGGCGCCGTGGCGCTGGGTCGCCCCGCGGCGACTGCCCGGTGCCGCCGGCGCCTTCGGCCACGGCTTCGCCGATGCGCTGTCCGCGCCTCCGGACCTGGCGATCGGCTGCGGCCGCCAGTCCGCCCTGGCCACCCGCCTGCTGCGCATCCGGGGCTCACGCGTGGTCCAGATCCTCGACCCGCGCCTGGACCCCCGGCACTGGGACCTGGTGGTGGCGCCGGAGCATGACGGGCTGGACGGGCCGAACGTGGTCCGCCTGCTGGGCAGCCTGCACCCGGTGGACGCGGCGTGGCTGATGCAGGCGCGCGAACACTACACCGCGCTGGCCACCCTGCCCCGGCCCCGCACCACCCTGCTGCTGGGCGGCAACAGTGGCCATGCACGCCTGGACGAGGGCTTCCTGCACGCCACCCTCGACGTGCTGCTGCGCCAGCTGAAGCTGGAGGGCGGGAGCCTGCTGGCGAGCACTTCCCGGCGCACCCCCGCGGGCTTCGCCAATGAACTGCGAAAGCGCCTGGCAGGCTACGAGAGCCTGGTCTGGACCGGCCCACAGGACGGCGGCAACCCCTATCCCGGGCTGCTCGCCCACGCCGACCGCATCGTCTGCACCGGTGACTCGGTGAACATGCTCTCGGAAGCCGCCGCCACCGCCGTCCCGGTCCACATCGCCGGCGCCGAGCGGGTGAGCGGGCGCCCGCGGCGCTTCATCGACAGCCTGCTCGGCGGCGGCCGTGCGCGGCTGTTGGGCGAGCGGATGGATGGCTATCCGGTCACTCCATTGCGGGAGACCGCGCGGGTGGCGGCGGAGGTGGAGCAACGGCTGCGGCGCTGAGCACGACCGCACGGGCCGCGACCAAGGCGGCATCGGGCACTACTAGCACCCGGCTCCTCCGGTCCAGCGAGCACTCCAGGGCGCGGCGCAACAGGGTGGCATGTGCTTGGCGCAAGGCCGCTCCGGTGTGGGCATCGAGCACCCCGGCCGCGAGGCAGGCCTCCATCAGCCCGGTGCTGTCGCGCGGCCGCAACAGCGCGCCATGGCGCGCGGCATGGGCCAGTACCCGGGCCTGCAACATGAATTCCAGGTCCACCAGCCCGCCGCGGCCGTGCTTGAGGTCGAAGCGGGCCGGGGGCGAGTCGCCGCGGCCACTGCGGTCGAGTTCGGCACGCATGCGCTCGCGCATCGCCCCGACCTCGGCGGCGACGCTCTGCGGTGTGCGCGGGCGCGACAGGACCTCGGCCCGGACCTGCTCGAAATCGGCGCACAGCGAGGGATCGCCGGCGATGCAGCGGGCACGCACCAGCGCCTGGTGCTCCCAGGTCCAGGCGCGGGCGAGCTGGTAATCGCGGTAACGGGCCAGCGTGGACACCAGCAGGCCCTTGGCCCCATCCGGCCGCAGCCGCACGTCGACCTCGTAGAGGTGGCCGGCCGCGGATGTCGCGCCCAGCAGGGCCACCAGTTTCTGTGCCAGCCGGGCGAACCAGCGCTGCGCCTCCAGCGGCCGCGCGCCATCGGATGCAGCGCCGGCCGGCGCGTCGTACAGAAACACCAGGTCCAGGTCGGAACCGAAGCCGAGCTCGCCGGCCCCCAGGCTGCCGTAGCCGAGCACGGCGAAGCGTGCCTGCGACACCGCGCCGTGTGCCGTCGCCATCTCGCGCCAGGCCAATGCCAGCACCCGCGCTACGACCCCGTCGGCCAGCCAGGCCAGCTGCCGGGCGCTTTCCACCGGACCCTGGCGCCCGTCGCGCAGTGCCATGGCGATGCGGAAGCCCAGCGCCTGGCGGACCTCGTTGAGCGCATTGAGCACGGTTTCGACATCGTTGCCCGCCGCGGCACCGGCGCGCGCGCAGGCATCCAGCACTTCCCCGCGCCCCGGCATCGGCCCGGACACCCGGGTGTCGAGCAGCTCGTCCAGCAGCAGCGGATGGGCGGCCAGCCGCTCGGCCAGCAGGGCGCTGTGCGAAACCACATCGAGCACCCGCTCCAGCGCGTCGGGCTGCTCGTCCAGCAAGGCCAGGTAGGCGCTGCGGCGCAGGATGTTCTGCAGCATCGCCAGCAGCCGGCGCAGGGCCAGCGTGCCTTGGCCGGAGTCCGCCGCGCCCTGCAGCAGCGCCGGCAGGATCCGGTCCAGCCGCGCCCGGCTCGCATCCGACAGGCCCCGCACCCCCGGGCCGCGGGCGAAGTCGCGCAGCAGCGCGTCGGCCACCCGCGGCTCGTCGAAACCGGCGGACGCCAGCTCATCCGGCTCACCCGCATCGGGCAGCGCGCGCCAGTACACCGCCAGCGCCGCCGGTGCCCTGGACTGGCCGCGCCCGCCCAGCAGGGCGTCGAATTCGGCGGATACCGCCGCGCGGTGGTGCTCCAGTGCGCCAAGCAGTTCCCGCCAGTCGGCAAAGTCCAGGCCACGGGCGATGCGCAGGCGGTCGAGCGGGTCCTCCGGCAATGCGTGCACCTGGTCGTCGCGCAGCATCTGCAGGCGGTTCTCCAGCCGCCGCAGGAAGCGGTAGGCAGCGCCAAGGACCCCGGCGGCTTCCGGTTCGATGTGATGCGCCTGCAGCAGTGCCTGCAACGCCGGCAGCAGGCCACGCCGGCGCAATGCCGGTTCGCGGCCGCCGCGGATCAGCTGCAGCGCCTGGACCAGGAACTCGATCTCGCGGATCCCGCCCGGCCCGCGCTTGATGTCATCCGCCAGGTCACGCCGGGCGACCTCGGCGCTCACCGCCGCCTTCATGTCGCGCAGTCCCTCCAGCGCGCCGAAGTCCAGGTAGCGGCGGTAGACGAAAGGCCGCAGGGCCGCGAGGAAGGCCTCGCCGGCGGCGGTGTCACCGGCGACCGGCCGTGCCTTTTGCCAGGCGTAGCGCTCCCAGTCGCGGCCTTCCTGCTGGAAATACAGCTCCATCGCCGCCAGCGACCAGGCGCTGCGCCCGGCACTGCCGTAGGGGCGCAGGCGCAGGTCGACCCGGTGGCAGAAACCCTCGGCGGTGTGCTCGCCCAACAGGCGCGCCAACTGCTGGCCCAGCCGCGAGAAGTACGGCTCCGGCGCGAGCGGGCGTGGCCCGTCGCTGGCCGCGGCGAGTCCGTCGGAGTCGTAGCCGTAGACCAGGTCGACGTCGGAGCTGAAGTTGAGCTCCCCGCCGCCCAGCTTGCCCAGGGCGAACACGATCAGCCGCCGCGGCGTGCCGTCGGTCGCGCGCAGCACCCCATGGCGGCCGGCGAAGTCGTGCTCGCAGGCGGCCAGCGCAATCTGCAGGCACTGCTCGGCCAGCGCGGTGCTCCCGGCGAGGGTGTCGGCAATGCCATCCAGGCCATTGATGTCGCGCCAGGCCAACCGGGCCGATTCGGCGCTGCGATAGCGGCGCAGCAGCGCCGGCCACCCGTCGGCGCCGTCCAGGCCGAGGACCGGCACCGGCAAGGGCCGCGCGCCATCATCGACCAGCAACTGCCGCAGCAGCCCGGGCTGCCGGACCAGGGTATCGAGCACGAAATCGCTGGCGGCCAGCACGCGGCGCACGCGCGGATCGTCCACGGGCCCGCCGCTCGCGGCGGACAGGCGAGCCAGACCACGTTCAACCAGCGGGTCCAGGGACGGTTCGGGCGACGCGAGGCTCATCGGCCCGGATCATCGCACGGCGGTCGGCCAAGGCCGGGCGGCGGAAAGTAAAAAGCCCGCTTCCGGTCGAAACCGGTAAGCGGGCCTGCTCCCTCCCCCACGTCGGGATGCGGGACCGATCGTGAACGAAGTGTTAGCGGAGTTGCACGCTGCAGTGCAAAAGAGAACCGGGCGTATCAGCAATTAGCCGGCGTGGTCGCAAGGCGGGCCTTTGTCCTGCAGGGGACGTCTACACCGGCCCATGTCGCCGGGACCCGCATCCTCTGCGCACTGCCTCGCCAGGCACCTTGAGGACCGCCACGTGTTCAAACGCGCACTGGGCATCGGGATGGCCTTCATCGGCCTGATCGTCGGGGCCGGATTCGCGTCCGGCCAGGAGATGCTGCAGTTCTTCGTGGCCTTCGGGACCCGGGGCATCGTGGGAGCGCTGATCGCGTCGGTGCTGATGATCATCAGCGGCATCGCCGCACTGCAGCTGGGCAGCTACCTGATGGCGAAGGAACACACGGTGGTCTTCCGGCGGGTGTCGAACCCCTGGGTGGCCTGGTTCCTGGACGCCACCACCATCGTCACGCTGTTCTCGATCGGCTTCGTCATGTTCGCCGGCGGGGGCTCCAACATGGCCCAGCAGTTCGACTGGCCGGTGTGGATCGGCGCCGGATTGACCCTGTTGGCGGTGCTGGTGGCCGGCATGGCCGACGTCCAGCGCGTCTCGACCATCATCGGTGCGATCACCCCGTTTATCATCCTCTTCATGGTCGGCGTCTCCGCCTGGATGCTGCTCACCTCCGACTACGACATCGCCGCGCTCAACCTGGCTACCGGGGAGGTGCAGACCAGCCTGCCGAACTGGTGGGTGGCCGCGCTGAACTATGTCGGCCTGTGCGCGATCACCGCGGTGTCGATGACCATCGTCATCGGCGGCAGCATGCTCGACACCCGGGCCGCCGGGCTGGGTGGGCTGATCGGCGGCGTCATGTACCTCGTGCTGCTGTTGCTGGCGGTGGTCGCGCTGTACCTCCAGGTCGACATCGTCGGCAGCGACGAACTGCCGATGCTGGCCCTGGTCAACGCGGTCCACCCCTGGCTCGGTGCCGCGATGTCGGTGGTGATCTTCGGGATGATCTTCAACACCGCATTGGGCATGTTCTATGCCCTGGGCAAGCGCCTGACCCGGGACCGGCCCGAGCGCTTCCGCATCGTCTACATCGCGTCCGTGCTGGTCGGCTTCGCCCTGAGCTTCGTCGGCTTCCGCGACCTGGTGTCCTATGTATACCCGGCGCTGGGCTACCTGGGCCTGGTGCTGATCGTGGTCATGGCGGTGGGCTGGATGCGCAGGCGGCGGCGGATCGGTGCGGAGATCGCCCGTCGCAGGCGCCTTCACCGGTTGGCCATGCGCCACCTGGACCCGGCCCGCGAATTCAGCCCCGAACACGCCACCGAGGTCCGCCGAATCACCCGCGAGTCCAACCTGCCGGACGCGGAGCTGCGCGAGGCGGTGCTGGCGGAGGTGGATGCGGTGCTGCGGAAGGACCCGGAGGTGGACTATCCGCCGCCCGACGGGGAAGACCCGGAGGAGTCGCGGGGGAAGCCGGGGGCGTAGCAGGGCCCATCGTACGGTCCGGAAAGCAGAAGACCCCGCCATCTGGCGGGGTCTTCCTTGGTGGAGCGGCCCAGTGCGGGCTGTGCGGCGGGCTTAGAAGCCCATGCCGCCCATGTCGCCCATGCCGCCGCCGGCCGGCATCGCCGGCTCTTCCTTCTTCGGCAGCTCGGCCACCATGGCCTCGGTGGTGATCATCAGGCCGGCGATCGACGCGGCGTTCTGCAGCGCGGTGCGGGTCACCTTGGTCGGGTCCAGGATGCCGAACTCGAGCATGTCGCCGTACTCGCCGTTGGCGGCGTTGTAGCCGTACGCGCCGCTGCCCTCGACGACCTTGTTGAGGATGACCGAGGGCTCCTCGCCGGCGTTGGCGACGATCTCGCGCAGCGGGGCCTCCATGGCACGCAGGGCGATGGTGATGCCGTGGTTCTGGTCCTCGTTGTCACCCTTGAGGTCGGCGATCGCGGTCCTGGCGCGCAGCAGCGCGACGCCACCGCCGGGGACGATGCCCTCCTCGACCGCCGCACGGGTGGCGTGCAGGGCGTCCTCGACGCGGGCCTTCTTCTCCTTCATCTCGACTTCGGTGGCGGCACCGACCTTGATGACGGCCACGCCGCCGGCCAGCTTGGCCACGCGCTCCTGCAGCTTCTCGCGGTCGTAGTCCGAGGAGGTCTCCTCGATCTGCGCCTTGATCTGCTTGATGCGCGCCTCGATGCCACCGGTGTCGCCGGCGCCGTCGATGATGGTGGTGTTCTCCTTGGAGACCTGCACCTTCTTGGCACGGCCGAGGTCGTCGATGGTCGCCTTGTCCAGCTGCAGGCCGACTTCCTCGCTGATCACGGTGCCGCCGGTCAGCACGGCCATGTCTTCCAGCATCGCCTTGCGACGGTCGCCGAAGCCCGGGGCCTTGACCGCCACGACCTTGACGATGCCGCGGATGGTGTTGACCACCAGGGTCGCCAGGGCCTCGCCCTCGACTTCCTCGGCGACGATCAGCAGCGGCTTGCCGGCCTTGGCCACGCCCTCGAGGACGGGCAGCAGGTCACGCACGTTGGAGATCTTCTTGTCGTGCAGCAGGATGAACGGGTCATCCAGCTCGGCCTGCATCGACTGCTGGTTGTTGATGAAGTACGGCGAGAGGTAGCCGCGGTCGAACTGCATGCCCTCCACCACGTCCAGCTCGTTGTCCAGGCCCGAGCCGTCCTCGACGGTGATCACGCCTTCCTTGCCGACCTTGTCCATCGCCTGGGCGATCAGCTCGCCGATGTTGGCATCGGAGTTGGCCGAGATGGTGCCGACCTGGGCGATCTCGCGCGAGGTCTCGGACGGGCGCGAGATGCTCTTGAGCTCGGCCACGGCCGCGGTCACGGCCTTGTCGATGCCGCGCTTGAGGTCCATCGGGTTCATGCCGGCGGCGACCGCCTTCATGCCCTCGCGGATGAAGGCCTGGGCCAGCACGGTCGCGGTGGTGGTGCCGTCACCGGCGTTGTCGGAGGTCCTGGAAGCGACTTCCTTGACCATCTGCGCGCCCATGTTCTCGAACTTGTCCTGCAGTTCGATTTCCTTGGCGACGGACACGCCGTCCTTGGTGATGGTCGGGGCGCCGAAGCTCTTGTCGAGCACGACGTTGCGGCCCTTCGGGCCGAGGGTGGCCTTGACGGCATTGGCAAGCGTATTGACGCCGCGCACCATCTTGGAGCGCGCGTCTTCGCCGAAGCGGATTTCCTTGGCAGCCATTTGGATCAACTCCGTAAATCTGGAATGGGGAAAGAATCAGGGGTGCGGCGGGCCGCTCAGCCCAGGGTCGCGAAGATGTCGTCTTCCTTGACCACCAGGTAGTCGACGCCGTCGAGCTTGACCTCGGTGCCGCTGTACTTGCCGAACAGCACCTTGTCGCCGACCTTCACCTTCGGTGCGCGCAGGCTGCCGTTGTCCAGCGCCTTGCCCTCGCCCACGGCCACGACTTCGCCGCGGATCGGCTTCTCGGTAGCCGAGTCCGGGATGACGATGCCGCCGGCGGACATCTTTTCTTCTTCCATGCGCTTGATGACCACGCGGTCGTAGAGCGGCTTGATGTTCATTGCATAGCCTCGCAAATGGACTGATGTGGTTGGAACGTTGTGTGGTTTCCGCGCCGGGGCAGTGACCCCGCCGCGTGCCCGGAGACCGGGACTGAACCCCAGATGGGGCGGGCCGGGTGGCTTTCAAGGGGCAGGCGGCAAATGAAGCGCGGTACCGGCGGGTGCACAGGCAAAAAAGGGGTGCGCTCCCTGCGGAACGCACCCCTTCTGGTATTCGGGACCGGCTTCCAAGCTCGGCGCGATCCGGCGCCTCTCCCCTGAATCCACCCCCCTTGGCAAACCGACATCCTGTCAGCCTGCGGCGATTATGGACACACTGCGTCAACATTGCACTTTTCTGTGACCCGGCCGCATTGACTTCCGGCGATACAATCGCGGCATGAGCGTCGTCATCGTCTATTGCACCTGCCCTGACGCCGACAGCGCCGCGGGCCTGGCCCGCGACCTGGTCGAAACGCGCCTGGCCGCCTGCGTCACCCGGATCCCGGGCACGCGCTCGTGCTACCGCTGGCAGGGGCAGGTCGAAGAGGCGACCGAGGAACTGCTGATGATCAAGACCACTTCCGGGCGCCTGGAAGCGCTGGAGCGCAGGGTGCACGAGCTGCATCCCTACGACGTGCCCGAACTGCTGACCGTCCCGGCCGGGGGCAGTCGCGGATATCTCGACTGGGTCCGGACCGAAGTCGCCGCGACGGACCCGGCTTGACTGTCTGCTCCTGGCTAATGCCTGCTTAATCGCGGCGCGCGACCATCGGTCGGCCCGCCAGTTGCCCGGACACCGCAATCCATGATCCGCACCCCCGAAATCCACCGCCGTGCCCGCCGCGCCGGCCGCATGCTCCTGGCCCTGTGCGCGGCGCTGCTCCTGCTGCCCGCCACCGCAGCTGCGGTGAGCCCGGACGACCTGCTGCCGGTCGACGAGGCGTTCCGTCTGCAGGCGAGCGCCGCCGGACCCGGCGCCATCGAGCTGCGTTGGGAGATCGCCGACGGCTACTACCTGTATCGGCACCGCACCTCGGCGGAGGCCGGGGAGGGATTCGATGCCGGGGCCCTGCGGCTGCCCGACGGCATTGCCCACGAGGACGAGTTCTTCGGCCCGGTGGAGACCTACCGCGACCAGTTGGTGGCCACCCTGCCCGGCACGCCACGGGGCACGGGCACGACGCTGACGGTGAAGTACCAGGGCTGCGCCGACCTGGGCATCTGCTATCCGCCACAGACCCGCACGGTGGAGGTAGCCCTGCCGGGCGGGGCCCGCGGCCGCCTGTCAGGGCTGCTGTCCGGCGGCCTGGGCAGCAATTCGTTGCCCGGCGGCAACACCGGTGGGCTGCTCGGCGGCGGCAATGACCCGCTGCCGGAGCAGCAGGCGTTCTCGGTCGAGGCCATCGCCGATGGCGGCAACGGCCTGCTGGTGCGCCTGGCCCCGGCGCCGGGCTATTACATCTATCGCGACCAGACCGGATTCAAGCTGCCGGGCGACGGCCTGGCGGTCGGCGCGGTCGACTGGCCGCGCGGGGTGGCACACAACGACGAGTTCTTCGGCGACACCACTGTCTACCGGCAGCCGGTGGACGTCCCGGTGGAGGTGCTGCGCGAACACCCCGGCCCGCTCGCGGCCACGCTGGTGGTGTCCTTGCAGGGCTGCCAGGACGACGGCATCTGCTATCCGCCGATGACCCGGACCCTGGAAGTCTCGCTGCCAGCCGGGGAGCTGCGGGCGGCGGCAGCGGCCGCGCCCGTGGGCGACGCGCCGCCGCCTGCCGGCGACGGCGCGGACGGCGCGGCGACGGCGGAGGCAGGGGCTCCGGAGTCCCCGGAGGCGGCCGGCAAAGCGGCCGACGGAACCCCCGCCGCCGGTTCCGGCGCCGGTTCCGCCGTGGAACGCAGCCGTCCGCCTGCCGGCGTGGTCCGTGGCGGTCTCGCCGAGGGCGGCCCGGGGCTCCTGGCGGTGCTGCTGCTGGCCGTGATCGGCGGTCTGATCCTCAACCTCATGCCCTGCGTATTGCCGGTGCTCTCGCTCAAGGCACTGTCGCTGGCCAGCGGCGACGGCAGCCACGCCGGGGCCCGCCGCCAGGCGCTCTGGTACACCGCCGGCGTGCTGGCCTCCTTCGCCGCGCTCGGCGCGCTGGCACTGGGCCTGCGCCAGGCGGGACTGGCACTGGGCTGGGGCTTCCAGTTGCAGCAGCCCCTGGTGGTCGCACTGCTGGCGCTGCTGATGTTCGCCCTGGGCCTGAGCCTGTCGGGCCTGTGGCACGTGGGCGGCCGCTGGACCGGCATCGGCCACGGGTTGGCGACCCGCTCGGGACCCGCCGGCGACTTCTTCACCGGCGTGCTGGCGGTGGTCGTGGCGACCCCCTGCACGGCGCCGTTCATGGGTGCGGCGCTGGCTTGGGCGTTCGCCGCCCCACCCGCACTGGCGATCATGGTGTTCCTGGCGCTGGGCGTGGGCCTGGCACTGCCGTTCCTGCTGATCGGCCTGGTGCCGTCGCTGGCAGGGCGCCTGCCGCGGCCCGGCGCGTGGATGGACACCTTCAAGCAACTGCTGGCCTTCCCGCTGTACCTGACCGCGGCCTGGCTGGTGTGGGTGCTGGCGCGCCAGCGCGGCGCCGATGCAGTGGGGCTGTGGCTGCTGGCGGCGGTGCTGCTGGCGTTCGCGGCCTGGGCGTGGACCCGGTCGCGCCTGGGCGCCCCGCGCCGGTGGTTGCCCGCCGTGGTCCTGGCGCTGCTGGCAATGGGCTGGCCGCTGCATGCGGTCCACGTCATGCCACGTCCGCAGGCCACCGCGGCCGCCCCGGATGCGGCCGGGAGCGAGCCGTTCTCCGAGGCCCGGCTGGCGGAGCTGCGCGAGTCGGGGCGGCCGGTGTTCGTCAACATCACCGCCGACTGGTGCGTGACCTGCAAGGCCAACGAGCGCACGGTGCTCGCGCGCGACGGTTTCCGCCAGGCGCTGGCGAAAGCGGACGCGGCCTACCTGGTCGGCGACTGGACCGATGTCGACCCCGACCTGACCCGCTACCTGCAGCGCCACGGCGCGGTCGGCGTGCCGCTGTACGTGGTCTACCCCGCCAGCGGTGCCGGGCCGCAGGTGCTGCCGATCGTGCTCACCCCCGAAACCGTCCGCGAGGCGCTCGAACAGGCGGCGGGGGGAGCGGCGTGAGCGGCAACCGGAAGATCCTGCTGGTCGCGTTCGCCGCCGCGATCGCAGGGGGTGCTGCCGGACTGCTGATCAACGGCCCTGGCCCGCTGCTGGGCAGCGAGCCGGGCCAGCGCGCGCTGCAGCAGCTGGCCGCCGCCGGCGCACCCGCGCCGCCGGACGGACTGGAAGTCGCCGGGCGCGGCGACCGGATCCCGGCCCTGGAGTTGCCCGGCCTCGATGGGAAGACCGTGCGCCTGCCTGACGGCGGCGGCCGGCCGCTGCTGATCAACTATTGGGCCAGCTGGTGCGCCCCTTGCATCGAGGAGATGCCGGAACTGGACCGCTTCGCCGCCAGCCAGGGGGCGGATGGCGTGGAAGTGGTCGGTATCGCGCTGGACGAGGCCGGGGCAGTACGGGGGTTCCTGGAACGGGTCCCGGTTAGTTACCGGATCCTGCTCGACCGGCCCGGACCGTCCGACACCAGCGTGCAGCTGGGCAACCCGGCCGGGGTGCTGCCGTACACGGTGCTGGTCGATGCCGACGGCGTGCTGCGGCGGCAGAAGATCGGGCCGTTCGGCGACGGCGAGGTCGACGGCTGGGTCGACCTGTAGAAATTCAAACAGGCGATTAAAGCACGACATCTTCGGCGAACCTGCGGCGAATTTCTGGACAGCCGCGGCCGCCTCCGCCACACTCCCGGCTTTCCCGTGGCCCGCCCCGATGGCGAAACTGCTGGTACTGCACGGTCCCAACCTCAACCTGCTCGGCACCCGCGAGCCGGAAGTCTACGGCCGTGCCACGCTGGCGCAGATCGATGCCGGGCTGCAGCAGGTCGCCGAGGCCGCCGGCCACCGGCTGCAGTGCTTCCAGTCCAACGCCGAGCACGCGCTGGTGGACCGGGTGCAGGCGGCGGCCGGTGACGGCACCGCCTGTATCGTGATCAACCCGGCGGCCTTCACCCACACCTCGATCGCCCTGCGCGACGCGCTGGCGGCGGTCGCCATTCCCTTCTACGAAGTGCACCTGTCCAACCCGAATGCACGCGAGCCGTTCCGCCGGCACAGCTACTTCAGCGACCTGGCCCTCGGGGTGGTCGCCGGGCTGGGCGCCAACGGATACCGGCATGCACTTGAAGCCGCCATCGCGCGGCTGGCCACGGACCCGGCCTGACCTGACCCCGGCTGCCGCGCCCGCGCGGCGCCCTTCATCCAGAGACAAGAGGCGCCATCCATGGACCTGCGCAAGATCAAGAAGCTCATCGACCTGCTTGAAGACTCCAACCTCGCCGAGATCGAGATCCGCGAAGGCGAGGAGTCGGTACGCCTGGCCCGCGCGCCGGTCGCCGGCGCCCCCGCCTACGCCGTCCCGGCGGTGCCCACCCAGGTGATGCCGATGAGCTCGCCGGTGCAGGCCGCCACCGGCGGCCGCCCGCAGCAGCAGGCGGCGGCCGATGCCGCCCCGGCCGGCCAGGAACTGCCCGAAGGCCACGTGGTGCGCGCACCAATGGTCGGCACCTTCTACGCCGCCTCGTCCCCGGACAAGCCGCCCTTCGTCACCGTCGGCCAGCAGGTCAAGGAAGGCGACACGCTGGGCATCATCGAGGCGATGAAGATGTTCAACCCGATCGAGGCCGACGCCTCCGGCACCGTGCTGAAGGTGGTGCCGGAGAACGGCGAACCGGTCGAGTTCGACCAGCCGCTGTTCGTGATCGGGTAAGCGGCCATGCTCGACAAGGTCGTCATCGCCAACCGCGGCGAGATCGCGCTGCGCATCCTGCGCGCGTGCCACTCGCTGGGCATCCGCACGGTCGCGGTGCATTCCACCGTGGACCGCAACCTCAAGCACGTGGCCATGGCCGACGAGTCGGTTTGCATCGGCCCGGCACCCTCGGCGCAGAGTTACCTCAACATGGCGCAGATCATCGCCGCCGCCGAAGTCACCGACGCCCAGGCGATCCACCCCGGCTACGGCTTCCTGGCCGAGAACGCCGACTTCGCCGAGCGCGTGGAGGAGTCCGGTTTCATCTTCATCGGCCCGAAGGCCGACACCATCCGCTTGATGGGCGACAAGGTCGAGGCGATCCGCGCGATGAAGGAAGCCGGCGTGCCCTGCGTGCCCGGCAGCGGCGGCCCGCTGGGCGACGACCCGGCCGAGAACGTGCGCATCGCCCGCGAGATCGGCTACCCGGTGATCGTCAAGGCATCCGGCGGCGGCGGCGGGCGCGGCATGCGCGTGGTCCAGACCGAGGCCGCGCTGGTCAACGCCATCGCCACCACCAAGGCCGAGGCCAAGGCGGCGTTCGGCAACGACATGGTCTACATGGAGAAGTTCCTGGAGAACCCGCGCCACGTGGAGATCCAGGTCCTCGCCGACGGCCAGGGCAACGCCATCCACCTGGGCGAGCGCGACTGCTCGATGCAGCGCCGCCACCAGAAGGTGGTCGAGGAAGCACCCGCCCCCGGCATCACACCGGAATTGCGCGCGCAGATCGGCAAGGTCTGCGTGGAGGCCTGCATCCGCATCGGCTACCGCGGCGCCGGCACCTTCGAGTTCCTGTTCGAGGACGGGCGCTTCTACTTCATCGAGATGAACACCCGGATCCAGGTCGAGCACCCGGTCACCGAGATGGTCACCGGCATCGACCTGATCCGCGAGCAGCTGATGATCGCCGCCGGGCAGAAGCTGTCGATCCGGCAGGAGGACATCGTCCTGTCCGGCCACGCGATCGAGTGCCGCATCAACGCCGAGGACCCGGACACCTTCATGCCCAGCCCCGGGCAGGTCAGCCATTTCCATGCTCCGGGTGGCCCCGGGGTGCGGGTGGACAGCCATGTGTACGAGGGTTACCGGGTGCCGCCGAACTACGACTCGATGATCGGCAAGCTGATCGTCCACGGCCCCGACCGCGAGACCGCGATCTGCCGCATGCGCGTTGCGCTCAGCGAGATGGTGGTGGACGGCATCCGCACCAACATCCCGCTGCAGCAGCGGATCATGGCCGACGTCGGCTTCCAGCAGGGCGGGCAGAACATCCATTACCTGGAGAAGCGGCTGAAGGAACAGAAGGAGAAGTCGCTCTCGATCGGGTGAGCCTTCCTACCGCCATGGCCTTTCTTGAACTTTCCATTCCGTGCACCGTGACCGGGCAGCCGCGCGTCGAGCGGGCGCTGGAGGACGTGGGCGCGCTGGCGGTGACGCTGGTGGATGCCCACGCCGATGCGCCCGACGAGCAGGCGATCTTCGAGCCGGGCGTTGGCCAGACCCCGTTGTGGGGCGAGATGGTGCTGACCGCGCTGTTCGAGGCCGACACCCCGCGCGAGCTGCTGCTGCAGGCCCTCGCCGCCGCCGACGAGGGCGTGGACTGGTCCTGGGCCAGCTTCCGCGAGGTCGCCGACCAGGACTGGGAACGGGCCTGGATGGACCAGTACGAACCGCTGCACTTCGGCGAGCACACCTGGATCGTGCCGTGGAACCACGAGTTGCCCGCGGCAGCGGACAACGAGGGTGCCGCGGTGGTGCGGCTGGACCCGGGCCTGGCGTTCGGCTCGGGCACCCACCCGACCACCGCTCTGTGCCTGGGCTGGCTGGACCGCCTTGCACGCGGCGGACTGCTGGAAGGCCAGCGGGTCCTGGACTTCGGCTGCGGGTCGGGAATCCTCGCGCTGGCCGCACTCAAGCTCGGCGCGGAAAGCGCCACCGGGGTGGACAACGACCCGCAGGCGCTGGCGGCGACCGCCGACAACGCCGAGCGCAACGCAGTCGACGACCGGCTGCACGTGTACCTGCCCGGCGACGAGCCGGACGCGGGCTACCCGGTCGTGGTGGCCAACATCCTGGCTTCGGCGCTCATCGAACTGGTGGACACGCTCGCCGCCCGCGTGGCGCCCGGCGGACGGATCGCGCTGTCGGGCATCCTCGCCGGCCAGGAGGACGAGGTGCTCGCGCATTACCGGCGGCATTTCGACCGGCTGCAGGTCGAGCGGCTCGAGGACTGGATCCTGATCGGCGGCATACGCCGCTGAGCCGGCGGCGACCGAGCAGGCCCGGGTAGACTGCCGCGATGTTCGTGCCCTGCCCGCACTGCGGTTTCCTGGTCGCGCTGATCGTCGGGGCCGACGCGGCGAGCCAACGCTGCCCGCGCTGCGACCGTGCGCTGCACGAGGAAGGCGGCGCTGCCGCTCCGGGCGCGGCTTCAGAGCCGGCCCCGGCCGCGGCGCCGTCCGTTGGCGACTCCACGTCCCGCGCCGGGTCCGGATCCGCCTCCGGACCTGCAGCCAGCCCCACGCCGCCACCCGCCGCTCCGCCCCGGAACAGCGGCCGTGGCGCACCGAGCTTTGCCCGGATGCGGGCGTCCGCCGTTGCCGGCACGCGCCGCTGGCCCTGGTGGCTGGCGATTGGCGTCCTGGCCGCGCTGCTGGCGCTGCAGTTGCTGTTGTCCCAGCGCGGGCAGCTGGCTGCCGACGCCGGCTGGCGGCCGCTGGTCACCTCGGCCTGTTCGGCGCTGGGGTGCCGGGTGCCGCCGTGGCGCGAACCCTCGGCCTGGAGCATGCTCTCGCGCGACGTGGTGCCCGCACCCGAGGCGCCCTGCGAGCTCGAGGTGACCGCCGCATTCCGCAACCAGGCCCGCTGGCCGCAGCCGTTGCCGGTGCTGGTGCTCTCGCTCACCGATCGCCATGGCCGCACCGTGGCCGCGCGCGCGTTCACTCCCGACGAGTACGCGCCTGGCGAATCCGTGGCCGGGGACGCCACGCACCCGGGCCGGCAGGAAGGCGCGCCGGATGCGCCGGCGCTGCTTGCCGCCGGCGAAGCCACCCGGGTGCGTTTCCGGGTGCGCGAACCGGGGCCGGAGATCGTCGCCTTCTCGTTCGAGTTCCGCTGACCGGGCATCCACGCTGCGCCGTCCGCCCGCGGCACGGTAGACTGGCCGACCCGCCCCAGGACGACCTGGCGAGCGGCGGGCGGTGACACCTCCGGGGGAACACGTTGAACGCTGCATCCGATCGCAACCTGTCCACGCTGTCCGCGACCACGCTGTCGGGCAGCAGGACGCCGCTGCGTGACCACGTCGCCACCGCCATCCGCCGCTTCCTGCGGGACATGGGCGAATGCGACGATGCCGGCCTCTACCAGGTCGCACTGCAGGAGTTCGAGGTGCCGCTGCTGACCGAGGTGCTGGCCCACTGCGAGGGCAACCAGAGCCGCGCCGCCGCGGTGCTGGGCATCCACCGGGCGACCTTGCGCAAGAAGCTGCGCGAATACGGCATGGCCTGAGGGCCAGGCGTCCCGGCCGCTATAATTCCCGGCCTTCCATGCCGGAGTCCCCCATGCACGCCGCCTCCCTGCCGCCGGTGAAGATCCGCCGCGCGCTGCTGTCCGTTTCCGACAAGACCGGACTGGTCGAACTGGCACGCGCGCTGGCGGCCCGCGGGGTCGAACTGCTGTCCACCGGTGGCACCGCGCGCGCGCTGCGCGAGGCCGGCCTGGCGGTGAAGGACGTCAGCGAGGCGACCGGCTTCCCGGAGATGATGGACGGCCGGGTCAAGACCCTGCATCCGGTGGTCCACGGCGGCCTGCTCGGCCGCGCGGGGGTCGACGAGGCGGTGATGGCCGAGCACGGCATCGGCGCGATCGACCTGCTGGTGCTCAACCTGTACCCGTTCGCGCAGGTGGCGGCCAACCCGGACAGCAGCTTCGAACAGGTGATCGAGAACATCGACATCGGCGGGCCGGCGATGCTGCGCTCGGCGGCGAAGAACTTCGCCCGGGTCGCGGTCGCCACCGACCCGGCGCAGTACCCGGCGATCACCACCGAGCTGGAAACCGGCGACGGCGCGCTGTCGGGCCGGACCCGCTTCGAACTGGCGGTGGCGGCATTCAACGACGTCGCCTTCTACGACGCCTGCATCAGCAACCACCTGTCCTCGCTGCGCGACGACGGCAGCCAGGGGCTGTTCCCGGCGCAGAACAACAGCAGCTTCACCAAGGTCATGGACCTGCGCTACGGCGAGAACCCGCACCAGGCCGGCGCCTTCTACCGTGACCGCTGGCCGGTCCCCGGCACCCTGGCGACCTTCCGCCAGCTGCAGGGCAAGGAGTTGAGTTTCAACAACCTGGCCGACGCCGATGCGGCCTGGGAGTGCGTGCGCCAGTTCGACGCCCCCGCCTGCGTGATCGTCAAGCACGCCAACCCGTGCGGGGTGGCGGTCGGCGCCGGAAACGGCGAGGCCTACGAGGCGGCCTTCGCCACCGACCCGACCTCGGCCTTCGGCGGCATCATCGCCTTCAATCGCACGCTCGACCCGGCGACCATGAAGGCGATCCTCGACCGCCAGTTCGTCGAAGTGCTGATCGCGCCGGGCTACCAGCCGGCCGCCCTCGAATACGCATCGAAGAAGGCCAACGTGCGGGTGCTGGAGATCCCGCACGGCGAGGGCCGCAACAACTTCGACGTCAGGCGCGTCGGCTCCGGCCTGCTGATGCAGGCCAGCGACAACCGCGAGGTCACCCGCGACGAGCTGAAGGTGGTGACCAGGGTGGCGCCGGACGAGGCGCAGCTGTCGGACCTGCTGTTCGCCTGGCGGGTGGCCAAGTACGTGAAGTCCAACGCGATCGTCTATGCGAAGGACGGGCGCACCGTCGGGGTCGGCGCCGGGCAGATGAGCCGGGTGGTGTCGGCGAAGATCGCCGGGCTGAAGGCCGAAGAGGCCGGCCTGGCGGTGCCGGGCGCGGTGATGGCGAGCGATGCGTTCTTCCCGTTCCGCGACGGCATCGATGCCGCGGCAGCCGCGGGGATCAGGGCGGTGATCCAGCCGGGCGGCTCGATGCGCGACAACGAGGTGATCGCCGCCGCGGACGAGCATGGGATTGCGATGGTGTTCACCGGCATCCGGCATTTCCGGCACTAGGCATGCGGCGCAATAGCCAAAGGCGTATTGCGCCGGAATCTCAACGCTCCCGCCAGATCTCCCGGTCCACGCCGTCGCCCAGTTCCGGGTGTTCGGCGATGTGGAACCGCGGCGAGGTGCCCGCATCCAGCTGCCGGTCGTAATCCCGCGTCAGCTTCACCACCACCCCGGACAGCATCACGATCGCCACCAGGTTGATCGAGGCCATGACCGCCATCGCCGCATCGGCGGCATCCCAGACCAGCTGCACCTTCGAGTACACGCCCCAGACGATCACCGCCAGCGCCGCCAGCCGCAGCACCAGCAACCCGGCCTTGCCGCCGCCCAGGTACAGAAGGTTGTTCTCGGCATAGGTGTAGTTGCCCAGGATGGTGGTGAAGGCGAAGAAGAACATCGCGACCGCGACGAAGTAGGTTCCCGCGCCACCGAAGAACACCGTCATCGCCTCCTGGGTCATCCGCACCCCGTCGTGGCCATCGCCGGCCACGCCCGACAGCAGGATCACGAAGCCGGTCGCGCTGCAGATCAGCAGGGTGTCGATGAACACGCCCAGTGACTGCACCAGGCCCTGGCTGGCCGGATGGTGTGGCACCGGCGTCGCGGCGGCGGCAACGTTGGGCGCGCTGCCCATGCCGGCCTCGTTCGAATACAGCCCGCGCTTGACCCCGTTGAGCATCGCCGCGGCGATGCCGCCCAGCATGCCGCCCGCCGCCGGCTCCAGCCCGAACGCGCTGCGCAGCACCAGCGACAGGACCGCCGGCACCTCGGCCAGGTGGGTGGCGACCACCCACAGCGCCAACCCCAGGTAGGCCACCGCCATGAACGGCACCGCCCATTCGGCGAAGCGGGCCACCGAGCGCAGCCCGCCGAAAATGATCACCGCGGTCAACACCACCAGTCCGGTGGCGATCTGCCCGCGGCTGAAGCCGAACGCGTCGCCCAGCGCCTGGGCCATGGCGTTGGCATGCACGCTGCTGAAGACCAGCCCGTAGGTCAGCAACAGCGAGACCGCGAACACGATGCCCATCCAGCGCTTCTTCAATCCCAGCGTCATGTAGTACGCCGGGCCGCCGCGGTACTGGCCGTCGCTGTCGCGGACCTTATACAGCTGCGCCAGCGCGCTCTCGGCATAGGCGGTCGCCATGCCGACCACCGCCGTGCACCACATCCAGAACAGCGCACCGGGCCCGCCGACGCCCAGCGCGATCGCCACCCCGGCCAGGTTCCCGGTCCCCACGCGCGAGGCCAGGCTGGTGCACAGCGCCTGGAAGGGCGAGATGCCGCTGGCATCGCCCGCGGTGCCACGGCCGATCACCTGCAACATGTGCGGCAGGCGGCGTAGCTGCAGGAAGCGCAGGCGCAGGGTGAAGAAGACCCCGACCCCGAGCAGGCCGTAGACCAGCACGTAGTTCCACAGCACGCCGTTGACCAGGCCCACCACAGGGCCGAGTGCGGTCTCGATCAGCGCAAGGATTGGATTCATTGGATGCAAGGAAAGACAGGGCCGCGGCATCGTAGCCCGGGCAAGGCCAAAGGCCGCACCCGGGTCGGTCAAGTGGAGCGCAACGACGTGCCCGGCCGGTAGAATCCCGGCGCATGAAGATCCTCGTCATCGGCGGCGGCGGCCGCGAACACGCCCTCGCCTGGAAGCTCGCGCAGTCGCCCCGGATCAGCGAGGTCCTGGTCGCCCCCGGCAATGCCGGCACCGCCGCAGAAGGCAAGTGCCGCAATGTCGAGGTGGCCGCCACCGACATCGACGGCCTGCTCGAGCTGGCCGGACGCGAAGGCGTCACCCTGACCGTGGTCGGGCCCGAGGCCCCGCTGGTGGCCGGGGTGGTCGACCGCTTCCGCGCCGCCGGCCAGCGCATCTTCGGGCCGACCGCGGCCGCCGCGCAGCTGGAAGGCAGCAAGGCGTTCGCCAAGGATTTCCTGGCCCGCCACGGCATCCCCACCGCGCACTATGCGGTGCATACCGACGTCGAGGCCGCGCTCGCCCACGTCCGCGAACAGGGCGCGCCGATCGTCATCAAGGCCGACGGGCTGGCGGCCGGCAAGGGCGTGATCGTGGCGATGACCCTGGAGGAGGCGGAGATCGCGGTGCGCGACATGCTCGCCGGCAATGCCTTCGGCGCGGCCGGCGCGCGGGTGGTGGTCGAGGAATTCCTCGACGGCGAGGAGGCCAGTTTCATCTCCATCGTCGACGGCCGCACCGCGCTACCGATGGCCACCAGCCAGGACCACAAGCGGGTCGGCGACGGCGACACCGGCCCCAACACCGGCGGCATGGGCGCCTACTCCCCCGCCCCGGTGGTCACGCCCGCGATGCACGCGCGGATCATGCGCGAGGTGGTCGAGCCGACCGTGCGCGGCATGGCCGCCGACGGCGTGCCGTTCACCGGCTTCCTCTACGCCGGGCTGATGATCGGAGCCGACGGCGCCCCCAGGGTCATCGAGTTCAATGTCCGCTTCGGCGATCCGGAAACCCAGCCGGTACTGATGCGGCTGCGCTCGGACCTGCTGGACCTGGTCGAGGCCGCGATCGACGGCCGGCTGGACCAAGTCCATGCCGACTGGGACCCGCGCGCCAGCCTCGGGGTGGTGATGGCCGCGGAGAACTACCCCGGCACCCCGCGCACCGGCGATCCGATCGGCAGCTGGGACGTGCCGGAACCGGAGTACAGCAAGGTCTTCCACGCCGGCACCCGGCTGGTGGACGGCCAGGCCGTCACCGCCGGGGGCCGGGTGCTGTGCGTCTGCGCGCTGGGCGGGGACGTCGCCCAGGCCCAGCGGCGCGCCTACGAGGCGGTCGCCGGGATCTCCTGGCATGGCGAGTTCCACCGCCACGACATCGGCTGGCGGGCAATCGGGCGCGAAGGCCGGTAGCCTCGGCCGATGGCCAACAACCAGTACGCGCTGCTGGGCCAGCGCCGCTTCCTGCCGTTCTTCCTGACCCAGTCGCTGGGTGCGTTCAACGACAACGTCTACCGCCAGGCGATCATTGGCATGCTGTTCTGGCTGGGCGTGTCCGGGCCGGACATGGCGCTGTACGCCAACCTGGCGCCGGCGCTGTTCATCCTGCCCTACTTCCTGTTCTCGGCGATCGCCGGGCAGTTCGCCGAGAAGCTGGAGAAGGCCACGCTGATCCGCCTCACCACGGCGATGGAGATCGCGATCATGTCGCTGGCGGCGATCGGTTTTGCCACCACCAGCATGGGCGTGCTGCTGGTGGCGCTGTTCCTGACCGGGGTGCAGTCGACGCTGTTCGGGCCGGTGAAGTACTCGATGCTGCCGGCGGTGCTGCAGCCGCGCGAGCTGACCGGCGGCAATGGCCTGGTCGAGATGGGCACCTCCATTTCCATCCTGCTGGGGATGATCGCCGGCGGCTCGATCTTCGCGGTGGCCGGCGAGCACGGGCGCTGGGTTGCCGGCGGGGCGCTGGTCGCGCTGGCGGTGACCGGGCACCTGGTCAGCCGGGCGATCCCACCCGCCGGTGCCGGGATGCCGGGTCTGAAGATCAACTGGAACCCGCTCCCCGAATCGCTGGCGGTGCTGCGGCTGGCGAAGAAGCAGCGCGCGGTGCGCAACGCGGTGCTGGGGGTCTCCTGGTTCTGGTTCTTCGGCACCGTGGTCACCAGCCAGCTGCCGGCCTACGCCGAGGCCAACCTGGGCGGCTCGGCGACGCTGTACATCCTCGCCCTGGCGCTGTTCTCCATCGGCACCGGGACCGGTTCGCTGCTGTGCGAGAAGCTCTCCGCGCGCACGGTGGAGATCGGCCTGGTGCCGCTGGGGGCGTTCGGCATGAGCGCCTTCATGCTCGACCTGTACTTCGCCCGGCCCGGCGCCGCGCCCGCGGGCGGGTTGGACGTGGCGGGATTCCTAGCGGCGGAAGGCAGCAGCCGCATCATCATCGACCTGCTGGGCATCGGCGTGTTCACCGGCTTCTTCGTGGTGCCGCTGTTCGCGCTGATCCAGAGCCGCACCCCGCGCACGGAGATGGCGCGGGTGTTCGCCGCGCTGAACATCCAGAACTCGGGCTTCATCGTCGCCGGCGCGCTGGCCGGGCTGGCGACCCAACGCTGGCTGGGCTGGAGCGTGCCGCAGCTGTTCCTGGCGCTGGCGATCGCCAACGCGCTGGTGGCGGCCTGGATCTTCACCCTGGTACCCGAGTTCCTGATGCGCTTCCTGAGCTGGGTGCTGGTGCGCACGCTGTACCGGCTGCGCGCCTCGGGCATCGACCACGTGCCGGAGGAAGGCCCGGCGCTGGTGGTGTGCAACCACGTCAGCTACATGGACGCGCTGATCCTGGCAGCGAGCATCCCGCGGCCGGTGCGCTTCGTCATGTACCACCGGATCTTCAACATCCCGGTGCTGCGCTGGATCTTCCGCACCGCCAGGGCGATCCCGATCGCCGGGGCGAAGGAGGACCCGGCGCTGATGCGGCGCGCGTTCGAGGAGATCGACGCCGCGCTGGCCGACGGCCAGGTAGTGGGCATCTTCCCGGAGGGCGCGCTGACGAAGGATGGCGATATCGCCGCATTCAAGTCCGGCGTGGAGAAGATCCTCGAACGGCGCCCGGTCCCGGTGGTGCCCATGGCCCTGCGCGGCATGTGGGCCAGCATGTGGAGCCGCCGCGACGGCCGGCTGGGCCGCATGCGCCTGCCGCGCCGCCTCCGCGCCCGCATCGAGGTCGTGGCCGCCCCACCCGTAGACGGTGCAACCACCAGCGCAGCCGAACTGGAAACCCGGGTCCGCACCCTCCGCGCCAACGCCCCGTAACCCCCCGGCGCGCCTGAAACCACGGTCCCGAAGATCCCCCGCACACGTCCATGGATGCCCGCGTACGCGGGCATGAAGGGATTCAGCGGATGCCCGCCTACGCGGGCACGACGGATGTCAGGGTCAGCTCACGAACCCGGCGATCACGAACAGCGCCAGCACCACCAGCCATCCCAGCAGGCAGCGCCACACCAGGGTCATCGCCTTGCCGGCGCGCAGCAGGCCGCCCTCCCCTTCGTACGGATCGGCGCCCGGCGCGGACGGCGGCGTGCCGTCCCAGGCCAACTCGCTGGCCACCGCGGCGCGGCCCGCGGCGCCCAGGAAGCCCGGGTCCAACCGGAACCCGGCACCACCAGCCTCGCGCCAGGCACCGATCACCCGGTCGAAGCTGCCGACCAGGGCCAGGGTGAAGCTGAGCAGTTGCGCGACCGGCCATTCGAGCCAGCGCAACACGGCGCGCGCGCCGCGCGCGGTCCCGGCCGGCAGCCGGCCGCCGGCGGCGGCCGCCGCCAGCAGCACCACCAGGCGGTAGCCGACCGCACCTACCGGTCCCAGCAGCAGGAACCACAGCAGCACGCCGAACCAGCGCCGCAGCGCATTGCGAAACACCGCGGTGACCAGGGCATCGGCATCGCCCGGGGCGATGCCGTTGTCCGACAGCCGGGCGGCGGCGTGGCGGCGGGCGAGCGGGTCCGGCCCGTCGACGACCGCCTCGACATCACGGTCCAGGTCGCGCGGCCCCCAGGCATGGAACAGCGCCGCCAGTCCGAACAGGAGGCCACCCAGGCCCCAGGCGGTGCCCGCAAACAGGGTTTGCAACAGTCCCACCAGCAAAAGCGGCGGCGCGACCGCCAGCAGCACGCCCCAGCCGCTGCGCCAGGCGTCGGCAAGCACCCGCTGCGAGGCCAGCCAGGCCAGCCAGCGGCCGAACCAGCGATGATTGCGCACGCGCGCGGCCAGGCCGGGCGCCAGGTGGCCAAGCACCAGCGCAAGGACGGTGGCGATCAGGGTCAGGGCCATGGACGGATGCTATCCCCCGACAGCGGCAAGCCAGTGTTCGATCAGCCAGCGCGCGATCGACACCCGCGGCGGCAGGGTCGGCCCGGTGCCGTCATCGGCGTGCTCGCGCTCCAGCGCCCGGCGGACCTCGGCCGGGCCGAACCAGCGGGCGTCCTCGAGCTCGTCGAACACCTGCGGCTCGTCCGGGTGCGCCAGCGCCATGAAGCCGAGCATCAACTGACCGGGGAACGGCCACGGCTGTGAACCCAGGTAGCGGCAGGCACGCACGCGCACCCGGGTTTCCTCCAGTACCTCGCGGGCCACGGTCTGCTCCAGGGTCTCGCCCGGTTCGACGAAACCGGCCACCAGCGAGTAGCGCCGCGGCACCCAGCTCGACGGGCGCCCGAGCAGCAGGCGCTCGCCGTCGGTCACCGCGGCGATGATCGCCGGGTCGGTGCGCGGGTAGTGCTCGCGCTTGCAGCCACTGCAGCGCCCCAGCCAGCCGGCGCGCTCGTGGCCGAGGGTCGCGCCGCAGATGCCGCAGTGGCGATGGCTGCGGCGCCAGTGCAGCAGCGCGCGGGCCTGGGCGAATACGCCGGCGTGGAACGCCGACCAGGAGGCGGCAGCGGTGCGCACGTCGGTCCGCTCCGGGGCATCGACCGCGACCAGCGCGGCATCCAGTGCGAACCAGGCCGTGCCGTCGCCGTCCAGGCCGAGGAAGATCGCCGCGCCCGGGCCACCGGGGCCCCGGCTGAGCTCGCCGCCGCGCGGGGCATACGGCGCATCGCCGACGGACAATGCCCGGCCCTCGGCGTCGACCAGCAGCACCCGGCCGTCCTGCCACAGGCGTGACAGCGCCTCCGGGTCCGCGCGCAATGCGTCGGCACGGTCGAGCGCGCCGGTGCAGGCGGGATCGTCGGCAACCGGGATCAGCGGGCCGTCGATGGCGAACGCGCCGCCGCCGATGAACCCGAACGGCGCGCGGTCCGCACTCACGCGGCGAACGAGGAACCGCAGCCGCAGGTGGTCTTCGCGTTCGGGTTGCGGATGACGAACTGGGCCCCGTGCAGGCTCTCGGTGTAGTCCACCGTCGCGCCCATCAGGTACTGCAGGCTCAGCGGGTCGACCAGCAGGGTGACGCCGTCGGTGTCCACGCCCAGGTCGTCCTCGGCGCGCTCTTCATCGAACTCGAAGCCGTACTGGAAGCCCGAGCAGCCGCCGCCCTGGATGAACACCCGCAGCTTGAGCGCCGGGTTGCCCTCGCTGGCCACCAGTTCGGCGACCTTGGCCGCCGCGGCCGGGGTGAATTCGAGCGGGCGCTCGATGGCGTGGTAGTCGGGCGCGTCGTCGACGCCGGGCAGGGGGACGATCTGGCTTTCCATCCCGTCAGCATGGGGCGCGCGCCGGCGCCATTCAAGCACCATCCCGTGGATGGTTCATTCCACCGCCCGCGGACCCTGGCCGGCCTGCGCCCGCGTCGCGTCGGCCCAGGTGAAGGACTGCTCGACATCAGGCCCCGACTGCGGACGCAGGTGGACGTTCACCCGCACCGGCTCGAAGCCCGCGGGCAGGAACACATCGCCGCTCACCTGCTGGAAATAGCGGAACGAGAACTCCACCCCTTCGGCATCGGGCTGCTGGCGGAGCTGGTTCCACTCCAGGGTCTGCAGCCGCCCGCCCTGCGATCCCTCGATCGACAGGCTCAGGCGACCCTCGCTGACCACCTCGCGGTCGAGGTTGCGGGTCAGGGTGGTGTCGAAATGCCAGGCGCTGTCGCTCTGCGGCTGCATGCGGATGGCGTGCACGCTCAGGCCGCGGCGCTGGCTGGTGGAGCCGACCAGCCGCTCGTAGAAGGCCACGTCCGCCCGCAGGCCGGCGATTTCCTCGTCGCGCACCGCCAGGGCGCCCTGCAGCTCCCGGTTCGCGTCGCGGCTGATCTGGTCCGAGCGTGACAGGGTCGCGCTCTTCTGCTGCTCGCCGGCCAGTTCGGTGCGGGCCTGCTCCAGCTGGCGCTCGGCACGCGCGAGTTCGCCGCGCAGGTCGCCGGCGGCCGGCGAGAACGTGCGCCACACGCCCCACAGTCCGAACAGCAGCGCCAGCAACAGCACCCCGGCGGCGATCGCCAGTGCCCGCAGGGACACGAAGGCGCCCGACACGGGCTCGCCTGCCGGTGGCGCGGAATTCTCGGGTTCGGGTTGTCCAGGTGGCGGGACGGCCATCGGGGCACCGGGTGTGGACCGGCGCCCAGACTACCCCGACCGGCGTGAGGGTCAGCCGGAAACCGCGGTGAGGTTCGCCCTTGCTTCAGGTTCCGCCGTGTCCCGGAGCGCGTCGTGCGCGGCATGGACCAGCCGCCCGGTGAGCACCGCGCCGGCGGCCATCTCCACCACCTGGTAATGCACGTCGCCGGTGATCCGCGCCTTGGGCGCCAACTGGACCCGGCCGCTGGCGTGGATGTCGCCGTCGACCTGGCCATTGATGACCACCACCGGGGCGCGGACCTCGCCCTGGATGCTGCCGCCCTCGGCCAGGGTGACGATCGCCTTGGCGTCTTCGCCGGCGATCACCCGTCCGACCACCCGTCCCTCGATGTACAGGCCCCCGTCGAAGTGCAGGTCCCCCTGCAGCACGACCTTGGGGCCGATCAGGGTCTCGACCGGGCCATCGACCGCGATCGGCTTGTTGCTCTTGAACATTCAGGCATCCCCTCGGGAATTGGGCTGCACCCAGGCCAGGGCCTGCTCGAGGCTGGTGTCCGGGCCACGCAGCGATACCCGCACCCGCTGCGGCGTGAAGCCGTCGGGCAGCATCACGCTGCCGTGCAGGCGCTGGAAGTAACGGAAGGCGAAGGACTGCGCCGGGGCGTCCTCGCGCTGGTGGAGGGTGTTCCAGTCGAGACTGGCCAGGCGCCCGTCCTGCACCCCTTCGATGGTGAAGCGCAGCTGGCCGCGGCTGGCCGAGGCGCGCTCGATGCCCTGGGTCAGCACGATGTCGTAGTTCCAGCTGCCACCGGCCTGCGGGCTGAACTCCGCCGAGTGCACGTTCAGGTCCTGGCGCGGTGCGTCCCCGGCGGCGATGCGCTCGTAGAACGCCAGGTCCGCCTTCAGCCGGGCGATCTCGCCCTCGCGCTCGGCGAGCTCCTGCTGGATCGCGCGGTTGGCGGCGCGACTGACCTGGTCGGACCTCTCCAGCAGCACGTGCTGCTGGCGCAGCCGCTCGACCTCGGCGGTGGCCGATTGCAGTTCCCCGCGCAGCGCCGCGGCCCCGGTGCCGGGAATCGCCAGCGCCTGCACCGGCGCGGCGTGCCAGCTGGCCGCCGCCCACGCGGCGACCAGGCTCAGCACCCAGCCGCAGGCCAGCGCGGGCCGCAACAGGCGGCGGCGCGGCGCTTGCCGCACCACCTGGTAGCGTTGGATTTCCCCGGGTATGTCCATGTGCACGGGGGCGCATGCGCGCCCGCGGTCCCCATATACTCGGGGCCCGAGTCTACGGGGTTTGCGCCATGACGGATGCGCACCTGTTCGCAATTGGCGTGGTGCTGGCCTGGCTCGCCGGCGTGCGCGCCTACCTGACGGTGTTCGGCGTCGGCCTGGCCGGGTACTTCGGCTGGCTGGACCTGCCACAGGCGCTGGAGGCCACCACCTCGCCCTGGGTGCTCGGCCTGTGCGGCCTGCTGGCGGCAGTGGAATTCTTCGCCGACAAGATCCCGGGCGTGGACTCCGCCTGGGACCTGTTCAACACCCTGGCCCGGGTCCCGGCGGGCGCCTTCCTGGCGGCGGCCACGCTGTCGCCCGACGGCGAGCTGGGCGGCGGGGCGATGCTGACCGGCGCCGTGGTGGCACTGGGCAGCCACGTGCTGAAAGCCGGTTCACGGGCGGTGATCAACACCTCGCCCGAACCGCTCAGCAACTGGACCGCCTCGGTCGGCGAGGACGTGGCCGTGGTCGGCGGCCTGGCCCTGGTGTTCGCCCATCCGTGGGTCGCCCTGTCGCTGGCCGCGCTGGTCACCCTGGCGATAGCCGCCCTGCTGTGGTGCCTGTGGCGCCTGGTGTTCCGCCGCAAGCCCGGCCTCAATCCCTGATCTGCTGCGCCAGGTAATTCGGCTCTCCGATCCGGGCGATCAGCTCCAGCTGGGTCTCGATCCAGTCGATGTGCTCCTCCTCCGACTCGAGGATGTCGGAGAACAGGTCGCGGCTGACGTAGTCACTGACGCTCTCGCAATAGGCGATCGCCTCGCGCAGCAGCGGCACCGCGTCCATCTCGAGCGCCAGGTCGCACTCCATGATCTCGCGCGGTCCCTCGCCGATGCGCAGCTTGCCCAGTGCCTGGAAGTTCGGCAGCCCCTCCAGGAACAGGATCCGATCGGCAAGCTGGTCGGCGTGCTTCATCTCGTCGATCGACTCGTGGTACTCGTGCTCGGCGAGTTCCTTCAGGCCCCAGTTCTTCAGCATCTTGGCGTGCAGGAAGTACTGGTTGATGGCGGTCAGCTCGTTGTAGAGCGCCTTGTTGAGATAGCCGATGACCTTGGGATCGCCCTTCATGACCGTGCTCCGTCGCAGTGGAATTGCCCCACTCTAGCGACGTTCGCAAAGCAATGACGGAACGCGAATCGGGTGCATCCGCATGGGCGGGCAGCGCCGGTCCGGCGGACCAGGCAGCGGCGGGACCGGTGTGGATCAGGCCGCCCGGTCGAGCAGGACCAGCGGCAGTTCGATGGCCGCGCGGGCCTCGGCCAGCACCTGCGTGGCGGACTCGACGCAGCTGCCGCAGCAGGCGCCCGCCCCGGTGCGCATGGTCAGCCCGGCCAGGTTGGTGCAGCCGGCCTCGGCGGCGGCGCGGATGTCATGGTCGGTTACGGCGTTGCAGATGCAGACGTACACGGCAGAAGGCACTGGCGCAGCCCGGATCGCTGCCGGGCCATTCCACTACCAATGCGAATGATTGTCAATTAACCACGGGCAACGCGCTGGAAACCGCCTCCGCCTGCGCGTGCCCTGGGCCGGTCACGGCCGATACCCGGCAGGTCCGGACGCGGCGGCGGGACCGCGCCATCGCCGGCCACCTGCCGCGCGAACGGGGCCAGGTGCCGCAGCGCGCGCGCGTAGACCCCGCGCTTGAACATCACCACGTGCTCCACCGGGTACCAGAAGTCCACCCAGCGCCAGTGGTCGAACTCGGGGGTGTCGGTCAGGTCCAGGCGCACGTCGCCCTCGCAACCGGTCAGCCGCAACAGGAACCACACCTGCTTCTGGCCGATGCACACCAGCCGTTCGTGCCGGCGGATCGACCGCTCCGGCAGCCGGTAACGCAACCAGCCCGGCGTCGCCCCGAGCACCTCAACGTGCCGCGGCAGCAGCCCGGTCTCCTCGTGCAATTCGCGGTACATCGCCTCGACCGGCGTCTCGTCGGTGTTCATCCCGCCCTGCGGGAACTGCCACCCGTCACGCCGCACCCGCCGCGCCCAGAACAGGCGCCCGTCGCCGTGCATCAGCACGATGCCCACGTTGGGCCGAAAGCCGTCCGGATCGATCACGACGCGAACTCCCGAAGCGTCACCTGCGATCGACTCTGCCACGGGGCCCCGTGGGCAGCAAGGCAAGACCCGCCGGGTCAGCCGGCATTGCAACTGGCAATTGACAGCCGGGGCCGGGAGGCGGAAAATTGCCGGTTCCCATGGCTATGTAGCTCAGCCGGTTAGAGCACAGCACTCATAATGCTGGGGTCGGTGGTTCGAGTCCACCCATAGCCACCATCCACGGGAACCCACGCAAGCCCGCGATTTTCGCGGGTTTTTTTGTGTCCGGCGTGGTGGTCCGGCGTCAGTCTTCCGCGCGTGGGGGCGGTATCCCCTTCAGCCAGTACGCAGAGGAGCGCCCTCCCGTATCGGCGCGCTCCAGGACCCCCGCTTCCACCAGCGCGCGCAGGTCGCGCAGGGCGGTGTCGGATGAGGTACGCGTCAGCGCCGCCCACTTGCGGTTGGTCACCGGCTGCTCGAATTCGTCGAGAACCTTGTTGAGCGCCTTTACCTGGCGTCCGGTCAACGGTACATCCGCCACGCGCTGCCAGAACAGGACCTTGGCCAGGACCCGGTCGAGCTCCGCGTCGGATCGTCGCACCGCGCGCAGAAGGCAACGCAGGAACCACGACAGCCACGCAGTGACGTCCAGGCCGCCGCGCTGGGTCCGCTCCAGGATGTCGTAGTACGCGTTGCGCTCGGCTTGGATCTGCGCGGACAGGCTGTAGTAGCGATAGGGTTCGCCATCCGCGCGGGACAGCATCAGGTCACCGACGGCGCGTGCGACGCGGCCGTTCCCGTCATCGACAGGATGCAGGGTGACGAACCAGAGGTGCGCCAGGCCGGCCCTCAGGATTCCGGGCGTGCCCGAAGGCGCCTCCACCCACTCCAGGAATTTCGCGACTTCCCCGTCGAGCACCGCGGCGGGCGGCGCTTCAAAGTGCACCCGCTGCCTGCCGATGGGCCCGGACACCACCTGCGTGGGGCCGTCGCCGTCATCGCGCCATTGCCCCACGCGTATTTCAGACAGGCCGCTCCGACCGGTGGGGAACAGCGCCGCCTGCCACGCCTGCAACCGCTTGGCCGTCAGTGGCGCGCCGGCGTTGCGCGTGGCATCGAGGGTCATCTCCACCACGCCGTCCGCGTGCCGGTCCATGCGCGCCGCTCCGCCCATGTCCACGCCCAGGCGGCGGGCGAGAGAAGAGCGCACCGCCTCCACGTCCAGGCGCTCGCCTTCGATCGCGCTGGATTCGATGACGTCGTGCATCAGTCCGGCCAGGGCGGCCCGGTCACGGTCGGCGTCATGCAGCACTCCGACCCGCCCATGCAACCTGCCGATGGCCTGGGCCACCGTTTCGAGCGGCAGCGCCAGCGCCGCCGCGTCGAAGGTCAGCTCGGGCCAGCCGCTCTGCTGCCAGATCCAAGGGCTTCCGGTGCTCATGCGGCGAATATGCCACACATTCACCGCACAGCATGCGGCGAATGTACCGTTTATTCACGTGGTCCACCAACGCCCAAATCGTTCGGCGGCATACTGCCCGGAGGGGAAAGCTGGAGCGGCGCCGGGCATGAAGGAAAACCACCTCGAAGACGCCTGTCTGGACTGGCTGGCCAGCGTGGGCTGGACGGTCATGGAAGGTGAGGCGGTCGCACCCGGTGGTGAGCTCCAGGCGCGCGAGCGCTGGTCCGAAGTCGTATTGGCTCCCCGGCTGCAAGAGGCCGCCACGCGCCTCAACCCGGCACTGTCGGCAGCCGAAGTCGACGCCGTGGTCGCCAAGGTCGCCGGCTACGGCCACCAGTCCCTGGTCGACGGCAATCGCGAGGTCTACGACTGGCTGCGAAACGGCGTGCCCCTTGAGCGCACCGCAAGCGATGGCCGACGGGAGGTCCTGCGGGTCCCGGTGATCGACTTCAGCGGCGACAACGACCTGCTGGCCGTCCGCCAGTTCACCGTGCAGGGCGCGAAGCTGCGGCGGCCCGACATCGTGCTGTTCGTCAACGGCCTGCCGCTGGTAGTGATCGAGCTGAAGAACCCGGCCGATCTCAATGCCGACCATGTGGCCGCCTGGAACCAGATCCAGAACTACAAGGCCGAAATCCCGCAGCTGTTCTGGTTCAACCTGCTCAACGTGGTCTCCGATGGCACGGTCGCGCGCTACGGCTCGCTGAGCGCGGACCTGTCGCGCTACTCGCGCTGGCGGCTGCTGGATGGAAAGAAGGTCGGCAAGGAGCAGCTGGCGCTGGAAGTACTGATGCGCGGCCTGCTCAAGCCCGCGACGCTGCTGGATTTTTTCCGCGGCTTCGTCGCCTACGGCGGGGCCGACGGCGGCACCAGCTTCAAGATCATCGCCCAGTGGCACCAGTACCACGGGGTGAAGAAGGCGGTGGAGCGTGCGGTAGAGGCGCTCACCCAGCGCAAGGACGGCAAGGGCGGGGTGATCTGGTTCACCCAGGGCTCGGGCAAGTCGCTGCTGGCGCTGTTCTACGTGATGGCGCTGCGCGACCGGCCGGAGTTCCGCAACCCGACCGTGGTGATGGTCACCGACCGCAACGACCTCGACGGCCAGCTCTACGAGACCTTCGCCGACAGCGCTTGGTCGCTGCGCGCCACGCCGGTGCAGGCCGACAGCCGCGAGGACCTGCGCCGGATGCTGTCCGAGGTTCAGGCCGGCGGCGTGTTCTTCACCACCATCAACAAGTTCGCGCCCGAGCCGGGCCAGACTTCGGTGCCGGTGCTGTGCAAGCGTGACAACGTGGTGGTGATCGCCGACGAGGCGCACCGCACCCAGTACGGCTTCCGCGCCGACATGGATACCAAGACCGGCCAGACCAAATACGGCCTGGCCAAGTACATGCGCGACGCACTGCCCAAGGCCATCTACCTGGGCATGACCGGCACCCCGGTGAGCCTGGACGACCGCGATACCGAAGCGGTCTTCGGCAGCTACGTCGACGTCTACGACATGATCGCCGCCCAGGAAGACGAGGCGGTGGTGCCGGTCAGCTACGAGTCCCGGATCATCGAGCTGCGCTTCAACGAGGCCGAGAAGCAGGCGCTGATGGACGAGTTCCTTGACGCTACAGTCGACGAGGACGAGGCCGAGCAGGACCGCACCGCCAGCCGCCATACCCGGCTGGAAGCGCTGGCCATGGCCGATGGCCGGATGACAACCCTGGCCGAAGACCTGGTGCAGCACTGGGAGGCGCGCAAGCAATCGGTGGCCGGCAAGGCGATGATCGTGGCCGTCTCGCGCGAGGCCGCGGTGCGCCTGTACAACGAGATCGTCAAGCTGCGCCCGGACTGGCACTCGGACGACATCAACAGCGGCCGGATCAAGGTGGTGATGACCGGCAGCTCGGCCGACCCGCCGCACTTCCAGCCGCACCGCACCGACAAGGCCGACCGCAAGCTGCTGGAGAAGCGCTTCAAGCAGTCACCTGACGAGCTGAAGCCGAACGAGGTGCCGCTGGAGCTGGTGATCGTGCGCGACATGTGGCTGACCGGCTTCGACGCCCCGCCCGTGCACACCCTGTACGTGGACAAGCCCATGCAGGGCCACGGCCTGATGCAGGCGATCGCCCGCACCAACCGCATCTGGAAGGGCAAGCCCGGCGGCTTGGTGGTGGACTACATCGGCATCGGCGAGGAGCTGAAGAAGGCCATCCGCCAGTACACCAGCGACAGCGGCGCGGAGCGCGAGCCGGTGGATACCTCCGGCGCCGCGCTGGGCATTCTGCTCGATACGCTCGACGTCATCCGCAAGGAATTCTTCGCAGGTTTCGACTACAGCGGATTCGAGGATCCGAAACGGGCCTTGGCGCTGCTGGCGCCGGCGATGGAGCACATCCTCAAGCTTGATCCAGAATCCGACGACAAGGGCCGAAACCGCGGCGTGCGGGCCTACCTGGACCAGGTCGCCAAGCTCACCCGGGCGCAGGCCCTGGCCGGCACCCGGGCTGAGGCCATGGCAGTGCGCGAGGAGATCGCCTTCTTCCAGGCGGTACGGGTGAGCCTGATCAAGCTGACCCGCTCGGCCGGCGGCATGTCGCGGCTGGAGAAAGAGGCCGCGCTGCGCCAGCTGGTGGCCAAGGGCGTGCTGGTCGAAGGCGTCAACGACCTCTACAGCACGCTGGGGCTGGAGAAGCCGGACATCAGCCTGCTGGACGAGCGGTTCCTGGCCCAGATCCGGGAAATGCCGACGAAGAACCTGGCCGCCGAGCTGCTGGAACGGCTGTTGGCCGACCAGATCCGCTCACGTGGCCAGAAGAACGCGCTGCAGGGCAAGGAGTTCGCTACCCGGCTGGAAGAAGCGATCAACCGCTACCAGAACCGCGGCCTGACCACGGTGGAGGTCATCGAGGAGTTGATCCGCCTGGCCAGGGAGATCAACGAAGCACGCCCGCCCGACGGCATGAGCGAGGAGGAGTTCGCCTTCTACCAGGCGCTGGCGGAGAACGAATCCGCCGTGCGCGAACTCGGCCACCCCACCCTGCGCGCGCTGGCCCAGGAGCTGACGGACAAGCTGCGCAACTCGGCGACGATCAACTGGCAGAACCGGAAGGACTCACGGGCGAAGATGGTGGCGATGGTCAAGGTGCTGCTCGCGACGCACAAATACCCACCGGACAAGCATCCGGAGGCGATTGAGAAGGTGATTGCGCAGGCGGAATTGTTGGCGGATTCGTGGACAGAATGAGGCTGCTTTCGACCCAAAGCCGACGTCCGATTAGCTGCGCAAGGTGAGTCTGGGTTTGGGTTCGCAGCCCGCATCCTCGACCCATCGATGGACGATCCTTGCGTACTGCCTCGTCGACAGGTGAGGTGAGTCAGTGACCAGGCTGGTGAAAAGGAAGTCCGAGGGGCTCAGGTCGGCCTTCTGGATCCAAGCCTGGACGGCTTCACGTGTCATCGCGGTGATTTCGAACTGGACCGGTCGCCCCGTTTTCTGTTGCATCACCATGGCGCGGGATGCTATCTGGCTGCCATGGGAGACATCGGATACCCGGAGCTTCATCAGATCGCAGGCGCGCAGCTTTGAGTCAATCGCAAGGTTGAACAGGGCGAGGTCGCGGATCTTGTGGCCGAGTTGAAGCCTGATCCGGATAGCCCAGATGTCTTTCAGCTTGCCTTCTGGCCGATCAGCTTTCCCTTGTTCCGGGGCTCGTGGTTCTGAGATGTGTGAGGGCTTACCATGACCAACTCCTGTTGAAGGGGGTGGTCAGGGTTCGCCTATGTTTGAAAGATGGACGTGATGCGACCCACTGCAAACATTCGATGTCGGATTCGGGTGCTTCTAGGGTGCGGCTTTAACTGCTGGTATTGGAGTCCCTGCAAGCTGTGGCGTACCCTGCATTGATCCTGGAGTGGAAGCTCTGGAGCATGAACTAGGGGACGTATGCAGATTCGACATCTCAAAGTTTCGAATTTTCGAGGCATCGCAACCCTCGACTGGATTCCAGATTCGCCGTTTTGCTGCCTGATCGGTGCGGGAGACTCTGGCAAGTCTACGTTGCTTGACGCGGCCGAGGCGGCGCTCTCGTCGCGCTGGTTCTCCTTCACTGAATCCGACTTCCTGGGCTGTGATACCTCCCATTCCATCGTCATCGAAGCCACGGTCGGCGAGCTGTCCAAGGCACTCAAGTCCGACGAGCGACTAGGGCTATACATCCGCGGATGGACGACTTCCGGAGACCTGCGCGACGAGCCCGAAGAAGATGACGAATCGGTGCTGACTGTTCGTCTCACAGTCGACGCCACGATGGAGCCGGCGTGGGAGCTGGTGTGCGACCGTATCGAGGGTTCGCGTGTGCTGTCCAATCGCGACCGGGCATTGTTCGGGCTGGTGCGGCTCGCTGGCGATGACGCCCGGCACCTGGCTTGGGGCCAAGGTTCGGTGTTGTCCAGGCTCACTGGCGACAACAAAGAGGCGGCATCCCGCTTGGCGGAGGCCTACCGCGCCGCCCGCGCGAGCGCTAATTTGGGCGACATCGAATCCTTGGCCGACACGGCGGAGATGGCCGAGCAGTTCGCTAAGGGCTTGGGTGCCTACGTCGAGGGCGCTTACGAGCCTGGGTTGGAGTTAGGGCGCTCCGGCTTGTCTTCAGGTTCCATCGCTCTGCACGACAGCGGTGTCCCGCTGCGCTTGGCAGGGCTGGGCACGCGCCGCCTCACTACTCTGGCGATCCAGAAATCCGCGATTGCCGAGGGCGCGATCGTGCTTATTGATGAGATCGAGCACGGGCTCGAACCCCATCGGATCATCGGAGCTATCGCTCAACTGAAGGCCGATCAGGTCAAGTCCCTGGAGGCACGTAAGCCCGCTGGGCAGATCCTCATGACTACGCACTCAGACGTGGCTTTGGGCGAAGCCGGTACGGACAGCTTGCGAGTGGTCCAGGTTTCACGGCCGGAGCGGCGTACGGCCGTCACGCGCCCTAGCGCGCCAGAAACCATCCGACCGCTCATGCGCTTCACACCGAGAGCGCTGTTTGCACGACGCATCCTGGTGACAGAGGGGAACACCGAGCTGGGTCTTCTTCTTGGGCTGCGCGAGAACTGGCCAGCGCGCCGAGGCAATCGTCCCATCGAGCAGCTGGGCGCAGCAATCGCCGACGGCAATGGTGAACAGGCGTGTTCGATGGCGCTCGCTCTAGCGGGCTTGGGCTACGCTACCGCCGTTTATCGCGATTCAGACACTGCTCTGGCACCTGCCGTTCTCACCGACTTGGCGGCGGCAGGGGTCCCCATTTTTGAGTATGGCGGTGGCCTGAACACTGAGCAGGCGATCTTCTCGGCGTCAACCGACCCGATGGTCCAAGAGTTACTGACCTACGCGCGGGAAGTGCGTGGCGATGATGCCGTCAACAACAACCTCAGCATCAAGATCTCCGACGTAGACATCGCGACAATTCGAGGCGACTTCGACGTTTGGGAGTTCTTTTCGGCAATGGACGGTGTGCAGCTCCGAGAAGCCATCGCCGAAGTTGCAGCACGCAAGAAGTGGTTCAAGGATCAACGCATAGCCCGAGGCCTTGCTCCTTTGGTTTGGCGCATTGCCACTGGAAACGACGCTTCCCCCTTGGCTACAGCACTCGCCCAAGTCGAGGCTTGGATGTATGCCTGATGCCGTCGATCTGTTCGCGCTGGGCAACGCCGCCGTGGTTGCTCCCGCTGGTCATGGCAAGACAGAGATCATCGCCAAAGTCGCCACAATGGGGCGTCGCGCTCTGATCCTGACCCACACGCATGCAGGGGTGCACGCAATCCGCGCCCGATTGAAGCGGCTGGGAATAACGCACAGCAGGGTTGCCGTCGATACTATCGCCGGCTGGTGCACGCGCTATGCCCATGCCTTCCCTGGAGTGGCTCAGCCATCCGACGGCATGCCCCAGACCGGAGAACAATGGAATCAGCTCTATCGCGGCGCGACATGGGCCCTCGGGGTCAATGCGGTCCGCGAAGTCGTCGCAGCCTCCTACGACCGAATCCTGATCGACGAGTATCAAGATTGCCACGGCTTGCAGCACCAGCTCGCGATCGAGCTCTCGGGCATCGTTCCGACCTTGATCTTCGGCGACCCCATGCAGGGAATCTTTGAGTTCGCCGGCGCAACTCTGAGTTGGGATCACGAGATTCATCCAAGCTTCCCTCTTGCAGGCACACTTGAAACGCCCCATCGCTGGGCAGGCAAGAACCCGGAGCTTGGGCATTGGATCGCGGAGACTCGTGAGAAGCTCATGCGAGGCCACGCCATCGACCTGTCCGACCCACGAATTATCTATCGCGAGTCCGACAATGCCTTTGACATGGCCACATTGTTCGACGGCATCGACGGAAAGGAAGGCAGCTTTGCCGCCATCCATTGCCACAAGACGATCTGCTACCGGCTGGCAAGAGCGGCTAATGGCGGCTACCAAGCCATCGAAGAAGTCGCCGCCAACCGGCTTCGCGACTTCGCATCCGCATGGGACCGAGCGACCGATTGCACAGGACGGTTGCAAGCGTTCACCAGGCTCATCGATGACTGCTTCCACAAGAAGCCTGCGGTAGAAGGAGAGCCGATCGATTCCGAAGACGACGCTGTCCAGCAAGCGATGCGAGACCTTGTACCAGGCCTTGGGGAAGGCGACGGCGCGGGTGCACTCGCACAGCTGTTCATACTTTCGCGTAGACGCTCGCGGTGGAAGCTGTTTCGAAACGAGCTATGGCGGGACGCCGAGCGCGCGACCGTAGATCTCGCGGCAGGACGTGCGGCCACTATGGCGGTGGCGGCCCTCAGTGTTCGACAGCGGGTCAGCAACTCGGGCAGGAAGCTCCCCAAGCGCACAGTTTCGACCCCACTACTGCTGAAAGGTCTGGAGTTCGATCATGTCGTCATCCCCGACGCAGCCCATTTCGCCAACGAGCGTCAAGCCCAGGCGAAGCTCTTTTACGTTGCAATTTCTCGGGCCACTCAGTCGTTGACCATTTCATCGTCAGAACGAATCATCCGGCTCCCTGTGCCAACTCATTGAAAGAACCATGAGTCACCATAACTGAGTGTCCGCTTCTGGCCGAAAGCAGCCTTTGAGCGGATACGGCGCGCCCTTCACGCGGACACGTCGTCAACTACGCCCTCGATTTCGGGGAGGCGGAGCTGGCCGGAGATCAAGCGGGGGAGAAGGGTGTCGCGGGCTTCTTCCAGGCAGAGTCTGTGCCGCTCGTTCTCCATAATGCGTGCTATGAGCGCACCCACAATGCACTCGAAAGCCTCGAGTAGTTCGGGAGGCGGAACACGGACGGGGAGCGGGCGGAACGCCTTCTTGCTGATCTCCATGAATGTGGAGCCGTTCGCGCTCTGCTCGATCAGTTCCATGTTGGCCTGGCACCAGAACAGCAGGAACGTTGGGGATAACTGACCGCCGGGTGGCATGGCAATGAACCCCTGATTCACCGCGACAGGCATCGCCGCGATGGCGAGATATCCGATCGGCGCCCGCGACGACATGAGCAAGGTGCCTGCTGGCAACAGGCCGCTACTAATCTTCGCGATGCCTGCGTCGGTCAGCTTGCGCCCGGTATCCATCAGCACAGGGCTGCCAAGCCCAGACAAATCCTTTGGCGTGGCCCAATGATGAACGCCTCCGTTCCAGAACGCGTCATTCTTTGTGCTGGGCGTTGCGCCACCAAGGCAGTCCACCAGCTTTCCGATCTCATCGATCTGCCAACCTTTCGGAGTTGGGCCGAGCTCGGAATCTTCAAACTCGCTGGGAAACAGCGCGGCGGTGGCGGCGTCCATGTCTTCGGGCTGGCGACCATCGGCTTTAGCGCGGACGGGGTCGAAGTCCATGAACCAGGAATTGAACAGGGATTGGGCGATGGCTTCGAGGGTGGCGTTGGTTTGACGCAAATTGTCGATGCGGTCATCGATCGACGCCAGCATTTCTACCACGTGCTGCTGGGTACCAAGGTCCGGAAGCACGATTGCCTCGGCGTCCAGAAATCGCTCGAACTGAAAGTTACTGATTCCGGTCGATTGGTTCTCGTATGCGGCGGCTCGACCAGATTGATACATATCCTGGAGCCAATAATAA
>NZ_JAJUWY010000010.1 GCF_021390425.1 Lysobacter sp. GX 14042 | reverse complement strand
GGTCCTTCGGATACGTCGCGGGGGAGCCGGCCGCCGGGGCGGGACGGGCCGCCCTCCTGACGGGCCTTCGGCCCTTTTTGAAGTCGGGCGGCCCGTCCCACCACGGCAGCCGGCTCCGGGCGGGTGTCGACGATTTCGGAGGCGCGCCTTCCGGAAAGTGCACCGTGGCCATGGCTCCCCGCGTGCGCGGGGATGACGGTGGAGGAGTGTTTGTGTGTGTGGTGAGCCCCACCACGTAGTCCGGGTAAGGCCGCAGGCCGCACCCGGGCCCCTGTCCTGTCACCAGGCCCGCACCACCGGGTAATGGGGGTGTTCCCGAAGCCCACACCCAGCCCCCGCAGGAGCAGCGTCACGAGTGGGAGACGGATGCTGCGAGGGGGGGGTGCGGAGAGCAGGCCATGGATGGCCTGCGCCGCGACTTAAAGGCATGGATGCCGTCAGGAGCGCGGAGCACCCCCCTCGCAGCAGCCGGCTCCCCCCGCGACCTCTCCGAAGCCCGAAAGTCCATGGATCCACGCGTGCGCGGGGATGACGGGGTGCCGGAAAGCCGCCACGGCGCCGTGGCACGCGAATTGCCTGTTCACCGGCAGTGAACCCAGGACCACGCACCCGGCCATGACCGACGGGATCTCCTCCATCCTCAGCCAGATCCGCGCCCACGAGATGCGCACGCATGGGCCGGGCGGCGATGCCGCGCCGGGCAAGGCGATCGACCCCGGCCTGCTCAATCCCGGCGCCTCGCGTGCCGGGGCGGTGCAGGGCGCCGAGGGGACCGGTTTCATGGAGACCCTCAACAAGGCGATCGACGGGGTCAGCGGGGCGCAGAACCACGCCGGGGCGATGCAGAAGGCCTTCGAGATGGGCGACCCCAACGCCGACCTGGCGCGGGTGATGGTGGCCATGCAGCAGTCGCAGGTGGCGTTCCGCGCCACCGTCGAGGTGCGCAACCGCATGGTCCAGGCCTACCAGGACGTGATGAACATGCCGGTGTGAGGCCCCGCCCCACCCGTCCCTTCGCCCTTTGACCGGCTGAACCCATGAGCGTCATTCCCTTCCCCAAGAACGCCGCCGAGAGCCTGAAGCAGCTCGGCCCCCTGCAGGAGATCCCGGTCGTCCGCCAGCTGGGCGTGTTCGCCATCGCGGCGGCGGCGATCGCGCTGGGGCTGTGGCTGTTCTTCTGGACCCAGAAGCCGGACTACGTGCCGGTGTTCGCCGGGCAGGATGCCCGGGCTTCGGCGGAGGCCTCGGACCTGCTGCGCGGGGCCAGCATCCCGTTCCGGATCGAGCCCGGCAACGGGGCGCTGGCGGTGCCCAGCGACCAGCTCGGGCCGGCGCGGCTGGCGCTCGCCGCCGCCGGGCTGCCGGGCGAGAACAGCACTGCCGGATTCGAATCCTTCCAGGGCGACCAGGGCTTCGGCACCAGCCAGTTCGTCGAGAGCGCGCGCTACCAGCACGCGATGGAAGTGGAGCTGGCGCGCACCATCGCCACCCTGCGCCCGGTGCGCGAGGCCCGCGTGCACCTGGCCATCCCCAAGCCCAGTGCGTTCACCCGCGAGCGCCAGCCGGCCTCGGCCTCGGTGGTGCTGAACATGGTCGGCGGGGCCGCGCTGGAGCGTGGCCAGGTCAATGCCATCGTGCACCTGGTCGCCAATTCGATCCCGATGCTGGCTCCGGACCGGGTCACGGTGGTCGACCACCTCGGGCGGATGCTGTCGGAGAGCGACCCCGACAGCGAGGACGCCATGGGCGCGCGCCGCTTCGAGCAGCAGCGCCGGCAGGAGAGCGTCTACGTCCAGCGCATCCAGGAGCTGCTGGCGCCGATGACCGGCCCCGGGCGGGTCAGCGCCCAGGTCAGCGTGGACATGGACTTCGCCGAAACCGAGCAGGCGCGCGAACAGTACGGGCCGGACGCGGGGATCGTGCGCAGCGAGCAGACCTCCGAGTCCAGCCAGGGCGGCCCGGCGCCGCCGTCCGGGGTGCCCGGGACCGCCAGCAACACCCCGGATGCGGTTGCGGCGGCGGGCGATGCGGCGATGGCTGCCGCCCCGGCCGACCCGCTGCCGGAGCCGGTCGCCACCGGCCCCAGCGCGCGCACCTCGGTGCGCAACTACGAAGTCGACCGCACCCTGACCCACACCCGCCAGGCGCCGGGCCGGATCAACCGCGTCACCGCGGCGGTCCTGGTCGACAACCTCCCCGGCGCGCCCGGCGCGGACGGCAAGCCCACCACCCGCCCGCTCACCGCCGAGCAGATCGCCCGCATCGAGAGCCTGGTCCAGCAGGCGGTCGGCTTCGATGCCCGCCGCGGCGACAGCGTCTCGGTGGTCAACGCCCCGTTCGCCCCGGTCGCCGGCGACGAGGTGCCGGCCGGGCCGCCGTTCTGGGAAAGCCCGCGCGCCCGTGAGCTGCTGCGGGTGGCCCTGGGCGGCATCGCCCTACTGGTGCTGATCCTGGCGGTGCTGCGCCCGGCGTTCCGCCAGATCCTCGGCCCGCGCGGACCGGCGAAGGCCACGCCACCGGTCGCGACCCTGGTCGAGGAGGACGAGGAGATCCCGGTGACCCTGTCGGCCACCCGCGAGCCCGCACCGGCCAAGCTGCGCGATGCCGCGGCCGACGCGGCGATGGATTTCGACGAGAAACTGCAGGTCGCCCGCACCGCGGTCGGCAACGATCCGCGCCGGGTCGCCAACGTGGTGCGCAGCTGGATGGAAAACGATGAGTGACAACCGCAGTGCACGTGAACCCCTGACCGGCGCCCAGCGCGCCGCGGTGGTCCTGCTCTCGCTGGGCGAGGCGCAGGCCGCCGAGGTGCTCAAGCACATGGGCCCGCGCGAGGTGCAGAAGCTGGGCATGGCGATGACCACGGTCAGCGCGGTCGCCCGCGACACCGTCACCCAGGTGTTCGACGACTTCGTCGATTCGCTGGCGCAGCCGGCGGCGATCGGCGCCGGCGCCGACGACTACATCCGCGCCGTGCTCACCCAGGCACTGGGCGAGGAGCGCGCCAGCAGCCTGATCGACCGCATCCTGGCCGGCCGCAACACCTCCGGCCTGGACACCCTGAAGTGGATGGACCCGCGGGCGATCGCCGAACTGGTGCGCAACGAGCACCCGCAGATCATCGCCATCGTGATGGCGCACCTGGACGAGGACCAGGCCGCCGAAGTGCTCAAGTGCCTGTCCGATCGGGTCCGGGCCGACGTCCTGCTGCGCATCGCGACCCTCGACGGCATCCCGCCCAACGCGCTGAACGAACTCAACGACGTGATGGCGCGCCAGTTCTCCGGCAACCAGAACCTGAAGTCCTCGGCGATCGGCGGGGTGCGGATGGCGGCCAACATCCTCAACTTCATGGATTCCGGCCAGGACGAGGTGATCCTTGAATCGATCAACCGCATCGACGAGCCGCTGGGCGCGCAGATCCGCGACCTGATGTTCGTCTTCGACAACCTGGCCGACCTCGACGACCGGGCGATCCAGACCGTGCTGCGCGAGATCTCCAGCGACCGGCTGGCGGTCGCGCTGCGCGGCGCGGAGGCCGGAGTGCGCAACAAGATCACCGCCAACATGTCCCAGCGTGCGGCCGAGATCCTGCTCGAGGACATGGACGCACGCGGACCGGTACGGCTGGCCGAGGTCGAGGCCGCGCAGAAGGAGATCCTCGCCGAAGTCCGCCGCATGGCCGACGCCGGCACCATCCAGCTGGCGGCCAAGCAGGAGGCCTTCGTATGAGCGCGGCCACCGCGCCGCAGCTGCAGGTGGTGCGCTGGACCGCACCGGACCTGGAGGCGCCACGACCGCCTCCCCGGCCCGAGCCGGAGCCGGAACCGCTTCCCGAGCCGCTCAGCGTCGAGGCACTGCAGGCGATGGAGGAGGCCGCGCGCGAGGAGGGCTACCGCAACGGTTACCAGACCGGCCACGCCGAAGGGCTGGCGACCGGCGAGGCCGAGGTGCGCCGCACCCTGGCCCAGATGCAGGGCATCCTGGACGGCTTCACCCGCCCGCTGGCCCGGCTGGAGGGCGAGGTCGCCGAGGCGCTGGGTGAACTGGCGGTACGCATCGCCGGCACCCTGCTCGGCCGCGCCTACAAGGCCGACCCGACCCTGCTCGCCGACCTGGTCCGCGAGGCGCTGGACACGGTCGGCAGCACTTCGCGCGAGATCGAACTGCGGCTGCACCCCGACGACCTCGGCACCCTGGCCCCGCACCTGGCGGGCCTGAGCGGGGTGCGGCTGACCGCCGATACCGCACTGGGACGGGGCGAGCTGCGCCTGCACAGCGAGAGCGTGCGGGTGGACGGCACCCTGGCCGCGCGCCTGCAGGGCTGCCTGGACGCGCTGGCCCAGGCCCAGCCGATCGAGGACGACGAATAATGGGCAACATCGCCGCCGAGCACTGGGAGGAACTGCGCAACCTGCGCCTGGCCGCCCGGCTGTCGCAGGCCCGCCTGCAGCCGCCGCCACTGGGCCTGGCCCGGGAAGGCGTGCTGCGCCGCGCGGTCGGCCTGACCCTGGAGGCCTCCGGCTGCAGCGCGCCGCTGGGCTCGCACGTGCGGGTGGAGACCGCCGGCGGGCGCTGGATCGATGCCGAGGTGGTCGGCTTCTCCGGCGAGCGCACGTTCCTGATGCCCACCGACGACATCGCCGGCCTGCTGCCCAACGCCCGGGTGATCAGCAGCCGCAAGCGCGGCGAGGTGGCCGTCGGCGAAGGCCTGCTGGGCCGGGTGATCGACAGTGACGGCGTGCCGCTCGACGGCCGCGGCCCGATCCGCCCGGACCGCTGGGTCGGGCTGGGCGGGGAAAGCATCAACCCGCTGATGCGCGAACCGATCACCCAGTCGCTGGACGTGGGCGTGCGCGCGATCAACGCGCTGCTGCCGATCGGCCGTGGCCAGCGCATCGGCCTGTTCGCCGGTTCCGGCGTCGGCAAGTCGACGCTGCTGGGGATGATGACCCGCTACACCAAGGCCGACGTGATCGTGGTCGGGCTGGTCGGCGAGCGTGGCCGCGAGGTGCGCGATTTTGTCGAGGCTACCCTCGGCGAGGACGGCATGCGCCGCTCGGTGGTGGTGGCCGCCCCGGCCGACCGGCCGCCGCTGGCACGGCTGCACGGCGCCCTGCGCGCCACCGCGATCGCCGAGTACTACCGCGACCAGGGCCTGGACGTGCTGCTGCTGATGGATTCGCTGACCCGCTACGCCCACGCCCAGCGCGAGATCGGCCTGTCGGTGGGCGAACCGCCGACCACCCGCGGCTACCCGCCCAGCGTGTTCGCACGCCTGCCGGCCCTGGTGGAACGGGCCGGCAACGGCGCCGACGGCAGCGGCTCGATCACCGCCTTCTACACCGTGCTGACCGAGGGCGACGACCAGCAGGAGCCGATCGCCGATGCCGCTCGGGCGATCCTCGACGGCCACATCGTGCTGACCCGGCGCATCGCCGATTCCGGCCAGTACCCGGCGATCGACGTCGAGGTTTCGGTCAGCCGGGTGATGCAGGACATCACCGACGCGCCGTGGCGCGCCCGCATCCGCAAGCTCAAGCAGCTGATGGTGGCCTACAACACCCAGCGCGACCTGATCGCCATCGGCGCCTACCAGCGCGGCAGCGACCCGGTGGTCGACGAGGCGCTGGCGCGCTGGCCGGCGATCCAGGCCTTCCTCGGCCAGGACGTCGCCGAGGCCGCCGATGTCGAGTCCAGCCGGGCCGCGCTGGCCACCCTGCTCGACGACCGTCCCGCCAACCCCGAAGCCGCGCCTGCCGCGCAGGAGAGCCTCCGATGACCCGATCGCAACGCCTGCAGCCCCTGCTCAGGGTGAAGCAGCAGAACCAGGACGAGGCCGCGCGCGAGCTGGCCAGCCGCGAGCAGGCGCTCGCCGAGCAGCAGTCCCGGCTCGAGGCGCTGCGCCAGTACGCCGACGAGTACGCACTGGTCGGCGACGGCAGCGTCACCAACCCGGCCCTGCTGGCCAACCGGCTGGCCTTCCGCGCCCGGCTCGACCAGGCGATCGTCCAGCAGAGCCGCGCGGTCGATACCAGCCGCGAGCACAGCGAGGTCGAGCGCGCCCGGCTGATGCTGGCCAGCCGCGAGACCCACGTGCTGGAGAAGCTTTCGGCCAGCTACCACGCCGACGAGGTCCGGGCCGCCGAGCAGCGCACCCAGCGCGAGCTCGACGACCTCGGTGCCCGGCGCCGGGTGGCCGCCGGGCAGGATCCGTCACCGTGATGGCCGGGGCGGTTCCCGCTGGCGGTGCGTCGCCGGCGGCCGCCAGGCCCGCGGCCGGAAAGCCGGAGGGCGGCGGTGGCGCCGGGCGCGGCGAAACCGGCGGCTTCGCCGCGCTGCTGGATGGCGCCCGTGGACCCGGCGCGGAGCCCGGCGCGGACGCGGCGGCCGAACCCCGCGCCGCCCTTGCTGCCGCGAGCGAAGGCGGACGCGAGCCCGATGATGGCGACGGCGACGACCCGCCGTCCGCCCACGCCGATGCCGTGGACCTGGCCGGGAACATCCTGGCGCTGATCGGCGTGGCCTTTCCGGAGCCCGCCTCCGCCGCCGGGTCCGCGCCGGCGCCCGACGACGGCGCCCCGGCCGGAGCGCCTGCGACCCGGCCCGGCCTGCCGCTTCCCGGCCAGCCCACCGCCACGGGCACGACGCTCGCGGACGTCCGGGCCGGTGACAACGCCGCGCTGGCACCCGCGACGGGCCCGGCTGCCGGAGCCGACGCCGGCGCGTTGCCGACGTTGCCGGACCTGGCCGCGGCGGCCGCCACCGCCCCCGATGCGGATCCGGGGGTCGCGGCCAGCCTGGCGACGGGCCAGTCCGCCGCGCCGGCACGCGTCCCGGCGCCGATGCCGGTCGCCCTGGCGGCGCCGATGGCGATGCCGGCCGATCCGGACGGTGGCTTCGACGACGGCCTCGGCGCCCGGATCGGCTGGCTGGCCGGCCAGCAGCTCGGACGCGCCGAGATCCGGCTCAATCCCGAGCACCTGGGCGTGGTCGACGTGCGCCTGGACCTCGACGGCGACCGGGTGAGCGTGGAACTCGCCTCGGCCAGCCAGGACGTGCGCCACGCGCTCGAGGCCAGCCTGGTCCGCCTGCGCGAGATGCTCGGCCAGCAGGGACTGGAACTGGCACGCGCCGACGTGGGTGCGGGACAACAACGCGGTGGCGGCAGCGGCAACCAGGGCGGGGCACCGGCCGGCGACGCCGCTGTCCGGGATGGCCCGGACCAACCGGCCGGCGACGCCCCGGCCACCGCGATCCCGCTGCACCGCCAGGGCCTGCTCGACGAATACGCCTGACGTCAAAGCCCCGGCACCGGCGCCGGGCCGGGCCTCGTCAAAGCGCTGACACCGCCCGTTTTCCGTGCGCCCGGTCACGCTGGCGCTTCCGGCACGCGGATTGCAGGACTCCGGCACACCTGATCCACCGGAGTTGTCGCGTGTCCAAGCAGGCCCCCGCCCCCAAGTCCAGCAAGCTGCCCTGGATCCTCGTCGTCGTGCTGCTCGTCGCCCTGGCCGGGACCGGCATCTGGGCGTGGCTTTCGCGCGCCAATGCCAACCCGGCTCCCGAGGTGGCGGCCGATGCACCGGTGGAGGGCGCCAGCGGCGGCAAGCGCGGCCCGGCGATCTACTTCCCGCTGGACCCGGCCTTCGTGGTCAACCTGGCCGACCCGGATTCGGTGCGCTATCTGCAAGCCGACGTCCAGCTGATGACCCGCGACCCGGCCACCGCCGCCGCCATCGAACTGCACGCACCGGCGATCCGCAACCGCCTGCTGCTGATGTTCGGCCAGCACACCGCCGACCAGCTGTCCCAGCGCGCGGCCAAGGAGCGGCTGCAGGACAGTGGCCGCGACGAGGTCCGCGCACTGCTCAAGGCCGAGGGCGCGCCGGCCGGCGTCGAGGCGCTGTACTTCACCAGCTTCGTCACCCAGTAAGGCGCGCCCGATGAGCTCCGACCTGCTTTCCCAGGACGAGATCGATGCCCTGCTGCACGGCGTCGATTCCGGCGCCGTTGACGTCGAAGACGAGGCCCCGGAACCCGGCGAGGCCCGCAACTACGACTTCACCAGCCAGGACCGGATCATCCGCGGCCGGATGCCGACCCTGGAGATGATCAACGAGCGCTTCGCCCGCACCTGGCGGGTCGGACTGTTCAACCTGCTGCGGCGCTCGGCCGACCTGTCGGTGCGCGGCGTGGACCTGATGCGCTTCGGCGAGTACATCCACTCGCTGCAGGTGCCGACCAACATCAACCTGGTGCGGATGAAGCCGCTGCGCGGCACCGCGCTGGTGCTGTTCGAGCCGCGGCTGGTGTTCACCGTGGTCGACAACTTCTTCGGCGGGTCGGGCAAGTACCACACCCGGATCGAGGGCCGCGAGTTCACCCCCACCGAGATGCGGGTGATCCAGCTGCTGCTCCGGCAGACCTTCGCCGACCTCACCGAGGCCTGGGCGCCGGTGATGCCGGTCGAGTACGAGTACCTCAACTCCGAGGTCAATCCGCACTTCGCCAACATCATCAGCCCGCGCGAGTACATCGTGGTCAGCCGTTTCCACGTCGAACTGGAGGGCGGCGGCGGCGAGTTCCATGTCTCCATCCCGTACTCGATGCTCGAGCCGATCCGCGAGCAGCTCGACGCCGGCCTGCAGAGCGACCGGGTCGAGCGCGACGAGGGCTGGACCCGCGCCATGCGCGAGCAGCTGCTGGACGCGAAGGTCGAGCTGACCAGCGCCCTGGCGCGCCGCGAGATCACCCTGGGCGAGCTGTGCCGGCTGAAGGTCGGCGACGTGATCCCGATCGACCTGCCCGAGGCGGTGAGCCTGGAGGTGGAGCGCACCCCGGTGTTCACCGGCCGCTTCGGCACCCACAACGGCTGCAACGCGGTGAAGGTCACCGCCGTGCGCCCGCCACGCAACGTCCCCGACCTCAAGGAGCTCGTGAAGCAATGAGCCAGACCGACACCCAGGACATGGAAACGCCCCTGATGGAAGACCCGACCCCGCGGGCGTCCTTCGACGACCTGACCGCCGACCCCAGCGGCGCCCCCGAGCTGAACCTGGACGTGATCCTCGACGTCCCGGTCTCGCTGTCGCTGGAGGTGGGCCGGGCGAAGATCCCGATCCGCAACCTGCTGCAGCTCAACCAGGGCTCGGTGGTGGAACTGGAGCGTGGCGCCGGCGACCCGCTGGACGTCTACGTCAACGGCACCCTCATCGCGCAGGGCGAGGTGGTGGTGGTCAACGACCGATTCGGCGTGCGCCTGACCGACGTGGTCAGCCCGTCGGAGCGCATCAAGCGACTGCGGTGAGCGCGGTGGAAAGCACTGCAACGGCGGCCTCCGGCGCCGGCTCCCTCGGTGGCGCCCTGGTCGCGCTGCTGCTGGTGGTCGGGCTGATCCTCGGCCTGGCCTGGCTGGCCAGGCGCGTGCCGGGCATCGGCGCGGCGGCGGGCAACCGGCACCTGAAGCTGGTCGGCTCGCTGTCCATCGGCCCGCGCGAGCGGGTGGTGGTGGTCGACGTCGGCGGCACCCAGCTGTTGCTGTCCACCGGCCCTGGCGGCACCCGCACCCTGCACACCCTGGAGCAGCCGCTGCCGGACGCCGGAGGCACGGCGCCCTCCCCCTTCGCGCAGGTGCTTGCGCAGCATTTCGGAAAGAAGAAGTGATGGACACGCGTGCCCCCTGGCTGCTGGCGTTGCTCGCCGGCCTGGCCCTGATGCTGCTGGCCGCCGGCCCCGCCTGGGCGCAGGCCGCCCCCGAGGCCGCCGCGCAGGCGGCCGCGGCCAGCCAGCCGATGCCGGCCCTGCCCGACGTGACCGTCGGCAACATCGGCGGCGAGCCGGTCAGCCTGCCGCTGCAGGTGCTGCTGCTGATGACCGGCATCACCCTGCTTCCGGCGGCGCTGCTTGGCCTGACCGCGTTCACCCGGATCATCATCGTGCTGGGGCTGCTGCGGCAGGCCCTGGGCACCGGCCAGACCCCGTCCAACCAGGTGCTGCTGGCACTGGCGCTGTTCCTGACGGTGATGGTGATGATGCCGGTGTTCGACACCGCCTGGGTCGCCGGCATCTCGCCCTACCTCAACGACGAGATGGAGTTCCGCCAGGCCTGGACGGCGGCGCTGGAGCCGTTCCGCGGCTTCATGCTGGCCCAGGTGCGCGAGAACGACCTGATGACCTTCGCCAACCTGTCGGGCACCGGGCCCTACGCCACCGGGCAGGACGTGCCGTTCGGCGTGCTGGCGGCCTCGTTCCTGACCAGCGAGCTCAAGACCGCGTTCGAGATCGCCTTCCTGGTCTACATCCCGTTCGTGATCATCGACCTGGTGGTGGCCAGCGTGCTGATGTCGATGGGCATGATGATGCTCTCGCCGATGCTGATCTCCGCCCCCTTCAAGATCCTGCTGTTCGTGCTGGTGGACGGCTGGATGCTGGTGGTCGGCTCGCTGGCCGCCAGCTTCAACCTGGTATAGCGCCATGAGCCCGGAAACCGCCGTCACCGAGATCAGCCGCGGCCTGCAGATGGCACTGATGCTCGCCGCCCCGCCGCTGCTGGCCGTGCTGGTGATCGGCGTGGTGGTCGGCATCATCCAGGCCGCCACCCAGGTCAACGAGCAGACCATTGGCTTCGTCGCCAAGGCGATCGCGCTGGCCGCGGTGCTGGCGCTGACCGGGCACTTCCTGCTGGGCCGCATGGTGGCCTTCACCACCGAGCTGTTCCACCGGATCCCGCACCTGATCGGCTGAGCCAGCGTGGACCCGGTAACCGCCGCCACCGTGGACGGGCTCGACCTGTTCGGCATGCTCGGCACGGTGCTGTGGCACCTGCTGCGCATCGGCGCCGCGTTGCAGGTGCTGCCGGTGATCGGCGGCCAGGGCATGCCGATGCGGGCCCGGCTGATCGTCGCCGTGGCGCTGTCGGCGGCGGTCTCGACGGTGCTGCCGGCACCGCCGGTGGCGGCCCTGGATGCCTTCACGGTGCTCAGCGTCGCCCGGGAGATGGCGGTCGGGATCGCCATTGGCCTGGTTCTGCGGCTGGCCTTCGAGGCCGGACGGCTGGCCGGCGAGCTGATCAGCCAGGGCATGGCGCTGTCGATGGCCACCCTGGCCGACCCGCTCAGCGGGGCCTCCTCGACCGTGCTGTCGCAGTGGTTCTACCTGATGTTCGCGCTGCTGTTCTTCACCGTGGACGGGCACCTGGCGCTGGTCGAGCTGCTGGCCGACAGCTACCGCACCCTGCCGATCGGTACCGCCCTGCCCGACCCGATGTACCTGGCCTCGGCCTTGCCGGTGTTCTTCTCCACCGTGCTGCGCACCGGCGTGTTGCTGGCCCTGCCGGTGATGATGGCGCTGCTGGCCTCCAACCTGGCCTTCGGCGTGCTCTCGCGCGCGGCCGCCGCGCTGAACCCGATCGTCATCGGCATCCCGGTCGCGCTGCTGGTCGGGCTGGTGCTGGTCAGCTTCGCGGCACGGGAAATGCAGGCACCCGTCGAAGCCCTGTTCCAGGACGCCTTCCTGGCAGCGCGCGCACTCACCGCCTGACGCCCGGCCCCGCCCGGGCGGCACGCCCGAACCGGAGGCCGACCGATGTCGCAGGATGCAGATCGCGCGGACCGCACCGAAGAACCCACCGAAAAACGCCTGCGCGAGGCACGCGAGAAGGGCGATGTCCCGCGCTCGCGCGAGCTGGCCAACCTGGCCGTGCTGGGCATGACCGCGGTCGCGCTACTGGCACTGGCGCCGGCGATCGGCACGGCATCGCAGGACTGGCTGCACAACGCGTTGAGCGTCGACCCGGCACTGCTGGGCCGCCCGGAACGGCTGGCCGGGCACTTCGCGCGGCTGCTCGCCGGCCTGATGCTGCCGGTGCTGCCGGTGCTGGGCATCGCGCTGCTGGCCTGCCTGGTCTCGCCGGCGGTGATGGGCGGGCTGCGCTGGGCGTCCAAGTCGCTGCAGCCCGACTTCAAGCGGCTCAACCCGGCCAGCGGCCTGAAGCGGATCTACGGCAAGGACGGGCTGGTCGAGCTGCTGCGCTCGCTGCTGCGCGTGCTGCTGGTGGCCGGGGTCGGCGCGACGGTGATCGGCGCCGGCATGTCGCGCCTGCTGGCCATCCCCAGGATGAGCCTGGAAGGGGCGATCGGCACCGGGCTGGACATCACCTCGACCACGCTGCTGGCGATCGTCGGCTCGCTGGCCCTGCTCGCGGCGATCGACGTGCCGTGGCAGAAGTTCCAGCACCGCAGCAAGCTGAAGATGACCAAGCAGGAGATCCGCGACGAGCTCAAGCAGACCGAGGGCAACCCGGAGATCAAGGGACGGATGCGCCAGGTCGCCCGCCAGCTGTCGCAGCGCCGGATGATGGAAGCGGTGCCGGCGGCGGACGTGGTGGTGACCAACCCCACCCACTACGCGGTCGCGCTCAAGTACGACTCCGGGACCATGCGCGCCCCGCGGGTGGTCGCCAAGGGCGTGGACGAGATGGCCCTGCGGATCCGCGAAATCGCCGGCCAGCACCGGGTGGCGGTGGTCGAGGCGCCGCCGCTGGCACGCGCCTTGTATAGGCAGGCGCAGGTCGACCAGGAGATCCCGGTGAAGCTGTACGCCGCCGTTGCGCAGGTGCTGTCCTACCTCTACCAGTTGCGCCACTGGAATCCCGGCCATGGGGCCGCGCCGACACTCGAGCAGCCCGACCTCGGAGCCGAGGGCGCACCCGACGCCGATGCCGCTCCCGGGGCCGCGCGATGAGCGCCCAGGTGCAGCGCCCGACCGCCGGCAACGTCTTGGCGGCGGTACGCGGCGGGATGGCCGCCCCGGTGGTGGTGATGGCGCTGCTGGCGATGGTCGTGGTGCCGCTGCCGACGCCACTGCTCGACGCGCTGTTCACCATCAACATCGCGCTGTCGCTGGTGGTGATGCTGGCGGTGGTCTACGTCAGGCGTCCGCTGGAATTCTCGATCTTCCCCTCGGTGCTGCTGATGGTCACGATGCTGCGCCTGGCGCTGAACGTGGCGTCCACCCGGGTGGTGCTGCTGCACGGCCATGAAGGCCCCGGCGCGGCCGGCAAGGTGATCGAGTCGTTCGGCAACTTCGTGGTCGGCGGCAGCTTCGCGGTCGGCATCGTGGTGTTCGCGATCCTGACCATCATCAACTTCGTGGTGGTCACCAAGGGCTCCGGGCGGATCTCCGAGGTCTCCGCGCGCTTCGTGCTGGACTCGATGCCCGGCAAGCAGATGGCGATCGACGCCGACCTCAACGCCGGCCTGCTCAGCCGCGAGGACGCCACCGCACGCCGCCAGGAGGTCGCCGCCGAGGCCGACTTCTACGGCTCGATGGACGGTGCCAGCAAGTTCGTCCGCGGCGACGCCATCGCCGGGCTGCTGATCCTGTTCGTGAACGTCATCGGCGGGCTGCTGATCGGCACCCTGCAGCACGGCATGCCGTTCGGCCAGGCGGCCGAGGTCTACACCCTGCTGACCATCGGCGACGGCCTGGTGGCGCAGCTGCCCGGCCTGCTGGTGTCCACCGCGGTGGCGATGCTGGTCACCCGCGCCAGCCGCGAGCAGGAGATGGGCGAGGCGGTCGGCCAGCAGGTGTTCGGCCACAAGCGCGCGCTGATCGTCGCCGCCACCCTGCTGGGCATCATCGGCGTGGTGCCGGGCATGCCCAACCTGCCCTTCCTGCTGCTGGCCGCCGCGCTTGGCTACGCCGCCTGGAAACTGCACCGCAAGGAGCAGGCCGCAGCAGCCGGGCCCGCCGAGCCCGCGGCCGCGTCGGGGGAGCCCTCGCAGCTCCCTGAGCTGAGCTGGGACGAGGTCCGCCCGGTCGAGCCGCTGGCACTGGAGGTCGGCTACAAGCTGATCGCGCTGGTCGACAAGAACCAGGGCGGCGAGCTGCTGGCCCGGCTCAAGGGCATCCGCCGCAAGCTGACCCAGGACCTGGGCTTCCTGATCCCGGCCGTGCACGTGCGCGACAACCTCGAACTGGCGCCGGGGCAGTACCGGTTGCTGGTGCACGGGGTGCCGGTCGCCACCGGCGAGCTGCACCCGGACCGCGACCTGGCGCTGGACCCCGGCCAGGTGTTCGGGCCGCTCGACGGCATCCCCGGCAAGGACCCGGCCTTTGGCCTGGACGCGGTGTGGATCGCCCCGTCGCAGCGCGCGCACGCCGAGTCGCTGGGCTACACCGTGGTCGACGCCGCCACCGTGGTCGCCACCCACCTCTCGCACGTGGTCCGCGAGCGCGCAACCGAGCTGCTCGGCCACGACGAGGTCCAGCACCTGCTCGACAGCGTCGGCAAGACGACACCGAAGCTCGTCGAGGATTTGACGCCCAAGCTGCTGCCGCTCTCCACGGTGGTGCGGGTGTTGCAGTCACTGCTCGCCGAGAAGGTGCCGCTGCGGCAGATGCGGCAGATCGTCGAGGCGCTGCTGGAGCACGGCGCCCACACCCAGGACGCGGCCGTCCTCACCGCCGCGGTCCGCACCGCGCTGGGCCGGTTCATCGTCCAGGAGATCAACGGCATGGGCCCGGAGCTGCCGGTCTACACCCTGGCGCCGGCACTGGAACGGGTATTGCAGGACTCGGTCAGCGGCAACGGTGCCGCGCTGGAACCCGGACTGGCCGAACGCCTGCACCACAACCTCAGCGAGTGCGTCACCCAGCAGGAAGGCCGCGGCGAGCCGGCGGTGCTGCTGGTTCCCGGGGCGATCCGCCCCACGCTCTCGCGACTGGTGCGGCACAGCGTTCCCGCCCTTTCGGTCCTGGCCTACGGCGAGGTCCCCGAGGACAAGCGCCTGCGGCTGGTCGGATCGGTCGGTTGATGCCGCCGCTCCGGTGAACAGCACGATGACGAACAGCACGAACGGATGAGCAGCCAGGCATGAGAATCAAACGCTTCATCGCCCCCGACATGCGTACCGCCCTGCGCATGGTGCGCGAAGACCAGGGTGCCGACGCGGTGATCCTGTCCAACCGTCCGGTCGCCCAGGGCATCGAGGTGGTCGCGGCCACCGACTACGACGAGGTGCTGGTCCAGCAGGCCCTGCGCACCGCCGCCACGCCGCGTGCCGCGGCCGCGCAGCCCGACGCGGAAGCCAAGGCCGCCAGTGAGACACCGTCGGCGGCGGACGCAGCACCGGCCCCGGCGCCGTCGGTCCGCGACACCCTGGCCACCCGCGCCCGCGCGGTGTTCCGCCTCGGCGAAGCCCGCGCCCGCTCCGCCGAGGAGCCCACCCTCGCCGACCTCACCCAAGAGCCCGCTGCACCCGTCGCCCGGGTCGCCGCTGCCCCGGATGCCCAAGCCCCGTCTTCCAGCATGGAAGCCGCCCCCCAGGCCACGGCCCCCGCCAGCCCCGCCCCCTCGCGTTTCGAAGCGATGATGAGCGCGCTGGCCGACCCCGACGCCGCCGACCACCTGATCGCCGCCGCCAACGGCGCCACGACCAGCGCCGCTAGCACCGTCACCGCGGACAGCGCGCACCCGCCCGCCACGGAATCCCGGGAACCCGCGCGCCCCACGCCGACGCTGCGCGCGGTGCCCGACCCCGCCCCGGAGATGGTCGCGCTACGCACCGAACTGTCGGACATGCGCAAGCTGATCGAGCAGCAGGTCGGCCAACTCGCCCTGGAACGCCTGCGCGGCTCCCCGGCGCGCGCCACCGCCTACGACCTGCTCGTCGGCTACGGCTGCGACGAGTCGCTGGCGCAGCAGGTCGCCTCGCGCCTGGACCCGGCGCTGGATCCCGAGCGCATCCACCCACCGATGCTCGCCGAGCTGGCCCGCACCCTGACCGTGATCCGCAGTGAGCCGATCGACGACGGCGGGGTGATCGCCCTGGTCGGTCCGACCGGCGCCGGCAAGACCACCACGGTGGCCAAGCTCGCCGCCCGCTTCGCCGCGCGCCACCGCGCCCGCGACGTCGCAATGGTCACCACCGACATCGAGCGCATCGGCGCCCGCGAGCAGCTGCACGCCCACGGCCGCCGGCTCGGCATCACCGTGTGCGAGGCCGACGGCCCCGAAGCCCTGGCCGGGACCCTGGAGCAGTTGCAGGACTACCCGCTGGTGCTGGTCGATACCGCCGGCTACGGCCCGCGCGACCGCGCCCTGCTCGGCCAGGTCACCTGGCTGCGTGCCACCGGCAACCTGCGCAGCCTGCTGGTGCTGCCGGCCAACGCCCATCCGCACGACATGAACGAGGTCGTGCGCCGCTACCGCATGGCCGCGCCCGAGGGCGTGGTGCTGACCAAGACCGACGAGACCGGGCGCCTGGGCGCGGCAGTGTCGATGCTGGTCCGCAACGGCCTGGGACTGGCCTACACCACCTGCGGACAGCGGGTTCCCGGCGACCTGGAGGCGGCCAGCGCCTCCGGCCTGGTGCTGCAACTGGAGAAACTGCGTCGTGCTGCCGATAACCCCCTTGTCACCGAGGACCGTCATGTCTCTGCCTGATCCCGCCATCGCCGTTCCGGCCGCCGCGGCGCCCGCGAGTCCGCCGGTGCGGGTCATCGCCGTGGCCAGCGGAAAGGGCGGCGTGGGCAAGACCAATGTCTCGGTCAACCTCGCCATGGCCCTGTGCAACGCCGGCCAGCGCACCCTGCTGCTGGACACCGATCTGGGCCTGGCCAACATCGACGTGCTGCTGGGCCTGTCGCCGCGCTTCACCCTGGCCGACGTGTTCGCCGGGCGCTGCGAGCTGCGCGACACCCTGATCAAGGGGCCCGCCGGCATGTGGGTAGTGCCGGCCGCGTCCGGCAAGCGCCACATGACCGAGCTCACCCCGGCCGAGCACGTCGGCCTGGTGCACGCCTTCAGCCAGCTGGACGTGCCGCTGGAGGCGATGGTGATCGACACCGCGGCGGGCATCGCCGACGGCGTGCTGACCTTCTGCCAGGCCGCGCAGGACGTGGTGGTGGTGGTCTGCGACGAGCCGGCCTCGGTGACCGATGCCTACGCGCTGATCAAGGTGCTCAGCCGCGACCGCGGCGTGCGCCGGGTGCAGATCCTGGCCAACCAGATCCACCACCCCAACGAGGGCAGGGCGCTGTTCGCCAAGCTCGAGCGGGTGACCGCGCGCTTCCTCGACGTGACCCTCAACTACCTGGGCGCGGTGCCGCGCGACGAATGGCTGCGCCGGGCCGTGCAGCGCCAGGAGGCGGTGGTGGAGGCCTTCCCCTCCAGCCCGTCGGCCCGGGCCTTCGCCGACATCGCCCGGCGCGCGCGCCAGTGGCAGTCGCCGCCGGGCACGCGCGGGCACATCGAGTTCTTCGCCGAGCGGCTGGTCGTCCAGCCGGGGAGCGCGGTGGCATGAGCATCGCGACCGCCGCCTACCGGGCCAGCCAGCCCCGCGACGACGCCGCGACCGTGGTCGAGCGCCACGGCGAGCTGGTCCGCCGCATCGCCCACCACTTGGCCGCGCGGCTGCCGGCCAGTGTCGAGATCGACGACCTGGTGCAGGCCGGCATGCTCGGCCTGATCGACGCCGCGCGGAACTTCCAGGACGACCAGGGCGCGACCTTCGAGACCTACGCCTCGATCCGCATCCGCGGCTCGATGATCGACGAGATCCGCCGCGGCGACTGGGTGCCGCGCTCGGTGCACCGCAAGTACCGCGACGTGGTCGCCGCCACCCGCGCGGTCGAACAGCGGACCGGTCGCGCCGCCACCGCCTCGCAGGTCGCCGCCGAGCTGGAAGTCCCGCTCGACGAGTACTACCGCATGCTCGAGGAGTCCGCCCGCGGCCAGCTGGTCAGCCTGGAGGCGCTGACCGAGGACCATGACGGCGAACCGCGGGTCCCGGGCGACGACCACGCCACGCCGCTGCGCGCAGCCGAGCACGACAACTTCCGCGAGTGCCTGGGCGAGTCCATCGGACAGCTGCCCGAGCGCGAGCAACTGGTCCTGTCGCTCTACTACGAGCAGGAAATGAACCTTCGCGAGATCGGCGCGGTGCTGTCGATCAGCGAATCACGCGTCTGCCAGATCCACGGCCAGGCCATGCTCCGGCTGCGGGCGCGGCTGGGCGACTGGCGCGGAACCATCATGCACGACCCGCACTGAGGCCCCTTCCGAATCCATGGACAAGAACATCCGCATCCTCATCGTCGACGACTTCTCGACGATGCGGCGCATCGTCAAGAACCTGCTCAACGACCTGGGCTTCACCAACACCGCGGAGGCCGACGACGGCACCACCGCGCTGGCCGAGCTGGGCAAGGCCAGCTTCGACCTGGTGATCACCGACTGGAACATGCCGGGCATGCCGGGCATCGACCTGCTGCGGGCGATCCGCGCCGACGCCGCGATGAAGACGCTGCCGGTGCTGATGGTTACCGCCGAGGCCAAGCGCGAGCAGATCATCGAGGCCGCCCAGGCCGGGGTGAACGGCTACGTCATCAAGCCGTTCACCGCCGCCACGCTCAACGACAAGCTGGCCAAGATCTTCGAGCGGCTGGGGACCACGGCGTGAACGCCGGCCTCGACCGCGACGCGCTCGCACGGCACCTGATGGCCGCGCTCGCCGCGCTGGAGCACGACGACGAGGCAGGGTGGCGCCGCAACGTCGACGAGTTGATCCAGTGGCGCGCGCAGCCGCTGGTCCAGGGCATCACCCGGCTCGCCCGTGAGCTGGAGCAGGCGCTGCTGGGCGAAGCTTCCTCGCCGTCGGGCACCTCGCTGCCGGAGGCCTGCGCGCGCCTGGAGCACGTGGTCGCGCTGACCGAGAACGCCAGCATGCGCACCCTGGACCTGGTCGACGAATGCAGCACCCTGCTGCGCGCGATCGAACCGGCCAGCAACGAGCAGGCCGCGCTGGTGGCCGGCGTCCGCAGCCGGCTGTCGGAGCTGACCGCCACCCAGGGCTACCAGGACCTTACCGGGCAGATCATCCTGCGCGTGGTAGCGCTGGTGCGCACCGTGCACGCCGGGCTGGGCGAGATGATCGGCGAGGCCGAGGCCCCGCTGCGCCTGCCGGCCGACCCCCGCGGCCACGGCCCGGCGGTGGCCGGCCTGGATGCCGAGCCGGCTTCCCAGGACGAGGCCAACCGGCTGCTGTCCTCGCTGGGGATCTGAGGCGGTGGACACCGGCAGCGACATCTGCGCCGACTTCCTGGTCGAAGCGCGCGAGATCCTCGACCAGCTCGGCGAGCAGATGGTCGTGCTCGAGCATTCGCCCGGCGACAGCGAAGGGCTCAACGCGGTGTTCCGCGGCTTCCACACCATCAAGGGCGGCGCTGGATTCCTCGACTTCGCCCCGATGGTCAAGCTCTGCCACGCCTTCGAGGACCGCCTGAACCTGGCCCGCGACGGCACCCGGCCGCTGGATCCGGTGGCTTTCGACGGTGCCCAGCAGGCGATCGACCTGCTGGTGGACATGCTCGATGCGATCACCGCCGGCGAGCCGCTGCCGGAAGCGCCCCGGGAACTGATCGACAGCCTGCATCCGCAGGCGGTGCCTGCCCCCGCGGCGGTGGCCCCCGACCCGGCCGCGGACCTGGTCGGCGGCGACCTGGACGAGCTCGATTTCGACGCGCTGCTCGACAGCCTGCATGGCGCCGGCGGGGTTCCCGGCGCCGCCGCGGAGGCGCCGGCGCCCGCTCCGGCAGCGGCAGCATCGCCATCGCCATCACCCGCCCCCGCGCCGGCGAAGAAGCCCGCCGCCGCCCGCCCGGCCGTTGCCCCGGAGGAACAGACCGTCCGGGTCGACGTCCGCCGCCTGGACGCGATGGTCAACCTGGTCGGCGAGATGGTGCTCGCGCGCAACCGCCTGAAGAGCATCCGCGTCCGCCTCGGCGACGAGCAGCTCGACCGCGCCGTGGCCGCGCTGGATGCGACCACCTCGCGCCTGCAGTCGGCGGTGATGACCGCGCGCATGCAGCCGGTCGGCCGGGTGTTCGCCCGCTTCCCGAAACTCACCCGCGACGTCGCCCGGCAGCTGAGCAAGAAGGTCGAGCTGGAAGTGCTGGGCGCGGACACCGAGCTCGACCGCAACCTGGTCGAGGCACTCGCCGACCCGCTGGTGCACCTGGTCCGCAACGCGATCGACCACGGCATCGAGGCACCGGAGCAGCGCCGCCTGGCCGGCAAGCCCGAACAGGGCGTGGTGCGGCTGTCGGCCCAGCAGGAGGGCGACCACGTGGCGATCGAGGTCCGCGACGACGGCGCCGGCATCGATTCCGAGCGGATCCGCGACAGCGCCATCCGCAAGGGGCTGGTGGACGCCGACGCCGCCGCGCGGATGTCGCCGGAGGAAAGCCTGCAGTTGCTGTTCCTGCCCGGCTTCTCGACCCGCAGCGAGGTCAGCGACCTGTCCGGCCGCGGGGTCGGCATGGACGTGGTGCAGAGCCGGATCCGGGAGCTGTCCGGGCAGGTGCAGATCCAGTCCGAGCCCGGCGCCGGCAGCCGCTTCGTCATCCGCGTGCCGCTGACCCTGGCGATCCTGCCGACCCTGCTGGTGGAGATCGCCGGCGACGTCTATGCGCTGCCGCTGGTGCGGGTGATCGAAGTGCTGCCGCACCGGCCGGCCGGCACCCCGATGACCATCGACGGCCAGCCGGTGCTGGACCTGCGCCAGCAACCGCTCCCGCTGCTCGACCTGCGCCGCTGGCTGGGACTGGAAGGGGACCGGGCCGGCGAGCGTACCGCGGTGGTCCTGCAGTCCGGCGAGCAGCGCTACTGCCTGGTGGTCGACCGCGTGCGCGGCCGCGAGGAGGTGGTGATCAAGGCCCTGCCGCGCAGCCTGCGCGGCCTGGACGGCTACGCCGGCGCCAGCCTGATCGGTGACGGCCGCATGGCCCTGATCCTCGACGTCGACACCCTCTACCGCAGCGGCCTGGCCCCCGCACGCGCCGCCTGACCAACGTAGCCCGGGTAATGGCCCAGGCCGCACCCGGGACGCGGCCCCCGGCCGCGTCCGACACCCACAACACCCACCCCACTCAAGCATCCCTCCCCCGGACCGATATCGAAGGCAATGGACAAGCTCACCGCAATCGGCAGCGCACTGGCCCTGGTGGCCCTGGTTGGCGGCAGCGTGCTCAAGGGCGCGGGGCTGTCCGGCCTGTGGTCGCCGGCCGCGTTCGTGATCGTGATCCTCGGCACCATCGCCGCGGTGCTGATCCAGACCCCGGTGGAGACCTTCCGCCGCGCATTGAAGATCGGCCGCTGGGTGCTGCAGCCGCCGGCGACCGACCGCGCCGCGCTGATCGCCCGGATCGTGGAATGGAGCGGCACCGCCCGCCGCCAGGGCCTGCTGGGGCTGGAAGCCGAGGTCGAGGCGATCGAGGATCCGTTCCTGCGCAAGGGCCTGCAGATGGTGGTCGACGGCGTCGAGCCGGAGACCATCCGGCAGATGCTGGAGATCGACCTGGAAGGCCAGCAGCAGCGCGACCTGGCCGCGGCCAAGGTGTTCGAGGGCGCCGGCATCTACGCGCCCACCCTGGGCATCGTCGGCGCGGTGCTGGGCCTGATGGCGGTGATGAAGAACCTGGCCGACCCGAGCAAGCTCGGCCACGGCATCGCGGCCGCGTTCACCGCCACCATCTACGGCATCGGCAGCGCGAACCTGGCGCTGCTGCCGGCGGCGACCAAGCTCAAGGGCATCATCAACCGCCAGGGCACCGACCGGGAGATGGTCATCGAGGGCCTGGCGGCCATCGCCCAGGGCGAGAACCCGCGCAACATCGAGACCCGGCTCAACGGCTTCGGGGACTGAGATGGCCCGTCGCAGGCACCACGAGGAGCACACCAACGCCGAGGCATGGGCGATCCCCTATGCCGACCTTATGACGCTGCTGCTGGCCTTCTTCGTGGTGATGTACGCGATCTCCTCGGTCAACGAGGGCAAGTACCGGGTGCTGGCCGACTCGCTGTCCTCGGCCTTCGGCGGCCCGCCGCGCACCATCAGCCCGATCCAGCTCGGCCAGACCCAGCTGCGCGGCTCGGCCTTCGACCGCCCCTCCATCCAGACCGCCGCGGCCAAGGCCGGCCCCGCCGCCGCGACCCCGGTCAACGCCCCGCGCATGCTGCAGGTGCTGGACATGCCGACGCTCGGCCGCCAGCCGCAGATCGCCGAGGCGCATGCCGCGCAGCTGCAGGCCGCGGGACGGCGCCGGAACGAACTGCAGGTGCTCGGCCGGCGCATCCAGGACGCGCTGTCGGAGCTGGTGCGCGAGAAGCTGGTGACGGTGCGCCGCGGGCCGGATTTCCTCGAGGTGGAAATCAACAGCGACATCCTGTTCGCCAGCGGCGTGGCGGTGCCCGGTCCGGTCGCGGTGGAGACCATCCGCCGGCTGGCGAACGTGCTGCGCGACGAACCCAATGCGGTCCGGGTCGAGGGCTACACCGACGACGTGCCGATCGCCAACGCCCGCTTCCCGTCCAACTGGGAACTGTCGGCGGCGCGCTCGGCCAGCGTGGTGCATGAGCTGGTGGATGCCGGCGTGGCACCCGGGCGACTGGCCATGGTCGGCTACGGCGAGCACCAGCCGGTCGCCGGCAACGACACGCCGGAAGGCCGCAACGCCAACCGCCGGGTGCTGCTGGTGATCCTGGCCGCGCCGCAGGGGCCGGACACCGTGATCCCGCCCGGCACCCCCACCCAACCACTGGACCCGGCCACCGGCAGCGCCCTGGTGGCGCTGGCGCCGGTCACTGACGGAGCAGGCTGACATGCAGACCTGGGCAATCGCGAACCAGAAGGGCGGCGTCGGCAAGACCACCACTTCCCTGCTGCTGGCCCGTGGGCTGGCCGGCATGGAGCAGCGCGTGCTGCTGGTCGACCTGGACCCGCACGCCTCGCTGACCCGGGCCTTCGGCATTCCCACCGACCCGGCGCCTCCCGGCACCCACGACATCTTCTCCGAGCTGGGCGGCGCGGACCTGACCAGCCTGGCGCGGCGCACCGCGATAACCGGCCTGCTGATGGTCCCCGCGCAGCCGGCGCTGGCCACCCTGGAGCGCCGCGGCGCCACCCAGCCCGGCCTGGGCCTGGCGCTCGGGCGGGCGCTGCACGCGGTGCGCGGGCGCTACGACTACGTGCTGCTGGACTGCCCGCCGACCCTGGGCCTGCTGATGGTCAACGCGCTGGCCGCCGCCGACCGGCTGGTGGTGCCCAGCCAGACCGACCCCTTGGCGATGCACGGGCTGGCCGACATGTTGCGCACCGCGGAGATGGTCGAGCGCTCGCGCCGCCGGCCACTGCCACGCCACGTCATCCCGACCCTCTACGACCGCCGCACCCGCTCGGGCGTGCGCGTGCTCGACCAGTTGCACGAGCGCTACGAAGGGATCGTCTGGCCCAAGTCGATCCCGATGGACACCCGGCTGCGCGACGCGCCTTCGCTGGTCGAGGAGGAGGTCCCCACCGGCCGCGGCGCCGACGCCTATCAATCGGCCCTGCGCTGGCTGCTGGCGGTGCTGCCGCGGCAGCAGGAGGCGGCATGAACCACGCCGCCGTCGACGCCTACCTGGACGAGTTGCTGGCCCCGGTCGCGCAGGCTGCGACCACCGCCCGCGATGCCGCCAACGAGCCGCACGCCGGGCTTTCCGCGCCCATGCCGGCGGTCGCGCTGGAGCCGGCGGCCGCCCGGGTTCCCGTTCCACCGCCCATCCCCGCTCCTGCTCCCGCTCCCGTCCACGCTCCTGCCCACGTTGCCGCTCCTGTTTCCGTTCCGGCACCGGCTTGCGAGCCGGCCCCGGTCGCCGCGGCACCCCCCGCCCGCTGGTTGCGGGCCCGGCTCGGCCGCGACAGCTACGCCTTCCAGCTGCTGCGCGTGCAGGAGGTGGTGCGGGTCGCGCCGGTGGTCGCCATGCGCGGTGCCGCCGGGCACGTGCTGGGGGTGATGAACCTGCGCGGCCGCATCGTCCCGGTCACCGACCTCGCGGCCTGGCTGGGTACCGGGCGGGTGGAGCCCGACGAGCACTCGCGGATCATCGTGCTCGAGCACGGGGACGAGCTGCTGGGCGTGCTGGTCAGCGCGCTCGACGATGTCACCAGCATCGCCGCGGAGGGCATCGAGCAGCCCTTCACCGCCACCGCCCCGGGCGCGGTACTGGGCATCGCCCGCTCGATGTCCACCCCGACCGTGCTGCTGGACGCGACCGCCCTGTTCCAGTGACCGGCGCTCAAGTCCGCACGGCGGCCGCCGTTACCGGGATCGACGCCCTCCCCGGCCGCAGGACACTTCGCACCCATGGCTGACACCCCCCACCCGATCGAGCTGCAGGCGGACCTTGGCATCGAGCATGTCGCCGAGCTGCAGGCCGCGCTTGCGCCGCACCTGGCGCAGGATGGCCCGCTCGCGCTGGACGGCTCGCAGGTGCGCCGCGTGCACACCGCCGGGCTGCAGCTGCTGCACGCCTTCGTGCGCGAGCGCGCCGACGCCGGCCGCAGCACCTTTCTCGCCCAGGCCTCGCCCGCCCTGGACGAGGCCGTCCGCCTGCTGGCGCTGGACGCCAGCCTGGGCTGCCCCCGGACCCCACAGATGCACGCCAGCAATACCGGAGAAAACGCGTGAGCGCACAGCTGTTGATCGTCGACGATTCCACCTCCATGCGGCAGATGGTCGCCTTCGCCCTGTCCTCGGCCGGCTACGCCGTGCACGAGGCCGAGGACGGCCAGGCGGCGCTGGACAAGGCCAGGGGCCAGAAGTTCGACGCGGTGGTCACCGACGTCAACATGCCGCGCATGGACGGTATCGAGCTGATCCGCCAGCTGCGCCAGCTGCCCGACTACAAGTTCACCCCGCTGCTGATGCTGACCACCGAGTCGGGCAGCGACAAGAAGCAGGAAGGCCGCGCCGCCGGCGCCACCGGCTGGCTGGTCAAGCCGTTCGAGCCGGCGCAGCTGGTCGCGACCGTGGGCAAGGTGCTGGGCTGAGGGCCCGACGACGATGGACATCAGCCGCTTCCACGCCGCGTTCTTCGAGGAAAGCCGCGAAGGCCTGCAGGCCATGGAGGCCGGCCTGCTGCGCCTGGAATCGGCCGAGCCGGACCTGGACACGATCAACGTGGTCTTCCGTGCCGCCCACTCGATCAAGGGCGGCGCGGCGACCTTCGGCTTCCGTGCGGTCACCGACCTGACCCACCTGCTGGAGACCCTGCTCGACGAGGCCCGCGCCGGCACCCGCCAGCTGGATGCCCCCGCGGTCGACGCGCTGCTGGAGGCGGTCGACGTGCTGGGCAGCCTGCTGCAGGTGGCCGAGCATGGCGGCGACATCGACGGCGCGGCGCTGTCGCACGTGCAGGCCAGCCTGCAGGCCCTGCTGGACGGCACGCCCGCCGCGGTGGCCGGTGCCGGCGGCAACACCGCAGCGGACGCGGCCCCGGAGAGCTGGCGCATTGCTTTTGCCCCGGAGCCGTCGCTGTTCATGAGCGGCAACGACCCGCTGCGGATCTTCCGCGACCTGGCCGAGCACGGCGCACTGGACGCGAACGTCGATGACGCGCGGCTACCGCCGTTCAGCGAACTCGACCCCTTCGAGGCGCACCTGGCCTGGGATCTGATGCTGCCCGGTTCGGTGCCGCGCGCGGCGATCGAGGACGCCTTCGCCTGGGTCGAGGACCAGTGCGCGCTGCAGGTCGAGGCGGTGGGCGCGCCGGCCGCCACGCCCACACCGGTGTCGGCCTCGGCCGACGAGGCCATGCCTGCCGCCGCAGCCGCTGCCGACTCCGCCCGCCAGAGCGAGCAGGACAGCTCGATCCGGGTGGCCGTGTCCAAGGTCGACTCGCTGATCAACCTGGTCGGCGAACTGGTCATCACCCAGGCGATGCTGACCCAGCGCGCCGAGGACCTGGACCCGGTGGCGCACGAGTCGCTGCTGTCGGGGCTGGCCCAGCTGGAGCGCAACACCCGCGACCTGCAGGAAGCGGTGATGAGCGTGCGCATGCTGCCGGTCGAGTTCGCCTTCAGCCGCTTCCCGCGGATGGTCCGCGACCTGGCCGCGCGGCTGGACAAGAAGGTGCGCCTGCGCACCAGCGGCGAGGCCACCGAGCTGGACAAGGGCGTGATCGAGAAGATCGTCGACCCGCTGGTGCACCTGGTGCGCAACGCCATCGACCACGGCCTGGAGCCCCCGGCCGAGCGCCGCGCGGCCGGCAAGGACGAGACCGGCACGGTCACCCTCAACGCCACCCACCAGGGCGGGCACATCGTGATCGAGGTGGGCGATGACGGCCGCGGCATGGACCGTGACCGGATCCTCGCCAAGGCCGCCGAGCGCGGTTTGCAGGTGCCCGACAACCCCACCGACGCGCAGGTCTGGGACCTGGTGTTCCAGCCCGGCTTCTCCACCGCCGACGCGCTGACCGACGTCTCCGGCCGCGGGGTCGGCATGGACGTGGTCAAGAGCAACATCCTCGCCCTGGGCGGCGCGGTCGAGGTGCGCAGCACCCGCGGCGCGGGCAGCACCGTGGTGGTGCGGCTGCCGCTGACCCTGGCGATCCTCGACGGCATGAGCGTGGCGGTGGGCGAGGAGGTCTTCATCGTCCCACTGAACATGGTCATCGAGTCGCTGCAGCCCGAGGCCGGGCAGATCCGCACCATCGCCGGCGACACCCGGGTGCTGCGGATGCGCGATGACTACGTGCCGCTGGTCAACCTGCGCGAGCAGTTCCGCCTGCCTTCGGCCGGCACCACCAGCGGCAACCCGATCGCCGTCGTGGTCGAGGCCGACGGCCGCCGCATGGCACTGGAGGTCGACGACCTGCTCGGCCAGCAGCAGGTCGTGGTCAAGAACCTTGAAACCAACTACCGCCGCATCCCCGGCGTGTCCGGCGCGACCATCCTCGGCGATGGCCGGGTCGCGCTGATCGTCGATGCCGGCAGCCTCGGCAGCACCCTGACACTGCCCGCCGCGGCCTGAGCCCCTGACTCCCCGAGGTCCGATCCCATGAGCATTTCCACTACCGATACCGCCACCGGCACCGAGGCCGCCGGCAGCGCCGAGTTCCTCACCTTCGCCCTAGGCGAGGAGGAGTACGGCGTCGACATCCTCAAGGTGCAGGAGATCCGCGGCTACGACTCGGTCACCCGCCTGCCCGACGCCCCCGACTACATCAAGGGCGTGATCAACCTGCGCGGCACCATCGTGCCGGTGGTCGACATGCGCCTGAAGTTCCGCCTGCCCCGGGCCGACTACACCGCGGTGACGGTGATGATCGTGCTCAACGTCGGCGACCGGGTGGTGGGCATGGTGGTCGACAGCGTGTCCGACGTGGTCCGCCTGAGCGCCGAGCAGATGCGCGCGGTGCCGGAAATCGGCGCCACCATCGACCGCCAGTTCCTCACCGGCATCGGCACGCTGGACGAGCGGATGCTGATCCTGCTGGACATCGAGCGGCTGATGACCAGCAGCGAGATGGGGCTGGTGGCGGCGGCGGTGACGGCGGCTGCCTGAGAGCCGGGGATGAGAAACGAGTGAAGAGGAGTGAGGAACGAGTAAAGGCAAGAGCAGAGGCACCGTCCGCTTCTACTCACTCCTCACTCCTCTTCACTCACTCCCCGCTTTCACTCGTTCCTCGTTCCTCTCCACTCGTTCCTCATCCCCGCCACAAGCCCGCCCCCGGGCCGATGGCCGCAAACTCCAAACAAAAAAACGCGCCCCAAAGGGCGCGTTTTGCGTCGCAATTCAGCGGGATCCTAAAGTGTAAAGTCCAGCCGCACCTTCCCGCGACCGCCGCCGGGGGCGAACTCCCACTGCTTGACCGCGCGCACCGCGGCGGACTCGAACACGCGCGAGGGCTTGGCGTTGACCACCGAGACGCTCTCGACCTTGCCGTCGGCGGAGACGCTGAACTCGACTTCGACGAAGCCTTCGGTGCCGGCGCGGGCGGCGTCGGCGGGGTACTGCGGCTCGACGCGCTTGGTCGGGGTCAGGCTGGCGTGTGCCGGGAAGGCCATCGCCAGGGCAAGCAGGGCGGGAACGAGGACGCGGGACATGGGGAGGACTCCTGGGTTCGACCGGTGGTGCCGGGATGCGGGAAACGGGGCGGACAGGCCGCCTGTTTCCGGAATCGGCCGGCAGCCGGCGTTCTTTAACCCGCGGCTGGAAGCTGTGAACCCGGTCACGCCCGGATTCATCGACGATTAAAGATCGCGGCGCTCCGGCCGATGCCGCGGGGGACCCACCCTGATCCGAGGCCACGATGTCCGCACGTTCCTCCTCCTCCCTCGCCGACCGGCTGCTGGCACCCGCCACGCGGCTGATGGCCAGCCTGCGCTTCGGCCACAAGGCGCTGGTGATCGGCGCCGCCTTCATGCTCACCTGCGGCGTCCTGGCCGGCATCCTGGTGGTCCGTTCCAACACCGAGATCCAGGCGGTCGAGCGCCAGCGCAGCGCCGTGCAGGGCCTGTCGCACCTGCAGCAGTCGATGCTGTCCATGCAGGCCCACCGGCAGAAGCAGGTCCGCCTCGCCGCCGGCAGCAACGTGCCGGCCGACGAGCTTGCCGCCGAGGCTGCCAATGCCAGCCGCCAGCTCGAGGCCGCCGCCCGCTGGGCCGCCGGACGCATCGGCGATGCAAGCCTGGCAAGCGCCTTCAAGGACGCCGGCGCGGCCTGGGCCACGGCCGCGGCCGACAGTTCCAGTTCGGCCACCGACGAGGCGATCGAGCAGGTCAGCGGCTTGATGAACCTGGTCGCCGAACGCACCGGCCTGTCGCACTCGCAGGAGCCGACGGTGCTGTACATGGGGCGCGCGGCGAGTGACTGGCTGCCGACCCTGGCCGAGTACACCGCCCAGCAGGGCGTGGTCGGCCTGCGGGTGCTGGGCGAAGGCGCGATCTGGGTCGAGGACCGCACCGGCCTGGCGATCTCGCGCACGATGCAGGATTTCCTGCGCTCGCGCATCGAGCTCGAGCTGGCCAACGCCGAGCAGCGGATGCCGGTGCTGGGCGCCACCGGCGGCAAGCCGGTGCGCACCGCGCTGGAGGCGATGGGCAAGCAGAACGACGCGATCACCACCCACATCCTCGAGGCCGACATGCCCGAGCTGCCGGTGGAAACCCTGGCCGCCCGCGAGCACGCCACCCACCTGGCGATGAGCGCGGCGATGATGGGCAGCCTGCATGCGCTGGACGCCGCCGCCGCCGCGCAGCTGTCCTCGCTGAAGACCACCGCCAACATCACCTGGCTGGTTGTGATCCTGGTGCTGCTGGTCGCCGGTTATCTGTTCCTGGGTTTCACCCGCAGCACCCGTGCCTCGCTGCACACCATCCAGACCGCCGCCGAGTCGATCGCCGCCGGCGAGTTCCCCGACGAGGTGCGCACCGGCAGCCAGGACGAGCTGCGCGACATCGCCCGCGGGCTGCAGCGCGCGGTCATCGCCCTGCGCTCCTTCGCCGCCGCCCAGCGCAAGGTCTACGACGCGCACGAGGCCGGCGACATCCACGAGCGCCTGGACACCGCTTCCTTCCCCGGCGCCTACGGGACGATGGCCGAGGAGATCAACACCCTGGTCGAGTCGCACATCGACCTGACCCGCCAGACCATCGAGATCGTCGGCGACTACGCCCGCGGCGACCTGTCCCGCGACATCGCCCGCCTGCCCGGCACCAAGGCCGAGGTCACCGCTGCGGTGGACGCGGTCAAGGCCGGCAACCAGGCCGTCACCGCCGAGATCCGCATGCTGGTGGAAGCCGCCGTGGCCGGCGACTTCAGCCAGCGCGGCGACGCCGGGCGCTTCGAGTTCATCTACAGGGAGATGATCGAAGGACTCAACGAGCTGATGGCCAGCGCCGACCGCGGCCTGGACGAGGTCGGCGTGCTGCTGGCGGCGATGGCCGAGGGCGACCTCACCCGCCGTGCCGAGGCCGGCCTGCCGGGCCGCTTCGGCAAGCTGGTCGGCGATGCCAACCACACCGTCGAGCGCCTGGCCGACATCGTCGGCCGGATCCGCAAGGGCAGCGATTCGATCAGCGCCGCCGCCGGGGAGATCTCCTCGGGCAACAACGACCTCTCGCGCCGCACCGAGCAGCAGGCCGCTTCGCTGGAGGAAACCGCCTCCTCGATGGAGGAGCTGACCTCCACCGTGCAGCACAACGCCGACAACGCCCGCCAGGCCAACCAGCTGGCGCGCGGCGCGGCCGATGTCGCCACCCAGGGCGGCGAGGTGGTCGGCCAGGTGGTGCAGACCATGAGCGGCATCAACGAGGCCTCGCGCAAGATCGTCGACATCATCGGGGTGATCGACGGCATCGCCTTCCAGACCAACATCCTGGCGCTCAACGCCGCGGTCGAGGCGGCGCGAGCCGGCGAACAGGGCCGCGGCTTCGCGGTGGTCGCCTCCGAGGTACGCTCGCTGGCGCAGCGCTCGGCCGCCGCCGCCAAGGAGATCAAGGTGCTGATCGACGACTCGGTCGCCAAGGTCGACGACGGCAGCACCCTGGTCAACCGCGCCGGCACCACCATGGGCGAGATCGTCGCCAGCGTGAACCGGGTCGCCGAGATTATCGCCGAAATCAGCGCCGCCTCCGCCGAGCAGAGCAGCGGCATCGAGCAGGTCAGCCAGGCCATCACCCACATGGACGAGGGCACCCAGCAGAACGCCGCGCTGGTGGAGCAGGCCTCCGCCGCCGCCCGCTCGCTGGAGCAGCAGTCCTCGGTGCTGGTGGAAACCGTCGCGGCGTTCCGCCTCGCCGACGCGTTCAATGCCGAGCTCGAGCGGATCGGTGCACAGGCGACCGCCGGGCACTCCACGGAGGCGCCGCCTGCCCCGCGCACGGAAAGCCAGCCGGCTCCCCGCCGCCCGCTGCCGCGCCCGAAGGCGGTCGCCAGCAACGACCAGGAGTGGCAGGAGTTCTAGGCCGCGATCCTGCGGAAAACCAGGGGCGCGCCGGAAACGGCGCGCCTTTTTTTGTTCGTCCTGACCCAGGTCTAGCCAGGGCACAACAGTTCAGGAAAGCCAACCGCCGGTCCCGAAGTTGGCCGCGGAGCCGCCGTTAACGGGAATGCAGCGAACGATGCCGCTCCGGCCTGGAGTGCAAGCCGCTGCGCGCGATTTCCTTCTGGAGCTTCCTGTGACCGGTTTCATCCACAACTATCGAGTCGGCACCCGCCTGGGCGCTGCGTTTGGTCTTTTGCTTGTGTTCCTGATCGCCCTGGGGGCGGTTGCGCTGGCCAAGCTGGCGGGCATGAAGGCCGACCTGGACGAGATCTCCCTCGACAACAACATCAAGACAAGCAAGATCGAGATCATGTTCGACCGTACCGCCGCGGTCGCCGTGTTGGTACGCGACATCGCGTTGATGGATGACGCGACCTATGCCCGCGGGCGGCGGGAGATCCTGGATTCGCTGCGCGCCGACTACGAGGCCGCCTGGAGCGAGCTGGACGCGATGCCGACCGACGTCCAGGGCCGTGCGCTGCGCGACCGGATACTGGAGGCCCGCAACGAGGCCATGCCGGCCAACGACGAAGTGCTGCGACTGGCCATGCAGCAACTCGACGACGAAGCGAAGGCCGTGCTGCTGGACCAGGCCGCGCCGGCGATCGAACGCTGGCAGCAGGCGCTGCGCGAGAACCTGGCCCTGCAATCGGTCCAGAACGAAGAAGCCTATGCGCATGCGCTGGAGAGCTATCAAAGCGCCCGTCTCCAGATGCTGGGCATCATCGCCTTCGCCCTGTTCGCCAGCGCGCTGCTGGCCTGGCTGATCACCCGCAGCCTGACGCGCCCGCTTGGCGAGGCCACCGTGGTCGCGCGCGATATCGCGCAGGGCAAGCTCGACGGGACGATCCTGACGCAGGGCCGCGACGAAGTGGCGACCTTGCTGCTGTCCATGCGCCAGATGCAGGCGCAGCTCCAGTCCTTCGCCGACGCCCAGGCCGAGATCGCCGCCCGCCACGAAGCGGGGGAAATCGACCATCGCATTCCCGCCGACCGTTTCCCCGGCGCCTACGGACGCATGGCCGAGCAGGTCAATGAACTGGCCGGATCGCACATTGCCGCGGTGGCTGCCGTGTCCGAGTTCGTCGCGGAGTACGCGCGCGGCGACCTCTCGCGTGATTTCCCGGAGCTTCCCGGCAAGAAGATCGCCACCACCCGTTCCGTGGCGGCCATCAAGGCCAACATGCAGGCTGCCAACGATGCCATCGGCGAGCTGGTCACGGCGGCGACCGCCGGCGACTTCAGCCGCCGTGGGGACGCCTCGCGTTTCGAGTTCACCTACCGCGACATGGTCGCCAGCCTCAACGAACTGATGGCCAGCGCCCACCGTGGCCTGGACGAGGTGGGCAGCGTGATGACCGCAGTCGCCGCCGGCGACCTGCAGCAGCGCGCCGACGAAGCCCTCCCCGGCCAGTTCGGCCGCCTGGCCGCCGATGCCAATCGCACGGTCGACAAGCTGGCACAGATCGTCGGCCAGATCCGCCAGGGCAGCGACGCGATCAATGCCGCGGCCGGCGAGATCGCCGCCGGCAACAGCGACCTGTCGCGCCGCACCGAGCAGCAGGCCGCCTCGCTGGAGGAAACCGCCTCCTCGATGGAGGAGCTGACCTCCACCGTGCAGCACAACGCCGACAACGCCCGCCAGGCCAACGAACTGGCCCGCGGCGCGGCCGAGGTGGCTGGCCAGGGCGGCGAGGTGGTGGGCGAAGTGGTCCGCACCATGGACGGCATCAACGAGGCCTCACGCCGGATCGTCGACATCATCGCGGTGATCGACGGGATCGCCTTCCAGACCAACATCCTGGCGCTCAATGCCGCGGTGGAGGCGGCGCGCGCCGGCGAGCAGGGCCGCGGCTTCGCGGTGGTCGCGAGTGAGGTGCGCTCGCTCGCGCAGCGCTCGGCGGCGGCTGCCAAGGAGATCAAGGGCCTGATCGACGATTCGGTGGCCAAGGTCGAGGACGGCAGCGCACTGGTCAACCAGGCCGGCACCACCATGGAGGAGATCGTCGCCCGGGTCGGCAAGGTCAGCGAGATCATCTCGGAGATTGCCGCCGCCTCCGCCGAGCAGAGTGCCGGCATCGAGCAGGTCAGCCAGGCGGTGGTGCACATGGACGAGGGCACCCAGCAGAACGCGGCACTGGTGGAGCAGGCTTCCGCCGCGGCGCGCGCGCTTGAGCAGCAGGCCGGGACGCTGGTGCAGACGGTGGCGGTCTTCCGGGCGGACGCGGCGAACGGCGATGCCGTCGGCTTCGAACGGCACCTGCGCGATGCCGGTGCGCTTCCGGCGACGGCCGCGCCCGCGGCGGTGGCCCGTGCCGCCCCGCCCCGCCCTCCCGCGCGCCCGGTACTGCACCGCAAGGCTGTCGGCAGCGACGCGGACTGGCAGGAATTCTGAGTTCCAGCGGCAGCAGGTCCACGGGGGCGCACCGGCAACGGTGCGCCCCCGTGCGTTGCGGGCCTCGGCTTCAGAGCCCGCACGCCCGGCCGTTAACCGGTATAGCCGCGGTCCCTCCGCGCAGAGCCCGGTTCCCCACGCCGGGTGGAGCACAGCATGCGTAGCAACCTTCCGGTCACCGGCAAGTCGATCGACCTCGACGAAACCGACCTTCTCGTCTCGGCCACGGACACCCGCGGCGTGATCCGCATGGCCAACCGCGACTTCGTCCGGCTCAGCGGATTCAGCGAGGCCGAGCTGCTCGGCCAGCCGCACAACCTCGTGCGCCACCCGGACATGCCACCGGAGGTCTTCGCCGACCTGTGGCAGACGCTGAAGGCGGGCCGGCCCTGGGTCGGCATCATCAAGAACCGGGCGAAGAACGGCGACCATTACTGGGTGCGCGGCAACGTCGCCCCGGTACACGAGGACGGGCAGCTCACCGGCTACATGTCGGTACGGCGCCGCGCCACGGCAAAGGAGATCGCACACGCCGAACGCGCCTATGCCGCCTTCCGTGCCGGGCGGGCGGGCGGGTTGCGCCTGCGCGTGGGCCGGGTCACCCGGCGTGACCGCCTGGAGGAACTCAATCCGCTGTGGCGGCTGTCCCTGCGCCAGCGGCTGCTGCTGGCGGCGCTTGGCGCGGGTGCCGGCGGGCTGGGCCTGCTGTGGCTGGCCGGCACCGGCGTGGATGCGCGGCTGCCGTGGCTGGCCGCGCTCGGGCTGGGCGCGTGTGCGCTGTACTCGGCCTGGTGGCTGGCGCGCGACGTGGTGGGCCGGCTGGAAGGCGCGGCGGGACATTTCCGCCGGATCGCCGCAGGCCACTACGACGACCCGATCGAGATCGAGCGGGACGATGAGATCGGGCGGGTGCTGCAGGGCCTGAAGGCGATGCAGGTGCGGCTGGGCTTCGAGGTGGTCGACTCGCAGCGCCGGGCGCGGGCCAGCGCGCGGATCCAGCGTGCGCTGGACGTGGCACCGGCCGCCGTGCTGGTGGCCAACCACGACCTGCAGCTGGTGTACGCCAACGACGCCGCCCACGGGCTGCTGACCCGCATCGCCGCCGATGCACGGGTAGCGGTGCCCGGCTTCGACGTCCGCCAGCTGGTCGGCGGTGACCTGGCTATGCTCCTGGCCGGCACCGGCCTGGAGCGGGCGGCACTGCAGTCACTGGACGACACCGCCGCGCACCGCCTGCAGCTGGGCAGCCGCAGCCTGGACCTGACGGTGACCCCGGTACTGGAGGCCGGAAGGCAGATCGGCGTGGTCACCGAGCTGCGCGACCGCACCGAGGCGCTGGCGATGCAGGACGAGGTCGCCGGGATCCTGCGCGCGGCCGCGGCCGGCGACTTCAGCCGGCGGATCCGGATCGACGACAAGCACGGTTTCCTGCGGGTGATCGCCGGCCACATCGACCAGCTCCTGCAGGCGACCAGTCAGAGCCTGGAAAGCATGCAGCAGGTCCTGGCGGCGCTGGCTGCAGGCGACCTGAGCCGGCGCATCGAGGCCGACATGCAGGGCGTGTTCGGGCGCATGAAGGACAGCACCAACCAGACCGTGGACCAGCTGTCGGCGATCGTGTCCGGGATCCAGGAAGGCGCCCGCGAGATCGACGCGGCCGCCGCCCGCATCGCCGGAGGCAATGCCGACCTGTCCCGCCGCACCGAGAAGCAGGCCGCCGCGCTGCAGGAAACCGCCGCCTCGCTGGAGTCGCTGACCGCCACCGTGCGCCAGACCGCCGGCAACGCGATGCAGGCCACCGAGCTGGCCCGCGGCACCGCCCAGGCGGCCGGCAACGGGGGCGAACTGACCTCCCGCGTGGTCGAGACCATGGCCGATATCGACGCCGCCTCGCGCCGGATCGTCGACATCATCGCGGTGATCGACGGCATCGCCTTCCAGACCAACATCCTGGCGCTCAACGCCGCGGTCGAGGCGGCGCGGGCCGGCGAGCAGGGCCGCGGCTTCGCCGTGGTCGCCGCCGAGGTGCGCACCCTCGCCCAGCGCTCGGCTTCCGCCGCGCGCGAGATCAAGGAGCTGATCGAGGCCTCGGTCACCACCGTCGGCAACGGCAGCCGGCTGGTAGGCGAGGCCGGTGGCGCGATCGGCGAAATCGTCGCCGGGGTGCAGCAGGTCGCCGGCCTGATCGCCGAGATCAGCGCCGCCGCGCAGGAGCAGTCCACCGGCATCGGCCAGGTCAACCAGGCGATCTCGCAGATGGACGAGGGCACCCAGCACAACGCCGCGCTGGTCGAACACGCCCGCGTGGCGGCCACCGCACTGGAGCGCCAGTCCGGGCGGCTGGTGGATTCGGTCGCGGCCTTCCGCCTGGCTGCGCCACGCGCATCGGCCGCGCGACCGGGGGCGGACCGCCGCCAATGACTGAGGTTCCCGCCCTCCCCCGCCCACTGGCGGTGCAGGACACGCGCGAGTTCGAGTTCGACGAGCGCGACTTCCGCCGCGTCGCCCGGCTGATCCACGCCCGGGCGGGCATCCACCTCAACCCGCACAAGCGCGACATGGTCTACAGCCGGCTGGCCCGGCGCGTGCGCGCGCTCGGCCTGCGGCGCTTCTGCGATTACCTGGACCGGCTGGAGTCGGCTCCGCCGGAGCCACGCGGCGGCGGGGAGTGGGAGGCGTTCACCAACGCGCTGACCACCAACCTGACCTCGTTCTTCCGCGAGGCGCACCATTTCGACAACCTCGCCGGCCACCTGCAGGCGATGCACGCCCGCCACGGCGGCCCCCTGGACGTGTGGTGCTGCGCGGCCTCGACCGGCGAGGAGCCATGGTCGATCGCCATCACCGCCTGCGAGGCTTTCGGCACCCTGGCCCCGCCGGTGCGGATCCTGGCCACCGACATCGACACCAGCGTGCTGCGCACCGCGGCCTCGGCGAGCTATCCACTGGAACGGATCGAGGCGCTGTCCGCCGAGCGGCGCCGGGCGTTCTTCCAGAAAGGCGCCGGCCCCAACGCCGGCCTGTGCCGGGTGCGCCCGGAACTGCAGGCGCTGGTGCAGTTCCGCCCGTTCAACCTGCTTGCCGGCGATTACCGCCTGCGCGGCGGCTTCGCGGCGGTGTTCTGCCGCAACGTGATGATCTACTTCGACAAGCCCACCCAGCACGCGGTGCTGGGCCGCCTGGTGCCGCTGCTGGCACCGGGCGGGCTGCTGTACGCCGGGCATTCGGAGACCTTCACCCACGCCAGCGACCTGGTCGTGCCGTGCGGCCAGACCACCTACCGCGCCGCAGCGCAGGTACCGGCATGAGCCTCGCCGCAGCACCCCCGGTGACCGAGCCGGGCAGCTACTGGGACCGGGAGCTGGGCACCCACGCCCTGCGCCTGATGCCGGCCGACTACCGGGTCAGCGACCAGCCGCTGGCGCTGGTCACCCTGCTCGGCTCGTGCGTGGCGGCCTGCCTGTACGACCCGGCGGTCGGTGTCGGCGGGATGAACCACTTCCTGCTCCCCGGCGGCACCGGCAGCGGCGACAGCGACCCGAGCGCGCGCTACGGCGTGCACGCGATGGAGCTGCTGGTCAACGACCTGCTCAAGCGCGGGGCACGGCGCCAGCGGCTGCAGGCCAAGGTGTTCGGCGGCGGCAACGTGCTCAGCGGCTTCCACCTGGATCCGGTCGGCACCCGCAACGCGCGCTTCGTGCTCCAGTACCTCGCCGCCGAGGCAATCCCGGTGGTGGCCCAGGACCTGGGCGACATCCAGGCGCGCAAGGTCTGCTTCTTCGTGCAGACCGGGCGCAGCCTGGTCAAGCGCCTGCCGCCGACCCGCGGCGACGACGAGATCGTGCGCGCGGAGCGCGCCTACCTGGGCACCCTCAGCCGCACCCCGGTGGCCGGCAGCGTGGAGCTGTTCTGATGGAGACACGGACACAAATGGACAGGGGCATGGCAAGCGGGGCCGGCGAGCGGCCGGTCCGGGTGCTGGTGGTCGACGACTCGGCGGTGATGCGCCAGCTGATGCCGGCGCTGCTGGGTGCCGATCCGCGGATCGAAGTGGTCGGCGCCGCCGCCGACGCCTACATCGCGCGCGAGAAGATCCGCCGCCTGGCGCCCGACGTGCTCACCCTGGACGTGGAAATGCCGCGGATGGACGGGCTGAGTTTCCTGCGCCAGCTGATGCGGCTGAGCCCGCTGCCGGTGGTGATGGTCTCCACGCTCACCGAGCAGGGCGCCAGCGTGACCCTGGATGCGCTCGCCTCGGGCGCGGTGGACTTCATCGCCAAGCCGCGCGTGGATTCGCCGGACGTCATGGCCGCCTACGCCGCCGAGCTGCGGGCCAAGGTGCTGGCCGCGGCCGGGGCCCGGGTACGCGCGGCGGCACCGGTGCGTCCGGACACTGCGGCGCCGGCAGCGGGCCGGCTGGCACCGGCGCGCGCCGCGGGCTTCGAGCTGGTCGCCATCGGTGCCTCCACCGGCGGTACCGAGGCGATCCGCCAGGTGCTGGCGCCGTTGCCGGCGGACATGCCACCGGTGGTGATCGCCCAGCACATCCCGGCGACCTTCAGCGCCGCCTTCGCCGAACGGCTCGATCGCCACTGCGCGCTCACCGTGACCCAGGCGACCGATGGCGAGCCGCTGCAGCGCGGGCGCGCCTATGTCGCTCCGGGCGGCCGGCACCTGCGCATCCGGCGCCAGGGTGGCGTGCTGCGCTGCGTGATCAGCGACGAGCCGGCCGCGTTCCGTCCCAGCGTCGACGCGCTGTTCGGCTCGGCCGCCGAACAGGTCGGCCGCGGGGTCGCCGCGGCGCTGCTGACCGGGATGGGCAGCGATGGCGCCCGCGGCATGCTCGCGCTGCGCCAGGCCGGGGCGCGCACCGTCGCCCAGGACCGCGCCAGCAGCGTGGTGTGGGGCATGCCCGGCGCCGCGGTGGCGCTGTCGGCGGCCTCCGACGTGGTGCCGCTGGGCGAGGTCGCCGCGTGCCTGCTGTCGCGGGTACCGGCGGCATCCACCGGCGCCGGCGACTAAAGCCGGGGCGCTTGGTGCCGTTATCACAGGTACACCGTCCCCGACGAGAGCCGCAATGGATTCCCGTGTAGTCATCCGCCTCGCCGCCCCCGTGGCGCTTACCCTCCTGGTGCTGGCCGCCCAGGTGCTCGACTGGCCCGCGGCCGCCCGGCTGGGCGCCACCGTGGCGATGGCCGCCGCCTGGCTCACCCTGGCCTGGTACCTGCACCGTCCCAGCGCCCAGTCCGCCATGGTCCGCGAGCAGAGCAAGCTGCTCGACGAGCTGCGCAGCTTCGTCAATGCCGAGGTGGACGGCTCGCGCACCGAGATCACCCGCACCCGCGAGCTGATCCGCGAGTCGGTGGCCCGGCTCGGCGGCAGCTTCGATGCCATGAACCGCCAGTCCCGCCGCCAGAGCGAGGTGGTCACCCGGATCCTCGACCGCAGCGACGTCGAGGGCGGCATGGACGTGCACCAGTTCGCCCTGCAGGCCAGCCGCAAGATGGAACAGCTGGTCGAGGCGCTGGAAGAGGTCGCCGGCCAGAGCGGCAACACGGTCACCCACATCGATGCGATGGCCGAGCATCTGGACGGCATCTTCGCCCTGCTTGAGGACGTGAAGTCGATCGCCGACCAGACCAACCTGCTGGCGCTCAACGCCGCCATCGAGGCCGCGCGCGCGGGCGAGGCGGGCCGCGGCTTCGCGGTGGTCGCCGACGAGGTGCGCAACCTGTCGGAGCGTTCGACCGCCTTCAACGAGCAGATCCGCAAGCTGGCCCACAGCTCCAAGGACGCGATCGCCAGGGTGCGCGACACCGTCACCACCATGGCCTCGCGCGACCTGGACCGCTCCCGCGGCGCCCGTGCCGAGGCGGCGGCGATGGTCGACCGCGTGGAGGGCATGAACCGCGGGCTGGATACCGGGATGCGCGAGATCGCCGGCTGCGGCCAGTCGATCGACGGCTCGGTGGCCGAGGCGGTGCGTGCGCTGCAGTTCGAGGACATCGCCACCCAGGCGCTCGGCGCGGCGACCGTGCACCTGGACCGGTTGCTGGAGATCAACCGCGAGGCCACCGCGCTGCACGAACTGCTGCACCGCGGGATCGACGACGGCGAGATGCAGCAGGCCCTGCGACGCCTGGTCGGCCGCATCGGCCAGATGCGCGGCGAATGGGAGCGCCCGCCGCACAAGCCGGTCGCGCAGCAAAGCATGGACGCCGGCAGCGTCGAGCTGTTCTGACTCGCAGCAGGCCCCACCCGGGGCCGGCGCAGGCCAACGTGCATCCGCACGGGCCACCGGCTCTGGCAGACTCTGCCCATGCCGTCCGCCTCCGTGTTGTACATCCTGGTACTGGCGTTGGCCGCGCTCGCGGCCGGTTACCTGCTCGGCCGCAGGCGCGGCGCCGCCGGCCAGCACACCATCGAGCGCCAGCACCACGAGCTGCAGGCCCTGGCCCGGCGGGTGATCACCCTGCAGGAAGACGAGCGCCGCACGCTCTCGCGCGAACTGCACGACGACATCGGCCAGGACATCACCGCCATCAAGCTGTCGGCGCAGATGCTGCTGGGCGACGAGGATGCCGGCCGCCGGGCGGAGACCATCGCCGACATCGGCGCCATCGCCGACCAGACGGTGGTCAAGCTGCGCAACATCTCGCTGCTGCTGCGCCCGCCCCAGCTGGACGAACTCGGGCTGGTGCCGGCGCTGCGCTGGCAGGCCGAGTCCCTGCTGCGCAAGGGCGGCCCGGCCCTTGACCTCGACCTGCAGCCACTGGGCGAGCGCCCGGCGCCGGAGGCCGAGGTGGCCTGTTTCCGCATTGCCCAGGAGGCGCTCACCAATGCCCTGCGCCATGCCGCCGCGCGCCGGGTCGGCGTACACCTGTCCTGCGACGGATCCTTGCTGCTGCTGGAAGTAACCGATGACGGCCGTGGCCTGCCCGCCGGGCACCGCAGCGGCCTGGGCCTGGTCACCATGCGCGAGCGTGCCCGGCAGCTGGGCGGCGAACTGGCGGTCAGCGCCCCCGGGGAAGGCGGCACGCGGGTCAGCGCACGGCTGCCCATGCGGCCAGCAGCACCGCGGTCGCCGCCGCCACGTTGAGGCTCTCGACCGCGCCGGTACCCGGGATGGACAGTTGCAGGTCGCAGCGCGTGGCCAGGTCCCGGTCCATGCCTTCGCCCTCGGCGCCGAGCACGTAGACCAGGCGCGGGGGCAGCGTGGCCGTGAACAGGTCCACCCCGCCCTCGACCACGGTCGCGGCGAGGCTGAAGCCGGCCCCCCGCAACAGCGCCATCGCGTCCTCTTCCCCGGGCAGGCGGACCAGCGGCAGCGCCTCGGCGCCGCCCTCGGCCACCCGTGCCGCCGCGCCCGACAGCGCCAGTCCGGAACCGGCCGGCAGCAGGACCGCCCCGATGCCGAAATGCGCCGCCGAACGCAGGATCGCGCCCAGGTTGTGCGGATTGCCCACGCCGTCCAGCCACAGCAGGCAGGCGGGTCCATCGGCGAGTCCCTCCAGCCAGCCGGCCAGCGGCGCCGGCTCGCGGCGCAGCACGTCGGCGACCACGCCCTCGTGGTGGGCCGAGGCGGCCAGCTTGCGCAGGTCGTCCTCCGCCACCACCCGGTAACCGACCCGGTTGGCCACGCACCACTTCAGCAACGGCTGCAGGTCGGGAATGCGGGCTTCGGCCAGGTACAGCTTGCGGATATCGGCAGGGCGCCGGGCGAACACCGCGCGCACCGCGTTCAACCCATGCAGGCGCAGTTCGGCCCCACGGCCGGGCGGGCGCCCGCCGCCGGAGGGTTCACGCGCGGCCCCCCACGCACGGTAGGGGCTGCGCTCAGCGGCCATTGGGGGAGCCCGGATCCGGCGGGTCGATGCGGCCGTGTGCGGCCGCGTCCACGACCGGATCCAGGTCGTCGTCGCCTGCGTGGCGGCGCTCCCAGAACCCGGCGCCCCTGATGCCCAGCGCCAGCGGGTCGAATCCGACCTCGCGCCCGGACTTCCTGCGCGTCTCGTAGTCCTTGAGCGCGCGCAGTGCCGGCCGCTGCAGGATCAGGATCGCGATGATGTTCAGCCACGCCATCAGGCCGACGCCGATGTCGCCCAGCGCCCAGGCCGCGCCGGCGGTGCGCACGGCCCCGAAGGTCACCGCGGCCAGGATCGCCAGCCGCAATGCGTAGGTCAGCCACGGCCGGTGCACCTTGCGGTTGATGTAGGCGATGTTGGTCTCGGCCATGTAGTAATAGGCGACGATCGTGGTGAAGGCGAAGAACAGCAGTGCCAGCGCCACGAAGCCGGCGCCGTAGCCGGGCAACACCGATTCCACCGCCGACTGGGCGAAGGTCGCCCCCGCCTCCACGCCGGGGAGCGCGTTGACCAGCATCGTGCCGTCCGGGCCGGCCACGTTGTACATGCCGGTCGACAGGATCATGAAGGCGGTCGCCGAGCACACCAGCAAGGTATCGACGTACACCGAGAACGCCTGGACATAGCCCTGCTGCGCCGGATGCTCGACTTCGGCCGCCGCCGCCGCATGCGGGCTCGTACCCTGCCCCGCCTCGTTGGAATAGATCCCGCGCTTGACGCCCCACTCCACCGCAAGCCCGAGCATCGCCCCGAACCCGGCGTGCAGGCCGAACGCACTGCGGAACACCAGCGAGATCATCTCCGGCACCCGGTCCCAGCTCAGCAGCATGACCACCAGCGCGACCAGCATGTAGGCGAGCGCCATGAACGGCACAACCAGCTCGGCGAAGCGGGCGATGCGCTTGACCCCACCAAAGATGATGAAGCCCAGCGCCACCACAACGAACGCCGCGGTCACCTGCGGCGGGATGTCCCAGGCGATGGTCATGCTCTGGGCGATGCCGTTGGCCTGCACGCCCGGCAGCAGGAACCCGGTGGCGATGATCGTCACGAACGCGAAGATCCAGGCGTACCACTTCAGCCCAAGCCCCTTCTCGATGTAGTAGGCCGGCCCGCCGCGGTATTTCCCCTGGTCGTCCTTTTCCTTGTAGATCTGCGCCAGGGTCGCCTCGACGTACGCGGTCGAAGCGCCAAGGAAGGCCATGATCCACATCCAGAACACCGCACCGGGTCCGCCGGCCGCGATGGCGGTGGCCACGCCGGCGATGTTGCCGATGCCCACCCGCCCCGACAGCGACATCGCCAGCGCCTGGAACGAGGACACGCCCGCCTGCGAGGACTGGCCGTTGAGCATCAGCCGGATCATTTCGCGGAACCCGCGCACCTGCATGAAGCGGGTCCGCAGGGAGAAGTACAGGCCGGCGCCCAGGCACAGGACAATCAGTGCCGGACTCCAGATGATGTCGTTGAGTGCGGTGACCAGGTCTTCCACGTGCCCCCCTCAGAGCGGTGCCGGGCGGGACCGGCGGAAGTGCCGACGATACGCAGGAGCGAGGAACGAGTGAAGAGGAACGAGAAACGAGTAAAAGCAAAAGCCGGCTCCACTCCGCTTTTGCCTTTGCTCTTGCTTTGCTCCTGCCCTTACTCGTTTCTCACTCCTCTTCACTCGTTCCTCGCTCCTCGTTCCTCGCCTTCACGCGTGTCCGCCAACCTCCGGCGTGTCCGATTCCAGCTTCTCCAGCCGGCGGGTGACCGCCAGCGGGGAGTCGGTGAAGCGCGCCAGCAGCACGTAGAACGCCGGCACCACGAACAGCGACAGCAGCGTCGACAGCGCAACGCCGAAGATGATCACCACGCCGATCGTCCCGCGGCTGGCCGAGCCGGGGCCGCCGGCCAGCACCAGCGGCAGGGCGCCGAAGGCGGTGGCGATGGAGGTCATCAGGATCGGACGCAGGCGGATCCGGGCCGATTCGATGATCGCCTGGTGGATCGAACGGCCGTCGTCGCGCAACTGGTTGGCGAACTCGACGATCAGGATGCCGTTCTTGGCCGCCAGTCCGATCAGCATCACGATGCCGATCTGGCTGAACAGGTTGAGCGTGCCACCGGTCACCGCCAGCCCCACCAGCGCGCCCAGCACCGCGAGCGGCACCGTGAGCATGATCACGAACGGGTGGATGAAGCTCTCGAACTGCGCCGCCAGCACCAGGTACACCACCAGCAGCGCCAGGCCGAAGGTCAGCACCACCGCGCTGCCGGCGGTCTGGAATTCGCGGGACTGGCCCTTCCAGTCGATCTGGGCGTAGTCCGGCAGTTCCTCGTGGGCGACCTGCTCGAGGAAACCGATCGCCTCGCCCATGTTGTAGCCCGGCGCCAGGCCGGCGCTGATGGTGATCGCGCGCAGCCGGTTGAAGCGGTTGAGCGTGCCGGCCTCGGCCAGTTCGGTCAGGCTCACCAGGTTGGACAGCGGCACCAGCTCGCCGCCGCGCGAGCGCACCTGGATCTGCGACAGGTCGGTGGTGGTGGCGCGGTTGTCACGGCCGGCCTGGACGATGACGTCGTACTCCTCGCCATCCTGGACGAAGGTGGTCACCCGCCGGCTGCCCATCATGGTCTCCAGCGCCTGGCCGATCGCGGCCACGCTGACGCCCAGGTCGGACGCGCGCTGGCGGTCGATCTCCACCCGCATCTGCGGCCGGGTTTCCTTGTAGTCCGAATCGACCGAGAAGAAGCCCGGGTTGGCTTCCATGCGCTCGATCATGACGTCGCGCCAGCGGGCGATCTCCTCGTACTCGGGGCCACCGAGCACGATCTGGATCGGGTGCCCCCGGCCACCGACCAGGCCGCCGCCGACGCGCGGCTGGGCCTGCACCCCCGGCAGCACCGACAGCTCACGGCGCATCTGCTCGGCGACATCGGCGGTGCTGCGGCTGCGCTCGCCCCAGTCCTGCAGGAACACCACCACGTTGCCGGTGTGCATCTCCTCGCTGGCACCCCAGCCGCCGGGCACGCGGCTGTTGTAACGGCGGATCGCCTCGTCGCCACCGGTATTGCGGGCGAAGATCTCCTCGACCGCGTGCATCTGGCCGACCGTGTAGTCGAAACCGGCGCCCTCCGGCCCCATCACCGAGACGAAGAACGAACCACGGTCCTCGGCCGGTGCCAGCTCCGCGGGCACCAGGCGCAACAGGCCGTAGCTCAGCCCCAGCGCGCCGAGCATGACCGCCGCCAGCAGCCAGCGCTTGCCGACGTGGCGTTCCAGCAACCCGGCGTAGCCGGCCGACAGTGCGCCGAGCTTGCCGTTCACCCAGTTGTTGAAGCCGTTGGCCTTCTCCCGGCGGCGTGGGCGGACCAGCTTGGACGACATCATCGGGGTGAGCGTCAGGGCCACGAAGGCCGACAGCGCGACGGCGCCGGCCAGCGCCACCGACAGCTCGCGGAACAGCCGCCCGGTGTTGCCCTCCATGAAGCCCACGGGCAGGAACACCGCCACCAGCACGGTGGTGGTGGCGATCACTGCGAAGGCCACCTGCTTTGTACCGCGCGAGGCCGCCACCAGCGGCGGCTCGCCCAGGTCGGCGCGGCGCTGGATGTTCTCCAGCACGATGATCGCGTCGTCGACCACCAGCCCGATCGCCAGCACCAGCGCCAGCAGGGTCAGCAGGTTGATCGAGTAGCCGAACAGGTACAGCGGCATGAACGCGGCCAGCAGGCAGACCGGCACCGTCACCGCCGGGATGAGCGCGGCGCGGAAGCTGCCGAGGAAGGCCCAGATCACGATCAGCACCAGCGCCATCGCCTCGGCCAGGGTCCAGTACACGCGCTTGATCGAGGCGTCGATGAACACCGTGTCGTCGAAGGCGACGAAGATCTCGGTGCCTTCGGGCAGGGTCTTCTGGATTTCCTCGGCCTGGGCACGGGCCGCCTTGACCACGTCCAGGGCGTTGGCGGTCGAGGTCTTGACGATGCCCAGGCCGACGTTGGTCTCGCCGTTGCTCTTGTAATAGGCACGGCGTTCGGCCGCGCCGAGCTCCACCCGGGCGATGTCGCCGATGCGCACCACGTAGCCGCCCTCGCCCTCCCGGATCGGGATCTGGGCGAACTGCTCCGGTTCGCGGTACTGGCGCGCCACGCGCAGGGTGAAGTCGCGGTCGCTGGACTCGATGCGGCCGGCGGGCAGTTCCACGTTCTCGGCGCGCAGCGCGGCTTCCACGTCCGCCGGGGTCACGCCGCGGGCGGCCATGGCGGCGCTGTCCAGCCAGATCCGCATCGCGTAGCGCTGGCGGCCGCCCAGGCGCACCTGGGACACGCCGTCCAGGCTCGACAGCCGGTCCTCGACATAGCGCTCGGCGTAGTCGGACAGCTCCATCGTGTCCATGGTGGTCGAGCTCATGTTGAGCCAGACCACGGTGTCGGAATCACTGTCGGCCTTCCACACCTCGGGGGCGTCGGCCTCGTCCGGCAGCCGGTCGGCGATGCGGCTGATCGCGTCACGGACGTCGTTGGCCGCGGCCTCGATGTCACGCTCCAGGGTGAACTCCAGGGTCACCCCGGCGCGGCCGCTGCGGCTGTTCGCCGAGATCAGCTCGATGCCCTCGATGCCCGACAGCGCATCCTCCAACACCTGGGTGATGCGGGTTTCGACCACCGCCGCGGAGGCGCCGGGATAATTCACGCTCACCGAGACGATCGGCGGGTCGATGGCCGGCAGCTCGCGCAGGGTCAGGCGCGAGAACGCGGTCACCCCCAGCACCATGATGAGCACGCTCATCACGGTGGCGAACACCGGCCGCCGGATCGAGAGTTCCGACAGGCTCATCGCAGGTTACCGGCGAGCGCGGGCATCGCGGCGCCGGCTTCCGGCGATTCCGGCATGGCGGGGGCCGGTGCGCCGGTGACCGGAGTGGCGTCCACCGGCATGCCCGCGCGCAGCTTGCCGGTGCCGTCGACCACGATCCGGTCTCCCGCCTCCAGGCCGTCGATGATCTCGGCGCGGCCCTGGACCCGGTTGCCGACCACCACGTCGGCGCGCTCCACGGTGTCGTCATCGCGCAGGCGGAACACGTAGGAACTGCTGCCGACCTGGACGACCGAAATCTCCGGCACCACCAGCGCCTCGCGCGAGGGCCGGACCACGGTCACCTGCATCAGCATCCCGGGACGCAGCTGGTGCTCCGGATTGGCGAAGGCGCCGCGCAGGGTGATCGCCCGGGTCGCCGGGTCGATGCGGGTGTCGATGTGCTCGACCACGCCCTCGAACACCTGGTCCGGCCAGGCGGCACTGAGGGCCACCAGCTTCTGGCCCACACCCAGGCTGGACAGGACGGTCTCGGGCACCGGCACGTCGACGAACACGCGGTTGATCGCGTCCAGGGTGGCGATGACCGTCCCCGGCGTGACCAGTGCGCCCGGGCTCACCTGCCGGGTGCCCAGCACCCCGGAGAACGGCGCCCGGACCACGCGGTCGGCAAGCTGCGCACGGATCTGTTCCACGCGCGCCTGGGCGGTGTCGCGGGTGGCGCGCTGGGTATCGAGCTGCGAACGGGCGATCAGCTGGCTGCTGTCGAGCTCGGCCAGGCGCCGGTACAGCTGCCCCGCCTCGGCGGCCTGGGCCTGGGCCTCGGCCAGCTCGGCCTGCTGCCGCTCGCCACTGAGCGTTACCAGCGGCGCGCCGGCGACCACCACCTCGCCACTTTCGAAATGCACCTTCTCCACGGTTTCGCTGACCTTGGCGGTCACTGTCACCGATTCACGCGCCTTGACCGTACCCAGCGCGCGGACGGTGTCGTTCCACGGTTGCAGCGACACCTCGGTGCTGGTCACCGGCACCGCTTCCTGTCCGCCGCGGGGCGGCGCTTCGTCGCCGCAGGCCACCAGCGCCGTGATTGACAGGAGGACGCAGGCGGAGCGCAGCAGGAATCGGGGCATCGGAGTCATCGGGGAGAAAACCGGGAGGGGGAGGGCGCGTGCGGCAGGCATGCGAGCCGTGAAGTCTAGGTGCACCGGGGTAACGGGCGCGTAGGCCAAAGGTTGACGGCAGGGTGCGACCGCCCGATCCGGCAAAGCCGGGCGTCCCATCCGCCGCACCCCGGCGTTCCCGTGGTGTTCTCACGGCCCGGCCCGGCGCTGTGGCAGGCTGGCTGCCCCCCCTGCAATGCACGGAGCCACCGATGATCCACCACAGCATCCTCGACACGATCGGCCGCACCCCCGTGGTCCGGCTGAACAGGCTGGCTCCCGACGGCGTGGCGCTGTATGCCAAGGTCGAAGCCTTCAATCCCGGCGGTTCGGTCAAGGACCGGCTGGCGCTGGCGATCATCCTCGATGCCGAGGCCCGCGGCGAGCTCAGGCCCGGCGACACCGTGGTGGAGGCCACCAGCGGCAACACCGGCGTCGCCCTGGCCATGGTCTGCGCCGCGCGCGGCTACAAGTTCGTCGCGGTGATGACCGAGACCTTCTCGATCGAGCGCCGCAAGCTGATGCGCGCCTACGGTGCCAAGGTGATCCTGACCCCGGCCGCCGAGCGCGGCACCGGCATGGTCCGCAAGGCCGCCGAGCTGGCGGAGGAGAAGGGCTGGTTCCTGGCCAACCAGTTCGCCAACCCGGCCAACCCGGCCTGGCACCGCAGCACCACCGCGGCGGAAATCCTGCAGGACTTCGCCGGCCGCCGGCTCGACCATTTCGTAAGCGGCTGGGGCACCGGCGGCACCCTGACCGGCGTCGGCCAGGTGTTGAAGCTGGCGCGCCCGGATGTGAGGATCACCGCCTGCGAGCCCGCGGTCGCCTCCATGCTGGCCGGCAAGGAGTGGAGCCCCCACAGGATCCAGGGCTGGACCCCGGACTTCGTCCCCGAGGTGCTGGACCGCGGGGTCGCCGACCAGGTCCTGCCCGTGGAGGACACCGTGGCCCGCGACACCGCGCGCCGGCTGGCGGCCGAGGAGGGCATCTTCTGCGGCGTGTCCGCCGGGGCCACCGTGGCCGCGGCGCTGGAGGTGGCGAAGTCCGCCGGGCCAGGCTCGGCGATCCTGGCCATGCTGCCCGACACCGGCGAGCGTTACCTGAGCACCTTCCTGCTGGAGGACGTGCCGGAGGGCTCCGACGACGAGTGGCTGGCCGGGCTTCCCTGAGTCCTGACCACCGGCCCCGGCCCGGCCTAGACTGGCCCCCTGCCTGATCGGGGGAACGGGGATGCTGCCGGGCTGGATCCTGCTGCTGGTATCGCTGGGCTACGCGGCCCTGCTGTTCGCGGTCGCGTGGTGGGGTGACCGGCATCCGGTGCACATGCGCGCCGGCGGCACCTGGCTGCGGCCGCTGGTCTACAGCCTGTCGCTTGCGGTGTATTGCTCGTCGTGGACCTTCTACGGCGCGGTGGGCACCGCCACCCGCACCGGCATCGGCTACTTCGCCATCTATCTCGGCCCGCTGCTGATGCTGCTGTTCGGCTGGCGGATCCTGGAGCGCCTGGCGCTGGTGGCGCAGCACCAGAACACGGTCTCCATCGCCGACTTCATCGCCGCCCGCTACGGCCGCACCCAGCGGCTGGCGGCGCTGGTCTCGCTGATCGCGCTGATCGCCGCGGTCCCCTACCTGGCGCTGCAATACAAGGCGGTGGCGCTGAGCCTGCAGGTGCTGGGCGGGCGCGACCCGCTGCTGGCCAGCGTCGGGGACCCGGCGCTGTACGTGGCGGTGCTGATGGCGCTGTTCGCGATCCTGTACGGCACCCGCCAGGTCGATGCCACCGAGCACCGCCCGGGGATGATGCTGGCGATCGCGCTGGAATCGCTGGTCAAGCTGGTGGCGCTGGTGTTCGTGGGCGTGTTCGCGATGTTCTGGTTCAGCGCGCGCGAGCTGCCGCTGGCCGAGGCGACCGCGGCGCTGGTCTCCCAGGGCGTGCCGGCGGGTTTCATCGGCCAGACCCTGCTCGCCTTCACCGCGATCCTGTGCCTGCCGCGCCAGTTCCACGTGGCGGTGGTGGAGTGTACGGACGTCCGCGACATCCGCCGGGCGCGATGGATGTTCGGCGGCTATCTGGCGCTGGTCTCGCTGGCGGTGCTGCCGATCGCCGCCGCGGGGCTGGCCGTGCCGGGCGTCGCCGGGGCAGGCGCGGGCGCGGACACCCTGGTGCTCGGGCTGCCACTGTCGGAGGGCCGCAACCTGCTGGCGCTGTTCGCTTACGTGGGCGGGTTCTCGGCCGCCACCGGCATGGTGATCGTGTCCAGCGTGGCGCTGGCGACGATGGTCTCCAACGACCTGGTGATGCCGCCGCTGCTGGCGCGCGGCTGGGCCCAGCGGCGCGGCGGGAACTTCGCCTCCACGGTGCTGTGGATCCGCCGCATCGCGATCGTCTGCTTCGCCGCGCTGGCCTGGGGCTATTACCGGGTCAGCAGCAGCGAGACCACCCTGGCCTCCTACGGACTGATGTCCTTCGCCGCGGTGGCGCAGTTCGCCCCGGCACTGATCGGCGGGCTGTACTGGCGCGGCGCCAGCCGCCAGGGCATGGAAACCGGGCTTTTGCTGGGCTTCACGCTGTGGACCTACACCCTGCTGCTGCCCACCCTCACCGAGGCCGGCTGGATGGACGATGCCTGGGTGCTGCACGGCCCGTTCGGCATCGACTGGCTGCGGCCGCAGCAGCTGTTCGGGCTGGCCGGCTGGGACCCGCTGACCCATGGCACCTTCTGGTCGTTGCTGGCCAACATCGGTGCCCTGTTCCTGGTCTCGGCGCGCTGGCGGCCGGGCTTCGAGGAGCGTCTGCGGACCGCGCCGTTCCTGGATCCCTATGCCAGCGGTGGGCAGCCGGCCGGGAGCCACACGCCCCATCCCTCGATGCAGGTAGGCGACCTGCTTGCCCTCGCCGGCCGCTTCGTCGGCGATGCCACCGCGCGGCGCGCCTTCGCCGACCACGCGCGCGCCGGCGGAGGGCAGCTGCAGCCCTCGCGCCCGAGCGACCGCAACTGGGCGCAGTTCACCGAACGCCTGATGGCCGCCGCCATCGGCGCCGCCTCCGCGCGGCTGGTGATGACCAGTGCGCTGAAGGGCTCGGGCATGGACGTGGCCGAGGTGGTGGCGGTGCTCGACGAGGCCGGACTGGAGTTGCGCTTCGACCGCGGCATCCTTTCGGCCACGCTGGACAACCTCGACCAGGGGGTGAGCGTGGTCGATGCCGACATGCGCCTGGTGTCCTGGAACCTGCGTTACGCGCGGATGTTCGACTACCCCGACGGCATGCTCTACGTCGGCCGCCCGGTAGCCGACCTGATCCGCTACAACGCACGGCGCGGCGAGCTGGGCGAACGCCCGGACGTGCAGGCGGAAGTCGACAAGCGCATCGCCCACATGCGCGCCGGCACCCCGCATGTCTTCGAGCGGGTGCGCGCCTCCGGACAGGTGGTCGAGATGCGCGGCCAGCCGCTGCCCGGCGGTGGCTACGTCACCAGCTACAGCGACGTGACCGAGTACAAGCGCGTGGAGGACGAGTTGCGCGAGGTCAACGAGACCCTCGAGCAGCGCGTGGCCATCCGCACCCGCGAGGCGGAGGCGGCGCAGGCCTCGCGGACCCGCTTCCTGGCCGCGGTCAGCCACGACGTGCTGCAGCCGCTCAACGCCGCCCGCCTGTTCACCTCGGCCCTGCGCGAGAGCGGCAGCGCCGACGAGCAGCGCCACCTGGCCGAGCGCGTGGACACCTCGCTGCGCGCCGCCGAGGAGTTGCTGGAGGGCCTGCTCGACGTCTCCCGGCTGGATGCCGGCGCGCTGCAGCCGCAGCTGTCGGACTTCGACGCCGCCGAACTGCTGGCCGAACTCGCCGCCCAGTACGCCCCGCTGGCCGCTGCGCGCGGGCTGGGCCTGCGGGTGATCGCCCGTCCGTTGCCGGTACGCAGCGACCGTCCGTTGCTGCGCCGGGTGCTGCAGAACTTCATGGCCAACGCGCTGCGCCACACCCGCAACGGCCGGGTGCTGCTGACCGCGCGGATCCGCGGCGCTTCGGTCGAGCTGCAGGTCTGGGATACCGGCCCGGGCATCCCGGAGTACCACCTGCAGCAGATCTTCGAGGAGTTCTTCCGCATCGAGGACCCCGATGGCTGGGGTGCCCAGGGACTGGGCCTGGGGCTGTCGATCTGCCAGCGCATTTCCAACGTGCTCCACCACCCGCTCAACGTGCGTTCGCGGCGCGGCCACGGCAGCATGTTCTCGATCCGCGTGCCGCGGGCGGCGGGGGTCGATGCCCCGCTTCCCGGCCCGGCCTCCCCCACGGCGCTGCCGGACGGGCTGGAGGGCATGCGGGTGCTGTGCGTGGACAACGACGCCGACATCCTCGCCGGCATGGCCAACCTGCTGGGCCGCTGGGGAATCGTGGTGCTGCAGGCGGCCACCGTGGACGAGGCGCTGGAGCGCATGGCCGGGGAGCCGGACGTGCTGCTGGTCGACTACCACCTGCATGACCGGATGGATGGGCTGGATGCGCTGGATGCGCTGCGCGAGCGCGGCCCGCGGGTACCCGGGGCGCTGGTGACCGCCGATGGCAGCGACACGCTCAAGCGCGAGGCCCAAGCGCGCGGCTACCGGGTGCTCACCAAACCGGTGAAGCCCGCCTCGCTGCGGGCGTTCCTGGCCGCACGCAGCAGCCACCACGCGGCGGGGCACGCGCCCTGAGACTTGTTCCTGACGGGCCCCGCCGCAGCCGGGAGGCCTTTGCGCTCCATGTCCCCCGGCCTGCGCCTGCGGCGAAGGCCTCCTCCTTTACTTACGCGCAAAGGCCTCCCGGCCGCGACGGGGCTCGGCTTCGGTATTTCTCGAACCACCGCGTATTCCGGCGCGCCGGGTGGGGGTGCCCTTTAGTCGTAAGTAAAGGAGGAGGTGGCGGCCGCAGGCCGACGCCGGGGGACATGGAGACTAAAGGGCACCCCTGCCCGGAGCCCCGGCGTCGTATCAAGGCGCGCTTTCCCTTGATTGGGAGAAGAGCCTTACTTACTCAAGGAAGGGCGCGTCGGGGCGCGGGTCCAGCGCGAGGCGACTGGCGATCAGCACCGCCTGGGTGCGGTTGCTCGCCCCCAGCTTGCGCAGGATCGCGGTCATGTGCGCCTTGATGGTCGCCTCGGAGACCTCCAGCTCATAGGCGATCTGCTTGTTGAGCAGGCCCTCGCCGAGCATCTGCAGCACGCGGAACTGCTGCGGGGTGAGCTCGGCCAGGCGCCGCGCGGCCTCGTGCTCCTCCGCCGCGGCGGCGGCCGCGGTCCGGGCCTGCGGCGGCGCCCAGCGCTCGCCTTCGAGGATCCGCGAAAGTGCCTCGCGCAGCGTGGCCGGATCGGCGGACTTGGGAATGAAGCCCATCGCGCCGTGGTCCAGCGCGCGGCGCATCACCGCCGGCTCCTCGCGCGCGGACACCACCACCACCGGCAGCTCGGGATACTGCGCGCGCAGGTGCACCAGGGCGCTGAAGCCCCGGGCACCGGGCATGTTCAGGTCCAGCAGGAGCAGGTCGGCGTCCGGCTCGGACGCCACCAGGTCCTCCAGCCGGTCGACGCTGTCGGCCTCCAGCAGCCTGGCCTCCGGCAACACGCGGCCGACCGCCCCCCGCAACGCCTCGCGGAACAGCGGGTGGTCGTCGGCGATGAGGACGGTGGCCACGCGATTCAGCGGTTCCTGCGGTTGGCCAGCAGCGTCTCGACCACGCCGGGGTCGGCCAGGGTACTGGTGTCGCCGAGCTGGTCGGGCGCATCCTCGGCGATCTTGCGCAGGATGCGCCGCATGATCTTGCCCGAGCGGGTCTTGGGTAGCGCCGGCGCCCACTGCAGGATGTCCGGCGTGGCCAGCGGGCCGATCTCCTTGCGCACGTGGGTGACCAGTTCCCTGTGCAGCTCCTCGCTTTCCACCTCGCCGGCGACCAGGGTCACGTAGGCGTAGATGCCCTGCCCCTTGACCTCATGCGGGAACCCGACCACCGCGGCCTCGGCGACCTTGGGGTGGAGCACCAGCGCGCTCTCGACCTCGGCGGTGCCGATGCGGTGGCCGGAAACGTTGATCACGTCGTCCACCCGGCCGGTGATCCAGTAGTAGCCATCGGCGTCGCGGCGCGCGCCGTCGCCAGTGAAGTAGGTGCCCGGGTAGGCCGCGAAGTAGGTGTCGAAGAAGCGCTGGTCATCGCCGTAGACGGTGCGCATCTGCCCCGGCCAGGAGTCGAGGATGACCAGGTTGCCCTCGCACTCGCCTTCCAGGATGTTGCCGGCGGCGTCCACGATCGCCGGCTGCACGCCGAAGAACGGCCGGGTCGCCGAGCCCGGCTTGGTCGGCCAGGCGCCGGGCAGCGGCGAGATCAGGATGCCGCCGTTCTCGGTCTGCCACCAGGTGTCCACGATCGGGCAGCGTCCCTCGCCGACCACGTCGAAGTACCAGCGCCAGGCTTCGGGGTTGATCGGTTCGCCCACGCTGCCCAGCAGGCGCAGCGACGTGCGCGAGGTGCGCTTCACCGGCTCCTCGCCTTCGCGCATCAGCGCGCGGATCGCGGTGGGCGCGGTGTAGAAGATGCTCACCTGGTGGCGGTCGACCACCTGCCAGAAGCGCGAGGCGTCGGGCCAGGTCGGGGTGCCCTCGAACACCAGCGAGGTCGCGCCGTTGGCCAGCGGGCCGTAGACGATGTAGCTGTGTCCGGTAACCCAGCCGACGTCGGCGGTGCACCAGTAGACGTCGTCGTCCTTGATGTCGAACACGCACTCGTGGGTATAGGACGCGAACAGCAGGTAGCCGCCGGTGGTGTGCAGCACGCCCTTGGGCTTCCCGGTGGAACCGGAGGTGTAGAGGATGAACAGCGGGTCCTCGGCGTTCATCCGCTCCGGCGCGCAGCTGTCGGGCTGGCCCTCGACCACCGCGTGGTACCAGCGGTCGCGCGGCTGCTGCATGTCGATCGCGCCGCCGGTGTGGCGCACCACCAGGACCGTCTCCACCGTGTTGGTGCCCGGCAGCTTCAGCGCCGCATCGACGTTGTCCTTCAGCGGCACCTTGCGGCCGCCGCGCAGGCCCTCGTCGGCGGTGATCACCAGCTTCGCGCCGCTGTCGCGGATGCGGTCGGCGATGGAGTTGGCCGAGAAGCCGCCGAACACCACCGTGTGCACCGCACCGATGCGGGCGCAGGCCAGCATCGCCACCGCGGCCTCGACGATCATCGGCAGGTACAGGGTGACCCGGTCGCCCTTGCCGATGCCCAGGTTGCGCAGCGCGTTGGCCAGGCGGCAGACCCGGGCGTGCAGCTCGCGGTAGCTGACGTGTTCGGCCTCCCCGGCCGGGTCGTCGGGCTCGAAGATCAGCGCGGTCTTGTCGCCGCGGGCCGCCAGGTGGCGGTCCAGGCAGTTGACGCTGACATTGAGCTCGCCGTCGGCGAACCAGCGGATATGGAAATCCTTGCGGTCGAAGCTCACCTCGCGGATGCGGGTCGGCGCCTTCATCCAGTCCAGGCGCTGGGCGATCCGGCCCCAGAACGCGTCCGGATCGCGGATGGACTCGGCGTAGTCGCGCTCGTAGTCGGCCGCGGTGACGTTGGCCTGCGCGGCGAAAGCGGCGGGAACGGGATACAGGTCGGTCATGTGCTTCACCCCTTGGAACGTACAGGCCGAGTGTGCCGCATGCACCCTGCGCACCGGTTTAGACCTTGGTATAGCGCGCGGCATTCGACCAAGGGTGAATAGGCGGCGGGCGCCCCGGCCCGCAGCATCGACCCACGGCTGTCCAGGGCGGGAGCCTGCGTTGCCGGACGGCCTGCCCGCGTCTTGCCACTCCGGAGGGAAAACATGACTGCACCGCCCGTCCCGCAAGGGACCCACCAGGACAGGCATGGGCCTGTCGCAAGAATGCCGCGGCGCCTGCTCGGTGCCGCCGTCACCGTGGCCCTGCTGGCACCGGGCCTGGCGCTGGCGCAAACACCCAGGGAGCAGGAGCTGGAAGCCCGCGTGGCGCAGCTGGAGCGCGTGGTCGAACAACTGCTGGCGGCACAGCGGCAGGCCGGGGCGGCGGCCGACGAAACGCCGTCCGCGACGATGCCGGTTCCACCGGCGGCGCCCGCGCGGGCCACGGCCGCCGTCACCGACCACCCGTCCCGCATCCAGTCGACCCCGATCCTCCCCTCGGCCAGCCCGGGCACCCGGTTTTCCTACGGCGGCATGATCAAGTTCGACGCCATGGCCACCGACACCAGCGATGGCCGGATCGCCGATGGCAGCGCCGGGCGGCTGTTCTACCTGCCTTCCGCGATCCCGGTCGGCGGTGACGCGGTCGATGGCGGCGACGCCTACCTGGACGTGCATGCCCAGTTCTCGCGCTTCTGGCTGGGCACCGACCACGTCACCGACGGCGGCGACACGCTCAAGGCGATGATCGAGGTCGACATGTTCGGCGGCGGCGCGATCCTGGGCAACGAGTCCAGCACCAATACCTACGGCGTCACGGTACGCCACGCCTGGGTCAGCTGGAACGAGTGGCTGGCCGGCCAGACCTGGTCGAACTTCATGGACGTGGGCGCGCTGCCGGACACCGTCGACTTCGTCGGCCCCACCGACGGCACGGTGTTCGTCCGGCAGGCCCAGCTGCGCTACACGAACGGACCGTGGTCGTTCTCGCTGGAGAACCCGGAAACCACGGTCACCCCGCATGGCGGCGGGGCGCAGTTCCGCACCGGCGACAACAGCCTGCCCGATGCCACCGCGCGCTGGACCGCCAAGGGGGACTGGGGCCACTTCTCGGTGGCCGGCCTGCTGCGCCAGTTCAAGCATGGCGACCGGGACGACACCGGTGGCGCGCTCAGCGTCTCGGGCCGCTACAACCTGGGCAGCAACGACGACATCCGCTACGCCCTCAACGCCGGCCCGGGCATCGGCCGGTACCTGGCCTTCGGGCTGGGCAGCGACGTGACGGCCGACGCCGGCGGCGACCTCCACGCGCTCGATGGCTACGGCGGCTTCGTCGCCTGGCGGCACGCGTTCTCGCCGAAGCTGCGTGGCAACCTGATGTACTCGCGCGCGCAGTTCGACAACGACCGCGCCTTCACCGGCTTCGGCGTCACCGAGATGGCCCACTCCTTCCACGCCAACCTGATCTACTCGCCGCTGCCGAAGCTGGACGTGGGCGCCGAGCTGATCTTCGGCCAGCGCCACCTGGAGGATGGCCGCGAGGGCGACCTGACCCGGCTGCACACGCACGTGAAGTACAGCTTCTGATCTGTTTCCCACGCCGCCCGGCCAACATGCCGGGCGGCGTTTTTCATGCCGGCGCCAGACGTGACAAAGCAAAAAGGGGCGTGCACCCATGCACGCCCCTTTCGTTCTGTCGCCGCCGCGGATCAGTGCTCGGTGGCACCCTCCGCGCCGATGCCGGTCTCGCTGCGCACCCGCAGGGCATCGAACGAGGCCCGCTCTCGCCCGGCCTGCGCGCTGCGGTCCAGGGTCGAGAACAGCCAGATCGAGAAGAACGCCAGCGGGATCGACAGGATGCCGGGGTTGGGGAACGGCACGATCGGCTCGGCGAATCCGAACACGTCCACCCACACTGTCTGGCTGAGCGTCACCCAGGCCGTTGCCACCGCCAGGCCGATGAAGCCGCCGATGGTCGCACCCCGCGTGGTGCAGCCACGCCAGGCGATCGACAGCACCAGCACCGGGAAGTTGGCGCTGGCGGCGACCGCGAAGGCCAGGCCCACCATGAAGGCCACGTTCTGGTTCTCGAACACGATGCCCAGCAGGATCGCGACCACGCCCAGGGTGACGGTGGAGATGCGCGAGATCTTCATCTGCTGCGCCTCCGTCGCCCGGCCCCGTGCGAACACGTTGGCGTACAGGTCGTGCGAGATCGCCGCCGCGCCGGCCAGTGCCAGGCCCGCCACCACCGCCACGATGGTGGCGAAGGTGACCGCGGCCAGGAAGCCCAGCAGCAGGCTGCCGCCGACCGCATTGGCCAGGTGCACGGCCACCATGTTGGTGCCGCCGATCAGCCCGTTGATGATGTCGATGCTGCCGTCCGGTCCGCGCTGGAAGAACTCCGGGTGCTGCCACAGCAGCGCGATGCCGCCGAAGCCGATGATGAAGGTCAGCAGGTAGAAGTAGCCGATGAACGAGCTGGCGTAGATCACCGAGCGCCGTGCCTCCCGCGCATTGGGCACGGTGAAGAAGCGCATCAGGATGTGCGGCAGGCCCGCGGTGCCGAACGCCAGCGCCAGGCCCAGCGACAGCGCGTTGAGCGGGTTGGAACTGACCTGCGCGCCCGGCGCCATGATCGACAGCCCGGTCGGGTGCACCCGCACCGCCTCGGCGAGCATGGCGTCGGGATTGAACCGGAACGCCAGCAGCACCAGGAAGGCCATCAGCGTGGCGCCGGCCAGCATCAGCACCGCCTTGATGATCTGCACCCAGGTGGTGGCGGTCATGCCGCCGAAGGCCACGTAGACGATCATCAGCGCACCGACGATGCTCACCGCCAGCTCGTAGCGGATCCCGAACAGCAGCACGATCAGCTTGCCCGCGCCCACCATCTGGGCGATCAGGTACAGGGCGATGATCAGCAGCGAGGCGCTCGCCGCCAGCACCCGCAGCGGCGTTTCCGCCAGCCGGTACGAGGTCACGTCGGCGAAGTTGTAGCGGCCCAGGTTCCGCAGCCGCTCGGCGATCAGGAACATCACCACCGGCCAGCCGAACAGGAAGCCGATCGCATAGATCATGCCGTCGAAGCCGCTGACGTAGACCATGCCAGCGATGCCCAGGAACGAGGCCGCCGAAAGGTAGTCGCCGGCGATCGCCAGCCCGTTCTGGAAACCGGTGATGCCGCCGCCGGCGGTATAGAAGTCGGAGGTGGTGCGGGTCCGGCGCGCGGCCCACCAGGTGATGCCCATGGTGGCGACGATGAACACCAGGAACATCACGATCGCCGAGGTGTTGGCCTGGCCCGGCGCCTGCGCGGAGGCCGGCAACGGAGCGAGCGCCGCGGCCAGCGCGGCGGGAACGGCAAGGGCGGCCTTCATTCCATGTCCCTCACGATCGCCTCGATCAGCGGATCGAAGTGCTTGTTGGACAGGTGCACGAAGGCGGAGATCATCAGCACCGCGCTGACCGCCACCACGCTGGCCGACAGCACGCCCACGCTCATGGTGTATCCGGCGCCAATCGGCCGGGCGAATACCTCCGGCCAGAACGCCAGGGTGAGGATGAAGCCGGCATAGACCACCAGCATCAGCAGGAAGAAGCCCAGGCTGGCCCTGCCCCGCCGCCGGACCAGTTCCTGGTAGGCCGGGTGCCCCAGCACCCGGTCGAGCATGTCACCTGTCATTGCGTGTCCCTCCCACGGTTGATCCGCGGATCGAATGTAGGAGGGGCCCGCTCGCCGCCGACAGACGACTTTGGTAGTAGGCGCACCGGACGGGCCGACGGCGGAAACACGGACGCCGGCACTGGGCCGGCGTCCGGGGTACCGCTATGGCGTGGTCGATCAGGCGTCCTTGCTCCACTCGCCCAGTGCGGCCAAGCCGTTCTCGCGGGCACGCGCGTAGACGGTCTCCTGCGCCTTGGCGATGTTGCCGCCCATGTCCTCGCCCCAGATCTTCAGCGCGGCGGACTGCATGGCGCGGCCGTAGCTGAAGCTCAGCGGCCAGGGCTTCTCGCCCATGCGGTTCATCGCGTCCAGGTGCGCGGTGGCGTCCTCGTCGGACTGGCCGCCGGACAGGAACACGATCCCCGCCAGGGTGGCCGGCACGGAGGCCTTCAGGCAATGCAGGGTCGCCGCGGCGACTTCCTCGATCGAGGCCTGCTCGTCGGCGTCCTTGCCCGGCAGCACCATGGACACCTTCAGGATGGTGCCCTCGAGCATCACGTTGTGCTCGTACAGCGCGGCGAACAGCGAGCGCAGCACGACCTCGGTCACCTCATAGCAGGTGTCGATGTCGTGGTCGCCGTCGATCAGGATCTCCGGCTCGACCATCGGCACCAGGCCCTGCTCCTGGCACAGCGCGGCATAGCGGGCCAACGCGTGGGTGTTGGCATCGATGCAGGTGCCGGTCGGGATGTCCTCGCCGATGTTGATCACCGCGCGCCACTTGGCGAAGCGGGCGCCGAGCCTGTAGTACTCCTCCAGGCGCGCGCGCAGGCCGTCCAGGCCCTCGGTCACCACCTCGCCCGGAAAGCCGGCCAGCGGATGGGTGCCCTTGTCGACCTTGATGCCCGGGATGATCCCGGCATCGTTCATGACCTTGGTGAAGGGCACGCCGTCCTTCGTGGACTGGCGCAGGGTCTCGTCGAACAGGATCGCGCCGGAGATGTACTCGGACAGCTTCGGTGCGGTGAGCAGCATCTCGCGGTAGGCGCGGCGGTTCTCCTCGGTGCTCTCGACGTTGACGCTGTCGAAGCGCTTCTTGATGGTGCCGGTCGACTCGTCGATCGCGATGATGCCCTTCCCGGCGGCCACCATGGCCTGGGCGGTTTCGGCAAGCTGTTCGATGCTCATGGACGTCCTGATGAGGGGGTTGGATGGACCCGCGAGTATAGCCGCGCCGGCGCCCCCGGGCCATTGCGAAACAGCAGCTTACGTCGCCTCAGAGCGCGGCGATCGGCGTGGCCTGGGCACCCGGCCCCACCTGCAGCAAACGCAGGGTGTTGGTGGCGCCATGGGTTTCCATGTGGTCGCCGCCGGTGAACACCAGCCGGTCGCCCTCGGCCAGCAGGTCGGCACCGGCGAGTTCGGCGATCGCGCGCTCGGTGGCCTGGTGCAGGTCGAGCCCGCGGCTGTCGAAGGCCAGCGGCACCACCGAGCGCATCAGCGCCATCTGGCGCCGGGCCGGCGCGTGGCGCGACAGGCCGAACACCGGGGCGCTGGAGCGGAAGCGCGACAGGAAGCGGGCAGTGCCGCCGGACTCGGTCATGGCCACGATCGCGCGCAGGTCGATGTGCTCGGACAGGAACATCGCCGCCATCGCGATCGCCTGGTCGGCCCGCTGCAGGCCGCGCGGGGCGGCTTCGAAATCGCTGTCGTGGTGGAACTGGCGCTCGGCGCCCAGGCAGATCCGCGCCATCGCCTCGACCGCCTTGACCGGATGGCCGCCGGCCGCGGTCTCGGCCGAGAGCATTACCGCGTCGGTGCCGTCGATCACCGCGTTGGCCACGTCCAGTACCTCGGCGCGGGTGGGCATCGGGCTGTCGACCATCGACTGCAGCATCTGGGTGGCGGTGATCACCACCCGGTTGCGGGCCAGCGATTCGCGGATGATCTTCTTCTGCAGGCCGGGCAGCTCGGCATCGCCGGTCTCCACTCCCAGGTCGCCGCGGGCGACCATCACCACGTCGCTGGCCTCGATGATCTCCGCCAGGTTGGCGATCGCCTCGGCGCGCTCGATCTTCGACACCAGCGCGGCCTGGCTCCCGGCTCCGCGGGCGATCCGCCGCGCCTCCTCCATGTCCCCGGCGTTGCGGCAGAACGAAACCGCGATGAAGTCCACGCCCACGTCGGCAGCCACCGCGATCAGCTCGCGATCACGATCGGTGATCGCCCCCAGCGACAAACCGCCGCCCTGCTTGTTCAGGCCCTTGCGGTCGGACAGCTCGCCGTCGTTGAGCACCGTGGTGGCGATGCGCTCGCCCTCGATGCGCTCCACCCGCAGCTGGACCATGCCGTCGTCGAGCAGCAGCACGTCGCCGGGCGCCAGGTCACCGGGCAGTCCAGGGTAGCTGACCCCGACCGCGGTGGCATCGCCGGGAGGCGCATCGGCGCCGGCGATGAGGTCGAATGGCGCGCCGCTGCGCAGCTGCACCCGGCCTTCGGCGAACTGCTCGATGCGGATCTTCGGGCCCGGCAGGTCGGCCAGGATGCCGACCTCGCGCCCGACCCGGGCGGCCGCCTCGCGTACCGCTTCGGCCCGCGCGCGCTGCTCGCCCGGGGTGCCATGGGAGAAATTCAGCCGGACCACGTCCACGCCGGCGGCGAGGATCGCATCGAGCACGCCGGGCGCGTCGGTCGCCGGGCCGAGGGTGGCGAGGATCTTGGTGCGGCGCAGCTTGGACATGGAACCGTTCGTCAGCTCAGGATGCGCCGCACGCTAGCACAGCATCGTGGCGCGCCGGCCTGCATGCGGATGCAGGCCTATCCCGCCCGCGCCCGCAGTGCCGCCACCGCCGGCAGCTCCTTGCCTTCCAGGAACTCCAGGAACGCACCGCCACCGGTGGAGATGTAGGAAACCCGGTCGGCAATCCCGTACTTGTCGACCGCCGCCAGGGTGTCGCCCCCGCCGGCGATCGAGAACGCGTCGCTGTCCGCGATCGCCCGCGCCAGCACCTCGGTGCCCTTGCCGAAGGCATCGAACTCGAACACCCCGACCGGCCCGTTCCAGACCACCGTGCCGGCGGCCCGGATCATCTGCGCGTAGCGCGCGGCGGTCTCCGGTCCGATGTCCAGGATCATGTCCCCGGCCTCGACCGCGTCGACCGGCCTGACCGTGGCCGTCGCATCGGCCGAGAAGGCCGGTGCGACCACCACGTCCGTCGGCACCGGGATCTCCGCGCCGCGTGCCTTCGCATCGGCCATGATCTGCTTCGCGGTGTCGACCAGGTCGGCCTCGACCAGCGACTTGCCCACGCCGTGGCCCATCGCGGCGATGAAGGTGTTGGCGATGCCGCCGCCGACGATCAGCTGGTCGACCTTGCCGACCAGCGAGGACAGCAGTTCCAGCTTGGTGCTGACCTTGGAACCGGCGACGATCGCCAGCAGCGGCCGCGCCGGGTTGTCCAGCGCCTTGCCCAGGGCGTCCAGCTCCGCCATCAGCAACGGACCACCGGCGGCCACCTCCGCCTTGCGGATCACCCCGTGGGTGGAGGCCTGGGCGCGGTGCGCGGTGCCGAAAGCGTCCATGACGAACACGTCGCACAGCGCCGCGTACTTCCCCGCCAGCGCCTCGTCGTCCTTCTTCTCGCCCGGGTTCATCCGGCAGTTCTCCAGCAGCACCAGCTGGCCGGGCCGCACCTCGACGCCGTCGACCCAGTCACGCACCAGCGGCACGTCCTGGCCCAGCAGCTCCGACAGCCGGCGTGCGACCGGGGCCAGTGAGTCCGCCTCGCTCCACTCGCCCTCGACCGGGCGGCCGCGGTGCGACATGACCATCACCGCCGCGCCCTTCTCCAGCGCCCGCTTCAGCGTCGGCAACGCCGCGCTGATGCGCTGCTCCGAGGTGATCCGGCCCTCGGCATCGATCGGCACGTTGAGATCCTCGCGGATCAGCACGCGCTTGCCGGACAACTCGAGGTCGGTCATTCGCAGGATGGACATGGGCGGAGTTCCTGGGCCGGGATGATGGGGCCGGTATTGTCGGCGGCGGGGCGCTGGGGGGGCAAACGGCGAGGAACGAGGGGAGAGAGAACCAGGTGCG
>NZ_JAJUWY010000001.1 GCF_021390425.1 Lysobacter sp. GX 14042 | reverse complement strand
CCTCGTCGTTAACGAACCCCGGACTGGCGTTCTGTGCGCAGGCATCCAGAGTATTCCTTGACAGGCCGGCGATCTAGACTAACGCTCGCCATCCATGAAGATCGAAATCGACAAGCTCAGCCTGCGCGAGTTGGACGCACTCTTAACCGCCGCCAAGAGGCGGCAGACGTTGCTGCGCGCCCGTCGCCCTGCGGCCATCGTACGCCGGGACTTGATCGAGTTTGCTGCGTCAAACGGCTACGCGATCAAAGAGCTCATCGATCCTGAGACGTCTTCGGGAGCTACCAGGCGCCGCAAAAGTCGGTCACGCGCACAGACGGCCGCGAAGTACCGTGACCCTGAGAACAAGCGGCATACTTGGTCGGGTCGTGGCCGGATGCCGCGCTGGCTGGCGGACAAGGTGAAGCGCGGCCACAGTGTTACCGACTTCCTCATCCCGGGCCTCGCCCGGCCCACCGCGAAGTCGGGGCGCCGTATCGGCCAACGTTCGGTGGTCAAGCGACACTGAGTGTCTGAAGACCATCGTCATCGCTGGGCCGTGAGGCCCGGCCGACGGGCATCCCGAGCTATCCGTGTGATCGGCCCCGCGCCGTGCCGTCGCTTGGCTGCCGCACCGGAGGCGGCGACCGGCCAAGGGGGTCGAGGTCGCTGCACTATCACGTATCCACTTGCGGCCAATAGCGACACCGCGGAGAGTCGGGCGGCATGACCCAAGTGGGGCACGGCCGCGCTCTGCGCCTGTCTCAGGAATGGCAGAGCGAGGCGATCGGTCCGATCACCCATCCTGGGCGAAGAAGACGGTGCTGCAGAAATCGTGCAAAGCGCACTCTGTATCCAGGATGAGCTGTAAGCCATTGATCGAAAACAGTTAGCTGGAGCTTGCTAGGAATAGCAAGAGTCGATAAAACTTGCTAAAACGGCCGATTCACCTCTAGCGGCGCTTCCGCGCCTGACCGAAGGCACGCACCTTTGGCCATGGATTAGGGCCGGTTATCGGGGGTAGGGCGGATGGCTCCTTTCGACCCAAAGCGGACGTCTCGTTGGAACATCGCGCACCACTTCGTCCCACGGATCACTCAGGCAGCCAAGCCCGACCGCATGACCTCGTAGAGCGCAGTCCGGGTATTGCTGTCTGCCATCGAAGGGCTAGCAGCCCATGCAACGGCAAGAGCCCCCAGGAAGAGACTGAGCCGGGGCATCCCGGCGGCTCCCGGCGAGGTCAGTGTCCCCGCGCATGAAATCGAACCGCTGCAGCAGGCGCACCAGTTCCTGGACACGCACTGTCGTCGGGGCTGCGCGATCACCAGCCGTGCCAGTGCGGCAGCGGAAACAAGTACAAGCGGTGCCATGGCCGACAACTGGAACGCGCCTTTTCCCTGTAGCCCTCTCGACGCATTCAGCGGTATTGTATAACCCCATCATCCGCAGGTACCCTGCGCGGCCATGACCCGCCTGCATCCCCGCTTCTTGTTGCCGCTCCTGCGCGTCGTCGTGCTGGGTGTGCTTGCGTTGGGGTTGGCGTTCCAACCGGTGATGACAGCCGCTGGCGAAATGCATGAGCTCGCGCACGATCCGTCGGGCGCGCACAGCCACGGCCCGCATGCCAACGATCCGGGCGCGGAGTTCGCCGCGGCGGACGCGCACGATCAAGACGGATCGGAGACGTTGCACCTGTTACTGAATTTCGCCCATTGCTGTGGTTCAGCCGCGGCCGTGTTGCCGGTCCTGGATTCATTTTCTACTCGACCGGTCGCCGGTCGAATGGGGGTCGAAAAAGCATCGCCCCCGGCCGCCTTGCGTCTGCCGAGCCCATTCAAGCCTCCGATCTTCGGATGACCGCGCCGTCGGCCTGATGCCGACTCCCGTCAATTCGATTCATCGGAGCAACCCCCATGCGTTTGCGATCAGCGGCCCTGGCCGCGTTCGTCGCCGTGTGTGCCGTGGCATTCCCCACGCACGCCGCCGACCCCCTCACCCTGGACGACGCTTTCCTTCGCGTTGCCGACGCCCATCCCGATCTACGCTTGTTTGGTGCCCGCCATGAGGCCCTGAAAGCCGAACTGGATCGCTCCTCGTTGCGCCCGGCGCTGGTCGCTGGAGCCGAGGTCGAGAACGTGCTCGGTACCGGCCCGGCCAGCGGCCTGGATGGCGCCGAGATCACGCTGAGCCTCGCCTCCGTGCTGGAGCGCGGCGGCAAGCTCGATGCCCGCCGCACGCTCGCGCAAAGCCGGATCGACGCGCTGGCCATCGAGCGCGAGGCGCAGCGGTTGGATCTCCTGGCCGAAGTGGCCCGCCGCTACCTGGCGGTCGTCGGTGCGCAACGCGAAGGCGAGCTTGCGCAGTTGGACGTCGACCAGCGCGAACGCACCGTTGCTGCGGCGCGCCGGCGTCACGAGGCCGGCGCTTCGCCGGAATCGGTCGTACTCACCGCCCAGGCCGCCCTCGCGCGGTCGGAACTGGATCGCGCTCGCGCCCGGCAACGTCAGGCGGCCGCCCGCCAGCATCTCGCGGCCCTGTGGGGCGAGCGAAATCCCGCATTCGAGATCCTCGGGGGCGATCTGCTCGCCGTGCCCCAGATCGCGGACTTCGCGGTACTCGCCGACTGGTTGCAACGCACTCCCGAGCTCGCGCAGTTCGTCGATCAGCAGCGCATTGGCGAGGCACGCCTGCAGCTGGCACGCAGCGAAGCGACCCCGGACTTCGACTGGCAGGTGGGCGTGCGACGGATGGCGGACGGCGATGACTTCGGCTTGGTCGGCAGTGTCTCGATCCCGCTGGGCACCACCCGCCGGGCACAACCGGGCATCCGTGCCGCACGCGCCGAGTTGACAGCGCTGGAAATCGAACGGGAGGCCGTGGGGCTGTCGCTCTACTCCACCCTCGCTGAGGCGCATGGCCGCTTCGGGGTGGCCCGCCTGGAAGCACAGCGGCTGGGTGAGGACGTGCTTCCACGTCTGGCCAAGGCCGAAGCAGCGGCCGCCACCGCGTACCGCGCAGGCGCCGCCAGTTATCTGGAGTGGTCGAGCCTGCAGGCGGAGCGCGCCGCCGCACGGCAGCAACAGCTGGCAGCTGCGCTGGAAGCCCAGCGCGCCCTGATCGAGATCCAGCGGCTGACCGGCCAGGCATTCGTCGCCGGCCCGGGCCCGCAAGACAACCAAGGAGCAACCCCATGAAGCCTGTCCACCTGATCCCGGCATTGGCGCTGGCCTTGAGCCTGGCGGCTTGCAGTGGTGAGCCGGACCAGCCTAGCCAGCCGGCAAACGACGCCCATGCTGACGAGGCCGCCGACCACGGCACCGAGGCCGACGAACACGGTCATGAAGCGGGTGAAATCGCCAGCACGGTCATCCCTGCCGAAATTGCCGAAAAGTCCGGTATCCAGACGCGGCCCGTCGGCCCCGGCGTGATCGCCGACGAGCATGAGGTACAAGGCCTGCTGACCCCGGTAGAGGGCCGTGTTGCGCAGGTCACCGCCCGCTTCCCAGGCCCGATCCGCTCACTGCGCGCCAATGTCGGAGACCAGGTTCGCGCCGGCCAGACACTGGCGACGATCGAGAGCAACCTGAGCCTGAGCACCTACAGCGTCGCCGCGCCGATCTCCGGTGTCGTCGTCGACCGCAGTGCCTCGGTCGGCGGCCTGGCCGGTGAGGGCGCGCCGCTGTTCGAGATCGCCGATCTCTCGCAGCTCTGGGTCGACCTCCACATCTTTGGCGCCGACGCCCAGCACATCCAGCCGGGCGTGCCGGTGGCGGTCACCCGCATGAGCGATGGCGAGCTGGTCCACACCACGCTCGAACGTGTGCTCCCCGGCATGGCCACGGCCAGCCAGAGCACTGTCGCCCGCGCAACGATCGACAACGCCGACAACCAATGGCGGCCGGGTACGGCGGTCAAGGCGCGGATCACGGTCGCGCAGGAGCCGGTGGACCTGATGGTGCCGTTGACGGCGCTGCAGTCGATGGATGGCCGGGAGGCCGTGTTCGTACGTGAGGGCGAGACCTACCTGACCCGACACGTCGAAACCGGCGCCCGCGATACCACGCAGGTGCAGATCCGCGCGGGCCTGAGCGTGGGCGAGGATGTTGTGGTCGCGGAGAGCTACCTGATCAAGGCGGACATCGGCAAGGCGGGGGCGTCGGATGACGACTGACGCCGCAGCCCACCAGTCCGGCCTGCTGGAGCGGATCGTCCGGTTCTCGATCCGGCATCGCTGGATGATGCTGGTGCTGACCCTGGGCTTGATCGGAGTAGGCATCTGGAGCTTCACCCGGCTCCCGATCGATGCAACACCGGACATCACGAACGTCCAGGTGCAGATCAACACCGAAGCGCCCGGCTACTCGCCGCTGGAGTCCGAACAGCGGGTCACGTATCCGATCGAGACGGCACTCGCCGGCCTGCCGCGGCTCGACTACACGCGCTCGCTGTCACGCTACGGCTTGTCGCAGATCACCGTGGTGTTCGAGGACGGCACCGACCTGTACTTCGCCCGGCAGCAGGTGGCCGAGCGGCTGCAGCAGATCCGCTCGCAGATTCCCGAGGGACTGGAGCCCGAAATGGGGCCGATCTCGACCGGGTTGGGCGAGATCTTCCTGTACACCGTCGACGCTGCACCCGACGCGGCCAAGCCGGACGGTACGCCGTGGACCGCCACCGACCTGCGCACCCTGCAGGACTGGGTCATCCGGCCGCAGATGCGCAACACACCGGGAGTGACCGAGGTCAACACGATCGGCGGCTTCGAGCGGCAGATCCACATCACGCCGGACCCGTCCAAGCTGGTCGCACTCGGCTTCACGCTGCAGGACATCGTCGACGCGGTCGCCGCCAACAACCAGAACATGGGTGCCGGCTACATCGAGCGCAACGGCCAGCAGTACCTGGTGCGCGTGCCCGGCCAGGTCGGCGGCGTCGACGAGATCCGGAACATCGTGCTGGACCGGCGCGAGGGCCTGCCGATCCGGGTGGCCGACGTGGCGCAGGTGGGTGAAGGCCCGGAGCTTCGTACCGGCGCGGCCACCCAGAACGGCGAAGAGGTCGTGCTGGGCACCGTGTCGATGCTGGTGGGCTCCAACAGCCGCAGCGTCGCGCAGGCCGCGGCGGCGAAGCTGCAGGACGCGAACGCGAGCCTGCCGGAAGGCGTGACCGCGACGGCGGTCTACGACCGCACCGTGCTGGTCGAACGCACCATGCAGACCATCTCGAAGAACCTGATCGAGGGCGCCCTGCTGGTCATCGTGGTCCTGTTCCTGCTGCTGGGGAATGTCCGCGCCGCACTCATCACCGCCGCCGTCATCCCCCTGGCGATGCTGTTCACCATCACCGGAATGGTGCGCGGCGGCGTCTCCGGCAACCTGATGAGCCTGGGTGCACTCGACTTCGGCCTGATCGTCGATGGCGCGGTCATCATCATCGAGAACGTCCTGCGCCGGTTCGGCGAGATGCAGCATCGGCTTGGCCGGGCGCTCACACGCGACGAGCGCAATGAACTGACCGCCACCGCCACGGTCGAAGTCATCCGGCCCAGCCTGTTCGGCATGTTCGTCATCGCCGCGGTGTACCTGCCGATCTTCGCGCTGACCGGGATCGAGGGAAAGATGTTCCATCCCATGGCGATCACCGTGGTGCTGGCCCTCACCGGCGCGATGGTGCTGTCGCTGACCTTCGTTCCCGCATCCATCGCGATCTTCATGGGCAACCGCGTCGAGGAGAAGGAGAACCGGCTGGTCCAGTGGACGCGCCGACGCTATGAGCCCTTGCTTGCGTGGTCACTCCGTCGTCAGAACTGGGTCCTTGGCGGGGCACTGATACTGGTCGTCGTGTCCCTGCTGGTCGCCACGCGCCTGGGCAGCGAGTTCATTCCCAGCCTGGACGAGGGCGACCTCGCCATGCAAGCGATCCGCATACCCGGAACGGGCTTGGAGCAGTCGGTGAAGATGCAAGTGGCCGTGGAGGAACGGCTGGTGCAGGTTCCGGAAGTGGAGCGGGTCTTCAGCAGGGTCGGCACGGCTGAGGTGGCCACCGACCCGATGCCACCGAACGTGGCGGACTCCTACCTGATGGTGAAGCCACGCGGGCAATGGCCCGATCCACGCAAGCCCAGGGACGTTCTGATCGACGAAATCGAAGCCGCAGTGGCCACGCTGCCAGGCAACAACTACGAGTTCTCGCAACCGATCGAGATGCGGACCAACGAGCTGATTTCGGGGGTGCGTGCGGATGTGGCGATCAAGGTGTTCGGTGACGACCTGGACACGCTGGTCGAGGTGGCCGAACAGGTCGAGGCGGCTGCCAGGCAGGTCGAGGGCGCGGTCGACGTCAACACCGAACAGGCAACCGGCTTGCCACTGCTGACGATCGTCCCGGACCGCGCGGCGCTTGCGCGCTTCGGCCTGAATCCGGGGATCGTGCAGCAGACCGTTGCCACTGCGGTCGGTGGCCAGGTGGCCAGCCAGCTGTTCGAGGGCGACCGCCGCTTCGACATCGTGGTGCGACTGCCGGAACAGATGCGCGTCGATCCGACCGCCCTCGAGGATCTGCCGATCCCCTTGCCCGACGTGGCGAACGCGGACCGGTCGAGCCTGGAACCCAGTTGGGCGAGCGCGCGGACCGTGCCGCTGCGGGAGGTCGCGCAGATCGAGAGCCTGCTGGGGCCCAACCAGATCAACCGTGAGAATGGAAAACGCCGGGTGGTGGTCACGGCCAACGTGCGCGATCGCGATTTGGGCAGCTTCGTCGAAGAGCTGCAGCAGCGCGTCGGGCAGCAGGTGAACGTGCCGGAGGGTTACTGGATTGATTACGGCGGCACGTTCGAGCAGTTGATCTCGGCGAGTCGGCGGCTTGCGGTGGTGGTGCCGGTGACCTTGGTCCTCATCTTCGGCCTGCTGTTCATGGCCTTTGGCTCGGTCAAGGATGCGGTGATCGTGTTCAGCGGCGTGCCGCTGGCGCTGTCGGGCGGCGTGGCCGCACTGGCTCTGCGCGGTATCCCGTTGTCGATCACCGCAGGTGTCGGCTTCATCGCGCTGTCCGGCGTGGCCGTGCTCAACGGCCTGGTCATGATCGCCTTCATTCGCAACCTGCGCGAACAAGGCCAGTCGCTGGACGACGCGGTCTTCAACGGCGCGCTCGGGCGGCTGCGGCCGGTCTTGATGACTGCCCTCGTGGCGTCGCTCGGCTTCGTCCCGATGGCGCTCAATGTCGGCGCGGGCGCGGAGGTGCAGCGTCCGCTCGCCACCGTCGTGATCGGCGGGATCGTGTCTTCAACGCTGCTCACCCTGCTTGTCCTGCCCACCCTTTACCGTCTTCTGCATCGCGGCGACGCAGCGAAGCCGCAACTGGAGGCCCACTGAGTTGAGTGAAGAGAAGATCGAGATACACGACGCGCACCAGCGCCGGATCCTGTTGATCGTCCTCGCCCTGAACCTCGCGCTTGCCGCGGGGTTCGGGGTCACGGGCGTCGCCGCCGGCTCAAGCGCTCTGATCGCAAATGGACTGGACAATGCGTCCGACAGCGCCGTCTACATCATCACCCTGCTCGCACTCAGTCGCTCACAAGCCTGGAAACGGTCGGCGGCCAAAGTGTCCGGCTGGCTGCTGATCCTGTTCGCCGCTGGGATCCTGGTCGACGTGGGCCGTCGGTTCCTGGGTGACGCCGAGCCCATTGGTACGACGATGATGGTGATGGCGCTGGGGGCCGGCCTGGTAAACGCGACATGCGTGTGGCTGCTCAAGAAAATCCGGCAGGCCAATGTGAACGTGCGTGCCGCGACGACCTTCAGCACCAACGATTTCATCGCCAACGCAGGCGTGCTCGTGGGTGGCGGACTGGTGCTGTGGACCGGGCGGGCCTGGCCCGACCTCGTCGTGGGGCTCGCAGTGGCGGCGATCGCCCTGAAAGGGGGCATCGAGATCCTGCAGGATGCCCGTGGCGAAGAGGACGCTTGAGTGCCGACCTAGGATGGCGGGTGGCGCAGCGTGTCGAGGATGGCGCACTGGCCGCGCTCGCCGCCGCTGCAACTGCCAATCACCCGTTCGAGCTCCGAGGCCATCCGCTGAAGGTCGTTTAGCCGGTTCCGGATGTCCAGCAGGTGCCCGCGGGCAAGACGGTCGACATCCTGGCAGGACAACCCGTCGTCTTCGGCCAGACCCAGCAGGCTGCGGATCTCCTCCAGCGAGAAGCCCAGTTCGCGTCCGCGGCTGATGAAGCGCAGCCGATCCGCGTCGGCGGGACGGTAGTCGCGATACCCGCCCGCCGTGCGCGGCGGGGCAGGCAACAACCCGATGCGCTCGTAGTAGCGCACGGTTTCGGGATGGCACCCGCTGCGCTCCGCGACCTCTCCGATCTTCATGGGCTTGACTCTGTAGCGACTCCGGGGTTTAGGATCGCCGACCTGGAAGCGGGCCGCAAATCCTCGGACGCCCGCTCGACTCGGAGACATGATCATGAGTGATTCGTGCGGCTGCGGAAGCACGGTGGATATCCGCGCCCTGGAGGCGGGGCAGCGGCGCGTGTTGATGATCGTGCTGGCAATCAACATCGCCAGCTTCGTGATGATGATCACCGCAGCGATCTACAGCGGCTCGTCCTCGTTGCTGTCGGGCAGCCTCGACAACCTCGGTGATGCGTTGACCTATCTGCTGAGCCTGGCAGTGATCGGCGCGAGCCTGCGCGCCAAGGCCAGGGTGGCGTTGTTCAAGGGATTGCTGATCCTCGGTGCCGCGGTTGCGGTCGCCATCCAGATCGGCTGGCGCCTGGCCCACCCGGAGGTGCCGATCTTCGAGGCCATCGGCATCGCCGCCGTGATCAATCTTGCGTTCAACGCCTTGTGCCTGTGGCTGCTTACCCCGTACCGCTTTGGCGACGTGAACATGTCATCGGCCTGGGAGTGCTCGCGCAATGACCTGTACGAGGGTGTTGCGGTGCTGCTGGCAGCCGCCGGCGTGTGGCTGTTCGATGCCGGCTGGCCCGATCTGGTCATCGCCGGTGGACTGTTGCTGATGTTTCTGCGGTCCTCCGCTCGGGTACTCCGCATGGCTTGGCGGAGTTACCGGGACGAGGTGAAATAACGAGTTACGGCCCGTTGTCCGGTCCTCGAAGAAGAAATGCTCCGTTCTGACGCGTGGCTGGAGCGGCCAAGAAAGTCAGCTATGACAGGCAGTTAGCTCACCTTTGGCCGTTTTTTACACGAATCCCTGCCGACCCTCTGAAAGAGTGGATTCGAAGCGGCAGTTCGGGTCAGCCAGAACGTCCGCTTCTGGCTGATAGCGGACGTTGGGGCTGGGGAGTAGGGCTAGCTATCGGGGTAGCAGAACGGGTCGCTGGTTCGGCAGCGCCGGTGACGTTAGGCAGACAAGCTGGGGTGCGAGCGCCAAGTCCAGAGCCTTCCCCGGGCACGAAAAATCAATGAGATAGCTCGCAGTACCACGAATTATTCCGGTGACTGGTAAAAGGGTGCGTGCGGGAAATTTCCAGGTGCCTCGGAGCAGTACGCCGGCCCAGATTGGACTGCGGAGGCTAGCCGGGGGAGGACGGCGGTCGGACGATCTGCGGCTGCAGCGCGGTCCCGCACCCACATCGGCGTCCGGCAGGGAAGGGCAGCTCGCAGATCACGCACACGTGGTAGGGCTCGCCCTGAGCCTCGAGCCTGAGGCGCTCCGCGCCGAGCACACGCTCGTGGCACTGGCTTGGGGTTTCGGGCAGCGTGGTCATCGGTAGCGTGGGCGCTGCCGCTTGGACTTGGCGTTCCGGTTCGAAGGCGGCCAGATCCGGCTCGATGCCGACCACCTCGTAGACGCCCCTGTCCTGCAACTCGATCAGCGAGGCCGCCCACAACTGTTCGGCAAGATCGCCAATCAGGTCGAAGGGGGAGGGAATCAGCTCGTTCTCCCAGTCTTCAAAGAACCAGGCCGAGTACGGGTACGGCCGCCGAAACCCCTTAGTGCGAGCCTGCTGCCAATCTCGCTGCTGCGCGTCGAACAGCCGCTTCAAAGACGCGTCGAAGCCCACTATCCGTCCAAGGTGGGGCACCCACTTCGCGGGCTTCAACCGGGTGCCCACAGGCTGGCCACGCACGAACTGGCCCCACAGCATCAGCTGCCAGAGGTGAGGGTGTGCATCAATGAGCTGCCATCCGGTTGGGATGCGCGTGAGGAACGGGGGCAGAGAATCGCCATCCAAGTAGCGTCGACGGGCCAGATCGATCGCCGAAGCGTCGCGCTCGGACAGCCGGGACAGCCGCGCACGCGCGGCGACGGGCGACGACAACTCAGAGAGTGCGACGAGGTCGAGCCTGTATGGGGCGCGCAGCTTCTGGCGAAACCGCTCCTTGCGGCGTCGATCAGCGTCCAACTTGGCTTCCGCGCTGCGCCGCGCCGCGTCGCGCCGAGCGCGCTCGGCGAGGATCTCGGCGTTGCGCTCAGCGACTTGGCGCTCAACTTTCGCCTGGACCTGCGCAAACATCCGCTCCGCGGTCGGCGAGTGGATCCAGAACCGAGGAGCTTCCCAAAGGACGGCTCGCTCAAACGCGTCGTCCAGCACCGCGTCTGCGTCCAACTTGGACTCTACTAAGTAGCTAGTGGCCCTGAGTAAGGGGGCAGGTCAAGGGCATGATCTTCCCGACCAGACCCATGGTCGAATACCTCAAGAAGCGGGATCCGACAAAACTGAAAGCACCGGAGCGGCTTTACGTTGCGGTGACCCGTGCAAGGTTCAGTGTCGCGTTCGTCGTCGGTGACTTGGCAGATCTGGGGGTGAAAACGATGGCCGGAAGCGGGGGGTGAGTCCAGCCCAAGGGCCGCCTGCCGGGAACCGGGTCTGTGGGCCGAGCACGGGGGCGGCGGCGCTGGGGTAGGCAAGGCAGACCAGGCCAGCAGATTGACGCACGATGATGGCGAGTACGGAGCCCGCCAGAGGCGGAGGGTGGCGATCGAGTGCGCGACAGCGCCACTGAAAAGTCGTTGGCCACGGACCGGGAGGTCCTACGCGAGGAACGAGAAGTACTCGAGGAAAATCGAGGCGGCTTCGATACGGACGCCCTCGCGCCTCGCGATGCTGTCACGGCCGCCGGCCAATCCTGAGACGGCGCATGGCACCAACCGCTGAGCTCGCGCGTCTGGTGGGCAGCTCGCAAGCCAGGATCGGCGAGGCGCGGCGGGCCGGCGCCGAAGACAGGGCTAGCGAGGCCGGCCTGCGACGGCAGGGCTTGCCGAGTAGCTGGATGTGTTTCAGGCGCAGATCGCGACCGAACGCGACAGCCATTGATCTGCATCTTCGTGCCACGGAGGACCGCGGCCACGCCAAGGTCGACCGGGCACGGCAGGAGAGGCGCAAGCAGTGTCAGCGGGTGGATTCCCTCGTCCGAGACCTGCGTGACGCTTAGAGTTCGCATCGAAGCGAGTTGGACGGCCGTTTTGTACCCCGATGGTCAAGGTACATGGCCCACTCTTGTGCGCTAACTATCACCCATGGACATCCAACTCTGGCCCTGAAAGGTACGCGGGGATTGGCCTTGCGGGCCCGTCCATGGTGTTGCATGTAACCAGTACCAAGGCGGCAGCGACGTGCGCGCCAACGCCACCACCGCCACGCCCGACGGCGATGCCTACCGCCTGGTCGGCCACAAATGGTTCTTCTCCGCGCCGATGAGCGACGGCTTCCTGGTCCTGGCCCAGGCGCCCGGTGGCCTGGGCTGCTTCCTGATGCCGCGGCTGCTGGACGATGGGACGAAGAACGCATTCCGCCTGCAGCGGCTCAAGGACAAGGTGGGGGACTGGTCGAATGCGTCCTCCGAGGTCGAGTTCTGCGGCGCGCGGGCCTGGCCGGTGGGCGGGGAGGGCCGCGGCGTGGCCACCATCCTGGAGATGGTCATGCTGACCCGGCTGGACTGCATGCTGGGGGCCGCCGCGCAGATGCGGATGGCGCTGGCCCAGGCGATCCACCATTGCCGGCATCGCAGCGCATTCGGCCGGTTGCTGGTGGACCAGCCGCTGATGCGCAACGTGCTGGTCGACCTGGCGCTCGAATCCGAGGCCGCCACCACGCTGGCCCTGCGCGTGGCTCGCGCGGTGGACGCCGCCCCGCGCGAGCCGGCCGAGGCGGCACTGGCGCGGATCGCCACCGCGGCGGGCAAGTACTGGCTGTGCCGCCGCGCGCCGGCGCTGGTGAACGAGGCGCAGGAATGTCTGGGCGGCAACGGCTATGTCGAGGAGTCGATGCTCGCGCGCCTGTACCGGCAGGCCCCGCTCAATTCGATCTGGGAGGGCAGCGGCAACGTGCAGTGCCTGGACGTGCTGCGCGCGCTGGCGAAGGAACCAGCGACCGGGGCGGCCCTGCTGGCGGAGATCGGCGCCGCCCGCGACCTGCATCCGGCGCTCGACCGTGTCGCCGATGCCCTGCCGGACCAGCTGGCACAGGCCGGACCGGCCGCCGCCCGCCACCTGGTCGAGCGCCTCGCCCTGGCGTTGCAGGCCAGCCTGCTGCTGCGTGCGGGCAGCCCGGCCGCCGATGCCTTCTGCCGCACCCGCCTGGCGGGCGAGCACGGCCTGGCGATGGGCACCCTGCCGGTGGACCTGGCCGTGCCCGCGCTGATCGACCGCGCGCTGCCGGCCTGAGCCTCAGTCCAGGAACTGCAGCCGCGCCAGTTCCGCGTACAGCCCGCCCTGGGCGAGCAGCTCGGCGTGGGTGCCTTCGGCCACGATCCGGCCCCGGTCCATCACCACGATGCGGTCGGCCTTCAGCACGGTCGCCAGGCGGTGGGCGACCACCAGCGTGGTGCGGCCTTCCATCAGGGTTTCCAGCGCCTGCTGCACCGCCCGTTCGCTCTGTGCATCCAGCGCGCTGGTGGCCTCGTCGAGCAGCAGGACCGGTGCATCCTTCAGCAGTGCCCGGGCGATGGCGATGCGCTGTTGCTGCCCACCCGACAGCCGCGCCCCGCGCTCGCCCAGCCCGGTGTCCAGGCCTTCCGGGAGTGCCTGGATGAAGTCCGAGGCATGCGCCGCTTCAATCGCCGCTTCCAGCTCGGCTCCAGTGGCCTCCAGGCGGCCGTAGCGGATGTTGTCCCCGGCGCTCGCGGCGAAGATCGCCGGCTGCTGCGGGACCATGCCGATCGACTCGCGCAGTGCGGGCAGGGACAGTGAGCGGATGTCATGGCCGTCGATCGAGACCGTGCCGGACTGCGGGTCGTGGAAGCGCAGCAGCATGGAGAACACGGTGCTCTTGCCCGCGCCCGACGGGCCGACCAGCGCCACGGTCTCGCCGGGCCGCACCCGCAGGCTGAATGCGTCCAGCGCCGGCAGGTCCGGGCGCAACGGGTAGTGGAAGGTCACCGCGTCGAAGGCGATCTCCCCGCGCACCGGCCGCGGCAACGCCAGCGGATGCGCCGGCTCGCGGATCGCCGGTACCTCGACCAGCAGCTCCGAGATCCGGCCCATGCCGCCGGCCGCGCGCTGGAGTTCGTTCCAGACCTCGGCCAGGGACCCGACCGAGCCACCGGCGATCAGCGCGTACAGCACGAACTGGGCCAGGGTGCCGGCGCTCATCCGGCCTTCGGCCACGTCGTGCGCGCCCGACCACAGCACCAGGGTGATCGCGCCAAACACCAGCACGATGGCGATCGCCGTCACCCAGGCCTGGGCCTGGATGCGCCGGCGGGCGGTGGCCACGGCGACCTTCAGCGCCTCGCCGAAGCGGCCCAGCTCGTAGGGCTCGCGGGCGTGCGCCTGCACCGTGCGCACCGCGCCCAGGGTCTCGTTGGCCAGCGCGTTGGCGTCGGCCACCCGGTCCTGCGCCGCGCGCGAGATCCTCTGCAGCCGGCGCCCGCCGATCACGATCGGGATCACTGCCAGCGGAATCCCGACCAGGGTGTAGGCGGCCAGGTGCGGGGCGGTCACGAACAGCATCGCGATGCCGCCCAGGAAGGTCACCGCGCTGCGCAGTGCCACCGACATGCTGGTGGCGATGACCCCGCGCAGCAACTCGGCGTCGGCCGTCAGCCGCGACACCAGCTCGCCGCTGCGGTTGCGGTCGAAGAACCCGGCATCCAGCGAGACCAGGTGCGCGTACAGCTGCCCGCGCAGGTCGGCGACCACCCGCTCGCCCAGCAGCGAAACGAAGAAGAAACGCGCCGCGGTCGCCAGCGCCAGTGCGACGGCGACCGCGAACAGCAGCACGAAGGCACGGTCGATGGCACTGCCGCCGCCCTGGGTGAAGCCCTGGTCGATCATGATCCGGAACGCGTGCGGCAGGGTCAGGGTCGCGACGGAGGAACATGCCAGCGCCGCCAGCCAGGCGACGAACAGGCCGCGGTGGCGGCGCACGAAGGGCCACAGGGTCTTGAGGCTGCCGAGCGGCGCCTTGCGGCTGGCTTCGGGCTTCTCGGCGGTTGCGGTGGGGGCATCGGTCATCGGGCTATTGTCCGTCATCGGGCCCGCCGCACATACCGGTCACCCGCACCTCGTCGCGCGTGGCATCGCGCAGTTGCGTCCGCAGTGCCCCGGCGGCATGGGAAGGCAGCCGGAGCCGCAGCTCCACCCCGTCGGCGGCGAAGTCCTCGGCGAGCTTGTCGGCGCCGTGCTGGGCCAGCGCGGAGTGCACCGCCCCGGTGTGCGCGAACGGGTAGGCCAGCTGCAGCTCCAGGTACTCGACCAGCTCGCGCCGTGGCGCGGTGCGCAGGCATTCGGCTGCGCAACCGCCATAGGCCCGGACCAGCCCGCCGGCGCCGAGCTTGATCCCGCCGTACCAGCGGGTGACGACCACCACGGCCTGGTCCAGCCCCTGGCCGTCAATGGCGGCCAGGATCGGGCGGCCGGCGGTTCCGGCCGGCTCGCCGTCGTCGCTGGAGCGGTACAGCCCGCCGATCCGCCAGGCCCAGCAGTTGTGGGTGGCCTCGGGCGTGCCGGCCGCGGCGATGAACGCCATGGCTTCTTCGCTGGTCCCGGCGGGGGCGGCAAGGGCCAGGAAGCGGCTGTGCTTGACGACCAGTTCATGGCGGGCGGGGGCCTGCAGCGTCTGGTGGCTCATGTGGATGCCGGGCGGATCATCTGTGCCATCCCCGGAAGGGTAGGGCCTGGCGCCCGCGTGGCAAGCCGCGTGGCAACACGGGCGGCGGAATCGTGCCCACTCCGGTTATGCTGCGTGCCGGTGGAGGGTTCGGTCCGGATGAGGGGAATGGAGGGGAGACCCGGCAGGCGCATGCCGCTCGGCGAGGCCGTGGCCTCGCTCGTGGACGTGCTGCAACAGGCGTTGCCGCCCGGCTCGGACGTCGCGGTGGCCTGGCTGGAGGGCGGTGGCCGTGAGGCCGCGGGCACTCCGGGGGGCCGCGCGGCGGTGGCCGGACAGGCCGCGGGCCTGCTCGAAGGCGTGCTGGACGTCGACGGCGTGGAAGCCGCCGATGACCGCCGCGTGGCACTGCGATGGGACGACGGAGCCGGACAGTCCGTGGCCATCGTCGCCCAGGCGCCGGCCCCGCTGGAGCCGGTCGCCCGGACTGCCTGGCGCGTGCTGGCCGCCGGGCTGCTGTCCAGCGGCGTGGACCTGGGCCGGACGCGCCAGCGTGCCGAGGCCCTGGAAAAATCCGAACGGTTGCAACAGGCCTTGTACGAGATCGCCGACCTGGCCGGTTCCGCGCTGGAGCTGGGGGAAATGCTCGAGCGGATCCATCGGGTTGTGGCCGGGCTGATGTATGCCGAGAACTTCTACATCGTGCTGTACGACGATCTCGACGACAGCTACCGCTTCCTGTACTTCGCCGACCGCATCGACCCGTTCATCGCCGATCCGGACTACATCATCCGCGGGGCCGACAACCCCAACAGCCTGACCCTGGCCCTGCTGCGCAAGGGCGAACCGGCGCAGGGCCCTTCCGGCGCGGTGCGCGACCAGCTGGATGTGCCGCTCGACGCCGGCCATGGACCCGACAGCCAGGACTGGCTGGGCGTGCCGATGCGCCGCGAGGAGCGTGTCTGCGGCGCGGTCGTGGTCCAGAGCTACGACCGCCCGGACAGTTACGGCACCGAAGAGCGTGCGTTGCTGGCCTTCGTGGCCCAGCACATCCTCACCGCGCTGGACCGGCACCAGGCCCGCGAGGAGCTGGAGCGTCGGGTCGAGGAGCGTACCCAGGCGCTGCAGCAGAGCAACCGCGACCTGCAGGCCGAAATCGTCGAGCGCCAGCGTGGCGAGCGCCTGCAGCGTGCGCTGTTCCGCATCGCCGAGCTGTCGATCACCTCCGAGACCCTGGAGCGCTTCTATGCCCAGGTCCATGACGTGGTCGGCGAACTGCTGTACGCGCGCAACTTCTACATCGCGCTGCGTTCCAGGGACGGGCGGCACCTGGAATTCCCCTATTCGATCGACGAGCGCGACCCGCGGCGCGCCTCGCGGCGGCTGGGCGCGGGCATCACCGAATACGTGCTGGCCACCGGTGCGCCGATCCTCGCCGACCGGGCCCGGATCGGCGAGCTGGAGGCCGCCGGGCTGGTCCGCAGCCATGGCACCCTGGCCCATTGCTGGCTGGGCGTGCCGCTGTACCGCGACGATGCGGTGGTCGGGGTGATCGCGGTACAGAGCTATTCGCCGGCGATCGGGTTCACCCGGCGTGACCAGGAGCTCTTGACCTTCGTCGCCCACCACATCGGGATCGGGCTGACCCGCAAGCAGGCGCAGGACCGCCTGGTCACCGCCCATGCGGAACTGGAGCAGAGGGTGGAGGAGCGTACCGGCGAACTGGCCCGCGCCAACGCCGAGCTGCTCGAGCAGATCGGCGAGCGCCTGCGCGCCGAGCAGCGCCTGACCCACCAGGCCCGGCACGATGCGTTGACCGGGCTGCCCAACCGCCAGCAGCTGCTCGACCGCCTCACCGAGACGATCACGGTCGCGCGCGGGGCGCGGCTTGCCTCCGGAGGAACGCCGGCGCCGGGCTTCGCGGTGCTGTTCCTGGACCTGGACCGCTTCAAGCTGGTCAACGACAGCGTGGGCCATTCCGCCGGCGACGAGCTGCTGGTCGAGGCCGGCCGGCGCATCGTCGCCGCGGTCCGCGACAGCGACACCGTCGCCCGCTTGGGCGGGGACGAGTTCGCGATCCTGGTCGAGGGCGTGGACAGCCTGGCCATGGCCGAGGAACTGTCCCAGCGGATCCTGCTGGGGCTCGGCCGGCCGTGCTGGATCGGCGGGCGCGAGGTGTTTCCCTCGGCCAGCCTGGGCATCGCCATGTGGCAGCCGCGCTACCGCACCGGCGCCGAGCTGCTGCGCGATGCCGACGCGGCGATGTACCGCGCCAAGGCCGCCGGCCGCGACCGCTGCGCGGTGTTCGACGAGGACATGCGCGAGGAGGCGTTGCGCATCCTCGACCTGGAGGCCGACCTGCGCCGGGCGATCAATGGCGACAGCTTCGTCGCCCACTACCAGCCCATCGTGCGCCTGGCCGATGGCGTGGTGATCGGCCACGAGGCGCTGCTGCGCTGGCGCCATCCGACCCGCGGGCTGCTGAGTCCGGGCGAGTTCATCGGCCTGGGCGAGGACAGCGGCCTGATCGAGGAGGTCGACTGGCTGATGTACGCCCAGGTGATCGCGAAACTGGCCTCCGGAGGGGAGGGCTACCTGTCGGTCAACGTCTCGCCGCGGCACTTCCGTTCGCCGGACTTCGCCGACCGGCTGCTGCGGCTGCTGGACACCGCGGGCGCGGATCCGGCGCGGCTGCGCATCGAGATCACCGAGGTCGCGCTGCTCGACGACGTGCCGCGCGCCCTGCACACCCTGTCGGTGCTCCGCGAGCGCGGGGTGCTGGCGCAGCTGGATGATTTCGGGACCGGTTACTCGGCCCTGTCTTACCTGCACCGGTTCCCGGTGGAGTGCCTGAAGATCGACCAGAGCTTCGTCGCCGGGCTGATCGGCCCCAACCGGCACGAGAGCATTGCGGTGGTACGGGCGATCCAGGCGCTGGCCGGAACGCTCGGCATCCACACCGTCGGCGAAGGCGTGGAAACCGACGCGCAACGTGACGCACTGCTGGAGCTGGGCTGCGGCTACGGGCAGGGCTACCTGCTTGGCCGGCCGGCCGAGCAGACCGTCGACGGCCAGGTCCCGGTCAGCGCCTGATCACCAGCAGGCGCGGCTCGGTCATGTCCGCGATCGCGCTGCGCACGCCCTCACGGCCCAGGCCCGAGCACTTCACGCCCCCGTAGGGCATGTTGTCGACGCGGAAGCTGGGGACGTCGCCGACCACCACGCCACCGGCCTCCAGCGTGTCCCAGGCCCGCATGGCGTGCTCCAGGCTGCCGGTGAACACGCCGGCCTGCAGGCCGAAGCGGCTGTCGTTGGCGATCTCCAGCGCCTGGTCGAAGTCCTCGAACCGCTCCATCAGCGCGACCGGACCGAACACCTCGTCGCGATAGAGCCGGGCATCACGCGGCACGTTTTCGAGCAGGCCCGGCGTAAGCATGTTGCCGTTGCGCCGTGGCCGGACGATCGCGGTGGCGCCGCCCTGGACCGCCTCGTCCACCCAGTCCTCCACCCGGCAGGCCGCGTCCTCGTCGATCATCGGCCCGATGAAAGTGTCGTCATCGCGCGGGTCACCGGCCACCAGTGTCTCGAATGCCACCTGCAGGCGCTCGCGCAATGCGTCGTAGACCGACTCGTGGGCGATGATCCGCTGCACGCTGATGCAGCTCTGCCCCGACTGGTAGCAGGCGCCGCTGACCAGGCGCTCGACCACGGCATCGAGGTCACGGCCGGGGTCGGCATCGACGATGCAGGCCGCATTGCCACCGAGCTCCAGCACCACCTTCTTGCGCCCGGCCCGGGACTTGAGCTCCCAGCCGACCTCGCCCCCGGTGAAGCTGAACAGTGCGATCCGCTCGTCCTCGACCAGCGCCGCGGCGTCGTCATTGGAGCAGGGCAGGATCGAGAACGCGCCTTCCGGCAGATCCGTCTCGGCCAGCACCTCGCCGATGATCAGGGCGCCAATGGGCGTCTTGGCCGCCGGCTTGAGCACGAACGGGCAACCGGCGGCAATCGCCGGTGCCACCTTGTGCGCGACCAGATTGAGCGGGAAATTGAACGGGGTGATGAAGCTGCAAACCCCGACCGGCACCCGCCGGGTCATGCCCTGGTAGCCCCGGGTACGCGCGGACAGCTGCAGCTCCAGCACCTCCCCGCCGATGCGGGTCGCCTCGCCGGCGGCGATGCGGAAGGTGTCGATCAGCCGGTCGACCTCGCCACGGGCATCGCCGATCGGCTTGCCGGCCTCGATGCACAGCGCCTGCGCGAGCTCCTCGTGGCGCTCGGTGAAGCGGCGGACGCAATGCTCGAGCACGTCGCGGCGGGCGTCGGGGGGGAAAGCGGCCATGGCGGCCCGGGCGTTCCAGGCGGCGGCGATGGCGTGTTCGACGGCGGCGGCATCGGCCAACGGAGCTGTGGCAGCCACCTCGCCGCTGTACTTGTCTGCGACTTCCAGCGACTGGTTCGGTGACTGCGGGTGCCCTCCCACGTAGCAGGGCCAACGGTTCTTCAGCGAAGACATGCTGAGGCTCCTGTGGCGGGTGGCGACGTCGATGAATGCGATCCGGCGCATGATCACGTCGCCTTGTTCAGGTCAACTAAGGTTTGGATACTGTTCAACTTGCGTTGAGCTTCTGTTAACTTTCGATCGTGGCTGCGCACGACAGCTCAGTCAACGGAATCCTTTTTTAACAGAAGCTCTCCAGGAAGACTTACGGGATGAAGAAACCACTTGTCCGCCACCTGCTACAGGCGTGTGGCCTCATGGTGCTTGCGGGCGCGGCGAGTGCAGCCGAGCCGATCGCGATCGAAGCCTTCTCCAAGGTGCCGGAGATCCAGTCTCCTTCGATGAGCACCGACGGTAAGAACCTCGTTGCCATCATCGCGCTGCCGGGCAGCGACAACCAGGAGACCGCGCTGGCAACCTGGGACGTCGAGAACATTGCTGGAGGCCCAACGATCACCCCGTCGGGTGACCGCATGAAGTTCATCTACGCGAGCGCTCTCAAGGCCGACAAGCTGCTTGTGCTCGGCCGCCAAGAGTGGACCGGACAGCTGGGCGGCTGCGGCGAGGGAAGCATGTCGGGGGCGACGAAGACCTTCGTGACCAAGACGTACCTGACCGGCTCCGACCATGCAAAGTTCAGCGAGGCATTCGCGGACAACACGCGCAAGCTGGGCATCAGCAAGCAGACGCAGCGTTGCCTGGAGCTGACCGGTACTTCCCAGCTGGTGCATGGCCTGCCACTTGATCCCGAGCAGGTCATCGTCGCGCAACTCAATGAACTGAGCCTCTCGTCCAACTACTACCTGTACAACCTGCGCACGGGCGACACCAAGCTGCTGTTCCGTGGTGGTGGACGTTCCAGCCCCGGGCTTTTCGATCCGCGCACCGGCGAACTGGTCACCCGCAGCCAGATCGAGCCGGCGGGTACGAACGAATACGAACTACAGGTGCATGTCCGCAACCCGGATACCGGCGAGTTCCAGAAGCACGATGCACTTTCGACCCGGTTGAGCCAGCGCTACACGGTGGGTATCAGCGGCCTCGACGAAGACACCGGCAAGCTGTACGTCCTGACCGACCTGTTCTCGGACCGGGTCCAAGCATGGATGTACGACCCGCGCACTCGCAAGTTCGACGACGAACCCCTCGTGGCCCATCCGGAGTTCGACATCGCCGGTCTGATCCTCGGCATCCAGGCGAGCAATTTCAATCGGGTGCTCGGTTTCAGGGTTGCTGGCCCGGAAACGGAGGAGGTCTACGTAGACCCGGATATGAAGGCCGTCCACGACGGGCTGAAGTCCGCGTTTCCCGGCATGAACGTCAGCATTGCCGACTATACGGACGGTCTTGCGCGCGTGCTGTTCAGCGTGTCCGACCATCGCCACGCGCCTTCGTACCACGTGCTGTTTGACCGCAGCCAGTTAGTGCCGCTGGGTGCTTCACGGCCGTGGATCGATGCCGATGCAATCGGCGAGCAGAAGTGGGTGACCTACACCGCGCGCGACGGGCGCTCCATTCCCGCGCTGCTGGACCTGCCCGCTGGCTGGAAGGCCGGTGATGCGGCGTTGCCGACGATCATCCATCCCCACGGCGGTCCCTGGGCACGGGACGAGGGCGGCTGGGACGGGTCCGGATGGGTGCCGTTCCTTACCTCGCGCGGATACGCCGTGTTGCGCCCGCAGTACCGCGGTTCGGCAGGCGTCGGGCGCGAGCTGTGGATCGCGGGCGACGAACAGTGGGGCTTGGCCATGCAGGACGACAAGGACGACGGCGCGGCATGGCTAGTGGAGCAGGGCGTCGCCGATCCGGACCGGCTCGCCATTTTCGGCTATTCCTACGGCGGCTTCGCCGCGGCGGCTGCCGTGGTCCGGCCCGATTCGCCTTACCAGTGTGCGATCTCCGGTGCGCCGGTGACTGACCTGGGCCGCCTTGGGACCACCTGGAGCAGCAACCGTCTGCAACGGATCATGCAGGGCCGCACCGTCAAGGGGATGGACCCCATGCGCGAGACCGCCAAAGCCAACATCCCGGTCCTGCTGTACGTGGGCGATCGCGATGTGCGTACCCCGTCCTTCCACGCGAAGGGCTTCTACGACGCCGTGCGCAGCACGGTGCCGGCCAAGTTCGAACTGATCCCGGACATGCCGCACAGCATGCCGTGGTACCCGAGGCACCAGGAAACGACCCTCAAGTTGATCGAGGACTTCCTGGCCAACGACTGCGGCCCAGGTGGTCTCTAGGACTGGGTCATGGATTGCAACCGCTGAACGGGAAACCTATAGTTCCTTAACAGCACCATAACGAAAGAACAGGGGAGAGACGATGTCGAGGAATCACAACAACCAATTCAGGCGCGTGCCGCTGACCGCCGCCGTGATCGCGTGCCTGTACGCCGGTAGCGCATTCGCCCAGGACACCACCACGCCGGCTCCGGCGGAGGAGCCCCAGGCGCAGCAGCAACAAAGCGATGGCGACGCGGTCCAGCTGGACAAGATCACGGTGACCGGGTCACTGCTGCGCCGGACCGAATACGAGACGACCTCGCCGATCCAGGTCATCACGGCCGACACCAACATCTCGATGGGCCAGGTGAACGCGGCCGAGTTCCTGCAGAAGTCCAGCGTTGCTGCCGGTTCAACCCAGATCAACCATCAGTTCGGCGGCTTCGTCGTCGAGGGTGGCACGGGCGTGCAGACTCTGTCGCTGCGCGGCATGGGTGCAAACCGCACCCTGGTCTTGCTGGACGGCCAGCGGCCTGGTCCGGCCGGCACCCGGGGCCAGGTCGGCGCGTTCGACCTGAACGTCCTGCCGACGTCGATCATCCAGCGCGCCGAGATCGTCAAGGACGGCTCGTCCTCGATCTACGGTTCCGACGCGGTCGCCGGCGTGGTCAACATCATCACCCGCAAGAGCGTCGACCGTCCGGAGCTGACCTTCAACATGCGCGCCCCGCTCGACGGTGGCGGCGAGGTGTACAGCGTCTCCGGCGTCAACGGCTGGGACTTCGACAACGGCAGCGTCGTGCTCGCCGGTGAGTGGTACGTGCACGAGGCCCTGAAGTTGGGTGACCGCGACTTCCTGCGTTGCGGGCAGGACATGGCATGGGACGAGAACGGTAACCGCCTCGACCGGGAGGATCGCTCGATCATTGGCGGCACCAGCCTGGGAGGCTGCTCCACCGGCAACCTGTACGCGAACACGGTGATGGATGCGGTCACCGGTGACCGTTACGTTCCCTCGCCCGATGGCGTAACCGTGGGGATGATCCCGGGCTATCGACCGCGCTACAGCGGCCGGTACGACACCGACGGTGCTGCCTGGTACGAGGACCAGCTCAACTTCCCGTTCTCCGGCCAGGAGAACATCATCGATCGCCAGGAGATCATGAGCGTCTACGCCGCGACCGATTTTGGCTTTGATGCCTTCAACTGGAAAACCCAGTGGCTGGTCAACCGCCGGGAAACGGAGAGCCGCGGCTTCCGTCAGTTCTTCCCGCTGATCGGTGGTGCAACGGCGGTGATTCCGGCCTACCAGTACGCGAACTCTCCGGAGTTCTCGGCGCCGGTGGAGTCGGGTATCGCGCAGCCGGTGATGCCATTCCGCTCTGATACTGACGTAGCGGTTGACTACTTCTATGGCGCAACCAAGTTCGACGGGCTGTTCAGCGCCACCGACACTTGGGCGTGGGAGGTCAATGCCAACTACTCACGCTCCAAGGGTGAGTACAGCAACCTGGGCATCGTCGCCAGCCGCACCGGTGACTGGGAGTACTCCGACACTGCTCCGACCGTGGACTACTTCGATCCGGGCTTCCTGAGCGGTGAGCGCATGGACGAGCTGGTCGATGCCATCGGCGAGTGGCACACCGGTGAAACCGTGTACGACCAAGCGGTCCTCAACGCCTTCGTCACCGGTGAGCTATTCCAAGTGCCGGCCGGTGCCGTTGCTGCCGCGCTCGGAGTCGAGTACCGGCGCTACAGCATCGACGACCAGCCGTCCAGCCTTTCGACAGGGGGCGACCTGTGGGGCTCATCCTCGGCGCAGCAGACCAAGGGTGACGATAGCGTCCGCGAGATCGTCGGCGAGATCGAGATCCCGCTGCTGTCGGGCATGACCGGTTTTGAATCGCTGACCTTGAACGGCTCTGCCCGCGTGTTCGAGTACGACTCCATCGACGGCTCGGACAACGTCTGGAAGCTGGGCATGAACTGGCAGATCAACCCGACCCTGCGCCTGCGTGCCACGAAAGGCACCTCGTTCCGTGCTCCGGGCCTGTATGAGCTGTACCTGGGTGACCAGACCGGCTTCCAGTCCCAGCTGGCAGTAGACCCTTGCATCTTGTGGGGCGAGAGCAATAACGACTTCATCCGTGCGAACTGCGCCGCGACAGGTATTCCCGAGGACTACCCCGGGGCGGCCTCCTCGGCAACGGTGGTCTCCGGCGGCGGCGCGGGCGTGCTGGAGCCTGAAACCTCCACGGCTTTCACTGCGGGCATCGTGTTCACACCTTCGTTCGCTCCGGTGAGCGTCGCGGTCGACTACTTCGATTACGAGATCCGCGAGCAGATCGCCAACCTCACTGCTGGTTCAATCATCAGTGGTTGCTATGGCTCGGCCGTTTACCCGAACAACTTCTGCGACCTGTTCGATCGCAATGCGGCCGACCATCCGACCGAGCCGTTCAAGATTGAGCAGATCCGCAGTCAGTACATCAACGTCAACCGCCAGAAGGTCCGCGGCTATGACCTGACGGTCAACTACGACGAGGACTTCTCGTTCGGTCGCCTGTCGGTTGAAGGCCAGATTACCTACACTTTGGAGGACATCGAGGAGCTGTTCGACTCCGCCGAGGCCAGTGGCTACACGTCCTCCGACTTGGTCGGCCGGATCGGCCGCCCCGAACTGGTGGGTGCCCTGACCACGTCGCTGAAGCGTAACGACCTGACTTACATGTGGGGAGTGGATTACGTCGGCGGCACCGAGAACTTGGACCTGGATCCGACGTATACCTACTTCGGCTATGAGAACGCCTACCGCGACATCTGGGCCGAGAGCCGGCTTTACCACAGCGCCTCGGTGCGGTACGACCGGGGTGACTGGTCGCTGCTGGTGGGCATGCGCAACATCTTCGACAAGTCGCCGGCGGAAGTGTCCGATGGTGTTGCCAACCGCTACGGCAACATTCCGGCGTTCGCCACCCAGTACGACCTGTACGGCCGTACCGCATTCGCGCGGGTGACCTACAAGTTCTGATCAAGCGGTAACGGGAATCAGGAAAGGGCGGCGCATCAGCGCCGCCCTTTTTTGTTCTATCGACCCGAAGTGGGCGCAGCCCGCTGGAATGCGTCTGCGGCGCGGACTACAGCAGAGCGGCTGAAATGGAAGGTGCCACCCGCGGGCGCGCAGCAAGCCGGGCGGCGAGGCTGCGTGCCGCTTGGCGGTACGCCCGCGCCACGGATGATTCAGGTTGTGCCATGACTATCGGCATGCCGGCATCGCCCTGCTCCCGGATCGCGACGTCCAGCGACAGGCTACCGAGCATCGGTACGCCATAGGTCCCGGCCATCTTCTGCGCGCCACCGCTGCCGAACACGTGCTCGGCGTGACCGCAGTTGCTGCACACGTGGACCGCCATGTTCTCCACCAATCCCAGCACCGGAACCTCTACCTTCTCGAACATCTTCAGTGCCTTGCGGGCATCCAGCGTGGCGATCTCCTGTGGCGTGGTGACGATGACGGCGCCGGCCACCGGGATCTTCTGCGCCATCGTCAGCTGGATGTCGCCGGTGCCCGGCGGCAGGTCGACGATCAGGTAGTCCAGGTCGCCCCAGCGGGTGTCGTTGAGCAGTTGCGTCAGTGCGCCCGTCGCCATGGGGCCACGCCAGATCATCGGGGTGTCCTGGTCGACCAGCAAGCCGATCGACATCGCCTCCACGCCGTGCGCGCGCATCGGTTCGATCGATTTGCCGTCCGGACTCTCCGGGCGGCCCTCGATGCCGAGCATCATCGGCACGCTTGGACCGTATATGTCGGCGTCCAGCACGCCCACGGTTGCGCCCTCGGCCGCAAGGGCCAAGGCCAGGTTCACCGCGGTGGTCGACTTGCCGACGCCGCCCTTGCCCGAGCCCACGGCGATGACATTGCGCACGCTCGACAAAGGTTGCAGCTTCGGCTGGACCGCGTGCGGATGAATGCGTTGCATCAGCTCCAACCGCGACAGCGACAGGCCCGCGCTAGCGACCTCTTCGCGGACGAGTATCTCCAAGGCTTCGCGGACCCCTGCGAGGGGGATTCCGACCTGCATTGACACAGCCGCGCTGTCTTCCACGACTGCGACACGGATGCGTGCCTGGGACTGGCCGAGGGTGGTGTCGGTACCCGGGATCGTGAGGCCCCCGATGCGCTCCTGCAGGTCATTCATCGCTGTCGGACTCTTGGTGTGGGCCGGCTATTGTCGCAAGGACCCGACATGGCTGCCCTGATCCATATCAGGGGCGGCCAGGACGCTCATCCGACCTGTCCTGCCGCCGCCGGAGCGGCACGATGGCCCGCGGATCAGTTATAACTGCCCCACCCGCCACGGTCCGGGGTGACCGGTCCGGCGGCATCACCATTGGAGGCGAAGAATGCGCAAGATCCTGTTTGCCCTGGTGCTGGCACTGCCGATGGCCGCGTTCGCGCAGCAGTCGCCGGTGGGTACCTGGACCACCGTCGATGACGAGACCGGCAAGCCCAAGTCCATCGTCGAGATCAGCCAGGCCGCCGACGGCGGCCTGGTGGGTACCGTCGCCGAGGTGCTGCAGTCGGACCAGGGGCCCGATCCGGTGTGCGGCAAGTGCACCGGCGAGCGCAAGGACCAGCCGATCGAAGGCATGCAGATCATCTGGGACGTCACGCAGAAGGGGGATTCGTGGACCGGCGGCAAGATCCTCGACCCGGCCAGTGGCAAGACCTATTCGGTGAAGATGCAGACCACCGACAACGGCAACAAGCTGGAGGTCCGCGGCTTCATGGGCTTCTCGCTGCTCGGCCGCACCCAGGTGTGGGAGCGCCGCTGAGCCATCGCGCCACCGCGGTATCCGGCGGCCCGCCCTGCGCGGGCCGTCTTTTTTGGGGCGGGGGTGCATGGCCTACAATTCACGGCCCACCCGCGCGCGCATCTGGCGCCACAACGGAAAGCACGATGACCATCAAGTCCGACCGCTGGATCCGCCGCATGTCCGAACGGCCGCAGGGCATGATCGAGCCGTTCGAGTCGGGGCAGGTCAAGCAGGCCGATGGCCAGCGGATCGTCAGCTACGGCACCTCCAGCTACGGCTACGACGTGCGCTGCTCGCGCGAGTTCAAGGTCTTCACCAACATCAACTCGACCATCGTCGACCCCAAGCACTTCGACCCCAAGAGCTTCGTCGACGTGACCGCCGACGAGTGCATCATCCCGCCGAACTCGTTCGCGCTGGCGCGCACGGTGGAGTACTTCCGGATCCCGCGCGACACCCTGGTGGTGTGCCTGGGCAAGAGCACCTACGCGCGCTGCGGGATCATCGTCAACGTGACGCCGCTGGAGCCGGAGTGGGAGGGGCACGTGACCCTGGAGTTCAGCAACACCACGCCGCTGCCGGCGCGCATCTACGCCAACGAAGGCGTGGCGCAGATGCTGTTCTTCCAGGCGGCCGCCGACGACATCTGCGAGACTTCCTACCGCGACCGGGGTGGCAAGTACCAGGGCCAGACCGGCGTCACCCTGCCGCGGACCTGAGTCCCGCAAATCCGTGGGAGCGGCTGGACCCGCACCTACGACAGCGGGCGGATGGTGATGCCGTCTTCCTGCAGGGCCCGGCGGAGCGCCGCGGCGATCGCGGGCGCATCCCCGCGGTCGCCGTGCAGGCACAGGGTGTCGGCGCGGAGGTCGAGCCATCCGCCGCCCACGGTGCGGACCCCGCCATGGCGGGCGAGCCCGAGTGCCTGGGCGGTGACCGCATCCAGCGACCCGAGCACCGCGCCCGGCGCGCCGCGCGGCAGCAGGCGGCAGTCGGCACCGTAGCCGCGTTCTGCGAACACTTCGTGTGCCACGCGCAAACCCGCGGCTTCGCCGGCTGCCGGGAGCTCCGAGCCGGACAGGCCGACCAGCATCAGCCCGCGATCGAACCCGGCGACCGCGGTCGCGATCGCTTCGGCGATGGGCCTGGAGCGCGCCGCCTGGTTGTACAGCGCGCCGTGCGGCTTGAGGTGGACCAATGGGATGCCTTCCTCGTCGGCCAGCCGGGCCAGGCGCGCGAGCTGTCGGGTGACAAGGGCGGCGATCGCCGTGGGTGGCAGGTCCAGTTCGCGCCGGCCGAAGTGCGTCGGGTCCTCGTAGCCCGGGTGGGCGCCGGCCGCTACGCCGTGCTCGCGGCACAGCCGCAGGGTGGCGCGCATGGTGTTCCCGTCGCCGGCATGGCCGCCGCAGGCGATGTTGGCGGAGCTGAGCAACGGAATGATCGCCGCATCGTTGCCGCAGCCTTCGCCCAGGTCGCAGTTGAAGTCGATTGCCGGTCTCATCGGCGCGCCTCGAGTGCCAGCCCGATGCGGGCCCACCGGGCGCGAGAGGCGGCCAGCCGTCGCGCGGCTTCCGCCGCATCGCATGGCTGCAGCCACAGTGCGTCGCCCGGGCGGACCTGGGCCAGCCGCGGCAGGTCGGCGGCGATGACGTAGCCGAGCCGGCGGTATCCACCCACGGTCTGGGCGTCGGCAAGCAGGACGATGGGCAGGCCGTCGGGCGGCAACTGGAGGGTGCCGGGTGCGACCGGAGCCGATGGCTGTTGCGGTCCCGCCTCCGGCAACGGCTTGCCCGCCAGCCGGATGCCCTGCCGGTTGCTGTGCGGGCTGGCTGTCCAGCGCGTGCGCGCGAGTTGCCGCGGATCGGTGCCCGCGGCGGGTACGAAACGCAGCGGGGCGCCGGGTTCCTCCCCGGCGGCAGGGTCGATCCACCAGCCGGGCGCCACCGGCTGCAGTGCCTGCAACTCCGGCGGGTGGACGAGGTCGAGGCGGTCGCCTTCGCGCAGGGCGCGTCCGTCCACACCGCCAAACCCGCCGCGCAGGTCGGTGCTCCGGCTACCCAGCACCTCGGGCACGTCCAGCCCGCCGGCCACTGCCAGCCAGCCGCGTGCGCCCGACAGCAGGGCGCGGACATGGAGTTCGCCCGGTGGCAGCAGGACCGGACGGCCGGCGTGGAGGGCGTGTCGCCTACCGTCGCGGCCACGGAACCGGACGTCCGCCGGGCCGCCGGTGAGCGCCACGCGCACCGGTCGCCCGAACGCCAGCCGCGGACCCGCGAGGGTGAACTCGAGCAGAGCGGCCGCGTCCGGGTTGCCCGCCAGCCGGTTGGCCAGCGCTGCCGCCCGCGGATCCAGCGCTCCGGCCAGCGGCACGCCCAGGTGGCGCCAGCCACTGCGACCCAGATCCTGCACCGTGGTCAGCGGGCCGGCGTCGAGGACCCGGAGCGTCACGAAGCCTGCTCCGGGCGACCGGATTCCAGGCGTTCGAAAGCAGCCGCATCGATGGCGCGGAAGCGGACCTGATCCCCCGGCAGCAGGCGCGAGGGCGGGCTGGCGCAGGGATCGAACAGCCGCACGGGTGTCCGCCCGATCAGCCGCCAGCCCCCGGGGCCCTCGCGCGGATAGATGCCGGTCTGGGCGCCGCCAATGCCCACGCTGCCCGCCGGAACCCTGGTGCGCGGGGTGGACAGCCGCGGCAGGGCGAGCGGCGCATCCAGTCCCGACAGATAGGGGAAACCGGGCGCGAACCCGATCATGGCGACCGTGTAGTCGCCGCCGGCATGGCGCCTGGCCAGCGCGGCCGGCGCCAGACCGAGCTCGGCGGCGGCATCCTCCAGATCCGGTCCGAAGTGGCCGCCGTATGCCACCGGAATCTCGACGGTGCGCGCAGCCGCCGGGACAGCGGTGGCTTCTTCGTCGATGGCCGCCAGCCAGGCCCGTATTTCGTTGCCGGGGCAGCATTCCGGATCGAAGAACACCGCGAGCGAGGCGTAGGCCGGCACCAGGTCGCGCAACCAGGCAGGCGCGGCGCGCCGGATGCGGTCGGCCAATGCATGCGCCCGGGCGTTGTCCCCGGGATCGATGCGCCCGGGGTCGACATCACTGCCGAAGGACAGCAGCCAGGCGTCGTCGGCGAGCAGTTCCAGCCGAGGCGCCGGGCGGCTCATGCCTGCAGCGCATCGTGCAGCTGCTGCACGCGTTCCACCAGCTGCTCGGGGGTGTAGGGCAGGGCGGTCGCGCTGCCCCAGACCGGCCGCGGCCAGGCGATGTCGCCACGGAAGCGGGCGATCACGTGGACATGCAACTGCGGGACCTGGTTGCCCAGGGCGGCGACGTTGAGCTTGTCGGGCTTGAACAGCGCCCGCAGTGCGTGGCTGGCACGGCTGATGTCGGCCGACAGCATGACCTGGGCCCCCTCGTCGAGGTCGATCCATTCCACCGCGCCGGCGCAGCGCGGCACCAGGATCAGCCAGGGGTGGTTGGCGTCGTCCATCAGCCGGGCCTCGCACAGGCCGAGCTGGGCCACCGGGTGGGTGTCATTGGCCAGCACCCGGTCGAGCTGCCAGCCGGCTTCGGGTGAAGGGGTCATCGCAGGCTCTCCGAAAGGAACGCGACGGTACGTTCCCAGGCCAGTGCCGCGCTTCCCGGCTCGTAGTCCTCGCGCGGTTCGCAGTTGAAGCCGTGGCCGGCATCCGGGTAGACGTGGAGGACCGCGCCCGGATGCCGTTGCCGGTGCAGCTCGACGTGCTCGGGCGGGATGCTCCGGTCCCTGGCACCGAAGTGGAACATCATTGGTGCGCGCAGCGGTTCATCGAGGAAGGGCACGCTCTGCCCGCCGTACCAGCTCACTGCGGGCAGTCCGAGCCGGGTATTGGCCAGCAGTGCCAGGGTGCCGCCCCAGCAGAAGCCGGTGGCGCCCACCCGCAGGCCCTCGGCCTGGAGTTGCCGCATCGCCGCGGCCAGCACGTCCACCGCCCGGTCGTAGCCCAATGCGGCGCGCAGTTTCAGTCCGCGGGCCACGCCGGCCTGGTCGTAGCCGAGCTCCACCCCCGACTCGACCGGGTCGAACATCGCCGGTGCGACCGCGATGAAGCCCTCCGCGGCCATCCGCTCGGCGACCTGGCGGATATGCGCGTTCAGCCCGAAGATCTCCTGTACCACCAGCACCGCCCCGCGCGAGGGGCCGGAGGGCTCGCACCGCCAGCCGCGAACGGGACCGTGCGGGCTCTCGATATCGATCCAGCGGTTCATCACGACCTCCTGCCCGGCGATGCGGCTGTTGGGTTCCGATTCTAGCGCCGGCCGTATAATCGGCCGCCCTTCCTTCCAGCGGTTCGGCGACAGCGCCCGGACCGGCCATGCGTGCCGGCGCACGCCCAGGTTGCCCATGAGCCAACAGACCACTCCCGACCGGCGCGCCAGCGTCCGCAGCGGCGCCGCCCCCAGGGTCGGCTTCGTCAGCCTGGGCTGCCCCAAGGCACTGGTCGATTCCGAGCGCATCCTCACCCAGCTCAGGGTCGAGGGCTATGAACTGGTGCAGACCTACGATGACGCCGATGCGGTGGTGGTCAACACCTGCGGCTTCATCGATTCGGCCGTTGCCGAGTCGCTGGACGCGATCGGCGAGGCCATGGCCGAGAACGGCAAGGTGATCGTCACCGGCTGCCTGGGCAAGCGCGCCGACGTCATCCGCCAGGCGCACCCGGATGTGCTGTCGATCAGCGGCCCGCAGGACTACGCCAGCGTGATGGAGGCAGTGCACGCCGCAGTGCCGCCGCGCCACGACCCGTTCGTGGACCTGCTGCCGGATTACGGGCTGAAGCTGACTCCGAAGCACTACGCCTACCTGAAGATTTCCGAGGGCTGCAACCACGCCTGCAGCTTCTGCATCATCCCCTCGATGCGCGGCAAGCTGGCCAGCCGCCCGGTCGACGAGGTGCTGCGCGAGGCCGAGCGGCTGGTGCGCGGCGGGGTGCGCGAGCTGCTGGTGGTGTCCCAGGACACCTCGGCCTACGGCGTCGACCTGCGTTATGCCGAGCGCGAGTGGCGCGGCAAGGCGTACCAGACCCGGATGAAAGCGCTGTGCGAAGGCCTGGGTGAGCTGGGCGTGTGGTCGCGCCTGCATTACGTCTACCCGTACCCGCACGTGGACGAGGTCATCCCGCTGATGGCCGAACACAAGGTGCTGCCCTACCTGGACATTCCGTTCCAGCACGCCAGTCCGCGCGTGCTGCGGCTGATGAAGCGCCCCGGCGCGGTGGAGCGGACCCTGGAGCGGATCCAGGCCTGGCGCTCGGTGTGTCCGGAGCTGACGGTGCGTTCGACCTTCATCGTCGGCTTCCCCGGGGAGACCGACGACGAGTTCGAGGAGCTGCTCGACTTCCTCGACGAGGCGCAGCTCGACCGGGTGGGTGCCTTCGCCTATTCGCCGGTCGAGGGTGCGCGGGCCAACGAGCTGCCCGGCCCGGTGCCGGAAGAGGTGAAGCAGGAGCGGCTGGCGCGGTTCATGGCGCGCCAGGCGGAGATCTCCGCGGCGCGGCTGGAAGCGAAGGTCGGGACCGTCCAGCGCTGCATCGTCGATGCGATCGACGGCGAGCTGGCGATCGCCCGCTCGATGGCCGATGCGCCGGAGATCGACGGCACCGTGCAGATCCAGAACGGCTGGTTCGCCGGCCTCAAGCCCGGCGACTTCGTCGACGTGGAAATCATGGGCAGCGACGAGCACGACCTGTTCGGCGAGGTGGCCTTCGACGACGAAGGCGACCGGCCGCTGCGCCCGGGCGAGTTGCCCGCGGTCCTGGTCTGATCGCACCTATGTAGGGCGCGATACGGCGTTCCGCCTATCGCACCCTTCGGGGTCCCTACGGGGCCAGGTATTCGACGGCGACGATGGCGTAGGACCGGGGGCCGCCGGGGAGTTCGGCGGTGAACTCATCGTCGATGCGCTTCTTGAGCATGGCCCGCGCCAGCGGGGAGTCGATGCTGATCCAGCCCAGCCTGGCGTCGGTCTCGTCGGGGCCGACGATGCGGTAGCGGTGGCTCTCGCCGGTTTCCACGTCCTCCAGCTCCACCGTCGCGCCGAAGAACACCGCCTCCGGATCGGCGGGGACCGCCTCCACGACCTTCAGTGCCGGCACCCGCTTGCCCAGGTAGCGCACCCGCCGGTCGATCTCGCCCAGCTGCTTCTTGCGGTAGGTGTACTCCGCGTTCTCCGAGCGGTCGCCCTCGGCGGCGGCGGCGGCGAGCGCCTTCACCACCTCCGGCCGCTTCACCCGCCACAGCTCGTCCAGCTCGGCCTTCAGCCGGTCGTGGCCGGCCCGGGAGATCAGCGGGGTGCTCTTCTCCGGGGGCGGTCGCCAGCGGCTCATCCAGTGGTCCGTGGACGTGCGGGTGATCGTCCGTCGATGCTCATGGCGAGCGGCGCTCGAGGCTGTAATCGAGTCCGCTGGCGGCGGGTTCGCCATCCGCCCCGAGCATGACGATGCGCGAAGCGGACTCGATCGCGAACAGCCGGTCCACGTCGTCCTTGTTGCCTGGATCCAGGCGGATGCGGCGGTTGTCCGCCTCCACGCTCCAGGTGCCCTCGGTGGTGTTGCTGGCGTCGCGTTCCTGGTACGCGTCGGTCAGCTGGAAGGTCCCGTCCGGGGCCAGCACCAGGGTGGTGTCGATGCCCGGGCAGTCTGCGCATGGCAGGGTGCCCTCGAAGGTGCCGGCCATGGCCGGCATGTCGAGCGCCGGTGCATCTGCATCCGCCCGCGGGGACGGGGTGTCGACCGGCATCACATCGGCCGGTGCGGCATCGCTGGCCGCGGTTGTGCTCCCACCGGGGGCGTCGGCGGTGCCGGACGGCTGGCAACCGGCCGTAGCGAGCGCGGCAAGGCAGGCGGCAATGAGGATTTTGCGGGACATCGGTCACTCCTGTCGCTTGGGGCGTGCTTTCGACCATACCCCGGTGCCTCGCCGCTGCCGAGTGCGTCGTGGCCGACGGGGCGATCCGGCATGGCCGGGCCGCGGTCGCCGGATCGTGACAGGCCGGCCGCTGCGCGCGATTGCGGCCCCGTGCCACGGCGGCTTACCCTGCCGGCTGCCTGGTCTCTCCGCAGTCGACATGACCCATCGTTCCCCCCTCCCGGCGCTGGCGCGCGGCCTGGCGCCGGCGCTTGCGCTCGTCCTGCTGCTGCCGGTTTCCGACGCCCATGCCCAGTCCCGCCGCGACCGCGAGGCGGCGCAGGAACTGGCCGCCCGCATGGAAGCGGCCGAAGCCGGCTACCGCGAGGCGATGGTGCACATCGCCAACGCCGACCCGCGGGGCACCGCGGAAGCCGATGCCGCGCTGGAGGACATGGAGGACATCATCAGCGCCTGCGGCGCGCTGCGTGGCTGCTCGGTGCCCACGCTGGCCACCAGCTACAAGCGCCTGCTCAAGGTGCATGCCGATATCGAGGCGGGCGTCGAGACACTGCAGGCCGACGAGCTCGACCACCACGTGCACCCGGTGCTGGAGGACGTGCCCGAGGCGGCGCGTGCGGCGGCGCTGATCGGCGGCGACAACCGCCACGACTTCGACCGCCTGGTGGAGTTCAACCCGGCGGTGCAGGAGGGCATCCGGCGCTGGCTGACCGACATGCGCGGCGCCTTCGTCGCCAGCTACGAGAACTACCAGTACCTGCGCCACCGCATGTGGCCGCATTACGAACGGGCCGGGCTGCCGGAGGCGCTGCTGTTCGGGATCATGGCCAAGGAATCCGGCGGCCGGGTGCATTCGACCTCGCGCGCCGGGGCCGCCGGGCCGATGCAGTTCATGTACACGACCGGGCATCGTTTCGGACTGGGCGAGGACGGTTCGGGCTTCGACACCCGCTACGACCCGTACGCCGCGTCCGGGGCCAGCGTGGCCTACCTCAACGAGCGCCTGGGCGAGCTCAACCGCAGCATTGAAATGGCGCTGGCGGCCTACAACGGCGGCGAGGGCCGGGCACGCCGGATCCACCGCGAGAACCCCGGCAGGAGCTTCTGGCACGAGGAGGTCTACCGCCAGTTCCCGGCCGAGACCCGCGACTACGTGCCGATGGTGATTGCCGCGGCCTGGCTGTTCCTGCATCCGAAGGAGTACGGCCTGGACCTGCCGAAGGTCAACGTGCGCCCGGCGGCGCTGGTGCTCGAGCAGCCGGCGTCGATCTACCAGCTCACCATCTGCCTGGGCAACAACGGCGTGCACGAGGGCTACATGCGCGCCCTGCGCAACCTCAATCCCCGCTACCGCGCCGACGACGTGATCGCCGCCGGCACCACGCTGATGTCGACCGCCCGCATCAACGGCCTGTACAGGCGCCACTGCCTGGAGGGACGGCGCGCGGAGCTGGCACGCACCCTGGTGTCGAGCAATCCGGAAGCGGCGGTAATCCGGGGCGGGGCGCCAGCGGTCGCCCCGGTCGCGCCCGAGCTGGCGCCGGACGAGGGCTAGCCGGAGGGGCGGTCAGCCGCGCAGGGTCGCCAGGCGCTGTCCCAGCCGCACCGGCGACTCGGCCTCCAGCCCTGGCGCGAGCTCGGCCACGCCCGGCGGCAGCAGCACGATGACGGTCGAGCCGTAGTTGAAGCGCGCCATTTCGGCGAAACGCTCCAGGGTGATGCCGCGGCCGCGGTAATCGGTGCGGCGGACGCTGTGGCCATACCCCGGGATCTCGATCCCGCTCCACACCGTTTCCACGCCCGAGACCAGCATCGCGCCGACCATCACCATCGCCATCGGCCCGAAGCCGGTGTCGAAGTGGCACACCAGGCGCTCGTTGCGGGCGAACAGCCGCGGGATATGGGCGACCGCCGCCGGACCGACACTGAACAGCCGGCCGGGGACGTGCACGGTCTCCAGCAGTGTCCCGGTCCACGGCATGTGCACCCGGTGGTAGTCGCGCGGGGACAGGTACACGGTGGCGAACAGGCCGCCATGGAAGACCCGGGCGTACCCGGGGTCGGCCAGCAGTTCGGCCGCGGTGAACGACTGGCCCTTGGCCTGGAAGATGCGGCCCGCCCCGTCGCCGCTGCCGATCGGCCCGGCCTGGCTGATCCGGCCGTCGGCCGGCATCAGCAGGGCCCGCGGGTCCGCCTCGGCGACCCGGGCGCCCTCGCGAAGCGCCCGGGTGAAGAAGGCATTGAAACTGGAGTAGCCGCGCGGGTCGGACTGCTCGGCCTCGGACAGGTCGACGCCGAAGCGCCGGGTCACGGTGTCGATCAGCCACGCACTGGTGCGGGCATCCTCCGAGTACGCCAGGCGCCGGGCCAGCGAGGACAGCAGCCGGTGCGGCAGCACATGGGTCAGGCGGGTGGTCAGGCTCATGCGGTCAGGGTGCGCTGGCTTCGGTGAGGGCTTGCAGGTCGGCGGCGATCGTCGGGATGTCCAGCGGTGGCTGGACCACGCCGGTCATCCGGCCCTGCGGGTCGAGCAGCGCGATCGAGGCACTGTGGTCGACGGTGTACTGGTCGGCGGGCGCGCCCTCGGCGGCCGGCACCTTGGCGAACACCAGGCTCAGCGAGCGGGTGAACTTCTCCAGCGCCGGAATGTCCGCGGTCGCCGCCAGGGTGTCGCGGTGGAAGTGGTGGGCGTACTCGCCGATGCGGTCGGGGGTGTCGCGCTCCGGGTCGACCGAAACGAACAGCACCCGCGGGCGGGTGGCCTCGGGCAGCGCCTCCCATTGCCTCTGTGCCTGCGACAGCTGGGCCAGGGTCATCGGGCAGATGTCGGGACAATGGGTGAAGCCGATGAACACCAGGGTCCAGTGGCCGTGCAGCTCACCGGGAACCAGGTCGGTGCCGTCGGACTGGCGCAGGCTGAAATCCGGGAGTTCGCGCGCCGGCTCGAACAGCCGCACCGCGCTGGTCTGCGGCCACTGCGAGGGGACCTCGGCCTGGTTGAAGAAACGCTGCGCGGCGACCAGCCCGAGGCCGGCGGCCACGGCGATCAGCACGACGGCGAGGGCAGTGCGGTTGAACATGGCGGGACCTTCGGGAACGGTTGCGCCGGCCATGATAGCCGGGGGCGGCCGCTATAATCGGCGGCCTTCACAGCAACCTTCAGCCGGCCTCCCACACATGACCGCCGACCGCGTCGACCTTTCCGCCGCCCGCTTCGAGCCGCTCTCGATCATCGACCTGATCCGTTTCGGCGCCAGCCGCTTCGCCGAGGCCGGGCTGACCTTCGGCCACAGCTACGACAACGGCCTGGACGAGGCGACCCAGCTGGTGCTGCACGCAGTGTCGATGCCCCACGACCTCAGCCCGGTCTACGGCGCCTCGAAGGTCACCAGCGACGAGAAGGCCCGGGTGCTGGAGCTGTTCGAGCGCCGCATCAACGACCGCGTCCCGGTTGCCTACCTGACCGGCGAGGCCTGGTTCGCCGGCCTGAGCTTCAGCTCCGACCCGCGCGCGCTGGTGCCGCGTTCGCCGATCGCCGAGTTGATCGAGGCCGGCTTCGAGCCCTGGCTTGGCGGGCGCGAGGTGCGGCGGGCGCTGGACCTGTGCACCGGCTCGGGCTGCATCGCCATCGCGATGGGCCACTACAACCCCGACTGGGAGGTCACCGGCGCCGACATCGACGCGGATGCGCTGTCGCTGGCCGCCGAGAACCGGGAGCGGCTGGAGGCAGGCAACGTGCAGCTGCGCCGCTCGGACCTGTTCCAGGGCCTGGAAGGCGAGGTCTACGACCTGATCGTCACCAACCCGCCCTACGTCACCCACGAGGAGACCGACGCCCTGCCGCCGGAGTACGCGCACGAGCCCGAACTGGGCTTGCGTGCCGGCGACGACGGCCTGGACCTGGCACTGAGGATCATGCGCGACGCACCGCGGCACCTGTCCGAAGACGGCCTGCTGGTCTGCGAAGTGGGCGAGGCCGAGCACGCCCTGGTCCGGCTGCTGCCGGAACTGCCGCTGGCCTGGGTCGAGTTCAAGGTCGGCCAGATGGGCATCTTCGTGGCCGAGCGCGCCGACCTGCTCGAGCACCACGAGCGCATCCGCGCGCTGGCCGACGCCCGCGCCTGAGGTCCACAGGCGCCGCGGGAGCGGCGGCAGGGAGTACGCATGGGCAGCAACACCTTCGGGACACTGTTCGCGGTCACCACCTTCGGCGAGAGCCACGGGCCGGCGATCGGCTGCGTGGTGGACGGCTGCCCACCCGGGCTCGAACTGGCGGCGGAGGACTTCCGCCACGACCTGGAGCGGCGCGCGACCGGGCGGAGCCGGCACACCTCGGCGCGGCGCGAGGCCGACGAGGTGGAGATCCTGTCGGGGGTGTACGGAGGACTGACCACCGGCACGCCGATCGCGCTGCTGGTGCGCAACACCGATGCGCGCAGCCGCGACTACACCAGGATCGCCGACCGCTTCCGGCCCGGCCACGCCGATTACACCTACTGGCAGAAGTACGGGATCCGCGACCCGCGTGGTGGCGGGCGGTCCTCGGCGCGCGAGACCACCATGCGGGTGGCCGCCGGGGTGATCGCGAAGAAGTGGCTGGCCCGGCGCCACGGGGTGCGCATCCAGGGCTGGTTGTCGCAGCTTGGCGAACTGCTGCCCGACGGCTTCGACCCGGCTGCGATCGAAGGCAACCCGTTCTTCTGGCCGCACGCGCCGCAGGTACCGGAACTGGAGGCGTACATGGACGCGCTGCGCAAGTCCGGCGACTCGGTCGGCGCGCGGGTGGACGTGGTCGCCGAGGGCGTGCCGCCGGGCTGGGGCGAGCCGGTCTACGGCAAGCTCGACGCCGCCCTGGCCGCGGCGCTGATGGGCATCAACGCGGCCAAGGGCGTGGAGGTCGGCGACGGCTTTGCTTCGGTCGCCCAGCGCGGCAGTGGGCACCGGGATGTGATCGGCGCCGGGGGGTTCGGCTCCAACCACGCCGGCGGCGTGCTCGGCGGCATCAGCAGCGGCCAGCCGCTGCGCTGCTCGGTGGCCTTCAAGCCCACCTCCAGCCTGCGCCTGCCGGTCGCCAGCCTGGACGTGGAGGGCAACCCGGTCGAGGTCGTCACCACCGGGCGCCACGATCCCTGCGTCGGCATCCGTGCCACCCCCATCTGCGAGGCCATGGTCGCGCTGGTGCTGATGGACCAGGCGTTGCGCCACCGCGCCCAGTGCGCCGATGTCGGCCCGGTCACGCCCCGGGTCCCGGGGCAGGACCGCCCGACTGCGTGATGCCGGTACAACCCTTTAAGCTGCTGTCTTTGACCCGCGAGCCCCCAGATGCATGATCCCGTGAACGTCGCTGTCGTTGGTGCCACCGGTGTGGTCGGCGAGGCATTGCTGAGGACCCTGGAGGAGCGCTCGTTCCCGGTGGCGCAGTTGCGGCTGCTGGCCAGCGCGCGCTCGGCCGGCGAGCGGCTGGAGTTCGCCGGGCGCCAGGTGCTGGTCGAGGACCTGGCGACGTTCGATCCGGAGGGCATCGACATCGCCCTGTTCTCCGCCGGCAGCGAGGCTGCCCGCGCGCACGCGCCGCGCTTCGCGGCGGCCGGGGCGACGGTGATCGACAACTCCTCTGCGTTCCGCGACGACCCCGCGGTCCCGCTGGTGGTGGCCGAGGTGAACCCTGAGGCGCTGGCCGACAGGCCGAAGGGCATCATCGCCAACCCCAACTGCTCGACCATCCAGATGCTGGTGGCGCTCGCGCCGCTGCACCGGGCGGCGGGCATCGAGCGGATCAACGTGGCCACCTACCAGTCGGTGTCCGGCACCGGGCGCGACGCGCTGGAGGAGCTGGGGCGGCAGACCGCCGCGATGCTCAGCTTCCGCGAGGCCTCGCCGGAGGTCTACCCGGTGCAGATCGCATTCAACGTGTTCCCGCAGGGCGGCGGGTTCTGCGACAACGGCTACACCACGGAGGAGATGAAGCTGGTCCACGAGACCCGGCGTATCCTCGGCGACGACTTGATCGGGGTGAACGCGACCGTGGTCCGGGTGCCGGTGTTCTATGGCCATTCCGAGGCGTTGCACATCGAGACCCGCGACAAGCTCACCGCCGAGGCGGTGCGCGCGCTGCTGCGCGAGGCACCCGGTGTCGAGGTGGTCGATGAGCGCCGCGATGGCGGCTATCCCACGCCGGTGACCCACGCCTCGGGGCATGACCCGGTCTACGTCGGGCGGATCCGCGAGGACCCCTCGCACCCGCGCGGGCTGGCGCTGTGGGTGGTGGCCGACAACATCCGCAAGGGCGCCGCGCTCAATGCGGTGCAACTGGCCGAACGGGTCCACGCGGCGCGGAACGGGGGCGCCGGTTGACGGCCGTGCCGCCGTCGCCGCGTTGCCGGTGCCGGCCGTCGCCGCTAGAGTCGCCGCCAGGGGAGGGCCGCGCGTGACAGTGAACAAGGTGTTCCGCATTGCGATCGCAGTGCTGCTGCTGCTTGCCAGCCAGGCGGCCGCGGCGCTCGGCCTGGGCCAGATCCGCCTGAAGTCCGGGCTGGGCGAGCCGTTGCTTGCCGAGATTCCGGTCGTCTCCAGTGTCCCGGGCGAACTCGAGCGGCTGAGGGTCGGCCTGGCCTCGCCGGAGACCTTCGCCCGCATCGGCCTGGATCCGCCGCGTGGCGTGGTCGCCGACCTGCAGTTCAACCTCGCGCTGGGCGACGACGGGCAGCCGGTGATCCGGGTCACCAGCCCGCAACCGATCGACGAGCCGATGCTGAGCTTCCTGGTCGAGGTCGACTGGGGGCAGGGCCGGCTGGTGCGCGAGTACTCGGCACTGGTCGATGCGCCGCGTACCGTTTCGGCGCCGCTGGCACCGCCGGTACAGGCCCCGGTGGCCGCGCCATCCAACACCATCGTCCGTGCGCCGGCCAGCGCCACGCAGGACGAGCCGGATCCCGTGGACGGAAGCCCGGCCGACGCCGCATCGGACGCACCGGCGGAGCCGCCGACGGAATCGCCGGCGCCGGCGCAGGCGGTCGCGACAGCCTCGGTGCCCGTGCCGCCCACGCCGGCGACAGCCGCGCAGCGGCCCGGCGAAGTGCGGGTCCAGTCCGGCGACACGCTCTCGCAGCTCGCCCGTAGCCTGGAACTGGAGGGCAGCCTGGAGCAGGCGATGATCGCCCTGCTGCGCTCCAACCCCGGCGCGTTCATCGACGGCAACATCCACCTGTTGCGCGCCGGGGCGGTCCTGCGGGTGCCCGGCGGAAGCACGGTGGCCGAGGTCGATGCGGCCCAGGCGCTGGCCCAGGTGCGTGAACAGACCCGCGCCTGGCGCCAGGCGAACCAGGCGGTGGCGCAGCCCGCCGCCGGGGCGGGCACGGCGACACAGCTGGCTGGCGATGCGCCCGACACGGCCGGTGCGGAGGGCGGGCCGGAGGCAGCGGCCGCCGATGCGCGGCTGGAGATCGTGCCGCCCGGCGCCAGCGACGCGACCGCGGCGGGTACCCGCTCCGGCATCTCCGAAGGGGGCGAAGGCGACACCATGCGACAGGAACTGCAGCAGGCCAACGAGGTCCTGGCCGCCCGCGAGGCGGAACTGGACGAGATGAGGAGCCGCCTGGCGGAGCTGGAGAAGATCCAGGCCGACCAGCGAGAGTTGATCTCGCTGAAGGACAACGAGCTGGCATCGGTCCAGGCCGAGCTGGCGCAGGCGCGCGAACATGACGCGCCGGCAAGCGGGACCGGCTGGTGGATCGGCGGCGGGGCACTCCTGCTGCTGGTTCTGCTGGGTGGCTGGCTGATGCGCCGCAAGGCCGACCAGGCGCCGCGGTTCCGCGCCCCGGTCGAGCCGGCGGAGGCGCCCGTCGCGTCGGATCCGCGCGCCTCGGCCTTCCCGGCCAGTGCGCCGGCCGCGGCGGCCACCGCTCCGGCATGGCACGCCGGCGGGGCGGAGGACGAGCGCCCCGCAGCCGCACCCCAGGCGACCGAAACCACTGCACCCGCGGTGGCGAGCCCGCGGGTCGATCCGGCTGCGGAGGAACACCGCGCGGACCTGCCCCCGGACGGCCCCGGCGATGCCCCGGCTGGCCCGGCAGTCACAACCGATACCGGTTCGGTCGACGACCCGGCGGACTTCCAGGCGGAAGCCCCCGGTCACGAGCGCCTGGAACTTGCCCGTGCCTATCTCGACCTCGGTGACGGCGACAGCGCCCGCCAGTTGCTGACCGAGCTGGTGGTCAGCGGCGACCTGGCCTCGCGCCAGGAAGCCGCGCGCCTGCTGCGCGAACTGGACTGAGCGGCAATGGCGGGAGACGACAGCGCCACCGTTCCCGGGTCCGGCGCAGGCGTCCCGCCGCCGCTGCGGCGCTGGGCGCTGGGGATCGAATACGACGGCGGTGGATTCTCCGGCTGGCAGCGGCTCAGCCGCCCCGGGGAGCCCGACCGCCGTCCGGACGAGCCCACCGTGCAGTCGGCGGTGGAGGAGGCGTTGTCGTTCGTCGCCGGCCTGCCGGTCCAGGTCACCTGCGCCGGCCGCACCGACGCCGGCGTCCATGCCGCCTGCCAGGTCGTGCACTTCGACGGTCCGGCCGGCCGCGACCCGCGCGGCTGGGTGCTGGGTACGACCACCCGGCTGCCGCGCGCGGTCGCGGTGCGCTGGTGCCTGCCGGTCGACGACAGCTTCCACGCCCGCTTCAGCGCCCGGGCCCGGCGTTACCGCTACAGCCTGCTCAACCGCCCGGTGCGCCCGGCCCTGCACCGGCAGTACCTGTCCTGGGAGCGCCGCCCGCTGGACGCCGGCGCGATGCACCGCGCGGCCCAGGCGCTGGTCGGCGAGCATGACTTCTCCGCGTTCCGCACCGTGCACTGCCAGGCGCCGCACGCGCGCCGCGAGCTGCAGGACATCGCGGTCAGCCGCCAGGGCGATACCGTCATCGTCGAGGTGCAGGCCAACGCCTTCCTGCACCACATGGTCCGCAACATCGTCGGCAGCCTGCTCGAGGTCGGTGCCGGCGGGCGGCAGCCGGGCTGGATCGCCGAGGTGCTGGACGGCCGCAGGCGCGATCTCGCCGGGCCCACGGCGCCGGCGGCGGGACTGGTGTTCCTCGGGCCACGCTATCCTTCACAATGGGGTCTTCCGGGCGAGGTAACGCTATGAAACGGGTCCGCAACCCAGTAGATGCCCGGCGATGCCAACCATGAACCAGAAGATCCTGTTCCGCACCCGCATCAAGTTCTGCGGTTTCACCCGCTCCGGTGACGTGCGCCTGGCGTGCGAGCTGGGGGCCGACGCGATCGGTTTCGTTTTCGCCCACGGCAGCCCGCGCCGGGTGGCGGCGGAAGAGGCGAGGGCGATGCGCCAGGCGCTGGCCCCGCTGGTCGATGCGGTCGCGCTGTTCCGCGACAACTCGGTCGACGAGGTGCGCGACGTGGTGCGCAAGGTGCGGCCCAGCCTGCTGCAGTTCCATGGCGAGGAGGACGATGCGTTCTGCCGCGGGTTCGGCGTGCCCTACCTGAAGGCGATCGCGATGGGCAGCGACCTGGTCCGCGGGCACCCGGCGGCGCTGCAGGAGCGCTACCCGGGCGCCGCCGGCTTCCTGTTCGACAGCCACGCCCCGGGGGAGGGCGGCGGGACCGGCCGGACCTTCGACTGGGGGCGCATTCCCACCGGCGTGCAGAAACCCTACCTGCTGGCCGGAGGCCTGACGCCGGACAACGTCTTCGATGCGGTGATGGCCACGCTGCCGTGGGGCGTGGACGTCTCCAGCGGCATCGAAAGCGAGCCGGGGGTCAAGGACGGCGAGCTGATGCGCCGTTTCGTCGAGGAGGTCCGGCGGATCGACTGCCACGTTCTCGACTGAGCCTGCGACAATGGGCCATGTCCGATTCCATCGATTACCACGCCTGGCCCGACGCCACGGGCCACTTCGGCCGCTACGGCGGCCGTTTCGTCGCCGAGACCCTGGCCGGCCCGCTGCAGGAACTCGCGCAGGCCTATGACCAGGCTCGCGGCGACCCGGGGTTCATCCACGCCTTCGAGCAGGACCTGGCGCACTACGTCGGCCGGCCCAGCCCGATCTACCATGCCCGGCGCCTGAGCGCGGACGTGGGCGGTGCCCGGATCCTGCTCAAGCGCGAGGACCTGAACCACACCGGTGCGCACAAGATCAACAACACCATCGGCCAGGCCCTGCTGGCCAGCCGCATGGGCAAGACCCGGATCATCGCCGAGACCGGCGCCGGGCAGCACGGCGTGGCCAGTGCCACCGTGGCCGCGCGGCTGGGCCTGGAATGCGTGGTCTACATGGGTGCGACCGACATCGCGCGGCAGAAGATCAACGTCTACCGCATGCAGTTGCTGGGGGCGAAGGTGGTGCCGGTGTCCAGCGGCTCGGCGACCCTCAAGGACGCGCTCAACGAGGCGATGCGCGACTGGGTGACCCACGTCGCCGACACCTTCTACATCATCGGCACCGTGGCCGGCCCGGATCCGTACCCGCGGATGGTGCGCGACTTCAACGCCGTGGTCGGCCGCGAGGCGCGGGCGCAGATGCTGGCCGAATACGGCCGCCTGCCCGATGCGGTGACCGCCTGCGTCGGCGGCGGCAGCAACGCGATCGGCATTTTCCACGCCTTCCTCAATGACCGCGACGTGCGCATCGTCGGCGCCGAGGCGGCGGGCGAGGGCATGGACGGCGGGCGGCACGCGGCATCGCTGGCGGCCGGGCGGCCGGGCGTGCTGCACGGCAACCGCACCTACGTGCTGTGCGACGACGACGGGCAGATCAGCCAGACCCACTCGATCTCCGCCGGGCTGGACTACCCCGGGGTCGGGCCGGAGCACGCCTTCCTCAAGGACACCGGGCGCGCCGACTACCTCGGGATAACCGACGCGGAGGCGCTGGACGCCTTCCACCGGCTGATCCGCACCGAGGGCATCCTGCCGGCGCTGGAGTCCAGCCATGCGGTCGCCCAGGCGATCAAGTTGGCCCGGGAGCTACCCACCGACGCGATCGTGCTGTGCAACCTGTCCGGCCGTGGCGACAAGGACGTGCACACCATCGCCGCGCGCGAAGGAATCGAGGTCTGACATGGGCCGCACAGCACGCCGTTTCGCCCGGTTGCGCGCCGCAGGGCGCAAGGCACTGGTGCCCTTCATCACCGCCGGCGACCCTTCGCTGGAGGCGACCGTCCCGGTCATGCACGCGCTGGTCGCCGCGGGCGCGGACGTGATCGAGCTGGGGGTGCCGTTTTCCGACCCGATGGCCGATGGTCCGGTGATCCAGCACAGCTCCGAACGCGCACTGGCGCGCGGCGCCGGGCTGGACCGGGTACTGGAGATGGTCCGGGAGTTCCGCCGGAGCGACGACGAGACCCCGGTGGTGTTCATGGGCTACCTCAATCCGGTCGAGGTGCGCGGGCCACAGCGCTATGCCGCCGCGCTCGCCGCGGCGGGCGTGGACGGCACCCTGCTGGTGGACCTGCCGCCGGAAGAGGCGGCCGGGTACCGCAGCGCCTTCGATGCCGCGGGGATCGACCTGATCCTGCTGGCGGCCCCGACCAGTTCCGCCGCCCGGATGGACCTGCTGCGGCGACACGCCGCCGGTTACCTGTACTACGTCAGCTATGCCGGGGTGACCGGCGCCGACCGCCTCGACAGCACCCGGGCCGGAGAGCGCCTGCGTGAACTGCGCGAGGGCAGCAACGTGCCGGTGGTGGTCGGCTTCGGCATCCGCGATGCGGACAGTGCGGTGCGCATGTCGGCCCAGGCCGATGGCGTGGTGGTCGGCAGCGCGCTGGTGCAGACCATGGCCGCGGCGGGTTCGCCGGGCGAGGCGGCGGAGCTGGCCGCGGCGTTCCTGCGCCCGCTGCGCCAGGCCCTGGACGCGCAGGTGCCGGGCTGACCGGCGGGTGCTGCGCTAGACTTCGCTCCCTTGCATCTGGCCTCCGGGCCGCACCACGACACGGAAACCACGCATGTCCTGGCTCAAGAAACTCATGCCCTCGGGCATCCGCACCGATGCGGCCACCACCGCCAAGCGCCGCAGCGTCCCGGAAGGGCTGTGGGAGAAGTGCGACAGCTGCGGCGCGGTGCTCTACCGTCCGGAGCTGGAGGAAAACCTCGAGGTCTGCCCGCGCTGCGGGCGCCATCGCGCGATCCGCGCCCGCGCCCGGCTGCTGGCCTTCCTGGACCCGGGCAGCACCCGCGAGATCGGCACCGCGCTGTGCCCGACCGACGTGCTGCGCTTCCGTGACCAGAAGCGCTACTCGGACCGCATCAAGGCGGCGCAGAAGGCCACCGGCGAACGCGATGCGCTGATCGCCATGTCCGGCACCCTGAAGGCGCAGCCGATCGTCGCCTGCGCCTTCGACTTCGCCTTCATGGGCGGCTCGATGGGCTCGGTGGTCGGCGAGCGTTTCGCCCTGGCCGCCGAGGCGGCGCTGGAGGCCGGCTGCCCGCTGGTGTGCTTCACCGCGACCGGCGGGGCGCGCATGCAGGAGAGCCTGTTCTCGCTGATGCAGATGGCCAAGACCTCGGCCGCGCTCGGGCGCCTGCGCGAAGCCGGACTCCCCTATATCGCCGTGCTCACCCATCCGACCACCGGTGGCGTGTCGGCCTCGCTGGCGATGCTGGGCGACATCAACATCGCCGAGCCGGAGGCGCTGATCGGCTTCGCCGGCCCGCGGGTGATCGAGCAGACCGTGCGCGAGACCCTGCCGGAGGGCTTCCAGCGCAGCGAGTTCCTGCTCGAGCACGGTGCCATCGACCAGATCTGCGACCGCCGCGAGCTGCGCGACCGCATCGCCACGCTGATGGCGATGATGATGAAGCAGCCGCGCCCGTCCGGCGACGCCGCGGCCGCCTGATCCACTGGCCGGCCAGGCCGGCCCTGCAACGGAATACTCCATGACCCGCAAGTACTTCGGCACCGATGGCATCCGCGGCCACGTCGGCGAGGGCCCGATCTCGGCCGACTTCGTCCTGCGCCTGGGCAACGCCTACGGCTTCGCCCTGGTCCGCGAGGGCCGCGGCAGCCGCCGCCGCTGGCGCAAGCCGGTGGTGATCATCGGCAAGGACACCCGCATCTCCAACTACATGTTCGAGGCCGCGCTGGAGGCCGGGCTGGTCGCCGCCGGCGTGGACGTGCAGCTGATGGGGCCGATGCCGACCCCGGCGGTCGCCCACCTGACCCGCTCGATGCGCGCCGACGGCGGCATCGTCATCTCCGCCTCGCACAACCCGCACTACGACAACGGCATCAAGTTCTTCTCCGCCGACGGCGAGAAGCTCGACGACGCCACCGAGCTGGACATCGAGGCCGCGCTGGAACAGCCGTTCCGCACCGTGGAATCCGCGGAACTGGGCAAGGCCGAGCGCACCCGCGATGCGATCGGCCGCTACGTGGAGGCCTGCAAGAACTCGGTGCCGCGCGGCTTCGACCTGGAAGGCATGAAGGTGGTGGTGGACTGCGCCAACGGCGCAACCTACCGCCTGGGCCCGATGGTGCTGCGCGAGCTCGGGGCGCAGGTCGATGCGATCGGCATCGATCCCGACGGGCTGAACATCAACGCCGGCGTCGGCTCCACCCATCCTGAGCAGCTTGCCGCGCGCGTGCTCGAGACCGGCGCCGACCTGGGCATCGCCTTCGATGGCGACGGCGACCGGGTGCTGTTCGTCGACGCCGCCGGCCAGGCGCGCGACGGCGACGACCTCATGTACGTGCTGGCCAACGACTGGCGCGCCAGTGGCCGCCTGCGCGGCCCGGTGGTCGGCACGGTGATGACCAACTACGGCCTGGAGCAGGCGCTGGACCGGGCCGGGATCGGCTTCGTGCGCGCCAAGGTCGGCGACCGCCACGTGCACCAGCAGCTGGTGGCGCACGACGGGGTGCTCGGCGGGGAAACCTCCGGCCACCTGCTGTGCCTGGACCGCTCCGGCACCGGCGACGGCATCGTCAGCGCGCTGCAGGTATTGGAGGTGCTGCAGCGCCGGGGCGTGACCCTGGCCCAGGCCTGCGAGGGCCTGGTCAAGCTGCCCCAGCGCACGGTCAACGTCCGTTACGCGAACGGTGCCCGCCCGGCCGAGGCCGCCGACGTCAAGGCCGCGCTGGCGCGGGCGCAGGTCGCCGTGGAGGGCAGGGGGCGTGCGTTCCTGCGCCCCTCGGGCACCGAACCGGTGGTCCGGGTAACGGTGGAGGCCGACGACGAGGCCCTGATGCAACACACGGTCGAGACCCTGGCCGCCGCCGTGCGCGAAGCCGCCGGTGCCGCCTGACACGCAAGACGAGGACGACATGACCCAGACCCGTATCCCCACCCTGGACCTGCGCCGGTTCACTGATCCATCCAGCCCGGACGACCGCCAGGCCTTCGTATCCGAACTCGGCAACGCGTACCGCGAATGGGGCTTTGCCGGCATCCGCGGCCACGGCATCGGCCAGGCGCAGATCGCGGCGTGCTACGACGTCTTCCAGCGCCTGTTCGCGCTGCCCGAAGAGGTCAAGCTCAAGTACCACGTGCCTGGCGGCGGCGGTGCCCGCGGCTACACCCCGTTCGGGGTGGAGACCGCCAAGGGCGCCACCCACCATGACCTCAAGGAGTTCTGGCACGTCGGGCGGGAGATCCCGCGCGACTCGAAGTACGCCGGGGTGATGCCGCCCAACCCGTGGCCGGAGGAGGTCCCGGACTTCCGCGAAAAGGCCTACGGCCTGTACCAGGCGCTCGATGCGGTGGGTTCACGGGTGCTGGCGGCGCTGGCCCTGCACATCGACCTGCCGGAAGACTGGTTCGCCGACAAGACCGACAGCGGCAACTCGATCCTGCGGCCGATCCATTACCCGCCGATCACCGCCCCCGACATTCCCAACGTGCGCGCCGGTGCCCACGAGGACATCAACCTCATCACCCTGCTGGTCGGCGCCAGTGCCGAGGGCCTGGAGGTGCTGTCGCACGCCGGCGAGTGGGTGCCGTTCACCGCCGACGAGGACACCATCGTGGTCAACATCGGCGACATGCTGCAGCGGCTGACCAACCACGTGTATCCGTCCACCACCCACCGGGTGGTCAACCCCCGGGGCGAGCGCGCCCGCCAGCCGCGGTATTCCACGCCGTTCTTCCTGCATCCCAACCCGGACTTCGTGATCGACGTGCTGCCGGCGTGCGATACCCCGGACAACCCCAGCCGGTACCCCGAGCCGATCACCGCCCAGGGCTACCTGGAAGAGCGCCTGCGCGAAATCAAGCTGAAGTAGGGCGTGGTCGCACCCGTTCAGCTACAATGCGCGGTCCCATTTTCCCGCGGGGTAAGTGCATGACTCGTCCCAGGATCGTCGCCGGCAACTGGAAGCTCCATGGCGACCGGCAGTTCGCGAACCCGCTGCTCGACGCGGTGGCCGCCGCTGCCGCGCCCGCGGGCGTCGAGCGGGTCATCCTGCCCCCGCTGCCGTTCCTCGGCGAGCTGGCCTCCCGTTACGGCGGCAGGGGCCTGGCCTTCGGTGCACAGGACGTCAGCGCCCATGACAAGGGCGCCTACACCGGCGAGGTGTCGGCGGCGATGCTGGCCGACGTGGGCGCGCGCTACGTCCTGGTCGGCCACTCCGAGCGCCGCCAGTACCACGGCGAGAGCAGCGACCTGGTCGCCGCCAAGTTCAGGGCGGCGCGCGCCGCCGGCCTGGTGCCGGTGCTGTGCGTGGGCGAGACCTGGGGCGAGCGCCGCGAAGGCAAGGCCGAGTGGCGCCTGCAGGAGCAGCTGCGTCCGGTGCTGGAGCTGGGCCTGGAAGCGCTCGACGGCGCGGTGCTGGCCTACGAGCCGGTCTGGGCGATCGGCACCGGCAAGACCGCCAGCCCGGAGCAGGCCCAGGAGATCCATGCCTTCCTGCGTGGTGAAATCGCCGGCCACGATGCTAGAATCGCCGGCTCGCTGCCGATCCTGTACGGTGGCAGCGTGAAGGCCGCAAACGCCGCCGAGCTGTTCACCCGGCCCGACGTCGATGGCGCCCTGGTCGGTGGTGCATCGCTGGTGGCGGACGAGTTCAACGCCATCGCCGCCGCGGCCGCGCACTGACCCCACGCCCCTTTTTCCGAGAGTCCCGCCCCGATGCTGTTGTTCCTCAACGTCATCTACGTCCTGCTCGCGATCGCGATGATCGTGCTGATCCTCATGCAGCGCGGCGCCGGCGCCCAGGCAGGCAGCGGCTTCGGCGGCGGCGCGTCGGCGACGGTGTTCGGCTCCCGCGGTGCCTCCAGCTTCCTGAGCAAGAGCACCAAGTGGATGGCGATCACGTTCTTCGCCATCAGCCTGTTCATGGCCTGGCACGCGACCCGCACCGCTCCCGCCACGGTCGGCGATGACCTGGGCATCATGTCCCAGGTGCCGGTGGTGCCGGCTGCCCCGGCGCCGGACACCTCGGTTCCGGCGGCCCCGCAGCAGGCGCCGGCGGGCGACGTGCCGGCGGTCCCGCAGGCCGCGGAACCGCCTGAATCGGCACCGCCGGGTACTGCGGAAAACTGATCCGTGACGGTACAATAGGTAGTCGATGCCCGGCATGGATGAACGGGCAACCGGTCGCAAGGACCGGGGGCCGTGGCAGCAGTGCCGCGGTCGACCAGGAGGATGGCTGGACAATGTGCCCAGGTGGCGGAATTGGTAGACGCACTACCTTGAGGTGGTAGCGGCTTCGGTCGTGGGGGTTCGAGTCCCCCCTTGGGCACCACTCCAGCATCATCAATCAGCGGCAAGACTGCCTGTCACGGCGGGGCTGCCGGAGCCAAGGCCGCAAAGTGCGGCGTAGCCTGAGAGAGCAAACGTGCTGGGCGAATATCTGCCGATCCTTCTGTTCCTCGTCGTGAGCACCGGCATCGGTGTGGTGCTGCTGGCGGTCGGTTACATCGCCGGGCCGCGCAGCGCCAGCAGCGCGGCGAAGCTCTCCGCCTACGAGTGCGGCTTCGAGGCCTTCGACGATGCGCGGATGCAGTTCGACATCCGGTATTACCTGATCGCCATCCAGTTCATCATCTTCGACCTGGAAATCATCTTCATCGTGCCCTGGGCCACGGTCTTCCGTGACCTGGGCCTGCTCGGCCTGATCGAGATGGGCATCTTCGCCGGCATGCTCCTGATCGGCTTCATCTACGTCTGGAAGAAGGGAGCCCTGGAATGGGAGTGACCAAGACCATCTCGGGCCTGATGAACAACCCGGTGCCCGAAGGGCGCCTGGACGACATCCTGCTGCCCGAGGCCGACAACCCGGTCATGCAGCAGGGCTACGTGACCACCAGCATGGACGCGCTGTGGAACTGGGCGCGCACCGGCTCCATGTGGCCGGTCACCTTCGGCTTGGCCTGCTGCGCGGTCGAGATGATGCACGCCGGCGCAGCGCGCATGGACCTGGACCGCTACGGCGTGGTCTTCCGCCCGACGCCGCGGCAGTCCGACGTGATGATCGTGGCCGGCACCCTGGTCAACAAGATGGCCCCGGCGCTGCGCAAGATCTACGACCAGATGCCCGACCCCAAGTGGGTGATCTCGATGGGCAGCTGCGCCAATGGCGGCGGCTATTACCACTACTCGTACTCGGTGGTGCGCGGCTGCGACCGCATCGTCCCGGTCGACATCTACGTGCCGGGCTGCCCGCCGACCGCGGAGGCGCTGGTCTACGGCATCCTGCAGCTGCAGAAGAAGATCCGCCGCGGCACCAACTTCGGCGAAAATCGCCAGGGTGTGCACGGATGAGCCAGGACAGCCAGAGCCTTGCCGCGCGCCTGCGCGAGCGCTTTCCCGATGCCGCCGTCACCATCACCGGGGCGCGCGACGAGGTCACCCTCGAGCTGGCCGCCGACCAGTGGCTGGACTCCGCCCGCGCGCTGCGCGACGACTTCGGTTTCGAGCAGCTGACCGACCTGGCGGGCATCGACTACCTGGGCTGGGGCGTCGACGAGTGGGACACCAACGCCTCCTCCGAAGGCTTCTCCCGTGGCGTCGAGGGCAATGGCCCGGGCCGCTTCAAGTGGGGCCAGGCACCCAGCGGCGCGGCCGCCGCGCCGGAGCGCCGCTTCGCCGCGGTGGTCCACCTGATCAGCTACCAGCACAACCAGCGGCTGCGCCTGCGTGCGTTCGCCGCGGACGACAGCCTGCCGGTGCTGGATTCGCTGACCGGCATCTGGGCGGGTGCCAACTGGTTCGAGCGCGAGGCGTTCGACCTGTACGGCATCGTCTTCCGCGGCCACCCGGACCTGCGCCGGCTGCTGACCGACTACGGCTTCATCGGCCATCCGTTCCGCAAGGACTTCCCGCTGATCGGCAACGTCGAGGTCCGCTACGACGCCCAGAAGCAGAGGGTGGTGTACGAGCCGGTGTCGATCGAGCCACGCGTGCTGGTGCCGCGGGTGATCCGCGACGACTCCCGATATGAGACCGCCGCCGATGAAGCGGCCGCGCGCCAGCCGGCCGCCGGCGAGGTGAAGCAATGAGTACCGCGATGCACGACATGCGCCCCGGCATGGACCTGCGCCCGGCCGCCGAGCCGGCGCCGGAGATCCGCAACTACACGATGAACTTCGGCCCGCAGCACCCGTCCGCGCACGGCGTGCTCCGGCTGATCCTGGAGATGGACGGCGAGGTCGTGCAGCGCGCCGATCCGCACGTGGGCCTGCTCCACCGCGGCACCGAGAAGCTGGCCGAGTCCAAGCCGTTCAACCAGTCGATCGGCTACATGGACCGGCTCGACTACGTGTCGATGATGTGCAACGAGCACGCCTACGTGCTGGCCATCGAGAACCTGCTGGGCATCCAGGCACCCGAGCGCGCGCAGTGGATCCGGACCCTGTTCGACGAGGTCACCCGGATACTGAACCACCTGATGTGGCTGGGCTCCAACGGCCTGGACCTGGGCGCGATGGCGGTGATGCTCTACGCGTTCCGCGAGCGCGAGGAGCTGATGGACGTCTACGAGGCGGTGTCGGGCGCGCGCATGCACGCGACCTACTACCGTCCCGGTGGCGTGTACCGCGACCTGCCCGACCGCATGCCGCGCTACAAGGAGTCCCCGTGGCGCAAGGGCGGCAAGCTCAAGAAGTTCAACGAGTGGCGCGAAGGTTCGCTGCTGGACTTCCTCGATGCGTTCGCCGACGACTTCCCCGGCCGGGTCGACGAGTACGAAACCCTGCTCACCGACAACCGCATCTGGAAGCAGCGCACCGTCGGCGTCGGCGTGGTCAGCCCGGAGCTGGCCCGCCAGTGGGGCATGACCGGGGTGATGCTGCGCGGCTCGGGCATCGAGTGGGACCTGCGCAAGAAGCAGCCCTACGCGAAGTACGCCGAGGTGGATTTCGACGTGCCGGTGTCCAGTGGCGGCGACTGCTATGACCGCTACCTGGTGCGCATGGCCGAGATGCGCCAGTCGGCACGCATCATCAAGCAGTGCGTGGCCTGGCTGCGCGCCAATCCCGGCCCGGTGATGGTGGACAACTACAAGGTCCGCCCGCCCAGCCGCGAGGAAATGAAGGAGTCCATGGAGGGCCTGATCCACCATTTCAAGCACTTCACCGAGAGCTACTGCGTGCCGGCCGGCGAGACCTATGCCGCGATCGAGGCACCCAAGGGCGAGTTCGGCTGCTACCTGGTCTCCGACGGCGCGAACAAGCCGTTCCGGGTCAAGTTGCGGGCCCCCGGCTTCGCCCACCTGTCCTCGATGGACGCGGTGATCCGCGGCTACATGCTGGCCGATGCCGTGGCCATGATCGGCACCTACGACCTCGTCTTCGGCGAGGTGGACCGCTGAGGCGGTCGCGAGGAACTGACTGAATGAAACCCACCGGAAGCTACGAAGCCACCCAGGACGTCGACCCGATCGCGCTGCTGTCGGACGAGACGCGCGCCTACATCGACCACTGGGTTTCCAAGTTCCCGCCCGAGCGCAAGCGCTCGGCGGTGATCCAGGCCCTGTTCAAGGCCCAGGAGCAGAACGGCGGCTGGCTCAGCGACGAGCTCACCGTTGCCGTGGCGAAGTACCTGGAGATCCCGAAGGTCTGGGCCTTCGAGGTCGCCAGCTTCTATTCGATGTTCCAGACCAGCCCGGTGGGCCGGCACAACGTGGCCTTCTGCACCAACATCAGCTGCTGGCTCAACGGCGCCGACGAACTGGTCGCCCATGCCGAGAAGAAGCTGGGCTGCAGGCGCGGCGAGTCCACCGCGGACGGCCGCGTCTACCTGAAGCTGGAAGAAGAGTGCGTGGCCGCCTGCACCGGCGGCCCGGTGGCCATCATCAACGGTCATTACCACGAGCGGCTCGACCTGGCGAAGGTCGACGAGCTGCTCGACGGGCTGGAGTGAATCAGTTCATGGCGCATCGCGACTACTCCCAGGCGACCGGCCCGGTGGGCCCGGCCCCGCAGGAGCACAACGTCGTCTACACGACCCTGCATTTCGACATGCCGTGGTCGTACGACAACTACCTCAAGACCGGCGGCTACAGCGCCTGGCGCAGGATCCTCGCCGAGAAGATCGCGCCGGCCGACGTCATCGAGATGGTCAAGCAGTCCGGCCTGCGCGGCCGTGGCGGCGCAGGCTTCCCGACCGGCCTGAAGTGGAGCTTCATGCCCAAGGGCGGGGACGTGCAGAAGTACATCCTGTGCAACTCCGACGAGTCCGAGCCGGGCACCTGCAAGGACCGCGACATCCTGCGCTACAACCCGCACGCGGTGATCGAGGGCATGGCGATCGCCTGCTATGCCACCGGTTCCACCGTGGCCTACAACTACCTGCGCGGCGAGTTCCACCACGAGCCCTTCGAGCGCATCGAGCAGGCGCTGAAGGAGGCCTACGACAACGGCTGGCTGGGCAAGGACATCCTCGGCAGCGGGATCGACGTCGACATCCACAACGCGCTGGGCGCCGGTGCCTACATCTGCGGCGAGGAAACCGCGCTGATGGAGTCGCTGGAGGGCAAGAAGGGCCAGCCGCGCTTCAAGCCGCCGTTCCCGGCCAACTTCGGCCTCTACGGCAAGCCGACCACCATCAACAACACCGAGACCTACGCCTCGGTGCCGGCGATCATCCGCAACGGCCCGGAGTGGTTCCTCAACCTGGGCAAGCCCAACAACGGCGGCGCCAAGGTGTTCGCGGTGTCCGGCCACGTGAACCGGCCGGGCAACTACGAGATCCGCCTGGGTACCCCGTTCGCCGAGCTGCTGGAACTGGCCGGCGGCGTGCGCAACGGCAACCGCCTCAAGGCGGTGATCCCGGGTGGCTCGTCGATGCCGGTGCTCCCGGCCGACACCATGATGGGCCTGACCATGGACTACGACGCGCTGCAGAAGGCCGGCTCCGGCCTGGGCTCGGGCGCGGTGATCGTCATGGACGAGCACGCCTGCATGGTCCGCGCCTGCCAGCGCATCGCCCGCTTCTACCACGCCGAGAGCTGCGGCCAGTGCACTCCGTGCCGCGAAGGCACCGGCTGGATGCACCGCATGGTCAACCGCGTGGTCGAGATGAAGGCCACCGTGGCCGACCTGGAGATGCTGCGTACCGCGGCCGGGCAGATCGAGGGCCACACCATCTGCGCCTTCGGCGAGGCGGCCGCCTGGCCGATCCAGGGCTTCCTGCGCCACTACTGGGATGAATTCGAGTACGCGATCGTGAACAAGCGCTTCCTGGTCGATGACCAGCGTGCCGGGACCGTGGCCGCGAAGGTGGTCGCATGAGCGCGCAGCCGACCAACCCCAACGTGCCCCCGGACCACGTCACCATCGAGATCGACGGCGTCGAGATGTTCGCGCCCAAGGGCTCGATGATCATCCACGCCGCCGACAAGGCCGGAATCCCGGTCCCGCGCTTCTGCTACCACGACAAGCTGAGCATCGCGGCCAACTGCCGCATGTGCCTGGTCGACGTGGACAAGATGGGCAAGCCGGCGCCGGCCTGCGCGACCCCGGTCATGGACGGCATGAAGGTGCGCACCCGCAGCGAGAAGGCGCTGGGCGCGCAGCGCAACGTGATGGAGTTCCTGCTCATCAACCACCCGCTCGATTGCCCGGTCTGCGACCAGGGCGGCGAGTGCGAGCTGCAGGACCTGTCGCTGGGCTACGGCCGCTCGGTGAGCCGCTTCGTCGAGCGCAAGCGCGTGGTGCCCGACGAGGACATCGGGCCGCTGGTCGCCACCGAGATGACCCGCTGCATCCACTGCACGCGCTGCATCCGGGTCGCCGGCGAGATCGCCGGCACCTACGAGCTGGGCGGCATGTACCGTGGCGACCGCATGGCGATCGGCACCTGGGACGGCAAGCCGCTGATGACCGAGCTGTCGGGCAACGTCATCGACGTCTGCCCGGTCGGCGCGCTGACCAACAAGCCGTTCCAGTTCCGTGCCCGCGCCTGGGAGATGCTGGCGCGGCCGTCGCTGGGCTACCACGATGCGCTGGGCAGCAACCTGTTCCTGCACGTGCGCCGGGGCGAGGTGATGCGCACCGTCCCGCGCGACAACGACGACGTCAACGAATGCTGGCTGTCCGACCGTGACCGCTACTCGCACCTGGGCCTGTATGCCGCCGACCGTGCCGGGGTGCCGGAGGTGCGCGAGAACGGCCAATGGCGCGAGGCCAGCTGGGAAGAGGCCCTCGGCCGTGCGGCGGACATCCTGCGCGCCAACGGCGCCGACCAGCTCGGCGTGCTGGTGCACCCGGCGACCTCCAACGAGGAAGGCGAGCTGCTGGCACGCCTGGCCCGCGCCCTGGGCACCGGCAACCTCGACCACCGCATCGGCCAGCTCGACCTGACCGATTCGGCGGTTGCCGAGCCGTCCGGCATGGCGGTGGCCGACATCGAGAAGGCCGACGCCATCGTGCTGGTGGGGACCAACCTGCGCCACGAACTGCCGCTGGTGAATGCCCGCGTGCGCAAGGCCTGGCGCGACGGTGCCAAGGTGCACGTGGTCAACCCGGTCGACTTCGACCAGACCTTCGACCTGGCCGGCAAGCACATCGTCGCCCCGTCGCGGATCGCCGCCACGCTGGCCGGCAACGAACTGCGCGAGGCGCTGCAGGGCAGGTCCCGTGCAGTGGTGATCGTCGGCGCGCTGGCCGAGAACGGGGCGCATGCCTCCGCGATCCGCGCGGCCGCGCGCGACTTCGCCGCCGCCACCGGCGCGGCCCTGTGCCGCATCCCGCAGGGTGCCAACGCCGTTGGCCTGGCCAACCTGGGCGTGCTGCCGAGCGGCCGCGATGCCCGCGGCATGCTCGCCGAGCAGCGCGGCGCCTACATCCTTTACGGCATCGAGCCGGGCCTGGATTTCGTCGATACCGCCATCGCCATGAAGGCACTGGACGGCGCCCAGGTCGTGGCCTTCAGCCATTTCGCCTGCGAGTCGACCCGCGCGGTCGCCGACGTGATCCTGCCGATCGGGCTGCTGCCGGAGATCGACGCCACGCTGACCAACCTGGACGGCCGCGAGCAGTCCACCGCAGCCGGCGGCAAGCTGCCGCGCCAGGCGCGCGAGGGCTGGAAGGTGCTGCGTGCACTGGGCGGCCTGCTGCAGGCCGAAGGCTTCGGCTTCACCGACCTGGCTGGCCTGCGTGGCGGTATCGCTCCGCGGCAGGTCACCCCGGTGGCCGGCGCGCCGGCCCCGGCGGGCGAGGGCATGGAGGTGGCGGCGAGCGGGGCGATCTACCGCGTCGACGCGGTGGTGCGCCGCGCGCCCGCGCTGCAGGCGCATCCGCTGAACCAGGCACCGCGTGCGGTGATCAACCCGGCCGACGCGGACGCGCTGGGCCTGCAGCACGGTGCGACCGGGCGCTTCGGTACCGCGGCGGGCACCGCCACGCTGCCGGTCGAGCTCAACGCGCGCGTCGCTCCGGGCACCGTTTGGATTGAAACCGGACATGCCGCCACCGCGCCGCTGCGCGCCGGTCGGCTGCAGGTCGGGAGGGCTTGATGATGCTTGACCCGTTCCGCGACTGGCTGCTGGACTTCGGTGCGGCCGGCGCCGCCCTGTGGATCGTGCTGAAGATCCTGGCGATCGCCACGCCGGTCATCCTGGCGGTCGCCTTCTACGTGCTGTGGGAGCGCAAGCTGATCGGCTGGATGCACGTGCGCCACGGGCCCGTGCACGTGGGCATGGGCATCCTCCAGACCTTCGCCGACGTCTTCAAGCTCCTGTTCAAGGAGCTGTTCCAGCCGGCGGCCTCGTCGAAGTTCCTGTACAGGCTCGCCCCGCTGCTGGCCATGGTGCCGGCGTTCGCGGCCTGGGCGGTGATCCCGTTCGATGCACAGGTGGTGCTGTCGAACGCCAACGCGGGCCTGCTGTACCTGCTGGCGATGACCTCGCTGGGCGTGTACGGGGTGATCCTCGCCGGCTGGGCCACCAACTCCAAGTACGCGCTGCTGGGTGCGATGCGTGGCGCGGCGCAGATGGTGTCGTACGAGATCTCGATGGGCTTCGCGCTGGTCGGGGTGATGGTCGCCGCCGGCAGCCTGAACCTGAGCGAGATCGTCATGGCCCAGGCCGGCAACGCCGGGCTGTTCGAGTGGTTCTGGCTGCCGCTGTTGCCGCTGGCGGTGATCTACTTCGTCTCCGGCGTGGCCGAGACCAACCGCGCGCCCTTCGACATGGTCGAGGGCGAGTCGGAGATCACCGGTGGCCACCTGGTGGAGTACTCCGGCGCCGGTTTCGCGCTGTTCTTCCTGGCCGAGTACGCCAACATGATCCTGATCAGCTTCCTGGTCTCGGTCTTCTTCTTCGGCGGCTGGCTGAGCCCGTTCCATGGCTGGGGGATCCCGCTGCTGTCGGTCGACGGCTGGTGGTGGCTGCTGCTCAAGGCATTCTTCTTCGCCAGCTGCTTCGTGTGGTTCCGCGCCACCTTCCCGCGCTACCGCTACGACCAGATCATGCGCCTGGGCTGGAAGGTCTTCGTGCCGCTGGCCATCGCGTGGATGGTGGTCACCGCGCTGATGGTGTACTTCGGCGTGTTCGAGGCGGGGCGATAGGACAGGGACATGAACCGGATTTTTTCCTACTTCAAAAGCCTGCTGCTGATCGAGATGCTGCAGGGCATGTGGCTCACCCTGAAGTACCTGGGCAAGCCCAAGTACACGCTGATGTATCCGATGGAGAAGGTGCCGCAGTCGCCGCGTTTCCGCGGCATCCACGCACTGCGCCGCTATCCCAACGGCGAGGAGCGCTGCATCGCCTGCAAGCTGTGCGAGGCAGTGTGCCCGGCGCTGGCGATCACCATCGACTCGGAGCGTCGCGAGGACGGCACCCGCCGCACCACGCGCTACGACATCGACCTGTTCAAGTGCATCTTCTGCGGGTTCTGCGAGGAGTCCTGCCCGGTCGACTCGATCGTGGAGACCCACGTCCACGAATACCACTTCGACCAGCGCGGGCAGAACGTGGTCACCAAGCCGCAGCTGCTGGCCATCGGCGACCGCCTGGAGGCGGAGATCGCCGAGCGCCGCGCCGCCGACGCGCCCTACCGCTGAGTACCCGACATGGATCTGGCTTCGATTGCATTCCTCGTGTTCGCCCTGGTCGCGGTCGCCGCGGCCGTCGGGGTGATCAGCTTCAAGAACCCGGTGCACGCCGCGCTGTCGCTGGTGCTGACGTTCTTCTCGGTGGCCTGCGTGTGGATCATCGCGGGGGCCGAGTTCCTCGGGGTCGCGCTGGTGGTCATCTACGTCGGCGCGGTCATGGTGCTGCTGCTGTTCGTGGTGATGATGCTGGAGGTCGACCTGGCGCCGATCCGCGAGGGTTACGTGCGCTACCTGCCGGTGGGCATCGTGGTCGCGGTGGTGATGCTGGTCGAGATCCTGGTGCTGATCGGCGCCTTCGCGCTGATGGACAGCCCGCTGCCCGCGCATCCGGCGGCCGTCGGTGCGATCAGCAACACCGAGTGGCTGGCCATGGCGCTGTTCACCGAGTTCCTGCTGCCGTTCGAGACCGCGGCGGTGATCCTGACCGTGGCGGTGATCGCGGCGGTGATGCTGACCCTGCGCAAGCGTCCGAACACCCGCAGGCAGAACCCGTCCGAGCAGGTGCGCGTGCGCCCCGGCGACCGGCTGCGCATGGTGAGCATGCGGTCCGAGCCGCAGGCCCCGGCGCCGGCTCCGCGCTCGCTGCGTGACCACAACCCCGACGGCACGGCTGCCGGCAACCAGGGAGGCGACCGATGAACCTGTTCTCCACCGGGCTCGCCCTGGGCCACCTGCTGACGCTGGGCGCGGTGCTGTTCTGCATCGCGGTCGCGGGCATCTTCATCAACCGCAAGAACGTGATCGTGCTGCTGATGTGCATCGAGATGATGCTGCTGTCGGTGAACATCAACTTCGTCGCGTTCTCGCGCCAGTTCGGCGATCCCTCCGGCCAGGTGTTCGTGTTCTTCATCCTGACCGTCGCCGCCGCCGAGGCCGCCATCGGCCTGGCGATCCTGGTCACGCTTTTCCGCAACCGGCGCACGATCAACGTCGCCGAAATCGACATGATGAAGGGTTGATCCGATGCCGGGCATGGAGTTCACGCTTTCCAAGTCGGTGCTGCTGGCGATCGTGCTGGCACCGCTGGCCGGTTCACTGCTGGCCGGCTTCGCCGGCCGCTGGATCGGCCGCGCCGGTGCGCACACCGCCACCATCCTCGGCGTGGCGGCCAGCTGCGCGCTGTCGTGCTGGGTGCTGTGGCAGCTGGTCGGGCAGGGCGCCGCGCCGTTCAACGAGAACGTCTACACCTGGTTCCAGGTGGGCGGGCTCGAGGCGCACGTCGGCTTCATGGTCGACCGGCTGACGGCGATGATGATGGTCGTGGTGACCTTCGTCGCGCTGCTGGTGCACGTCTACACCATCGGCTACATGCGCGAGGACGACGGCTACCAGCGCTTCTTCAGCTACATCTCGCTGTTCACGTTCTCGATGCTCATGCTGGTGATGAGCAACAACTTCGTGCAGCTGTTCTTCGGCTGGGAAGCGGTGGGCCTGGTGTCCTACCTGCTGATCGGCTTCTGGTTCAAGAAGCCCTCGGCGGCGTTCGCCAACCTCAAGGCCTTCCTGGTCAACCGGGTCGGCGACTTCGGCTTCCTGCTCGGCATCGCCGGCATCGTGCTGGTGTTCGGCTCGCTGGACTACGCCACCGTGTTCGCCAATGCGCCGATGCTGGCGGAGCTGTCGATCGCGGTGATCCCCGGCCATGAATGGTCGGTGGCGACGCTGATCTGCATCCTGTTGTTCATCGGTGCCATGGGCAAGTCGGCGCAGGTTCCGCTGCACGTGTGGCTGCCCGACTCGATGGAGGGCCCGACCCCGATCTCGGCGCTGATCCACGCCGCGACCATGGTCACCGCCGGCATCTTCATGGTCGCGCGCATGTCGCCGCTGTTCGAGCTGAGCCCGACCGCGCTGTCCTTCGTGCTGTTCATCGGTGCCACCACGGCGTTCTTCACCGGCCTGATCGGCATCGTGCAGAACGACATCAAGCGCGTGGTCGCGTACTCCACGCTGTCGCAGCTGGGCTACATGACGGTGGCGCTGGGCGTGTCGGCGTACTCGGCCGCCGTGTACCACCTGATGACCCACGCCTTCTTCAAGGCGCTGCTGTTCCTGGGCGCGGGCTCGGTGATCATCGCCATGCACCACGAGCAGGACATGCGCAAGATGGGCGGCCTGCGACGCTACATGCCGGTGACCTACATCACCATGGTGATCGGCACCCTGGCGCTGGTGGGCACGCCGTTCTTCAGCGGCTTCTATTCCAAGGACACCATCGTCGAGGCCGCGGCTCACGCGGCGGAGCAGGGCGGCTGGATCGCGCAGTACGCGCACTGGGCGGTGCTGCTGGGTGCCTTCGTCACCGCGTTCTACAGCTTCCGCCTGCTGTACCTGACCTTCCATGGTGGCGAGCGCTTCCGTGACGCCGCGCCGTCGCATGCGGTCGCGGCCGTCGACGAGCACGGCCAGCACACGAAGCACGAGCCGGCCCACGACGATGCCCACGGCCACGACGGCCACCACGACCACGAGCCGAAGGAGTCGCCGTGGGTGGTGACCCTGCCGCTGGTGCTGCTGGCGATCCCGTCGGTGGTGATCGGTTTCCTGACCGCCGGCCCGATGCTGTTCGGCACCAACTGGAGCGGCTCGGAGCAGCAGCTGCCGTTCTTCCTCGGTGCGATTGACCTGGCCGCCACCCGCGACACCGTCGCCCAGGTCGGCGCGCAGGTCTGGCACGGTCCGGTGGCCTATGCGCTGCACGGCTTCCAGGCGCCGGTGTTCTGGCTGACCCTCGCCGGCTTCGCCCTGGCCACCTTCCTGTACCTGTTCCGTCCCGACCTGCCGGGCAAGGCGCGCCATGCGCTCGCCCTGCCGGTGCGGATCCTGGAGGACAAGTACGGCTTCGACCGCCTGTGGATCGACGGCCTGGCCGGTGGCAGCTACGCGCTGGGCAAGGTGTTCCGCTGGTTCGATACCTGGATCATCGACGGGCTGTTCGTGAACGGTTCGGCCCGGGTGGTCGACTTGGTCGCCAGCGTCAGCCGCCGTGCCCAGTCCGGCTATCTCTACCACTACGCCTTCGCGATGATCCTCGGCCTGATCCTGCTGCTGGCCGTGCTCATCCGTACCTTGAACTGACAGGACCGCGACGTGACCCCTGAGCCTCTCCACAGCGCGATGCCCTTGCTGAGCCTGCTTGTCTGGCTGCCGATCCTCGGTGGCCTGCTGACCCTCGCCATCGGTCCGCGCGACAACGCCGCCCGCTGGTTCGCCACCCTCGTCGCGGCGGCCACGCTGCTGCTGACCATCCCGCTGCTCACCGGCTTCGAGTACGGCACCGCGGCGATGCAGTTCGTCGAGGACCGGGCCTGGATCCCGGCCTTCGACATCCGCTACCACATGGGCGTGGACGGCTTCTCGGTGCCGCTGATCGCCCTGACCACGCTGACCTCGCTGCTGGTGCTGATCGGCGCCTGGGGCGTGGACAAGCGGGTGAGCCAGTACTACGCCTGCTTCCTGATCCTGGAAGGGCTGATGATCGGCGTGTTCGCGGCCCTGGACGCGATGCTGTTCTACGTGTTCTTCGAGTTCATGCTGGTGCCGATGTTCATCATCATCGGCGTGTGGGGCGGACCGCGCCGGGTGTACGCCTCGATCAAGTTCTTCCTGTACACGTTCCTGGGCTCGCTGTTCATGCTGCTGGGCCTGATCTACCTGTACATGCAGGGCGGCAGCTGGCAGATCGCCGACATGGTGCAGCTGCAGCTGTCGGCCACCGAGCAGATGTGGCTGCTGTTCGCGTTCGTGATCGCCTTCGCGGTGAAGGTGCCGATGTTCCCGGTGCACACCTGGCTCCCGGACGCGCACGTGGAGGCGCCGACCGGCGGCTCGGTGATCCTGGCGGCGATCATGCTGAAGATCGGCGGCTACGGCTTCCTGCGCTTCGCGCTGCCGATCGCCCCGGACGCCGGCGCCGAGTGGGCCTGGCTGCTGATCCTGCTCAGCCTGGTGGCGGTGGTCTACGTCGGCCTGGTCGCGCTGGCGCAGGACGACATGAAGAAGCTGGTGGCGTACTCCTCGGTCTCGCACATGGGCTTCGTGACCCTGGGCATCTTCATCGCCTTCGGCCTGGTGCGCGAGTACGGCAACGTCGACGGCGCGCAGCTGGGCCTGCAGGGCGCGATGGTGCAGATGATCAGCCACGGCTTCATCTCCGGCGCCATGTTCACCTGCATCGGCGTGCTGTATGACCGCATGCACACCCGGCGCATCTCCGATTACGGCGGCGTCGGCGGGCCGATGCGCTGGTTCGCGCTGTTCTACGTGCTGTTCGCGATGGCCAACTCGGGCCTGCCGGGCACCTCGGGCTTCGTCGGCGAGTTCATGGTGGTGGTCGCCAGCTTCCAGCTGCACCCGCTGGTCGCGCTGTTCGCCGCGATGACCCTGATCATCGGCGCGGGCTACTCGCTGTACCTGGTCAAGCGCGTGCTGTGGGGGCCGGTGGCCAACGAGAACGTCGCCCGGCTCAGGGACATCAACGGGCGCGAATGGGCGGTGCTGGGCTTGTTCGCCATCGGCACCCTGCTGGTCGGCGTGTACCCGAAGCCGCTGACCGACCTGATGGAGCCCACCGTCGCCAACCTGGTGATGCAGATCGCCACCTCCAAGCTCTAAGACCGGCGACCGCCCCCGGGCGTGCCGACCAATGCGAGATTCCAGATGATCGCCGTACCTGTCCGTTCCGCTGCCGACCTGCTGCCCCTGCTGCCCGAGCTGGTACTGGTCGGCGGTGCCTTTGCGCTGTTGATCCTGGACCTGTTCCTGTCCGAGCGGCACAAGGTGGTGACCCACGTGCTGGCCACCGCGCTGCTGGTGCTGGCCGGCGTGCTGCTGGCCGCCGGCGTGGGCGGGCACGGCGAGGTCTTCCACGGCATGTTCGTGCGCGACACGGTGGCCGACGTGCTGAAGATCGCGCTGTGCGTGGTCGGCGTGCTGTCGATGACCTTCATCTGGCCGTACCTGCGCGACCGCGGCCTGTACCAGGGCGAGGTCGCGGTGCTGGTGCTGTTCGCCACCGTCGGCATGATGCTGCTGGTCTCGGCCGGCACCCTGGTGATGGTCTACGTCGGGCTGGAGATGCTGGCGCTGTGCTCCTATGCGCTGGTGGTGGCCGACCGCGACAGCCCGGTGGCTTCCGAGGCCGGCATCAAGTATTTCGTGCTCGGTTCGCTGGCCTCCGGCCTGTTGCTGTACGGCCTGTCGCTGGTCTACGGCGCGACCGGGAGCCTGTACCTGGACGAGATCGCGGCCTCGATGGCGGCCGGTGGCGCCTCGACCATGCTGATGACCGGCATCGTGTTCGTGATCGCCGGCATCGCCTTCAAGTTCGGTGCCGCGCCGTTCCACATGTGGCTGCCGGACGTCTACCACGGCGCGCCGACCGCGATCTCGCTGTTCATCGGCTCCGCGCCCAAGCTGGCGACCTTCGGCATGACCTACCGCCTGCTGGAGGTCGGCGCCGGGCCGGCGGCCGGCAGCTGGCAGCTGGCGCTGGCGTGGCTGGCGGTGATCTCGCTGGTGCTGGGCAACCTGGGCGCGTTGATGCAGTCGAACTTCAAGCGGCTGCTGGCGTACTCGACGATCTCCCACGTGGGTTTCGTGTTCATCGGCTTCGCCGGTGGCGGGGCGGGCGGCTTCGCGGCCTCGATGTTCTACGCGATCAGCTATGCGCTGATGGCCACCGCCGGCTTCGGCGCGATCGTGATGATGTCCAGCCGCGGCTTCGAGGCCGACGCGCTCGACGACTACCGCGGCCTCAACCAGCGCAACCCCTGGATGGCCGGGATGATCCTGTGCGTGATGGTCTCGCTGGCCGGCGTGCCGCCGTTCCTGGGCTTCTGGGCCAAGCTGGCGGTGCTGCAGGCGGCGATCCAGGGCGGCATGCTGTGGCTGGCGATCGTCGGCATCGTGTTCGCGGTCGTGGGCGCGTTCTACTACCTCAAGGTGGTCAAGAACATGTACTTCGACGAGCCGGTCGGCGAGCTGCCGGCGCCGGTCGACCACCGTCCGATGCGCGTCGTGTTCGGCGTCAACGCCCTGGGCCTGCTGGTGCTGGGCATGGCGTGGAGCCCGATCATGGAGTGGTGCCAGCGGGCATTTTCAGGCATCGCATAAAAAGTGTTGCAATAGTTTCAGCCGTCGATATAATGGGCGGCCTGATGCGGGGTGGAGCAGTCTGGCAGCTCGTCGGGCTCATAACCCGAAGGTCGTAGGTTCAAATCCTACCCCCGCTACCAGCTTCGGCTGAAAGGAAGCCTCCTTGCGAGGCTTTCTTTTTTCAGCCAGCCGGGCCCGGTGGTGCGTTCTGCTCACGCACTGCTCTACATCCGAGGTATGGACAAGGGCCCGGTCGGGCCCTTTGTCGTTTCCGGAGAGTGCATGACAGACAAGGCCACCGAGATCGCCAGCCTGCTCGCCCCGACCGTCGGGTCGCTCGGGCTCGAGCTGTTGGGCATCGAATACCTGCCGGCCACCGGCGGGGCGCTGGTGCGGCTGTATATCGACGTGCCCGCCGGTGAGGCGGGCGGCAACGGTGCCGCGCCACGTGCGGTAGGCATCGAGGACTGCGAGGCGGTCAGCCGCGAGGTCTCGGCCCAGCTCGACGTCGAAGACCCGATCAGCGGCAACTACACCCTGGAAGTCTCGTCCCCGGGGCTGGACCGTCCGCTGTTCACCCCCGACCATTACCGCCGCTTCACCGGCGAGACCGCCAAGGTCGTGCTGCGCCTGCCGCAGGACGGACGCAGGCGGCTCACCGGGCGGATCGGCGCGGTCGAAGGCGGGGACATCACCTTCCAGGTCGACGGCAGCCCGTTCACGGTGGCCTTCGACAACATAGAAAAGGCGCGCCTGGTGCCCGACTGGGCCGCGCTTGGACTTGCCGCAGGCAAGCCCGGCAAGGGCTCCGGGCGAACGAACAACAAATCCACCAACAAGCCGGCGGCCGACGGGCCGGATTCGGCGGAGTAACGAGATGAGCAAGGAACTGTTGCTGGTCGTTGACGCGGTCGCAAACGAGAAGGGCGTGCCGGAATCGGTGATCTTCGAGGCCATCGAGGCCGCGCTGGCATCCGCCGCCAAGAAGCGCTACACCGACGAGGATGTGCTGGTGCGCGTCTCCATCGACCGCAAGGACGGCAGCTACGAGACCTTCCGGCGCATGGAGGTGATCGCCGACGACGGGGAGATGGAATCCCCGGACCGGCAGCTGCGCCTGATGGACGCGCTCGACGAAGTCGAGGGCGCCGAAATCGGCGACTACATCGAAGAGCAGATCGAAAACCCGGAGTTCGGGCGCATCGCCGCCCAGGCCGCCAAGCAGGTGATCGTCCAGCGCGTGCGCGAGGCCGAGCGCCAGCAGGTCGTGGACGCCTGGAAGGACCGGGTCGGCGAGCTGGTCACCGGGATCGTCAAGCGCGTGGAGCGCGGCAACATCTATGTCGACCTGGGTGGCAACGCCGAGGCGATCATCACCAAGGACAAGGGCATCCCGCGCGACGTGCTGCGCACCGGCGACCGCGTGCGCGGCTACCTGTACGACGTGCGCCCCGAGCCGCGCGGCCCGCAGCTGTTCATCAGCCGCGCGGCGCCGGAATTCATGATGGAGCTGTTCAAGCTCGAGGTGCCCGAGGTCGGCCAGGGGCTGGTGTCGATCATGGCCTGCGCCCGTGACCCGGGCGACCGCGCCAAGATCGCCGTGCTGGCCCACGACAACCGCACCGACCCGATCGGCGCCTGCATCGGCATGCGCGGCTCGCGGGTGCAGGCGGTGACCAACGAACTCAATGGCGAACGCGTGGACATCGTGCTGTGGTCGGACAACCCGGCCCAGTTCGTGATCAACGCCATGGCGCCGGCCGAGGTCCAGTCGATCATCGTCGACGAGGACAAGCACTCCATGGACCTGGCGGTCGCCGAGGACCGGCTGGCGCAGGCGATCGGCAAGGGCGGGCAGAACGTGCGCCTGGCCAGCCGCATGACCGGCTGGCAGCTCAACGTGATGACCGCCGAGCAGGTGCAGGCCAAGAGCGAGGCCGAGCAGACCCAGGCCCGCGAGCTGTTCCAGGAGAAGCTTGAGGTCGACGAGGAAATCGCCGGCATCCTGGTCTCCGAGGGCTTCGGCACCGTCGAGGAGATCGCCTACGTGCCGGTCGGCGAGCTGCTGGCGGTGGAAGGCTTCGACGAGGACATCGTCGAGGAACTCCGCGCCCGCGCCCGCGATGCGCTGCTCAACGAGGCGCTGGCCGCCGAAGAGGAGCTGGCCTCGCAGGAGCCGTCCGCCGAGCTGCTGTCGATGGAAGGCATGGACGAGGTGCTGGCCTACGCGCTGGCGGCCAACGGCGTGGTCACCCGCGACGACCTGGCCGACCTGGCCACCGACGAGCTGACCGTCTACGAAGGCGTGGACAAGGCCCGCGCGGCGGCATTGATCATGGAGGCCCGCAAGCACTGGTTCGAGTAACCGGAGCATGTGGGGCCCACCGCTCATGAACACGGGACTGCGCCCATGAAACCGCAGGGATAGAATTAGCGCTCACCGCGCCGGCCGTGCCGGCGCCTCAGGAAACGGGAACCGAATGTCGCAGCAAACCACCATTCGCAAGCTGGCCGCACTGGTGAACACACCGGTCGAGAAGTTGCTGGAACAGCTGGCCGAGGCCGGCATGAAGTTCAGCGACCCCGACCAGGTGGTCTCCAGCACCGAGAAGGTCAAGCTGCTCGGCTTCCTGCGGCGCACCCACGGCAAGGGCGCGGAGGCCGACGAGAAGATCGCCGCGCCGCGCAAGATCACCCTCAGCCGCAACCGCAAGCAGGAGCTGACGGTCGGCGGCGGTAAGAACCGCTCCACGGTCGACGTGGTGGTGCGCAAGAAGGTCACCCTGGTTCCGCCGGGCCCGGATGCGCCGGCCGGTGCCGGTGGCAACGACGAACGCGCCGAGATCCTGCGCAAGCTCGAGGAGTCGCGCCAGCGCAACCTCGCCGAGCAGAAGGCGCTGGAAGAGGCCGACCGCCTGCGCGCCGAGGCGGCCGAGCGGGCGAAGAAGGAAGCCGAGGAGGCCGAGCGCCGCAAGGCCGAGGAGGCGCTGGCTGCCCAGGCCTCCGCCGCCCGCCCGGTGCCGGCGGCCAGCGCACCCGAGGCCGTCGCGGCGGCCCCGGCCCCGGCGCGTGCGCGCGAGGACCAGCGTGGCCGCAACCAGCGCGACCGCCCCGGTGGCGAGGGCGACGCGCGCGGCAAGCGCTTCGCCGGCAAGATGCACCTGAGCGAGTCCGACCGCGCCCGCCGCTCCAGCGGCGCCGGTGCCCGTGGCCGCGGCAAGTCGCGCCGCCATCCGGACCAGAGCCGCACCGGTACCGGGTTCACCCGGCCGACCGCACCGATCGTGCGCGAGGTGGCGATCGGCGAGACCATCACCGTGGCCGACCTGGCGCAGCAGATGGCGCTCAAGGGCGGCGAGGTGGTCAAGGCGCTGTTCAAGATGGGCGTGATGGCCACCATCACCCAGTCCATCGACCACGACACCGCGGTGCTGGTGACCGAGGAGCTCGGCCACACGCCGGTCGCCGCGACCGGCAACGACGCCGAGGACGCGCTGCTGGCGCACGTGGAGGACGTGCAGGGCGAGGCCGTGCCGCGCCCGCCGGTGGTCACCATCATGGGCCACGTCGACCACGGCAAGACCTCGACGCTGGACTACATCCGCCGCACCCGCGTGGCTTCGGGCGAGGCCGGTGGCATCACCCAGCACATCGGCGCCTACCACGTGGAAACCGACAAGGGGATCATCAGCTTCCTGGACACCCCGGGCCACGCGGCGTTCTCTTCGATGCGTTCGCGCGGTGCCCAGCTGACCGACATCGTGGTCCTGGTGGTCGCCGCCGATGACGGCGTCAAGCCGCAGACCGTCGAGGCGATCCAGCATGCGCGCGCCGCGAAGGTGCCGCTGATCGTGGCGATCAACAAGATCGACAAGTCCGACGCCGATCCGCTGCGGGTCAAGAACGAACTGCTCGAGCACGACGTCGTGGCCGAGGACTTCGGTGGCGACACCCAGATGGTCGAGATCTCGGCCAAGACCGGTGCGAACTTCGACGCGCTGCTGGATGCGATCTCGCTGCAGGCCGAGGTGCTCGAGCTCACCGCCGTCGCCGAGGGCCGCGCCAGCGGTACCGTCATCGAGTCTGCGCTGGACAAGGGCCGCGGCCCGGTCGCCACGGTGCTGGTGCAGCAGGGCGAGCTCAAGCGGGGCGACTACCTGGTGTGCGGCGTGCAGTACGGCCGCGTGCGTGCGCTGTTCGACGAGACCGGCGCCCAGGTGGAATCGGCCGGCCCGTCGATCCCGGTGCAGGTGCTCGGCCTGTCGGGCGTGCCCGATGCCGGCGACGACTTCGTCGCGGTCGAGGACGAGCGCCTGGCCAAGGACGTCGCCGAGCAGCGCGACGCCCGGCGCCGCGAGTCCCGGCTGGTTGCCCAGGGTGGCAACCGGATGGAGGACATCATGGCGCAGATGGCCGAAGGCGCCGGCCAGCAGGCCCTCAACCTGGTGGTCAAGGGCGATGTCCACGGCTCGGTGCAGGCCCTGCGCGAGGCGCTGACCGCGCTGTCGACCAGCGACATCCGCATCAACGTGATCCGCGCCGGCGTGGGCGGCATCACCGAGTCGGACGCCAACCTGGCCTCGACCTCGAAGGCGACCCTCATCGGCTTCAACGTCCGTGCCGACGCGACCGCCCGCAAGGTCATCGAGACCAACGGCCTGGACCTGCGCTACTTCTCGATCATCTATGACGTGATCGACCAGGTGAAGCAGGTCGCCTCGGGCATCCTGGGCATGGAGATCCGCGAGGAGATCATCGGCACCGCCGAGGTGCTGCAGGTGTTCCGCCACTCCAAGTTCGGCTCGATCGCCGGTTCGCGCGTGGTCGAGGGCGTGTTCCGCGCCGGCAAGCCGGTCCGGGTGCTGCGCGACAACACCGTCATCTTCGAGGGCGAACTGGACTCGCTGCGGCGCTTCCAGGACAACGTCAACGAGGTCAAGGAAGGCAGCGAGTGCGGCATCGGCGTCAAGGGCTACGACCAGGTCAAGGTCGGTGACCACATCGAGTGCTTCGAGCGTATCGAGGTGCAGAGGACCCTGTGACCAAGTCCTTCACCCGCAGCGACCGCGTCTCGGCCCAGCTCCGCAGGGAGCTGGGTACGCTGGTGCATGCCGCCGTGCGCGAGCACGGGTTGCCGTCGGTCAGCGTCTCGGACGTGGAGATCAGCCGCGACCTGGCGCACGCCAAGGTGTTCTTCACCGCGCTGCAGCCGGAGCGGGCGAAGGAAGCCCGCAAGGGGCTGGCCGGGCTTGCCGGGCAGCTGCGCTTCGAGCTGGGGCGGGCGGTGAGGATGCGCCACGTGCCCGAGCTGCACTTCCACTACGACGACTCCTACGACCGCGGCGAGCGCATCGACACCCTGCTGCGGGAGAACCCGCCGGTGGCCGAAGAGGACGCGGACGACAGCGGGGACCGGGACTAGGCCGGGCGGTCCGGCGGCCGTGCCGCGCGGGGACCGGTCGCACGCATCCGGTCGCCGGCACGCCATCTACAATGCCGTGATGAACCAACCACGCAGGCAGGCCCGCAACGTCGACGGCATCGTGCTGCTCGACAAGCCGGCCGGGCTCAGTTCCAACCAGGCACTGCAGCGCGTCAAGCGCCTGTACCGTGCCGCCAAGGCCGGGCATACCGGGAGCCTGGATCCGCTCGCCACCGGCCTGCTGCCGGTCTGCCTGGGCGAGGCGACCAAGATCGCCGGCCACCTGCTCGGCGCGCGCAAGGCGTACCGCACGATCGCCGTGCTGGGGGCGACCACCGATACCGACGATGCCGACGGCCAGGTGCTGCTCGAACGGCCGGTACCCGCGCTTGCGGATGCCGCCATCGAGGCCGCCCTGGCGCCGCTGCGCGGGCGCATCGCGCAGCGTGCCCCGGTGTACTCGGCACTCAAGCGCGGCGGCGAGCCGCTGTACGCACTGGCGCGGCGCGGCGAGGTGATCGAGGCGCCGGTCCGCGAGGTCGAGGTGCACCGGCTGGAGCTCGCCGGGCGGGACGGTGCGCGGCTGGAGCTGGAAGTCGAGTGCGGCTCCGGCACCTACGTCCGCAGCCTGGTCCGCGACCTTGGCGAAACCTTGGGTTGCGGTGCGCATGTCGCCGGGTTGCGGCGGCTGTGGGTGGAACCGTTCAGCCGGCCGCGCATGTTCACCCTGGAAGAACTTGAGCGCACGGCGGGCGCGGGCGAGCCCGCGCTGGACGCCCTGGTGCTGCCGCTGGAGGCCGGCCTGGTGGGTTTCCCCGAGGTCAGGATCGATGCCGCCCAGGCAGGCAGGCTGCTGCAGGGCCAGCGCCTGCGGCTCCACGGCGGCGTGGAGGACGGGCCGGCCGGCGAGGTCGCCGTGTTCGGACCGGATGGCCGGGCGCTGGGGCTTGCCGAGGTCGACGCCGGCCTGCTGCGGCCGCGACGCCTGTTCAGCCGGGCCGCCATGGCGTAACCGGCCAGACCGGCCGCGTGCTTGTGAGCCCGCCGGGGCGCGGGATACAATGCCGGTCGCCTTTTCCCAAGGGAAAGGCGGTTCATCCATCCAGTCAAGCAAGCGGCGGACCAGGCGGTGCGCCGGTGCCGTCCTTTCCGGCGCCGGTCGTTCTTCTGCAGGTCGCGCGTCCAACGAGGCAATACATGTCCATCGACACCAGCAAGGTCATCGAAGAAAACAAGCGCGGCGAGAACGACACCGGTTCGCCGGAAGTCCAGGTCGCCCTGCTGACCGCCCGCATCGAGCAGCTCCAGAGCCACTTCAAGGAGCACAAGCAGGACCACCACAGCCGCCGCGGGCTGCTGATGATGGTGAACCGCCGGCGCAGCCTGCTCGACTACCTGCACCGCAAGGATGCCGAAAGGTACAAGGCCCTGATCGCCAAGCTCGGTCTGCGCCGCTGATCGAAATACCCACCGCGGCGCAGTGATGCGCCGCGGCCGTTTCCGGGGTCGACGACAGAACGGTCGGACGCTCCCCAGGTCGCGAGCCGGCGACCGACCGGGCAGGGCAAGGGTGCTGTCCGGACCGCATCGAACCGATAGGAACCCAACGTGGCAAAAATCACCAAGACCTTCCAGTACGGCAAGCACCAGGTCACCCTGGAAACCGGCGAGATCGCCCGCCAGGCCGGCGGCGCCGTCATCGTCAAGGTTGAAGACACCGTGCTGCTGGTCAGCGCCGTCGCCAACAGGACTGCGCGCGAGGGCCAGGACTTCTTCCCCCTGACCGTCGACTACCAGGAGAAGTTCTACGCCGGTGGCCGGATCCCGGGTGGCTTCTTCAAGCGCGAAGGCCGCGCGACCGAGAAGGAAACGCTGATCTCGCGCCTGATCGACCGGCCGATCCGCCCGCTGTTCCCGGAAGGCTTCCGCAACGAGGTCCAGGTCATCGCCACCGTGATGTCGATGAACCCGGAGATCGACGGCGACATCCCGGCGCTGCTGGGCGCGTCCGCCGCGCTGGCGCTGTCGGGCGCCCCGTTCGGCGGCCCGATCGGCGCCGCGAAGGTCGGCTACAAGGACGGTGAGTACCTGCTCAACCCGACGAAGACCGAACTCGAGGATTCCAGTCTGGAACTGGTCGTCGCCGGCACCCAGGCCGCCGTGCTGATGGTCGAGTCCGAGGCCGACGTGCTGTCCGAGGACGTCATGCTCGGCGCGGTGATGTTCGGCCACCGGGAAATGCAGGTCGCGATCAACGCCATCAACGAGCTGGTCGCCGAGGCCGGCAAGCCCAAGTGGGACTGGGCTGCCCCGGCTGCCGACCCGGCCATGGTCGATGCCCTCAAGGGTGCGATCGGCGACCGCCTGTCGGCCGCGTTCCAGATCCGCGACAAGGCCGAGCGCCGCGACAGCATCTCCGCGCTCAAGAAGGACGTGCTGGCGTCGCTGGCCGGCCAGATCGAGTCCAACGAGTGGAACCCGGCCGAGGTCTCCAAGCAGTTCGGCGAGCTCGAGTACGAGACCATGCGCGGCGCGGTGCTGAGCACCAAGGTCCGCATCGATGGCCGCGCGCCCGATACCGTGCGCCCGATCAGTGCCACCGCCGGCATCCTGCCGCGTACCCACGGTTCGGCCCTGTTCACCCGTGGCGAAACCCAGGCGATCGTGGTCACCACCCTGGGCACCGCGCGCGACGGCCAGATCATCGATGCCGTGTCGGGCGAGTACAAGGAACACTTCCTGTTCCACTACAACTTCCCCCCCTACTCGGTGGGCGAGGCCGGCCGGATGATGGGCCCGAAGCGCCGCGAGATCGGCCACGGCCGCCTGGCCAAGCGCGGCGTGCTTGCCGTCATGCCGTCGATGGAGGAGTTCCCGTACACCATCCGCGTGGTGTCGGAGATCACCGAGTCGAACGGTTCGTCCTCGATGGCTTCGGTCTGCGGCAGCTCGCTGGCGCTGATGGATGCCGGCGTGCCGATCAAGGCGCCGGTGGCCGGCATCGCGATGGGCCTGGTGAAGGAAGGCGACGACTACGTGGTGCTGAGCGACATCCTCGGTGACGAGGACCACCTCGGCGACATGGACTTCAAGGTGGCCGGCACCAGCGAGGGCATCTCCGCCCTGCAGATGGACATCAAGATCCAGGGCATCACCGAGGAGATCATGAAGGTCGCCCTCGCCCAGGCCAAGCAGGGCCGCCTGCACATCCTCGGCGAGATGGCCAGCGCGCTGACCGCCCCGCGCGAGGAGCTGTCGGAGTTCGCCCCGCGCCTGCTGACCATGAAGATCCACCCGGACAAGATCCGCGAAGTGATCGGCAAGGGTGGCTCGACCATCCAGGCCATCACCAAGGAGACCGGGACCCAGATCGACATCCAGGACGACGGCACCATCGTCATCGCCTCGGTCAACGCCGCCGCCGCCAACGCCGCCAAGGAGCGCATCGAGCAGATCACCTCCGATGTCGAGCCGGGCCGGATCTACGAGGGCAAGGTCGCCAAGATCATGGACTTCGGCGCGTTCGTGACCATCCTGCCGGGCAAGGACGGCCTGGTGCACGTCTCGCAGATCTCCAGCGAGCGCGTGGAGAAGGTCTCCGACAAGCTCAAGGAAGGCGACGTGGTCAAGGTCAAGGTGCTGGAAGTCGACAAGCAGGGCCGCATCCGCCTGTCGATGAAGGCCGTGGAGGAAGGCGAGGGCGCGTCGGCCGAGTGAGGCGACGGGTAATCGCAGGACATGGGAAAGCGGGCTCCGGCCCGCTTTTCCTTTTCCGGGGCCAGCGCATGCCGGAGTACTCCGGTGGGGGGCCGGGCCGGCCGGGCGTCAGCGCAGCAGCCAGCGCAGCACCCGGTCCCGCCAGCCGCCGTACGGCGGGTAGGCCATGCGCAGGGTGTCGGGCCACAGCGGCTTGCGGAACACCGGGCGCGCCTGGCTGAAGGCCTCGAAGGAATGCCGTCCGTGGTAGCGGCCCAGGCCGCTGGCGCCGATGCCGCCGAACGGCAGGCCCGGGGCGGCCAGGTGCACGGCGCAGGCGTTCACCGCGATGGCGCCGGCGCGCAGGCCGGCCTCCACCCGTGCGCGCACCGCCGGGTCCCGGGTGAACACGTAAGCGGCGAGGGGCGGCTGGTGCTGGCGCGCGCGTTCCAGTGCGTCGTCGAGGTCCTGCACCACCACCAGGGGCAGGACCGGCCCGAAGATCTCCTCCCGCGCCAACGCGCTGTCGCTCGGTGCGTCCACCAGCACGGTGGGCTCGAAGTAGCGCCGCCGGGCATCATGGCGGCCGCCACTGAGTACGGTGGCGCCGCCATCGAGCGCCTCGGCCAGCGCATCGGCGAGCCGCCGGTGATGGCGCTCGTTGACGATCTTCCCGTAATCCCGGCTCTGTGCCGGGTCGGCGCCGAAGAACTCCAGGATCGCCCCGCGCAGCTGGCGGGCGAGTTCGGGTGCGTGTTCGCGCAGGACCAGCACGTGGTCGGGCGCGACGCAGGTCTGCCCGGCATTGGTGAACTTGGCGAAGGCGATCCGCCTGGCAATCGTGCGCAGGTCGCCGTCGTGGACGATGGCCGGGCACTTGCCGCCCAGTTCCAGCGTGGCCGGGGCGGGGACGCGCGCGGCCGCCTCCATCACCTGCCGGCCGACGCCGGCGCTGCCGGTGAAGAAGTAATGGTCGAAGCGCTGCCCGAGCAGTTCGCCGGCGGTGCGCGTGCCGCCCTCGACCACGGCCACCGCGTCGGTGTCCAGGTAGCGCGGCAACAGGGTGGCCAGCAGCGCCGAGGTGAACGGTGCCAGCTCGCTGGGCTTGAGCACGGCGCAGTTGCCGGCCGCCAACGCTCCGCACAACGGGACGAGCAGCAGCTGGAGCGGGTAGTTCCAGGGCGCGAGGATCAGGACCACGCCCTGGGGTTGTGGCGTGGTGCGCGCGGACGCGGGCTGCAGCGCCAGCGGTATCGCCACGCGCCGTGGCCGGGTCCAGCGTTTCAGGTTGGCCAGCGCGTGGCGGACCTCGCCCAGGGTGAAGCCGATCTCCGTGGCGTACGCCTCCGGCGCCGGCTTGCCCAGGTCGCGGGCCAGGGCGCCGGCGAGTTCGGCCTCGTGCGTGCGCAGCATCCGTGCCAGTGCCTGCAACTGGGTCCGGCGCCATTCCAGCGGCCGGGTACGGCCGCTGGCGAAGCCCGCGCGCAGGCGTTCGACGGTCGCGGCGGTCATCGTGCCTCCGGCCCGGCGCGGCCGGTGAAGCGTTCCATCGAGCCGTACACCCCGAGCGGACCCCAGGCCAGTGCGTCCCAGGCGCGGCGCGGCAGGACCCCGCGCAGCAGCATCGACAGCCGCACGGTCCACGGCAGCATCAGCATCGGGCGGCCCCGCTTCATCGCCCTCCAGGCACGTTCGACCACGTACTCCGGCTCGAGCAGCGGAGTGAGCAGCGGGGCGCGGGCGCCGGCGAACATGCCGGTGTCGATGTAGCCGGGCATCAGCGTGGTGACCCGGACGTGGTGGTGGCCGGCGCGCTCCAGTTCCAGGCGCAGGGTGTCGCTCCAGCCGGTCGCCGCCCATTTGCTGGCGGTGTAGGCGGCCATGCGCGGCACCGGCAGCAGGCCGGAGGCGGAGGTGACGTTGAGCAACCGGGCCGGCGTGCCGCGCTCGATCATCCCCGGGAGGAACTCCAGCGCCACGTGCATCGGCCCCAGGGCGTTCACCCGCAGGCTGGCGTCGACCTCGGCCGGCGCCTGCTCCCAGAACCAGCCACTGCGCACGATGCCGGCGTTGTTGATGACGATGTCCGGCCCGCCGGCTTCGGCGCGCACCCGCGAGGCGGTGGTGCGGATGTCGGCCGGCGAGGCAAGGTCCACCGTATGGGCATGGATCCGCGAAGGCCCGCCAGCGGCGGCGAGCTCCTCGCGGGTACGGGCCAGGCGCGGGCCGTCCACGTCCCACAGGACCACATTGGCGGCCTTTTCGGCCACGGCCCGCTCCGCGTGGAGCCGGCCCATCCCCATCGCGGCCCCGGTGACCAGCACCGTCCGTCCTTCGACTGTCTTCATGGCATTCCCCCTGCGCCCGATTATGCCTGCCCGGGGACGCGGATTCCGCCGGGGCTACCGCGGGGTGTCCGCTGCCGGGGCGGCGGGGTCGGTGTGCCGGATGGCGGCAGGCGCAAGCGCGTCCGGGGAGGGCCTGCGCGATTGCCGCACGGCAGTGCGGGTGGTGCCGACGCTGGCGGCGACCACCAGGGCGATCGCGACCGCGCGCAGCCAGCCGAAGGTCTGGTCCAGCAGCACCCAGGCCACGGCGGCGGCGAACACCGGCTCCAGGCTCAGCAACACGCTGAAGGCCGGTTTCGACAGCCGCCGCAGCGCGCCCAGCTCCAGGCTGTAGGGAACCACCGAGGAGAGCAGGGCCACTCCGAGGACCAGGCCGGCCAGTTCCGGGTGGTGGACCGCCTTCAATGCGCCCGGTGCGCCCGGGATCATCGTGCCCATGGCGCCGATCGCCATCGCCACGGCCAGGCCGCCGACGCCGGGAACCTGCCGGCCCACGCGCGCGGAACACAGGATGTAGGCGGCCCAGAACCCGCCTGCGACGAGTGCGAAGGCGATGCCGGCCGGATCCAGCGATTCCGCGCCAAGCGCCGATTCCACGCCCAGCAACACCATGCCGGTGGCGGCAATGCCCACCCACAGCAGGTCGCGCCCGCTGCGCGAAAGCACGGCGGCCAGCACCAGCGGACCGATGAACTCGAAGGCGACCGCAACCGCGAGTGGCAGGCGTTCGATCGAGGCGAAGAAGAACCCGTTCATCGCCCCCAGGCTGGCGCCCAGCAGCAGCACCCCGGTCCAGGCCTCCCGGCTCCATCTCCATGCCGCGGGACGGGCGATTGCCAGCAGGAACAGCGCGGCCAGCCCCAGCCGGAGGGTGGTCACGCCCCAGGGGCCCAGGTATGGGAACAGCCCGCTCGCCAGCGCGGCACCGAACTGCAGCGACAGGCACGAGCCGACCACCAGCAGGATGCCCGTGGCAGGCGAGGGATTCAGCGGGGACACCGGGAGGTTTCCAGTGGTCGATGGCGGGGCCACATCGTCGGGGACGGAGCCGGATTGGTCCAGCGGAAACTCTGTTCCGGCAGCGGGTCAGTGGAAGTCGCGCGAGCGCACGTCCAGGCCATCCAGCAGCGGAGTCAGGTCCTCCAAGCGGCGGGCGACGAGGTGCTGGACGCCGTCCTTGCGTTCCAGCCGCCCCTCCACCGCCAGCAGGCGCGACTCCAGCAGCTCGCGGCGCTGGCGCTCGGCCAGGTCGTGCCAGACCACCACGTTGGTCATCCCGGCCTCGTCCTCCAGGGTCATGAAGATCACCCCGCTGGCGGTCTGCGGCCGCTGGCGCAGGGTGACCAGGCCGGCAACGCGGACATTGCGGCCCCCGGGCACCCCGGCCAGATCGCTGGAGCGGCGGCAGCGGCGCGCCCCGAGCGCCTTGCGCAGCATGGCCAGCGGGTGCCGGCCCAGGGTGGTGCCGAGCATCGCGTAGTCGGCCTGCAAGTCCTCGCCGGCGCTGGGCAGGGGCAGGGTGATGGCGTCACCGTCCTCACCGGGCGTGGTGCCGGCGAACAGCGGCAACTGCGGCTCCACCCCGGTGATCGCCCAGCGGGCGCGGTGCCGGTGGCCGGCCAGACCACGCAGCGCGCCGGCGTCGGCCAGCAACGACTGCCCGCGCCGGTCCAGGCCGGCGCGGGCGCACAGGTCGGCGACGCCGGTGAACGGCCGCTGCCCGCGCGCGGCTTCGATGCGGCCGGCGGCCGCGGCGGGGAAGCCGCGGATCATCCGCAGGCCGAGGCGGATGGCGGGCTGGCCCGATGGGGGAGGGAACGACGAGGGCTCCAGGCCGCAGTCCCACCCGCTGTAGCGCACGTCCACCGGCAGGACAGGGATGCCATGGCGGCGGGCGTCCTGGAGGATCTGGTCGGGGGAGTAGAAACCCATCGGCCAGGAGTTGATCAGCCCGCAGGCGAACGCCGCCGGTTCGTGGCACTTGAGCCAGCTGCTGGCGTAGGCCAGCAGGGCGAAGCTGGCGGCGTGGGACTCGGGGAAGCCGTAGTCGCCGAAGCCCTTGATCTGCTCGAAGATGCGTTCGGCGTACTCGCGCGTATAGCCACGCTCGAGCATGCCGTCGGTCAGCTTCTGCCGGTGCGGCTCCAATCCGCCGCGTCGCTTCCAGGCCGCCATCGAACGGCGCAACTGGTCGGCCTCGCCGCCGGTGTAGCCCGCCGCCTCGATCGCGATCTGCATCACCTGTTCCTGGAACAGCGGAACGCCCAGGGTGCGCTCCAGCACCTTGCGCAGCTTCTCCGAAGGGTAGTCGACCGCCTCCTGCTTCCGCCGCCGGCGCAGGTAGGGATGGACCATGTCGCCCTGGATCGGGCCGGGGCGGACGATCGCCACCTGGATCACCAGGTCATAGAACTTCCGCGGCCGCATCCGCGGCAGCATCGCCATCTGCGCGCGCGACTCGATCTGGAACACGCCGATGGTGTCGGCGCGGCTGATCATGTCGTAGGTCGGCTTGTCCTCGGTCGGGATGGTGGCCAGGGCCAGGTCGCGACGGCCGGTATCGCGCAACAGGTCCAGGGTCTTGCGCACCGCGGTCAGCATGCCCAGCGCCAGGCAGTCGACCTTCATCAGTCCGATCGTGTCCAGGTCGTCCTTGTCCCACTGGATCACCGTGCGCCCGTCCATGGCCGCGTTCTCCACCGGCACCAGAGTCGACAGCGGGTGCTCGCTGATCACGAAGCCGCCGGGGTGCTGGGACAGGTGGCGGGGCATGCCGACCAGTTCGGCGGTCAACACGACCAGTTGCCGCAGCACCGGCGAATCCGGGTCGAAGCCACGCTCGCGCAGGTGTTCGGCGACCGGTGCCCGACCGCTCCAGCGGCCGAGGGTGGAGGCCAGTTCGCCGACCACGTCCGGCGGCAGCCCGAGCGCGCGGCCGACATCGCGCACCGCGCCGCGGCCGCGGTACTGGATGGCCACCGCGGTCAGCGCCGCCCGCTCGCGGCCGTAGCGTTCGAACACGTACTGGAGGACTTCCTCGCGGCGCTCGTGCTCGAAGTCGATGTCGATGTCCGGCGGCTCGTTGCGCTCGGCGGAGATGAAGCGCTCGAACAGCATCCCCATCAGTGCCGGGTCGATCTCGGTCACGCCCAGGGTGTAGCAGATCACCGAGTTGGCGGCCGAGCCGCGGCCCTGGCAGAGGATCCCGCGCGAACGGGCGAAGCGGACGATGTCGTGGACGGTGAGGAAGTAGGATTCGTAGCCGAGCCTGGCGACCAGCGCGAGTTCCTTCTCGATCAGTTCCCGGGCCTTGTCGCTGGTGCCTTCCGGCCAGCGCCAGCGGGCGCCTTCCTCGACCAGGTGGCGCAGCCAGCCGGTGGCGTCGTGGCCGGCGGGGACCAGCTCGTGCGGGTACTGGTACTTCAGGTCGTCGCGCAGGCTGAAGTGGCAGCGCCCGGCAATGCGGGTGGTCTCGGCCAGCAGGTCGTCGGGGTAGATGGCCGACAGGGCGCGACGGCTGCGCAGGTGGCGCTCGCCATTGGGGAACAGCCGGTGCCCGGCCCCGGCCACGGTGACGTGGTGGCGGATCGCGGTCATCGTGTCCTGCAGGGCACGGCGGCCGCGCACGTGCATGTGGACGTCACCGGCGGCGACCAGCGGCAGGCCGAGGCGCCCGCCGGCTTCGCGCAGTTGCAGCAGGCGGGTTCCGTCGTCGGGGCCGCGGTGCAGTTCGACCGCCAGCCAGGCCCGGTCGGGGAAGGTGGCCTGGACCCAGCGGGCGTGGTCGTCGTCGATGTCCGCGCCGGGCACCCACAGCGCGAGCAGCCCGGTGGTGTCTGTGAAGTCCTCGCGCAGCAGGCGGTAGGTGCCCTTGGGGGCGCGGCGGCGGGCACGGGTGACCAGGCGGCACAGGGCGGTGTAGCCGGCGGCGTCCTCGACCAGCAGGACCAGCTTCGGGCCGTCTTCGAGTTGCATCTCGCTGCCGGTGACCAGCTTCACGCCGTGGCGTTCGGAGGCTTCCAGTGCGCGGACGATGCCGGCCAGCGAGCACTCGTCGGTGATCGCCAGGGCGGTGTAGCCGAGCCGGGCCGCGCGCTCGAACAGTTCGTCGGCGACCGAGGCGCCGCGCTGGAAGCTGAAGGCGGACAGGCAGTGGAGTTCGGCGTAGGCGCCGGAGCCGCCGGAGCCGTCCGTCGATGTCCGTGGATCCCCGCGTTCGCGGGGATGACGGGAGGATTCGCGGGGATGACGGGAGGAGGGAGCCATCTGCTTACCCGAACCAGCCGTGGAGCATGAAGCCGTCGGCGCTGCCCTCTGGCGGGGCGTCGCCGGCCGGGCGGAAGGCCCAGGCCTGCTGGCCGGGACTGGTGCGCAGGCGGTAATAGTCACGGCGCACGTCGCCGTCCCACCAGCCGCTCTCGATGCGCTCGGGGCCGGCGAGGATCTCGACCCGGTGGTCGCGCAGCGGTGCCGGTTGCGGCAGCAGCCAGCCGGGACGGGACGGGACCGGTTGCCGGGCGGGGGGCGCGGTGCCGGCAGTACGGCGCGGGCCCGGCGGGTCACCGGCTTGGACGACGCGTTCGGGGCGGTGGTCCGGACGCACCACCAGGCCATGCACCGCGTCGTCGCCCAGGCGCGCGCGCAGACGTTCGCGCAGTTGCTCCCACGGCACCGCCTGTTGCGGGCGGGTGTCGAACAGGTCGCGACCGGCAGGCACGAACGGCGGCAGGCCGGACGCGGCCAGCCGCACCCCACGCACCGGGGCCGGAACGCGGGCCTGCTCCAGCCGGCCGCGGGCCAGTTCGAACAGCATCGCCGGCTGGCGTTCCGGCGCCAGCAGGCCGACCGGGACCACGGTGTCGCCCCGGCCCTCGTGCTCGAGCCTGAGCTCGAACCGCTGCACGCCGCTGTCGCGGCCGGCGAGGAAGGCGGCCAGGTCGCCGGTCAGCCGGCGCAGCGGGAACAGCAGGGCCTGGCTGGATTCGACGTCGTGCTCGAGCTCGATCCGCGAGGTGAATTCGTCCGGTGGCTGGTAGCAGTCCAGCGGCGTGGGCAAGGTGCCGGCCAGCCGGTCCAGATGGGCCAGGGTTTTCGGACCGGCCCGCTTGCCGAGCGCGGCGCGCGGCAGGTCGAGGACCTGCCGCAGCCGGCGCAGGCCCATGCGCCGCAGGCTGGCCGCCACCTCCGGCGCCAGGCCGCTGCGTTCCACCGGGAGCTGGCCGAGCGCATTGCGCAGCGGCGCCACGGCGGTGACCGCCAGGCCGTCGTGGACGTTGGCCAGGGCGCGGGCGGCGTACGGATTAGGCGCCAGGGTGATGCGGTGGCGGAAGCCCAGCGCCTCCAGGTCCTCGCGCAGCTTCGCCTCGAACCGTGGCCATGGCCCGAACAGCCTGAAGCTGGCTTCCACCTCCAGCAGCAGCGCCGAGGGCAGGGTGCGGCAGACCAGCGAGCTGTAGCGGTAGGCCCAGGCAGCGAGGAAGTCATGCCAGCGCTCGACCTCGGCCGGGTCATGGGCGACGGCGGCGAACCGGCTGCACAGGGCCTGTGCCGCGCCCAGCGACTGCCCGGCACGCAACCCGGCTGCCCGTGCCGCCGGGTTGACCGCGCGCAGCACGCGCCGCTGCACCGGCCCGTCGACCAGTGCCAGTGGCGCCCCGGGGTCGGGGTGGCGGCGCAGGACGCCATCGAGCGCCAGTTGCGGCAGGAGGATGCAGGCCCAGAGCATCGGTCGGCCTCATTGCACCTGTTGGACGGCGGCGGGGAAGGGCAAGGGCCGGGTGGGCGGGTTGCCGCCGCGGCACTTGAGCACCCGCAATTGCGCCGGGTCGGCGTCGAGAGCGATCCGCAAGGCCGCCGGCGAAGGGTTGCCTGCCGCCCGCAGCGGCCGCATCGCGAAACCCAGGCATTGCCCGGTTTCGGCGGCTACCTGCAGCCGGCGCAGGGCGCGATCGTCGGCCCCGTGCGGCCAGCACAGTACTGCCGAACAGGCGGCCGAACGCAGGCACTGCTCGGCCGCCCACAGCGCGTCGCGGCCTTCGGTACGCACCACCTGCAGCCGGTCCAGCCGCACGCCGGCGCCCACCCAGGCGGGCGCGAAGGGCAGGTAGGGCGGGGCGACGAGCACCACCCGGCCGCCGGCCTGCGACAGCCGCCCCAGGGTCGGCCACAGCAGGCGCAGCTCGCCGATGCCATCGGCCGGCAGCAGCAGTTCGGTCAATGCGTGCTCGGGCCAGCCGCCGTCGGGCAGGGCGGCGTCCAGGCCCGCGTGGCCGGTCGGTTGCCGCGAGGGCGCGCGCTCGGCCGGCTGCCCGCCGCGCCAGACCCGGCGCGAGGCCAGCAGGCTGTCCAGGGCGACCACGGCTCCCATCAGGACGGCCTGACCAGGCCGGCGAACAGCCCCTCGATGGCGAAATCGGTGACGGTCCGGTCGATCTCGATCGGCGCATGGGCCGGATTGCGCGGCAGCAGTCGCAGCTGTCGCGGGCCGTGCTCCAGGCGCTTGACCGTCAGCTCGCCCTCCACCCGCGCCACCACGGTCTGGCCATTGCGCGCCTGCGCGGTGCGGCGCACCCCGATCAGGTCGCCGGGCAGGATGCCGTCGAGCAGCATCGATTCGCCCTCGACCTCCAGCAGGTAGTCCGGGCGCAGGCGGAACAGGCCGGGGTCGAGCTGCACCTCGCGGCGGACCTCCGGATCGGAGCCGATCGGGGTGCCGGCGGCGACCCGGCCAAGCAGGGGGACCTGCAACAGGCCGGTGATACCGGCACGCCCGGTGGCGGCCTGATGGAGTGGCGCGTCATCGGACAGGGCAGGCGCTGCATTGCCCGCCGCAGTCAGCCTGATCCCGCGCGCGCGGCCGGCCGAAAGTTCGACCAGCCCCGCCTGCGCCAGCGCTTCCAGGTGGTAGCGCGCCGAGCGGTTCTGGCGGAACCCGAAGGCCCGCGCGATTTCCATCTGCGACGGCGGCCAGCCATGCGTGGCGATGTGCCCGCGCAGGTAGTCGAGCAGGCGGCGCTGGGTGTCGGTGAGGTGCATGGGTACTAATTCTAGTAACAGCCCGCAAAAAAGTCCTGAACGTGGCCGGTCACGGGAAGGGCACGGTGGGGATTTCATCATCCGCCCGGTGACCGACCCTGACTTCCTGCTGCCGCTGGCCAAGCCGCTCGCGGACCCGGTTCCCGCCGGTGACCTGCGCACGCTCGAGCGCAAGGCGCGCGACTGCCGCAACTGCCCGTTGTGGCGGCCGGCCACCCAGACCGTGTTCGGCGATGGGCCGGCCGATGCGCTGGCGATGCTGATCGGCGAGCAGCCGGGCAACCAGGAGGACATCGCCGGCGCACCTTTCGTCGGCCCCTCCGGGCAACTGCTCGACCGCGCCTTGCAGGAAGCGGGACTGGAGCGCGAGCGCCTGTACCTGACCAATACCGTCAAGCACTTCAAGTTCGAGCAGCGCGGCAAGGCCCGGCTGCACAAGCGTGCCAATGCCGCCGAGCAGGAGGCCTGCCGGATGTGGCTGGCCGCGGAAATGCTGCAGCTGCGGCCGAAGGTGGTCGTCGCGCTTGGCGCCATGGCGGCGCAGACGGTCTTCGGACGGCAGTTCCGGGTCACCCGCGAACGCGGTCGGTGGCAGGCGCTGCCCGGGCAGGCCCGGGGCCTCGCCAGCTGGCATCCCTCGGCGGTGCTGCGGATGCCGGACGAGCGCCGCGAGGCCGGGTTCCGGGAGCTGGTGGAGGATCTGGGGCGGGTGGCGGAGGCGGTCGGGGCAGGGGGCAAGACGGCGACGTGACAACAGGGGAGGGGATTTTCCGATCGGGGTCCCAGGTTTCGGCCGCCGCGGCCGTTAACGTCATTGGGCAAGAGTCTTCCGTGGAAGGGAGCACCATGCAGTCACCTGAAATCCCCGCCGGGAACACCGGCGCGGGCCTGGATCCGGCAACGCGTGCCCGGCAGGCGCTGCGCCTGGGCCGCATGCGGATGGGGGCGGTGTCGCACCTGGTGGTGTGGCTGCTGCTGATGCTGTGCAGTGCCTTCGGGATGCTGCCCTGGTGGACGAGCGCCTGCTACGTGGGGGCGACCGCGCTCATGCAGCTGGTCTTCCACCGGATTTTCCGGCTCCACCTGAACCTGGGGTTCCGCGATCCCAGCATGACCTTCTGGCAGGTCTTCGCGCCGATCCCGGTGGGCCTGTGGGCGGCCTACTTCGTGACCGGGGACGCCCTGCGCCCGGTGATTCCGATGCTGGCCGCCATTCCCGCCATCTACGCGATCCTGGCCCTGGGTACGCGGCAGCTGATGCGGCTGGCCGGGGCCTTCCTCGTCTGCTACCTCCTCCTGCAGCTGGCCATCTGGCAGCGGGATCCGGAGGCCTTCGACATGGCGCACGAGGCCATCGTGCTGCTGGCCTTCGTCGTGCTGATGGTGCAGCTCGCCGTGATCGGGGGGTTCATCAGCCGGCTCCGGCGCAAGCTGCACCAGCGCAATGCCGAGCTGCGCGGCGCGATGGAGCGCCTCAACCAGGCCAATGCCGAGCTGGAGGTGCTGGCCGAACGCGACCCGCTGACCGGCGTGTACAACCGCCGCCGCCTGTTCGAGCGGCTGGAGGAAGAGGTGGAGCGCAGCCGGCGCGGCCACAGTCCGCTGTCGGTGTGCATGCTCGACGTGGACCACTTCAAGGAGGTCAACGACCGCCACGGCCACCAGGCCGGGGACCAGGTGCTGCGGCAGGTCGCCACCACCATCGCCGCCAGCCTGCGCAGCATCGATTCGCTGGGCCGCTACGGCGGCGAGGAGTTCGTGCTGGTCCTGCCGCAGACCCCGCGCGACGGCGCCAGGAAGAAGGCCGAGCGGGTCCGTGGGGCAATCGATCTGTCGTGCGCGTGCGGGAGGGCGTTGACGGTCTCGATCGGGGTGGCCGGGTACCGGCCGGGCGACTCGGTCGACACCCTGCTTGCACGGGCCGATGCCGCGCTTTACCGGGCCAAGGCAAAGGGTCGCAACCGGGTCGTCCTGGAGCCGGAAGGGGCCTCGGCGGGTTAAGGTTCCTTCCTCGTTCCGTCAGGGGAAATCCAGATGCACCACCCGCGTTTCCGCCTGCGCCTGGGCGCGCTGGCACTTGGAACCGTCCTGTCGCTGCCGCTGATGGCCGCGGCGGTGCAGGAGCCGGCCGCGCCGGCCGTCGTCGGCACCCCAAACAACGTGCTGCCCGAGCGACTGCATGGACTGGATGCGTACGTGGAAGCCGTGCGCGAACGTTTCGACGTGCCCGGCATCGCGGTGGCGATCGTCAAGGACGGCGAGGTGGTGCTCGAGCGCGGCTACGGGGTGAAGGACCTGGAAACCCGGGAGCCGGTGGATGCGCGCACGCTGTTCGCGATCGCCTCCAACACCAAGGCCTTTACCTCCGCGGCGCTGTCCATGCTGGCCGACGAGGGCAAGCTGGAGCTGGAAGACCGGGTCATCGACCACCTGCCGTGGTTCCGCATGGCCGACCCGTACATCACCCGCGAGATGCGCGTGCGCGACCTGCTGGTCCACCGCAGTGGCCTGCCGCTGGGCGCCGGCGACCTGCTGTACTGGCCGACCAGCGACTACAGCACCCGCGATGTCGCCGAACGCCTGGCGCAGGTGCCGATCGAAGGCGGCTTCCGCGAGAAGTACGCCTACGACAACATCCTGTTCGGCGTCGCCCAGCTGGTGGTCGAGGAGGCCAGCGGACAGTCCTACCGCGACTTCCTGCAGCAGCGCATCCTCGATCCGCTGGGCATGGCCGACACCCGCTTCAACTCCGAGTACCTGCGGAGCGGGGACAACGTTGCCACCGGCTACTCCAGGGCCGACCACGACGAACTGGTGCCGGCGCCACGGGTCAGCTGGCACAACGTCTCCGGCGCCGGCGGCATGTACTCCAGCGTCCACGACCTGACCCGCTGGATCCGCGTGCAGCTCGACCAGGGCGTGATTGCCGGCGAGGGCGAGGACGCCGAGCGGCTGTTCAGCGAGAAACGCCAGCAGGCAATGTGGCAGATGGCCACCCCGATCCCGGTCGGCAAGCCGGCCGTGCCCGAGCTCGAACCCGCCCAGCCCAACTTCCGCGGCTACGGCGAGGGCTGGAGCCTGAACGACTACCGCGGCGAGAAGCTGGTCTGGCACACCGGCGGCTGGCCCGGCTTCGTCTCGCGCATCACCCTGGTGCCGGAGCGGGAACTGGGCGTGATCGTGCTGACCAGCGCCGAGAGCGGGGCGGCATTCAACGCCATCACCAACGAGGTCCTCGATGCCTATCTCGGCGCGCCGGAGCACGACTGGATCGGTGCCTACGCCGCCGCGCGTGGCAGCCAGGAGGAAAAGGCGGAGAAGGACTGGCAAGGGCACCTGGACGCCCGCGACCCCGACAGCCGCCCCTCGCTGCCGCTGGCCGGCTACGCCGGTACCTACCGCGACCGCTGGTATGGCGAGGTGGTCATCCGCGAAACGGGGGACGGGCTGCGGATCAATTTCAGCCGTACCCCCGACCTGGCGGGTAAGCTGGAGCACTGGCAGGCCGACACCTTCATCGTCCGCTGGGACCAGCGCTGGCTCAACGCCGACGCCTTCATCACCTTCAGCCTGGACCCGGACAACAAGGTGCGCGAAGCCCGCATGGAGGCGGTGTCGCCCCTGACCGACTTCAGCTTCGACTTCCATCACCTGCGCCTGGCGCCCATCGAAGACGAGAACCCGTAGGAGTCCCGCATGATCCCGTACTCGCTCCTTGACCTCGCACCCGTGCCGCAGGGCAGCGACATCCGCCAGGCCTTCGCCAATTCGCTGGAACTGGCGCAGCGTGCCGAGCGGGCCGGGTACCGGCGCTTCTGGCTGGCCGAGCACCACAACATGCCGGGCATCGCCAGCGCCGCGACCGCGGTGCTGATCGGCCATATCGCCGGCGGCACCTCGACCATCCGCGTCGGCGCCGGCGGGATCATGCTGCCCAACCATTCGCCGCTGCAGGTCGCCGAGCAGTTCGGCACCCTGGCTTCGCTGCATGGCGAGCGCATCGACCTGGGGCTGGGCCGCGCGCCCGGCACCGATACCGCGACCGCACGCGCGCTGCGCCGCTACTTCAACAGCGCCGATGCCTTCCCGCAGGACGTTGCCGAACTGCTGCACTACTTCCAGCCGGTGCAGCCCGGGCAGGCGGTCCGGGCGGTCCCCGGCGCAGGCATCCAGGTGCCGGTCTGGCTGCTGGGCTCAAGCCTGTTCAGTGCGACCCTCTCGGCGCACATGGGCCTGCCGTTCGCCTTCGCCTCGCACTTCGCGCCCGATGCGATGGACGAGGCGCTGGCGGTCTACCACCGCGAGTTCCGCCCATCGGCGAGGCTGGACAGGCCCTACGCGATGCTGGCGATGAACGTGGTCGTGGCCGATACCGAAGCCGAGGCCAGGCGCCAGTTCACCAGCCAGCAGCAGAGCTTCGTCAACCTGCGCCGTGGCGACCTGGGCCCGGTGCCGCCGCCGATCGACGACATCGAGTCGTGGTGGACACAGGCGGAGAAGGCCGGGGTCGAACGCGCGCTGGCGGTGAGCGCGGTCGGCGATGCCGGCCAGGTGCGCGAAAAGCTCGCCGCCTTCATCGAGCGCCACCGCCCCGACGAGCTGCTGCTGACCGCCAACCTGCACGATCCGGCCGCCCGCATCGCCTCGTTCGAAAAGGCCGCCGGGGTGATGCGCTCGCTGTAGTCGCCGACGCGCCGGATAACCGTAGCCCGGGTGCGCTGCGCTTGCCCGGGCTACCGGTTCAAGGGGTCAGTGCTTCTCGACGTCGAGAAGTTCGACCTCGAACACCAGCGAGGCCTGCGGCGGGATCACCCCGCCGGCACCCTTGCGGCCGTAGCCCAGCTCCGGCGGGATCATCAGCACCCGCTGGCCGCCGACCCGCATGCCGGCCACGCCCTCGTCCCAGCCACGGATCACCCGTCCGGCACCGAGCAGGAAGGTGAACGGCTCGCCCCGGGTGCGTGAGCTGTCGAACTCCGCGCCACGGTGGTCGGGCGCGGCCTCGTCGTAGAGCCAGCCGGTGTAGTGCACGGTCACCTCGTCACCGGCCGCGGCGACCGTCCCCTCGCCGGTGGTGACCTCGATGCGCTGCAGCTCCGCCACGGTGCCACCCGGCGGAGGCGCGGGCTCGCCGCAACCAGCCAGCAGGACGGCGGCAAACAGGGCGAAGCAGGCGATCAGGCGCATGGCGGTTTCCACGGGAAAGCCGCCAAGCCTACCGCACCCGCAGCCCCGTGCCCGCACCCATACACACATGCATAACCGCCAGCGCGCCAGTGTCGGAGCCATCGACAGCAGACAGGAGGCCGCATGCAGATCCCGAACGAAGCCTTGGTGGTGGTTGCCGATGGCGCCGGCGCGCGCGTGTTCCGCAACCGCGGCAATGACCGTGACCTGATGCTCCACCAGTTCGATCTGCTGGAGCTGATGAACATGAACGATGACGGGCCTTCCGGCTCGATGCCCGACGGCACCGACGGCTACCGCATCGACAAGGCCACCTTCGCCAAGCAACTGGCGCAGGGCCTCAACCAGGGCGCGCTGCAGCAGCGCTACGACGACCTGGTGATCGTTGCCGACGAAAAGACCCTCGGCGAGATCCGCGGGCTGCTGCACAAGGAGGCGCGGGACCGCTTGCGCGGGGAGCTGGCGAAGAACCTCACCAATTCGCCGCTGGACGACATCCAGCGGATCCTGGTGTCCTAGGCCGGGCTATACCGCGGTGCCGGCGGCGTGGGCGGAGGCCCAGGCCCACTGGAAGTTGTAGCCGCCGAGCCAGCCGGTGACATCGAGCACCTCGCCGATGAAGTACAGGCCGGGCACGGTGCGCGACTGCATGGTGGTCGAGGACACACTGTCGGTATCCACGCCACCCAGGGTGACCTCGGCGGTGCGGTAGCCTTCGGTGCCGCTGGCCACCAGCGGCCAGTCCGCCAGCAGGGCGGCAACCTCGCGCAGCTGTGGCGCGCTGAACTGCCGCATCGGCCGCCCCGGTTGCAGGTGCGCCAGCCACGCCTCGCACAGCCGCTGGGCAAAACGCCTGGGCAGCAGCTCGGCGAGCACCGTCCCGAGTCCGGCGGCCGGGCGGGCGGCCTGCAGCTGCCGCAGTGTTTCCAGCGCATCGGATCCCGGCAGCAGGTCCAGCCGCAGCTCGTCGCCGGGCTGCCAGTACGAGGAGATCTGCAGGATCGCCGGACCGCTCACGCCGCGGTGGGTCACCAGCATTGAGTTGCTGAAGTCCCGGCCGTTGCAGCGGGCGGTGACCGGCAGGGCGACCCCGCTCAGCCCTTCCAGCCGCTCATGGTGCTTGCCGCTGAGCGTGAGCGGCACCAGTCCGGCGCGGGTCGGCAGCACCGGGTGGCCGAACTGGCGCGCCAGCTCGTAGCCGAAGCCGCTCGCGCCCATGCTGGGGATCGACAGGCCGCCGCAGGCGACCACCAGGGCCGGGGCCGCGAACCGCCCCTGCGTGGTCTGCAGCCGGAAGCCGCCGGCGTCGGGTTGCTCCACGCGCTCGACGCTGCAGTGGGTGCGGACCTCCACCCCGGCCCGGGCGCATTCGTCCAGCAGCATCCGCACGATCAGCCTGGAGGACTCGTCGCAGAACAGTTGCCCGAGCTCCTTCTCGTGGTAGGCGATGCCGTGGCGCTCGACCATTTCGATGAAGTGCCACGGTGTGTAGCGCGCCAGCGCCGACTTGCAGAAGTGCGGGTTGGCCGAGAGGTAGTTGGCCGGGGTAGTGCCGGTGTTGGTGAAGTTGCAGCGCCCGCCACCGGACATCAGGATCTTCTTGCCGACCTTGTTGGCGTGCTCGATGACCAGCACCCGCCGCCCGCGCCGGGCGGCGGTGACCGCACACATCAGCCCGGCGGCGCCGGCGCCGATCACCAGGACGTCATGGTGCCCGGACATCGTTTCAGCCGGCGGCGGCCATCCGCACGCCGGGCCGCAGCGCCAGGCTGCCGCGTTCGCCCATCAGCTGCAGTTCGCCGTCCTCGATCAGGGCGTTGAGCCGCATGCCGCGCTCGCCGATGGCGGGCAGTGCCTCGACCACGTCGGCGGGGATGTCGAGCACGGTGAGGTTCTTCAGCCGCGCCAGCGAGTTGGCGACCTTGTCCCACCAGATGTCCGAGGCGCGGCCGCCGTAGTTGACCACCACCACCTGGCCGGCGCGGGCGCAGGCCTTCTTGATCCGCGACTCGTCCGGGTTGCCGACGTCGATCCACAGTTCGACCTCGTTGGTGTAGTTGCGCCGCGACAGCGCCGGCTCCTCCTCGTCGCTGAGCCCGCGGCCGAACTCCAGCTTCTCGTCGGCATACAGGGCGAAGGCCAGCAGCCGCACCATCAGCCGCGCATCGGTCTCCGACGGATGCTGTGCCAGGGTGAGGTTGTGGGTGGCGTAGTAGTGCCGGTCCATGTCGCTGATCTGCAGCTCGGCCTTCACCACGGTTGAGTTGAGCGCCATCGGTCCGGCCCTGGGGGAAACCGGCCATTCTACCGGCGCGAGGCCCTAGCCGGCAGCGCTGCTGATGTGCTCGTACAGGATCATGGCGCCTACGGCGATCAGTACAAGGCCGCCCGCGATTTCAGCGCGCTTGCCGATCAGCGTGCCGAGCACGTGGCCAACCATCACGCCCACCGTGACCAGGGCGAACGTGCACAAGCCGATGACGGCCGCCACCGTGGCGATGTTCACGTCGACGAACGCCAATCCGACGCCGACGGCCATCGCATCGATGCTCGTCGCCAGTCCGGTGAGCGCCACCACCAGCAGGCTGCTGTTTGCGGTAAAGCCCGACGGCTCGTGTTCGGTCGCAGTCACGGCCTTGTAGATCATGTGCAGACCCAGTGCGGCCAGCAGGCCGAATGCGATCCAGTGGGCCCATGCCTCGACGAAGCGTGAAGCCGCCGAGCCAAGCAGCCAGCCGACGATCGGTGTCAACGCCTCCACGACGCCGAAGATCAGGCCGACGCGCAGGGCCTCGCCCCAGCGCGGTTTCGGCATGCCGGCGCCCTTGCCCAGGGCAGCAGCGAACGCGTCCGTGGACATGGCAAGGCCAAGAAGGAGGATGGAAAGCAGGGACATGGCAGCACCAACGGTCGGGACTTGGAGACGAAACGAACCACAGGCGCGCCCGACCGGAGTTGCGTCTGTGGCCCGTTGGTCTCGCCAAGCGTCAGGCTGCGCCGCCACGGCCGATTGAGGCCGAGTATGTTGACGGACGCGCTTCCGGTACCGGAAGCCGGCTACTCCCCAAAGAGCGTGCCGGAGCGTCATGGTACGGCGCTTCGGCGGGCGCGAGTATAGCCCGGAAACCCATCCCGGCTTGCGGCTGTTGGCGGTTTCATCGAACTGCTGTGGATCAGCACCGCCCATCATCGATTCCCACTTGAACTGTCTGCGCTCAGTTACATTCGGCGCTTGTAAGCGATCGTATACATCGGTACGATGTCGGCGAACGATGACTTTGAGGTGGCGCCATGCCGATCATCCACACCCCGAGGGAGCTCGGACTGGCTATCCGCTCCCGCCGCAAGGAACTGGGCTGGGGCCAGGCCACGCTAGCGGAACAGGTCGGCGTTACCAGGCAATGGATCATTGATATCGAGAAGGGCAAGCCCCGGGCGGAGCTCGTGCTCGCGCTGCGTGCGCTGCGCGTGCTGGGGCTGTCCCTTCACGTGGAGGCTGAGCGGAACGAAGGCGTCGCGAGAGACAGCGACAAGCAAGCGCGTTCCAAAGTGCCCGCGGCGCCCGCTCTGGACATCGATGCCATCGTCGAGGCTCACCGGAGCGATGGGAACCGATGACGGAGTTGCTCGTCCTGATAAATGGAATTTTGGCCGGCCGGGTTTTTGCGGGGAGGCGAAGCCGGCCAGGTTTTGTGTACGACGACGAATGGCGACACAGCCGCGACGCGCTCCCGCTGTCGCTGAGCCTGCCGTTGGCGAGCACGCACCATGATCCGGACGCCACCGCCGCGGTGTTGTGGGGATTCCTGCCGGACAACGAGCATGTCCTCCAGCGTTGGGCAAGCCGGTTCCACGTGTCGCCACGCAATCCGCTGGCACTGCTGGGCCATGTCGGCGAAGACTGCGCGGGTGCCGCGCAGTTCGTGCGGCCAGAGCGATACGCCGGGGACATCGAGGATGCGACTGGCGGGGTCGAGTGGCTGGACGAGGCCGCAGTGGCGGAAAGGTTGCGCCTGGTGCGGCAGGATGCGGGCGCCACGCGGCGCCAGGATGACATCGGGCAGTTCAGCCTCCCGGGTGCCCAGCCGAAGATCGCACTGCATCGCGACGGCGGACGATGGGGGATTCCGCAAGGCCGCATGCCAACGACACACATCCTGAAGCCGCCCACGGGGGCGTTCGAGGGCTATGCCGAGAACGAGCACTTCTGCCTGACGCTGGCGCGCGCGCTGGGGCTGTCGGTATGCGAGTCCACGATCCTGCGCTTCGGGGACGAGATCACCATCTGTGTCACGCGGTACGACCGCCAGTACCAGGGGGGGCGTTGGTGGCGCGTCCATCAGGAGGACTTCTGCCAAGCCTTGGGCGTGATGCCGCAGCGCAAGTACCAGAACGAGGGCGGTCCTTCGCCGGCGGCGATCGACAGGTTGCTGCACCAGTATTCGAGCCAGCCCCAGGTCGATCGGGAGGATTTCCTGCGATCGCTGGCCTTCAACTGGCTGATCGGAGGTTCCGACGCACACGCCAAGAACTATTCCCTGCTGGTCGGAACAGGTGGCACCGTGCGCCTGGCGCCGCTCTATGACATCAGCAGCGCTTTGCCGTACCCGCAGATCGAGCGACGGAAGCTGAAGATGGCGATGAAGGTCGGGAGTCACTATCGCTGGCACGACATCAGGCTGAGCGACTGGCTGGCACTCGGTCGGGAGATGGGCTTACGCGACGAGCACATCAGGGACGTCCTGATGTGGGGTGGGAGTTCCATCGCCGATGCAGCAGCAGGGGTCGCCGCCGGGATGAGAGAGGGCGGAATTGGTCACCCGATCATCGACGCACTGGTCGATGCGATCGCCGGGTCAGCCGCTCGCTGCCTGAAAATGTTGAACGCATCGTCCAAGGGCTGACCGCGCGATGTCGAAGTGAACGGTCAAGCGCGCCAGTGCCCCACCACCATCACCAGCGCCCCCAGCAGGATCAGCCCGCCACCCAGCACGTCCACGCGGTTGAGCGGCACTTTGTCCACCCACGCCAGCCAGCCCAAGGCGGTCGCCACGTAGATGCCGCCGTAGGCGGCGTAGATCCGGCCGGAGGCGACCGGGTGCAGGGTCAGCAACCAGGCGAACAGCGCCAGGCTGGCCGCGGCCGGCACCAGCAGCCACGCGCCTGCCGCTTCCTTGCGCCACAGCAGCACCAGCCAGCAGCCGACGATCTCCGCCAGCGCGGTGACCGCGAAGAGCGTGGCGACCTTCAGGGTGGCGAAGGCACCCACCGGCTCACCAGACCAGGTCGTCGGGGACCTGGAACCGGCTGTAGTACTCGTCGTCGGAGCCTTCGGGTGCGGATGCGTCGGGCTGCGCGGCGTTGTCGAGCACCAGCAGCTCCGGGACCCGTGCGGCGACCTTCTCACCGGCGGCCTGCGGCAGCAGTGCGTAGCCGTCGTCCAGGCGCACGATCACCAGCGCGCCCTTGGCCAGCTGCGCGCGAAGGGCGGTGTTCACGTACACGGTGCGGATCTGGGTACCGTCACTGAAACGGTAGGGAATCTCACCGTCCACCGGGACTTTGTGGTCCTGGATGATCTGCCGGGCCTGGGCACGCGCTTCGTGGGCGCGGGCCTGCGCGTTGCGCTCGGCGGCCAGGGTGCGGTCGCGCTCGGCGCGTTCGGCCTGCAGGCGCCGGGCGTCCACCGCAGCGGCGTCGTCTCCGGCGGTGGGCGGGGCGACGCCCTTGCGCTTGCGCTTCTGGTCGCGGGTGGCCTGGGCGAGCTGGCTCTTCTTGGCCAGGCCCGCCTTGAGCAGCTGGTCCTGCAGGGGATTGCGCATCGAATCGGGAGTGCCATGCGTGGGCAGCCGAGTGTAGCCCGCCGGTCAGAACCAGAACCGCACGCCGGCAACCAGCCGGGTGTCGTGGACAGGCTCCCCTGCGTGGCCGCGCAGGTCGGCAGTGGTCCCGAAGGCGCGCTCATGGGTCACACCGACGTACGGCGCGAACCGGCGGCTGAGTTCATAGCGCAGCCGCAGGCCGGATTGGGCTGTCGCCAGGCCGGAGCCGATCCCACGCGCCGGGTCGTCCTTGCCGTACAGCGCGACTTCGATGACCGGCTGGAGGACCAGCCGGTTGGTCAGCAGCAGCTCGTACTCCGCCTCCATGCTCAGTGCGGACCGACCCGACCGGTCCACCAGGGCGGTCGCCTGCAGTTCGACCCGATAGGGGGCCAGGCCCTGTATCCCGAAGGCGAGCCAGTCGCGCGTGGCGCCGGGCTGGAATTCGTGCCTCAACCCGGCGACGACATCCCACCACGGTGAGATGCTCCGGCCGTACAGCAGTTCGATGTCGGCCGATTGCGTACTTCCCGCGGAGCGCTCGCCCCCCGAACGCAGCCACAGTCGGTCGAGATCGGTGCCGATCCAGCCTTCCAGCTCCCAGGCCTGGCCGGTGCCGGGGCCGGCATCCCAGGCTTCCAGCCGGTCGAACAACAGATGGGTGTTGATGGGGGAGGGATGCTCCATCGGTCGCTGGAGCACCGGGAATGCCGCAGTGCGGTCGGCGGCGGTGACCGGGGGAACCGGCGTTGCCGGCTCCGGCGCTTCGCCGTGGCCGGCATGCCCGGCGTGCCCCTGCGGGTGCGCCATGCCAGGGTGCCGGGCGTGGTCCTGCGCGTGCAGGTGGCCGCTCGCCAGGCCGAGCGTGGCCGCGACCAGGGTGCAGGGAAGCAGCCGGTTCATGCGCTTTCCTCCACGCGTACCTCGCGCATCATTCCCGCCTCCATGTGGTAGAGCAGGTGGCAGTGGAAGGCCCAGCGGCCCAGGGCATCGGCGCGGACACGATAGCTGCGCCGGGTGCCGGCGGGGATGTCGACGGTGTGCTTGCGCAGCTGGAAGCGCCCGTGTTCGTCCTCCAGGTCGCTCCACATGCCGTGCAGGTGGATGGGGTGCGACATCATGGTGTCGTTGACCAGCACGATGCGCAGGCGCTCGCCGTACGTCAGGCGCAGGGGCTCCGCGTCCATGAACCCGAGGCCGTCGAACGACCACGCGAACTTTTCCATGTGCCCGGTCAGGTGCAGCTCGACCGTGCGTCCGGGTTCGCGGCCGTCGGGATCGCCGGACAGGCTGTGCATGGCGCCGTAGGTCAGCACCCGGCGTCCGTTGCCGCGCAGCCCGATGCCCGGGTCGTCCAGCTTCGGGCCGAGCGTCATCGCCTGCATGTCGACCAGCGGATTGCCGTGCTCGGATGGCGGATGCTGCTGCATGCCGGACCCGTCGCCGCTGCTGGCGTGGCCGCCGCCGTGCCCGGCATGGGCGTGCTGCCCGGCCGTGGCCTTCGCGGGGGCACCATGGCCCGCATGGCTGGCATGGTCCATGCCAGCGTGGCCCATGTCGTCCATCGTCAGCAGCGGGCGTGGATCGAGCGCGGGGACCGGCGCCTGCAGGCCATGGCGGACCGCGAGGGTGCCCAGGGCGAAACCGGTGCGACCCGAGTCCTGGGCAAACAGGGTGAACGCGTCCTGCCCCCGGGGCTCGACGATCACGTCCAGGGTCTCGGCGGTGGCGATGCGGAACTCGTCGATGCCGACCGGGTGGATGTACTGCCCGTCGGCGGCGACCACGGTCATCTCCAGGCCGGGGATGCGTACGTCGAAGTAGGTCATCGCCGAGCCGTTGATGAAGCGCAGCAGGACCTTCTCGCCGGGGCGGAACAGACCGGTCCAGTTGCCCGCCGGCGCGGTGCCGTTGAGCAGGTAGGTGTAGGTGTGGCCGTTGATGTCGGAGATGTCGCTGGGGGTCATCCGCATCCGGTCCCACGCCAGCCGCTCGCGCAGGGCGGCACGCAGGCCGTCCCGGCGGGCATCGCGCAGCAGGTCGCCGGCGGTGGGTTTGTAGTGGTTGTCGTAGCTGGCGTCCTTTTTCATCCGCCGGAACAGCGCGGCCGGATCCAGGTCGGTCCAGTCCGACAGCAGCACCACGTGCTCGCGGTCGTGGCGGTAGGGCGGCGGTTCCCGCGGTTCGATGACGATCGCGCCGTACAGCCCGGCCTGCTCCTGGAACAGCGAATGGCTGTGGTACCAGTACGTGCCCGATTGCCTGGCCTGGAAGCGGTACAGGTACGAGCCGCCTGGGGGGATGCCATCGAAGCTCAGCCCCGGCACGCCGTCCATGTTGGCCGGCAGGATCAGTCCGTGCCAGTGGATCGAGGACCAGTCACGCAGCCGGTTGGCCACCTGCAGGGTGATGGTGTCGCCTTCGCGCCAGCGCAGGACCGGCGCCGGCAGGCTGCCGTTGACGGTGGTCGCCAGGCGGGTCCGCCCGGTGAAATCCACCGGGGTCTGGCCGATGGCCAGCTGGAATCCGCTTCCGGCCAGCTCGGGAACGTGGCTGGCGGAAACGCCGTGGCTGGTGCGCGGCCACAGGCCGAAGCCGGCGAGGGCGCCACCGGCGGCCAGGCCCTGGATGAACCGGCGGCGCGACGGATCGGCGCCGCGGGAGTCGGAGTGGATCGACATGGGGTGTTCCATCGGGCCGGTGGCCACGGGCCGACCGGCGGAATGCGGATAAGTCCCGGCGCGACGCGGCGGGCAGCCGGATCGCGGGGACAGGCGGTGGGTGCCAGGGCGGCACCAGCCCCGCTCAGCCGATCGGCGGCCGCAACACGCCGGGCAGGGCGGGCGATGCGTGGCTGTGGACCCGCGGATGGGCCTGGGCCGGATCCGGGGTGAGCGGTGCAAGCACCGGTCCGGCGGGGAGCGCCGCTGCCACCTGCAGGCAGGGACAGGCGCACTGGCCCGGCTCCCCGCAGTCGGACCCACAGGGCGGGGCCTGGTAGTCGGACCCACAGGACGGATCCTGGTGGGCGTCCGGATGGCCGGTGTTGTGCATGGCCGGCGCGGCGCTCGCACCGGCCTGCATGCGCACCGCCGCCCCGGCCGTTCCGATCCCGTCGAGGACCAGCACGAGGGCGAGCAGCAACTGAAGCAGGACCGGCAGGGAGCGCATGTGCACCAGTCTAGCCGCAGGGAGTAGGACCAGGATACGAGCCCGGCCGAGAGGAGGAGTTCGACCGCAAGAACCGGAGTGCGGCCGGTGGCGGCGACGCTTATCTTCACGGCATGGTGCAGTGACAGGTCCAGTGCAATGACAGACAAACCAGCCAGTGCGTTCGACAGCCCGGCGACACATCCGGGCCGGAAGCCGCCGGATTCCGGCCCGGGCGCGGTCGACGGAGACCCCCGCTGGGCGGCAGTCACCCGTCGCGACCCGGCTGCCGACGGGCAGTTCGTCTACGCCGTGCGGACCACCGGGGTGTACGCGCGCCCGAGCAGCGCGGCGCGGCTGCCGCGGCCGGAGAACGTCGAGTTCTTCGCCACCCCCGCCGAGGCCGAGGCGGCCGGTTACCGTGCCAGTCGCCGTGCTGCGCCGGACCGCAGCGCGGTTGCCGCCCGCCACGCGCAGCTGGTGGCGGCGGCCTGCGGGTTCATCCGCGACGCCCCGGAACGCCCGGGCCTGGACGTGCTGGCGGCGCGTGCCGGGCTCGCCCCGCACCACTTCCATCGCGTGTTCAAGGCGGCCACCGGCCTGACACCGGCGGCATACGCCCGGGCGCACCGGGCACAGCTGCTGCGCGACCGGCTGGGCGAGGCCCGTTCGGTCACCGACGGCCTCCATGAAGCCGGTTTCGGCTCCAGCAGCCGCTTCTACGAGACCGCCGGCGAGCGCCTGGGGATGCGTCCGGGCGAGTACCGCGCCGGCGGCGCCGGCACCGAGATCCGCTTCGCGGTCGGGGAGTGTTCGCTGGGCTCGATCCTGGTCGCCTGCAGCGGGCGGGGTATATGCGCGATCGCCCTTGGGGACGACCCGGATGGGCTGGTGCGCGAACTCCAGGACCAGTTCCCAAAGGCCGGCCTGGTCGGCGGCGACGCCGGCTTCGAGGCGGTGGTCGCCGCGGTGGTTGGCTTCGTCGAGGACCCGGCGATCGGCCTGGAGCTGCCGCTGGACGTGCGCGGCACCGCCTTCCAGGAACGGGTGTGGCAGGTCCTGCGGCAGATCCCGGTCGGCAGCACCGCCTCGTACACCGAGATCGCCCGCCGGACCGGCCGCCCGGCCGCGGTGCGGGCGGTGGCGCGCGCCTGCGGAGGCAACCGGCTGGCCGTGGCGATCCCCTGCCACCGGGTGGTGCGCCAGGACGGCGACCTGTCGGGCTACCGCTGGGGGGTGGAGCGCAAGCGCGAGCTGCTGCGGCGGGAGCGGGAGTGAGGGCGGCGCATGTCGCCCGCAGTCAGTAGATCTCGCCGACGCAGCAGCGCAGCGAGCCGCCGCCGGCCTCGATGGCGTCGATCTCCACGCTGCGCACCTGGAAGCCGGCCGCCACCAGCGTTGCGCGGCTGGCGGCGGACAGGGCGCGGTCGGCACCGGCGCTCATCCAGACCGTCTCCGGTGTCAATGCGATGCAGTTGCCGGCAAATGCGGCGTGCTCGCGCGGACAGGCGGTGACCACGTGTGGCGCGTACAGGGTGGTGATGGCATCGACCACCGCCGGGTCGGCGATGCCCGCAGGGCAGACCACCGCCGCGCGTCCGGCCAGCACCGCCAGGACCACGTTGGTGTGGTATTCACCGGGCGCAAGCTCGAACATCAAGGTCGCCCGCAGCCCCAGCGCCTCGTGCATCAGCCGGGCGCCTTCCTCGTCGCAGCGCTCGGACAGCCCGGCAAAGCCCAACCCACGGGCACGGTCGACGACCAGCGCGCCGGTGAGCTCGCACGCGTGTGGCTGGGTGGACAGGTCGTATTCGCGGTAACCGAGCACGTCGGAGAAGAACCGCCGGATGTCCCCGCGCCCGGCCTCGCGCTGGCGCACCGGGTGGCGCATGCGTCCGACCACGTAGCGGCCGGGGGCGGTGGCAAAGACATTGTTGGGGAACAGGGCGTCGGGGGTTTCCGGATCGCCTGCGAAGCACACAATGGGCAGCACGCCGGCGAAGGCGTGGTGCAACTCGCGGTGCTGGCGCGAGGCGGCGTCGGGATCGAAGTCGCCGGCGCGGGGCCATGTAGCGGTTGTCGGCCGCCGACTGCTCGGCCAGCCGGAAGCCGTCCGGTGCCACGAGGAAGGCGGCACGCGCGGTGGCGGTCCCCGCATCGGGCGCGGCCTCGCGGGCAAGGGCGAGGAACCGCCCGGTGTCGCGGGTAATCATTGCTGTCCTTGTTCCCCTGTTCCGGTCAGCGCGGCGGACGCGGCTTGCGCGGGCCCGGGCGCGGCGGACCATTGCGGTGCGGCGGCCTGGGCCCACGGGGAGGCGGCCCGCGGCGGGCATGCGGCGCCTGGCGTGCCTCCTCGCCGGCACGGGAAATCCGCAGCGGCTGGCCGGCGACGCGGACCTTCTTCAGGAACTGCAGCAGGTCCGGGGGCATGCCCTCGGGCAGGTCGACGAAGCTGTGGTCGTCGCGGATGTCGATCCGGCCGATGTGGCGGCTGTCGAGCTCGGCCTCGTTGGCGATCGCACCGACGATGTTGCCCGGCTTGACGCCGTGGTCGTGGCCGACCTCGATGCGGAACGTCTCGCTGCCGTACTCGGATGTCCCGCGCGGCGGAGTGGATCCGCGCGGCGGGGTGTCGCCGGTACGCGTGGGCATCGGTGGCGCGTCGTCGGGGAACAGCATCTCGCCGGCGTTGCCCGCCGCGCCGATGTCGCCGGCCGATGAGGCTGGCTGCCGCTGCGCGGTCGCTGTCGCGCCCTGCGGCGCGGCGGGGCGGGTGTGCTCGCGGGCCTGTGGCCGTTCCCGCGGTGGGCGCTCGGACGTGCCGCCCTGGAACGGAGCGCGCTCGAACGGCTTGCGCTCGGGCTGGCGCGGCGCGTCCAGCAGCAACGGCCGTTCGCCCTGTGCCAGCCGCGCCAGGGCCGCGGCGATTTCCTCGACCGGGACGTTGTGCTCGCGCTGGTAGCGCTCGACCAGGTCGCGGTACAGCGCAAGGTCGTTGGCGGCGAGGGTTTCGGTGATGCGGTCGAGGAAGCGCGAGACGCGCTGCTCGTTGACGGTGTCGATGGTCGGCAGCGCCATCTGCTCGATCGGCTGCCGGGTCGCGCGCTCGATCGCCCGCAGCATGCCGCGCTCGCGCGGGGTCACGAACAGGATCGCCTCGCCCTTGCGCCCGGCCCGGCCGGTGCGGCCGATGCGGTGGACGTAGCTCTCGGTGTCGTAGGGAATGTCGTAGTTGAGGACGTGGCTGATGCGGTCCACGTCCAGTCCGCGCGCGGCGACATCGGTGGCGACCAGCACGTCGATGCGTCCGTCCTTGAGTTGGGCGATGGTCTTCTCGCGCTGGGCCTGCTGCACGTCGCCGTTGATGGCGGCGGCGGCGATCCCGCGGGCGGCCAGCTTCTCGGCCAACTCCTCGGTGCCCAGCTTGGTACGGGCGAACACGATCATCGCCTCGAACGGCTCGGCCTCCAGGATCCGGGTCAGCGCGTCGAGCTTGTGCATCCCGCTGACCGCCCAGTAGCGCTGGCGGATGTTGGCCGCCGTGCTGGTCCTGTTCCTGATCGAGATCTCGACCGGCTCGTTGAGGTAGGTCTGGGCGATGCGCCTGATCTGCACCGGCATGGTCGCCGAGAACAGCGCCACCTGGCGGCCTTCCGGGGTCTTCTTGAGCACGGCCTCGACATCGTCGATGAAGCCCATGCGCAGCATCTCGTCGGCCTCGTCGAGCACCAGGCAACGCAGCTGCGACAGGTCCAGCGAGCCGCGGTCCAGGTGGTCGATGATCCGCCCCGGGGTGCCGACCACCACCTGCACGCCGCGCTTGAGCGCCTGCAGCTGCGGGTAATAGCTCTGGCCGCCGTAGATCGGCAGCACGGTGAAGCCGGGCAGGTGGGCGGCGTAGCTCTGGAAGGCCTCGGCGACCTGGATCGCCAGCTCGCGGGTCGGGGCCAGCACGAGTGCCTGCGGCGCCTTCTGCGTGGGGTCCAGGCGGGCCAGGATCGGCAGCGCGAAGGCGGCGGTCTTGCCGGTGCCGGTCTGCGCCTGGCCGAGCACGTCGCGGCCTTCCAGCAGCGGCGGGATGGTGGCAGCCTGGATCGGCGAGGGACGCTCGTAACCCAGGTCGGCGGAGGCGCGCAGCAGCGGCTCGGGCAGGCCGAGGGCCGAGAACAGCGGGGTCTCCGGGCTTTCGTCGCCGGTGCCGGCAGTGGGGATGTCGGCGCTCATTGCGGCTCCGGACGGCGCTCAGGCCGGTAAAAAGGGGGCGCGTAGTCTAACGGGGATGGCGTGGTCCGCCGCGTGAGCCGGGTTTCCCGTGCAGTCGCCGTGCAGCCCCGGTGCACGCGCGCCGGCCTAGCATGGCCGCATGCTTTCGTTCCGCTTCGACAACGCCTTCGTTCGCGAACTGCCCGGCGACCCGGTGCACGGCCCCCGGGTGCGCGAGGTCCGCGAAGCCTGGTCGCCGGTGATGCCCACGCCGGTCGCCGCACCGCGGGTGCTTGCGTACTCGCGCGAGATGGCGACGGCACTGGGCCTGGCCGCCGGGGAGGTCCTGTCGCCGGAGTTCGCCCAGGTGTTCGCCGGCAACCGGCTGCTGCCCGGCATGCAGCCGTTCGCGGCCAACTACGGCGGCCACCAGTTCGGCCACTGGGCCGGGCAGCTGGGCGACGGGCGCGCGATCAGCCTGGGCGAGACCGTCGATGCGGTCGGCGGGCGCTGGGAACTGCAGCTCAAGGGCGCCGGCCGCACGCCGTACTCGCGTGGCGCCGACGGCCGGGCGGTGCTGCGCTCGTCGATCCGCGAGTTCCTGTGCAGCGAGGCGATGCACCACCTGGGCATCCCGACCACCCGCGCGCTGGCGCTGCTGGCCACCGGCGAGGAGGTGGTGCGCGACATGTTCTACGACGGCCACCCCGCGCCGGAGCCCGGCGCGGTGGTGGTGCGGACCGCGCCGTCCTTCCTGCGCTTCGGCAGCTTCGAGCTTCCGGCCTCGCGCGGCGATACCGGCCTGTTGCGGCAGCTGGTGGAGTTCTGCATCCGCCGCGATTTCCCGCACCTGGAAGGCGAGGGCGAGGCGCTGGTGGCGGCGTGGTTCGCCGAAGTCGCGGTGCGCACCGCGCGACTGATGGCCGACTGGATGCGGGTGGGCTTCGTCCACGGCGTCATGAACACCGACAACCTGTCGATCCTCGGGCTGACGATCGACTACGGGCCGTACGGCTGGATCGACGACTACGATCCCGACTGGACCCCCAACACCACCGACGCCCAGCGCCGGCGCTACCGCTTCGGCCAGCAGCCGGCGGTCGCGTACTGGAACCTGGGACGGCTGGCGGGCGCCCTCTCGCCACTGTTCGCCGATGTCGCCCCGCTGCAGGAAGGCCTGGCCGCCTACGTCGACGCCTACGAAGCCGCCGAGCAGGACGTCACCGCCCGCAAGCTGGGCCTGGCCGGGTTCCGCCACGGGGACGACGCCCTCATGCGCACCCTCCAGGACTGGATGGCGGCCACCGAGGTCGACATGACCCTGTTATTCCGCGCCCTCGGCGACCTGCCCGCGGACCCGGACCCACAGGCCGAAGCCGTCCTCTTCGCCGGGGCCTTCTACGATCCGGCCAGGCGCGAGGCCGGCTGGCAAGCGCTGCAGGACTGGCTGGCGCGCTACCGCGCCCGCCTCGCCGCCGACCCGCGGGAACCGGGCGCCCGCCGCGAGCGCATGCGCCTGGCCAATCCCCGCTACGTGCTGCGCAACTACCTGGCGCAGCAGGCCATCGACCGGGCGGAGCAGGGCGACCCGTCCGGCGTGCGCGAAGTGCTCGAGGTCATGCGCCGGCCGTACGAGGACCAGCCGGGGCGGGAGGCGTATGCGGGGAAGCGGCCGGAATGGGCGCGGGAGCGGGCGGGGTGTTCGATGCTTTCATGCAGCTCGTGAGAGCGGGGAGTGAGGAACGAGGAACGTTCCTTGCCCCTACAATCCCTCCCCATGCCCCTGATCACCCTCCACAACGTCGACTACAGCGTCGGCGGCCCGCTGCTGCTCGAAGACGTGGCCCTTTCCATCGCCCCGGGTGAGCGCGTCGCCCTGATCGGCCGCAACGGCGCCGGCAAGTCCACCCTGCTCAAGCTGCTCGCCGGCGAGTTGAACCCCGATGACGGGGAGATCCGCCGCGAAGGCGGCGCGCGGATCACCCGGCTCGAGCAGGAAGTGCCCGCCGACGCCAGCGGCGCGGTGTTCGACGTGGTTGCCGCCGGAATGGGGGAGCTGGGTGGCTGGCTGGCCGAGTTCCACCGCATCAGCCACGCCGAGGAGTTCGACGCCGACGCCATGGCCGCGGTGCAGGCGAAGATCGACGCCGCGCAGGGCTGGAGCGCCGACCAGCGCGTCGCCGAGACCCTGGACAAGCTCGGGCTGGATGGCGATGCACCATTCGCCGGACTGTCGGGCGGCATGAAACGCCGCGTCCTGCTGGCGCGCGCGCTGGTGTCGGCACCCGAGTTGCTGTTGCTGGACGAGCCGACCAACCATCTGGACATCGAGTCGATCGACTGGCTGGAGCAGTTCCTCAAGTCCTGGCAGGGCGCGCTGGTGTTCGTCACCCATGACCGGCGCTTCCTGCGCGCGCTGGCGACGCGGATCGTGGAGATCGACCGTGGCCAGGTGACCAGCTGGCCCGGCGACTGGGCCAACTACGAGCGCCGCCGCGAGGAACGCCTGAATGCCGAGGCGCAGGAGAACGCCCGCTTCGACAAGCTGCTGGCCCAGGAAGAGGTCTGGATCCGCCAGGGCATCAAGGCCCGGCGGACCCGCGACGAAGGCCGCGTGCGCCGGCTCAAGGCGATGCGCAACGAGCGCGCCGAGCGCCGGGCACACACCGGCAACGTCAAGATGGACTTCGCCCAGGCGGAGAGTTCCGGCAAGAAGGTGATCGAGGCCCGGCACGTCTGCTTCGACTACGGCGGGCGCAAGCTGCTGGACGACGTGTCGACCACGGTGTTCCGCGGCGACCGGATCGGCCTGATCGGCCCCAACGGCAGCGGCAAGACCACCCTGCTCAAGACCCTGCTCGGCGAGCTGGAGCCCACCGCCGGCGAGGTGCGCCTGGGCAGCAACCTCCAGGTGGCCTACTTCGACCAGTACCGCGCCACCCTGCGCGAGGACTGGAACGCGCTGGAGAACGTGTCCGAGGGCCGCGAGTTCGTCGAGGTCGGTGGCCGGCAGAAGCACGTGATCGGCTACCTGCAGGACTTCCTGTTCACGCCCGAGCGCGCCCGTGCGCCCATCACCCGGCTGTCGGGTGGCGAGCGCAACCGCCTGCTGCTGGCCAAGCTGTTCGCCCAGCCGTCGAACCTGCTGGTGATGGACGAGCCGACCAACGACCTGGACGTGGAGACGCTCGAACTGCTCGAAGAATTGCTGGGCGACTACCCGGGCACCCTGCTGCTGGTCAGCCATGACCGCGACTTCCTTGACAACGTGGTGACCTCGACCCTGGTGATGGAAGGCGGCGGCCGGGTCGGGGAATACGTGGGTGGCTACAGCGACTGGCTGCGCCAGCGCCCCGCGGCACCCGTCGAGGCAGGCCCGGGCAAGCGGGCAATGCCGGTGTCGCCGATCGCCGGGGGAGGCGGGGCACGGACGGCCGGGAGCACCAGTACCGCGGCGCCCGCCAGGCGGAAACTGGGCTTCAAGGAAGCCCGCGAGCTCGAGCAGTTGCCGGGGACCATCGAGGCACTCGAGGCGAAGCTGGCGGCGCTGACGGCCGGGATGAACGACCCGGCGTTCTACCAGCGCGACGCGGCGGCGATCACCGCCCACGCCGCGGACGTGGCACGGGTCCAGGCGGAACTCGATGCCGCCTACGCGCGCTGGGCGGAACTGGACGGCTGAGGTCACCGCGGTGCCACGCGATGCCGGGTTCCAGCCGTCGCTGTTCCAGCCTGCCGCTCCGGCGGAAGGCTGGCAACGGCTGTTCGACGATCCCGGGGGCGGCGTGCGCTACCGTCCCGGCGTGGTGGATCCCGCGACCGCCGAAGCATGGTTCGACGCCCTGCGCGACGGCATCGCCTGGAAATCGCAGCGTCGGTTGATGTACGAACGGGTGGTCGAGGTGCCAAGGCTGGTGGCCTCGTGGTGGCTTGCCGATCCGGGACTTCCGGCCGCCTTGGGCGCCGCGTTCACGGCGGTACGCGAGGTGGTGGACGAGCCCTTCAACGCGGTCGGGCTGAACTTCTATCGTGATGGCGACGACAGCGTCGCGCCGCACGGCGACAAGCTGCACATGCTGGTGCCGGGCCACCCGGTGGTCCTGCTCTCGCTCGGCGCGGCGCGGCGGATGTCGATCCGCCCGAACACGCCACCCCGCCGTTCCCTGCAGGTGGAGCTTGAGCCCGGCAGCGTGCTGCTGATGAGCTATCGCTCGCAGCTGACCCACCAGCACGGGGTGCCGAAGACGCGGCAAGCGGTGGGTCCGCGGATCAGCCTGGCGTTCCGGGTCCGGCCGCAAGCCGATGCATGAGCGGGGGCCTGGCAGCTGGTTTCCTGAACGGAATGGACAGTGCCATCACGCCCGTCCATGCGAGGGTCCCGGCGGCCGACAATGGCCGGTCCCCCAGATCCCTCCGGAGACGTCTTGAATCAGCCCCAGCCGGGCCGGCCGCCCGATCTCCCCGTTTCCTCCCGCCATGGCCGCAAGGCCGCCCGCCGCCTCCCCCTGCTGCTCGCGTTGCAGGCCGCGCTCGCCGCGCCGCTGGCGCTTGCCGCGCCCGCCGGGCAGGATCGCGATCCGGCGGCCCAGGCTGCGACCACGCTCGACCACGTCGTGGTGACCGCCACCCGCCAGGCCGATGATGCCCTGGTGGTGCCCGCCGCGGTGGACGTCGTCACCGGCAGGGACATCCGGCTGGCACAGCCCGGGATCAACCTGTCCGAATCGGTGCAGCGCATCCCCGGGGTGGTGGCGCGGGACCGGCAGAACCACGCCCAGGACCAGCAGATCTCGATCCGTGGCTTCGGTGCCCGGGCGACCTTCGGCGTGCGCGGCATCCGCATGTTCACCGACGGCATCCCGGCGACGATGCCGGACGGGCAGGGCCAGGTCTCGCACTTCCTGTTCGACGCGGCCGACCGGGTCGAGGTCCTGCGCGGCCCGTTCTCGGCGCTGTATGGCAACGCATCGGGCGGGGTGATCTCGCTGTTCACCGCCGATGCCCCCGCCGACCCGCTGCTGCGCGGCGAGTACATCGCCGGCTCCGATGGCCTGCGCCGGGCCTCGGCCAGCTACCGCGCGCCCTGGGCCAGTGGTGACCACGGCAGCTTCCTGTTCGACCTGGTGGACCTGGACACCGACGGCTACCGCGACCACAGCAAGGCCAGCCGCCGCCAGGGCCAGGCGTTGCTCAAGGGCACCCTGGCCAGCGGCGGGCACTACACCCTGCTGGCCAATGCGATCGACCTGAAGGCCCAGGACCCGCAGGGCCTGAGCCGCGACCAGCTGGACGGCGACCGTCGCGCGGCCAGTGATGGCGCACTGCAGTTCGACACCCGCAAGACCGTGCGCCAGGACCAGCTCGGACTCAACCTCGAGCAGCCGCTGGGTGGCGGCCACGGGCTGGCATTCACCGCCTACACCGGCAGCCGCGAGACCACCCAGATGCTGGCGATCCCGGTGTTCGTCCAGGAGCGCCCGCTGCACGGCGGCGGGGCGATCGACCTCGACCGCGGGTACTACGGCGGCGACCTGCGCTGGCGCTGGGAGGGCGCGTGGCTGGACCGGCCGTTCTCGTTGACCGCCGGGTACTCGCACGAGGTCTCCGACGAGCGCCGCCTGGGCTACGAGAACTTCATCGGCGACACCGTCGGCGTGGTCGGCGCGTTGCGCCGCGACGAGGACAACGCGGTGACCGGCCGCGACGTGTACGTGCAGGCCGACTGGGCGCCCGCCCAGCGCTGGCGGATCAACGTCGGCGCGCGGCACAGCCGGGTCGGGTTCGAGTCCGACGACCGCTTCGTCACCGACGCCAATCCCGACGACAGCGGGCGGCTGGAGTACTCGCGCACCTCGCCGGTGGCCGGCGTGCTGTTCCGCGCGACCCCCACGCTCAGCGTGTATGCCAACGCCGGTGCCGGTTTCGAGACCCCGACGTTCGCCGAGCTGGCCTACCGCAGCGACGGCCTGAGCGGCCTCAACGACACCCTGGCCCCGGCCCGCAGCCGCAACTACGAGTTCGGCCTGCGGGGTCGCACCGGCGCGCTGGACTATTCGGCCGCGCTGTTCCACAGCCGGACCGCGGACGAGCTGGTAGTGGCCGCCAACCAGGGTGGGCGCAGCGTCTACGCCAATGCCGAGACCACGCGCCGCCAGGGACTGGAACTGGCCGTCTCCGGCGAGCTGGCGCCGGCCTGGCGTTTCGCCACCGCCTACACCTTCCTCGACGCCGAGTACGTCGACGACTTCGCCCTGTGCGGGGCGCCGCCGTGCGCGTCGGACGACCTGATCATCGAAGGCGGCCGCAACATCCCCGGCCTGTCCCGGCACTTCGCCTGGGGCCAGCTGCGCTGGAGCCCGCTGGCCGACACCGACGTGATGTTCGAAGGCCGGTTCTCCGACCGGGTCTGGGTGGACGACAGCAACACCGAGTCGGCGCCGGCCTATGCGTCCTTCGACCTGGCCGCCGAGCGCCGCTTCCGGCTCGGCGGACTGGAGTGGCGCGGCTTCGCCCGGATCAACAACCTGTTCGACCGCGACGTGATCGGCTCGGTGATCGTCAACGAGGGCAACGGCCGCTTCTACGAGCCGGCGCCGGGAAGGAACTGGATGGTCGGCCTAGAAATTGGATATGTACTTGATTGACGCTGAAAGCAACTTCACCTTCTTTTTCAAGAGCGTGAGACCATGCTCAATCAACAAGCGCGAGTATTGCATGGAGAAAGTAAAGTTCCTGTGGCATAGCCTGATTAAAACCTTTGCCTAGAACGAATATGACCGCGACGCCTGCTTGGCGTCGCGGTCGGCTAGTTACCGCGCCAAAATGTTTGATGGAAGTTCGAGTCCGCAGGATCTGGGTATTTCACTTGAAGTCAAGCATTCTCGCGTGATTGTGGCCCAACGCTGCAGGCCTTCATCCGTAATACGAGTTAACCCTTCCTGGCGCTCCACGTGTTTCACCGTTTCAAGGACACGTCGCTGAGCATCTTCCGTCATTGCTGGAAATTCTTGGCCGGCCAGAATTATCTGTATGGCTAATAGCTCCCTCGCTGCACTAGCTACTTCACTATCCGAACGCATGCGACCCTCTGCGTCCAAAAGTATGGAGCCCACTACGTCTAGTTTCCTAGATACTGCGTCCGAGGCAGCTGATGCCCGCGCTTCATACTGAATCGCTGCCGCTGCAAAACCTGCGCTACCTAATGCGATCACTACGATAGGGATAAATATTCTCTTCATTGCGGCCTCACAATGGTTGGATGTAGCACGAGTGAAGCTTTCCACCGATGTAGGAGCAGACTAGATAACTACTGGAGGGTCGACTCCACGAGATGTATCCGGTCGAGGGACGATTGGGCTGTACATTGAGCCCGCTACCGCCACCACCACCGCCAATGCCACCAGTCTGTGGAATTGGCTGGCCGTTCGCATCTTTCCCGCTATCGGTAATGTACCGGGCAGCATTTTTATCCATGATGTTCAACTGATAACAAGCGCTGTCGCCATTCCTATAGACAATGCATGCGGTTGGGCCCTTCCCATGGAGGCTTTTTAAGGCATTGAATAATCCCTTCCAAAAACTGGGGATCTCCGCGGCTTGCCACGCGGGATTAGCGCCGGCAGCCATCGCTGAATACAAGAATGGACTGACTACTTCCATTTGCGCGCCACGGAGCGACGAAAATCCGGACGAATTGGGTGCGGAGACCATGATCGAGTTTTTGCTCAACTTTACAATGGCTCCAAACTGTTGCTGTTCCGCTGGAGTCGCGGAGCTCACAACAGCGTTCGTTTGACCAAACGTGGGTCCCATCAGCCCTGCGAGCAGTTGCGGATCCTCAGGGATGGTAACTGCGGCTTCATCTTCGTTAGCGATGAAGCCGACGGCGTCCGTTGCTAGTCCGCCCAGAGTAAGTTTCTGCGGAATTGGAGCTGATCCGCCGCGCGGGACTTCACCCGGCATGGTTTTGAACACTATGACGTGCTTCATGGTGCCTGTGTTCGGGTTGCCCACTGCAAATCGAAACTCTCCGGTCCTGTCCGGAGCTTTGGAGATCGCCGCAGTTTGGAACTGTGCTGTTGTTGAGCAATTGGTGCAGAGGACCCACTGCTGCGCTTCGGCGCGACCGGTAACAGAGAAGAAGAGGCCGAGTCCTATCGCCACTAAAAACAAAATATGCTTCATGTAACACTCCTTCGTCGATGAGCATGAACAAGCGAGCGCAGTGTGCTCGCTTGTTCATGTTCAACTGTCATTCAGGATGTGTCAAGGCCATGCTTGGGTATCGCATAGAGTGGTCAGACAGTAGCTAACCGCCGTCTATCTGCTGGTCGGTGGCACCTCGCTCTATCAGTACGTGCACGACCGCCTCGCCTTCTGCCGCCACAGAAGATTGCCACTAGGCCGCGGCAAGTGTCCGGCTCCTTGCGCCTGACCTGCCGAGCCGATTTACGCGACCATCCATGTCCAGCCGTGTAGTGCGCTCAAGCAAGGCATGGTCGCCGCGCTGCGTCAGGCCAAGCAGGCCTGTGGCCAGCGGCGGATCACCGCCACGACCCGCAACTTCGTGTCTGATGCGCTGCGCATCTGCGCCATGTTCTTCGCCAGATGGCGATAGCGCACCTTGAGGTAGCCGAACTGCCACTTGACCGCCCGGAACGGATGCCCCCTTCGGCAGCACGGTGGCCTTTGAGGTGCTCCCCAGCGTTCAGTGTATTTGCGGTCACGCCGGTTCTTCATCGCCCGCAACTTCGATAGCTTCTCCGCGGTCCAGAACGCCGCTGTCACGTCCCGCAACTCCTCGCGCGTGTCCGCCCCGGTATAACTGCTATCGCCGCAGACCGTGTCCTCACTGTCATGCAGCGGCTTGTGCACCTGGGTCGTTGACCATGTTCGCGCCTGCCGTCAGACTCTGGCCATTGCGCGCCAAGTGCGTTCACCCGCTCCAGGATCTGCGGCGCCAGATCGTTTTCCAGCAAACGCCGGAATTTGAGGGTCGTGGGTTGGTCGGGGATGTTGTCCAGCCCAACCAAGCGGGCGAAGCGGCGCATTACCGGTATCTCGTACAAACGTCTCTTCCATGTCCGGATCACTCAGCGCAGCGCCTATCACTGCCGCAGGAAGTGGATGCGCAGCATCGTCGCCAGCGGGTAGGGCTGGCGGCCGGGGCGACCCATCTTCGCGTAGTGCTGCGTGATCAGCTTCAACAACGTCCCGCGGCACCACTGCTCCATCTCGGCCAGGAAGATCTCGCTCCGCCTCCGCCTCCGCTTGCGCTTGCCCATGTGCTCCGTGTTCCCGAAGCTCAGCCACGTCATCTCCGTCGAACGTTCCCGCTTTGTCGCTGAGGAAGTTGCTGAGAGCATTCTTAATTCTGAGATGTCGGCAATGACATGCGCCTCTGGCCTCCGAGGGATCAGCGCCGTGGCGCCCGGTCCACCCGCAGTACCGGGTACAGGTTCAACCGGTCGTCCCAGGACTCGTGGCGCCGGTAGAAGAACTCCAGCCGGGCCTGCGCGTCGGCCGCGAACTCCGGGTCCTCGCGCAGCCGGCGCTCGAATTCGGCCTTGACCCGGCGGTCGCCCAGCATTTCGCGGGCGACCTGCTCGGCGACGTAGGACTCCATGTATTCCTTGCGCTCGAAGGCGTTGTTGAACCAGCCCCAGGCGGCCAGCGAGTCCGGCGCCTGCGGCTCCAGCAATGCCATCGCCATGCGCGCGCGCGGCTGGGCGATCGGCACGAACAGCGCGCCGGCGGCCAGGTCGTGCGACTCGGCCTCCCAGTCCCCGGCGAGCGTCACGCGCTGGTGGCCTTCCATCGGGCGCGGCGCGAACTCCACCGTATCGGCGCGGAAAGCCGCCACCCGGGCATCCCGGAGCGGCTGCTCCAGGCGCGTATACCCGACGCCGTGCAGGTCCAGCTTGCCGGCCACGCGGCCGGCGTGCTCGGCCGGCACCAGGTAGCCGGCCCCGGGCGCGTCGACCACCAGCGAAGGCTGGATGTCGTCGCACAGCGGGACGTTCCAGACCTGCGGCGCGGTCTCGTCGTACCGGGTCATGGTCGCGCCGGAGACCTCCGACGGAGTGCGGCTGTACTCGTAGCCGCGGAAGTCGACCCGCCGGCAGGCCTCGCCGGCCTGGTAGTCCAGCTCGACCGGCTGGCCGCCGATGCGCACGGCCCGGGCATCGGCCTCGCGCGCCAGGCCGTGCCAGCGCGCCCCGTGGGCGGCGACCAGGTCGAGCACCGCGACGATCGTGTTGCGGGTGATCGCCACGCGCTCGGGGTACTCCTTCCACGAGTGGGTCTCCACCAGCATCCCGAGCCGGTTGCGCAGCGGCATGTAGCCGTGGGAGAAGCGCGGCGGTGACACGTCGTCCTCGAAACCCGAGGCCGGGTTGTCGTACTGCACGAAGGAGGGGTAGAACGGCAGCGGCAACGAGCCGGACCCGGCCAGCGCGTCGATGGTGCCGTCACGCAGTGCCCGGGACGTTGAACACCGGCACGAACACGAACACCTGCATCTTCAGCACGCCCGGCGAGACCTCGCCCTCCAGCAGCTGGCGCAGGGCCAGGAATCCGGCGTCCTTGCCGTCGATCTCGCCGGCGTGAATGCCGCCCTGGATCAGGGTCACCGGCAGGCCCTGCGCCCGGGCCTGCTCCGGGGTGAAGGCGCCGGACTGGCTGACCACCAGCGCCTTCATCGGCCGGCCCTGCGGGCTGGTGCCGAAGTCGGTGCAGCGCACCGCGTCCGGGTAGCGGGCGGCGAAGGCCCCGCACAGTTCGATCACCTCGGGGTAGCGGCCGGTCTCGACAAAGCCGCTGCGCTCGGAATGGGTGGTGAGCGGAGCCTCGGCGCGCGACGGGGCGGGCAGGGCGAGGCCCGCCAGGCAGAGCAGCGCCGGCAGGGCGAGGCGGGCGGTCGTCATCAGGTATCCCCGGGGTGTTCTCGAAGCCGGGCATGGTACCCGCTCGCGGGCCTGCCCGAGGCGGCGCAACGGCCAGTGGTCACAGCGCGGAACGGGCCGGCCTTCCGGTACCCTTGCCGCTTTCGCCCGGAACTCTCGACCGATGTCCCAGATCCCCGCCGTGCCGGCTGCCAGGGGCCGTTTCCCGCGCCAGATCCCCTTCATCATCGGCAACGAGGGCTGCGAGCGCTTCAGCTTCTACGGGATGCGCAACATCCTGGTGCAGTTCCTGATCACCTCGACCCTGCTGCAGCACATCATGGAGGGCGGCGAGCGGGAGCTGGTGGCCAAGGACCTGATGCACTCCTTCATGATCGGGGTGTACTTCTTCCCGCTGCTGGGCGGCTGGCTGGCCGACCGGTTCTTCGGCAAGTACAACACCATCCTGTGGTTCAGCCTCATCTACTGCGCCGGCCACGCCTGCCTGGCGCTGTTCGAGGACAACCGCACCGGTTTCTTCGCCGGCCTGGGGCTGATCGCACTGGGTGCGGGCGGCATCAAGCCGCTGGTGGCCTCGTTCGTGGGCGACCAGTTCGACCAGTCCAACAAGCACCTGGCCAAGGTGGTCTTCGACGGCTTCTACTGGATCATCAACTTCGGCTCGCTGTTCGCCTCGCTGCTGATGCCGCTGTTCCTCAGGCACTTCGGCGCCAGCGTGGCGTTCGGCATCCCCGGGCTGCTGATGTTCATCGCCACCCTGGTGTTCTGGCTGGGGCGCAGGCACTACGTGATGGTGCCGCCGGCCACGACCGCGGATCCGGACTCGTTCTCCAGCGTGATCCGCACCGCCCTGACCCGGGAGGTGCCGGGGCAGGGCCGTCCCGGGCTCTGGCTGGCGCTCGCGGGCGCGGTGCTGGCCGCCGCCTCGTTCGCGCTGATCCCGTCGCTGGGTTTCGTGATCGCCTTCTGCATCGCCCTGGTGGCGCTGCTGGCCGGTGTCGGTGGCGGGGCCTGGATGCAGCTGGACCGGGCCCGCGGGGTGCATCCGCCGGAGGCGGTCGACGGAGTGCGCAACGTGCTGCGGGTGCTGGTGATCTTCGCCCTGACCACGCCGTTCTACTCGCTGTTCGACCAGAAGGCCTCGACCTGGGTGATCCAGGGGACCGCGATGACCAAGCCGGACTGGTTCGTCGCCTCGCAGATGCAGGCGCTGAACCCGGCGCTGGTGATGCTGCTGATCCCGTTCAACAACCTGGTGCTGTACCCCGCGCTCAAGCGACTGGGCTGGGAGCCGACCGCGCTGCGGCGGATGACCGCCGGCATCGCCTTCAGCGGACTGGCCTGGATCGTCATCGGCGGCATCCAGGTGGCGATGGACGGCGGCAATGCGATGTCGATCGTCTGGCAGGTGCTGCCCTACGCACTGCTGACCTTCGGCGAGGTGCTGGTCTCGGCCACCGGGCTGGAATTCGCCTACAGCCAGGCACCGCAGGCGATGAAGGGCGTGGTGATGAGCTTCTGGAACCTGACCACCACCATCGGCAACCTGTGGGTGCTGCTGGCCAATGCCGCGGTCCGCAACGACACGGTGACCGGCTCCATCGCCACCACCGGGCTCAGTACCGCGGCCTTCCAGATGTTCTTCTTCGCCGTGTTCGCGCTGCTGGCGGCGCTGGCATTCGGGCTCTATGCGCGTCGTTACCGCATGGCCGACAACTACCGGGAGGCCTGACCGATGCTGACCCTCGTGCTCATCGCGGTGACAGTGCTGGTCTCCTGGCAGGCCTGGCAGCGCCCGCGGCTGCTGGAGCGGCTGATCCTGTGGCCGCCGGCGATCGACCGCCAGCGCCAGTACGACCGCCTGCTGACCCACGGCTTCATCCACGCCGACTGGCAGCACCTGCTGTTCAACATGATCACGCTGTTCTTCTTCGGCCGTTTCGCCGAGCAGCTGGTGACGGCGATGATCGGCCCGGTCGGCTTCGTGCTGTTCTACCTGTCGGCGATCGTGATCGCGATCCTGCCGACCTGGCTGCGCCACCGGCACGACGCGCGCTACCGTAGCCTCGGTGCCTCCGGTGCGGTGTCGGCAGTGCTGTTCGCCTTCATCCTGTTCAACCCATGGCAGCTGATCTTCGTGTTCTTCCTGCCGGTGCCGGCGATCCTGTACGGCGTGTTCTACGTCGGATATTCGTTCTGGATGGACCGGCAGGGCACCGACAACGTCAACCACAGTGCCCACCTGTCGGGGGCCATCTACGGCGTGCTGTTCATGCTGCTGATGGAGCCGCGGATCGGCGCCCATTTCCTGCGCGAGTTGGCGCGCCCCTCGTTCGGCTGAGCGGCCCCGGTGCTCACCGGGAATGAATGCCGCCGGTGATATCGAATGGCCGACCCACCACAGGAGGCGCGTACATGAGCAACCAGGGCGAGAACAGCGGCCAGGGGAAGACGATCACCCCGGAACAGGCGATGGCCAACACCCGTGAACTGCTGCAGCGCAAACAGGAAGACGCGCAGCAGGCCCGCGCCGTGCAGCCCGACCAGCCGGGCGATCCCGGTTTCCAGTCGGACCAGGCCAGGGTGAAGGCCCAGGAGTTGCACGAGGGCGAGGCACGGCTGCAGGGCACCCACGGCAGCATCAGCACCACCGACCGGCACAACCAGGGCCGGCGCGACAGCCGCTGAGGACGACAGCATGGCACCCGACGAAAGGGTTTCCGACGAGATCGTGGCCGGCGAGCTCACTGTCGAGCACGAGCCGGCCAACCAGCGCCTGGTGACTCGCGTCGGCGGGCACGAGGCCTGGCTGGATTACCGGCTGCAGGACAACGTGATGGTGATCACCCACACCCTGGTCCCGAGCGAAGTCAGCGGCCGCGGCATTGCCGGCCGGCTGGTGGCCGAGGCGTTCGAACAGGCCCGCCGGTTCGGCTGGCTGGTCAGCCCGCAGTGCTCGTACGCGGCGGCCTGGGCCGAGCGCCACGGCGAGGTGGCCGACCTGGTGCTCTGAGGGTCGGCACGCCTGCATCCGTGCATCACGCAGGCGCCGATAAGGTCCCTCGCAACAGGAGGGACCACCCGATGACGAAACCCCGGATGAGCTACTTGGCGCTGGTGACCGGCGCCGCCCTGGCAATGGCCGTGGCCGGCTGCAGCCGGGATGATCCGGGGACCGCGGTGGACAGCCGGAGCACGGACATGCCGCCACCCGCGGCGGATCCCGTTCCCGCCGGGCCGGTGGCGCTGGCGGAAGTCAGCGAAGCCACTCCGGACTACATGATCGGCATCAGTTATCCGGAGTCGGCGGAGCGCTACCCGGGCGTGGCCGCAGCGATGAAGGCGTATGCCGATGCGGCCCGCGCCGAGCTGATGGAGGCGGTCGCCGGGCGTCGCCAGCTTGCCGGCCCGGGTGACCCGCCGCCCATGTACGACCTGTCGCTGGCGTTCTCCGAACTGCTGGTCACGCCCGCCGTGGCCGCCTATGCCGCCGACGGCAGTACCTATACCGGCGGTGCGCACGGCATGCCGCTGGTCGCGCGGTTCGTCTGGCTGCCGCAGCAGCAGCGCATGCTCACCGCCGAACGGCTGGTGCCCACCCCCGCGGGCTGGGCCGACATCGCCGGTTACATACGCGGCCAGCTGCACGAGGCGCTCCCGGCGCGGGTGGACGCGACCGGGCTGGAGGCCGAAGACCGCCAGCAGCTGCTGCGTACCGGGGCCCGGATGATCGACGAGGGGACGGCGCCCGAGGCCGGCAACTTCGACCAGTTCGAGCCCCTCGCCGGCGCCGGCGGCCGATTGTCGGGGCTGCGCTTCATCTTTCCGCCCTACCAGGTGGCGCCGTACTCGGAGGGGGTGCTGCAGGTCGACGTGCCCGCCCCGGTGCTGTTGCCGGTGGTGGCGCCCGAGCTGCGCAACCTGTTCGAGGGCGGGCTGGGCAGCGATGTACCCGGTGCGGAAGCGGTGACCGACCCCGGCTGAGGCGGCCTCCGGGTCGTTGCCATGAAAAAGGCCGCCCGGATTGCTCCGGGCGGCCTTCGTCCACTGCTGCGGCAGACCTCAGCCCTGCGGCGGCACCGGCTCCTGCGCCTGGCCGCCCGGGACGGCCGAGTCGTCGGAAACCGGCGCGTCCAGGCCACGGCGGACCAGCAGCGGCTGGATTTCCGGCTCGTGCCCGGCGAAGTCGCGGAACAGCTGCAGCGCGTCCTTGCTGCCGCCGCGCGACAGCAGGGTCTGGCGGAAGCGGTCGCCGTTGGCGCGGGTCAGGCCACCGTTCTCCTCGATCCAGGCGACGGTGTTGGCGTCCAGCACCTCCGACCAGATGTAGGCGTAGTAGCCGGCCGCGTAGCCGCCCATGATGTGGCTGAAGTACGGGGTCCGGTAGCGCGGCGGGACCGCCGCGTAGTCGGTGCCGTTGTCCTTCAGCGCCTTCGCCTCGAACGCCATCACGCCGTCGGCGGCGGGGATCTGGTCGGCGTCGAGCCGGTGCCAGCTCTGGTCGAGCATCGCCGCGCCCAGGTACTCGGTGGTGGCGAAGCCCTGGTTGAACTTGGCGGTCTCGACCACCTTGTCCAGCAGCTCCTTCGGCATCGCCTCGCCGGTCTTGTAGTGCTTGGCGTAGTTGGCGAGCACTTCCGGCCAGTCGGCCCACATCTCGTTGACCTGGGACGGGAACTCGACGAAGTCGCGCGGCACGCTGGTGCCGCTGAAATACGGGTACTTCACGTCGGAGAACATGCCGTGCAGGGCGTGGCCGAACTCGTGGAACGCAGTGGTGACCTCGTCCCAGGTCAGCAGGGTCGGGCCGCTGGAGGGCTTGGTGATGTTGAGGTGGTTGGCGACGATCGGCAGGTCGCCGGTCAGTTCGGACTGGTCGACGTAGGAGTTCATCCACGCCCCGCCGCGCTTGGACGGTCGCGCGTAGGGATCGAACAGGAACATCGCCAGCTGGCTGCCGTCCTCGTCGAATACGTCGTAGACCAGCACGTCCGGGTTGTAGACCGGCAGGTCGGTGCGCTGCTTGAAGCTCAGGCCGTAGAGCTTGCCCGCGGCGTAGAACACACCGTCCTCGAGCACGCTCTTCATCTCGAAGTACGGCTTGAGCTGGCTTTCGTCGAAGTTGTACTGGTCGGCGCGGACCTTTTCGGTGTAGTACGCCCAGTCCCATGGCTCGAGCTTGAAGCTGGGCTCGCCCTTGGCGGCCTGCTCGCGGTCGATCATCGCCTGCAGGGTGGCGCCCTCGCTGCGGGCGTTGGCGACCGCGGCCGGGGCCAGCTGGTCGAGCATCGCGCTCACCGCCTCGGGGGTGCCGGCGGTCTCGTCGGCCAGCACGTAGGCGGCGTAGGTCGGGTAGCCGAGCATCTTCGCCTTCTCGGCGCGCAGCTTCAGCACCTGGGAGATGATCCCGGTGTTGTCGTACTCGTTGCCACGGCTGCCGCGGGCGACCGAGGTCTTGAAGATGCGCTCGCGCAGCTCGCGGTTCTCCAGCTGCGCCAGCGGCGGCTGGCCGGTGGTGTTGAGCAGGGCGATCCGGTACTTGCCGTCCAGGTCGTGGCTGGCGGCATCCTGGGCGGCGGCGTCGATCTGCTCATCGGTCAGACCGGCCAGTTCCTCGCGGCTGTCGACCACCACCGCCGAGTCGTTGACCTCGGCCAGCACGTTCTGGCTGAACTGCGTGCCCAGCTTCGCCAGCTCGCCGTTGATCTCCTTCAGGCGGGCCTTGTCGGCATCGGAGAGCTTGGCGCCGGCGCGCACGAAATCGGTGTGGTAGCGCTCGACCAGGCGCACGCCCTCGGCGTCCAGGCCCAGCGTGTCGCGCTGGTCGTAGAGCGCCTGGATGCGCTCGAACAGCGCCGGATTCAGGCTGATCGCATCGCGGTGTGCCGACAGCTTCGGCGCGTACTCGGCCTGGATGGCCTTCTTGGCGTCGTTGTTCTCGACCCCGGCCAGGCTGAAGAAGACCGTGGACACGCGGCCCAGCAGCTCGCCGGACTTCTCCATCGCGATGATGGTGTTGTCGAAGCTCGCCGGCTCTTCGTTGTTGGCGATCGCCTCGATCTCGGCCAGGTGCTCGGCCATGCCGCGATCGAAGGCCGGGCCATAGTGGCTGTCCTCGATCTTGTCGAACTGCGGGTAGTGCAGCGGCAGCGGGCTTTCGGCGAACAGCGGGTTGGCTTCGTTCACGTTTTCGGTCTGCGCGGTTTCGTCCTGCGCGTCGGCGGCGCAGCCGACCAGGGAACCGGACAGGGCAATGGCAAGGGCCAGTGCGAGAGGATGCTTCATGCGGGTGTCCCGTCTTGGTGAAAAACCACCTGATCCTAACGGAACCCGGTCCCCCTCACCCCATGACTAAAGGCACCCGCGGTGCCAGCGGCCCGATCGTGCATGGCGTACTGCGCCGGACGGGTCAGTCCCGCTTCGCGCGGGCGAAGGCGGCGGCCAGGGCGTTGTTGGCGGGCGGGGCCGCCTGCCTCGGGGCGCCGGCGCCGGAGCGGCTGGCGGGGCGGCCTCCCGGACGGGGCCCCGGCCGATCGTTGCCGGCCGCCGCCGCGGGGCGCCGCTGCCCGCCCGGCTCGTCTTCCAGGCGCCGGGTCAGGGCGATGCGCTTGCGGGCCACGTCGACCTCCAGCACCTTCACCTTGACCACGTCGCCGGCCTTGACCACCTCGCGCGGGTCCTTGACGTAGCGGTCGGCCAGCGCGGAGATGTGCACCAGGCCGTCCTGGTGGACGCCGATGTCGACGAACGCGCCGAATGCGGCCACGTTGCTCACCACGCCCTCCAGCACCATCCCGGGCCGCAGGTCCCGGATGTCCTCGACCCCTTCGGCAAAGGTCGCGGCCTTGAATTCCGGGCGCGGGTCGCGGCCGGGTTTCTCCAGCTCGCCCAGGATGTCGCGCACCGTCGGCACGCCGAAACTGTCGTCGGTGAAGTCTTCCGGCCGCAGGCCGCGCAGCCAGGTGGCGTCGCCGATGAGCTGGCCGACGCCGCGGCCACTGGCCTTCACGATCCGCTCCACCACCGGATAGGCCTCCGGGTGGACCGCTGACGCATCCAGCGGCTGCTCGCCGTCGCGGATGCGCAGGAAGCCGGCGCACTGCTCGAAGGTGCGGGCGCCCAGCCGCGGGACGTCCAGCAATCCCTTGCGGCTGCGGAACGGACCGTTGGCGTCGCGGTGCACGACGATGTTGCCGGCCACCGTCGCCGACAGTCCGGCCACGCGCGAGAGCAGGGCGGCCGACGCGGTGTTCACGTCCACCCCGACCGCGTTGACGCAGTCCTCGACCCGGGCATCCAGCGTGCGCGCCAGGCGCAGCTGGTCGACGTCATGCTGGTACTGGCCGACCCCGATCGCCTTGGGCTCGATCTTGACCAGTTCGGCCAGCGGGTCCTGCAGCCGGCGGGCGATCGAGACCGCGCCGCGCAGCGACACGTCCAGCTCCGGGAACTCGCGCGCGGCGGTCTCGGAGGCCGAGTACACCGAGGCGCCGGCCTCGGAAACCACGATCTTCTGCATCTTCAGTTCCGGCAGGCCCTTGAGCAGCTCGGCGGCCAGACGGTCGGTCTCGCGGCTGGCGGTGCCGTTGCCGATCGCCACCAGCGCCACGCCGTGCTGCCGGCACAGCTTCGCCAGCACCTGCAGCGACTGGTCCCACTGGCGGCGCGGCTCGTGCGGGTAGATGGTTTCGGTGGCGACCAGCTTGCCGGTGGCATCGACCACCGCGACCTTGCAGCCGGTGCGGATGCCCGGGTCGATCCCGAGCACCGTCTTCGGACCCGCCGGGGCGGCCAGCAGCAGGTCCTTGAGGTTGTCGCCGAAGACCTCGATCGCCTCGGCTTCCGCCTTCTCGCGGGCCTGGTTGAACAGGTCGAGCATCAGGTGCAGGTGCAGGCGCGCCTTCCAGGCCAGGCGGCAGGCGGTCAGCAGCCAGGTATCCGCCGCGCGGCCGCGGTCGGCGATGCCGGCGTGGACCGCCACCCGTCCCGCCCCCTGGGCGTGCCCGGCCTCGGCATCGGTACCGGGGTCCAGGTCCAGGGTCAGGAACTCCTCGCGCCGTCCGCGCAGCAGCGCGAGCATGCGGTGCGAAGGGATCTTCGCCAGCGGTTCGGCGTGGTCGAAGTAGTCGCGGTACTTGGCACCCTCGGCCTCCTTGCCCTCGACCACCCGCGCGCGGACCTGGCCGATCTCGGCCAACCAGTCGCGCAGCCCGCCGACCAGCCCGGCATCCTCGCCCCAGCGCTCCATCAGGATCGCCCGGGCGCCTTCCAGCGCGGCCCTGGAGTCGGCGACGCCCTTTTCGGCGTCCACGAAGCCGGCGGCGAATGCCTCGGGTACCCGGGCCGGATCTTCCAGCAGGCCGTCGGCCAGCGGCTCCAGCCCGGCCTCGCGGGCGATCTGCGCGCGGGTGCGCCGCCTGGGCTTGTAGGGCAGGTAGAGGTCTTCCAGCCGCGACTTGCTGTCGGCGGCCTCGATGTCGGCGCGCAGATCGCCGGTCAGCTTGCCCTGTTCGTCGATGCTGGCCAGGATCGCCGCGCGGCGGTCCTCCAGCTCGCGCAGGTAGCCGAGCCGGGTCTCCAGGTTGCGCAGCTGGGTGTCGTCCAGGCCGCCGGTGACTTCCTTGCGGTAGCGGGCGATGAAGGGCACGGTCGCGCCTTCGTCGAGCAGTGCGATGGCGGCGGTGGCCTGCGCCGGCTGGGCGCCGATCTCCGCGGCGATGGTGCGGGCGATCTGGTCGGCGAGCAGGCGGCTGGACTCGGGCATGGCAGGGCTGCAATCAACGAGGGAGCGCGATTCTGGCCGGCGGCCGGCCGCGCGTCACGGGTTGACAGCCGTGCCGAAGCCTCCTACTTCTCGACGAACGCCCGCTCGAACACGTAGCTGCCGGGGCTGCCGATCCGCGGCGAGGCCTGGAAGCCGCGGCCGTCGAGCAGGGTGCGGAAGTCCGCCAGCATCGCCGGGCTGCCGCAGATCATCGCCCGGTCGTGCTCCGGGTCCAGCGGGTCCAGGCCCAGGTTCCGCATCATCACCCCGCTGGCCATGGCGTCGGTCAGCCGGCCGCGGTGGTCGCGGCCCTCGTGGGTGAACGGCTCGCGGGTGACCGTCGGGTAGTACATCAGCTTCCCCGCGACCAACTCGCCGAGGAACTCGTGCCGGGGCAGTTCTTCGGTGATGTAGTCGCGGTAGGCGAGGTCCTCGGCATGGCGCACGCCGTGGCAGACGACCACCCGCTCGAAGCGCTCGTAGGTCTCCGGGTCGCGGATGATCGACAGCCAGGGAGCGACGCCGGTGCCGGTGCCCAGCAGGTACAGGTTGCGGCCCGGGTGCAGGTCGGAGATCAGCAGGGTGCCGGTGGGCTTGCGCCCGACCAGGACCTTGTCGCCGGGCTTCACGTGCTGCAGCCGCGAGGTCAGCGGGCCTTCGGCCACCTTGATCGAGAAGAACTCCAGCTGTTCCTCCCAGTTGGCACTGGCCACCGAGTAGGCGCGCAGCAGCGGCTTCATCCGGCCGTCGGGCTGCTCCACCTCCAGGCCGATCATCACGAACTGGCCGTTGTCGAAGCGGAAGCCCGGGTCGCGGGTGGTGGTGAAGCTGAAGTAGGCGTCCGTCCAGTGGCGGACGTCCAGCACGGTTTCGGCACCGAAGGGGGAGGACATGGGCAGAAAGATGCAGCGGATCCAGCCGCCCATTCTATCCGACCGCGGCCACCGGGCCCGGGCCCGACCGGGCCGTGGTTCAGCGGGGGGCGCGCTGCTCGCGCGGGCGGGCGCGGCGGTCGCGCAGCAGGGCGCTGCCCACCACGTAGAGCCCCAGGCCCGCGCCGACCAGGAACAGCACCAGGGCGATCGCCGGATAGCCGAAAAGCGTCGGCCCGCTCCCGCTTCCGCCACGCATCACCAGCGCCGAGGCCATGATCAGCGCGGCGATCACCATGCCGGTGGTGATACGGTTGGCGATCTTCTGCAGGGCCTCCAGCAGTTGCGAGTCGTCCAGCCCGGCCACCCGCACCTGCATGCGGTTGTCGCCCAGCAGCGAGAGGATGTTGGAAAGCTGGCGCGGGCCCTCGCGCAGCAATTCCTGCAGTTCGATCATTTCTCCGGCCACCGCGGCGGCCGAGAAGGACCTGCGCAGGCGCTCGCGCATCACGTGCTCCAGGTGGTCGCGGACCACCGACTTGACGTCCATGGTGGGGTCCAGGGCGACCGAGACCGACTCCAGGTTGAGCAGGGTCTTGCCCAGCAGGCTGAGCTCGGGCGAGGTGCGCAGCCCGCAGGCGGTGGCGATCCGGGTCAGGTCCAGCACCAGCCGGCCCTCCGACAGCGGGTGGCCGCCGCCGGGCGTGGACTGGCGCGCGGCGTAGCGGGCCACCAGCTGGCCCACCTCGCGCATGTAGCGCTCCTCGTTGAAGTCGCCCAGGCGCGTGCCCATGGCGATGCCTTCGTTGGCGACGTCCTCGCCGCGCCCGTCCACCGCGGCGAACAGCAGCTTGAGCAGGTGGTCGCGCTGGCGCGGCGGGATGTGCGCGACCATGCCCAGGTCGAAGATCGCCAGCCGGCCCTCCGGCGTCAGCAGCAGGTTGCCGGGGTGCGGGTCGGCGTGGATCTCGCCGTGCACGAACGCCTGGTCCAGGTAGCCGCGCATCAGGGCCTCGGCCAGCCGGCCCAGCGGTTCCTCGGTCCTGCGCAGGCCACTGATCGCGGTGACCTTGGTGCCGGTGACCAGCTCCATGGTCAGCACCCGGCCCGTGGACAGGTCGCGCAACGGGACCGGCACCAGCAGCTCCGGGTAGCCGCCCAGGTGCTCGGCGAAGCGCGCCAGGTTGTCGGCCTCGGCGCGGTAGTCGAGCTCGGCCAGCAGGGTGCGGCGGAACTCGTGGATCCAGTCGGAAAAGCGCATCCGCTGGCCGATCCGGGTGGTGCTGTCGACGCGCCCGGCAATCGAGCCCAGGGCATCCAGGTCGGCGCGGATCTGGTCGTAGGCGTGCGGACGCTGCACCTTCACCGCGACCTCGCGCCCGTCGCGCAGAACCGCCCGGTGGACCTGGGCCAGGGAGGCGCAACCCAGCGGCGTGTCATCGAACTCGGTGAACACCTTGGCCAGGCGGACGCCCAGTTCCTGCTCCACCACCGCCCGCACCGTGGCGGAGTCGATCGGTCCGACGTCGTCCTGCATCCGCTCCAGCGCGGCCAGGTACTCCGGCGGCACCATGTCCGGCCGGGTCGAGAGTGCCTGGCCGATCTTGACGAAGGTCGGCCCCAGGGCCTCCAGGTCGGCGACGAACTGCTCTGGGCGGCTGTCGCCGTGGCCCTCTTCCCCGGCCTGCACGTGCAGGTCGTCCAGGTACAGCCCCTCGAACACGCCGGCCTTGCGGTACTTGAACAGGAACGCGAGGATCCGCGCGGTGCGCATCGCGCCGCCGTCGCTGGCGTGCGTGGCGCTGCGGCCCCCGTCGTTCCCCGGCGCTCCGGCGCTGCTGTCGTTCATCGGGTTCTCCAACGTGGACGTTCCACGTCATCGCCGGCAGCCTATCGGGGTCGGCGTCAAGGCGGCTTCACCCCGGCGGCGGCAGCATGGCGGCATGGAGCAGGGCACGCGGAGGATCTGGACCATCGGCCACTCGACACGGGAGTGGCCGGTCTTCACCGGCATGCTGGCGGACGCCGGCATCGAGGTGCTGGTGGACGTGCGGCGCTTCGCCGGCTCGCGGCGCAACCCGCAGTTTTCCGGCGAGACCATGGCCCACGAGCTGCCGCGTGCCGGCATCGACTACCGCCCGGTCCCGGACTTGGGCGGGCGGCGCCGGCCGGTGCCGGACAGCCCCAACGACGCCTGGCGCAACAGCAGCTTCCGCGGCTATGCCGACTACATGATGAGCGCGCGGTGGCAGGCCGCGCGCGACGGGCTGGAGGCCTTGGCCGAGCGGCGCCCGGTGGCGATCATGTGCGCCGAGGCGCTGTGGTGGCAGTGCCACCGCGGCCTGATCTCCGACGACCTCAAGGTGCGGGGCTGGCAGGTGCTGCACCTGGCCGCGCCCGGGCGTACGGACGAGCACCCGTACACCTCCGCGGCGCGGATCGTCGACGGGCGGCTGGACTACTCGGCCCCGGAGGCACCGCAAGGCTCGCTGTTCTGACCGCCCCCGGCTAGAATGATCGGCTTCGCGCGCCGGTACTCCGCCGACGCCGACCGGAACCGCGATGACCACGCCGCCCTAGCAAGCCGACCCGACCTGCCGCGTTCTGCCCCCTTGGCGGCGCCGCGCGGCAGCGGTGTGCGTGTTCCCTTCGCCATGGACGCATAGACGTCCTGAAAAGGTTTGCGCCGAGGGCGTGGGCAGGAGTCCTGTCTTGATCGATATCCAAAGGCTGCGCCAGCAATGGTTCGGCAATGTACGCGGTGACGTCCTCGCCGGGCTGGTGGTTGCGCTGGCGCTGATCCCCGAAGCCATCGCGTTCTCCATCATCGCCGGAGTCGACCCCAAGGTCGGCCTGTATGCCTCGTTCTGCATCGCGGTGGTGATCGCGTTTGCCGGCGGGCGCCCGGGGATGATCTCGGCCGCGACTGGCGCGATGGCGCTGTTGATGGTCGACCTGGTGCGCGACCACGGCCTGCAGTACCTGCTGGTGGCGACGATACTCACGGGCGTCCTGCAGGTGGCCGCGGGGCTGGCAAGGTTGCCGATGCTGATGCGCTTCGTCTCGCGCTCGGTGATCACCGGCTTCGTCAACGCGCTGGCGATCCTGATCTTCATGGCCCAGCTGCCGCAGCTGGTCGACGTGCCCTGGGCGGTCTACCCGATGACCGCGGCGGGTCTGGCGATCATCTACCTGCTGCCGCGGGTCACCCGCGCGATCCCGTCGCCGCTGGTCGCCATCGTCGTGCTCACGGCCTTCGCCATGGCCACCGGGATGCAGGTGCCGACCGTGGGCGACATGGGCGATCTGCCCGACAGCCTGCCGGTGTTCCTGCTGCCGGACGTGCCGCTGAACCTGGAAACCCTGATGGTCGTGCTGCCGGTCTCGGCGACGCTGGCCGTGGTCGGCCTGCTGGAGTCCATGCTGACCGCGCAGATCGTCGATGACCTCACCGACACCCCAAGCGACAAGAACCGGGAAGCGCGGGGCCAGGGCATCGCCAATATCGCCACCGGCTTCCTCGGCGGCATGGCCGGTTGCGCGATGATCGGGCAGTCGGTGATCAACGTGAAGTCCGGTGGGCGCGGGCGCCTGTCCGCGCTGGTCGCGGGTGTCGGGCTGCTGGTGATGGTGGTGTTCGTGGGGCCCTGGGTGGCGCGCATGCCGATGGCGGCCTTGGTGGCGGTCATGATCATGGTTTCCATCGGTACCTTCAGCTGGTCCTCGATCCGCGACCTGCGCAAGCACCCGCCCAGTTCCAGCGTCGTCATGATCGCTACCGTCGCGGTGACCGTGGCCACCCACGACCTGGCCAAGGGCGTGCTGACCGGCGTGCTGTTGTCGGCGCTGTTCTTCGCCCGCAAGGTCGGCCAGGTGCTGCACGTCGAGTCGGCCACCGTGGAAGGGGGCAGGGTGCGGCACTACGGAGTCACCGGCCAGGTGTTCTTTGCCTCGGCACAGGACTTCATCGGACGCTTCGATTTCCGCGAGGCGGTCGAGGCGGTGCGGATCGACGTGTCCAATGCCCACTTCTGGGATTTGACCGCGGTCGGCGCGCTGGACAAGGTGGTGCTGAAGTTCCGCCGCGAAGGCACCCGGGTCGAGGTAATCGGGATGAACGAGGCCAGCGCCACCCTGGTCAGCCGACTGGGTGTGCACGACAAGCCCGGCGCCGAGCGCCTGATGGGCGATCACTGAGGAGCCAGCGATGAGCGAGATCGAGACCACGAATCCGCACGGCAAGGTGCTGGCGGCGATCGACGAGTCGGTCTACACCGAGAGCGTGTGCCGGCATGCGGCCTGGGCCGCGACGCAGCTGGCGGCGCCGCTGGAACTGGTCCATGTGCTCGACCGCGGGCTCCACGGCCCGGCGGTCGACCTGACCGGCAACCTGGTGCTGGGGACCAGCGAGGCACTGCTGGCCGAACTGGCCGAACTGGACGAGAAACGCGGACGCCTCGCCCAGGAGCGCGGCCGGCTGCTGCTGGAGCAGGGGCGCAGCTTCGCGGCGCAGGGCGGGGCCGAGGCCACCGCACGGCTGCGGCACGGTGGGCTGGTCGACACCCTCTCCAGCCTGGAGCAGGAGGTGCGGCTGTTCGTCCTGGGCAAGCGCGGGGAGAATGCCGACTTCGCCAAGGGCCACCTGGGCAGCCAGATGGAACGCGTGGCACGCGCGGCGCGGCGGCCGTTGCTGGTGGCTTCGCGGGAATTCCGCCCGGTGCGCCGCGCGCTGGTCGCCTTCGACGGCAGCGAGACCACCCGCAAGGCGGTCGGCTTCGTCGCCTCCAGCCCACTGTTCAAGGGGCTCGAGTTGCAGCTGGTGATGGTCGCCGATGACGATCGTGATGCCGCGCAGCTGGATTGGGCGCGGCAGGTGCTGGCCGAGGCGGGCCGGCCGGCCGAGGCCGCGCGCATCGCCGGCGACCCCGAGGCGGTGATCAGCGAAAGGGTGTCGCAGGCCGGCGTCGACCTGCTGGTGATGGGTGCCTACGGACACTCGCGGATCCGGCAGCTGATCGTCGGCAGCACCACCACCGCGATGCTGCGCAGCTGCCGGATCCCGGTCCTGCTGGTGCGCTAGGTCTCAGGAGGAGGGACCGCGTCCCTGGTCGCGGTCCTCGCTGCGCTCGTCCACCCCGAGCGGATCGCGCAGCCGCCCGGAACTGGAAAAGCCGCTGCCGATCTGGCTTTCGCCGCCCTGGTGGTTGCCGCTGCGCACCGCCTCGCCGGGTGGGCCCAGCCAGGACTTGCCGTCGTCGACGCGGATCCGGTTGTGCAGCTCGGCGACGCCGTGCAGTTCGGCGGCGATGTCCTCGGCCAGGTGCTTCATCCGCCGCTCGGGCACCTCGCCGGTCAGGGTGACCTCGCCGTCCTCGACCTGCAGCAGGATCTGCGTCGCGTCCAGGTCGGGATGGTCGGTGAAGCGGTCGACCAGCTCGTCGGCGATGCTCTCGTCGGAGCGCCGGTAGTTGCGCGGGCCGCGTCCACGGTGGCCTCCGCTGCCGCGCGAATGGCGGTCGCTGTCGGCGTGCTGCGAACCGCCGCGCCCGTGCCCGCTCTGGGCGTGGCGGCCCTGGTCCTGCCCGTAGCCGCCGGGGCCGCGCTGGTAATCGTCGTCGTGGCTGAAGACATCGTGGCCACTCTGGCCGGGGTAGCCGAAGGTCCGGGCGCTGGAGGCGTTGCCGCTGGTACGGATGGGGCCGTTGGAGACCGAGGGCATGTCCTGGTAGCGCGGATCGGGACGCGGGCCGTGGTCACGGTCGTGGGGGCCGCGGTTGCGGTGTCGCATAGGGGAAGCTCCGCAGTGGGGGGAGTTCCGACGCTAGCGCCGGCCGCGTTAGGGTCGCGGCAAGCGCTCAGCGGTAGCCCGCCGCCTGCAGTTCGAACAGCTCGGCGTAGCGCCCGCCGCCCGCCATCAACTCCTCGTGGGTGCCGCTGGCTTCCAGCCGCCCTTCGGCCAGCACCAGGATCCGGTCGGCCATGCGCACGCTGGAGAAACGGTGCGAGATCAGCACCGCGGTACGCTGGTCGGACAGTTCGCGGAAGCGCTGGAAGACCTCGAACTCGCTGCGCGCATCCAGTGCCGCGGTCGGCTCGTCGAGGATCATCACCTGGGCATCGCGCATGTAGGCCCGGGCGATCGCGATCTTCTGCCACTGGCCACCTGACAGGTCGACACCGGTCTTGAAGCGCCGGCCGATCAGCTGGTCGTAGCCCATGGGCAGCGACTCGATCATCGCGTCGGCCATCGCCCGCTGCGCCGCCTCGCGGATGCGGACCTCGTCGTCCATGGCGTCCACCTGACCGACGCCGATGTTCTCGGCGGCGGTGAGGTGGTAGCGCACGAAGTCCTGGAAGATCACCCCGATGTTGCAGCGCAGGTCGTCCAGGTCGTACTCGCGCAGGTCGCGGCCATCCAGCAGGATCCGGCCTTCGTCGGGGTCGTACAGCCGCGCCAGCAGCTTGACCAGGGTGGTCTTGCCGGCTCCGTTCTCGCCGACCAGCGCCAGCACCTCGCCGGCGCGAAGCTCGAAGTCCAGCCCGCGCACGGCCCATTTCTCCGCGTCCGGGTAGCGGAAGCCGACGTTCTCGAAGCGGAAGCCCCGGGCGATCGGGCGCGGTACCGGCGCCGCATCCGGCGGAGAGGTGATCTCCGGTTCCACGGCGAAGAAGGAGAACAGGTCGTCCAGGTACAGCGCCTGCCCGGCCACCTGCGAGAAACCCACCAGCAGGCCCTCGAGCAGCTGGCGCAGGCGCCGGAAGCTGGAGGCGAGGAAGGTCAGGTCGCCGATGGTGAAATCGCCATGCACCGTGCGCCAGGCGATGTAGGCGTAGGCGATGTAGTAGCCCAGCGTGCCCAGCGCCGCCAAAGCCGTGCCCCACAGGGCGCGGCGCCGCGCCAGCGCCCGGTTGGCGCGGAAGAAGCGGTCGGCCAGTTCCCGGTAGCGGGCCACCAGGTAGCGGTGGAGGTTGAAGATCTTCACCTCCTTGGCGGTCTCCACGCTGGCACCCATCTGCCGCACGTACTCGAGCTGGCGCCGCTCCGGAGTCCAGGCGAAGTTGAGCGAGTACCCCAGTGCGTTGAAGTGCGACTCGCCGATGAAGGCGGGGATCAGCGCCACCGCGAGCAGGACGATCAGCCAGGGGGCGTAGACCAGCAGGCCGACCGCGAAGCTGGCCACGGTGATCATGTCCTGCACCTGGCCGAAGATCTGGCTCATCAGGTTGACCCGGCCCATGGTCTGGCGCCGGGCACGGTCCAGCCGGTCCTGTTGCTCGGGGTCCTCGAAGTCCTCCAGGTCGAGCGTGGCCGCGTGCTCCATCAGCCGCACGCTGGTGGCGTTGGTGAACAGCTCCGACAGCAGCGAGTCGCCGTAGCTGACCAGCCGCCCCAGCAGGTCGGAAACCACCGCGAGTGCCAGCTCGGCGAGCACCAGCAAGGCCAGGTGGTCGAGCACGCCGGCGGACCAGGCCTCGGCGAGGGTGTCGAAACCGACGCCGACGCCGACCAGCCGCACCACCTCGTCGATGATCAGCTTGCCGATGTACAGCGTGACCACCGGCATCAGCGCGCGGACCAGGCGCAGGCCCAGGGTGGTGATCGTCAGCCCGGGGCTGGTGGCCCAGATCTGGCGCAGGAACGGCGGCAGGTTGCGCAGGGCCTGGAAGCGCTCACGCAGGCTCGGGCGGCGTTCCGGGCGGGTAGTGGGGCTGGGGGCGTCCGCTTGGGACCGGGCATTGGGCATGGAGCGATTGTGCCGTCACGATCGACAGGCGCGGTGAAAACGGCGCGGGAACCGGGCCGGAAACGTGCGCGGCCCCGCCGGAGCGGGGCCGCGGAGGTGCCGGCAATGCCGGATCAGCGGTTGCCGTCGCCGGGCTGGTCGCGCAGGCGCTGGGCCGTCTCGAGGTGCCGCGCGATTGTCTGGCGGGTGTCCTGCAGGTGCTTGCGGACATTGTCCGGGCCCGCCGAGGGGATCAGCTGGTCGTCGAGCATCTCCAGGGCCTCGGTATGGCCGGTGACCATCGCGTCGATCCACGCGCGCTGGTATTCGTCGCCGTCCATCCGGCCCAGGCGTTCGCGTTCCGCGGCGTGCTTCTCGCGCATCTGCGCGACCTGGGGATCATCCGCGCCGGGCACGTCGTCGCCGGCGCCACCCGCCTGGCCCATCAGGCCGCGGGTCGCCTCCAGGTTGCGCGTATGGTCCTTGAGCAGGGTCTGGGCGTACTCCCCGGCCTCGCCAGAGAGCTGCTTGCCACGGGCCTGTTCGGCCGCGGCGATCTCGTGCTGGTCGACCGCCATGACCATCGCCAGCGCCACTTCCTGGCTGACGTTCCCGGCGGCGTCGTCCATCCCGGCGGTCGCGCCACCGCCGGCACGGCGGTCGGCGGTGAAGGCGTCATCGCCCAGTGCGCCTGCGCCGGCCGGGTCGTTCATGGCGGTCCGGTCGCCGGCGCCACGCATGCCCTCGCCGGCGCGGCCGGCGTCGGTGGAGAGGGTGCCGGCATCACGGGCTCCGGCGGTTTCATCGCCGGTCCGGTCGTTGTTGCAGGCGGCGAGGGCGAGGGCCAGCGTGCTGATTCCGATCGCGAGGGTGATCCTGCTGTTCATGGGGTTCTCCTGGGCAAGGCCCGGTATGGAATGCGTGGGCACACACGCCGGCCCCTGTCGACCGACTCCGCCAGCCTAGGAACGCCGGGCGAGGATCAGGTGAAGGAAACCGAAGGGTTCCGCTGGCCGCGCGCGGTGGCGTCAGCGCCGGTCGTCGCCGGGCGAGGGCGTCCGCGTGGACTGCAGGGCCACCGGCAGGTGCCAGCCCAGGCGCAATGCGGTCATGCGCAGTCCGAAGCACAGGAGCGCCCCGGCCGGCACGGTCCAGGCGGACGGCAGCGCCAGTACATGCCCGGTGGCCACGACGCTGGCGCCGGCCAGGGCGGCGACTGCGTAGAGCTCGGCGCGCAGCACCAGGGGCACCTCGGCGAGCAGGAGATCGCGCAGCATGCCACCGCCGATCCCGGTCAGCATTCCCAGTCCCGCGGCCATCGGCGGTGCGAGCCCGAAGGCCAGGGCCTTCTGGGTGCCGGCCACGGCGAACACCGCCAGGCCCACCGCATCGAACATCCGCACCGGCGTCTGCAGCCGCTCGATCACCGGGGTCCAGAAGAAGGTGGCGATGCCGGCCGCAAGGCAGACGGTCGGATAGCGCCAGTCGGTCAGCGCCGCGGGCGGCACCGCGCCGATCAGCACGTCACGGGTGATGCCGCCGGCGCTGGCGGCGGCGAACGACAGCACCAGCACGCCGAACAGGTCCAGCCGCCGCCGCACCCCCATCATCCCTCCGCTCAGGGCGAACACGAAGGTGCCGATCAGGTCCAGCGCGAGCAACAGGGTCTCCATGCATTCATTGTGGGCCAGCGCGGCGATGCAGTGTTCCGGGCACGGCCGGGGACCGGCCTGGCCGCTACAATGGGCGCCTTGTCCCCGCAACGCCCCATGCCGTGAACCTGCCTGCCAGCCCCGCCACCCGCCTGTCCACCTCGATCCGCCAGGAAGACCTGATCCAGTCGATCGCCGACGCGCTGCAGTACATCAGCTACTACCACCCGGTCGACTACATCCGCGCGCTGACCGCGGCCTGGGAGCGCGAGGAATCGCCGGCGGCCAAGGATGCGATGGCGCAGATACTGATCAACTCGCGCATGTGCGCCGAGGGCCACCGGCCGATCTGCCAGGACACCGGCATCGTCACCGTTTTCCTGGAAATCGGCATGGACGTGCGCTGGGACGACGCGACCATGGGCGTGGAGGACATGGTCCACGAGGGCGTGCGCCGTGCCTACGCGCACCCGGACAACACGCTGCGCGCCAGCGTGCTGGCCGACCCGGCCGGCAAGCGCATCAACACGAAGGACAACACCCCGGGCGTGGTCAACGTGAAGATCGTCCCGGGCGACAGGGTCGAGGTGATCGTCGCCGCCAAGGGCGGCGGTTCGGAGGCCAAGAGCAAGTTCGCCATGCTCAACCCGTCCGACTCCATCGTCGACTGGGTGCTGAAGACCGTGCCGACCATGGGCGCGGGCTGGTGCCCGCCGGGCATGCTCGGCATCGGCATCGGCGGCACCGCCGAGAAGGCGATGCTGCTGGCCAAGGAGTCGCTCATGGAGGAGATCGACATCCAGGAGCTGATGGCCCGCGGCCCCTCGAACCGGGCCGAGGAACTGCGCCTGGAGATTTTCGGGAAGGTCAACGCGCTGGGCATCGGCGCCCAGGGCCTGGGCGGCCTGACCACGGTGCTGGACGTCAAGATCAAGGACTACCCGACCCACGCGGCCAACCTGCCGGTGGCGATGATTCCGAACTGCGCCGCGACCCGGCACGCGCACTTCACCCTGGACGGCAGCGGCCCGGTGATGCTGGAGCCGCCCTCGCTGGAGGATTGGCCGCAGATCACCCGCGATGCCTCCAACGGCCGGCGGGTGGACCTGGACAGCATCACCCGCGACGAGGTCGCCAGCTGGAAGCCCGGCGAGACACTGCTGCTCAACGGCCGGCTGCTGACCGGGCGCGATGCCGCGCACAAGCGCATCGTCGCGATGCTGGATGCCGGCGAACCGCTGCCGGTGGACCTGGCCGGCCGTTTCATCTATTACGTCGGCCCGGTCGACCCGGTGCGCGACGAGGTGGTGGGCCCGGCCGGCCCGACCACCGCCACCCGCATGGACAAGTTCACCAACCAGGTGCTGGAGCAGACCGGCCTGCTGGGCATGGTCGGCAAGGCCGAGCGCGGCCCGGTGGCGCGCGAGGCGATCCGCAACCACAAGTCGGCGTACCTGATGGCGGTCGGCGGCGCCGCCTACCTGGTGTCCAAGGCGATCAAGGCCTCGCGCGTGGTGGCCTTCGAGGACCTGGGCATGGAGGCGATCTACGAGTTCACCGTGCAGGACATGCCGGTGACGGTGGCCGTCGACAGCAACGGCGACTCGGTGCACGAGAGCGGCCCGAGGGAGTGGCAGGCGCGGATCGGCGCGATCCCGCTGGACGTGCTCGCCTGAGGGTAGCCTCGAAGGGCAGGCGGTCAGATCATCGACGCGAGCTGGCGCAGCATCTGCTGGGTCTGGGGTTTCAGCAGGTAGTCGCGGGCGAGGCTTTCCAGCGCCGCGATGTGCGCGGCGCTGGTCTCGTCCAGGTCGTCCAGGCCGGCCAGCAGCTCGGCCTGCAGCCGGAAGTAGCCCTTGCCGACCAACTGCCGGGCGATGTAGTCGACCGAGTCGGCGTTGCCGTCGAACAGCACGTCGATGATCGGGATCGCCCATTCCACCGCGCCCCATTCCTGCGCCGCCTTCAGCGGGATCGGCTGGTTGCGCTCGCCGGTGCCCACCGATAGCACCACCAGCTCGCCGCACTGGCTGACCCCGCGATCGCGCCGCAGGGCCTCGGCGATGGCGCAGGCGGTCGGGTTGTTGGCGACGATGCCGCCGTCGATCAGGGCACACGGCTTGCCGTCCACTTCCATGCCGTGGGCCGGGAAGTAGGACGGCGCCGCGGTGGAGGCGCGGCAGACGTCCCGGAGCCGCAGGTCCGCGTGTTCGGGCAGGAAGCTCTTGAAGATCACCGGACGGCGGGCGAGGGTGTCGTAGCTGGTGATCAGGGTGGGGCGCTGCAGTTCGCCCAGGCGCCGGTCGCCGAACACCTCCTCCAGCACCGCTTCCAGGCCCCTGCCGTCGTAGCGCGGCGCCGACAGGCCATGCCGGAACAGCCGCCTGGCACGCGACCACAGCTTGCCCGGGGTGCCCGGGAAGATCTCCGCCCGGCGTTCGCGGTACAGCGTGGCCAGGGTGGCCGGCGACCAGCCCAGGCCCAGACCGCAGGTCACCAGCGCGCCGGTGGAGGTGCCGGCCAGCAGGTCGAAGCTGCCGGTCAGGCCGGGCTTGCCGGCGTTGGCCAGGGCGGCTTCGACGCCTTCCAGCCAGGTGCAGCTGACCAGCCCGCGGATGCCCCCGCCATCCACCGAGAGGATGCGCCGGGCGTGCACCTCAGAACCACTCGAGCAGCGAGACGCCCAGCCCGACGTGGGTGGAGCGGTGGTCGTAGTCGATCAGGCTCTCGCCGTAGCCGTCGAACACCTGCAGGTGCCCGCGGATGTTGTCGCCGAGCGGGAACGCCCAGGTGAAGCGCAGCGCGCCGCGCGAGTCCTCGCCGGTGCGCAGCGAGTGCCGCGCCATCAACGAGAATTCATGGCCGTCGTGCACGTGGACCAGGGTCATGTCACCGCGGCCGATGTAGTCCTCGATGCCGGGGTTGTCGTCCTCGCCGTTCTCGCTGATCCGCCACCACGGGCGGATCGTCAGTGCCCAGTTGTCGCGGTCGAACCCGACCACGCCGACCACCCGGTTCCAGCTGCGCGAGTACGGATCGCCGCGGCCATTGGACTGGTGGTTGATGCCCAGCCCCCACATCCGCCCGCGCCAGCCCCCCAGCGAGTAGCCGGTGCGGAACACCAGCAGCGCCTCCGGCTCGTAGTTGGTCTCGCGGAACGGCCGCGAGGCCTCGCTGTTGAACACCTGCCAGCGCGAGCTCTGGGTATAGCCCAGCCACAGGTCGCCGTTGTCGCCGAGGATGTTCTCCATCGCCTTGGTCTTGAAGCTGATCTGGAACTTGGCCTCGACGTCGTCCAGCGCGCCGCCTTCCACGTTGCCGTGCTCGTCGCCCCCGCCCGAGGGAGTGGGGCGTTCGTTGGGGTTGGCCGACCAGAACACCGGCAGCAGGTAGACCGGCTTGTAGCCGCGGAAATTGAAGGTGCCCAGCTTGGAGTCGCGGGCCAGTTCCCAGCGGCGGTCCAGCAGCCCGCCCTTTCCGGCGTTGGCGATGTGGGCGTCGATCTCGCTGCCGCCCTCGGACCGGAACAGGTCACTCAACGCGTGGCGTGCCCGGTCGCGGGCCGGCAGTTCGCGGCGGCCCTCGACGCTGGCCCGGTCCAGCTCGGCGGCAAGCTGGCGGGCCCGTGCGGCCAGCGCGTCGGCCTCCTCGGGAGTCGCCGCCGCGCGCCCCAGGGCGGCGTCGTAGCAGCGCAGCCGCTCGGCGTCGACGTCGATCGAGGTGCAGGCGGAGGGCTCCGGTGGTGCCGCGGGCTGCTGTGCCGGTGCCGGTCCCGTGAACAATGCGAGCAGCAGCGCGCCGGCCGGCAGGACGGTCGCCCGGCGCACGTTCACGGTTTCTCGCTCCCGATCAGGTCGACGTTGGCGTGGGCCAGGCGTTCGGCCTCGACCTGGGCGTCGAGTTCGCGGTTGACCGAGGTCTCCGGGAGCGCCTGGTCGGCGACATCCGGAGTCCGGTCACGCGCCGGGTCGTCACCCGGCAGCCGGGCGATGTACTGGATCGAGCGCGGTGCATCCAGGATCCCGGCTTCGGCGAAGCGCGTGCGCACGGCATGGATCGCGGCACTGCGGGCCTTGCCCAGGTCGGTGCCGCGCTGGTTGATCCAGCCGAAGAACTGCAGCCTCACCGCGTTCCCGTCGTACTCCTGCACCGTCCACGACGGCGCCGGGTCGGTGAGCACGCCGTCGACGCAGGCGATCGCCTTGATCGCAACCTCCTGGGCGTTGACGAGGGACTCGCACCCGTCGATCGGGATCACGAAGTCGAAGCGCCGGTTCGGGTTGCGGCTGAAGTTCAGTACCACCGACTTGAACACCAGGGCATTGGGCAGGTTGAGCTGGTTGCCGTCGGCGGTGACCAGCACCGTGGTGCGCGAGGTGAGCGCGGCCACGGTGCCGTCGTAGCTGTCGATGCGCAACGCCTCCCCGGGGGCGAACGGCCGGCGCAGGCTGAGCAGCACGCCGGCGACGTAGTTCTCGGCGATGTCCTTGAAGGCAAAGCCGATCACCAGGCCGATCACGCCGGCCGACCCCAGCACGGCGCCGGCGACCGCGGTGGCGCCCAGCAGGTCGAGGGCGATCAGCAGCGCCACCAGCATGGTGGCCCAGGTGACGAAGCGCTGGACCAGGCTGGCGGTGTAGGGGTTCTCGCCACGCCATTGGCGGTGCCCGGCGCGGCGCCCCAGCAACTTGCCGACCCACCAGCCCAGCACCACGATGGCGATGGCCACGGCCAGCACCGGCAACGCCGCGACCAGCTGGATGAGCCGGTCCATCACCTGGCGCATCGCGGTGTTGAGCCTGTCGCCCAGGTTGGTGCTGAGGGTGATGCGGTTCTCCACCGTCTGGACGCCTTCCTGCCGGCCGGCGACCTGCTCGGCCAGCAGGCGGCTCTCCACGTCCACGACCTCGCCGGCCAGCCGCGCGGTGCCGCCCTGCACGGTGACGGTCACGTTCTCCATGCCGGGCATGTCGCGGAATCGACGGGCGATCGTCTGGGCCGCCTCCAGTTCGGTGCGCTGCTGTTCCCGGGCCTGGGCCTCGGCCTCGGCGGCGACGGCCTGCAGCTCGGCGGGATCGGGCTCCGGTGGCGGTGTGTCGTCGTCGCTGTCGGGCGCGGGGGCATCGGCCGGTGTAACGGCTTCGACCGGCGGCGCATCGGCGCCGTCTTCGCTGGCCGGCAGCCCGGCCGCGGGTGCATCGGAGCCCTCCTGGGCCGCCGTGACCAGCGGCAACGCCACCAGCACAGCCAGCAACGCAGGCAGCAGGTAATGGAGTGGATGCCTCATGGGTGCCCTCTACAGTTGCGACTTGATCGGCAGCAGCACCCGCTCGGCCATGCGCTCGCGCCACGGTCGTGCCAGCCACTGCTCAAGGGTGTACGGCTTGGCCTGCTCCAGGTCCTGCTCGAAGACAGCGGTCATCCGGGCGGCGAAATCGTGATCGTAGACGTTCAGGCTCGCCTCGTCGTTGAGGCGGAAGGAGCGGATGTCGAAGTTGGTCGAGCCCAGCGACACCAGCTCGTTGTCGATGATCATCAGCTTGTTGTGGAACATCGTCGGCTGGTATTCGTGGATCTCGACGCCGGCGCGCAGCAGCGGGCCCCACTCGGCCCTGGAGCTGACACGCACCATCTCCGAATCGATGTGGGGACCCGGCAGCAGTACCCGGATGCGCACGCCCCGCTCGCGCGCCTGCAGCAGCGCCCCCATGACCAGCTTGTCGGGCACGAAGTAGGACGCGGCCAGGTCGATGCTGTGTTCGGCGGCGGCGACCGCCATCAGGTACATCAGGTGCATGCTTTCGCTGCCACCGGCCGGCGAGGCGATGAACAGGTGTGCGTTGATGTCGCCCGCCGGCTCGAGCGGCGGGAAGTACACCGATCCGTTGAGCACCTCGCCGGTGGTCTTGATCCAGTTGTCGTTGAACGCGGCCTGGAACTGCGCGACCACCGGCCCTTCGATGCGGAAATGCATGTCCCGCCAGTGGTCGGGGTCCTGGGCGTGGCCCTGCCACTCGTCGGCAATGCCGACGCCGCCGGTGAAGCCGATGCGGCCGTCCACCACCAGCAGCTTGCGGTGGGTGCGGTTGTTCATGCGGCCCAGGTTGTACCAGTGCAGCGGGCGGTAGCGCTCGACCTCCACGCCGGCCTCCTCCATCAGGTCCAGCAGCGCCTGGTCCATCTTGACGCTGCCGACCCAGTCGATCGTCACGTGCACGGGGATGCCGGCGCGCGATCGCTCGGCAAGGGCCTTAGCAAAGCGCTCGCCCACCTCGCCTGACCAGTAGACGTAGGTCTCGAAGGTGAGCGAGACCTCGGCGCCGCGAATCGCCTCCAGCATCGCCGGGAAGATCTCGTCGCCGTTGTTGTAGGCCACCACCTTGTTGCCGCCGATCACCGACGGGCCGAGCATCACCGACATCTCGCGCAGGAACTGGGCGTCGGCGACCGCGTAGCGGTGCTCGATGCGCCGCTCCAGCTTCTTTTCCGGAGTGACGAAGTTGATCCCCAGCACCACCGCGACGGCGGTCGCAATCACGGTCATCACGATGATCCAGCTCATGCGTCTGCGGCTCCAGCGCGGCATTGGCCCCTCCCGTTCAGCTTCAGGACTGTGACGGCCAGGCGAACAAACCGGCGTGAAGAAAGCCGCCGGAGACGGGATCGGCGTCCTAGAAGAACCACGCGAAGGCGAACAGGCCCAGCATCGCGAACGCCAGTCCCAGCTTCAGCGCACTGCCCAGCAGCAGGCCGATCCACGTGGCCACGCCCACCCGAGCGGCCTGGCCCAGCCTGCGTACCTGCAGCCATTCCCCGGCCAATGCGCCGACGAACGGGCCCGCCAGCAGGCCCGGCAACCCGAAGAACAGGCCGACGATCGAGCCCGCGACCGCCCCGAGCACCGCCAGCCGGCTGGCCCCGGCCCGCCTGGCACCCACTGCGGAAGCCAGGAAATCCACCGCGATCGAGAGCAGCGTCAGCAGGCCGAGCAGCACCAGCGTGGCCACGCCGATGCGCTCGAACCCGCCGGCCCAGGCCGCCAGCAGCATGCCGCCGAAAACCAGCGGAAGGCCGGGGAGTGCCGGCAGGACGACCCCGGCGATACCGACCAGGACCAGGAGCAGGGCGAGGGTGTAATACAGTGCCTGGAGGTCCACGGAGACTCCTTGTGTGGAAGGTGGGCAATCCGTTCAGCTGCCGTTGCATTCTGCCCGAGCCAGCTGTACTTTCTGCAAATCGTCACCAACCAGCTCATGCTCCAGGAGCAAGTCAGATGTCCAACCGAGAGACCGGAACCGTCAAGTGGTTCAACGACGCCAAGGGTTTTGGCTTCATCAGCCGTGAGAACGGCGAAGACGTGTTCGTCCACTTCCGTGCCATCCAGACCGAAGGCTTCAAGAGCCTGCAGGAGGGCCAGCAGGTCACGTTCACCGTCGTGCAGGGCCAGAAGGGCCTCCAGGCCGATGCGGTGCAGCCGCTCTGAGCGCAGCACCCGGACAGAAAAAACGGCCCGCAGACGCGGGCCGTTTTCGTTTGGCGGCACCGGATCCGCTACTGCGCCCAAGCGCGCCCGTTGTATACCCGCACGGCCGACCCCACGCGGATCCCGCCCAGGTCGTTCTGCGTGACCGTGGTTGTGCGCCCGTCACTCATGCGGACCTGCACGTTGTAGGTCGCGTTCTCGACCCGGTTCTGGATTGCGTTGCCGGCCACCGCGCCGGCGACCGCGCCCACGGCGGTCGCGGTGTTGCGCCGGCCGGAACTCTTGTCGTCCGCCAGCTCACGACCCGCGGCGGCGCCGACCAGGCCACCGATCACGCCACCGGTGGCCTGCGGGACCGAACTGCCGGCCACCTGGTCGATGCGGGTCACGGTGCCGCAGTCCATGCAGTTCGCGCTGGTCGGGCCGGCTCCGTAGCCGCCGGCGTTTGAATAACCGGAATTGCTGTAACCCGGGGTCGCGCAACCAGCGAGCGCGAGGCTGGCCGCTGCGGACACGCCGAGGAGGCCGAGGCGATGGATGTTCATGTGCATCTCCTGCTGGGGAAGGGCGAATGGCCGCAAGCCGGCCACGTCGCCCACGCTAGGAGCGTTCCAGTGAATTCCCCATCAAGCGCACCCGCAACGGCTCAGTTGCGGTGCGCCCGCCGCGGTGAGCCTGCCGTCGCCGCGGGCGCAGCACTTCAGGTACGGAAATCCTGGTGGCAGGCCTTGCAGGTTTCCCCGATCTTCGATGCCGTTTCGCCCAGTCCCTCGCAGCTCAGCGGCGGGTTCGCCAAAGCCCCGTCCAGGGTCGCGCGCATGGCTGCGGCGTGGTCGGCGAAGCGCGCGTCATCGGCCAGGCCGGGGAAAGCGGGCTCGAGGTCGTTGGCCAGGGTACGCAGCGCCTGCAGGTGCGGCAGCGAGTCGGTCGCGCCGCAGCGGTTGCCCTTCACCTTGGCGCCCAGCTGCGCGGCATGGGCCTGGAACAGGTGCATGGTCGCGTGCGGGTAATGGTCCTGCCAGGTCTTGCCGCCTTCGATGGCGCGCAGGGCCATCACCGTGCCGATCACGCCGATCACCAGCCCGAGCAGCAGCATGAACAGGTAACGCGCGGCCGGGTTCGGCTTGCTGGTGGGGGACGCGTTCGGCTGGGTGTCGCTCATCGGATTCGGGCTCCGCTGGAAGTGGCGTGAAGATAGCACGCGCCGGTGACCGGCCAACCGGGCCGGGGCCCTACAATCGCGCCATGGACGCCCCTGTCACCGACTCCCTGCTGATCGAGCGTTTCGCCGGCATCGACCGCCTCTACGGTGCCGGTGCGCTGCAACGCCTCTCCCGCTGTCGGGTCGCGGTGGTGGGCATGGGCGGGGTCGGCTCCTGGGTGGCCGAGGCGCTGGCCCGCAGCGCGGTCGGGCAGCTGACGCTGATCGATGCCGACGACATCTGCGTGTCCAACAGCAACCGCCAGTTGCCAGCCCACGAAGGCCAGTTCGGTCGACCGAAGGTCGCCGCGATGGCGGAGCGTTGCCGGGCGATCAACCCGCGCATCGAGGTCGATGCGGTGGAGAGCTTCCTGACCCCCTCCAACCTGGAGGCACTGCTCGATCGCGACTTCGACCTGGTGCTCGACGCCTGCGACAGCTTCCGCAGCAAGGTGGAGATGATCGCCTGGTGCCGGCGGCGCAAGCTGCCGCTGGTGGTGTGCGGCTCGGCCGGCGGGCGGGTCGACCCGACCCAGGTGCGGGTGCGCGACCTGTCGCGCACCGAGCACGATGCGATGCTGGCGCTGGTGCGCAAGAAGTTGCGCGGCGAGTTCAATTTCCCGCGCAACCGCGACCGTTATTTCGGCGTGCCGGCGGTGTACTCGCTGGAGAACGTCCGCTATCCGCAGGCCGACGGCAGCGTGTGCGGGCTGCGGCCGCGCCTGGACGCCGATGCCGCGCTCAAGCTGGACTGCGGAGCGGGGCTGGGTGCGGCGACCCACGTCACCGGCACTTTCGCGTTCGTCATGGCCGGAAAGGCGCTGGAGCTGCTGCTGGGCAGGGCCCGCAGGGGCGCCTAGGCAGGCAGGCCGAACAGCCGCTCCGCATTGGCCGTGGTGGCGGCAGCGATGTCGCCCGGGTCCTCGCCCCGCAAGCCGGCGATGGCCTCCAGCACGGTAGGCAGGAAGCCCGGCTCGTTGCGGCTGCCGCGGTGGTCGCAAGCGGGCTGGTCGGGAGCATCGGTTTCCAGCAACAGGTATTCGACCGGCATCGAGGCCGCCAGCCGGCGCAGTCGCTGCGCACGCGGGAAGGTCACCGGTCCACCGAGGCCGACCATGAAGCCCAGGTCCCACAGTGCGCGGGCCTGCTGTCCGCTGCCGGAGAAACTGTGGACCACGCCGGTGAGGCCTCCGACCCGGCGGATCGCCGCGGTGACCTCGTCGACCGCCCTGCGCGCGTGGATGATCACCGGCAGCCGCGCCTGACGCGCCAGTTCCAGCTGGGCGGTGAAGTAATGCAGCTGCGAAGCGGGGTCCAGGCCGGGAACGAAGTGGTCCAGTCCGCATTCGCCGACCGCCACCACGTTCCCGCGCTGCAGTCGCCGCTCGAGCATGTCCAGGTGCTCCGGGCGGTGCCGGTCGAGGAACATCGGGTGCAGCCCCAGGGCCGGGAACAGGCCGGCGTCCGCCGCGCATACCGCCTGCAGCCGGTCCCAGCTGTCCGCGGCGATCGCCGGAACCACGATCCGCCGCACACCCGCGTCGCGGGCCCGCGCCAGCACATCGGCGCGGTCGCCGTCGAACGCCGCCACGTCCAGGTGGCAATGGCTGTCCACCAGGTCCATCGGCGCTCCTAGTAGCGGTTCCGGTTCTCCCGCGGGGTGGTGTAGTCCTCGACCACCTCGCCCTCGATGGTGCGGGCATTGCGGTTCTTCCAGTTGGCCAGCGCCAGGGTGGCAAGGCCAAGCAGGATCTCGTCGACCATCGGGATCGGGTCGGGTATCAGCACACTCAGGGCGAACAGCGCCGCGGTGACCTTGAACAGGGTCGGATACTTGAGCCGGCGGGCCCAGGCGAGCAGCGGAAGCAGCAGCGGGTTGGCCATGGCGGAGGCACTCGGGCGGGGATCTGGACGCTAGCACGTGTGCCGCACCGCCTGTGCGTTTGCCGCCCTGTGTCACAGCTTGCCCCGGTGCGCGTGTCCGTTCAGCCTGGAAGTGGTGGAATGCGCGCGAGGATCAGCAGCGGGGGGACCCGCCCATTAAAGGAGGGACGTGATGAACAAGAACATGATCGCCGTCGCGATAGCGGCGCTTCTGGTCGGCGGTGTCGCCGTGGCGGCCTACAACAGCTTCACCACGCCGGGGCCGGAGCTCGCCACCGGGGTGCCGGCCATCCCGTTGGACGGCACCGAGCCGGCAGTGCAGGCGGACGCGGGCGCCGACAGCGCGATCACCCCCGCTGCCGGGCCGGAGTACGCCGACGTGGTCAACGTGGTCCCGGTCACCGAGCGGCGGGAGCTGTTCGCCACGGTGATCGGCACTGATCCGATCCGCGAGACCACCACCAGTTCCACGCCGCGCCAGGTGTGCGAGGACGTGGTGGTACAGGAACGCCTGCCCGAGCGCGACGGCAACGTCGGCGGCACGGTCGCCGGTGCGGTGGTGGGCGGCCTGCTCGGCAACCAGATCGGTGGCGGGCGCGGCAAGAAGGCGGCCACGGCGGCCGGGGCAGTGGCCGGTGGTTTCGTCGGCAACCGCATCGACCGCAACCATGTCGGTGGCCAGGTGGTGGAGCGGGTCGAGACCCAGTGCCATACCGTCAACGATTCCTCGCAGTCCACGTCGGTGGTCGGCTACAACGTCACCTACCGCACCCCGGACGGGAAGACCGCGACCATGCGCACCGGCAGCAAGCCTGGCGAGCGCATTTCGCTGGGCAACGAGGACCAGGTGGTCGGCTACGACGTGACCTACCGCTACCAGGGCCTGGAGCGCAACGTGCGGCTGGATGACCGACCGGCCGAGCGCCTGCCGGTGATCGACGGCCAGGTGGTCCTGCAGACCGCCGCGCTGGAAACCGCCAGCAACCAGTAGGGTGCGATAGCCGCCGCAGGCGGCGTATTGCACCGTAATGGCCGGGATCCCGCGCTGTCGGAACCCCGGCGCGCCGCCAACCCCGAGCGGGGCCGGAGAAATCCGGCCCCGTTCTGTTTCCGGCCGGCCTCCGTACAATGGCGCGCTTCCATCCACACGTTTCCGAGCGCGCCATGGCCCTGAATCCGCAAGACCTGTTCGACGTCCGTTCCCTGCTCACCGAAGAGGAGCGCAGCGTCCAGGACACCGTGGCGCGCTTCACCGACGAACGCGTGCTGCCGATCATCGGCGGCGCCTTCGACGAGGGACGGTTCCCGAAGGAACTGGTCGGCGAGATCGCCGAGATGGGCCTGCTGGGGTCCTCGCTGCCGGAGGAATACGGCTGCGCCGGCCTCAACTCGGTCAGCTACGGCCTGATCTGCCAGGAACTGGAGCGCGGCGACAGCGGCATCCGCAGCTTCGTCTCGGTGCAGTCCTCGCTGTGCATGTACCCGATCTACGCCTACGGCAGCGAGGAGCAGAAGCAGCGCTGGCTGCCGGACATGGCCGCCGGCAAGGTGATCGGCTGCTTCGGCCTGACCGAGGCGCACGGCGGCTCCGACCCGGCGACCATGAAGACCCACGCCCGCCGCGACGGCGATGACTGGGTGCTCAACGGCTCCAAGATGTGGATCACCAACGGCAACGTGGCCGACATCGCGATCGTCTGGGCACAGACCGACGACGGCATCCAGGGCTTCGTGGTCGAGAAGGGCATGGAAGGTTTTGCCGCCCAGGAGGTCAAGCACAAGATGAGCCTGCGCGCCTCGGTGACCAGCGCACTGTTCTTCGACAACGTGCGCGTGCCCGAAGCCAACCGCCTGCCCAACGTCAAGGGGCTGAAGGGGCCGCTGGGCTGCCTGACCCAGGCCCGCTACGGCATCACCTGGGGTCCGATAGGAGCGGCGCAGGCGTGCCTCAAGGAAGTGCTGGACTACACCGGGGAGCGGATCCTGTTCGGCCGTCCGGTGGCCGCGACCCAGAGCGCGCAGATCAAGATGGCCGACATGGCCCGCCGCATCACCACCGCGCAGCTGTTGAGCCTGCAGCTGGGGCGGCTGAAGGACGCCGGCACGATGAAGCCGCAGCAGGTCTCGCTGGCCAAGTGGAACAACTGCCGCATGGCGATTGACATCGCCCGCGAATGCCGCGACCTGCTCGGCGGCGCCGGCATCACCACCGAGCACGCCGCGATCCGCCACGCGCTCAACATGGAGTCGGTGATCACCTACGAGGGCACCGAAACCGTGCACCAGCTGGTGATCGGCCGCGAGCTCACGGGCATCAACGCGTTCTAGAGCGCCGTCGATGATGAATCCGCCTTCTCCCGCTTGCGGGAGAGGGCCGGGTGAGGGCCTGACATGACCGACGCCAGTCCAGTTCTGGAAACAGATCGCCTGATCCTGCGTCTCCCGCGGAGCGGGGACTTCGAACGCTACGCGGAGCTGCAGGGCGACGAGCGTGCGGCGCGCCACATCGGCGGCCAGCAGCCGCGTGCGGCGGCCTGGCGCAAGTTCCTGCAGATGCCCGGTGCCTGGGCGCTGCAGGGCTTCGGCATGTTCTCGATCATCGACAAGACCAGCGGCCGCTGGCTCGGCCAGGCCGGGCCATGGCGGCCCGAAGGCTGGCCGGGCGACGAGATCGGCTACTCGCTGCACCCCGACGCCTGGGGCCGGGGCTATGCCACCGAGGCGGTGGTCGCCACCATCGACTGGGCACTGGAGAACCTCGGCTGGGACGGGTTCATCCACACCATCTCGCCCGGGAACGCTCCCTCCCAGGAGCTCGCCCGTCGCCTCGGTTCGGCTTTGCGCGGCCCGGGCCGGCTGCCGCCCCCGCACGATGACATACCGGTCGAGATCTGGGGCCAGACCCGCGCGCAGTGGCAGGAAAATCGCAGGCGCTTCGTCTAGCGCTCGTTTCGAACACGACAGGACCAGGGCATCACCACGATGTTTGCAGACGTTCCCAACCCAATCCCCGCCCGCATGCGCGGCCTCAACCGCGCCGAGATCTGCGACGTCAACTTCAGCGAATTCGTGCAGGCCTGGGATGGCCGGGCCGATGCGCGGCCGGCGCCTGGCGAGGCGATCCTGGACGGCAGCGCGCTGGACGCGCAGGGCTTCCGCGAGCTGTTCGAATCCCAGCTGATCAGCCGCCACCTGGACCTGATGGCACGGGTGCTGCGGGTACGGAACAAGGTCTTCTACACCATCGGCAGCTCCGGCCATGAGGGCAACGCGATGGTCGCGCGGCTGACCCGCCACACGGATCCTGCGTTCCTGCACTACCGCTCCGGCGGCTTCATGGCCGAGCGTTTCCGCAAGCTGCCGGGGATGGACCCGGTGATGGATTCGGCGCTGAGCTTCGCCGCCAGCAGCGAGGATCCGGCCAGCGGCGGGCGGCACAAGGTGTGGGGCAGCAAGCCGTTGTGGGTGCTGCCGCAGACCTCGACCATCGCCTCCCACCTGCCCAAGGCGCTGGGGACCGCGGTGGCGATCGAGGCCGGGCGCCGGCTGGGACACCCGCTGCCGATCCCGGACGACAGCATCGCGATCTGCTCCTTCGGCGACGCCTCCAGCAACCACGCGACGGCGCAGACCGCGTTCAACGCCGCGGCCTGGACCGCCTACCAGAAGCTGCCGGCGCCGGTGCTGTTCGTCTGCGAGGACAACGGCATCGGGATCTCGGTCAAGACCCCGGGTGGCTGGATCGCGCAGAACTTCGCGCAGCGGCCGGGGCTGGACTACTTCCATGCCGACGGCCTGGACCTGGCCGAAGGCTATGGCCAGGTCCAGGCCGCGGTCGAGCACTGCCGGCGTACCCGCCGGCCGACCTTCCTGCACCTGAAGACCACCCGGATCATGGGCCACGCCGGTACCGACTTCGAGATCGAGTGGCGCTCGATCGAGGAGCTGTGCGCGGTGGAGGCGACCGACCCGCTGCTGCGCTCGGCGGCGATCGCGATGGAATCGGGGCTGATGTCGAAGGACGAGGTCCTCGCCCTGTACGAGGAGACCCGCAAGCGCTGCTTCGCCGCCGCGGAGGAAGCCGATCGTCGGCCCAAGCTCGACCGCCTGGACGACGTGGTCGCCCCGCTGGCACCGTACTCCCCGGACAAGGTGCGCGCCGAGGCCGGGCGCAGCGGCTGCGACGAGGCCCGCCTGCAGGCCTTCGGCAGCGCGGAAAAGCTGCCGGAAAACCAGCCCCCGCGGCATCTCGCCATCCAGATCAACAACGCCCTGCATGACACCTTCGCCAAGTACCCGGACACCCTGCTGTTCGGCGAGGACGTGGCGCAGAAGGGCGGCGTCTACACCGTCACCAAGGGCCTGCAGAAGGCCTTTGGCGCGCGCCGGGTGTTCAACACCCTGCTCGACGAGACGATGATCCTGGGCATGGCCCAGGGCTTCGCCAACGTGGGCATGCTGCCGATCCCGGAGATCCAGTACCTGGCGTACCTGCACAACGCGGCCGACCAGATCCGCGGCGAGGCGGCCAGCCTGCAGTTCTTCAGCAACAACCAGTACGCCAACCCGATGGTGGTGCGCATCGCCGGGCTGGGCTACCAGCGCGGCTTCGGCGGGCATTTCCACAACGACAACTCGATCACCGCGCTGCGCGACATCCCCGGCCTGGTGGTGGGCTGTCCCTCGCGTGGTGACGACGCGGCGACCATGCTGCGCACCCTGACCGCGCTGGCGAGGGTGGACGGACGCGTGAGCGTGTTCCTGGAGCCGATCGCGCTGTACATGACCAAGGACCTGTACGAACCCGGCGATGGCGGCTGGCTGACGAAGTACCCGGCACCGGGGGAGGCCATGCCGCTGGGCGAGGGCAGGGTGTATGCCCCGGAGGACGGCAGCGAGGGCAGCGACCTGGTGGTCTTCACCTACGGCAACGGCGTGCCGATGAGCCTGCGCGCGGTGCGTCAGGCCGGGACGAAGCACGGCTGGAAGGCGAAGGTGGTCGACCTGCGCTGGCTGGTGCCGCTCAATGCCGGCTACATCGTCGCGCAGGCCCGCGGCGCGAAGCGGATCATCGTCGTCGACGAGGGGCGCCAGAGCGCCGGCATCGGGGAAGGGGTGATCACCGCCCTGGTGGAAGGCGGCCTGGGCGCCACCCCGCTGGAGCGGGTGGTCGGCGTGGACACCTACACCCCGCTGGCCGGCGCCGCCTTCCTGGTGATTCCGGGCGAGGAGGACATCGTGGCCGCCGCCGACCGCCTGAAGTAGACCGCCGTTCCCGCGCACGCGGGAACCCGCGGACATGCTCGCAGGTGTGCGGGCTCAGCGCGCCGTGAAACGCCGGTGCTTCTCCGCATAGAGCGCCGCATCGGCCTCGCCGATGAGTTCCTCCAGGGATTTCGGCCGGGACGGATCGAAGCGTGCCGCGCCCACCGACACCGACAGCGGGAAGGTCACGCCAGTGCGGGCATTGCGTGTCTCCAGCGCCGAATGGAGCCGGTCGCGCGCGGCGGCCTCGTCGCGTGGATCACCGCAGCCCACCGCCAGCACCACGAACTCATCCCCGCCAACCCGCGCGAGCACGTCGCTGTCGCGGAACACGGTCCGCAGCAGTCCACCGACCTCCCGCAGCGCCTGGTCGCCGGCAAGGTGGCCGTGGCGGTCGTTGATCGGCTTGAGGAAGTCCAGGTCGATGAACAGCAGCAGGCACCCGGTGCCCGCGCGCTGTGCCTGTTGCAGCGCACGTCCGGCATGGGCGTGGAAGCCGCGGCGATTGCAGAGGCCGGTCAGCTCGTCGATCCACGACAACGAGCGCAGCGCGGCCTCGGCCTGCTTGCGCTCGGCAATGTCGCGGAACACGATCACCGCGCCCGCCACCTCGCCATCGATGCCGAACGGAGTCATCGTGTACTCCACCGGCATCGAGCTGCCGTCGGCGCGCCAGTAGACGTCGTCGGCGCTGCGCGAGACCACGCCCTCGTTGATTGCGTGCCATGCCGGACATTCGCCGAACGGGTAGGGGCTGCCATCGGCGCGGCTGTGGTGCACCAGGGCGTGTGCTTCGCGCCCGATGAGCTCGTGCGCCTCGTAGCCGAGCAGTTCGGTCGCGGCGGGGTTGGCGAAGACGATCCGCCCGTTTCGGTCCAGGCCGAAGATGCCGTCCGGCACCGAAGTGAGCAGGGCCTCGGTGTAGCGCCTGGCGCGCGCGAGCTCGGTCTCTTGGCGGAGCCGTTCGCCGATGTCGCGCAGCACGGCGGTGAACAAACGCTCGCCGTCCACTTCCAGGCGGGAGATCGTCGCTTCCGCCGGAAACAGTTCGCCGCTGCGCCGGCGGCCGGTGATCGTCCCGCGCTGGTTCATGAAGCGTGACTGTGGACCGCGGCTCCCGAATCCCTGCACGTGATGACCGTGGCCGTCCCGGGCGGCCTCCGGCAACAGCACCTCCAGCGGCTGCCCGAGCACGTCCCCGGCTGCGTAGCCGAAGACCGCTTCCGCTCCCTGGTTGAACAGGACGATCCGCTGGTCTTCGTCGATGGACACGATCGCATCGGCCGCGACGTCGAGGATGCCGGCCAGGCGCTGCTCGGAGGCCTCCCGGGCGCGCTCGGCGCGGCGTCGGGCACTGATGTCGCGCCCTTCGGGAATGATCCAGGCGAGCGTCCCGTCCTCGAACACCGGCGACAGCCGCAGCTCCACCTCGACGCGGCCGCCGTCCCGGGTGGGATGCGCAGTGCGGATCACCGCGGTCTGCCCAGCCGCGGCCTGCCGCAGCGCCTCGCGCAACCGCTCTGCCTGGTCCTGGTCCGCAAACCACGGGGTCTGGTCGAAGTGGCGACCGGTCACGTCTTCGCGCCGGGCTCCGATCAACTCCAGCGCGGCGCGGTTCACGTCGACCAGGACGCCTTCCGGCGTCAGCAATCCCAGGAAAACGGCGACGCCATCGTAGATCGTGCGCAGGTGGTCCGCGCCCGGAGCATCGTTTGCGACAGCGGGGGGGTGCGGCACTGCGGGTGTTCCTTCTTGCGGCGTCGGGTCGCGGAGGCGCGGTGCGACCCTGCGGTAACGGCCCGCGCCGCGGGAACTTGAGCCGGCTCTATCTCGCCAGCCCGCCAAGGAGTTCGCCGGTCCGCACCGGCGAGCCGCGCACCGCGTATCCGGGCGCGGCATCGGTTGCCTGCACCACGGCGAGGGCGGTGCGGCCGCCGCCCGGGACCGGAACGGACGAGACCAACTCGCCGGCGGGTGCATCGTCGGCGCTCACGGGATCGCCGATGGACAGGGCCGCCCCGCCCTCCAGCAGCACGAGCCTGCGCTTGGCCTTTCCCAGGAAATGCGTGCGCGCAACGATCTCCTGTCCCGGATAGCAGCCCTTGCGCACGGTGAATGCGTCCAGGCGTTCCAGCGAAAGCTGCTGCGGCGTCCACTGCGGCGTGCCCCAGGCGAGGCGGGGCAGGCCATGCTGCAGGTCGGCCAGGGTCCACGCAGCGGCCGCATCCGCGTTGGGTCCGGGGGAGGAGCCGGGATCAAGCGCGACGTACAGCGCCCGCCGGCCCCCGTCACCGCCCATGTCGAGCTCGACGCCGCCATCCGCCAGGCGCGCCAGCCGGTTGCCGCCAGCCTGTTCCGCCGGGCCCAGGCGGCCATGCACGCGGGCGTCGGCCAGGGGCTCGATCTTCAGCTTGCTGCGGAAGACGAAGCGGCGGAGCTGCTCCGCCAAGGCCCCGGCGTCCGCGTCGGGCAGCAGCAACCAGAACAGGCCTTCCTCCAGCCGCAGCAGCGCGAACAGCGCGACCACCCGTCCCTTCGGCGTCAGCCATCCGCTCCAGTGCCACTGGCCGTCGGCCAGACCGGCGACGTCACTCATGAACTGCGCCTGGGCAAACTTCGCCGCATCGGGGCCGGACAGCTGCAATACGCGGTGCGCGGGGAGGGCGAACAGGGGCTGCGACGGCTGCGGTGACTTGTCTTGCATTGAACCGAGTCTTAACATCCGGGGTTCCGATGATAGGCCAGAACCCCCCTGAAGCTTCCCCCGGCAGCGACGAGCGCGCCCCGGGCGGAGACGCCGTTCCGCAGCCCGCGCCGCCTCCCGGTGAAGACCCGCGGGCGCCGTCCGGACCGTCCCGCGAGTACGGCGGCAGGGAGGGGCCCGACCCGGTGCGCTACGGCGACTGGGAGAAGGACGGACGCTGCATCGACTTCTGATCGTCCATCATCCGCTGCATTCCGCTCCATCGTCCCAACGCGGCGTCGCGCCGCCCTGCCCAGAGGGCTCCCCGCTCATGGCGAACCACCAACGTCCCCTCTCACCCCACCTGCAGGTGTACCGCTGGCAGATCCAGATGGTCACCTCGATCCTGCATCGTGCCACCGGCATGATCCTGGCGGTGGGCGCCCTGTTGATCGCCTGGGCGCTGCTGGCCCTGGCCGCGGGACCGGAGCAGTGGGCGCGTTTTGCCGACATCGCCCGCTCGCCGCTGGGCTTCCTGGTCCTGTTCGGCTGGACCTGGGCATTCGCCTACCACCTGATCAATGGCGTGCGGCACCTGATCCAGGACGCCGGGCATTCATTCGACATTCCCGGGTTCATCCGCAACAGCTGGATCAGCGTGATCGGCAGCTTGGTGCTGACGGCGCTGGTCTGGATCGTGGCCATGATGCAGGGAGGTGCGGCATGAAGCGCCAGGGCGACCATCTGCGCCATCCGCTGAAGGTGGCGCGCGGGCTGGGTTCGGCGAAGGACGGAACCGGCCACTTCATCATCCAGCGCATCACCGCGATCGCGCTGTTCTTCCTCGGCCTGTACCTGGTGGGCCTGCTGGTGTCCGGTGGACTGGCGGACTTCGCCACCGCCCGCGGCATCGTCGGCCACCCGCTGCACGCCACGCTGCTGACCGCTTTCCTGGTCGCCATGTTCTGGCATACCCAGCTGGGCATCCAGGTGATCATCGAGGACTACGTCCACACCCCGGGCTGGGCGGTCTTCCTGCAGCTGGCCAACCGTTTCATCTGCATCCTCGCTGCCATCGCCAGCGTGCTTGCCGTCATCCGCATCGCGCTGGGAGCCTGATCCATGCCTGCCGCATACCCCATCCAGGAACACAAGTTCGACATGCTCGTGGTCGGCGCCGGCGGCGCCGGGCTGCGGGCCACCTTCGGCCTGGCGCAGAAGGGCCTGAAGACCGCCTGCATCACCAAGGTCTTCCCGACCCGCTCGCACACCGTGGCCGCCCAGGGCGGCGTCGCCGCGGCGCTGGGCAACATGGGCGAGGACGACTGGCGCTACCACTTCTACGACACCGTCAAGGGCTCGGACTGGCTGGGCGACCAGGACGCGATCGAGTACATGTGCCGCGAGGCGATCCCGGCGATCATCGAGCTCGAGCACCAGGGCGTGCCGTTCTCGCGCACCAGGGACGGCCGGATCTACCAGCGGCCGTTCGGTGGCATGACCACCAAGTACGGCGAGGGCCCGGCCGCGCAGCGCACCTGCGCTGCCGCCGACCGCACCGGCCACGCCATCCTGCACACCCTGTACCAGCAGTCGCTGGCGCACGACGCGCAGTTCTTCGTCGAGTTCTTCGCCCTGGACCTGATCATGGATGCCGAGGGCGCCTGCCGCGGCGTGCTGGCCCTTGAGCTGGAAACCGGGCAACTGCACCTGTTCCGCGCCCAGGGCACGGTGCTGGCGACCGGCGGCTACGGCCGCGCGTACTTCAGTGCCACTTCGGCCCACACCTGCACCGGCGACGGCGGCGGCATGGCGCTGCGCGCCGGGCTGGGCCTGCAGGACATGGAGTTCGTGCAGTTCCACCCGACCGGCATCTACGGCGCCGGCTGCCTGATCACCGAGGGCGTCCGAGGCGAGGGCGGCATCCTGCGCAACGCCAACGGCGAGCGCTTCATGGAGCGCTACGCCCCGTCGGCCAAGGACCTCGCCTCGCGCGACGTGGTCAGCCGCTCGATGACCATGGAGATCCGCGAGGGGCGCGGCGTCGGCGAGCACAAGGACCACATCCTGCTCGACCTGACCCACCTGGGGCCCGAGGTGATCCACGAGAAGCTGCCGGGCATCGCCGAGTCGGCGCGCATCTTCGCCGGCGTGGACGTGGAGAAGCAGCCGATCCCGGTGATCCCGACCGTCCACTACAACATGGGCGGCATTCCGACCAATTACCACGGCGAGGTCGTCCAGCTGAAGGACGGCGACCCCGACGCGGTCGTCCCGGGCCTGTACGCCATCGGCGAGGCGGCCTGCGTGTCGGTCCACGGCGCCAACCGCCTGGGCTCGAACTCGCTGCTCGACCTGGTGGTGTTCGGGCGCGCGGTGGCCAACCGCGCCGCCGAGACGCTCAAGCCCGACGCCGCGCAGCCGGACCTGCCGAAGGACGCCTGCGACTTCTCGCTGGCGCGCCTGGACAGGCTGCGCAATGCCAGCGGCAGCACTCCCACCGCGGTGATCCGCGACCGCATGCAGCGCGCCATGCAGGCCGACGCCGCGGTGTTCCGCACCCAGGAGACCCTGGAGGAGGGCGTCACCCGCATCCGCGAGATCCATGCCTCGTTCGCCGACGTCAAGGTCAGCGACCGCTCGCTGATCTGGAACTCCGACCTGGTGGAGACCTTCGAGCTGGCCAACCTGCTCGACCAGGCGCTGGCCACCATCGTCACCGCGGAGAACCGCAAGGAATCGCGTGGCGCGCATGCCCGCGACGACTATCCCGAGCGTGACGACGTCAACTGGCACAAGCACAGCCTGTGCTGGGTCGACGCCGACGGCAACACCCGCATCGATTACCGCCCGGTGCACATGTACACGCTCACCGGCGAGGTGGACGTGGTCCCGCCGAAGAAGCGGGTCTACTGAGGGCAGCGCAGACCATGGCCGAATTCAACCTTCCCAAGAACTCCCGCATCCAGAAGGGCCGCCACTGGCCGGCCGAGGGTGCCAGCCGCAAGCGCACCTTCAAGGTGTACCGCTGGAGCCCCGATGACGGCATGAACCCGCGGACCGACACCTACGAGATCGACCTCGACAAGTGCGGCCCGATGGTCCTGGACGCGCTGATCAAGATCAAGAACGAGGTCGACCCGACGCTGACCTTCCGCCGGTCGTGCCGCGAGGGCATCTGCGGTTCGTGCGCGATGAACATCGACGGCACCAACACGCTGGCCTGCACCAAGGCGATCGAGGACTGCGGCAAGGGCGACGGCGACGTGCCGATCTACCCGCTGCCGCACATGGAGGTGGTCAAGGACCTTGTGCCGGACCTGACCCACTTCTACGCCCAGTACGCCTCGATCAAGCCCTGGTTGCGGACCCAGAGCCCGCTGCCGACCGACCGCGAGCGCCTGCAGACCCCCGAGGACCGCAAGAAGCTCGACGGCCTGTACGAGTGCATCCTGTGCGCCTGCTGCTCGACCAGCTGCCCGAGCTACTGGTGGAACGGCGAGCGCTACCTGGGCCCGGCGATCCTGCTGCAGGCCTACCGCTGGATCGCCGACTCGCGCGACGAGGACACCGGTGCCCGGCTGGACGACCTCGAGGATCCGTTCAAGCTGTACCGCTGCCACACCATCATGAACTGCACCCGGACCTGCCCGAAGGGCCTGAACCCGGCCAAGGCGATCGGCGAGATCAAGAGGCTGATGCTCGAGCGCCGCGCGCTCTGACGATGGACGCTACGGGCGATGCCGACGAGGCCGAGCTGCGCCGGCTGCGCTGGAAATGCCGGCGCGGCATGCGCGAGCTCGACCAGTTGCTCGGCCGCTGGCTCGACCGCCGCTGGCGGGGCAGTCCTGCCGCCGAGCGCGGGATTTTCCTACGGCTGCTGGATACCGAGGACGATAAGCTCTGGCTCTGGTTGATGGGACGCGAGACCCCTGCCGATGCCGAACTTGCCGAACTGGTCCAGCAGATCCGCCAGCTGCCACCCTGAGCCGGCGCCGGAGGTCTTCCTCTGGCGCCCATCGCGCCAGCAGCGTCGCGTGACCGCGCTGCTGGTTGTTGGCGCGGTCGCCGCGCTGCTCCTGTCGGGACTCCCGATCGCGGCCGCCATTCCGGCGGCCGTCGCCGTGCTGGTGCGCGGCGCGCTGCTGCTGCGCCGTGACCTGCGGCCGGCGACGCTGCGGGTGGAGCTGTTCGCGGACACGGCCCGGGTCGACGGGGTGCCGGTGGAGGGCCTGTCGGTGGCCTGGCGCGGCCCGCTGGCGTTCATGCGCTGGCGTGGCCAAGGCGGACGCATGCAGCGGCGGGTGTGGTGGCCGGACGTGCTTGTGCCGGAAGCCCGGCGCCGGTTGCGGCTGGCCGCCGGGCAAGAATCCTCTTCGCCGGTGGTCGCATCGGTGGCACCATAGCGGCGCATGTTCAAGCCCATTCCTGCAGCCATCGGACTCCGCTACCTGCGAGCGAAGCGCCGCAACGGCTTTATCTCCTTCATCTCGCTGGCCTCCATCCTCGGCATTGCGCTGGGGGTGGCGGCGCTGATCACCACGCTGGCGGTGATGAGCGGCTTCCAGACCGAGATCCGCGACCGCATGCTGCAGATGGCGGCCCACGCCACCGTCAGTGCCTGGGGCGACCCGCTGGTCGACTGGCAGGGCGCGGTCGACCTGGCCCTGTCCGATCCGCGGGTCGCCGGCGCGGCGCCCTACGTGGAAAAGGAGGCCCTGCTCAACGGCCCGCGCCAGCAGCCGGCGATGGTCCGGGGCGTGGTTCCGGCCGACGAGCGCACCGTCGCGGTGCTTGGCGACAAGATGGTCGAGGGCGAGCTGGAGTCGCTGCAGCCGGGCAGCTTCAACATCCTGGTCGGGCGCGAGCTGGCCGCCTGGTTGGGCGTCCGGGCCGGGGATGACGTGGTGATGACCGTCGCCGAGTTCTCCAGCACTCCGGTGGGGGCGATGCCGCGGGTCAAGCGCTTCAAGGTCAGCGGCATCTTCGAGGTCGGCTACAACGAGTACGACCGCGGCATGGCCTTCGTCAGCATGGCCGACATGCAGCGCCTGCTGCGGATGGACACCGGCGTGACCGGAGTGCGGCTGCGGCTGCACGACATGGACCGGGCCGGCGACGTCGCCCGCGACCTGGCGCTGCAGCTGGGCGGCCCGCACCGGGTCAGCGACTGGACCACCGACAACGCCAACATGTTCCGCGCCCTGCGCATGGAGAAGACCATGATGGCGATCCTGTTGTCGCTGATCATCGCCATGGGCGCCTTCAACCTGGTGTCCTCGCAGGTGATGCTGGTGACAGACAAGCAGGCCGACATCGCGATCCTGCGTACCCTCGGGCTCAGCCCGCGCGGCGTGATGCAGGTGTTCATGGTGCAGGGCAGCCTGATCGGGGTGATCGGCACCGCGCTGGGCGTGGCCGGCGGCATCGTGCTGACGCTCAACCTGGAAAACATCCTGTTCGCGATCGAGAAAGTGTTCGGCGTGACCCTGCTGCCGTCGGACGTCTATTACATCACCGGCCTGCCGACCGAGCTCGAGCCGGCGGACGTCACCGCGGTCGCCCTGGTCGCGCTGGCGATGGCGTTCCTGGCCACGCTGTATCCCGCCTGGCGCGCCGCACGCATGCAGCCGGCGGAGGCGCTGCGCTATGAGTGAGGTGGTGATCGAATGCCGCGGGCTGGGCAAGACCTACCGCGAGGGCAAGCTCGTCACGCCGGTGTTCAAGGACCTGGACCTGGCGGTGGCGGCCGGCGAGACGGTCGCCATCCTCGGTCCGTCCGGGGCGGGCAAGAGCACCCTGCTGCACTTGCTGGGCGGCCTGGATACCCCGAGCGCCGGTGAGGTGCACGTCGCCGGCCAGCGCATGAACGGGCTTGGAGAGGCGGCCCGCGGGGTGCTGCGCAACCGCTCGCTGGGCTTCGTCTACCAGTTCCACCACCTGCTGCCCGAGTTCACCGCGCTGGAGAACGTGATGCTGCCGGTGCTGCTGGCAGGGCGCGGAATCCCGGAGGCCCGCGACCGGGCTCAGGCCCTGCTGGAGTCCGTGGGCCTGGAGCACCGGCTGGAGCACAAGCCCGGGGAGCTTTCCGGCGGTGAGCGCCAGCGTGCCGCGGTCGCCCGCGCCCTGGTGAACCGACCGGCCTGCGTGCTGGGCGACGAGCCCACCGGCAACCTCGACGAGAAGACCGCCGCGAAGGTGTTCGGGATGATGCTCGAGCTCAACCGTGACCAGGGGACCAGCCTGGTGCTGGTGACCCATGACCGCAGCCTCGCGCGGCGCCTGGACCGGGTGCTCGAACTGCACGAAGGCCGCCTGCGCCAATGGCAGGGCGAGGACGACTGACGCAAGGCAAGCGACCGCAAGGAATGCGCGATGAGCAAAGCGGCATGGACGCCGCAGTCCAGACAACCGGTGGTTTCCCTCGACGGCACGGCGGCCGCGGCTCCCGCGGCGATGCGCGCCCTGGGCGTGCCGGTGGCGGCCGCACTGCTGGGCGGCACCCTGGGGCTGCTGTTGCTCCCTGTCTTGCCCCCCTGGCCACTCCTGGCCGTCGCGCTGCTGGCCGGAGCGGCAGGGTGGTGGCGCGGGCGGCGCGCCCGCTGGCTGGGCGCACTGCTGTGCGGTTTCGGGCTGGCGGGCCTGCATGCCGGCTACGCGCTTTCGGTGCAGCTGCCGCCGGATGGACCGCTCGACCTGCGGGTCGCCGGCCGGGTGGTCGAGTTGCCCGACCACCAGGCGCGGCGCACCGCTTTCATGTTGCGCGTCCACGGCGGCAGCGCGCAGGACCCGCGTGTGCGTGGGCGCCTGCTGCGGCTGTCCTGGTACGACGGCTTTGACGGCAGCTCCTCCGGTCGCGACCGGTTGCGGGCAGGGCAGGACTGGGAATTCGACCTGCGCTTGCGACCGCCCGGCGGCCTGCGCAATCCCGGTGGCCAGGACAACGAAAAGCATGCCCTTGCCCGGCGCATCAGCGGCACCGGTTACGTCCGCGAGCCGGACGCGGCGCGGCCGCTGTCACCGCCGCGCGGCTTGCAGGCCTGGCGCGAGGCGATGGCCGACCGGATGGCGGCCGTGGTGCGGGGCGGGGGCGTGCGCCAGGTGCAGGCGCTGGCGCTCGGCGACACCCGTGGCCTGGCCGACGAGGACTGGCGGGTGCTGCGTGCCACCGGCCTGACCCACCTGATCGCGATCTCCGGCTTCCATGTCGGGCTGGTGGCCGGATTCTTCGCCCTGCTGGTCCGGGGGCTGTGGTGGTTGTGTCCCGCTTGTGCCCGCCGGGTCCCGACCCCGGTGGCGGCAGGGGTGGCGGCATTGTTCGGCGCGACCCTGTATGCGGCCGCGGCGGGCTTCGCGCTGCCGACCGTGCGTACGGTGCTGATGATCGCGGTGGTCGCCATGCTGCGCCTGCTGCGGCGGCGCAGTGGCGCCTTCGAGTCGCTGGCGCTGGCGGCGATCCTGATCCTGCTGTTCGACCCGCTGGCGGTGCTGGGCGCGGGGTTCTGGCTCAGCTTTGCCGGGGTGGCCTGGCTGGTCTGGTGCCTGCCGCGTGCCGGCCGCCAGCCATTGCGCGACCTGCTGGGAGCGCAGGGCGTGGCGACCGTCGGGCTGCTGCCGCTGACCGTGCTGCTGTTCAACCAGGCCTCGCTTGCCGGGCCGCTGGCCAACCTGGTGGCGATTCCGTGGTGGAGCCTGGTGGTGGTTCCGCTGTCGCTGCTGGGCACCGGGCTGGAGTGGCTGGCACCCGGCTCGGGCGGCTGGGCCTGGCGCCTGGCGGAATGGTGTTTTGCGGTGAGCTGGCCCCTGTTCGAGCGCATGGCGGCCAGCCCGCTGGCGCTGTGGTGGCTGCCCGAGCCGCACTGGGCGGCGGTGCCGCTGGCGCTGGCCGGCGCGTTCTGGTTGTTGCTGCCACGTGGACTGCCGGGACGCGGGCTGGCACTGCTGCTGTGGTTGCCGCTGCTGTGGCCGGACCGGAACCTCCCGGCGCATGGCGAGGCGGATCTGCACCTGCTCGATGTCGGGCAGGGCCTGTCGGTGGTGGTGCGCACGGCGGAACACGCCGTGCTCTACGACACCGGGCCGGCGGTGCCGGAGGGTTTCGACGCTGGTGAGCGGGTGGTGCTGCCGGCCCTGCATGCCCTGGGCGTCCGCAGGCTGGAACGGGTGGTGGTGAGCCATGCCGACGGCGACCACGCCGGCGGGCTGACCGCGGTCATGGCCGGGATGCCGGTGGCGCGGCTGGAGGCACCCGACGGCGCCGGGATCGAAGGCGCCGATCCATGCGAGGCGGGCAGGCAGTGGGAGCTCGACGGGGTGGGCTTCGGGTACCTGCATCCGCCGCCGCACTTTCCCTACCTGGGCAACGACGCCAGCTGCGTGCTGCGGATCACCACGGTCCATGGTTCGGTCCTGCTGCCAGGCGACATCGGCGAGGTCATCGAGCGCCGCCTGGCCGGCCAGCAGGCGCCTGGCGGCCGCTCGCTGGCGGCCGCCGAGGTCGTCGTCGTCGCCCACCACGGCAGCCGCAGCTCGTCGGACCCGGAGTTCGTGGCGGCTACCGGTGCGCGCCACGCGCTGGTCTCGGCCGGACACGGAAACCTGTTCGGCCACCCGCGGCCGGAAGTGGTCGAGCGCTGGTCGCAGGCCGGTGCCGGGGTGACCTCGAGTGCGGACGGCGGGGCGGTGCACGTACGCCTGGGTGCGCAGGGCATCGCGGTCCAGACGCGACGCAGTACCCATCCGCGGCTGTGGGATGCGCGCCGACGTGCCGCGGGCGTGCCGGACTGAGCGGGTGCCGCGTTATCCTATCGCGCCGATCGGGGGCCCTCCGGCCCCGCATGGAGATGGATGTGCTGGAACTGGTAAGGGCCGGCGGCTGGCCGATGATCCCGCTGCTGCTGCTGTCCGCGCTCGCGCTGGCCTTGATCGTCGAGCGTGCCTGGACCCTCAGGCGCGGCTCGGTGCTGCCGCCCGGACTCGGCGAGGAGGTCCGCACCTGGGCCGCCGGCGGGCGGCTGGACCCGGCGCATATCGAGTCCCTGCGCGGCACCTCGCCACTGGGGGCGCTGCTGGCCGCCGCACTGGAGGTCCGCCACCGTCCCCGTGACCAGGTACGCGAGCGGATCGAGGACGTGGGCCGCCACCTGGTGCACGCCATGGAGCGTTTCCTCAACACCCTGGGCACGATCGCCGCGGCCGGCCCGCTGCTGGGTCTGCTGGGCACGGTGATCGGAATGATCGAGATGTTCCTGGGGATCCTCGACTACGGCATCGGTGACGTGAACGAACTGGCCGGCGGCATCGGCAAGGCCCTGGTGTGCACCGCCGCCGGCATGGTCGTGGCGATCCCGGCGCTGTGGGCGCACCGCTGGTTCCGCGGCCGCATCGCCGGCTACATCGTCGACATGGAATCGGAGGCGATCCGCCTGCTGGACGTGCTCGACCCGGCCCCGGTCGCCGTGCCGGTGGCCGCCGGCGGGCACGGCATCAACCCGCCGGTCACCAAGGGCTGAGCGGATGCGGATCCGCGACCATCGCCGCGACGACGAGCCGGAGATCAACATGATCCCGCTGATCGACGTCATCCTGGTGATGATCATCTTCTTCGTCGTCACCGCGACCTTCGACGCGCGCTCGGTGATCCGGCTCGAGCTGCCGCGGGCCAGCGGCGAGCAGGCGGCCGCCGACCAGCCCCTGCTGCTGCTGGTCAACGCGCAGGGACGCTACTTCGTCGGCGACCGCGAGGTGCTGCGCGACGACGTGGAATCGCTCAAGGCGACCATCCGCGAGGTCGCCGGCGAGGACCGCGAGCGCCCGGTGATGCTGCGCGCCGATGCCCGCACCCCTTGGCAGTCGGTGATCACTGCCTATGATGCGTTGGGTCAACTCGGCTTCCGGACCATCATGAACGCCACGGCGTCACCCGACGTGGACGGGGCAGCGCCGTGAGCCAGCGGACCCTGCCGCAGACCGAGGCCACCCCCTGGCAGGTCTACCGCCGCCTGCTCGGCTTTGCCCGCCCGTACCGGCGGCTGCTCGCGTTCGCCAGCGTCGGCATGGTGATCGAGGCCATCGCCGCGGGCGCCTTCGCCAAGCTGATGGAGCCGGTGATCGATGTCACCTTCATCGACCGCGGTGCCGGGTCCAGCTACCTGCTGCCGGCGGTGATCGTGGTGCTGTTCCTGCTGCGCGGGGTCGCCGGCTACCTGACCGACTACAACATGGCCCGCGCCGGCCGCGGCATCGCGCGCGACTTCCGGGTCCAGGTACTGGGCAAGTACCTGCGCCTGCCGGGCCAGCGTTTCGACGCCGAGCCGGTGCCTTCGATGCTGGTGCGGCTGGGCTCGGACAGCGACCAGGTCGCGCAGGCCGCGATCGATGCGGTGAAGGTGATGCTGCAGCAGTCGCTGCAGGTGATCGCGATGCTCGCGGTGATGCTGTGGACCAGCTGGCAGGTGACCGCGGCGATCCTGGTGCTGGCGCCGCCGCTGGCCTGGGTGATGGACAAGGTCGGCAAGCGCTACCGGCGGTTGAGCCACCGCATCCAGGAAAGCGGCGCGGCGCTGATGCAGCAGGCCGACCAGGCCCTGGGCGGGCAGCAGGAGGTCAAGGTCTACGGTGCCCAGGCCGGCGAGCTGGCGCGCTACCGCAAGCAGGCCGACCACCACCTCAAGCTGAGCCTGAAGGTGGAATCCACCCGCAGCATCTCCTCGGCGATGGTGCAGATGATCGGCGCGGTCGGCCTGGCCGCGCTGCTGCTGCTGGCCGGCTTCGAGGCACAGGCTGGCCGGCTCAGTGCCGGCGGCTTCGTCGCCCTGATGATCGCGATGATGGCGATCATCCCGGCGTTGAAGTCGCTCACCAACGTGCAGAACATGCTCCAGCGCGGGGTGGCCTCGGCCGACCGGCTGTTCGCCATCACCGACGCCGAGGACGAGCCGGACCACGGCACCCGCCCGCTGCCGCGTGCCCGCGGGCTGATCGAGTTCCAGGACGTGGTCGCGCGCTACCCGGGGCAGGACCGGGCGGCGATCAACGGGGTCAGCTTCACCGCCGCGCCCGGCACCGTGACCGCCATCATCGGCCGTTCCGGGAGCGGCAAGTCCAGCCTGATCAAGCTGATCCCGCGCTTCTATGAGCCCGAATCCGGACACATCCTGCTCGACGGCCACCCGCTGCAGGACTACCCGCTGGCCGACCTACGCCGGCAGATCGCACTGGTCAGCCAGCAGGTGATGCTGTTCGACGGCAGCGTGGCCGCCAACGTCGCCTATGGCGAGCTGGAGCAGGCTCCGCCCGATGCGCTGGAACAGGCGATCCGCGGCGCCAATGCAATGGAGTTCGTCGAGCACATGCCCGAGGGCCTGGACACCGGCATCGGGGCCAAGGGCGGCCGGCTCTCCGGCGGCCAGCGCCAGCGCCTGGCGATTGCCCGGGCGATGCTCAAGGACGCGCCGGTGCTGATCCTCGACGAGGCCACCGCGGCCCTGGACACCGAGTCCGAGCGGCTGGTGCAGGATGCACTGGAGCGGTTGATGCCCGACCGCACCACACTGGTCATCGCCCACCGGCTGTCGACCATCGAGCACGCCGACCAGGTCCTGGTCATGGATGAAGGGCGCATCGTCGAGCGAGGCACCCATTCCGAATTGCTGGCGCGCGGCGGGCTGTACGCGCACCTGCACCGCATGCAGTTCCGCGAGGCGCAATGAGCCAGCCCCCCGCTGCGCGGCGAGAGCACCAGCCGCACTACTGGTACAGCGAAGTCCCCGTCCCGTTGCCGATGCGCCTGCTGTCGCTGGTCTACGGCGGCCTGAGCGGACTTCGCCGCCAACTCTATTCCGTCGGCCTGCTGCGGCGCCGCCATCCCGGCGTGCCGGTGGTGGTGGTGGGCAACATCACCGCCGGCGGCGCCGGCAAGACCCCGTTGACCATCGCCCTGGCCGAGCGGCTGCGCTCGGAAGGCTGGAATCCGGGCGTCGCGAGCCGTGGCTATGGTCGCGCCGAAGCCTCGCGGCCGATCTGGGTGGAGGCCGACACGCCGCCGGAGCAGGGCGGCGACGAGCCGGTGCTGATCGCCCGCCGCACCGGGGTGCCGCTGCGTGCCGACCGCGACCGCGCCGCCGCCGCGGCCGCCCTGGCCGGCGCCGGCTGCGACATCGTGCTGTGCGACGACGGCCTGCAGCACTACCGGCTCGACCGCGACATCGAGATCGAAGTGGTCGACGCACGCCGCCGCTACGGCAACGGCCGCCTGCTGCCCGCCGGTCCGCTGCGCGAACTGCCGGCCCGCGCCGCGCGCTGCGACTTCCGCGTGGTCAACGTCGCCGGTGCCAGGAACACCGGCGGCAACGGCGGCACCGCGACCGGCTTTGGCGAGTGGCCGATGCGGCTGGTGTTCGACCGCGCGGTGCCGGTGCGCGGCGGGCGCCCGCGCAGCCTGGAATCCTTCGTCGGCCACCGGGTGCATGCGGTCGCCGGCATCGGCAATCCCGAGCGCTTCTTCGGCATGCTGCGCGACATGGGCATCGCGGTGGTCCCGCACGCCTTCGCCGACCACCACCGCTACCGCGCCGAGGACTTCGAGTTCGGCAGCCCGTTGCCGGTGCTGATGACCGAGAAGGACGCGGTGAAGTGCGCCGGCTTCGCCACCGAGGCCTTCTACAGCGTGCCGATCCGGGCCGAGCTGCCGGAGGCGTTCTGGGTGGCGTTCCTCGACCGCCTGGACAGCGTCGCCTCGCCCCGCGCGTAGGGTGGCCGCCATGCAAGGCTCCGAGACATGAATTTTCCCGATTTCGTTGTCGCGATTCCCGCCCGGCACGACGCCACCCGGTTGCCGGGCAAGCCGCTGCGCCTGCTCGCCGGCGAGCCGCTGGTGCTGCACGTGGCGCGCCGGGCACTGGCCTCGGGTGCCCGCGAGGTCTGGGTGGCCGCCGATGACGAGCGCATCGTGCGGGCGCTGGAGGGCAGCGGCGTGCAGGTCGCGCTGACCGCCACCAGCCACGCCTCGGGGACCGACCGGCTGGCCGAATGCGCGCGGATCGCCGGCTGGGACGACGACCAGGTGGTGGTCAACCTGCAGGGCGACGAGCCGTTCGCGCCGGCCGCCGGGATCCGCGCGGTGGCCTCCCTGCTGGTCTCCAGCGGGGCGGAGATGGCGACCTTGGCCACGCCGGTCGGGGACCTCGCGACCCTGCGTGATCCCAACGCGGTGAAGCTGGTCCGCGCCAGCTCCGGCGATGCGCTGTATTTCAGCAGGGCGCCCGTGCCGTGGCCGCGCGACGACTTCGCCCGCGACCCGGAGCGGATGCCCGGCGGCGACCATTGGCTGCGGCACATCGGCATCTATTGCTACACCGCCGGCTTCCTGCAGCGTTTCGCCTCGCTGTCGCCGGGCCGGCTGGAGCAGGTGGAGTCGCTGGAGCAACTGCGCGTGCTGGAGGCCGGCTTCCGCATCGCCGCCGGCCTGACCCCCGAGCCGTTCCCCCCGGGCGTGGACACCCCCGAGGACCTTGCCCGCGCCGAGGCGCGCCTCACCGCAAACGGGTAGGGCGCATCAAAGGGTGGCGAGGTATCCGAGCAGGTGCCGGATGCCGAACAGCAGCCCGCCGATCAGCGCGCCGATCGCGGTGCCGTTGTAGCGGATGTACTGCAGGTCGCTGCCCACGCTCAGTTCCAGCTCGTTGACCAGCTCGTCGGTGTCCCAGCGGCCGATGCGCTCGACGATGAAGTCGCGGATGCCGCCGCGGTAGCGCTCGACCAGCGGTCCGGCCGCGTCCGCCAGCCAGCGGTTGATCCACTCGCGCATCGCGGCATCGGCCGACAGCCGCTCGCCGAATACCTGGGCCGCGCGGCTCGCCCGCGCCGCGACCCGGGAGTCCTCGCGTGCCAGGTCCTCGCCCAGCCAGGCGAGCACCTGGTCCCACAGGCCGCGCACGTAGCGGGGCAGGGCGGGGTCGTCGAGCAGCCGGTCGCGCAGTTCCCCGACCCTGTGCCGCAGCACGTCGTCATGATGCAGGCGGTCGATGAAACCTTCCACGTAGCCGTCGAAGCGCAGCCGCATGTCGTGCCGGGGATCGGTCGCCATCTGCTCGACCAGGTCGGCGACGCCGGCCACCACCCGCGCGGCCAGCTTGCGCGCCACCGGCTCGTCCAGCCCGGTGATCCGCAGCACCGACCACATCTGCGGGCTGATCCGGGCCGCCAACAGGTCCTGGGTCGCCGGGTCGGCGAGGAAGCCGCCCATGTCCCGCAGCACGCTGTCCAGCAGCGCCTGGTGCCGGCGCTGGTGGGTCATCAGTTCCAGCACCTGCGCCACCAGCGTGGCCAGGTCCATGCGCCGCAGCTGCTCGCGGGTGAGCCGTTCCAGGAAGCCGTACAGGCGCTCGCTGTCGAGCAGGGCCAGTACGTGCGGGGACAATTCGACCACCAGCTTGCCGGCCCGGGCCGCATGCCGCGGGTCGGCCAGGGCATGGGCCAGCCGCCAGGCCGGATCGAACTCCTCCAGCTTGCGCACCACCTCGCGGCGGTCCAGGAAGTGTTCGCAGATGAAATCCGCCAGCGCCCGGCCGAGCTGCTGCTTGCGGCGGGGGATGATCGCGGTGTGCGGGATCCAGCGTTGTCCCAGTGGGTGGCGGAACAGCGCCACCACTGCGAACCAGTCGGCGAGCCCGCCGATCATCGCCGCCTCGGCCATCGCCACCACCAGGGCCAGGGCCCAGTACGGGTGGTGCAGCTCCAGCCAGCTGCCGGCCACGAACACCAGTGCCGCCACCAGCAGCATCGCCACGGCGATGCGCTTGCGGCGGGCCAGCGCGAGCGCGCGGGGGAAGGGCGGGTCGGCAGGAGCCATGCGCCGATGATTGCAGCCGCGGCGTGGACGGCGCCACTGTGCGGCGGCTGAACGCGGCAGGCCGGCGGCGCCGGGCACGGGCGATAATGTCGTGGTGAGCGCATCCCCCCCCTTCGACGGCAAGGCTTTCGCCCGCGAGCTGAGCACCGCCCCGGGCGTGTACCGGATGATCGGCGCCGACGACCAGGTGCTGTACGTCGGCAAGGCCAGCGCGCTGCGCAACCGGGTGTCGAGCTACTTCAACGCCACTCCCAAGTCCGCGCGCATCCTGTCGATGCTGGCGCAGACGGCGCGGATGGAAGTCACCGTCACCCGGACCGAATCCGAGGCGCTGATCCTCGAGAACGAGCTGATCAAGTCGCTCAAGCCGCGCTACAACGTGCTGCTGCGCGACGACAAGAGCTACCCCTACGTGCTGCTGACCCGCGAGCAGTGGCCGCGGATCGCCATGCACCGGGGGCCACGCTCGGTCCCGGGGCGCTACTTCGGGCCGTATGCCAGCGTCGGCGCGGTGCGCGACACCCTCAACCTGATCCACAAGCTGTTCAAGCTGCGCAGCTGCGAGGACAGCGTGTTCCGCAACCGCAGCCGGCCCTGCCTGCAGTACCAGATCGGCCGCTGCAGCGGCCCCTGCGTCGGGCTGGTGAACGCCCGCGACTACGCCGAGGACGTGCGCCAGGCGACCCTGCTGCTGGAAGGCCGCAGCGACCAGCTCACCGACGAGCTCGGCGCGAAGATGGAGCAGGCCAGCGCCCGGCTGGACTTCGAGGAGGCCGCGCGCCTGCGCGACCTGATCGCCTCCATCCGCACCCTGCAGGCCCGCCAGTACGTCGACGGCCGTGCCGCGGACCTGGACGTGCTGGCGATCGCCATGCAGGGCGCGAGTGCCTGCGTGGTGCTGCTGAGCTTCCGCGACGGGCGCAACCTGGGCACCCGCTCGTTTTTCCCGAAGACCAACGGTGCCGAGGACCCCGAGGAGGTGCTGGCCGCCTTCGTCTCGCAGCACTACGGCGAGCAGCTGCCGCCGTCGGAGATCGTGATCGACCGCGAGATCCCCGACCGCGAACTGCTGGAGGAGGCCCTGTCGGCGACCGGCGAGCGCCGGGTGCAGTTGCGCCCCCGGGTCCGCGGCGACCGCGCGCGCTACCTGGAGATGGCCGCGCGCAACGCACAGATCACCCTGGCCAGCGAGATGACCAGCAGCGCCGCCCAGCTGGCCCGCGCCGAGGGCCTGCGCGAGCTGCTGGCCCTGCCGGAACTGCCGTCGCGGATCGAATGCTTCGACATCAGCCACACCATGGGCGAGGCGACGGTCGCCTCCTGCGTGGTGTTCGACGCCGAAGGCCCGGTGCGCAGCCAGTACCGGCGCTTCAACATCAGCGGCATCGAGCCCGGCGACGACTACGCCGCCATGCACCAGGCGCTGACCCGGCGCTTCCGGCGGGCGGTGGCCGCGCTGGAGGAGGGCGGCGGAGCGTCCACCAGCAAGCCGGCCAGTGACAAGGCCGTGCTGCCGGACGTGCTGCTGATCGACGGGGGTGCCGGGCAGGTGGCCCAGGCCAACCAGGTGCTGGACGAGCTCGGCCTGGCCGGCATCGCCGTGGTCGGCGTGGCCAAGGGACCGGCACGGCGTCCCGGCGACGAGGAACTGCTGCTCCCCGATGGGCGGAAGGTGCATCCCGGGCCGGAATCGCCGGCACTCCAGCTGGTGCAGCAGGTCCGCGACGAGGCGCACCGGTTCGCCATCACCGGCCACCGCGGGCGCCGGGCCAAGGCCCGCAACACCAGCCGGCTGGAGGACATCCCCGGCATCGGTCCGCGCCGGCGCGCCAACCTGCTCCGGCACTTCGGTGGCCTGGGCGGGCTGAAAGCGGCCGGCGTGGAGGAAATCTCCCGGGTGGACGGGGTCAATGCCGCCCTCGCCGAACGCATCTATGCGACCCTTCACGGCCTCGAAACAGTCCCCGCGCCCGACGCGGCCCCGGGACGGAGCGCTCCATGAGACTGACCGTACCGACCCTGCTGACCCTGCTGCGGATGCTGCTGATCCCGGTGCTGGTCCTGGTGTTCTACCTGCCGTTCAAGGGGACCCACATCGCCGCCGCGGCGATCTTCGCCTTCGCCTCGCTGACCGACTGGGCCGACGGCTGGATTGCCCGGCGCTTCAACCAGTACTCCAACTTCGGCGCCTTCCTGGACCCGGTCGCCGACAAGCTGATGGTCGCGGTGGCCCTGATGCTGATCGTCCAGGCCCACCCGACGGTGTGGATGGCGCTGTGGGCGGCGGTGATCATCGGCCGGGAGATCGCGGTGTCGGCGCTGCGCGAATGGATGGCCGAGGTGGGGCAGCGCTCCAAGGTGAAGGTGGCCACGCTGGGCAAGATCAAGACCGTGGTGCAGATGACCGCCCTGGTGTTGCTGCTGTACCAGCAGGACTTCCTCGGGCTGCCGGTCTTCATGATCGGCGAGTGGCTGCTGGCCGGTGCCGCGCTGCTTACGCTGTGGTCCGGCTTCGAGTACCTGCGCGCGGCGTGGCCTTCCCTGAAGGAAGATGTGAAAAACTAGTTGACAGGTTTCGCCCCATGCCTAAAATGGCGGCTCCCAAGCGGGAATAGCTCAGTTGGTAGAGCACGACCTTGCCAAGGTCGGGGTCGCGAGTTCGAGTCTCGTTTCCCGCTCCAGATCAAACGGCTGCAAAGCCGGCGCTCCGGAACACCGGGGCAGCGCTTAAACAAAGCCCCGTTCGCGGGGTTTTTGTTTTTGCGGTATCGCCATCCGGCCTGATGGCAGAGTGGTCATGCAGCGGACTGCAAATCCGCGTACGCCGGTTCGATTCCGACTCAGGCCTCCAAGGACAAAGCGGTCAGGGCAACCTGGCCGCTTTTTCTTTTAAGCTGTGCCGCTGCCGCGCCCGGATGGCGGAACTGGTAGACGCAACGGACTTAAAATCCGTCAGCCGCAAGGCTATCCGGGTTCGATTCCCGGTCCGGGCACCACCATGAGCGGCAGTGGTCGACGGCGCCATCACGCAGGCCGTCGATAAGGTCGGCGCATGCTCGCCAGCCTGCTGACCCTCGGCCTCGCCGCCGCCCCGCCGCCCGACTACGACGCCGCCGCCTACGAGCGCTGCCTGGCGCGGCTGGAGTCCCATGCGGCCGGGCAGGGCATCAGCCGCTCGACCTTCAATGCCCATGTGCGTGGCGTCGAGCCGGACACCTCCGTGCTCGCGCTGCTCGACCAGCAGCCCGAGTTTCGCACCGAGATCTGGGACTACCTCGCCGGCCTGGTCGACGGGGAGCGGGTGGAGGACGGCAAGGCGATGCTGGCCAGGCACGCCAGCACGCTGGCGCGGGTGGAGGAGGCCTACGGCGTCGACCCGGAGACGGTGGTCGCGGTCTGGGGCGTGGAGAGCGACTTCGGCGGGACCTTCGGCAAGCGGCCGCTGCTGCAGTCGCTGGCCACGCTGTCGTGCATGGGCCGACGGCAGGCGTTCTTCCGCGGTGAGCTGGTGGCCACGCTGCACATCCTGCAGGACGGCGACGTGCGCGCCGGCGACCTGGTCGGCTCCTGGGCCGGCGCGTTCGGGCACACCCAGTTCATGCCCTCCACCTACCGCCGCATCGCGGTGGACTTCGACGGTGACGGCCGCCGCGACCTGGTCGGCAGCATCCCCGACGCGCTGGCCTCGACGGCCAACTACCTCAAGCGCTCGGGCTGGCAGAGCGGCCAGCCGTGGGGCCACGAGGTGAAGCTGCCGGCCGGGTTCAACACCTCGCTGGCGGGGCGTACCAGCCGGCGCCCGCTGTCGGACTGGATCGATCTCGGGGTGACCCGCGTTGACGGCATGCCGATTCCCCGCGCCGACACCCGCTCGGCGCTGCTGCTGCCGGCAGGCCGGGAGGGCCCGGCCTGGATCGTGTTCCGCAACTTCGACGCGATCTACAGCTACAACGCCGCCGAGAGTTACGCCCTGGCCATTGCGCTGCTGGCCGACCGCCTGCGCGGCAAGTCCGGGCCGGTGGCGCCGTGGCCGACCGAGGACCCGGGCCTGTCGCGCGCCGAGCGGCGCGAGCTGCAACGGCTGCTGATCGCCCGCGGCCACGACATCGGCGAGGTCGACGGCATCCTTGGCAGCGCGAGCCGGGCGGCGGTCAGGGCCGAGCAGGAGCGGCTGGGGATGGCGGCCGACGGCCGCGCCGGCAAACGCCTGCTGCGCGCCCTTGCGGTGCCGGCGCCGGGGCTGTAGCCGGCGTGGCGGGACAGCGGCCGGTATCCTCCAAGGCTCACGCCGACACCGGAGACCGCATGCTGCGCTTCCTTCCCTACGTTGCGTCCATCGTGCTGGCGGCGGTATGCGCGCTGTTCGGCCTGCTGCTGGGTGCAGGCTGGTTCTGGGCCGCGGCTTTCTTCACCCTGCCGGCGGTGCTGGGCACCTTCGACCTGCTGCAGACCGGCAGCACGCTGCGCCGCAACTACCCGGTGCTGGCGCACTTCCGCTACGGACTGGAGTCGATCGGCCCGGAGATGCGGCAGTACTTCATCCAGTCCGATACCGCCGAGGTGCCGTTCTCGCGCCTGCAGCGGGCGCTGGTGTACCAGCGCTCCAAGTCGGTCAACGACACCCGCCCGTTCGGCACCCTGCAGGACGTCTACTGCAACGACTACGAATGGATCAACCACTCGCTGGTGCCGGCGCCGCTGTCGGACCCGGACTACCGCGTGCTGGTGGGCGAGGACACCGCGCAGCCGTATTCGGTCAGCGTGTTCAACATCTCGGCGATGAGCTTCGGTTCGCTGTCGGCCAATGCCATCCGCGCGCTCAACAAGGGCGCGAAGATGGGCGGCTTCTACCACGACACCGGCGAGGGCTCGATCTCGCCCTACCACCGCGAGCACGGTGGCGACCTGGTGTGGGAGATCGGCTCGGGCTACTTCGGCTGCCGCGACGAGAACGGCCACTTCAGCACCGAACGCTTCACCGAGAACGCCCACGACCCGCAGGTGAAGATGATCGAGATCAAGCTGTCGCAGGGCGCCAAGCCCGGCCACGGCGGGGTGTTGCCGGCGCCCAAGGTGAGCGAGGAGATCGCCCTGACCCGCGGCGTGCGGCCGTGGGTGGAGTGCGTCTCGCCACCGCAGCACAGCGCCTTCGCCACCCCGATCGGGCTGCTGCAGTTCGTCGAGAAGCTGCGCCGGTTGTCCGGCGGCAAGCCGACCGGTTTCAAACTGGCGATCGGCCACCCGTGGGAATGGTTCGGCATCGCCAAGGCGATGGTCGAGACCGGCATCCGCCCGGACTTCATCGTCGTCGACGGCGCCGAGGGCGGGACCGGCGCGGCGCCGGCGGAGTTCATGAACCAGGTCGGGCTGCCGATGCACGAGGCGCTGATGCTGGTGCACAACACCCTGGTCGGGGTGAAGCTGCGCGACAACATCCGCCTGGCCGCGGCGGGCAAGATCACCAGCGCCTTCGACATCGCCCGCACCCTGGCGATGGGCGCGGACTGGTGCAACTCCGGGCGCGGCTTCATGTTCGCCCTGGGCTGCATCCAGGCGCTGAGCTGCCACACCGACCGCTGTCCAACAGGGGTGGCCACCCAGGACCCGGCGCGCTGGAAGGGCCTGGATCCGGAGGACAAGGCGGTGCGGGTGATGGGCTTCCACAACAACACCCTGCACGCGTTGCGCGAGCTGATCGCCGCCGCCGGGCTGGAGAACCCCGGCCAGATCGGCCCCGAACACATCCTGCGGCGGGTCTCGCCCACCGAGGTGCGTTCACTGGCCCGGCTGTACCGCTTCCTGGAACCGGGCGAGCTGCTGGACGGTTGCGCCGAGCACGAGGTCTTCAGGGCCTACTGGGAGGGCGCTCGCGCCGATTCCTTCGAGGCACCGGCGCACGTGCTGTCGATGCGGATGAGCAAGTCGCTATAGCAGCCCGAGGACCTGCTCCGGTGGGCGGCCGATCACCGCCCGGCCGTCGTGGACGAATACCGGGCGCTCGATGAGTTTCGGGTGCCGGGCCATGGCGGCGATGATCTCCTCCTCGCCCAGCGAGGGATCGTCCAGGCCCAGTTCGCGGTATTCGTCCTCGCCCTTGCGCAGCAGCCCGCGGGCGGGGATGCCGAGCATGTCCAGCAGCGCACGCAGCTGCGCCTCGTTGGGCGGGGTGTCCAGGTAGCGGATCACCTCGGGCTCGATGCCATTCTCCCGCAGCAGCTCGAGCGCGCCGCGGGACTTGGAACAGCGCGGGTTGTGGTAGAGGCGGGAAGTGTCGTTGGCCATGCGGCGGGCTCCTGTGGACGGGGCTGCCTATCACGCCCGTTCGACCGCGCACATGCAAGGGTCGGCGCTCTGTGGCCGCGCCCGGCGGCCGGCAAACGCCTGGAGGACGCGCGATGGACAGTCTCTGGATCAGCGGGCCGCAAGCGCCCGCCGCCTGCCTGCAGAGCGAGGTAGAAGCCGACGTGGTGGTGGTGGGCGCGGGCATCACTGGCCTGGTCACCGCCCTGCGGCTGGCGGAAGCCGGCCTGAAGGTGGCGGTGCTGGAGGCGCGTAGCGCCGGGGAGGGCAACACCGGGCGCTCCACCGGCAACCTCTACGCCACCGTGTCAACCGGCCTTGCCACCCTGCGCCGGAAGTGGGGCGACGGCAAGGCGCGGCTGGCCGTGCAGGCGCGGCAGGAGGCGATCGAATGGATCGATCGGACCGCGTCCAGGTTGGGCATCGATTGCGGCCTGCGGCGAGTGCCACTGCACCAGTGCGTGATCAGCCGCGAATCGCCATCCTTCGAACAGCTGCGCGGGGAACACGAGGCGGCGCTGGCATTGGGATTGGCGGCGCAGTGGAGCGAGCAGGTCGAGGGCTGGCCGCTGTCGCCGGCCGGTGTCCACAGCCTCCCGGACCAGGCGCACTTCAATCCCTACCGCTTCACTGCCGGCCTGGCGGCGGCCGTATCGAAGGCGGGCGGCGCCGTGTACGGGCACAGCCGGGTGATCGACATCGATGCCGGCGAAGGACGGGTGAAGACGCCGGAGGGGAGCGTCCGTGCCGGGCACATCGTGCTTGCCACCCATACCCCCGCAGGCTTCAACGTGCTGCAGGCGGAGATGGAGGTCTATCGCGAGTACGGGGTCGCCGCGCCGCTGCAAGGCGACGGGCCCGCCGATGCCAGCGTGTGGGTGAAGGATGGCAAGCATTCCGTGCGTACCCATCGGCAGGACGGCCGGCGCTACCTGGTCATCGTGGGCGAGAAGCACAAGACCGGCGAGGGTGACCCGCACGCCGACCATCTCGGCCGGCTGCGCGACTACGGGCGGCAGAACTTCGGACTCGGCGAGTTCACCCATGCCTGGTCGGCGCAGCAGTACACCAGTGCCGACGGGTTGCCGTACATCGGCCGCAGCAGACACGACAACGTGCTGATTGCCACCGGCATGGGCGCCGACGGGCTGACCTGGGGCACCGTGGCCGGCGCCGTGCTGGAGGACATCGTGCGTGGCCGAGACGACACTCCACTGGCGGAACTGCTGTCCCCACGACGCTTCACCCCGGTGAAGTCGGCGCGCAGCTTCGCCGCCGAGAACGCGACCGTCGCCTCGCACATGGTCGGCGACCGGGTGGAGGCGCTGCGCAGCGAAGAGGGCCTGGCCGACGTGCCGCTGGGCGGCGGCCGGGTGTTGCGCGTCGACGGCGAGACCTGCGCGGTCCACCGCACCCGCGAGGGCCGCTACATCGCGCTGTCGCCGGTCTGTCCGCACATGAAGTGCCACGTGAAATGGAACCAGAGCGAGCAGAGCTGGGACTGCCCTTGCCACGGCAGCCGTTTCGATACCGAGGGGCGGGTGCTGGAAGGGCCGGCGCTGACCGGCCTGGAGCCACGCCAGATCGGGCAATGAGCGTCGCGGTGTCAGCGCGCCGCACGGACGGCGCGGCGGTGCACCGGCCGCAGGCCGCGCGTGAGCCGGCTTCCCAGCAGCAGGCCGGCGGAGAACGCCACGTAGACCGAGACCAGTGCGGTACGCGAGAGATGGCGGTCGAAACCCGGCGTCAGCCGCCGTGGCACCACGGTGTAGTCCACCACCAGCGCCACCGCGCCCATGGCCGGTGCCAGGACCCACGCAGGAACGCGGGTGCGGTCCAACCCGGCCTCGTGGAAGCAGGCCCACCACATCGAACTGGCGTGGTGGATGGCGTAGCCGAGCGCGGTATGCCGCAGGGTGACCTGGTGCCTGCGGCCGGCGCGCTCGCCCCAGATCCAGTGGCTGGTGGCGTTGGGTGCGCTGGCCAGCGACCCGGTGCGCCGCCGTGCGAGCACCCCGGCCACGATGATCGACAGCATGCTGGCGATGCTGCCACCGGCCATCACCCGCGCGGCGAAGCGCCGCAGCGCCACCGGCCGCGGGACTGCTGAGCGATGCGCATCCTGCTGCTGGGCGGCACCGGCCTGATAGGCAGCCGCCTGGCGCAGGTGCTTGTGCAGTCCGGTCATGATCTCGTCCTCGGCCTGCGCAACGCCGCCGGAAGGGGGGAGGCCAACCGCAACCCACGCCACCGCGCGATCCAGGCCGACTTCGCCCACGACCACGATCCCGCCGTCTGGCTTCCCCGCCTGGCCGGCATCGACGCCGTGGTAAACGCAGTCGGAATCATCAGTGAATCCCCCGGCCAGAGCTTTGAAGCCATCCACGTCCGCGCACCCGCGGCCCTGTTCCGAGCGTGTGCGCAGGCGCGTGTAGGCCGCGTGGTACAGATCTCGGCGCTCGGCGCGGACGAGGCGGCGTGCTCGCCCTACCACCGCAGCAAGCACGCTGCCGACCAAGTGCTGCTGGCCACCGGAGTGCCGGCGGTCGTGGTCCAGCCCTCGCTGGTGTTCGCCCCCGGCGGCGCGAGTACCGGCCTGTTCGCCGCGCTGGCGGCGCTGCCACTACTGCCGGTGCCGGGGCAGGGCAGGCAGTGCGTGCAGCCGGTGCACCTGGATGACCTGTGCTCGCTGGTCCTGGCCTGCCTGGAGCATCCCGATCCGCCCCGGCGGCTGGCGGCCGTCGGGCCGGAACCGCTCGAGCTGCAGGACTACCTGCTGCGGCTGCGCCGCCTGATGGACTTGGCGCCCGCGCCGGTATTGCCGGTACCGCGGCCGCTGGTCCGGATCGGCTCGCGGCTGGGTGGGGTGTTGCCGGGTCCACCGGTGGATGCGGAGATGCTCGGGATGCTCGAGCGCGGCGCCTGCGGCGATCCGCGACCGATGACCCGGTTGCTGGGCCACCCGCCGCGCGCCGTCGACGCCTTTGATCCGGAGCGCGCCATGCCTTCCCTCGCGCTGACCGCCCGGCTGGCCTGGCTGCTGCCGCTGATGCGACTGTCGCTGGCGGTGATGTGGATCTTCACCGGGGTGGTGTCGCTGGGCCTCTACCCGGTCGGGCAGAGCCTGGCGCTGCTTGCGCGGACCGGCCTGCACGGCGTGGCGGCGCTGGTCGCCCTGTACCTGGCGGCCACTCTGGATATTGCCTTGGGCGTCGCGACGGTTGCGCTGCGCCGGCGGCTGTGGGTGTACCGCGCGCAACTGGCGCTGATCGCCGGCTACACGCTGCTGATCACCGTGTTCCTGCCGGAGTACTGGCTGCACCCCTACGGGCCGATCCTGAAGAACCTGCCGGTGCTGGCGCTGATCCTCACCCTGCACGAACTGGACGAGGGCCGACGATGGAATACCTGATCGTCAAGTGGGTCCACGTGCTGAGTTCCACGATCCTGTTCGGAACCGGGGTCGGCACCGCGTTCTACCTGTTCGCGATCAGCCTGGGGCGCGACACCCGCGCGGTGGCGACGATCACCCGCTACGTGGTGGTCGCCGACTGGATCTTCACCGCCAGCACCATCGTCCTGCAGCCGCTGAGCGGCTGGTACCTGATGCACCTGATGGGTCTGACGATGGAGGCGCGCTGGATCGCCTGGTCGGTCGCGCTGTTCGCGCTGGCCACCGCCTGCTGGCTCCCGGTGCTGTGGCTGCAGGTGCGCATGCGCGACGTGGCCAACGCGGCCGCCACGCGCGGGGAACCGTTGCCGCGGCGGTACTGGCGCTATTTCGCCTGGTGGACCGCGTTGGGCTTCCCGGCGCTGTTCGCGTTCCTGGCGGTGTTCTACCTGATGGTCGCCAAGCCGTACTGAGGCCTAGAGCCCGTCGTTGCGGTCGCCGGCGCGGTTGTCCCGGGCCGGCGCGTCCCTGTTCGTTTCCTCCTCGCTGCGGTTCCGGTCCCGGTCCCGGTCCTCGCCGAGGATCATCGGCACACCGCCGGGGCGGCTGGTGCACTCACTCAGCGCCTCGCCGGTCAGGCCGGCGCAGCGGTCATCGGCCGGCTGAGCGTCGGAAGAATCGACAAGCCCGCCCTCCACGCCCGGCGGGGTCACCTGGTCGGTGGCGGTGCGCGACTCGTCCGGCGGATAGGCGTCGCGGCGGTCGCAGGCGCCCAGCGCCGGCAGCGAAAGCAGGAGGGTGGCAAGGACAAGGGGGCGAGCGGTCATGGCGGGTCTCCACATCGTGGGCGGGCGTGCCGCCGCGGGTTCCGGTGGAGCATCCCTGAACACCCGTGAAGCCGGGACGAAGCCATGGGCCTGGCGGGGCGGCTTCTTCACGCCTGCCCAACCCGCGGATTGCTGTGCTGCACTCCCCGGCAACAACACCGCCCACCCCCGCAACAGGAGTTCCCCCATGATCCTCAGAGCGATCAAGCTTGCATTGCTCGCCGGCGCCGGCGTCGCCGCCTGGAAGGCCGTCAATCGCCAGTCTCCCGGTTCGTTCTTCGAGCAGGCCCTGCGCAGCGGCGCGGGCGAGGTGGAAGCCGCCCGCTCGGCGCAGCTGCGCGGTGCCTCCGCCGAAGTACGCCGTTTCGCCCAGCAACTCGAGCACGACCACAACGAGCTCAACGAGCGCCTGGCCGAAGCCGGTGGACTGGAAGTCCCCGAGCCCGACGCGCGCCAGCAGGCGATGCTGCGCGGCCTCGAGGCCCACCAGGGTCTCGCTTACGACCGCGGCTGGTTGCGGCACATGGCGCGCAGCCACGCCAGGGCCATCAGCCTGTACCAGCGCACGGTGGACCAGGCCGGCCCGGGTGCGCAGGCGGCCTCGCAGGCCTTGCCGAAGCTGCGCGAGCACGCCCGCAAGGTCGAGGAACTGCAGTTGTCCGCAGCCCAACCGGCGCCCTCGGCCGAGCCGCAGGCGACAATCTGAGCACCGCCGACCCCTTGCCACCCACCCGGGGCGATGACGTATACTGCGCGCCCCATTCAGGGCGGTTAGCTCAGCGGTAGAGCATTGCCTTCACACGGCAAGGGTCAGTGGTTCGATCCCACTACCGCCCACCATGGTTGCAACAAAAAGGCCATCCTCGCAGGTGGCCTTTTCGTTTGGTGCGATGTGGCCGGGCACGGGTCATTGCCCCACCGGCAAGGGAAGGACCACCGTGGCAACGGCGCCGCGCCCGTCGGGCCCCGGCTCCAGGACCAGCGTTCCCCGTTGCGCCTCGACAATCTGCCGGGAAAGCACCAGGCCGATCCCCGAGCCGCCCGGCTTGGTGGTGAAGAACGGCACGAACAGGTTGTCTCCCGGAGGCGGCCCAGGCCCGCGGTCGACCACTTCGATCCGGGCATTGCCGCCGTCCGCGCGCCAGCGCAGCACCACCTGTTCTCCGCCGCCTGCCTCCAGCGCGTTGCGCAACAGGTTGATCAGCACCTGTTCCAGCTGGTCGGCATCGGCCAGCACCCGCAATTCGCCGTCACCCTCCAGCCGCACCGGTGCCCCGTCCATCAATCCACACACGCGCGATGCGAGGGGCGCCAACACCACCTCGGCCGGGCGTGGCGCCGGTAGCCGTGCCAGGCGGGCATAGCCGCCCACGAACCGCTGCAGTGCCACGCTGCGCTGCTCGATGACCTCCAGCCCGCGGACCATGTCGGCGCGCCGGCGCTCGTCCAGCGGGCGTTCGTCCGCCGGCAGGATCCGGCGCAGGGTGTCGGCCAGGGAGCCGATCGGCGCCAGCGAATTGTTGATCTCGTGGCTGAGCACGCGCAGCAGGCGCCGGAATGCCTGTGCCTCTTCCTCGCGCAGTGCGCGCTCCATGGGCTGCACCACCAGCAGGCGGCCGGCCTGGCTGCGGCTGCGCAGCGCGGCGTGGCCGATCTGCCAGCGGCCGCGCTGGCCGGTAAAGGTGTGGGTGAGGATCTCGCCGGGCGGAACGTCGAACAGCGGGGCGAGGCCCAGCGCTTCGAGATCGATGCCGAGCAGCCGGGTGGCCGGCTGTCCCAGCAGCCGTTCGCCCGCGGGGTTGACCAGACGCAGCCGTCCATCCTGCTCGAACACGAACACGGCCCCGTCCAGTGCGGCGAGGGTCTTGGCGAGCAGCTGCACGCTTTCCTGCATGTCGCGCTGCTCGTCCTGCAACCGCCCGGCCAGGGCGTTGAGGCCGGCGACCAGCCGTGCGTATCCGTCATTGCGGACGGGCACGAGGCCGCGCGCGGTGTAATCACCTTCCAGCAGCGCCTGGACCAGGTTGCCCAGGGTCCTCAAACGGTGGCCTTCGCCCGGCCGGCGTGCGACGGCGGCGGCCAGGGTCAGCGCCACCACCAGCACGATCAGCAGCCAGGCGGCCGGACCCTGCGGCGTGCCGAAGGCCAGTACCAGCAGCAGCGCGCAGAAGGCGGGAGCGGCGGTGACCAGCCGCTGGCGGGTGCCGCGGTCAGGCTGGCGCATCATCGGTCTGGAGGCCATGTTTCTCCATCCGCCGGTACAGGCTCTGGCGGGTGATCCCCAGTTGCGTGGCGGCGCGCTGCAGGTTGCCCGGATGGGCGCGCAGGGCGTTTCGCAGCAGCCAGCCCTCGGCCTGTTCCAGCGTCATGGCCTCAAGTGCGCCGCCAGGGATCGCCGCCGCGGCCGTGGACTGCAGGCCCAGGCCGTCAGCGGCGAGCCGCGGCGCATCGCGCAGCAGTGCGACGCGTTCCATTGCATGGGACAACTCGCGCACGTTGCCGGGCCATGGGTAAGCCAGCAGGGCACGTTCGGCGGAAGGATCCAGTACCGGCAGATCGCGCCCATAGCGTGCACAGGCCCGCGCCAGGTAGTGCCGGGCCAGGGGCAGGATGTCGTCCCTGCGTTCGCGCAGCGGCGGCACCCGGGCCTGGAAGGTATTGATGCGGTAGAGCAGGTCCTGGCGGAAGCGCCCGGCCTGCACCTCCGCGGCCAGGTCGCTGTTGGTGGCGGCCACGATCCGCACGTCGACCCGCTGGGTGCGAGAGGAGCCGACGCGTTCGAACTCGCCGTCCTCGATTGCCCGCAGCAGCTTGGGCTGTTGCTCCAGCGGCAGGTTGCCGATCTCGTCCAGGAACAGGGTGCCGCCGTCGGACAGTTCGAAGCGTCCGGCCCGCTCCTGGCGGGCGTCGGTGTAGGCGCCGCGCACGTGGCCGAACAGCTCGGACTCGAACAGGGTGGGGGCCAGTCCGCCCACGTCGAGCTTGACGAACTGGCGCTCGCGCCGTTGCGACCAGCGGTGCACCAGCTGGGCGAGCATGCTCTTGCCGGTGCCGTTCTCGCCCAGCAGCAGGACCGGGGCATCGCTTGCGGCGATCCGGCCCAGGTCCTCGACCAGGCGCCGCATCGGTGCGGATTCGGCGACGAACCCGTCGCCGGCCTCCTCCAGCAGGAGCGCGTTGGCGGCGCCCAGCCGCCGCTCGCTGCGCCGGCTGCGGTCCAGCGCGATCCGGCTTTCCAGCACGCCCAGCAGGCGGGCGTTCTGCCACGGCTTCTCGATGAAGTCCGCGGCCCCCAGCCGCATGGCCTCGACCGCCAGTTCCACGCTGGCCCAGGCGGTCATCGCGATCACCGGCACGCCCGGCCACTGTGCCGCCACCTGCCGCACCAGCTCCAGGCCTTCCTGGCCTGAAGTGGTGTCGCGGGTGTAGTTCATGTCGGCGAGCACGGCGGCGAACTCGTCGCCGCGCAGGCACGCCAGTGCCTCCTCCGGCGATGCGGCGGCCACCACCGTATAACCCTCGGTCTCCAACAGCATGCGCAATGCTTCGCGCACGTCGCCCTGGTCATCGACGACCAGGACGCGGGTGCGGGGCAGGGGGCTCCTGCTTGTGGGTATGGACATGATCGAAAGTCTATCGGTTGGGGATTGCCGGGTCAGTCGACCCGCAAGGCCTGCATGGGCGGCACGCGGGCCGCACGCAGCGCCGGCCCGACGCTGGCCAGCGCACCCGCCGCGCCCAGTACCAGCAGCACGGCGCCAATGGCAACCGGATCCGCGACGTCGATGTCATACAGCATCGACTGCAGGACGCGGGACATGGCCAGAGCCACCGCCAGGCCTATCGCCAAGCCCAGCGCGACCTGCCGCAGGCCTTCCTGCAGCACCTGTCGGAACAGGCGGTCTGGCGGTGCGCCCAACGCGGCCCGGACGCCGAACTCGTGCCGCCGCGCTTCCACTGCAACCGCGGCCACCGCGTACAGCCCCACGCAGGCCAGGATCAATGCCAGGCCGGAAAACACACCCACCAGCAGCAGGTCCAGGCGCTGTTTCCCGGTGACCGACGCAACCACCGCCTCCATCGTCTGGAACCCGGCGATGGGCTGCATCGGTGAAGCCGAGGCCACGGCGTCCCGCACCTGGTGCTCATGCAGGCCGGCACCCGGATGCAGACGCACCATGTAGCTGAGCGGAACGTACTGCCGGACCAGGTCCCAGACGCCCCCCGGAACCTGGGAAAGCGGCGCGTAGACGATGGCCGGCGCGGCCTGGCCGGGACCGAACTGGCGGCTGTCGCCCAGCACGCCAACGATCCGCATGGGCTGCTCGTCGTCCCACCCGAGGCGGACGGTCTTGCCTAGCGGATCCCCGTCCAGGTAGGCCCGTGCGAACGCAGCACTGACTACCGCCACCGGCTCGCTGCCGTTGAGGTCGGAATCCCCGATCATGCGGCCGGCCAGCAGCGGCATGCCCAGGACGCCGGCATAGCCGGGGGTGACCATGCGGTATTGCACGGTTCCACCCCGGCCATCGGCGAACTCCACCGGCAGGTTGAACTGCGCGCTGGTCGGCGGCACGTTGGCCACGGCAACGGCCTCCACTCCGGGCAGGCGTGCGATGGCCGCCGAGATCCGGTCGGTCTGCTGCAGTGACGAAGCAAGGTCCGGGTGGCGGTCTTCCACCGGAGACAGGGTGAAGGTGACGATATCGCGGGTCTCGAACCCCATCGGCACCGAAAGCAGGCGATAGAGGCTGTGCCCGAACAGGCCTGCGGTGATCAGCAGGACCGAGGCGACCGCCACCTGGGCCACCACCAGCCCACGCCCAAGACGACCGGTGCCACGGCTCCAGCCCGTGCGACCGCCACCGACCAGTTCCCGTGCGGGGCTGCTGCCCATGGCGCGCCATACCGCCAGCGCGCCGCCCGCAAAAGCCACGGCGATGCCGGCGGCCAGCGCCAGCAACACGCTGCGTGGGGTGATGCCGACCTCGCCGCCCAGTGCCCACTCGGCAGGAACCAGTCCGGCAAAGAGCCGTAGCGTCGCCCAGCCCAGGACCAGACCCAGCAGCGCACCGCACAGGCCCACGAGAAGCCCGTCGGCGAGGGCCGGCAGCGCGAGCCGCGCCCGTGGCGCCCCCAGTGCAAGGCGCACGGCGGAGTCGTGGCTGCGGGCCAGCGAGCGGAACAGCATCAGGTTGGCCAGGTTGATGGCGGCGATCAGCAGCACGCATCCGGCCGCGGCCAGGAACATCCAGAGCACGTTCGCGGGTCTGGACAGCTGCGACATCGGGACCGCGGCCATCGTCACGTTGCGCAGCCATTCCAGATCGGCAGCGGAAACGCCCGGCTGGGCGGCGTAGGCACCACGCAACAGCGGATCCACCGCCGCGGACACGCCCTCGGCAGACGCACCGGGAGCAAGCCGGGCGATCAGCAACTCGTTGGTGGCCATGCTGGTGCTGTTGGCACTGACCTGCATCGGCAGCAGCAGGTCGAAATCGCCGGACCCGAGGAAACCGGGCGGCAGTACGCCGATGATCGGTACTGCCCGGCCCTCGACCTGCAGCGTCGATCCGACTGCCTGCGGATCACCCCCGTAATGCCGCTTCCAGAAGCCATGGCCGAGGATCACGGCCGCCGGGCCGTTGGGCCGGTCTTCGTCGGGGGAGAAGTTGCGGCCGGCTGCCATCGGCAGGCCGAGTGTCGGGACCAGCCTGTGATCCGCCAGCCGGGTCTTCACCACCTCGGCGGTGTCGCCGATGGCGATGTTGGTGTTGCGGCTGGGTCCGGCTACCAGGCCCATGGACTGCACACCTTCCAGACCACCCAGTGCGGTGCGGAAGCCGGGCGCCGCTGCGACGCCCTCCTCGTCGAAGTTGAGTCCAAGCAGGACCAGCTGCTCCGATTCCGGATAAGGCAGCGGCTGCAGCAATGCCCTGTCGAGCAGGGCGAAAACAGCCGTGGTCGCGGCCACGCCCAGGGCAAGCGTGGTGGCGGCCAGCGCCAGCCAGGCTGGCCGGCGCAGGAGCGCGCGCCAGGACTGCAGCACTTCCGCCAGCAGGACACCGGGCCGGGTCACGACACCACCTCCAGCTGCGGCATGTCGTCCTCGTGGCGCATCCGCTCGAAGGTGTCCTCGTCCACGATGCGACCATCCAGCATCAAAACGGTGCGACCGGCGCGGCGCGCGAAGGCCTGGTCGTGGGTCACCATGCAGATGGTGGTGCCGTTGTCGTTGAGCTGCTCGAGCAACTGCATCACCGCCTCGCCGTTGCGGCTGTCGAGGTTGCCGGTGGGCTCGTCCGCCAGCAGGATCGAAGGGTCGTTGACCAGCGCACGCGCCACGGCGACGCGCTGCTGCTGGCCGCCCGACAACTGGCCGGGGTAGTGGCGTCCGCGATGGCTCATGCCCACGAGTTCCAGCACCTCGCGCACCCGCTGGCGGCGGTTGTTGGCGTCCACGCCGTCGCGGTAGGTGAGGGGGAGGGCGACGTTTTCCTCCACCGACAGGTCCGCGATCAGGTTGAAGGCCTGGAAGATGAAGCCGATCTGTCCGTTGCGCACCTGTGCCCCGCGGCGCAGTCCCAGGTTGCCGACGTCATGTCCCTCCAGCAGGTAGCGGCCGGCGCTGGAAGGTTCCAGCAGGCCGAGGATCGACAGCAGGGTGGACTTGCCGCAGCCCGAGGGCCCGGTGATGGCCACGAACTCCCCGCTGGCGATGTCCAGGGTGATCCCGGACAAGGCGTGGGTTTCCATCTCGTCGGTATGGAAGACCTTGGACAGGCCTTCCAGGCGGATCAGCGGCGTGGCGGTGGAAGCAGTCTGGTTCATGGTGACCTCGATGTTGTCAGCGCAGGCGAAGGACGTCGTGGCTGTCCCAGCGGCTGGTGTCGGAAAGGATGGCGCGGTCGCCGTCGCGCAGGCCCTCGGCGACTTCGATCCGGTCGCTTGAGGCGACGCCGTAGCGCACCGGCGTGCGGCGGGCGATGCCGGATGCGGGATCGAGCACGAAAAGGGTGGAGGCACTGTCCGGGGCGGCGAGCGGCGGGCGGGCGATGCTGACCACGTTCTCGAGCCGGCCCAGCAGGATGCGTCCCTCGACCGAGAGGTCCGGGCGGGCGCCGGGCGGCAGCTTGCCGGTGAACACCGCATCCACGGCCACGCTGCCGTTGCGCACCGCCGGATCGATGCGCGAGACAGTGCCTTCGACCACGCCGTTGCGGGTGTCGATCGCCACCGGCAGTTCGAGCATCAGGTCCTTGGCCAGCACTTCGGGAACCTGCAGCCGTGCGATCAGGTCGTCCGGGCGCGCGACCCGGGCCAGTGCTGCGCCCATTTCGACCTGTTGCCCGGGTTCGACCTCGACTTGCTGCAGGATGCCGTCGATGCCGGCCCTGACCTGCATGGCGTCCAGCTGCTGCCGGGCGATTTCGAGCGCACTGGCCGCCTCGTCGCGCCGGGCGCGGGCCGCGCTCAGCTGCGCCGCCATGTTCTGGCGGAAGGCGTCCACGCGCTGGCGTTCGATCCCGGCGCGGTTGCGGGTCTGCTCCTCGTTGATCTCGCTTTGCCGCAGTTCGATGGTGGCCAGCACGCCGGCCGCATGCGCGCGGGCATGGGCCTGGGCACGGACTTCGGCGCTGCGCCATTCGGCTTCGGCCTGTGCCAGCTGCGCCCGCTGGTCGAGCAGTTGCGACTGCAGCGAGGTGCGCGCCGCGGCCACCTCCGCCTCGGCGCCCGCCAAGGCAGCCTGCGCCCTCTCGAGGCCGGCCTCGAGTTCCGGGTTGGCCAGGTGGAGGATGACCGTGTCCGGCTCGACCCGCGCGCCGGGTTCCACCACGCGCTGCTGCACGGTGGCGCGTGCGCCGGCACTAATCCAGCGGGTGTCGCGCGGCAACAGTACGCCGGTGGCGCGGATCTCCCGGACCATTTCGCCGCGCGTGGCGGCACCGGTCCAGACTTCGCTGGCGGCGACGGCGGGCGCCGCGGGGTCCATGCGCAGCAGGGCGACCAGCAGGATGAGGGTGAGGATTCCGCCGGCGACGATCCAAAGGGTGCGCGGCCGGCGCCAGGAGTGGTTGTTGCGGGGCTTGGTAATGTCCATGCCCTGATGGGAGCAGGACCCGTGCCAACCTCCCTGGCCGGCCAAGTTATTGATTGATAAAGAAGGTCGGCCGAAAACGGACGGACTTTCTGTCCGTTTCCGGACGGGCGACCGGAAGTGGACGGCGCGGGGTCCCCGGTGCGCTTCGCATACCCGGGCTACGGATCGGCACGTGGCCCGGGTAAGGCCGCAGGCCGCACCCGGGTGCCGTCAGCTCAGGATGCGTTTTCCCGGCTCAAACCGGCCAGCTTGTCGACCACCGCGCTCCCGGACGGGCTCTGTGCCAGCGATTCCAGCATGGTCCCGATCGCCTGCCCTCCCTTGGCGGAGAACAGCTGCCCGACACCCGCCAGGCCCTCGCCGGCGGTCTCGCCGGTGTTGGCGATCACCTTGACGTCGGCATGCTCCAGCGCCGCGGCCTGGGCGATGCCGATCTTCTCGCCGGCCTCGATCTGGCGGATGCTGACCAGGTAATTCTGATAGCCGGGCAAACTGGCGATCCGCTCGGCGAGCATGATCTGCGCGGTGACCGGGGCCTTGAGGATGGCGGTCTCGGCAGCGGCCTTCGCCTCGCCCTCGGCCTGGATGCCCTCGGCCTCGCGCTTCATCGCCTCCATCTTGCCCTCGGCGTGCAGCACGGTTTCCTGCTTCACGCCCTCGGCGGCGATCACCGCCGACTCGCGCTGCGCGGCGGCACCGATGACCGCGGTCTCCTTCGACTGGTTGGCGCGCACCACCTGGACATCCTTCTCGATCTCCGCGGAGCGCACCTCGGTGACGCGGCGGACTTCCTGCTCGCGCTCGGCGGTGTTCTTCTGCTCGACCTTGATCTCCTGGTGCGCCTTCTCGTTGGCGATGCCGATCGCCTGGTCCTTCTCGGCGGTGCGCTTGCCGACCACCTCGGCGGCGTTCTGCTCCTGCAGCTCGATCTCGCGCTGGGCGGAGATCTCCGCGATCTGCGCGGCCTGCTTGTTGAGCGCGACCACGGTGCGGCTGTCCTTCTCGATCTCGGAGGTGCGCTTGGCCATGATGTTCTGGATGACCGAGCCGCCCTTCATGTCGCGGATGTCCATCAGCTCGATGGCCTTGACCGGGATCACGCCCCAGTTCTTCAGCTGCTCCTCGACCTCCTGGGTGAACAGCATCCCGAACTTGGAGCGCTCGACCATGATCTGGTCGATGTCGTCCTTGGCCAGCACGGTGCGGACCGCGCCCTGGACGATCGACTCCAGCTGCTGCAACAGCTCCTCGAAGGTCGCCACGCGCTGCGCCGCGGTGTTGGAGTCGCTGATGCGGAAGAACGAGACCACGTCGACCAGGAACGGCACCCGGTCCTTGTCGTAGGCCTCGTACTCGTCCAGTCGCACGCTGAAGACCGATACCGGCATGACGGTGACGCTCAGGCCCACCATCGGCAGCCAGGACGGCCAGGAATAGTAGGTGTTGCCCGATTCCTGGTCCTTGCCGTAGGACGTGGTCTTCTTGCTGGTCTGGACGATATGCACTTCGTTGGTCGGCACGACCCGGCGCAGCAGCGCGGCGGCACCGGCAATGGACACGAAGAAGCTGGCGATGGCGGCGACGATGGCGCCGGCGATGACGGTCATTGGTTTTCCCCTGGTTGGTGCCGGCTGTTTCCCCGAGCCGGCGCATGGAGCAAGAATGCACCATTGCCGCGCCCTTCGCCGCTGCAGCGTGGCGGAGCCGCCACCTTACCGCACGGCCTGCCGTGGCTCGTCAGGTTCCGATTCCGAGTTCGCCTGATTCCGAGAAGCCGATGACGTCGCGAACCTGTCGTTCATTTCGGGCAAGACCAATCGCCAGATCAGCGACAAGGCACCTGCGGCCTATCTGCACAAGTACGGCGGTGGCCCGGGCGGTGCGGCGTTTGCCGCGCAGGGCATCCCGATCGATGCGGAGTTGCTGGACGTGGACGCGTATCCGGACTTCCTGCGGGAGAGGCGGAAGCAGATTGCTGCCACACTCAACAAGTTTCTTGAACGCTGAAATCCGTAGACATGGCCCGTCACGGCCATCAGGCGCAACCAGACTCCGAGGTTCCCTTCAGCATGAGTCCCATCCACACAGTTGCGGCGGTAATCGCCAACGAGAACGGCGAGGTACTTCTCGTCCGCAAGCGCTCATCGTCCACCTTCATCCAGCCAGGCGGAAAGACCGAACCTGGCGAACCCGCATTGGTGACCTTGGCGCGGGAGCTGCAGGAGGAACTCAGCGTCCGTCTGGACACGGCGAGTGTGGAATTCATCGGTGAGTTCGAGGCCGCCGCGGTGAACGAACCCGGGTGCTTGGTTCGGGCACAGGCTTATTCCTGTTCCATCTTCGGCATCCCGGCGGCACAGGCGGAAATCGAGGAGTTGGCCTGGGTGGATCCATCCGGGCCGTACCCGGTTCCGGTAGCTCCGCTCAGTGGCGGCCACATCCTCCCGGCGTATTTGGAATGGATGCAGGTTCCCGGTGATTGCGTCGCACCCTGAGCGTAGCTGCACGCTCTAGCGCGCGCATGGGCACTCGCATGGACCTCTCCCTTCGCCCCGCCAACGACCACGACTCCCCGTTCTGCGAGGCGCTCAACCGCCGCAACATGGATGGTTACAGGACCATGCGCGGCATCGGCTGGGATCCCGAGCGTTTCCGCGGGAGTTGGGTCGAGTTCGAGAACCTGCTGATTGTGGACGGCAGTGAACCCATCGGCCTGCTGCGCCTCTGCAATGAGGATGGCGCCCTTGGCCTGCGCGAACTGCAAGTCATTCCGGAGCGGCAGGGGCAGGGCATCGGCACCTGGGCGGTGCGCCAGGCGCAGGCGCTTGCACTCAGGCGTGGCTGCATGGGCGTGCAGCTGCGGGTGTACGAAGGCAACCCGGCACGGGCGCTGTATCGCCGACTGGGGTTTGAAGTCATTTCCGCCGCGGACGGTGTGATCCAGATGAGATGGATGGCGCCATAGCGTCGCGGCTCCGGCGTTAGCATGAAGCGCCTTGCGCAACCGACACCCAGGTATCCATGATCTGCCGTGTTGCCGTTTTCTTCTTTCTCGCCGCGTTGCCGTTTCTGGTGCAGGCCGGATCGTGTCCCGGCGATGAGTCCTTCGACAAGGCCCGCGACGTGGTGGCCGACCTGCAGCGCATCGTCACGCCCGACGGCGTCCAGGACACCTACACCGCCCGCATCGGTGGAATCGACCAGTGGCTGCAGGTGCGCGGCAAGGACCGGGCGAACCCGATGCTCCTGTTCGTGCACGGCGGGCCATCCTCGCCGGCCATGCCGAGCGCGTGGCAGTGGCAGCGGCCGCTGGAGGAGTACTTCACCGTCGCCCACTACGATCAGCGCGGTGCAGGCAAGACGCACCGGGCCAACGACCCCGGGGCGGTTGCCGGCACACTGACGATCGACCGCTTCGTCGAGGACGCGATCGAGGTCGCCGAGCACCTGCGGGCGCGCTACGGCAAGGGCAAGCTCGTACTGGTCGGCCACAGCTGGGCACGGTGGTGGCGACGAACGCCGCGCTGCGCCGGCCGGACCTGTTCCACGCCTACGTCGGCATCGGCCAGGTCATCAATACCCGCGTCAATGAGGAGCTGAGCTTCGCCTACGGCCTGGAGCGGGCCCGGGCGGAAGGGAACGTCGAAGCGGTCACCGAACTCGAATCGATCACTCCCTACCCGGGCGATGAGCCCATCACCCGCGACCGGATCATCATCACCCGCAAGTGGCCGCAGCACTACGGCGGCCTGAACGCCTACCGCGACGCCGAGCAGGACTACTACTACGGCGCTTCGCTGCTCTCGCCCGACTACGACTGCGAGGACCGCGAGGCGTTCTTCGCCGGCAACGTGTTCACCCTGGAGCACGTGTTGGACGAATTCCTGCAGGTCGATTTCAGCGGCGTGGGCGAATTCCCCATCCCGGTGGTGATGTTCATGGGCCGCCACGACTACACCACGCCCTCGGCCGCCACTGCGGAATGGCTGCAGCGGCTGGACGCGCCCTACAAGCGGGCGGTCTGGTTCGAGCATTCCGCGCACATGATCTCGTGGGAGGAACCGGGGAAGACCCTGCTCAACCTGGTGGAGCAGGTGCGGCCGTTGGCGGTGCCCTGAGGGGCATTCCAGGGCCGGCGCCTCCGGATAGCCGCCCACGTTGTGCGGGGAGGTCGTATCCTGCAACCGCGACCTCATAAGGAAGGCCGGGCGGCATGCCCGGACCGAACATGACTGACACACGCCCTGCCACGCCCCGCCGGTTCCTCGTGTTCTTCCTGTTCGCCCTGACCGGCTCGGTTGCCGGCGTGCTGGCCGGCCCCCGCATCGTGGCGGCGTTCCAGGGCACTCCCGCCTGGCTGCTGCCGGCGGTGCTTTGCGTATCGGTGCTGTTCGCGCTGCTTGCGGCGTACCTGGCATTTCGCCTGGCAAGCGGCAGGGCGACCCAACGGAACCGGTACTGACATGCAGGGCATCCTCCTGGTCGGCCTCGGTGGCTTCCTCGGCGCGGTGGCGCGTTACAAGCTCAGCGGACTCGTCCTGCACATGAGCGCGCAGGGGCGATTCCCGTTCAGCACCTTCGTGGTGAACGTGCTTGGCTGCCTGGTGGTGGGCGTCCTGGCCGGGCTCGCGGAACGTCATGACGCGTTCGGACCCGACGCCCGGTTGTTCCTGTTCACCGGCCTGCTGGGCGGCTTCACCACGTTTTCGGCGTTCGGCCTGGAAGCGGTGCAGCTGATCCGTCGGGGCGAACTGGCCACGGCCGCGCTGTATGCCGGCGCGAGCGTGGTACTGGGTATCGCCGCGGTCTGGCTGGGCCTCAAGCTGGTCGCCCTGTTCCCGCGTTGATGCGCCACTTCGTTGCCATGCCGTCGGTCTGCCCCTGCAATCCTTCCGTCGCGTATGCGTCGTGCTGCCAGCTGTTGCATCGGGGCGCCCCCGCCGCAACCGCCGAGGCGCTGATGCGTTCGCGCTACAGCGCCTATGTGCTTGGGCTGGCCGATTACCTGAAAGCCACTTGGCACCCGGACACCGTGCCCGCAGCGCTGGATCTGGAGGACACGCCCGGCTTGCGCTGGATCGGGCTGGACGTGAAGCGCCATGCCGACTTCGGGGACGGCAACGCGATGGTGGAGTTCGTCGCACGCTATAAGGTTGGTGGCGAGCCAGCAGTGCGGATGCATGAGGTCAGCCGGTTCGAGCGGGTCGATGGATACTGGTTGTACGTCGATGGGGAGTTCCCGGGCTGATCCGCGCCACCGCGTTCCGGCAGTTAGCATGAGCCGCCTCCCAGAAGCGACAGTCCAATGACCCAGTGGCAGCACCTGGTCCGCGACGTTCCCGATTTTCCCAGGCCCGGCATCCTGTTCAAGGACATCACCCCGGTGCTCGCGGACGCGGCGGCCTTCGCGGCTGCGATCGCGGAGATGGCCGAGCCCTGGCGCCGCGCCCGGCTGGATGCGGTGGTCGGCATCGAGTCGCGGGGCTTCATCCTTGGCGCCGCCCTCGCGCAGGCCCTTGGCACCGGCTTCGTGCCGGTGCGCAAGCCCGGCCGGCTGCCTGCGCGCACCCTGTCGCAGGACTACGCGCTCGAGTACGGCACCGACCAGTTGCAGATCCATGTCGACGCGCTGCCCCCCGGCGCCCGCGTACTGCTGGTGGACGATGTGCTCGCGACTGGCGGCACGCTCCAGGCCGCGCTGTTGCTGCTGCGCCGCCAAGGCGCCGAAGTGGCCGGCGCAGCGGTGCTGTTTGAAATGCGGGCGTTGGGCGGACGGACGCGCTGGAACGACTCCCTCCCGCTGCTGGCCGCGGCCGCGTACTGAGCTGTGGCAGCCCCGCCCGGTAAGCCCCGTGATGGCGATGCTGGCGCGGGTCACGCGGGCGGCCGCCTTGGCCTTCCCCCAAGATGGGCTGAGCGTATGGCACTCGATTGGGGAAGCCGGCGGGCAGGAAGTACCGCACCTGCACTTCCATGTGCACCCGCGCCGCACCGGTGACGGCATGTTGCGCGTATACCCGCGTCCGCCGGAGCTGCCCGACGCTACCGTTCGGGAGTGTTACGCGGAGCGGCTGCGTCGCCAGATGGAGTAGCGCAGCACCAACGGGTACATCCCGAGGGCTCCGCGTCAGTCCTCCCGGCGGACCTGCGTGCCCGGACCCAGCACCGCTTCCACCGGCACCACGTCCACGCCTTGCATCTGCCCCAGCAGGCTGTCGAACCACGGCTTGTGCGTCGCGCCGACCAGCGACAGCACGCGCGCCCCTGGCCGGCCGCGGAAGGCCTCGCGGATGTTGGCGACCATGCGCAGGTTGCGGGTTTCCCAGCCGGCCACGTAATGCTGGCCGTAGTGCTGCGGCGAGGCGTCGCGGAGGGCGCTGCCGAAGTCCGACTCGACCTTGTGCTGCAGCACGTCGGGACGGTTGTAGTAGCGGTACAGCGCGAGCATGTCGCCGCCGTCCTTCAATGCCTGGATCCGCTTTTCGAAAGGCGCCCATCCGGCGGCGCCGGAGGCCCATGCGGTGACGAGGGCCTCGGAGAAGGCGCCGGTCTCGGCGGGTGGAACGTCAAGGGCGTCGCCGGTGTGGTCATCGATCGGGTACACGCGCTGCAGGCCGAGGCGGGCGGCGAGCACGGCGGCAATCTGGTACCCCTCGTTGCGCGTCGTCGTCGCCTTGTCCAGCAGCGACACCAGTGCACCGTCAAGGCCTTCACCCGGAATGCGCTCCGCCGGTGGCAGCTGCAGCCACTGGACCAACGCGGACGTCCTGTCGTTGCCCGCCAGGAACAGGGCCGCCAGACGCCGCCGCTGTGCGGGGGTGGGCTGCGTGGACCAGTCGGCCAATACCCGGTCGATTTCCGCGAGGGCTGCGGGTACGTCGAGGCCCGTGGCGGCCCGGGCGGCCTCCGTGTTGCCGCAGAAGCGCACCAGCGCATCGGGGTCATAGGTCGCGGGGTAGCGCGCCATGTGGTCGCAGCCGTCGCCGCGGATGTCCTCGACGGTGATGATGTCCGGCCTGAAGTCGGCAAGCAGGTCGATCACCGGTGCCAGGGTCTGCGGGTCGAAGCTGTCCGGCAGCTCCGACAGATGGACCGAGCCGAGCACCAGTACCCGGGCCCGCGGTCCGGCCATGTGCCCATCGAGCCGGGATAGGTCGACCTGCCGTGCCGGCGATGCGGCGGGCCAGGCGAAGCAGAGTGCAAGGCCGAACACTGCAAGTGCCTTGTGCATGGGTGCCTCCTAGAGTCCGGCGTGGTACGGGCGGCCGGCAGTGCAGTCCTCCACGTCCTGCCGGCTGACCGAGGCATGGGGCCGCAGGGCCTCCACCGCCTGCACCATCCGGTCCTGGCGTTGGCGTACCTGTTCCAGCAGCCCGCAGAGCTCGTCCGAATGGACCATCGCCTCGGCCTGGCGTTCGATGCGCCTTTCCGCTGCATCGCCAAAGCCGCTGAAGGCGCCAAGCAGGGCGGTGGCCATGGCGCGGTTGGTGAGCTTCGCCGTGCCCTCCAGGACATGGTCCGTCAGGTCGATCACCGAAGCACGATAGTCCGCGGCCAGCGCGCGCTGGGCATCGGTGAGCGGCAGCGTGTCTCCGCCGATCGTCACCGCGCCGGACAGGTCGATGCTGGCGGGCGGGTCCCCCTCGGTGCCGAGTTCCAGCGGGCTGTCGTGGAGATTCGCCCGCTCGGTCGCGATCTCCTTCGAGATCACGCCAGTACAGCCGGAGGCCAGAAGGGCGGCAGTGGCCGCCACGGGGAGAAGGGTGGCGCGACGGGGAAGGGACATGGACAAGTTCCGCAGGAAGTCACTGATATACAGGACCAGCACACTAAATCACGCGCCCTCGGGGTTCAACCCTGACCCACGCAGGGTGCAGCATTGCGTGGATGCGCATCCGAAACGCAGGGGCAGGGTGGCCGCGCCACGAAGCCGGGTGCTTTGCTACTCTTCCGCCCCTTTCCAGGAGTGGCTGACCGGTGCTTCTGATCACGTGGTTGCGCGTGGCGCTGCTTCTGTCCGCAGTAGCCCTCAACACCCTGCTGCACGTCGGCCCGCTGCTGCTCGCCGCGCTGTTGAAGGCCTTGCTCCCGTTCAAGCGTATCCGCCAGGCCTGCAACCGGGTGCTGACCGGCCTGGCGGAGAGCTGGATCGCGGTGAACACCGCCATGCTCGACCGCTTCACCGGCACCCGCTTCCAGGTGGTCGGCGAGGCCGACCTGAAGGTGGACGGCCACTATCTGGTGTTGGCCAACCACCAGAGCTGGGTCGACATCGTGGTGCTGCAGAAAGTGTTCAACCGGCGCATCCCGCTGCTGCGTTTCTTCCTCAAGCGGCAGCTGTTCTGGGTACCGGTGCTGGGCCTGGCGTGGTGGGCGCTGGACTTCCCGTTCATGGGCCGCTACACCCGCAGCCAGATCGCGAAGAACCCGGAACTGGGCCGGCGCGACATGGAGGTCACCCGGCGTGCCTGCGAGAAGTTCCGGTCCATTCCGGTATCGGTGATGAATTTCGTGGAGGGCACGCGGTTCACTCCGGAAAAGCACGCGAGGCAGGATTCCCCCTACCGCCACCTGCTCAAGCCCCGCTCGGGCGGGGTGGCCTTCGTGCTCGATGCCATGGGCGATGCACTGCACGCGGTGCTGGACATCACCATCGCCTATCCGGGCGGCCGCCCTTCGATGATCGACCTGATCGCCGGACGCGTGCCGGCGGTGCACGTACGGGTGCAGCAGCGGCCGATCCCCGCGGAGCTGCTGGGCGGCGACTACCAGGGTGACCGGACCTACCGCACGCGCTTCCAGCAGTGGATGAACGGGCTCTGGCAGGAGAAGGACGCCCGGCTCGAACAGCTGCTGGCTGCGGGGCGCGCTGAGGGGCCGGCGCGGCCCTGACCGGTTCACCGGTGCCGCGGCCCGCCGGTACTACGGGTTCGTGGTGGTGCCGCTCTGCGGGGTGTCGATCAGCTCGTCGAGTTCGAAGCCCTGGGCCTGCGCGGTGGCGAGGAACCCGAGCCGGGTGGCGGAATCGATGCGGGGTTCGCGGGCCAGCAGCCACAGGTACTTGCGGTCCGGGCTGCCGACCAGGGCCACGCGATAGTCCGGGTCCACCCGCAGGATCCAGTAATCGCCCCTGGTGAACGGGATCCAGCGCAGCCCGTCGGGCAGGAAGCTCACCTCAAGCTTGCTGTTGTGGCTGCCGCGCACCGGCGTGGCCTCACCAATGGACTCCTGCCGCTCGCCGTCGCCATTGATCGCCCGGTTGGCGACCCGGACCTTGCCGTCGTCCTGCAGGGAGTAGGTCGCGGTGATGTCGCGGTAGTCCGGCGGCTCGTGTCGCATCGGCAGCCGGGCGATTTCGTACCAGGTGCCCAGGTAGCGCTCCAGGTCGACCGAGGGCGCGGTGGCGGGATCGTCGTGATGGCGCATGCCGGGTTCCTGTCGCGGGGGAATGTCTGTGTAGCCGGGCAACGGTGTTGTGGATGTGGAGAAACTACGGAAGGGTCGGGTCGAGTGCTTCCTGCTCCATCCGGAACGGGTGCTTGTGCAATTGCATCGCGATCGATTCCCAACCCGCTGCGGCTGCCCAGTACGACATCCGCGCCAGTGCGGCTGACGACACGGTTTCGGTTCGCATCGGCTCCGGGATCGAAGCCGACGCCATCAACCAGGGTTGCAGGGTCCGCTCCTGTTGGCGTACGTCCACCGCCAGCGCGGCGGCGATCCGGAAGCCGCCTTCGTCGATGTCGCCCCAGTGGTAGACCGCCGCAGTGGCGGGCAGGCCGGCGAGAATCCGCCGGTAGAGCGCGCGCCAGGCAGGCGAGGGCATGCCGGCGGTATAGACCAGCAGGCCGGGACTGCCGGTTGCGGCCAGTACGCGGGCGGCATCGTGGAAGCTGGCCAGGTTCTCGATGGTGAGCAGGTAGCGGGCGTCGCTGGCGATACCCCGGACCGCATCCACCGGCAGGCCGAGGTACGGACGGCACAGGGGCAGGCGGGTGTCCTCGAGTTCGACCTCGCCACGGCCGGCGACCAGCATCGGCTGCGGTTCGCGGCGCAGCCCGAGCGAGCCCCGGATGTCCTCGTCGTGCAGGCCGCTGGGGGTGAGTTCGCCGGTGGTGACCAGGTCCAGCCACGGGGTCAGGCGTTCCAGTCGCTTGCTGTCGCCGAACAGGCGCACGCTCTCGCGGCGCAGGATCCGCTCGGCGTAGTTCCCGGCGCGGCGGCTGTCGACCGTTTGCAAGGCATCGCGCAGTGCCGGGGCCGCGTCCGGGCCATTGCCGCGCACCGGCTTGCCCTGTTCCCAGCGCTCCAGTACTTCCTCCAGCACCGGGTACGTGGAGAGCCACCGGGCCAAAAGCGCGCGTGCCTCGGCGACGCGGTCGCCGCGCAAACGTCGGCCGAGATGGGCCCCAAGCCGGTCCAGGTCCAGCAGGACCACGGCGTGGAACGCGTCACGGCCGCGTTCGCGTTCGACCTTGATCGCGCCGGTGCGCCCGGCATCGGCGAGCTGGCCGTGGAAGCGCTCGAACTCCGCCAGTGAATCCAGTCCGGCGTATTCCGGGCAGCTTCGCCCGGTCAGCCGCACCGCGCGGGTATCATCCCGGGCACGGGCGTTTTCGCCGCGTGCCAGCAGGCGCTCAAGAAGCCGTGTTGCCGGGCTCGACGCCGGACTGTCCATCGACGGTCTCCCTGGTGGCGGCCGTGGCGGCGCGCTCGCCGGTGATCCGGGCAATCTCGGCCGCCAGCAGCTCCGGGTGGAGCTCGAACTGGTCGCTGGCCAGCAGCTCGCGCCCGGCCTCGGTGACCACGTGGCGCTCCATCTGCAGCAGCGGGCCATCGCGGAACAGTTCGACGTAGCTGTCGAGCACGCCGGTTAGGGTGCCCTGGGCGGTGTCGGGCGCGGCCAGCACAAGCTGCAGGCCCAGCGAGCGCAGGTAGTCGGTGGTGGCGCGGGCGTTTTGGGAGTCGATCTTGTCGCCGAACTCGTCGAGCATGATCACCCCCAGTCCGCCCTCCAGCCCTTCGCCCTTGCCGTAGGCGGCGGCCAGCGCGGCGCCGGCGATCACGTACAGCGGCGCGCGGTGCTCGCCGCCGGAGCCGGAGCGCATGCGCTCGCTGAGGGTGCCGATCACCCTGTCCTCCTGCTTGATAACCACCTCGAAGTTGAAGAAGCGACGGTAGTCGTCCAGTGGCGAGGGCTGGCCGGACTTGCCGCTGGCGCGGTCCTCGATGATGTCGCGGAAGGCGGCCGGCAACTCGCCGGCGCTGCCGAACAGGGTGTCGCTCTCGCCGGCCTCGGTGGCGCGCTTGATGAAGCCGTGCAGGTCCTTGAGTTCCGGCGCGACCTCGTACCTGAACTGGTAGCGCTCGTTGTTGGAGAACGCCGGGCTGCGCTGCAGGGTGCGGTTGAGCGTGTGGATCTGGTGCCTGAGGCGGGTGAAGTTGTCGTACAGCGCAGAGGCGACGTTGGCGCGGAAGGTCTCCACCGCGGTGCTGTAGGCCTCTTCGGCGGCGGCCTGGTGCTGGACCAGCTCGGTGCCCTTGAGCTGGGCGATTTCCTTTTCCAGCAGCGCGTGCGCCGGGCGCCATTGCTCCGGCTCCAACTCCAGCGACAGGCCGTGGTCGCGGGCGTACTGGGCCAGGGCGGACCAGGCTTCCGGCAACTGCGCGGCCAGGGTGCGTTCGGCGGCGCCGGCGCGCTCATCGCAGTGGTCCAGGCGCGGGCCGGACTCGGGGAAGCGTTCGTCAAGTTCGTCGCGGTAACGCTCGACCAGGTTGGGGTCGACGTCCTCGTGGCCGAAGGCGTCCACCGCGGCGCGGGCGATGGACTCGCTCTGCGCCTGCAGGCTGGTGAGGACGCGCTCGAGCGACTCGGCTTCGGACTGGGCCTTGGTCTCTTCGCGGATCAGCTTCTCCACGGCCGCCTGCAGGGTGGCGGCATGTTCCCTGAATGCGGTGGCCTCTTCGGTCAGGCGCAGCAGGTCGGGGTCGGACTGCTCGGCTTGCAGGCGCAGCTGGGCGCGGTAGCGACCGGACACCTCGCGGTGGCGCAGCAGGGTGGCATGGGCCTGCCCGGCGACGGCATCCGGGTCGTCGAGGCGGGCCAGGCCGGCAGCGCAGGTCGCCAGTGCCTTGCCCTCGGCCTCCAGCGCGCGGAGCTCGGCTTCGGCACGCTCGCGCTGCTCGTGCAGCAGCCGGGCGCGCTCGCGATTGCCGCTGGCGCCGATGCGCAGTTCCGCCGCGGCCGGCAGGCGCAGGCGCTCGATGCCGCCGCCCTTGGCGACCAGGCCGTCACGGCTGAGGGCGCGATCGCCGCGCACCAGCTGGGTTTCGGTCTCGACCTGGCGCAGGTCGCCGAGCTGGCGTCGCAGGTAGGCCACCGCATCGCGGTTGTCGCCGTCCAGCAGGGCGGCGACCTGGTCGGTGGCCGGGGCCTTGCCGCGCTCGCGGCGCGCCTGGCTGGCCAGGGCCAGCTTCACGCCGTACACCGCGCGGTTGCCCTTGAGGGCGCGGTACAGGCGTACCGCGCGCTCCTCGTCCTCGGCCGGCACCAGCAAGGCCTCGACGTGGCTGCGCAGGTAGGCTTCGATGGCCGGCTGCCAATCCGGATCGGTGACCCGGACCAGGTCGCAGACCGGCTGCGCGTGGATGCCGTCCTCGCGCAGGTAGTTCATCAGGCGGATGACGTCGGCGCGCAGTTCGGACTGGCCGGCCGACAGCCGGGCCAGGTTCTGTCGCGCGGCCTCGGCGCGCTGGCGGGCGGCATCGAGGGCGTTCTGCGCCTCGCGGGCGTGGCGGGTCACCGCGGCGATCAGCGGGGCGGCCTGGGCCAGGGCGTCGCGCAGCTGATCGTGCAGTTGCTGCGGATCAAGCTCGACCTCGGCGTCGGCGGGCAGCGCCTCGAGCACGTCGCACAGCGCCTGCCAGGGCAGGGCGAGTTCGCGTACCTGTGCCGGATCGATGCCGGGCAGGCCGAGCGCGCCGGCGGACGCCAGCCGCTCGCGCACAAAACCGGCGTTGCGCAGCAGGTCATGCTTGAGCCGGCCCAGGTCATCGCGCCAGTTGGCGGCGAGCTGGTCCAGGCTGGCCTGCTCGCCGTAGCCACGCATGCCCTGCAGTTGCTGCTGGAGTCGGGCGGCGTCCTCGTTGGCGGTCTGCAGGTCGCTGCGGGCCTGGGCGAGCGAGCGCCGGCAGTGCGCGGCGGCGTCGCGGGCCTCGGCCAGCGACTGCTCGATCGTGTCCAGTTGCTCCTCGTGGGCGTCGCGCCGGTATTCGGCGGCGAGCGCCCGGTAGCTGGCCGCGCGCGTGGCCTGGGCGGCCAGCTTGCGGTAGCGGGCTTCGACCAGTTCGGCTTCCTCGATCCGCCGGGCGACCTGCTCGATGCGCGCCTTGATCTGCCGGAAACCCTCCAGCAGGGCACGGAAGCGGGCGATCTCGGTCGGGCGCTCCTCGGCCACCAGGGTGCGCACGAACAGGTCGACATCGGTGACCCGCTGCAGGTTGAGCGCGTTCTGGAAGGCCTTGCGGTAGGCGGCCGGGTCCAGGTAGGCGGTCGGGCCGGGGCGCAGGCGTACCAGCAGGTCGCGCACGAAGCGGTCGCTGGTGGGGTGCAGCTCGGCGCGGGTGTCGGCCTGCCTGCAGCGCCGCAGCGCCTGTTCGCGGAAAGTCGCCCACTCCAGCGGCAGTTCGCGGCCGTCGACCTGCTCCAGGTGCTCCTCCAGCTCCAGCGCCACGCCGGGCAACAGGTACAGCCCGTGCACGCGGTGGTCGGGCTCGTCGGCGGAGGCACCCAGGGCGATGCCGGCGGTCAGGACCTGGTCGGTCTCCGTATCGCGGAAGACCAGGCTGAGGTAGGTCGTCGCGGTGTCGCGCACCCGGCCGTCCTCGCCGCCGCGGTACACGCCCAGGCAGTAGTCGCGGATGGTGCGCGCGCGGTGGCTGCCGCCGGCCTGGGCGTTGAAGCGGATCTGGTTGCGGTCGCCGCCCAGCATCACGATCTGCAGCGCGTCCAGCAGCGCGCTCTTGCCGGCGCCGTTGGGGGCGATGATCGCGGTGGTGCGGTCCAGCTCCAGGGTCTGGGCCTGGAACAGGAAGAACTGCACCAGATGGGCGCGCTCAAGCAGGAACATCGTCTTCGTCCTCGGTGGCGCGCGGGGCGGGCTCGTCGGCGTCGTCGTCGTCGTCCGTGTTGTGCTGGTCCAGGCGCTGCAGCCATTGCGGGCCGGCGATCTCCACGATCGCCGGGCGCACCAGGATGCGGAACGGCTGCGGGTCGTCGGGTTCGCTGTCGACCTCGCGGCACAGCGACCAGCGGCGCAGGGCGCGCAGCAGCGTGCGCAGGCTGCCGGTGTCGGGCATCGGCCGGCCGGTCATCTGCTGCCAGGCTTCCTGCAGCTCGGGCAGTTCGACCAGTACTTCGCCCTGGTCCTCGACCTGGCCCTGGCGCATGGCGAAGTCGTAGCGCTGGCGCAGTACCAGCACCAGCAGGGTCTCCTCCAGCGTCACCGGCAGGCCCTCGCCGTGGCTGGGCAGGGCGACCACGTAGCGGTAGTGGGCATTGCGCTCCAGCCGGATGCCCAGCGGCTCCAGTGCGGCGCTGAAGTCGGCCAGGTAGGTCTCCACCAGGTGGTAGGCGTTGCGCGAGCGGCGGTCGGCGGCGTAGAGCACCTGCTCGGTGACCAGCCGGTAGGCGGCGCGCTCGAAATCCTGCGGGACGTACATCCCGCCCGAGAGTTGGCCGAGCGTGGCCCAGGAGCGTTTCATGCGGCGGTCTTCCTCGTGCGGCGCAGGGTGAAGCGCGGGGATTCCAGGTGCGGGTGCCCGCTGCGGTTGCCGGGCAGCAGTTCGACGCTGAAGCCGCGCAGCATCCGGCGGATCGGGTCGTCGCGGCGCAGCCCGCCGGGGCGGTGGCTGCGCAGGGCCAGCGTGGCCAGGGTCTGGTAGGCGCGCAGGTCCTCGATGCTGCCAGTGGACAGGACGTCCGATTCGACCGACTCGCGTCCGTCCAGGTGGCGGGCCACGTAGCGGGCGAGATCGTCGGGCAGGACCAGGCGTGCGCGCTGGATCGCGCGGCGCAGGTTGAGCCGGGCGAGCTGCTCGGGTGTCGGTGCCTGCTGGGCGTTGGCGGTACGGGGAATGGGGCGCGGGCGGCTGCGCGGCGGACGCAGCCGGGTCTCGTCCATCAGCCCGCCGGGCGCGGCCGGCAGGCGCAGCTCGCCCTCCGGGGCGGCCAAAGCGCCGCGGCAGGCACGGTGCAGCAGCGCATGCAGCCGGTCGGGTGCGCGCAGGCGGTAGTCCAGGTAGGCGAGGGCGCGGCGGTTGGCCTGGCGGATGTCGTCGTCGAGCCGGGCCAGGAATTCATCGATGCGGTCGATTTCCTGCAACCGGCGCAGGCTGCGCTCCAGCCGCTGGGCGGCGCGGGCCGGATCGCCATGGGTGGCCTTGTCGGCATACCAGGCCAGCAGCCGCTCGCGCAGCGGCGGCTGCGCGAGTTGCCGGGCCATCGCCAGGATCGAGGTGCGCCGGGCCAGCGGGTGGTCGGCGCGGTGCAGTTCGGCGTAGTCGCCGACGAACAGCTCGCCGACGTAGCGCTCGAACAGCTGCCGGGCGAACTGCGCGGTGGACTCCGCGCGGCTGAGCTCGGGCATCAGGTCGCGCACCTGCACGCTGATCGCCGAGACATGCGAGAGCAGCTGCCGTGCCTGGTCGGCGGCCTCGTCCAGGCTGTCGCCGCCAGCCTGACCGTCGAGCACCTGCTGCAGTTGCAGTTCGATCGAGCGCATCTTGGCGCCCAGGAACGCCGGCCCGCGTTCGCTGAACTCGACCAGCGTGGCCAGCAGCCGGGCGACCACCGGCGTCATCGAGACCATCTCGCGCGCGCCGATGCGCTCCTGGCGCAGCCAGCCGGCGGCGCGCAGGCGCTCGTAGATGCCCGCCGCGCGCACGGGGACCGGGGTGTCCGGGGACTCGCCCTCGGCGTCCTCCCAGGGGTCATCGGTCAACAGGTAGCGCTCCAGTGCCGCGGTGATCTCGCGCCGCGGCAGGCCGGCGCTGGGCGGCAGCGGCGCGTCCGGCCCGAAGTACTCGCCGAACAGCCGGCCCAGCAGCCGCCAGTAATGGCGCCGGTTGGGCGAGGCGAGGGGCCCGAACAGGCCGTCTGGGACGACCGATAGCAGGTCCGGTGGCGAGGTGGAATCCATCGGGCGGGAACGTGTTGATTGAGTGCCGTCGTGGCGCTGCGCGGATTCTACCGGTGCCGTTGGCCGCGCCGGTCGGGAGCGGCGCCCGGCCCCGGCGTCACCTGTTCGACGCGCCGCGTTAACGGCGCCGGCGGGAAGGTGCACCGACGGCCGTGCGGTGTGCGCGGCAGGCCCCCCCCCACGGGAGAACCCCATGCTTGCCACCACCTACCGCCGCCCCCGCAAGGTGCGGATCGACCGCGTCGCCGAACCGGAGATCGAGCACCCCAACGACGCCATCGTGCGGGTCACCCGCTCGTGCATCTGCGGCTCGGACCTGCACCTGTACAACGGCCTGGTGCCCGACACCCGGGTCGGCTCCGTCCTTGGCCACGAGTTCACCGGAGTGGTCGAGGCGGTCGGCCCCTCGGTGCAGAACGTGAACGTGGGGGACCGGGTGCTGGTGCCCTTCAACATCTTCTGCGGCAGTTGCTTCTTCTGCCAGCGCGAGCTCTACGGCAACTGCCAAAACGTGAACTCCCAGGCCAGCGCGCTGGGCGGTTTCTACGGCTACTCGCACACCGCCGGCGGCTACGACGGCGGCCAGGCCGAGTACGTGCGGGTGCCGTTCGCCGACGTGGGCCCGACGGTGATTCCCGAGGACATCCACATCGAGGACGCGGTGCTGCTGACCGACGCCTACCCGACCGGCTACCAGGCCGCGGAAATGGGCGACATCGAAAAAGGCGACACGGTGGTGGTGTTCGGCGCCGGGCCGGTGGGGCTGTTCGCGGCCAAGTGCGCCTGGTTCTTCGGCGCCGGCCGGGTGATCGTGGTCGACCAGGTCGAGTACAGGCTGGAGTTCGCCCGCCGGTTCGCGCAGTGCGAAACGGTGGACTTCAGCGAGGTCGACGACATGGCCGTCCACATCAAGAAGATGACCGACTGGCTGGGCGCCGACGTCTGCATCGACGCGGTCGGCTGCGATGCCGCCGGCAACGCGCTGCAGACCTTGACCGGCAAGAAGATGATGCTGCAGGGCGGCGCGGCCACCGCGTTGCACTGGGCAATCAACAGCGTGCGCAAGGCCGGTCGGATCTCGATCGTCGGGGTGTACGGGCCGACCTTCAATGCCGTGCCGATTGGCAACGCCGTCAACAAGGGCCTGACCCTGCGGATGAACCAGGCCAGCGTGAAACGGCACCTTCCGCGGCTGATCGAACACATCCGCGAGGGCCACATCTCCCCGCGCGAGATCATCACCCACCGCGTGCCGCTGGAGGACGTGGCCGACGCCTACGACATCTTTGCCCGCAAGCTCGACAACTGCATCAAGCCGGTGCTGGTGCCGCCGTCCGCCCGGGGTGGCGAGTGATGGCCGGCGAGGAGACGACGATGGACAGCGGAAACGAATTCGCCCACATCCAGGGCTGGGGCTCGGACCTGGACCGCAGCAAGCGGCCGGCGGTACCGATGGAACGCACGCCACCGCGGCTGGACGTGCCCTGGGAGGACCCGCCGCCGCGGCAGCCGATGACCGTCGAGGTGCTGCGCTCGATTGAACGCCCGGAGTACTCCCGGACCTTCGGCACCCGCGTACCACCCTCCGGCGTCAGCGGCATGATCCGCCGCGCCGCCTTCCGCCACAGCGAGAACAACCTGCGCCACTGGCTGATGCTGGTCGCCGCCGACCGGGTCAACGTGGTCGAGGGCATGGCCGGCGACCTGAAGCGGTCGCCGGCCAGGGCGGTGCTGGTGGGCGGTGGCGTCGCGCTTGCGGCCTGGTGGTTGCTGCGTCGGCGCTGAGGTGCCCAGGCGGCCCGGTTACCGTTCCACGGAGCCTTCGAAGCGCTCACGGAAATCGACCAGTTCGATCACGAAGTCGTCGCGCCTGGCGAAATCCGCATCCGGCATGTCCGCTTGGCCCTCGTGGCGCTTGTACCAGGAGGCGTACTCGGGGATGTCGCTGCTGTACTGGTCGAAATACGTTGAGTATGTGCGTACGTGGAGCTGCGGGGTCTCGCCGTCCAGCTTGAACTCCAGCAGCCGCAGCCAGCCGTCGCCGGTGACCGGGCGCCGATGGTAGCTGCCGTCCGGATCGGCCATCTCGCCCACCCGTGAACGGCCCTGGTAGTCGGCCAGCATCTGGTGCACCTGATTGCCGATGTCGTTGTAGTCGACGCTATAGCCCTGTCCGCTGATGTGGCCGCTGAGCACCAGGAAGATCTGGTCGTGCTGGCTGATGAAGTCGTCCCAGACCATCTGCGGGTTGTTGTCGACGCGGTCCAGCGTGCTCAGGTCGGTGGAGCCGCCGACCGCGCGCTCGCCTTGGCGGTTGAGGTACTTGTGGATGGTGACGATGGTCGGCATGTCCGGATGCTGCTTGACCACCCGGCGCGCCCAGGCCAGCGAGGAGTCGGGGGCGTCGTATTGCAGGCCGACGTGCAGGAAGGTGCACTCGCCGGCGGTGAACAGCTGGGCGCTGTCGGTGCCGTTGCCGTGGGCGCTGACGTACCAGGGCTGGTCCTTGAAGAATTCGGAGTCGGCCGAGAACGCCGACAGGAAGCCGGTGAGCCCGCCTACGTGACGCAGGCCAACGACGCCGTCCTTGCCGGGCTGCGGCGGGAAGTCCGGGTGCGTCCACAAGGCGTCGTAGTCGTGGTTGCCCGGAACGACCGAGAACGGGAGTTTGCCGGCGATCAGGCGGAAGCCCTCGGTGGCGCTGGGGATCTCGGAGTCGCGCACCTCGGGGTACGGCTGGCGGGCGACGCTGGAGCCGGCGGGGTTGGGAATCCACTTGAAGCCCCGGGCCTCGTGTTCCGGGTCCATCCACTCCGAGTAGTGTTGCCAGACGTCGCCCACGTGCGTGGCGAAGACGATGTCGCCACCGTTGCTGCGGGCGTTGTCGCCGATATAGCGCATCTGCTCGTAGTACAGCTCGACCGCGTCGAGCGGGAAGCCTTCCGCCTTCTGCCGGGTGAAATCCATGTAGTTCTGGGTGTCCGGGATCATGGCGACGGTGAACGCGCCGCACTCGCCCGGACGGTAGGCCTTGGACTCGGCCGGCGCCGGCGCGTGGGCCTGCGGCTGGGCCGCGACCGGGCTGGCGAGCGTGGCGGCCACCACCGCGGTGGCCAGCGCGGCGTGCAGCGGCAGCCGGACGGCAAGGGTGTTGATCAGGTTCATCGTTCTCTCTCTGGTTTGTGTGGGCGCCGGGCTCAAAGGCGGTGTAGTTGCGGCCGGTCGGGGCTGACGGCGAAGCGGGCGACGGTGCGGATCCGGCCGCCCTTGCGTTGCACCTGGTCCATGGCCTTCACCTCGGTACGCCACTGGTCGGCGGAGACCTCGTGGACCTGGTAGCCGCGCAGGTCGTTGACCAGCGCCAGGTGCGGGTTGCCGCCGTCGATGAAGCGGCGCACGTGCGGAGTTTCCAGGGCACCGTCGCCGTTGGAGCTGATCGAGCTGGCGAGGAACTCGGTGGCGACCGCGGGGCCGTCCGGCTCGTCGTCGCGCAGCGGGACGGTGCCGATGGCGTTCATGTGTGCATCGCCGGAGGCGATCACCACGTTGGTCAGGTTCTTCGAGGTAATCGAGCGCACCAGCTTCGCGCGCGAGGCGGGGTAGCCGTCCCACTTGTCGACGAACGGCGGCAGCTCCCGGCCATCCGGGGCGCGGGCCTTCAGCGGCATCACGAACACCTGCTGGGCCAGCAGGTTCCAGTGCGTGTCGCGGCCCAGGCCCTGGTCCAGCCAGTCCTCCTGCGCGCGGCCGAGGATGCTGGCGGTCGCTTCGCCACCGGTCCGGCAGTTCTCCTGGCCGGGCCGTACGCAGGGCTGGTCGTCGCGGTGGCTGCGGGTGTCGAGCACGTGCATGCGCAGCAGGCGGCCGTAGTCGAGCCGGCGGTAATAGGCGGTGCGGTCGTGCGGACGCGGAAACAGCGCGGGCCGTACCGGCATGTGCTCATACCAGGCCTGCATCGCGGCGAAGCGGCGCAGCCGGAACACCTCCGGTGGCGTGCCGTCCTGGTCATGGGCGGCGGCGAAGTCGTTGTCGACCTCGTGGTCGTCGAAGGAGCTGACGAACGCCACCGAGGCGTGCGCCGCCTTGAGGTCCGGATCGCATTTGTACAGCGCGTAGCGGCGACGGTAGTCGTCGAGGCTGTAGATCTCGCCGCCGACGTGGTCGCGGTTGACCGGATTGCCGTTCTCGTCCTGGATCGGGCGTTTGGCCCGGGTGCGGCCGGCGGCTCCTTCGTAGATGTAGTCGCCGTAGTGGAACACCGCATCCAGTTCCGGCTCCGCGGCCAGGTGCCGGTAGGCGTCGAACCAGCCGTGGTAGTAGGCCTGGCAGCCGGCCACGGCGATCCGGACCCGGTCCGGCGTGGTGCCCGGCGCGGGCGCGGTGCGGGCCACGCCTTCCGGGCTGGTGTCGGCGCCGTCGACATGGAAGCGGTACCAGTACGGCCGCGAGGGCTGCAGTCCGGCGAGCTCAACGTGGACGCTGTGGGCCAGCTCGGGCCGGGCGAGGGCTTCGCCGGTCCGGACGATGCTTCCGAACCGCGCGTCCTCGGCCACTTCCCAGCGCACCGGCACCGCGGCGGAAGGCATGCCGCCGTGTTCGGCCAGCGGCTCGGGGGCGAGCCGGGTCCAGATCACGAAGCCGTCGGGCAGGGGGTCGCCGGCGGCGACCCCCAAGCTGAAGGGATCGGCATGGAACCGCGGTGCCGCCCACACCCGGCCGACCGGACCGAGGCCTGCCAGCACGGCAAGGCCTCCCATGCCGGCAAGCAGCTGCCGGCGACTGAGCAGGATCCGTGACATGGCTCAGAACCGCGCGCGGATGCCGACGGTCGCGTTGCGGCCACCATGGATGTAGATCGCGCCGTGGGTGCCGGTGCTGCCGTTGAGTTCCCCGGTGGGCGACAGCGAGTTGGGCACGATCACGTTGCGGCTCTTGTCCAGCAGGTTGCGGATGTTGAAGAACGCATCCCAGCCTTCTGCGAACGAGTAGCTGCCCGACAGGTTGGTGTCCCAGTACTCGCTGAACCACGACGGGGTGGTCGAGCGGTACTTGTCGTCGGTCCACACGGTGTTGAGGTACAGGCGCGCCGGGCCGTGCTGCCAGGACACCGAGAAGGTGCCCATCTTGTCGGCAGCGCGCACCAGCGGCACGTCGGGCTCGTTGAGCATGAACGAGCCGCGCACCGATAGCCCGCCCCAGGCACCGGGCAGGTAGTCCATGGCGTGGCTGAACTCCAGTTCCCAACCCTCGATGTCGATGGCGTCGCCGTCGACCACGTCGGTCCGGATGAAGGTGTAATCGGCGTACTGGTCGCCGGTGTAGCCGAACTCCTCGGCGGTCATCTCCTGCGCCTGGAACAGCCCCTTGACCCGGTTGCGGTAGTAGTTGAGGCCGACGATGCCGACCGGCTCGAAGTACTTGGCCAGGCGGATCGAGAAGTTGTCCGACAGCTGCGGCTCCAGGCTGGGGTTGGGCGTGCTGACGGTCATGTTGTCGTCGTTGATCGACCACACGCCCGACAGCACGCTCACCTCCGGTCGCTGGATCGTACGGCTGTAGCCGAACTGCAGGTCGGTGGTGTCGTCGAATGCGTATTTCACTGACGCGCTGGGGAAGAAGTGGTCGTACCTGCCCTCGCGCTCGACCTGCGGCCGGGAGAAGTACTGGTGTTGCAGTCCTTCGATCGTGGTGGCGCGACCGGTGGAGGGGTCGACGTCGTAGCCGGCGGCCAGCAACTGTTCGGTGCCGAGCGGGTCCGCCTCGCGGGCAGTGTTCTCCGTCTGTTCCCAGCGTAGGCCGGCACGGACCGTCAGCTTGTCGGTCAGACTGGCGGTGCCCATGAAGTACAGCGCGCTGGTGTCTTCCTCGAAGTGCCTGCGGTTGCCGACGTAGGCGTTGTACCAGTCGGTCGGCGAGATCGTGTGCTCCCAATGCTCCGGGTTCTGCTGGTAGAGCTCGTACAGCTTGAACATGCTGGGGAAGTACATGTCCCCCGCGCCGGAGATGGAGCGGTAATCCACCCCGCTGTCGGCGGCGGAGTGCTGGTTGCCGGTCTGGATGCGTTCCAGCAGTTCAGCGGTGCTCAACGGACCGGTGTACCGGTACTTGTAGGAGTCGTTGCGGTTGTCGAAGTCGTAGCGGGCCTGCTGCAGCTTGGCGCCGGTCTTGAAGGTCACCCAGGCCGGGCCGATCTCGCGATCGAACGACAGGTTCAATCCCCCGCCGGTCAGCAGGACGTCGGCGGACTGCGAGTTGCGCAGCCGCAGGGTGGGGGTGCCGGAGATGTCGTAACCCGACGGCAGGCTCCAGTCGCCGCCGTCGAGCTGGTCGACCTGCCAGCCCTGCTCGAGCAGGCTGCCGCCGCGGTCGATGCTGGCGTGGCCGGTCGCGGTCGGCCAGGCCACCATGCTGTGCACCGCGCCCTTGCGGTTGGGGTTGTAGGTGCTCTCCGAACTGGAATAGAACAGGTTGCCGTCGAGCGTGATGTGCTCGTTGTTGTATTCGAAACTGGGGATGAAGTTGCGGGTGGTGCCGTACTTGTAGGTCAGCGTGTTGCGCGCGGCCAGGGTTGCCGGCTGCAGCGTGGTGAAGCCGGTGGCGGGGTCGCCGTCCACGCCCGAGCGTGCGTGGGTGGTGAGTTCCGGCGCGGTCGACCCGGCCAGGATGGTGCCCTTGCCGACCGAGGACATCAGCGACAGGATCAGCCCGTCGGTGGCCTTGAAGTCCATGTTGAGGGAACCCGAGGAGCGGGTGATCTCACGGGTGCCCATCTGCGGGACGATCTTGGTGATCGCCAGTGGCTCCGGGCTGGCGTCGGTGGGCTTGTAGTTGCGGCTGGCGGTGATCTGCTCCTGCTCCACGTACAGCTCGGAATGGCTCAGGCCCGCGGCAATGCCCAGGCGGCCGTCCATGAACACGTCGGAGTAGTTGAGCTGGCCGCTGGGCTGGAAACGGTCGCTGCCGTACCCGCCTTCGTCCGGGCCGGTGCGGCGCCGGGCGTCCCACTGATTGGAGTGGGTGCTGGTGCTGAGTTGTGCGCTGACGCTGCGGCCGCTGCGGTCGAATGCCCGCTTGGTCCGGATGTCGATGGTGCCGGCCGGTGCGTTGGCGTCCTTGTCGGCACTCGTGGTCTTGAAGATGCTGATCGAGTCGATGCCGGTCAGCGAGGACTGCTCGAAGCTGAAGGTGCGCGAGCCGCCGGCACCGGTGTTGGCATCCGCCGAGGCCAGGTTGATGCCGTTGACCGTGATGTTGGTGTAGCTGGCCGGCAGGCCGCGCAGGCTGACGTTGCGCACGGTGCCATCACCGGTGCTGTCGGTGTCGACGCCCGGCATGAACTTCATGAACTCGCCCGGATTGCCTTCCGAGATCTCGCCATAGGACTCGGTGGACAGGGCATTGGTGATGTCCATGGATGCGCGCTGCTCCATCAGCGCGCGGGCGTCGCCTTCGCGGACGCCGACCACGCGCAGCGTGTCCAGCGTGGTGGCGCCCGCTGCGGTCGGCGCGCCCGCGCTCCAGAGCTCGATGTCCTGGCGCCTGGATTCGCTTGGCTGCAGGTGGACGGTCACGCTCCGGGACGCATAGCCGGTGAATTCGACCGACAGTTCCACCTCACCGGACGGTACGCCGCTGACCCGGTACTCGCCGCGATCCCCGGAGACCACGGTCCTGCCGCGACCACCAGTGGGTGTTACCCGGATGATCGCGTTGCGCAGGTACTCGCCGGTGCCGGGATCGAGGACCCGGCCGCTGATCTCACCGCTGCTTTGCGGGGCAGTCGCCGATGCGCCTTCGGCAGTCTGCGCTGCGACATGCGGAGCGGCGGTCAGGGCAATGAGGATGGCGCCGGCGAGCGCCGACTTCTTGAGGGTGCACATGGGGACGGGCCTTGCCTTGTCTTCGGTGGGGAGGGGCGCACACCGGGGTGCCGCGCCGGAACGTGCGTCGGCGTGGCAGGACAAAGGCACCACGCGGAACGTCATCCGCGCATTGGGCTGCCGTGATGCTTCATGGATGTGACCGCGTGCCGCTCGGGCCCGCGCGGCCAAGTTCGGGGCCAAGGTCGGCAAAGTGCCGGATGCGCAGCAGGGCCCTTACCCCAACGAGCTCACAAACCCATACGTGCTGGTGACCACCAAGACCACCGAAACCGCCCCCAGCAACACGCGCGGACGAACCCGCTTGGCCAGCACCGCCCCCAGCGGCGCCGCCAACAACCCGCCGATGATCAGCCCGACCGCCGCGGTGGTGAACGCGGTCAGTCCCAGGCTCACCAGGAACGCCAGCGAGATGGTGAGGGTGAGGGCGAATTCGGCGACGTTCACCGTGCCGATGGTGGTGCGCGGATCGGTGCCCTGCAGCAGCAGGTTGGAGGAGACCACCGGACCCCAGCCGCCGCCCCCGGCGGCATCCAGGAACCCGCCCACCAGGCCCAGCGGTGCCACCACCTTCGCCCGGCGTGGCGGCAGGTCGGTACGCATCCGCCAGGCACGCCAGCCCAGGTACAGGCCGGCCAGCACCAGGTAGCCGGTGACGAACGGCCGGGCCAGGGCGCCGTTGATGTTCGACAACAGGTACGCGCCGCCGATCCCGCCCGCCATCCCCGGCAATGCCAAGCGCGAGAACAGCCGCCAGTCCACGTTGCGTTGGACGATGTGGCTGATGCCGGAGGCGGCGGTGGTGAACGCCTCCACCAGGTGCACGCTCGCCGAGGCGCGTGCCGGGGGCACCCCGAGCACGCCGACCAGCAGGGTGCTGGTGATGACGCCGAAGGCCATGCCCAGTGCGCCGTCGATCAGCTGGGCCAGGAAACCCACCACGATGAACGGCACGAGGGCCTGGAGGTGTTCCGGGGTGACTTCGAGGGGCGTCATGGCGCGGATAGTGCGCCGACCGTCGTGAGCGCGGTAGTGGGGTGAGGGGTGTTGCGCCCGTTGCGCCTCAACGGTTCAGCGCATCCACCGAACCGACTTCCTCGATCACGCTGTAGTGGGAGATCCGCTCGCCATCCCAGTGGTAGTGCAGGTGCGGTCCCTGGACCACCGGCGACACCAGGTCCGGGTAGAACACGGCCGCGCATTGCCCGCCGCGGCGGCGCACGCTGTCGTAGACGATGCCGTCGCTGCCGGCGCGGTGCAGCCGGCGCGCGGTGGCCTGGCTGGCGGCGTAGCTGTCGGGGTCGTGCAGTTCCGGCCAGCCGCCGCGGATGTCGTGCAGCCGCCCGGACACATCGGCCAGGTAGCAGCGCATCTGCAGCACGAAGGCCGGCTCGCGGGTCTGGCGCAGGAAGATTTCGCGGTGGTACACGGTTTCGGCGATCGCGGTGTCGCGCTCGCGGGCGGCGTAGTACACGCCCCAGCTGCCGTCGGAAAAGCGCGAGCCGTCCGGTGGGGTGTGGGTGAAGGCGGCCATGATGGGCGTGGTGCCCGAGCCGCTGATCCGGCGCCCCGGCGGCACCATCGAGATGTCGCCTGCTTCCTGGCGCAGTCGCGGATTGGTCAGGCCCTCCAGCTCGAACAGCGCGTCCAGGTCCCCGGGCGAGGCGATGCGGTCGAACAGCCCCACCGGCGGGAAGCGACTGGGGACGATCCGGTAGCTGGGCCGCCAGGTGAGCTGCCTGCGCCGGATCGCCTTGGCCAGGTTCATCCGCGCTGTGCGTCCAGGTACTGCCGCACCACGAACAGGTCGGCCACCTGGCCCCCGAGCATCCGCTCCAGCGCACTTTGCCCGCCAAAGACTGGTGCCTCGCTGGGCCGCTTCACCCAGGCGTCGGCCTGTTTCGGTTCCGGGAACAGGATCTCCAGCGCCTTGTAGATGCCCAGCAGGTAACTGATGCGTTCGAGCACGTCGTGGGGCAGGGCGCCGTCGAGGTCGCGCTTCCAGCGGAAGAAGGTGGACCGGCCGGGACTGCCCAACAGCGTGCGCTCCTGCTCGGTGCTCAGGTCCCACAGGCGCGTGATGTTGAAGAACGCGCGCAGCGCCGGAGCGGTGAGGTCACGACGGGTGAGGGGAGACGGGTTGGAAGCGGGAAGTGCCATGGCAGGCTCACGTTAGTCCCGATCGGGACTAAATGCAAGAGAATGCGGAGGGGTTTCACAGCGCATCCACGCACTCCAACGTCAGCTGAAGGCGGATCATGGCGTCAACGAGAAGACCGCTATATTCCGGCTACCCCAGACGAAGGAGGATTGGCATGTTTCTGACCAAGCAACATCTGGTGACGGCGCGAACGCTCGGTGTGGCGATCGTCGCAACCTTGGGCCTGAGCGCCTGCGCCACCTATAGCGATGAGTTTGCAGGGATCAACTCACGCCTCGATCAACTCGACACGCGGGTGCAGAGTGCGGCCCAGAGCGCCGAATCCGCGAATCAGTCCGCGCGACAGGCCAACCAGCGGCTGGACCAGATGGAAAGCCGCGTCCAGCAACTCGAAGCCGCGCCGCGTCGCGTGCCTCGCGGTTAGTTGAAGCGAGACCCGGTGGCCTTTGCTGGCCACCGGGTCTGCTTGTGTTTGCCCCGTATTCGCTCCAAGGAACCATCCCATCCGTATGTGTACACATTCTGCGACCCGAGCCCTTCATGGTGCGCTGGCACTGGCGCTGGGGTTCTCGAGCCTCGGTGTGGCCAACGCCAAGGATGCTTCCGCGCAACCGGTCGCTGCCGTTGACCAGCTTCCGCCAGGCCAGGATGTGTCCGGCACGATGATCGAGCTCGCGGGCTGGGTCGTCGCATCCAACGACAACCAGGGCTACCCGTTCGCGGTCATGGACAAGGCCGCCGCACAGATTTTGGTGTTCGGCGGCGACGGCCGGCTTCGCGGCGCGGCACCCGGGCTCTTTGGCTCGGCGGTCGGCGACCATACGGCCCCCGGCATCGCCGGCCTCGCGCTTCGCGAGATTCCGGGCCGCGACCGCACGACCCCTGCCGGCCGCTTCGTGGGTGGCTTCGGCCCGTCACTGGACGCCGGGCGCGTGCTGTGGGTGGACTACGATTCCGCGGTCTCCATCCATCCGACCGCTACCGGCGTCCCCGCCGAGAAACGCCCTGAACGCCTTGCATCGCCTTCGCCGGACGACAACCGCGTCACGCATGGGTGCATCAACGTCTCGCCCGGGTTTTACGAGCAAGTCATCAGCCCGACGTTCGAGCGCGGCGGGGTGTTCTACGTCTTGCCGGATGAGGCCTCGATGGCGGAGACCTTCCCGGAGTTTGCGCAGGGGCGCGGGACTACGCAACGCGACGATTGAAGACGCGTGCGGCGCGCCGTGGCCCGGAAGATGGATCAACTCCGGTGAAGCGCCACCCGGGGCGCGCGTCCGTAAATGCCTTGAGTTCCACTCCACCGCCCGCGCCCAGCACCAGCACATGCCCCTCCGCGGGGACCTGCTCGGCAAGCAGGAGATGGGTCATCTGATGCAGTGTGTGCACCCCCGGCACTTGCCCCTCCAGGTTGTGGAAGCCGGACATGCCTCCCGCGGGATCGGTGGGGATCCTCCTGGCAGGATGCCTCGCGCTCTACATCTGCCAGCTCGCAAGCCGGCGGCCGATGCTCGACATGTCGCTCTTCGCCAAGCCGGAAATCCGGGCGGGCGTGCTCATGGGCCTGGTCGTCATGGGCGCCCTTGCGGGCATCGAACTGACATTGGCCCAGGAGCTGCAGTTCGTCCTGGAGAAGACGCCTCTGGAAGCGGGCATGTTCATGCTTCCCCTCATGTGGCCAGGTTCACGTTCTTGCAGGCGGGGCACGGGCCGCGGCTGCAATTCCGGGTCGGATCGCCGCTTGCCGGCCCGGGCATTCTCGCCTGAACGCGGGGTGCTGCGGTTCTTGATTCGATATAGCTGATGCGAGATAAAAGATGTATCGTTTTGCGGATCGTCACGTCCCTGGTCCGCCCGCAGAACTCGTCCGTGCCCGAACCGTCCTCCAGTACCGCTGCCGACCGTGATGTCCGGAGCGGCCAACGCGCACGCCAGCGCACCCCCCACAAGCTCGCCCACGGCGACCTGCGCCTGCTCCTGCTCGCCCTGCTGGAACAACAGCCACGCCACGGCTACGAGCTGATCCAGCTGATTGGCGAGGTCTTCCACGGCCAGTACCAGCCCAGCGCCGGCGCGGTGTATCCGGCGCTGGCGCAACTGCAGGCCGACGGCCTGGTCGATGTCAGGGAGGAGGGCGCCCGCCGCCTGCAGGCGCTGACCAGCGAAGGACGCAACTGGGTCGAGGCGAACGCCGAAGCGCTGGCCCGGGCCCGGCTGCGTACCGAGGAGAGCGCGCGGACGCTGGTCAAGGCGGGCGCGCCGGCGCCGGTGCGCAGTGGCATGGGCGCGCTCAAGCGTGCCCTGGCCAGCCATGGCACCCGCTGGCCCCCGGAGCGGGCCGCGGCGGTCGCCGCGATCCTGCAGCGTGCCGCCGCCGACATCGCGCGGGCCGGGCGTGACTGAGCGCCCGGCCTGCCTCACCTTTCCAATGGAGAACGCCCCATGACCCTGCACGAAAGCCGCCGGGTGCGGCACGACACCGTCTTCCGCCGCGTCGAGGTCCGCGAGGTGGTCGACCTGACCCCGCACATGCGCCGCATCGTCGTCGGCGGGCCGGAGCTGGAGGGCTTCCACAGCGGCGCGCCGGACGACCACGTCAAGATGTTCTTCCCCAATTCCGACGGTGAGTTCATCACCCCGAAGATGGGCGAGAACGGCCCCGAGTTCCCGGTCGGCAAGGCGCCCTCGCCGATGCGCGACTACACCCCGCGCCACCACGACGCGGCCGCTGGCACGCTCGCCATCGACTTCGTCGTGCACGGCGAGGGCCCGGCCAGCACCTGGGCGGAGAATGCGAAGCCCGGCGACCCCATCGCCTTTGGCGGCCCGCGTGGCTCGTTCATGGTCGCCGATGATTTCGACCATTACGTCCTGGCCGGCGACGAAAGCGCGCTGCCGGCGATCGCCCGCTGGCTGGAAGAGATGCCCGAGGGGCGCAAGGCGACCGTGCTGGTCGAGATCCCGGAGGGCGCCGACCGCCAGCCACTGGAGACCCGGGCCGACGCCCAGGTCACCTGGCTACCGCGTAATGGCGCCCCGGCCGCGCAGAGCGATCTGCTGGAGAAGGCCCTGGACACGCTGGCGCCCGAAGACGACACCTTCTGGTGGGTGGCCTGCGAGTCGCGCCGGGTGCGCGGGATGCGCAAGTCGATCGAGGGCGGGCGCGGCGTGCCCAAGGACTGGATCCGCTCGACCGGCTACTGGAAGGCGGCGGGCGTGGACGACGACGGGGAGTGACGGGGCAGGGTGCCGGGAAGGAACCCCCGGCGCCCGCGAGGTCGGCCACCGCTTTCTGGACGGCGCGCTCGCAATGGGCGCAGGTCATGCCTTCCACTTTCAGTTGCATTGCTCTTCTCCAGTTGGGGGAATCCCGGTTAGCGGGCAGTGTCGGGGTTGCCATGGTTGCAAGGTCAACTTCTCCCGGCGGAGCCAGCGCCTGGTAGAGCACCGCCACCCAGCCCGGTGTGCGGGAGCCGAGGCGTTCCGCGCCGGTCATGGCCGGACCTGAAGGGTCAGCTCGACCACCAGGCCTTGGGGCTGGCGCGGCGAGAGCAGGAGCGAGCCGCCAAACCGCTCCGCGATCGCCTCCACCAGCGTCAGGCCAAGGCCGCTGCCAGGCTGGGGCTGCGTGCCGCGCCAGAAGCGCCGGGTCGCGGCCTGGATTTCGTCGCCGTCCATGCCGTTCCCGTGGTCGGACACGATGAAGCGGACCTGGGCGGGGGCCGGCTGACGCACTTCCACGTCCACCCGGCTGGACGCAGGGGAGTAGCGCAGGGCATTGACGATCAGGTTGCGCAGGGCGACCACGGCAAGCTGGGGGGGCACGTCCAGCACGGGCCCGGGATCGTTCCCTTCGATCGTGACCCTCGTCCTCTCCGCGGCGTCGTCCCCGGCCACGGTGATCGCCCGCGAAACCGCCTCGCCAGCGCTGATGTGCATGCCTTCCCCGAAGGACTGCCGGCCCTCGATGCGGGCGAGCATCAGCAGTTGCTCGAGCGTGCCGCGCATGCGCTCGACGCCGGTGCTCGCGTCCTGCAACGCCTGCCGTGCCTCCGCGCCGTCGGTAAGCCCTGCCACCTGCAGGTGGGTATCGATGACGGTGAGCGGAGTGCGCAGTTCGTGGGCGGCGTCGTTGGTGAAGCTGCGTTCGCGCTGGATGGCCTGGCGCATCCGCTCCAGCAGCCCGTTCAGCGCGTCGATCAGCGGGCGCAGTTCCGCGGGCAGCTGGCTGCCGTCCACCGGGTCCGTGGCGTCGGCGGGTCGTTGTGCCAGGCGCCGGCGCAGGCCGGCCAGCGGGGCGAGCGCGCGGCCGGTGCCGAACCAGAGCGCGATCAGGCCCCCAAGGGCTGCGATCAGGAACGGCACGCCCGCGGCCAGGGCGATGCGCCGGCGGAGCAGGGAGCGCTCGTCGAGGCGATCGGCGGTGGTGATGTCGAAGCTGTCGGTCCGCAGGGTGTAGGTGCGCCAGGGATGACCATCGATCAGGGTGGTGCGGTAGCCGGGCGCGCTCATGTCAAGCGGCGCCCGGTCCGCTTCGCGGGTGGTGGCGATCACCTCGCCCCGCAGGGAGCGGACCTGGCAGGCCATGCCCTGGGCACCGGGCACCGAAAGCGCCCCTTCGGCGGACACCATCGAGGCGCTTCCCTGGCCCGACTGGGTGAGCAGGCCGGCGACCATGCGCGCCGACATCGCCAGCCGCTCGTCGAGCGTGTGCTGCAGGTTGCGATCCAGGTCGCGGAACATCCACACCGCGGCGCCGCCCCACAGCACGGCGAGCGCCAGGCCGATGGTGAGCAGCAGGCGCAGCCGCAGGCTCACCGGCGTGCCCAGCCGAAGCGGTAGCCCAGCCCGCGCACTGTCTCGACCACGTCGGCGCCGAGCTTGCGGCGCAGGTTGTGGACGTGGACGTTGACGGCGTTGCTGGCGACCTCCTGGTCCAGCCCGTACAGCCGGTCCTTGATCTGCTCGGTCGTCAGGCAGCGCCCGTCGGCCTGGACCAGGCTCGCGAGCAGGGTGGATTCGCGGCGCGAGAGCTCGACCGGCTCGCCGGCCAGCCAGGCGTCTCCGCTGCTGGGGTCGAAGCGCAGCCCGCCGGCTTCCACGAGGTTGCTGCTGCGCCCACCGGCGCGGCGGATCAGCGCGTGCAGCCGGGCCACCAGCTCACCGAGGTCGAAGGGCTTGACCAGGTAGTCGTCGGCGCCGCCCTGCAGCCCCTCGATCCGGTCCTCGACCGCATCCCGGGCCGTCAGCAGCAGGACCGGCAGCGCGTCCCCGCGCTCGCGAAGCCGGGCGAGGAGCGAGAGTCCGTCGCCGTCCGGCAGGCCCCGGTCGAGCACCATCGCGTCGCAGGCGGCATGCGCCAGGGCGAGCTCGGCCTGGACGACGGACGGCACGGTATCGGCGGTGAAGCCGTACGCGCGCAGCCCGGCCACGATGCCGCGGGCGATGAGGTCGTCATCTTCGACGACGAGGATGCGCATGCTGGCTCCAGGTGTCTGCAAAGGGGGGCGCGAGAGGGGAACCGTAAGCCAAAATGGTGGCCCGGCCACCCCACGGCGGCGGTTAATCCGCTCTTAATCCGGTGCCGTCACCGTGCGTGCTTCGCAGTCTGGCGGGCGGAGGAAAACGCAATGGTGAGCCTGGGCCCCATCCCGATGACGCTGGTGGTCCTGCTGATCGCCTTGGCGGCTGCCGCGCTCGTCGGACGGTGGGCGGCCCGGCGGCCCGACAGGTCGCGCATACCGGTGGCGGGTACGTTCCTGGACATGGTGTTCGTGGGCCTGGTCGCCGGCCGGCTGGTGTTCGTGGTGCAGTGGTGGCCGCAGTACCTGGCCGATCCCTGGTCGATCGTCCGGATCGGCGATGGCGGCTACTCGATCTGGGCCGCCGTGCTTGCCGGCCTGGCGTTCGGTACCTGGCGCGCTCGCCGGACCCTGGAGCTGCGCCGGCCGCTGCTGTGGGGCACCACCGCGGGCCTGGCGGTCTGGGCCGTGCTGACCGGCGCCCTGCTGCTGATGCAGCAGGCGGTCGTGAGACTGCCGGATGTCGAGCTGACGCGTATCGAAGGCGACAGCGTCCGGCTGCCCGACATCGGCGGGCAGCCCATGGTGGTGAACCTGTGGGCGACCTGGTGCCCGCCCTGCCGGCGGGAGATGCCCGTGCTGGCGGACAGCCAGGTGGCCAACCCCCACGTGACCTTCGTCTTCGCCAACCAGGGCGAGGGGAACCAGGTGATCCAGGAGTACCTGGATGCGGCCGGGCTGCAGCTCGGCAACGTCGTGCTCGATCCGTTCTCCAGCGTTTCCCAGTCCACCGGGTCCCGCGGCCTGCCCACCACGCTGTTCTTCGAGGCCGACGGCCGGCTGGCGGACGTCCACATGGGCGAACTGACCCGCGCCAGCCTGGCACGGAAGCTGGAGCGTTTCGGCCCGGCGCCCGACCCGGCACCCACACTTCCAGACGAGGCAAATCCATGAAGCAACTCAATCTCACCGCCGCGGCACTGGCGCTCACTCTGGTTGGTACTGCGGGTTGCAGCCATGCCGAAGAACCCGGCAAGGCGCATCCGCCCGTGATCGCCACGATCGAGGAACACGGGCTGGAGGTGCTGGGCGAGTTCGACGCGCCTGCCGACCTGCGCGGGTTCGCGGGGTTGGCGGGGCAGCAACCGGTAGCCGTCTACGTCACGCCCGACGGCGAGCATGCGCTGGTCGGCCAGCTCGTCAACGTTGCCGGCGAGGATGTTGGCGGGCCGCACCTGCAACGGCTGGTCGCCAAGCCCATGTCCGACCGCATCTGGTCGCAGCTCGAGGACAGCACCTGGGTTGCCGATGGTCCGGACGACGCACCGCGGGTGGTCTACACCTTCAGCGATCCGAACTGCCCGTTCTGCAACCGGTTCTGGCAGTCGGCAAGGCCGTGGGTCGACGCGGGCAAGGTCCAGATACGACACGTCATGGTCGGCGTCATCAAGGCCGACAGCGCCAACAAGGTGGCTACGATCCTGACCGCCGACTCGCCGTCCGAAATGCTGGGCCGAAACGAGCGCGAATATGCCACTGGTGGCATCAAGGGCATGGCGACCGTGCCGGCCGGGGTGCGATCGCAGCTGGACTCCAACCAGATGCTGATGCATGAACTGGGCTTCCAGGGCACGCCGGGGATCCTGTTCCGGGATGCGGATGGCGTCGTGCAGCGGCGCTCCGGCGCGCCGACACCCGGCGACCTGCCAACGGTGCTGGGGCCGCGTTAGCCGGACACGTTATCGTTCCACCACCGCCCGGCAGGAGCGGCCGGTGCTGGTGCATTGCCAGCGGCAACCGCGTGGGGGCCATGGCGGCGCTCCGTGCGGCCTGGGTGGAAGGCCTGCCCGCGGAGGAGGCGATCGCCATTGGCCGGGAGTGGGGGGGTTGAAGGGGCTGGAGGAGGAGGTTCGGCGCCGGATTGGATCAGACGGCCGCTGACGTTTTCGGCTCGGCGGCGTCGGCCACTTTCTGAGTCAGGCGCGGGACCGTACCTCGTCGCCGCGTTTTATGGCTCGTGCACCCCATTGGCAGGCTCGCGCCGGATCCGCTCACGCAGCCAGGTCGCGAACTCGCCTTCGGGCAGACTGCCATCAGCGAGGCCGATGTACACCGGGTACAGCTCCAGGTCATCGGCCTGCAACACGCCGCCGTTGAGTTCGATGAACACTTCGCAGGCAACGGCTGCGGTGCGCTTGTTGCCGTCCACGAAGGGGTGGTTGCGCGCCAGCCCATACGCAAGGCTGGCCGCGAGGTCGGCCAGGTCCGGTGGCGGGTCGCCATAGGCGTACAACTGTTGCGGACGGGCGAGGGCGGAATCGAGCAAGCTCTCGTCACGCGCGCCGCCACCTCCGCCGTGTTCGGCAAGCTGGCGGTCGTGGATGGCCAGGGCGAAGGGCTTCCCGATCCAGACGATCACGGCCACGCCCTACTGCGCCAACTTGTTGAGCAACGCGCGCCGGTTGCGCATCACGCGTTCGGCGACTTCCATCTGTTCGGCCAGCGATGGATCGAACGCGGTCAGCCGGACCCCGTCCGGCGTCTCCAGCGCGAACAGCTCGTCGCCCTTCTGCAGGCGAAGGCGGGCCAACAACTCCCTGGGCAGGATGACCCCGGCGGAATTGCCGATGGCGGTGATCTTGAGCTTCATGGCGGCTTCCGGTTCAACGTTATAACGAACGTTATACCTGCGCTTTGCCTGTCGTCAACGACGAATGAGCTGGTAGGCGACGGCCTGCTGCGCGATCACGCGCTCCTGCGGATCCTGCTTTTCCACCGGTATGTCGCGGCGCTCCAGGAGGCCGACGGACCAGTCGGCCGAGAACAGGGATCGCACCTCGTCCCCGGGCACGGAGAACGGCGGGCCTTCCTTCTCCTCCTGCGGGTATTCGATGGTGAGGAGCAGGCCCCGGCACCCGGCAGGCAGGCATGCGTAGAGTTCGGCGGCATAGCGGCGCCGCAGCGGCGGGGGCAGGGCGATCAGCGCGGCGCGGTCGAACACCGCCCTGCAATCACGCAGCGCGTCGGAGTCCAGGCCGAATGCATCGCCGCAGATGATCTCGATGCCGCCGGCTTCATAGTGGCGCCCATACCGGGTTGAACTCACCCGCGGCGCAAGCCCGTTCTCGGCGAAGAACCGTTCGACCGCGAGCTGCGAAAGCTCGACGCCGAGCACCCGATGCCCCTGTGCCGCCAGCCAGCGCATGTCCTGCGACTTGCCCGCCAGCGGGACGAACACGCGGCTGCCGGGCGCCACGTCGAGCGCGGGCCAATGCTTGAGCAGCAGTGGCGTCGGCTGGTCCTGGTGCCAGCCGGTGCGGCCTTCGGTCCAACGATCCTGCCAGTACCGGGTATCCATGGGCTCTCTCCAGGAATCGCGAGGCTCTGCATCGTCGACGCTGCAGGGTGGGTTGGCAACGGCGCGGCCAGCGAGGGTCGGACAGATACTCCGCGATGGACCGCAGTGTTCGGAATCCTGCACTGGTGCAGCACGGCGAAGCCGCCATTTGGGAGGGATCTTCCTCCCCCGGAACTCCTGCATGTCCGACCTGTTCACTCCCTTCGACCTGTCCGGCCTGGGCCTGGCCAACCGCATCGTGATGGCGCCGATGACCCGTGCCCGCGCGCCGGAGGACGTCGCCACCGACACCATCGCGCTGTACTACACGCAGCGCGCCACCGCCGGGCTGATCGTCAGCGAGGGGACGCCGGTATCGCGCGAGGGGCAGGGTTACCTGTTCAACCCGGGCATCTTCACTCCGGAGCAGATCGAAGGCTGGCGGCTGACGACGCAGTCGGTGCACGCGGTCGGGGGCCGGATCTTCGCCCAGCTGTGGCATGTCGGGCGGATGTCGCACCCGTCGATCCAGCACGAAGGCAAGGACCCGGTCAGTGCCTCGCCGAAGCTGCCGGCCAACTCGCATGCCTTCGGCTATGACGCCGACGGCAATCCCGGCTTCATCCCGCCCGGGGTGCCGCGCGCGCTGGAAACCGACGAGATCGCGCGGGTGGTCGGGGACTTCGCGCAGGCCGCGGCCAACGCCATCGAGGCCGGCTTCGACGGGGTGGAGATCCACAGCGCCAACGGTTACCTGTTCGAGCAGTTCCTCAATCCGCGCGTCAACGAGCGCACCGACCGCTACGGCGCCGCCAATATGGACGACCGCCTGCGCTTCGCGCTCGAGGTCGTGGATGCGGTCTGCACCCGCATCGGCGCCACGCGCGTGGGCGTGCGCATCTCCCCGTACGGCCGCTTCGCCGACATGCCGCACCACGACGAGATCGACCAGACCTATCTCGCGTATGCCAGGGCGCTGGGCGAGCGCGGCATCGCCTACGTGCATGTCAACGACCAGGTCGGCCCCGGCACGCAGTCGGAAGAAGCCCGTGACATCGCCGCGCGTTTCCACGCCTTGCTGGCCGGCATTCGCAAGGTGCTGCCGACCGCCACGGCGGTCATCCTGGCCGGCAGCATGACCCGCGAGCGCGGCGAGCAACTGCTGGGCGAGGGCATCATCGACCTGGTCGCCTTCGGACAGCCGTTCATCGCCAACCCGGACCTGGTGGCGCGGCTGGAGAACGGCTGGCCACTGGCCACGCCCGACCGGGATACCTACTACGGTGGCGGCGCCAGGGGCCTGGTCGACTATCCGCCGTATGCCCGATCCATGAAGTGAGGTTTGCCATGAAGCACGACAGTCACGCGAAGCCGCTTTACCTGGAGGACATCGCGCCCGGCGACGAATTCCGCAGCGCGGAGCACCGCATCGATGCCGCGCAGATCATCGAGTACGCACGCCAGTTCGATCCGCAGCCGTTCCACATCGACGAGGACGCGGCGCAGGACACCTTCTTCCGCGGCTTGGCCGCCAGCGGGTGGCATACCGCCTCGATCACGATGCGGCTGCTGATCGACAGCCTCCCGTTCGCCCGCGGCGTCATCGGCGCCGGCGGCGAGATCTGGTGGCCGCGGCCGACACGGCCCGGTGACGTGCTCCATGTGCGCAGCACCGTGCTGGAGATCACGCCGTCCCGGTCCAAGCCCGACCAGGCGCTGGTCAAGGTCGAGAACCTGACCGTGAACCAGGAGGGCGAGGTGTGCCAGAAGCTGATCGCGAACCTGCTGGTGTTCAGGAGGCCGGACTGAGGGGCGCAGGCTCTGTTGGTACCGGGTGCCCGCGGGCGCGACAGGGGAGCGTGCCGACTGTCATCCTGTGCGACGACAAAGAGAGAGGAATCCCATGCAGATCAAGGCCTACGGCGCCCATGCCGGCGACAAGCCGCTGGAACCCATCGACATCACCCGCCGCGCCACCGGCGCGCACGACGTGCGGATCGACATCGCCTTCTGCGGCGTCTGCCATTCCGACCTGCACCAGGTCCGCGCCGAATGGGCCGGCACCCGGTTCCCCTGCGTGCCGGGCCACGAGATCGTCGGCCGGGTGTCGGCCGTCGGCCCGGATGTGTCCGCGTTCAAGCCCGGCGACCTGGTCGGCATCGGCTGCATCGTCGACAGCTGCCGCGGCTGCGACGAGTGCGCCGACGGGCTGGAGAACTACTGCGACGGCATGGTCGGCACCTACAACTCGCCCACGCCGGACGCGCCCGGCCACACCCTGGGCGGCTATTCGCAGCAGATCGTGGTGCACGAGCGCTACGTGCTGCGCATCCGCCACAGCGAGAACCAGCTTGCGGCCGTCGCGCCGCTGCTGTGCGCGGGCATCACCACCTGGTCGCCGCTGCGCCACTGGCAGGTGGGGCCCGGCAAGAAGGTCGGCGTGGTCGGCATCGGCGGGCTGGGCCACATGGGCATCAAGCTGGCGCACGCGCTGGGCGCGCACGTGGTTGCATTCACCACCTCGGAGTCCAAGCGCGAGGCGGCACTGGCGCTGGGCGCGGATGAAGTGGTGGTGTCGCGCAACGCCGGCGAGATGGCCACGCACCGCAAGAGCTTCGACTTCATCCTCAACACCGTGGCCGCGCCGCACGATCTCGACGCCTTCCTGGCGCTGCTCAAGCGCGACGGTACGATGACCCTGGTCGGTGCTCCGGCCACGCCACATCCGTCGCCGAACGTGTTCAGCCTGATCGCGAAGCGGCGCTCGCTGGCCGGTTCGCTGATCGGCGGCATCCCGGAAACCCAGGAGATGCTCGACTTCTGCGCCAAGCACGGGATCGTGGCCGACATCGAGATGATCCGCATCGAGGAGATCAACGCCGCCTACGAGCGCATGCTCAAGGGCGACGTGAAGTACCGCTTCGTGATCGACAACGCGACGCTGGCCGCCTGACCCGTCCGGAGCCGGCTGAAGCCAGCCCCTGCTGCTTGCGCCACCCGACGTTGCGAACACGCAGCATGTGGTCGGGTGTCCACAAACCCGTGCGCCTCGATGGGGGAGCAGGCCCGCAGCAACAAGGTCATCATCAAACCGGCTGGAGGAACAGGCAATGTCATCGAAACGTCTTGAAGGCAAGATTGCGGTGATCACGGGAGCCGCGCGCGGGATAGGTCGGGCGGCCGCTGTCGCTTTCGCCCGCGAGGGTGCGACCGTGGTCGGAATCGATATCGCCGGACCGGTCAGCGCGACGCTTGAAGTGGAGCCCGCCACGCCCGACGAGCTGGACGAGACCGGCCGCCTGGTGGAGGCGGCCGGCGGCAGGTGGGCCGCGCGCCAGCTCGACCAGCGCGACTTGCCGGCGCTGCGGGATGCCGCGGCATGGGCCGCGGACACGTTCGGGAAGATCGACATCCTGTTCGCCAACGCCGGCATCCAGTCGTTCAAGCCGATCCTGGAAATGCACGATGCGGACTGGCACGACCAGATCGACGTGAATCTCACCGGGACCTGCAATGCGATCCGTGCGGTGGCTCCTTACCTCGTCAGCAACGGTGGCGGGCGCATCATCGTCAGCGCATCCACGCAGGGGCGGCACGGCACGAAATACGGGGCGGCGTACTCGGCTTCCAAATGGGGGATCATCGGCCTGATGAAATCGGCCGCCCTGGAACTCGGGCAATACGGCATCACGGTCAATGCGGTGGTTCCGGGCCTGATCGACACGCCTCTCACGCGACACAGGCGCCGATACGCACAGGCCATGGACGACCTGGACAACACCGAGCCCCTGGACCAGCTCGAGGCGAAAGCGGAACGAAAGCTCCGCGACAGCTCTCCGCTCGATGTGGCCTGGCTCCCGGCCGGCGCGGTTGCTCCGGTGGTCGTCTTCCTCGCCAGTGACGAGGCGCACCTGGTGTCGGGCGCCACCTATGACGTGACCGGCGGCGACAGCGCCAACAACACCGCTTGAGCGACCGTTTTCTCTCCCGCATGGCCAGCCTGGCGCTGGTGACGGCCGTGATCTTGGCAGCGGGCTGGGGAGCGCTGGCGCTGTGGTTCCAGTTGCCCGGTCCGGTGGCGGTGCGGGTGGTGGCGATCGCGGCATGGTGCCTGCTCGGCTTGGGAGCGGCGGCGTGCATCGGGCGCCGCAAAAGGTGGCCGCAGTGGGCGCGGCTGGCGCTGCCGGGCTTCGGTGCCGCGCTGGTTGCGCTGCTGGCCTGGTGGAGCACGCTCACGCCCTCACATGACCGCGTCTGGGCCGATGATGTCGCCCGGCTGCTGGAGGCCGAGGTCGACGGCAGCCGGGTCACCCTGCACAACGTGCGCAACTTCGACTGGCGCACGCCGGAGGACTACACCCCACGCTGGGAAACCCGCGGGTACGACCTGGACCGACTGGTGTCGGCCGACCTGGTGATGTCGTACTGGATGGGGCCGGCGATCGCCCACACGCTGGTTTCGTTCGGCTTCGAAGACGGCCAGCGGGTGGTGTTCTCGCTGGAGATCCGCAAGGAGCGCCACGAGTCGTTCTCGGCCATCGGCGGCTTCTTCCGCGAGTTCGAGCAGGTGCTGGTGGCCGCCGACGAGAACGACATCGTGCGCACCCGCAGCAACGCGCGCGGCGAGGACGTCTACCTGTACCACCTCGACCTGCCGCCGGAAACGCTGCGGGCGCTGTTCACCGGCTACCTCGACGAGGCCGCCGCGCTGCGGCGGCAGCCTGCGTTCTACAACACACTGACCAGCAACTGCACCACGATCATCTTCGAGCTCGCGCGCCGCATCGCCCCGGGGATCCCGATGGACTACCGCCTGCTGCTGTCCGGCTACTTCGCCCGCTACGTGCACGAGCTGGGCGGGCTCGCGGAGGGGTACGAGTACGAGGAACTTCAGCGCCGCGGCTACATCAACCCACGGGCCACTGCGTTGCCGCCGGATGCGAGGTCGGCGGTGTTCTCCCGCGTGATCCGCCAGGGCGTGCCCGGCACCGGCGGCGCGGAGGCCACCCCATGAGCGCCGCGCGCCTGCCGCGCGCAATGCTGCTGGCGCTCGCCATGCTGCTGCTGGGCGGCTGCGCGGTGCTCAACGAGTTCAGGCCGGCGGTCGAGGCCAGGCCGCTGTCGCCGGGCGAGTACATCGCCCTGAAGCGCGGTGACATCCTCACCACCGGCAAGCTCAGTGCCGCCACCGCGCAGACGATCCGGGTGTCCGGGCTGGAGACCGGCGCCTGCGCGGAACCTTCGCGTGGGTGCATCCAGGCGCTGGGCGGGGTGCCCGGGCTGTCCGACGAGCGCCGGCTTTCGGCGCAGGCGGAACTGTGGGTGCAGCAGGCCATCCTGCTGGCCCCGGCAAAGGGCGGGCCGGTGCCGGACGTGCAGATCGACGCCTGGCTGGAGGCGGCCCGGCATGCCTACGCGTACCTGTTCTTCACCGGGCGCGCGCCTGGCGAGCGCGCCTTCGAGGACCGCCAGACCCAGGTGCGCGACTACTACAACCACGCCGTGCAGCAGGGCGCGATCGCGCTGTTCCAGCGCAGCACGGGCGGCGCCCCGGCAGCCGGGCCGGGGCAGGCCACGCGGGTCGCCGACTGGGCGATCACCACCGACCTGTCCGGCATCCGCATGCCGCCGGGCGCGGACCTGCCCAGGGAACTGCTGCCGGCCAGCTCGCTGGAGTTCGCCGGGCTGCGCAGCACCTACCGTCGTGACGGCTTCGGCGCCGAGCTGGTGGCGGTGATGCGCGAGGCGCCGGCCGCCGTCGCCGCCGTGCAGGCCCTCAACGCGGCGGAGGACGCGGCAACCGGCCCCCCGGACGGCAGCGACGACACGCGCCATGGACCACGCCGCGGCCGCCCACGCGTCCGCGCCTACAGCGAGATGCCGTCCCCGTCGCTGACCGTGCTGTTCCACTTCGCTGGTGCCGGCCTGGCGGACATACTCGCCACCCGCGAGGTCCACGTCAGCGCGCACGACCCGTACCGGGAGTCGGAGATCGCGCTGCACGGCCAGGACGTCCCGCTGGCGGCCAACTACACCGCCGGCTACGGGCTGTGGCTGGCGCGCTCGGGCTTTGCCCGGCAGTCGCTGCAGACCCTGTTCGGGCGCGGGCAGGCCATCAACCGCGCGCACGTGTACCTGATGCAGCCCTACGACCCGGACCGCCGGATCATCGTGATGGTCCACGGGCTGGCCAGCAGCCCCGAGGCCTGGGTCAACGTGGCCAACGAGATCCTCGGCGACGAGACACTGCGCCGGTCGTTCCAGGTCTGGCAGGTCTACTACCCGACCAACCTGCCGATCGCCTACAACCATGCCGCCCTGCGCCGCGTACTGGGCGAGACCCTGCAAAGCCTGGACCCGACCGGCAGCGCCCGTGCCTCGCGCGACATCGTGCTGGTGGGACACAGCATGGGCGGGGTGCTGTCGCGGCTGCTGGTGTCGTCTTCCGGCGACCGGCTGTGGGATGAAATGCTGGCCAGCCGCAAGCTTGACGACGGCCGGCTGGAGCGCGTGCGCGGACGCCTGGAGCCGATGCTGCGGTTCGAACCCTTTCCCGGCGTGGAGCGCGCGATCCTGATCGCCGCCCCGCACCGCGGCACCGACGCCGCCAACAACCGCCTGGGCCGGCTGATATCGCGGCTGATCCGGCTGCCGCTGACCGTGCTGGAGAGCTTCGACGACGTCCTGCAGGCACTCGCCGGCGCCGAACCCGACGCCCCCAACCGCCCGAAGGTGCCCAACAGCATCGACAACCTCAGCCGCGAGGACCCCTTCATCCGCGCCTCCGCCGACCTGCCGATCTCACCCCGGGTGCGTTACCACACGATCATCGCCCGCCGCGACCCGGCGGTGCCGCTGGAGGTATCCGACGACGGACTGGTGCCGTACTGCAGTGCACATCTGGCGGGGGCGGTGAGCGAGAAGGTGATCGAATCCTTCCACAGCGTGCAGGAGACCCCCGAAGCGATCCTGGAGATCCGGCGGATCCTGCATGCGGACCTGCAGGGTGGGGATGGTGCGCTGGCGGAACTGGCGCCGCCGACCGGCGTCTGTGCGGCGCGGCCCGAGGCCCGCGGGCATCCCGCGCCGTCGTTCCCGCGAAAGCGGGAAGCCACATCACCCGTCATTCCCGCGAACGCGGGAATCCACCCGAGGGTGACGCCCGGATGGTGAGCAACGTCCATGGATTCCCGCGTTCGCGGGAATGACGACTTCTCGCGGGAATGACGTTTCTTCAGTCCGCGCGGGTTCCGAAGATCTTGTCCCCCGCGTCCCCCAGCCCGGGATGGATGTACCCGTGCCCGTCCAGCCGCTCGTCCACCGCGGCGGTATAGACCTCCACGTCCGGATGCACCGCCTCCACCGCACGCAGGCCTTCGGGCGCGGCGACCAGGAACAGGCCCTTGATGCGCGTGGCACCGGCGGCCTTGAGCATGTCCACGGTGGCGATCAGCGTGCCGCCGGTGGCCAGCATCGGGTCCAGGATCAGCGCGATGCGGTCCTCCATGTTGCCGACCAGCCGCTCCAGGTAGGCGGTCGGCTGCAGGGTCTGCTCGTCGCGCACGAAGCCGACCACGCTGACCTTGGCCGCGGGGATCAGCTCCAGCACGCCCGGCAGCATGCCGATGCCCGCCCGCAGGATCGGCACCAGGGTGATCTTGCGCCCCTTGATCCGCCGCACCTTCACCGGCCCGGCCCAGCCGGTGGTCTCGACCTCCTCGGTCTCCAGGTCCGCGGTGGCCTCGTAGGTCAGCAGCGTGGCGACCTCGGCCGACAGCTCGCGGAAGGTCTTGGTGCTGTTTTCGGCCTTCCGCATCAGTCCCAGCTTGTGCTGGACCAGCGGATGGGTGACCTCGACGACTTTCATGCGCAATACCGGGCGGGGAACCGCGTGCAAGTATGCCGGAGCCGGCCGCGGGCCTCAGCGGTTCCCATGTGTCGAGTACAGATGCCCCTGGATGCCGACAAACGCATTCCGGATCTCGGCCACACTCCCCAGCGCCCGCTTTGCATCATTGGTGCCGCCATACCGGATCCGCAGGAAGTCGCTCAGCTTCCGCGATGACAGCTCCTCGACTCCATGCAGTTCATACGCGCCGAGCACGTAATCCAGGAACCCCTGCATCTCCCGTTCGTACCCGCCCAGGCCGGTCTTGCGAGCCGCGCGCGCTCGCTCTGACCGTGCCAGTGGTGCGAGCTCGAAACGCACATAGGCCAGCACATCGAACACGTCGCTGTTCGGTGCATCGATCAGGCGGCGCATATCGTCCAGACGGTCGCGGTCGTAGCCCAGGTCAGTGAGGCGCTGAAGAAAGGCTTCCCGATGGTCGGGGTCGCTCCAGGTTTCGCGGAGTTCATCTTCGGTGACGACAAGTTGGCTGAGGTCGCCGAACAGCTGCTGCATGAACTCCTGGGCGGTGATCATGCGGCCGTTCCACCAATAGGTGGTCGCGGCAACGTAGCGGATGCGGCGTTCCTTGCCGTCGGCGAGCTTCACGACCACCTTTTCCATGGGCGGCGCCTCTCCGACACCGCCGGGCGGTTCGGGCAAGGGGTAGTCGGGCGGCGGATCGCCTTTCGGTGGTCGCGGCTCACCCGGCGCTTCCGGCGGCAACGGCTCGCCGTCCCACTCCGGGTCGTTGAAGTGCTCGTAGGCCTTCACGAAGTCATAGATCGTGAAGTAGTCCTTGCCGTCGAAGGTGCGGGTGCCGCGACCGATGATCTGTTTGAACTCGATCATCGAGCGGATCGGGCGCAGCAACACGATATTGCGGATGTTGAGAGCGTCCACGCCGGTGGAGAGCTTCTGCGAGGTGGTGAGGATCGTCGGCAGGGTCCTGGTGTTGTCCTGGAAGTCCTCCAGGTGCTTTTCGCCCAGCTTGCCGTCGTCGGCGGTCACGCGTTGGCAGTACAGCGGATCGGGATTGTCCTTGACCTGGTTGATGAAGTCGCGCATGCGGGCGGCGTGCTCCTGCGTGGCGCAGAACACCAGCGTCTTCTGGCGCTGATCGATCTGGTCCATGAACTCCTGGACGCGACTCTGCTCGCGCTGGTCGATGACCAGCTTCCTGTTGAAATCCGCTTCGGTGTATTCGCGCTCGGGGTCGATCTCGCCGGACAGCACCTCGTCCTCGTCGGAGAACCGGTAGCTGTCCAGGGTGGACGCCATCTGCCGCACCTTGAAGGGGGTAAGGAAGCCGTCGCCGATGCCTTCCTTCAGCGCGTAGGTGTAGACCGGCTCGCCGAAGTAGGCGTAGGTGTCGGCGTTGGCATCACGCTTGGGCGTGGCGGTCAGGCCCAGCTGCACGGCCGGCTTGAAGTACTCGAGGATGCCGCGCCAGGTGCTTTCATCCCGGGCGCCGCCGCGGTGGCACTCGTCGATGACAATGAAATCGAAGAAGTCCGGCTCGTAGCCCTGGAAGGTGAGCTGCGGCTCCTCACCCGCACGGCCTTCTGTCATGAAGGTCTGGAAGATGGTGAAGAACACGCTGGCGTTGCGCGGGATCCTCCCTTGCCTGCGGATCTCCTCTGGACTGATCCGCGCCAGTGCATCGGCCGGGAACGCGTTAAACGCGTTGTAAGCCTGGTTGGCCAGGATGTTGCGGTCGGCCAGGAACAGGATGCGTGGGCGGCGCACCGGGTCGCGGCTCAGGTTCCACTTGGAATGGAACAGCTTCCAGGCGATCTGGAAGGCGACCGAAGTCTTGCCGGTGCCGGTGGCTAGGGTCAGGAGGATCCGCTCGCGCCCTTGGGCGATGGCCTCCAGCACCGCGGTGATGGCGTTGTGCTGGTAGTAGCGCGGCTGCCACTTGCCGCCGCCGGTCTCGAACGGCACCGCGCCGAAACGCTCGCGCCAGTCGTTGCCCTGCGGGAAGCAGCGCTGCCACAGTTTGTCCGGCGCCGGGAACGGCAGCTCGAAGCCGCCCTCCGCGCCGGTTTGCATGTCTACTTCGTACCAGCCGACGCCGTTGGTGGAGTAGCCGAAGCGCGCCTTGAGCAGGCCGGCGTACTGCTTCGCCTGTCCCACGCCCGCGGTGTGCCCCAGCCCGGCCCGCTTGGCCTCGATCACCGCCAGCACCCGGCCGCGATAGCTCAGCACATAGTCGGCCGAAACCTTTGCCGCCCGCTGGCCGCCGCCGAGGATGCGGCCGGGCGCAATGGTCAGCTCGCGGGCGATGTGGGACCCGGGCACGACGCCCCAGCCGGCATCGCGCAGCGCAGGGTCAATGCGGTTGGCGCGGGTGTCGGCTTCGGTTTCGATCATGGGCTCCCCGGGTCCATGTCAGTCCGTCGGGATGGTACCCCGGCTCAGCGGTGCGTGTGGCCGGCTGGCAGGAATTCCCTACCCAGCAAATTGACCTTCCCTGATGCCCCGCATGCCTTCAACGGCGGATGGTGATAGTGACACGACGCCGTGTATGCAACTTCTTGCATATTTGAAGATATCGGGATATTTTGCCCATGAAACCGCTGAAATTCGTCGGCTCGAGCCTGGACGACCTGCGCGCCATGCCTGCCCGGGTGCGGCACGCCCTTGGCATCGAGTTGATGACCGTGCAGTACGGCGGCACCCCGGATGACTTCAAACCGCTTCGTGTAATCGGCGCTGGCGCATATGAAATTCGCTACCGGGATGCCGCTAACGGCGCGTTCCGGTTGGTGTACGTCGCCAGGTTCGCCGATGCGGTGTACGTGTTGCATGCCTTTCAGAAGAAGACGCAGAAGACCTCGAAAGGCGATATCGAGCTGGCCGCCAGGCGCTACAAGTCGATTGGAGATCAATCATGACCGCGAAAGACGAAGACACCCGCATCACCGCCAGCAGCGGCAACGTGTTCCTCGACATGGGCTTTGATCCGGCTGAGGCGGAAGTGATGAAGCTGCGCGCCGAGGTCATGATCCGCACCGCCCAACATTTGAAGGAGCGTGGCTGGACGCAGGTCGAAGCCGCCCGCCAGCTTGGCATCACCCAGCCGCGCGTCTCGCGACTGATCAAGGGCAAGGTGGAAGACTTCAGCTTGGACATGCTGCTGACCCTGGCCGCACGGGCGGGGCTGCATACGGAGTTGCGCCTGTCTGCCTGAGGGATGGCTGCAGGGTTTTCCCGTCAGGTGAGCTGGCCGGAGAAGGCCTGCTGGAGCAGGGATTGGCGGAGAGTCCCCAAATCGGACAGCTGGTCACGGTACCGATCAGTGAGCCTCGTGCTGAGTGTGACAGCGGATTCGATGCGGTTCACCGCTTCACGTTGCTTATGGAGCGGCGGCAGCATGACAATAACGCTGGAAGCCAGGTTGATATTCAGATTTCTGACCGTCGAACCGGCAGCGAGCCGATCAAACTCGTTGAAAACCTGCCTGGACCCAAGCAGGTAGTACAAGTAATCCTGATCGACCTTCGAGTAGTCCGGCTCGAGGACCAGCCATCCGTCATGAATACACCCTTCTGTGCGAAGTATGTATGGCCTGCCAAAGCTCATCGAGTTCGTAAGCAGGAACGAGCCAGAAGTTACCAGCCTAGACCGCGAAACTCCATCCTTCGTGATTCTTTCCTTGGTCGACTTTATGAATTTACCACTCGCGGTCGCATCGGAAATCTTGATCCAGTTGATGCCATCGGCGGAAGTGGTCAGGAACTTCTTGATGGGCCGAGGGGATCCGCCGCGTGCGATTTTGCATAGCTCCCCGAGCTTGATCGATTCGGTACCGCCAGCAGTCGCGTGGTCGATCGCATTCGCGATCAAGCCATCTTGCAGATCACCTGCATCTTTCAAATTAGCCTCGGCATGGACGCGGGCAAGGTCAAGGGCGGCGAAGGCTTGATCGAGGATTGCCACAACCCGCTCTTGCGTATCCATGGGCGGCAATGGGAACTGAATACTCTTGATCGTCCTTGATGAGAGATGCTTCACAGTCGTATAGGGCGTTTCCTCTTCGATTTTTGTCAGAAATTCGTTGATGCCGTAGAAAAGAAACCTTGCATGAAGGTCGCCCGAGAACCCGTGGAGCCTACAAACTCGTTGATTTAAAAGCGCACTGCCCCCGCTCCACTGGTAGCAAACAAACTCGCCGTCCATGCCGATCAATAAATCGCCATCAGAGACCAGATAAGCCTCGTCGAACGCTCCATCGAAGCGGGTTGCATTCTTACCGGAGTCCTTGAGATCTCTGATCCTGATTAGAGGCATGCCGGCACTTGAAGAGAATTTCTTTGACGAGAAAGCGAACCCGTTCTGGACCTCAAGCACATCTCCTAGGGTCACCTCGGCCCATTTTCGCGATGTCACAGCAACTCCCTCACCTTTTCCAGAATCCCCCGCGTCTCCTCATCCCGGATCAGCATGTCAGCAATGATCTCCTCCGGGCTGCGCATTGGCGCCTGTTCCGCCGCGTGCGGGTTCTTGGCTGAAAGGTCGCAGGTGGCCTCATCGATATCCGCCACGTCCAGCGTCCAGCTTTTCGGGGTAGTCGGCTTCTTGGGTTGCAGCTCGACGAACTCAGCCAAGTCCTCGTCGTTGAGCGGGTTGGTCTTGCCCAAGCTGCGGCCCGGATCGAGCTGGTAGTACCAGATCTTGCGGGTGGGCGCGCCGCGCTCGAAGAACAGCACCACGGTCTTCACCCCGGCACCCTGAAAGGTGCCCTGCGGGCAGTCGAGCACGGTATGCAGGTTGCAGGTGGTGAGCAGCTCGCGGCGCAGCTCGACGCTGGCGTTGTCGGTGTTGGAGAGGAAGGTGTTCTTGATGACGACGGCGGCGCGGCCGCCGGCCTTGAGCTTGCGGATGAAGTGCTGCAGGAACAGGTACGCGGTTTCGCCGGATTTGATCGGGAAGTTCTGCTGCACCTCCTTGCGCTCGCCGCCGCCAAAGGGCGGGTTGGCAAGCACAATGTCGTGCAGGTCCTTCTGCCGGTAGTCGCGCACGTTCTCCGCCAGGGTGTTGGTGTGGCGGATGTTGGGCGCGTCCACGCCGTGCAGGATCATGTTCATCAGGCCCAGCACGTAGGCCAGTGACTTCTTCTCCTGGCCGTAGAAGGTGCTGGTCTGCAGCGCGTTCCAGTCCCTGGCGGCCAGGTCGTCGCGGTTGAGGTACTCGAACGCCTCGCACAGGAAGCCGGCCGACCCGCACGCGCCGTCATAGATGGTCTCGCCGATCACCGGTTGCACCACTTGGATCATGGCCCGGATCAGCGGGCGCGGGGTGTAGTACTCGCCGCCGTTGCGACCGGCGTTGCCCATGCGCTTGATGCGGGTTTCGTACAGGTCGGAGAGCTCGTGCTTGGCCTGGGAGCTGCCGAAATCCAGGGTGTCGATGACCTCCAGCGCGTCGCGCAGGGTATAGCCGGAGCGGAAGCGGTTTGCGATCTCGGCGAAGACCTCGCCGATCTTGTATTCGATGTTGTCCGGATCATCGGTGGCCTCCCGGAACGATTCCAGATAAGGGAACAGCTGGTCGTCTACGAAGTCGATCAGGTCCTTGCCGGTACGGGCGTTGGGGTCGGGCTTGCCATCCACATCGCGGGGTACTGCCCAAGTGGCCCAGCGGAAGTCCGGCTCAAGTACGGGGTCGTAGTCGCGTCCTTCAAGCGCTGCCTCGTCCGCCCACTCGCGTTCCATGTCGTCGAGGTACTTGAGGAACAGGAGCCAAGAGGTCTGCTCGGCGTAGTCGAGCTCAGAGGACAGACCCTCGTCGTTCCGCATGATGCGGTCGAGGGAGTTGAATGCGTTCTGGAACATCTTCAAGTGTTTCCTTGGGCGCCAGGTAGGCTGTGCCTGGCGCATGTCGTATGGCAGGAGGGGCGCCCCGCGGAGCCTAATGATGCTATCGGCGAGCGGGGCTGCCTACCCTCAGGGCGCCAGCGCGATCAATGCGATCGCCGCCACCGCCAGCACGATAGCCAGCCGGTTCCAGCGCCCGGTCTTCTCGCCGAAGGCGGCGATGCCCACCAGCGTGCCCAGCACCACCACCCCGATGTTCATCGCCGCGAACACCACCGCCGGGCTGTCGGGCAGTGACTGGTGTGCGCGCACGTAGAAATAGATGTTGCCGAAATTGAGCAGCCCCAACAGCAGCCCCGCGCCCAGGTGGCGCACCTCAAGCTCGGTGCGCCCGCGCCAGTGCCGTACCAGCTGCCAGAACAGCATCAGCAGGAAGGCCAACGCGAAGGCGACCTGCAGCGAGGCGGAGGAGGGCGTGCCCGCCTGCGCGACCACCTTGAGCATCACATCGACGAAGGCGAAGCCGCCCCAGACCACCAGCAGCAACAGCCAGGCACGCTGCCCCTGCACCGGGCCGCTGCCGCGCTCGGGCCGAACCACGATGCCGGCGACCGCCACCAGCCCCAGCGCCAGGCCGGCCAGTTTGATCACCGAGGCCTGCTCACCGAATACCGTGAAGGCCGCCAGCAGCGACAGCAGCAGGGATAGGCGCTGCGCCACGTCGGTGCGCACGATGCCCGCCGCCCGCACGCAAGCCGCCAGCACCAGGAACAGCGAAGGCAACACCACCGCCAGTCCCAGCAGCACCGGCCAAGGGGTATCCGGCCGCTGCAGGTTTTCCAGCGGCGGCGAGAGCAGGACCCAGCACAGCCCGCTGGCCGCCAGGTAGTTCCACATCACCAGCTGCGGCATGTCCAGCCGCCAGCGCGGCGCGAGCTTGAGCAGCACCGCGACGGAGACGCTGCACAGGGCGCTGAGGAGGATCAGGAGCATGGGCGGGTCCAACCGTAAAGGGACCGGATGGTAGCTGCTGGCGGCAGGGGCGTCTGGGCTCATGACGCCAGCAGACGGAACATGCTGGCAGGGTGGTAAACGTGTTATCCGACGAATCCGGGGCGGTATTGGATTACCGCCCCGGCAGTGGCGTATAACTGTGTGTACGGCGGGAGGCCGGACGGGGCGAAAGGGGGGCGAAGCTGCATGAATGCTGGACTTGCGCGGATGTGCCCGGTGTCGGGGGGTGCGCCCGAGACGGTGTTACACCTCGCTTCGGGGATCTAATAATAGTTAGGCAACGAAACACCACCCACTTGAAGACTTAAGGCGGCGATGACACAACGAATGAATCGCCCCGTGTTTCGTAGACACCCTGCAGCCATATCCACGGCAACAGCAGGAGTGTCCATGAGCAGCAAGCGGTACACGGAAGAGTTCAAGGTTGAGGCGGTCAGGCAGGTGACGGACCGCGGCCACTCGGTGGCAGAGGTGGCCGATCGGCTGGGGGTGTCGATCCACAGCCTCTACACGTGGCGGAAGCAGTACGGCCGGTCCGGGCCCGAGCGGGCAGCGACGGCGGACCAGGCGGACGAGCTGCGCCGGCTCAAGTCGGAGCTTCGCCGGGTCACGGAGGAGCGCGACATTCTAAAAAAAGCCGCGGCGTACTTTGCCAAGCAGTCCGGGTGAAGTACGCCTTCATGCGCGACCACGAACGGGAGTTCCGGGTGCGCAGCATGTGCCGGGTGTTGGGCGTGCACCCCAGCGGCTACTACGCCTGGCGCCGGGCGCCGCTGTCGGCACGGGCCAAGGACGACCGGCGCGTACTGGGTCTGATCAAGCAGTCCTGGCTGGAGAGCGGCAGCGTGTACGGCTATCGCAAGGTTGCCCGCGACTTGCGTGATCTGGGCGAGCGCTGCGGCAAGCACCGGGTGGCCCGGCTGATGCGTGGTGAAGGCTTGCGGGCGCAAGTTGGTTATCGCCGCCGACCCGGCATGCGCGGAGGCAAGCCGGCCGTGGTCGCCGACAACCATCTGGCGCGGCAGTTCGACCCGGTGGCCGCCAATCGTGCCTGGGTCACCGACATCACCTACATCCGCACCCACGAAGGCTGGCTGTACCTGGCGGCGGTCATGGACCTGTTCTCCCGGAAGATCGTCGGCTGGGCGATGGGATCGACCATGCACACCGATCTGGTGCTGCAGGCGTTGATGATGGCGGTGTGGCGCCGCAAGCCGCCCGCCGGACTGCTCATTCACTCCGATCAGGGAACGCAGTTCACCGGCCACGATTGGCAGGATTTCCTGACAGCCCACGGTCTGGTCAGCAGCATGAGCCGGCGCGGCAACTGCCATGACAACGCGGTCGCCGAGAGCTTCTTCCAGCTCCTCAAGCGCGAGCGCATCAGGCGGCGGATCTACGCCACCCGCGACGAGGCCAAGGCCGACGTCTTCAACTACATCGAGATGTTCTACAACACCCGCAGGCAGCACGGGCACAACAACGGACTGCCTCCGGTAGAGTTCGAAAAGCGGCAATCAATTTGAGGCTTCGGGGTGTCTACAGAAGCCGGGGCGATTCAGTCTTCGGAGAGCCATCGGTGGGCACTGCCCAGATCCGGCGGCGCGGGGCCTGCGGTTCCTCAGGGTCGACACCGCTTCACGGCGCGGCGTCATTCAGACATCAGGTGTACATGGAGAAGTCATGGACAACGCAGACATGAAGGATCTTATTGACCGCTACCTGGTCGCTTACAACTCCTTCGACATTGACGGCATGTTGTCGCTTGTTTCCCAGGACATGCGTTTCGAGAACTACTCTGGCGATCAACTCACGGCGGCCACAAGCGGGATCGACGAGCTACGGCAACTGGCGGAGCAGTCCAGGTCTTTATTCTCCGAGCGCCAGCAGCGCGTCACGGGCCTGGAGTTCGGTCGTGACTTTGCCGCTGCAACCATCGCCTTCCGGGGCAGGCTGGCCGCAGACATTCCCGACGGTCCGTCAGCCGGCATCCTGCTTGATCTGCAGGGCAAGTCCGAGTTCTGGTTCGGCGATGGGCAAATCACGAAGATTGTTGATCGTAGCTGAGTCAGTCCGGAGGCGAGCCTGGTGCGCTGCCTGGAAGGCGTGGAGTTGTCGTCCCTGAAGCGGGTGCCCGTCGATGGGCGTTCGTTCTGAGCCTCAATGCATTGTTCCAGCCACAGCCGCAATGGTTCCGCCGTGCTACGGCAAAATACCGGATGCCCGTTGTCCGCTCCCCCGATTCCCCCTCCCCCCAGGTCACCACCACGCTGAGCCCGCGCCAGACCGGGTTGATCCTGTTCGCGCTGACGCTGGGCGGCTTCGCCATCGGCACCGGCGAGTTCGCCAGCATGGGGCTGATGCCCAACATGGTCGCCTCGCTGGGCGTGACCGAGCCGCAGGTGGGCCACCTGATCAGCGCCTACGCGCTGGGCGTGGTGGTCGGGGCCCCATTGCTGGCGATCCTGGGCGCGGGGTGGAAGCGCAAGACCCTGCTGCTGTCGCTGATGGGCTTCTACGCGCTGGGCAACCTGGTCAGCGCGGTGGGACCGACGTACGGCAGCCTGCTGCTGTTCCGCTTCATTGCCGGCCTGCCGCACGGCGCCTACTTTGGCGTGGCGGCGCTGACGGCGGTGGCGATCAGTCCGCCGCACCGGCGTGGTCGCGCGGTCAGCCTGGTCATGCTGGGCTTGACCCTGGCGATCCTGGTCGGCAATCCGCTGGCGACCTGGGCGGGGCAGGCGATCGATTGGCGCTGGGTCTATGCCGCGGTGGCGCTCATCGCGGGCCTCACCGCGGTGCTGTTGGCGGTATGGCTGCCGGCGCACGTCGACGGGCCGAAGACGAAGCCGTTGGCGGAACTGCGCGCCTTCAACCGGCTGCCGGTGTGGCAGGCGCTGGGCATCGGTGCGATCGGCTTTGCCGGCATGTTCGCGGTCTTCAGCTACCTGGCGCCGACCATGCTGGAAGTGACCGGCGTAGCGGCGGCCTGGATACCGCTGGGCCTGGCCGGCTTTGGCGTGGGCGGGGTGATCGGGAATTTCGCCGGTGGCTGGTTGTACGACCGGTACAAGCTGCGTGGCGTGTGGGTGGTGCTGGCGTGGGCCGTCGCGGCGCTGCTGCTGTTTCCGTTGCTGGCAGGCAGCCTGCCGACCATCGTGCTGGCAACCGTCGCCATCGGCTTGATGGGCGCGCTGGGACCCATCCTGCAGTCGCACCTGATGGACGTGGCCGGCGGGGCGCAGACGTTGGCCGCGGCCTCCCACCATGCCGCGTTCAATACCGCCAACGCGCTGGGCCCGTGGCTGGGCGGCATGGCGATCACCGCCGGCTTTGGCTGGACCTCGACGGGCTACGTCGGCGCCGCCACTGCGGTGGTCGGGTTGATGATCTACGCTTGGGCCCGCCGGACCGCGCGGGCCGCCGCGCGCGTGGACGCAAAGGGGCCGATCGCCGCGGTGGGCTGCGAATCCTGACAGGGCCGTCTACCCGGCGGGCCGGTCGGCACTGGATGCAAAGGGGCCATTGCCATGAGTGACGAACCCGCCTTGCAGGAAGCCGCCGCCGCGTTGCGGGACAGCGCCCGTCCGGTCATCTTCACCGGCGCCGGCATGTCCGCCGAGAGCGGCATCCCGACCTTCCGTGGCGGCAAGGACAGTCTGTGGTCGCGGTGGAAGCCGGAGGAGCTGGCGACCCCGATGGCGTTCCAGCGGGACCGGACGCTGGTGTGGGGCTGGTACGTGTACCGGATGGCGCAGCTGGCCACCGTCCAGCCGCACGCGGGGCATTGGGCGCTCGCCGAGCTCCAGGCGCGCTGGACGGCGCTCACCGTCGTGACCCAGAACGTCGACGACCTGCATGAGCGCGCCGGTTCCTCGCGGGTGCTGCACCTGCATGGCGAGCTGATGAAGCTGCGCTGCTCGGTCTGCAACCGGCCGTTCACCGGCTTCGACGTGCCCGCGCTGGAGACCATGGAGCCCGGCCAGCGCCTGGAGCCGCCGCGCTGCGGGCACTGCGATGGCTTCATCCGTCCCGGGGTGGTCTGGTTCGGCGAGTCCCTCCCGACGAAGACCTGGGCACGGGCCGAGGCGGCCATCCGCGGATGCGACCTGCTGCTGGTGGTGGGCACCTCGGGCCAGGTGGAGCCTGCGGCCTCGCTCGTGGGGCTCGCGCGAAGGGGCGGGGCGCGGGTGATCCTGGTCGATCCCGACGAGAGCGCCCATGCCGGGCAGGCCGACCTGCACCTGCGTGGTGGCGCCGGTGCCGTGCTGGCGGGCCTGCGGGATGCGTTGTGAGGCTTGCGCTTTAAGCTCCCCGCGCGTTCCTGCCAAGTTGAATTACTGGAGGTGAGGTATGAAAGGTTGGCTGTTTCTCGCTCTCGCCATCGTCGGCGAGGTCATCGCGACCTCCGCGCTCAAGTCCAGCCAGGGGTTTACGAAGCCGGTCGCGTCCTTTGTCGTGGTTGCCGGTTACGGCTTTGCTTTTTACTTCCTGTCCCTGGTGCTGAAATCCATACCCGTCGGGATCGCCTATGCGGTCTGGTCCGGAGTGGGCATCGTGCTGGTCGCGGCCATTGCGTGGCTGCTGCACGGGCAGAAACTTGATGGATGGGCATTTGTGGGCATTGGCCTCATCGTCAGCGGCGTTGCGGTGCTGAACCTGCTTTCGAGGTCAAGCGCCCATTAGCCTGCGAGCGCGAATGACTCGCTGCGTTGTGAGGCGCGGTCCGGGGGTTGGATGCTTCTTGAAGTACTGGTAGTACTTTTCATCGCTACATTCATTCGTTCCGCGTTTGGATTCGGCGAGGCGCTGGTGGCCGTGCCGCTGCTCGCGCTCATTGTTCCGGTGGAGGTGGCGGCACCGGTGGCCGTTCTCGTGTCCATCACTGTTTCGGTGGTTTCAGTTGCCCAGGACTGGCGCCACATCCACATGCGCAGTGCGGGTTGGCTGTTTGCCTCCACTCTCTTTGGAGTCCCGTTTGGCCTCTGGCTTCTGTCGGCCGCACCCACGGGAACGGTCAAGACTGCCCTGGCGGTGGTCATTATTGTTTTCTCCGCCTATCTCCTGCTCAACCGCTACTCGGTGAAGCTGGAGTCCGACCGGTTCGCGCCTTTATTCGGCTTCCTGGCAGGCATCCTGGGTGGCGCATACGGGATGAACGGCCCGCCGCTGGTTGCTTACGGGACGCTTCGCCGCTGGTCTCCCCAGCACTTTCGCGCGACGTTGCAGGGTTACTTCCTTCCCGCCAGTGCTGTGGTCATGGCTGGCTACTGGATGGCGGGGCTGTGGACCCCGGAGGTAACGAACTACTACCTTCTATCCCTGCCGGTGGTTGTTGCCGCCATCCTTGCCGGTCGCATGGCAAACCGGCACTTCAACGAGCATGTGTTTCTGGTTTGCGTCCATTGCGGGCTCATCGTCGTTGGGGCGGCGTTGCTATGGCAGGCGTACGCCTGATGGTTGGCTCACGCCAACGCGCTACCAGTCCGTAGGCCGGTAATCCTTCAGGAACTGCCCCCACACATGCTCGCCGGTGTTCAGCCCCGCAATGATCGGGTCGACGATGCGCGCCGCACCGTCGACGATGTCCAGCGGCGGGTGGAAGCGCTCCTCGCGGGTCTTGCGCGCGGCGATCTCCACCGGGTCCTCGTCGGTCACCCAGCCGGTGTCGACGCTGTTCATGTGGATGCCGTCGCCGTGGTAATCCGCCGCCGAGGTGCGCGTCATCATGTTCAGCGCGGCCTTGGCCATGTTGGTGTGCGGGTGCCGGGTGGTCTTGAAGTTGCGGTAGAACTGGCCCTCGACCGCGGAGACGTTGACGATATGGCGGTCGGGCGTGGGCGGGCTGCCGTCGGGCGTGCGCAGCATCAGCGGCTTCAGCCGCGCGTTGATCAGGAACGGCGCGATCGCGTTGACCAGCTGCACTTCCAGCAGCTCGACCGACGGCACTTCGTCCATCAACAGGCGCCATGAGTTGCGGCCGCGCAGGTCGACCTGCTGCAGGTCCTGGTCCAGGCGTCCCTCCGGGAACAGGTGCGACTGGCCGAGCAGTTCTTCGGCCAGCAGCGGCACCTGCGAGAGCTCGGCGGCGCGGGTCAGGCCGGCGGCGGCCTCCTGGTGCAGGTCGCGGCCGGCCAGCGCGGCGGCGTCGCCTTCGGGCAGCAGCGCGTGCGCGCGCAGGCCTTCGTAGCGTCCGAGCAGGCGCCGCACGTGCTTGGGCGCATCCTGCAGCGCGGCGGTTTCGGCGGCCATCATGTGGGCGTAGAACTCCGGTGGGCGGCGCACCGTCTGGCAGGCGTTGTTGATGATGAAGTCGAGGCGGTCGTGGGTGGCCAGCAGCTCGCTGCAGAACGCTTCCACGCTGGGCGTGTGGCGCAGGTCGAGCCCGAAGATCTCCAGCCGGTCCCGCCACTCGGCGAAGTCCGGCTCCTGCGCGTAGCGTGCCGCGGAGTCGCGTGGGAAGCGGGTGGTGACGATCAGCCGCGCGCCGCAGCGCAGCAGCTTCAGCCCGGCCTGGTAGCCGATCTTGACCCGCCCGCCGGTCAGCAGCGCCACGCGTCCGCGCAGGTCGGCGAGTTCGGTGCGCTTGGCGAAGTTGAACTCCGCGCACTGCGGGCACAGCTGGTCGTAGAAGTGGTGGATGCGCGTGTACCTGTGCTTGCACACGTAACACTGCTGCGGCTCCAGTACCTCGTGCTGCGGCGGCACGTCGGCGTCGACGTCGCGCGGCTCGAAGCCCGCGGGCGGCAGGTAGTTGGGCGTGGTGAACACCGGCTGCCGGCGCAGCGTGCGGATGCCGGTGGCGTCGAGGATCGCGTCGTCGTGCTCATTCCGGGTCTGTACCCGGTCGCGCCTGTGCTGCTTGCGCCGTTGGCGGCGTGCCGCCGGATCGGACGGGGCGTGCAATGCGGCCAGCGCACGGTGCAGGCGCTCGCGGGTGGCGGCGTCCAGCACGTCGAGCATTGAATGGTCGGCCGCGACGGCCTCGAGGAGGTCGGTGGCCTCCCGCAGGCGGGTTTCGAGCGAATCGCCGGGCAGCTCGGCGCGGGCGTCGGATGCGCCCCGTGGGGTCGTGGTCATGTGCACAGTTTGCGGGCTCGGCGGCGCAAACGACAGCGCGGAAGCACGGCCGGGAACCCGCAGACGGCCGGTGCCGGCGTGCGCCGGCGCCGCTGCGATTATCCTGTGCGGCCCGCCCGTCCACGTGGCCGACATGCACAGACCTGACGACGAGTTCGACCCGGACGACAACTTCGCCGGCCTGGATCCCGAATCCGTGATCGACGAGGACGCCGATACCGAAGCGCTGGTCTGGCAACTGCTGTTGCTGATCAACCCCGGCGACGAGGAAACCGCGCTGCAGCAGTTCGACGGCTACCGCGATGCCACCCTCGACGCCGGCGAGGACGAGTTCGAGCCGGCCTGGGTGCTGAAGGACATCATCGACTGGAAATCCGGCTTCCAGCTCCACGACGGGGACGCGGCCGCGTTCATCGAAAGCATCAACGAACTCGTGGCCCGCTGGAACCTCGAGCTCGACTGGGGCGTAGAGGACCCGACCGACGACGAATTCCTCGCTGGCGCGAGCATTCCCGACCTGCTGCAGGTGGGCTACGACGCCCTGCGTGCCTACGGCTACACCCTGTGGTTGTGGGAAACCGGCACCGACACCCTCGCGGGCTGGATCACCCTGAGCCGCGACAACGAGGCGATGCGCGCGGTCGCGCCGGCGCTGGGCATCGAACTGCGCCCGGGCGGCCAGGCGTGATCTTTCCTTCGCCCCGGCTGGTGCTCGGCGCGGTACTCGCGTTCATTGCCACGGGCGGAAATGCGCTGGCCGCCGGCTACGAGCGCGCCGAGGTGCCGGCATCAGGCGCCGGGCCCGCCATCCAGGCCATGGTGTGGAGCCCCTGCGCGAGTGCTCCGGTTTCCGCCCGCTCGGGTCCGTATGACTTGCAGGGCAACCCCGGCTGCCCCGTGGAGGGCGACGCCTTGCCCCTGGTCGTGATCTCGCACGGACAGGGTGGCACCCTCATGGGGCACCACGACACCGCCACGGCATTGGCGGACGCGGGCTTCGTGGTGGTGACGTTCAACCATCCGGGGGACAGCTTCGGCGATGATTCGGCGGCGCAGCAGGTCGGCATATTCGAATCCCGGCCGCGGGATGCGAGCCGGGTCGTCTCCTTCATGTTGGAGGGCTGGCGCTCGCGCCGGCAGCTTGATCCCGAAGCAATCGGAGTATTCGGGTTCTCACGGGGCGGGTACACGGCGCTGGCGCTGGCCGGCGCGACACCCAGCGTGGCTGCCGCAGGGGAGCGTCTGTGCGCCCGCTGGTGGTCGCTGGTGATGCCCCTGTGTCGCGGGATCCGGATTGGCGAGCCGACGCTGGAACCCGTCGCCGACCCACGCATCCGTGCGGCCGTGGTCGTGGATCCGCTGAACCTGTTCGATGCCGCGGGGCTGCGGACGGTGCGCGTGCCGGTCCAGCTGTGGGCCTCGGAGCAGGGCGGGGACGGCGTGGAGTTCGAACACATCGAGGCCATCCGCACGGCGCTGCCTGCCGCGCCCGAGTACCACCTCGCCAGAGGGGCGGGCCACTTCGCCTACCTGGCGCCGTGTACCCCGCGGCTGGCGGAAACGGCGCCCGGGATCTGCGAGGATCCGGACGGATTCGACCGGCTAGCCTGGCATCGGACCCTGAATGCCGCGGTCGTTGCGTTCTTCCGGCGGCATCTGCAGGTCGACTGATGCAGGAGGTCCACGACCCCGCAGAACTGGAGCGGCGCAGGCAGGGCGCGGTGCTGCTGCTGTTCGGTGGCGGGGACTGCGGTGTCTGCCGGGCACTGAAGCCAAAGCTGGACGCGATGCTGGCGGACGAGTTCCCCGCGCTGGAATCCTGCTACCTCGATTGCCAGGGCGCGGCCTCGGCGGTCTGCGCGCAGGAGGGGGTCTTTTCCCTGCCGGTGGTGCAGGTCTGGTTCGACGGGCGCAAGTTCGCGGAGTTCGGGCGCGTATTCTCGCTGGGGCAGCTGCGCGACGCGATCGAACGGCCGTACCGGATTGCATTCGGGTAGGGGCCGCCACCGTACGCGCACTCCTTTATTGTCCGGGTCACCCGATACGGAATTCCACCAATGATCGCCAGAACCAACGACCCTCTAGTCCGCAACAGCGTGTTCCTGTGGATCGCGCTGGGTACCGGCTTGCTGTTGCTGAGCCCGCTGGTGGCAATGCAGTTCACCCCGGAAGTGGTGTGGACCAGGTCCGACTTCCTGGTCATGGGCGTGCTCCTGTTCGGCATCGCCAGCCTGTTCGTATTCCTGGCCAGAAAGGTCCAGCGCCGGCACCGGCTGCTGGTCGGGCTTGCCTGCGCGGCGGTCTTCCTGTGGATCTGGGCCGAGCTGGCCGTCGGGGTGTTCACTGATTGGGGCAGCTGATGCTCCGGAAGCCGAGGCGCGCATCGCACTGCGCGCGGATTCGGGACGCAGCCTGAGGAGGCACACATGCCAGCGCACGAGAAGCTTAACTACGTCGAGTACCCGGCACGCGACCTGGAGGCGACGAAACGCTTCTTCGGCAAGGCGTTCGGCTGGTCGTTCGAGGATTACGGCCCGGACTACGCCGCGTTTTCGGACCAGGGCCTGGATGGTGGTTTTTATCGCTCCGGGCTGGCCGCCCGTGTTGGGCAGGGCAGTGCGCTGCTCGTCTTCTACAGCCGGCAGCTTGAGGAGACCCTCGCCGGGGTGACGGCAGCCGGCGGGGAGATCGTGAAGCCCATCTTTTCGTTTCCTGGCGGGCGCCGGTTCCACTTCACCGAGCCGAGCGGCAACGAGTTCGCGGTCTGGTCGGACCCGGAGACCTGAGGCGGCCGATCGCCGGACATCCACAGGAGAGCACCGATGGCATTCAAACCCCACGGCTACAACTCCGTTTCACCCTATCTGCTGGTCGACGGCGCCCAGGCCACCGTCGATTTCCTCAGGGCCGTTTTCGATGGCGAACCGTTGCGGGTCGTCCCCGGCGAAGGCGGCCGGCTCCGGCATGCCGAGGTGCGCATTGACGACAGCGTGGTGATGCTTGCGGATGCGATCGAGGGCTGGCCGGCGGTGCACGCCCATGTACACGTCTACGTCGCCGATGTGGACGCGACCCATGCGCGCGCCCTGCGGGCCGGTGCCACGTCGGTGCAGGCGCCGGTCCAGAAGGATGATGCGGACAAGCGGGGCGGCGTCCGCGACCCGGGCGGCACCACTTGGTGGGTCAGCCAGCAGCTCGCCGCGACGGGCTCATGACGACCGTCTCCGGGCGGGCCAGTGTGAACGCTTCAGGCATGGACTGTCGTTTTCACGCCTGTTTGATCGCGACGGGAGTGATCTGGCGCAGCCGGAATCCCGGCATTGCCTGAGAGAGACACTGTCATGCCAACCAAGAGCAACGAGAGCCAGCAAAGCAAGAGCAAGCAGGGCCAGGAAAGCCAAGGCAGCCAGAACCAGAAGCAGAGCAAGTCGGCCTCCGGGAAGGACGACAAGAGCAGCAGCAAGAAAGCACGTTGATCCCGGGCCTGAGGGCACGAAGCGCCCCCTTCGCGGGGGCGTTTTTGCGTGGGCGACCGGAGGGCCACGGGGGCTTTATGCTCCTCCGGACGCCAGCGCAGGAGTGCATCCATATGGGAGTGGTCAACGCGACGGACGGCGCGATGCAGCGGCGTGGGCATCGATCCGACCTGGCGCTCTTCGATTTCGATGGGACCATCACCACCCGCGAGACGATGCCGGACTTCATGTACGCAGCGGTGCGGCCCGGCCGCCAGCGGCTGGCAAAGCTGTTGGTGTTGCCGCTGGTGCTCGGCTACAAGGCCGGGCTCGTTTCCGGCGTGGCCATCCGGGCGGTCATCTGCTTCCTCGGCTTCTGGCGGGTGCCCGGTGACGAACTGGAAGTTCGGGGGCGCCGGTTTGCCGGGGAGTTCCTGCCGGGTGTGCTCCGTCCCACGGCCATGGAGCGCATCGCCTGGCACAAGGCGCGCGGGGATACCGTCGTGGTGGTGTCCGGCGGACTCGATGTCTACCTGCGGCCCTGGTGCCGCGAGCAGGGGCTCGAGCTGTTGTGCTCATTGCTGGAGCAGCGTGGCGGCAGGCTGACCGGTCGCTACCTGGGCGCGCAGTGTGTCCGGGCGGAAAAGGCCCGCCGCGTCATGGCCCGGTTTCCTCCGGAACGCTTCGACAGGGTCTTCGCCTACGGCGACACCCCGGAGGACCGCGAGTTGCTCGCGCTCGCGCACGAGCCGCACTGGTTCGGAAAAGGGGTGTAGCCCAAGCGGGGCACCTGGGGCCAGGAGCGTATTGAGGTCCGGCTCCGTCTCAATACAGCGCGCACTGGGTAAACCGCACCCGCCCGCCGCCTTCCGGCGGCTGCAACTGCACCCGCTGGTCGCGCACCAACGGGTAGGGCAGCAGGATGCCGCAGATCGTGTCGATCAGCGCATCATCGGCCTGGTGCTCCAGCCGCACCACCAGGGTGGAGCGGGTGGCCCAGCCGGCATGGCGCACGTCGGGGAGCGCGCTGATCTCGTCGAGCACCCGGCCGCGCTGCTCCTCCTCGCTCAGTGCGACCGGACGCAGCAGGTCATCGGGCAGCGGCGGTGGCGCGGCCTCCGGTGGTGCCTGGACCTCCGGGGTCGTAGCGTCCGGGCCATTGCCAATAATGGGTGCGGCCGGGGCTGCGGAATCGGCGGCCAGGTAGGGCGTCAACAGCCAGGCCAGGGCCATGCCGAGCAAAAAGGCGATGAGCCAGCCCAGCAGTCCCTCGCGGTGGATCTGCCCCTTGGCCTGGGCGCGCACGTCCTCCAGCAGGCTGTCCGGCAGCACCGGTTCGACCAGCGACCACAGCGCGGGGCCGTCGATCAGCTCCACGCCCATGTCGAGCTTGCGCGCGGCCGGGGTGAACCCGCCCAGGGTCGCCAGCACGCCACCGCGCGCCTCGCTCAGGCGCACCGAGCGGGCCAGCCGTTCGACCGCCTCCGTTCCCATCTGCGAATCCAGGCCTTGGCGGCAACCGAGCAGCCAGGTATGACCGCCGCGGATTAGCAACAGGTCGGCGTCCTGGCCGCGGTCGGCGTCCGGCTGCTGGCGGCTGGGATGGAACCCGCGCTGCTGCAGCCCCTCGACCACGAACCGCGAATACTCCCGCCAGCGCATCGCCGACAGCGCGCGCAGGCCGGCGCAGCGGACCAGGTTGCGATAGCGGTTGCGGCGCACCCAGAAACTGGTCGCGCCTCCGGCCACCACCGTGACCAGCAGGGTGATGGCAATGAAGCTCAGGGTCGGCATGGGGGCGGGCTATCTCCAGTGGGCCGGCGGCTGGCACGGTAAGGACGGCGGCGCATGCGCGGGGTGACCGCAGGCACGGTCAACCGAAGCGCTCGGCCAGCACGCGGCGGACCTCCTGTTCGATGGACCCCTGCATGGCGGCCAGCAGGAAGCCTAGTTGCGCGCTGAAATGCAGTTCGCCGGGCAGCAGCGCCAGGTGGCCCTCCACCCCCATCCCGGAGAAGCCGAGGATGTCGCCGTCCCACTCGCTATGCACGCCGAAGCGCTGGGTGAGGATCTCGGCGACTTCCTGGACCCGCTGGCGTGCGTGCGCCGGGGGCAGGGAATGCGGGTGGCGGATGTCGATGCTGGCCATGCGGGCGTCCGTGGGGTGGGAACACATTGTGACTCCGCCCCCGGCACGATCAAGCGATGCGGCGCGGCGCCCGCCCACGGGGCGTGGCGTGGTAGATTCCCGCCGCGTGGAAACCCTTCGATTCCGATTCCCTGACCGCAGCCGCGAAGACCTGGTGCTCGGGCCGGGCGTGCATGCCGTCGGCCACGGCCCCGAGGGCCTGCGGCTGGTCGGTCGCGGCCATGAGGCGCGCATCCAGGTCAGCATCGATGGCCGCGGCAGCTGGCTGCAGTTGCGCGAGGGTGGCAGCCGCGTGCACGTGAACGGCCGGCCGGTCAAACGCATGGCGCTGCTGCGCGCCGGGGACGCGGTGCACATCGACGGCATCGAGCTCGGGCTGCTCGGGCCGGAGCCCCGGAGCGCCCCGGACGACGGGCTGGAGATGCCGGCGGCCACCCGCCAGGTGCTGCGCGGCGTGGGCGGGCTGCACCACGGCCGCAGCTTCACCCTGGACCGCGCACGCACGCTGGGCAGCGCCGCCGATGCGGACATCCGCCTGGAGGAACCGGGCATCGTCGACCGCCACCTGTGCCTGCTGCCGCACGGCCGCGGCGTCATGCTGCAGGCGGGCGAGCAGGCGCGCTGCCTGGTCAACGGCCATCCGGTCCGGGAGGCGGTGCTGGGGGCCGGTGACCAGCTGCTGGTCGGCAATGCCCAGCGCTTTGTGGTCGAGTCGCCACTGACGCGCACGCCGGTGCTGAAGCAGGTTGCGCCGGAGTACCCGGCGGAGACGTTCGAGCACGTCGCGAAAACGCCGGCAGGCGGCTCATGGCGCCATCTGCCCTGGGTGTTGCTGGCGGCGGCATTGATCGCCGGGGTGCTGGCGTTGTTGCTTACCTGGGGCGCTTGAGCCGACGGTTCGTCCCGGGCCGGTTCGGCCACGCTGGTTGATTCGTATCAGGAGATCCCGATGGAACGCGCGTTCAACTTCAGCGCTGGCCCTGCCACGCTGCCCGAAGCCGTCCTCGAGCAGGCGCGCGACACGCTCCCGCTGTGGCGCGACACCGGTGCCTCGGTGCTCGAGCTCAGCCATCGCGGTCCGGATTTCATGGAGGTCGCCGAGCAGGCCGAAGCCGACCTGCGCCGCCTGCTGGCGATTCCCGACGACCACGCCGTGCTGTTCCTCACCGGGGGTGCGACCACCCAGCAGGCATTGATCGCGCTGAACTTCGCCGCGCCGGGGCAGGTGGCCGACTACGTGGTGACCGGCCACTGGGGCGAGACCGCGGTGCGCCAGGCCGAGCCGATGGTGGCGGTCAACCTGGCCGCCGACGGGGCCACTGCCGGGTATGTCGACATCGCGCCGGTCGCGCAGTGGCGGCGCTCGCCCGGCGCGGCCTACCTGCACTACACCGACAACGAGACCATCCACGGGATCGAGTTCGCCGGCGTGCCGGAGGTCGGGGACACCCCGCTGATCGGCGACTTCAGTTCGAGCATCGCCGCGCGGCCGCTCGACTTCAGCCGGCTGGGCATGGTCTATGCCGGCGCGCAGAAGAACCTGGGTCCTTCGGGCGTCTCGCTGGCGGTGATCCGCCCGGACCTGCTCGAGCGCGCCGGGCAGCCGCGCGCACCGATCTTCGACTACCGCGCCCACGCCGCTGCGCGTTCGATGCTCAACACCCCGCCGACCTTCAACTGGTACCTGGCCGGGCTGGTGTTCAAGTGGATGCTGGCCGAGGGCGGGGTGCCGGAGTTCGAGCGCCGCAATGCGCGCAAGGCCGCCGCGCTGTACGCCGCGATCGACGGCTCCGGCGGCTTCTACCGCAACCCGGTCGTGCCGGCGGTGCGTTCGCGGATGAACGTGCCGTTCTTCCTGCATGACACGGCGCTGGAGCCGCTGTTCCTGGAGCAGGCCGCGGATGCCGGGTTGATCGGGCTCAAGGGCCACCGCGCGCTCGGTGGGATCCGGGCCTCGATCTACAACGCGATGCCCCAAGCGGGGGTGCAGGCGCTGGTCGGGTTCATGGGCGCGTTCCGCGACAGGCACGGCTGATGACGGGACGCCAGGACTGGATCGCGGGCCCCGGCCGCGCCCTGCAGGGGCGGGTGCCGGTGCCCGGGGACAAGTCGGTTTCGCACCGGGCGCTGATGCTGGGCGCGCTGGCCGGGGGCGAGACCCGGGTCAGCGGTTTCCTGGAAGGGGAGGACACGGTCGCCACCGGCCGGATCCTCGGCCGGATGGGCGTGCGCATCGAAGCACCGGCACCCGGCGAACGGCGGGTGCGGGGCGTCGGCCTGCACGGCCTGCAGCCGCCCGCGGAGGCGCTCGACTGCGGCAACTCCGGCACCGGCATGCGCCTGCTCGCCGGCCTGCTGGCGGGACAGCGTTTCGACTCGGTGCTGGTCGGTGATGCCTCGCTGTCGACGCGACCGATGCGCCGGGTGGTGGATCCGCTGGCGCGCATGGGCGCGCGGATCGACACCGCGGCCGATGGCACACCCCCACTGCGGGTGCGGGGCGGCCATCCGCTGCTCGGCGCCACCCACGTGCTGCCGGTGGCCAGCGCACAGGTGAAGTCGGCGCTGCTGCTCGCCGGCCTTTATGCCGACGGCCGCACCCGGGTCCAGGAGCCGCGGCCGACGCGCGACTACACCGAGCGGATGCTGGCCGCGTTCGGCTGGCCGGTGGAGTTCGCGCCCGGCGTCGCCAGCCTGGCGGGCGGGCACCGCCTGCACGCGACCGAGGTGTTGGTGCCGGCGGACTTCTCCTCGGCCGCGTTCTTCCTGGTGGCCGCCAGCATTGTCCCGGGTTCGGAGTTGTGGCTGCCGGGGGTCGGCCTCAACCCGCGGCGGACCGGGCTGCTCCAGGTGCTGCAGCTGATGGGGGCGGACATCGAGGTCCACGAACCACGCGAACAGGGCGGGGAACCGGTCGCCGACCTGCGGGTCCGCCACGCGCCGCTGTCCGGCATCGAGGTTCCGGAAGCCCTGGTGCCGGACATGATCGACGAGTTCCCGGCGCTGTTCGTGGCCGCCGCGTGCGCCAGCGGCGAAACCCTGGTGCGCGGCGCGGGCGAGCTGCGGGTCAAGGAGTCCGACCGCATCGCCGCCATGGCCCGTGGCCTGCGCGTCCTCGGTGCGACGGTGCACGAGCGGCCCGACGGGGCGGTGGTCAGCGGTCCGCTGTCACGCGGAGGCGGGGTCGATGCGCTGGGTGACCACCGCATCGCCATGGCCTTTGCGGTCGCCGCCCAGTGCACGCCCGGGCCGGTGCGGATACGCGACGTGGCCAATGTCGCGACTTCGTTTCCCGGCTTCGCCGGGCTGGCGACGGCGTGTGGCATGGGCCTGGAGCCTGGCCCCGCCGGCTGAGGCGGTCGGCGGCCGGCTCAGCGCTGCGGCGTGAACTCCAGTGGCACCCGGACGGTTCCGGTTGCCGGCTGCCCGCCGACCAGCGCCGGCTCGAAACGCCACTGGCGTACTGCCGCGATCGCCGCGCGGTCGAGCGCGCGCGAGCGGCTGCTGCTGGCGACGGTGACCGAGGTCGGGCGGCCGTCGGCGCCGACCTCGACCCGCAACAGCACGGTGCCGCCACGGCCGCGGCGCAGTTCCGCGGCGGGGTAGGCCGGGCTGGGAGTCTGCCCGGCGATCGGGCGCGGCGGCCGGCTTTCGCCGCTGGCCGCCGGTGGCAGTGGCGTCGGCTCGGACTCGGGCATGGCGGCAGGCTGCGGGGGCAGCGCCGGGTCGCCGGCAACCGCGTCGGTGGGCTCGATCTCCTGCTCCTCCGGGAAGCCCAGGCCGCTGTCGCGACGCTCCGCGGACGGCGCGGGCAACGGCTGGTAGCCCGGCTGCGAGGCGACCGGCGGGGCGCCCTCGGTGCGGTAGAAGTCGTAGTCGTTGCGCTCGTTGAACCAGACCAATGCGAAGGCGCCGACCCCCAGCGCGATGGCGAGCACGATCAGCAGCAGCGCACGCGGCGAGGGGTACAGTGCTGTGCGTCGACGGGGTGCGGGTCCGGGTCCGGTGTCGGGTGTCGGCATGGGCGTTCGCGCAGTGGAGTGACGGCCCATTGTGCATGTTCGCGGCGATGGCGCGCCCGCGCGGGCGGGCACGTCCGGCCGCCCGCGCACGGGCGCGTCCGGATCGGGCGATAATCACCGGTCGCTTTCACCAGGTGCATTCCATGCTCGACCCCGCCCTGCTGCGCCAGCAGCCCGAAGACCTTGCGCGCCGTCTGCTCGAGACCCGCGGTTACGAGCTCGACGCCGCTTCGCTGTCCGCGCTGGAATCCGAACGCAAGCAGATCCAGGTGCGTACCCAGGAACTGCAGAACCTGCGCAACACGCGCTCCAGGGCGATCGGCCAGGCCAAGGCGAAGGGCGAGGATGCCGCGCCGCTGTTGGCCGAGGTCGCCGGCCTGGGCGAGGAGCTGAAGGCCAGCGAGGCACGGCTGGACGCGATCCGCGCCGAACTCGACGCGCTCGCCCTGGGCCTGCCGAACCTGCCCGACGACGGGGTCCCGGCAGGCGCCGACGAGAACGACAACATCGAGCAGCACCGCTGGGGCGAGCCGCGGCAATTCGACTTCGAGGTCCGCGACCATGTCGCACTGGGCGCGCACCACGGCTGGCTCGATGCCGAGGCCGCGGCCCGCCTCAGTGGCGCGCGCTTCACCGTGCTGCGCGGGCCGATTGCCCGGCTGCACCGGGCGCTGGCGCAGTTCATGCTCGACCTGCACACCGGCGAGCACGGCTACCAGGAGACAAGCGTCCCGGTGCTGGTCAATGCCGAGGCGATGCTCGGTACCGGCCAGCTGCCCAAGTTCGAGGACGACCTGTTCGCCACCGAGATCGGCGACCCGGCGCAGGCCAGCAGCCGGCGCTACCTGATCCCCACCGCCGAGGTGCCGCTGACCAACCTGGTCCGCGAATCGATCACCGAGGCCGGGGCGCTGCCGCTGCGCATGACCGCGCACTCGATGTGCTTCCGCGCCGAGGCCGGCAGCCACGGCCGCGACACCCGCGGGATGATCCGCCAGCACCAGTTCGAGAAGGTCGAGCTGGTCAGCATCACCCGTCCGGCCGACAGCGCGGCCGAGCACGAGCGGATGGTCCGCAATGCCGAGGTGGTGCTGGAGCGGCTCGGCCTGCCGTACCGCCGGATGCTGCTGTGCAGCGGCGACATGGGCTTCTCCGCCGCCCGTACCTGCGACCTGGAGGTCTGGCTGCCGAGCCAGCAGGCCTACCGCGAGATCTCCTCGGTCTCCAACTGCGGGGCATTCCAGGCCCGGCGGATGCAGGCGCGCTGGCGCAACCCGGAGAGTGGCAAGCCGGAACTGGTGCACACCCTCAACGGTTCGGGCGTGGCGGTCGGCCGGGCACTGATCGCGGTGATGGAGAACGGGCAGCAGGCCGACGGTTCGATCGTGGTGCCGGACGCCTTGCGGCCCTACATGGGCGGGCTGGAGCGCATCGACCCGGCCGGTGACTGACGACGCGCAATAAAGATGCTCAAATAACCCGATTCGTTGCACGCGGGGAACAGCGGATGCACGACCTCAACGACCTGTACTACTTCGCCATGGTGGTGGAGCACTCCGGCTTCGCCGCCGCCGAGCGGGCGCTGGGGATCCCCAAGTCGCGCCTGAGCCGGCGCATCAGCCAGCTCGAAGCCGAGCTCGGGGTACGGCTGCTGCAGCGTTCGACCCGCCGCTTCGCGGTCACCGACGTCGGCCGGGCGGTCTATCGCCACGCCCAGACCATGCTCAGCGAGGCGCAGGCCGCGCGCGAGGCGGTGGACCGGCTCAGCGCCGAGCCGCGGGGCATCATCCGGGCCAGCGTGCCGGTGAGCATCGCCCAGCAGATGATGCCGCGGCTGCTGCCGGAGTTCCTCGCCCGCTACCCGCAGGTGCGGGTCAACCTGCAGGTCGGCAACCGCAAGGTCGACATCATCAACGAGGGCATCGACGTGGCCCTGCGCGTGCGCACCCGGCTGGACGATGACGGCAGCCTGGTGATGCGCAGCTTCGGGATGGTCCAGGAACTGCTGGTCGCCAGCCCCGACTACCTGCGGCGGATGGGCGAGCCGGCCAGCCCGGAAGAGCTGGAGGAGGGCCATGTGACCATGGCCATGAGCGATGACGAGGTCCGCCAGCGCTGGGAGCTGCACGGGCCCGGGAACGAGGTCCGGCGCATCGAACTCAAGCCGCGGGTGAGCGGCTTCGACTTCCCGATGCTCATGGCACTGGCGGTCCAAGGCGTGGGCGTCACCCTGCTGCCGGAGACGGTGTGCGCCGATGCGGTGCGCAGCGGGGAGCTGAAGGTGGTGCTGCCGCAGTGGCGGCTGCCGCAGGGCATCTTCCACGCCGTGTTCGCCTCCCGCCGCGGGTTGCTGCCGGCGGTCCGGGTGTTCATCGATTTCCTTGCCGAGAAGGTCCCGCCGCTGGTCGAGAGTGCCCGCCTGGGCTGCGGCGAGATCAACGGCAAGCCCTGCAGTCCCGAGGAGCAGGCGGCATACCAGCGCCCCCCGGGGCGCGCCGTGTCAGAATAGCCCCGCCGCAGGACGCGGCATTGGGGACCTGCGGAAGCGTGGCCGAGTGGTTGAAGGCACCGGTCTTGAAAACCGGCAACGGGAAACCGTTCGTGGGTTCGAATCCCACCGCTTCCGCCATCAGCTCACACGGAGGAGAGATATGGCTACCCGGATATTCCTAGTCGATGACCACGCGCTGGTGCGCAGTGGCATGCGCCTGATCCTGTCCACGCAGCCCGACATGGAGGTGGTGGGCGAGGCCTCGTCGGGAGAGGCGGCGCTGCCGCAGATCCGGGCGCTGGCGCCGGACGTGGTGCTGTGCGACCTGCACATGCCCGGCATGAGCGGGCTGGAGATCACCGAACGCATCGTGCGCGGCCAGCCCGGCGTGCGGGTGGTGGTGGTGTCGGTGCTCGAGGACGGGCCGATGCCGCGCCGCCTGCTGGAGGCGGGTGCCTCGGGGTACGTCGGCAAGGGCGGCGATGCGGAGGAACTGCTGCACGCCGTCCGCGAGGTCGCCCGGGGACGGCGTTTCCTGGCCGGCAATGTCGCGCGCTACCTTGCGCTTGCCGGAATCGATGGCGGTGGGAACCCCTTCGATGCGCTCACCGACCGGGAAATGGAAGTGGCGCTGATGCTCACCCAGGGGATGCGCCAGGGGCAGATCGCCGAACGCCTCAGCCTCAGCCCCAAGACCGTCAATACCCACAAGAGCCGGCTGTTCGAGAAGCTGGAGATCGCCGATACGGTGGCGCTGGCGCGGCTGATGGGGCAGTACGGCATGGCCGAACCGGCCGGCGCGATCTGACCTGCCTGCCGCCCGGGTCTGCGGGCGGTTTTCCGATGCTGGAATGACGACGGGCCGCATCTGCGGCCCGTCGTTTGTTGCATGCCCGGCAGATTACCTGCTTTCGGGCGTGTCGCCTGCGTCGGCCTTGTCCACCTGTGCGTCCGCGGGTGCGCTGGTGGCGTCTTCCTGCGCCGGTGGCGGTGCCTGTTCCATACCGGCTTCGTCCACCGCTTCATCGGCGGCCGCGATGGCGGCCGCATCGGCCGGATCCGCGGCGGGAGCAGCGTCCGCGGGTGCCTCGAACAGGTTGCCGGTGCGCGGCTCCGCGACGGCGTCGTTGCTGCCGGCGCCAAGTGCGTCGGGTGCGGGAACCGTGACCGGATCCTGCGTCACCTGTGCGCCTTCGGGCACGACGTCCGCCTCGTCGACCGGCACCGGGGCCGGGACGATTGCCTGGGCCTCCTCCGCGTTGGCCTCCTCGACCACCGCGGCAGGCGCCGGATCGACGGGCGCTGCCTCGGGAGCCGCGGTCGCGGCCGTGGAGGCGGCGCGCTTGGCCGCGGTCTTGCGCGGGCGGCGGCTGCGGGTGGGCTTGGCTGGCGCCTCGTCAGCGGATGCCTCGCCGGGTTCTGCGCCGGCTTCGACGGCCGCCTCGGTGGCAGGCTCCACGGCGGATCCGGGCGCCGGCACCGGCTCGCGCTCCGGTTCCTGCCCTGGTTCCGGCTTCGGCTCGACGTTGCGCTCCGGTCTGGAGTCGGCCTGCGGCTCCGGTTTCGATGCAGGCTTCGATTCAGGCTGGCGCTCCGGCTTCTCCGGCTTCTCCGGCTTCGACCCGGTCTGTGGCCGGCGTTCGACCGTCGCCTCTGCGGTCACCTGCACATCGACAGTCGCCTTCGCCGGCAGCTTGTCCGCCGCATCGTCGGCGAAATCGAACTCCGGGTGTGAACCGCCCGTGGCGGACGGCACCGGATCGATTCCCTCGGCATCACCCTCGCTGTCGAGGCTTTCGGTATCCAGCTGCGGTGCGCCGGCGGACTCACCGCCGCGACGGCGGCGGCGGCCACCACGACGCCCGCGGCGGCGGCGGCCGGCTCCCTCGCCATCACCCGCGTCACCGGCCTCGCCGGTGTGGCCGCCGGCCTCGGGGTCGCCCGACGCGCCAGTCGCCTTCGGTGCGGCCTCGTTGCCGGTGACCGCCAGCGCGGCCGTGGCCGCAGTCGCGGCAGGCGGAGGGGCGTTGGAGCCGCTCACATAGCCACCGCTGGAGCCGGCCACGTACCCGCCGCCGGCCGTTTCCGGCTTGCCCTGGCTGCGCTCGAGGTCCGCATCGGCAGCCGCCTGCGGCGGCTTGCCCGCGTTGGCCGGCTTGGCGTCGCGGTTGCCGTTGCCGTTGCCACTCGCATTGGCCTGGTTGTTGTCACGCTGCTTGCCGCGCGCCTTCTCCGGTCGCTCCTGGCGCTCGGCCTTCTCCGGCTTGCCACGCTGGCGACGCTCCTGGGTGCGCTCCTGGCTGCGCTCCTCGGCCGCCGGCTCGCGCTCGCGGTTGCCGCCCTGCGCCTTGCCGTTGCCGTTGCCGCGCCTGTCCTCGCGCCGGGCACCGTTGTCGCGGCCAGCCTTGCCGGAGCGGCGACGGCCGTTGCCACCACCCTCGCCGTTGCGCCCGCCGTCCCCGCGCGAACGCTCGTCGGATTGCGTACCCTCCGGTGCCGGGGTGCCACGGAAGAAGCGCATGATCCGCTCCACCATGCCGATGGAGTGGGTCGGGGCGACCACTACCGGGGCGGGCGCCGGCGTCGGCGCAGGCTGCGGGGCCACGGCCTCGCGCGGCTCGCGCAATGGGGCCGGGCGCTCGTGGCGCACGTTGGTGACCGCCGGCTTGGGGATGTTGAGGTTGGCCTTGGTCAGCGCATGGTTGGGCAACTTGCGCGGGGTGCCGCGCTGGTAGCTCGGCCGGCCGCTTTCCTCGCCCAGCTCGTTCTCGCGCAGACGGGTGACCTCGTAGTGCGGGGTGTGCAGCTGCTCGTCGGCGACGATCACCACCGGGGCGTCGTGGCGCTGCTCGATCTCGCTGAGCGCGCGGCGCTTCTCGTTGAGCAGGTAGTTGGCGATCTCCACCGGGGCCTGTACCAGCACCTGCCCGGTGTTGTCCTTCATCGCGTGCTCCTCGGCGACGCGCAGGATCGCCAGCGACAGCGACTCGACCGAGCGCATGCGGCCCTGGCCCTCGCAGCGCGGGCAGACGATCTGGCTTGACTCGCCCAGCGACGGGCGCAGGCGCTGGCGGCTCATCTCCAGCAGACCGAAGCGGGAGATCCGCCCGACCTGGACCCGGGCACGGTCCTGGCGCAGCGCGTGCTGGAGCTTCTGCTCGACCTCGCGCTGGTGCTTGTTGGACGACATGTCGATGTAGTCGATCACCACCAGGCCGCCCAGGTCGCGCAGGCGCATCTGGCGGGCGACTTCCTCGGCTGCCTCCAGGTTGGTGTTGAGCGCGGTCTCCTCGATGTCGCCGCCCTTGGTGGCGCGCGCGGAGTTGACGTCGATCGCGGTCAGCGCCTCGGTCTGGTCGATCACCAGCGCGCCGCCCGACGGCAGGCGCACTTCGCGCTCATAGGCGCTCTCGATCTGCGACTCGATCTGGTAGCGGTTGAACAGCGGGGTGTCGTCGGTGTAGTGCTTGAGCTTGCGCAGGTTGTGCGGCATCACCTGCTCGATGAACTCGCGCGCCTCGGTGTACATCTCGTCGGTATCGACCAGGATCTCGCCGATGTCCGGGCGCATGTAGTCGCGCAGGGCACGGATGATCAGCCGGCTTTCCTGGTAGATCAGGAACGGCGAGGCCTTGGAAAGCGCGGCCTCGCAGACCGCCTTCCAGACCTGCAGCAGGTAGTCCAGGTCCCACTGCAGTTCCTCGGCGTCGCGGCCGACGCCGGCGGTGCGGATGATCACCCCCATGTCGTCGGGGATCGTCATCGCGTCCAGGGCGCGCTTGAGCTCGGCGCGGTCCTCGCCCTCGATCCGCCGCGAAACCCCGCCGGCGGACGGCGAGTTGGGCATCAGCACCATGTAGCGCCCGGCCAGCGAGATGAAGGTGGTCAGGGCGGCGCCCTTGTTGCCACGCTCTTCCTTGTCGACCTGGACGACGACTTCCTGGCCTTCGCGCAGGAGCTCCTTCAGGCCGGCCTTGTTGGGGTCGACCCCGGACTGGAAGTAGTCGCGGGAGATTTCCTTCAGCGGCAGGAAACCGTGGCGTGCCGCGCCGTACTCGACGAACGCCGCCTCGAGCGAGGGCTCCAGGCGGGTGATGCGGCCCTTGTAGATGTTGGACTTCTTCTGCTCCCGGGACGGCTGTTCGATGTCGATGTCGTACAGGTTCTGGCCGTCCACGATCGCGACGCGCAGTTCTTCTGCCTGCGTCGCATTGATCAGCATGCGTTTCATTGTCGCGTTCCTCGCGCGTGACTCCGCGCAGAACGCCATGGCGTTTCGCCTCTGGAACCTCCGCTCCGCCTGCACGGCCCGCTGCTACCGGTACCCGGGCGCCGGTGCGCGCGCTGGCGTTGCCTTCCGATTTCCAGCGCTGCAACACCACGGCGGACCGCGGGAGCGCTTGTCTTTTACGTTTTTTCTTTCCGGGCCGGCGGCGCCAGGGCAGGGCCCCGTGCCACCGGGTCGTGTTCGTTCAATGTGTCACCGATGGTCTGACCCACCGGGCGTTCCAAGGTTCCCGGCGCAGGCCATTGTTAACATGGCGCGTTCCGGAACCGGCATGCTGCGGTCCCGTCCCGAAAATGGATCTCCGGCACGGCCTGTCCCCAGCAACGGCGGCAGGTTCAACTCCCTGCCAAATCAAAACCTTATCTCGCGTCGCGAGTGTAGAGCAATTCAGCCTGATGAGCCATCCAGACAGCACCGATGCCCGCAGCGGGCCGCGAACCGTCACCGTCCCCGGCGACCGCACCGGGCAGCGGCTCGACAACTTCCTGCTCGGCCAGCTCAAAGGCGCCCCCCGGTCGCTGGTCTACAAGATCGTCCGCTCCGGCCAGGTGCGGGTGAACGGGGGCCGGGTGAAGGCCGACCGGCGGCTGGAGGGCGGCGACGAGGTCCGCATCCCGCCGGTCCGGCTGGACGCGCCGGGCGCCTCGGGGACCCCGCCCAGGGCGTTCATGGAGGCGCTGCAGGCGGCGGTGGTGTACGAGGACGAGCGCCTGCTGGCACTGGACAAGCCGACCGGAGTGGCCAGCCATGGCGGCAGCGGGATCAGCTTCGGTGCGATCGAGACCCTGCGCGCGGCCCGGCCCGGGCAGAGCCTCGAGCTGGTGCACCGGCTGGACCGCGACACCTCCGGATTGCTGGTGGTCGCCAAGAAGCGCTCGGCGCTGATCGAACTGCAGGCGCTGATGCGCGAGGAAGGCGGCATCGAGAAGCGCTACCTGGCCCTGCTCACCGGACGGATGCCGGACGGGATGATGAGCGTGGACGCCCCGCTGCACGTGGGCCTGCGCCAGGGGGGCGAGCGCCACGTGCAGGTGAGCCCGGAGGGCAAGCCGTCGCTGAGCCACTTCCGCGCCCTCGAGCGGGTGGCCGGGCATTCCTATTGCGAGGTGCGGATCGAGACCGGCCGGACCCACCAGATCCGCGCCCACGCGCGCCACATCGGCCATCCGGTGGCCGGCGACGACAAGTACGGCGAACCGGAGGCCAACAAGCGGCTGCGGGCGAAGGCCGGCCTGCGGCGGCTGTTCCTGCACTCGTCCACGCTGGAATTCGAACTGGACGGGGGACGGACCCCGTACCTGCTCAATGCACCGCTGCCGGCCGAGCTGACCGACGTGCTGGACCGCCTCGCCGGCGGACGCTGAGGCGGGAGGTGCTCAGTCCGCCCGGCGCTGCTCGTCGAGGCGGTTGCACATCTGCGGGCGCTCGACCGGCGGCCGGAAGGTCACCGGCACCCGCAGGTCGGTCGCCACCGGCTCGCCGCCGCGGGTGCCCGGGGTGAACTCCCAGCCGGCCACCGCGTCCAGTGCCGCCTGGTCGAGTTGCGGGTGGCCGCTGCTGCGCTCGATCCGCAGCTCGTGCGGACTGCCGTCTACGCCGATTTCCATGATCAGGTCGGCCGTGCCGCCCTGGCCGTAACACGCCAGCTCCGCCGGATAGTCCGGTGGCGGGGTATGCACGGCCCTGGGCTGGGTCGGCGTGATCAGCGCGGCGGAGTCGACCGGGCGCTCGCAGCCCGCCAGCGCCAGCAGCGCCGTGAGCGCGGCGGCCGGGGCAAGCAGACGGGTGGGGCGTTGCAGGTCCATGGTCCTACTCCGTCAGGGCGTCGGCCTTGGCCGCGCAGATGAAGTCGTTCTCGCTCAGGCCGCCGGCGTCGTGGGTCGAGTACCGCACCACGACCCGGTCGTAGTGGACCTGCAGGTCGGGGTGGTGGTCCTCGCGATGGGCGATGAACGCGAGCGCGTTCACGAAAGCCATGGTCCGGTAGTAGTCCTCGAAGGTGTAGGTGCGGCGGATCGCCCGGCCTTCCTCGACCACCTCCCAGCCCGGGACCTGGGGCAGCAGTTCGCGCAGGCGTGCATCGCCCAGGCGGTGTTCGTCGCCGCGCCTGGGCATGCAGTGGGCGCGGGCGAGGGGAATCAGGTCGTTCATGGGAGAAGTCCTCTGGCTGTGCGGTTCTGCAACGGCGATCGTACGGCAACGCGGCCGGCCGGTGCCGGCGCCCGCGGGGCGCTAGAATGGCCGGCATGATCCAGATCTCAGATTCCGCCCAGCAACACTTCCGCAAGCTGATCGAGCGTGAGGCCCTTCCGGAACTGGGGGTGCGGCTGAGCGCCGTGCACCCCGGCACCCCGCGTGCCGACGTGCGCCTGGAGTTCGCCGAACCGGCGGATCTGAAGGGCGACGAGTGGGCGATCGACTGCGACGGGTTCACGCTGTGGCTGGACGCCTCCAGCACCGCCTGCCTGGACGGTGCGCAGATCGATTACGAGACCAGTGGCACCGGTGGACAGCTGCAGATCCGCGCGCCCGGCATCAAGGGCAGCCCGCCACCGGAGTCGGCCTCGCTGGTCGAGCGGGTGCGCTACCTGATCGACAACGAGATCAACCCGCAGCTGGCCTCGCACCGCGGCATGGTCAGCCTGGAGGAGATCACCGCGGATGGAGTGGTGGTGCTGCGCTTCGGCGGTGGCTGCCACGGCTGCGGGATGGCCGATGTCACGCTGAAGCAGGGGATCGAGAAGACCCTGATGCAGAAGGTCCCGGGAGTCACGGCGGTGCGCGATGCCACCGACCATGACACCGGCGCGGAGCCGTATTACGCCCGCGACCAGCGCGCCTGACCGCCCGGCGCGTCGTTGATGCCCACGGCTGACGCATACATCCAGGCACTCCAGCGGCGCATGCGCCTGCATGCGTACCGCACCCGCGGCGCCGGCGACATGCCGCCGGGCTGGGACGAGTGGTTCCGGCAGCCACCACCCCCACCCGAAGCGGCGGCGCACGTGGAGGCGATCGTCGCCGAGCTGGCGGCCCGGCCACCGCGCGCGCCGGGCCCGGCGGTGGGTGACCCCGGTCCCTGGCGCGCCTTCGCCGCGCTCTGGCGGCAGCACTGGGAACCCGAAGACCCGGAAGACCGCCCGCTGCGCGTATTCGCCGGCGGGTTTTCGGTTTTATGGCACCTGCTGCTGTTCTTCGCCTTGCTCTGGCTGCTGCTGACCGGCATCAGTCCGGGCGATGCGGCCCGCCAGGGCGAAGAGGACGTGGTGCAGGTGCAGTTCATCGGCGAAGGCACGCCGGACGAGGTCGGCGGTGGGGCCGGGGACACGGCGGCACCGGTGCCCATGCCCGATCCAGCTCCCGTGACCGCACCCGCGGCTCCTGCCGCCACCGCCGTCCCGGCGACGGCCGCGACACCCGCGCTGGCCGAGCCCGCGCCGGCCGCGGAAGCGGGCTTGCCGGCCCCGGCATTCGAGGTGCGGCCCGCGACCGGCCAGCCCGAATTGCCGGCCAGCATCGCCGCACCCGCCGAGCGCGAGGTCCCGATGCCGCAGCCGGTCGAGCAACGCCTGCAGGTCACCGAGCCGGTGTCCGAGGACACCACCGCCGATTTCCTGCTGCCGCCGCCAAGCCTGGACGTGCACCGCGCCCTGGCGACCCCGGAACTGCAGGCGCCGGCACGAAACGCGGCCGAGCGCGAGATCCCGGCGCCACCCCGGCGCCTGGAACCGGCCCGGGTCGCGGCCCCGGAGCTCGCCGGGCCGATGCTGCAGCTGCCTTCAAGAACGCCTGGCGAGCGCGAGCTGCCGATGCCGGTCACCACGCCGCTTCCGCCCGCGCCCGAGCTCCGCCGTCCTGCGCCCGCGGCGCCGCAGCCATCGCTGGATCCGGCCGAGCGGGTCGCCCGCGAGCGCGCGATCCCGATGCCGGAACGGCCCGCCGCGCCGGCAGGGCAGGCGCCCGCGGACCCGGCCGTGCACGTCGCGGCCGCATCCGACACTGCGGCCGCGCCGCCGGCGGTGGCCGGCCGGGCGCCGGATATCGCCGGGGATGCTCCGCCCGCGGGCGAGGCCGGGCAGGCGTCGTCAGCCGAGGCCAATGCGCCCGCTGCGGCGACCACCGCCGGCCCGCGGCCGACGCCGGCGCCGGGTGGCTGGCCGGATCCGGGCCGGGCGGACGACTGGGGTGGCGCGGACACCGCGCGCGACGGCGGCCAGGCCGGACAGCCCGCCGGCCTGTTCGACAGCGATGGCCGGGTCCGGCTGGCCGATACGCCGGGCAGCAGTGCCACCGGGAACGCGCCGGGCACCATCACCGAGGAGATCGAGAACCTGGACCGTGCCGGTACCTGGCTGCGGCGTCCGCCGACCGACTACGAGCCGACGTCCTTCGACCGCTTCTGGCAGCCGAACGAGACCCTGCTGGAGGAGTGGGTGCGGCGCAGCGTCACCACCGTGCGCATCCCGATTCCCGGCACCAGCAAGACCATCGTGTGCCAGACGGTGATGCTGGCACTCGGGGGCGGCTGCGGCATCGAGGACCCGAACATGGTCGAGCAGCCGGCCAGCGCACGGCCGCCGCCGGACATCCCGTTCAAGCCGGAACTCCAGGAAGGCGGGGGAACCGGCGGCTGAGGCGCCGCCGGCAGGCGTCAGTTGTGCGCGCCCTGCAGCGAGCGCAGCTGCGAGTCGCGGCTGGCGAAGTACACGCTGATGTCGGCGACCTGCTGGTCGGACAGTCCCTGCGCCTGCATCGACATCAGGGCGTGGTCGCGGGTGCCGTCGCGGTAGGCACGCAGTGCATAAGCGAGGTAGTCGCCGAACTGCCCGCCTAGGCGGGGATAGCTGGCGTCGATCGGAGCGTTGCCGTCGGCGCCGTGGCAGTCGATGCAGGACTGGCCGGTGGCCGCGCCCTTGGCATTGGCCAGCTGCTCGCCGGCGGCGATGTTGCCCTTGGGCATGCCCGGCAGCGCCGCCCCGGCGCCGGCCGGGGCCTCGGAGGTGCAGGCCGCCAGCGAGAGGAGGGCCGCCGCGGCCAGCGGAGCAAGGAAGAAGCGGGTCTTGGTCATTGTTCTGGCTCCCGTGCTCACTGCAGGCCGGAAAGGAAGGCGGCGATGTCGGCGATGTCCTGGTCGCTGAACCCCTGCGCCTGCGCCTGCATCGTGGGATGGCTGCGGGTGCCGCGGCGGTATTCGACCAGCGCGTTGACCAGGTAGGTCTGCGACTGGCCGCCGATCTTGGGCACGTGGTAGTTCGGGTAGGCGTTCTTGTAGCCGGCAATGCCGTGGCAGCCCACGCAGGTGTAGGTGAGCTGGTGGCCACGGGCAGGGTCGCCGGCAGCGGGTGCCGCGTCCTGGGCCCCGGCGGGCGCGGCGAACAGGCCAAGTGTCAGGCAGGCGGCAATGGTCAGCGGTCGCATCATGTTCTAGTCCGCGTTCTCTTGTTGCTGGCAGGTGGACATGGCCAGGGAGCCTTCGACCCCCTCCCTGACCCGCAATCGTCCGAGTATAGCTTCTGTTCACGTTCGCACACATCCATGGCCGCAAGCTGCGATCCGGCAGCGCCCGTCAGTCACCGTGACCTTTGGCGGATGGGGCGGAGGGCGCCTGGTGATATACCTATCTACTACACCGGCACAAGCCGGCCCGACGCCCGTCCCACCACCTTACTCCGGACTCCCGATGCGACAGCCAGTCTCCCGCCGCGCACGCCACCGCGGCTTCTTTCGTGCCTCTGCTGCTGCCACCCGCCTGTCGCTGATCGGGAGTGTCCTGCTCGGGGGCGTCCTTGTCGCCGGTGGCCTGACCGCCTGTGGCGGTCCCGGCCAAGGCCCGGGCGAGGCGACCGCCGAGGCGGAAGCCGCGCCGGTGCCGGTGGAGGTGGCGCTCGCCGAGCGGCGGCCGATGGCCGCCAGCTACACCGGTACCGCCGCGCTGGAGGCGCCCGGGGAGGCCCAGGTGGTGGCCAAGACTTCCGGCGTCGCGCTCGAGGTGCTGGTGGCCGAGGGCGAGAGGATCAAGGCAGGGCAGGTGCTGGTGCGCCTGGATTCGGACCGCGCACGGCTGCAGGAGGCCCAGACCGGGGCCCAGATGCGCAAGCTGGAAGCGGAGTTCGCGCGCTCGCAGTCGCTGGCCGAGCAGCAACTGCTGTCGGCGGCCGACTTCGACCGGATCCGCTTCGACCTGGAGAACGCCCGGGCCGCCAACCGTCTCGCCCAGCTGGAAGTGTCCTACGCCAACGTCACCTCGCCGATCTCCGGCGTGGTGGCCCAGGTCACGCCCAAGCACGGCAACTTCGTGCAGATCAACACGCCGATCGTGCGGGTGGTCGACACCTCGCGGCTGGAGGCGACCCTGAACGTGCCCGAACGCGAACTGGCCACCCTGCGCGCCGGGCAGCCGGTGACGCTGCAGGTGGATGCGTTGCCGGGCCAGGATTTTGAGGGCCGGATCGACCGCATCTCGCCGGTGGTCGACGCCGGTAGCGGCACCTTCCGGGTGATCGCGGCGTTCGAGGGCAGGGAGCGCCTGCAGCCGGGCATGTTCGGCCGCCTGCGGATCGACTACGACCAGCGTGCCGACGCGCTGGTGGTGCCGCGCGCGGCGCTGGTCGACGCGCAGGGTGTGAAGGCCGAAGTGCTGGTGGTCGACGACGGCATCGCCGTGCGCACGCCGGTCGAGCTGGGCTATGTCGACGGCGCCTGGGTCGAGGTCCGCGAGGGCGTGGCCCCCGGGGCCCGGGTGGTGGTCGCCGGCAAGGCCGCGGTGCGCGATGGCGGCAAGGTCACCGTGATCGACCCGGATGCCCCGGCGGTCGCCGCCGGCCAGGCGGGTGATGCCGCCCCCGCTGCCGTCCAGGACTGACCCGGGAGCCCGAACATGACCGACACGCCGCACGATCCCGCGCGCGCGGGACAGCCGCGCCCGGACGCGCCGGATTCCGCACCGGGCTTCAGCCTGGTCGAGTTCTCCACCCGCCGTCGGGTCACCGTGGCGATGCTGATGATCAGCCTGGTGCTGTTCGGGTTGATCGCGCTGGGCAACCTCAAGGTCAACCTGTTGCCGGACCTGAGCTATCCGACGCTCACGGTGCGCACCGAGTACACCGGCGCCGCGCCGGCGGAGATCGAGACCCTCATCACCGAGCGGGTGGAGGAGGCGGTCGGCGTGGTCAAGGGCCTGCGCCGGCTGAAGTCGGTCTCGCGCACCGGGCAGAGCGACGTGGTGCTGGAGTTCGCCTGGGGCACCGACATGGACCAGGCCAGCCTAGAGGTCCGCGACAAGATGGAAGCGCTGCAGCTTCCGCTGGACGCCGAGCCGCCGGTGCTGCTGCGTTTCAATCCCTCCACCGAACCGATCGTGCGGCTGGCGCTCGCGGCCACCGCGGCCGAGGACGACGCGGCGCTGACCGGACTGCGCCAGTACGCGGACGAGGACCTGAGGAAGCGGCTGGAGCCGGTCACCGGCGTGGCCGCGGTCAAGGTGGCCGGCGGCTACGAGGACGAGATCCAAGTGCTGATCGACCAGCAGAAACTGGCCCAGCTCAACCTGCCGTTGTCGACCGTGGTCCAGCGCCTGGCGCAGGAGAACGTCAACCTGTCCGGCGGCAGCCTGGAGGAGGGGTCGCAGCGCTACCTGGTGCGCACCGTCAACCAGTTCGCCAGCGTCGAGGAGATCGGCGCGATGCTGGTCACCGTGCGCAGCGCCGGCAATGACGCGGCGGAATCGGCGGCGATGGAGATGGCCCGGGTCGCGGCGGCCACCGGTTCGTCGGCGGCCATGGCCGCGGCGGCCTCGGTGCAGACCGCTTCCGGTGGCGGCAACACGGTGGCCGGCGGGGTGCCGGTGCGCCTGCGCGACGTGGCCGAGGTGCGCAGCGGCCACAAGGAGCGCGATGCGATCATCCGCCTGGACGGACACGAGGCGGTCGAGCTGGCCATCTACAAGGAGGGTGACGCCAACACCGTGTCCACCGCGGAGGCGGTCCATGCCCGGCTGGAGCAGATCCGCGGGCAGGTGCCCGCGGGCATCGGGCTGACCGTGATCGAGGACCAGTCGACCTTCATCCGCCAGGCGATCGACGACCTGAAGAAGGATGCGGTGATCGGCGGCCTGCTGGCGATCCTGGTGATCTTCCTGTTCCTGCGCGACGGCTGGAGCACGTTCGTGATCGGCCTGTCGCTGCCGGTCTCGATCATCACCACGTTCTTCTTCATGGACCAGCTGGACCTGAGCCTGAACGTGATGAGCCTGGGCGGGCTGGCGCTGGCGACCGGACTGGTGGTGGACGACTCGATCGTGGTGCTGGAGTCGATCGCCAAGGCGCGCGAGCGTGGGCTGGGCATCCTGCAGGCGGCGGTCGCCGGGACCCGCGAGGTCAGCATGGCGGTGGTCGCCTCGACCCTGACCACCATCGCGGTGTTCCTGCCGCTGGTGTTCGTGGAAGGCATCGCCGGGCAGCTGTTCAGGGACCAGGCGCTGACGGTGGCGATCGCGATCGCGATCTCGCTGCTGGTGGCGATGATGCTGATCCCGATGCTCACCGCACTGAAGGGGCGCGCGCCGCTGGCCTTCCCGGAGGAAGCGCCGCGCCCGGCGTGGCAGCCGCGCTCGAGGCTGGGCCGGCCGGCGGCGGCCACCCGCCGCGGGATCTCCGGCAGCGTGCGCTTCCTGTTCTTCGGCATCGCCTGGCTGTTCGTGCGCGCCTGGCGCGGGCTGGTACGCGTGGTCGCCCCGGTGATGGGCAGGGCCAGCGACCTGGCGATGGCGCCCTACGGGCGCGCCGAGCGCGGCTACCTGCGCCTGTTGCCGTCCGCGCTGGCGCGCCCGGCGCTGACGCTTGGAACGGCGGTGCTGGTGTTCGTGGCGGCGATGGCGATGGTGCCGCTGCTGGGCGCGGACCTGATCCCGCAGCTGGCCCAGGACCGCTTCACCATGACCGCCAAGCTGCCGCCGGGCACGCCGCTGCGCGAGACCGACGCGCTGGTGGCGAAGGTCCAGTCGCGGCATGCCGGCGAGGCCGGCGTGCATGCGCTGTACGGTGTCAGCGGCAGCGGCACGCGGCTGGACGCCAGCCCCACCGAGAGCGGCGACAACATCGGCAAGCTGACCGTGGTGATGGCCGGTGGCGGCAGCCAGCAGGTCGAGGCCACGGTGACCGAGCACCTGCGCGCGACCATGCGCGACTACCCGGAAGCGCAGGTCGACTTCGCCCGGCCGGAACTGCTGAGCTTCTCCACCCCGCTGGAGATCGAGCTGTCCGGCCATGACCTGGGCGAGCTGGAGACCGCCGGCCGGCAGCTCGCGGCGATGCTGCGCTCCAGTCCGAACTACGCCGACGTCAGCTCGACGGTGGAGCAGGGCTACCCGGAGATCCAGATCATCTTCGACCAGGAGCGCGCGGCGGCCTACGGGCTGACCACCCGCGACATCGCCGACGTGGTGGTGACCAAGGTGCGCGGCGAGGTGGCCACCCGCTACAGCTTCCAGGACCGCAAGATCGACGTGCTGGTCCGGGCGCGCGAAGGCGACCGCACCTCGGTGGCCTCGATCGGCGACCTGCTGGTGCCGGCGCCCGGCGGTGCCGCGGTGCGGCTGTCGAGCGTCGCCGACGTGGTCCCGACCACCGGCCCGAGCGAGATCCACCGTGCCGACCAGGTGCGCGTGGCGGTGGTCTCGGCCAACCTGCGCGGCATCGACCTGGGCACCGCGGTGGAGGACGTGCGGCGGATGGTCGCCGCCCAGCCGCTGGCGGGCGTGGGCATGCACATCGGCGGCCAGGGCGAGGAGCTGGCCGAGTCGGCGCGTTCGCTGATGTTCGCCTTCGGCCTGGCGATCTTCCTGGTCTACCTGGTGATGGCCTCGCAGTTCGAGTCGCTGCTGCACCCGTTCGTGATCCTGTTCACCATTCCGCTGGCGATGGTCGGCGCGGTGCTGGCGCTGCTGGTGACCGGCCACACCATCTCGGTGGTGGTGTTCATCGGCCTGATCCTGCTGGTCGGGCTGGTGACCAAGAACGCGATCATCCTGATCGACAAGGTCAACCAGCTGCGCGAGGCCGGGGTGGCCAAGCGCGAGGCGCTGATCGAGGGTGCGCGTTCGCGCCTGCGGCCGATCATCATGACCACGCTGTGCACGCTGTTCGGCTTCCTGCCACTGGCGCTGGCCACCGGGGCCGGCGCCGAGGTCCGCTCGCCGATGGCGATCGCGGTGATCGGCGGGCTGGTGGTGTCGACGCTACTGACCCTGGTGGTGATCCCGGTGGTCTACGACCTGCTCGACCGCCGTGCCGACGGCTATTACCGCGAACGTGCCCGTCGCATCGCCGTTGACGGCGCGGCGGCTGACGGCGCCGGCGACGAGGGCACGGAGCAGCCGGCATGAGTATCGCCGAGCTGAGCCTGCGGCGGCCGGTCACCACCATCATGCTGTTCGTGTCGATGGTGGTGATCGGGCTGATCGCCGCGTTCCGGCTGCCGCTGGAGGCGCTGCCGGATGTCTCCGCGCCGTTCCTGTACGTGCAGCTGCCGTACGAGGGCTCCACGCCGGAGGAGGTCGAACGCACGGTGCTGCGCCCGGCCGAGGAGGCGCTGGCGACCATGACCGGCATCAAGCGGATGCAGGGCAACGCCACCGCCGATGGCGCCGGGGTGTTCATGGAGTTCTCCGACTGGGACCGCGACATCGCCATCGCCGCCTCGGAGGCGCGCGAGCGGATCGACGCGATCCGCGGCGAGCTGCCCGACGACCTGCGCCGCTACTTCGTCCACAAGTGGTCGACCAGCGACCAGCCGGTGCTGCAGGTGCGGCTGGCCGGCAGCACCGACCTGCGCTGGCAGTACGACCTGATCGACCGCGAGTTCCGAGGCCACCTGGAGCGCATCGCGGGTGTGGCGCGGGTGGAGATCGGCGGCGCGGCGGCCAACGAGGTCGAGGTCGCCATCGATCCCGACCGGCTGGTCGCGCACGGCATCGACCTCAACCAGCTGACCCAGCGCCTGCAGCAGGCGAACTTCTCGGTGTCGGCGGGCGAGATCGAGGATGCCGGCCGGCGGCTGCGGGTGCAGCCCAGGGGCGAGCTGGAGGACATCGAGCAGTTGCGCGGACTGGTGCTCGACGAGCGCGGTACCCGCCTGGGCGACATCGCCACGGTGAACTACCAGCCGGCCCGGCTGCAGATGGGCCGGCGGCTGGACGGCCGCCCCGCGGTGGGCCTGGAGATCTACAAGGAGCGCGGCGCGAACCTGGTGGAGGTCTCGCGGCTGGTCAAGGAGGAGGTCGAGCGGATCCGCGCGCGCCCCGAACTGGGCGGGATCGAGGTCAAGGTCATCAACGACATGGGCGAGGAGGTCACCGATTCGCTGCTGGAGCTGGGCGAGGCCGGGCTGGTCGGCCTGCTGCTGTCGATCGCGGTGCTGTTCTTCTTCCTGCGTCACTGGCCGTCGACGCTGATGGTCACCCTGGCGATCCCGATCTGCTTCGTGATGACGCTGGGCTTCATGTACTTCGCCGGGGTCACCCTGAACGTGCTCAGCCTGATGGGCCTGCTGCTGGCGGTCGGCATGCTGGTCGACAACGCGGTGGTGGTGGTGGAGAGCATCTACCAGGAGCGCGAGCGGATGCCCGACCAGCCGATGCTCGCCTCGATCCTCGGTACCCGCCACGTGGCGATCGCGCTGTCGGCCGGCACCCTGTCGCACGTCATCGTGTTCGTGCCCAACCTGCTAAGCGAGACCAACAACATCACCATCTTCATGGCGCAGATCGCGATCACCATCTCGGTCTCGCTGCTGGCGTCGTGGCTGGTCGCGGTGAGCCTGATCCCGATGCTCTCGGCGCGCATGAAGACCCCGCCGGCGGTGCACAGCCCGGACGGGCTGATCGCCCGCATGCAGCGCCGCTACGCGCGCCTGCTGCGCTGGACCCTGGAGCACCGGGGCTGGAGCGTGGCCGGCATCGTGGCGATCATGCTGCTCAGCATCGTGCCGATGACCCAGACCCAGTTCGACATGTTCAGCGATGGCAGCACCGACCAGGTCCAGATCGGCTACCGCTGGCATGGCAACTACCCGCTGGAGGAGGTCTCCGCCGAGGTCGCGCGGGTCGAGGACTACCTGCAGGCGCATCGCGAGGCGCTGCGGATCCGCCAGGTCTATTCGTGGTTCTCGGAAGGCGGCAACGCCGGTACCCAGGTCGACTTCGTCGCCGGCAGCGGCCGGGTCGAGCAGCTGGTCGAGCAGATCCGCGAGGGGATCCCGAAGTCGGCGCGCGCCGAGATCCGGGTCGGCTCGCAGGGCGGGCAGGGCGGCGGCGGTGGTGGTGGCGGGCAGAACCTGCAGGTCGAGCTGGTGGGCGACTCCACCGCCGTGCTGCAGGAGCTGGCCACCGATGTGCTGCCGCTGCTGCAGGCCGAGCCGGCGCTGCGCGATGTGCGGATCGACCAGGGCGATACCGGCAACGAGCTGCGGGTGCGGGTGGACCGCGAGCGTGCCGCCTCGTTCGGCTTCAGCGCCGAGCAGGTCTCGCGCTTCGTCGGCTTGGCGCTGCGCGGCGCGCAGCTGCGCGAGTTCCGCCGCGGGCAGGACGAGATCCCGGTCTGGGTGCGCTTCGAGGGCGCCCAGGAGTACGGGATGGAGGACCTGGCCTCGTTCACCGTCACCGCGCCCGACGGGCGCAGCGTGCCGCTGATGAGCATGGTCGAGATCACCGCCAGTCCGGTGGCCTCGCGGATCCAGCGCAGCGACCGCCAGACCTCGCTGCCGATCGTCGCCAACCTGGCCCCGGACGCGACCACCCAGCAGGCCCGCCAGGCGATGGAGCGGGCGCTGGGTCGCATCGCTTTCCCGCCGGGCTACGGCCACAGCTTCGGCGGCAGCAGCTTCGAGGAAGACGCCCAGGCGATGAACCAGATGCTGTTCAACACCCTGCTGGCGCTGGTGATGATCTACGTGGTGATGGCGGCGGTGTTCGAGTCGCTGCTGTTCCCCTCGGCGATCATGAGCTGCGTGGTGTTCTCGATCTTCGGCGTGTTCTGGCTGTTCTGGATCACCGGCACCTCGTTCTCGGTGATGGCCTTCATCGGCATCCTGGTGCTGATGGGCGTGGTGGTGAACAACGGCATCGTGATGGTCGAGCACATCAACAACCGTCGCCGTGGCGGCATGGGCCGGACCGACGCGCTGGTCGAGGGCAGCCGCGAGCGCCTGCGGCCGATCCTGATGACCATGGGCACGGCGATCCTGGCGATGATCCCGATCTCGCTGAGCGAGACGGTGGTGCTGGGCGGGCTGACCTATTCGCCGATGGCCCGCGCGGTCGCGGGCGGATTGGCGTTCTCGACGGTGGTCAGCCTGCTGTTCCTGCCGACCATCTACGCGATCCTGGATGACCTGAGCATCGCCACAAAGCGCCTGCTGCGGCGGGCGCGGGGGGAACAGGCGGGTGGCCAGGCGGGTGGAGTGGCGACGCCGGGGGCGTGAGGTTGCGGCGCAATACGCCTTCGGCTATTGCGCCCTGCGTGCACCGGCGACCGCAGGGCGCAACAGGCGGAACGCCGTATTGCGCCGTATGCCGGCTCGCGACACCTCGCCCCCCTTACCCGAACAACCGCCCCAGCATCCGCAGCCCACCCGTCCAGACGCCGATCGCCGTACCCAGGCTGGTGAGGAAGAAGTTCAGCAGCACCCGGGCCACCCGGTTGCGCCACCAGCCGCGCACGCTCTGCACATCGTCGCGCAGGGCCAGGAAGTCGGCGTAGGTCGGCTTGCGGATCCAGGCTTCGGTCAGCGCGCTCAGGGTGCCGGAGGCCAGTGCCGGATGCAGCGGGGTGATGGGCGAGGCGAGGAAGGCCACCAGGATGCTCAGCGGATGCCCGCCGGCGATGGTGCAGCCAATCGCGCCGAGGATGCCGGTGGCCAGCACCCACTGCAGCAGCAGGTCGGCCCCCACGTCCAGCCCACCCTGCCAGAAGCCCCAGGCGAAGCCGCCGACCACGAACGCGGCCAGGCCGAGGGTGAACCAGGGGATGCTGCTCTTTTCCGCAATCGACTCGAGATCGGCGCGCACCGCGGCGGCGGGTTCCCGGTCCTCGCGCAGGTGCGCGGCCAGGCCCCGCAGGTGCCCGGCGCCGACCACCGCGAGCACCCGCACCTCGCCGTCCAGGTTGGTGTCCTGGCGCAGCTGGCGCAGGCGCGCGGCCATGTAGCGGTCGCGCTCGGCGATCACGGTCTCGTAGATCTCCGGGCTGTCGCTGGCGAACTCCTCGAAGCTGGCCTCGAGCATGTCGCCCTGCTTGAGCTTTTCGATCTGCTCGCCGCTGACCTCCTCGTTGACGAACAGCGAGGTCAGCAGGCCGCCGCCCAGCTTCGCCCGGCCCCACCAGCCCAGGCTGGCGGAGGCGCGGCGGAAGGTCAGGCCGACGTCACGGTCGATCAGGTGCACCGGCAACTCGCGGGCGCGGGCCTCCAGCACCGCGCGCTTGAGCTCGGCGCCCGGCTCGATGCCCAACTGCTCGGCCAGCCGCCGCTGGTAGCCCGCCAGCGCCAGGTTGGCGGCGAACATCGCGGTGCGCCCGGAGCGGATGACCTCCACCAGGTCGAGCCGGGCCAGCGAGTCGGCGTCGGTCAGGGCCTGCAGCCGCTGCGGGTCCAGCTCCACGGCGACGGCGTCGAACTGCCCGCTGCCGATCGCATCGCGCACCGCTTCCACGCTCTCGCGCGAGACGTGGGCGGTGCCCAGCAGCAGGTAGTGCACGCCGTCGCGTTCGACCTGCTCGTACGGCTGGCCGTGCAGGAGTCCGGCCGGATCAGTCACGGTACCGCCGGAGCAGGTCGCCGTAGGCATCGATCCGGCGGTCGCGCAGGAACGGCCAGATCCGCCGCACGTCCTCGCTGCGCTTCATGTCGAGCTCGGCCATCAGGACCTGCGCGCCGGTGTCGGCCAGCGCGAGGAACTCGCCCTGCGGCCCGAGCACGTGGCTATGGCCCCAGAAGTCCACCCCCGAGGCACCGAGCGGCGAGGGCTCGTGACCGACCCGGTTGCACGACAGCACCGGCAGGCCGTTGGCCACGGCGTGGCCGCGGTGGCTGAGGATCCAGGCATCGCGCTGGCGGTCCTTCTCGGGCTGGTCGTCGAGCGGATCCCAGCCGATCGCGGTGGGGTAGAGCAGGACCTCGGCACCGGCCAGTGCCATCAGCCGCGCGGCCTCCGGGTACCACTGGTCCCAGCACACCAGCACGCCCAGGCGCCCGACCGAAGTGTCGATCGGCTCGAAGCCCAGGTCCCCCGGGGTGAAGTAGAACTTCTCGTAGAAGCCCGGGTCGTCGGGGATGTGCATCTTGCGGTACCTGCCGGCCAGCGAGCCGTCGGCCTCCAGCACCACTGCGGTGTTGTGGTACAGCCCGGCGGCGCGGCGCTCGAACAGCGAGGCCACGATCACCACCGAGTGCCGCGCGGCAAGCCGGCCCAGCCGCTCGGTGCTGGGGCCGGGGATCGGCTCGGCCAGGTCGAACTCGTCGACGCATTCGTGCTGGCAGAAGTAGGCGCCGTTGTGCAGCTCCTGCAGCAGCACCAGCTTCGCGCCCTGCGCGGCGGCCTCGGCCACCCGCTGTTCGATGACGGCCAGGTTGGCCTCGGCATCGCCGTGGTTGCACTCCTGCACCAGGGCGACGGGAAGGATGTCGTGCTTCATGGGGAACTCCGTCGTGTCAGGCGAGGACGCCGGCGGGCAGCTGCATGGTGATGCAGTGCAGGCTGCCGTTCTGCCAGATCAGCGGCTTGCACGGCACCTGGATGATCTCGCGCCCGGGGAAGGCCTCGGCCAGCACCGCGGCCGCACGCCCGTCGGCAGGGTCATCGTAGGCCGGCATCAGTACCGCGCCGTTGATGACCAGGAAATTGGCGTAGCTGGCGGCCAGGCGGCGGCCGTCGTCGAGTACCGGCCGTGGCCACGGGAGCTCGAACAGCCGGTAGGGACGGCCGTCGGCGGTGCGCAGCGCGGCGAGTTCGGTCGCCATCCGCAGCAGCTCGTCATGGTGCGTGTCCTGCGGATCGTCGCAGCCCTGGTAGACGATCGCGTCGGCGGCGGCGAAGCGGGCGAGGGTGTCGACGTGGGCATCGGTGTCGTCGCCTTCCAGGTAGCCGTGGTCCAGCCACAGCACCCGGTCCTGGTGCAGGCTGGCGGCCAGCGCCGCACCGACCTCGTCGCGGCTCTTGCCGGGGTGCCGCTCGGCCAGGCACTGCCAGGTGCTGAGCAGGGTGCCGGCGCCGTCGGTCTCGATGGCACCGCCCTCGAGGGCGAAGTCGATGTCCACGTGGCGGGCCGCGGTGAACACCCCGCGCTCCACCAGTCCTTCTACCAGGCGGTCATCGCGCGAGGCGCCGAACTTCCCGCCCCAGCCGGTGAAACGGAAGTCCAGCAGCTCGAAACCCTCGGCGCCATGCAGGGTCACCGGCCCGGTATCGCGCAGCCAGGTGTCGTCGTATTCGATCTCGATGAACCGCACCCGGTCCATGTCCACCCGGGCCGAGGACAGCCGGGCCCGGGCGTAGGCCTCCACGTCCTCGTCGGCGACGCACGCCACGACCGGCTGGAAGCGGGTGATCGCCGCGACCAGCGCGATATAGGTTTCCTCGACCTCGCCCAGGCGGGCGGCCCAGTCGGTCCCGGCGTGGGGCCAGGCGATCAGGATGGCGGATTGCGGCTCCCACTCGGCGGGGAAGCGTGCGGACTTGCTCATTCGGTCTCCGGCGGCGCTCAAAGCACCGGGGGCTTGGGCCCGATCTCGTTGGGGTGCGCGCGGTTGGCGACCACGTCGATGACGCGGTCCTGCTCGAAGTAGACGGTGAACTGCGGGTAGGACCAGCGGTTGATGGTCGGCCACTGCGACTTCTGGCCGCCGCGCGGGTCGAGCCGCTCGGACGGTTCGCCGAAGCGCGAGACGACCTGGGCCATGGTCTGCCCGCGTACCGGCACCACGGCCTGTTGCTTGCCGGCGGCGCGGTCGATCAACAGGGTGTCGGCATGGGCGTCGCCGGCGGCGAGGCTGGCGGTCGCCAGGAGGGCGAGCAGCGGCAATGCGGCAATGGTCTTGTTCATCCGGGTTCCCCGTGTTGGCGTTTTGTCCGTGTGCCGCCGGCCGGCGGCACTCCCCGGGCGGATTGTACGCAGCGGCCCGCGCATGCGTGCCGCCCGCGGTCCCACAACGAAGAAAGCCGCCCGGGGGCGGCTTTCGACGGTGCAGGCCGGGGCCGGCGGTCTCAGCGCTGGCGCGCCTTGAAACGCGGGTTCGACTTGCAGATCACGAAGACCTTGCCGCGACGGCGAACGACCTTGCAGTCGCGGTGACGGGTCTTCGCCGACTTCAGGGAGGACAGGACCTTCATGACAGACCTCGGTGCGAGTGTTGATTCGGCAAGCCCGCAAGTCTAGCCCGCATGCGGAGCGGCGCGCAAGTGGCCATGCAGGGTGCGATGGGCATGGCCGGCTGCGCCACGGGACCGGATAATGGCGCCCCATGGACAATGACACGCAACCGACCGGCGCCGCGCCGGTCCTGACCATCGATGGCCCGTCCGGCTCGGGCAAGGGCACCATCAGCCGCCTGGTGGCCGAGCGCCTGGGCTGGCACTACCTGGACTCGGGCGCGCTGTACCGCGCGGTGGGGGTCGCCGCCGGCTGGGGCGACATCGACCTGGCCGATCCCGCGGCCCTGGTGCGCTGCACCTTCGACACCGTGGTCGACTTCCGCGAAGAGGGCGGCGAACTGCGGGTGCTGGTGAACGGCAGCGACGCCACCGGGGAACTGCGGACCGAGACCGCCGGCGCGGCGGCGTCCGCGATCGCCGCCATCCCCGAGGTCCGCGAGGCGTTGAAGGAGCGCCAGCGCGCATTCAGGCAAGCGCCCGGGCTGGTTGCCGACGGCCGCGACATGGGCACGGTGATCTTCCCCGATGCCGGGGCCAAGGTGTTCCTGACCGCCAGTGCCGAGGAGCGGGCGGAGCGCCGCTATAAGCAGTTGAGCGACAAGGGGGTTTCCGTTAACCTGAGCGGTCTGCTGCGGGAGATCCTCGCCCGCGATGCGCGCGATGCCAGCCGCGCGGTGGCGCCGCTCCGTCCGGCCGCCGACGCGGTCACGGTCGATACCACCGGGCTGGACATCGAGGAAGTCGTCGGGCGCGTGCTTGCGGTCGTCTCGCAAGCCGGCCGTGGCCGGTCGCAGCAGTCGTAGCAGCAATACGCAACACCGCGGTACGCAACACGCAATGACGAAGTAACGCAGCAAGCCCCGCCGCACGACGCGGCGGATCCACCAACCAGACCGGTGTGGCCTGTCCGCACCATATCAAACGGGTGGGCCAGGCAAGGCCGCCGCACGGCACGTCCAGCGCCGGCGGATCCACGGCAGCCGAGGCCCGTTTGTCAAACCGGAAAATTTTCCAATGACCGAATCATTTGCCGAACTGTTCGAACAGAGCGAGGCCCGCCTCGCCAAGCTGAAGCCGGGTGCCATCGTCACCGGCCATGTTGTCGAGATCCGCGGCGACGTGGTGGTGATCAACGCCGGGCTGAAGTCCGAAGGCATCGTGCCGATCGAGCAGTTCCGGAACGAGGAGGGCGAGCTCGAGGTGGCCGTCGGCGACGACGTCAAGGTCGCGCTCGACGCCATCGAGAACGGCTTCGGCGAGACCATCCTCTCGCGCGAGAAGGCCAAGCGCGCCATGGTGTGGGACGAGCTCGAGGAAGCCCTCGAGAACAACGAGACCATCACCGGCCGCATCAGCGGCAAGGTCAAGGGCGGCTTCACCGTCGACATCAAGGACGTGCGCGGCTTCCTGCCGGGCTCGCTGGTCGACGTGCGCCCGGTGCGCGACTCGACCTACCTCGAGGGCAAGGAGCTGGAGTTCAAGCTCATCAAGCTCGACCGCAAGCGCAACAACATCGTGGTTTCCCGCCGTGCCGTCGTCGAGAGCGAGCACTCCGAGGAGCGCGAGGCGCTGATGGAGAAGCTGGTCGAGGGCGCCGTGCTCAAGGGCGTGGTCAAGAACCTCACCGATTACGGTGCGTTCGTCGACCTCGGCGGCATCGACGGCCTGCTGCACATCACCGACATGGCCTGGAAGCGCGTGCGCCATCCGTCCGAGGTGGTCGAGGTCGGCCAGGAACTGGACGTCCGCGTGCTCAAGTACGACCGCGAGCGCAACCGCGTCAGCCTGGGCCTGAAGCAGCTGGGCGAGGATCCGTGGGACAACATCTCCCGCCGCTACCCGTCCGAGACCCGCGTGTTCGGCAAGGTCTCCAACGTCACCGACTACGGTGCGTTCGTCGAGATCGAGCCGGGCGTCGAGGGCCTGGTGCACGTGTCCGAGATGGACTGGACCAACAAGAACGTCAACCCGTCCAAGATCGTGCAGGTCGGCGACGAGGTCCAGGTCATGGTGCTGGACGTGGACGAGGAGCGTCGCCGCATCTCGCTGGGCATGAAGCAGGTCACCTCCAACCCGTGGGAGACCTTCGCCGTCCTGCACAAGAAGGGCGACAAGGTCGAGGGCCAGGTCAAGTCGATCACCGACTTCGGCATCTTCATCGGCCTGGACGGCGGCATCGATGGCCTGGTGCACCTGTCGGACATCAGCTGGAACACCACCGGCGAGGACATCGTCCGCGAGTTCAAGAAGGGCGATACCGTCGAGGCCGTGGTGCTGGCGGTGGACCCGGAGCGCGAGCGCATCAGCCTGGGCATCAAGCAGATGGAGCAGGATCCGTTCGGCCAGTACATGGCGTCGAACACCCGTGGCTCGGTCGTCACCGGCACCATCAAGGAAGTGGACGCCAAGGGCGCGCTGGTCGAACTGGCCGACGGCATCGAGGGCTACATCGCCGCGCGCGACATCTCGCGTGACCGCGTGGACGATGCCAGCAAGGTGCTGAAGGTGGGCGAGGAGGTCGAGGCGCGCTTCATCGGGATGGACCGCAAGGGCCGCCAGATGCAGCTGTCGATCAAGGCCAAGGACGAGGCGGAGATGCAGGAAGCCGTCTCCGACTACAACCGCGCCAGTGCCGACGCTGCCAGTGGCACCACCAAGCTGGGCGCGCTGCTGCGCGAGCAGCTGGGCAACAAGTCCGAGTAAGCTGCGGACCGTGGTGGTGCCCGCTTTGCGGGCGCCACCTGTCGATGGCGGCCCGGCCCCGTGGTCGGGCCGTCTTCGTATCAGCCGGCGCTGGAGGCCGGCACCGGGCGTGGCCCGACTTCTTTCCCGGCCCCGGGACCCGGCAAGAAACCGACCATGACCAAATCCGAACTAATCGAGATGCTCTCGCGCCGCCAGCCGCACCTGAAGGCCGAGGACGTGGACCTGGCAGTGAAGACGCTGCTCGAGGCCATGGCCGCGACCCTGGCCGACGGCGAGCGGATCGAGATCCGCGGGTTCGGCAGCTTTTCGCTGCACTACCGTCCGCCACGCATGGGCCGCAACCCCAAGACCGGTGAACCGGTCGCCCTGGCGGGCAAGCATGTCCCCCATTTCAAGCCCGGCAAGGAGCTGCGCGAGCGCGTCAGCGACGTGATGCCGGTCGACGAGAACGACTGACGCCGCGCTGTGGCTGCAGGCCCGCCCGGGCGGCTAAGCTTGTCGCCCCTGTGCAGCCGTCCTGGAGCCACCATGCGTCTGATCCGATTGCTGATCGCGATTGCCTGCATCCTGCTGGGCGCCCTTGTGGGTGCGCTCAACGTGCAGCCGGTGGTCGTCAACCTCGGCTTCGCCGGGATCCCCGCCAACCTGGGCATCGCGCTGATCGTCGCGCTGCTGCTGGGCGCGTTGCTGGGCGGCCTGGCGGTCGCGGCCGGGCGGATGCGGCCGGCTGGCGCACCGCCTCCGCCCCCGGCCGGGAGGCCCTGAGCGGATGGACTTCATCAGCGAGTGGTTCTGGTTCTTCCTGCTGCTGCCGATCGCGGCGGTCAGCGGGTGGGTGGTCGGCCGGCGCGGTGGCGAGCGCCACAGCGACACCCAGGTCAGCCGCCTGTCGACGACCTATTTCCGCGGCCTGAACTACCTGCTCAACGAGCAGCCCGACAAGGCGATCGAGCTGTTCCTGCACATCGCCGAGCTCGACAAGGACACCTTCGAGACCCAGGTCGCGCTGGGCCACCTGTTCCGCCGCCGCGGCGAGGTCGACCGCGCCATCCGCCTGCACCAGGCGCTGGTGCAGCGTCCGGGGCTCAGCGACCCGCAGAAGGTCCAGGCGCTGCTGGCGCTGGGCGAGGACTACATGCGCGCCGGGCTGCTGGACCGCGCCGAGACCGTGTTCAGCGACCTGGTCGACCTGGACATGCGCGCGCCGCTGGCGCTGCGGCACCTGATCAACATCTACCAGGCCGAGCGCGACTGGCCCAAGGCGATCGAGAACGCCCGGCGCTACGAAGACGCGACCGACGAGCCGATGGGCAAGCTGATCGCCCAGTTCGAGTGCGAGCTGGCCGACCGGCATCGCGCCAACGGCGACGAGGCGGCCGCGCGCGACGCCGTTGCCCGCGCCTACCAGGCCGACGCCAACTCGGTCCGCGCGGGCATGCTCGAGGGCCGCATCGAGGTCGAGGCCGGCAACGAGGTCGCCGCGATCCGCGCCTTCGAGCGGGTGGCCCGCCACGACCCGGACTACCTGCCGGAAGTGATGCCGGCGCTGCTGGCCTGCTACGAGCGGGTCGGCGACCCCACCGGTGCGCGCGCCTTCCTGTCGGAGATGAGCGAGCACTACCGCGGCATCGCCCCGGTGCTGGCGCTCACCCGGATGCTGGAGGGCCAGGACGGCGTGCCGGCGGCCCGTGCGTTCCTGGCCAAGGAACTCAAGGACCGGCCCTCGGTCCGCGGCGAGGCGGCGCTGATCGAGCTCAGCCTGGCCGAGGGCGCCGATCCGGTCGCGACCCTGAAGGACCTGGGCAACATCACCGACCAGTTGCTGGTGCGCAATCCGAGTTACCGCTGCAACCGTTGCGGCTTCGGCGCGCGCAGCCACCATTGGCAATGCCCCAGCTGCAAGGAATGGGGCTCGATCAAGCCGATGCTGAACTACGCCGTGGTGTGAACGGTGGCCATTCCGGTACCCGTTGCTGCCGCGTGGGCGGTCTTTGCCGTGCTGGCCGCCGCGGCGGCGCTGGGTACCTGGCTGGCGCGCGCATACGCCGTGCACCGGGACCTGCTCGACCATCCCGGTGAGCGTCGCAGCCACTCCACGGCCACGCCGAGGGGGGGCGGGATCGCGATCGTGGCGGTGCTGCTGCTGGGCCTTGCCGGGGCGGCGGCGGGACTTGCCGGACCGGTGCATCCGGGCGTCGCCGGGGCATTCGCCGTGGGACTGGCGCTGGTCGCGCTGGTCGGCCTGCTGGATGACCACCGGCCGCTCTCGCCCTGGCTGCGGCTGGTGGTGCACGCGGTGGCGGCGGCGGTGTTCGCGCTTGCCCTGTGGCGGGCCGGGGGCGCGTGGCCGCTCGCGGCTGCGGTGTTCGCGGCGATCCTGGTGCTGGTCAATGTCTGGAACTTCATGGACGGGATCAACGGCATCGCCGCAAGCCAGGCGCTGCTGGTGGCGGCCGGGCTGGCAGCGGCGCTGGACGGGGGCGGCTTCCTGGTCGCCCTGGCCCTGGCGGCGGCATGCGCGGGCTTCCTGCCGTACAATTTCCCGCGCGCCCGGATCTTCATGGGTGACGTGGGCAGTGGTGCGCTCGGTTTTGCACTGGCGGCGCTGGGGGGCGTGTTCGGCGCCGGCGCCGGCCCGGCGTCCGGCTTGCTGCTGTTCCTGCCGTTGTCGGCGTTCCTGGTCGACGCGGGGCTGACCCTCGGCCGGCGCGTCGTGCGCGGTGAGCGCTGGTGGACGCCGCATGTCCAGCACGCCTACCAGGCTTGGGCACGCCGGGTGGGGCATGTGCCGGTCACGCTCGCCTATGGCGCGTGGACCGTGGCGGGACTGGTGCTTGCCTGGGCCTGCAGGGACGTGGACGCCGTCTTCATCCTCTGCATCTGCGCGGGGTGGTATACCGGCGCGGCTTCAATCTGGTGGCTGCTCCAGCGGCACGGCCGATCCGGCGGAGAAACGGGAACCGAATGAGCGAGGAGTACGCATGACGGGTTGGCGCGACCGCTGGGCCGGGACGCTGCCGAGGCTGGCCGTGGTCGTCCACGACCTGGCGATGGTCTGGCTGGTGTGGCAGGGCCTGCACTGGCTGCGTTTCGGGGTCATGGTCAACCCGCCGCCAATGCCGTGGCTGTCCCCGGAGGTCGGGCTGGTGCTCGCCGCGCAGGGGCTGGTGTTCTGGCGGGTGGGCCTTTACCGGGGCCTGTGGCGCTTCGCCAGCGTCCCGGACCTGTGGAACATCTTCAAGGCCTCGGCGCTGGGCCTGGTGGCGATCGTGCTGGCGCTGTTCCTGTACAACCGCATGGACCTGGTCTCGCGCACCGTGGTCGTGCTGTACCCCCTGGTCCTGATGGGCATGCTGGGCGCCCCGCGCCTGCTGTACCGCGCCTGGAAGGACAGCGGCATGGACCGGGGCGGGGAGGGGACCACCCGCATCCTGATCCTGGGCGCCGGCCACTCCGGCGAAGCCCTGGTGCGCGACCTGCGGCGGCTGGGGCACTACCACCCGGTCGGTTTCCTGGACGATGCCAGACGGCTGCGCGGCACCAAGGTGCAAGGCGTGCCGGTGCTCGGCAAGGTCGAGGACGTCGCCGAGATCGCCCGGGAGACCGCCGCGCGCCTGCTGGTGATCGCGATGCCGTCGGCGGACGCGGAGGCGATGCGCCGGGTGGTGGGCGCGTGCGAGCATTCCGGCCTGCCGTTCCGCATGGTCCCGCGGCTGCGCGACGTGCTGGACGGCAGCTCGCAGCCGGGCCAGCTGAAAGAGGTCGCGATCGAGGACCTGCTCGGGCGCCAGCCGGTGCTGCCGGACTGGAAGTCGATCCGGTCCTGGCTGGGGGCGCGCTCGGTGCTGGTGACTGGGGCCGGGGGCTCGATCGGTTCCGAGCTGTGCCGGCAGTGCGCCCGCCATGGCGCGCGCCGGATCACCCTGGTGGAGACCAACGAGCTTGCCCTGATCCGCGCCGAGGCATCGCTGCGCCGGGACTTCCCCGACCTCGACTTCGCCTGCGTGCTGGGTGACTGCGGCGACCCGGCGGTGGTGGCGCATGCGCTCGCACTGGCCCAGCCGGAGGCGGTCTTCCACGCCGCCGCCTACAAGCACGTGCCACTGCTGGAGGGCCAGCTGCGCGAGGCGGTGCGCAACAACGTGCTGGCCACCGAAACCCTGGCGCGCGCCTGCCGCGATGCCCAGGTCGGCACCTTCGTGCTGATCTCCACCGACAAGGCGGTCGACCCCGGGAACATCCTGGGGGCGACCAAGCGGATGGCCGAGATGGTCTGCCAGGGGCTGGCCGACCAGCGGCATACGCGCTTCGTCACCGTGCGCTTCGGCAACGTGCTCGACTCGGCCGGCAGCGTGGTGCCGCTGTTCCGCGAGCAGATCCGCAAGGGCGGGCCGGTGACCGTCACCGATCCGGAGGTCACCCGCTACTTCATGACCATCCCGGAGGCCTGCCAGCTGATCCTGCAGGCCGCGGCCATCGGCACCCACGAGGCGATCTACACCCTGGACATGGGCGAGCCGGTGCCGATCCGGCTGCTGGCCGAACAGATGGTGCGCCTGGCCGGCAAGCAGCTGGGGCGTGATGTCTCGATCGTCTACACCGGCCTGCGTCCGGGCGAGAAGCTGCACGAGACGCTGTTCCATGCCGACGAGCGCTACCGCGCCACCAGCCACCCGAAGATCCTCCAGGCCGAACCGCGCGACGTCTCGGCCGGCGAGATCGGCACCGCGGTGACCTCGCTGCGTGACGCATCGGCCTGCTACGACCTGGACCGGTTGCAGCGGCTGCTGGCCTCCGCCGTACCCGAGTTCAAGCCCATCGGCCAGCCACCCCGTCCGCGGGAGGCTGTGCCGCCCACCGTGGTGGCGTTTCCGTCACGTACTGCCAGGAAGGTGTAGATGTCCCGACGTATCCGTACTGCCGTGTTCCCGGTCGCCGGGCTGGGGACGCGGTTCCTGCCCGCAACCAAGACCGTGCCCAAGGAGATGCTGCCGATCATCGACCGGCCGTTGATCCAGTACGCCGTGGACGAGGCCATCCAGGCCGGTTGCGAGACCCTGGTGTTCGTCACCAACCGCTACAAGCACGCGGTGGCGGACTATTTCGACAAGGCCTACGAGTTGGAGCAGAAGCTCGAGCGTGCCGGCAAGACCGAGCAGCTGGAGCTTGTCCGCAGCACCATCCCCGACCGGGTGAGGGCGGTGTTCGTGACCCAGACCGAGGCGCTGGGGCTGGGCCATGCGGTGCTGTGCGCCAAGCCGGTGGTGGGCGCTGAGCCGTTCGCGGTGCTGCTGCCCGACGACCTGATCTGGAACCGGGGTCCCGGCGCGCTGAGCCAGATGGCCGATGTCGCCGAAGCGACCGGCGGCAGCGTCATCGCGGTGCAGGACGTGCCGGCGGAAAAGACCGCCAGCTACGGCATCGTCGCCACCGAAGACTTCAGCGAACGGCAGGGGCGGATCACCGGGATCGTCGAGAAGCCGCAGCCGGACGACGCCCCCAGCACGCTGGCGGTCGTGGGGCGGTACGTGCTCACGCCGCGGATCTTCGATCTGCTGGAGTCCACCGAGCCCGGTGCCGGCGGCGAGATCCAGCTCACCGATGCGATCGCCCGCCTGCTCCAGGAACAGCAGGTCGATGCCTACCGGTTCCGCGGTACCCGCTTCGACTGCGGCACCCACATCGGCCTGGTCGAGGCGACCATCCGCTACGCCCTCGACAACGAGAAGCTGAGCGAGGCCGCCCAGGTGCTGATGCAGGATGCGTTGAAGGAGCTCGGGGTCACCGAGCTGGATTGAGGCGTGCAGATCCGGCGCAATAGCCGCCCATCGGGCGGCGTATTGCGCCGCACGCCAAACCACGACATACCGGCACGCCCAAATTGCACGCGCCGGCTTGCGGTGAGGTCACAAGGCCTCGAAAATCCCCGCCGCCCCCATGCCGGTGCCGATGCACATCGTCACCATGCCGTACTTCTGCTGGCGGCGGCGCAACCCGTGGACCAGCGTCGCCGTGCGGACCGCGCCGGTCGCGCCGAGCGGATGGCCCAGGGCGATCGCGCCGCCGAGCGGATTGACCTTGTCCGGGTCCAGCCCGACGTCCCGGATCACCGCCAGCGCCTGCGCGGCGAAGGCCTCGTTGAGTTCGATCCAGTCCATCTGGTCGCGGGTCAGGCCTGCCTGCTCCAGCGCCTTGGGAATCGCGGCGATCGGGCCGATGCCCATCACCTCCGGCCGCACGCCGGCGACCGAGAAGCTGACGAAGCGCGCCAGCGGGGTCAGCCCGTAGTCCTTGACCGCCTTCTCCGAGGCCAGCATCACCGCCCCGGCGCCGTCGGACATCTGCGAGCTGTTGCCCGCGGTCACCGTGCCGCCGAACTGGCCGTTGCGGAAGACCGTGCGCAGCTTCGCCAGCCCTTCGGCGCTGGTATCCGGCCGCGGGCCCTCGTCGGTGTCGACCACGGTCTTCTTCTCGCGGATGCTCCCGGTGCGCAGGTCGGGCAGGTGGGAGACGATCTCGTAGGGGCTGATCTCGTCGCGGAACTCGCCGGCCTCGATCGCCTTCAGCGCCTTCTGGTGGGATGCCAGGGCGAAGGCGTCCTGGTCCTCGCGCGAGACCTTCCATTCCTCCGAGACCTTCTCGGCGGTGATGCCCATGCCGTAGGCGATCGCGACGTTCTCGTCGCTGGCAAACACCTGCGGGCTCATGGCCACCTTGTGGCCCATCATCGGCACCATGCTCATGCTCTCGGTGCCGCCGGCGAGCATCAGGTCGGCGTGGCCGAGCCGGATCTGGTCGGCCGCCAGCGCGACCGCCTGCAGCCCCGAGGAGCAGAAGCGGTTGATGGTCTGCGCCGGCACCGTGTCCGGCAGGCCGGCCAGCAGCGCACCGATGCGGGCGACGTTCATGCCCTGCTCGGCCTCGGGCATGGCGCAGCCGATGATCACGTCGGCGATGCGGCTAGTGTCGACACCCGGCGCCTGGGCGACCACGGCGCGCAGCACGTGCGCGAGCATCTCGTCGGGCCGGGTGTTGCGGAACACGCCCCGCGGCGCCTTGCCGACCGGAGTGCGGGTGGCGGCGACGATGTAGGCGTCCTGGATCTGTCTGGTCATCTATCAGTTCCTCAGCGGCTTGCCGGTCTTGAGCATGTGGGCGATGCGTTCCTGGGTCTTGGGCATCTGCGCCAGGGCCACGAAGTGCTCGCGCTCCAGGCGCAGCAGCCATTCCTCGTCGACACGCGTGCCACGGTCGACCTGGCCACCGCACAGCACGGTGGCGATGCGGGTGGCGATCTCGTAGTCATGCGCGGAAATGAACCGCCCCTCGAGCATGTTCACCAGCATCATCTTGAAGGTCGCGATGCCGACGTCGCCGGCCACCTGGATGGCGCGGGCGGGCAGGGGCGGGCGGTAGCCGGAGGCGGCCATGGCGCGTGCCTGCACCCGGGCCACGTGCAGCAGCTCGAAGGCATTGAACACCACGGTGTCCGTGGGGCGCGCCAGGCCCAGCGCCTTGGCTTCCATGGCCGAGGTCGAGGCCTTCGCCATCGCCACGGTCTCAAACACGTTCTTGAGTTCGGCGAACACGTCGCCGCCCGCGCCCGCTCGCTCGGAGGCACGCAGCGCCAGTTCCTTGAGGCCGCCGCCGGCCGGCAGCAGGCCGACGCCGGCCTCGACCAGGCCCACGTAGCTCTCCAGGCCGAGCACGGTGTGCGCGGCATGCATCTGGAACTCGCAGCCACCGCCCAGCGCCAGGCCGCGCACCGCCGCCACCACCGGCACCAGCGAGTACTTGATCGCCATGCTGGTGCGCTGGAAGTTGGCGACCATCGCATCGAAGCCCTCGGCGTCGCCGGACTGCAGCAGGCCCAGTGCCCCGGCCAGGTCGGCACCGGCCGAGAACGGCTCGCCGGGCTGCCAGATCACCAGCCCGCCGAAGTCGCGCTCGGCGATCCGGACCGCTTCCTGCAGCCCGTCCAGCACTTGGTCGTTGACGGTGTGCATCTTGGTCTTGAAGCCGACCACGGCGATGTCGTCGCCCTCGTCGGCCCACATCCGGATGCCGTCGTTCTCGAACACGGTCCGGCCCTTCGACGCCTTCTCGCCCAGCAGGGCGTCGGGGAACCGCTGGCGCTCGTACACGGGATGGCTCGAACGCGGCACCATCGAATCGCGGCCCGGGCTGTAGCTGCCGGTGCTGGAATGGACCCCGTCGCGGCCGTCGAACACCCAGTCGGGCAGTTCGGCCGGGCTCATCGCCTCGCCGGCGACGATGTCCTCGGCGATCCACTCGGCCACCTGTTTCCAGCCGGCCGCCTGCCAGGACTCGAACGGGCCGATCGACCAGCCGTAGCCCCAGCGCATGGCCAGGTCGACGTCGCGGGCGGTCAGGGCGATGTCCTTGAGGTGGTAGGCGCTGTAGTGGAAGGTGTCGCGGAAGCAGGCCCACAGGAACTTCGCCTGCGGGTGGGTGCTGGCGCGCAGGGCGGCGAACTTCTTCGCCGGGTCGCGCTCCTTCAGCAGCGCCGCGACCGCCGGGTCCAGGTCGCTGGAGGAGGGGCGGTAGTCCTGCGCCTCCACGTCCAGCACCAGGATCTCCTTGCCCTTCTTGGTGTAGAAGCCGGCACCGGTCTTGGAGCCCAGCGCGCCCTTCTCGACCAGGCCCGCCAGCCACTTCGGCGCCTTGAAGTACTTGTGCCAGGGATCCTCGGGCAGGGTCTCGGCCATCGTGTTGATGACATGGACCATGGTGTCCAGGCCGACCACGTCGGCGGTGCGGTAGGTGGCCGACTTGGGCCTGCCGATCGCCGGCCCGGTCAACGCATCGACGGTGTCGAAGCCGAGCTTGAACTGGGCGGTGTGGTACATGGCCGCGAGCATGGAAAACACGCCGATGCGGTTGCCGATGAAGTTCGGGGTGTCCTTGGCGTAGACCACGCCCTTGCCCAGGGTGGTGGTGAGGAAGGCCTCGAGCCCCCGCAGCACGGCGTCTTCAGTGCCGCGCGCCGGGATCAGCTCGGCCAGGTGCATGTAGCGCGGCGGGTTGAAGAAATGCACGCCGCAAAAGCGCGGGCGCAGCTGCTCGGGGAGCACCTCGGCCAGCTTGTTGATGCCCAGCCCGGAGGTGTTGCTTGCCAGTACCGCGTGCGCCGGCACGTGGGGGGCGATCCTGCGATACAGGTCCTGCTTCCAGTCCATGCGCTCGGCGATCGCCTCGATCACCAGGTCGCAGTCTTCCAGCAGCTCCAGGCCGGTCTCGTAGTTGGCCGGGATGATCTTCGCCGCCAGCGACTTGTCGGCGAGCGGCGCCGGCTTGAGCTTGCCCAGCCGGGCGATCGCCTGCTCGACGACGCCGTTGGGCTTGCCCTCCTTGGCCGGCAGGTCGAACAGCACGGTGTCGACCCCGGCGTTCACCAGGTGGGCGGCGATCTGCGCGCCCATGACGCCGGCGCCCAGCACGGCCGCGCGTCGTACAAGCAGTTTCTCGGACATCTTTATAACTCCTTGAAAAAGCGGAATTTCAGCTCTTCATTCCAGCCGCGGCAAAACGGATGAGTTCGCGCGCGGCGCGTTCGCGGTGCTGCTGCTCGTTCACTCCGTGCGGGCGCTTGATCAGGCCGAAGTCGGCCATGGCATAGGTCAGCGCCCCGGCGACGAAATCCAGCCGCCAGTAAAGTTGCTCCTTGTCCAGGTGCGGCAGGCAGGCGGACATGGCGCGGGCGAACTCGCGCAGCACGTGGCCGTACTGCTCGGACAGGAACTTGCGCAGGGTGTCGTTCTTCTCGGCGTAGGCGCGGGCGATCACGCGCACGAAGGCGCCACCACCGCGCCGGTCGCCGGCGACCGCCAGTGCCGGCTCGACGAAGGCGGCGAGGATCGGTTCGAGCTGGCCCGGCTGCTCGGCGACCACCCGGCGCAGCATGTCCAGCCGGTGCGAGCTCATCTCGTCCATGCGCCGGCGGAAGACTTCGTTGACCAGGTTTTCCTTGCTGCCGAAGTGGTAGTTCACCGCGGCGATGTTCACGTCCGCGCGGCTGGTGACCTGACGCAGCGAGGTGCCGCTGAACCCGTACTGGGCGAACAGTTCCTCGGCGGCGCCGAGGATCCGGTCCTTGGTCGAGAATGGCGCGGTGGCCATGGATCCTCCGGCACGCGGCCCTGAATCAAACGATTGTTTGATGCTAGACCTCCCCTGAAGAGGCGTCAAACCCGGGTCGACCCTGTCTCCACGGCAGCGCGTATTCCGATAGAATTCCGCCAGCTTCCAAGGCTAAACCCGCGTCGAGACGCGGGTTTTTTCTGTATCCTCGGGCTCCGGAAGTCCCCGGCGGCCCGCCCACCCGGAGAACCGCACATGGCGCTCGAGCGCACCCTGTCCATCATCAAGCCCGATGCCGTCGCCAAGAACGTCATTGGCGAGATCTACACCCGTTTCGAGAAGGCCGGCCTGAAGGTCGTGGCCTCGAAGATGAAGCAGCTGTCGAAGGCCGAGGCCGAAGGCTTCTACGCCGTCCACCGCGAGCGCCCGTTCTTCGGCGCGCTGGTCGAGTTCATGATCTCCGGCCCGGTGATGATCCAGGTGCTGGAGGGCGAGGGCGCGATGGCGAAGAACCGCGAACTGATGGGCGCGACCAACCCGAAGGAAGCAGCGGCCGGCACCATCCGCGCCGACTTCGCCGACAGCATCGACGCCAACGCCGTGCACGGCTCCGACAGCGTGGAGAACGCCGCGACCGAGATCGCGTACTTCTTCCCGGCCACCGACGTCTACGCCCGCTGAGCCGACGCCTGCCATGACCGCCCCCCGCGACACCGCGATCGACATTGCCCTGCTGGACGCCGAAGGCGTGCGGCCGCAGGTTGCCGCCGCGGGGGCGGCCATCGCTCCCGCGCCCGATGCGCGAACCAACATCTTCGACCTCGACCGCACCGGGCTGGAGGACTTCTTCGAGCAGAAACTGGGCGAGAAGCGCTACCGCGCCCACCAGGTGATGAAGTGGATCCACCACCGCTACGTCACCGACTTCGACCAGATGACCGACCTGGGCAAGGCGCTGCGCGCCAAGCTGCATGAGCACGCGGTGGTGCGCGCGCCCGAGGTCCTGCTGGAGAAACCGTCCGCCGACGGCACGATCAAGTGGCTGATCGGCATGGACCCGAAGAACGCCATCGAGGCGGTCTACATCCCCGACAAGGGCCGCGGCACGCTGTGCGTGTCCAGCCAGGTGGGCTGCGCGCTCAACTGCAGCTTCTGCTCCACCGCCACCCAGGGCTTCAACCGCAACCTGACCACTTCCGAGGTGATCGGCCAGGTCTGGGTGGCCGCCCGCCAGCTGGGCAACCTGCCGCACCAGCGCCGCCGGCTCACCAACGTGGTGATGATGGGCATGGGCGAGCCGCTCATGAATTTCGACAACGTGGTGCGCGCGATGAACATCATGCGCGACGACCTGGGCTACGGCCTGGCGAACAAGCGCGTGACCCTGTCGACCTCCGGCCTGGTGCCGCAGATCGACCGGCTGGGCGAGGTATGCGATGTCTCGCTCGCGGTGTCGCTGCACGCGCCCGTCGACGAGCTGCGCACCGAACTGGTGCCGCTCAACAGGAAGTATCCGATCGAGATGCTGATGGAGGCCTGCGTGCGCTACGCGCTGCGCAAGAAGGGCGCCTCGGTCACCTTCGAATACACCCTGATGAAGGGGGTCAACGACCAGCCGCAGCACGCCCGCGAACTGGCCCGGCTGATGCGCCGCTTCGACAACGCGGTGCAGATGAAGGACGCGGCCAAGGTCAACCTGATCCCGTTCAATCCCTTCCCGGGCACCCGCTACGAGCGCTCGCCGGAGGAGGACATCCGCGCCTTCCAGAAGCTGCTGCAGGAAGCCCGGGTGCTCACCACCGTGCGCCGTACCCGCGGCGACGACATCGATGCGGCCTGCGGCCAGCTCAAGGGGCAGGTGATGGACCGCACGCGTCGCCAGTCCGAGTTCCGCAAGCGGCTGGCCGCGGGGGGCGGGACCTGATGCGGGTGGGGGAGGGGGTGGCGAGGGGGCTGCTGGCAGTGCTTGTGCTGCTGGTGCTCGCCGGTTGCAGCCGGCTGAGCTTCGTCCGCCCCGACACCAGCCGCGGCGAGTACACCCGCACCGCGCCGGAAGTGCAGTTGCGTGGCGACCGGAAGGGTGCGCTTGCGCTGCAGGTCGCACTGAGCGAGGGCCAGGAGGCGCTGCGCGCCGGCGACCTGGATACTGCCGCGAAGCTGGCACGGCAGGCGCTTGCCGACAATGACGGCTCGCCTGCCGCGCATACGCTGGCCGCCCTGGTCGCCGACCGCCGCGGCGAGTCCCGTGCGGCCGGCGCGCACTACCGGCGGGCGGTCGAACTGGCGCCGACCCGCGCCGGCATGCACAACAACTACGGCACCTGGCTGTGCGGCAACGGGCGCGAGCGGGAGTCGCTGGAGTGGTTCGAGACCGCCGCCGGGGTGCCCGGCTACGGCAACGCCGCCGGGGCGCTGGCCAACGCGGGCGAGTGTGCGCAGCGCGCCGGAATGCAGGACGAGGCGGCCCGCTACCTGGAGCGGGCGCTCCAGCGCGATCCAGCCAGCCCGGTGGCTCTGGCTGCGATGGCCGAGCGCGAATACCGGGCCGGCAACCACATGCGTGCCCGCGCGTTCGTGCAGAGGAGGCTGGACGCGGCCCCCCCCGAACCGGCTACCCTGTTGCTTGCGTCACAGATCGAGACCGCGCTGGGCGACGTCCGGGCGGCGGAGCGTTACGTTCGACAATTGCGGGAGGAGTTCCCGGGCAGCGCCCCGGACTCCGTCATGGGGAAAGGCGACTGACGATGAACCAGCCCATCGGGGAGGACATCGGGGCCGTGGGTGAAAGCTGTGGTGCCCGGCTGCGCGCGGCGCGCGAGCGGGCCGGCCTGAGCCTGGAGGACCTCTCGGACCGGCTGCACATGCCGGTGGCGTCACTGCGGGCGCTGGAAAGCGACGACTGGGCGCGCGCGGGTGCGCCGATCTTCGTGCGCGGACAGCTGCGCAGCTATGCGCGCACCCTCGCCATCGAGCTGGACCCGGCGCAGGTCGAGCGCCAGCTCGAGGGGCTGGCCCCGCCGCCGCTGGTGAGCCATTCCCACGTGCCGCGCTACCGGCGGATGTTCGAGCAGGCCACCCGGCGCGCGATGTATATCGCCATCACCGCGGTGCTGGCGGTGCCGGTCTGGTGGACCACCCGGCCACACCTGTCCAACGAGATCGACGTCCGCAGCCTGGACGTCGTGCCTGGCGCCCGGGTCGACGCGCCGCTGGACGGGCAGGAGCCGGGCGTCGTCGAGCGCACGCCGGTGCTTGCCTCGATGGGCGGCGCCCGGGCACCGGCGGCAGCGCCCGACAAGGCGCCTCCGCCACCCCCGGCGACCGCGGCGGACGGGCTGGTGCTGGCGTTTACCGGCGCCAGCTGGGTGGAAGTGTCGGCGCCCGACGGTTCGGTCATCGAGCAGGCCCTGCTGGGCGAGGGTGACATCCGCAGCTACCGCCCGGGCGAGATCGGCGAGGTGGTGCTGGGCAACGTCGCCGCGGTGGACGCCCGCAACGGGGGCCAGGCGGTCGATCTGTCGGCTTTTGCCCGCGCGAACGTGGCGCGCTTTGCGTTATCCTCTGACGGTTCGCTCCAGGCGCGCGCCGACTGATCCGGCCGCTTCCGCCGGGAGCCCCACGGCCCCTTTCCAGGGTCTACCGCAACGGCTCCCGGGCGCCCTCGCTGGCGTGGCGGCGAGCGACATCATGGCGTGCGCGCATGGCGATTGACGATCTTCTCGACGAACACGAACAGGGCGAACGCGTACGCGCGTGGCTGCGGCAGAACGGCGCCGGACTGGTGGGCGGCATCGCCCTCGGCCTGGCCGCCATCGGCGGCTGGAAATGGTGGCAGGGCCACCAGCAGCAGCAGGAACTGCTGGCGGCCGACCGCTTCCATGCCGTGGTGACGGCCATCGAATCGGGCGCGGGCGACGCGCAGGCGCAGGTCGGCGAACTCGATCCCGGGCTTTACCGCCAGCTTGCCTCGCTCGAACTTGCCGCCGCGCAGGTGGACGGCGGTGACATCGAGGCGGCGATCGCCACCCTGCGCGCGACCCGGGGCGATACCGCACTGCTGGGCGACGTGGTCGAGCGGCGCCTGGCGCGCCTGCTGATCGAGGCCGGCAAGCCGGCGGAGGCGCTGGAGCTGGTGTCCGGCGCCCCCGGGGCCGCGGCGCTGGAAATCCGCGGCGATGCCCGTTACGCCATGGGCGAGACCGCGCCTGCGCGCGAGGCCTATGCCGCGGCGCTGGAAGGTCTGGACGCGGCATCGCCGCGTCGCGGCATCATCGAACTCAAGCTCACACAGGTCGGTGGCGTGCCGGCCGCAGCAGAACCCGAGGCAAGCTCCTGATGATGAACACGGTTCCCGCATCCGCCGCCCGTCCGGGTGCGCCCCGCCTGCCGGGCCTTGCCCGCGTGGCGCTCGTTGCCTGCTGCGTGGTCGCGGTCGCCGGCTGCAGCACGGTGCGCGGCTGGTTCTCCAAGGACGACGACAAGGAGGCCGGCCCAGCGCCGCTGGTCGAATTCGCCCCCACCGCCAGCATCCAGAAGCTGTGGAGCGCCAGTGCCGGCAAGGGCGAGGGCAAGCTGGGCGTGGGCCAGGTGCCGGCGGTCGCCGACGGGCGCGTGTTCGCCGCGGCGGTGCGTGGCGGCGTCCGGGCATACGACCTGCGCAGCGGCGCGCAAGTCTGGCATTACCCCAGCGACCTGCGCCTGAGCGGCGGTCCGGGCGTGGGCGACGGGCTGGTGGTGGTCGGCGGGCTGGACGGCGAAGTGGTCGCCCTGGACGCGGCGAGCGGAGAGGAGCGCTGGAGCGCGCAGGTCGGCAACGAGGTCATTTCCGCCCCGATGATCGGACTGGGCATGGTGTTCGTGCGCTCCAACGACGGCCGCCTGACGGCGTTCGACGTGCGCAACGGCGAGCGCCGCTGGTTCTGGAACCATGACGTGCCGCCGCTGTCGGTACGCGGGAACGGGCGATCGGTGCTGGGCCCGGGCTATGTGTTCATCGGCAACGACGACGGCACCCTGGTCGCGCTCGCCGCCGGTGACGGCCGCCCGTTGTGGGAGGTTCCGGTCGGCCAGCAGGAAGGCCGCACCGAGCTGGACCGGATGGCCGATGTCGACGGCCAGCCGCTGCTGGACGGCACCGCCATCTATGCGACCAGCTTCAAGGGAACCACCATTGCCATCGACGCGCCATCCGGGCAGCCGATGTGGGCCAGCGAGAACGGCGGCCTCGGCGGACTGGCCGCCGGCGCGAGCGTGCTGGTCGCCACCGCGGGCGACGGCACCGTCTACGGGCTGGACAAGACGACCGGCAGTGCCCTGTGGCAGCAGCCGGGGCTGCTGCGGCGCGGCGTGAGCGCCCCCGCGGCGCAGGGCGAGTACGCGGTCGTCGGCGATGCCGAGGGCTACCTGCACTGGATGCGGCTGTACAACGGCGAGTTCGCCGCCCGTACCCGGCTGGGGCGCGACCCCGTCCGCGGTGCGCCGGTGGTGTCCGACGGGATCCTGGTCGTCCAGGACACCGGTGGCCGCCTTGCCGCCTACCAGCTCGGCCAGCAGCCCTGACATGCTCCCCGTCGTCGCCCTGGTCGGCCGGCCCAACGTCGGCAAGTCGACCCTGTTCAATGCGCTGACGCGCACCCGCGACGCACTGGTCCACGACCAGCCGGGCGTGACCCGCGACCGGCATTACGGCATCTGCCGCCCGGACGATGCACGGGAATTCTCGGTGGTCGACACCGGCGGCATCGGTGGCGAAGAGGAAGGCCTCGCCGGTGCCACCTCGCGCCAGGCTCGGCTGGCCGCTGCCGAGGCCGACCTGGTGCTGTTCATCACCGATGGCCGCGAAGGCGCCTCGGCGCTGGACGAGGAGATCCTGGCCTGGCTGCGGCGCAGTGCGCGCCAGATCCTGCTGGTGGTCAACAAGTCCGAGGGGCTGAACGTCCAGCAGGTGCTGGCCGAGTTCGCGCACTTCGGCCTGGCCGATGCGGTCGCGGTGTCCTCCGCGCACCGGCAGGGCATCGACGACCTGATCGACGAGATCCAGGAGCGCCTGCCGGAGGAGTCCGGCGAGCCGGAGCCCGAGGAGGATCCCGGGCGCCTGCGGATCGCCTTCATCGGCCGCCCCAACGTGGGCAAGTCGACTCTGGTCAACCGCCTGCTGGGCGAGGAGCGCATGATCGCCTCCGAGGTGCCGGGCACCACCCGCGACTCGGTGGCCATCGACATGGAGCGCGACGGGCGCCAGTACCGGCTGATCGACACCGCCGGCCTGCGCCGGCGTGCCCGGGTCGAGGAGGCGGTCGAGAAATTCTCCGTGGTCAAGACCCTGCAGGCGATCGAGCGCTGCCAGGTCGCGGTGGTCATGGTGGACGCCAGCGAGGGCGTGACCGACCAGGACGTCAGCGTGCTCAGCTACGCACTGGACGCGGGCCGCGCCCTGGTGATCGCGGTCAACAAGTGGGACGGGCTGGACGATTACCAGCGCAGCCAGGCCCAGGCGATGCTGGAGCGCAAGCTGGTGTTCGTGGACTGGGCCGAGGCAGTGCGCATCAGCGCGCTGCACGGTTCGGGACTGCGCGAGCTGTTCCTGGCCATCCACCGCGCGCACGCCTCGGCCACCCGCGAGTTCGGCACCACCGAGGTCACCAGGGCGATCGAGGTCGCGGTGCAGACGACCCCGCCTCCCGCGGTGCGCGGACACGCGCCCAAGCTGCGCTTCGCCCATCCGGCGGGCAGCAACCCACCGACCTTCATCATCCACGGCACCCGGCTGCGGATGCTGCCGGACAGCTACAAGCGCTACCTGGAGAACTTCTTCCGCAAGCGCTTCAAGCTGGTCGGGACGCCGGTGCGCTTCATGTTCAGGGAAAGCGCCAACCCCTACGAGGGCAAGCGCAACGCCCCCACCGAGCGCCAGGTCGCGCGCAAGCGGCGCCTGCTGCGGCACGTCAAGCGTCGCTAGGCGCACCGGGCCGGCCGGCGGATAATCCCGGCATGGCGATCGAAACCGTTTCCCCGTCCGAGGCACGCCGGCGGCAGCACCGCGGCGCGGTGCTGGTGGACGTGCGCGAGGCGCACGAGCGCGCCGGTGGCATGGCCGAAGGCGCGCTGGGTACCGCGCTGGATGCGCTGCTGGAGGCACCCGGTGGGGTGCTGCCCGACCGGGATGCCGAGGTCCTGCTGATCTGCGAGGGTGGCAAGCGCTCGCTGGCGTGCGCGTCCCGCTTGCTGGAGGCCGGGTATCGGCGCGTCGCCTCGGTCGAGGGTGGCACCCGGGCCTGGGCGGCCGGGGACCTGCCGCTGGCGTACCCGGCGGGCGACCCGGACTTCCACGACCGCTATTCGCGCCACCTGCGCCTGCCGGAGGTCGGCGAGGCGGGCCAGCGCCGGCTGCTCGACTCGCGGGTGGCGATTGTCGGTGCCGGCGGGCTCGGCTCGCCCGCGGCCTACTATCTGGCCGCCGCGGGAGTCGGCACGCTGGCGATCGCCGACGACGACGTGGTCGAGCGCAGCAACCTGCAGCGGCAGATCCTGCACACCGATGAACGGATCGGCGTGCCCAAGGTCGACTCCGCGCGCCAGGCACTGCTGGCCCTCAACCCGGGGTTGCGGGTGGAGGCGCTGCGCGAGCGCATCACCTCGGCGAACGTGGAACATTTCCTGGAAGGCGCCGACGTGGTCGTCGATGGCGGCGACAACCTGCCGATGCGCTACCTGCTCAACGATGCCTGCGTGAAGCTGGGCAAGCCCCTGGTCTATGGCGCGATCGACCGTTTCAACGGCCAGGCCAGCGTGTTCGATGCCGGCCGCCACCGCGGCGTGCTGCCTTGCTACCGCTGCCTGTTCCCCGAGCCGCCGCCGCCGGAGTTCGCCCCGAACTGCAGCGACAACGGGGTACTCGGCGTGCTGCCCGGGGTCATCGGGCTGCTGCAGGCCACCGAGGCGGTCAAGCTGCTGCTCGGGCTGGGCGAACCGCTCGCCGGGAGGCTGCTGCGCTTCGACGCGCTGGCCATGCGTTTCCGCGAGACCCGGGTGCCGGCCGATCCCGGCTGCCCGGTGTGCGCCCCCGGGCGCACGTTCCCCGGCTACATCGACTACGAGCAGTTCTGCGCCGGCTGAACAGGTCACCGGCCGGGTGATGCGATAATCCGCCGCCCCCCGCCTCCGCATCCGGTTTTTGAATGAGCGAACACAAGGCCCGCATCCTCGATGGCAAGCAGATCGCCGGGCAGCTGCTCGAGCAGCTGAAGGCACGGGTCGATGATCGGCTGGCCCGTGGGCTGCCGGCCCCGGGGCTCGCGGTGGTGCTGGTGGGCGGGGACCCGGCCTCGGCGGTCTACGTGCGCAACAAGCGCACGGCGGCGGAGAAGGTCGGGATCCGGGCGCTGGACTACAACCTGCCGGCCAACACCACCGACGCGGAACTGCTGGAACTGGTCGACCGGCTCAACGCCGATCCCGGCGTGCACGGCATCCTGGTCCAACTGCCCCTGCCGGACCGCCGGGACGCCAGCGCGCTGATCCACCGCATCGATCCGCGCAAGGACGTGGACGGCTTCCACCCGCAGAACGTCGGCCACCTGGCGCTGCGCCAGTTCGGCCTGCGGCCGTGCACCCCGCGCGGGGTCACCACGCTGCTGGCCTGGACCGACCGGCCGGTCCGCGGCGCACGGGCCACCATCGTCGGGGTGTCCAACCACGTCGGCCGGCCGATGGCACTGGAACTGCTGATCGCCGGCTGCACGGTCACCTGCTGCCACCGTTTCACCCGCCGCGAGGACCTGGAGGCGGCGGTCCGCAACGCAGAGATCCTGGTCGTGGCGGCCGGGGTGCCGGGTCTGGTGCCCGGCGAGTGGGTGCGCGAGGGCGCGGTGGTCATCGACGTGGGGATCAACCGGCGCGACGACGGCCGGCTGGTCGGGGACGTGGACTTCGAGGAGGCGGCGCGCCGCGCCAGCTGGATCACCCCGGTCCCCGGCGGGGTCGGGCCGATGACGGTCGCGACCCTGATGCAGAACACCCTGGACGCCGCCGAAGCGGCCGAGGCCGGGGAGCACTGAACCGGCGACCCGGGCGTGCGGCGCACGGGTCCGCCACAAGCGCAACGACGCGATACAATGAGCGGCTTCATCCCCCCGGGCCGCCACCATGCTGCGCATCCAGGCCGAAGCGCTCACCTTCGACGACGTTTCCCTCATCCCGGCGCATTCCACCGTCCTGCCCAAGGACGTCTCGCTGGAAACCCGCGTCACCCGCGACCTGAAGATCCGCCTGCCGTTCCTGTCGGCGGCCATGGACACGGTCAGCGAGGCCCGGCTGGCGATCGCCATGGCCCAGCTCGGCGGGCTGAGCATCATCCACAAGAGCATGTCGGTCGAGGCGCAGGCCGCGCAGGTCGCGCTGGTCAAGGGCTTCGAGGCCGGTGTCATCAAGTCGCCCTTCACCGTCGGGCCGGATGCGACCATCGGCGAGGTGCTCAAGCTCACCCGCGAGCGCAACATCTCCGGGGTGCCGGTGGTGGACGGCGACCAGCTGCTTGGCATCGTCACCAGCCGCGACATGCGCTTCGAGAAGAAGCTCGACGATCCGGTGCGCCACGTGATGACCCGCAAGGACCGGCTGGTCACGGTGAGGGAGGGCGCCTCCGACGACGAGGTCATGGCGCTGCTGCACCGCCATCGGATCGAAAAGGTCCTGGTGGTCAACGACGACTTCCAGCTCAAGGGCCTGATCACCGTCAAGGACATCCAGAAGAAGACCGACAACCCCAACGCCGCCTATGACAGCAGCGAGCGCCTGCTGGCCGGGGCCGCGGTCGGCGTCGGCGGCGACACCGAGGCGCGGGTGGAGGCGCTGGTCGCCGCCGGGGTCGACGTGGTGGTGGTCGACACCGCCCATGGCCATTCCCAGGGCGTGATCGACCGCGTCGCCTGGGTCAAGAAGAATTTCCCGCAGGTGCAGGTGGTCGGCGGCAACATCGTCACCGGCGAGGCCGCGCTGGCGCTGATGGATGCCGGCGCGGACGCGGTCAAGGTCGGTATCGGGCCGGGCTCGATCTGCACCACCCGCATCGTCGCCGGCGTGGGCGTGCCGCAGATCACCGCGGTGGACATGGTCGCCGAGGCGCTGCAGGACCGCATTCCGCTGATCGCCGACGGCGGCATCCGCTATTCGGGCGACATCGGCAAGGCGCTGTCCGCCGGCGCCTCCTCGGTGATGATCGGTGGGCTGTTCGCCGGCACCGAGGAATCCCCCGGCGAGAGCGAGCTGTTCCAAGGGCGCCATTACAAGAGCTACCGCGGCATGGGCAGCCTGGCGGCGATGGAGAAGGGGTCGAAGGACCGTTACTTCCAGGACACCGCCGACGCCGACAAGCTGGTGCCGGAGGGCATCGAAGGCCGGGTCCCGTACCGCGGCCCGCTGCGCAACATCGTCCACCAGCTCGCCGGGGGCCTGCGCTCGACCATGGGCTACGTCGGCTGCGCCACCATCGAGGCGATGCGCCGCGAGCCGGTCATGGTCCGGGTGACCAGTGCCGGTTCCCGCGAGAGCCACGTGCACGACGTGCAGATCACCCGCGAGCCGCCGAACTACCAGGTCCGCTGACCCATGCCAGACTCCACGCGCGACGCCGTCCGTGACATCCACGGCGACAAGATCCTGATCCTCGATTTCGGGGCCCAGTACACCCAGCTCATTGCCCGCCGCATCCGCGAGCTGGGCGTGTTCTGCGAGGTCTGGGCCTGGGACCACGACCCGGACGAGATCGCCGCCTACGGCGCGAAGGGCATCATCCTGTCCGGCGGGCCCGAGTCGACCACCGTCGAGGGCTGCCCGCGGGCGCCGCAGGCGGTGTTCGACTCCGGGCTGCCGCTGCTGGGCATCTGCTACGGCATGCAGACCATGGCCAAGCAGCTGGGCGGGGCGACCGAGTCCGCCGACCAGCGCGAGTACGGCCATGCACAGGTCTCGCTGGTGGCGCAGGACCGGCTGTTCGAGGGCCTGAAGGACCACCCGGGCTCGCCGCCGCGGCTGGACGTGTGGATGAGCCACGGCGACCACGTCTCGCAGGCACCGCCCGGCTTCGTCGTCACCGCGCGCACCGACCGGGTTCCGGTGGCGGCCTTCGCCAATGACGGGAAGCGCTGGTACGGCGTGCAGTTCCACCCCGAGGTGACCCATACGAAGCAGGGCAACGCGCTGCTGGAGCGCTTCGTCACCGGGATCTGCGGCTGCCGCCAGCTGTGGACGCCGGCCAACATCATCCAGGACCAGATCGCCCGCGTGCGCGAGCAGGTCGGCGGCGATCACGTGGTGCTCGCCCTGTCGGGCGGGGTCGACTCCTCGGTGGTCGCCGCGCTGCTGCACAAGGCGATCGGCGACCAGCTGACCTGCGTCTTCGTCGATACCGGCCTGATGCGCTGGCAGGAGGGCGACCAGGTCATGGCGACATTCGCCGAGCACCTGGGCGTGAACGTGATCCGGGTCGATGCCGCCGACCGCTACTTCGAGGCGCTGGAAGGCATCGGCGACCCGGAGGCCAAGCGCAAGGTCATCGGCAACCTGTTCGTGGAGATCTTCGACGAGGAGGCCGGCCGGCTCACCAATGCCCGCTGGCTGGCGCAGGGCACGATCTATCCGGACGTCATCGAATCGGCCGGCGCAGGCACCGGCAAGTCGCACGTCATCAAGAGCCACCACAACGTGGGCGGCCTGCCGGAGAAGATGAACCTCAAGCTGATCGAACCGCTGCGCGAGCTGTTCAAGGACGAGGTCCGGCGGCTCGGGGTCGAGCTGGGCCTGCCGCCCTCGATGGTCTACCGCCACCCGTTCCCGGGGCCGGGCCTGGGGGTACGCATCCTCGGCGAGGTGAAGCGCGAATACGCCGAACTGCTGGCCCGCGCCGACCACATCTTCATCGACGAGCTGCGCAAGGCGGACCTGTACGACAAGACCAGCCAGGCCTTCGCGGTGTTCCTGCCGGTGAAGTCGGTGGGGGTTGTGGGTGACGCACGGGCCTACGAGTGGGTGATCGCCCTGCGCGCGGTGGAAACCGTCGACTTCATGACCGCGCACTGGGCGCACCTGCCGTACGATTTCCTCGGGCGCGTGTCACACCGGATAATCAACGAGTTGCGCGGCATTTCACGCGTGGTCTATGACATCAGCGGAAAGCCCCCCGCCACCATCGAGTGGGAGTGACTGCCGGCAACCACGGTAGGGTCACCGTCCCGGTGGCCAATACCTGCTGTCCGGCGTCGTCCGCGGCCCGAAGATCGCCTGGCCCACGCGCACGACCGTCGCGCCCTCGATGATCGCCAGCTCGAAATCGCCCGACATGCCCATCGACAGCTCGTCCAGGGCGATCCCGTCGGGGGCGTCCTGGCGCAGGCGCCCGCGCAACTCGCGCAACCGCACGAAGCAGGGTCGCACGCGGTCGGGATCGGGCGAGAACACTGCCAGCGTCATCAGTCCCCGCACCCGCAGGGCCGGGTAGGCCGGCAACTTGCGGATGAACGGCGCGACCTCGTCGGGCGCCAGGCCGAACTTGCTGTCCTCGCCGGAGGTGTTCACCTGCACCAGCACGTCCAAGCCGCGCCCTTCGGCCTGCAGCCGGCGGTCGAGCACCTCGGCGACCCGCAGGCTGTCGAGCGCCTGGAACTCGTCGGCGAAGCGCGCCACCACCTTCGCCTTGTTGGTCTGCAGGTGGCCGATCACCGACCAGCGCAGGCCGGCCAGGTCGGCCATGGCCTCGGCCTTGTGCGCCGCCTCCTGCACCTTGTTCTCGCCGAAATCGCGAACGCCGGCCTCGTAGGCCAGGCGCAGCCGCGCCTCGTCCACGGTCTTGCTGACCGGCAGCAGGCGCACGCTGGCCGGCTCGCGGCCGGCACGCGCGCAGGCCGCGGCGATACGGGTGCGGACCGAGTCGAGGTTGTGGCGGAAGTCGGCGACGGTGGCGGCGCGGGCGGCCGCGGTGCCGGTGCCGTGGAGGGCGGGGAGGGGAGTCTCGGGCATGGGGCGATTGTACGGGGGCGGTGTACGTGGGCGGTACGGTATCCTGCGCGGCCCGCAGGTACGCGACCGCCATGACCCCGATTGCAGACCGCGATGAACGCTGGATGCGCCACGCCCTGGCGCTGGCGGCGCGGGGCGCGCGCGAGGACGACGAGATTCCGGTCGGGGCGGTGCTGGTGTCCGCCGCCGGACAGGTGCTCGGCGAGGGCTGGAACCGCAACATCACCGAGCATGACCCGACCGCCCATGCGGAGATCGTGGCGATGCGGCAGGCCGGCTTCCGCCTGGGCAACCACCGGCTCACCGGCTGCACGCTGTACGTCACCCTGGAGCCGTGCGCGATGTGCGCGATGGCGATGGTCCACGCGCGGCTCGCCCGGGTGGTGTTCGGGGCGCACGATCCCAAGACCGGGGCGGCAGGCAGCGTGTTCGACCTGCTCGGCGATCCGCGGCACAACCATCGGGTGGAGGTCCAGGGAGGGGTGCTCGGCACGGAAGCCGGCGAGCGCCTGCGTACCTGGTTCCGCGCACGCCGGACCGGACCGAAGGAACGCCGTTGACGGCCGCCGCGGATGGGACCTGCGCGTATCATGCAGGCACCTTCCACGGACACGAGCCGAATGACCGACAGCCGCGCAAGCACCGACAACCTGATCTGGATCGACCTGGAGATGACCGGGCTCGACACCACGGCCGACGAGATCATCGAAATCGCCACGGTGGTGACCGACAGGAACCTGAAGGTGCTGGCCGAAGGCCCTGAGCTGGCGATCTCGCAGCCGCTGGTCCGGCTGGAGGCCATGGACGACTGGAACCGCAACCAGCACCGCATGTCCGGGCTGTGGATGCGGGTACTCGAGTCGCAGGTCACCGTCGAGCAGGCCCAGGCGCGCACCCTGGAGTTCCTGCGACGCTGGGTGCCGGCGGGTGTATCGCCGATGTGCGGCAACTCGATCTGCCAGGACCGCCGGTTCCTGCATCGCCTGATGCCGGAGCTGGAAGCCCATTTCCATTACCGGAACCTGGATGTCAGCACGATCAAGGAACTGGCGCGACGCTGGGCGCCTGACATCCTGGCCGGGGTGGGCAAGAAGGCCGCCCACACCGCCATGAGCGACGTGCACGACTCGATCGACGAGCTGCGCCACTACCGCTTCTTCATGGGCCGCTTGGGCGGCATCGACGAGACCGCCCGGTAGAGCTCCCCGTCAGGGCTGGTTCGGGTCCAGCGCCAGTTCGTTCTCCAGCTCCCGGTTGAGCGTCTGCACCCCCAGGCGCGCCTCGTGCCCCAGGCACAGCGAGGCGGCGAAGACCAGCAGCACGCCGACCACCGCCAGCACGGTGGGCAGCCAATGCATCGCGTTGTCGAGCACCGCCGCATCCACGGCGATGGCGATGCTGGTGCCCACGAAAGCGCTCAGCGCGCCGTAGAGCAACCGCAACGCGGCCAGCACCAGGTAGGAGCGGCGCTGGTGGATCAGGATCCGGGCCTCGAGCTCGGGTCGCGCTTGGTCGTGGGTCTCGTGCAGGCGCTGGATCTCGATGCGCAGGCGGTCGACCACCCGGCCGAGGCGGTTGTTCGATGAGATCAGCAGAGAGCCCACGGCGGTCAGGAAGAACGCCGGGGTGATCATCGCCGCGATGACGGCGTACGAGTCGGGGACGGGCAAGGAGTCCATGGGCCCTCGGATGACGCCGGTGCGGCGGAGCTCAGGCCCCGCCGGCTTTCGCCTTGGCCAGCCGCAGCCAGGTGTCGACGACGGTGTCGGGGTTGAGCGAAACCGACTCGATGCCCTGTTCCATCAGCCACTGCGCCAGGTCCGGATGGTCACTGGGGCCCTGGCCGCAGATACCGACGTACTTGCCCTTGGCGCGGGCGGTCTGGATGGCCATCGACAGCAGCTTCTTGACCGCCGGGTCTCGCTCGTCGAACAGCTTGGCGACGATGCCGGAGTCGCGGTCCAGGCCCAGGGTGAGCTGGGTCAGGTCGTTGGAGCCGATCGAGAAACCGTCAAAGATCTCCAGGAACTCCTCGGCCAGCAGGGCGTTGGAGGGGACTTCGCACATCATGATGATCTTCAGGCCGTCCTTGCCCTGTTCCAGGCCGTTGGCGCGCAGCACCTCGACCACCTTGCGGCCCTCGTCCAGGGTGCGCACGAACGGGATCATCACCCAGACGTTGGCCAGGCCCATCTCGCCGCGCACCCGGCGCACGGCCTGGCACTCCAGCGCGAAGGCCTCGGCGAAGCTCGGGTCGACGTAGCGGCTGGCGCCGCGGAACCCGATCATCGGGTTCTCCTCGTGCGGCTCGTAGCGGCTGCCGCCGATGAGGTTGGCGTACTCGTTGGACTTGAAGTCCGACATGCGCACGATCACCGGGTTCGGGTTGACCGAGGCGGCGATGGTGGCGATGCCCTCGGCCAGGCGGCCGACGTAGAACTCCACCGGGTCGGCGTAGCCGGCGGTCTTGCGCCTGATCTGCAGCTGCACCTCCGGGTCCTGGCGGTCGAACTCCAGCAGTGCCTTGGGATGCACGCCGATGTGGCTGGCGATGATCATCTCCAGCCGCGCCAGGCCGACGCCGGCGTTGGGCAGCATGGCGAAGTCGAAGGCGCGCTCGGGGTTGGCGACATTCATCATCACCTTCAGCGGCGCCGGCGGCATGTGTTCAAGATCGGCGGTGGTGCGCTCGAAGGGCAGGGCGCCCTCGTAGATGAAACCGGTATCGCCCTCGGAACAGCTCACGGTGACCGGCTGGCCGTCCTGGATCGTGTCCAGCGCATTGCCGGTGCCGACCACGGCCGGAACGCCCAGTTCGCGGGCGATGATCGCCGCATGGCAGGTGCGCCCGCCGCGGTTGGTGACGATGGCGGCGGCGCGCTTCATCACCGGCTCCCAGTCCGGGTCGGTCATGTCGGCGACCAGCACGTCGCCGGGCTGCACGCGCTCCATGTCCGCCAGCGAACGCACCACGCGGGCGACGCCGCTGCCGATCTTCTGGCCGATCGCACGGCCCTCGCAGACCACCGGGCCACGCTCGCCGAGGTGGAAGCGTTCGATCTGGGTGGCCCTGGTCCGCGACTTCACGGTTTCGGGGCGCGCCTGGACGATGAACAGCTTGCCGGACACGCCGTCCTTCGCCCACTCCACGTCCATCGGGCGGCCGTAGTGCTCCTCGATGACGAGCGCCTGCTTCGCCAGTTCCTGGACGTCCTCGTCGGAGACCGAGAACTTTCCGCGCAGCTCCGCCGGGGTGTCCTCGGTGCGCACGCGCTCGCCGGGCACGTCGGAATAGACCATGCGCAGCTGCTTGGCGCCGATCGAACGGCGCAGGATGGCCTTCCTGCCCTCGCGCAGGGTCGGCTTGTAGACGTAGAACTCGTCGGGGTTGACCGCGCCCTGGACCACCATCTCGCCCAGCCCGTAGCTCGAGGTGATGAACACCACGTCGCGGAAGCCGGACTCGGTGTCCAGGGTGAACAGCACGCCCGAGGCGCCCACGTCCGAGCGCACCATCAGCTGCACGCCGGCGGACAGGAACACGTCCTCGTGCTTGAAGCCGTGGTGGACGCGGTAGGCGATCGCACGGTCGTTGTAGAGGCTGGCGAAGACTTCCTTGACCTTGAGGACGACGTCGTCCTCCCCGGTGACGTTGAGGAAGGTTTCCTGCTGGCCGGCGAAGGAGGCGTCGGGCAGGTCCTCGGCGGTGGCCGAGGAGCGCACCGCCACGGCGACATCGCCACCGCCGTTTTCACCCGCGAGGCGACGGTAGGACTCGCGGATCTCCCGGTCCAGTTCGGGTTGCAGCGGCGCGTCGATGACCCAGCCGCGGATCTCCGCCCCGGCCCGGGTCAGCGCGCCGACATCCTCCACGTCCAGCGATGCCAGACGGTCGAAGATCCGCTGGTGCAGGTCGTTGTGGGCGATGAAGTCCTGGAACGCCTCCGAGGTTGTCGCAAAACCGCCTGGGACCGAAACACCGAGCCCCGCCAGGTTGCCGATCATCTCGCCGAGCGAGGAATTCTTGCCGCCGACGCGGGCAAGGTCGTTCAAGCGCAGCTCGTGCAGCCACAGGATGTTCTGCTTCAAGACGGTGTCTCCGGGGTGCCAGGTGCCGGGCAGGGCGGCCAAACCGCTATGATCGCCGCTGCGCCGGGGGCACACAAGCTTGATCCGGCGCGGGTTTTCCTTTGGGCAGGCAGCAGCGGGGCAGGTACAATGAGCCAGACACGGCCGGTTTTCTACGTATCCGACGGCACCGGCATCACGGCCGAGACCATCGGCCATAGCCTGCTCACCCAGTTCAGCGATACCACCTTCATCGGCGAGCGGATCGCCTTCGTCGACAACGTCGAACGCGCGGCGGCGGCGGCGCGGCGGATCCGCGAGTCGGGTGAGCTGCACGGCGTGCGCCCCCTGGTGATCAATTCCTGCATGGACAGCCGGATCACCGAGGCGCTCGCCGAGAGCGGGGCGCTGGTGCTGGATGTGTTCGCACCCTTCATCGAGCCGCTGGAACGCGAGCTGGGCCAGGCCCGCCAGCGCCATGTCGGGCGCGCGCACGCGATCGTCGATTTCGACACCTACCACCGGCGCATCAACGCGATGAACTACGCGCTGACCCACGACGACGGAATGGCGGTGGACTACTCGGACGCCGACGTGGTGCTGGTGGCGGTCTCGCGCGCCGGCAAGACCCCCACCTGCGTCTTCATGGCGTTGCACTACGGCGTCAGGGCGGCCAACTACCCGCTGACCGAAGAGGACCTGGAGCACGACCGCCTCCCGGCACGCCTGCGACCGCACCGGCACAAGCTGTTCGGCCTGACCATCGACCCCGAGCGGCTGGCCGAGATCCGCGAGGAGCGCCGGCCCGGCTCGCGCTACGCCAGGCTGGAGACCTGCCGGCACGAGGTCGCCGCCGCCGAGGCGCTGTTCCGCGCCGAGCGGATCCCCACCCTGAGCACGACCCACACCTCGATCGAGGAGATCTCGAGCAAGGTGATGTCGACGCTGGGAATCCGCCGCGAGATGTTCTAGCCGTGTAGCATCACGGCATGACGGCTTCCGCAACACGCCCGCAGCGACCCCGGTTCCCGGCACTGAGCCGCTTTGGCTGGCTGATGGCGCTCTATACCGAGAACCACGCCCGCATGGCGGGGCTGTTCGCGCCGGGTGGGCTGGAGCAGGGCAGCTACGTGTCGAGCGTCGGCGACGGGCTGGACGTGTGCCTCGAGGTGATCGAGCAACACCGCTACACCACCGAGCTGCGCCTGACCTATGCCATGACCGACCCGCTCACCGGGCAACCGGACCCGTCGGCTTTCCTGCGCCAGTACCACGATGCGCGCCAGCTGGAGGCGACCCACTGCTACATCGGCCGCCGCTGGCAGGATGTGTTGGGGATGTACCCGCCGCCGGCGGAACTGGTCGGACACCGGCTGAAAATGAACACTTTTCTCGGGAAGTGGCTACAATACCTGGCCGAGCGGGGCCACGGTGTCGCGACACTGAGGCACGACCGGGAAGCTTCAAAAAAGTTGCAGAAAACAGCTTGACGGACCGCGGACTCGTCCTTAAGCTTGTCGACTTTCCAGCACGTGGGGCCATAGCTCAGCTGGGAGAGCGCTACAATGGCATTGTAGAGGTCGGCGGTTCGATCCCGCCTGGCTCCACCACTTCAAAGGTTCTTCGTTACCCGACTGAGTGAAAGCAGTCGAGCTAGGTGCGGAAAACCACTGCGTCCCCATCGTCTAGAGGCCTAGGACACAACCCTTTCACGGTTGCGACCGGGGTTCGAATCCCCGTGGGGACGCCACTTCAAAGCAAGCACCAGGGGCTGCCGGAAGGCGGCCCTTGGTGTTTTTGCGGCAGGTGTTCCAAGGGGCGCATACCGTGGGCCGCGGCAGGTCGGCTGCCCACGAACAGGCGGCGCGCTACCGGGCCTCCGGCAGCGCGTACGCGATCACGTAATCTCCCGTCTTGGTCCCGGTCGAGCCGTGCCCGCCGGCGATCACCAGCAGGTACTGGCGTCCATCCGTGCCCAGGTAGGTCATTGGCGTCGCCTGGCCGCCGGCGGGCAGGCGATCGCGCCAGAGCTCCTCGCCGGTGGTGACGTCGTAGCCGCGGATGTAGTAGTCCATCGAACCGGAGTAGAACGCGACGCCGCCTCCGGTCATCATGGGCCCGCCAATGCCGGGTACACCCATCCGGAATGGCAGCGGGAGCGGGGACAGGTCGCGCACGGTGCCGTTGCGGTGCTGCCAGGACACCTCCCCGGTGGTCAGGTCGGCCGCGGCCACGTAGCCCCAGGGCGGCTGGTGGCATGGAATCCCCAGCGGCGAGAGGAACGGCCCCATTTCGGCGGCGAACGGGGCTCCGAAGTTCTCGTTGAGATTGGGGAGGGCACCGTGCTGCGGCGCGTCCTCGGGCTGGACGTACAGAGTGGTTTCATCCTCGCGCGGTATCAGCCTGGAGGTGAAGGCGAGATAGGTCGGCGTGGCGAACACCACCTGGCGCACCGGATCCACCGCTACACCGCCCCAGTTGAACACACCGAAGTTGCCCGGGTAGATCACCGAACCCTGTAACGAGGGAGGGGTGAAGCGACCCTCGTAGCGCATCCGGCGCAGCGCGATCCGGCAGGCCATCTGGTCGATCAGGGTGGCACCCCACATGTCTGCCCCGGTCAGCCGTGGCGGGTTGAACGACAGTGCCGACAACGGTTGTGAGGGTGCGGTGTGGTCGCCTTTGACGGCGCCTTGCGGCGCCGGTGTTTCGGTCACGGGGAGCACCGGCTCGCCGGTACGGCGGTCAAGGACGAACAGCTCGCCCTGCTTGGTCGGCTGCACCAGCGCCGGCACCCGGCGACCGTCGATCGTCAGGTCGACGAGGCTCGGCTGTGCCGGAACGTCGTAGTCCCAGAGGTCGTGATGAACGGTCTGGAATACCCAGCGTACCTGGCCGGTCGCGATATCGAGCGCGACCACGCTGCTGGAGTACCGTTCCACCTCGGCGGTGCGCTCGCCGCCCCACTGGTCGGGCGGCTGGTTGCCCATCGGCACGTAGACCAGGCCAAGGTCTTCATCAAGGCTCGAAATCGACCAGCTGTTGGGCGAGTTGGGGGTGTAGGTCCGGCCGGGGCCGAGTGGGGCGGTATCCTCCGGGTTGCCCGAGTCCCAGTTCCAGACCAGCTCGCCGGTGTCCAGGTCGAATGCGCGGATCACGCCCGACGCCTCTTCGGTGGAAACGTTGTCGAGGACGGTGCCGCCGACGATCACCAGCGAGCGCGTCACCACCACGGGCGAGGTCGAGTAGTACGAGCCTGGTTGGACGTTCGGCATGTTCTGCCACAGGTCGATCTGGCCGGTGCCGTTGCCGAAGCGTTCGCATACGTGGCCGTCTTCTGGACTCAACGCGATCAGGCGGCCATCGGCAGTGGGCATGAACAGGCGTGCGCCACAGGAGTCGGTGCTTGGCAACTCCGCCGTGGCGATGGGAGCGCCAGAGGAGGTGCGTGCCGCGGGGGAGGGCGCTGCGCCGCCGGTGGCGGCCATGGCAGCGGTCGCGGCCTCTTCCGGGATGTCGGCTGCGGCCGGCCCGGGGGAGTAGGAGAGCCCGCGACAGGTCAGGTGCTGGAGCGCAAGATCGCCCTGGATCTCCGGATCGACCCGCCAGAGCTCTTCGCCGCTTGTCGCGTCCAGTGCGATCACCTGCTGGTGCGGAGTGCACAGGAACAGGCGATCGCCGATCTTGAGTGGAGTGACCTCGAACGTGGTTTCCACCGGATCCCCGGGTTGCCCACGGACGTCACCGGTGCGGAAGGTCCAGGCGACGTCGAGTTGCCCGAGGTTGTCGGGGGTGATCTGGCCCAGGGGCGAGTAGCGCTGGCCGTAGGGAGTACGGCCGTAGGCGTGCCATTCGCCCGGCGGCACGTCGTCTTCCAGCATGGCCGGATCGGTGCGCGCGCCCGGTGCCTCGCCCTGGATGCGGTGGCGGTCGCCGGTCCACGAGCCGATCGAAGCCACCAGCACCAGGGCAAGCATTGCGGCGAGGGCGATGCCGGGGCCGCGGGTGCGGGACACCGCTGCGCCCGTCGGCAAAAGCGCACGCCGTACCCAAGGCAGCAGTAGCCAGATCCCGAGCACGAAAGGCATGCCCAGCCTGGTCGCGAGCGGCCACCAGTCCAGCCCGGCCTCCCACAGCCCCCAGGCCAGCGTGGCGAGCAACAACAACGCATACACCGAAAGAGCCGCGCCGCGGCGCATCCACAGCAACGCGGCGACCACGAGGAACCCCACGCCTGCCAACAGGTAGAACCAGGAGCCACCCAGGCCGGCGAGCCACGCGCCGCCGCCGGCGAGGACCAGGCCGATGAGCAGGAACACGATGCCGGTGATCGCCGGCGCGCGTGGCGGGGTGCGTGGGTTCATGGGAGCTTCCAGATGCTGGAGACGTCGGCGACCATCCGACAGTGCGCGTGGTGGCCATGTGCATGGCGGGCGAAAGGCTTAGAAGACCATGCTGCTCTTCAGTCCCACCACGAACGCGTCGCGGTGCTCGCTGGTCGCGCCGGGCCTGACCACGTACTGCAGGTTCGGCCGGATGGTGAGCGCCGATATCGGGCGCCACGCATAGATCAGTTCGGCGGCATATTCGTTGCCGTGCAGCACCGGCGAGGCGTCATCCGGATGCAGTCGGTTGTAGAGGCGCTGGTGGCGGGCGGCACGCGGGTTGGCATGGGTGGCGCCGACGGCGAAACCCAGCATGTCCGCCTCGCGCCCGAACGGACCGCGGTACTGCACGCCGAGCGAGATCTGCCGGTCGGTCGCGGCGGTGGCGCGGTCGGCCTGGGTGATGTTGAGGAACGCACGGGCACCCGTGCCCCCGGGTACGCCGCCGAGCTGCTGCTCGAAATTGAGGTAAGCGCCGTGTCGCGCCCCGCGCTGCAGCGGCTCGCCGCCGGTGATCGCGAGCGGGCGGCGATCACCGTCCAGCAGCAGGTCGTCGCCACCGGAGGTGTCGTACCAGGCGCCGAGCTTGTAGCTGCCGGGCAGCCCGTGGCGTTGCGGTGTCCAGCCGAACTCCAGCGGGATCAGCGCCCCCGTGGTGCCTCCAGGAAAATCCAGTTTCCAGCCGTTGCGCCGCGCGTAGGCGTCGTCGATGTAGCGCGGGTTGACCTGGTAGGCGCCGAGTTGAAGGTAAGTCTGCGGTGTCGCGTGCAGCTTCAAGCGCGTGCCCCACTGGCTGGTCGGCCAGTTCACCCAGTAATCGCCGACGATGTTGCCGGGCTGGGAGCCGCAGAAGGTGAGATTCTGGAAATCGCAGGAAAAGCTGGCGAAGTCGTCGCCGACCGTCAAGCGGCCGATCCGCCACTCCAGCCGACCCTCGAGGAACGCCTGTTCCAGGGCGAAGGTGGTCAGGTGCCAGGTCTGCCCGCGGCCATGGATTTCCTGCACCTGCTGGTTGGTGCCGAGCCCCGCATCGACGCTCAGGTTGTCGCCACTGCGATGGGTCATCACCGCCTGGAAGCTCGCGCCCTCCCAGCCCCACAGCTGCTCAAGGTCCAGGGTGGTGCCGAATTGCCACTGGTCGGCGTACCGCGTCATGTCCCGGCTGCCGCCACTCAGGTTGCGGGCGAGCTCACTGTCGTAGCCGATGTCGAAGGTGATGCCGCGCCCGGCCAACCGGCTGCGGGCGCCGCCCCAATCGCCAGTGAGGTGCTCGCCTGCCTCTTCGGCGAGCACGTGCGTTGCGGGAAGGCCCGCCAGGAAGGCGAGCAGGGCCGCCATGCTGCGGCTGCAACGCCGCCGGACTCCTGCAGCGCGGTCGTGCGAGTTCATTGGCTTCTCCGGGTGCCTGGGCACCGGCGCTCCATCCGGGAGTCGTCCGGTGGTGGAGAAGCATGTTCCCGCTGTGGCGTGACGTGGCTGTCGATTGCCGGCGTTGCCGGATGCCGCGTCGCCGCGCTTACCGTTCGCCGTGCTGCGCGAACGTGGAGGTGCCGCCGTCACCGGACACCAGCTCCACGACATACGGCTGCACGGCTCCGCCGGGCACTTCCATCCCCGGCGAGCCGATCGGCATGCCGGGCACCGCAAGACCCCGCGCATCGGGGCGCTCGGCCAGCAGCCGCTTGACGTCGGCAGCCGGTACGTGGCCCTCGATGAAGTAGCCGTCGACCTCGGCGGTGTGGCAGGAGGCCTTGTCGACCGGCACGCCCGCGCGCTGCTTGATCAGCCCCATGTCATCGGCAAGGCGGGTTTCGACGCGGAAACCCGCCTCCTGCATGTGCTCGGCCCACTTGCCGCAACAGCCGCAGGTCGGACTCTTGTGCATCACCACCAGGGGCCGCGTGCTTGCGGAGTCCGCCGTGGCGTCGTGGCTGGCGCCGTGAGCGGAAACACCGCCGGAGGGCAGCGCCGCCTGGGCGCACGCGGTGCTCATTACGGCAAGCCCGAGGAAGGCGGCGGCCATGGAGTTGTACAGGGCGGGACGGGCACTGGACGGGTTCACGTGCTGGATCCTCACGGTGCGACGTGGAGTCGTGTGACGGCGGATGATAGCCAGCAGGTCCGTTGGGCGTACTGACCGGGATCAATGTCAGGAGAAATAGTTCATGCAGGAGCACCCGGAGGCGAGCGTGGAGGCGCCGGGGTGGCGATAGCCACGTGTCAGCACCACCGGCGAAAACCAACCCCATCATCAGAGATCGGAAAACCTCCTGTGGGACAAGGTTGTGGGGCCTAAGCTGCTGCGATCACCTGGCTATGAACATAATATGCATTATGCGAACTTACGCAGGGCGTTGACCCGTGCCGTGGCTCGATGGTTCGCCGCCTGGAGCCGCCCCAATGGAGCGTCCCCCGTGCTGGCGTGAGGGCCAGCCCTGCCCGAACCACTGCGCAGCCGCGTACCACAACCGCACCGTCTACAACGTCACGCCGCTTCACGGCCCGTGGAGCGGCTGGCGAATGGCCGGCCAGCGGCTGGTGTCGCCCAACCGCGAGTGGATCGCCCCGCACCTGCTGGACCGGTGGCTGTACCGGCATGCGCGGGTCTACCGGTAGCTACTTGCAGGCGTTGCGCACGGTGTTGCCCAGCGACTGCCGGGCCTCATACCCCATCTTCGGATTGTTCCGGTACGCCTGATCCCGGTACGCCCGCGCTGTAGCGCAGGCGCTGTCGGTGCGCTGCCTGATGACCGCAGCCGTGCCGCCCGACTGTGCCCCCTGCTGCTGGACAGGCCGGTACAGGTTGCGTTGACGGATGGCGTCTTCCTGCGCGCGCGTCAGGCGCTCGGGCCGGTAGTTGGTTGCAGCTTCAACCGTCTGATCCGGGCCGCACGGGTGCGATTGGAGAGCGAGGCTCCCATCGTCGCCCTTGCAACGGTAGACGGTGCCGGTCTGCGCAAGCGCGGAGCCGGCGAACAGCAGCAGCGCGGCGGCCGTGATGATGCGGTGCATTGGTTATCCCCCCTACGGATAGCGGGAGAGTAGCAAAAGCGGTTTTGCAGTGAGCCGGTGCGGGCTGTTCGCCTGCGTGCGACCCCGGCGGGATCACCGCCAGCGGGACCGGCGCGGGCAGGATCAAGAGCGGGTTTCCGTGGCCTGGGCTGCGCGGGTTTCCGGGCATCGCACCCACAAACAGTGAACCGGTGTTGCGCACATGGAACAGCCGAAATGGTGCGGTGCAGCTTGACTTTTCTGTAGACGGTGCTGCAGCTAGATATCCTGTCTTTCTGTGTTTGTCAAGTGTTTTCCGATGTTCTATTCCTGAAACGCTCGGCGGCCGCCTGGAGACCGAAACCGGTTCCGGTGCCAATCAGGAACGCCCACAGGATGACCGACTTCGGGCCGAAGGCGAACAGCGCCTTGGCAAGCCACACGTCGACGGCGTAGGGGATCACGGGCCGGGGTTCGCTCTTACGCCCAACTCACCATAGCCGTTGACCTGGGCAGATCGCAGGGCGACGGCGACGGGCGCGGACACAGGGCGTGCCGGCTCGGCTGGCTGTGGCGCGGTGCCCCGGTTGTGGTCCGGGTTGCGGTACGGGTTATACGGCTCACCCCAGCGCGCCAGCATCCGCGCTTCGGCCTCGGTGACCACGTGGCGGGTGCCCTGCTCGGTCACGCACAGCTGGCCGCCGTCGACCCACTCCCCGGCCGCGTCCTGACCCCGGCCCGCGTCCATGCAGAAGATGCGCGGCTCGGCGATCACCGGGCGGTCATCGTAGGCGGGTGCGGACCACGGCAGGGAGCCGACGCGGGGTTGAAGGTTGGCGAAGTAGTCGCGGACGGCCTCGGGTTCGTGCTTGTCAGCCGCCGTGCGCTGCATGCTCGCCGGTCTCTCCACCGGGCCGCGCGCCTCGCGGCGCTCGGCCGGTGGAGAGACCGGCTGCGCTTTCGCATCACCACCACCGAAAAAGCCGAGGAACTTCCAGCCGACCCCGAGCACCAGAACGCCGGTCAAGGCGGCGAGGACCAAGCCGCGTTTCATGCGCGCCGACATAGTCCGTTTGACCGTGTGTACCTGGGCGCTTTCGTACAGCGGGAACAACTCCGGCGGGTAGTCCCACGTTTCGGAGTCATAGCGCGCCCTCGCCCGCTCGCTCCGGACGTTGTCCATCACTTCGTTGTGCCGCCAGATCTTCGCGGCCGGCTTGCCGTTGACGCGCAGGAGGTGTTCATGCTTGCCGACCAGCCCGCGTAGATGGGTGTCCAGGTAGTCGGGTTGCTGCGTCGTCAGCAGCAGGCGCACGCCCTTGTGGCGGATTGTTTCCATCGCCGTCAGGTATGGCGGCACTTCCCCGCCACGGCGGGCGCGGAAAAACTGCTGAGCTTCATCGACTACCAACACGGAGCCGGCCGGAATTTCTTCCCACTGGCGCGGGTCTTCGAAGCTGATATGCGGCAGCTTCAAGCCGTTGAGATTGGAGACGAACACCACCTCGCCTTTGTCGATGGCGTCCTTGATCCATGCGACTGTGCGCAGGGTCTTTCCCGACCCCGGCAGGCCGGTCAGCAGGGTGATGCTGGCTTCGTCGGTCAGTGCCTTGACGCTCATTCACGCTTCCCCAATACGACATTGCGCGCCGCCGCGATCAGGTACGCGCTGGCGAGAATCGAAATCACCTTGTCCAGCCCGAGGGCGGATATCCAGACGAGGACTTCCGCCGGCAGCGTCGAGACCGCTTGCTTAAGCTGGTTCAAGACCGGCTCGACCACGTACTGATAGGTCACGAACGCGAGTCCCAAGGTGCCGAGAATGCGGGCGACGATGGCCGCGCCGTGGGCGATCAGCACCCAACGAACGGCGGTGGCGATCAAGGCCCCGACCCCACCGACCGCAAGCAAAGGCAATGCCATGACTTATCTACCCATCACGATTCGGACACCCCAGACCATCGCGATTGCCTGAAAGAGCAGCGACAGCCAACGCAACAGCTGGCAGAACTGGGGCGGCGGCGTCCAGGTGGCACCGCCCGCCCATGACGGCAGGGTTGCAGAGATATCCGGGCACGACCCACCGCCGGCCACCCACCACCCGGTGTTAAAGCTGATGCCGGTTCCGTCGCCTTCCGCAAAGACGTTCGTCCCGAACTCGGCCTCGAGCGCGTCGGCCTCGCTGTCGAAGGTGGCCGCGTCGGACTGGCGCTCGCCCTTCCCTTCCTCGGCCCGCTTCTCCGCGCCGCAGATCGACGCACGCAGGGCGCGGAGCTGGTGGGCGTTGGCATTGTCGCCTTCGACCGTGTAATCGCTCTTGCAATCGCCTACGTCGCCGGTGACCTTCGCCGCGTTGCCGGCCTCGACTGCGCAGCGGGTAGCCCACGCCTGCGTGGCGACCATCCCGAGCATGGGATCACTGACCACCGGGGCGCGGTCGCAGTCCTCGCCGCCGTCGGCCGTGCCGTCGTCGCTGTTGCCGTCTTTCGGGCCGTCCGGACCCGGTTCCTTGTGCCCCGGCTCGCCGGGCTTCGGGACGCCGTCGTTGCCCCCGGCATTGGTGCCGTGGACCGTCTGGTAATTCTGAATCGTGGTGTTGATCGTGGTGTTGGTGGCGTTATTCGTCGTGCTGACGTTCACCGGCGGGCCTTTCGGCTCCAGCGCGTCACCGCTTGGCAGGTTGAGATTCGGCGGCGGGATCGGCTGGTCGCCGGCGTTGGCTACCTGGGCGATGTTTTCGTGCGCCTTCTGGCCGGTTTCGCCGGGCTTCCAGCAAATTTGCGCCCCGCTGGTCGCGCTCACACAGGTGGAGCCGTCGTTGCGCATGCAGCGGGTCATATCGCTGCCGGGAATGGACGTGCACTGCTCGCGGGGCGCCTTGGGTTCTTCCGCTGGCGGCGCGGGCGGCGCAGCGCGGCAGGTGCCGCCGCCGGTCCATTCGTATTCACCCGAATACAGGGTCTCCCCGCCGATCACGGTGGACGTGATGCCGGTCCCGGGCGGGATGGCGTACTCACAGCCGCCGAGGCACTTCGAACCATAGGGCCGCGTCTGCAAGCCAGACCCGAGGGACATGCTGCTATTGCGCTCGCGGCACTTCTGGTCCGTCAGGCATTGGCCGGGGTTGAGGGGGTCGGGCCAGGCGTCGGCGCCGCATTCGGTGGTGCAGGTCAACGAATCCGGGTCAAACGCTGATCCCGACGGGCATCCGCCGGTGAATCTCCAAGTCCGAATGTTGCCGGTGTCTCCCGCATTCCTCAAGAGCATATCGGTGTCCCACAGACCACCGATCACACACCGACCCGAACCCTCATAAAAACCCTGTCCCCACCGACAGTTATCAATTGCCTGTTGCAACGTGCACCGTTCAGACGATGATCCACACGCATGAGGCTGCGCACTTTGCGCTTCCGCCCTCCCGATACCCACGCACGCCAGCAGCGCAAGCACCAGCACGGTCACCACGCGGCGCACGGCAACGCGGGTCGCGTAGCGGGCGAGCCATGCGGGGCCGGTCATCGGGTCATCACCGCGCAGGTGACCCACGATGCGAGGCACCACCAGACGAGCATTACCAGACCTTCCACCGTGACCCCCTGAAAAGAAGTGGGGCCGACGCATCGCACGCGACGGCCGGCCCCGGTGTTGCACCACCGGCCGGATTAGCCGCCGCGCTTGAGGATGCCCATCGAACGCAGGGTCCAGACGCCGAGGATCAGGGCGCCCACGATGCCCACCGCAATACCGGTGTTCTCGGTGATCTTCGCGGTGATCGCGGCCGGGTCAAAGGCGGAGTCCTGGGCGAACGCGAACGGGGCGGCCGAGGCGGCCAGACCGCCCGCGGCGTACGCCTTGGCCTTGGTGCTGTTGACGAACGAGGAAGCGCGGTCGCGCAGGTGTGCGTACTTAGTCATCGTTGTTGCTCCTATTTGGTAGAAGAAGGCTCATTGCCGCGATCAACGCCAAACTGCCGAAGATCGCTCCCCCTACGGTTTGAGCCTGTTCAACCGTAGGCAGCCAGTCCGGGGCGGACTGCTGTTCGATCCACGCCGCGCCCTCGCATGCCTGCGTGGTGTCGTTCCATTCGAGGCAGACGTACTGGCGCGGCATGGGGTTATGCCTTGGCCGCCGTGGCGGCAACGACCGGGGCGAGCTTCAACCGGCGACCGTCGATGGCGAGGCGGCCGAAATCGCCGACGGTCAGCGCCGGCGTCAGGTCGACCTCATACAGACCGGCGCGGTAGGCCGGCTGGGTTTCATCCAGCGAAAGCCGGACTTTCTCGGGAAACTTCGACCCGAGGTAAAACCAACATTCCTGCTCGCGAATCGTGTAGGGCTTGCCCTTCGCGCTCACGCCTGACCGCTCGTCCACGAAGTCGGATTCCACTTCCGCCCGAAGAATCATCTTGCTCATTGCACTTATCCCACGCCCTTTCGAATGACGGGAGCGATGCAGCGGGCGCATGCCTGCATTGCTCCAACAGCGCACCACCCACCCGTGCGGATACGTCCGCCCTGGTGTCGGCAATTCCACGGAGCCGGCGCGGCACGGCGTCTTCCTCGCGCCGTACCAGCTCCACAAACAGTTCAGGCCCAATCGCATCGGCCGCAAGGCCGATGGCGGCTCCGCACGTGGTCTTGATCCACTTCGCCGTGCGCGCGGCGGAGATTTCCGCCTCGCGCTGGGTGCGGTGCGCGCCGGTACCGTCGCTGCACACCGGCAGGTGGCCGAGGTCCGGGTACCGCGCAAGCAGCGCACCGGGCGCGCGGAGGTTGTCGGTGGAGAGGTCGAACGCGGACCCCATCCACTGGATTTCATATCGAGTCCAAGGCGACTCCGGGTCACCCAGCTGCTGACCCTTGCTATAGACGCGCAGGAGCCGGGTTTTCCGGTCGCCGAGGTAGAAGGTCGACCCCTTGCCGGAACCGAGGTCGTCAACCAGCTGGACAGACGCGGACCGCGTGCCCCGTTCGGGCTGGAAGCCGCCGTCCGCATACTTCGTGGCCGCATCGCGCGGGGTGCCGAAGCGGCCGGAGAAGTCGTCCCATGCCGAATCAATGCGGCTGATACGCACGTCGAAGCCGTCGAGGGCGTCGGCGAGCTTGTGCATGTCCAGGCGACGGCAGGCCTGCCCGGTCAGGATCACGTGTACGGTGTCGCGGTTGCCGCCGACAGCGATGGAGCCGCAGTTCTCGCCGAGATGCGTTCTGATCTTTGCGTGATCGCTGTAGCCGTTGAGGCCCTTGCCACACAGTTCGTCAACCATGAGCGCGGGGCCTACCGCTTCAATCATGGTCCGGGCGAGCAGGTACAGGCCGAGTTCGACACGGCGACCGGTCAGGGTCTTCATCGCCGCATGGCCGGTGCAGTCGACGGGCAGCGGTTCGGGCAGATCGGCCCACAGGGCCGCCGCACGCACCCGGTCGCGGTCAGAGGTCCAGGTATCGTCCGCAATGCCCCACAGGGCCGCGCGGAGCGTTTCCAGCCCGTCCGGGGCATCCGCGTGGCGCGGGACCCGGGATAGAAGCCGCTTCGCGCCCTTGATCGTGAAGGCGAGGTAGTCAACGAACGCCGGCGCGTCGGCTTCGCGGGGGTGAAGCATCCCCGTGTTACTACACGGGGGGCGCTCCGCGCCGTGGAACGCCAGAGCCGCCGCATACGAGCGCGCCGAAAGCTCGGGAACCCCGAGCCGCTGACCGTCCGTCGAATACGTCCCCATCCCGGTGGGGGGGGTTCTTGTTAACAGCGTCACTGCAGCGCCCTCGCGTCCACGGTCAGGCGCAGCAGCCATTCGGCGATGGCGAGGCGCAAGGCTTCGGGCGAGTCGGCGCGGAACTCATCGCGCAGCGACTCCCCACGGAAGAACAACTCGGCGACCCACTCCGGGCCGTCCTGGCACATGCGGAAGGCGAAGTCCGAGCCATCGCAGCGAACGAGATGGCCGGTCATCGGAACCACTCCCGGCGGGCGAGCAGCGCGCCGCAGTCGTAGCAGGCGAGAAGCTCGCGGACAGCGCGCAGCGTGCCGTCGCGGAACGACCGAAGGCGGGACCATGCGAGGCTCCCGCCGCACTGGTAGCAGCCTGCGTTGGCGTGGTGGGCGGTCACCGCATCAAGTCCCACAGCAACAGCACGCCGTAGGTCACAAGGAAGAACACCACGACCACCAAGACCTCCAGAAGCGCGTTCATCGCCGCCGGCTCCACGCGCCGAAGCCGAGCGCGAGGCCGAGCAGGACGCCGACGCCCACGCCGGCATGGAACTCGGCGTGGGTCGCGGACGCGGCTTCGTGGGCGAGGATCACGACGACAGCCCCTAACCCAAGTCGCACCACCCCGACGAGCCCCCGACGAAGAGGGCTCATCGCCGCCGGCTCCAGGCGGTAATGCCGAAGCCGAGCGCGAGGCCGAGCAGGACGCCGACGCCCACGCCGGCATGAAACGCGGCGAGGGTCGCGGAAACGGCTTCGTGGGCGAGGATCACGCGGCACCCCGCAGCGGCAAAGGCTGCTCCACCGCACCACCCCACTGGGTGGCCATCGCGTCGGCGATACCCTGGAAGGTGCGGCTACGCTCGCGCCAGCGATCGGGTCCCGGCGGCATCCGGTGAATGCGCTGCTCGCGACCTTCCACGATGTTGGTCGGCACCAGCGGCGGCAAACCGATAAGCCACAGGCACGTGGCCTTTGTCTCGCCGTGCCCGAACTGCCAAGGCTGGATGATCTGGTCAGGCTGGCGGATGCGCGACGAGATCACCGATACCGGATTCTCCAAAGCGATACGCGGGATAGGTGCAAGCAGCAGGCGGCGCACGAACTCCAGAGCCTCGGCCTGCTGCTGCTGCTTATCCTTGAACCAGCGCGCCCCACTGACCGCGAGATGGGTACAGGGCGGATGGAAAATAGCGAGGTCCCAACCGTCGCCGATCACGTCGAACACGTCGCCCTGGTAGTGCGGGCCGGGGCGCTCGGTGGGTAGCAGATCGCAGGACATTGCATCATGCCCGGCGCGCATCATCGCGTCGCGCACGATGCCGGAGGACTCGCAGCCGACCAGCACCCTCACGACTTCGCACCAACGAGAAAGAACACGGTGTCCGAGGCCGACTCCGCACGATCCGCGCACCGCGCCGCCTCGAGCAGATCGCCACGTGCCAACGCCTCGCGCTCCCACCCCATCCAGAGTTCACAGCTAGCCGCCAGCGTTGCGATGCAATCGCGGTCAAGATCGTCGAGTGCCATGCCCGTATCCCCTGCCCTATCGCCCTAGAAGGTGGCCGGCCCCTGATAGGGCGTCAGGGGGCGCGGCCGGGTGTTCAGAGCGTCTGAACACGGGCACATGTATAGTCCCCCTGAACGACACCCGTCAAGAGGGTCTAAACGTGGACAGACTGAACGAGTTAATAGACCAGGCGAAGATCGGCGCCAAAGCCAGCAGTGATGCGGCTTTCGCCAAGGCGCTTGGGGTGTCGCGAGCGAGCGTTTCCAACTGGCGGCATGGCCGCAACTACCCGGACACCGTGCAATGTGCGCGGATTTCCGAGCTATCCGGCGAGCCGCTACAGCGGGTCCTGGGGGTTGTCGGCGAGGCGCGCGCGCTCTCAGCTGACGAAAAAAAGGTGTGGCGAAGGCTTGCGGAAGTTGCGGTTATCGCGTGCGCGGTGATGCTTCCCGCCCTGCCCACGCAGGCCGCGACGGTGAATCTGAACGCCGGCCACGATATGCATTATGCGAAGTCAGGTTTGGGGCTCAATTCGCTTCATGAGTCTCTCGCCTTGTGACTCCATGGAGCATCACTTGGCGACCTCCCACCTACCCGCAGCTTTCCCGCACCCGGTCCCCCCCACTTCCCACGTGCGTTGTAGTCCATCTTCGGGTTCTTGCGGTAGGCCTTGTCGCGCGCGGCGCGCACGCGCTTGCAAGCGGCGTTGCCGCCGATGACTGCGCCTGCGCGTGAGGAGGTGCGGGTTGCAGGCTTTCCACCCCGTCTCGTGTCCGGCTGCTTCGGCCGAGCAACGTTGCGGCGCAGGTTGGCGGCGTCCTGCTCCGGCGTGACCCGCTCCGGAGTCGCGTCGTAGGCACGCTCATGTACCTGGCCCGGACCGCAGGGGTCCGACTGGAAGCTCAGCTGGCCGCTTGCGGCGTCCTTGCAGCGGTACACGAGGTTCTCACCCGCCGCCAGCGGCCCTGCGAGGACCAGGAGCGCGACGGCCATTGACGTTCTCTTGCGCATTTCCAACGCCTCCCTGTCGGATGGAGCGAGCGTATCAGCTGGTGCCGAAGTGTCCGTGGCCCACGCGCGGCGGTCTCGACACCGGATTGCACGCCAGCTGCTAGAACAGCCCGCATGGACCTGTTCGAAGGAAACGCCCTGCCCGGCAACTTCTACCGCCGCCCCGCGGACCTGCTCGCGCCCTTGCTGCTCAACAAGTTGCTGGCTACTGCCGACGGCCGCGTGGGCCGGATCGTGGAGGTCGAAGCCTACGCCGGCGACGATCCGGCCTCCCATGCATTCCGCGGTCGCACCGCCCGCAATGCCGCCATGTTCGGACCTGCCGGACATCTCTATGTGTATTTCACCTACGGCATGCATTGGTGCGCGAACGCGGTGTGCGGCCAGGAAGGCGAAGGCACTGCGGTGCTGTTGCGGGCGCTGGAGCCGCTGGCCGGCCAGGAGCGGATGAGGCAGGCGCGCCCGAGGGCGCGGAGCGAGCGCGACCTGTGCAGTGGCCCCGCCAAGCTGGCGCAGGCGCTGGGCATCACCGGAACCCTCGATGGGGTCGACCTGGCCAGTGGTGCGGTACGGATCCTTGGCGACGGCGTTCCGCCTCCTGGCGACCCCGTGGTGACGCCGCGCATCGGCATCACCAAAGCCACGGAGTTGCCGTGGCGCTGGTACGTGCCCGGGAATCCCCACGTCTCGCGTCCCTGACGTCGCCCTCTTTCCGGCGCTTCGCCCCGCACCCTGCCCTGCGTCGTCACGTCGTCGCGTCGTCGCGTCGTCGCGTCGTCGCGTCGCCAGGTGCCGCCATCTTGCCGATCATGGCGCCTTCCTGATCGTCGTTTGGCCGCAGCACCTTAACGCGGCCGCAACACCCGGCGTGCACGGCGGGGCGTTGTTATAACCAAAGGGCCACTGACGTCCTGCGTGAGACTGGCTCCACAACTGCAGCTCCTGCGGCACCGCCTCTGACCGGTCGCCGGCCTTTCACTCCAAAGAAGAACAGGATCCACATGTCCCGATACAACAACCGGCTGCAGCGCAGCCGACTGAGCGCCGCGTTGCTCGCGGTCCTCATCACTCCGGTCGCCGGCCTCGCCCTGGCCCAGGATGCGGCGCCCGCCAAGGCCGACGCGAAGAACCTCGATACCGTCACCGTCACCGGCTCGCTGATCCCGGTCACCGAGGTCGAGACCTTCACCCCGGTGACCGTGGTGTCCGCCGAGGACATCCAGATGCGCGGCTTCCAGAGCGTTGCCGACGTGCTGCAGCAGTCTACCTTCTCCACCGGTGGCGTGCAGGGCGGCCAGACCTCGGCCTCGTTCACCCAGGGTGCCGAGGCCTCCAACATGTTCGGCCTCGATCCCGGGTACACCAAGTACCTGATCAACGGCCGCCCGATGGCCAACTATCCGGCGCTGTACAACGGCTCGGACGTGTTCAACAACATCAGCGGTATTCCGGTCGCGCTGGTCGACCGCATCGAGATCCTCCCGGGCGGCCAGTCCTCGCTGTACGGTTCGGACGCGATCGCCGGCGTGGTCAACGTCATCCTGAAGAAGAACCTAGACGCCGCCGAGATGTCGATCCGCGGTGGCTGGTTCAGCGAAGGTGGCGGCGACAGCGTGCGCTTCACCTTCGCCGACAGCTTCTCCGGCGCCGACGGCCGGCTGAATTCGCTCTTCGGCATCCAGTACGACGAGCGTGACCCGATCTGGGGCTTCCAGCGCGACATGACCGCCACGTACAACAACGACGGTTACAGTGCGCCGCATCCGAGCCGCGATTTCGTGGTGATCGATGCGCTGGAGAACTCCTACATCTTCACCGACCCGGCGAACTGCGCCAACGTGACCGGCAACTTCGGCGGCACCACCCAGAAGTGGAACCGTCCCGATTACGGCGAGTACTGCGGTTCGTTCAAGTCGCCGGGCTACCGCACCCTGCGCAACGGCAAGTCCAGCACCCAGCTGTACTCCTACACCACCTTCGACCTCAACGACAGCGTGCAGCTCTATGCCGAGCTCATGGGCAACTACGAGGAGGTGGAGTACGCCACCGGCTCCAGCTACACCTGGTGGGGCACCAGCGTCGGGTATGGCGCCTACTACGATCCGGACCTCGGACGGCTGGTCAACCTGCAGCGCTCGTTCGCCCCGGAGGACATCGGCGGACTGGGCTACCAGGACATCCTCAACACCGACCGCAACAAGTCCTATACCGCCACCTTCGGCGCCAGCGGCTACCTGGGCGACTGGGACTACAACGTGTTCGCTTCGCGCAACGAGTACAAGCTGAGCGAGCGCGGATGGCAGCGCTGGGCCGATCCCATCGACCAGTACTTCAGCGAGCGGGTGCTCGGCCCGGAGCTGGGGCTGGATCCCATCTACAACGCCTACCCCGTGTTCCGCCCCGATTATGCGGCGTTCTACCAGCCGATCTCGCCGACGGACTTCGCGGCCTTCAGCGGCTACACCACGTCGCAGGCACGCACCTGGGACAACCTGCTGCGCGCGCAGTTCACCAACGGTGCGCTGTTCTCGCTGCCGGGCGGCGACGCCGGCTTCGCGGTCGTGGCCGAAGTAGGCAACGAGGGCTGGGAATACAACCCCGACCAGCGCCTGCTGGACGGCGACGTGTGGGGCACCAGCTCGGTCAACGGCAATGGCCATCGCAGCCGCTACGCGGTAACCAGCGAGTTGCGCATGCCACTGCTTGAGCAGCTGACCGTGACCGCCTCGGCCCGTTACGACGCGTTCGAACTGGACGGCAACACCACTGACAGCCCGACCTACAGCCTGGGCGTCGAGTACCGGCCGATCGACACCCTGCTGCTGCGCGGCAAGTACGGTACCGCGTTCCGCGCGCCGACCCTGTCCGACACCAACCAGGGCCTGAGTGGCTACTACTCGTTCGACACGGACTATTACCGCTGCTCGCAGGAGGGTTTCGACCCGGCGAACACGGAAGGCTGCACCTGGGATAGCGTCCAATACGAGGGTTCGCAGGCCGGCAACCCGGAACTGGAGCCGATCGATGCCGACGTGTGGAGTGCCGGTTTCGTGTGGGCCCCGACCGCGAACTTCTCGCTGACCGCGGACTACTTCAACTGGAAGATCGAGAATGAGGTCGACCAGATCAACGCCGACCAGCTGCTGCTGACCGAGTACTTCTGCCGCACCGGTGCTTCGGGTACACCGATCACCAGCTGCGACAATGCCCTGGAGTGGATCCAGCGCGACGCCAACGGTGGCCTGGTGTCGATCTTCACCCCCAAGGTGAACGTCGCCAAGCAGGACCTGGAGGTCGCCACCGTCAGTGCGAACTACCAGCTCGACATCGGCAGCTACGGCAGCCTGGCGTTCGCGGCCAACTACACCAACAACCTCAAGCACACCGTGACCCCGTCGCCGGGCGACGAGCCGATCGACCTGCTGCGTGACCCGTACTACATGTGGATCTACGACGCCTACGCCAAGACCCGTACCGATGCGTCGGTGTCCTGGGCGAAGGACAAGTGGACCACCACCGTGTACGCCAACCGCATCGGCAAGACCCCGAACTACCTCGCTTACGCCGGCGACGGCTACGACTACGTCCATGATTCCGGTGCGACGGCCGGCAAGTGGGATGCGTACACCACCTACAACCTGAGCCTGAACTACCGTGCGACCGACAACGTGCAGCTGGCGATGATGATCAACAACGTCCTCAACGAGATGCCCGACGATCAGGCATCCAACTTCCCGGGGACCGAGAGCACGCCGTACAACAACTACCTGTACGACGTGTTCGGCCGGGCGATCTACCTGGAGGCGAAGTACAGCTTCTGAGTCCGGATCCTGCCGGCAACATGGAAAAGCCCCGCCGATCGGCGGGGCTTTTTCGTCGTTCGGCTCAGGTGCCCTGGTGGCCTGGCGCCTTGCGCGCCCGTTCACGGGCCCCGCGCAGCGCATCGAGCTTCTGCTTGAGCTTGATCTCCATCCCCCGCTCCACTGGCTGGTAATAGACCTGCTCGCCCATCGCATCCGGGAACCCGGTCTGGTCCAGCGCCACGCCGCCGGCGGCGTCGTGGTCGTACTGGTAGCCCTTCGAGTAGCCCAGCTGCTTCATCAACTTGGTCGGGGCGTTGCGCAGGTGCATCGGCACCTCCTGGGTGCCGTGCTCGCGCACGTCCCGGCGCGCCGCCTTCCAGGCCACGTAGGCGGCGTTCGACTTGGCGGTGCTGGCCAGGTAGAGCACCAGTTGGGCCAGTGCCAGCTCGCCCTCCGGGCTGCCCAGGCGCTCGAAGGTGTCCCAGGCGTCCAGCGCCATGGTCTGGGCGCGGGGGTCGGCCAGGCCGATGTCCTCGGTCGCCATGCGGGTCAGCCGGCGCGCGAGGTAGGCCGGGTCGGCGCCGCCGTCCAGCATCCGCGCGAACCAGTACAGCGCCGCGTCGGGATTGGAGCTGCGGACCGACTTGTGCAGGGCCGAGATCTGGTCGTAGAACTGCTCGCCGCCCTTGTCGAAGCGGCGGGTACGGTCGGCCAGGACCTGGACCAGGGTGTCTTCGGTGACCGTTCCACCCTCCTCCCCGGCCAGTTCGGCGGCTATCTCCAGCAGGGTCAGTGCGCGCCGGACGTCGCCGTCGGCCGCCGAGGCGATCTGCGCCAGCAGGTCGTCGGGCACCCGCAGGCCGTGGCCGCCCAGGCCGCGTCCGCTGTCCTCCAGCGCCCGACGCAGGCTGGTGCCGATGTCGGCGGCCGACACCGCCTCCATCACGTGTACGCGGCAGCGCGAGAGCAGCGCGGAGTTCAGTTCGAACGAGGGGTTCTCGGTGGTGGCGCCGACGAAGACGATGCTCCCGCGTTCGATATGTGGCAGGAACGCGTCCTGCTGCACCTTGTTGAACCGGTGCACCTCGTCGACGAACAGCACGGTCCGCCGGCCCTCGGCAAAGCGGGCCGCCGCCTCGGCGAGCACGGAGCGGACCTCGGGCAGGCCGGAGAGCACGGCGGAGATGGCGCGGAATTCGGCTTCCGCGTAGCGGGCCAGCAACAGGGCCAGGGTGGTCTTGCCGCACCCCGGAGGCCCCCAGAGGATCATCGAATGGATGCGGCCGGATTCCACCGCCCGGCGCAGCGCCGAGCCCGGGGCCAGCAGCCGTTGCTGGCCGACCATTTCATCGATCGTGCGCGGCCGCATGCGTTCGGCAAGGGGCTTGAGCGCCTCGTCCTCGCGGTCGAGCAGGTCGGGAGTGGAGTCAGGCGTGCGGGTGCGGCTCAAGGCGTGGGATGGCGAAAACGGGGCGTGCCACGATAGCAAGCCGGGGCCGGTATATCAGCGCGTGGCCACCGCTTCGGGCCGGGTGGCCTCGTCGATCAGGTTGGCGCTGGCGCCGAGCTCATAATCGACGCTCAGCCAGCGGCCACTTTCGAGGTCATACAGCGCATCGACGCGGGCATCGGTCAGGCCTTCGACATCGAAGTCGGCAGTCCCGGTGGCCTGCACCTTGACCAGTGAGCCGGCAAGCGGGGCAACGCGGACCTGGTCGGCGTTCCATCGCACCGGCTGCATCGGGAACTCGGCGCCCAGCGCCTGGTCCACGCGGCTGTCCAGTGCGCGGGCGACGTTGGAACCGGGCGCCACCGCCTCGAAATCAGTCCGGTCCGGCCCCAGCTCGAGCACCGGCGAGACCACCGCGGTGGTCTGGGTGTCGTACAGCGCCTGGAAGCGGAACGGAATCCACTCATCCGACTCGCCGAGGCGCACCCTGCCCTCGCCGCTCACGGTGCGGTCGCGGATGCTTGCCGGCTCCATCGCGATCCGGTCCAGCTTCACGCCGACGTCCTGCTCGCCGAAGCGGGTGGTGATCGCCCCGATCACCGCCGCGGCAGTGGCGCCATCGATTGCCTGGGCGCCTTCCGCCCGCGCTTCGGGACCGGCCAGTGCGGCGGCCCCGATCGCGGTTTCCCCGGGTTCGGGTTGCCCGGCGGGAAGGCTGGCTGCCCACCCGCCCGCAGCCACCAGGGCGGCCATCAGGGAAAGGGATTGCAGTTGGCGGCTCATCGGATCACCCCGGGGAAACAAAGCGGCCCTCGGGCCGCCGGGTGATCATTCTGGGTAGGGGTACGTGCAAGCCCCGTGATCCCAAGTCACTGAAACTGAACGGTTTTGATTTGCCCGCCCCGCAGGGATGCTCCTCAGGGCTCGCCGATGACGTCCACGCCCGGCGGCGGGGTGTAGGTGAAGGTTCCGGCCGCGAAACCGGGATTGCGGGTCCAGTGCTGGAAGCTGATGACCGTCCGCTGGCCCACGGCGTCGACCAGCTCCATCTGCGCCAGCTGGTCACCCTGGAACCCGAGCCGGGCGCTGCTGAAGCTGCCGTCCTCGCTCTTCGGGGTCAGGCGCAGCCATTCCAGGCCATCGGCACCCGCCTGCTCGGCGAGGTTGTAGCGGCGCTCGAGCTGGCCCGGGTCCACCAGCGCGGCAAGGGGGCTGTTGGCTTCCTCGGCGCCCTGCGGGCGGACGCTGACCTGCTCCAGGTCGGGCTCATGGATCCAGACCTTCTCGCCATCGGCGACGATCAGTTGCGGATACGGCGCGGTGTACTCCCAGCGGAACAGGCTCGGCACGGACAGCTGGACGGTTCCGGCGGAGGTCTCGCGCAACTCGCCGCGAGCGTCGTACACCTGCTGGCTGAAGCTGCCGTCCAGCCCCTTCAGGCCGGTGGTGAAGGCATCGAGCCGGTCGCGCGCGCCCGCGAAGGCGGAGCCGGCCACGGCGGTCGCCAGCAGCAGGCCGGTGCCCCAGCGCAGGGTCTTGGACTTGGTTCGGATCATGCGTTTCGGTCTCCGGTTGTGCGGCGGCCAGGCCCCTTCGGGCAATGTGCGGAGTGTGTCGCGCGATGGCTGAACGCGCACTCACGAAATGCCCGCGCGGCGAGGCAAGGCCGCACCCGGGATGCTCAGTCCCTCGGCGGCGGCGGCGCGAGCACGGTGCGGTCGCCGTTGTGCTCGGGCGGGGAGACCACGCCGGCGGCCTCCATGGCCTCGACCAGGCGCGCGGCCCGGTTGTAGCCGATCTTCAACCGCCGCTGGACGCCGGAAATCGAAGCGCGGCGGGTTTCGGTGACCACCCGGACCGCATCGTCGTAGAGCGGATCGGACTCGTCGCCGTCGCTGGTGCTTTCGGGCAGGCCGTTGGCGCCCACGACCACCCCGTCGCCCATGCTCTGGACCTCCTCCAGCACGCCCTCGATGTAGTCGGGCTTGCCGCTGACTTCCTTGAGGTGCTCCACCACCCGGTGGACTTCCTCGTCGGATACGAAGGCGCCGTGCACCCGCTCGGGCATCGCGGTCCCGGGCGGGAGGTAGAGCATGTCGCCGTGGCCGAGCAGGGTTTCGGCACCGGACTGGTCGAGGATGGTGCGCGAGTCGATCTTGCTGGAGACCTGGAAAGCGATGCGGGTCGGGATGTTGGCCTTGATCAGGCCGGTGATCACGTCCACCGAGGGCCGCTGGGTGGCCAGGATCAGGTGGATGCCGGCGGCGCGGGCCTTCTGCGCCAGCCGCGCGATCAGCTCCTCCACCTTCTTGCCGACGATCATCATCATGTCGGCGAACTCGTCGATGATCACGACGATGTGCGGCAGCGGCTCCAGCGTCGGCGGGGCTTCCTCGACCTCCGGGTTGGGCTTGAACAGCGGATCGGTCATCGGCTGGCCGCCGTCGGCGGCCTCCTTGACCTTCTTGTTGAAGCCCGAGAGGTTGCGCACCCCGACCGCGCTCATCAGCTTGTAGCGGCGTTCCATCTCCGCCACGCACCAGCGCAGGCCGTTGGCGGCCTCCTTCATGTCGGTGACCACCGGCGCCAGCAGGTGCGGGATGCCCTCGTAGACGCTCAGCTCGAGCATCTTCGGGTCGATCATCAGCATCCGCACGTCCTTGGCCGAGGCCTTGTACAGCAGGCTCAGGACCATCGCGTTGACCGCGACCGACTTGCCCGAACCGGTGGTGCCGGCGACCAGCAGGTGCGGCATGCGGGCCAGGTCGGCCACCGTCGAGCGGCCGGCGATGTCCTTGCCCAGCGCCAGGGTCAGCGGGCTGGCGACCTTGTCGTACTCGCGCGAGCGCAGCAGCTCGGACAGGTAGATCATCTCGCGCTGGGTGTTGGGGATCTCCAGGCCGATGACCGACTTGCCGGGGATCACGTCGACCACGCGGACGGCCTTGACGCTCAGTCCCCGGGCGATGTCCTTGTCCAGCGAGCTGATCTGGCTGACCTTCACCCCGGGCGCCGGCTCGATCTCGAAACGGGTGATCACCGGGCCGGGATAGGCGCCGACGACCGTGGCTTCGATCCGGAAGTCGCGCAGCTTGAACTCGATCTGCCGCGACAGGGTTTCCAGGGTCTCCTGGCTGTAGCCCTGCGGCTGTGGCTTGGGATCGTCCAGCAATGCCAGCGGGGGAATGCCGCTGCCATCGCCGACGTGGAACAGCGGGATCTGCTGCTCGCGCCGGGCACGCTCGCTCTTCTCGACGGTGGGCGCCGGCGGCGGCTCGATGCGGACCGGGGCGCGCTTGGCCCGCTGCTCGCTGTCGACCTTGCGTACCTCCTCGCGCTGGCCGCGCATCGCCCGTGACTGCTTCCACTGGCTGGCCTCGCGGCTGCTGCGGCGCAGGAGCTTTTCGAGCACCGGCCCGAGCGCGAGCACCCAGTGTCCGAGCCGGTCCATGACCGCGAACCAGGAAATGCCGGTGGCGAGTGTGATCGAGGCCAGCAGCAGTGCCAGCAGGAACAGGTTGCCGCCGACCGGGCCGAAGGCTCCATGCAGTGCGCTCCCCACCTGATACCCGAGGACGCCCCCACCGCCACCGCGCAGGCCCTCCACCGCTCCGATCCGTAGCTGCAGCAAGCCCGTCGACGAAACCACAAACCCGACAAGCCCCACTAAGCGCAGCGCAGGACCGAATTGCCCTTCCTCTCCCCCGCGCTCCGGGTCCATGCGGAACAGCGCAATCCAGGCAATGGCGCCCAGCACGAGCGGCAACAGGAATGCGACGTAGCCGAAAAGATGCAGCAGCACGTCGGCCAGCCAGGCGCCGACCGGTCCGCCGCGGTTGTGCAGCGGCGTGGCGACGCTGCCCGACTGCGACCAGCCCGGATCGGACGGTGAATACGTCGCCAGGCAGACCAGCAGGTACAGCAGGAACGGCGCGATCAGGATCAGCGCGATGTCACGCAGCAGGCGCTGGCGGCGCGGCGAGGTGGCCTCGCCGGCGGACGCCGGTTTCTTCCTGCGGGAGGCGGAGGGGGCTTGCGCCACTTGATGTATTGCCTTAGCCGGTTGCGGTTAGCTGTTGAATATACGGGGAATGCCAGGTTGTCGCACGTCTCGTGTCTGGTCGAATCCGCCGTGGCCGGCCACGTGGCGGAATGCTGCATCCGTTGCCGTCGCCTTGTGCGGCCCGGGTGCGGTCGCCAAGCTATGCCCATCCGATGGCCGCCGAGGCGGCCCCTTGCCGCCGCTGGGCGGCGCCCCACGAGCGTCGAATCATAGCAATGAGCCCGAGCAAGCACTCCCGCGTCATCATCCTCGGTTCCGGCCCGGCCGGCTGGACCGCCGCCGTCTACGCCGCCCGCGCCAACCTCAAGCCGTTGGTGATTACCGGCCTGCAGATGGGCGGGCAGCTGATGACCACCACCGAGGTGGACAACTGGCCCGGCGATGCCCACGGCCTGATGGGACCGGACCTGATGGCCCGCATGCAGGCGCACGCCGAGCGCTTCGACACCGAGGTGGTGTTCGACCACGTCCACACCGCCGACCTTTCGCGCCGCCCGTTCCGCCTGACCGGCGACAGCGGCGAGTACACCTGCGATTCGCTGATCATCGCCACCGGGGCCAGCGCCAAGTACCTGGGCCTGGAGTCCGAGCAGACCTACATGGGCCGGGGCGTGTCGGCCTGCGCCACCTGCGACGGGTTCTTCTACAAGGACCAGGAGGTCGCGGTCGTCGGTGGTGGCAACACCGCGGTCGAAGAAGCGCTGTACCTGTCCAACCTGGCCCGCAAGGTCTACCTGGTGCACCGCCGTGACAGCCTGCGGGCGGAGAAGATCATGCAGGACAAGCTGTTCGCCAAGGCCGAGGCCGGGAAGGTGGAGCTGGTCTGGAACCACGTGGTCGAGGAAGTGCTGGGCGACGACAACGGCGTGAACGGCATGCGCCTGCGCTCGACCCAGGACGGCGGCAGCCGCGAGATCGCGGTCAACGGCTTCTTCGTGGCGATCGGCCACACCCCGAACACCTCGTTGTTCGAAGGCCAGCTGGAGATGGACGGCGGCTACCTGCAGATCCGCTCCGGCCTGGCCGGCGGCGCGACCCAGACCTCGGTGCCCGGGGTGTTCGCGGCCGGCGACGTGGCCGACCAGGTCTACCGGCAGGCCATCACCTCGGCCGGTTTCGGCTGCATGGCGGCGCTGGATGCGGAGAAGTTCCTCGACCTGGAAAGCTGAGCCGCGGATCGTCCGCGACCTGCGGACGGTCGATCCGGCCGACTGGGACCGCCTGCACGACGGGCGCGACCCGTTCGTCAGCCACGCCTTCCTGTCGGGGCTGGAGGCCTGCGGCTGCGTGCGCCCCGAATGGGGGTGGCAGCCGCGGCACCTCACCCTGTGGGATGGGACGCGGCTGGTGGCGGCGGCGCCCGGCTACCTGAAGCACAACTCCCACGGCGAGTTCGTGTTCGACCATGCGTGGGCCCACGCCTTTGCCCGCCACGGGCGCGATTACTTCCCGAAGTGGCTGGGCGCGGTGCCCTACTCGCCCGTGACCGGCCCGCGGCTGCTGGCGCCGGATGCGGAAGGCCGCGCGGCGCTGGTCGAGGCGGTCGAGGTCCTGTGCCGGACGGAGGGGCTGTCCTCGGCGCACGTCAACTTCCATCAGGCCGGCGAGACGGCGGCATTCGGGGATGGCTGGCACGAGCGCCTGGACCTGCAGTACCACTGGCGCAACGTCGATGGCTGGGGCGGGTTCGGGGACTTCCTCGGCGCGCTCGGCAACCGGGCGCGGAAGAACATCCGCCAGGAGCGGGCGAGACTCGCCGCTGTCGGGATCGGCTTCCGCGTGTTGCATGGGGACGAGGCGGCCGACGAGGACCTCGCCGCGATGCACGGCTTCTACCTGCAGACCTTCTCCGAGTACGGCAACCATCCGGCACTGACCCTCGGGTTCCTGCGCCACCTGGCCCGCACCCAGCCCCGCTCGCTGGTGGTGATCCTCGCCGACCACGGCGGCGTGCCGGTCGCCGGTGCGCTGTGCCTGCGCGGCGCCGACACGCTGTACGGCCGCTACTGGGGCAGCGCCATCGACCTGCCGGGCCTGCATTTCGAAACCTGCTACTACCAGGGCATCGAGTACTGCCTGCGTGAAGGCCTGTCGCGCTTCGAGCCCGGCGCGCAGGGCGAGCACAAGATCGCCCGCGGCTTCCTGCCGGCACGGGTCCGCAGCCATCACTGGATCGCCGAACCGGCCTTCGATGCCGCCATTGGTGCATGGTGCCGGGACGAGGCCGCCTCGGTCCTGGAGTTGGAGAAAGTGTTGCAGTCGCGCTCGCCCTACCGGCACGGACGGCTGGCGCGGCAAGGGCCCGCAGGATGAGCCTGCGCCTGGCCCGGCTGCCGGCGGACCCGGCCGCGCCCTTCCCCGACCCGTCGCTGGCGTTGCGCGAACCCGACGGGCTGCTCGCCATCGGTGGCGACCTGGAACCTGCGCGCCTGCTCAGGGCCTACGCCAGCGGGATCTTCCCCTGGTACTCCGACGGCCAGCCCCTGCTGTGGTGGTCGCCCGACCCACGGACGGTGTTCACCACCAATGCGGTCCGGATGCCGTCGCGCTTCCGCCGGCAGCTGCGTGGCTCCGGCTGGGTGGCCACCGCGGACACGGCATTCGACGAGGTCATCACCGCCTGTGCCACCGCGCCGCGCCCCGGACAGGAGGGCACCTGGATCACCGCGCAGATGCACCGGGCCTATCGGCGGCTGCATGCCCTCGGCCACGCCCACTCGGTCGAGGTATGGAGCTCCACGGGCGGGCTGGTCGGCGGAATCTACGGCGTGGCGGTGGGACGGATGTTCTTCGGCGAGAGCATGGTCAGCCTGGCGTCGGGCGGCTCGCGCGCGGCGCTCGGTGCCTTGGCGATGCGCCTGCGCGACTGGAACTGGCCGCTGATCGATGCCCAGCTCGACAATCCCCACCTGCGCAGCCTGGGCGCGCAGTCCTGGCCGCGGGCGCGCTTCCTGGACGCGGTGCGTGAACTGACGGCGTGCCCCGGCGCACCGGGTTCGTGGACCCGGCGCTTCGGCCGCATCGAGGCCCACGCGCTTGCGCCGGTGCGCGGCTGAACCGCCTTCCCGGCTGCTTTTGCCTGATGCGCCGCCACGTGGCACAATTGGCCGCTTTCCCGGTGGCAATCCAGCCGCCGCATGCGAACCAGGGTACACATGGCAAAAGATGACGTGATCGAATTCGAGGGCACGGTGGCGGAGACCCTTCCGAACACCATGTTCCGCGTGCGCCTCGAGAACGGGCACGAGATCATCGCCCACATTTCCGGCCGCATGCGCAAGCACTACATCCGCATCCTCACCGGGGACAAGGTCAAGGTCGAGATGACCCCGTATGACCTGACCAAGGGACGCATCACCTATCGCATGAAGTGATGGCGACAGGTCATTGAAGGAAAAAGGCAGCCGATGGCTGCCTTTTTCGTTTGCGGGGCGTGTTCGCGGGCGCGTGCCCGCCTAGCCCGCGGTGACCGGCTCCGGGTGCTGGCAGGTGCCTTCGGTCTCGATCACCAGTTCGTCGTCGCGCACGTCCACGGTGACCTTGCCGCCGTCCATCAGCTTGCCGAACAGGACCTCGTCGGCAAGCGGGCGCTTGATCTTCTCCTGGATCACGCGGGCCATGGGACGCGCGCCCATCTGCGGGTCGAAGCCGTTGCGGGCCAGCCATTCGCGGGCCGCGGCGGTCGCCGACAGCGCCACGTCCTTCTCCTGCAACTGGGTTTCCAGCTCGATCAGGAACTTGTCGACCACCCGCAGGATGTGCTCGAAGCCCAGCGGCTGGAACTGCACGATCGCGTCCAGGCGGTTGCGGAACTCCGGGGTGAAGCCCTTGCGGATCGCCTCCATGGCGTCGGTGCTGTGGTCCTGCCTGGTGAACCCGATCGTCCGCCGCGAAGCCTGGGTAGCGCCCGCGTTGGTGGTCATCACCAGGATCACGTTGCGGAAGTTCGCCTCCCGCCCGTTGGTGTCGGTCAGGGTGCCGCGGTCCATCACCTGCAGCAGGATGTTGAAGATGTCCGGATGGGCCTTCTCCACCTCGTCCAGCAGCAGCACGCAGTGGGGGGTCTTGACGATCTTCTCGGTCAGCAGGCCGCCCTGGTCGAAGCCGACGTAGCCCGGGGGCGCGCCGATCAGGCGGCTGACCGAGTGCGGCTCCATGTACTCGGACATGTCGAAGCGCACCAGCTCGATGCCCAGCTGCAGGGCCAGCTGGCGGGTGACCTCGGTCTTGCCCACCCCGGTGGGGCCGGCGAACAGGAAGTTGCCGATCGGCTTGTCGGGGCTGCCCAGGCCGGAGCGGGAGAGCTTGATCGCCGAGGCGAGCTGCCCGATCGCGGGGTCCTGGCCGAAGATGACCATCTTCAGGTTGCGCTCGAGGTTTCGCAGCACGTCCTTGTCGTTGGCCGACACCTGCTTGGCCGGGATCCGCGCCATCTTGGCGATCACCTGCTCGACCTCCTCGACGTCGATGCGGGCCTTGCGCTTGTCTTCCGGCAGCAGCCGCTGGCGCGCGCCGGCCTCGTCGATCACGTCGATCGCCTTGTCCGGCAGCAGCCGGTCGGCGATGTGCTTGACCGACAGGTCGACCGCCGCCTGCAGCGCCTCGTCGTCGTAGGCGACGCTGTGATGGGTCTCGTACTTGCCCTTCAGCCCGCGCAGGATGTCCACCGCCTCGGCCACGGTCGGCTCGACGATGTCGATCTTCTGGAAGCGCCGGGCCAGCGCCCGGTCCTTCTCGAAGATGCCGCGGTACTCCTGGAAGGTGGTCGAGCCGATGCAGCGCAACTCGCCCGACGACAGCGCCGGCTTGAGCAGGTTGGAGGCGTCCATGGTGCCGCCCGACGCTGAGCCGGCACCGATGATGGTGTGGATCTCGTCGATGAACAGCACCGCGCCGTCGACCTTCTTCAGCTGCGCCAGCACGCCCTTGAGGCGCTTCTCGAAGTCGCCGCGGTACTTGGTGCCGGCCACCAGCGCGCCCAGGTCCAAAGCGTAGATGGTGGTGTCGGCCAGCACCCCGGGCACCTCGCCGTCGACGATGCGCTTGGCCAGCCCTTCGGCGATCGCGGTCTTGCCGACGCCGGCATCGCCGACGTACAGCGGGTTGTTCTTGCGCCGGCGGCAGAGCACCTGGATGGTGCGCTCGACCTCGTCGCCGCGGCCGACCAGCGGGTCGATCTTCCCCTCCCGGGCACGCTCGTTGAGGTTGACGGCGAACTCGGTCAGCGGATCGGACTTGCCCTCCCCGCCCTCGGCGGGCTGCGCGTCGGCTTCCGCCGCGCCGTGCCCGGACTCGCCCTGTCGGGCGACCCCGTGGGAGAGGTAGTTCACCACGTCGAGCCGGGCGATGTCCTGCTGGTTGAGGAAGTAGACCGCATGCGAGTCCTTTTCGCCGAAGATCGCCACCAGCACGTTCGCGCCGGTGACCTCCTTCTTGCCCGAGGACTGCACGTGGTAGACGGCGCGCTGCAGCACGCGCTGGAAGCCCAGGGTGGGCTGGGTGTCGCGGTCGACGTCGTCCGGCAGCACCGAGACCGACGTGGCCACGGCCTGTTCCAGCTCGCCGCGCAGCCGCGGGAAGTCGGCGCCGCAGGCCTTGAGCACGCCCTCTGCCGAGGGGTTCTCAAGCAGCGCCAACAACAGGTGCTCGACCGTCATGTACTCGTGGCGCGCATCGCGGGCGCGCTTGTAGCACTGGCCGATGCTGTATTCGAGATCCTTGCTGAACATGGAGTTGGATTGCCTCCGCAAACTACTGCACCACGATGTGGGGGTGCCGGGAACGGTTCTCCATGCCTGGCGCTGCATGGTCCGGGCCGTCCTGTTTCGACCCCGTTCAAGGACCGGGTTGCTGCGTGGCGCCGGTCAGGCCCTCTCCATGGTGCACAGGAGCGGGTGCTGGTTGAGTCGGGCGTACTCGTTGACCTGCGCCACCTTCGATTCGGCCACCTCCCGCGTGAATACCCCGCAAACGGCGCGGCCGCGGGTGTGCACGTGGAGCATGACCTGGGTCGCCTTCTCGGCGGTCATCGGGAAGAAGCGCAGCAGCACCTCGACCACGAAGTCCATCGGGGTGTAGTCGTCGTTGAGCAGGATCACCGAGTACATCGGCGGGGGCTGCAGTTTCGGCCGGTCGACCTCGACCGCGACGCCGTGGCCGTGGTCATGGTCGCGCTGGGGGTCGTGCGGGTGGTTCGGCATGGGCCGGATTATAGGCGGCGGGCCGGCCGCGGTGATGGACGCGACCGGTCCCGGCTCGGCAGAATGGGTGTTTGCCGATTCGCGGCGAGGACGAGTCCACACGTGAGCTACCGCCAGGGCCGGTTCTGGCAGCCGGACGTCACCGTGGCCACCGTGGTGGTGCGCGACGGCCAGCTGTTGATGGTCGAGGAGATCGTGCACGGCCGGCAGGTGCTGAACCAGCCGGCGGGCCACCTGGAGCCCGACGAAAGCCTGATGGAGGCCGCGATCCGCGAGGCACTCGAGGAGACCGGCTGGGACGTCCGCCTCACCGCCTTCCTCGGCGCCTACCAGTGGACCTCGCCCGCCCTGCCCGAGCGTCCCGCCCGCCATTACCTGCGCTTCGGCTTCATCGGCGAGCCCACCCACCACGATCCGGCGCGGCCGCTGGACAGCGGCATCGTGCGCGCGCTCTGGCTGAGCCCGGACCAGCTGCGCGAACGCGCGGGCGAGCACCGCAGCCCGCTGGTTTGGGAAGTCGTGGCCGATTACCTGGCGGGCCGCCGGCAGCCGCTGGAACTGCTGCGGCAGGTCGACTGAGGATGGCCGGGGCACCCTCCACCATCGTCGGCGTGTCCGGTGGGGTCGATTCGTCGGTGGCCGCGCTGCTGCTGAAGCGGGCCGGCGAACCGGTCGAAGCGCTGTTCATGCAGAACTGGGCCGACGACGGCAGCGGCGACTGCCGCGCCGAGGACGACCGCCGCGACGCGGTCGCGGTCTGTGGCCTGCTCGGACTGCGCCTGCACTTCCGTGACTTTTCCCGCGAGTACTGGGACGGCGTGTTCGAGCACTTCCTGGCCGAGTACGCGGCCGGGCGCACGCCGAACCCGGACGTGCTGTGCAACCGCGAGATCAAGTTCCGCCATTTCCTCGACGCCGCGCACGCCCTGGGGGCCGGGGCGATCGCCACCGGGCACTACGCCCGCATCGACCGGGTCGACGGCAAGTACCGCCTGTTGCGTGCGCTGGACGCGGCCAAGGACCAGAGCTATTTCCTCCACCAGCTGGGCCAGCAGCAGCTGGCCGCGACCCGCTTCCCGCTGGGTGGGCTGGTCAAGGACGAGGTCCGCGCCATCGCCCGCCAGGCCGGCCTGCCGACCGCGGCGAAGAAGGATTCCACCGGCATCTGCTTCATCGGCGAGCGCGACTTCCGCGAGTTCCTGGGCCGCTACCTGCCGGCCCGGCCCGGTCCGATCCACACCCCCGCGGGCGAGCCGGTCGGCGAGCACCCGGGCGTGTTCCATTTCACCCTCGGCCAGCGCGGCGGGTTGGAGATCGGCGGCCGCCGCGGCTTCCGCCCGGAACCGTGGTACGTGGTCGGCAAGGACGTGCGCTCGAACATCCTCTACGTCGACCAGGGACACGACTCGCCTTGGCTGCAGTCGACCACGCTGCGCTCGGAACCGGCACACTGGGTGGCCGGGGCACCCCCGGGCACCCGCTTCACCTGCACCGCCCAGACCCGCTACCGCCAGCGTGACCAGGCCTGCGAGGTCCGGGTCGATGGCGACGGCAGCCTGCTGGTCCGCTTCGACCGGCCGCAGCGCGCCGTCACCCCTGGCCAGTCGGTGGTGCTGTACGACGCCGAAGAATGCCTCGGGGGCGCCGTGATCGCCGGCACCGATGCCCCGCTCGAACGACGCCTGACAGACAATGCCTGACCCACGGATCCGAATGACTGCCACCGACGCCCCGCTCCGCAACGACCCGATCACCGCCCGTGTGCTGGCGCTTGCCGGCCTGGTCCAGGCCCTGGCCCAGGTGCGCCGGGTCGCCGATACCGGCCAGGCCGAGGAGTCGATCCTGGCCACCGCGATGGACTCGGTGTTCCGGATCGACGCCGAGTCGGTCGCCGCGGTCTATGGCGGCACCGCGGCGCTCCGCCCCGGCCTGCAGCTGCTGCGCGACTATTTCGCCGGGAACGCACGCGACGGGCAGCTGCCGAAGCTGGCGTTCTCGGTGATGCAGCTCGAGCGCCGCTTCTCCGGCGAGCCGCAGGTGGTCGCCAGGGTCCAGGCCGGCATCCGCGGCTGTGCCGCGGCGGCGGCGCGCGACGGCAGTTCCAACCCCGACGTGCTCGCGGCCATGGGTGCACTGTATTCCGACACCCTCAGCAGCCTGCGTCCGCGGATCCTGATCCAAGGCAACCCGCACTACCTGGCCCAGTCGGCGGTGGTCTCCGAAGTCCGCGCGGTGCTGCTGGCCGCGATCAGGTCGGCGACCCTGTGGCGTCAGGTGGGCGGCGGCACGCTGGACTTCTTCCTGCGCCGGCGGCAGATGACCGCCGCGGTCGACGCCCTGCTCTAGCCGTCAGGCCCGCCGGTGTCGATGAAGCCGCCGGACTGGTGCCGCCACAGCCGGGCATAGAGGCCGCCGGCGGCCACCAGTTCCGCGTGCGTGCCCTGCTCCACGATCCGCCCCTGGTCCATCACCACCAGCCGGTCCATCGCGGCGATGGTCGACAGGCGGTGGGCGATCGCGATCACCGTCTTGCCCTCCATCAGCCGGGCCAGGTTCTCCTGGATGACGGCCTCCACCTCGGAGTCCAGGGCCGAGGTCGCCTCGTCCAGCACCAGGATCGGCGCGTCCTTGAGCAATACCCGGGCGATGGCGATGCGCTGGCGCTGGCCACCGGACAGCTTGACCCCGCGCTCGCCGACGTGGGTCTGGTAGCCCCGACGGCCCTGCGCGTCGTCCAGGCCGGCGATGAAGCCGTCCGCCCGCGCCTGCCCAGCCGCCTCGAGCATCTGCGCCTCGCTGGCGTCCGGCCGGCCGTAGAGCAGGTTCTCGCGCACCGAACGGTGCAGCAGCGAGGTGTCCTGGGTGACCATGCCGATCTGCGCGCGCAATGAATCCTGCTGCACGCCGGCGATGTCGATGCCGTCGAGGGTGATCCGCCCGCGCTCGACGTCGTGGAAGCGCAGCAGCAGGTTCACCAGCGTCGACTTGCCCGCGCCCGAGGGCCCGACCAGGCCGATCTTCTCGCCCGAGCGGATGTGCAGGTCCAGGCCCTCGATGACGCCACTGCCGCGGCCATAGTGGAAGCTCACGCCTTCGAAGCGGATCTCCCCGCGGACCCGGGGCAGTTCCGGTGCGCCGGGCGCGTCGTCGACCGTCGGCGGCAGCGAGATCGAGTTGATGCCGTCCTGCACGGTGCCGATGTTCTCGAACAGCGAGGACAGCTCCCACATGATCCACTGCGACATGCCCAGCAGCCGCAGGGCGAAGGCGATCGCGACCGCCAGCGCGCCGGTGCTGGCCGAGCCGCCCAGCCACAGCCAGATGCCCAGCGCGGTCACGCTGGCCAGCAGCAACATGTTCAACGCGTAGTTGAGCACGTTCACCCAGCTCACCAGGCGCATCTGCCGGTGCACGGTGACCAGGAATCCGTCCATCGCCTCGCGTGCGTAGGCCTGCTCGCGGCTGGAGTGGGAGAACAGCTTGACCGTGGCGATGTTGGTGTAGCTGTCGACGATCCGGCCGGTCATGGTCGAGCGCGCGTCGGCCTGTTCCTGTGCCACGCGCTGCAGGCGCGGGATGAAGAACCACATCAGCAGCGCGTAGCCCGCCAGCCAGCCCAGGAACGGCAGCATCAGCCGCCAGTCCGCCGCGGCCGCGACCACCACCACCGCGCCGGCGAAGTACACCAGCACGTAGTTGCCCACGTCGAGCAGCTTGATGACCGTCTCGCGCACCGCCAGCGAGGTCTGCATCAGCTTGGTGGCGATGCGCCCGGCGAACTCGTCCTGGAAGTAGCCCATCGACTGCCGCAGCAGGTAGCGGTGGACGTTCCAGCGGATCCGCATCGGGTAGTTGCCGAGCAGGGTCTGGTGCATCAGCAGGGAGTTGAGCAGCACCAGCAGCGGGAGCACCAGCAGCACCAGGGCCGCCATCCAGGCCAGTTGCGTGCCCTCCGCTGCCAGGAAACCGGCCGGGTCGGCCTCGCCCAGCCGGTCCACCAGCGAGCCGACGTAGGCGTACAGCGAGACCTCCGCCACGGCGATCGCCGTGGTGAACAGCGCCATCCAGCCCAGCCACTTCCACGCGCCCCGGGTGTAGTGGCGGCAGAAGGCCCACAGGCCGGCGGGCGGCTGCCTGGGCGGCTCCGGCGGGAAGGGGTCCAGGCGGCGTTCGAACCAGCGGAACATGGGAATCGGGAGGCGTCCTGCGCCGCGGGGTGGCGGGCCGTCATTGTGCCAGCGCCCGTGGCGTTGCCGTTTGCCCGAAAAGCGAAGCCCCGGACGATGCCGGGGCTTCGCGTTGCAACCGTGGCCGGTCAGACCGTCTCGGCGGCCTCTTCGACCTGGTACTCCTCGATGCGGTCGAAGTTCATGTAACGGTAGATCTGCTGGCCGTCGGCGTTCACCACGCCCATGTCGGCCAGGTACTCTTCCCGGGTCGGGATCCGGCCCAGGCGCGAGCAGATCGCCGCCAGCTCCGCCGAGCCCAGGTACACGTTGGAGTTGCGGCCCAGGCGGTTGGGGAAGTTGCGGGTGGAGGTCGACATCACCGTGGCGCCCTCGCGCACCTGGGCCTGGTTGCCCATGCACAGCGAGCAGCCGGGCATCTCCAGGCGCGCACCGGCGGTGCCGAAGGTGCCGTAGTGGCCTTCCCTGGTCAGCTCGGCGGCGTCCATCCTGGTCGGCGGCGCGACCCACAGGCGCGTGGGGATGTCGCGCTTGCCTTCCAGCAGCCTGGCGGCGGCGCGGAAGTGGCCGATGTTGGTCATGCACGAGCCGATGAAGACCTCGTCGATCGTGTCGCCGGCGACGTCGGACAGGGTCTTGGCGTCGTCCGGGTCGTTCGGGCAGCACACGATCGGCTCGACGATCCCGTCCAGGTCGATCTCGATGACCGCCGCGTACTCGGCGTCGGCGTCGGGCTCCAGCAGCTGCGGGTCGGCCAGCCACTGCTCCATCTTGTCGATGCGGCGCTGGAGGGTGCGCGCGTCGGAGTAGCCTTGGGCGATCATCCACTTCAGCAGCGTGACGTTGCTGGTGAGGTATTCGATGATCGGCGCCTGGTCCAGGCGCACGGTGCAGGCGGCAGCGGAACGCTCGGCGGAAGCGTCGGCCAGCTCGAAGGCCTGTTCGATCTTCAGGTCCGGCAGGCCCTCGATCTCGAGGATGCGGCCGGAGAAGATGTTCTTCTTGCCCTGCTTGGCGACCGTCAGCAGGCCGGCCTTGATCGCGTACAGCGGAATGGCGTGCACGAGGTCGCGCAGGGTCACGCCCGGCTGCATCCGGCCCTTGAAGCGCACCAGCACCGACTCGGGCATGTCCAGCGGCATCACGCCGGTGGCGGCCGCGAAGGCGACCAGGCCGGAGCCGGCCGGGAAGGAAATGCCGATCGGGAAACGGGTGTGGCTGTCGCCGCCGGTGCCCACGGTGTCGGGCAGCAGCATGCGGTTGAGCCAGCTGTGGATGATGCCGTCGCCCGGGCGCAGCGAGACGCCGCCGCGGGTGGAGATGAACTCCGGCAGGGTGTGGTGGGTCTTCACGTCCACCGGCTTGGGATAGGCGGCGGTGTGGCAGAAGGACTGCATCACCAGGTCGGAGGAGAAGCCCAGGCAGGCCAGGTCCTTCAGCTCGTCGCGGGTCATCGGGCCGGTGGTGTCCTGCGAGCCCACGGTGGTCATCTTCGGCTCGCAGTAGGTGCCCGGGCGCACGCCCTGCCCTTCCGGCAGGCCGCAGGCGCGGCCAACCATCTTCTGCGCCAGGGTGAAGCCCTTGCCGGTATCGGCCGGCACCGCCGACTGCCGGAAGAGATCCGCGGCCGGCAGGCCCAGCGACTCGCGCGCACGCGCGGTCAGGCCGCGGCCGATGATCAGCGGGATGCGCCCGCCCGCGCGCACCTCGTCGAACAGCACGTCGGACTTGAGCCCGAATTCGGCGATCACTTCGCCGTCCTTGAGCGCCTTGCCCTCGTACGGGCGCAGCTCGACGACGTCGCCGTGCGCCATCCGCGAGACGTCCAGTTCGATCGGCAGCGCGCCGGCGTCCTCCATGGTGTTGTAGAAGATCGGCGCGATCTTGCCGCCCAGGCACACGCCACCGGCGCGCTTGTTGGGAATGTAGGGAATGTCGTCGCCGGTCCACCACAGCACGCTGTTGGTGGCCGACTTGCGGCTGGAGCCGGTGCCGACCACGTCGCCGACGTAGGCGACCAGGTGGCCCTTCTCCTTCAGCCGGAGAATCTCGCCGATCGGGCCGCGCTTGCCGTCTTCCTCGGGCACGAACGGCGCGTCCGGGCGCTGGTTCTTGAGCATCGCCAGCGCGTGCATCGGGATGTCGGGGCGGGTGGTGGCGTCGGGGGCCGGCGACAGGTCGTCGGTGTTGGTCTCGCCCGGCACCTTGAACACGGTGATGGTCATCGACTCCGGCACTTCCGGCCGGTCGGTGAACCATTCCGCGTCGGCCCAGCTCTGCATCACTGCCTTTGCATTGGCGTTGCCGGCGCGGGCCTTCTCCTCCACGTCGTGGAAGGCGTCGAACACCAGCAGGGTCTTCTTCAGTCCGTCGGCGGCGAGGGCGCCGAGCGCGGCGTCATCCAGCAGCTCGACCAGTGGCGCGACGTTGTAGCCGCCGAGCATCGTCCCCAGCAGCACGGTGGCGCGCTCGCGGCTGACCAGCGCGTTGGCCTCGCTGCCGAAGGCCAGCGCGGCCAGGTACGAAGCCTTGACCTTGGCGGCGTCGTCCACACCGGCCGGAACGCGGTGGACGAGCAGATCCAGCAGGAACTGCTCCTCGCCGGCGGGCGGTGCCTTGAGCAGCTCGATGAGCGCGGCGGTCTGCTGCGCGTCCAGGGGGAGCGCGGGAATGCCGAGCGCGGCGCGTTCGGCCACGTGGTGGCGATAGGCTTCCAACATGGGGGTCTCCGGAAGTGAAGCGGTGGAAAGGACGCGTGTCCTGGTCAAGCGGTCCTGGGCACGATGACCTTCAGGCCCTTGAAGTAGTCGCGGAAGAAACCCGCGTCGCGGGTGATCAGCGCCGCGCACTGCAGCAGCGCATGGGCGCCGACGATGAAGTCCGGCCCGGTTCGCGGCGAAGGCTGTCCGCCCTGCCCGGCCGCGCGCCGGCGCTGGTTGAAGCGGCGCTGCATCTCGCCGGCGCGGATCGCCGAGCGGCGTTCGACGGGCAGGTAGCGCATGCCCATCTCCTCGACCACGTCCATGATGTCGGTGCCGTGGCCGAGTCCGGCGGTGATCTCGCTGACCACCACGTCGCACAGCACCACCGGGCCCTGGGCCAGCGCATCGCGCACGCACTGCTCGGCGGCGTCGGCCATGCCGGCATCGTCGCCCAGCAGGTCGATCAGGATGGAGGTGTCGATCGCGATCATCCGGGCCGTGCCGCTCAGGGATCGACCGGGTCGCCGGGTGCGCGTCCGCGCAGCTCGCGCATGACGTCGTCGGTGCTCACGCCCTCGGGCAGCTTGAAGCGGCCGCGGGCGCGCGAGATCGCGTCGTCCACGTTCTTGCGCAGGATGATGCGCCCGCCCTCCAACTCGACCTTGAGCAGCGTGCCCTTGGTCAGGCCCAGGGCATCGCGCACGGCCTTGGGCAGGGTGATCTGCCCGCGCTCGGCGACGGTGGCTTCCATGGCGCCCTCCTGCCCGTGCGAGCATGGCATGAGTGAGTATGTGGGCATGATACGTACCTTGAAATACATACTCAAGGCCGCATACCTGAATACCCAACGCTTACACATTCATACGTAGACTGGTGGGCCTGTCACGCCCGCCACGCCATCCCACAAGGAGCCCAGCCATGGCCGATTCCTTCTCCACCCGCGACCACCTCCAGGTCAACGGCAAGACCTATGCCTACGCGAGCCTGCCGAAGCTGGCCCAGCGCTTTGAAATCAGTCACCTGCCCTACTCCATGAAGATCCTGCTGGAGAACCTGCTGCGGCACGAGGACGGGGTGAGCGTGCTGCCCGCGCATATCGAGGCGGTCGCGAAGTGGGATCCGAGGGCCGCCCCCGCCACCGAGATCGCCTTCATGCCGGCTCGGGTGGTGTTGCAGGACTTCACCGGCGTGCCCTGCGTGGTGGACCTGGCGGCCATGCGCGACGCGGTCAGCCGGCTGGGCGGCAAGCCCGGCCAGATCAACCCGCAGATCCCGTCCGAGCTGGTGATCGACCATTCGGTGCAGGTCGACGTGTTCGGCCGGCCCGACGCACTGGACCTCAACGGCAAGATCGAGTTCGAGCGCAACGCCGAGCGCTACAGTTTCCTGCGCTGGGGCCAGAGCGCGCTGGAAAACTTCAAGGTGGTCCCGCCCAACACCGGCATCGTCCACCAGGTGAACCTGGAGAACCTGGCCCGGGTGGTCATGGAGCAGGAGGTCGACGGCCAGCTGATGGCCTACCCGGACACCGTGTTCGGGACCGACAGCCACACCACCATGATCAACGGCATCGGCGTGCTCGGCTGGGGCGTGGGCGGCATCGAGGCCGAGGCCGCGATGCTCGGCGAGCCGTCCTCGATGCTGATCCCGCAGGTGGTCGGCTTCAGGCTGACCGGCAAGCTGCCCGAAGGCGCCACCGCCACCGACCTGGTGCTGACCGTCACCCAGATGCTCCGCGAGCATGGCGTGGTCGGCAAGTTCGTCGAGTTCTACGGCGACGGCCTGCAGCACCTGCCGCTGGCCGACCGCGCCACCATCGGCAACATGTCGCCCGAGTACGGCGCGACCTGCGGCATCTTCCCGATCGACTCCGAGGCCCTGCGCTACCTGCGCCTGTCGGGTCGCAGCGAGGAGCAGATCGCATTGGTGGAGGCGTACGCGAAGGCCCAGGGCCTGTGGCACGAACCCGGCCAGCCGGAGGCGGAGTACTCGGCCACCCTGGAACTGGACATGGGCACGGTGAAGCCTTCGATGGCCGGCCCGAAGCGCCCGCAGGACCGCGTGCTGCTGGAGGACGTGCAGGAGAACTTCCGCGAGAACGTCGTGCCGCTGGTCGCCAGGCGCACCGAGGCGCACGAGCGCGCGATCCAGCGTTTCGAGAAGGAAGGCGGCGGCCAGCCGCAGGCCGACCGCCTCGCCGCCAAGCCGGTGCGCTCGCGCATCAACATCAATGACCAGGAAGTCGAGCTCAAGGACGGTTCGGTGGTCATCGCCGCCATCACCTCCTGTACCAACACCTCCAACCCGGCGGTGATGCTCGGCGCCGGCCTGCTGGCGCGCAATGCCGCCGCGCGTGGGCTGAAGGCGGCGCCGTGGGTCAAGACCTCGCTCGGGCCGGGCTCGCGGGTGGTCACCGACTACCTGCACAAGGCCGGCGTGATGGACGACCTGGAGAAGCTGGGCTTCTTCGTCGTCGGCTATGGCTGCACCACCTGCATCGGCAACTCCGGTCCACTGCCGGAAGCGGTATCGAACGGCATCGCCGAGAACGACCTGGCGGTGGCCTCGGTGCTTTCGGGCAACCGCAACTTCGAGGGCCGCATCCACGCCGAGGTCAAGATGAACTATCTGGCCTCGCCGCCGCTGGTGGTGGCCTACGCGATCGCCGGCACCGTCGACATCGACCTGACCCGCGAGCCGCTGGGCCAGGACCAGGACGGCAAGGACGTGTACCTGCGCGATATCTGGCCGAGCAACAAGGAGATCGGCGACACCATCGCCGCCACCGTCGGGCCCGAGCTGTTCGCGCAGAACTACGCCGACGTGTTCAAGGGCGATACCCGCTGGAACACCATCGACGCCCCGACCGGCGAATCCTTCCAGTGGGACGCGGACTCGACCTACATCAAGAACCCGCCCTACTTCGAAGGCATGACGATGGAGGTCGGCACCATCGACGATGTCGTCGGGGCGCGGGTGATGGCGCTGCTGGGCGACTCCATCACCACCGACCACATCTCCCCGGCCGGTGCGATCAAGAAGGACTCCCCGGCGGGCCGCTACCTGCAGGGCCGCGGCGTGCAGCCGGCGGACTTCAACAGCTACGGCAGCCGCCGCGGCAACGACGACGTCATGGTCCGCGGCACCTTCGCCAACATCCGCATCCGCAACCGGATGCTCGACGGGGTCGAAGGCGGCTACACGAAGTACTTCGGCCGCCAGGGCGGCGACGGCGAGCAGATGGCGATCTACGACGCGGCCATGAAGTACAAGGCCGACGGCGTGCCGCTGGTGGTGATCGCCGGCCAGGAATACGGCACCGGCTCCTCGCGTGACTGGGCGGCCAAGGGCACCAACCTGCTGGGCGTCAAGGCAGTGGTCGCCGAGAGTTTCGAGCGCATCCACCGTTCCAACCTGGTCGGCATGGGCGTGCTGCCGCTGCAGTTCATGGAAGGTGAAAGCGCCGCGACCCATGGGCTGGACGGCACGGAAACGATCGACGTGACCGGGCTGGACGACGGCAGTTCGAAGACCGCCACGGTCACCGCCCGCAAGCCCGACGGCAGCGAGGCCCGGTTCCAGGTCCACGTGATGCTGCTGACCCCCAAGGAGGTCGAGTACTTCCGCAACGGCGGCATCCTGCACTACGTGCTGCGCAAGCTGGCGCGCAAGGCCGCCTGAGGCGGCCGCGAGGCAGGAGGAAAAGGCGGCTCCGGCCGCCTTTTCCGTTGCCGGCCCCCCGCTTCCCCCGGCCCGGCTTCGGCCTGCCGGGTGCCGCGACCGGTCAGTCGCGGTAGAGATCCGCGATCCGCAATGCCAGCCGGTAGGGCTCGGGCGCGTTGCGGTTGGTCAGCACCACGACCGTCAGGTGCTCGTCCGGCCAGCGCACCAGCACGTTGCGGAAGCCGATCGTCTCGCCGGAGTGCCAGAGGCTGTCGCCGGTGATGCGCCAGCCCATGCCGTAGGCGACGTCCGGCTCGTCGCTGGCCACCGCCGGGGCGAAGGCCAGCCGGCGCGAGGCATCCGACAGCAGCCGGTCGTCATACAGGGCCGCATCCCAGCGTGCGAGGTCGTCGATCGAGGAGTAGATGCCGCCATCGCCCAGCACCGCGCTGGTGGGGCTCTGGTCGGTGCGCCGCCACCCTCCATCCGAGGCGGTGTGGCCGTAGGCCCGCTCGGTGACGGCGGGGCCGCCGGCCACGTAGGCGAGCGTGGCGTCCATTCCCAGCGGGGCGAAGATGCGCTCGCGCAGGAAGTCGGGATAGGCGCGCCCCGATGCCTTTTCCACCACCAGCGCCAGCAGGGCGTAGGCGCTGTTGCTGTAACGGTAGGCGGAGCCCGGTTCGAAGTAGGTCCGGTCCTGCCCCTCCAGGATCGACAGCACGTCGGCATCGCGGAGCTGGCGCTCCAGCCCCCCGGGCATGACGTCCTCGTAGTCGACCAGGCCCGAGGTATGGGTCAGCAGGTGGCGCAGGGTGACCGGCTGCGCGCTCGCCGGCAGGCCGGGAAGCCAGGCGCGCACCGGGTCGTCCAGCCCCAGCCGCCCGTCCTCGGCCAGCAGCAGGACCGCGGCGGCGGTGAACTGCTTGCTGACCGACGCCAGCCGGTAGTTGGTCGTCGGCGTCGCCGCAGTGCCGTGTTCCAGGTCGGCCAGGCCATAGGCCGCGCTTACCACCGGCTGGCCGTTGCGCAGGACGAGTACCGAGGCGCCCGGTACCTCCCCGGTGTACGGCGCCATCAGGCGGTCGAGGCGGGTATCCGCTCCGGACGGGGTGGTGGCGCAGCTGGCCAGGGCCAGGGTGCACAACACGACGGTCGGCAGGAAAAGGCGCGGCAGGCGCATGCGATGGCTCCTGTTGGGACGGATCAGTCGGGTTTGCAGCCACCCGCGCGGGTGAACGCGAGGTCCTCGTAGTCGTAGCTGAAGTCGGCCTGCGGGTCGACCTTGGCCATGCGCAGGGTCGGTGGCGCCTCGCTGGCATCGAGCGAGATCCACGCTTCGGCATCGACGCTGTCGGCATCCCAGTCGACCAGCCGCCCTCCGGCCACCTCCATCACCACGCCTGCCAGCCGCGGAGACTTGGCGGACTGGAAACGGACCGTGTTCCCGTCCGGGCACAGCCGCACCTCGCCGAACCACGGGTCGCGCCAGTGGCCCAGCCATCCGGCCATCGCCTCCGGCGTCGCCGGTTGCCGGGCCGACACGTCCGGCGCCGGCTGCTGCGCAGCTGTGGTCCCGCGCTCTGGCGACAATTCCGCGATGTAGTCGCCGGCCTCGCGTCCTGCCCCGGCACCGGCCAGGTAATCCAGCAATACCTGGTCGAGCACGGTGCGCGCGGCGGCGCCGCTGCCGTTGATCAGCACCACGAAGCCGGCATTGCGCTCGGGCAGCAGGTGCAGCACCGAATACATCCCGCCCAGCGTCCCGGTATGCGAGACGCTGGCCAGGCCATGCGCATCGGCCAGGCGCCAGCCGTAGCCGTAGGCCCGCAGGTGGGTGTTGCGCCAGAGGCGGTCGCGGTCGCCGACCGGCAGTGGCGTGTGCGCGGTCCACATGGCCTCGCGCTGCGCGTGCGACAGCCAGCCGGGGGCGCTTTCCGGCCGCAGCCAGGCCAGGGCCCAGGTAAGCATGTCCTCGACGCTGCAGCGGATCCCGCCGGCGGCGGCCGAGGTGATCGCCGGCACGGTGGACGGATCCAGCGCGTAGGCGACGTGGCGCCCCTCCTGGCGCATGTGCGGTTGCGCGATGTCGCCCACTGCATCGCGGTCGAATTCGCCGACCTGGCAGCGTGACAGCCCGAGCGGCTCGAACACCTCGCGCCTGACCAGCGCCTCGTAGCCGTCACCGCCGGCGGCGGCAGCAACCTCGCCAGCCACCACGTACAGCAGGTTGTCGTAGGCATAGCCGGAGCGGAAGCTGCGCTCGGGCTTCAGGTGGGCGAGGCCGTTGATGATGTCGGCACGGCCGAAGTCGTTCGGCTCGGGCCACAGCATCAGGTCGCCGGCACCCTCGGGCAGTCCGCTGTTGTGGATCAACAGGTCGCGCACCTGCATGTGCGCGGTGACCCAGGGGTCGTGCATCCGGAACTGCGGCAGGTGCCGGGTGACCGGGTCGTCCCAGGCCAGCTTGCCGGCGTCCACCAGCCGGGCCAGCAAGCTGGCGGTCATCGCCTTGCTGTTGGAGGCGATCTTGAACAGCGTCGCAGGCGTGACCGGCTGGCCCGAGTCCACCACCCGCTCGCCGGAGGTATGGACGTGGGTGATCCTGCCGTCCTCGATCACGCCAACGGCGATCCCGGGCAATGCGTAGTGGTCCACCACCGCCCCGATCTGGCGATCGAGCCACGCGGCATCGCGGATCTCCGCCTCCGCTTCCGTCGCGGCCGGCGCTGCATCTACGGCGACAAGCGCGGCTGCCGGGGACGCCAGGGCGGCGGCGAGCGCGAGCAGCGTGGCCCGTGCCGCGTTCATCCGTTGGAGCCGTCCGCGCGGGCCAGGACTTCGCCCCACACCCGCAGGAGGTTGCCGCTCCACAGCTTCCCGATGTCGGCCTCGCTGAAGCCGCGCTCGCGCAGTGCCGCGGTCACGTTGGGCGTCTCGGAAGCATCCATCCAGCCGGTGATCCCGCCGCCGCCGTCGAAGTCCGACGCCAGCCCAACGTGGTCGATGCCCGCCACCGAAACCACGTGCTCGACGTGGTCCATGAAGTCCTCCAGGCTGGCAGGCGGATAGTCGGCTTCGATCCGCGCCAGGCCTTCCTGGAAGGCCGGCAGGTCCTCATGCAGCTTGTAGTCGAACGCGGCGTCGCCTGCCTGGCGGGCAACGGCGTCCTTCAATGCCTGCTCGGCGGCCTCGCGCTCCGGGTCGGCGCGCAGGAAGTGGGTATAGGCGACAACCTGGACCACTCCCCCGGTCCCGGCGATCGCGCGCAGCAGTTCGTCGTTGAGGTTGCGCGGGTGCTGCACCAGCGCGTGCGCGCCCGAGTGGCTGGCGATCACCGGTGCCCGGGATGCCGCCACCGCGTCGCGGACGCACTGGTCGGAGGAATGCGAGACGTCGACCATCATCCCCAGCTGGTTGGCGCGCAGCACCAGCGAGCGCCCGAAACCGGACAGGCCGGCTCCCGCGGGCGCCTCGCCGGTGGCTTCATGGGGTGATGAGCTGGTGCAGACCGCGTTGTGGCCGACGTGGGTCAGGCCCAGGTAACGCGCCCCTCTTGCCCAGGCCGCGTCCAGCGCGCCCAGGCTGCGGCCGAGCGAATACGCGTTCTCGATGCCGATCGACGCCGAGAGCACGCCATCGGTGTGGTTGCGCCGGACCTCTGCGGGGGAACCCGCGTAGCGGATCCGATCCGGATAGCGGGCCAGCATCGCTTCGATGCCCTCGTAGCGCGCCTCCGCGGTTGCCTTGGCCGCGGCATAGCCCTCGGCGGTCAGCGGGCCCTGCTCGACATAGATGATGAAAAAGGCGGCGTCCAGCCCGCCGCGCTCCATCTTGCCCAGGTCGACCCGCAGTTCGGTGTCCTCGCCGGCATCGAAGCGCGGCTCCTGCATGTAGGTGCGGGGAATGTCGACGTGTGTGTCCAGGGTCAGCGGTTCGGCCGCCCACCCCGTCATCGGCAGTGCGAGCGCAAGCGCCGCGGCAAGTGTCCTGCTCATTCGTGCTCCGGTATCAGTCGGACGTGGCCGGCAGCAGCCGGGCGTCGAAGTCGTAGTCCCATTGATCGTAATAGAGGTTCCCGCCGCTCCACTCGACCTCGCCGCGCTGGGAGTCCACGGTGTCGGAGCGGAAGAACTGCTTGTGCGGGTACAGCGGCGTGCCCTGGTCGTCGTTGAAGACGATGCGGTAGGCATCCAGGCCACCGAGGTAGAACCATTCCAGCGCTTCTTCGTCCGACGCCAGGCGCCCGGTGGTCACGTCCATCGGCACCCAGCCGTACGGGGCCAGGTACAGCCAGCCCCAGTCGTGCAGGTTCCAGTACTCCCCGTCGCCCCCGGCACCATCGGAGTACACCATCCCGGACTGCCAGCGCGCCGGGATGCCATTCATGCGCAGCAGGGTCATCAGCAGCAGGGTCTGCTGGCCGCAGTCGGCGTGCCCGGTATGCAGGGCGTGGGCGCTGATGTTGGAGATGGTCGAGTACTCGCGTGCACCCGCCCAGGGGATCCGGTCGACCGCCTCGAACAGCTTGCTGGCAATGCGGTAGGGCCGGGTCTCCGACCCCACCACCTGGCGCGAGAACGCGCGCAGCTCCGGGGTGAACACGATGTGCGGCGGCTGCTCGGCGAGGAACGGGGCCAGCTCGTCGCTTGCCGGGGCCGGGACGACGGCGTCGGGGTCGATCGGGAAGTAGCGGGCATACAGGGTGAGCTCGTACTCCACCGAGAACCGCGTCGGCTCCCCGGCGCGGGCGGGCTGCTCCATGTAGGCCGTGCGCTGCCCGGTGCCGGCCGGCGCCACCACCGCCTGCGCCGGCGTGCTGGCCAGCAGTGTCACCGCTTCCTGTTGGCCTTCGATCTCGCGCGGGAACGGGATCCAGGCCCTCAGGACCTCGCCGGCCGGCACTGCGTCGGCGTCGACGCTCAGCGCCTGCCGGACCCGCACCCTGCGCGGCAGGACGCTGGTGCTGCCGCTCGCCCGGGCGGCGTCGACCACCTCGGCATGATGCGGATGCAGCGATTCCATCGGGCCCTCGCTGAAGGGCCGCGGCTCGGCGCGGCGCGCGGCGGCCTCGTCGCTGAGCCGGAACAGGTTCGGGACCGAACGCTTGAAATAGCGCCGCTGGCCGTCGATCTCCCTGTGCTCGAGCTGCCCCCCGGCGGTCCAGCGCTGGAACTCGTCGGCACGTAGGTCCGGGATGTAGCGGCGCAGCTGCTCGCGGGCGGCGGCGTCATCGAGGGTGAAGTCCAGCAGGATCCGGCGCATCCGCTCACGCTCGAACAGCAGGGCCTGGCGCGTGGCATGGTCCGTCGCCCCACTGGCGAGGGCGGCGGCGATGCGCGCTTCCGCGCCCTGGAAGTCCCCGGAATCCACCATCGCGACCACCGCGTCCAGCGGCGCGGTGGCCCGCGCCGCTTCGCCCGGGTCCGGCGCCTGGGCGACGACCGGCAAGGCGAAGCCGGCCACCAGCAGCAACGCGGCCCCGGTGATGATCGATGCAGTCTTTCCCGCTCCCCTGCTGCCCACCCGCGGACCTCCTTCAACGGTGACTGGCGGGAGGTGTTTAGCATGGCCGCCAAACCCGGTCAATAATTTATTCTTGACGGAATACCTCGCGAAATGATGTATTCCATTCCCCGGCCCGCAAGACCGATGCCCCCGGGCAGCGGCGACAATGGCGGTCCGACGCCGTCTGGAGGTGGAACCAACATGCGATTGTCCCTGCTGGCCCTCGCGCTGGGTGGCGCGCTCGTGCTCGCCGTTCCCGGTGCCGCGGCACGTGACCACAACCCCACGCCGGTCGGCACGCTGGTGCTGCCCGAACTGGGCGTGGCCGACGTCCACCTGGAGCCGGGCTACTGGGCCGCCCAGCTTGCCGATCCCGCCGCCGAGCTCGTCCCCCGGTCCGGCATCGAGGCGCAGAACGCCCGCCTGTTCGAGCAGGACCCGTCGATGCACCGCCTGGACCGGCTGCCTGCCGCCCTTCCGGGCGAGCAGGTCCGTGGCCTGGTGGAGCGGTTGGCTGCGTTCCCGCCGGACATCGAGCGCTGGGATGTCGAAGGCAATCCGGTCCCCGCCTCCACCTTCGATGCCCTGCGCGGGGAGCTGGCGCTCGATGCGCTCGCCGGCCAGGTCCCGCTGCGCTTCGGCCTGGTGGTGCACCGCGCCGACCTGCGCGCCCTGCCCACCGCCGAACGGATGTTCAGCCGCCCCGGCGATACCGACATCGACCGGCTGCAGGAGAGCGCGCTGTTCCCGGGCACCCCGGTGGCCGTGGCGCATGCCAGTGCAGGTGGCGACTGGCTGTTCGTGATCAGCCCGCGCTACGCGGCGTGGATCCGGGCCGACGCGGTCGCCACCGGCACGCGCGAAGACGTCCTGGCGTACGCCGCCGCCACGCCCTACCGGATCATCACCGGCGGCGTGGAGCACACCGTGTTCACCCGCGAGGAGCCGCGGGTGTCGAAGCTGCAACTGGACATGGGACTGAAGCTGCCGCTCGAACAGGACCTGCCGCCCGGGCCGGTCAACGGACAGCACCCCTACACCGCCCACGTGCTGCGCATGCCGGTGCGCGGGCCTGACGGCAGCCTGTCGTTCGCCCCTGCCCTGCTGCCGAAGCGGGCGGACTCCAGCCCGGACTACCTGCCGCTTACCGCCGGCAACATCATCGACCAGGGATTCAGGTTCCTCGGCGAGCGCTACGGCTGGGGCCACGCCTATGGCACCCGCGACTGCAGCGGCTTCGTTTCCGAGGTCTACCGCAGCATGGGCCTGCAGCTGCCGCGCAACACCAGCGCCCAGGCGGTCAGCCCGGCGCTGGAGCACTGGCGCTTCGGCGAGGAGCACGACCGCGCCGCGCGCCTGGCGGCGGTCGCCGAACTGCAGGTTGGCGACCTGGTCTACATCCCGGGCCACGTGTTGATGGTCATCGGCCATGTCGACGGCGAGCCGTGGGTGATCCACGACATCCACGGCGGCAGCCATGTCGACGCGTCGGGCAATGCGCACACGTTGATGCTCAATGGGGTCTCGGTCACCCCGCTTGCGCTGCGCATCGGCCCGGACCGCGACTACCTCGACCGCATGACCAGCATCGTCCGCCCGGCGGGCGCACTACCGGCCCGACCGGCCGCAGGACACTGACACCCAGATGAAGATCACCGAAATCAGCTTCGGCATGCTGCGCGTGCCGCTGAAGACCCCGTTCAAGACCGCGCTGCGCACCGTCGAGCGCGTCGAGGACATCGTGGTGATGGTGCATACCGACACCGGCCACGTCGGCTACGGCGAGGCACCGGCCACCGCGGTGATCACCGGCGATACGCACGGCTCGATCGTCGACGCGATCCGCCACTACATCGCTCCGCGGCTGATCGGCGAGGAGATCGCCGACCTCAACCGCATCACCCGGCTGGTCCAGACCTCGCTGGAGAAGAACTCCAGCGCCAAGGCGGCGGTGGAGATCGCGGTATACGACCTGTTCGGCCAGCTCTACGGGGCGCCGCTCTACCGCATGCTCGGCGGCGGCGACCCGGTGGTGACCACCGACCTGACCATCAGCGTCGACACCATCGACAAGATGGTCGCCGACTCCATCGATGCGGTGGAGCGTGGCTACGACTCGCTGAAGATCAAGGTCGGCAAGGACATCGGCGTCGACATCGAGCGGGTGCGCGCGGTCTATGCCGCGGTGGAGAACCGCGCCCTGCTCCGCCTGGATGCCAACCAGGGCTGGACCGCCAAGGAGGCGGTGCACGCGATCCGCTCGCTGGAGGAGGCCGGGGTGCGGCTGGACCTGGTGGAGCAGCCGGTCAGGGCGCGCGACCTGGAGGGGATGCGCTACGTCACCGCACGCGTGCACACGCCGATCATGGCCGACGAGAGTGTGTTCGGTCCGATGGAAGTCATCGAGATCATCCGCATGCGCGCGGCCGACATCATCAACATCAAGCTGATGAAGACCGGGGGCATCTCCAACGCCATCCGGATCGCCGAAATTTCCGCCCTGCACGGCGTGGAGTGCATGATCGGCTGCATGCTCGAGACCAGCATCAGCGTCGCCGCGGCGGTCCACCTCGCGGTCGCCAAGGCCGACGCCATCACCCGGGTCGACCTGGACGGCCCCTCGCTGTGCGCGGGCAACCCGGTCGACGGCGGGGTGGTGTTCAACGAGTCGGAGATCTCGATCACCGATGCCCCCGGCCTCGGGATCGGGGCGATCCACGGCCTGGAGATGATCGCTTGAGGGCGCCCCGGCGGTGAGCGCGCTGCTGCGGATCCGCGCCGAGCGCGACCGGATGTCGGCAATCGAGCGCCGGATCGCCGACTTCGTGCTCGAGAATGCGCAACTGCTGCGGGACTACTCGTCCCAGCAACTGGCCAACGCGCTGGGGATCAGCCAGTCCAGCGTGGTCAAGTTCTGCCAGAAGCTGGGGTTCAAGGGCTACCCGGACCTGAAGTACTCGATCGGCGAGGCGATGGCCCGCCACGACGATGGCGAAGGCGACGGCACGCAGCCCGATGGCGGTGACGGGACCGACGATCCATCCGCCGACCTGTGGCGCTGCAAGACCGCCGCCTTCGAGGAAACCGGCGCGATCAACGGCACCGAAGAGCTGGCTGCGGTCGCGGCGGCGATCGAGGCCACCGATGGCCGCGGCAAGGTGTTCCTGATCGGCCTGGGCGAAGACGACATCCACGCCCGCGGCCTGGCCCTGCGGCTGTCGATGCTGGGCATCCTCGCCGTCCACAATTTCGATCCGGCGCACATGGCCGCCAGTGTCTCGGCCGCGCGCGCCGGCGATGTCATGGTGCTGTTCTCCGAGCACGGCCGCCCGCCCGCGCTGTGCCACCTGGCACGGCTGTTCCGCGAACGCGGCGGCACCGTGGCCACGGTCACCCGCCACACCTCGAATCCGCTGCGCGCGCACGCCGACCTGGCGTTGCTGGTCGCCGCGCACGACGACCGCCCGCACGTGGAGCCCCTGCTCTACCGCTCGGCGGTCCAGCACCTGATGGACCGGGTCTACCTGCGCCTGTGCCAGGGAACGCGGGAGGCGCGGCTGCTGGAGAACCTCGAGCACCTGCAGCCGATGATCGACCCCTGAGGCCTTCTTGCCAGCCCCGGGGCCCTGTGCTCCAATCGATCGGTATGCCGTGTGGTTGCCACGGGCGTCGCGCCGGCACTGCAAGGCCATGATCCAGATGGGGAAAGAACATGAGCATTGAGCGACCCTGGCTTGCCCGGTACCCGGCAGGCGTGCCCGAGCAGATCGACGTCAACGAGTTCTCCTCGGTGGTCGGGGTCCTGGAGGCCGCCATCGGGCAGTACCGCGACCGCCCGGCGTTCTCCAGCTTCGGCAAGGTCCTCACCTACGGCGAGATCGACACGCTGAGCCGCCAGTTCGCAGCCTACCTGCTGTGCGAGCTCAAGCTGCGGAAGGGCGACCGGGTGGCGGTCATGATGCCCAACTGCCTGCAGAACCCGATCGCCATCTTCGGCACGCTGCGCGCCGGCCTCACGGTGGTCAACACCAACCCGCTGTACACCGCGCGCGAACTGCGCCACCAGCTGGAGGACTCGGGCGCCAAGGTGCTGGTGGTGGTCGACAACTTCGGCGACACCGCGCAGAAGGCGATCGACGGCACCGCCGTCCAGAAGGTCATCACCACGGGCCTGGGCGACATGCTCTCGCCGGTCAAGGGGGCGCTGGTCAACTTCGTGCTGCGGCACGTGAAAAAGATGGTGCCGGACTACCACCTGCCGGGCGCGACGCGCTTCCGTGACGCGCTCAAGGCCGGCGCCGGGCACGCGCTGCCGCAGATCCGCATCGACCACCAGGACATCGCCTTCCTGCAGTACACCGGCGGCACCACCGGAGTGGCCAAGGGCGCGATGCTCAGCCACCGCAACATGGTCGCGAACATGCAGCAGGCATCGGCCTGGGTGTCGGCCAACCTGCAGCCAGGCAAGGAAGTGATCATCACCGCGCTGCCGCTGTACCACATCTTCGCGCTGACCGCGAACTGCCTGGTCTTCATGAAGTTCGGCGGCCTCAACCACCTGATCACCAACCCGCGTGACATGCCGGGCTTCGTCAAGGAGCTCAGGGGCGTGCGCTTCACCGCCATCACCGGCGTGAACACCCTGTTCAACGGCCTGCTCAACACCCCGGGTTTCGACCAGCTGGACTTCTCCGCCCTGCGCCTGACCCTGGGGGGCGGCATGGCGGTCCAGCGGTCGGTCGCCGAGCGCTGGAAGAAGGTCACCGGCTGCACCCTGGTGGAGGCCTACGGTTTGACCGAGACCTCGCCGGCCGCCTGCATCAACCCGATCGACCTGAAGGAATACAACGGCTCGATCGGCTTGCCGATCCCCTCCACCGATGCCGGGATCCGCGGCGAGGACGGCCGCTTCCTGCCCGCCGGCGAGGTGGGCGAGCTGTGCGTCCGCGGCCCGCAGGTGATGGAGGGCTACTGGCAGCGCCCCGAAGAGACCGCCAAGACCCTCGATGCCGAAGGCTGGCTGCGCACCGGCGACATGGCGCGGATGGACGAGAACGGCTTCTTCTACATCGTCGACCGCAAGAAGGACATGATCCTGGTGTCCGGCTTCAACGTGTATCCGAACGAGGTCGAGGACGTCATCTCGATGATGCCGGGCGTGCTCGAGGCCGCCGCGATCGGCATCCCGGACGAGAATTCCGGCGAGGTCGTGAAGCTGGTGGTGGTCAGGAAGGACCCGGCCCTCACCGCCGAGCAGATCAAGGCCTACGCGAAGGAGAACCTGACCGGCTACAAGCGCCCGAAGGTCATCGAGTTCCGCGACGAACTGCCCAAGACCAACGTCGGCAAGATCCTTCGCCGGGAGCTTCGCGACGAACCGGCGGCCCCGCACCTCCGGTAGGAGGCCGCAGGCCGCACCCGGGTGGCCCGCTCAGCCGGCCGCGGGCCGCATGTAGGGGAACAGCAGTACGTCGCGGATCGAGGACGTGCCGGTCAGCATCATCACCAGCCGATCGATGCCCACGCCCAGGCCGCCGGTCGGCGGCAGGCCGACCTCCAGGGCGCGGATGTAGTCCTCGTCGTAGTGCATCGCCTCGTCGTCGCCGCCTTCCTTCGCATCGACCTGGGCGCGGAAGCGCGCGGCCTGTTCTTCCGGGTCGTTGAGCTCGGAGAAGCCGTTCGCCAGCTCCTTGCCGCCGATGAACAGTTCGAAACGGTCGGTGAACCCCGGGTTGGCATCGCTGGCGCGTGACAGCGGGCTGACCTCCACCGGGTGCTCGGTGATAAAGGTCGGCTGCACCAGCGTGTGCTCGACGGTCTCCTCGAACAGTTCCAGCAGCATCTTGCCCCAGCCGTGGCCGGACTTGACCTGGATGCCCAGCCGCCCGCAATGGCCGCGCATCGCCTCGACGTCGCGCAAATCCGCGGCGGCGATCTCCGGATTGTGCTCGAGCACCGCGTCGGCCATGGACCAGCGGCGGAACGCCGGCCCCAGGTCGATCTGCTGGCCGTCCCACTCCACCGTGGTGGTGCCCATCACCTGCGCCGCCACGTCGCGGATCATCGATTCGGTCAGGTCCATGACCTCGTCGTAGGCGACATAGGCCTCGTAGAGCTCGAGCATGGTGAACTCGGGGTTGTGCCGGGTCGACACGCCCTCGTTGCGGAAGTTGCGGTTGATTTCGTAAACCCGCTCCAGGCCACCGACCACCAGGCGCTTGAGGTAGAGCTCCGGGGCCACCCGCAGGTACAGCTCCAGGTCCAGCGCGTTGTGGTGGGTGACGAAGGGCCTGGCCGTCGCGCCGCCGGGAATGTAATGCATCATCGGCGTCTCGACCTCGAGGAAGTCGCGCCCGTCCAGCCACGCCCGCAGCGCCCGCACGATCGCGCTGCGCTTGACGAAGACCTCGCGCGCGTCCGGATTGACGATCAGGTCGACGTAGCGCTGGCGGTAACGCTGCTCGACATCGGCCAGGCCGTGGAACTTGTCGGGCAGTGGCCGCAGGGACTTGGTCAGCAGGCGCAGTTCCGCCACCCGCACCGACAGCTCCCCGGTCCGGGTGCGGGTCAGCACCCCGCGGGCGCCGATGATGTCGCCCACGTCCCAGCCCTTGAACGCGTCGTAGGTTTCACCCAGCGTGTTGGCCTGCAGGAACAGCTGGATGCGTCCGGACTGGTCCTGGACCTGCACGAAGCTGGCCTTGCCCATCACCCGCTTGAGCATGATCCGGCCGGCGACGGCGACCTCGTGCGCCTCGGCGTCGAGTGCCTCGGCAGTCCAGGCCTCCGCGTCCGAGTAGCGCTCCTGCAGCGCGCCGGCCAGGTCCCGGCGGCGGAAGTCGTTCGGGAAGGCGACGCCCTGCCCGCGCAATTCGCCGAGTTTCGCCCGCCGCTCGGCGATGAGCCGGCTCTCGTCGGGCTTCTTCTCGTCCTGGGGCGTCTGCGCGTCGTCGGTCATGTCGTCTTCGTGTAGGAGCGGCGTCGGCCGCGATCGCTGTTGCGGGGTCCGGGATCCGGTGTTCCAGGCTCAGGTGGCGTCGGCACGCTTGGCGCCGACCGCCAACCCGGCCTTCAGGCTGGCGGAGACGAACTCGTCGAGATCCCCGTCGAGCACGTTGTCGGTGTCGGAGCGCTCGATGCCGGTGCGCAGGTCCTTGATCCGGCTCTGGTCGAGCACGTAGTTGCGGATCTGGCTGCCCCAGCCGATGTCGGACTTGGTCTGCTCGACGGCGTGCTTCTCGGCGTTGCGCTTCTGCAACTCCAGCTCGTACAGCTTGGCCGCCAGCATCTTCATCGCCCGGTCGCGGTTGGCATGCTGGCTGCGCTCGGTCTGGCAGGCCACCACGGTGCCGGTCGGCACGTGGGTGATGCGCACCGCGGACTCGGTCTTGTTGACGTGCTGGCCGCCCGCCCCCGAGGAGCGGTAGACGTCGGTCTTCAGGTCGGCCGGGTTGATGTCGATCTCGATGCTGTCGTCGACCTCGGGGCTGACGAACACCGAGGTGAAGCTGGTGTGGCGCCGGTTGTCGGAGTCGAACGGCGACTTGCGCACCAGCCGGTGCACGCCGGTCTCGGTCTTCAGCCAGCCGTAGGCGAAGTCGCCCTCCACCCGGAAGGTGGCGGACTTGACGCCCGCAACGTCGCCGCCGGACACCTCCATCAGCTCGGCCTTCCAGCCGCGCGATTCGGCCCAGCGCAGGTACATGCGCAGCAGGATCTCCGCCCAGTCCTGGGCTTCGGTGCCGCCGGCGCCGGCCTGGATGTCGACGAACGCGGCCGCGTCGTCCATCTCGCCGGAGAACATGCGCTGGAACTCGAGCTCCTCGACCCGGCGCTCGTAACCGTCGACGTCCTCCGCCACTGCCTGGGCGGTGTCCTCGTCGTCTTCCATCTGCGCCAGCTCGAGCAGTTCGACCGCCCCGGACAGGCCCTCGACCAGTTCGCGGATGCCGTTGACCACCTTGTCCAGCGCGGCGCGCTCACGGCCCAGGGCCTGCGCGCGTGCCGCATCGTTCCACACGTCGGGGCTTTCCAGCTCCCGCTCTACTTCCTCCAGGCGCTCGCACTTGGAGTCGTAGTCAAAGATACCCCCTAAGCGCTTCCAGCCGGCCCTGCAGGTCGGCGATGCGCTGGCGGACGGGATTGAGTTCGAGCATGGTCGGACCGGTCGGGCGAAAGCCGGTTAGTTTAACACCGGGCCAGGGCTTTTCCGTCCGTGCGCCGGCGGCTACCGGCCGGCGCGCAAGGCATCGCGGTGGCGCCGGCTGCACGGAAGCACGTCGCCGCCGCGCATGTGCACCCGGGAATCGCCGCTGTCCAGCGGCTCGACCGACTCGACCTGGTCCAGCCTCACCATGAAGCTGCGGTGGATGCGCACGAACCGGTCCGGGTCCAGCTTCGCCTCGATCCCCGCCATCGTGCTGCGCAACGGATAGGTGCGGCCAGCCAGGTGCAGGTTGACGTAGTTGCCGGAAGCCTGGAGCCATTCGATGTCGTCGGAGGCAACGAGGAACTCGCGGCCCAGCTTGCGTACCAGGAACCGCTCGGGCCGCCCTGCCCGTTCGGCCGGCCGGACCGGGATGCCCGGATCCGGCCGGCCAAGCAGGTGGGCCTCGCCCTGCAAGCGCCGCCACAGCCAGCTGTAGCCGTGGGCGATGGACACGATCAGGGCGAAGGTGCGGACATCCTTGAGGTATTCGTACGGTAGCCCGACGCCCCAGTCGAAGCTGTAGCTGTCACCCATGAAGGCGTAGACCGCCATGCGCAGCAACACCATTCCGGCCACGTGCAGCAGCGACCAGGCGATGCTGGCGAGAAGGTAGAGCGGCAGGCGCCTGAGCCAGGTATCGGCGTGCAGGGGCTGGCGTTCGCACAGCCACAGCAGGGCCGGCACCAGGAGCAGCGACACCAGGGCGCTGCTGGACTCCCAGGTTGCCGCCTCCCAGGTTTCCAGCACCTGGCCATGGCGCCCGGCATCGATCAGGACGACCGTGGTGTTGGCTGCGGCGCTGGCGCCGAAAACCAGCACCCAGACCGCGATTTCGACCGGGAGGCGCCACGGCAGGTGCCGGTTCCAGAAATCCTTTCCCCGTTCGCCGGCATCCGCGTGGCTGTCATGCATCCGCGGAGTGTAGCGGGACGCAGGATGCCCGGCCCTGCAGCTCGTCCCCGAATTCCACGGCTGGTCCCGCGACCGGGTCGTATTGGCACCTGGACGTGGCGGCGCGCGGTCCACGACAGTGGAATGGGCGCAATGCCACTGCGGACCGCCGCATGTCACGACGCCACGATATCGACGCCCTGCGCGTCCTCGCCTTCGGTCTGCTGATCCTCTACCACGTCGCGATGGTCTACGTGGCCGACTGGGGCTACCACGTCAAGAGCGGGCACCAGGCCGAATGGCTGCAATGGCCGATGATCTTCGTGAACCGCTGGCGGATGCCGCTGCTGTTCATGATTTCGGGGATCTCCATCGGCCTGGCGATGACGGCTCATCCTGTATTGCGGCTGGGGCTGTCACGCAGCTGGCGGCTGCTGCTGCCATTGGCATTCGGGATGCTGGCGATCGTGCCGGTGCAGGCTTACTGCGAGGCACTGGCGAACGGCGCGCTCGAGCCGGGATTCCGCGCCTTCCTGCTGCGCTACCTGCAGCTGCGGCCGTGGCCCGAAGGCGGCTGGACCGGCGCGGCGTACGGAGTGAGCTGGAACCACCTGTGGTACCTGGCCTATCTGTGGTGCTACAGCATGCTGCTGTTGTTGCTGGCCCCGCTGTTGGACTCGCCTGGCGGCCGGCGGGTGCGGGATTGGCTGTTCAGCGGCCGCCGGGCCTGGCCGTGGGTGTTGCTGCCTGCGGCCTGGTTCTTCGCCTGCCTGTGGTGGTTGGCGCCCCGGCATCCGGAAACCCACGCCCTGGGCGGCGACTGGTACGCCCATGCGAAGTACTTCGCCTTCTTCCTTGCCGGCTGGCTGGTGGCACGCGAGGGCCGGTTCTGGGACCGGGTACAGGCGATCCGTGGCCGGACGCTGGCACTCGCCCTGGCGGCGACAGCGGTCGAGCTTTCGCTGCGCGCGGCGGGCCGTTACCTGCCGCCCGGCGATGTTCCCGGCTGGGCGCTGCACGTCGACTGGGCGATGATCGAACGCATGGCGCGGGCGCTGTATTCGTGGATCGCGCTCCTGGCCATCTTCGGGTGGAGCCGCACCCTGCTCGACCGGCCGTTCCGCTGGTTGCCGTACGCCAGCGAGGCGGTGTACCCGTGGTACATCCTGCACCAGAGCCTGATCGTGCCGCTTGCCTTCGCCTTGGCGCCGCTGCGGCCCGGACCGTGGCTGGAACCCCTGGCGGTACTGGCGGGCACGGTCGCCGGCTGCGCGCTGCTGCATGAGTTCCTGATCCGTCGCTCGCGCCTGCTGCGCCCGCTGTTCGGGCTCAAGCCGTTCCAGCCGCCAGCCGCGGGCCTGGCTCAGGCCGCTTCGAGATGCTCGACGATCAATTGAATCGCGTCGCCGCCGCGGTAGTCGTCGGTGGCCAGGCGATAGGCCAGCCGGACCTGCGATGGTGGCGGGTTGCCACTCCAGCCGCCGAAGTGGATGGCATTCAGGGGCAGCCCGCCGGTGACGACCTCCAGCTTGAGGTGCCGCTGTCCGACCACCCGCCAGTCGCGGACCTGGAACACGCCATCGAACTGCGGCTCGGGGAACGCCTGGCCCCAGGGCCCGCCTTCGCGCAGGGCGACGGCCATGGCGTGGCACAGCTCTCCGGGTGACAGCTCGCCGTCGCTGGGCACTTCCAGCATGAGCATCGCCGGATCGACCATGCCCTGGACAGAGTCGACGAAGGCGTCGGTGAACGCATCCAGGTGCGCGGCCGGAAGCGACAGGCCGGCCGCCATGGCATGGCCGCCGAAACGTTCGATCAGGCCCGGGCGGCGGGCATCGACGGCTGCGAGGGCGTCGCGGACATGCAGGCCGGGAATCGAACGCGCGGAACCGCGCAGGCTGGAGCCGCCCGGCTCGGCCGGCGCGAAGGCGATCACCGGGCGGTGCAGCCGTTCCTTCATCCTGGACGCCACCAGGCCGACGACGCCCGGGTGCCAGCCGGGGTCGAACAGGCAGGCGGCGACCGGTGCGGCCTCGCGTCCGAGCGCAATGGTCGACAGGACCTGTTCGGCCCGGGCGGTCATCTGCTGCTGGACCGCCCGGCGTTCGGCATTGATCCGCTCCAGCGTCCCGGCCAGTTCGCGGGCGCGGGGTATGGAGTCGCTCAGCAGGCATTCGATCCCGATCGCCATGTCGTCCAGCCGGCCGGCGGCGTTGAGCCGCGGGGCGACGGCGTACCCGATGTCGGCCGAGGACAGGCGCGACAGGTCGCGGCCCGACACCTCGACCAGGGCGGTGAGGCCGGGACAGCCCTGCCCACTGCGCAGCCGCCGCAGTCCGGCGGCCACCAGGGCACGGTTGTTGGCGTCCAGCGGCACCAGGTCGGCGACCGTGCCCACCGCCACCAGGTCCAGCAGTTGCCCCAGGTCGGGCTCGGGCATGGGCAGCCGGCCCGCCGCGCGAAGGTGGCGGCGTAGCGCCAGCAGTACGTAGAACACCACGCCCACCCCGGCCAGCGATTTGCTGGGGAAGCTGCAGCCGGGCTGGTTGGGATTCACGATCGCGTCGGCCGGCGGCAGGGTCTCGCCCGGCAGGTGGTGGTCGGTCACCAGCACCTGCCAGCCGCGTGCCTTGGCGGCCTGGATACCGTCGTGACAGGCGATCCCGTGGTCCACGGTGACCAGCAGCTGCGGTTCCATCGCCGCCAGTTCGCCGACCAGGCCGGGCGAGAGCCCGTAGCCATGGACCTGGCGGTTGGGCACCGCATGCGAGACCCGCCGGGCGCCCAGCATCCGCAGGCCGCGTACCGCGGTTGCGCAGGCAGTGGCGCCGTCGCAATCGAAATCGCCGACCACCAGGATGTGCCGGTCGCTGTCGATCGCATCCGCTAGCAGGGCAACCGCGGCTTCGAGGCCGAGCATGCTTGGGGGGAGCAGCTGCGCCAGGCGGGGGCGTGCCTCGGCCAGGCTGGCCGCGCCACGTGCCTGGTAGACCCGCCGCAACAGGGACGGCAGGCTGTCCGGCCAGTCGCCACCGGTGGACACCTGGCGCCGGCGTACGCTGGTCGAGGGACTCACTCCCCGCCGGCCCCGTAGGCCACACCGGCAGCCGGGTCACCGATGAACGAGCGCAGCGGCTTGCGCCACACGCGCAGGCGCTGCCAGGGGGCGATGTCCAGCCCCGGGCCGTCGGCGAATTCCACCGCCACCCGCGCGTTGCCGCCCTGCCCCAGTCTCCCGAGGATGGGAGCGAACCAGTCGCGTTCCAGGACCGCCAGGTCACGGGCGTGGCGCAGGTCGACCAGGGTGTCGGATCCGCCCGGCCAGCCCGGGGGCAGCGGTTCGGCGGTGGCACCCGCAAGCGTCGCCATCGCGCGCAGTCCGTGATCGTCGCTCAGCACCCGCGCGTGGGCGGATGCCACCGTCGCCGGCAGCGCGCCGCCACCCCAGAACCACAGCGAATTGACCGCGGCCAGCCCGGCGGCCATGCGTGCGGTGTTGTGCGGGTGGTTGTGCAGGGTCACCTGCGCCTCGCTGAGCAGCGCACGCCAGCGGCGGCCTTCCGGGCCCGCGGGCAGGTTCTCGAACAGGTCGTCGCCCAATGTCTCGTCGACCGGGGTCATCGGCGGCAGGGCGGTGCCCGGCGGCAGCCGCAGGTACCAGCGCCCCGCCACCGGCGCATCGAGCACCAGGCCGGAGTCGCTGAACAACGGCCGCAGCGCCTCCAGGAACAGTGCGGCCTCCGCGTCGTCCAGCAGCAGCGCGTCACCGTGGGACAGCAGGCGGGCGCCGTTGATGTCGGCGCGCACGTGTACCGGGTCGGCGCGCAGCCAGGTGGCACCGGCGGCATCCCCGGCATCCAGCTGCCGGGTCGCGGCGGCGACCGGCCAGCCGCCACCGGCCACGGTGAAGTGCCGCTGCGGGCAAGCCCCGGCCCGCTGCCGGCGGGTGGCACGCGCGAACCAGCGTGCCGAGGCCGCACCCAGGCGCTGGCCACCGAACCGGGCGCGCTCCGGCAGCAACAGCGTGGTGGTGCCTGCGGCCATCTCAGCCGAGGTAGCGGACAGCGGCGATCTCGTACTCGCGGGTTCCGGCCGGGGCGTCGATGCTGATCGTGTCACCGGCGTGTTTGCCGATCATGGCGCGGGCGACCGGCGAGGAAATCGCGATCAGGCCCTGCTTGATGTCCGCTTCCAGGTCGCCGACGATCTGCCAGGTCTTCTCCTCGTCGGTGTCCATGTCGACCAGGTCGACGGTGGCGCCGAAGACGACCCGGTCGCCCACGTCCAGCTTCGAGACATCGATCACCTGGGCATTGGACAGCTCCGACTCGAGCTGCTTGATGCGTCCCTCGATGAAGCCCTGCTGCTCGCGCGCGGCGTGGTACTCGGCGTTCTCCTTGAGGTCACCATGGGCGCGGGCCTCGGCAATGGCGGCGATGACCTCCGGTCGCTTGACCGACTTGAGCTCTTCCAGCTCGGCGCGCAGGCGCTGCGCGCCCTTGTTGGTGATGGGTGACTGCATGTGCGTGTCCTGTGAGGAAAAACGGGGCCCCGTTGGGGCCCCGCGTGGTTCGTCGCTGTGGTGCCGATTGTGCCCGCCGTGGCGGGAATCGCAAGCACCTGCCCGTTCAGGAAAGCCCGGCGTGCAACTCCTGGAGTGACCAGACCGGGCCGGCGTCGCGGAAGTCCAGGGACTGCACCAGGGCCCGCGCCCCGGCGACCGTGGTCGAATAGGTCACCCGCTGCTGCAGGGCCTCGCGGCGGATCGAGAACGAGTCGCTGATCGCCTGGCGGCCTTCGGTGGTGTTGATGATGTAGGCGATCTCGCCGTTCTTGATCAGGTCGACGATGTGCGGGCGCCCCTCGGCGACCTTGTTGACCGTCTCGCACTCCAGCCCATGCTCGCGCAGGCAGGCGGCGGTGCCCCGCGTGGCCACCAGCCGGTAGCCACGGCGCACCAGTTCGGCGGCGACATCCAGCACCCGCGCCTTGTCCGGCTCGCGCACCGAGACGAATACCTTGCCCTCGGCCGGCACCGCCTTGATGCCGCCGGCCTCGTGGGCCCGGGCCATCGCGGCGCCGAAGCGGGTGCCGACCCCCATCACCTCGCCGGTGGAGCGCATCTCCGGCCCGAGGATCGGGTCCACGCCCTGGAACTTGGCGAACGGGAAGATCGCCTCCTTCACCGAGTAGTAGCCGGGAATCACCTCTTCGGTGGCGCCCTGGGAGGCCAGCGTCCGCCCGGCCATGCAGCGGGCCGCGATCTTGGCCAGCGGCACGCCGGTGGCCTTGGAGACGAACGGCACCGTGCGCGAGGCGCGCGGGTTCACCTCCAGCAGGAAGATCCGGTCCTCCCCGTCCTCGTCGACGGTGATGGCGAACTGGGTATTCATCAGGCCGACGACATCCAGCGCCCGCGCCAGCGCGGTGACCTGCTCGCGCAGCCTCGCCTGGGTCCGTGCGCCGAGCGAATACGGCGGCAGCGAGCAGGACGAGTCACCCGAATGCACGCCGGCCTCCTCGATGTGCTCCATCACCCCGCCGATCAGCACCTTGCCTTCGTGGTCGGCGATCACGTCGACGTCGACCTCGACGGCGTTGTCCAGGAACCGGTCCAGCAGCACCGGCGACTTCTCCGAGACCTTCACCGCGTCACGGATGTAGCGCTCCAGGTCTGCATCGGAGTGCACCACCTCCATGGCGCGGCCGCCCAGCACGTAGCTGGGGCGCACCACCAGCGGGTAGCCGATCTCGCGCGCAAGGGCCACGGCCTCCTCGGCCTTGCGCGCGATGCGGTTGGGCGGCTGGCGCAGCCCGAGCCGGTCGACCAGCTGCTGGAAGCGCTCGCGGTCCTCGGCCAGGTCGATGCTGTCCGGGCTGGTGCCGATGATCGGCACCCCGGCGGCCTCAAGTTCGCGCGCCAGCTTGAGCGGGGTCTGGCCACCGTACTGGACGATCACGCCCTTCGGCTTCTCCAGCTCGACGATCTCCAGCACGTCCTCCAGGGTCAGCGGCTCGAAGTACAGCCGGTCGGAGGTGTCGTAGTCGGTGGAGACGGTCTCCGGGTTGCAGTTGACCATGATGGTCTCGAACCCGTCCTCGCGCAGCGCCAGCGAGGCGTGCACGCAGCAGTAGTCGAACTCGATCCCCTGCCCGATCCGATTCGGTCCGCCGCCGAGCACGATGATCTTCTCGCGGTCGCTGGGCGCGGCCTCGCATTCGTCCTCGTAGGTCGAATACATGTAAGCGGTGGTGGTCGGGAACTCGGCCGCGCAGGAGTCCACCCGCTTGTACACCGGGCGCACGCCGAAGGCATGGCGCAGGGCGCGCACCGCGGCCTCGTCGGTGCCGGTGACGCGCGCCAGGCTGGCATCGGAGAAGCCCAGGCGCTTGAGCCGGCGCATGCGCGCGGCATCCAGCGCAGACAACCCGCCCCGTCCGAGCTCGCGCTCGGCGTCGATGATCCCGGCGATGTGGTCCAGGAACCACGGGTCGACCGCCGACAGCGCGTGCACCTCCTCCACGTCCATCCCGGCGCGGAACGCGTCGCCGATGTGGAACATCCGCTCCGGGCCCGGCTCCTTGAGCTCGCGGCGAAGGGTCGCGATCGATTCGGGATCGGCCAGGTCGAAGCCGGTCGGATCCAGGCCGGCCTTGCCGGTCTCCAGGCCGCGCAGGGCCTTCTGCAGCGATTCGGGGAAGCTGCGGCCCATCGCCATGACCTCGCCCACCGACTTCATCTGGGTGGTCAGCCGGGCGTCGGCCTGGGGAAACTTCTCGAAGGCGAAGCGCGGGATCTTGGTCACCACGTAATCGATCGCCGGCTCGAACGAGGCCGGGGTCGCGCCGCCGGTGATCTCGTTCTTCAGCTCGTCCAGGGTGTAGCCGACGGCCAGCTTGGCGGCGACCTTTGCGATCGGGAAGCCGGTCGCCTTGGAGGCCAGCGCCGAGGAGCGCGAGACCCGCGGGTTCATCTCGATCACCACCACGCGGCCGTTCGCCGGGTTGATGCCGAACTGGACGTTGGAGCCTCCGGTGTCCACGCCGATCTTGCGCAGCACCGCCAGCGAGGCGTCGCGCAGGCGCTGGTACTCCTTGTCGGTGAGCGTCTGTGCCGGAGCCACGGTGATCGAGTCGCCGGTGTGCACGCCCATCGCGTCGAAGTTCTCGATCGAGCACACGATGATGCAGTTGTCCGCGGTGTCGCGGACCACCTCCATCTCGAACTCCTTCCAGCCCAGCACCGACTCCTCGATCAGCACCTCGCCGGTCGGCGAGAGCTCCAGCCCGCGCTTGACGATCTCCTCGAACTCCTCGACGTTGTAGGCGATGCCGCCCCCGCTACCGCCAAGGGTGTAGCTGGGCCTGATGATGGTCGGGAAGCCGACCGTGGCCTGGATCTCCACCGCCTGCCCGTAGTTCCTGGCGACCGCGGCCTTCGGGCATTCCAGGCCGATCTCGGCCATCGCCACCCGGAACAGTTCGCGGTCCTCGGCCATGCGGATGGCCTCGCGCGAGGCGCCGATCAGCTCCACGCCGTGCTTTTCCAGCACGCCGTGGTCGGCCAGGTCCAGGGCGCAGTTCAGCGCGGTCTGGCCGCCCATGGTCGGCAGCAGCGCGTCGGGCTTTTCCTTGGCGATGATCTTCTCGACCGTCTGCCAGGTGATCGGCTCGATGTAGACCGCGTCGGCCATCTCCGGGTCGGTCATGATCGTGGCCGGGTTGGAGTTGACCAGCACGACCCGGTAGCCCTCCTCGCGCAGGGCCTTGCAGGCCTGGGCGCCGGAGTAGTCGAACTCGCAGGCCTGGCCGATGACGATCGGGCCGGCGCCGATGATCAGGACGGTCTTGATGTCGGTGCGCCTGGGCATGTCAACGCGCCTCCATCAGCGCAACGAAACGTTGGAACAGCGGGGCCACGTCCTGCGGGCCGGGGCCGGCCTCCGGGTGCCCCTGGAAGCCGAACGCGGGTGCGTCGGTGAACTCGATGCCCTGGTTGCTGCCGTCGAAAAGTGAGCGGTGGGTGGCACGGACATTGTCCGGCAGGCTGCCCTCGTCGACCGCGAAGCCGTGGTTCTGGCTGGTGATCATCACCTTGCCGGTGGCCAGGTCCTGGACCGGATGGTTGGCGCCGTGGTGCCCGGTCTTCATCTTGATGGTGCGGCCACCGGCCGCGAGCGCGAGGATCTGGTGGCCCAGGCAGATCCCGAAGGTCGGGATCCGCCGCGCCAGCAGTTCGCGCGCGGTCTCGATCGCGTAGCCACAGGCCGCCGGGTCACCGGGACCGTTGGCAAGCATCACACCGTCGGGGGCGAGCGCCATCGCCTCGTCGACGCGGGTGCGCGGGGGGACGACGGTGACGCGGCAGCCGGCCTGGGCCAGTTGCCTCAGGATGTTCCGCTTGACACCGAAATCCCACAGCACGACGTGCTGGCGCCCGTTGCCGGCGCCGTGCCCGCCACCGTCCAGCTCCAGCAGGCCTTCATCCCAGGTGTAGCTGCGGTCGGTGGCTACCTCGAGGGCGAGGTCCATTCCCTGCAGGCCGGGAAACTTGCGCGCGGCTTCGATCGCCTTTTCGGCGTCGATTGCGCCGGCCATCAGTGCGCCGTTCTGCGCGCCATTGCGGACCAGCAGCCGGGTCAGGCGGCGGGTGTCGATTCCGGCAATGGCAACGATCCCGTTGTCGGCCAGCCAGCGTGGCAGCCCCATCGTGCTGCGCCAGCTGCTGGGGCGCGACGGCACGTCACGCACGATCACGCCGGCCGCCTGCACCGCGCCGGACTCGTCGTCCTGCGGGTTGATGCCGGTGTTGCCGATGTGCGGACAGGTCAGCGTGACCAGCTGGCGCGCGTAGGAGGGATCGGTCAGGATTTCCTGGTAACCGGTCATGGCGGTGTTGAACACCACCTCGCCTACGGAAAGGCCGGGCGCGCCTATGGAAATGCCCTCGAAGAGGGTGCCGTCTTCGAGGGCCAGGATTGCGGGTTGGGTCACGGGATTCGCCTTGGGTGCGGGGAGAGCCGGCCCGCTTCGGCCGCGCAGCCACTCGTCAGGCTGCAGCAAGGCGCGGACCGGTGGAAACCGGTCCGTGAAACAGGGCTCAGGCGAGCCCGGATTCTAGCGATGCGGGGGCGTCCGCGCCAGTTGCCGCCGCCGTCGCGGATGGCGCGCGTTACAGCAGAAGGCCCGCCAGCCGGTAGCGGCCGGGTTCACGCCCGGCCAGGCGGGCCGCGGCCTGCAGCGCCCCGCGGGCGAACACGTCGCGGTCGGTCGCCCGGTGCACGAGTTCCAGCCGCTCGCCCAGGCCGGTGAACTGCACGGTGTGTTCGCCCACGATGTCACCGGCGCGCAGCGAGGCATAGCGCGGCCGGGCGCCGCCCTCCCCGGCCCGCTCCCCGAGCGCCAGCGCGGTGCCGGACGGCGCGTCCTTCTTGTGCACGTGGTGCGCCTCGACGATGTCGCAGTCCCAGTCCGGCAATGCCGCGGCGGCACGCTCCACCAGTTCCGACAGCACCGCCACGCCCAGGCTGAAGTTGGCCTCGGCCAGCACCGGGATCCGCGCCGCGGCCGCTTCCAGCGCATCGTGCTGGGCGCCGGACAGGCCGGTGGTGCCGGTCACCAGCGCCGCGCCACGGGCAAGGCAGGCCTGGAGGACGCGGTCGAAGGCGTCCGGCAGGCTGAAGTCCACCGCCACGTCGAATGGCGGCGCGCCGGCGATCTCCGCCGCGGCGAAGTGCGGCACGCCGTCGACCACCCGTTGCGCTGGCGGGCTGCCGGCCACCGCCGCCACCACCCGCAGGTCCGACCGGGCGCGGGCGATGCGCAGCACGGCGGCGCCCATGCGGCCGGACGCGCCATGTACCAGAAGCCTGAGGGGCACATCGGTGCTGTTCATCGCCTCAGGCTACGGGCAAGCCCACGCGCTCGACAAGATCCCGCCTCAATAGGCCGACGGCGGCGGGGTGTCGATCCCGCGGACCGGCAGCACCGGGTACTCCATGCGCGGCTGCTTGCCGGTCAGGGTTCCGAGGAAGGCGACGATGTCGTCGACCTCTTCCGGGGTCAGCTCGGTGCCCAGCTGGGCGGTGCCCATCACCTCGACCGCCTCGTGCAGGCTCCAGACCTGGCCGGTGTGGAAGTACGGTGCGGTCAGCGCCACGTTGCGCAGCGGCGCCGCACGGAACACGTACTCGTCGGTGGCGGTGCGGGTCACCTCGAAGCGTCCCTTGTCGCCCGGCGGCAGCAGTTCCGCGCCCGGCCGCGATACCAGGCCGAACGGGAAGTAGGCCGTGCCGCCCAGGTTCACCCCGTTGTGGCAGGCGATGCAGCCGCGGTCCATGAATGCCGCGAGCCCGCGCCGGGCCTGGGCGTCGAGCGCCCCGTTGTCGCCCCGCAGGTATTGGTCGAACGGCGCATCGGGGGTGACCAGGGTGACCTCGAACGCCTCGATCGCACGGGCGATGTTGTCGTAGGTCAGCGGTTCGGATTCGCCGGGGAACGCGAGGTCGAACTGCTCGGCATAGCCGGGGATGCTGCGCAGGGTGGCGAGCACCTCGTCGGGACGGGCGTTCATCTCGACCGCGGCCTCGATCGGCCCCTTGGCCTGCTCCATCAGGTCGGCGGCCCGGCCGTCCCAGAACTGGGCGACGTTGAACACCGCGTTGAAAACGGTGGGCGCGTTGCGCGGCCCCTTCTGGAAGCCGTGGCCGATGGAGGTCGGCACGCCATCCACCCCGCCCATGCCGATGTTGTGGCAGCTGTTGCAGCTGATCACGCCGCTGGAGGACAGGCGGCCATCGAAGAACAGCTGGCCTCCGAGCGCGACCTTCTCTTCGGTCACCGGGTTGCCTTCCGGGTCGGGAGCGCGCGCCGGGATGGGCTTGAATACCGCCTGGGCGCGCGCCATCAGGTCGTCCGCCGGCGCGCCCAGTGCCTGCTCGGGAACGCCGGTGACCGCCATGTCGGCCGAGGGCTCGACCGCCTCGTTGGCGGACGCCGCCGGCCCGGTCGACAGGCCGGGCGCGGATGCCCCGGGAACGGGCGCCGGATCGGTGCTGGCGGAGGGCGCGTCGCCCTCCGGCTCACCGCTGCAGGCTGCCAGCGCGAGGCAGACCGCGGCGGCGAGGCCGATCCGGACGAGCCGGGCATGCATGCGGGACGGGATGGCCGGGAGCAACGCGGACATGGGACCTCCTTGGGTCGGTCTGTTCCTGTCGATTGGAACAGAGTGCCCGGGCCGGTTTCTGATCCGCGTCAAGATCCCCGGCCCGGACGCCATGCTCAGGACGTCATGCGGTCCCAGAATCCCTTCACCCCGTCGACGAAGGTGGACGCGCGCGGCGAATGGCGACGGGCGCCATCGCCGACGAAGGTGGTCTCGAACTTCTCCAGCAGCTCGCGCTGCTCGGGGGTCAGGTTGACCGGGGTTTCCACCACCACGCGGCAGTACAGGTCCCCCTCGCCGCGGCTGCGCACCGAGCGCACGCCCTTGCCGCGCAGGCGGAACAGCTTGCCCGACTGGGTCTCGGCCGGCACCCGCAGCTCGGCCTCTCCGCCCAGGGTGGGCACCCGGATGGTGTCGCCCAGTGCGGCCTGGGAAATCCGGACCGGGACCTCGCAGTGCAGGTCGTCGCCGTCGCGCTTGAAGATCTCGTGCTCGCGCACGCGTACATCGACATACAGGTCGCCGGCCGGGGCGCCGCCGGGACCGGCCTCGCCCTCGCCCGCCAGGCGGATGCGGTCGCCGTTGTCGACGCCGGCGGGAATCTTCACCTCCAACCGCTTGGTGCGCTCCACCCGGCCCTGGCCATGGCAGTCGCCGCACGGGCTGGTGATGACCTGCCCGCGCCCGCCGCAATGGGGGCAGCCCTGCTGCATGGAGAAGATCCCGCGCTGGAAGCGGACCTGCCCGCGTCCGCCGCAGGTGCCGCAGGTTTCCAGCTTGCCGTCGTCGGAGCCGCTGCCATCGCAGTTGCTGCATTCCTCCAGGGTGGGAATCTCGATCGCCCGGGTGATGCCGCCGACCGCTTCTTCCAGTTCCAGCTCGAGCACGTAGCCGATGTCGGCGCCGCGGCGCGGGCCACGCGCCCCCGCCCCGCCGCCGAAGATGTTCCCGAAGATGTCGCCGAAGATGTCGTTCATGTCGGCAAAGCCCGGCCCGCCGGCGCCGCCGCCCATGCCGTGCTCGAACGCGGCATGCCCATGCTGGTCGTAGGCCCGCCGCCGGTTGGCGTCGGCCAGGACCTCGTAGGCCTCCTTGCACTCCTTGAACGAGGCCTCCGCCGCGGCATCACCCGGGTTGCGGTCGGGGTGGTACTTCATCGCGCAGCGGCGATAGGCCTTCTTGAGCTCGTCGGCGCCCGCGTCACGGGAGACGCCGAGCACTTCGTAGTAGTCACGCTTGTCCATGGAATGCTTCGCTTGCTTGGGGAGTGCGGGCCGTCTTGCGACCCTCGGACACGACAGAACCGGGGACTTGTGGTCCCCGGTTCGACGGGTATCCGCAGACGGGGCCGGTTACCGGGCCCTTACTGCTTGCGGTCGTCGTCCTTGACCTCGGTGAACTCGGCATCCACCACGTCGTCGGCGGCCTGGCCGGTGCCGCCCTCGCCGCCCGGAGCCCCCTGGCCGGTCCCCGGCTGCCCCTGGGCGCCCGCCGCGGCCATCAGCGCCTGGAGGGCCTGTTCCAGCGCCTGGCTCCGGGTCTCGATCTGGGCCTTGTCGTCGCCCTTCATGGCTGTTTCCAGGTCGGCGATCGCCGCTTCGGCAGCGCCGATGGCATCACCCGGCAGCTTGTCGCCCTGCTCCTTGATGGTGCTGCGGCCGGCGTGGATCAGGCTGTCGGCCTGGTTGCGCGCCTGCACCAGCTCCTGGAACTTCAGGTCCTCCTCGCGGTTGGCCTCCGCGTCGGCGACCATCTTCTGGATTTCCTCCTCGGACAGGCCCGAGCCGGCCTTGATCTCGACCTTCTGCTCCTTGCCGGTCTTCTTGTCCTTGGCGGTGACGTGGACGATGCCGTTGGCGTCGATGTCGAAGGACACCTCCACCTGCGGCATGCCGCGCGGGGCCGGTTCGATGCCGGTGAGATCGAAGCGGGCCAGCGACTTGTTGTAGCGGGCCTGCTCGCGCTCGCCCTGCAGCACGTGCACGGTGACCGCGGACTGGTTGTCGTCGGCCGTCGAGAAGGTCTGCGAGGCCTTGGTCGGCACCGTGGTGTTCTTCTCGATGATCTTGGTGAACACCCCGCCCAGGGTCTCGATGCCGAGGCTCAGCGGGGTCACGTCCAGCAGCAGCACGTCCTTGACGTCACCGGCCAGCACGCCGCCCTGCACCGCCGCGCCGATGGCCACGGCCTCGTCCGGGTTGACGTCCTTGCGCGGGTCCTTGCCGAAGAACTCGCTGACCGCCTGCTGCACCTTGGGCATGCGGGTCTGGCCACCGACCAGGATCACCTCGTCGATGTCCGAGGCGCGCAGGCCGGCGTCGTCCAGCGCGGTGCGGCACGGCTCGATCGAGCGGCGCACCAGGTCCTCGACCAGCGACTCCAGCTTGGCCCGGGTCAGCTTGATGTTCAGGTGCTTCGGGCCGGAGGCGTCGGCGGTGACGTACGGCAGGTTGACCTCGGTCTGCTGCGCGGACGACAGCTCGATCTTGGCGCGCTCGGCAGCATCCTTCAGGCGCTGCAGGGCGAGCGGATCCTTGCGCAGGTCGATCCCCTGGTCCTTCTGGAACTCCTCCACCAGGTAGCTGATGACCCGGTTGTCGAAGTCCTCGCCACCCAGGAAGGTGTCGCCGTTGGTGGCCAGCACCTCGACCTGCATCTCGCCGTCGACCGAGGCGATCTCGATGATCGACACGTCGAAGGTGCCGCCACCCAGGTCGTACACCGCCACCTTGCGGTCGCCGCCCTTCTTGTCCATGCCGTAGGCCAGCGCGGCCGCGGTCGGCTCGTTGATGATGCGCTTGACGTCCAGCCCGGCGATCTTGCCAGCGTCCTTGGTGGCCTGGCGCTGGCTGTCGTTGAAGTAGGCCGGGACGGTGATGACCGCCTCGGTGACCGTCTCGCCCAGGTAGGCCTCCGCGGTCTTCTTCATCTTGCCCAGCACTTCGGCGGAAATCTGCTGCGGCGCCATCTTCCTGCCGTCGGCGGTTTCCACCCAGGCATCGCCGTTGTTGTGCTCGATGATCCCGTAGCCGACGTGGTCGAGGTCCTTCTGCACCTCGGCATCGGAGAACTTGCGGCCGATCAGGCGCTTGACCGCATAGAAGGTGTTCTTCGGGTTGGTGACCGCCTGGCGCTTGGCCGGCGCGCCCACCAGGATCTCGCCGTCCTTGGTGTAGGCGACGACCGAGGGGGTCGTGCGGTCGCCTTCGGCGTTCTCGATGACGCGGGCGTTGCCGCCCTCCATCACCGCCACGCACGAGTTGGTCGTGCCCAGGTCGATTCCGATGATCTTGCCCATGTTCCGTTTTCCTCTCGGGGATCTTTCTTGATTCTTGGGGCGGCCGGACCGCCCGATGTCCGCTATCTGGGGACGTGGAGGGTCACTTCAAGCGCCCGCGGCTCAGTCGTGCTTGTTGACCACCACCAGCGCGGGGCGCAACAGGCGCCCGTTCAGCACCCAGCCCTTCTGGTACACCTGCACCACCTGGTCCGCCGGCCGGTCCGGATCGGTGGTCGCGCTCATCGCCTGGTGGTGCTCGGGGTTGAACGGCGCATCGACCGGGTGGACCTCGGCCAGGCCGTGGTCGGAGGCAACCTTCAGCAGCATCCTCAGGGTCAGCTCGATTCCCTCGCGCACGCCGGCCTCACCCTCGCCGCCGGCCTGCAGCGCCGCCTCGAGGCTGTCAATCACCGGCAGGAGCTCGCCCAGCAGGCGCTCGTTGGCGAACCTGCGGGCGTTCTCGAGTTCGCGCGCCATGCGCTTGCGCTGGTTCTCCAGGTCGGCGCGCTCGCGCAGCGCGTCCTCGCGCAGCAGGGCATTCTCCCCGCGCGCCGCCTCGAGTTCCTGTTCGAGCGCTGCCACGGCTTCGTCCTGCCGGGTGCCGGGCTCGGCGTTTTCCGCGGCGGCCTGCTCGGCCGCGTCCTTCATCGGTTCAGTGGTCATCTGGCTACCTGTGCTGGCGTTACCGGGCCCTCGGGGCCGCGTCTTGGGGACGCAATGGGGGCCACGCGCCGGGTTTCAACCCGCAGACCGCACGCGGCCCCCTGCCACTGGCCGGCAACCGGCCCTACACTTGCGGGCCGATGCTGACCCACCTGTCCATCAAGCAATTCGCCGTGGTGACCGATGCCGAGTTGGCCCTCGGCCCCGGCCTGACCGTCATTTCCGGCGAAACCGGCGCGGGCAAGTCGCTGCTGGTCGACGCGCTGTCGCTGCTGTCGGGACAGCGTGCCGACAGCAGCGTGGTGCGCCATGGCGCCGAGCGCGCCGAACTGGCCGGAGAGTTCGAGCTGGCCGGGGTACCCGCCGCGGCCAGCTGGCTGGCGGCGCAGGAACTCGACAACGCCGATGAGCCCGGGCGCTGCCTGCTGCGGCGGGTGATCCGCGCCGATGGCGGCTCGCGGGCCTGGATCAACGGCCGCCCGGCGACCCTTGCCCAGCTGTCCGCGCTGGCCTCGCTGTTGGTGGAGATCCACGGCCAGCATGAACAGCAGGCGCTGTTGGCGCGCCCCAGCCAGCTGGCGCTGGTGGACGCCTTCGGGCGTACGGCTGCCGAGCGCGGGGCGGTCGCCGCGGCCGCTGCCGCCTGGGACGCGTTGCTGGAGGAGCGCAAGGCCCTGCTGGAGCGTGGCGACGTTTCCGACCGGATCGACTGGCTGCAACACCAGTTCGACGAGTTGGAGGCCGAGGACCTGGAGCCGGAGTCCATTGCCCGGCTGCTGGCCGACCACACCCGCCAGGCCCATGCCGGCGACCTGGTCGCCGCCTGCGAGGCGGCGCTGGCCAGCCTGTCGGGAACCGATGGCAGTGCCCTGGCCGACGCGATCCACCAGGTGCGCTCGGCGCTGCAGAAGGTCGGCGAGCACGAACCGCGGCTCGGCGAGGTCGACGGCATGCTGGAAGCCGCGGCGATCCAGCTCGACGAGGCCTCGGCCCTGCTCGACCGGATCGGCGGCGACCTGGAGCTGGAGCCGGAGCACCTCCAGGGGCTGGAACGGCGCCTGGGGCGGCTGCACGAACTGGGACGCAAGCACCGCGTGCCCCCCGAGGGACTGCTGGCCCAGCGCACCCGCATCGCCGCCGAGCTCGATGCCCTGCGCGGCGCGGATGAACGGCTGCAGGTACTGGACCGGGAGATCGAATCGGCGCGGGACCACTGGCGCGAGGTCGCCGGAGTGCTCGGGCGCAAGCGCCGCGAGGCCGCCGCGGCGCTGTCCACGGCGGCCACGGCGCTGATTGGGGAACTGGGCATGGAAGGCGGGCGTTTCGAGATCCAGGTCGAGCCCCTTGAAGGCGACCGGCCGGATCCGCAGGGCGCCGAGCGGGTCGAGTTCCTGGTGGCCGCGAACCCGGGACAGCCGGCGCGTCCGCTGCGCAAGGTCGCTTCCGGCGGCGAGCTTTCACGGGTGTCACTGGCGATCGAAGTCGCCGCCCAGGGCCTGGATGCGGTGCCCACGATGATCTTCGACGAGGTCGACTCGGGCATCGGCGGCGCGGTGGCGGACATCGTCGGACGCCGGCTGCGCTCCCTGGCCGGGAGCCGCCAGGTGCTGTGCGTCACCCACCTGCCGCAGGTCGCCGCGCAGGGCCACGGCCACTATCGCGTCAGCAAGGCCGCGCACGATGGCGTGACCCGCAGCCAGGTGCAGCGGCTCGGCGGGGCCGAGCGGGCGGAGGAGCTGGCGCGGATGGTCGGGGGTGCCGGGCTGACCGAAGAGGCGCTGGCGGCGGCACGGCGCCTGCTGGCCGACGTCGGGCCGGCCTGAGCCGCGGCGCGTCGCGCCTTCGGCCGGCGTCCGCCGGTTACTACCGCTTCTTGCGCACGTACAGGACCAGCGAATGGTCCTGGATCTCGTAGCCGAAGGCGGCGGCGATGTCGTGCTGGAGGCGCTCGATCTCCTCGTTCTCGAACTCGATGATCTTGCCGGTCTCCACGTCGACCATGTGGTCGTGGTGGGCACCGCGGTCCAGTTCGTAGACCGACTGCCCGGCCTCGAAATTGTGCTTGAGCACCAAGCCGGCGGCCTCGAACTGGGTCAGCACCCGGTACACGGTCGCCAGGCCGATGTCCTCGCCCTGGTCCAGCAGCATGCGGTAGATATCCTCCGCCGTGACGTGGCGGGGCTTGGCCTGTTCGAGCAGTTCCAGGATGCGCAGGCGCGGCTGGGTGACCTTCAGGCCGGCGTTGCGGAGTTCATCAGTGGGCATCGTCGCTCCTGTTGCGATGGGCGGCGGACCGGGCGGTGGAGAGTGTATCATCGGGCCGGTTTCACGCCTGCCCTGTCCGCCCGTCTTCCCTGGTCTTCCCCGAATGCCCAAGCACCCCGTGCGCACCCTGCTGATCGCCGTTTCCGCCACCGTGTTCATTGCCGGTTGCGGAATCATCTACCGCCAGCCCATCTACCAGGGCAACCTGCTGGAGGAGAGCGCGGTAGAGCAGCTGCAGGAAGGGATGCACAAGCAACAGGTGCTGGTCCTGCTCGGCACCCCGTCGATCCAGGACCCGTTCAACCAGGAGCGCTGGGACTACACCTCGACCCAGCGGCTGGACCGGCTGGGCCACACCAAGATGCGCAACCTGACCCTGTGGTTCCAGGACGACCAGCTGCAGCGCTGGGAGGGCGACTGGTTCCCCGAGCAGGACCTGGAAATCTCGCAGAACGCGCGCAAGCAGTTCGGCCCGAACCTGGCGCGCGACCGCAAGTAATTCAGCGCATGCGGCCGCCGGCCCTGCGCCGGCGCGCTTCCCTGGGATCGACGACCAGCGGCCGCAGCAGTTCGACGCGGTCGCCCTCGTGCAGCACCGTGGCCGCGTCGGCCACCACGCCGAACACCGCCACCGCCCCTTCCACGCCCGTGCTCCAGCCGGCCGCGCGCAGCGCATCGGCCACGGTGGCGCCTTCCGGAAGCTCCACTGCCCGCAGCTCATGCCGCCGCGGCCAGGCGCGGGCCAGCTCGACGCGCATCAGCCGTTCCCGTCGGCAACCCGGATGAAATCGTCCACCATGCGGTCGGCCAGTCCCTGGAACCCGACCGCGAGCGCCGGCGCGAGCAGGCGCACGGTGGGCTCGAAGTTCAGCGTCAGCGTCACCCGGCAGGCCGATTCGTCCAGGGCGTGGAATTCCCACAGGCCCGACAGCCGGCGAAACGGTCCGTCCACCAGCTGCATGTCGATGCGGTGCGGCGGATCGAGCGTGTTCTCGGTGGTGAACCAGGTACGCAGGGCCCCCAGGCCGAGGTCCAGGCGCGCGACCATCCGCCCCGGGCCGTGTTCGAGGACCTGGGCGGCGTCGCACCAGCTGAAGCGGCGTGGATAGGCGGGGATGTCGTTCACCAGTTCGAACATGCGTTCGACGGAGTGCTCGACCAGGGCGGAACGGCGGATGCTTGGCATGGATTCCGGGTACGTGCCATCGGTATGCCCATCGGCCCGGATCGGACACAATGTGCGGATGGCGAAGAACAAGAATGACAAGAGCGGCAAGGATAAGGGAAAGGCCGCCGGCGGCACCATCGCACTCAACAAGCGCGCGCGCCACGACTACATCCTCGAGGACCGGATCGAGGCCGGGCTGGCGCTGCAGGGCTGGGAGCTGAAGGCGATCCGCGCGGGCCGCGCCAACATCGGCGAGAGCTACGCGGTGGTCCGCGACGGCGAGATGTTCCTGTTCGGCTCGCGGATCACCCCGCTGAGCCAGGCATCCACCCACGTGGTCGCCGACGAGAGCCGTACCCGCAAGCTGCTGATGCACCGGCGCGAGATCGACAAACTCCTCGGGCTCATCCAGCGCGAGGGCTACACCGTGGTCCCCACCGCCATGTACTGGAAGGGCAACAAGGTGAAGCTGGAGGTCGCCGTGGCCAAGGGCAAGCAGGCGCACGACAAGCGCCAGGCCAGCCGCGACCGCGACTGGGCGCTGGAAAAGGCACGGGTCATGCGCCGCCACAGCCGCGACGCCTGAGCCCTACTCCGCGGCGGGCTCTTCCTCGCCCTCCGGAAGGGTGAAGCGGAACGTCGCCCCCTGCCCCACCACGCCCTCGGCGCTGATCGTTCCGCCGTGGCGCTGCACGATCCGCTTCACCGAGGCCAGGCCGATGCCGTGGCCGGTGAAGGTCTTCTGGTCGTGCAGGCGCTGGAACGGCCGGAACAGCTTGCCCACGTACTCCTGGTCGAAGCCGGCGCCGTTGTCCCTGACGTGGAACGTCCCGTCCTCCGCGCCGAATTCCACCCGCGGGTCCGGGTGCCCCCGGGTGAACTTCCAGGCGTTGCCGAGCAGGTTGTGCAGCAGGTTGCGCAGCAGCGTGGCGTCGCCCTCGGCTTCCAGGCCGGGCTGGATCGTGATCCGCATCGGATGTTCCGGGTCTGCCGCACGCAGCTCCTCCGCGACCTCGGCGGCCATCGCGCTCAGGTCGATGCGCTCGCGCTTGAGCGGGCTGCGCCCCAGGCGCGACATCAGCAACATGGCGTCGATCAGTTCGCCCATCCGGTTCGCGGCGCCCCGCACCCGCTGCAGGTAGCCCTGCCCCGATTCGTCTAGCTGCCCGGCATAGCGCTCCATCAGCACCTTGCTGAAACCGTCGATCGCCCGCAGCGGCGCGCGCAGGTCGTGGGAGACGCTGTAGGCGAAGGTCTCCAGCTCCTGGTTGGCCTCGCTCAGTTCGCGGGTGCGCTGGGCGACGCGCTGCTCGAGTGTGCGGTTGAGCGCGTGTACGCGCGCCTGGGCCCGCAGTTGCTCGGTGACGTCCTCGGCCTGGATCAGACCGACGATGTCCTCGCCCACGCTCCCGGGGACCGGGGCATAGGTGAGTTGCACGTGCCGGGCATGCCCGCCCTTGCGGTGCAGCACCCGGGTCTGTCGGCTCACTTCCGGCGCATCACCGACGTGCCTTGCGGTCACCGGCCCGCTGCTGTCCTCGAACAGGTCGTCGAAATGCACGCCGACCAGCGACTGCTGCGACAGCCCGACGATGCGGGAAAAAGCCGGGTTGGCCTCGGCCACGTCGCCGTGGCTGTCGAGCAGCACCTTGCCGATCGCCGAATACTGCATCGCTGCGCGGAAGCGCTGCTCGCTGCGCCGGTAGTCCTCGGTCATCCGGGTCGCCAGGGCATGGGCGCGTGACTGGGTGCGTGCCAGCGTCCATGCCACCAGGTACATCAGCAACGAGGCGAACAGCCCCAGCGCAAGTGTCTGCTGCAGGCCGTGCAAGCGGGGCGCGGCCGCGTGCAGTGGCAGGGAACGGAAGTCCAGCTGCCACACGCGGCCACTGACGTCCAGCCGCAGCGAATGGGTGAACGCCGGGTTGCCGACCTCCCCGCGGCTGGCATACAGCGCCACCGGCTCGCCTCCGGTGACGTCGCTGATGACGAAGTCGGGCTCGCTCCGACGCTCGTTGAGGGCCTCGTCCACCAGCGCGCCGGTGCGGATCGGCAGGAATACCCAGCCCAGCATCACCTCGCGCCGGCGTGCCGGGGTCAGCGGCCGGCCCTCACGGAACACCGGAACGAACAGCACCAGCCCCCCGCTTGCGTCATCGTCTTCCATGAAGAGTTGCACCGGGCCGGTAAGCGTGGGCTCGCCGGTGTCCAGCGCACGGTCCATCGCCTGCCGCCGGACCGGCTCGGAGTACAGGTCGAACCCGATCGCGGCGAGGTTCTCAGGGGTATGGGGCTCCAGGTACATCACCGGCCCGTACGTCGGCCGGTCGCCAAGCGGGCGCAGGTCCAGGTGGCCGTAGCCGGCCTCCTCCCATTCGCGGGCCAGTTCCTCCAGCGGCCTGCGCAGGTAGCCGGCGAAACCCAGGCCGACCACGCTGGGCACCCGCTGGGGCAGGTCCATTCCCGCCGCGTAGCCGTACCACTGCTGCGGCGTGGGGCGGTTGACCGAGGAAAAGAGCGACAAGCCGCCGCCGGCGATCAGTTCGTAGTTGCCCAGGCGCTGCTCGATCCGGTGCAGGACGTCCTCGGTGCTGGCGACGAACCGCGCCTCGGCTGCCCGGACCTCGCGCACGTAGGCGCTGCGCCACAGCGCCAGGACGGTGATGACCGATGCGACCAGCACCAGAAGTGCCAGCAGGTGCCCGCGCCGCGGGCGGACCGAGTTGGCCCAGGCCGCTTCGCGACCCGTCGGGGAGCGCTCGCTGTCGAGTCCGTTCATTGGCCGCCAGCATAACCGGCCCGGCGCCGGTTGGCCTGTCGTCCACCGGCTTAACGGATGGCGCCCGGCCGGTGCACGGCACTTGCGGGGCCGCTGCCCGCCCCTATACTGGATCCCGTCAGCGAAACAACGACTACCCGGGGGTGCACTGGCTTCGACGGGGGTTGCGAAATCGCCTGGCGCATGCCGAGGGGGTAGCTTTCCTCGTAAATCCAGCTGCAAATCATTAGTTGCCAACGACGACAACTACGCACTGGCCGCTTAAGGCCTAAGCCCCGAAATCGCTTGTGTCCGTGCTCGCGACGTAGGGTCATTATCACGGAATCGCCGGGAGTGGCTGCCTGCCAGCACCCGGTTAACCCAAAGCAGGCTGGTCTCCTGATGCGCTTTGCGCGCCGTGCTGTCAGGAGGCGAGACCCAACGGAGCGCTAAGCATGTAGTGCCGGGGATGGAGTGCCTTCGGACGCGGGTTCAATTCCCGCCACCTCCACCAGACCTGAACCCGACCGTCCGCGGTCGGGTTTTTTCTTGCCCGGGTTTTTCTTGCCCGTAACATCGCGCCTGCTATCCAGCGTGCATGGCAAGCACCTCGGGCATCCGTGACGACCGCGACCGGCGCGCCGCGCTGCTGGTCGTGGACATGATCAATCCACTGGACTTCGAGGGCGCCGACGCCCTGAAGCCGCATGCTGTCGCAGCTGCGCGGCAGATCGCCGCCCTCGCCCGCCGCGCGCGTGCCGCGGCGCTTCCAGTCATCTACGTCAATGACAACTTCATGCACTGGCAGGCGGACTTCAGGGAGATCGTCGCCCAGGTCCGCGAGGGCAAAGGCCGGGAACTTGCCGAACTGCTGGCCCCGGAACCGGGCGATTACTTCGTGCTCAAGCCCAAGCATTCCGCTTTCCTGGCCACTCCGCTGGAGATCCTGCTGGAAAAACTCGAGGTCGGGACCGTGCTGGTGTCCGGAGTGGCGACCGATGGCTGCATCCTGGCCACCGCGACCGATGCCCATATGCGCGAATACGGGGTGCACGTGCCCGGCGACTGCGTGGCGGCGATCACCGCCGGGCGCAGCAGGAGGGCACTGGAGCTGATGCATGACGCGATGCATATCGACGTGCGTGGCGCTCACGCTGCCTTGGCGGGGCATGGGTAACGTGGCTGCAAGGGCAACGAACGCCCGCTGGAGCCACGCAGGAGCCCCCATGAACGCGAACACACAGCGCAAACCCGAACACGGTTCCGCTCCCGGCAACGCCGCGCCGGGGGAGAACGAAGACCAGAAGCACCAGGACGAGAACCACGACGAGGCGCTCGAGGAAACCTTCCCGGCCAGTGACCCGGTGTCCCCGTTCGTTCCGGCCCAGCCGCCTGAGTGACCTCAGCCTGCCAGGGGCAATCTCACCACCAGTTGCGCCCCGCCCGCCCGCGCATCGCCCGGGTCCACGCTGCCACCGTGGGCCCGGGCGATTTCACGTGCGACCAGCAGCCCCATGCCCAGGCCCTGGTCAGGCGGAGCCGGGTGCGGCCCGGCGAACAGCATCGGGCCCTCGTCCCCGTCCCAGGGCACCCCGGATTCCAGCTCCAGGCGCAGCCCGCCCTCCTCGATCATCGCCTGCAGCCGCGCCAGGCCGCCGCGTGCGTGCAGGAAGCCGGCAAGGGTGGCCAGCATCTGCACCAGCCGCTGCGTGTCGCCGTCGACCCGGCGGTCCTGCAGGCCGGCCGCGAGCTCCCAGGGCGGCGCCCCGGCCACGCTGCCCGCGGCCAGGTCCAGCAACAACGGGACCTCGACCGGTTCGCGACGGGCCACCAGTCGGCCGTCACTGGCCCGGACCCAGTCGGATATCTCCTGCACCATCTCGCTCAGCCTGACCGCCTGCCGGTCCAGGATCGCCAGCAGCTCGTCGCGGCGCCCCGGCTCCAGTCCCTCCTGGCGCAACAGGTAGGTGGCGGTCTGGATGGGCGACAGCGGGCCGCGAAGGTCGTGCGCCAGGCGCTCCAGCAACCGTACCGACGGGTCGCTGGCCGGGTCCGGTCCGGTGCCGTCCAGCTCAGCCACCCGCCTGCTCCGTCGCCGTTTGCCGGCGCGGGCGATTGCACAGCTGCTCGATCTCGTCCAGCGGAGGCGGCTTGACCAGGTGGCGGTCGAACCCGGCCTCGCGGGTGCGGCGGCGGTCCTCCGGCTGGCCCCATCCGGTCACCGCGACGATCTCCAGCGCCTCGCCGCCCGGCAGGGCGCGCAGCTCCGGCGCCAGCGTGTAACCACTCAAGCCGGGCATCCCCACGTCCAGGAACACCAGGTCCGGCTGGAACGCGCGCGCCTGCTCCAGCACCTCGTGCGGGTCATACAGCCGCCGCACGTCATGGCCGAGCATCTCGACCATCATCGCCAGGGTGTCGGCGGCATCATGGTTGTCGTCGACCACCAGCACGCGGCGCTGTGGCCGCGAGGTGCATGGACACGCGGCGGCCGGCGCCGGCGGAGCGGGCACCGGCCCGGCGGCGACCGGCAGCACCACCTCGAAGGTCGCGCCCTGCCCCGGCCCGGCACTGCTGACCCCGATCGCCCCTCCATGCAGGTCCACCAGGTGGCGCACCAGGGTCAGGCCGACGCCCAGCCCGCCCTGTGCGCGATCGGCGGAGGCGTCGACCTGCGAGAACATGTCGAAGATGTGCTCGGTCTGGGTGGGATCCAGTCCGATGCCGGAGTCCACCACCTCCACCCGGATCGTGTCCGCGACCGGGCCGGCGCTTGCGCGCAGCTGGACCGGGCTGCCGGGGTCGGAGTACTTGGCGGCGTTGTTGAGCAGGTTGGCGAAGACCTGCGACAGGCGCGCATGGTCGGCCACCAGGAGGACCGGCTCATCCGGCAGCACCAGCTGCAGCGCATGGCCACCCACGTCCAGCACCGGACGCGCCAGTTCGATCGCGGCCTCGGCCACCGCGCGCAGGCTGGTCGGAGCCCGCCGCAGCGCCAGCTTGCCCTGGCTGATGCGGGCGATGTCCAGCAGGTCGTCGATCAAGCGGACCAGCAGTGCCAGCTGGCGCTCCATGGTCGCCTGAAGTTGCCCGTCACCGGCGTCCTGCGACAGCCGGCGGATGCTCAGTGCGTTCTGCAGCGGAGCCAGCGGGTTGCGCAGCTCGTGGGCCAGCGTGGCCAGGAACTCGTCCTTGCGCCGGTCGGCGGTGCGCAGCAGCTGCTCGACCCGCCGGCGCTCGGCGATCTCCCCGTGCAGCTCGACGTTTTGCGCGCCCAGCGCGGCGTTGGCGCTGCGCAGTGACGCGTTGAGCACCTCGAGCTCGCGCTCCTGCCGCGCCTGCAGCGCCTGGTTGGCCTGCTCCAGCGCGGCATTGGCCGCCTGCAGCTCCCGCCGCTTGCGGTACAGCTCGACCAGCACCGATACCTTGCCGCGCAGGATCTCGGTGATCACCGGCACCATTACGTAGTCGACCGCTCCCAGCTTGTAGCCGCGCAGGCGGTCCATGTCGGTGACGTTGACGGCGGTGACGAAGATGATCGGCGTGCGTTCGAAGCGCGGGTGCTGGTGGATCATGGACGCGGTCTCGAAACCGTCCATGCCCGGCATGTTCACGTCCAGCAGGATGACAGCGAACTCGTCCTCCATCAGCCGTTCCAGCGCCTCCACGCCGGAGCGCGCCTCGACCAGTTCCTCGCCCAGCGGCTCCAGGATGCTGCGGTAGGTCAGCAGCCGTGCCGGCTGGTCGTCGACCAGCAGGATCCGCGCGCACCCGGGAGCGGTGGCCTGGCTCACTGGCGCAACCACTGCCGGAGCATGCCGAGCAGCTCGTCGGTGACCACCGGCTTGGCCAGGTAGTCGGACGCCCCGGCCTCCAGGCACTTCTCCCGGTCACCCTTCATCGCCTTGGCGGTCAGGGCGATGATCGGCAGGGTGGCGCAACGGGCGTCACGGCGGATCGCGCCGATCGTCTCGTAGCCGTCCATGCCCGGCATCATGATGTCCATCAGCACCACGCTGATCCCCGGGTCACCCGCGACCAGGCCGATCGCCTCGGCACCGGTCCCGGCGCTCAGCACCTTCATGCCGCGGCGCTCGAGCACGCTGGAGAGCGCGAAGATGTTGCGCACGTCATCGTCGACCACCAGTACCCGCCGCCCGTGCAGGGGATCCCCGTCCTCCCCGCGGGACGGGGGCTCGACTTCCTGGCCGCCGATCCGTGCCAGCGCCTCGCCGGCCGTCATGGCCACCGGACGGCCCGGCCGTGGCGGTTCGCGCGCCGGCTGCAGCAGCGGCAGGTAAAGGGTGAAGGTGCTGCCCTGGCCCGGCTGGCTGTCCAGCCGCAGCTCGCCGCCGAGCAGGCCGGCGATCTCGCGGCTGATCGCCAGGCCCAGGCCGGTGCCGCCGTACTTGCGCGAGGTGCCGGCGTCGGCCTGCTGGAAGGCCTCGAACACGATCTTCTGCTTGTCCGGCGAAATGCCGATGCCGGTATCCGCCACCTCGAAGGCGACCACCGCCGGGGCGTTGTCCAGCGCGTCCTGCCCGGTCGACCAGCCCTTCGCGGCCAGCCGGGCATTCAGCCGCACGCTGCCCTGGGCGGTGAACTTGAAGGCGTTCGACAGCAGGTTCTTGAGGATCTGCTGCAGGCGCTTGGAGTCGGTCACCAGCGCCTCGCCCAGCTCGGGCGCGAAGCCGACTTTGAACTCCAGCTCCCGGCCCTCGGCCTCGTGGCGGAACGAACGCTCCATGTTCTCGCGCAGGTGCCCGAAGTGCAGCGCCTCGTTCTCGATGGTGACCGTGCCCGACTCGATCTTCGACAGGTCCAGGATGTCGCTGATCAGGTGCAGCAGGTCGGTGCCGGCGCTGTGGATGGTGTGGGCGAACTCGACTTGGCGCTCGCTCAGGTTGGCGTCCGCGTTCTCGGCCAGCTGCTGGCCCAGGATCAGGATCGAGTTGAGTGGCGTGCGCAGCTCGTGCGACATGTTGGCCAGGAACTCGGACTTGTAGCGCGAGGTCAGGGCCAGTTCGGCGGCCTTCTCCTCCAGCGCCCGGCGGGCGTGCTCGATCTGCTGGTTCTTGTGCTCGACCTCGGCCTTCTGCTCGGCCAGCAGCGCGGCCTTGAGGGCGATGTCCTCGTTGGTCTGCTGCAGCTCGTCCTGCTGCGTCTGCAGCTCGCCGGCCAGCTGCTGCGACTGCGCCAGCAGCCGCTCGGTGCGCATGGTCGACTCGATGGTGTTGAGCACGATGCCGATGCTGCCCGACAGCTGCTCCAGGAAGGCGCGCTGGGATACGCTGAACTCCGACAGCGAGGCCAGCTCGATCACCGCCTTGACCTGGTCCTCGAACAGCACCGGCAGGACGATGACGCTGCGCGGGACCATCTCCACCAGGCCGGAGCGGATGCGCAGCGCACCCGGGTCGACGTTCTCCACCAGGATGATCTCGGCCCCGGCGGCGCACTGGCCGACCAGGCCCTCGCCGAACTCCAGGGTCGGCTTGCAGTCGGCCAGGCCGGCGTCGGCGTAGCCGGCCAGCTGGCGCAGGTAGGGGCTGCGGCCGGGCTCGTCGCCGTCGACCACGTAGTAGATCAGGCCCTGGTGGGCACCGACCAGCGGAGCCAGTTCGCCCAGCAGCATGCTGCCCAGGGTCACCAGGTCGCGCTGGCCCTGCATCATGTTGCTGAAGGTCGCCATGTTGGTCTTCAGCCAGTCCTGCTCGCGCCCGCTCTCGGTGGTCGCGCGCAGGGTGCCGATCATGACGTTGATGTTGTCCTTGAGGTCGGCCAGCTCGCCGCGCACGTCGACCTGGATCTCCCGGGTGAGGTCGCCCTGGGTCACCGCGGTGGCGACCTCGGCGATCGCGCGGACCTGGGTGGTCAGGTTGGCCGCCAGCTGGTTGACGTTGCCGGTGAGGTTCTCCCAGATGCCGGCGGTGCCCGGAACCTTCGCCTGCCCGCCGAGGCGGCCCTCGACGCCGACCTCGCGGGCGACCGTGGTCACCTGGTCGGCGAAGATCGCCAGGGTGTCGGTCATCGAGTTGATGGTGTCGGCGAGTTCGGCGATCTCGCCCTTGGCCTCCACGGTCAGCTTGCGGCTGAGGTCGCCGGTGGCGACCGCGGTCACCACCTGCGCGATGCCGCGCACCTGGGTGGTGAGGTTGGTGGCCATGGAGTTCACGTTGTCGGTCAGGTCGGCCCAGGTGCCGGCGACGCCCGGCACGGTCGCCTGGCCACCCAGCTTGCCCTCGGTCCCGACCTCGCGGGCCACGCGGGTGACCTCGGCGGCGAAGGAGTTGAGCTGGTCCACCATCGTGTTGAGGGTGTCCTTGAGCTGCAGGATCTCGCCCTGGGCGTCGACGTCGATCTTGCGCGACAGGTCGCCCTTGGCGACCGCGGTGGCGACCTCGGCGATGTTGCGCACCTGGCTGGTCAGGTTGGACGCCATCGAGTTGACGTTGTCGGTCAGGTCGGCCCAGGTGCCGGCGACGCCCGGCACGGTGGCCTGCCCACCCAGCTTGCCCTCGGTGCCGACCTCGCGGGCCACGCGGGTGACCTCGGCGGCGAAGGAGTTGAGCTGGTCCACCATCGTGTTGATGGTGTCCTTGAGCTCGAGCATCTCGCCCTTCACGTCGACGGCGATCTTGCGCGACAGGTCGCCGTTGGCGACCGCGGTGGTGACCTCGGCGATGTTGCGCACCTGGCTGGTCAGGTTGGACGCCATCGCGTTGACGTTGTCGGTCAGGTCGGCCCAGGTGCCGTCCACCCCGGGCACCGTCGCCTGCCCGCCCAGCTTGCCCTCGGTGCCGACCTCGCGGGCCACGCGGGTCACCTCGGCGGCGAAGGAGTTGAGCTGGTCCACCATCGTGTTGATGGTGTCCTTGAGCTGCAGGATCTCGCCCTGGGCGTCGACCGCGATCTTGCGCGACAGGTCGCCCTTGGCCACCGCGGTGGTGACCTCGGCGATGTTGCGCACCTGGCTGGTCAGGTTGGAGGCCATGGCGTTGACCGAATCGGTCAGGTCGGCCCAGGTGCCGTCCACCCCGGGCACCGTCGCCTGCCCGCCCAGCTTGCCCTCGGTGCCAACCTCGCGGGCCACGCGGGTGACCTCGGCGGCGAAGCCGTTGAGCTGGTCGACCATGGTATTGAGGGTGTTCTTGAGTTCCAGCAGTTCACCGCGCACGTCCACGGTGATCTTGCGCGACAGGTCGCCCTTGGCGACCGCGGTGGTGACCTCGGCGATGTTGCGCACCTGGCTGGTCAGGTTGGACGCCATCGAGTTCACGTGGTCGGTCAGGTCCTTCCAGGTTCCGGCCACGTCGGGGACGATCGCCTGCCCCCCCAGCTTGCCCTCGGTGCCGACCTCGCGGGCCACGCGGGTGACCTCGGCGGCGAAGCCGTTGAGCTGGTCGACCATGGTGTTGATGGTGTTCTTCAGCGCCAGGATCTCGCCCTGCGCATCGACCGCGATCTTGCGCGACAGGTCGCCCTTGGCCACCGCGGTGGTCACCTCGGCGATGTTGCGCACCTGGCTGGTCAGGTTGGAGGCCATCGCGTTGACCGAGTCGGTCAGGTCCTTCCAGGTGCCTGCCACGCCCGGCACCACCGCCTGACCACCGAGCTTGCCCTCGGTGCCGACCTCGCGCGCCACGCGGGTGACTTCCGAGGCGAAGCTGCGCAGCTGGTCGACCATGGTGTTGATGGCCTCCTTGAGCTGGGCCATCTCGCCGCGCACGTCGGCGGTGATCTTGCGCGACAGGTCGCCATCGGCCACGGCAATGGTGACCTCGGAGATGTTGCGCACCTGGGTGGTCAGGTTGGAGGCCATCTGGTTCACCGAGTCGGTGAGTTCCTTCCACACGCCCGACACGCCCTTGACCTTGGCCTGCCCACCCAGCCGGCCGGCGGTGCCGACCTCCAGCGCCACGCGGGTGACCTCGGCGCTGAACTCGCCCATCTGCTCGATCATGCGGTTGACGATCGTCGCCGAGCGCAGGAACTCGCCCTGCAGCGCACGGCCGTCGACCTCCAGCGGCACCGAGCGGGTCAGGTCGCCCTTGGCCACGCCGGCGGTGGCGGTGGTCATGGTTTCGATCGGACGCACCAGGTCGCTGATCAGCCCGTTCACCGACTGCTGCATGCCAAGCCAGGCACCGCCATGGCTGGTGGCGGCCAGCCGGTTGCCGGTCTGGCCTTCGCGGCCGACCTGGCGCCCCACCCGGTCGAGTTCGGCGGCCATGTGCCGGTTGCTGGCGACCACCGCGTTGAAGGCGTCGGCGATCTTGCCCTCGATGCCGTCCCAGTGCACCGGCAGCCGGACATCGAAGTTGCCGTCGCGGACCGCGGCCAGGGCCTCCAGCAGCTGCCGCGCGGCACTCCGGTCCCCCGGGGCGGTTCCGGCGAGATCATCGGGGCGGGCCCGGGTCCCGGCATCGTCCTGTTCCACACGCGCCATGTCTTGCGTCGTCGTTGCCACAGCCTTGGCTCCCCCCTGAGCGTCGAGGCCGGAATGTCCGGAAAGTCCGCCACCCTACCTCGGTCCGGGCAGCACGACTTTCACGCCGCCTCCACCGACCCCGCATTCACTCGCGACCGCCACAATCCGCGCATGGACTGGATGCATCAGCTGGACACCATCGCCGCCACCGGCGCCGCCATGCTGCTCGGTGGCGTGATCGGGTTCGAGCGCGAACTGCGCGACCGGCCTGCCGGTTTCCGTACCCACATGCTGGTGGCGGGCGCCGCCGCCCTGCTGGTCGGCCTGGGGATACTGCTGGTCGAAGCCCACCCGGCGTTGGCCGCGGATGGCGGGCGGTTGCGGGTGGATCCGCTGCGCCTGGTGGAGTCGGTGATCGCCGGCGTCGCGTTCATCGGCGCCGGCAGCATCTTTGCCCGACGGGGCGAAGGCGGCGGCGTGGCCGGCATCACCACCGCAGCCTCGTTGCTGATGGTAGCGGTGATCGGGATCGCCTGCGGTTTCGGCTACTTCCTGCTCGCGGTCCTGGCGACCGGCCTCACCCTGATGGTGCTGGGACTGCTGAAGCTGGCCGACCGGGCGCTGGCGCAGCACAAGGCCAAGCGGGAACCGGAGTAGTCGCCCGGCCTGCAGTCCACGACGTGGATCTGGTGCATGTCGCGGCGCCGCCCCCTGGTGATGCGGGTGCCCACGCGGCCGGCCACACGAAAAAGGGCGGGCCATCGAGGCCCGCCCTTTGTCTCGGGCAACCCGGGTGCGCTGCGCTGACCCGGGTTACGCGTGTCAGCCGCGCACCGGCACCAGGGTGATCTCGACCCGGCGGTTCTGCGCCCGGCCGGCCTCGGTGTCGTTGCTGGCGACTGGGCGGCTCTCGCCGGCGCCGGTGATGATGAAACGCTCGCGCATCACCCCGCGGCCGATCAGGTAGTTGCCCACCGACTCGGCGCGCCGCACCGACAGCTGCTGGTTGTAGGAATCACTGCCCTTGGAGTCGGTGTGGCCGGCCACCTCGACGATGGTCTGATCGTACTCGCGCAGGGTCGAGACCAGGTTGTCGAGCACCGGGTAGAACTGGGCGCTCAGGGTCGAGCTGTCGAAGTCGAAGGTGATGTTGCCGGGCATGTTCAGGGTGATGTTGTCGCCCTGGCGCACCACGTCCACGCCGGTGCCGGCCATCTGGTCGCGCAGCGCGCGCTCCTGCCGGTCCTGGTAGTTCCCGATGGCGCCACCGGCCAGGCCGCCCACGCCCGCCCCGACCAGGGCGCGCTGGCGGCGCTCGGTGGCATCGCTGCCGCTGAGCAGCCCGGCCACGGTACCCACGGCGGCACCGATCAGCGCCCCCTTGGTGGTCTTCGACGTGCCCTCCTGCTGGCCCTGCGGATACTGCTGCTGCGGATACTGCTGGCCATAATAGCCGCCGGGGCTGGCACAGCCGGCGAGCATCGCAACGGCTGCGGCGCTGGCGAGCGCGAGTCGGATATTGTTCTTCATCAGAGCGGTCCTCGTTGGCTGAACAGGGCAGAAGCTAACCACGGGGTCGTGTGAAAGGGGTGACGGACCCCCGCCTGCGTTCAGCTGGCAGCGCGGCTCGCGGCCGGCGTCGTGCCGGCGCTATTCGAAGCTGCCGACCGCGTCGTGGGAGAGGTTGTCGAAGCGCGTGTACTCGCCGAAGAAGCGCAGCTTGACCGAGCCGGTCGGGCCGTTTCGCTGCTTTCCGATGATCACCTCGGCCAGGCCCTTGTCCGGCGAATTCTCCTTGTTGTAGTAGTCGTCGCGGTAGATGAAGACGATCACGTCGGCGTCCTGCTCGATGGCGCCGGACTCGCGCAGGTCGGCCATCACCGGGCGCTTGTCGGCGCGTGTCTCCAGTGAGCGGTTGAGCTGCGACAGGGCGATCACCGGCACGTTGAGTTCCTTGGCCAGGTGCTTGAGCGAGCGCGAGATCTCGGAGATCTCGGTGGCGCGGTTCTCGCTGTTGCCGGGCACCGACATCAGCTGCAGGTAGTCGACGACCACCAGGCCCAGGTCGTGCTCGCGCTTGAGCCGGCGCGACTTCGCGCGCAGCTGGTCGGGCGACAGGCCGGGGGTGTCGTCGATGAAGATCTTCGCCTCCTTGAGCATCCGGATCGCGCTGGTGACCCGGCTCCAGTCCTCGTCCTCGAGCTGGCCGCTGCGCAGCCGCTGGGCATTGACCCGGCCGTTGGAGGAAATCAGGCGCAGGGCCAGCTGGCTGGCGGACATTTCCATCGAGAACACCGCGACCGCCTTCTTGGTGCGGATGGCGGCGTGCTCGGCCATGTTCAGCGCCAGCGTGGTCTTGCCCATCGCCGGGCGCGCGGCCAGGATCAGCAGATCGGTGGGCTGCAGGCCGGCGGTCATCTCGTCGAACTCGGTGTACCCGGTCGGCAGTCCGGTCACCGAGCCGCCGGCGTCATAGCGCTTCTGCAGGACGTCGAAGGCCTCCGACAGCGCGGTGTTCATCGGGGTGAAGTCGGTGCGGCCCTGCGCCCCGGCCTCCGCGATGGCGAACACCTCCTGCTCGGCCTTGGCCAGGATCTCGGCGCTTTCGCGGCCGTTGGGCTGAAAGCCGTCGTTGACGATGTCGGTGCCGACCTCGATCAGCTGCCGCAGCACCGACTTGTCGCGGACGATCTCGGCGTAGGCCCTGATGTTCGCCGCCGAGGGCGTGGTGCTGGCCAGCTCGATCAGGTAGCTGCCGCCGGCGACCAGCTCGGCCTGGCCATTGGACTCGAACCACTCGCCCAGGGTGACGGCGTCGAAGGGCCGGTTCTTCTCCGCCAGTTCGCGGATCGCGCGGAAGATCAGCTGGTGGTCGCGGCGGTAGAAGTCCCGGTCGACCAGGGCGTCGGCGACGGTGTCGTAGGCGTCCGGTGCCAGCATCAGACCACCCAGCACCGCCTGCTCGGCCTCGATCGACTGTGGCGGTACCCGCAGCTGGTCCACGCGCTGCTCGGCGCGGGTCTCAAAGCGGGAGTCGGTGTCCCGGAAGCCTGGGCGTGCACTCATCGAAGCGGTGTCCTGCAGGGCCGCGCCAGGGGGCGCGGCAGACGGCAATCCTAGGGCGAGCAGGCCGCGGGCGGTATGCACAACCCTGTGGATAATCGGTGGAGAACCTGGCGTGGAACCCATGCCACGTGGCGGTCGCAAGGCCTGCGACCGCCGGAAAGCACGGAGGGCGCCGTGCGGCGCCCTCCGTGGGTGTTGCGATCGGCGCGTCCGCGCCGGACCGTCAGGCCAGCTCGCCTTCGACGATGAGCTTGACGGTGGCCTCGATGCCGGCGTGCAGCTGCAGCAGGATCTCGTACTCGCCCGCCTGGCGGATCGGGCCTTCGCCCATCACCACCTCGGACTTGCTGACCTCATGGCCATTGCGGGTCAGCGCGTCGGCGACGTCGCGGGTGGTGATCGAGCCGTACAGCTTGCCTTCGGTCGAGGCATTGGCGCGGATCGTTACCTCGACGCCCTCTAGGGCGGCGCGGCGGGACTCGGCGGTTTCATTGAGCTGCCTGGCGCGGGCCTCGTATTCGGCGCGCCTGGCCTCGAACTCGGCCAGGTTGGCCGCGGTCGCCGGCGTGGCCTTGCCCTGCGGGACCAGGAAGTTGCGGCCGTAGCCCGGCTTGACGGTGACCTTGTCACCGAGCTGGCCGAGGTTCTGGACGTTCTGCAGGAGGATCAGTTGCATGGTGGTGCTCCGTGTTCGTTAGCAGGCGCGGGGCCTGCAGCGCGTGGCGCTGTCCGATGGGAAAGAGCGTCGCCCCGGGGCGACGCCCCTGCTCAGGCGTTGTGGTTGTCGGTGTACGGGATCAGGGCCAGGTAGCGCGCCCGCTTGACGGCGGTGGCCAGCTGGCGCTGGTACTTCGACTTGGTTCCAGTCACGCGCGAGGGGACGATCTTGCCGGTCTCGCCGATGTACTGGCGCAGGGTGTTGAGATCCTTGTAGTCGATCTCCTTGACGCCCTCGGCGGTGAACTTGCAGAACTTGCGGCGGCGGAAGAACTTGGACATGGTGCGGCGCTCCTAAAAGGCGTGATCAGGCGGCTTCGGTGTCGGAGGACGATTCGTCCTTGCCGTCGCCGGCATCGGACTTCTCGTCGTCGCCGTCGCCCTGGCTGTCGTCGTCACGACGACGGCGCTCGCCGCGCTCGGGCTTGTCGGCCTTCTCGTCCTTGAACTTCATGATCAGCGACTGCTCGGTGTCCGGGCCGTCGCGCTTGATGACCAGGTGGCGCAGGATCGCGTCGTTGAAGCGGAAGGTGTCCACCAGCTCGTTCAGCACGGCCTGGCCGGCCTCGATGTTGAGCAGCACGTAGTGGGCCTTGACCAGGTTCTGGATCGGGTAGGCCAGCTGGCGGCGGCCCCAGTCTTCCAGGCGGTGGACCTTGCCCTCGCCGGCCTCGATCATGCCCTTGTAGCGCTCGATCATGCCGGGGACCTGCTCGCTCTGGTCCGGGTGGACCAGGAAGACGATCTCGTAATGACGCATCTTGTTTTTCCTTGTGGATGGCGGCCGGTGGCCGGTTCAGCCCCCCGACGCAGGCGCGCGGTGGAGCAAGGTCCCCGCGCGGCAGGCGCAGGGAGCCGGCAATTATGGCCGGTTGCGGGGGGTTGCGCCAGTAGCCCGGGCGGGATCAGGCCAGGTCGGCGTCGGTGGTGAAGCTCTCGCCGCAGCCGCACTCGGCGCTGGCGTTGGGATTGCGGAAGATGAACTGGTCGCCGAGCTTGCGCTGCTCCACGTCGATCGTGGTGCCGTCGACCTGAGCCATGCTCAGCAGGTCCACGTAGACCCGCACGCCCTGGTCCTCGATGACCGTGTCACCGGGCTGTTCGGCATGGGCCAGCTCGGCCACGTACTGCCAGCCCGAGCAGCCGGTGCGCTTCACTCCGAAGCGCAGGCCCAGTGCGCCGGGGTCCTTCTCGAGGAACCGGTGGACGCGGCTGGCGGCGGCGGACGTGAGGGTGACGGACATGGATTGCTCTCCTGCGGTGTTGCGATTGTACCGGTCGCGTGCGGCGGCCCGCCCGCCCTCGGTTAAACTCCGGCCTTTCCCATATCGGGCCCTTGCGGGCGAGGTTCAAGGCATGACGGTGGTCAGCGTGCAGCACGCGCTTGCCGGCAGGTTGCCGGTCGGTGGCGAGGTAACGGTCCGTGGCTGGGTGCGTACCCGGCGTGATTCCAAGGCCGGACTGAGCTTCGTCAATGTCAGCGACGGCTCCTGCTTCGCGCCGATCCAGGTGGTCGCGCCATCCAGCCTGCCCAACTACGAGTCCGAGGTGAAGCACCTCACCGCCGGCTGCGCGGTGATCGCCACCGGCGAACTGGTGGAATCCCAGGGCAAGGGCCAGGGTTTCGAGATCCAGGCCAGCCGGGTCGAGGTGGTCGGCTGGGTCGAGGACCCGGAGACCTACCCGATCCAGCCCAAGCCGCATTCGCTGGAGTTCCTGCGCGAGGTCGCCCACCTGCGCCCGCGCACCAACCTGTTCGGCGCCGTCACCCGCATCCGCCACACCCTGGCCATGGCGGTGCACCGCTATTTCCACCGCAATGGCTATTTCTGGATCAGCACCCCGATCGTCACCGGCTCCGACGCCGAGGGCGCCGGACAGATGTTCCGGGTCTCCACCCTGGACCTGGCCAACCTGCCCCGCCGCGACGACGGCAGCGTCGACTTCCGCCAGGACTTCTTCGGCCGCGAGGCGTTCCTGACCGTCTCCGGCCAGCTCAATGTGGAGGGCTATGCGCTGGCGATGAGCAGGGTCTACACCTTCGGGCCGACCTTCCGCGCCGAGAACTCGCACACCACCCGGCACCTCGCCGAATTCTGGATGGTCGAGCCGGAGATCGCCTTCGCCGACCTGATGCAGACCGCCGACATCGCCGAGGACTTCCTGAAGTACCTGTTCCGCGCCGTGCTCGACGAGCGTGGCGACGACATGGCGTTCATCGCCGAGCGGGTGCAGAAGGATGCGGTCAGCCGGCTGGAGAAGTTCATCAACGCCCCGTTCGAGCGCATCGACTACAGCGACGCGGTGAGGCTGCTGCAGGACTCCGGGCACAAGTTCGAGTTCCCGGTCGAGTGGGGCCTGGACCTGCAGACCGAGCACGAGCGCTGGCTGACCGAGCAGCACGTCGGCCGGCCGGTGGTGGTGACCGACTACCCGGAGCACATCAAGGCCTTCTACATGCGCCTCAACGACGATGGCAGGACCGTCGCGGCGATGGACGTGCTGGCCCCGGGCATCGGCGAGATCATCGGCGGCTCCCAGCGCGAGGAGCGGCTGGACGTGCTGGATGCGCGGATGGCGCAGTTCGGCCTGGATCCGGAGCACTACCAGTGGTATCGCGACTTCCGCCGCTACGGCTCGGTGCCGCATGCGGGCTTCGGGCTCGGCTTCGAGCGGCTGGTGGTCTATGTTTGCGGCCTGTCCAACATCCGCGACGCGATCGCCTATCCGCGTGCGCCGGGCAGCGCCGAATTCTGACCTGCGGTGACCTTCCGACGTGATCCTGTTCCTCGCCCTGCTCGCCCTCGCCCTGGCCATCGCCGGGTTCACCGCCTTCGTGATCTTCTGGCCACTGATGCTGGTGCACCTGCGTGACCGCCATCCGGGGATGCTCGATGCGTACGGGCCACTCGCCTTCGCCAGTCCCGGCGCCTGGGCCTGGCTGCTGCGCGGTGCCTACCGTGGCGTGGGCGACCGCAACCTGGATGGCCTGGCCGCGCCGGCGCGGGTGGCGCTGATGACCATCATCGCCGGCCTGGTGATGTCGGGCCTGCTGTACCTCGCCTCGCTGGTGGTCGCATGAGCGGCGCGCAGTGGTGGCTGGCCACCCTCGGACGCACCGTGGTGTGGGCGCGGCTGCAGGTGCGGGAGGCCGGCACCGCCGAGGTCTTCGACAGCGACGGCAAGACCCTGCCCTACGACAGCGAGGACACCGCGCGTGCGGCGCTGATGGACGCCGAGTTCGTGGCGCTCGACGGCATGGACGAGGAGGATGCCGCCGAGCGCGGCTTCACGCTCGCGGAGCTGACGCCCCCGCAGGGCGAGGGTGACGAGGCCCTGCGCCGGCAGATGGTGCGGCAGTTGCCGCGCCCCCACTGAACCCGCCCCACCGGGACGCGCCTGCTGGAGCGCGCCCTTACCGAGACAGGAGCCGACGATGGATCTTGCGCTGGACAGCCGCCACGCCCTTGTATGCGGCGCCAGCCAGGGCATCGGCCTGGCGAGCGCACGTGAACTGGCCTCGCTCGGCGCGCGGGTGACCCTGCTGGCACGCAGCGCCGAGCGCCTGCAGGCACTGGCCGCGGAACTGCCGGGCGATGGCCACGGCTGGATCGCGGTGGACACCTCCGATACCCCGGCGCTGGCCGCCAGGGCGGCCGAGCTCGCCGCTGCCGGCCCGGTGCACATCCTGGTCAACAACAGCGGCGGCCCGGCGCCCGGCCCGCTGCACGCCACGGCACCCTCGGCGATCGAGGACGCGATGCGCCAGCACGTGGTCGCCTGCCAGGTGCTGGCGCAGGCCTGCGTGCCGGGCATGCGCGAGACCGGCTACGGACGCATCGTCAACATCATCTCGACCTCGGTGAAGGAACCCATTCCCGGGCTGGGGGTGTCGAACACGGCGCGCTGGGCGGTCGCGGCCTGGGCCAAGACCCTGGCCGGCGAGCTGGGCCCCGACGGCATCACCGTCAACAACGTGCTGCCGGGCTACACCGACACCCCGCGCATCGAACAGATCATCCGCACCGGCGCCCGGCGCAGCGGCCGCAGCGAGCAGGCGGTGTTCGAGGAGATGGTCGCCAACGTCCCGCTGCGCCGCTTCGCCCGCCCGGAGGAGACCGCTGCCGCGGTCGCCTTCCTGTGCTCGCCGGCGGCCGCCTACATCAGCGGGGTCAACCTGCCGGTCGACGGCGGACGGACCCGCTCGTCCTGAGCGCCACCATGCGCCTGATGCACTGGATCGGCGGCCTGCCCTCGCCTCCCGCGTCGGGAGGCTGGATCGAGGTGTTCGAGCCGGGTACCGGCCGGGCCTTCGCCCGCGTCGCCGACGGCAACGGCGAGGACGTGGAGCGCGCGATCAGCGCCGCAAGCGTTGCCTGGCCGGCCTGGTCCGGGCTGGCCAACAGCGAGCGGGCGCGCTGGCTGGAGACACTGGCCTCCGCGATCGAGGCTCGGCTGGAGGACTTCGCCCGCGCCGAGGCGCGCGACGGCGGCAAGCCGCTGGCGCTGGCGCGCGAGGTGGAGATCCCGCGGGCGATCGCCAACCTGCGTTTCTATGCCCACGCCGCGACCCAGTTCGCCAGCGAGTCGCACCACGGCCAGGCCGGCCTCAACTACACCCTGCGCCTGCCGCTGGGCGTGGTGGCGACGATCTCGCCGTGGAACCTGCCGCTGTACCTGCTGACCTGGAAGATCGCGCCCGCCCTGGCGGCGGGCAACACGGTGGTCGCCAAGCCCTCGGAAGTGACGCCGCTGACCGCGACCATGCTGGCGGAATTGGCCGCGGAGATCGGTTTTCCGCCGGGGGTGTTCAACCTCGTGCACGGACGCGGCCCAGAGGTCGGCGAGCCGCTGGTGACCGATCCGCGGGTCCGGGCGGTCTCCTTCACCGGCAGCACCGCGGTGGGCCGCCGCATCGCCGGGCTGGCCGCCCCGATGCTCAAGAAGGTCTCGCTCGAACTGGGTGGCAAGAACCCGACCCTGGTGTTCGCCGACAGCGACTGGCGCGCCCAGCTGGACGTACTGGTGCGCTCGGCATTCCAGAACTCCGGGCAGATCTGCCTGTGCGGCTCGCGGCTGCTGGTCGAGCGCGCGGTCTACGACGCGTTCCGCGACGCGCTGGTCGAGCGGGCCGGCGCGCTGCGCCTGGGCGATCCGCTGGAGGATGGAACCGAGCTGGGGCCCCTGGTCTCGCGGCAGCACTTCGACAAGGTCATGGCCGGCATTGCCCGCGCCCGCGACGAGGGCGCCCGCGTGCTGTGCGGGGGCGTGGCCCTGGAGCGGCCCGGCTGGTTCGTGCAGCCGACCGTCCTGGAAGGACTGGGCCCGGACTGCGCGACCAACCGCGAGGAGCTCTTCGGGCCGGTGGTGACCCTGCAGCCATTCGATAACGACGGCGAGGCGCTGGCGCTGGCCAATGCCTGCGACTACGGCCTGTCGGCCTCGGTCTGGACCCGCGACCTGGCCCGTGCCCACCGGATGGCCGCCGGCCTGCAGGTCGGCATGGTCTGGATCAATACCTGGCTGCTGCGCGACCTGCGCACGCCCTTCGGCGGGTCCGGTGCCTCCGGCCTGGGCCGCGAGGGTGGCCTGGAAGCGATGCGTTTCTTCACCGAGCCCCGCAACGTGGGCCTGAAACTGGACTGACGACGAATGCCCACCCTTTCCGACCTGCTGCAGAGCAACCGCGAGTGGTCCGACCGGATCAGCGCGGAGGATCCCTCCTTCTTCGAACGGCTCTCGCGCCAACAGGCGCCGGAGTACCTGTGGATCGGCTGCTCCGACTCCCGGGTGCCGGCCAACCAGATCATCGACGTCGCCCCCGGCGAGGTCTTCGTCCACCGCAACATCGCCAATGTGGTGGTGCACACCGACCTGAACTGCCTGTCGGTGATCCAGTTCGCCGTCGACGTGCTGAAGGTCAGGCACATCCTGGTGGTCGGCCACTATGGCTGCGGCGGCGTGCACGCCGCGCTGCACGGCAGCCGCCTGGGCTTGTCGGACAACTGGGTGCGGCACGTGGTCGATGTCGCCGAGATGCACGAGCAGGCGCTGTGCGCCTACGGCGACGACGAGATCCGCCACGACCGGCTCTGCGAACTGAACGTGCTCGAGCAGGTGGTCCACGTCTGCCGCACCACGGTGGTCCGCGATGCCTGGGCGCGCGGGCAGGAGCTCGCGGTGCATGGCTGGGTCTACACGCTCCGCGACGGCCGGGTCCACGACTTGGGCGTCGACGTGAATGCCGCCGACCGCCTGCCGGGCAAGTACGAAGAAGCCCTGGCGCGCATCCGCGCCGACCGGGAGGACCGCTGATGGACGCCATCCAGGCCGGCGCCGCGCCCAGGCCGGTCGGCGCCTATCCGCACGCCAGGCGGGTCGGCGAGCTGCTGTTCCTGTCCGGAATCGGCCCGCGCGACCCGGCCACCGACACCGTCCCCGGCAACGTGCACGATGCCGCCGGCACCCTGGTCGACCACGACATCGGCGCGCAGGCGCGCGCGGTGTTCGCCAACGTGCGCGCGGTGCTGGAGGCCAGTGGCGCCCGCTGGGAGGACCTGGTCGACGTCACCGTGTACCTGACCGACATGGCCGGCGACTTCACCGGCTACAACGCGGTGTGGGCCGAGTATTTCCCCGATCCCGCCGCGGCGCCCTGCCGCACCACGCTGGGGATCGACGCGCTGCCCACCCCGATCGCCATCGAGCTCAAGTGCGTGGCCGTGGTGCGCTGAACGAGGAACCCGCGATGCCGCTTCCCGACCCGATCAACCTGCAGGCCTGGATCGACGAGCACCGGCACCTGCTCAGGCCGCCGGTGGGCAACAAGTGCATCGTCGACGGCGACTACATCGTGATGGTCGTCGGCGGCCCCAACACCCGCACCGACTACCACTGGGAGGAAGGCCCGGAGTTCTTCCACCAGCTGGAAGGCGAGATGGTGCTGCGCATCCAGGAGGACGGAAAGCCGCGCGATGTGCGCATCCGCGCCGGCGAGATGTTCTACCTGCCCCCGCGCGTGCCGCACAGCCCCCAGCGCATGCCCGGCTCGGTCGGCCTGGTGGTCGAGCGCAAGCGGCTGGCGCACGAGGACGATGCGCTGATGTGGTTCTGCATCAACTGCAACCACAAGCTCTACGAGGAGTCTTTCCACCTGGTCGACATCGAGCAGGACTTCTTCCGGGTGTTCGAGAACTTCTACCGCAGCCAGGCACTGCGCACCTGCGTGCAGTGCGGCACGCTCAACCCGCGCCCGGACCGCTACGAGATGCAGGCCGGGTCGCAGGCCGACATCACCTGAGCCACGCGCACGCTCAGGTGGTCATCCCCGCGGCGGCCATGAACTGCCGGATCAGCCAGGCGATCACGCCCAGCGCGGCCACGCTCGCCGCCCACAGCAGCACCAGCCAGCCGACCCTGCGCAGCCAGTACGCGCGTGCGGGCGCCGGCATCAGTGATAGCCCTCGCCCGGCCTGACCTTGCCGCGGAAGACCCAGTAGCTGAAGGCGGTATAGGCGAGGATCACCGGGACGATGAACAGGGTTCCGACCAGGGTGAAGCCCATGCTCTCCGGCGGGGCGGCCGCATCACGGATGCTGATGCCGGGCGGGATGATGTTGGGCCAGATGCTGATGCCCAGCCCGCTGTAGCCCAGGAACACCAGTGCCAGGGTCAGCAGGAAGGGCGCGATGTGGCGCTTGCGCTCCAGCGCCCGCAGCAACAGCCCCGCGACCAGCACCACCAGCAGCGGCACCGGCAGGAAGAAGTACAGGTTGGGCAGGCTGAACCAGCGCTTGGCGATCGGCGGATGGGCCAGCGCGGTCCACAGGCTGAGCACGCCGATCACCGCCAGCAGCGCCCACACCCACAGCTGGGTGCGCCGGCGCATCTCCTCGTGCAGCGGTCCCTCGGTCTTGATCAGCAGCCAGGTGCTGCCCAGCAGCATGTAGGCGATGACCAGGCCGACCCCGGTGAACAGCGGGAACGGCGCGACCCAGTCCAGCGGCCCCCCGGCGAACCGGCCATCCGCCACCGGCAGGCCGTTGATGAAGCTGCCCAGCACCACGCCCTGGAAGAACGCGGCGGCGTAGGAGCCGGCCATGAAGCTGAAGTCCCAGGTGCTGCGCCGCCCGGGCGAGGCGACCACCCGGTACTCGAACGAGACCCCGCGCAGGATCAGTCCCAGCAACATCAGCACCAGTGGCAGGTACAGGGCGCTGAGCACCACCGAGTAGGCCAGCGGGAAGGCCGCCAGCAGCCCGGCCCCGCCCAGCACCAGCCAGGTCTCGTTGCCGTCCCAGATCGGCGCGACGGTGTTCATCATCACGTCGCGGTCCTCGCGCCCGGGAAAGAACGGGAACAGCATCCCGATCCCCAGGTCGAAGCCGTCCATCACCACGTACATCCCGATGGCGAACAGGATCACCACCGCCCAGATCACCGGCAGGTCGACGCCCATCACCCGTCCCTCCTGGCTGCATCCTCGTTGCCGGTGCGCGCCTCGTCCGCGGCCGCGGAGATCGGCCGCATCGGCGTGCGCGGCTGGCCGGGTCCGCCCTCCGGCGCGTCATCGGGCTCGGCTTCGGTCACCGGTCGTCCCATCAGCCGCAACATGTAGACCGAGCCGGCACCGAAGATCACCACGTAGCACGCGACGAAGGCGGCCAGCGCAAAGCCGACCGCCGCGGCCGAGTGCGCGGAGACCGCCTCGGAGGTGCGCATGATCCCGTAGATGATCCAGGGCTGGCGCCCGACCTCGGTGGTGAACCAGCCGGCGAGGATCGCGACCAGGCCGGTCGGTCCCATCAGCAGTGCGAACCGGTGCAGCGCGGCGGATTCCACGAAGCGCCCGCGCCAGCGCGCCAGCGCGCCCCAGGCACCCAGCAGGATCATCAGCAATCCCAGCCCGACCATGACCCGGAAGGTCCAGAACACCACGTGCGAGGGCGGCCGTTCGTCGGTCGGAAAGTCCTTCAGCACCGGGGTCATGCCGTCCAGGCTGTGGGTGAGGATGAGGCTGGACAGCCTCGGAATCTCCACCGCGTAACGGGTCCGCTCGGCTTCCATGTCGGGCAGGCCGAACACCAGCAGCGGCATGCCCTCGGACCGGTCCGCCGGCCGTTCCCAATGGCCCTCGATGCCGGCCAGCTTGGCTGGCTGGTGCTCCAGCGTGTTCAGCCCGTGGAAGTCGCCGATGACCGCCTGGACGGGGGCGGTCACCAGCACCATCCACATCGCCATCGACCACATCGTGCGTACCGCCGGGTCGCGCCGGCCACGCAGCAGGTGCCAGGCGGCGGTGCCGGCGACCAGCAAACCGGTGGCCAGGAACGCGGCGGTCACCATGTGGGTGAGCCGGTACGGGAACGACGGATTGAAGATCACCGCCAGCCAGTCGACCGGCACCACCCGGCCGTCGATGATCTCGTGGCCCTGCGGGGTCTGCATCCAGCTGTTGGAGGCGAGGATCCAGGTGGCCGAGATCAGCGTGCCCAGCGAGACCGCGAGGGTGGCCATGAAGTGCAGTCCCGGCCCCACCCGCTTCATGCCGAACAGCATCACCCCCAGGAAGCCCGCCTCCAGGAAGAACGCGGTCAGCACCTCGTAGGTCAGCAGCGGCCCGGTGATCGAACCGGCGAAGCGCGAGTACTCGCTCCAGTTGGTGCCGAACTGGTAGGCCATCACGATGCCCGACACCACGCCCATGCCGAAGGCCACCGCGAAGGGCTTGAGCCAGAAGCGGTAGAGGTCGAGATAGACCGGCCGCTTCGTCGACAGCCACAGCCCTTCGAGCACCGCCAGGTAAGCCGCCAGCCCGATGGTGATCGCCGGGAAGATGATGTGGAAGGAAATCGTGAAGGCGAACTGGATACGCGCCAGCATCAACGCGTCGACACCGAACATGGCTGCTCCCTCGGGATTCGCGCTTCGAGCCTAGCGCCCGGCGCCGGCGCCGGGGTAAAGGTTCGATGAAGACAGTACGGCGTGCTGCCCGGAAAGCCAGCCTCGGTTATCGTGGTGGCCGGCCCGACCGGGTCCGGCCAGGGGGGAAGAAGGACACCGTGCTCAAGATCGACATCCACGCCCATTACCTGCCACGCGACTGGCCAGACCTGGCGCGCAAGTACGGCGAGCCGCGGTTCCCGGTGATCCACCACACCGACGACGGGCGCCACCGGATCTACAAGGACGGCCGGTTCTTCCGCGAGATCTGGTCCAACACCTGGGACCCGGAGCAGCGCATCGCCGACTACGCGCGCCACGGCGTGCAGGTCCAGGTGCTGAGCACGGTGCCGGTGATGTTCTCCTACTGGGCGCGTCCCCACCACGCGCTGGAGCTGCACCAGTCCCTCAACGACCACATGGCGGGTACCTGCCGCGACTACCCGCGCCATTACGCCGGGATCGGCACCGTGCCGCTGCAGTCGCCGCGGCTGGCGGTGCAGGAGCTGGAGCGCTGCATGGAGCAGTTGGGCCTGCAGGGCGTGCAGATCGGCAGCCACGTGACCCGCGAGGACGGCCGCCACTGGAACCTGGACGCGCCGGAGCTGTTCGAGTTCTTCCAGGCCGCCGCCGAGCTGGGCGCGGCGATCCTGGTGCATCCCTGGGACATGATGGGCACCGACACCATGCCCAAGTACTGGCTGCCCTGGCTGGTCGGCATGCCCGCCGAGCAATCGCGCGCGGCCTGCTCCCTGGTGTTCGGCGGGGTGCTCGAGCGCCTGCCCGCGCTGAAGGTGTGCATGGCACACGGCGGCGGCAGCTTCCCGTACACGATCGGCCGCATCGAGCACGGCTTCAACATGCGCCCGGACCTGGTCGCCACCGACAATCCGCGCAACCCGCGCGAGTACCTGAAGCGACTGTATTTCGACTCCTGGGTCGCCGACGAGGCGGCCCTGCGCTACCTGCTCGAGGTCACCGGCGTGGACCGGGTGATGCTCGGCACCGACTACCCCTTCCCGCTGGGCGAGCAGGAACCCGGCGCCGGCATCGCCGCGCTCGGGCTCGACGACGAGGCCCGCGCCCGCCTGTACCACGGCACCGCGCTGGAATGGCTCGGCCTGCCCCGCTCGCGCTTCCAGTGACGACACCCTCCGATGCCTGAGATCTTCGACGAACGACACGCCCTGGGGCTCGACGAGCGCGACCCGCTGCCGACGCTGCGCGGGGAATTCCACATGCCGTGCGCCGGCGACGGCGAGCAGGCCTATTTCGTGGGCAACTCGCTGGGGCTGCAGCCGCGCGGCGCGCGCGCCCATGTCGAGGAAGTCCTCGATACCTGGGCCGAGGTCGCGGTGGAGGGGCACTTCCGCGGGCATTCGGCCTGGATGCCCTACCACGAGCTGGTCCGCGACGGGCTGGCCAGGGTACTCGGGGCGCAGCCGCGGGAAGTGGTGGCGATGAACTCGCTGACCGCCAACCTGCATTTCATGATGGTCAGCTTCTACCGCCCGACGCCGGAGCGGCCGGCGATCCTGGTCGAGGCCGGCGCCTTCCCGACCGACCGCTACGCGGTGGAGTCGCAGATCCGCTTCCACGGCTTCGACCCGGCCACCGACCTCATCGAGGTGGCGCCCGACCAGCCCGGAGGCACGCTGTCGATGGCCGCCATCGAACGCGCGATAGCCCTGCATGGCCCACGGCTGGCGCTGGTGCTGTGGCCGGGCGTGCAGTACCGCACCGGACAGGCCTTCGACCTGGCGGAGATCGCCCGCCTCGCCCATGCCCAGGGCGCCAGCTGCGGCTTCGACCTGGCACACGCGGCCGGCAACCTCGAGCTGGCCCTGCACGACAGCGGGGCGGACTTCGCCGTGTGGTGCCACTACAAGTACATGAACAGTGGCCCGGGCGCGGTCGGCGGCTGCTTCGTGCACGAGCGCCACGCCCGCAGCGACCGGCCGCGCTTCGCCGGCTGGTGGGGCCACGAGGCCGCGTCCCGCTTCCGGATGGGGCCCGAATTCGTGCCGACCCCGGGGGCCGAGGGCTGGCAACAGAGCAATCCACCGATCCTTGCACTGGCGCCACTGCGTGCCTCGCTGGAACTGTTCGACCGCGCCGGAATGGCGGCGTTGCGCGGCAAGTCCCTGCGCCTGACCGGCTACCTGCGCGGGCTGGTCGAGCAGCGGCTGGCCGGCGTGCTGGAGATCCTCACCCCGGCCGCGCCCGGGGGCCATGGCAGCCAGCTTTCGCTGCGGGTCGCCGGGGGCCGGGAGCGGGGACGCTCGCTGTTCGAGTACCTGGAAGCCGATGGCGTGCTGGGCGACTGGCGCGAGCCCGACGTGATCCGCATCGCCCCCGCCCCGCTCTACAACACCCACCACGACGTGTTGCGTTTCGCCCGGGCCGTCGAGGCCTGGCGCGACCGCACCCCCTGACCGGCGGAGCCGCCACGTGCCCAACGAATCCAGCGCATCCGGCGACCGCCGGCTCACGATCATCGGCGCCGGCCTGGCCGGGGCGGTGCTGGCCGCCCTGCTTGCCCGCCGCGGCTGGCAGGTCGAGGTCCACGAGATGCGAGGCGACCCGCGCCGGCAGGGCTACGAGCGCGGGCGTTCGATCAACCTCGCCCTGGCCGAGCGTGGCCGCGGCGCATTGCGCGAGGCCGGCGCCGACGGGGCGGTGATGGCCCAGGCGATCATGATGCGCGGGCGCATGGTCCACTTCGACGACGGCCGGGTGGACCTGCAGCGCTACGGACTCGACGACAGCGAGGTGATCTGGTCGGTGCACCGCGGCCGGCTCAACCAGGCGCTGCTGGACATCGCCGAGCGCGCCGGCGCGCGGCTGTACTTCGACCGGAAGCTGGAATCGGTCGACTTCGAGGCGAAGACCGCGACCTTCTCCGATGCCGGCGGCACCCACGAGGCGGCGTTCTCCACCCTCGTCGGTGCCGACGGTGCCGGTTCGGCGGTGCGCCGGGAAATGGCCAGGGCGACCAGCCTGGGCGAACGCACCCGGATGCTCGGCCACTCCTACAAGGAGCTGGAGATCCCGCCCACGGCGGACGGCGGCTTCCGCATCGAGAAGAACGCCCTGCACATCTGGCCGCGCGGTCGCTTCATGTGCATCGCCCTGCCCAACACCGAGGGCACCTTCACCGTCACCCTGTTCATGCCCAACGAGGGCGACCCGGCCGCCGACGTGCCGGGCTTCGACCGGGTGCGCGACGGGGCGCAGGCACGGGCCCTGTTCCAGCGCCGGTTCCCGGACGCCTCCCCGCTGATCCCGCGGCTGGAGCACGACTTCGAGCACAACCCGACCGGCAGCCTGGGCACGCTGTACCTGGACCGCTGGCACCTGGACGGGCGCGCGGTGCTGGTGGGCGATGCCGCGCATGCGATGGTGCCGTTCCACGGCCAAGGCATGAACTGCGCGTTCGAGGACTGCGCGGCGCTGGCCCGGCACCTCGATGCCGCCGGAGATGATCCGGCCCGGGCCCTTGCCGCCTACCAGGACGAGCGCCTGCCGAACGCGCGGGCGATCCAGCACATGGCGCTGGAGAACTACCTGGAGATGCGCGACCGGGTGGACGATGCCGATTACCTGCTCCAGCGCGCCCTGGAGATCCGCCTGGCGCACCGGCATCCCGATCGCTTCGTGCCGCGCTACTCGATGGTGACCTTCCGCCACCTGCCCTACGCCCTGGCGCTGATGCGCGGCAACCTGCAGCGCGAGCTGCTGGTCGAACTGACCGCTGGGCTGGAGAGCCTGGAGCAGCTCGACTGGGACCGTGCCGACGCCCTCGTCCACGAGCGCCTGGCGCCGCTGCCGTCCGGGCGCGTGCCCGAGCGGGCCGGCAGCTGATGGCCGCCAGCTTCCTGTTCTACGACCTGGAGACCTTCGGCACCGATCCGCGCCGCAGCCGCATCGCCCAGTTCGCCGCGATCCGCACCGACAGCGGGCTGGAACCGGTCGAGGAGCCGGTCAGCCTGTTCGTCCGCCCCGCCGACGACCTGCTGCCCTCGCCCGGCGCGACCCTGGTCACCGGCATCACCCCGCAACGGGCGCTCGCCGAAGGCGTGGCCGAGGCCGAGGCATTCGGCCGGATCTGCGAGGAAATGTCGCGGCCCGGTACCTGCACCCTGGGCTACAACTCGCTGCGCTTCGACGACGAGTTCATCCGCCACGGCCTGTTCCGCAACTTCTTCGACCCCTACGAGCGCGAGTGGCGCGGCGGCAACTCGCGCTGGGACCTGCTGGACGTATTCCGGCTCGCCCACGCGCTGCGGCCGGACGGCATCATCTGGCCCAGGCGCGAGGACGGACATGCCTCCTTCCGCCTGGAGCACCTGGCCGAGGCCAACGACGTGCGCGAGGGCGACGCGCACGAGGCACTCTCCGACGTGCGGGCATTGATCTCGATGGCGCGCCTGCTGCGCCAGGCGCAGCCCCGGCTGTGGGACTACGCGCTGCGGCTGCGCGACAAGCGCCATGTCGCCGGGATGCTCGATCCCATCGCCATGGAGCCGGTCCTGCACGTGTCGCAGCGCTTCCCGGCCAGCCGGATGTGCGCCGCGCCGGTGCTGCCGCTGGCCACGCACCCGTCGATCGGCAACCGGGTGATCGTGTTCGACCTGGCGCAGGATCCGGGACCGCTGCTGGAACTGGACCCCGAGGCGATCGCCGCGCGCCTGTACGTGCGCAGCGAGGCGCTGCCGGAAGGCTGCGAGCGGATTGCGCTCAAGGAAATCCACCTCAACCGCAGTCCGGCCCTGGCCGCCTGGCACCACCTGCGTCCGGCCGACCTGGAGCGGCTGGGGATCGATGCCGACGAGGTGGAACGCCGGGCACAGGTCCTGCGGGCGGCCGGCCCGGCGCTGGCGGAGAAGCTGCGCCGGGTGTTCGCCGGCAAGGGTCCACGCGGCCCGGGGGACGTCGACGGCGGGCTCTACGACGGTTTCCTGGATGCCGGGGACCGCCGGCTGTGCAGCGAAGTCCGCGCCACCCCGCACACCGCGCTCGGCGAATGCGGGTTCGGTTTCCGCGACCCGCGCCTGCACGAGCTGCTGTTCCGTTACCGGGCCCGCAACTGGCCCGGGACCCTGTCGGCCGACGAGCAGGCGCGCTGGGACGACTACCGGCGCCGCCGCCTGCATGGCGACGAGGGCCTGGCCGAGCACGGCTTCGCCGGCTTCGATGCCGAGCTCGCCGGACTGCGTGCCGCGCACCGGGCAGACCCGGCCCGGCTGGCCCTGCTGGACGCCCTGCAGGACTGGCGCGACCGCCTCGAAGCCGGACTGGGACCGCCGCACGGCCAGGCGGCGGATGCCCGCTCCGCCAGCATCGGCGGCGCCGCCGGGGCTTAACCGCGCTACAGCCACGCCGCCCTACCATCCCCGTCCATGCCAGCCTATTTCAGCGAGGGCACCTGGCGCTTCTTCAGGGCGCTGGCCCGCAACAACAACCGCACCTGGTTCCACGCCCACAAGCCGGACTACGAGCGCCACGTACGCGAGCCGTACCAGCGGCTGCTCGAGGACCTGCGGCCGGCGGTCGCGGAGATCAGCGCGCACTACCACGCCAACCCGGCGCGGGCGGGCGGCTCGCTGTTCCGGATCAACCGGGACACGCGCTTCGCCAACGACAAGTCGCCGTACAAGACCTGGCAGGGCGCGAAGATCTACCACACCCGCCATCGCCAGCTGGAGGCGCCGTCTTTCCACCTGCACCTGCGGCCGGGACAGAGTTTCGTCGGCGCCGGCCTGTGGCGCCCGCACAACGACACCGTGCGCAAGGTTCGGCAATTCATCCTCGACAACCCCGCCAGCTGGAAGGCCGCCGCGCACGACGCCGGGGTCCGCGAACGCTTCGCGCTCGACGACCGCAACATGCTGGTCCGCATGCCGCATGGTTTCCCGGCCGATTTCGAGTTCGCCGCCGATCTCAGGCGCAAGGGCTTCGTGCTCATGCGGCCGCTGGACGATTCGGCCATGACCGGCCCCGGCCTGCTCGCGTTGCTGGAAGAGGACTTCGCCGCCCTCGCCCGCTTCACCGATTACCTGTGCGCGGCGGTCGACCTGGAGTTCTGAGATGCGCAGATGGCTGCTGTCCGCCCTCGCCCTGATCGTGCTGCTGGCCGGCTGGATCGCCGCCGGACCGTGGATGGCGGTCAACGGGATCCGCAACGCGCTGGCCACCCACGACACCGCCGCGCTGGAGCGGCATGTCGATTTCCCGCAGTTGCGCGCCAACCTGAAGGCGCGGGCCGACGACTACCTGGTACGCCGGGTGGGCCCGGAGTTCGCCGCCAGCCCATTGGGCGGCCTGATGACCCGGGTGGCCAGCGGGTTGGCCGGTGGTGCCGTGGATACCCTGGCCACCCCCGCCGGCGTGGGCGCGCTGCTGGAAGGGCGCAGCCTGTGGCATCGCGGCAGCGGCGGCGGAATCAGCGCCGGTGACGCCTACGCGCACGCCCCACCGGCGGACCCGCTTGCCGACCCGCAGTGGCGTTACGAGTCGCCCTCGCGCTTCACCGCCACCATCGAGCCGGCAGCCGGTACGCCGGTCACCCTGGTGCTCACCCGGCAGGGCCTGCGCTGGCGGGTGACCGACATCGTGCCGGCCGAAGCGCCGTGGCCCGGGCCGGACCGAAGGGCCGCGCCCGGGTGACGATGCCTGTCCTCAGGCGGACTTCCGCAGTGCCTCCGGCTGGTTGAGGAAGGCTTCCATCGAGTCGTCCATCGCCTCCATCCACGGGGTGTGGTGCACCGGTGCCCGGGTCCCGGTCACGGTCGACGGGTAGCTGCGGTCGCGGTAACCGAGGATGTCTTCCCTCTTGTGCTGCATCCACTGCTTGAACAGCGCGCCCATGCCCTCGATGTCGAACTCGGGGTAATCGGTGCAGTCGACCAGGTCGCGGGTATAGGCCGCCTGGAAGTCGATCTCGTCGTCGGCGCTGGCGGCCGCCTCTTCGCGGGCCAGCCAGGCCAGGCTATCGGCGCGCATCCCGGCCACGGGCGGCAGTTCCAGCCTTCCCATGATCACGTCGCGGGCATACCAGGCCTGGGCATCGAACATGTTGAAGGTGTAGTACTGGTCCTGCATGCCCAGGTAGACGAGTTTCGGGTTGTCGATCCAGAACACGCCCTTGTACAGGTCGGCCGGATAGAGGCGGTTGCGGGTACGCAGCGTCAGCCCGTCGGGCAGGAACGGGAAATGGTGCTGGTAGCCGGTGCACAGGATGATCGCGTCGACCTCCCGCGAGCTGCCGTCCCTGAAATGCGCGGTGTTGCCCTCGACCCGCAGCAGCAACGGGCGCTCTTCGAACGCGTCCGGCCAATCGTAGCCCATGGGTGCGCTGCGGTAGCTGAAGGTGACCGATCTTGCCCCGTATTTGTGGCATTGGGTGCCGATGTCCTCGGCCGAGTAGCTCGAGCCGACCAGGAGCAGGTCCTTGCCCTGGAACTCGCAGGCGTCGCGGAAATCATGGGCGTGCAGCACGCGTCCCGGGAAGTGCTCCAGGCCTTCGAAGTACGGCACGTTGGGGGTCGAGAAGTGGCCGGTGGCGACGATGACGTGGTCGAACTCCTCGGTCGCCAGTTCATCCTTCACGACATCCCGCACGGTGACACTGAACCTGCCGGACGCGTCCGAGTACTCGACCCACTGCACCGCGGTGTTGAAGCGGATCTGTTCCCGCAGCCCCCACCTCTCGATTCGCCCCATGATGTAGTCACGCAGGACCTCGCGCGGTGGGTAGGACGGGATTGGCCGGCCGAAATGCTCCTCGAAGCCATAGTCGGCGAACTCCAGGCACTCCTTGGGACCGTTGGACCACAGGTAGCGGTACATGCTCCCGTGCACCGGCTCGCCGTAGGCATCCAGCCCGGTGCGCCAGGTGTAGTTCCACATGCCGCCCAGGTCGGACTGCTTCTCGTAGCAGACGATCTCGGGCACCTCGGCACCGGCGCGGCGCGCGGATTCGAAGGCACGAAGCTGTGCCAGGCCACTGGGGCCGGCGCCGAGGATCGCGATTCGCTTGCTCATGTTCGGGTGTTGTCTCCTGTCTGTTGCGGCGGTGCGCGTACCCCGGTCCCGCGCCGGCACGGCAGCAGGCGGGCTGCGCCCGGATGGTGGTGTTCGTTGCACACGGGACCCGGCAGCCGCGCGGACAGCGCGAGCCACGGGCAATCAGGCGTGATGCCGCCGGCGAGGGTCCTCGACCCTGCTCCCCAACCCACCGGGTGGACACGTCGCGACGAGCGGCCGGACGGCCACAGCGCACCCCGATGGGTGCAGGCGATCGCAGACGATGGGCGAAATTCTAGCAGGAACCGTGCATTTTGCCGACCAATGTCATGGATTGGCGATCCCGTGCGGGACGTGCCCGGCGGTCACCAGGCCACGCGCCGACTCGATGTTGTGCTCGGAATCGTCGAAGAAGATGTCGGCCCCGAACGCCTCCAGGAACGGGCCCTTCGCCCGCCCGCCCAGGAACAGCGCCTCGTCCAGCCGGATGCCCCAGCCGCGCAGGGTGCGGATCACCCGCTCGTGCGCCGGCACCGAGCGGGCGGTGACCAGCGCGGTGCGGATCGGCGCGTCCTGGCCGGTGGGGAACGCCGCCTGGAGCCGGTGCAGGGCGTCTAGGAAGCCGCGGAACGGCCCCCCGCTCAGGGCCTCGGCGGCGCGGCTGCGCTCGTGTTCGGCGAAGGCCGCCAGCCCGCCCTCGCGGCTGATCCGTTCACCCTCGTCATCGAAGATCACCGCATCGCCGTCGAAGGCGATGCGCAGCTGGTCGGAACGCTGCTGCGGCACCCGGCTGGGCAGCAGGGTCGCCGCCGCCACGCCGGCACTGAGCGCGTTGCGCACGTCCTGGGCGTTGGTCGACAGGAACAGGTCGGCACCGAACGGGCGCACGTAGGGATACGGCGGGGCGCCATTGCTGAAGGCGGCGCGGCGGATCGCCAGCCCGTGGTGGGCGATCGAGTTGAAGATCCGCAGCCCGGTATCGGCCGAGTTGCGCGAGATCAGGATCACCTCGACCCGCGGCGCCTCCGGCGGGGAGCCCTCGTTGAGCGCCAGCAGCTTGCGCACCAGCGGGAACGCCACCCCCGGCTCGAGCAGCTGGTCCTCATGGCTGCGCTGGAACTCGGCGTAGGCATCCAGGCCCTCGCTCTCGAACAGGACGTGGCTTTCCTCCAGGTCGAACAGGGTGCGCGAGGAGATCGCGACGATCAGCGGGTCGACGAGGTCGTTCATGCCGCTGATTGTGCCCGCGCCCGGTCGCATCCGGCGAGACGCCCGGTTCAGCCGCTGGTGAACTGCTCGGCCAGCATCCGCTCCTCGAGCCGGTGGTCGGGGTCGAACATCAGCGTCACGCTGCGGTCGCGCGACTCGCGCACGGTGACCTCGACCACGTCGCGCACCTCGTGGGAGTCGGCGGTGGCGCTGACCGGGCGCTTGTACGGATCGAGCACCCGGAACTTCACCTCGGTACCGGCCATCAGCACCGCGCCGCGCCAGCGCCGCGGGCGGAAGGCGGCGATCGGGGTGAGCGCGATGACCCCGGCGCCCAGTGGCAGGATCGGCCCCTGGGCGGAAAAGTTGTAGGCCGTGGAGCCGGCCGCGGTGGCCACCAGCACGCCGTCGCAGATCAGCTCCTCCAGGCGGACCTGGCCATTGAGCTCGATCGACACATGGGCCGCCTGGCGGGTCTGGCGCAGCAGCGAGACCTCGTTGTAGGCCAGCGAGCCGACGCTGGCGCCGGATTCGGACTGCGCGAGCATCTCCAGCGGGTGCAGGACCGCCGGCTCGGCGGCGTGGAGCCGGCCGACCAGCCCATCGCTGCGGAAGTGGTTCATCAGGAAGCCGACGGTGCCCAGCTTCATGCCGTAGAACGGCTTGCCCAGCGCGGCATGGCGGTGGAGCGTCTGCAGCATGAAACCGTCGCCACCCAGCGGCACCAGTACGTCGGCGTCCTCCGGCGGATGGTCGCCATGCAGCCGGGTCAGTTCCTCGCAGGCCGCGCGTGCGTCCGGCGCCGGGCTGGCCAGGAAACAGATGCGCGGGTCCTGCGCCGTCATGGGAGTCGAGTTCGGCATGCGGCGAGGATAGCGCGGGCGGGTGAAAGAACGGGCGGGGACCCTGATGGATCCCCGCCCGTCCGGAACAGCATGCAGCGGCGCGGCGCCTCAGCCGCCGGTCGCGGCGGCCTGGGCCAGGCGGCGCACGGCCACCGACACCGTCGGGTAGTCCAGCTCCTTCTGCGTGGACATCTCCTCGAGCATCGACTGGGCGAAGCGCAGTGCCGGGTCGTCACGCTCCAGCCACGCGCTGACCTTCGCCTCCACCGGCTTGCGCCCGCCGCCGGCCAGCACCTGGCCGACCAGCGCCCGCTGCTGCGCGGCCAGCTCGTCGCGCAGCGATCCGCGGGCGAGCGCATGCCAGCGGCCCTCGACCGGCAACTGGCCGATCTGCTCGTACACCCACGGCAGCTGCAGCGCGGCACCCACCGCGAAGAACGCCTGCGACACGTCCACCGGCGAGAGCTTGCGCGAGTGCGCGATCTCGATGATGTCCGGGGCGAACTCGAGCATCGGCAGGGCGGCCAGTTCGGCGGCCAGCGACGCCGGCACCCCCTTCTGCTTCCACTCGGCCAGCGAGGCCTCGTACTGCTCGCGGCGCACCTGCGACATCGTCCTGGGCAGCGCCTCGCGCACCGCCTTCAGGCCTTCGCCGAAGCGCGCCATCGAGGTGGTGATCTCCGGCATCGCGCCCGGGCGCAGCAGCAGCCAGCGCGAGAACGCGCGCAGCAGGTTCCAGATCACCAGCAGCGCGTCGATCTGCACCGCCTCCAGCACCTTGCCGTCGAGCCCGTCGATCTGCGCCCACAGCCCACGGGCATCCAGCGCCTCGCGGGCGATGGTGTAGGCCTCGGCGATCTCGCCCGGGCTGCGCCCGGTGTCCTCGGCCATGCGCAGCGCGAAGGTCGCGCCCATGCGGTTGACCATGGAGTTGGTCACCGCGGTGGCGATGATCTCGCGCTTGAGGCGGTGGCCTTCCATGAAGCCGGCGTACTTCTTCTGCAACGGCTCGGGGAAGTAGCGCACCAGCTCCTTCGACAGGTACGGATCTTCCGGCACGTCCGAGTCGACCAGCTGCTGGAACAGCACCAGCTTGGAGTACGACAGCAGCACCGCCAGCTCCGGCCGGGTCAGGCCCAGGCCGCGGGCGCGGCGCTCGGACAGCTCCGCGTCGGACGGCAGGTACTCGATCTGCCGGTCCAACAGGCCCTGCGACTCCAGGACCTGGATGAAGTGCTGCTTGGCGCCCAGGCGCGGCACGCTCATCCGCTCCATCAGGCTGATGGCCTGGTTCTGGCGGTAGTTGTCGCCCAGCACCAGGCCGGCGACCTCGTCGGTCATCTCCGCCAGCAGCTTGTTGCGCGCGTCGGTCTTGAGCTTGCCCGCCTTGACGACTTCGTTGAGCAGGATCTTGATGTTCACCTCGCGGTCGGAGGTGCCTACGCCGGCGGAGTTGTCGATGAAGTCGGTGTTGAGGATGACCCCCGCTGCGGCCGCCTCGATGCGGCCCAGCTGGGTCATGCCCAGGTTGCCGCCCTCGCCGATCACCTTCGCCCGCACCTCGCCGCCGTTGATGCGGACCGGGTTGTTGGCGCGGTCACCCACGTCGGCATGGCTTTCGCTGGCGGCCTTGATGTAGGTGCCGATGCCGCCGTTCCACAACAGGTCGACCGGGGCGCGCAGGATCGCGCTGACCAGCTCGCTGGGGCTGAGCGAGTCGATCGACTCGTCGATGCCCAGGGCCTGCCGCGCCTCGGCGGTCAGCTTCACCGACTTGGCGCTGCGCGGGTACACCCCGCCGCCCTTGCTGATCAGCTCGGCCTTGTAGTCCTCCCAGCTCGAGCCGGCCAGCTTGAACAGGCGCTGGCGCTCCTTGAACGAACGCGCGGCATCCGGATCCGGATCGATGAAGACGTGCCGGTGGTCGAACGCGGCGACCAGGCGGATGTGCCTGCTCAGCAGCATGCCGTTGCCGAACACGTCGCCGGACATGTCGCCGATGCCGACCGCGGTGAAGTCCTGCTTCTGGCTGTCCACGCCCAGCGAGCGGAAGTGGCGCTTTACCGACTCCCAGGCGCCGCGGGCGGTGATGCCCATGCCCTTGTGGTCGTAGCCCACCGAGCCGCCGGATGCGAACGCATCGCCCATCCAGAAGCCGTGGTCGGCCGAGATCTGGTTGGCGATGTCGGAGAAGCGCGCGGTGCCCTTGTCGGCGGCGACCACCATGTACGGGTCGTCCCCGTCGTGGCGGACCACGTCGTCCGGGTGGACGATGGCGCCGTCGACCAGGTTGTCGGTGATGTCGAGCAGGCCGTTGATGAACATCCGGTAGCAGGCCACGCCCTCGGCCTGCAGGGCGTCACGCGCGGCAGGCGGGCGCTTGACGATGAAGCCGCCCTTGGCGCCGACCGGGACGATGATGGTGTTCTTGACCATCTGCGCCTTGACCAGGCCCAGCACCTCGGTGCGGAAGTCCTCGCGCCGGTCGGACCAGCGCAGGCCGCCGCGGGCCACGGCGCCGAAGCGCAGGTGGATGCCTTCCACGCGCGGGCCGTAGACGAAGATCTCGCGGTACGGGACCGGCTTGGGCGCGTCGGGCACCAGCGCGGTGTCGAACTTGTAGGCGACGTAGCCGCGCTGGGCGCCGCCGACGCCGGCCTGGTAGTAGCTGGTGCGCAGGGTCGCGCCGATCACGCCGATGAAGCTGCGCAGGATGCGGTCCTCGTCCAGGCTCGAGACCCGGTCCAGCAGCGCCGACATGGCCTCGTGCGCCGCCTCCATGCGGGCCTTGCGCTTGCCCTTGCGGGCGGCAAGCAGCGGCTCCAGGGCGGCCAGCGCCGAGGCATCGCCGCCGGCCAGGCCCTCGACCTGGGCGGCGAACTGCGCGAGCTCGTCCTTGCGCTCACGGGCACTGCGGTCGGCGTCCGGATCGAAGCGGGCCTCGAACATTTCCACCAGCAGGCGCGCCAGCAGTGGATAGCGGGCGAAGGTCTGCTCGACATACGCCTGCGAGAACGGCACGCCCACCTGCAGCAGGTACTTGCAGTAGGCGCGCAGCATCGCGACCTGGCGCCAGGTCAGGCCGGCGGCCAGCACCAGGCGGTTGAGGCCGTCGTTCTCGGCGTCGCCGCGCCAGACGCGGGCGAAGGCATCCTCGAAGCGGCCGTGCAGGCCCTCCACGTCGGCCCCGGCGTCGAGCGCCTCGACCTCGAAGTCCTGGATGTAGTACAGGCTCTCGCCGGCGTACAGCCGGTAGGGGTGCTCGGTGATCACCCGCAGGCCCATGTTCTCCATCAGCGGCAGCGCATCCGACAGCGGGATGTCGCCGTCCTGGCGGTAGAACTTGAAGCGCAGGCCGCCTGCGCCCGGGCGCAGCCGGTACAGGCTCAGGCGCAGGTCCTCGACGCCCTCGAGCGCGGCGAGGTGCTCGACGTCGGCCGCGGCCACCGCGACCGAGACGTCCTCGATGTAGCCATTGGGAAGCGCGCGGCCGAACTCGCCGGCCATCCGCAGGCCTTCGGCCTCGCCGTGGCGCTCGACCAGCACGTCGCGCAGCTCGTCGCGCCAGTCGCGGACGATCTCCACCAGCTCGGCCTCGATCGCCGCCGCATCGACCTGGACCGCCTCGCCCGGACGCGGACGCACCAGCAGGTGCACCTGGGCCAGCGGGGATTCGCCGAACACCACCGAGCTGTCGACGTGCTCGCCGTGCAGCGCACGCTTGAACATCGCCTCGATGCGCAGGCGCACGTCGGTGTTGAAACGGTCGCGCGGAATGTAGACCAGCGCCGAGAAGAAGCGACCGTAGCGGTCGCGGCGCAGGAACATGCGCGGACGCACGCGCTCCTGCAGGCCGAGGATGCCGGTGGTGGTGCGCAGCAGTTCCTCGCCGGTCGACTGGAACAGCTCGTCGCGCGGCAGGGTCTCCAGGATGTGGCGCAGCGCCTTGCCGCTGTGGCTTTCCGGGCGCAGGCCGGAGTTTTCCATCACGTGGGCGTGGCGCTGGCGGACCAGCGGGATCTCCCACGGGCGGCGGTTGTACGCCGAGGAGGTGTACAGGCCGAGGAAGCGCTCCTCCTTCACCGGCTTGCCGTCCTCGCCATAGGTCAGCACGCCGACATAGTCCATGTAGCCAGGACGGTGCAGCGTGGCCCGGGCGTTGGTCTTGGTCAGGATCAGCGCGTCGATCGCGCCGGAATGCGGCATGTAGGTGGCCGCCAGCGAGCTGATCAGCCGCGGCGCGCCGCCCTCGCTGCCGCGCAGCAGCCCCAGGCCGCTGCCCTTGACCGCACGCAGCACCGGGTCTTCGCCCTCGGTGACCACCTCGTACTCGCGGAAACCGAAGAAGATGAAGTGGTCGTCGGCGGCCCAGCGCAGGAACTCCTGCGCCTCCTTGCGGCCTTCCTCGTCGACCGGCAGCTGGCGGCCCTCGATCTCGTCGGCCACCTTCAGCATGCGCTCGCGCATCGGCTCCCAGTCGCGCACGATCGCGCGCACGTCGGCGAGCACCGCGCGCACCGCCTCCTCGATCCGCGGCATGGCGTCGGTCGCCTGGCGGTCGATCTCCAGGTGCATCAGCGACTCGGCCTCGCCCTCGCCCATCTGCTGCAGCTTGCCGGCCTTGTCGCGGGTCACCCGCAGCACCGGGTGGCCCAGCACGTGCACGCCGATCCCCAGCTCGGACAGCGCCATGGTCACCGAGTCGACCAGGAACGGCATGTCGTCGTTGACGATCTGCAGCACCGTGTGCGGCGACTCCCAGCCATGGGTCGCGCGGGTCGGGTTGAACAGGCGGACCTGCCCGGTACCCGGCTTGCGGGTGGCGATGAAGTCGAGGAAGTCCGTGGCCAGGGCGGCCCAGCCCTCCGGAGTGTGCTCGGGCATCTCGTCCTGGCCCATGCGCGCGTAGAACGCGTGCAGGAAGGCCTCGGCCTGGGCATGGCGGGGCTTGGGCAGGCCTTCCCGCATCGCTTTCAGGATCGGCTGCAGGGACACATCCTTGTCCTGCACGGGGGATTTACGCTGTTTGCTCATGGAAACCGGATGTCCAATTACGTTGAAGCCCGTGCTCGCGCACGGGCCGGGGCTCGTTGAGTCAACGGTGGGGGAAGCAGCGCCGGCCTTCGCCGGCGGCGATCGGGATGTCGCGGCGATCGCAGCCGCGTGTCACATGCAAGGCGGGGTACCGGGCGTGCCTGGCGGGCATGTCAGCGCAGCCCGGTCTCGTTGCGGGCGATCACCAGGCGCTGGATCTCGCTGGTGCCCTCGTAGATCTCGGTGATCTTGGCGTCGCGGAAATAGCGCTCGATCGGCATCTCCTTGGAGTAACCCATGCCGCCGTGGATCTGCAGCGCCTGGTGGGTGATCCACATGGCGGCCTCGGAAGCGGTGAGCTTGGCGATCGCGGCCTCGTTGCTGAAGCGCGCGCCACCCTGGTCGAACTGGCCCTTCTGCCAGGCCGCGCGCAGGGTCAGCAGCAGCGCCGCGTCGAGCTTGCACTTCATGTCGGCGATCTTCGCCTGGGTCATCTGGAACGCGCCGATCGGCTGGCCGAAGGCCTTGCGCTCCTTCACGTATTCCAGGGTCGCCTCATACGCTGCGCGGGCGATGCCGATGGCCTGGCTGGCGATGCCGATGCGCCCGGCGTCGAGCACGGTCATGGCGATCTTGAAGCCCTCGCCCTCGGCGCCGAGGATCTCGTCGGCCTGCACCACGTAGTCGTTGAACTCGATCTCGCAGGTGGCCGAGGCGCGGATGCCGAGCTTGGGCTCGGTCTTGCCGCGGCCGAAGCCCTCGCGGTCGGTGTCGATCATGAACGCGGTGATGCCGCGCGCGCCCCTGTCCTGGTCGGTCATGGCGAACAGCACGATGTACTTCGCGACCGGCCCGGAGGTGATCCAGCTCTTCTTGCCATTGACCACCCAGGTGCCGTCTGCCTGCTTCACCGCCTTGCAGCGCATCGAGGTGGCGTCGGAGCCGGACTGCGGCTCGGTCAGCGCGAAGGCGCCGATCTCGCGGCCTTCGGCGATCGCCCGCACGTACTTCTGCTTCTGTTCCTCGGTGCCGTACTTGAGGATGCCGTTGCAGAACAGCGAGTTGTTGACCGACATGATCGTCGAGTGGGCGGCGTCGGCCGCGGCCACCTCGACCATCGCCAGCACGTAGCTGACCGGGTCCATCCCGGCGCCGCCGTACTCGGCCGGTACCTCGATGCCCATCAGGCCGTTTTCGCCGAGGGTACGGATGTTCTCGAGCGGGAACTCACCGGTGCGGTCGTGGTGCTCGGCGCTGGGCGCGATCTTCTCGTTCGCGATGCGACGGGCCACGTCCTGGATCATCAACTGCTCTTCGGTGAAGCTGAAATCCACGTTCCATACCTCGGCTTTTCTGGAATCGGGCAATTGTAGCCCTGCCGCCGCATTTACCGAATACGCCCGGCGGATACGCCGGACGCCGCATGGCCGGGCCGGCGCTTGACCGGAACCGGCGCCGGCAGCAGACTCCATCGCTGTATCGCGATGAACATATAAAGGATCACCGATGGATCTGGAAGCCTGGTCCGCCCGGCTGAAGGTGTTCGCCGACGCCACCCGCGTGCGCCTGCTGGCGCTGCTGGAGGACGAGGAACTCACCGTCGCCGAGCTGTCGGCCATCACCCGCCTGGCCCAGCCGCGGGTATCGACCCACCTGGCCCGCCTGCGCGAGGCCGGCCTGGTGCGCGACCGGCGTGCCGGCGTGTCCGCCTACTACCGCTTCGAGGAAGCGGCGCTGGACCCGGCGCAGCAGCAATTGTGGCGCACCCTGCGCTCGGGCAGCGACGACCCGCTGCTGCGCCAGGACGCCGAGCGGGTGCCCGAGGTGCTTGCCGCGCGCGCCGCCGGGCAGAACTGGGCGGACGCGGTGGCCGGCGACATGGAGCGCCACTACTCCCCCGGCCGCACCTGGGAGGCCATGGCCCGCTCGGCGCTGCCGCTGCTCGAGCCGGGCGACGTGCTCGACGTGGCTTCCGGTGATGGCGTGCTGGCCGAGTTGCTGGCCCCGCACTCGCACCGTTACGTCTGCCTGGACTCCAGCACCAAGGTGGTGCTGGCCGCCTCCGAGCGCCTGCGCCGGCTGGAGAACGTGGAGGTGCGCGAGGGCGACATGCACGCCCTGCCCTTCGACGACGCCAGCTTCGACCTGGCGGTGCTGATGCACGCGCTGACCTATGCCGACCAGCCGGCCAGGGCGGTCGCCGAGGCCGCGCGGGTGCTGCGCCCGGGCGGGCGCCTGCTGCTGACCAGCCTGGCCCGGCACGGCCATCGCGGCGTGGTCGAGGCCTACGGCCACGTCAACCTCGGCTTCACCGGCAAGGAGCTGCAGCGCTTCACCGCCCGGGCCGGTCTGGAGATCAGCAGCTGCGGCATCGCCACCCGCGAACGTCGCCCGCCGCACTTCGAGGTCATCGCCCTGATCGGGCGGAAGCCCGGGCGATGAACGGGCTTGCCTGGCTGCATCCCGGGCGCGCGGGCGCGCTGCTGGCCGCGCTGGACGAGCGGATCCTGGTCCTCGACGGGGCGATGGGGACGATGATCCAGCGCCATCGGCTGGAGGAGGCCGACTACCGTGGCGAGCGCTTTGCCGGCGGCTACGACAGCGAGCAACCGGCCGAAGGCCACCACCATGGGCCGCAGTGTGGCTGCGGCCGCGATCAGCGCGGCAACAACGACCTGCTGAGCCTGACCCGTCCGCAACTGATCCGCGACATCCATCGCGCCTACCTCGGAGCCGGGGCCGACCTGGTCGAGACCAATACCTTCAATTCCACGTCGGTCTCGCTGGCCGACTACGGACTGGCCCACCTGGCACGCGAGCTCAACGCCGCCGGCGCGCGCCTGGCGCGCGAGGCCTGCGCGGCGGCGGAGCCGGGGCGGCCGCGCTTCGTGGCCGGCGTGCTCGGCCCGACCAGCCGCACCGCCTCGCTGAGCCCGGACGTGAACCGGCCGGGTTTCCGCGCGACCACCTTCGACCAGCTGCGGGAGGCCTACCTGGAGGCCGCCACCGGGCTGATCGAGGGCGGCGCGGACCTGCTGATGGTCGAGACGGTGTTCGACACCCTGAACGCCAAGGCCGCGCTGTTCGCCATCGACGAAGCCTTCGAGGCCGCCGGCGGCCGGCTGCCGGTGATCGTCTCCGGGACCATCACCGATGCCTCCGGGCGCACCCTGTCGGGCCAGACCGCCGAGGCCTTCTGGTACTCGGTCCGCCACGCCCGGCCGCTGGCGATCGGCCTGAACTGCGCGCTCGGCGCGAAGGAGTTGCGCCAGCACGTCGACGTCCTCTCGCGGATCGCCGACACCCACATCAGCGCCCATCCGAACGCCGGGCTGCCGAACGCGCTCGGCGGCTACGACGAAACCCCTCAGGACATGGCCCGCGACCTGGGCGAATTCGCCCGCGCCGGACTGCTCAACCTGGTCGGGGGCTGCTGCGGCACCACGCCGGAGCACATCCGCGCCATCGCCGCGGCGGTCGACGGGGTGCGCCCGCGGGCCGTGCCGGCGGACACCGCCCGGCACACCCGCCTGAGCGGCCTGGAGCCGCTGGCGATCACCCCGCAGAGCAACTTCATCAACGTCGGCGAGCGCACCAACGTCACCGGCAGCGCGAGGTTCCGCAAGCTGATCAAGGACGGCCGCCTGGACGAGGCGGTCGCGGTGGCGCGCCAGCAGGTCGAGGGCGGGGCCCAGGTGCTGGACGTCAACATGGACGAGGGCCTGCTCGACTCGAAGAAGGCGATGGTGGAGTTCCTCAACCTGATCGCCGCCGAACCCGACATCGCCCGGATACCGGTGATGGTCGACAGTTCGAAGTGGGAGGTCATCGAGGCCGGGCTGAAATGCCTGCAGGGCAAGGGCATCGTCAACTCGATCTCGATGAAGGAAGGCGAGGCCGAATTCCTGCGCCAGGCGCGGCTGGTGCGCCGCCATGGCGCCGCGGTGGTGGTGATGGCCTTCGACGAGGACGGCCAGGCCGACACCGCGCAGCGCAAGGTCGCGATCTGCGCCCGGGCGCACGCGCTGCTCACGCGCGAGGCCGGCTTCGCACCCGAGGACATCATCTTCGATCCGAACGTGTTCGCCATCGCCACCGGCATCGAGGAGCACGACGGCTACGCGGTGGCCTTCATCGAGGCCGCCGGCGAGCTGAAGCGGCGCTTCCCGCACGGGCACGTATCCGGCGGCATCTCCAACGTCAGCTTCTCCTTCCGCGGCAACGAGACCGTGCGCCAGGCGATCCACGCGGTGTTCCTGCTGCACGCGATCCGCGCCGGGCTGGACATGGGGATCGTCAACGCCGGCGCGCTGCCGGTGCATGACGACATCGATCCGGAGCTGCGGCAGGCGGTCGAGGACGTGGTGCTCAACCGGCGGCCGGACGCGACCGAGCGGCTGCTGGAACTTGCGGAGCGGTACCGGGGCAAGAAGCGGGAACCGGAAGGCGGGAACGGAGAACGGGAGGCATGGCGTGACGGCACCGTCGCCGAGCGGCTCTCCCATTCGCTGGTCCACGGGATCGACCGCTGGGTCGTGGACGACACCGAGGAGGCGCGGCTGCAGGCCAGCCGCCCCCTGGACGTCATCGAAGGCCCGCTGATGGACGGCATGAACGTGGTCGGCGACCTGTTCGGCGCCGGCAGGATGTTCCTGCCGCAGGTGGTCAAGTCGGCGCGGGTGATGAAGAAGGCGGTCGCCCACCTGCTGCCGTACATCGAGGCCGAGAAACTGCGCACCGGCGACAGCGGCCAGTCCAACGGGCGGATCGTGATGGCCACGGTCAAGGGCGACGTGCACGACATCGGCAAGAACATCGTCGGCGTGGTGCTGGCCTGCAACAACTTCGAGGTCATCGACCTGGGGGTGATGGTGCCGGCACAGAAGATCCTCGACACCGCGCGGGCCGAGAACGCCGACATGATCGGGCTGTCCGGCCTGATCACCCCTTCGCTGGAGGAAATGGCGCACGTCGCGCGCGAAATGGAGCGCCAGGGCTTCAGCATGCCGCTGCTGATCGGCGGGGCGACCACCTCGCGCGCCTACACCGCACTGCGCATCGACCCGCATTACCGGCCCAGCGTGTGGGTGAAGGACGCCTCGCGTGCGGTCGGCGTCGCCCAGTCGCTAGTCAGCCCGGAACTGCGCGAGGCGTTCGTCGCCGCCAACGCGTCCGACTACGCCCAGGTCCGGCAGCGCCACCGCAACCGTGACGGCGGCAAGCGGCTGGTGTCGCTGGCGAAGGCCCGTGGGCAGCGCTTCGAGGGCGGCTGGGGCGACTACCGGCCGCCGGAGCCGAAGCGGCCCGGCCTGCACGTGTTCGACGACTATCCGCTGGCCGAACTGGTCGGGCTGATCGACTGGACCCCGTTCTTCCAGGCCTGGGAACTGCACGGGCGCTACCCGGCCATCCTGGACGACGAGGTGGTCGGCCGGCAGGCCACCGAACTGTTCGCCGATGCCCGCGCGATGCTGGAGCGGATCGTCGGGGAGAAGTGGCTGACCGCGCGCGCGGTGTTCGGCCTGTGGCCGGCGAACGCGATCGGCGACGACGTCGAGCTCACCCTGCCCGATGGCGGCGCGGCCCGCTTCCACTTCCTGCGCCAGCAGGTCGACAAACCGGCCGAGCGGCCGGACTTCTGCCTCGCCGACTTCATCGCGCCGAAGGACACCGGGGTGCGGGACTGGATCGGCGCCTTCGCGGTCACCGCCGGCATCGGCATCGAGCAGCACGTCGCCCGCTTCCAGGCCGACCACGACGATTACAACGCGATCCTGCTCAAGGCCCTGGCCGACCGGCTGGCCGAAACCCTGGCCGAGCGCCTGCACCAGCGGGTGCGCACGGAGTTCTGGGGCTACGCACCCGGCGAGTCACTGGACGCGCAGGCACTGATCGCCGAGCAGTACCGTGGCATCCGCCCCGCCCCGGGCTACCCGGCCTGCCCCGAGCACAGCGAGAAGGCGACGATCTTCCGGCTGCTCGATGCCACCGCCCATGCTGGCATCGAACTCACCGACCACTTCGCCATGCACCCGGCGGCCGCGGTGTCGGGGTACTACTTCAGCCATCCCGGCAGCCAGTACTTCGTGGTCGGGCGGGTCTCGAAGGAACAGGTCGCCGACTACGCCCGGCGCAAGGGCGCGACGCTGCAGCAGGCCGAACGCTGGCTGGCGCCGAACCTCGACTACGATCCGGACTGAAGTCCGCCGCCTCCCCGCGGCAGTGGCTTCACCACACCAGGTCGTCGGGGACCTGGAACCTGGGATCGCCGTAGGGATCGTCCGCGGCCGGGGCGGCGGGATCGACCTTCAGCGCGACCGCGTCCGGGAAAATCGCCTCCGCTTCGGCAAGCAGGTCCGCGGTGACCAGCACGTAGCGGCCATTGAGCTGCAGGACGCCCAGCTCGCCGGCATTGAGCGCGCGGAGCTGCCCATCGGTGACGTAGATGCGCTTGATCTTGCCGCCGTACTCGAAGTGGCGGGCAATCCCGGCATCCTCGGCGTTGAGCGCCTTGCCCTCCACCAGCGCCGCCAGCTTCGCCCGCGCCTCGCGGCGCCGGCGGGCCTGCTCCTGCTTTTCCTTCTCGGCGGCCAGGCGCTCGTCCCGGTCCTTCTGGGCACGGATGGCGTAGGCCTTGGCCAGGTCGATCTCGCCCCGGTCGCGTCCCCGGCCCGGCGGGCGCGGCCCCCCCTTGCCCTTGCCGCGCTCCTGGCCCGCACGCGCACCCGGCGGCTTCGCGACGCCTGCCTTGGCAGGGGTGCCGCCACCGGGCCCGCCACGGCCGGGTCCACCGTCGCGGCGGGGTTCACGGCGCGGCCTGGCGGGCGTGGGCTCCTTGAAGCCCAGGCCCAGGAGCTGTTGGCGCAGGGTGTCACTCATGTCGGGGATTCGGTTGCAGGAACTCAGTAATGGGGAGGCGGCGGTTCGAGGCCGGGATCGGCCGCCGGATTGCCGGAGAGCGACAGGCGCAGCTGCCGCAGCTCTTCGGTCACCCGCATCAGCTGCAGGTTGTTGCGGGCTTCCTCGTCGCGCGCCGCGGCAAGGGCATCGCTCAATTCGCCCAGCGCATGTTCCTGGAACGCCAGCCGGCTCTCCAGGTCGACCAGCCGCTGCTCCAGCCGGGTCCCGTCGTCCGCGCTCACGCCTTCACCGCGCCCGGACCGCGCAGCGAGCGCCCGCGACCGATGGCGTAGTACGCCAGCCCGGCGCGCTCGACCTGCTCCGGGTCATATACGTTGCGGCCATCGAACACCACCGCATCGCCCACTGCCTCGCGGATGCGCCGGAAGTCTGGGCTGCGGAACTGTTTCCACTCGGTGACCAGGACCAGCGCATCCGCGCCTTCGAGCGCCTCGTACTCCGAGCCGCACAGCACCAGGTCGCCGCGCTCGCCGTAGATCCGGCGCGCCTCGCCGGTCGCCTCCGGATCGAAGGCGCGGACCTTCGCCCCGGCTTCCCAGAGCTGCTCCATCAGGCGCCGGCTGGGGGCCTCGCGCATGTCGTCGGTGTTCGGCTTGAACGCCAGGCCCCAGATCGCGAAGGTCTTGCCGGCCACCGCGCCGGCGTAGTGGCGGCCGACCAGCTCGAACAGGTGCCCCTTCTGCCGCGCGTTCACCGCCTCCACGGCGTTGAGCAGGTGCGGCTGGTGGCCGGCACGCTCGGCGGTACGGACCAGGGCCTGCACGTCCTTGGGGAAGCACGAGCCGCCGTAGCCCGCACCGGGATAGATGAAATGCCAGCCAATGCGCGCGTCCGAGCCGATTCCCTGGCGGACCATCTCCACGTCCGCCCCGACCTGCTCGGCGATGCTGGCGATCTCGTTCATGAAGCTGATCTTGGTCGCCAGCATGGCGTTGGCCGCGTACTTGGTGAGCTCGGCCGAGCGCAGGTCCATCGCGATGATCCGGTCGCGATTGCGGATGAACGGCGCGTACAGACGCCGCAACGGCTCCAGCGCGGCAGGCTCGTCGGCGCCCAGCACCACCCGGTCGGGGCGCATGAAGTCCTGTACCGCGGCGCCTTCCTTCAGGAACTCCGGGTTGGACACGACGTGGAACTCCACCTCTGCCCCGCGCGCCGCAAGGCCGGCCGCGATCTCGGCGCGGACCTTCTCGGCGGTGCCCACCGGCACGGTCGACTTGTCCACCACCACCACCGGGTGCGACAGCTCGCGGCCGATCGTGCGCGCCACCTCCAGCACGTGCCGCAGGTCGGCGCTGCCGTCCTCGTCCGGCGGCGTTCCCACCGCGATGAAGATGATCTCGGCGTGGTCGATGCCCTCGCCCGCGTCCAGGGTGAAGCGCAGCCGCCCGGCACGGTGGTTGCCGAGCACCAGCGGCTCCAGCCCGGGCTCGTAGATCGGGATCTCGCCGCGCCGCAGGGCCTCCACCCGCGCGGCATCGACATCGACACAGACCACGTCGTTGCCGGCCTCGGCCAGGCAGGTTCCGGTGACAAGGCCGACGTAGCCGATTCCAAAAATGGTGACGCGCATGCAGACCTTCCCTGTTGCGGCACCCGGCGGCGGGCGCCGGTGGAGTTATTCGGCGATCGCCTGCAGCTCGACTTCGAACACCAGCGTCGCGTTCGGCCCGATCGGACCGCCGGGGGTCCCGGCCCGGCCGTAACCGAGCTCGCCGGGGATCCAGAACCGGTACTTGGCCCCGACCGGCATCAGCTGCAGACCCTCGGTCCAGCCCGGGATCACCTGCTGCAGGCCGAACTCGGCCGGCTGGCCACGCTCGTAGGAGCTGTCGAACACGGTCCCGTCGAGCAACGAGCCCTCGTAATTCACCCGCACGCGGTCGTCCGGGCGCGGACGCTGCCCGGCGCCCTGCCGCAGCACCATGTACTGCAGGCCCGAGCCGGTGGTGAACACGCCTTTCTGCCTCTTGTTCTGCGCCAGGAACGCCTCGCCCTCCTGCTGGTTGCTGCCGGCCACGGCCTGGGCCTTCTCGGCCGCCACCGCCTGCATGCGCGCGGCGAAGGCGCTGCGGGTGCTGTCCAGGGTCGCCTCGTCGAGCGCCAGCGAACCGCCCTCGAAGGTCGTGCGCATCGCCCGCAGCACGATGTCCAGGTCGATCTCGCCGGCCAGGGGCTCCAGCGAGCGGCCGATGTCGGCGCCGAACAGCAGGCCCGCGTTCTCCGGGTCCACCGGCGGCACCTCGAGGTCCGCCGGCGCCTGGCCGGCAGCCTTGGCCATCTTCATCAGCAGCACCTGGCCGGTTTCCTCGGCCTGCTCCGGGCTCAGCAGCGGCTCGCCGCCCTGCACCGCGTTGCGCACCGCGCGGCCGAAGGCATCCAGGTCGATGTCCGCGGCGGCCGGCTTCAGCGACCGGCCGATGTCGTGGCCGACCATGTAGCTCACCCGGCCACGCTCGGTGGCCAGCTCGCTGCTGTCCTGGGCATGGGCGGCAGGCACCTGCACGCCACCGAGCAGTGCGGCGCTGGCCAGGATCGCGGCGGCGCCGCGCACGAAATGCTTCATCCGGAATGACTCCTGTGTGCCGGTGACCGGCTGTATCGACCGGCTATTGTCGCGGCCCGGCGTCCCCGCGGCAACGCATGCACGCGCGATGCAGCCCGGGTATTGACGGTTCAGAAAGTAGTGTTATAGTTCGCTACAACACCTATCCACAGGGGCGCCCAATGGACCGCAGGCTGCACAACAACCTCACCGCGCTGGCCGCCACCGGCGCCGTACTGGTGGTGGCACTGGTCTCCGCCTCTCCGCTTCCCGCCCCGGCATCGGCCAGTGGCGCACTGGCCGATGCCGGGGAACCGGCCGCCGTGCTGCTGGACGCGCTGGAGCGCGCCGGCGCGCCGGTCGAAGCCGCGGTCGAGGCGGCCGTGGACGGCGCCACCCAGCACAAGCGCGCCGGTGGACGGGATGCGCGCGACCATCGACGGATCGCCATGCCCTACTTCACCTTCCTACCGCGGGGTTGATCCATGACCGCAGTCCAATGGAGCGATGGCGCTCCCATCTACCGGCAGCTGAAGGAGCGGGTCATCGAGATGATGCTCGATGGCGTGCTCAAGCCCGGCGACGCCCTGCCCTCGGTACGCCAGGTCGCCGCCGAGTACCAGCTCAATCCCATCACCGTTTCGCGCGCCTACCAGGAACTGGCTGACGAGGCGCTCGTCGAAAAACGCAGGGGTCTTGGCATGTACGTCACCGAAGAAGCCTCCCGCAAGCTGCTCGAGAACGAGCGCGACCGCTTCCTCAACGAAGAGTGGCCGGCCGTGCTCGAGCGCATCGCCCGCCTCGGCCTGGATGTCGACAGGCTGCTGGCACCGTTGAAGGGGGCCGGGCAATGAGCGCCGTCGTCAACGCCACGGGCCTGCGCAAGGCTTACAGGAACAAGCTCGCCCTGGACGGGACGTCGTTCGAGATTCCGGCCGGCCGCATCGTCGGCCTGATCGGTCCCAACGGCGCCGGCAAGACCACCGCCCTGAAGGCGATGCTCGGGCTGATCCCGTTCGAGGGCCGCATGAGCGTGCTGGGCCGTGATCCGCGCACCGCGCGCGACGAGCTGATGCGCGAGGTCTGCTTCATCGCCGACGTGGCGGTGCTGCCGCGCTGGCTGCGGGTGCGGGAGGCGATCGAATTCGTCGCCGGGGTCCACCCGCGCTTCGACCGCGCCCGCTGCGAGCGCTTCCTGGCCGGCACGAAGCTCGAGCCGCAGATGAAGGTGCGCGAGCTCTCCAAGGGCATGATCGTCCAGCTCCACCTGGCCCTGGTGATGGCCATCGACGCCCGCCTGCTGGTGCTCGACGAGCCGACCCTGGGCCTGGACATCCTTTACCGCAAGCAGTTCTACCAGCGGCTGCTGGAGGACTACTTCGACGAGGAGCGCACCATCCTCATCACCACCCACCAGGTCGAGGAGGTCGAGCACATCCTCACCGACGTGATGTTCATCCGCGACGGGAAGATCGTCCTCGACAGCGGCATGGAACAGGTCGGTGAGCGATTCACCGAAGTCCTGGTCGCCGAAGGAAGGCTCGAGGAGGCTCGCCGGCTGCAGCCGATCGACGAGCGTGCGCAGGCCTTCGGCAAGACCGTGATGCTGTTCGACGGGGTGCCGCGCGACCGGCTCGCCCCGCTGGGCGAAGCCCGCACGCCCGGGCTGGCCGACCTGTTCGTCGCCACCATGAAGGGGACCTACGAATGAACGCCGCCGACACCACCATCGCCCCGGCGCCACGTGCCGCCCGGCCGGTGAATCCGACCCACACCTTCCGCCTGCTGCTGCGCCGCGAGTACTGGGAGCACAAGGGCGGCTTCCTCTGGGCGCCGCTGATCGCCGGCGGCATCTCGCTGCTGCTCACCGCCATGGCCGCGATGGTGGGGGTGGTGCTGCTCAACCGGGCGGTTTCCAGCGGCGACGTCCAGATCAACGGCATCGACATCGGCATGCTGACGCGCGAGATGTCCCCGGCCGACGCCGCGCAGCTCGCGCAGGGACTGGACTGGTCGCTGCTGATGAGCGCGGCCTGGCCGTTCATCGTGCTGGCCTTCGTCGTGTTCTTCTACTGCTTGGGTTCGCTGTACGACGACCGCAAGGACCGCAGCGTGCTGTTCTGGAAGTCGCTGCCGCTGTCGGATACCCAGACCGTGTTGTCCAAGCTTGCCAGCGCCACCCTGGTCGCCCCGCTGCTGGCGGTGCTGGCCGCCCTGGCGACGATGTTCGGCTCGCTGGCGCTGATGGGCATCCTCGTGCTGGTGTTCGGCGGCAATCCGCTGACCCTGCTGTGGGGCCCCGCCAGCCCGCTGCGGATCACCCTGGGCATGCTGGCGTGGATCCCGGTGTATGCGGTCTGGGCGCTCCCCACCGTGGGCTGGCTGCTGCTGTGCTCGGCCTGGGCGCGCAGCAAGCCCTTCCTGTGGGCGACCGCGGTACCGGTGATCACCGGCCTGCTGGTCACCTGGTTCGACGTCATGGCGCTGTTCGAACTGGGCAGCGGGTGGTTCTGGCGCAACATCGTCGGCCGCCTGCTGCTGGGCACGGTACCGGGGGCCAACGTGTTCTACCGCGGCGCCGAAATGGCCGGTACGGGGGACATCGAAAAGGCCGAGCAGCTGCTCTCGCTGTCGTGGATGTACGGCACCTTCCTGCAGCCGGGCACCTGGATCGGCGCCGCCGCCGGCGCAGTGATGATCTTCGCCGCCATCCGCCTGCGCCGCTGGCGCGACGAAGGCTGACCCAAGACCGATATCAAAGGAGCCACCATGCGCACGTCCATCCTCGCTTTCGCCCTGCTCGCCTCGTTGCCGCTGGCCGCCCAGGCCGCCTGCAAGTACTCCGCCGAACGGCCGCTGTTGCTCGAGCTGGAGGGGGTGGAGCGCGTCCGCTTCGAGCTGGGCGCCGACGACCTCGACCTCGCCGGTGCCGCGGGAACGCAGGGCCGCCTCGTCGGCCGTGCCTGCGCCTCCCACCAGGACCTGCTCGACCGGCTCGTGCTCACCCAGCAGCGCGAAGGCCGCACGCTCGTGGTCCGCGTCGAGCACCCCCGCTCCTCCGGCCTGCTCGCGCTGTTCGGTGGCCGTTACGCCTATGTCGACGTGGCCGGCAGCCTCCCCGCGGGCCTGGACGTCGAACTGCGCCTGGGTTCGGGCGATGCCGACGTCCGCGGGGTCGCCTCGCTGGATGCGCGGATCGGCTCCGGTGACCTGGAGGCGCGGGAGATCCCCGGCGCGGTGGGCCTGCGCGTGGGCTCCGGTGACATCGAACTGGACGGCATCGGCCCACTGCAGGTGGACTCGCTGGGTTCCGGCGACCTGTCCGCCCGCGGCATCGCCGGGGACGCGCGGATCGGCTCCGTCGGTTCCGGGGACCTGCTGCTGGTCGACGTGGACGGAAGCGTCCAGGTCGGAAGCATCGGCTCCGGCGACCTGGATGTGCGGGGCGTCGGTGGCGACCTGCGCGTGGACCGCATCGGCAGCGGCGACGTCGACCACCGCGGGGTCGCCGGCACGGTCCGGCTGCCCAGTCGTTGAAACGGCCGGGCCGCCGCCCGGTCCACCCATATCCAACGGGGAATCCAGAATGAGAACGTCCTTTGCCGCCCGGTTCCTTCTCCTTGCCCTGCTGCCGGTCATGGCGGCCTGCAGCCCCTCCCCGTCCGACGACGCCGGAGAGCCGTCGGGCCTGATCGCCTCTGCCGTGGCCGAAGCGACCCGCGAGGCGCGCAAGGCACTGGAGAGCGAATCGATCCAGGTCGGCAAGTCAAACAAGGACCTGCCGAAGGCGACGATCTCGCCCGAAGGCGAACTGCGGATCGACGGCACGCCGGTCGCGGCCACCCCGGAACAGCGCCGCCTGCTGCTGGAACATCGGGCAAACGTGGTGGCGGTCGCCGAGGCGGGCATCCAGATCGGCACCCAGGCGGCCGATCTGGGACTCAAGGCCGCCGGTGGCGCGCTCGCGCACGCCTTCAGTGGCGGCAAGGGCGATTTCGAGGCGCGGATGGAGGCCGAGGGGGAGCGCATCAAGGAAAGTGCCCGCCAGCTGTGCGGCCGGCTCCCGGCACTGCTGGACTCGCAGCAGCGCCTGGCCGCGGCGATGCCCGAGTTCGTGCCCTACGCCACCCTGACCGAAGAGGAGGTCAGGGACTGCTTCGACGACAAGGACGGCAACCTCAACTTCAACCTGGACCTCTGACCGACCGGAGATGACGCGGGCCGCGCCGGGTCCGGGTCGCGACGCTCACCCCTTCACCCCGCCCTCGGTCAGCGCCGCCGGGTCGAGAAGACGGCGCAGCTCGCCCTCGGCCATGCCGGTGGCCTCCACTGCCACCTCCAGCACCGGCCGGCCCTCGCGGTAGGCCTGCTTGGCGATCGCCGCGGCCTTTTCGTAGCCGATCACCGGGTTGAGCGCGGTGACCAGGATCGGATTGCGGTCCAGCGCCGCGCCCACGACGTCGCGGCGCACCTTCATGCCCTCGATCACGGTGTCGGCCAGCAGGCGCATCGTGTTCGACATCAGATTGATGCCGTCGAGCAGGTTGCTGGCCACCAGCGGCAGCATCACGTTGAGCTGGAAGTTGCCGCTCTGCCCGGCGATGGTGATCGCGGTGTGGTGGCCCATGACCTGGGCACACACCATGCAGGCCGCTTCCGGCACTACCGGGTTGACCTTGCCGGGCATGATCGAGCTGCCCGGCTGCAGTGCCGGCAGCTCGACCTCGCCCAACCCGGCGAGCGGCCCGGAGTTCATCCAGCGCAGGTCGTTGGCGATCTTCATCAGTGCGACCGCGAGCGCGTTGAGCTGGCCGGACAGTTCGACCGCGTCGTCCTGGGTCGCCAGGCCCTCGAACTTGTTGTCGGCGGACTCGAAGCGGGTGCCCGCCAGCTTCGACAGCGCCCGCGCCATCTGGGTGCCAAAGCGCGGGTCGGCGTTGACCCCGGTGCCGATGGCGGTGCCGCCGATCGGCAACCGGCGCAGCCGCTTCAGGCTGTCCCCGAGCCGGGCCTCGGCCGAATCCAGCTGCGCCGACCAGGTCGACAGCTCCTGGCCGAAGGTCAGCGGCATCGCGTCCATCAGGTGGGTGCGGCCGGTCTTGGTGACCTTCGCCAGCGACCGCGCACGCCGGTCGATGACCCGCCGCAGGTGCCTGATCGCCGGCACCAGCTCGCCGGTGACCGCCAGCTGCGCGGACACCCGCAGCGCGGTCGGGACCACGTCGTTGGAGCTCTGGCCGTGGTTGACGTCGTCGTTCGGGTGGACCGGCTTGCCGCGCACCGAGCGCGAGGCCAGCGCCGCGATCACCTCGTTGGCGTTCATGTTGCTGGAGGTGCCCGAGCCGGTCTGGAAGATGTCGACCGGGAATTGCTCGTCGTGCCGGCCCTCGGCAACCGCGAGCGCCGCCTTGCGGATCGCCGCCGCGCGGGCCTTCGGGACCAGGCCGAGGCTTGCGTTGACCTCGGCCGCCGCGGCCTTGACCAGCCCCAGGCCGCGGATGAAACCGCGTGGCATCGGGCGGCCGGAAACCGGGAAGTTCTGCACCGCGCGCTGGGTCTGCGCGCCCCACAGTGCATCGGCGGGCACTTCCAGTTCGCCCATGCTGTCGTGTTCGATGCGGTGATCCTTGCGCGCCATCGGGGTTCTCCGGTGAGGGTCGCGCCCGAGCATACCCGCCGCCGTGTCCACCCGCGGCCGTTCCCCGGGCCCGCACGCTAGAATGCCCGGCCCTGCCCCGCCCGCCGGATCCCATGCCCAGCAACGACGTCCAGACCCAGCTGCTCGCCCTGTCGCCGCTCGATGGCCGCTACGCCGGCAAGGTCCATGCGCTGCGCCCGATCTTCTCCGAGTACGGCCTGATCCGCGCCCGGGTGAAGGTCGAGGTGGAGTGGTTGCTGGCGCTGGCCGCCGAACCGGCGATCACCGAGCTGGAGCCCTTCTCCGGCGAGGCGGCCGCCCGCCTGCGCACGCTGGCCGACGGCCTGTCGGTCGAAGACGCGGCCCGGGTCAAGGAGATCGAGCGCACCACCAACCACGACGTCAAGGCGGTGGAGTACCTGATCAAGGAACGGCTGCGCGACGACGCCGGGCTGGCGCCGGCGCTGGAGTTCGTCCACTTCGCCTGCACCAGCGAGGACATCAACAATCTCAGCTACGCGCTGATGCTGGACCAGGCCCGCAGGGACGTGATGCTGCCGCGGCTGGACGGGCTGCTCGACACCCTGCGCGCGATGTCGCACGAGCACGCCGGGCTGCCGATGCTCTCGCGTACCCACGGCCAGACCGCCTCGCCGACCACCGTGGGCAAGGAACTGGCCAACGTGGTGGCGCGCCTGCGCCGCCAGCGCGAGGTCCTCGCCGGACTGCCGATGCCGGGCAAGATCAACGGCGCGGTGGGCAATTACAACGCCCACCTGGCCGCCTATCCCGAGGTCGACTGGCCGGCCTTTTCCGAGCGCTTCGTCCGCTCCCTGGGCCTGGACTGGCAGCCGTACACCACCCAGATCGAGCCGCACGACGGCATCGCCGAGCTGTGTGACGCGCAGGCGCGCATCGACACCATCGCCATCGACCTGTGCCGCGACATCTGGGGCTACATTTCGCTGGGCTACTTCAGGCAGGCTCTCAAGGAAGGCGAGGTCGGCAGTTCGACCATGCCGCACAAGGTCAACCCGATCGACTTCGAGAACGCCGAAGGCAACTTCGGCATCGCCAATGCCCTGCTGGGCCATTTCGCCGGCAAGCTGCCGATCAGCCGCTGGCAGCGCGACCTGACCGACTCCACCACCCTGCGGGCGCTGGGCACCGCGTTCGGGCATGCGCTGATCGGCTACGACGCGCTGGCCCGCGGGCTGGGCAAGCTGTCGGCCAATCCCGAGCGGCTGGCCGCGGACCTGGAGGCCTCCTGGGAGGTGCTGGCCGAGGCGGTGCAGACGGTCATGCGCCGCCACGGCCTGCCCAATCCGTACGAGCAGCTCAAGGCGCTCACCCGCGGCCAGGGCATCACCCCCGACTCCATGCGCGGCTTCATCGAGGGCCTCGAGCTGCCCGCCGGGGCCAGGCAGCGGCTGCTGGAAATGACCCCCGGCAGCTATACCGGCCACGCCGAACGCCTCGCCCGGGAGATCTGACATGGCCGCACCGGACCCTGGCGACGGCGCGTTCGCGATCGAGGTCGACGGCACGGACCAGTCGCCGCTGGGCATGCCGCCGGCCGACTTCCTGCGCGACTACTGGCAGAAGCGCCCGCTGCTGGTACGCAACGCATTCGCCGGCTACCGCTCGCCCATCGAGCCCGGCGACCTGGCCGGCCTGGCCTGCGAGGACGGCGTGCTGGCGCGGATCGTCCGCCACGACCGCCAGCGCGACGCCTGGACACTGGAAACCGGGCCGTTCCCCGAGGAGAAGTTCCCGGGGATGCCGGACCACGACTGGACCCTGCTGGTGCAGGACGTGGACAAGTGGGACCCGGACATCGCCGCGCTGCTGGAGCACTTCGGCTTCCTGCCGCGCTGGCGGCTGGACGACATCATGGTGTCCTTCGCCGCCCCCGGCGGTTCGGTGGGCGCCCACGTCGACCAGTACGACGTGTTCCTGCTGCAGGCCCATGGCCACCGGCGCTGGCAGATCGATGCCGGCGCCAACCCGCCGACGGACTTCCGCGACGATGTCGAGCTCAAGCTGCTGCGCCGGTTCCATCCCAGCCACGACTGGGTGCTCGGCCCGGGCGACATGCTCTACCTGCCGCCGGGCGTGCCGCACCACGGGGTGGCCGAGGATGCCTGCCTGACCTTCTCGGTCGGGATGCGCGCGCCCTCCTCGGCCGAGCTGCTGGGCGACTACGTCGACCACGTGCTGGCCGCGGCCGACGACAGCACCCGCTACCAGGATCCCGACCTCGCCCTGCCCGACGACCCGGCGCGGATCGACGCGGCCGCGCTCGACCGGGTCCGCCAGGCGCTGGACCGGCTGCGCACCGACCCGGCCGCCCTCGGTGACTGGTTCGGCCGTTTCATCACCACCTACCGCAACGCCGTCGAGGTCGCACCGGCACCGGACCTGCCGACCCCGGCGGAAACCGGGCAGGCGCTGGCCGCCGGCCTGGTCCTGCACCGGCACCCGTATTCGCGGATGGCGTGGCACGGCGACGGCGCGGACACGCAACTGTTCGCCAACGGCGAAGCCTGGCATCTGCCGCAAGCCGATGCGCGGTGCCTAGCCAATGCCCGCGTGCTCGATGCCGCGACGGTCGGCGCGCTCTCGCCGGCCGGCCGCGCCTGCCTGGACGATCTGGTGCAGGCCGGGCACTTCCTGTTGTCCGGCGACGGGGACTGAGCCATGCCCGGTCCCGGCTTCCGCATCGAGCATGTCGACTACGCGGCCGCCAGCGCCCAGCTGCAGGCGGTCCGCCACCCGGTCTTCGTCGACGAGCAGCAGGTACCCGCGGAACTTGAATGGGACGAGCTCGACCCGCTCAGCCAGCACGTGCTCGCCCTGGATGCTGAAGGCCGGCCGGTCGGCACCGGGCGGCTGACCCCCAAACGCACGATCGGACGGATGGCGGTGTTGCGCGAATGGCGCGGGCGCGGCGTGGGCGAGGCGCTCCTGGGGGCCCTGGTGGAACGTGCCCGCCAGTCCGGCTGGCCGGACGTCACCCTGGCTGCGCAGACCCACGCGACCGGCTTCTATGCCCGCGCCGGGTTCCTGCCCGAGGGCGGGCACTTCGACGATGCCGGCATCGACCACCTGCTGATGCGCCGGAGCTTCCACGCACCGTCCACCATCGGCGACCGCCGTGCGCTGGTGGCCGCGACGCTGGGCGTGGTGGCCGGCGCCCGTCGGCAGCTGCTGGTCTACAGCCGCGACCTCGATCCCGGCGTGCTCGACCGGCCGGACGTGGTCGAGGCCTTCCGCGGGCTGGCGACCCGGCGCGGGGAGATCCGCATCCTGCTACAGGAACCGCGCAGCGCACGTGAGGCGCTGGCGCCGCTGATCGAACTCGGCCAGCGCCTGCCCAGCGCGCTGGCGTTCCGCGCAGTCGAGGAACAGGTGGACCGCAGCTACCCGTCGGCGTTCCTGGCCAGCGACGCGGGTGGCTGGCTGTTCCGGCCACTGGGCAACCGTCCCGAGGGCGAAACCGCCCTGGACCGGCCCGCCCGGGCGCGGCAACTGAAGGGCGTTTTCGATCCCTTCTGGGGGCGCGCGCGGCCGTGCACGGAGTTCCGCGCGCTTGGAATCTGAAGATCGAGACTGAACCTGAATGAACCGCGTCGGGGCGGGAACGGAACAATCCCTTCCTTTCGCCGTTTTTTGCCACGCTCCAACGACGCCGGCCGCTATAATCGCCGGTCTTGAGTACCTGAACAGGCGCCAAGAGTGCCTCGGGTGCCATCCCTCCCCACTCGAGTCGCCCCTGTCATCGTGACCAGCCTCCTGAAGCAGTTCGCCCAGTCCTCCCAGCTCGGCGCCAACGCCGCCTACATCGAAGACCTCTACGAGCAATACCTCGTCGCCCCCGACAGCGTGGACGACGGGTGGCGCAGGTACTTCGACGGCCTGCAGGGCCGGGAGGCAGGCGATGTGCCCCACTCCGCGGTCCTGCAGACCATCAGGGAGGCCTCGCGCAACGCCGGCCGCAGCGCCGCCCCGCACGGCGACGAACGCGAACGCCACGTCGGCAGGCTGATCACCGCCTACCGCTCGCGCGGCCACCTGGGTGCCAACCTCGACCCGCTCGGCCTGTCCAGGGGCGTCGACGCCCCGGACCTCGAACTCGGCTTCCACGGCCTGTCGGGTGCCGACCTCGGCGACGAGTTCAGCACCGGCGGCGTGGCCGGCCAGGAGCGGATGAAGCTGGGCGAGCTGTTCAAGCTGCTCAAGTCCACCTACACCGGCTCGATCGGCGCGGAGTTCATGCACATCGCCGAGGCCGACCAGCGCCGCTGGGTCTACCGGCGCCTGGAAAAGGCCGGCGGCAACTATGGCCGCACCGCCGAGCAGAAGAAGCGCATCCTCGAGCGGCTGGTTGCCGCCGACGGCCTGGAGCGCTACCTGGGCACCAAGTACGTCGGGCAGAAGCGCTTCTCGCTGGAAGGTGGCGATGCCCTGATCCCGCTGATGGACACCACCATCCGCCGCGCCGGCGAGCAGGGTGGCCAGGAAGTGGTGATCGGCATGGCCCACCGCGGTCGCCTGAACGTGCTGGTCAATACCCTGGGCAAGCCGCCGCGCAAGCTGTTCGACGAATTCGAGGGCAAGTTCGAGCACAACGAGCTGGCCCACGCCGGCGACGTGAAGTACCACATGGGCTACAGCGCCGATGTCGCCACCCCCGGTGGCCCGGTGCACCTGGCGCTGGCCTTCAACCCCTCGCACCTGGAGATCGTCAACCCGGTGGTCGCCGGCTCGGTGCGCTCGCGCCAGACCCGCCGCGGCGGCGATTCCGCGCGCGAGCAGGTGCTGCCGGTGCTGATCCACGGCGATGCCGCGTTCGCCGGTCAGGGCGTGGGAATGGAACTGCTGCAGATGTCGCAGGCCCGCGGCTTCCGCGTCGGCGGCACGGTGCACATCGTGGTCAACAACCAGGTCGGTTTCACCACCAGCGAAGCCGAGGACGCCCGCTCCACCCTGTACTGCACCGACGTGGCCAAGATGGTCGGCGCGCCGATCCTGCACGTGAACGGCGACGACCCCGAGGCGGTGGTGTTCTGCGCCGAGCTGGCGCTGGACTTCCGCAACACCTTCGGCAAGGACGTGGTCATCGACCTGGTCTGCTACCGCCGCAACGGCCACAACGAGGCCGACGAGCCGGCCGCGACCCAGCCGCTGATGTACCAGGTGATCCGCAAGCACCCGGTGCCGCGCGAGCTGTACGCGAAGCAGCTGATCGACGAGGGCGTGATCGACGGCGACCAGGCCAAGGCCATGGTCGACGCCTACCGCGACCGGCTCGACGCCGGCGAGGTCACCACCGAGGTGGTCACCGTCAAGCCCGACGAGTTCACCGTCGACTGGAACCGCTTCCTGCACGGCAAGCTCGCCGATCCGGTCGACACCCGCTTCGACCGCGGCAACCTGGACCAGCTGGCCCAGCGCATCAACACCATCCCCGACGCGGTCAAGCTGCACGCACGCGTGGACAAGATCTACGCCGACCGCCGCAAGATGGCCGCCGGCGAGCAGCCCGGTGACTGGGGCTTCGCCGAGAACCTGGCCTACGCCACCCTGCTCAGCGAGGGCTACAAGCTGCGCCTGGTCGGCCAGGACAGCGGCCGCGGCACCTTCTTCCACCGCCACGCGATCCTGCACGAGCAGACCACCGACGAGTACTACCTGCCGCTGCGCGAGCTGGTGCAGGAGCCGTCGGACGTCACCATCATCGACTCGCTGCTCAGCGAGGAGGCGGTGATGGCCTTCGAGTACGGCTACGCGACCGCCGACCCGAACACCCTGGACATCTGGGAGGCCCAGTTCGGCGATTTCGCCAACGGCGCCCAGGTGGTCATCGACCAGTTCCTTTCCTCGGGCGAGGCCAAGTGGGGCCGGCTGTGCGGGCTGGCGCTGTTCCTGCCGCACGGCTACGAGGGCCAGGGCCCGGAGCACAGTTCGGCGCGCCTGGAGCGCTTCCTGCAGCTGTGCGCGCTGGACAACATGGTGGTCTGCACCCCGACCACCCCGGCCCAGGCCTTCCACATGATCCGCCGGCAGATGCACATGCAGACCCGCAAGCCGCTGGTGGTGATGACGCCCAAGTCGCTGCTGCGCCACAAGCTGGCGGTCTCCTCGCTGGACGAGCTGGCCGGCGGCGGCTTCCAGAAGCTGATCCCCGACGCCTCCGCCGATCCGCAGAAGGTCAAGCGCGTGGTCGTGTGCGGCGGCAAGGTCTACTACGACCTGCTGGAAACCCTGCAGAAGAGCGGCGCCGCGGACGTGGCGCTGGTCCGCGTCGAGCAGCTGTACCCGTTCCCCCGCGAGGAACTGGCCGCCGAGCTGGCCCGGTTCCCGCAGGCCGACGTGGTGTGGTGCCAGGAAGAGCCGCAGAACCAGGGCGCGTGGTACCAGATCCGCCACCACCTGACCCATTGCCTGGCCGAGGGCCAGGGTTTGAACTACGCCGGTCGCCCGCGTTCGCCGTCGCCGGCCGTCGGCCACTTCGCCGACCACGTGGTCGAGCAGGAGCGCCTGGTCGCCGATGCCCTGGCCAACCCGCTGCGCGGCGAGAATCCCACCGACTGATCCTGCCGCCGCGGCACGTCCGCGGCCCCGCCCCTCCTTACGCCTTCAAGACTTCAGGATGCCAAGCCCATGAGCACCGAGATCAAAGTTCCGGTCCTGCCCGAATCCGTTTCCGACGCCACCATCGCCACCTGGCACAAGAAGCCCGGTGATGCCGTCAGCCGCGACGAGAACCTGGTCGACCTCGAGACCGACAAGGTCGTGCTGGAGGTCCCCTCCCCCGTCGACGGCGTGCTCAAGGAGATCAAGTTCGACTCCGGCGACACCGTGACCAGCGAGCAGGTGCTGGCGATCGTCGAGGAAGGCGCGGTGGCCGCGGGCGGCGACAAGGGCAAGGACGAGGCGAAGGCCGAGGGCGACAAGGCCGACGCCGGCAAGCAGGACGCGAAGAAGGGCGAGCCGGCGAAGGCCGCGGCGCCGTCCGGCGGCAAGGCCGACGAGCTGCCCCCGGGTGCGCGCTTCACCGCCAACAAGGAAGGCATCGACCCGTCGCAGGTCGAAGGCAGCGGCCGCCGCGGCGCGGTGACCAAGGAAGACCTGGTCAACTACGCCCGCAACGCCGGCGTCGGCAAGGCCGGCGGCAACCGTCCGGAAGAGCGCGTGCCGATGACCCGCATGCGCGCGCGCATCGCCGAACGGCTGATGCAGTCCAAGGACTCGATCGCCATGCTGACCTCGTTCAACGAGATCAACATGAAGGCGGTCATGGACATGCGCAAGCAGCACGGCGAGGCGTTCCTCAAGGCGCACGGCATCAAGCTGGGCTTCATGAGCTTCTTCGTGAAGGCGGCCGCCAATGCGCTGCAGCGCTACCCGGTGGTCAACGCCTCGGTCGACGGCAACGACATCCTCTACCGCGGCTACGCCGACGTCTCGATCGCGGTGTCGACCGAGAAGGGCCTGGTCACCCCGGTCCTGCGCAACGCCGAGTCGATGGGTTTCGCCGACATCGAGAAGCAGATCGCCGACTACGCCACCCGCGCCCGCGACGGCAAGCTGACCCTGGACGACCTGCAGGGCGGCACCTTCACCATCACCAACGGCGGCACCTTCGGTTCGCTGTTCTCCACCCCGATCGTCAATCCGCCGCAGAGCGCCATCCTGGGCATGCACGCGATCAAGGAGCAGGCGATCGTCGAGAACGGCCAGGTCGTCGCCGCGCCGATGATGTACGTCGCCATCAGCTACGACCACCGGATCATCGACGGCAAGGACGCGGTGCTGTTCCTGGTGGACATCAAGAACCAGCTCGAGAACCCGCAGCGCATGCTGCTGGACCTGTAAAAGCGAGGAACGAGTGGAGAGGAGTGAGGAACGAGTGAGGGCATTCCACTCGCTTCCCGCTCCCCGTTCCCGTTACCTGGCTCCTGAAACGACAAATTGAAGGAACCCGAGATGTCCGAGAATTACGACGTTGTTGTCATCGGCGCGGGCCCCGCGGGGTACCACGCCGCCATCCGTGCCGCGCAGCTGGGGCTGAAGACCGCGTGCATCGACGCCGCGCTGGGCAAGGACGGCAAGCCGGCGCTGGGCGGTACCTGCCTGCGCGTGGGCTGCATTCCGTCCAAGGCGCTGCTCGACAGCTCGCGCCAGTTCTGGAACCTGGGCCATATCTTCGACCAGCACGGCATCACCACCAGCGATGCGGCGATCGACGTGCCGACGATGGTTGGCCGCAAGGACAAGATCGTCAAGCAATTCACCGGCGGCATCGCCCAGCTGTTCAAGGCCAACAAGGTCACCGCGTATTACGGCTTCGGCACCCTGCACAAGGGCAACGTGGTCAAGGTCAAGCAGCACGATGGCAGCGAGGTCGAGCTCAAGGGCACCAACGTCGTCATCGCCGCCGGTTCGGACTCGATCGAGCTGCCGTTCGCGAAGTTCGACGGCGAGACCATCGTCGACAACGTCGGCGCGCTGGACTTCCAGTCCACCCCGAAGCGCCTGGGCGTGATCGGTGCCGGCGTGATCGGCCTGGAACTGGGCAGCGTGTGGAAGCGCCTGGGCGCGGAAGTCATCGTGCTGGAGGCCGCCGACAGCTTCCTGGCCGCGGCCGACGCCGAGGTCTCGAAGGTCGCCGCCCGCGAGTTCAAGAAGCAGGGCCTGGACATCCGCGTGGGTGCCAAGGTCAGCAAGGCCGAGGTCAGGGATGGCGGCGACGGCAAGGAAGTCCATGTCACCTACGCCGGCAAGGACGGCGAGCAGACCGTGGTGTTCGACAAGCTGCTGGTGGCGGTGGGCCGCAAGGCCGCGTCCCGGGGCCTGCTGGCCGACGACACCGGCGTGAAGCTGGACGAGCGCGGCCGGATCCAGGTCGACGAGCACTGCCACACCGGCGTCGATGGCGTCTGGGCGGTGGGCGACTGCGTGCGCGGCCCGATGCTGGCGCACAAGGGCTTCGAGGAAGGCATCGCGGTGGCCGAGCTGATCGGCGGCCTGCCCGGCCACGTCAACCTCGACACCATCCCGTGGGTCATCTACACCGAGCCGGAGCTGGCCTGGGTCGGCAAGACCGAGGAGCAGCTCAAGGAAGAAGGCATCCCGTACAAGGCCGGCAGCTTCCCGTTCGCCGCCAACGGCCGTGCGGTGGCGATGGCCGAGCCGGCGGGCTTCGTGAAGGTCCTGGCGCACGCCGAGACCGACCGCGTCCTGGGCATGCACCTGGTCGGCGCGAACGTGTCCGAACTGGTCCACGAGGGCGTGCTGACGATGGAGTTCAGCGGGTCGGCCGACGACCTGGCGCGGATCTGCCACGCGCACCCGAGCCTGTCGGAGGTGATCCACGACGCCGCGATGGCCGTCGACAAGCGCGCCATCCACAAGGCCAACTGACGCCGTCCCCACCGTATCCCCGCGCACGCGGGGACGGCCCCCGATACCGCTGCCGGTGATCCTGGAAGGACGCCGGCAGTTTGCTTTCCGGAGTAACCGAATGCGCTCGATCTGTGTCTACTGCGGCTCCAACGTCGGGGCCGACCCGGGATTTGCCGAAACCGCCGCCCTGCTCGGCCGCCGCCTTGCCGAAGAGGGCTTGGGCCTCGTCTACGGCGGCGGCAACGTCGGGCTGATGGGGATCGTGGCCGACGCGGTGCTGGAAGCCGGCGGCGAGGTCACCGGGGTGATCCCCGAGCAGCTGGTCAACCTGGAGATGGCGCACAAGGGCGCAACCCGGCTGGAGGTCGTCGCCAACATGCACCAGCGCAAGCAACGCATGTTCGACCTGGCCGATGGTTTCGTCGCCCTGCCCGGGGGCTTCGGCACCCTCGAGGAGATGTTCGAGATGCTGACCTGGCGGCAGCTGGGGATCGGCGACAAGCCGTGCGCGTTCCTTGATGTCCGGGGCTTCTACCGGCCGTTGGCGGCGATGATGGAGCGCATGGTCGGCGAGCGCTTCGTGCACCCGGAGCAGCGCGACGACCTGTGGCTGGGCGAGGACATCGACGCGATGCTGGCCTGGATGCGCGCGTACCGGCCGCTTCCCAACGGGAAATGGCTGGAGGGCAAGAAGCGCACGGCGCTGCGCTGACGCCACCAGGGGTGATGCCGCACAATGGCCCTCCCCCCTACCGGAGTGCCTTGCACCGTGAGCATCCCCGCACGTTTCGACGCCTTCCGCATCCACAACGACGACGCCGGTTACCGCAGCGGCATCGAGCAGGTTTCGCTCGACGAACTGGCGCCGGGCGAGGTGGTGATCGAGGCGGCGCACTCCTCGGTCAACTTCAAGGACGCGCTGGCAGGCACCGGCGAGGGCCGGATCCTGCGGCGCTTTCCGCTGGTGGGCGGCATCGACGCGGCCGGCCACGTGGTGCGTTCCAGCGACCCCGCCTTCCGCGAGGGCGACAAGGTGCTGGTCACCGGCTGTGGCCTCAGCGAGACCCGTGATGGCGGCTACAGCCGCTACGTGCGGCTGGAGTCGAAGTGGACCGTGCCCCTGCCCGCCGGCCTCAGCCTGCGCGAGGCGATGATCCTGGGCACCGCCGGCTTCACCGCGGCGCTGGCGCTGTTCCGCATGGTCGAGAACCGGCAGCTGCCGGCGCTGGGCCCGCTGGCCGTGACCGGCGCCACCGGGGGCGTGGGTTCGCTGGCGGTGTCGATCTTCAGCAAGGCGGGCTACGAGGTGCACGCGGTCAGCGGCAAGGCCGACCAGCACGATTACCTGCGCCGGCTGGGCGCGAGCGAAGTACTCGGCCGCGAGACGCTGGCCACCGTCCGGCCGATGGAGTCGGCGCGCTTCGGTGGCGGGCTGGACAACGTCGGCGGGCCGATGCTCGCCAGCCTGCTGGCGCAGACCGCGCCCTACGGCAACGTCGCCAGCGCAGGGCTGGCCGCCTCGGCGGAACTGGAGGCCACGGTGATGCCCTTCATCATCCGCGGCGTGTCGTTGCTGGGCGTGGCCTCGGCCGGGACCGCACGCGACATCCGCGATGCGGTCTGGCAACACCTGGCCAGCGACTGGAAACCCGACCGCCTCGACGACGTCTGCACCCGCGAGGTGGAGCTGGCGGGGCTCCCGGAGGTTTTCCGGTTGATGCTTGCCGGCGGTTCGCTGGGGCGCACGCTGGTCACATTCTGACCCAGCTTGCCAGCCTGCCGCGCCCGGCTACAATCTGTCGTCCAGCCCCGGAGTACCCATGGCCCGCATCCTCATCGTCGACGACTCGCCCTCACAGCTGATGGGGATACGTCGCATCGTGGAGAAGCTGGGCCACGAGGCACTCACCGCCGAGGACGGTGCCGAGGGTGTCGAGATCACCCGGCGCGAGCTGCCCGACCTGGTGCTCATGGACGTGGTGATGCCGAACCTCAATGGCTTCCAAGCCACCCGCTCGATCTGCCGCGACGAGGCCACGCGCCACATCCCGGTGGTCCTGGTCACCACCAAGGACCAGGACACCGACCGCGTCTGGGGCATGCGCCAGGGAGCCCGCGCCTACATCACCAAGCCGTTCAACGAGGTCGACCTGGGCGAGGTGATCTCCCAGCTCCTGCCGGGCTGACACCGGCCCGCCGGGCGGCTCAATCGCGACGCCAGCCCTCCCCGAACGCGTCGCGCATCTGCTCGTAGGCCTGGACCTGCGCCTCGTCCCGCGGCACCGGGGCAAGGACCTCGAGCTCGACGATCTGGTCGCCGTCCGCCTCGCCCGGACCGCCCGGCAGGCCGCGCCCGCGAAGGCGCAGCTTGCGCCCGGCCTCGGACTTCGACGGAATCCGCAACTCCACCTGGCCGCCCAGTGTCGGCACCGCCAGCGTGGTTCCCAGCGCGGCCTCCCACGGCGCCACCGGCAACACGTGGATCACGTTGCGCCCGTCGACCTCGAAGTTCGGATGGGCGGCGTACTCCACCTCCAGCAGCAGGTCGCCCCCGCCGCTGCCCTGACCGCCCAGGCGGATCGACTTGCCGGGGGAGATCCCCCTGGGCACTTTCAGGTCCAGTGCGCGACCGCCCACGTTGATGCGCACGCTGTCACCGGCGTAGACCGCCTCCAGCGGCACCGAGAGCTTGGCCCGGGTATCGCGTCGTGGACGGGCGCCCGGCTGCTGGCGGAAGCCACCCTGGCCGCCGCCGAAGCCGCGGCCCTGCCCGAACATCTGCTCGAAGAAATCGCTGAAGCCCCCCCCGGCCCCGCCGCCGGCGAAGATCTCCTCGAAATCCACCCCGTCGAACCCGCCGCCACCGAAGCCGCCGGGCGGCGGCCGGACCTCGTCGCCGGGCCGGTAGCCGCGGGCCCGCAACTGGTCGTAGGCGGCCCGCTTCTGCGGATCGCGAAGGGCCTCGTAGGCCTCGTTGACGGCCTTGAACCGGTCTTCGGCGTCGGCCTCCTTGCTCACGTCGGGGTGGTACTTGCGCGCCAGCCTGCGATAGGCGGTCTTGATCTCCGCCTCGCCCGCACTGGGCTCTATCCCGAGGGTCTCGTAGTAGTCCTTGAACTGCATCGATGGCTCCACTGCGCACACGCGCGCATTACCCGCCCGACATGGTTGCACCGGCGGGCCGGTTCAAGGCGTGAGCGCCCGGCGAACGTGGCACGGATACACTTTGGCCTTTCCCCACCGGAGTTCCAGATGAGCATCAACGTCGGCGACGCCCTCCCGGAAGTGCCCCTCAAGCGCATCGCCAACGGCGGCGTGGAGACGGTCGACACCCACGCCCTGTTCGGCGAGGGCAAGACCGTGCTGTTCGCGGTCCCCGGTGCCTTCACCCCCACCTGTTCGGAGCAGCACCTGCCAGGTTTCGTGCAGCACTTCCAGGACTTCCGCGACCGTGGCGTCCGCGTCGCCTGCCTGTCGGTCAACGACCCCTTCGTGATGCAGGCCTGGGGCGAGAGCCAGGGCGTGCCCGACGGCATGATGATGCTGGCCGACGGCAACGCCGAGTTCGCCCGCGCGCTCGGCCTGGAGCTCGATGCCAGCGGTTACGGGATGGGCATCCGCGCCAAGCGCTTTGCCATGGTCGTCGAGGACGGCGTGGTGCGTGAGCTGTTCGTCGAGGCGCCCGGCGAGTACCGGGTCTCCTCGGCCGAGCACGTGCTGTCGCAACTGGACTGAGCCGCAACCGCCCAGCGCAACGAAAAGGGGCCGGCAATGCCGGCCCCTCCCTTTTCACGCACCTGGCGGCGGGCTCAGGCCCGGGTGCCGGGCTGATCCGGTCCGGCCGGACCATCCTGCGCGGGGGCGTCCGCCGCCGCGGGATCGATCACCTCGCCCGCACCGGCGTCTTCGTCGGCCTCTTCGTCGTCGAGCGAGGCATCCAGCCGCTCCACCGCCTGCAGCGTCTCGCCCTCGCCGACCCGCATCAGGGTCACGCCCTGGGTATTGCGGCCGACCTGCGAGATCTCCGAGGCACGCGTGCGCACCAGGGTGCCGGCATCGGAGATCAGCAGCACCTCGTGCTCCTCGGTGAGCTGGATCGCCCCGACCAGCCGACCGTTGCGTTCGGTGGTGCGGATCGCCGTCACGCCCTGGATTCCACGACCCTTGCGCGCGTACTCCTCCAGCGGGGTGCGCTTGCCGAACCCGCGGGCACTGGCGGTGAGGATGTCGCCGTCGCCATCGACCACCACCAGGCTGACCACGTGCTCGCCCTCGGGCAGGCGCATGCCGCGCACCCCGGTGGCGGTGCGGCCCATCGCGCGGACCTCGTCCTCGGCGAAGCGCACCGCCTTGCCATGGCTGGAGAACAGCATCACGTCGCGGCTGCCGTCGGTCAGCTCGACGTTGACCAGCTCGTCGCCCTCGTCAAGGTTGATGGCGATCTTGCCGCGCTGCAGGCGGTAGGCGTACTCGGTGAGCGGGGTCTTCTTGACCGTGCCGTTGCGGGTGGCGAAGAACACGTAGCAGTCCTCGCGGTACTCGCGCACCGGGAGCACCGCCTGCACCAGCTCGCCCTCCTCCAGCGGGATCCAGTTGATGATCGGCCGCCCGCGGGCATTCGGGCCGGCATCCGGCAGCTGGTGCACCGGCAGCCAGAACACCCGGCCGGCACTGGTGAAGGTCAGCAGGGTGTCGTGGGTATTGACCAGCCACAGCCGTTCGATGAAGTCCTCGTCCTTCATCGCCGCGGCGTTGCGGCCGCGACCGCCGCGCTTCTGCGCGCGGTAGCTGCTGACCGGCTGGCGCTTGGCATAGCCGGTGTGCGAGAGGGTGACGACCACGTCCTCGGGCGCGATCAGGTCGAGGATGTCCAGGTCCTCCTCGCTCTCGCGGATCTCGCTGCGGCGCTCGTCGCCGAACTCCTCGCGCAGGTTGCGCAGCTCGGTGCGGATCACCTCCAGCAGCACCTCGGGATCCTCGAGGATCTCGATCAGCCCGCGGATGGTCTCCAGCAGCTGGCGGTACTCGTCGGTGAGCCTGTCCTGCTCCAGCCCGGTCAGGCGATGCAGGCGCATCTCCAGGATCTGCTGGGCCTGGGTCTCGGTCAGGCGGTACTGGCCGTCGATCAGGCCCACGCCCCTGGGCAGGTCCTCGGGCTTGGAGGCCCCGGCACCGGAGGCTTCGAGCAGGCTGGCGACCAGGCCAGGGTCCCAGGTGCGGGCAAGCATGCGCTCGCGCGCCTCCACCGGCGTCGGCGAGGACTTGATCAGCTCGATCATCTCGTCGATGTTGGCCAGCGCGACGGTCAGCCCCTCGAGCACATGGGCGCGGGCACGCGCCTTGCGCAGCTCGAAGATGGTGCGGCGGGTGACCACCTCGCGGCGGTGGCGCACGAAGGCCTCCAGCACGTCCTTGAGGTTCACCAGCCTCGGCCGGCCGTCCACCAGGGCGACCATGTTGATGCCGAACACCGACTCCATCTGGGTCTGCTGGTAGAGGTTGTTGAGCACGACGTCGGCCGACTCGCCGCGCTTGACCTCGATGTAGATGCGCATGCCGTCCTTGTCGGACTCGTCGCGCAGCTCGCTGATGCCCTCCAGGCGCTTTTCCTTGACCAGCTCGGCGATCTTCTCGATCAGCTTCGCCTTGTTCACCTGGTACGGGATCTCGGTGACGATGATCGACTCGCGGCCGTTGTCGGCGACCTCGATCGCCGCCCGCGCGCGCATGCGCACCCGGCCGCGGCCGGTGCGGTAGGCGTTGATGATCCCGGAGGTGCCGTTGATGATGCCGGCGGTCGGGAAGTCGGGGCCGGGGATGTGCTCCATCAGCCCTTCGACGTCGATCTCCGGGTTGTCGATCATCGCGATGGTCGCGTCGACCACCTCGCACAGGTTGTGCGGCGGGATGTTGGTCGCCATGCCGACGGCGATGCCGGCCGAGCCGTTGACCAGCAGGTTCGGCACCCGGGTCGGCATGACCGTGGGCTCGAACTCCTTCTCGTCGTAGTTGGGCTGGAAATCGACGGTTTCCTTGTCGATGTCGGCCATCAGCTGGTGGGTGAGCCGGGCCATGCGCGCCTCGGTGTAACGCATCGCCGCGGCCGAGTCGCCGTCGATGGAGCCGAAGTTGCCCTGCCCGTCGACCAGCATGTAGCGCAGCGAGAACGGCTGCGCCATGCGCACCAGGGTGTCGTACACCGACTGGTCGCCATGCGGGTGGTACTTGCCGATCACGTCGCCGACGATTCGCGCCGACTTGAAGTACGGCTTGTTGCTGTGCGCGCCGAGCTCGTTCATGGCGAACAGCACCCGGCGGTGCACCGGCTTGAGGCCGTCCCGGATGTCCGGGAGCGCGCGGCCCACGATCACGCTCATGGCGTAATCGAGGTAGCTGCGGCGCATCTCGTCCTCGAGGTTTACGGGGATGATTTCCTTGGCGGATTCGGCCATCGGGTTTCCGTTTCAGGCCCCGTCCGGGGCGGTGTGCAAAAGACGTGAAATGATATCACACCAGCACCGCCGACGTTGGCCGTTTCAACGAAAAAACAAGGACTTGCGCGCTGCCGGCCGCCGCACGCCCCGGTCAGCCGAAGGCCAAGCGCATCGCCGCCGCGTCGGGCCTGTCGACCACCCCGCGCTCGGTGACGATCGCATCGATCAAGCCGTGCGGGGTGACGTCGAACACCGGGTTCCACGCGCCCACGCCGGTCGCCGCGGTACGCACCCCGCCCAGGCCGAACAGCTCGCCGGGATCGCGCTCCTCGATGTGGATCGCATCGCCGTCGGCGGTGGCCATGTCCACCGTCGAGGACGGCGCGGCGACCATGAAGCCGACGCCATGGTGGCGCGCGGCGATGGCCAGCTGGTAGGTGCCGATCTTGTTGGCGGTGTCGCCATTGGCGCAGATGCGGTCGGCACCGACGATGACCCACTGCACCCGCCCGGTGCGCATCAGGTGCGCGGCGGCCGCATCGGCGATCAGGGTCGGCGCGATGCCGTCCTGCTCCAGCTCCCACACGGTGAGCCGCGCGCCCTGCAGCCAGGGCCGGGTCTCACCGGCGTACACCTGCCCGATGCGACCCTGGGCGACCCCGGCGCGGATCACGCCCAGCGCAGTGCCGAAGCCGGCGGTGGCCAGCGAGCCGGTATTGCAGTGGGTCAGCACGTTGCTGCCCGGCTCGATCAGCGCGGCGCCCAGCGCGCCCATGCGGCGGTTGGCGGCCAGGTCCTCGTCGGCGATGGCCCGTGCCTGCGCCTCCAGTATCGCGCGCCAGTCCGGCCCTGCCCCGACCAGGGCCGCGCGCATGCGCGCCAGCGCCCAGGCCAGGTTCACCGCGGTCGGGCGGGCGGCATTGAGCGCCTCGATCGCCGGCTGCAGCTTCACCGCCGCCTCGCCGCCTCCGGATGCCTCGATGACCCGGGACGCCAGCACCACGCCCCAGGCCGCGGCAATGCCGATCGCCGGCGCGCCGCGCACGGTCAGGCTGCGGATCGCTTCCGCCACGTCGTCGCTGCTGATGCAGCGCACGTAGTCCACCTCGAACGGCAGCCGTCGCTGGTCCAGCAACTCCAGCGCATCTCCGGTCCAGCGGATCGGGCGGATGCGGTCGTAGCGGTCGAAGTCGATGTCGGTCATGGCGTCAGGCGTGGGCGAAGTCGTAGGCCAGCACGTCGGCGATCCGGCCGGTGCCGAGCATGGCCATCAGCAGGCGGTCGATACCCAGGGCCACCCCGCTGCAGGCCGGCATGCCCGACCCGAGCGCGGCCAGCAGGGCCTCGTCCAGCGGCGGCAACACGTCGCCGCGAGCCCGACGCACCGCGTGGTCGCGCTGGAAGCGGCGGCGCTGCTCGTCCGCGTCCAGCAGTTCGTGGTAGCCGTTGGCCAGTTCCAGCGGGCCGAGGTACAGCTCGAAGCGCTCGGCGACCTCGACATCGCCGCGCGGGGCGACCCTGGCCAGCGCGCACTGGCTGGCCGGGTAGTCATGCACCGCCAACAGCTGGTCGGGCGGGAAGCCGGCCTGGATCTGGTGGGTCATCAGCAGGTCCAGCCAGTCGTCGCGGACCAGGCCGCCGGGATCGACGGTGCCGGTGAAGGCGGACTGCAGCTCGCTGAGGGAGGCGGTCATCGGATCCAGGCCGAGTGCATCGAGGAACAGCTCGCGGTAGCTGGTGCGCAGCGGCCGCGCGCCGCGTCCGACCAGCGCCAGGGCCTCGCGGACCAGCGTGGCGGTCTCCTCGATCAACGCCTCCAGCGGCATGCCGACCCGGTACCACTCGAGCATGGTGAACTCCGGGTTGTGGCGGCCACCGGCCTCGCCGTCGCGGAACACCCGGCCCAGCTCGTAGCAGTCGCCCAGGCCGGCGGCCAGCAGGCGCTTCATCGGGAACTCGGCGGAGGTGCGCAGCCAGCGGGTGCGCGGCGCGCCCTCGGTGCGCCCGGAAAACTCGACCTGGAACGAGGCGATGTTCGGATCGGTATTGCCGGCGCGCGACATCACCGGGGTTTCCACCTCGAGCACGCCGCGGGCGTCGAAGAAGCCGCGCACCAGCGTGTTGAGCCGGGCCCGCAGCCGGATCGCATCGGGGTTCATGCGTGGTCCGCCAGGAACGCGAGCAGGCGGGCCTCGTCCCAGATCTCGATGCCCAGCTGTTCGGCCTTGGCCAGCTTGGAACCGGCCGCCTCGCCGGCGACCAGGAAGCCGGTCTTCTTCGACACGCTGCCGGCGGTCCTGGCGCCCAGCGCCTCCAGTCGTTCCCTGGCCTGCTCGCGGGTCATGGCCGAGAGGGTTCCGGTCAGGACCACGGTCTGGCCTTCCAGCGGGCCGGCGGTGGCCTCGGCCTGATCCGGCAGCAGCGCCCCGATGCGGGCGATGGCCGCCGCGGATGCCTCCAGCAGCGCCGCATTCGCCGGCACGCCACGCCAGGCGGCGAACGCCGCCGCGGTATCCGCCGGCAGGCCCGCGGTGACCAGGTTGTGGACGGGCGCCGCCAGCAACGCCGATGCCTGCGGGAACGCGGCCGCGAGCTGGCTTGCGCGCAACGGCGTCACCCTGGGGATTTCAAGATCGACCAGCAAGGCCTCCAGGCCCAGGCTCCCCCGCAGCTGCGCCGAGGGCGGATGGGCATCGGTGATCGTCACCCCGCGCTCCAGCAGCGCGTCGATGACCTCCTGGTTGCCCGGCTGGTCGAGGAAGTGGCCGATCGCCCGCGCCACCTCGCCGCCGATGTCCGGCACCCGCTTGAACAGCGGCCACGGCAGCCGCCGGACCAGGTCCAGATCGCCGAACCACGCCGCGATGGCCTTGGCCGTGCTCTCGCCCACGTGCTGGATGCCCAGTGCGAACAGGAAGCGCTCCAGGGTGGTGTCGCGGCTGCGGTCGATCGCCTCGACCAGGTTCTCCGCCCAGCGGGTCGCGACCTTCCCGGCCCTGGCCGTCTCCGGCGTGGTGCCGGCCTGCTCGTCGGCGCGGCGCTTCATCTCCAGCAGGTCCTCGACCCGCAGGCTGTACAGGTCGGCCGGCGAGCGGACGTAGTCGAAGTCCGCCAGCGCGGCGATGAAACGCTCGCCGAGACCTTCGATGTCCATGGCACGGCGGGAGGCGAAGTGCCCGAGCGCCTCCTTGCGCTGGGCGGCACAGGTCAGTTCGCCGGAGCAGCGCCAGACCACCGCGCCCTCCTCGCGCACGATCTCCGAGCCGCACACCGGGCAGTGTCCCGGCATGACCCAGGGTCGGGCATCCGGTGGCCGGTACTCGGGCAGCACCCGCACCACCTCGGGGATCACGTCGCCGGCGCGGCGCACCACCACGGTATCGCCGTTGCGCACGTCCAGCCGGGCGACCTGGTCGGCGTTGTGCAGGGTCGCGCGGGTGACCGTCACCCCGCCCACCTGCACCGCCTGCATCAGCGCCCAGGGCGTGACCGCGCCGGTGCGGCCGACGTTGACCTCCACCGACTCCACCACGGTGGTCTGCTCCTGCGCCGGGAACTTGTGCGCCAGCGCCCAGCGCGGGGCGCGCGAGACGAAGCCCAGTTCGGCCTGCTCGGCGTAGTCGTCGACCTTGTAGACCACCCCGTCGATCTCGAACGGCAGCCCGTCGCGGCGCTCGCCCATCCGCCGGTAGTAGCCGAGGAGGCCGTCCAGGCCACGCACCACTTCGGTCTGGCTGCTCACCGGGAAACCCCATTCGCGCAGGCGCTCCAGGGTCATGGAGTGGCACTCGGGCAGCTCGCCGCCCCGCACCACGCCGGTGGCGTAGGCGTAGAACGCCAGCGGGCGCTGCGCCGTCACCTTCGGGTCGAGCTGGCGCAGCGAGCCGGCGGCGCCATTGCGCGGGTTGGCCAGCACCTTGCCGCCGTGCCCGCGCGCCTTCGCGTTCCAGGCCTCGAAGCCGGCCAGCGGCATGTAGACCTCGCCACGCACTTCCAGCACCCGCGGCCAGCCCTCGCCACGCAGCACCAGCGGGATCGCGCGGATCGTCCGCAGGTTGGCGGTGACGTCCTCGCCGGTGGCCCCGTCGCCCCGGGTCGCCCCGCGCACGAACCGGCCGTCCTCGTAGCGCAGGCTGATGGCGAGCCCGTCGAGCTTGGGCTCGGCCGAGAACACCGGCTCGTCCGCGCCCAGCACCTGCTGCACGCGACGCACGAAGTCGGCCACCTCGTCGTCGCTGAAGGCGTTGCCCAGCGACAGCATCGGGATCTCGTGGACCACCTGCCCGAAGGCACCGGACGGCGTGGCACCCACCCGGCGCGTCGGCGAGTCCGCCGTGGCCAGCTCCGGATGCGCCGCCTCCAGCGCTTCCAGCTCGCGCAGCAGCCGGTCGTATTCGGCGTCCGGGATGTCCGGATCGTCGAGCACGTGGTAACGGTAGCCCGCGTCCTCGAGCCGCCTGCGCAGCTCCACCGCGCGCGTTGCGTGATCACTCATCGTTGAAAGCCTTGTCGCCACTTCGTGCGTGGCAGCACCGACCCTGCCTTACCAGCGCGAGGGTTTCGTCAACGGCGGCGCCTCGCGCTGCCGGTCGTAGGCGCGCAACTCCTCGCGGATGTGCCCGATGCGCTGGCGACCGAGCGCATTGCGCTGCTCGTCGAGCAGCAACCCGCCCAGCAGCTCGGCCATCCGCTCGGCGGTGGGCAGCATCGCGTCCCAGGCGTCCATGGCGCTGACCGGGGCCGGCAGGGTCAGGAAGAAGGCGATCGCCGGGGTCTCCACCGACTGGATGCCGGCCATGTCGAAGCTGCCCGGCTTGACGATGTTGGCCACCGAGAACACCGGCCCGCGCTCGGGCTGGCGCTCGATCAGGCGGTGGAACACCCCCATGTGGCCGTAGGCCAGGCCGACCTTCTCGGCCGCGACCACGATGTCCGGGCCGCGCAGGGCCTCGCCCGCGCGCGCCGCCAGGTACACGGTCACGATCTTGTCGAACTCGTCGGAAGGACGCTTGCCCAGCTCGTCGGACGCGGGGTCCGGGCTGGGGAACAGTGGGTCCTGCGTGCCTTCTTCAGCCGCTTCGCCAACGCCTTCGGCCAGTTCGCCCTCCAGCTGCTCGCCCAGCGTCGGCTCCACCCGGCCGGAGGCTGCGTCCGCCTCGCCGCCACGCGGCAGGCGGCGGCCCTGGCCGGGCTTGCGCGGGCGGCCGAAGAACAGGATGGCGAGGATCAGGAGCGCGCCGGCAATCAGGATCCAGATCCGCTCCGGGGTCAGGTCGAACATCGTGCGGTTCCTCGGGTCAGGCAGCGCCGGCCAGGCGGGTGGCTTCGGCCAGGTCGACCGATACCAGCCGGCTCACGCCGGGCTCGCGCATGGTCACGCCGGACAGTTGCTCGGCCGCTTCCATGGTCGCCTTGTTGTGGGTAACGAACAGGAACTGTACCTGCTCGCTCATTTCCTTGACCATCGCCGCCAGCCGGCCGACGTTGGCCTCGTCCAGCGGCGCGTCGACCTCGTCGAGCAGGCAGAACGGCGCCGGGTTGAGCTGGAAGATCGCGAACACCAGCGCCACTGCGGTCATCGCCTTCTCGCCGCCGGACAGCAGCGAGATGCTCGAGACCCGCTTTCCGGGCGGCCGGGCCATGATCGCCACGCCGGTGTCGAGCAGGTCCTCGCCGGTCAGCTCCAGGTAGGCATGCCCGCCGCCGAACAGCCGCGGATAAAGCTGCTGCACTCCCGAGTTGACCCGGTCGAAGGTGTCCTTGAAGCGGCCGCGGGTCTCGCGGTCGATCTTGCGGATCGCGTCCTCCAGGGTTTCCAGCGCCGCGCCCAGGTCGGCGTCCTGGGCGTCGAGGTAGTCCTTGCGCTGGGCCGCCTCGGCGTGCTCGGCGATCGCCGCCAGGTTGACCGGCTCCAGCCGGCGCAGCTTCGCGTCCAGTTCGGCCACGGTCCGGCCCCAGGCTTCCGGCTCCATCCCGTCGGCCAGGGTGTTGGCGACGTCCTGGAGCTGGAACCCGGCCTCGGCCACCGTTTCCGCCAGGCCCTCGGCCTTGAGCACCAGGGCCTGCTGCTCGAGCCGCCGCTGGCCGATCGCCTCGCGTTGGGCCAGCGCCTGTTCGTCGCGCTGCTGGCGGACCTGCTCGTGGCGGCGTAGTGCGTTGTCGATCCCGTCCAGCGCGGTGCGCGCCGCGGCCAGCCGGTGCTCGCTGGCGACCCGCTGCTCCAGTGCGACCTGGCGCTGCTCTTCCAGCTCCACCGCCGGATCGTTGCCATGTTCGAGCTGCTCGCTGAGCTCGCCCAGCCGGTTGTCGAGCTGACCGCGCTGCCCGCCCATGCGCTGCAGGGCCTGGGTGAGCGAGGCGACCTGGGCGCGCTGCGATTCCAGGGTCAGCGCCAGCGAATGCACCGCCTCGCGCGAGTCACGCGCCAGGTTGCGCGCCAGGTCGCGTGCCTCGGCCAGGCGGCGACGCTCGGCATCGAGCTCCTGCCGGGCGTCCTCCAGCCCGGACATCCGCAGCACCGCCTCTTCCTGGCGGGCGCGGGCCTCGCTCGCCTGGGCGGCGGCGGTAGCCAGCGTCCCGGCGAGCTGGGCCAGCTCGGCGTCGATCCGCTCGATGCGACCGCGGGCGCTGTCCAGGCGCCCGTGCTGGCCCTGCAGCTGGCCGGCAAGCTCGGAAAGCCCGCGATGCGCCGTGTACAGGCTGCGCTGCGCGTCCTCGCGTTGCTGCTCGGCCGCGAGCAGGCGATCGCGCAGTTGCGCCAGCCCCGATTCCAGTTCCTGTTCCCGGGCCTGCAGCGACTCGATGCCGGCGCGCAGCTCCTGGATCTCGCGTTCGCGCACCAGCGCGCCCTGGCTGGCGTCGCGTTCGCGCAGCACCTGTATCCAGCCGGCACCCAGCCGTTCGCCCTCGCGGGTGATCACCGTCGCGCCGGCGTCCAGGGACGGCAGCAGCGCGCGCGCCGCCTGCAGGTCCCCGGCGGTATGCAGGCGCGACAGCAGGCGCCGGACCGCGACCGGGCCGCGTACCCGTGCGGCCAGGGTTCCGGCCGGGGCATCGAAACCGCCGGTGCCGCCGTCGACCAGCGCCACATCGGCATCGGCCAGCTCGCCCAGTGCCTCGACCAGGGCCTGCGGCGAATCGACCAGAACCCCTTCGATCAGCTGGCCAAGCGCCGCCTCGACCGCGGTTTCCCAGCCGGCCTCGACCTCCAGCGACTCGCCGACCCGGCGTGCCGAATCCAGGCCGCGCGCCTTCAGCCAACGCAGCGCGGCGCCGTTCTCCTGGCCCAGTGCCGCGTGCTGCAGCGCCTCCAGCGAGGCAAGCCGGCCACGGGCCGACTGCGCCTGCTTGCGCACCTCCGCCAGCCCGGCCTGGTTCGCACGCTGCTGCTCGGCCAGTGCCGAGACCGCCTCCTTGCGCGATTCCAGCGCCTCGTCGAGGCCCTCCAGCGACAGCTTGCGCTCCTCGTGCTGCTCGACCAGCCCGGCCAGCGCCTCGCCCAGCGCCTCCATGTCCAGCCCGGCGCGTTCGGCCTGCAGCGCCTCGCTGCGACGCCCGGCATCCAGCGCCTGGCGGTCGAGGTGTTCGATCCGGGTCCGCTCCACGTCGGCCGCGCGCGCGGCCTCCGACTGCGCCCGCGCGTGCTCGTCCCAGCGCTGCTGCCAGGAGGCCAGCGCGGCCTCGGCCCCGTGCAGGGCGTCCTGGCGGGCGGCGTCCTCTTCGCGCAGCTGCTCCAGGCGCGGCTCGTCGTGCTCGACCGCCGCCGCCAGCACCTCCAGCCGCGACTGGTCGGCGGCGATGTGCTCGGCGATCTCGGCCAGCTGGCTCTCCGTCTCGCTGCGCGCCTTGTGCAGGCGCTGGGCGAGCTCGTGCTGGTGCTGGATCTGCTGCTCGATGCGGGCCAGGGTGCCGCCGACCTCGTAGCTTTCCGCTTGCGCCCGGGCCAGTACCTGCGAGGCCTCCTCGCGGCGCGCGCGGCCCTCCTCGATCTCGCGCTCGGCCTGGCGCTGCTCGGCAACCAGCTGTTCCAGCCGGGTTTCCTGCTGTGCCAGCTTCTCGCGCTGGCCCTGCAGCCGGCGCTCCAGCGCGCGGTGCTCCAGCGCCTTCCACTCGGCGTCGCGGACCTTGCGCTCCTCCTGCAGCGCCTGGTACTGCTCGGCCTGGCGGGCCTGGCGGGCCAGGTGCTGGAGCTGCTTGCCGACTTCCTCGCGCAGGTCGTTGAGCCGGTCGAGGTTCTCCCGGGTGTGGCGGATCCGGGTTTCGGTCTCCTTGCGGCGCTCCTTGTACTTGGAGATGCCGGCGGCCTCCTCCAGGTACACCCGCAGGTCCTCGGGCCTCGCCTCGATGATCTGGCTGATCATCCCCTGCTCGATGATCGAATAGCTGCGCGGGCCCAGGCCGGTGCCGAGGAACAGGTCGGTGATGTCGCGCCGGCGGCACTTGGCGCCGTTGAGGTAGTACTGGCTGGCGCCGTCACGGCTGACGATGCGCTTGACCGAGATCTCGTTGAACGAAGCGTACTCGCCGCTGATGGCGTGGTCGGCGTTGTCGAACAGCAGCTCCACCATCGCCTGCGAGACCGGCTTGCGGGCCGAGGAGCCGGCGAAGATCACGTCGGTCAGCGATTCGCCGCGCAGCCGGCTGGCCGAGCTCTCGCCCATCACCCAGCGCACCGCGTCGATGATGTTGGACTTGCCGCAGCCGTTGGGTCCCACCACCCCGGTCATGTTGGTGGGCAGGTGCAGCGTGGTCGGGTCGACGAAGGACTTGAAGCCCGACAGCTTGATGGTGGACAGACGCATGCGTGGCAGGAATCCCTGGCGCGCGGATGGCGCGGCCGTAGTACGGATCAGGATGGGGTTTGCAGGTGCGCCGGCAATGGCGCATCACGCGGCACGGGTGGTCGCGGCGGAGTATAGCGGCTGCCCCGGAGCCGGCCGCTACCAGTCGAACCCCATCGAAAGCTTGAAGGTGCGGGTGGGCAGCAGGATGCCGTTGCCGTTCCGGCGCCCCCAGTCGGGGTTTCCCGCCCCCGGGTCGCCACGGTGGTTGTCGTAGTCGGTCCAGTTGCGCCAGTCGAAGGCGTTCACCAGGTCGAACCGGACCCACGGCCGCAGGTCGGTCCCGGTGTCCCAGGCCTTCTGCAGGGCGATGTCGAGCTGCCTGAAGCCATCGTCATCCGGGGTGTAGGGGTCGAAGTGGCAGTAGTCGGTACCGGACACGTCGAAGCAGTTGACCGCATCGCGCACCAGCGGGCTGGCCACGGTCAGCTTGGCCGACAGGGTCAGTCCGCCCGGCAGGTCGCGGATGCCCGTGGCGACCAGCCGGTGGCGGGCGATGCCGACCGAGGCGAGCATCGGCTGGCCGGCCAGGCCGGGATGGTCGAACAGATAGTGCTCGTCGCTGTTGGCGGCGTTGAGGCGGTTCTCGCGGGCGTCGCTGTAGGTGTAGGCGATGGTGGCGCCCCAGCCGGACGCGCGGGTGTACGGCTTGGCGATCGAAAGCAGCAGGCTGTCGAGCCGCGTCTGGATTCCGTTCTGCGCGATCACCAGGTTGCCGTAGCCCGGGATCGGGAAGTCCCAGGGCTGTCCGCCCCAGGTGGCATCGGGGCGTGCCGGGTCACGGAAGCTGCCGCCGGGCCAGCGGTTTCCCAGCGCGAAGTAGATACCGTCGTAACTGCGGATGTGGGCGTAGGTGGCCGAGGTCTCCCAATCATGGTTCCCCAGCGTCACCACGTTGCGCATGCCCAGGCTGAACTGGTCCGAGTACGGCGTGCGCAGGTCGTTGCGGATCAGGTTGACCTCGGTACCCAGGTTCGGATCGGCCGCCGCCAGCCCCTCCAGCGCCTCCGGGTCCATGTAGGCCGGGTCCCATGCGAGGCAGTTGCCCTCCCCGGGTTCACAGGGGTGCCCGGGAATGTCGAAGCGGTAGCTGTAGCTGGGAAAGGTGTGCTTGGACTGCTCCAGGGCCAGGTAGTCGAACAGGTTGCGGTCATACGCCCGGCCGGCACCGCCGAAGACCACGTGCCGGCCATCGGCGAACAGGTCCCAGGAGAAACCCAGCCGCGGCTGCCAGGCGTCCTTGAACGCGCTGCGGTTGCGGCCGTTGGAAATGTAGCGCTCGATGTCGTAGTCGGTGTCCCGGATGTTGGCCCAGCCGCGCAGCGCGGCGGCGATGCCCGGATCGGTCACGTGGTCCAGGAACCCCGGGGTCTCCTCGTAGTCCCAGCGCAGCCCCAGGTTGAGGGTCAGCCGCTCGTTGAGCTCCCAGTCGTCCTGGAGGTAGATCCCGAGCTGCCGGTTGACCGAGCCCGCCCGGCGGTCGCCGGTGAGGGTGCTGGCGTTGAAGTCGACCTGGTACGGCACGGCCGGGTCGCCGGCGATGTCGTAGCGGAACTGCGGATTCCAGGGCTGCTGCTCGAAGGCACTGACTTCCACCCGCTTGAACTTCACCCCCGCCTTGATGGTGTGGCCCTCCCAGCCGAACCAGCTGAAATCGTTCTGCAGGCCATGACCCTCCTGGCCCTTGTCCTGGTAGTCGGCGCCGCCGCCGGCGGCCAGCACCAGCCGCTCCTGGGGGTTGCCGTCATCGCCCTGTGGCCAGGTGTAGAGCAGGTAACCGGGCTCGTGCACGTTCGAGCGCGGGTTCCACCGGCTCTCCTCCCAGGTCAGGTGGGCATCGTTGAGCCAGTCGCCCGCGCCGGCCTGCCAGCGCAGGTCGATCCGGGTCTCCTGGTTGTTGTCGGTCTTGGCCCGGCTGGCGGTGTCCACCCCGCTGTCGAGCAGCAGGCCGTCCTCTTCGCGCCGCTTGGCGGTCAGCTCCAGCAGCTGGGTGTCGGTGGCCTGCCAGCTGAGCTTGCCGAAGTACAGGTCCTCGTTGAACGTGGCCTGGTTGTTGCCTACCAGTGGCCGCAGGTGGGGCGGCAACCGGTCGACGGTGACGTTCTCGCCGATGCGCACCTCGCGCGGCTGCAGGAAATCCTTGGCCTCGTAGGTGACGAAGAAGTGCAGCCTGTCGCGCAGGATCGGGCCGGCGAAGGCGACGCCGTACTGCTCCTCGCGCGATGGCACCTTGGTCCCCTCGGCCTCTTCGCGCGGGGTCGGCGCGCGCCACTGGTCGGATGTCCGGTCCCAGAAGAAGCTGCCTTCGAACTCGTTGGTCCCCGAACGGGTCACCGCGGTGACCGCGGCACTGCTGATCTGGTCGTACTCGGCCTTGTAGTTGGAGGTGATGACCTTGTACTCGCCGATGGCCAGCTGCGGAAACGGATTGCCCCGGCTGCTGTCCTGCCCGCTGAGACCGCCCTTGGTGACGTAGTTCTTCTGGCCCACGCCGTCGATGTAGACGTTGATGCCGTTGGATGACTGCGCGCCGCTGCGCAGGCTGCTGTAGCCGCTCTCGCCGGAGTTGACGAACTGCATGCCCGGCACAGTGTCGGCGAAGGCCAGGAAGTTGCGCGAAACCTGTGGCAGCGCCTGGATCTGCTTTTGCGAGATGTAGCTGGCGACCTCGGAGGTGCGGGTCTCCGGCAGCGCCTGGGCGGTGACCACCACCGCTTCCATCTCGGTCGCCCCGCCCGCCGGCGCGGTCTCCGCCCGCCCGCCGGTGGCGAGGTTGAGGGTTGCGGTTTCGCCTACCCGCACGGTGACCGTCCGCATGCCCGCATTCCCGCCGTCGTCGTCCACCTCCACCCGGTAGCTGCCGGGGGGCAGGCCGGCCAGCGAGTACTCACCGCCGCGGCCCGCCTGCACGCTGCGCGCCAGGCCGGTGTCGACGTTGGTCGCGCGCACCCGGGCACCCTCGGCGGGCACGGCGTCGATGGTGACGCGCCCGTGGATGGCGGCCGCGGTGCTCTGGGCCGATACCGCCGGCGCGGCCAGGGCCAGCGCCAGAGCCAGTGCCGCGGCCAGCCGCGACGGTCCCGGCCGGAAACATCCTGTAATCGTGGTCATGCAGTCGCCCATTGCCGGGCCGCGCCCGGGATCGGCGATTGTTGTCACCTCCGTGTGAGCACCCGGTGGGCGCCCGGGCGTGCCGGCGCCTGCGCGAGCCGGGAGCTCAGCGCCCGGCTTCGGCCGGGGTCCTGGCGCGGATCGACAGGGCGTGTATGTCGGTTTCCATCAGGTTCCCCACGGCAGCGTAGACGGCGCGGTGCCGGGCCAATGGCGACAGGCCCTCGAAGGCCGCGCTGACCACGTCCACGTTGAAGTGGCCGCGGCCGTCGCGCGCGCCGGCATGCCCGGCATGGCGGGCACTGTCATCCTCGACCTCGAGGCTCACCGGTGCCAGCGCGGTTCCGATGGCGGCCTGGATCGCGGACAGCCGCGCCTCGCGCGGCAGCGGCCCGGGGCTCATGGCAACACCCGGTTGAAGGGCCGGACCTCGACCCCGGAATAGACCCCGGCCTCCAGGTAGGGGTCGCCGTCGGCCCACTCGCGCGCTTCCTGCACGGAGCCGAACTCGGCCACCACCACGCTGCCGCTGAAGCCCGCCGGTCCCGGGTCGGCGGCATCGATCGCCGGGCAGGCCCCCGCCAGCAGCAGCCGGCCCTGGTCACGCAGCAGCTCCAGCCGCGCCAGGTGTGCGGCGCGCACCCCGCGTCTGTGCTCCAGGGCATCCGGCGCATCGCGCCCCTCGATCACGTACCACATGCACGATCCTCCATGGCAAGCCCTCGATTGTAGCGGCCGGCAATGCTGGACAAGTGCCGGCGGACGCCCGTACCCTAGCCGGAAGTCAAGAGGCCGCCCCGGCGCGCCGCGACGCAGGAACCGCGTCCCGGCACCCGGTTTCCCCACGCCCGGTGGATCGCCCGGCGGCCCTCCACGGAACCGCACTCCCGCCACCCGCGTGGCGAGACCTGCGGCCACTCCGGGGCGAACGGCAACCAGAGCCTGCCTGACCGGTGCACGGAGCACCGTCCGGCGCCCGGCATCGCAACAGCGCGGCCTGCCCACCGGCAGCAGCCGCACCCACAGACGCAAACGCCAGAAGACGCAGTGCCACGGCCCGAGGGCCGTAGACGCATGACCAACGACCTCGCGAACCCCGCGACCGCCAGCAATCCGCACGCGCCCCCCGCGCCGCCGCCCCAGCAGCAGGAAATGCCGCTGGCGGTGGTGCATGGCCAGCCCGTGCTGCAGATTCCGCAGGACCTGTACATCCCGCCGGACGCGCTGGAGGTCATCCTCGACGCCTTCGAGGGGCCGTTGGACCTGCTGCTGTACCTGATCCGCCGGCAGAACCTGGACATCCTGGACATCCCGGTGGCGGAGATCACCCGCCAGTACGTCGACTACATCCAGGCCATGCACCACATGCGCTTCGAGCTGGCCGCCGAATACCTGGTGATGGCCGCGATCCTGGCCGAGATCAAGTCGCGCATGCTGCTGCCGCGCCCGCCCTCCGAAGACGGCGAGGAGGAGGACCCGCGCGCCGAACTGGTCCGCCGGCTGCAGGAATACGAGCGCTTCAAGCAGGCCGCCGAGGACATCGACGCCCTGCCCCGGCAGGACCGCGACACCTCCACCGTCCAGGCCTTCGTGCCCGACCGGGCCTCGGTCCGGCTGCCACCCGAGGTCGACCTGCGGGAGATGCTGCTGGCCCTGCACGATGTGTTCAAGCGCGCCGAGCTGTACACCCGCCACGCGATCCGGCGCGACGCACTGAGCGTGCGCCAGCGCATGGGCGAGCTGCTGGAGCGGCTCGGCGATGGCGCCTTCCACGTCTTCGAGGCGCTGTTCGATGCCTCGGAGGGCCGCACGGGCGTGATCGTCACCTTCCTCGGCCTGCTGACGCTGGCGAAGGAGCAGCTGGTGGAAATCGTCCAGGAGCCCGGGGCGACCCGCGCCGACGACGGACGGCGGCTGCCGGCGCCGATCTACGTCAAGTCGCTGGCCACCGGCGCCCTGCCGGACACGGCGACCCTCGGCAGCGAGTTCGACGACGAACCCGCCAATGATGCCGGCGCAAGGAACTGACCCCTCCGGCACCGCCGGCAGGAACCGATGAGCATGGACCAGACACAGATCACCCGCATCGTCGAGGCGGCACTGCTTGCCTCCAGCCAGCCGCTCAAACCCGCGCAGCTGGCGGCCCTGTTCAGCGAGGACGAGGCGCTGCCCGCCGGTGCCGTCGCCCGTGCCCTGGAAAGCCTGCAGGAAGCCTGCGGCGACCGCGGCGTGGAGCTGGTGGAGGTGGCGTCCGGCTACCGCTACCAGGTGCGCGAGGACGTCCATCCCTGGGTCGCGCGGATGTGGACCGAGCGCCAGACCCGCTACACCCGGGCGACCTTGGAAACCCTGGCGCTGATCGCCTACCGCCAGCCGATCACCCGCGGCGAGATCGAGCAGGTCCGCGGCGTGTCGGTCAGCAGCAACATCATCAAATCGCTCGAGGAGCGCGAGTGGATCCGTGTCATCGGCCACCGCGACGTACCCGGCAGGCCGGCACTGTTCGGCACCACCCGGGGCTTCCTCGACTACTTCGGGCTCAAGAGCCTGGACGAACTGCCGCCGCTGTCCGAACTCAGGGACATCGGCGAGCTCGAACCCCAGCTCGCCTTCGATGGCGGGCCCACGCCACCCACCGAACCCACCGGACCGGAACCCGCCGACGAAAGCGCGGCGCCCGGTAACGATGCACGAGATGACGACGCCCACGCGGCCCCGTCGGAGCAGGAACAATGAACGAGCAACCCCGCAACAAGCTGACCCTCAAGCGCGGCGAGTCCGCACCCGCCACCCGCCTGGAAGAGCGCCTGCACAAGGTTCTCGCCCAGGCCGGCCTCGGCTCGCGCCGGGCACTGGAGCAGCGCATCGCCGATGGCCTGGTCAAGGTCAACGGTGAAGTCGCCCAGGTCGGCACCAGCATCGGCAGTGGTGACAAGGTGGAGATCGACGGCCGCCAGTTCGTCGCCAGCGCTCTGACCGAGCCGTCCCGGGTGCTGATGTACAACAAGCCCGAGGGCGAGGTGACCACCCGCGAGGACCCCGAGGGCCGACCCACCATCTTCGATGCACTGCCGGCCCTCAAGGGCTCGCGCTGGATCGCGATCGGCCGCTTGGACATCAACACCACCGGATTGCTGCTGCTGACCACCGACGGCGAGCTGGCCAACACCCTCATGCACCCCTCGCACGAGGTCGAGCGCGAGTACGTGTGCCGGGTGCGCGCCCCCGAGGGAACCGACGTCGTGCCGGACGAACTCGTCGACCGGCTGCGCCGCGGCGTGGCGCTGGAGGACGGCCCGGCGAAGTTCGACGAGGTCGAACGGGTGGGCGGCAGCGATTCCCACGACTGGTTCCGGGTGGTGGTCAAGGAGGGCCGCAACCGCGAGGTGCGCCGGCTGTGGGAGTCCCAGGGCTGCCAGGTCAGCCGGCTCAAGCGCGTCCGTTACGGCCGGGTCCCGCTGCCGCGCGAGCTGCTGCGCGGGCAGTCGATGGAGCTGGCGACCGAAAAGGTGGAGACGCTCCGCCGCGAGCTTGGCCTCGAGGACGGCGCGCCATCCGCGCTGACCCTGCAGCCGGTGATCGGACAGCGTCGCGCCGCCAAGTCGACCATCGACCTGAGCGGCCGCACCCGGGCGGCTCCGGGCTACGTCGACGGCCACGTCACGACCGCCGATGAAGGCCGCGAGCTGCGCCGCTTCGACAATCCGCGCGAGGACCGCGGCCGCCGCGGTGGCCGTGGCCGGCCCCAGGGGGCGCTGACGGTCAGCGGCGAGGCCGCCGCCCGGCAGTCGCAGAAGCCGTTCAAGCAGCGCAAGGACAAGCACAGCCGGGCCCTGCCGGACGGCAACCCGGCGGCCTTCCGTACTTGGTACGTGCCCGAAGGCGTGGAGACCGGCCCGGCCGGCCACCGCAACGCCGACGGCCGCAACCGCAAGCCGCACGGCGCCCGTCCCGGCCAGGGTGGCAAGCCCCGCGGCGCCGGCCCGGCACGGCCCTACGGCCACCCCGACAGCGCCCCGGGCGGAGCGTCCGACCGCGGCAGTCCCTACGGCGAACGTTCGAACAAGCCCCGCGGTGCGAAGCCGGGTGCGCGTCCCGGAGGCCCCGGTGGTGGCGGCCCCGGTGGCGGCAGGCCCGGTGGCCGACCGGCCGGAAAGCCGGCCGGAAAGCCGGCCGGCGGCGCCCGGCGCGGCCCGCCCCGCGGCAACCCTGGCGGCAACCGCGGACCGCGCGGCGGAGCCTGAGCCGCACGCAGCCAGAGCTGTCGGCGTGCCCGCGGGGGGTTCCCGCGGGCAACCCAGGCGTCAGCGGACCGGTTCGGCGTTCCCACCGGGCTCACCCGGCATCGGCCCTTCCTTCTCGCCGACCGCCGTGCCCTGTGGTGTGACCAAGTACCAGCTGCCCCAGTCGTCCCGAAGCTGATGGCCGCGGGCGTCGCCCACCGTCTGGTCGCCCACGTAGTGGTAGAGCGGATGGTTGTTGTAGGTCATCTGTTCGGTGCCGTCGGGCCGCCGGATGATGTCCACCAGCACCGGTGCCAGCGCCCCGTCGGTGGTGGGATCGCCGGTGGGCGGCATGACCGGCGCCCAGTCGCGCAGGCAGCCTTCGTCGCAGCCGCTGCCGTCGGCATCGCCTTCCAGCAGGTACACCGCGCGCCTGTTGCTGTCGACCACGTAGGCCGGGGCTGCCTCGCCGGCGGTGAACACGCCCAGGGTGCCGGTCACGTCCGTTGCATCGGTGACGAGCGTGCCACCCTCCCCGACCCGCGACGGGGTGGCGGGGTTGTCGGAACGCGTCGGGGTGGCCCGGGTCTGCCCGCTGTCGCCCGCCTGCTCCCCGATCCTGCTTTGGTCCCCGCCCTGCCCCCGGCTGCAGCCAACCGCCAGCACGACGGCTGCGGCCAACCCCAACATGATGTGCTTGCCCATATCGGCTTCTCCTGGCCGCCCGTGCGGCCGTCCGCGGGCAGGTTTGCATCCCCGGCGTGAGCGCCGCGGCTGCGTGGCCCCGGGCTGATCCGGATCAAGGCGGCCGCGGCCCCGGGCCACCATCCTGTATCCGCCCCGCAATCGCGGGATCCATCCAGGAGAGGCAGATGCTGTTCGAAGTCGAGGGAATCAGCTGCGCGAAGTGCAGCGACAAGATCCACCAGGCGCTGACCACGGTCGATCCCACCGCGCAGGTGGAGGTCGATGTCGATGCCGGCCGGGTAAGGGTCGAGGGCGTGCTGGCCAAGGAGCAGGCGATCGCCGCCCTCGGCGGCGCCGGGTACCCGGCGAAGAGCGCCAAGCCGCACAGCGGCGCGGGCAGCGACTGCTGCGGCGGCTGCTCCTGAGTCAGGACGCGGGGTCTATCGACTCCAGTGCCCCGGCGACCGCCCTGGCGGTGGTCGGCCGCACCAGCCGTGCCACCTCCGTCCCGTCGCGCATGAACACCAGCGTGGGCCACAGCTTCACCCCGAAGCTGCGGCCCAGGCGCCGGCCACGGCCATCCTCTACCTTGAGGTGGCGCACGCCATCGTGCGCCGCCATCGCCGCGCGCACGCCAGGCTGCGCAGCCTGGCAGTGGCCGCACCAGTCGGTGCCGAACTCCAGCACGACCGGCCCTTCCATCGCGTCCACCGCCTCGCGGTCGGGCGCATCGGCGGTGTACCGGGGCACGTAAGCCATGGGCTCAGGCCTCCGGCGGGCGGTTCCCGGTGCCGGCGGGCGCCGCGCCACGTGCCTGGTCGGCCAGCGTGGCCCCGCCGGCTAGCTTGCGCGACAGCGTCTCCATCAGGTCCATCGGCATCGGGAACACGATGGTCTGGCTGCGGTCGTTGGCAATCTCGGTCAGCGTCTGCATGTAGCGCAGCTGGATTGCGCGCGGGTCGGCGCCCATCAGGGTGGCGGCCTGGACCAGCTTCTCGGCCGCCTGCAGCTCGCCCTCGGCGTGGATGACCTTGGCCCGGCGCTGGCGCTCGGCCTCCGCCTGCCGCGCGATCGCCCGCACCATCGTCTCGTTGATGTCGACGTGCTTGATCTCGACGTTGGCGACCTTGATGCCCCAGGCATCGGTCTGCTCGTCCAGGATGGAGCGGATCTCGTCGTTGAGCTTGTCGCGCTCGGCCAGGATCTCGTCCAGGTCGTGCTGGCCCAGGACCGAGCGCAGGGTGGTCTGGGCGAGCTGGCTGGTGGCCTCGTAGTAGTGCTCCACGGCGATGATCGCCAGCTGCGGGTCGACCACCCGGAAGTACACCACCGCGTTCACCTGCACCGAGACGTTGTCGCGCGAGATCAGGTCCTGGGGCGGCACGTCCATGACGATGGTGCGCATGTCCACCCGGACCATCTGCTGCAGCATCGGCACCAGCACGATCAGCCCCGGCCCCTTGACCTTCCAGAAGCGGCCGAGCTGGAACACCACCGCCCGCTCGTACTCGCGCAGCACCTTGATGGAGCTGAAGAGCAGCATCGCCAGGACAATGAGGACGGGGAACACGGTGATCAGGTTCATGCGGGATCTCCTGGATGTCGGGGGTTGGGTTCCAGCGGCTCGACGCGCAGCACGAGTCCGTCGACGGCGATCACGCGCAGTTGCTGGCCGCGGATGACCGGAACGGCCGAATCGGCCTGCCAGACCTCGCCACGCGCGCGGACCCGGCCGCGGCCGTCGAAGTCCGAAAGTGCCAGCGCGGGCTGGTGCAGCAGTTCATCGATGCCGCTGACCACCGGCCGCCTGCGGGCGCGCGCCACGCCCCAGGCCGCGCCCATGAAGACCAGCGCGCTGGCGATCCCGAGTCCCGCCAGCAGCCGCCCGGACACGCCAAAGCCGGGAACATCGGTGTCATAGAGCATCAGCGATCCGACCAGCAGCGCGATCAGCCCGCCGATTCCCAGGGCGCCGAAACTGGGAACCGCGAACTCCAGACCCATCAGCACCACGCCCAGGGCGATGAGCGCCACCCCGGCGTAGTTCACCGGCAACACCTGCAGCGCGTACAGCGCCAGCAGCAGGCAGATCGCGCCGACCACGCCGGGCACCACGGCGCCGGGGCTGTAGCCTTCCAGCAGCAGGCCGTACATGCCCGCCAGCAGCAGCATGTAGGCGACGCTCGGGTCGGTCAGCACCGACAGCAGCCGGGCACGCCAGTCCGGCGCCACCGGGACCACCTCGGCGCCGGCGGTGCGCAGTGCCGTCGCGGCGCCCTCCACCTGCACCGTGCGGCCGTCGGCCGCCTCCAGCAGCGCGCCGATGTCGGGTGCCATGAGCTCGATGACCCCGGCCGCCAGGGCCTCGTCGGCGGTCATGGTCGCCGCATCGCGCACTGCGCGCTCGGCGAATTCGACGTTCCTGCCGCGCAGGTCCGCCAGCCCGCGCAGGTAGGCCACCGAGTCGTTGACCGCCTTGCGGCTCATCGGGTCGCCGGCCGGGGCGCCGTCGCTCCCGCCGTGGTCCGTGCCGCCTTCGGCTTCCGCTTCGTCGTCCGCACCATCGGCAGGACGCGCCGGGGCCGGACCTCCGCCCATCGACACGGGGGTGGCCGCCCCCAGCGACGTAGCCGGTGCCATGGCCGCCAAGTGGGTGGCATAGAGGATGTAGGTCCCCGCACTGGCGGCACGCGCACCCTGTGGGCCGACCCAGGCGATCACCGGTACCGGCGAGGCGAGGATGTCGCGGTTGATGTCGCGGGTCGCCGCGTCCAGGCCGCCCGGCGTGTCCAGCCGCAGGACGACCGCGGCGGCCCCCTCGGCCTCGGCCCGGCGCAGGCCGGACCGCAGGTATTCGCGGGTCGCCGGACCGATGCCGCCTTCGATCTCCAGCACCAGCACCGGCCCGGACGCGCCAGCGGCCGGCGCCGGCTGCGAGGCCGCCGGGGCGGTCACCAGCAGCCAGGCCGCCATCGCCAGCAGCATGCCGAACAGCACCGCGCGCGTGTCCGCCATCATCAGCCGTCCCGCCTCTGCACCCGCATGCACCGTACCACCGTGGCGGGGCGGCGCGCGTCAGCGCAATTCGAAGCGATCCGCGTCCAGCATCGCCGGAAACTTCTGCCGATGCCCGGCCAGGCCCGAGGCAAGCAGCGTGCTGGTGGCGACGACCTCCATGTCGCGGTACTCGCTGACCGGATCGCCCACGTAGTCGATGATCGCGCTGTCGCCGCTGTAGTCGATGCCATTGCCATCGTTGCCGACACGGTTGAGCCCGGCGACGAAGCACAGGTTCTCGATCGCCCGGGCGCGCAGCAGGACCTTCCAGGCATGGCTGCGGGCGGCCGGCCAGTTCGCCACGAACAGCGCCAGGTCGTAATCGAGCCCGCCCGGTCGCTCGACGTCGAAGCGGTTGCGGGCGAACACCGGGAAACGCAGGTCGTAGCAGACCATCGGGCAGATCCGCCAACCCCGCCACTCCACCGTCAGCCGGTCCCGGCCGGGGGCGTAGCGCTCGTGTTCACGGGCATAGCGGAACAGGTGGCGCTTGTCGTAATGCGACACCCCGCCATCGGGGGTGACGAACAGCATCCGGTTGTAGACCCCGCCCGCCTCCCGGATCTGCACGCTTCCGGTGATCGCCGCATCGGCCTGCCGGGCCTGGTCGCGCAGCCAGTCGAGCGTCGGGCCGTCCATCGTCTCGGCATCGTCGCCGGCGGCGTTGGAGAAGCCGCTGGTGAAGGTTTCCGGCAACACCACCAGGTCGGTCATGCCGCGTACCGAGGCCACCAGCTCGCCGTAGTAGCGGCGGTTCCCGTCGGGGTCGTGCCACAGAGTCGCGCCCTGCACCATCGAAACCCGCAGGTTGGTGGTCGGACTGGCGGCGTGGTCGGCCAGCTTGTCGGTCATAGCTTCTCGAGCCTCTCGATGGCGGCGTCCAGGGTGGAGGGGTTCTTGGCAAAGCACAGGCGCACCAGGCGCTGGCCGGCCGGGGGCGAGCGGTAGAACGGCGACAGCGGGATCGCCGCGACGCCGTGCTCGATGGTGAGCCAGCGGCAGAACTCGGCATCCTCCAGGTCGCTGACCTGCGAGTAGTCCACCAGCTGGAAGTAGCCCCCGGGCACCGGCAGCGGCCGGAAGCGGGTGCCCTGGAGCTGCTCGCGGAAACGGTCGCGCATCGGCTGGTAGAAACCGCCCAGGCCGCGGTAGTGCGCCGGCTCCTCGCGGATCATCCGGGTGAAGGCGAGCTGCGCCGGGGTGAAGGTGCAGAAGGTGTTGTACTGGTGGACCTTGCGCAGCTCGGTGGTCAGCGCCGGCGGGGCGACGCAGTAGCCGACCTTCCAGCCGGTGCAGTGATAGGTCTTGCCGAAGCTGGACACCACGAAGGCGCGCTCGCGCAGCCCCGGGTAGCGCAGCACCGATTCGTGACGCGCCCCGTCGTAGACGATGTGCTCGTAGACCTCGTCCGACAGCAGCAGGATCCGGGTGCCGCGCAACAGCGCCTCCAGCTGGCGCATGTCCTCCACCCCGAGCACCGCGCCGGAGGGGTTGTGCGGACTGTTGACGAGCAGCATCCGGGTCCGTGGCGTGATCGCCTGGCGCACCCGCTCCCAGTCCGGTGCGAAGCCCTGCGGGTCCAGCGGCACGTGGACCGCGGTGCCGCCGGCCATTTCGATCGCCGGCTCGTAGCAGTCGTAGCAGGGGTCCAGGACGATCACTTCCTCGCCCGGGTGCACGGTCGCCATCACCGCGTCCAGGATCGCTTCGCTGCCGCCGGAGGTGACGGTGACCTCGCTCGCCGGGTCGGGCCGGTACCCGTAGCAGTCCTGCGTCTTGTCGGCGATCGCCTCGCGCAGTGCCGGCAATCCGTGGGCCGGGGCGTACTGGTTGTGGCCGTCGGCCATCGCCTGCGAAAGCGCGCCGACCAGCCGCGGTGGCACGTCGAAGTCCGGGAATCCCTGGCCCAGGTTGACCGCGCCGTGCTCGGCAGCCAGCTGCGACATGACGGTGAAGATCGTCGTCCCAACCCTGGGCAGGCGCGACTCGGGCACCAGGGGGTCGATCCGGGGTCCGGTTTCAGCGGGCATCGGGTGCATCCGTCGGGGAGGGGCCCCGAGTCTACGAAATCCCCGCGCGACCGGCCCACAGGCACGTGCTTGCAGCCGGCACCGGGGCAAACGAAACTGCACCCATGCGTGAACTACGGGTCGTGGACGCGATGGAGCTGGCGGTCGCCTATGCGGCCGCCGGGTATGCGGTGGAGCACGAAGGGCGCGGGCACCCGGTGCGGGTGGGCCAGCCTGCCACCCCGCTGGAGGCTGCCCGGCCGGCGGCCCGGTACGCGTTCATCACCGCCTGGAACCCCGCCTCCGACCCGCGCCCCGATGATGCCAACGAGGCTGCCGACGCCCGGCTGGTCGCGCGCCTGGACGCCCTCGGCATCGAGCGTTCGCCGGCCCGGGCGCAGTCGTCCGATGGCCGCTGGCGCGAACCGGGCTGGCTGCTGTACGACGCCGGACAGGACACGCTGCTGGCCCTGGCGCGGGAGTTCGGCCAGGCCGGCGTGCTGGGCTGGGCGCGCGGCGAGCCAGTCCAGCTGTACATGCTCATGGGTCGCCCGGGGCGCCCCGCGCCGGACATGCCGGAGGCGGTCATCCGCTGGGTTGAAGAGCCCGCGACCGCGTAGACTGGTGGTTTGTCCGCCACCGCCTGCCCTGCCTGCCCCACATGACTTCCGAAGCTCCCCGGCCCACGCCGCTGCTGGACGCGCGCGCGCTGGGCTTCTCGCGCAACGAGGAGCCGGTGTTCGGGCCGCTGGACTTTGCCGTCGACGCCGGCGAGGCGCTGCTGGTGCAGGGCGGCAACGGGGCCGGCAAGACCACCCTGCTGCGCGTACTCGCGGGCCTGCTGCCGGCGGACGCCGGCGAGGTCGACATCGACGGCTTGCCGGCCGACCGCGACCGTCGCGCCCATGCCATCGCCTACCTGGGGCACCTGCCGGGGCTGAAGGCCGACCTGTCGGCAGTGGAAAACCTGCGGTTCCTGCGCGGCCTGCATGGCCGCCGGCGGGGCCAGCTGCCCGACAGCGCGCTGGCCATGGTCGGCCTCGGGGGCTACGAGGACGCCCTCGCCCGGCAACTGTCGGCGGGGCAGAAGAAGCGCCTCTCGCTGGCCCGGCTGTGGCTGTCGCCGGCCCCGCTGTGGCTGCTCGACGAGCCTTACGCCAACCTGGACCTGCAGGGCATCGAACTGGTCAACCGGATGGTCCAGGCGCACCTGCGCGGCGGCGGCGCGGCCCTGGTGACCACCCATGGTGCCTATGCCGCCCCGCCGGTCCGTACCCGCCTGCTGGAACTGGAGGCCCGCCGGTGAGCCCGGGCCTGGCCGGTTCGGCGCGCGCCCTGCTGGTGCGTGACTTCCGCCTGCTCTGGCGTCGCCGCGGCGACGCCTTCCAGCCGGCCCTGTTCGCCCTGCTGGTGGTGGTGCTGTTCGCGCTGGCACTCGGCGGCGAGGCCGACGCGCTGGCGGGCTCGGCCAGCGCGGTGCTGTGGGTGGCAGTGCTGCTGTCCGGCCTGCTCGGACTGGACACACTGTTCCGCGGCGATGCCGAGGACGGTTCGCTGGAGCAATGGATGCTGGCGCCGGTGCCGCTGGCGTGGCTGGTCGCGGTGCGCACGTTCAGCCACTGGTCGGCCACGGTCCTGCCGCTGGTCATCGCCACGCCCCTGCTGGGGGAGCTGCTGCACCTGCCAAGGACCGAGCTGCCGGTGCTCCTGGCATCACTGGCACTGGGCACACCGCTGCTGAGCCTGCTCGGGGCGGTGGTCGCCGCGCTGACCGTCGGCATGAGGCGCTCCGGTATACTTCTGGCCCTGCTTGCCCTGCCTCTCTACGTCCCGGTGCTGGTGTTCGGGGCGGGCAGCGTCGCGGCCCACGCCCAGGGACTGGACCCGGCCGGCGCGCTGCTCCTGCTCGGCGCCGGCCTGGTGCTGGCACTGGTGCTGGCGCCCCTGGCCGCCGCGGCCGCGATCCGGATTGCGTTGAGCTGATCCCTGAATGAATCCTCTGGCCCTCTGGTTCCACAAGCTCGGCTCCCCGCCCTGGTTCGACCGCTTCGCCGCCCGCTGGGCCGGGTGGGCCTTCCTCGCCGGCGCGCTGGTGATCGGCGTCGGCCTCTGGGGCGCGCTGTTCGAAGTGCCCGCCGACTACCAGCAGGGCGACAGCTTCCGCATCCTCTACATCCACGTTCCCGCGGCGTGGATGAGCATGGCGGTGTTCGGGATCATGGCCGTCCAGGCGACGATCGCGCTGGTCTGGCGGATCAAGCTGTGCGAAGTGCTGGCGATGGCCTGTGCGCCGATCGGCGCCGCCTTCACCCTGATCACGCTGGTCACCGGCTCGATCTGGGGCAAGCCGATGTGGGGCACCTGGTGGGACTGGGACCCGCGGTTGACGACCGAGCTGATCCTGCTGTTCCTCTACCTGGGCGTGATGGGCCTGTACAACGCCATCGATGACCGCCGCGCCGCCGCGCGCGCGGCCGGATTCCTGGCCATCGTCGGCGTCGTGCTGCTGCCGGTGATCCGCTACTCGGTGGTGTGGTGGAACTCGCTGCACCAGGGCCAGACCGTGCGCGTGTTCGGCGAATCGTCCATGGACCCGAGCATGATCTGGCCGTTGTGGTGGGTGGTGATCGGCACCAAGTTCTGGTTCGTCGGCTCGCTGCTGCTGCGCGCACGCGCCGACAACCTGCGCCGCGAGGCCGGCAAGGCCTGGGTGGCCAGGCTGGCGGCAGACCGGCCAGAGGCCACCAGGCCGGCCGGCCGGGAGCCCGCGCGATGAGCTACCTGGGCTACGTCATCGCCGCCTACGCGGTGTTCCTCGTGGTGCTGGCCTGGGACGCGGCCGCCGGCTACTTCCACGTCCGCCGCGAACTGCGCGCCGCGCGCCGCCGTGCCGCCCGGCAGGCGCCCGCCCCCTCCCCCGGAGAACTGCAACGATGAACCCGACCCGCCGCCGCCGCCTTGCCTGGGTGCTGGCGCTCGTCGCCGCCGCCGCGCTCGCCGCCACCCTGGTGGCCATGGCGCTGTCGCGCAACGTGGCCTACCTGTACACCCCCAACGAGGTGCTCTCCGGCCAGGCGGGCCCGAAGGTCGCTTCCGGCGAGGCCCGCTTCCGCCTCGGCGGCATGGTCGCGGAGGGCTCGGTGGGTCGCCAGGAAGGCTCGCTGGAGTCCACCTTCGCGGTCACCGACGGCGATGCACGCATGGACGTGACCTACACCGGGATCCTCCCGGACCTGTTCCGCGAGAACCAGGCGGTGGTCGCCACCGGCCGGATGCAGGACGGGCGTTTCGTCGCCGAGGACGTGCTGGCCAAGCACGACGAGACCTACATGCCGAAGGAAGTCGCCGACAAGATGGGCCAGGCCCACGCGAAACACGACGTCGACGACGCGTCCGGCGCGGGGCGGTAACCGATGCTGCCCGAGCTTGGCCAGGTCGCCCTCATCCTCGCGCTGCTGGTCGCCGCGTTGCAGGCGGCGCTGCCGCTGGCCGGAGCGCATCGTGGCGTGCCGGCCTGGATCGCGGTGGCGCGCCCGGCCGCCCACGCCCAGCTGTTGCTGGTCGGGCTGGCGTTCCTCGCGCTGACCGCGGCGTTCGTCGGCCAGGACTTCTCGGTCGGCTACGTGGCGCAGAACTCCAACTCGCTGCTGCCGGTCGGCTATCGCTTCACCGCGGTCTGGGGCTCGCACGAGGGCTCGCTGCTGCTGTGGGCTCTGGTGCTGGCGCTGTGGACCTCGGCGGTGGCGGCCTTCTCGCGCGGCCTGCCGGCGCCGGTCATGGCGCGGGTACTGGGGGTGATGGGACTGGTGGCGGTGGGTTTCCTGGCGTTCCTGATCTTCACCAGCAATCCGTTCGAGCGCCTGCTCCCCGCCGCGGCCGAGGGCCACGACCTCAACCCGCTGCTGCAGGACCCGGGGATGATCATCCACCCGCCGATGCTGTACTTCGGCTACGTGGGTTTCGTGGTGCCGTTCGCCTTCGCCATCGCCGCCATGCTGGGCGGCCCCGAAGTCCGTGGCGAGGGCGAGTGGCGGCGGTGGCTGCGCTGGACCCGGCCGTGGACCAACATCGCCTGGGCCTTCCTCACCCTGGGCATCGCCCTGGGCAGCTGGTGGGCGTACTACGAACTGGGCTGGGGCGGCTGGTGGTTCTGGGATCCGGTCGAGAACGCCAGTTTCATGCCCTGGCTGGTCGGCGCGGCCCTGATCCACTCCCAGGCGGTGACCGAAAAGCGCGGCGCCTTTCGCGGCTGGACCCTGCTGCTGGCCATCGCCACCTTCTCGCTGTCCCTGCTGGGCACCTTCCTGGTGCGCTCGGGGGTGCTGACCAGCGTGCATGCGTTCGCCGCCGATCCGGCCCGCGGCATGTTCATCCTGGTCTTCCTGGGCATCGTGGTGGGCGGCTCGCTGGTGCTCTACGCGTTGCGCGCGCCCGCCGACGGGGACGGCAAGCCGTTCGCCCCGGCCTCGCGCGAGACCCTGCTGCTGCTCAACAACCTGCTGCTGTCGACCGCCTGCGCGATGGTGCTGCTGGGCACCCTGTACCCCTTGCTGGCCGATGCGCTGGAGCTGGGCAAGATCTCCGTCGGCCCGCCGTATTTCTCGCTGCTGTTCATCCTGTTGATGGCGCCGCTGGTGGCGCTGGTCCCGTTCGGTCCCCTGGCCCGCTGGCAGCGCGACCAGCCCTCGCGAGTGATGGCGATGCTGCTGCCGTGGCTGGTGCTGGCATTGGCGGGGGGCGTGATCGCCTTCTTCCTGGCGCCGCAGGGGCCGTGGAAGGTCGCCGCCGGCATCGCCGGGGCCCTGTGGGTCGGGCTGGGCACGCTGCGCTTCGTGTGGTCGCGCCTGCGCCCCGCCAGCGGCACCCGCGGCCGGCTCACCCCGGAAATGTGGGGCATGACCCTGGGCCACCTGGGGCTGGCGGTGTTCCTGGTCGGCGCCTTGCTGGTCGAGGGCATGCAGGTCCAGCGCGAGGTCGCGGTGCGCCCGGGGGAACTGGTCGACCTGGGTGCCTACGAGTTCCGCCTGGTCGGCGTCGGGCAGTATCCCGGCCCCAATTACGTGGCGGACCGCGGCACCGTGGAAGTGCTGCGCGACGGCGTCCCCTATACCGTCCTGCATCCGGAGAAGCGTGCCTACGCCGCGGGCGGCCAGGTCATGACCGAGGCGGCGATCGAGCGCGGCGTCACCCGTGACCTGTTCGTCGCCCTGGGCGAGCCGCTGGGCGACGATGCGTGGGCGTTGCGGATGCAGATCAAGCCGTTCGTGCGCTGGATCTGGGCCGGTGCGCTGCTGATGATGCTGGGCGGCTTCGTGACCGCGACCGACCGGCGCTTCCGCGTGGCCCGCGCGCGCGGCACCGGCGCGCCGCCCCGGCCGGCATCCGCCCCGGAACCCGCCACCGAGAGCGCGACATGAATCCTGCCCCCGTCCCGTCCCGCCGTTCCGCCGCCCGCTGGCTGCCGCTGGCCGCCTTCGCCCTGCTGGCGGCCTTGCTGTTTGCCGGCGTGATGCTCAGCCGCAACCAGGACCGGGAGGCCCTGCCCTCGCCGCTGATCGGCAAGCCCGCCCCGGCCTTCGAATTGCCGGTGCTGCACGAGCCGGGACGCCTGGTGTCCTCGCAGGAGCTGGCTGGCGAGCCCTACCTGCTCAACGTCTGGGGCAGCTGGTGCCCGGAATGCCGCATCGAACACCCGGTCCTCACCGGCTTCGCCGAGACCCGGCGCATGCGGGTGATCGGCTACAACCTCAAGGACGAGCACGCCGACGCGCTGCGCTGGCTGGAACAGTTCGGCAACCCGTACTGGCTGGTGCTGACCGACTACAGCGGCGAGAAGGCCATCGACTGGGGCATCTACGGCGCACCGGAAACCTTCATCGTCGACGGCGACGGAATCATCCGCTGGAAACACGTCGGCCCGGTCACCGACGAGGTCATGCAACGCGACCTGCTGCCGGTGGTCGCCATGCTGGAGGCGGAGCGTTGAGCCGGTTCTCCGTGGCCATGGCCGCGCTGCTGGCGGCAGCCGCGCTGCTGCCGCCGCCCGCGCGCGCCCAGGTGGTCGACCTGGCGCCACTGGAGTTCCGCGATGCCGCGGAGGCCGAGCGTTTCCATGACCTGGCGGTCGAGCTGCGCTGCGTGAAGTGCCAGAACCAGTCGCTGGCCGATTCCGACGCGGCGATCGCCCGCGACCTGCGCAACGAGGTACTCGGCCTGATCCGCCAGGGCCGCAGCGATGCGGAGATCAAGGACTACCTGGTGGCCCGGTACGGCGAATTCGTGCTGTACCGCCCGGCGATCCAGGCCAGCACCTGGCTGCTGTGGTTCGGCCCCGCGCTGCTGCTGCTCGGCGGGGCCGGCTTGGTCGCGTGGACCGTGAGCCGGCGCGCGCGGGCACTGCCGCGGTCCGCGTCCCGGCCGGCCGACGAGCAGGAGTGGTGATGGCGATGTTCGTACTGGCCAGCGTGGCGCTGGTCGTCGTGGTGCTGGCCTGGGTGTTGCGGCCGCTGTGGCGCATGCGCCCGGCCGCCGGCGCCGGCATGCTCGTCCTGCTGGCGCTCAGCGCCGGCCTGCTCTACCTGCAGGTCGGCACGCCGCGTGCCCTGGACCCGGCCGAGCGCGTGGCTCCGGTGACCCTGCAGCAGGCAATCGCCCAGCTGGAGGCCGAGCTCGAGCGCGAACCGGCACGGGTGGAAGGCTGGCGGCTGCTGGGCCGCGCCTACCTGGCACAGGAGCGCGCCGGCGATGCCGTAGAGGCGTACCACCGGGCACTGGCGCTGGCCCCCGATGCCCCGGTCCTGCTGACCGAGATGGCCGAGGCGCGCGCGCGCGCGGCCGCGGACCGGCAGTTCGACGCCGAGGGCATCGAACTGCTGGAACGCGCTCTCGCCAGCGACCCGTCGCAACAGCGTGCACGCTGGTTCCTCGGCATCGCCAGGCGCCAGGCCGGCGATGCCGCCGGCGCCGCGGAAACCTGGCAGCCGCTGCTGGCCCAGGTCGACGGGGCAACCGCGGCCAGCCTGCGCACCCAGATCGACCAGGCCCGCGCCGATGCCGGTCTCGATCCGCTGCCCGCGCCGGAAGCCGCCACCGCCACCGACGCGGCGGCGGTGGCGGTCCGGATCAGCGTTTCGCTCGACCCGGGCCTGTCCATGCAACTGCCCCGGGGCGCGAGCCTGTTCGTCATCGCCCGGCAGCCAGGCGGCCCACCGATGCCGGTGGCGGTGCGCAAGCTGCCGCTGGCGATGTTCCCGATGCAGCTCACCCTGACCGATGCCGACAGCCTCATGCCGACCATGAAGCTGTCGAGGCTCGACCAGGTGGAACTCAGCGCCCGCATCTCCGCCAGTGGCGATGCCACTCCGCAGCCCGGCGACCTGGAATCCGCCCCGGCCACGGTCGCGACCGGTCCCGAAACCGCGGCCGCCCTGCTGATCGACAAGGTGGTCCGGTAACACGCAAGGAGGCATGCATGGCCGAGTTCATCCCGCCCGGAACCCGCTGGATCGACCTGCCGGCGCAGTTCCCGATGCGCCGCGGCGGCACCCTGCGTGGTGCGCGCATGGCCTACGAAACCTGGGGCACGCCGGCACCCGGCGGCGGCAATACGGTCCTGATCCTCACCGGCATGTCACCGGATGCCCATGCCGCGGCGAATCCCGGCAACCCGGAGCGCGGCTGGTGGGAACCGATGCTGGGTCACGGCGCGCCGATCGACACCGACCGTTGGCACGTCGTCTGCGTCAACACCCTGGGCAGCTGCAAGGGTTCGACCGGTCCCGCCTCGATCAATCCCGCGACCGGCGAACCGTACCGCCTCGACTTCCCCGAGCTTTCGATCGAGGACTGCGCCGATGCCGCTGCCCATGTGGTGCGCGAACTGGGCATCGGGAAGCTGGCCTGCGTGGTCGGCAACTCCATGGGCGGCATGGTCGCGCTGTCGCTGCTCGCCCGGCGCCCTGGCATCGCGCGCACCCACCTCAACATCTCCGGGGCGGCCCGGGCGTTGTCCTGGACCATCGCGATCCGCTCCCTGCAGCGTGAGGCGATCCGGCTGGACCCGCACTTCGCCAACGGCCGCTATGACGATGGGCACTACCCCGAATCTGGCATGCGCATGGCCCGCAAGCTGGGGGTGATCACCTACCGCTCGGCGCTGGAGTGGCATGGCCGCTTCGGCCGGGTGCGGTTGGATGCCGACCGCATGGACGATGAGCCATTCGGCATGGAGTTCGAGGTTGAAAGCTACCTGGAAGCGCATGCGCGCCGCTTCGTGCGCAGCTTCGATCCCAACTGCTACCTGTACCTGAGCCGGTCGATGGACTGGTTCGACCTGGGCGACCACTGCGCCGAGCGGCCCGGCGCCGCCAGCGATGCCCACACCCTGGCCGGGCTGGAGTCGATCCGGGTGGAGAAGGCACTCGCGATCGGCGCCGAGACCGACATCCTGTTCCCGGTCGAGCAACAGCGGGCAATCGCCGAAGGGCTCGCCGCCGGCGGCGCCCAGGCGCGCTTGTTGTCGATGCCCTCGCCCCAGGGCCACGACGCGTTCCTGGTGGATTACGCGCGCTTCGGACCGGCGGTGCGCGGCTTCCTCGACTCCATCTGATCCGCAGCGCCACCGGTGGCCCAGGGGCTGCAATGCAGGAAGGCCCGCCGGCAAGGGCGGGCCTCCAGGCATCGTGGTGCCGAAGGTGGGACTCGAACCCACACGGTTTTAAGGCCGGCGGATTTTGAATCCGCTGCGTCTACCAGTTCCGCCACTCCGGCGCGGCCGGGGATTATACCTCCGGATCGAATGCGCGCGAGTAGCCCATGGCGCGCACCGGGACCCGCGGTGGCTCGCCGACGCTTGCCTGCAGGGTCAGCCGGTCGGCACGGTCGTAGATACGGATGCCGACACTGGTGCGGTGGATCCGCGCCAGCTTCAGTGCGGCCAGCCGGGCCGCGGACGAGGCACGCATGAAAGTGGGATAGCGCTGCTCGCTGGCAGGGTCGTCAAGGTTGCGACCGCCGGCGCAAGCCGCGTCGTGGAGCTCGATCCGATACTTCATCAGGCGCCTCGCAGCAAAGAAAAGTGCCCCGGTGCCGGCGCCTGGCTCCATGCGTTCGTGTCAGCCGCCTTCCCGGGCGGCCCGAATCGGCCTGGGCAGCCGGGGCGCAGGCATGATCGCGGCCGCCGGCTTCCGGCGCAGTCGGCCGGAGACCCGTCGGGCGGTAGGAATTTTCCTACCCGGGCGCGCCCGCCACTCAAGGCCGCGGCCATGGCCACCAGCCGGCCCCGGTCGCCGCGTAACGGTCGGCGGCCCGCTCGAAGCGGTTGCGCACGCCGATGCCGCCGCACAGCAGGTACAGCGGCAGGAACAACGGCCCCAACACCATGTACTGCAGCACGTGCGCACGCTCGTGGTCGGCCAGCACCACCGGCGGCGCATCGCTCCGCCCGGCACGGCAGGCATAGGTGCGGCATGGCACCTGCAGGCCATGGCCGGTGTTGAGGATCACGTTGCCCAGCGTCAGGGCGCCGCCCGGTCCCCACGGGTAGCGGTTGAACACCAGCGCAAGTTCCGCCGGTTGCCAGGCTGCGCGGGCTCCCGCCGCCATTGCGCCAACGCCGAGCAGCAGCCCGGCGAGGGTATTGGGCAGCGTCCACGCCATTCCCGCCACCAGCAGCAGGCGCGCCACCGTCGGCGGCTCAGGCGAGGTTGCCTTCGTCGGGCATCAGCAGCCACAGGATCAGGTAGACCAGGATCCCCGGGAAACCCGCCGAGAGGATCGACACCAGTACGAAGACCACCCGCAGCAGGTTGGAGCTCCAGCCGAAGCGACGGGCGATCCCGCCCATCACGCCGGCGATCATGCGGTCACTGCGGGAACGGATGAACGGTCGTGCACTCATGCAGGGGCTTCCGGTATTCGACTGCCGGGAGTCTCTCCCGCCGCCCGTGATGGATGCGTCGCCCGCTCAGGGCTTGGGGATGCGCAGGGTCTTGCTGATCATCAGCGTCCCGGACAGGGCGAACATCAGCACCAGCGGATGGAACTGCCACGGGCCCAGCTTCCACATGCCCAGCCACAGGTCCGCACCGATCGCCCCCTTGCCGGCCGCGATCCACAGCACCACCACCAGCGCCAGGCTGGTGGGAATCGGCGTGCCCTCGAAGTACTTCACCTTGCCCTCGTCACCCGACAGCTGCTCGGCGGTGACGTTGTAGCGGGCCAGCCGGCTGACCCCGCAGCCGACGAAATAGCTCAGCACCACCCAGTCCCAGCCACCCTGCAGGCCGCAGGCGTAGCCCAGCGCGGCGGGCGCCACCCCGAAGGAGATCACGTCGGCCAGCGAATCGAGCTCACGGCCCAGGGTCGACGCGGACTTGCGCCAGCGTGCGACCCGTCCGTCCACCGCATCGAACACGAACGCCAGCGGGATCAGGGCCATGCCGACCATCAGGTCGGCCACCCCGCCCTCCTGCAGGAAACGCATGGCGGCGAAGATCGCCCCGGTGCCGCAGAAGGCGTTGGCAAGGGTGAACCAGTCGGCGAGATGGAACTCGCGGAACATCGAGAAATGACGGCGCGGCATGCGGGCGTCCCCGGAAGTGTGCGGCCCAGACTGCCAGAGCACGGGTGCAAGCAAAAGCATCGCGTTGGCGCGAAAATGGGCCATGGCCGCACCACGCAAGATCATCCACGTCGACATGGACGCGTTCTACGCCTCTGTCGAGCAGCGCGATGACCCGTCGCTGCGCGGCCAGCCGGTGGTGGTGGCCTGGCGCGGGAGGCGCTCGGTGGTCTGTGCCGCCAGCTACGAGGCGCGGCGCTTCGGCGTGCGCTCGGCGATGCCCGCTGCCCGGGCCGAGCGCCTGTGCCCGCAGGCGGTGTTCGTCCCGCCGGACTTCACCCGCTACAAGGCGGTTTCCCGCCAGGTGCGGGCGATCTTCGCCCGGCATACCCCGCTGGTCGAGCCGCTCTCGCTCGACGAGGCCTACCTGGACGTCACCGACCCGCTGAGCGCGCTGCCCTCGGCCACCGCGATCGCCGAGTCGATCCGCGCCGACATCCGCGCCGGGACCGGACTCACCGCCTCGGCCGGGGTGGCGCCCAACAAGTTCCTGGCCAAGATCGCCTCCGACCAGAACAAGCCCGACGGACTGTGCGTGGTACGCCCCCGCGAAGCGCTCGCCTTCCTGGCGCCGCTGCCGGTTGGCCGCCTGCCGGGGGTGGGGAAGGTGATGCAGGGCAGGCTCGAGGCACTGGGCGTACGGACCGTCGCGGAATTGCGCGCCTGGCCGGCAGCGGCACTGGAGGAACGCTTCGGCCGCTGGGGCCGCCGCCTGCACGAGCTGTCGCTCGGCATCGACGGGAACCCGGTGCGCGCCAGCCGCCCCACCGTGCAGATCTCCTCGGAGGACACCTTCCAGCACGACCTGCCGATGGACGCGCTGGAGCCGCACATCCGCCGCCTGGCCGAGGGCACCTGGGCCGGCTACCAGCGCGAGCAGGCCCGCCTGGCCCGTACCGTGGTGCTCAAGCTCAAGACCCGCGAGTTCCGCATCCTCACCCGCAGCCTCACCCCACCGGTGCCGCCGGCCAGCCTGGACGAGCTTGCCGCGATCGCCTGCGCCCTGCGTGCCCGGGTCGAGCTGCCGGCCGACACCCGCTACCGGCTGGTCGGGGTCGGCCTGTCCGGCTTCGTCGACCGCGACCTCGCCCTGGCGCAGCAGGACCTGTTCGCCACCCCTGCCATCCGGGTTCCCGCATGACCGCACGCCCCCTGCCCCCGCCCTGCCCCGACAGCCCACCGGGGCGGCTCGCTGGACTCGCCGTCATCGGCGGTGGTCCGGCGGGCCTGATGGCGGCCGAGGTCGCGCGTGCGGCCGGGCTGGAGGTCGACGTGTTCGAGGCCAAGGGTTCGGTCGGCCGCAAGTTCCTGATTGCCGGCAAGGGCGGGCTCAACCTGACCCATGGCGAGCCGCGCCCGGCTTTCGATAGCCGTTACCGGGAGCGGCAGGAGGAGGTCGCGGCCTGGCTGGACGGATTCGATGCCGCCGCCCTGCGCGACTGGGCGGCGGGACTGGGCGTGGAAACCTATGTCGGCAGCTCCGGCCGGGTCTTCCCGCTGGACCGCAAGGCCGCCCCGCTCCTGCGCGGTTGGGTCCGCCGCCTGCGCGAGAGCGGCGTGCGCTTCCACGTCCAGCACCGCTGGACCGGCTGGGACGCAGAAGGTGCCCTGCGCTTCACCACCCCGGACGGCGGGCTGCGCCTGCAGGCCGGGGCGGTGGTGCTGGCGCTTGGCGGCGGCAGCTGGCCGCAGCTGGGGTCGGACGGCGAATGGCTGCCCTGGCTGCGGGAGTCGGGCGTGGAGACCACGCCGTTGCAGCCGGCCAACTGCGGATTCGATGTCGGGTGGAGCGCCCACTTCCGCGGGCGCCATGCCGGCGCGCCGCTGAAACCGGTGGTCGCACACTTCGGCACGGACACCGGGGCCGACGGCCTGCAGGGTGAATGCGTGATCAGCGAATACGGCCTGGAGGGCAGCCTGGTCTACGCGCTGTCGGCCCCGCTGCGCGATGCGATCACCCGCGACGGCAGCGCAACCCTCCTGCTGGACCTGGTGCCGGGACGACCGATCGAGCGTCTGCAACGCGAGCTGGCCCGCCCCCGCGGCAAGCGCAGCCTTGCCGAGCACCTGCGGCGGCAGGCCGGCCTGGACGGACCACGGGTGGGCCTGCTGCACGAGGTCCTCGGCCGCGGCGGGCTGGATGACCCGCACACGCTCGCCGGTACCCTCAAGCGCCTGCCGCTGACCCTGCTGCGGCCACGCCCGCTGCCGGAGGTGATCAGCAGCGCCGGCGGGATCCGGCTGGAGGCGCTCGACCCGGCCACCCTGATGCTGGACCGCCGCCCCGGGGTGTTCGCCGCCGGCGAGATGCTCGACTGGGAGGCCCCGACCGGCGGCTATCTGCTCACCGCCTGCTTCGCCAGCGGCCATCGCGCCGGACGCGCGGCCGCCCGCTGGCTGGCTACTCAGCCGCCTCCGAGCACGTCCAGCGGATCGGATATCTTCTTGCCGTCTGGCGGCGTCACCGGTGGCAGGTTGCGGCGGTAGCGCTCGACCGCCTCGGTGCCGTAGCGCGACCTCAGCTCGGCCGGCACCATCCGGTCGCCGAACAGCTCGATCGCTTCCTCCACCAGCGCCTGCGAGCGCTCGAGGTAGGCGGCGCGGTGCTCCGGCGCCAGCGTCCGCAGCCGCGCGATGCCTTCGCCCGCCAGCTGCAGCACCACGTCGAGATAGAGCATGCTGGCGTCCAGGTCGGCCGGGTCACGGCGCAGCACCTCCTGGATCGCAACCAGCGCGTCGACCGGGCGCCGCTGCTCCGCCTCCAGCCGGGCCGTCTCCAGCCATGGCAGCTTGCGGGCCGGGTCGGCCGCGATCGCCCCGCGATACGCCTCGAGTGCCGCGGTTGCGGAACCGGAGGCCTGGGCGGCCTGGGCCGCCGCGATGTGGTCGTCGTATCCCATCGCCGCCGGCGGGCCGCCGACCGTGGCACATCCCGAAAGGCCTAGCGCGATGCCGGCCGACACGGACCACTTCAATGCTCGTGCGTTCATCTCGATCCAGCCTCGGGCCTGTCGCCCGGCTGCTCAGGGTTCCTGCCCCACGGCCCCGGGATGGCGCTCGCGCCACGCCGCCAGGGCCTTCCGGTACCACTCCAGTTCATCGGCATAGGTGTCGTAGACGCATGGGTCGCAGCCGCTTTCACAACACTCGGACGGCAGCGGGGCTTCGGGTTTGCGTGGCGGTGGGTCATCCGCCGGCACGCTCGGCAACGGCTGTACTTCCTGCATCCCGCCAAGGATAACGTCACCGGAGCGGATTGGCGCCGGGTATCATCGGCCGCTCCTGCCCACAGGATGCTTGCCGATGCTGCACGATTCCCCGGAACGCTACGGACTGGTCACCCGCCTGCTGCACTGGTCGATGGCGGTCCTCGTGCTGCTGCAGTTCGTCAAGTTCTTCGAGCGCCTGGACGGGGGCGGTGGCAGCCTGGTGGAGACGATCGCCGGCTGGCATACCAGCGTCGGCACCCTGCTGCTGGTCCTGGTCCTGGCGCGCATCGCCTGGGCGTTCGCCCAGCGCCGCCGCCGGCCGGTGAACGACCCGGCCTTGGCGATCTTCGTCATCGCAGGCCACGTGATGCTCTACGCGGCGTTGCTGGCACTTCCCGTCATGGGCCTGCTGATCATGCTCGGTGGCGGCTACGGCCACTCGGCCTTCGGCATCGGCCTGTTCCCGCCGGGCGAAGAAGTGGGTTGGGCACGGGTTTGGGGCAGCCTGCACTCGCCGCTGGCGTGGCTGCTTGCGGTCGCGGTGGCGGTCCACATCGCCGCGGCGCTGTACCACCATTTCATCCGCCGCGACCGCGTATTGCGCCGCATGCTCTGACTCGCGGCGGCTTCACGCCGCCTGACCGCCGCGGTGCTAGCGTCCGGAGGCGTTTCCGCCTTGCCGGAGCCATTGCCATGAAGAACCTGATACGCACCCTGCGCCTCCTGCCGGTGCTCGCCGTCGTGTTGCTGGCCGCTTGTGCCACCGGCCCGCGCATCACCAGCGATGCCGATCCCGGGGCGGACTTCTCGCGCTACCGCAGCTACGCGTTCTATGAACCCTTGGCAATGGAACAGTCCGGGTACACCACCTACCTCACCAACACGGTCAAGTCGGCGATCCGCCGCGAGATGCAGGCGCGCGGGTACGCCTACGACGAGACCGCGCCGGACCTGCGGGTCAACTTCCAGGGCTTCATCCGCGAACGCACCGACGTCTACAGCATCCCGCGCAGCGACGTCCACTACTACTACGACTACTGGGCGCGCACCTACGTCGCGGTGCCGTTCTGGCACGACGAGACCCGCGTGCGCGACTACACCGAAGGCACTCTCAGCGTCGATGTGGTCGATGCCGCGCGCAACCACCTGCTGTGGACCGGCGCCGCCGTCGGCCGGGTGACCCAGCAGGAAGCGGCAGCGCGGGCGGCGGCTGCCGACGCCGCGATCCAGCAGATCTTCACCCGCTACCCTGGGCACGCCGGGGCGCGCTGAAGAACGCGCCGGACAACGCTTTCCCCCGGCGGCGGCAGCGTACCGCCGGCGGGCACCGGCGACCTGGGTCAAGACGTCCCCCGGGCTGCCGGTGCATCATGCCCGCCTGGAAACGGGAGGACCGGGCATGATGCACGGCGAGTACAAGATCCCCGGCGGCAAGCTGGTGGTGGTCGACCTGGAGCAGCGTGACGGCCGGTTGCACGGGGTGCGGGTAAGCGGCGACTTCTTCCTTGAGCCCGACACCGCGCTGGGCGAAATCAACGCCGCCCTCGAAGGCCTGCCGGCGGACAGCGACGAGACCGCCATCGGCGATGCCATCGAGCGCCGCCTGGGTCCGGACGTGCACATGTACGGCATCACCGCGCAGGGGGTGGCCGTCGCGGTCCGCCGTGCGCTCGGCGCGGAGGGGACGGCATGAGCCACGATGCCTGGCGCCGGCACGACTGGCAGCTGATCCACACCGGTCCGCAGGCGCCCGCCCTGCACATGGCGCTGGACGAGGTGCTGACCGCGGAAGTCGGTGCCGGCCGCCGGCCGCCGACACTGCGGGTGTGGGAGTGGGCTTCGCCGGCGGTGGTGATCGGCCGCTTCCAGTCGCTGCGCAACGAGGTCGACGCCGATGGCGCGGTCCGCCACGGGATCGAGGTGGTGCGCCGGATCAGCGGCGGCGGGGCGATGTTCATCGAGCCCGGCAACACCATCACCTACTCGATCTGCGCGCCGCTGGAACTGGTGGAAGGCCTGTCCTTCCAGGAGTCCTACGAACTGATGGACCGCTGGGTCATCGCAGCGCTGGCCGAGGTGGGAATCGAGGCGAGCTACCAGCCGCTCAACGACATCACCTCGCCGGCGGGGAAGATCGCCGGAGCCGCGCAGGCCCGCCGTGCGGGCGCGGTGCTGCACCACGTGACCATGGCCTACGACATCGACGCGGGAAAGATGCTGGAAGTGCTGCGCATCGGGCGGGAAAAGCTCTCCGACAAGGCCACCACCAGCGCCAACAAGCGCGTGGATCCGCTGCGCAGCCAGACCGGGTTGCCGCGCGCGCAAGTCATCGAGCGCATGATCGGGAGCTTCCGCGGGATGTACGGCCTGTCCGCCGACCACCTGCGGGCCGACGAGCTCGGGCGGGCGGAGCGGCTGGCGGCGGAAAAGTTCTCCAGCGCCGAATGGACCGGGATCGTTCCCTGACCGCTCAGACCACGTGGGCCAGCACCGCGATGAAATGGCACACGCTCCCGCCCAGCACGAACAGGTGCCAGACCGCGTGCGAATACCGCATCGAGGGCCGGTGATAGAACACCGTGCCCAGTGTGTAGGCGGCGCCGCCGGCGAACAGCCAGCCCAGTTCCCAGCTGTCGAGCGCCCCCAGCAGCGGCTTGATCGCCACCAGCACCATCCAGCCCATGCCGACATAGATCAGCGTGGACAGCCGGCGGAACCGGCCGGTGAAGAACAGCTTGAACACCACTCCGGCCAGCGCCAGCGTCCAGATGGCCGCGAGCAGGCCCCATCCCCAGGGTCCGCGCAGCCCGACCAGGGTGAAGGGCGTATACGTGCCCGCGATCAACAGGTAGATCGCGCAGTGGTCGAACACCTTCAGGCGCTGGCGGGCCACCGGGTACGGAATCGCGTGGTACAGCGTGGAGGCCAGGTACAGCACCAGCAGGCAGGCCCCGAAGGTGATCGCGCCCGCCAGCTGCCAGCCGTCGCCGAAGATCGCCGCCAGGGCGATCATCACCGCCCCGCCCGCCAGTGCGGCAGCCGCGCCGATGCCGTGGGTCACTGCATTGGCAAGCTCTTCGCCCCGCGAATACTGCGCGGGCGGCCGTGCATCGCGGGGCAGGCTCATGTGCATGCACTCCATGCTAGCGCGTATGCAGCGCATGCCGCATCCTGACATCGTGCGAGAATCCCGGCCGTCCAAGGACCCGCCCCGCCGATGACCACCGCCCGACCCGTAGGTTCCACCCGCGACAGCCGCAGCCCCCGTCATCGCCTGGCCCACTGGGCGGTCGCCCGCGCCTACGGGCATCGCGACGACGTGTCCGACCAGCCGTTGCCGGCGCACAGCATCCACCGGATCCTGGTGGTCAAGGTCAGCCATACCCTGGGCAACACGCTCCTGCTCACCCCGTTGCTGCAGGAACTGGAGGCACGCTTCCCCGGCGCCGAGGTCGACATCCTCACCCGCAGCCCGGTGGCCGATGCACTGTTCGCCGGCTATCCCAACGTCGGCCGCATCCTCCGGTTTCCGCGCCATGCGCTGGGCCACCCGCTGGCGGTCCAGGACCTGTTGCAGGCGATCCGCAACGCCCGCTACGACCTGGCGCTGGACGCCGACAAGCGGTCGCATACGGGCCGCCTGGTCACCAATCACTCCCGCGCCCGGCACACCGTCGGCTTCATCAGCAGCAAGCAGCGCGGACACGTGACCCACCCCGTGCCGCTGCCCGACAACCGCCCGCGCGAGAGCCTGCTCCCGGTCTACCTGCTGCGGCAGGCCCTGGGCGAAGGCAACACGGTCCAGTGGCCGGCACCGGACCTGCGGCTGGACCGCCTGGAACGCCAGGCCGGTCACCTGCAACTCGAACGCCTGCTCGACCCGGCCGCCACGCCCGGCAGCGAGCCCCCGCCCCTGCGCCGCCCGGTCATCGGCGTGTTCGCCAACGCCACCGGCCACAAGCTGATCGGTGGCGACTGGTGGGCCCGCTTCCTCGCCGTGCTGGTCCCCGCCTGCCGCAAGCACGACATCATCGAGATCATCCCGGCATTCGGCCGCTCGATGCTGGGCGACCGTTATCCCGGCTACTTCAGTACCGACATCCGCCGGCTGGCAGGCGTGCTTTCCGCGCTTTCGGTCTACGTGAGCGCCGACTGCGGGATCATGCACCTGGCCAACGCATCGGCCCCCCGCTCGATCGGCCTGTTCGACGGAACCGACCCGGCCGACTGGGGCGTCTTCGGCCCCGGCCACCACAACATCCGCCATTCCGACCGCGACCCCGAAGACGTGGCCCGCGAGGTGGCCGCGCTCATCAACGGCTGAGTTGGATTTCCGTTTCGGAGAGGTCGCGAGGTGCTTCGGAGAGGTCGCGGGGGGAGCCGGCCGCTGTGGGGGTTGCTACGCGCTCCCGACGACATCCTGTCTTTAGGTCGCGGCGCAGGCCATCCATGGCCTGCTCTCCGCAACCCCCACAGCGTCCGGCTCCTCACCATGACGCTGCTCCGTTGGAGGGATTGGTGTGGGCTTCGGGAACGGCACCGTGGGCGGGGGATGTGGGCCTGGTGACAAAACGGGGTCCCGGGTGCGGCCTCCGGCCTTATCCGGACTACGTGTTCGGGCTCACCACACACACAAACACCCCCTCTTCCACCGTCATCCACGCGCATGCGGGGAGCCATGGCCACGGTGTCGTATCCGGAAGGCGTGCCTCCGAAACCTGCGCCAACCGTCAGAGTCGGCTGTCGTGGGGGAGAGGCCGCCCGACTTCAAAAAGGGCCGAAGGCCCGTCAGGAGGGCGGCCTCTCCCCCACGGCGGCCGGCTCCCCGCGACGTACCCGAAGGACTACGCGCGCACCCCGGAGAAGGAAAGAGCAACGTCCATGGATCCCCGCGTGCGCGGGGATGACGGATCTCAGCCGACGAACACGCGCGCGTTGCGGAAGATCCGCAGCCACGGCGAGTCCTCGCCCCACTCGGCCGGTGCCCAGCTGAAATTGGCGGTGCGCAGGGTGCGCTCGGGGTGCGGCATCAGGATGGTCGTGCGGCCGTCGGTGCTGGTCACGCCGGCGACGCCGCCGGTGGAGCCGTTCGGGTTGGCCGGGTACTGCGTGGCCACCGTTCCGTCGCCTTCGACGTAGCGCAGCGGGGCGTGCACCGCGACGGTGTCCGCGGCCTGCCCGAACCCCGCCCGCCCCTCGCCGTGCGAGACCACCACCGGGATCCGCGAGCCGGCCATGCCGCGCAACAGCACCGACGGCGACTCGCTGACCTCCAGCAGGCCCAAGCGGGCCTCGAACTGCTCGCTGCGGTTGCGCAGGAACTGCGGCCAGTGTTCGGCGCCGGGGATGATGTCCTTGAGCTGGCTCATCATCTGGCAGCCGTTGCAGGCACCGAGTGCAAAGGTGTCGCTGCGGGCGAAGAAGGCGGCGAACTGCTCGCGCAGCGCCGGGCGCTCCAGGATGCTCACCGCCCAGCCGCGGCCGGCACCAAGCACGTCGCCGTAGCTGAAGCCGCCGCAGGCGGCCAGGCCCTTGAAACCTTCCAGCACCACGCGACCGCTGATGAGGTCACTCATGTGCACGTCGACCGCCTCGAAGCCGGCGCGGTGGAAGCCGTTGGCCATCTCCACCTGGCCGTTGACGCCCTGCTCGCGCAGGATCGCGACCTTCGGGCGGACCCCGGTGTTCACGAACGGCGCGGCGATGTCCTCGGCCGGGTCGAAGGCCAGCTTCGGGCGCAGACCCGGGGCATTGAAGTCGCGGGCGGCGAAGCGCTCCTCGTCGGCGCAGTCCGGATTGTCGCGCAGCTTCTGCATCGCGTGGGTGGTCGACCACCAGGCGTCGAACAGCGCCTCCCAGCGCCATTCGGCCAGGGTCCGGCCGCCGTCGTGGATGCGCACCACCGGCGCGGTGGTCGGCCGGGCGATGCGCTGGGCGCAGTCGATCAGCCCATGGTGGGCGACCAGGTCGGCGAACGCCGCGCGGTCCTCGGCGGCGACCTGCACCACCGCGCCCAGCTCCTCGTTGAACAGGGTGCGGAACGGATCCTCGCCCCAGCCGTCGAGGTTGATCTCCAGTCCCAGGCGCGAGGCGAAGGCCATCTCGCACAGGGTGGTGAAGGCGCCGCCGTCGGAGCGGTCGTGATAGGCCCGCAGCAGCCCGGCCTCGCGCGCCTCGCGGACCATTTCGAAGAAGTCGCGCAAGCGCTGCGGCTCGTCCAGGTCGGGCACTCCGCCATTGCGGCGGCCGTCCTCGCCCGTCGGGCCGGCAAAGGCCGGCAGCGCCCGCCCGCCGTCCCGCGGCGGCCGCCCGGCGGCGTCCGGATACACCTGCGCCAGCACCGAGCCGCCCAGGCGCTGCTTGCCGGCGCCCAGGCCGATCAGCCACAGCTCGGAATCCTCGGCGCGGTCCAGCTGCGCGGTGAGCTGGTTGCGCACGTCCAGCACCGGGGCGAACGCGGTGACCACCAGCGAGACCGGCGAGGCGGACAGCTGCCTGCCATCCCCGCCCTGCTGGCCGCCGGCGTTCCACTGCGCCTGCATGGACAGCGAGTCCTTGCCCACCGGGATGCTCAGCTCCAGTTCCGGGCACAGCTCCATGCCGACCGCGCGCACCGCGTCGAACAGCAGCGCGTCCTCGCCATCGAAGCCGGCCGCGGCCATCCAGTTGGCCGACAGCTTGACCCGGTCCAGGGCCTCCACCGGGGCCGCGCACAGGTTGGTGATCGCCTCGCCGACCGCCATGCGGGCTGCCGCGGCGGCGTCGAGCAATGCCAGCGGGGTGCGTTCGCCTATCGCCATCGCCTCGCCGGTGAACCCGTCGAAGCCGGCGAAGGTGATCGCGCAGTCCGCCACCGGCAGCTGCCACGGCCCGACCATCTGGTCGCGCGCGGTCAGCCCGCCGACGCTGCGGTCGCCGATGGTGACCAGGAACTGCTTGGCCGCCACGGTCGGGTGCGCCAGCACCCGCAGCGCGGCCTCGTGCAAGTCCAGCCCGGCCCAGTCCAGCGCCGGCCAGGGCGCCGGCGCCGGTCGCGCGGTGTCGCGGTGCATCTTCGGCGGCTTGCCGAACAGCACGTCCATCGGGATGTCGATCGGCCAGGGCTTTTCCCCCTCTCCCGCTTGCGGGAGAGGGCTGGGGCGAGGGCTGTTGCCAAGTCCAGCTTGTGATCCTGACTGGACTTGGGATCTGCCCTCATCCGCCCTTCGGGCACCTTCTCCCGCGAGCGGGAGAAGGGACAAAGCTCCGTGCCCCACGACCAGGCGCTCTTCGGCCGTCGCGTAGCCCACCACCGCGAACGGGCAGCGCTCGCGCGCGCAGATCGCGGCGAACTGCTCCACCCGCTCCGGCGGCAGGCCGATGACGTAGCGCTCCTGCGATTCGTTGCACCACAGCTGCATCGGCGACAGCGAGGCGTCGTCGCTGGGGACCCTGTCCAGGTCGATCACCCCGCCCAGGCCGGAGTCGTGCAGCAACTCGGGAATGGCGTTGGACAGCCCACCGGCGCCGACATCGTGGATGCTGGCGACCGGGTTGTCCGCGCCCAGCGCCACGCAGGCGTCGATGACTTCCTGGCAGCGGCGCTCCATCTCCGGGTTGTCGCGCTGCACGCTGGCGAAATCGAGCGACTCGTCGCTGTCGCCCGATGCCACCGAGCTGGCCGCGCCGCCGCCCAGGCCGATCAGCATCGACGGCCCGCCCAGCACCACCACGGCGTAGCCGGGGCGCAGGCCGAGCTTCTCGACCTGGTTGCGGTCGATCGCGCCCAGGCCGCCGGCGAGCATGATCGGCTTGTCGTAGGCGCGGGTGACCGGGGTGCCGTCGGAGGCGGCGCCGGCCAGCTCGAAGCTGCGGAAGTAGCCGGCCAGGTTGGGTCGGCCGAACTCGTTGTTGAACGCCGCCGAGCCCAGCGGGCCGTCGAGCATGATCTCCAGCGCCGGGGCCATCCGCGGGTTGAGCTCGCGCTCGCGCTCCCATGGCTGCGGCAGGGTCGGGATGCGCAGGTGCGAGACCGAGAAGCCTGCCAGGCCGGCCTTGGGCTTGCCGCCGCGGCCGGTCGCGCCCTCGTCGCGGATCTCGCCGCCGGCGCCGGTCGAGGCGCCCGGGAACGGGGCGATCGCGGTGGGATGGTTGTGGGTCTCGACCTTGATGCAGAACGCCGATTCGACCGCCGGCTCGCTGCGCCAGCTGCCGCTCGCCGGGTCCGGGCGGAACCGGGTGCCCTGGTAGCCGGCGACCACCGCGGCGTTGTCGCTGTAGGCCGACAGGGTGTTCTCCGGCGTCACCGCGTGGGTGTGGCGGATCATCCTGAACAGCGAGGTCGACTGCTCCTGCCCATCCAGGGTCCAGCTGGCGTTGAAGATCTTGTGCCGGCAGTGCTCGGAGTTCGCCTGGGCGAACATCATCAGCTCGACGTCGGACGGCTCCCGCCCCAGCGAACCGTAGCGCTCGCGCAGGTACTCGATTTCGTCGTCCGCGAGGGCCAGGCCGAGGCGGAGGTTGGCCTCCTCCAGTGCCGCCAGCGGAATGCGCTCCAGCGCGCCGCGGGCGTGGGTGTCGAACAGCGTGCCGGCGTCCTCGTGGGCCTCCAGCAGCGACTGGGTCATCGGGTCGTGCAGGATCCGCGCGAGCTGGCCCCGGGTCGCCGCATCGTCCGGCCAGTCGGCCAGGTCGTAACGGGTGCCGCGCTCCACGCGGTTGACCGGCAGCCCGGCCCCGCGCAGCAGCTCGGTGGCCTTGCTGGCCCAGGGCGACAGCGTGCCCAGGCGCGGGGAGACATAGCGCGAGACCGCGTCGGCGGCCCGCGGCGCCGGGGCTTCGCTGGCCTGGAGGATCCGCCGCAGCGTGGCATCGTCGGGCTCGGCACCGGCGGGCGCATCGACCCAGAACACCTGCCAGCTGCCGAGCAGCCGGACTTCGGGATGGACGGACTGGAGGCGCGCCTGCAGGCGCTCGAGGCGGAACCGTGACAGGGCGGGTGCGCCCTCGAGGACGATCATGTCCGGCAGGACCCAGGCTCAAACAGGGCCGGCCATTGTACGCGCAAGCCTCCCCGCCAAGCGTAGCCCGGGCAAGGCCAAAGGCCGCACCCGGGACCCGGATTACCGGGCGGAGAGCTCGTCCAGCGCCTTGCGCAGCTGCGCCGGCGGCACGTAGCCGCCCAGCTGGGTGCCGTCCTCGGCCAGGACCATCGGGGTGCCGGTCAGGCCGGCGCGCTGGCCGATGTCGTACTGCATGCGCACGGTGTTCTGGCAATCGGTGCGGCCGCTGGCCTTGCCGGCCGCCTTGGCGCGGGTCAGCGCTTCCTTGCGGTCGGCCGAGCACCACACCGCCACCATGCCTTCGAAGTCCGGGGTGCCCGGGCCCATCCGCGGGAACGCCAGGTACTCCACCGCGATGCCCTGGGCGTTGTATTCGGCGATCTGCTCGTGCATGCGCCGGCAGTAGCCGCACTCGATGTCGGTGAACACCGCCACCGTGTGCACGGGCTTGGCCGGGGCGAACACGATCCGCTCGCTCCGGGGAATCTTCGCCAGCAGTTCGACGCGCATCGAGGCCAGCGCCTCCTCCGACAGGTTGCGGTTCTCCTGCAGGTCCAGCACCGCCCCGCCCTGGCCGGCGACCAGCAGGTAGCGGCCGTCCTCGCTGACGTAGACCACCTGCCCGCCGACGATCGCCTGGGTGTAGCCCGGCAACGGAGAGGGGCCGACGCTCTGGACCGCCGACTGCGGGCTGAGCTGGGCGATCGCCTCCACGGCGCGCGCCTCGGCGGTGCCGGCGGCCGGCTTGACCGGGGCTCCCGCGGAGGCGGCGACGGTGCCCGGCGCGGCGGACGCGGCGGCGGGGCCGTCGGCCGGGCCGGCGCAGGCGGAGAGGCTGAAAGCGGCGGCCATCACGGCCAGCAGGACTCGGGTCACGGCATCACAATCCAGGCGGAACCGGCCGATTGTCGCACCTCTCAGCCGCGCGGGTGGTGCATCGCCACCAGTTGCTTCAGTTTCTCGCGCGCCACCAGGGTGTAGATCTGCGTGGTCGACAGCGAGCTGTGGCCCAGCAGCATCTGCAGCGCGCGCAGGTCCGCGCCATGGTTGAGCAGGTGGGTGGCGAAGCTGTGGCGCAGGCCGTGCGGGCTGAGCCGGTCCGGATCGATGCCGGCGCTGGCGGCGTGGCGCTTGACCAGCCGCCAGACCGCCTGGCGCGTCGGCGGCGTGCCGCCGGGTTCGAGGAACAGCGCGCCGGCCTCCCGCCCGCCAAGCAGCACCGGCCGCGCTTCGGCCAGGTAACGCTCGACCCAGTGCCGGGCCTCTTCGCCCAGCGGCACCAGCCGGTCACGGCTGCCCTTGCCGGTCACCCGCAACACGCCCTGTCGCAGGTTGAGCGCCGCGGACGGCAGTCCGGCCAGTTCGCTGACCCGCAAGCCGCAGGCGTACATCAGCTCCAGCATCGCCCGGTCACGCAGGCCCAGCGGATCATCGGTGTCCGGCGCCCGCAGCAGGGCCTCGATCTGGCTTTCCGCCAGCGCCCTGGGCAGCAGCCGCGGCAGGCGCGGCGAATCCAGGTCGGCCGAAGGATCGTCTTCACGGTCGCCGCGGCGCAGCTGCCAGGCATTGAACCCGCGCAGCGCCGACAGCCAGCGCGCGTTGCTGCGCGCCGACCAGCCATGCCGGGTCCGCCAGGCCAGGTAATCGAACAGCTCGCCCCGCCCCACGCCGGCCAGGCCGCCCGCGCGCCCGTCCAGCCAGCGCGCCAGCCCCTCCAGGTCGCGCCGGTAGCCATCCAGCGTCGCCTGCGCCAGCCCGCCCTCGGCCCAGGTCGTATCGAGGAACGCGGCGATCACGTCGGCGTCGGCCGGACGCAGCGGCGGCAGCGACATCACCAGCCTGCGGCGCTCGGCGGGAGTGCGGGTTTCCATGGGCAAAGGGTAGCCGCCGCCGCGGCGCGCGCGTGCACTAGACTGCCCACGCCCCGCGATCCAGCCCCCCATGCACCAGACCGACTCCCCCGCCACCGCCCGTCCGGCCAGCCATCTCGGCTGGCGCGTACTGGCACTGCTGTACGACCTGTTCCCCGCCTTCGCCCTGTGGTTCCTGGTCGCCGCGGCCTTCGTCGCCCTGCGCGGCGATGCCATCACCGGCGGCGGCTGGGGGCTGGCCGAATTCGCGGTGATGTGGCTGGCGACCGGCGCCTACGCGGTGGCCAGCTGGCGCCGCGGCGGCCAGACCCTGGGCATGCGGCCGTGGCGGTTGCGGGTCGTGGCGCCGGACGGCTCGACGGCCCCGCTGCCGGCGCTGTGCCTGCGCTACGCAGTGGGCTCGGTCTCGCTTTTCGCCGGCGGCCTGGGCTTCCTGTGGGCCCTGCTCGACCGCGACCGCCTCACCTGGCACGACCGCGCCAGCCGCACCCGCCTGCTCCGCCACCCCAAACCATAGCGGCGGGGGTGTTTCGGAGAGGTCGCGGGGGGAGCCGGCTGCTGCGAGGGGGGGGTGCTCCGCGCTCCTGACGGCATCCATGCCTTTAAGTCGCGGCGCAGGCCATCCATGGCCTGCTCTCCGCACCCCCCTCGCAGCATCCGTCTCCCACACAACGCTGCTCCTGCGGGGGCTTGGTGTGGGCTTCGGGAACGGCACCGTGGGCGGATGATGTGGGCCTGGTGACAAAACGGGGTCCCGGGTGCGGCCTGCGGCCATACCCAGGCTACGTGGTGGGGCTCACCACACACACAAACACCCCTCCCCGTCATCCCCGCGCACGCGGGGAGCCATGGCCCCGGTGTCGTCTCCGGAAGGCGTGCCTCCGAAGCCTCGTCAACTGTCAGGAGCCGGCCGTCGTGGGGGACAGGCCGCCCGACTTCAAAAAGGGCCGAAGGCCCGTCAGGAGGGCGGCCTGTCCCCCACGGCGGCCGGCTCCCCCGCGACGTATCCGAAGGACCACGCGCCATCCGGAGGAAAAAAAGCGAAGTCCATGGATCCCCGCGTGCGCGGGGATGACGGGAGGCCTAGCCCGAGCGCTTGCGGAACAACGCCACCGACACACTGATCATGATCAGCGTCGGCAACAGATAGGCCACCCGGAAATCGAACTTGAACGCACTGGCCATCTTCACGAACTGCGTCTGCAGCAGCCAAAACCCCAGCGCGAACACGATGCCGATGAACAGCCGCTTGCCCAGCCCGCCGCTGCGCAGGCTGCCGAAGGCGAACGGGATCGCCGCCAGGCACAGCGCCAGCACATTGAGCGGATAGAACCAGCGGCCCCAGTAGTGCTCCTCGAAGTCGGCGGCATCGAGGCCGTTGCGCTGGCGGTACTCGATCGCATCCGACAGCGCCCCGGCGCTCAGGTAGCGCGGGCGGTCGATGTCGGCGCCCAGCGCGGTGGCGTCGAGCTGGGAATCCCAGCGCTCCTCCTCGACATGTTCGCGGGTGACGAAGTCCTCGCCGAAGGTGGTGCGGGTGACCCCGCGCAGCAGCCAGCCGCCGGGGCGGTGCTCGGCGATGCCGACCCGGGCGATGGAGGCCAGGCGGCCGTCGTCCTCGAACTCGTACAGCCGCACGTCGTGCAGTTCCAGCCAGCGGTCGTCCCCGTCGGCACGCTGTTCGCCGCCCTCGGCGTTGAGGATCACCGCGCCCTCGCGCGCCCACACGCCGCTGTAACGGGCGACGATCAGGTCCTTCGAGCGCGAGGAGGCCTTCAGCGCATCGGCCTGGCGCTGGCCCCAGGGGGCCAGGGTCTCGCCGTTGAAGACCATCACCGCGGTCAGCAGGGCGAGGGTGATCGCGACGGTCACGCTCAGGCGCCGGCGCGACAGGCCGATCGCGCGCAGGGCGGTGAGCTCCGAGGTCGCCGCCAGCTGTCCCAGCGACATCAGCGTGCCGATCACCGCGGCGTAGGGAAACAGCCCGTAGGCGCGCCGGGGGATGGTGTAGGCGACGTGGGCGACCGCCTGCGGGATGCTGTAGTTGCCTTGCCCGGTGTTGCCCAGCTCGCCGGCCAGGGTCAGCATCACGTCGAGGCCCAGCAACACCGCCCAGGTCAGCAGCACGGTGCCCAGCACCGCGCGGCCCAGGTACAGGTCGTGGATCCTCGGGAGCAGCCTGATTCCGCGGCTCATCGTGCCGCCTCCGCCCGGCGGGCCATCCGTGGCCGGCGCATGGCGCCGTCGCCCAGGTACATCCAGGCCGCCAGTGCCAGCAGCGGCAGCACCAGCCACCACAGGCCCAGCCCGGGGGCGATCCGCGCGGAGGCGATCCAGCGTTCGCCCATCTGCGCCAGGCTGATGCACACCAGGTAGCCGAGCACGCCGATCACCGTGCCGCCCCAGCGCGCCTGGCGCGGGGTGGTCCGGGCCAGCGGCACCGCCAGCAAGCCGAAGGCCAGCGCCAGCAGCGGCGGCGCCAGGCGGAAATGCAGCTGGGCCACGGCGGCCCGGCGCGGGTCGCCCAGCAGCGCGGTGGTCGGCATCACCCGGGGGTCGGTGGGGTCATGGCGCACTTCGCCGGCCGGCAGCCGGACCTCGTTGGCCGCGTAGCGCATCAGGCGGTAGTCCAGCCCATCCTCGATTGGCCCTTCCACCTGGAAGCCCTCGTGCAGGCGCAGGTAGCGCGCGCCGCTGTCCTCGACCTCCAGCCGGCCGCCGCGGGCGGTGGTGATGTCCTGCCGGCCCTCGGCCTGGCGGTAGATGAAGATCCGCGAGAACTCGCTGCCATCGGCCGACATGGCGCCGGTGTAGACCACCCCGCCGCCGCCGGGCAGCTCGGTGAAGCTGCCCGGCTCCAGGCCGGAGACCACCAGGTTGCGGTTGGCGTCGGCGATCATCGCCCGCGACACCCGCTCGGCCATCGGCCCCAGCCACAGCGAGCACACCGCGACCACCGCGACCACCGGCAGCACCAGCGCCAGCACCGGGCGCAGCAGCTGCCGCGGCCCGATCCCGGCCGCGGTGATCACCGGCATCTCCGAGTCGCGGTACAGCCGGCCGACGCCCAGCATCATGCCCAGCAGCAGCGCCAGCGGCAGGATCAGCGGCAGCCAGTTGAGCAGCACCAGGCCCAGCTGGGAAAACATCAGCCCCGCCGGAAGCCGCCCGGAGGCGATGTCCTTGAGCACGTCGGTGATCACCCCGCCGACGCTCACGATCAGCAGCACCACCAGGGCGGCGAAGGTCGACTGGGCGAGTTCGCTCAGCAGGTAGCGGTGGAGCTTGGGCATCGTGCGCTGCGCCGGTGGCGGGTGGACGGGGCCGCCAAGGTGGCACCGGTGCCCTCTACGGGGCGTGTGGGATGGCCTTGGCGAATGATCTGGCAGATGACTGCGTTTTTGTGAAGACCCGGGCGGGGCTTTAGACTTGCGGTTTGGCCCGCGCCGCCGCGGCCGTCCCAGCAAGGGGCGTCGTGGCACTCCACGACCCGGTCCGGCTCCGCATCGCGGCCCTCGCGCCGCGCATTCTACGTGCTGGCCGTCCGGGCGCCATGGCGGGCCGTTTCCACACCCCACTGCCGGAACCCTGTCCTATGGCCCTCGATTTCGACCTGACCCGCAATGCCGCCGCCTCCTTCGAGGCCGACTGCGTGGTCGTCGGCGCGTTCGCCGACAACACCCTCACCCCCGCAGGCAAGGCGCTGGACGAGGCCAGTGGCGGCCGCCTGGCCCGGCTGCTGTCGCGCGGCGACGCGAGCGGCAAGACCGGCCGCACCGCCCTGCTGCACGACATCGACGGCATCAGCGCCCCGCGCGTGCTGGTGGTCGGGCTGGGCGAGGCCGGCAAGTTCGGCGCCGCGCAGTACCTCAAGGCGGTCGCCGATGCCGCCCGCGCACTGAAGACCGGTCCGGTGGCGCACGCGCTGTTCACCCTGGCCGACACCCCGGTCCAGGGCCACGACGCCGCCTGGGCGGTGCGCCAGGCCGCGATCGCCGCCGACCACGCCTGCTACCGCTACACCGCCACCCTGGGCAAGGACAACAAGGCCCGCGAGGGCGAGCCCGGCCTGCGCCGGCTGAGCGTGGCCGCCGCCGGCGACGACGCCGACACCGCGCTGGCCCAGGGCCAGGCGATCGCCGCCGGCGTGAAGTTCGCCCGCGAACTGGGCAACCTGCCGCCCAACGTCTGCAACCCGGCCTACCTGGCCGACCAGGCCCGCGAGTTCACCGGCCGCTTCGACAACACCTCGGTCGAGGTGCTGGAGGACGCGGAGATGGAGAAGCTGGGCATGGGCTCGCTGCTGGCCGTGGCCCGCGGCTCGGCCAACCGCCCGCGCCTGATCGCCATGAAGTACAACGGCGCCGGCGATGACAGCCAGCCCTACGTGCTGGTCGGCAAGGGCCTGACCTTCGACACCGGCGGCATCAACCTCAAGGTCCAGGGCGGCATCGAGGAGATGAAGTTCGACATGTGCGGCGGCGCCACCGTCATGGGCACCTTCGTCGCCGCGGTCGGCATGAAGCTGCCGGTCAACCTGGTGACCATCGTCGCTGCGGTCGAGAACATGCCCGACGCCGATGCCTACCGCCCCTCCGACGTGCTGACCAGCATGTCCGGCAAGACCATCGAAGTCGGCAACACCGACGCCGAGGGCCGCCTGGTGCTGTGCGACGCGCTGACCTGGTCGCAGAAGTTCAAGCCCGCCGCGCTCATCGACGTGGCCACCCTGACCGGCGCCTGCATGGTCGCCCTGGGCAAGTACGCCAGCGGCCTGATGAGCAAGGACGACGAGCTGTCGGCCGAGCTGCTGGCGGCCGGCGAGCAGTCCTTCGACCGCGCCTGGCGCCTGCCGCTGTGGGACGAATACCAGACGATGCTGGAGTCCAGCTTCGCCGACGTCTACAACATCGGCGGCCGCTGGGCCGGCGCGATCACCGCCGGCTGCTTCCTGGCCCGCTTCACCGAGGGCCAGCGCTGGGCGCACCTGGACATTGCCGGCAGCGGCAGCGACGAGGGCAAGCGCGGCATGGCCACCGGCCGCCCGGTCGGCCTGCTGAGCCAGTGGCTGATCGATCGCAGCGCGGGCTGACCGGGACCACCCGGTGCGCGCCGACTTCTACCTGATCGGCAAGCCGCGGTTCCGCGAGGAACCGCTGCTGCTGGTGTGCGAACTGGCCCGCAAGGCCAGCGACGCGGGCATCGCAACCCTGGTGCTGGCGCGCGACGCCGCCCAGGCCGAGCAGCTCGACGACCTGCTGTGGTCGTTCGATCCCGATGCCTTCATCCCGCACCAGATCGCCGGTGCCGGCGAGGACGAGGAAGAAGCGGTGGTGCTGATCGCGGCCCCGGAGCACGATCCGGCGCTGCGCCCGCTGGTGGTCAACCTGCGCGATGCCGCGGTCGAGGGGGAGTTCGACCGCGTGCTCGAAGTGGTCCCGGCCGACCCGTCGGCCCGCGACCCGCTGCGCGAGCGCTGGAAGCAGTACAAGGCGCGCGGGTTTGAGTTGAAGAAGTACGACATGTAGCAAACTCCCTTCTCCCGCTTCGCGGGAGAAGGTGCCCCGAAGGGGCGGATGAGGGCGGTTCCCAAGTCCACTCAGGATCACAGGCTGGACTTGGGAACTGCCCTCACCCCATCCCTCTCCCGCAAGCGGGAGAGAGAGCTAGAAGCAAGAAGCAAGAAGCAAGAAGCAAGAACAGCGGCCCTCACCCCGGCCCTCTCCCGCAGGCGGGAGAGGGGGAAAACCAAAATGACCGACACCCTGCCTTCCAGCTACGACCCCATCGAGTTCGAGTCCCGGCTCTACCAGCGCTGGGAGGCCGAGGGGCTGTTCAAGCCTTCCGGCAAGGGCGAGCCCTACTCGGTCCTGCTGCCGCCGCCCAACGTCACCGGCACCCTGCACATGGGTCATGCGTTCCAGCACACCCTGCAGGACGCCCTGGTGCGCTACCACCGCATGCGTGGCTTCGACACGTTGTGGCAGATGGGCAGCGACCACGCCGGCATCGCCACCGAGATGGTGGTCAGCCGCAACCTGGAGCGCGAAGGCAAGGGCGAGACCCGCGACTCGCTGGGCCGCGAGGGCTTCATCGGCAAGGTCTGGGAGTGGAAGCACCACTCCGGCGACACCATCGAGCGGCAGATGCGCCGCATGGGCGCCTCCGGCGACTGGTCGCGCAGCGTGTTCACCATGGACCCGATGCCGGCGACGGCGGTGGTCGAGGCCTTCGTGCGCCTGCACGAGGAAGGGCTCGTCTACCGCGGCCAGCGGCTGGTCAACTGGGACCCGGTGCTGCTGACCGCGATCTCCGACCTGGAAGTGGCCAACGAGGAAGAGGACGGCCACCTGTGGTCGATCGCCTACCCGCTGAGCGACGGCTCCGGCCAGTTGGTGGTCGCCACCACCCGTCCGGAAACCCTGCTCGGCGACACCGCGGTGATGGTGCACCCCGAGGACGACCGCTACGCCCACCTGGTCGGCCAGACCGTCACCCTGCCGCTGACCGGCCGGCAGATCCCGGTCATCGCCGATGCCTATGTCGACCGCGAGTTCGGCACCGGCGTGGTCAAGGTCACCCCGGCGCACGACTTCAACGACTACCAGGTCGGGCTGCGCCACGACCTGCCGTTGCTCAACATCCTGACCCCCACCGCCGCGGTGATCGGCGGCGCGGACTGCGACGGCCCGGAACTGGAGCGCGCCAACGCCGCCGGCATCCCGCAGCATTACCGCGGCCTGGACCGCTACGCCGCCCGCGAGGCGGTGCTCGCCGACCTGCAGGCCGCCGGCCTGCTGGTCGAGGACAAGCCGCACAAGCTGCAGGTCCCGCGCGGCGACCGCACCGGCCAGGTCATCGAGCCCTACCTGACCGACCAGTGGTTCGTGCGGATGGACGAGCTGGGCCGCCGCGGCATGGAACTGGCCAGCGGCACCGACGGCGACGGCAAGGTCCGCTTCGTCCCCGGCAACTGGATCAACACCTACCGCCACTGGATGGAGAACATCCAGGACTGGTGCATATCCCGCCAGCTGTGGTGGGGCCACCGCATCCCCGCCTGGTACGACGCCGCCGGCAACATCTTCGTCGGCCGCGACGAGGCCGAGGTGCGGGCGAAGCATGGCCTGGCCAGCGACCTCGCCCTGCACCGGGACGAGGACGTGCTGGAGACCTGGTTCTCCTCCGCGCTGTGGCCGTTCTCCACCCTGGGCTGGCCCGACGCGGCCGCGATGGCCGAGCGCGGCTACGGGCGCTTCCTGCCGTCCTCGGTGCTGGTCACCGGCTTCGACATCATCTTCTTCTGGGTCGCCCGGATGATCATGATGAGCGACCACTTCACCGGCCAACTGCCCTTCCGCGACGTCTACGTCACCGGCCTGGTGCGCGACAAGGACGGGCAGAAGATGTCCAAGTCCAAGGGCAACATCCTCGACCCGCTGGACCTGATCGACGGCATCAGCCTGGACGACCTGGTCGCCAAGCGCACCGCCGGGCTGATGCAGCCGAAGATGGCCGAGAAGATCGCCGGGGCCACCCGCAGGGAGTTTCCCGACGGCATCCCGGCCTTCGGCGCCGACGCCCTGCGCTTCACCATGGCCGCGCTGGCCGGCCACGGCCGCGACATCAAGTTCGACCTGGGCCGCGCCGAGGGCTACAAGAACTTCTGCAACAAGCTGTGGAACGCGACCCGGTTTGTTCTGATGAACACCGAGGGGTTCACTGGACCCGGGTGCGCTTCGCTTACCCGGGCTACGGATCCGGCGATCCCGACTCCCCGCACGGACGCCGAGCGCTGGATCCTCGCCCGCCTGGAGGCCACCGCCGGCGAGGCCGCGAAGCACTTCGCCGACTACCGCTTCGACCTGCTCAGCCAGGCCCTGTACGAATTCGCCTGGAACGACTTCTGCGACTGGTTCGTCGAACTGGCCAAGCCCGCCCTGCACGGCGACGCCGCGACCGAGGAAGGCCGCGCCGCGGCCGAAAGCACCCGCCACACCCTGCTGTACGTGCTCGAGCGCCTGCTGTGCCTGCTGCACCCGCTGGTCCCGTTCGTCACCGAGGAACTGTGGCAACAGGTGGCCCCGCGGCTCGGTCTGCCGGCCGGCTCGATCATGGTCCAGTCCTACCCCGTGCCGGGCCAACTGGACACCGCCGACCAGGACCGCGCCGTGGCCGACGTGGAATGGCTCAAGGCCATGGTCTCGGCGATCCGCCGCGTCCGCGGCGAACTCAACGTCCCCCCTTCCCGGCAGGTGACCCTGCTGCTGGCCGATGCCAGCGACGACGACCGTCGCCGCGCCGCCCGCTTCCAGGCCTCCCTGGCCTTCCTCGGCAAGCTGGAACGCATCGACTTCCCCGACAGCACCGAAGCCGCCCCGGCCGCCGCCACCGCCGTGGTCGGCGAACTCAAGCTGCTGGTGCCCCTGGAAGGCCTGGTTGACCTCGGCGCCGAACGCACCCGGCTGGACAAGGAACTGAAGAAAGTCGAAGCCGAAATCGCCAAGTCCAAGGGCAAGCTGGCCAACGAAACCTTCGTGGCGAATGCTCCGGCGGCGGTGGTCGAGCAGGAGCGCAAGCGTCTGGCCGACTGGAACACCCAGCGCGAGGCACTGGCGGCGCAGCGGGCAAAGCTGGGCAACTAGCCCGTCATCCCCGCGCACGCGGGGATCCATGGACGTTGGGGTTTTCCGGGAGGGGCCGTGGTCCTTCGGGTACGTCGCGGGGGAGCCGGCCGCCGTGGGGGACAGGCCGCCCTCCTGACGGGCCTTCGGCCCTTTTTGAAGTCGGGCGGCCTGTCCCCCACGGCAGCCGGCTCCTCATGGTGGTGCAGGTTTCGGAGGCACGCCTTCCGGATACGGCACCGGGGCCATGGATCCCCGCGTGCGCGGGGATGACGGTGGAAGAGGGGGTGTTTGTGTGTGTGGTGATCCCCACCACGTAGTCCAGATAAGGCCGGAGGCCGCACCCGGGACCCCCGTTTTTTCACCAGGCCCGCATCACCCGCCCGCGGTGCCGTTCCCGAAGCCCACACCCAGCCCCCGCAGGAGCAGCGTCGTGGTGGGAGACGGATGCTGCGAGGGGGGTGCGGAGAGTGGGCCATGGATGGCCCACGCCGCGACTTAAAGGCATCGATGCCGTCAGGAGCGCGGAGCACCCCCCTCGCAGCAGCCGGCTCCCCCGCGACCTCTCCGAAGACCACTTCCGCGTGCGCGGGGATGACGGGTTCTCCGTCACGGAAGTGAACACTGTGTGGTGCTCGCGTCGTTATTTAACAAAAAAATAACGATATTGAAGGTGCCTCTTAACAAGTCGGCCCTTCTTGGCCACTAGGATTCGTCGGTCGGTGATCACGAACCCTTCACGGGAAAGCCCGCGAAAGGCTGGTCACGAGGCGTCATCCGGTCCGGGTTTGCCTTCATCTGGAGCCCTCAGGGACGCCAACGCCGCCTGCAGCGACTTGCGGGCGGTGTCTGACATGGTCACCGGCCTGTGCTTCGGCGCGGGCGGGGGCGCGGGAGCCAGGCTGGTGCGGACCACCACCTCTTTCGCGTCCAGGCCAAGCGACCGGGCTGTGTCGAGCAACTGCGGTGCAAGCAGGCGCAATTTCGCCCGCCACACCGGGGAATCGACCAGGAACACGAGCCTGCCTTGCTCGTAGTTGGCCACCCGCGTGTGCGGGGCCAGTGCGCGGGGCAGGAGGGGGTGGAAGCGGCGATCGAGTTCGTCGAGCCACATGGCACGCCTGATCGGATCGCCAGCCGGGACCGCCATCAGCGCATCGAGCGCGGCGGTAGGAATCGAAGGTTGGCGCGGCCGGGAGGGACGAGACATAGCGACATGATCAATCGACCCATCATCTTCAAGTCAAGTGGCAGCGGCGGTTCGTTGCGCCAGCAGCTGCTCTACAAGGCGATCCAGCGGCCGGTCGCGGCCGCGGCGCTGCTGCTCGGCGGGGGCCTGACCCTGGGCCTGGGCGTCGGCATCGCCGGCAACCTGGGCATGCATTCCCAGCTGCAGGCGCAGAAGGCCGAGGTGGCCGTGACCCAGCAGCAGGCGCAGCGCGAGATCAACGCCCTGGCCGCGCGCCTGGGCGAGTTGCAGGCCGAGGCCAACCGGCTCAACGCGCTGGGCGAGCGGTTGACCCGCATCGGCCAGCTGCAGGATGGCGAGTTCGACTTCGACAAGCCGGTCGGCGTCGGTGGCGACGACGGCCAGGTGGAGGACATGCCGCGCGAGGAGCTCGACAACGAGCTCGGCGCGCTGGACGCACAGTTCAGCGCCGCCGGCAGCCAGCTCTCGGTGCTGGAATCGCTGCTGTTCAACCGCCAGCTCGACATGGCCTCGGTGCCGGCGGGCGAGCCGATCGACAGCTACATCACCTCCCATTACGGCTACCGCGCCGACCCGTTCCGCGGCGGCCGCAAGTTCCATGCCGGGATCGACTTCAAGGCCAGCGTCGGCGATCCGGTACAGGCGGTGGCCGACGGGGTGGTCAGCTTCTCGGGGGTGCGCTCGGGCTACGGCAACACCATCGAGATCGACCACGGCAACGGCTACATGACGCGCTACGCCCACAACTCGCGCCTGGTGCGCAAGGTGGGCGAGCCGATCCGCGCCGGGCAGCAGGTCGCCCGCGCCGGCTCCACCGGCCGCTCAACCGGCGCGCACGTGCACTTCGAGGTCTGGCAGGACGGCCGCGCGGTGAATCCGCGGCAGTTCCTGGGACAGCGCTCGCCGTTGAAGGGCTGAGGCGGGGGCGGGAAGCGAGAAACGAGTGAAGAGGAACGAGGAACGAGAGAGGGCGAGGAGTGAGTGAAGAGGAGTGAGGAACGAGTAAGAGCCGCCTCGCTCCTTCACTGGAGGTCGCCGCTCGGTCGTTCCGTCGCGCCGTCGTTTCCGCGGACGCGGGAACCCAGGGACGTCCATGGATCCCCGCGTACGCGGGGATGACTGTTCCCGGAGCCGGACAACGGCGTGCTTTTGCCTTTACTCGTTTCTCACTCCTCTTCACTCGTTCCTCGCTCCTCCGCCCTTGATACGCACCCCCGTGCCCCCACGCTAGAATGGCCGTTTCGCCGGCACGGGGCGCCTGACGCCCCGTTTTGCTTGGCGGACATCCCTCCGGATCCGGAACCCCAATGCTCAACAACCTGTTCACCCGTGTCTTCGGCAGCCGCAACGAGCGCCTGCTGCGCCAGCTTCAACGCTCGGTCGAGCGCATCAACGCGCTCGAGCCGGAGATGGAGAAGCTCACCGACGCAGAGCTGCAGGCCAAGACCCCGGAGTTCCGCGAGCGCATCGCCAAGGGCGAGGCGCTGGACAAGATCCTGCCGGAGGCGTTCGCGGTCTGCCGTGAAGCCAGCCGCCGGGTGCTGGGCATGCGCCACTACGACGTGCAGCTGATCGGCGGCATGGTGCTGCACCTGGGCAAGATCGCCGAGATGCGCACCGGCGAGGGCAAGACCCTGGTCGGCACCCTGCCGGTCTACCTCAACGCGCTGGAAGGCCGCGGCGTCCACGTCATCACCGTCAACGACTACCTGGCCCGCCGCGACTCGGCGTGGATGGGCAAGCTGTACAACTGGCTGGGCCTGGAAGTCGGGGTGGTCTACCCGGGCATGCCGCACGGCGAGAAGAAGGCCGCCTACGCCGCCGACATCACCTACGGCACCAACAACGAGTTCGGCTTCGACTACCTGCGCGACAACATGGCGCTGTCGAAGGACGACCGCAACCAGCGCGAGCTGCGCTACGCGATCGTCGACGAGGTCGACTCGATCCTGATCGACGAGGCGCGCACCCCGCTGATCATCTCCGGGCCGACCGACGAGTCCCCGGACCTGTACGTCAAGGTCAACCGCATCGTTCCCAGGCTCACCCGCCAGGAAAGCGAGGAAGGCGAGGGCGACTTCTGGGTCGACGAGAAGGCCAAGCAGGTCCACCTGTCCGAGCAGGGCCAGGAAAACGCCGAACGCCTGCTGCGCGAGGCGGGCATCCTCGGCGAGGATGACGAGCTGTACGACCCGCGCAACCTGAGCGTGGTCCACCACCTCAATGCCGCCATGCGCGGGCACGCCATCTACCAGCGCGACGTGGACTACATCGTCCGCGACGGCGAGGTGGTGATCGTCGACGAGTTCACCGGCCGCACCCTGCCGGGCCGGCGCTGGTCGGACGGCCTGCACCAGGCGGTGGAGGCCAAGGAAGGGGTCCCGGTCCAGCGCGAGAACCAGACGCTGGCCAGCATCACCTTCCAGAACCTGTTCCGCATGTACGACAAGCTGGCCGGCATGACCGGCACCGCGGATACCGAGGCCTACGAGTTCCAGAGCATCTACGGCCTGGAAGTGGTGGTGATCCCCACCAACAAGCCGATCCAGCGCGTCGACCATCCCGACGCGGTGTTCCTCAACCGCGCCGGCAAGTACCGCGCCGTGGCCCGCGAGCTGCAGGAGGCCCACGAGCGCGGCCAGCCGGTGCTGGTGGGCACCACCTCGATCGAGGTGTCCGAGCTGCTCAGCAACGAGCTGAACAAGCAGGGCATCGCCCACGAGGTGCTCAACGCCAAGCAGCACGAGCGCGAGGCGACCATCGTCGCCCAGGCCGGGCGCCCGGGCGCGATCACCATCGCCACCAACATGGCCGGCCGCGGCACCGACATCGTGCTCGGCGGCTCGTGGGAGAACGAGGCCGAGCAGCTGGAGAAGGAGACCGGCGAGCCGGTCGACGAGGCCACCCTCGCGCGCCTGAAGGCGGAGTGGAAGCAGCGCCACGACCAGGTGATCGCCGCCGGCGGCCTGCACATCATCGGCACCGAGCGCCACGAGTCGCGCCGCATCGACAACCAGCTGCGCGGCCGCGCCGGCCGCCAGGGCGACCCGGGTTCGTCGCGCTTCTACCTGTCGCTTGAAGACAACCTGATGCGCATCTTCGCCGCCGACTGGGTGCAGAAGGTCATGGCGCGGATGGGCCTGAAGGAAGACGACATCATCGAAAGCGCGATGGTGACCAAGCAGATCGCCAACGCCCAGCGCAAGGTCGAGGCCCACAACTTCGACATCCGCAAGAACCTGCTCGACTTCGACGACGTCAACAACGACCAGCGCAAGGTCATCTACGGCCAGCGCAACGAGCTGCTGGACGCCGAGGACGTCAGGGACACCATCGACTCGATCCGCGCCGACGTGGTCGCCGCCACCATCACCCGCTTCGTGCCGCCCGAATCGCTGGACGAGCAGTGGGACCTGGCGGGCCTGGAGCGTGCGCTGGCCGAGGACTTCGGCCTGCAATTGCAGCTGCAGGGCCTGCGCGATGCCGACATCGACGCCGATGGCGTGGCCGAGAAGGTCGAGCAGGCGGTCGCCGCCCACGTCGAGGAGCGCGAGCAGCAGCTCGGCGCCGAGACCATGCGCATGCTCGAGCGCCACATCATGCTCAACGTGGTCGACCAGAACTGGAAGGAGCACCTGGCGCGCATGGACTTCCTGCGCCAAGGCATCCACCTGCGCGGCTACGCCCAGAAGCAGCCCAAGCAGGAGTACAAGCGCGAGGCCTTCGAGCTGTTCTCCGACATGCTGGAGAAGGTCAAGGGCGACATCATCACCCTGCTGTCGCGGGTGCGGATCCGTGACGAGGAGGAAATCGCCCGCATGGAGGCCGCCGAGCGCGCCCAGGCCGAGGCCCAGGCCCGCCGCATGCAGTTCCAGCACGCCGGCGCCGGCGGCTACGGCACCGACGAGGAAGCCGAGCAGCTGCGCGCCGGAGGCGGCGCGCTTGGCGCCGCCGTCGCGGCCGGCCAGCCGCAGCGCCCCGGTGGCGGCGCGGGGCAGGACCCGCAGTTCGCCAACGTCGGCCGCAACGAGCCGTGCCCGTGCGGCAGCGGCAGGAAGTTCAAGCATTGCCACGGCCAGCTGGGCTGATTCTCCCTTCTCCCGCAAGAGCCGGGCTGATTCTCCCTTCTCCCGCAAGCGGGAGAAGGTGCCCCGAAGGGGCGGATGAGGGCCGCTTGTAATGCGCAGCATTGAAGTCCTCGCCGCCGTCATCCAGGACACCCGCGGCCGCATCCTGCTGACCCGCCGTACCGAGGGTCGTGACCTCGCCGGCCGCTGGGAATTCCCCGGCGGCAAGCGCGAGCCCGGCGAAACCCCGGAGGCCGCCCTGGTCCGCGAGCTCGACGAGGAGCTCGGCATCCAGGTCGAGGTCGGCGAGCACCTGATCACCGTCCCCCAGCGCTACCCGGGCAAGCGCCTGACCCTGGACGTGCGCCGGGTCGGGCAGTGGACCGGCCATCCCCGCGGCATGGAAGGCCAGGCCATGGTCTGGGTCCCGCCGCACAAGCTGGCCAGCTACGAAATGCCGCCTGCCGACCGCCCCGTGGTGGCGGTGCTGGACCACCCCGACCGCTACCTGGTAACGCCCCCGCCTGCCGACGACGACCCGGCATGGCTGGATGCGCTCGGGCGCGCGCTGGAAGCCGGCATCCGCCTGGTGCAGCTGCGCGCGCCAGGACTGGAGCCGGCCCGCTGGGACCGGCTGGTGGAGCAGGCGGCGGCGCTGTGCGGGCAATGGGGGGCCCGGGTGCTGGTCAACGGCGATGCCGAGCTGGCGCAACGCCACGGCACCGGCCTGCACCTGCCGGCGCGCGAGCTGATGGCGCTGGCCGGCGCATCGCCGACGGAAGACCTGGCAGGCGTGGTTCCCGGTGGCCGCGGCGCCTTGCCCCGGCCCCTGGCCGCCTCATGCCACCGCGTGGAGGAGGTCCGGGCCGCCAAGGCGCTGGGCTGCGACTTCGCCGTCGTCGGCCACGTGGCCGACACCCCGAGCCACCCCGGCGACGCCCCGATCGGCTGGGACGGCTTCGCCCGCCTGCGCGAGGAAGTCGACCTGCCGCTGTTCGCGATCGGCGGCCTGGGGACGGGTGACCATGGAACCGCGCGCCGCCACGGGGCGCAGGGTATCGCCGCGATCAGGGCGTTCTGGCCCTGACCGTCGTTCCCGCGAGCGCGGGAACCCATGGACGTTGTGGCCGTGCGCGGCCTCCGGTCTTACCCGGCTACGTGCCTGCAGGTCCCGTACCTTGGGTAAGCGAGCCGCAACGGGGCTGCGCAGATTCACCCTCGCCCTGCTATACATGTATGCCTCGCCCGGAGGACATCATGCTTGCAATCCGACTTCCCACTGACATCGAAGAGCGCCTCAAGGCGTTGGCCGACGCAACCGGCCGCACCAAGACCTACTACGCGCGCCAGGCGATCATGCGCCACCTCGGCGAACTCGAAGACATCTACCTGGCCGAACAGCGGCTGATCGACGTGCGCGCAGGACGCGCCAGCACGGTAACCCTCGACGCGATGGAACGCGATCATGGCGTGGCGGACCGTCGCGATGTGTATCGCCGTCGTCGCTGAGCGTCCCATCGACGTGTCGACGGGATCGACATGGGCGGTGCCCTTCCCTTCTCCCGCCAGCGGGAGAAGGGAAGGGCACTAAGCTTCTGCCAGGGTACGGTAGAAACGGTCCAAAGCCGCTACGTGCGGCTCCAGCGCCTCGATCGGGCCGTCGTTGACGATGATGTCGTCCGCGATCGCCAGCCTCTCATCCCGTGTCGCTTGCGCGGTGATCATCGAGTCGGCCAAGGCCGCATCCACGCCGTCGCGCTGCATCAGGCGCTCGCGCTGGACTTTCACGGGCACGTCGACCACCAGGATCCGGCCCAGCCATGGGTACGCCTCGCGGCCGCCGCCTTCGGTCAGCAGGGGGATGTCGACAATGACGTAGGGACCCGGCGCGGTCGCGGCGGTCGACTTCAGCCAAGCTCGCACCTGCGGATGGATGATCGACTCCAACTGTTTGCGGGCTGCGGGATCGGTGAATACCCGCTTGCGCATGGCGGTCCGGTCCAAGGCGCCTTCGGTGTCGAGCACGTCTGCGCCAAAAGCCGCGACCACCGCCGCAAGCCCTTCCGAGCCGGGCGCGATTACCTCGCGTGAGGCGACGTCGGCGTCGGCGACGGTGATGTCCAGCGCCTTGAAGAGGTTCGCCGCGGTGGATTTGCCGGAGGCAACGCCGCCGGTGAGGGCGACCGTGTAGCAGTGCGGGTTGGAAGGGGATTCACGCGTCATGACTTCGTAGCGGCTTCCAGTCGTCGATCAAGGGACCTGAGTTGCTGCAAGGTGGGCAATTCCGAAAGTCGTCCCGCCTCGGATGTCAACTATGTGATACACCACCCGCCAATAGGCGAGGGACGTGCGGATGACGTGGTGATGCACTTGGAGTCGTTTGCTGGTGGCGCGACAGGATGAACGGCGCAACCATGTACGCGGACAAAAAATTACCCCGGCCGCGTGCCTGTGGCAGAGACGGTACCGGGGTGTACGCGCCCAATGCTACCAAACGAGCAGGCTGAAGACAACATCGAGGAGAGGCATGAGCTACCAAGGATTGGAGCACGCATTGTCGCTGGAGCGCTTTCGCACCTATTTGGGATGGGCCGAGCAAAGCAGGGATCGCGCCCTGCAACTGTACGAGCTGAATACGGACGTGTCCGAGAGCCTGTACACACCGCTGCAGATGCTGGAAGTTGCGCTGCGGAACCGCATCCATTCCGTGTTATCCGTCAGCATCGCCCCGGGCTGGTTCCGAATGGAGGGTGTAGTAGGTCAAAGATCATCGAATGACGTCCGGGTCTTAGAGGGTAAGCTCCGACAGGATCGTGGAAACATCACGACCAGCGACACCGTTGCGGCCCTGTCACTGGGCTTCTGGACCTCGCTTTTTGGTCGGCAGCGAGAAGATTTGTGGCAAGTCCATCTACATGCGATTGCCAGGCGGGACGATGGAAAAGGGCTTACGCGCAAAGCGTTTTCCGGGCCGCTGAACGAAGTGCGCCAGCTACGTAATCGCGTCGCCCATCACGAACCGATTATCGCCCGCGATCTGGAGGCCGAGCATGCCCGGATCCTGCAATTGACGAGGTGGCTCTCAACGCCTGCCGCGGAGTGGGCATCCGAGCGCACGCGCTTTCACGAAAGCTGGGCGCGGCGTCTGGAGAGCAGTTGCTTCATGCCCGGTGGGCGACTGGCGCGATAACGCTGCCTCATAGGCAGGCGTGGGAATCGCCGCGCATGGGTGGCTGATAGTGAACGTTCCTGGGTTCCCGCGTACGCGGGAACGACGGGTGGGCGGGAACGAGGGCCTAAGCCAGCCCCGACACCCGCATGTACCAGCCCACCAGGTCGCGGCCCCACATGAACACGATCCAGCCGGCGATTGCCAGGTAGGGACCGAAGGGGATCGGGGTGGCGCGGTCCTTGCCCTTCATCGACAGCCAGGCCGAGCCGATGATGGCGCCGACCAGGGACGACAGCAGGATGGTCGGCAGGATGCCGGCCAGGCCGCACCAGGCACCGATGGCGGCCAGCAGCTTGAAGTCGCCGTGGCCCATGCCTTCCTTGCCGGTGATCTGCTTGAACAGCCACCACACCGTCCACAGGCTCAGGTAGCCGACCACCGCGCCGATCAGCGCCGGCTTGGCGGGCATGTAGAGGTTGTCCACCGCCGCTATCAGGCCCAGCCACATCAACGGCAGGGTGAGCTGGTCGGGCAGCAGCCGGGTGCGCAGGTCGATGCCGGCCAGGGCGATCAGGAAGCCGGTGAACACCAGCGCGCCGAAGCCCTGCCAGCCAAAGCCGTACTGCCACACGCAGGCCAGGAAGCCGAGCATGGCCAGCAGTTCCACCAGCGGGTACTGCGGCGAGATCGGCGCCTTGCAGTGGCGGCACTTGCCGCGCAGCGCCAGCCAGCTGAACACCGGGATGTTCTCGTACCAGCTCAGTTGGTGCTTGCAGTGCGGGCAGTGCGAGCGCTCCACCACGATGCCGGGCGGCGGCGGGTCGTAGGCGTCGGGCTCCTCCAGGATCTCGCGCGCCTCGCGCTTCCACTCCCACTCCATGCGCCGCGGCATGCGCAGGATCACCACGTTCAGGAAACTGCCCACCAGCAGGCCCAGGCCCGCGGCCAGCGGGTAGCCCAGGCCCGGGTTCTCGTCGAGGAATGCCATCGGTGAAGCTTAGCCGACCACGGCGCCGAGCTTGAAGATCGGCAGGTACATGGCGATCACCATGCCGCCCACGATCACCCCCAGGAACACCATGATCAGCGGCTCCAGCAGGCTGGACAGCGCATCGACCGCGTTGTTGACCTCCTGCTCGTAGAACTCGGCGACCTTGAACAGCATGGTGTCCAGCGCGCCGGCTTCCTCGCCGATGGCGGTCATCTGGGTGACCATGTGCGGGAACAGGTTGGTCTGCTTCATCGCCACGTTCACCGAGTGGCCGACCGACACGTCGTCGCGGATGCGGTGCACGGCCTTCTCGTACACGGTGTTGCCGGTGGCCCCGGCGACCGTGTCCAGCGCCTCCACCAGCGGCACGCCGGCCTTGAAGGTGACCGCCAGGGTGCGCGAGAAACGCGCCAGCGAGGAGTTGTGCATGATCTGCCCGATCACCGGCAGCTTCAGCACCAGCTTGTCCATGTTGTGCTGGAAGGCCGGGGAGCGCTTGTAGAACGCGACCAGGCCCACCGCCGCCACCGCCATCAGGCCGAAGATCAGCCACCACCAGCTGACCATGAAGTCGCTGAGGTTGATGATCATCTGGGTGAACGCCGGCAGGTCGGCGCCAAAGCCCTTGAACACGTCCTCGAACTGCGGCACCACGAAGATCAGCAGGATCGAACTGACGATCAGCGCCACCGCGACCACCATGGCCGGGTAGAACATCGCCTTCTTGATCTTGCCCTTCAGCGCCTCGAGGTTTTCCTTGTAGGTGGCCACGGTGTCGAGCACCGTCTCCAGCACGCCGGCGGACTCGCCGGCCCGCACCAGGTTGCGGTACAGCTCGTCGAACTGCACCGGGTGCTTGCCGATCGCCTCGCTCAGCGACAGCCCGCTTTCCACGTCGGCGCGGATGGTGTTGACCAGCACCTGCATCTTCGGGTTCTTGTTGCCGCTGCCGATGATCTCCAGCGCACTGACGATCGGCACGCCGGCCTTCATCATGGTGGCGATCTGCCGGCTGAAGATGGCGATGTCCAGCGGGGTGACACGGCGCCCGCTGCTGGCGAACAGCGGCTTGGGCTTGGGCTTGACCACCTTGGGGGTGATGCCCTGTTTGCGCAGCTCGGCACGGATGAAGTTGGCGTTCTTGGCCGCCTGCTCGCCCTTCATCAGGACACCGCGCTTGTCGGTGCCCTCCCAGACGAACATGTTCATCGGCTCGGCGCGGCGTACGGGCGTCGCGGTCTTGGCGGCGGATCGGGTCACGGACATCGTTCAGTCCCCTGGGTCATCACATGGGCGGCGCACGCAGCTCCCCGCTCGCGTGCGGCCCGGCCACCGGGCGCGATTGCCCGGACATGCCGTGGGCCAGCATATCCTGCCGCGCCGGGGCGGGATAGAACCTGCGTCACAGGCGAGGAACGAGTGGGGACGAGGAGCGAGGAACGAGTGAAGAGGAGTGAGGAACGAGTAAAGGCAAAGGCCGCCGTCAAGGAAGGGAGAGGCGCTCGACCAAGCGCATCAAGGAGTCATAGGCCACCTTGAACGCATCCAGCGATACGTTATGCCCGCCGAGGACGCTGTTCAGAGCAAGCCTGTGACTGCCGGCGAGGTAATTCTTGACGTTGCCCAGGCCGGCGCGTGCGGCTTCACGCATCTCCCCGGGGCGGTCGGGGTAGATCTCGCATAGTGTTTGGCACCACTGCTCCAACCATCGAGCATCTGCCAAGGGAGATTGCGCTCCAGCCAGCCACCACAGGGCGATCGCGCGACCGACGTCCTTGGTGAATCTCGGCGGGCGATCCGTCAAGCTGGAGATTGGCGTTCTGTCTGGATCGGAGTGCTCCAGCAGGTGCGCCAAGGCCATGTTCGAAGGTCGAGCAATGCGCAGGCCGAACTCCGTCTGCTGCGCATCGTGGACTGCTACCCGCATGTACCGGAAGCTCGGTAAGCCGAAGTCGCCGGCTTCAGTGCGGATCCGCCGCCAACTCCGGCGTTCGTCCTGATCAGGGTAGGGCTCTCCGAGCAGCTCCACGAACCAAGGGGTCGGTTCATCGGGTGGAGTCAGGCGCAGGGCAGGGAGATCATCATCAAGCGTGTCAGTTGTGCCTGGCTGGACCGCGTTGGGGTATTGCGGCTCCCATCCTTCTTTCAGGAGCTCGGCGCCTAAACTCTCCGCCGTGGCCACCGCATCTACCGCCGGCTGTAGCAGCAGGTCGATGTCCTTGGTGGCGACCGAGCCGGTGCCTCGCACATCGCGGAAGGCCCATACGCTGGCAATGCTGCCGATGACCACCACGTTCTTGCGTAGGCCAGGTGGTGTGCGCTCCGCGACCCGGGCGAGAAGCTGACCAGGCTCCAGGATAAGCGGCACGTTCAAGGGCGCACCCCTTCAGCGTACTGGTATGCCTGCTCGCGAAGGTCCACATCCAGCAGTGAGAGGTAGACGTCTGCTGCGGTGGCGCAACGGACTTGGTCCAGGACTCCGTGCTGCTCAAACCGTGGCTTGGCGCGTACCAGCGTCACGACGACCGGTGCAGGGGCAAGCACGCTGGGCTCAAGTTCAAGCCCCGAGTCCAGGAGACGAAGGACTTCGCCCATGGCAATCGTCTTGGCTTCCCTCGGAACGTGCGCCACCAGGTCCAAACGCGGGGTACCCATGAGATCCACCCTGGGCGCGCGGGCCAGCGCAACAGGAGTACCAGAAAGCGCGTACGGCTCCCACGCTTCCGGACTCTCTGGTCCAAGCAGGAGCATGGCTCTCTCGACCAGCTCTGCTGGCGGCCTTGGGGTGGTGCCTTGGGCAAATCGGAAGCGCAGGGTCTGGGGCAAGGCTCCGGTACGCGCCATCAACTCGGCGGAGACGTCCTCGGCCGCCAGTTCGTAGTGCGCTCCCCAACGGCGGCACAGCCCGGCCCGCTGCAGTTCGGTCAAGGCTGCACGAATGGTCGGTTGCGAGGCTCCGATCCTGTCGGACAGGCCTCTCACTGGCTGCATTCCGTCGTCTTCCAGGCTCGCGGCGACCAGCTGCCGCAACACCTCAAACAGGAAGTTCGGGCGCTCCACCGGGTAGACCCCCGTCTCGACCGTGAAGATGTTCAAACGACGCGATGGCTCCTGTTTGTCGATCAGCAGGTGCATGCGGTCCCGCACAGACGGTGCAAGTGCCTCCATCGCGGCATCCCACTCCTTCTGCACCGTTTCAGCGCTGATCAGCGGGTCATCAACGCACAGCCGACCCTCGAAGGCCTCGCCCACCAGCTTGGTGGCCAAGTCGAGGATCTCGGCGCGGAAGTCACGGGTGCTTCGAAGCCCCTTCAGCGTTCTTTTGAAGTTGACCGCCATCGCGGAGCTCCTGATCGGAGCACAAATTCTGCACCTTTGTACGAAATCTGCAACTTCGTATTCAGATATGTTCCTGAGCTTGTAAGGGGCGCATTCGCTACGCGATCGCCTTCAATACATTCACCGGGTCGTTTTTCAAGGCCTTGAGCAGCGCCCTGGCGGGGCCGCTCGGTTCGCGCCGACCCTGTTCCCAGTTCTGGATGGTTGTCACCTGTACATCGAGCAGCGCGGCGAGCTTGGCCTGCGAGAGGCCGGTTGCCTTGCGGATACTCTTGATCTGCGCAGCATCCACGTAGAACTCGCGCGATGGCTTCCGCTCGCCGCGGATGATGCCGTCCATCTGCCCAACGCTTTGCATCAGCTCGTCAAACAGGGTGTTGTCCATGATTATCTCCATGTTTCGACGACCTTCCGATCATGGGCAATATACGCCACTGACGCACTAAGTCAATGGCGCACTCCGTGTTCGCGATGGGTGGGTGGCAACCGGCGCCCGCCGGTTCAGCACATCCTCGATCGGTCACCGCGCCCCGTCACGATCAATCTCCCGCGCTACGCCGTCAGACTTTGCCCCAGCGACCCCGCGCAACGAGGCACAAGCCTTTCACTCGTTCCTCGTTTCTCTCCCCTCGTTCCTTGCCCTCAGTCCTTCGTCACCCGATTGATCTCCGCCAAGCTGGTAACCCCCTGCTTCACCTTCCACAGCGCGGACTGGCGCAGGTCGCGGACGCCGGCTTTCTGGGCGGCCTCGGCGATGTCCATGGCGTTGCCGCCTTCCAGCACGATGGCCTGGATCTCATCGCTCATCGGCATCACCTGGTAGATGCCGACGCGGCCCTTGTAGCCTTCGGTGCAGTCCTCGCAGCCGACCGGTTCGTAAAGCTTGAAGTCGGGGGCGGCGATCTCCTCGGCGGTGAAGCCTTCGGCCAGCAGGGCGTGCTCGGGCAACTCGACCGGGCGCTTGCAGCCGTGCAGGCGGCGGGCCAGGCGCTGGGCCACCACCAGGGTCACCGAGGAGGTGATGTTGTACGGGGCCACGCCCATGTTCATCAGGCGGGCGATGGTCTGCGGCGCGTCGTTGGTGTGCAGGGTGGACAGCACCATGTGGCCGGTCTGGGCGGCCTTGATGCCGATCTCGGCGGTTTCCAGGTCGCGGATCTCGCCGACCATGATCACGTCCGGGTCCTGGCGCAGGAAGCTGCGCAGCGCGGCGGCGAAGGTCATGCCGCGCTTGACGTTCATCTGCACCTGGTTGATGCCGGGCACGCGGATTTCCACCGGATCCTCGACGGTGGAGATGTTGCGGGTCTCGTCGTTGAGGATGTTCAGCGCGGTGTACAGGCTGACCGTCTTGCCCGAGCCGGTCGGGCCGGTCACCAGCACCATGCCGTAGGGCTTGGCGATGGCGTCCAGGTACAGCTGTTGCTGGTCGGGCTCGTAGCCCAGCTTCTCGATGCCCAGCTTGGCTGCCGAGCTGTCGAGGATGCGCAGCACGATCTTCTCGCCGAACAGGGTCGGCAGGGTGCTGACGCGGAAATCGATCTGCCGGGTCTTGCTCAGGTTGAGCTTGATGCGCCCGTCCTGCGGCACGCGCTTCTCGGCGATGTCCATCTGGGCCATGACCTTGAGCCGGGCGGAGATGCGCGACTGCAGCTTGACCGGCATGCGTGCGCTGCGCTTGAGGATGCCGTCGATGCGCAGGCGTACCCGGTACTCGTCCTCGTAGGGTTCGAAGTGGATGTCGGAGGCGCCCCGGCGGATCGCGTCCACCAGCACCTTGTTGACGAAGCGCACCACCGGGGTGTCGTCGGCGTTCTTGGCGTCGACCCCGTCGGCGGCGCCGTCCTCGTCCTCGCCGGCGCTGACCTCCAGGTCCTCCAAGCCTTCATCGTCCTCGTCGAGCGCGTCGCCCATCGAGTCGGCGCTCTCCAGCCAGCGCTCGATCAGCCGGCGGATGTTCTCCTCGTCCACCAGCACCGGCTCGACCCGCAGGTTGGTCTGGAACTTGATCTCGTCCAGCGCCCGGGTGTCGGTGGGCTCGGCGATGCCGACGAACAGCCGGTTGCCGCGCTTGAACAGCGGCAGCGCGCAGTGCTTGCGCAGCAGCTCCTCCTTGACCAGCTTGATGGCCGACTGCTCCGGGTCCATCGCCGAGGCGTCCAGCAGCGGGATGCCGAACTCGATGGAGTTGGCCGCGGCCATGGCGGCGGCGCTGACCAGGCGCTTTTCCACCAGGTAGCTGGCCACCGGCTTCTTCTCGGCGGTGGCGGCGGCGAGGGCCTCGCGGGCCTTGGCCTCGTCGAGGGCGCCGTCCTGGACCAGGCGGCGGGTGATGCCGGTGATGCCGACGAGGTTGACGCTAGTGATGTTCATCACGTCACTTCCGTTCACAAAACAGAAAAGACTGGCGCAGGCTCTTACGGTTCCTGGCTACTCGGCGCAGCAGCATTTTACCGGCATCCCGAAGGGCGATACGACGGAGATATGGCGGGATCCACCTCACAGTGCCAGCCACCTCCATTGGTGCGAACAACCGTAATGGTATAGCCATCCACGTGCGCATTGCCCCGCAATGTGCATCGGATATAACCATCATCCGTAGAGCGGAGAGACAAGGCGCAGCGCGATGTTTGCTCAGCCAATCCGATGTCAGCGAGCGAGAAGCCTCTTGGATCACCGGCCAAAAGCCTTTCCTCGAACCCCATCTTGCCCGAAGAAATATTTGCCAGTCCAGCTATCACCTGCGTCTTGGCTACGTAACCGTTATAAGCAGGCAAGGCTATCGCCATCAGCGAACCAATGATGGCTATCACCATCATCAACTCGATCAGCGTAAAACCTTCTGCGCGTCTCATCACTTCCCCGAGATGTGAACGCAAAAAAAGAAAGGCCCCAGCTCGTGCTGGGGCCCACTTCCTATAACCTAACCTGCAATCAGCTGCAGCCAGCCGGCTTGAAACGCTCTTCCATATCACCCGTTACGCAGCTGAAGCCGCCAGCGGTAGTGATTTCACCGGTTGCGTCAGCCTCCACCTCTGTATAGACGAGCGCAATAGTGGCGTCTTCCCCCAGACGGCCAGGATTGTTGATGGTGCAGGTCATGCCGTCTTCGTCGACCTCGATCGTCGCGCAGTTACCAGTACTTGCAGCCTGAAAGCCAACCGAGGTGACACTGGGGGTGCGCCCCTCACTGATATCCATTTCGAACTGCGTCTTGTGCGAAGCCAAGTCCGCCAGCGATGCAGCAGCCTTCGACTTAGCAACGTAGTCCTGATAAGCCGGCAGCGCAATCGCCGCCAGGATGGCAATGATCGCCACAACGATCATCAGTTCGATCAAGGTGAAACCCTTCTGCATCGACTTCTTCATATGTAAATCCCCTAGGAGTGATCTGATTCTCACGTGCCCTTCGTGCCGGCGTTCCGGTCCTCGGGCGGCGTTGCACGTAAAGCACGTGCATGTAGGACTACGCATGAGCCGTGCCAACTTCCTAGCCGCAGGGGCGGGAGGGTGGAGTGGGTGACCGGTCACGGTCGGTCTGTGCCCCCGCACGGAGGCGGGTGACCAAAAGGGGCAGTTTTGCGGCCGAACCTGACGCGATTTGTCGGGGTGGGTAGGGGGAGGCCCTACAGGAGCGAGGAACGAGTGGGGAGGAACGAGTGGGGTGTGCCGACGCTTTGGGGAGCCAAAGAGGCAAAGCAGGCGTGCACCGGCTTCCCTACCTGTCCAGTGCCTCGGGAGATATCGCCCAGGGAGCCAAGCTCCAGTGAGAGTGGTTCCAGCCTGGTCACGGGCGAGGGAGGGAGGAAGACGTAGCGGAACTCTTCCTGGTACAGGTACTTGAAGTGCTTGCAGGCGAAGACGTGCCGGGCCTGCTGCGACGGGTGGTACGGGTCGAAGTCATGAACCGTGCCGGGCGTGATCTGCCAGCCATGCCGCGGGTCGCGGATGGCCTGTATCGGCCGCCTGGTGAACTCGGTCGCGTCATGTATGACCAGGACGGTGTCCGCGTCGTTGAAGTCGCCGAACAGCCTGGGCCTGAGTGCATGGCCCGCACACCGGGCGTAGTCGTTCGTCTCCATGGTGAGCCGGCGGGGCGCAGGCGCGGGCTCGCCGAACGCGTCGGCAAGGCGGGTCTGGAGAGGATCGAGGGACAGGGTGTCGGCATCGAACGCGGTCGTCGCAAGGTCGTACGACAGCTCGTCATCGGCGATGGCCGGTCTGCTCCCGGCTGATCCGCAGCACCGCTTCCGACGCGGGAGGATCCGGTGACGTCGACCTGGGGATCGCTGCATTGCGCAGGCCATGCTTGGTGAACAGTCCCTGGTAATCGGCGGTCCGCAGCCGGGACTCCTCCAGCACGTGCGAGAACAGCCGCCACAGGGAGAAGCCGCTCTGTTCCTCTGGATGGATGCGTGGACCGATGAGATTGACCAGTTGGACCAGCCGTCGATGACCAGCAGACCGACGCTGACCGGTGGTACCTAACGACGGCTTTCGGCCGGAAGCAGACATCTGAGAGATGTGTAATGTGACCGGTTAGGGCCACATTCGATGACTCCGATGAACAATCAACAAGATAGCGAGATGATGTATCGCTTCCGGCATTTCCGGGTTTCCGAAAACGAAGAGCACAAACGGGAGCCGCAGCGAATTATTTGCGATTCACAGCTCTGGTGTAGCGATCCCAGAGCATTCAATGATCCATTCGACTGCAGGCCAAACCTGGTCATGTCGAACATCACAGTCGCCGAAGCTGTCCATCGCACCGAGGCGATGATTCAACGACGCGGACTCTCCGCGGACCATCCTCATGCCGTGACAGTAAGGAATGCGGCCGGAGATGGAAGGTTTGGCTCGCCGGAAATGTACGAGGCCCTTCGTTGCGGCATGCAGGCAGCCATCGATAGGTCATTGGCGAGGTGAACAATGAGGTTCGCGTATTTCGACACGAAACCCCTCCCGGCCTGCTTGCATTTCCACCAACCGCACTGAAAGCCGTCTACCTAGGGTTGCAGATCCGACGGGAAAACAGGGAGCGTCTCATCGCCGCGAAAAAGCAACGAAGGCAAAGGATTCCGGCGTGCCAATTGCATCTACACGGAAGCCGTTACGTTGAGCAAATCAACTGAAGGATTTGAAGCCTTGGAAGGCATGGCGACCGTCATCTACAAGCTATCGATACAACACTTCTTGAACTTCTTTCCGCTACCGCATGGGCATGGGTCGTTGCGTCCCACCGTGCTCCGGCGGCGGCCATCGATCACACGCACAAGGCTAGCCGGGCTCATCGGCCGCCGCATGCCGGTTGTGGCAGCATCCATGTCGTCTGAATGTTGCCAGTCGTAATCCAGAACCATTCCAAATTGCAGGTTGGATTCATGGTCCAGAGATACTCCTATCCATCGCTGTGCGCGCTCAGCATATTTCCGGTATGTGCAATAGGCTCCAAGCTTGGCCTTCGCATCATCAGAAGATTCGACATTGCAGTGAAACGTAATACCGCCTTCATTTCCTCCTACAGTGAAATCGTGAACTTTTCCGTCCGCCCTGGTTTGACGCGTGATGAATTGAAGACCTTGGTTGATAGTCCGGCAAGAGTCCTCGCCCAGCGTAAGCAACATCAGCCCTAATTCGATACTGATCGGAGTTGGATCCTTTTCGATCTGCTGCAGCAAGCGTTCGAACTGAGTCCCGGCAAACCTGGTCAGGATGCCGTCTGGAGTGTGTGGTCCATGAACGTTATCGCGCCGGACCATCATCGCAAGATCCAGATCGGCGGCGATGTCGTCCTCCAGCATTACCATGTTGTACTCCGGCTCGATCCACAGACCGTGAAGCCTACGGAGAGCAACGCTTGGCGCCATGAACGAGAATCGTACTACCGAAGATACCCGCAACACTGACGTGCCCTACGACCCCGGGAACGAGACGGACACCCGGGAGTATTGGGAGGGTGCTACCGCCCATAAGGGCGTAGCGGAATTCCGCGCCAGGCGGGGACGGCCACCGAAGGCCGCCGACGCCCGCAAAGAGCAGATTGCACTGCGCGTGGATAAAGAGGTGCTGGAGTGGTACCGGGCCCAGGGACCCGGGTGGCAAACGCGCATGAATGCGGTCCTGAAGGCATACCGGGACGCGGCACTCTGACAGGCTGTGTCTGCCCGTAGCTCGGGTAGCGGTTGCGGTTCACGTCCCGCATAGCGGGCGCTTCCTAACATGAGCGGTATGCCCGTACGTAGATGCCTGCGTGGCTTCACCCTCATCGAACTCATGATCACCGTGGCGGTGGTCGCCATTCTGGCGGCGATCGCCTGGCCGTCGTACGCCAACTACGTGCTGCGCTCGAAGGTGCGGCTGGCGCAGGGCGACCTGGCGGCGCTGGTGGCGAACGTGGAAAACCACCGCCAGCGCACGCTGTCGTACCCGGCCGGGTCGGGGGTCGCGCAGTTCCGGGGCTGGAGCCCGGGCTCGGACGCGAAGGATTTCGCCTTCGACTACCGGCCGGTGGCGGGCGGTGGCTTCAAGGTCATTGCCACCTGGGAGGGCGGGGGCAAGCTGGAGGGCTGCGAGCTGGCGCTGCGCGCCGGCAACGTGCGCGAGTCCACGTCCGCCTGCCATGCGGCCGGGGCGGTGGGCTGGTGAAGGGCTTCACCCTGGTCGAGCTGATGGTGACGGTGGCGGTGATGGCGATCCTCGCGGCGCTGGCCTTGCCGGCGGCGGCCACCTGGGCCAGCGGGGCGCGCCAGGCCGAGGCCCGGGGCGCGCTGGTGGAGTCGCTCGGCCGGGCGCGGGCGCTGGCGATCCGCAACCCCGACGGGCGCGCGGCCGGGCAGGCGGTGGCGATGGTGCGCCTGCGCGGGGACACCCTGCAGGTGGTGCGGGTCGCCAACGGGCAGGTGGGCTGGCAGGCCGACCTGCACCCGGGGGTGCGGCTGGCCGACGACGGCGGGGTGGCGTTCAACTGCGTGGCCTTCGACAGCCGCGGCCTGCGGCCGGAACCGGCCAGTGCGCCGGACTGCACCTGGGCGCCGCGAGTCCAGGTGCAGGTGGGCGGGCGGAGGGCGCCGGTCGATGTCGAACTGCTTTGACAAGCCGGCCCTGCCCGCCCGGCAGCGCGGCGAGATGCTGGTGGAGGCGTTGGTGGGCGTGCTGCTCACCGGATTGCTGGGCGCGGGGATGCTGCACGTGGCCGAGCAGCTGGCCGGGCGGCAGGCCGACCTGCGCGCCGAGACCTTGGCGATGGTGGAGATGCGCCGCCTGCTGCGCACCCAGGCCGAGGCGTTGTGCGATGCCCCCGCCGGGCACCGGGTGGCGATCGGCGGGCGCCAGGTGCCGATCCGGGTGGAATGTGGCGCCGCGCCCACGGTGGGCATTGCCGCGCCGGGCGCGGGCACGCTGTCGGTGTCGGCCCCTCGCGAGGTGGTGCTGAGCGTGGCGGCGGCCGAGCTGGGCGACGCCGGGGGCCCGGCGCTGGTGGTGGGGACGCGGCAATGAGCCCGCGGTTTGCCCGCCCGCGCGCCGTGCACGCCGGCCAGACCCTGGTCGGGCTGATGGTCGGCATGGCGTTGTCGCTGCTGACGGTGGCGGCGATGCTCGCGCTGTACCAGGCGATGGTGGTGATGGCCCGCGACACCACCCGGCTGGCCCAGCGCGACGGCCAGGTGGCCTCGGCGGCGATGGCCGCGCAGGTGGAGATGCAGCAGGCCGGCTTCGGCATCGAGCCGGGCACCGCCGGCAGCAACCTGTGGGTGGCGGCGGACGGACGTGAGGTGGTCTGGCGCTTCCGTCCGCTGCTCGACGACCTGCGCCTGGCCTGCGCCGGGATACGGCTGGTGGAGGAGGGCGGGGCGCCGGGCGGTGGGAGCGGCGGCAGTGTGATCCCGGGCATGGCGGGCGCGGCCGGATCCTCCGCGGGTGCCCAGCCCGGGCTGTGGTTCCTGCCGCCGGTGGAATGCGCCAGCGCCGACCAGGCCGGGCTCGCCTGGGGCCAACCCGGCCAGCCGCTGCCGCGGCTGCTGGCCTCGGCGACCGCGTTAGACCCCGGACGCCCGGACGAGGTGGGCGGCTTCGGACTGGCCGGTGCCCGCTTCCAGCAGGTCGCCGCCAGCGCCTGCGCGCCCTACGGCCCCGCCGCCGATGCGGCCGCTGAACATCCCGCGGTGCAGCTGCTGATGACCCGCGGCGAGCTGTTCACGATGTGCCTGCCGAATCTTTGAGGTCATGAGCACCATGCATGAACGAACCACCGCTTCCCTTCGCGCCTCACGGGATGCCTGTTTCCGTGGGCGCGATCGCGGGGTGGCCACCCTGTTGATCGTGGTGATGCTCGGGCTGGTGGTCACCGCGGCGGCCTTCGGCACCTGGCACGCGCTGGGCGGTGCGCAGGCGCGTCAGCTGACCGTGCATGCCACCGCCCCGGCCCAGGCCACCGCCTGGCGCGGGGTGGAACTGGTCCGGCGGTACCTGGAGGCGGTCGACGGGCCCGTGATCGCCGCTTGGGGCCGCGAGGGCGCGCCGTTGGCGATCGGCGGCGACCTGGGCATCACCGCCCGCATCACCGAAGTGGTCGAGGTGCCCGGCAGCGCCATGGTCGGGCCGTACTACCGGGTGACCGCGCAGGTGTCCGGCCTCGCCGCGGCGGGCACCGCGGCGCAGTCGACCTCGGCGGTGGAGGTGGTGTACCGGGTGGTGCCGGGGGATGGGGGCGGGAGTACTCCGGGGCCGGGGCCGGGAAGCGGAATGCTCGAGGTGCTCGACATCCACCAGGACCTGAACCTGACCGGCAGCATCGCCTTCACCGGGCCGGAAGGCGCGGTCATCAACGTCGACGGCAACGCGGTGCTGGGCAGTGCGTCCATCACCGGCATCGACACGCTGCGCGCCACCGGCAACGTGTCCGTCGGCAGCGGCATCCAGGTGGGGGCGGTGCACGCCAACGGTGATGTCGAGCTGACCGGCAGCGCTGGGGCGGCCGAAATCCGCAGTCGTGGCAACGTCACCGTCCGCGGCGGTGCGCGGCCGCTGTCGGTGCGCGCCAACGGACTGGTGCAGTTCACCGGCGGCAACGGTTCGGTGGTGGAGTCACGCGGCGGGGTCAAGGTCACCGGCGGCGGGGTGAACATCAGCGCCGTCGCGACCGAGGGCGCGGTGGACTGGTCCGGCAGCGGCCTGGCCGGGACGATCCATGCCAACGGCAACATCAGCTATGCCGGTTCGAAGAACGCAGGCTCGCCCACGCTGCGCACCCGCGGCGACCTGGTCGTGAGCGGTGCCGGTGCCGGTCTGGCGCATGCCAACGGGTCGGTCCGCGGGATCAACTGGGGCACGCTGGATACCGTCGCCGCGCGCAAGGACGTGTCGATATCCGGCTCGGTTTCCGGCGGGACCGTCCGGACCGCCGGCAACACCCGCATGGAGGGCAGCGGGAACCTGGGCCAGCTCGATGGCCAGGGCGACCTGTACGTGAGCGGCTGGCAGGCGGTCAGCGGGGTGATCGGCGGGCGGCTGCAGAAGGCGCAGGCGGGCAACGGCAATGTCAGGGTGACGGTCAGCCCCGGCCACAAGGTCACGGTCGAGGACGTGGCGGCGGTCTCGATCCCGGAGGTCCCGGAGATCCGGATGCCGGCCTACAGCATCGATGTCGTCCCGTTGCGCGCGGCGGCCAACTACGTGTTCGAGTACGTGGACGGACGCATCCAGGTGACGGTCTCGCAGGTGTCGGGCATTCCCGACGGCGCCTACGTGCTGGGCGACAACGACACCGGCAGCGGCAAGTACAAGGACTGGCTGTGCCGGCCCGGGGACCTGCGTGGCGGGACCTGTGCCCGTCCGGTGGCCACCCTGTGCCAGGGCCATTCGCCCTACAACGCCTGCTTTGCATACAGCGCCGGCAAGTGGACCCTCAACGGCACCAGCATGGCCCGCGGGGTGGCCTGGTTCGACGGCGACCTGGCGCTGGGCAACGGGACCTACGTCAACACCTTCGCCGCCACCGGCAACATCACCACCAGCGGCAGCCACCGCACCGTTTCGCCGAACTACGCCGGCTACGCCGCGGTGTGCACCAACGCCGCGCCAGCGGGTACCGGGCTGCAGCCCAACCCGGACTTCGCCCGCCTGGTGCCGACCAACCTGTGCGACACCACCCGTGGGCAGATGACCGGCGACCCGCTGGGCAACATCGCCTACGTCGCCGGTGCAGTGCGGCCGGGCGGGTTCGTGGGCGGCGACATCAGCCTGGGCGCGTCCACCCGCGCCGACGGCGCGGTGCTGGCCGGAAACCTGCTCAGCACCGGCGGCAGCACCACCCTCAACGGCCGCATCGTCAGCGCCGCGCAGCGCGCGAAGTCCGGCGATGCGGTGAAGATGGGCGGTTCCACCGCGATGAACCTGGGCAGCGGCTCGCATGACTACGAGCCCGGTGCGACCCCATGCATGGTCAACTGCGAGCCCGAGCCCCCACCGGGGGAGGCCACCGAAGGCAACACCGCCAGCATCCAGTGGTCGCGGTACCTGTAGGAGCGGGTTCGGCGTGGTGCCCCGGGTTTGCCGGCGCCGATGCGGGAATCGATCAGCGATGCGGACAACACCGTGCTGGCGAGCGCCGCGTCTGCCTGGGAGCTCGCGACCAAGTGGGACTAGCCTTCAGTCGATGCCCAGCTTCTTCAGCTTGTAGCGCAGGGCGCGGAAGGTGATGCCCAGGGCGGCGGCGGTCTTGGTCTTGTTGTAGCGGTTCTCGCGCAGGGCGTGCTCGATGGCGGCGCGCTCGATCTCCTCGATGTACGAGGGCAGGGCGCTGGTGGCGGTGTCGCGCGGGTCCAGGGTGCGCGGGTCGATGCCCTGGGCGGCGGCCGCGGAGTGCGGGGTGATGGCGGGGGCGGCGGGGGTCGACGCCGGCGCGGGTGCGTGGGTGAACGCGGCGGGCGGCGGCTCGGGCATGGGCGGGAGCGCGCCCGGCACCGGGGTGGCGCGCGGCAGGCACAGGTCGGCGGCGCTCAGCACGTGGCCGTCCGCCAGGGCCATGGCGCGCTCGAGGATGTTTTCCAGCTCGCGCACGTTGCCCGGGAACGGGTAGTCGCGCAGGGCGTCGAGTGCCTCGTCCGACAGCAGCGGGGCGGGGCGGTCGAGCTCGCTGGCCAGCCGGGCGAGGATCGCCTCCGACAGGCCGGGCAGGTCGCCGGTGCGCTCGCGCAGCGGTGGCACGCGCAGCTCGATGACGTTGATGCGGTAATACAGGTCCTGGCGGAAGCGGCCCTCGGCCACCAGCTGGGCCAGGTTCTTGTGGGTGGCGGACAGGATCCGCACGTCCACCGGCACCTCGGTGTTGGCGCCGACCGGACGGATGGACTTTTCCTGGATCGCGCGCAGCAGCTTGACCTGCATGGACAGCGGCAGCTCGGCGACCTCGTCCAGGAACAGGGTGCCGCCGTCGGCGGCCTGGAACAGCCCGGCCTTGTCGGCATGGGCGCCGGTGAAGCTGCCCTTCTTGTGGCCGAAGAACTCGCCTTCCATCAGCTCGGTGGGGATCGCGCCGCAGTTGACCGGCACGAACGGACCGGTCGAGCGGCCGCCCTCGGCGTGGATGGTGCGGGCGACCAGCTCCTTGCCCACGCCGGACTCGCCGGCGATGTACACCGGGGCCTGGCTGCGCCCGACCTTGGCGATGGTCTCGCGCAGCTCGGTCATGGCCGGGGAGTCGCCGTACAGGCGCGAGGCGACGGTGCCGGTCACGCGCACTTCCTTGCCCGGCTTGCCCAGGTCCAGGGCGTGGCGCACCAGGTCGCGCAGCGCGGTCAGTTCCACCGGCTTGGAGACGAAGTCGAACGCGCCGGCCTTCAATGCTTCCACCGCCACCTCGACATTGCCGAAGGCGGTGATCATCGCCACCGGGGTGGAGGAGTGGTCACGGGTGATCTCGGCGACCAGGTCGATGCCCGAGCCGTCCGGCAGGCGCATGTCGGTCAGGCACAGCTCGTAACGGTTGCGCGCGAGCTGGGCCCGGGCTTCGGCGAGGCTGGACGCGGTGTCGCAACGCAGGCCCATCCGCCCCAGGGTAAGGACGAGCAATTCGCGGATATCGCGTTCGTCGTCTACGACCAATGCACTACGGGTTTCCATCCGATCCTCCGGGCGTCACGCGATCTTAACAGCTAGCGAAGACAGCGGCAGTCACTTGGTGACGCGTTGCGACCAATGCTGGCCTGATTCGATTGCTTAACGGCCGCCTTGGGCTAAGCTTTAGGGCGTCTACGGAGAGACGCATGAACAACAGCGGAGTCACTGTTGCCCGCGCGGTGCTGGCCGCGCTTGCGCGCTATACCGGCGCCCATCGCCTCTACGCCCTGGAGCTTGCCGACAGCCCCGCCGAGCTGGTGGTGGAGCGCTGGCAGGGCGAGGAGTGGTTGTCGGGCGGCTACCAGTGGTGGGTGGACGTGCTGTGCACCGACGCGGGCCTGCCGCTGGAGCCGATGATCGGCAAGCGCGCCACCTTGTGGACCCGCCTCGCCGACGGCAGCCGTCTGCCGCGCAGCGGGCTGGTCCGCGAGGCCGCCTGCCTGGGCGGTGACGGCGGCCTGGCCCGCTACCGGCTGTGCCTGGTGCCTTGGACCTGGCTGCTGGAGCAGGGCCGGCACAGCCGGGTGTTCCAGGACATGGGCGTGCTGGAGATCGTCGAGGCGGTGCTGGCCGGCTATGCGCCGCTGGCGGACTGGCGGGTCGGCGACGAGGTGGGCCCTTTCCTGTCCGGTGACGGCCTGCCCGCGCCCGTGCGCCCGCGCAGCTATTGCGTGCAGTACCGCGAGACCGACGCCGGTTTCCTTGCCCGCCTGCTGGCCGAGGAAGGGCTGGGCTGGCGCCTGGAGGAGGCGCCGGGCGAGGAGGGTGGCGAAGCCGGACACCGCATGGTGGTGTTTTCCGACAGTGCGGCGGGGCCGCAGGACGCCGGTTCGGCGGGCGGCGGCGCGGTGCGCTTCCACCGCGGCGACCGTGCCGAGAGCCGCGATGCGATCCAGGCCCTGGGTCGCGCCGAATCGCTCGGCTCCGGCGTGCTGACCCTGCTGACGGGTGACTACCGGACCCGGGTGCTGTCGGCGGCCACCACCCTGGAGGCCGGCGGCGAAGGCAATGCCCTGGAAGTCTACGACCCAACCGGTGGCTACGCCTTCGCCAGCCAGGCCGAGGGCGCCCGCTACGCCGGGCTCATCGCCCAGGCGCGCGAAGCGGGGCGACACGAGTGGCTGGGTCGTGGAACGGCCCGCAGCTTCCGCGCCGGGGAATGGTTCCGGCTGGGCGATCGGTCATTCCCGCGAACGCGGGAACCCGGGGACCTTCCCGGCACCCCCGAACTCCTCCTCACCTCCATCCACCACCTGGGCATCAACAACCTCCCCGACGTGGTGCGCGAGGGCGTGGAGGTGTTGCTTGGGGAAGCGGACGGGATTCCGGTTTTTCCGGAAGGAGGGCGCGCGGGGCACCGGGTGCGCTGCGCTTACCCGGATTACGGGGCGCAGCCGTCGTCGGGGACGCAGGAATACCCGGACCCGGCGCTCGTCCGGGCCGCCGGGCAACTCGGCTACGCCAACGCCTTCACCGCGGTGCCGCGTGAACTGCCCTGGCGCCCGGTCCTGCCCGACGGCACCGGCGCCCGACTCAACCCGCGCCCGACCGCGCCCGGCTACCAGACCGCGATCGTGGTCGGGGGCGAAGGTGGCAGTGAACTCCACGCCGACGCCCTGGGCCGCATCAAGGTCCGCTTCCACTTCCAGAGTCCCACTCACAACAGCTGTTGGCTGCGCGTAAGCCAACGCTACGCCGGCCCCGGCGTCGGCGCCCAGTTCCTGCCGCGCGTCGGCCAGGAAGTGCTGGTGGGTTTCCTCGAGGGCGATATCGACCGCCCGGTCGTGGTCGGCAGCCTGTACAACGGCCAGGGCGAGGGCGGCATCGCGCCCACGCCCGGCGGCCGCGACGCCGCCAAAGTGCCGGATGGCCTGTTCGCGGAGGCCGGAGACCACCGCCCCAGCGCGCAGGGCAACCTGGCCGGCGGCAACGCCCCCGCGTGGCACGGCATGAGTCCGGACGCCGACGGCCACCGCAACGCCGCGGCGCTGTCGGGCTTCAAGAGCCGCGAGTTCGCCGGCGAGGGCCACAACCGCCTGGTGTTCGACGACACCGATGGCCAGCTGCGCCTGCAACTGGCCACCACCCACGGCCACAGCGAGCTCAACCTCGGCCACCTGGTCCACCAGGCCGACAATTACCGCGGCAGCTTCCGCGGCGAGGGCTTCGAGCTGCGCACCGACTACTGGGGCGCGATCCGCGGCGAGCGTGGCCTGTGGATCAGCGCCTGGGGCACGGGACCGGACGAACCCGCGGGCGACCACGTGCCGGCCAACGCCCTGTTGCGGCAAGTGGCGACGCTGGCGCAGTCGTTCTCCGACGTCGCCGGCACCCACCTGACGGTGAAGATGGCGGCGCACCTCGGAGTGGACAGCGCGAAGCGGTCGGCGCTCTCCGATGAGCGCGCGCCAGTTCCGGTACTGGATGCCAGCGCCCGCGCCACCGTGGACGGCAGCGCCTTCGACGCGGCACTGGCCAGCGCCGCCGAGCGTAGCGCGGCGCCCGGCGAAAGCCGCGTGCCCCACACCGCCGACGCGATCCTCGGCCTGTCCGCCCCCGCCGGCATCGGCCTGGTGGCCGGCCAGTCCCTGCACTGGAGCACCGGCGAAACCCTGACCCTGTCCAGCGGCGCCTCGAACGCCGCGGTCGCCGGCAACCTCCGCATCCACACCGGCCAGGCGATCGGCTGGCTGGCCCAGGCGGCGGAAGGTGCCCAGCCGCCTCTTCCGGCTGCGGGAAAGGGGCGGGGTGAGGGCAGCCCTTATGAGGCCGCCCTCTCCCTCGTCACCGCGGGGGGCAGCCTTAGCCTCCAGGCACAGAGCGATCATCTCAAGCTGCAGGCCAGGGAAAGCCTGCAGGTCATCAGCGCCAATGCCCAAGTGGAACTCGCCGCCGGCAAGACGCTGCACCTGGCGACCAGCGGTGGGGCAAGCATCACCATCGAAGGTGGAAACATCAGCGTGGCTTGTCCGGGGGAGATCAAAGTGCAGGCGCAGAAGAAGAGCTTTGCCGGGCCGGCGCAGTTGAGCCGGGAGATGAACAGCTGGCTGGAAGCGAATTTCAACGAGGGCTTCGAACTGCGCGACCCCGCGGGCGAACTGATCCGCGACATGCCCTACAAGCTGACGCGTGCTGACGGCGCGATCATCCACGGGATTACCGGCAGCGATGGCCGGATCCCGGTCCAGCAGGGCTTGGGGCTGGAGCGGGTTGTGATCGAACTCCTGCAGAAAACCGATGGAGGCCTACCCTGATGAGTAACGGCGACAATGGTCCCGTCGGGCATCGCGATGCCGGCGCGCTGTTCGGAAACTCCGGCAATCCAGTCTTCGAGTGGACCTTGTCAGCCACCACGTTCGACGACATGGTCAGGTTGGTGGTACAGGACAAGATCCTTCCGGTGATCTTTGTCCCGGGAATCATGGGCTCGAACCTCATGAGCAACGACCGGAGCCGTGACAAGGTCTGGCGACTCGACACCACCGCCGGCCAACCGCTCGGGCTTGCCCGAAGGATGAGCTTCAGCGGCCCGGCAACGCGCCAAAGGCGTATGCATCCGGCCCGTACCGCCGTCGATCCCCGCGGCTCGATTCCCGGCCGGGCGGTGGGCTCGGTTTCCAGCAGGACGCAGTATCGCGACGAACGGTTCTGGGGCGAAGTTTCGGAGGGGAGCTACCACTCGTTCCTGCTGTGGCTGGAAGAGCGCCTCAATGGGCAGGGGGTGAACCCTGCCAACTGGCAGGATTTCTACTACACCGCAGTGAGCGCTATTCCTGAGCCAGGGCAGCGCCGACCCGAACTGGCTCTGCCGCCGGGTATCCCGATGCGGATGAGGGCGTTCGACCCCGTGTGGTATGTCGAATCGAACGGCCCCGGGCACGCCGTCGCCGAATCGATCGCTTCGGATGACCTGATCAAGAGGGCGAAATTCCGCATGCCGGTGTACGCGTGCGGGTACAACTGGTTGGATTCGAACTCGGCAGCGGCCGAGCGTCTTGGCAACAGGATCGAAGCGGTCATCGCTGCCAACAATCGGAACGGCTTCAAATGCGACCAGGTGATCCTGGTTACGCATTCCATGGGGGGGCTAGTCGCCCGGAGGTGCGCTGCGATGGCCGGCATGAAGGACAGGATCGCTGGAGTTGTCCACGGCGTCATGCCTGCGGTCGGTGCCGCCGTTGCCTATCGCCGCTGCAAGGTCGGCATGCGGGACGAAAGTTTCGTCGCCGGGCTTGTCATCGGTAGTAATGGCCGTGAAGTCACGGCGGTTTTCGCTCAGGCACCGGGTGCGCTGCAGTTGCTCCCCACGGGCGAGTACCAGGCAGGCTGGTTGAAGATCGAGGGCGTGGACGGTCGCGAGGTCGAGTCCTTGCCGGCCTCCGATCCCTATGGAGAGATCTACCTGCGACGCGACCGCTGGTGGGGATTGGTGCGCCCGGAGTGGTTGCGCCCGCAAGGCGGCCGCCCGGTGTCGTGGAACGAATATGCGCTGAACATCAGCGCAGCCAAGGAATTTCACGAACAGATCCGTGGCCATTACCACGATGCTACTTACGTGTACTACGGCGCGGATCGGAACATCGCAAGCTTCGAACGCGTCCGGTGGCAGATGAAGCAGGGAATGTCACCGGACAGGAGTCCCCGACCCTCTGAGCAACAAGTGCGTGACCTAAGATTCGACGAGGTCAGGGATTCAGGTTCCAATCCGCTGTATGTGGGCGGCCAGACCGAGTACTTGCACAACCACGCTGGTGCGATGTGGGGTGGCGCTGCGGCTAGCGCGTACGAGACCAGTTACTGGGAGATCAGTGTCGCCGGGCAGGATGGAGGAGGCGACGGAACCGTTCCGACCAGCTCCGGGCGGGCGCCGCTGCTCGCCGCGGGTGCCGCGGGGTGCATTCGACAACAGTTTCGGATGGGCGGCTTCGAGCATGAGCCTTCATACAAGAACCAGCAGGCGCAGTTCGCGACCTTGTTCTCCATACAGAAGATCGCCGCTGTGGCGAGATTGGCAACATGAGCGTGATTTTTCTTCGATTCTTCTTATTCGTCGCCGCCCTGGTTCTGGCGGGCTGCAACGGCAACGGTCGGGAGCTTGGCATGGCTGGTGATCTGGACATCGAGATGCGTAGGGTGTGTGTCGGGAGGTATGTGATGGATGTTCCTGCCCGGCTCACACGCCAGTACAAGGGCCTCGATGGCGGTGGGGACGCGAGCTTCTACTTCGGCCACGACCAGGACTTCACTCGGGTCGATGTCACGGTGAGCGGTGTCCGGGGCGGGGAAGGGTTCGAATCCGCCGTTCTTGCCCGCGAGAGCGGGCTGCGCCAGAAGCGGCATTTCGCCACGGGAAGTTCCATGCTCGTCGGGCGCGAGAGCCCGGGGCCCGGTCTGGCACTCTTCTCCTCCTATGCGAGCCCAGATTCGACCGACGCCGTCCGGCTCGAAATGCATACCGTGCTGGATGACACGCATGTCGTGCTGGCTGAGACGGCCTACTCCGCCGAAACCCGGGATGGTATCCAGTCGCGGCTGGCCACCATGGCAGCGTCGTTGCGTAGCACGGACGATGTACTGCTTGACGCCCCGAAGGGGTTCTGCATCGATAACGTCGTATTCGACCCCGGGAATGATTACGAGGAAACCGATCTCGCCTATGCGGGCTACCTCGACGGGGTTCCGGTCGCGCTTCACATCGATATCAACACTTTCGAGCAGGCATCGGACGACCCGGGGCTCAGCGAACGCGGCGAAGCCAACTTGGACGGCTTGGGCATACGTCCGGAAAGGCTGAGAGCAGGACCCCGCCTGCTCGCCGGCGATGCCGGGGACGAATGGCTGGGCGCATTCGCCGATGGCCACCGGCAGCTGCACGGGTTCTATGCGGAAACCCGCACACGCTTACCGAGTCGGCGAAACCCGAAGTTGCTGGTCAGCCTGTCAACCGGTGACGAGGAAGCCGGCTCCGCGCAGGCTGGCATGGATGAGGGTCGTGCGGTCGCGCTGTGGGACCGGATCATTGCTTCAATCAGGAAGCGGCCGGGGTGAGGGCGTGGCACTCGCCGAGGACTATGATCAGGTGCCGCTTGGTAACACTTGGTGCTCCAGTGACCATCTCCACAACCAGTCTCAAGCTCGCTCCAGCGCTGAAGGTCCGGGTCCAGCGACTTGCCCAGGCGCGCCAACGTTCCGCGTGGAGGGCGATTGCGGCGATCCGCAAGGGCGCGCGGTTGCTGGAACTGCACTGCCAAGGCGGACCTCCGGGTGGAAGGGATGGAGCCGGAGTTCCGATGTTGGCCGATCGACTTTCGGTGACGGTGGCTAAGGCTTTACTGCGGCCTCGCACCTTTGCGGAGCCTGGCGCCGGAATGAGGGGCCCGTCTTGAGATGTTTGTGGGTGGTGATGGCCCTGTCTTGCGGTCTGGCGTGGACAGCTTCCGCTTGCAGCCAATCAGGGGCGGGGCACAAGGTGGATGGGCTGACTGGCGTTGTGTTCAATTACTCGGATGAGGCGATTGTCGAGGTGCGGGTGCAGGGAGAGCTCGCGGGGACGGCGTACGAGGCGGTCCGCCCCGGTGCGGTGACCGGCGGAGGGAGTAGCTGTTGCATGGCGATGGACTCCGCGAAGCACACTCTTCCGGTGGTTATCACTCCGGCACTTGGCGAACCGTATGAAGTGCAGGCCCAGGTGGAGCAGCCTTGGCCAAAAGGCGCCACTACGGCGATAGTGCACGTTCTTCCCGGAAAGAAGATAACGATAGAAACAACCCTGGGCTATGGCATCGCGGCCCGTCAGGATCTGCTGGACGCCCAACTGAGGGCCCTCGGGATCGCCAAGGAAGTGGACGATGGCGTTGGCATGCTCCCGGGTCGATATCAGTACACCGAATATATGAAATAGCGAGTGCAGCACGACCTGGCATGGAGGCTGATGTGAGTGGCATAGGTACGGTGACCGGCACGCGCGTGCGTGCCGCTGGCACGAGGGAGTTCCGCCGCGCTTTGTCGGGCGTGGCACCCGCACAGACGTTTTGGGAGGTGGAGTCCTGCCTGCTGGCGAAGGTGACCGCTACCAGATTGGCATTCCTGCTGATCGCATTGATCCTGCTTGCCGGCTGTACACAAGGAAATGTGGAAGCTATGGAACGTGAAAATTGGCGACGACACTGTTTCGGCCGGCTTTCAATCGAGTTGCCTCGCTCTGCTGATGTGACAGAGGTCTACCGCATTGAAGGTGACCTGTTCGAGCGCTTGCCGGACTCTGCAGGACAGCTTGAGCGCCGGATCGAGGGTCGAACGAAAGAGCTTGAGGAACAGCAACACGCCACCGGTCGCAGCATGCTCATCGACCGGGTTGTTTATCCAGCCGGCGGGCAGACCCTGATGTCCTGGGAGTGGCCGGATGAGGAAGACATGCTGTGGGCGGACGCATTCTTCATGACAGATGATCCCTGGCGCGCGTACCGGTATAGCGGCGGAGTCAGTGCGTCGCTTGAGAAGCGCGCGGACGCCCTGTTGCGGGGGATCGCGGGTGGACTTCAGGGGCTGGAGCCCGAAGACGTTCCGGGTGCGCCCGGCTTCTGCGTGGACGGGGGCTGGATTGCGGGCACCGGCTTCCGCTCGGAAATGATGGACGTCTCGGTCCGGCTGCCGGAGTACCCGGGCATGGTACTCAGCCTGCTCAGCAGCACCCAGGCCGAGGTTGACAAGGAGACACTGCTGGATCGTGGCATGTTGTCGGAGGCGATCCTGGTCGCCCAGGGCGCCACGCGCCTGCGCAAGGGCAAGCGCAGTCCCGGCGGAGTTTCCGGCGGCGAGTATTCGATGGCTTCTACCGAAAGTGGTCAGCGGATCTACACGTTCGCCTGGGAAGCTCCCGGCAAGGCAGTGTCGGTAACGGAGCCCTATCTGCTGGCAGAAATGCAGGTTTTCGGCCAACCGGTTGTCGATGACGATAATCCGTACGAGCCGCCCTTCGAAGATGATGAGGAAGCCCTGGAGCTATGGGACGCGATCATCGACTCGATTCGCCTTCTGCCCGGCGCGTAATCTTCGTGGCGTGTGTGCACTGCTGCCAACCGTGCTCGCCGCCGGCATGGACGATGGCCGTGCGGTGCTGAAGGCCCGGGTCCAGCGACTTGCCCAGGCGCGCCAACGTTCTTCCCATTGGCTGATGCTGGAGGCGGTCGAGCAATATGTGGATCGCGAAGAGCGGCGCGAAGCGTCGCGTGTGACGGCTTCCAAGGCCTGGGAGGACTACCAGCGCACCGGTCTGCATGTAACGGCTGGGGAAGCTGACGCCTGGATGGCGCGGTTGGAGTCAGGCAAGGATGCGGACCCACCGGAATGCCACGCCCGGGACGGTGTACTGCCAGCGGGCTACGGGGTTGTTCGCCCCGGGGCCAGGCGCAGCCTGAAGCAGCTGCCGCCGCCGGGGAGGCCTACGTAGTCGAGTGAGGCCTGGTTTGCGCGTGACAGCTCGCGGGCGATGTACAGGCCCAGGCCGGTGCCGTGCTCGGAGGTGGTGAAGAAGGGGTGGAACAGCTGCCGGGCGGCGCCTTCGGGGATGCCGGGGCCGCGGTCGCGCACGTCCAGCAACGGGGTGCCGCGGGTGTCGCGGTGCACGTGCAGGGTCACCCGGGCGGGTTCGCCGGGCATGCGCCCGTAGGTCAGGGCGTTGTGGACCAGGACGGTCAGCACCTGGTGCAGCTGGCGCGGGTCGACCAGCGCGGCCAGGCGCGGTTCGCTCGAGGTGGTGGCCAGGTCGTCCTGCTCCAGCGGGTGGCTGCTGCGGTATTCCTCGACGAAGCGGCGGGCGAAGGCGGCCAGCTCGACGTACTCGGGCTTGGCCGGTTCGCGGCGGGCAAGGCCGAGGACGTTGTCGACGATGCCGTTCATCCGCTTGCCCTGCTGGTGGATGATCTCCAGCAGGCGGCGGTCGGCGGCGTGGATGTCCTCGGATTCCTGCAGCAGCTGCACGGCATAGTTGATCGCCGCCAGCGGGTTGCGGATCTCGTGGGCGAGGCTGGCGGAGAACCGGCCCAGGGTGGCCAGGGTCATCGACTCGGCCTTGCGCGAGACCACCGCGGTATCGTCCAGGAACACCAGGGTCTGGTCGCTGCCGGCCAGCAGCCGGGCGAAGCGGGGGACCACTTCCGGGGCGTCGCTGGCGATCCGCAGCGGGGTCTCGTCGGCCAGCCCGGTCTCGCGCCAGACCGCCAGGCGGCGGGCGAGCTCGGGCAGGAGCAGGGTGAGGTCATGCTCGCCGTCGACGCGGTCGCCCAGCAGCGCGCTGGCCGCCTCGTTGGACACGTTGACCCGGTTGCGGCCGTCCACCAGCAGCACGCCGGTGCGCAGGCGGCGGATGATCAGGTCGTTGACCTCCACCAGGTGCGCGGCCTGCTCGCCGTGGTGCGCGGCCAGCGCGTAGCTGTCGCGCATCTGCCGGCCGAGCACGCTGGTCACCGTGGCCAGGGCAAGGAAGGCCAGCGAGAACATCAGCGGTTCGCCGTGGTGCCGGGTGCTGCCGTCGAACACGGTGCTCCACAGGTGTTCGCCCAGCAGACCGGCGACCGCCACGATGGCGACCGTCGCCCCCAGCCGGGCGGGCAGCAGCAACGCCGCCGAGCCGACGTTGAACAGCAGCATCAGCGCAATGCCGGTGCCGGCGGCCGGGATCGCGTGGATCGCCAGCAGTCCGAACACCAGGTCGCAGCCGACCCCCAGCAGTGCGTGCAGGCGCAACTCGCCGCGGCGGTGGAAGGCGAACAGGACCACCGCGAGGATCGCGAAGGTGGCCGCGATGGTGCGCGCGGCGACCTCGTGGCGGGCCGGGCCGAACAGCTCGGCGACCGGCCCGAACACCACCAGGATCAGGATCGAGGCCTCGAGCAGGCGGTACAGGCTGTAGAAGTAAAGCTCGCGCCGCAGGGCGTGCTCGGCTCCCCGTCGGGCTCTGGCTGGCGTGGTCGGCAAGCGTGGATCCCCGTGTCTCCCCCTTGCCGAGTATGGCGCGTTTTGCCCGCTTCCCGCCGATCGGCGACAATAGCGGGCCCCCTCGCGCCGGGCCGCTTGCTGGCCGCTTTCCGCGTGGGACGTCCTCCACACCTGTCGGTGACGCATGAACTTCCACGAATACCAGGCAAAGCAGCTGTTTGCCGAGTACGGCATCGCCGTGCCGGCCGGGCGGATCGCCCGTACCCCCGAAGAGGCCGTCGAGGCCGCCAAGTCCATCCCCGGTGACCTGTGGGTGGTCAAGGCGCAGATCCACGCCGGTGGCCGCGGCAAGGCCGGCGGCGTCAAGCTGGCGAAGACCTTCGACGAGGTGAAGCAGTACGCCGCCGCGATGCTCGGCACGAAGATGGCGACCTACCAGACCGCCGGCGTCGAGCTGCCGATCGACACCGTGCTGATCTCCGAAGGCACCGACATCGACAAGGAGCTGTACCTGTCGGTGCTGGTCGACCGCAGCACGCAGTCGGTCACCTTCATCGCCTCGGCCGAGGGCGGCATGGACATCGAGCAGGTCGCCGCCGAGAACCCGGAGGCCATCAAGTCCATCCACGTCAACTACGTCGAGGGCCTGCAGGCCTACCAGTGCCGCGCGCTGGGCTTCGATCTGGGGCTGACCGCGAAGCAGGCCAACCAGTTGGCCAGGATCATGCTGGGCTTGTTCAAGCTGTTCCACGAGAAGGACCTGGCGCTGGTCGAACTCAACCCGCTGGCGATCCTCACCGACGGCAACCTGGCGGTGCTCGACGGCAAGGTCGACTCCGACGACAACGCCGCCTTCCGCCACCCGGAGCTGGTCGCCATGCGCGACATCCGCCAGGAGGACGAGACCGAGGTCAAGGCCAGCCAGCACGACCTGAACTACGTGACCATGGACGGCAACATCGGCTGCATGGTCAACGGCGCCGGCCTGGCCATGGCGACCATGGACGTGATCAAGCTCAATGGCGGCGAGCCGGCGAACTTCCTCGACGTCGGCGGCGGCGCGACCAAGGAGCGCGTGACCGAGGCCTTCAAGCTGATTCTGTCGAGCGACAAGGTGGAGGCGATCTTCGTCAACATCTTCGGCGGCATCGTGCGCTGCGACATGATCGCCGAGGGCATCATCGCCGCGGTCAAGGAAGTCGACGTCAAGGTGCCGGTGATCGTGCGCCTGGAGGGGACCAACGTGGAGAAGGGCAAGGAGCTGCTGAAGAACTCCGGCTTGGCCATCACCCCCGCCGACGACATCAACGATGGCGCCCGCAAGGCGGTCGCAGCCGTCGCTGCCTGAGCATAGGAAATCCAATGAGCGTATTGATCAACAAAGACACCAAGGTGATCGTGCAGGGCTTCACCGGCTCGCAGGGCACCTTCCACGCCGAGCAGATGCTCGAATACGGCACCCGGGTCGTCGGTGGCGTGACCCCGGGCAAGGGCGGTACCGAGCACCTGGGCCTGCCGGTGTTCAACACCGTCGCCGACGCGGTCGACCAGACCGGCGCCAACGCCTCGGTCATCTACGTGCCGCCACCGTTCGCCGCCGATGCGATCCTCGAGGCCGCCGATGCCGGCATCACCGTCATCGTCTGCATCACCGAGGGCATCCCGGTGCTGGACATGCTGCGGGTCAAGAACGTGCTGCGCGACTACGACGACGTGGTCCTGATCGGCCCGAACTGCCCCGGCGTGATCACCCCGGGCGAGTGCAAGATCGGCATCATGCCGGGCCACATCCACCAGCCGGGCAAGGTCGGCATCGTGTCGCGTTCGGGCACGCTGACCTACGAGGCGGTCAAGCAGACCACCGCCGCCGGCCTGGGCCAGTCGACCGTCATCGGCATCGGCGGCGATCCGATCCACGGCACCAGCTTCATCGACGCGCTCAAGCTGTTCCAGGACGACGAGCAGACCGAGGGCATCATCATGGTCGGCGAGATCGGCGGCAGTGCCGAGGAAGAGGCGGCCGGGTTCATCGCCGAATACGTGACCAAGCCGGTGGTCGGCTTCATTGCCGGCGCCAGCGCGCCGAAGGGCAAGCGCATGGGCCACGCGGGGGCGATCGCCTCCGGCGGCTCCGGCACCGCCGAGGGCAAGTTCGAGGCCCTGGAGAAGGCCGGCGTCACCACGGTGAAGTCGCCGGGCGACCTGGGCGAGGCAATCGCCAGGCGCCTGGGCTGATCCCGGCGCACGCGCTGCAAGGAAGAGGCCGCCCCCGGGCGGCCTTTTTCATGGAGGGCCGGCCCGTTCACGGGCGCGATACGGGCCGCCGTCCATGCTGTCGTGCTGTCCGGCCAATGCGTGCCGGGCCGACGCCCCGGCATCCCGGCGGGGCGCGTCCGCTGCCGAGGAGCCGTACCGTGTCCAGGCTGGTCGTCGTGTCCAACCGCGTCCCGCAACCCGGCCAGCCCGGTTCCGGTGGCCTGATGGTCGCCCTGCAGGCGGCGCTGGAAGAAACCGGCGGGGTGTGGTTCGGGTGGAGCGGGCAGGTCGGCGCCGGGGACTGCGGGGTGCTCCACGAACACCGGCTTGAGGTCGCGGGCGGCCGGCACATCGACTATCTCACCGTGGACCTGTCGCAACAGGACCACGACGAGTACTACAACGGCTTCGCCAACCGCGCGCTGTGGCCGCTGCTGCATTTCCGGCTGGACCTGGTCGACTACGACCGCGGCAGCTACCGGGGCTACCGGCGGGTCAACGAGCGCTTCGCCCGCACCCTCGCTCCGCGGCTGCGCGACGATGACATCGTCTGGATCCACGACTACCACCTGATTCCGCTGGCGCGGCTGCTGCGCCAGGCCGGCGTGCGCTGCAAGCTGGGCTTCTTCCTCCATGTGCCGATGCCGTCATCGGACCTGCTGGCGGGGCTGCCGCACCACGAGGAGCTGTTCGAGGGCCTGTCCTCGCACGACCTGGTGGGTTTCCAGACGGTGCGTGACCTGGAGCGGTTCCAGGACTACGTGCGACTGTTCGGGCGCGGCCGGGTGATCGACACCGGGTTGCTGGAGACCGCAAGCGGGCACCGGCTGAAGGCCGGGGCCTTCCCGATCAGCATCGACACCGCGCACATCAGCCAGTTGGCCGAGGCCTCGGTGGACCGCGGCAGTTCCAGGCGCCTGTCGGAGAGCCTGGGCCACCGCCAGCTGGCGATCGGCGTGGACCGGCTGGATTACTCCAAGGGACTGCCCGAGCGCTTCCGCGCGTTCGAGCGCTACCTGCAGGAGTACCCGGACCAGCGCGACCGGCTGACCTTCCTGCAGATCGCCCCGGTCTCGCGCGGTGGGGTGCCGGAATACCAGGAGCTGCGGGCCGAGCTCGAGCAACTGGCCGGCCACGTCAACGGCAGCTGGGCAGACGCGGACTGGACGCCGATGCGCTACGTCAACCGCAACTACCCCCACGCCACCCTGACCGGCTTCTACCGCCAGGCGCGGGTGGGGCTGGTGACGCCCTTGCGCGACGGCATGAACCTGGTCGCCAAGGAGTACGTGGCGGCCCAGGACCCGGAGGACCCGGGCGTGCTGGTGCTGTCGCTGTTCGCCGGCGCCGCCCGGGAAATGGACGGCGCCCTGCTGGTGAACCCCTACGACCTGGACGGGGTGGCGGCCGCGATCGCCCGCGCCGCGGCGATGCCGCTGGAGGAACGCCGCCAGCGCTGGCAGCCGATGATGGCCCGGCTGCGCGATTACGACATCACCCGCTGGCGCAACGAATTCCTGGATGCGTTGCGCGCGGCGTAACCCTACGCCAGCTACGGGAGCGGGGTGGGCTGGATGATCTCGACCCAGTAGCCGTCGGGGTCCTTGATGAAGGCCAGGGACTTCATCCGCCCGTCGCTCAGCCGCTTCTGGAACGGCACGCCGAGCTGCTCGAAGCGCGCGCAGGCGGCGACCACGTCGGGTACCGAGACGCACAGGTGGCCGAAGCCGCGCGGGTCGCTGTTGCCGTCGTGGTAGGCGAACTCCGCGTCGTTCTCGGTGCCGTGGTTGTGGGTCAGTTCGAGCACGCCCTGCTGGCGGGCCAGCCATTCGCGGCGCGCGCGGGGCTCCTCTGGCAGTGCGGCGGTGTCGTCCACGTAGGCCAGGAAGTAGAGGCTGAACTGCGCCTCGGGGAATTCGCGCACGTCGACCAGGCTGTAGCCCAGCACGCGGGTGTAGAAGTCCAGCGAGCGGGTGATGTCCTTCACCCGCAGCATCGTGTGGTTGAACACGAAGCCGGTGGTTTCGGCGGGGCGGGCGTGCACGCCGGGAACGGCGTCGAGGGTCTGCTGCAGGCTCATGGGATCTCGCGATGGGGGCCAGCCCCACAGATGCGGGCTGGGCCGGTCCCGATCAAGCCGCGCCCTGGGACGGATCCACGCCAGCGTGGCCAGGCGGCCGCCGCGGCCGTCGCGCCGGTGGGAGAAGAACCGGCCCGGATCGCCGATCGTGCACAGACCGCCGCCGTGGAGGTCCGCGGCCGCCAGGCCCGCGGCCTGCAGCCGCTGGCGGGCCAGGGCGTACAGGTCAACCCGCCAGTGGCCCGGACGGGTGGCGCGGAAGGCGCTGGCCGCGGCCGGATCATGGTCGGTAAAGGCCTCGCGCACCTCGGCGCCGATCTCGTAATGCGCCGGCCCGGCGGCCGGGCCGAGCCAGGCGATCAGGCGCGCAGGGGGAACCTGCATGGCCGCGACGGTGGCCTCCAGCACGCCGGCGGCCAGTCCGCGCCAGCCGGCGTGGGCGGCGCCGATCCGGCTGCCGTCGCGATCGCACAGCAGCACCGGCAGGCAGTCGGCGGTCAGGATCGCCAGCACCACGCCGGGCGTGCCGGTCACCGCGGCGTCGGCCTCCGGCTCGCGCGCACCGGGTGCGGGCGATCGATCGATGCGTACCACCCCGCTGCCGTGCACCTGGCGCAGCCAGGCGGGTGGGGCCGGCAGCCCGGCGATGCGCGCCAGCGCGGCGCGGTTGGCGGCCACCGCGGCGGGGTCGTCACCGCAACGCGAACCCAGGTTGAAGCGGTCGAACGGGGCCGCCGAGACGCCCGCACCCCGGCGCAGGGTGACCACGCCCCGGATCCGTGCGGGTGCCGGCCAGTCGGCCGCCAGCAGCGCGGGGTGCATGTCAGCGGCCCTGGGCGTGGGCGCGCTCGTCCTCGCGCAGCAACTCGACCAGCGCCTGCATGTCCGTCGGCACCGGGGCCTGGCAGCGCAGCGGCTCGCCGGTGGCCGGATGGACGAACTCCAAGACTTCGGCGTGCAGCGCCTGGCGGCGGAAGCCGCGTAGCGCCTCGACCAGTGCCGGATCGGCCCCGCGTGGCAGCTTCAGCGGGCCGCCGTAGACCGGATCGCCGACGATCGGGTGCTTCAGGTGCGCCATGTGGACCCGGATCTGGTGCGTGCGCCCGGTCTCCAGCCGGCACTCCAGCAGGGTGTGGATGCGGAAGCGTTCGCGCAGGCGGAAGTGGGTCACCGCCTCGCGGCCGTCGCCGCGCACCGCCATGCGCAGCCGGTCGCGCGGGTGGCGGTCGATCGGCGCATCGGCGGTGCCGCCGGCGACCAGCGCGCCGACCACCACCGCCAGGTACTGCCGGTGGACCTCGCGCGAGGACAGCTGGTCGCTCAGCGCGGCGTGCGCCTGCGGGCTGCGGGTGACCACCATCACCCCGGAGGTGTCCTTGTCGAGCCGGTGGACGATGCCCGCGCGCGGCAGCGCCTCAAGGCCCGGGTCGTGGTGCAGCAGGGCGTTGACCAGGGTGCCGGTCGGGTTGCCGGCGCCGGGGTGGACCACCAGCCCGGCCGGCTTGTCGACCACGATCACGTGTGCGTCCTCGTACAGGATCGACAGCGGGATGTCCTCCGCGCCGGCATCGGTGCGGACCTCCGCCTCGGCCTGGACGGTCACCTGCTCGCCGCCGTGGAGGGTTTCGCGCGGGCGGACCTCGCGCCCGTCCAGCCGCGCCTGGCCGGACTTGATCCAGCCGGCCAGCCGGGAACGGGAGTGCTCGGGGAACAGCTCGGCCAGCACGGCGTCGAAGCGGCGGCCGGCGGCGCTGTCGGGGACGGTGGCGCGGAGCTCGATGGCGTCTGCGGGCATGTGGGGATGTTCAAGGACGCGGGGTGCGGGACTGCTATTATCGGCCCTTCGTGCCCCGGCGCCCTTGATCGACCCCATGACCCGAAGCCCCACCGCATTGCTGCGCCTCGTCGCGCTCGCCCTGATCGTGTCGTTTGCCGCCAGCGGCTGCGCGATGTTCAAGAAGGACCGCGAGGCCCCGGAGAACGTGCCGGCCGAGGACCTGTACGAGGAAGGCCACCAGGCCATGACCCGGGGCAACTGGAGCGGGGCGGCCACCGCCTACCGCCGGCTGGTCGCGCAGTACCCGTACGGTCCCTACACCGAGCAGGCGCTGATCGAGACCGCCTACGCCCAGTACAAGGCCGGCCGGCACGAGGAGGCGATCAGCAGCATCGACCGCTTCCTGCGCACCTACCCGACCCACCGCCACGCGGCGTACATGTACTACCTGCGCGGGCTGGTGAACTCCAGTCGCGACACGGTGTTCCTGCAGCGGGTCTGGAGCCTGGACCCGAGCCGCCGCGACATGGCGACCCACCGCCAGGCCTACAACGATTTCGAGATCGTCACCGAGCGCTACCCCAACAGCCGCTACGCCACCGACGCCGCCGAGCGCATGGGCGAGCTGCGCGAGGTGTTCGCCCGCCACGAGGTCGAGGCCGGCCTGTACTACCTGCGCCGTACCGCCTTCGTGGCGGCGACCGAGCGGGCCAACTACCTGCTCGAGAGCTACCCGCAGAGCCGCTACCGCGACGACGCCATCGCCCTGCTGGCGGCGGCGTACGACGGCCTGGGCAACGAGGCCCTGGCCGGCACCGCCCGCCAGCAGCTGCGGGAAACCAACCCGGCGCACCCGTACCTGAGCGGCGACTGGCCGCGCCACCCGGGCACCTGGCGCAAGCTCAATCCGGTCGGTTCGGAGAAGACCGCGCTGGACATGAGCTACTGAGGCCTACCCGCGGTACCCGTTGGTGATCGGGTAGCGCCGCTCGCGCCCGAACGCCCGGCGCGAGACCTTCGGACCCGGCGCGGCCTGGTGCCGCTTCCATTCGCCGATCCGCACCAGCCGCAACACCCGTTCGACGGTGCCGGCATCGAAGCCGGCGCGGGTGATTTCCCCGCCCGACTGCTCGCCATCGATGTGGCGGCGCAGGATCGCGTCGAGCACGTCGTAGGGCGGCAGCGAGTCCTGGTCGCGCTGGTCCGGCGCCAGCTCGGCCGACGGCGGTCGCTCGATCACCCCGACCGGGATCACCGGGTCGCCCACCGTGTTGCGCCAGCGCGCCAGTTCGTAGACCTCGGTCTTGTACAGGTCCTTGAGCGGGGCGTAGCCGCCGGCCATGTCGCCGTAGATGGTGGCGTAGCCGACTGCGTACTCGCTCTTGTTGCCGGTGGTCAGCAGCAGGCCGTGGAACTTGTTGGTCAGCGCCATCATCATCGCGCCGCGGATGCGTGACTGCAGGTTCTCCTCGGTGGTGTCGGCCGGCCGGCCCTCGAAGCATTCCGACAGCGTGTCCAGGAAGGCCTGGAACGGGCCTTCGATCGGCAGGGTGAGCATCCGCACGCCCTGCTCGGCGCACTGCTCGGCGGCCAGGTCGTTGGACAGTCCGACCGTGTAGCGCGAGGGCAGGCGCACGGCGGTGACGTTGTCGGCACCGATCGCGTCGACCGCCAGCGCCAGCACCACCGCGGAGTCCAGCCCGCCGGAGAGCCCCAGCCAGACCTTGTCGAAGCCGTTCTTGCGGCAGTAGTCGCGGATGCCGCAGACCACCGCCCGCCAGGCCATCGCATCGCGGCTCTCGTCGCCGTCGTCGACCCACTGCACCGGGGCGAAACGGCGGCTGCCGGGGTCATGGTCGACCACCAGCAGCTGTTCCTGGAACGCCACCCCGGCCGGGTGCACCGCGCCATCGCCGTCGGCCACCAGCGAGCCGCCGTCGAACACCACCGCGTCCTGGCCACCCACGCAGTTGACGTAGGCGACCGGCACCCCGTGGGCGCGGGTCACGTCCTCCAGCAGCTGGTCGCGCCGCCCGCGCTTGTCGCGCTCGAACGGCGAGGCGTGGATCGAGACCACCAGCTCCGCCCCGGCCGCGATGGTGCTGGCCAGCGGCTCGCGGAACCACAGGTCCTCGCACACCAGCAGCCCGACCTGGATGCCGTTGAGCTCGAAGACGCAGTCCCCGCCGTCAGGGTCGAGCTCGAAGTAGCGCCGCTCGTCGAACACCGCGTAATTGGGCAGCTCGCGCTTGCGATAGGTGTGTTCGATCCTGCCGTCGCGAAGGAGGCTGGCCGAGTTGTAGACCACCGACCCCATTGATTCGGGCCAGCCGACGATGGCGGTGATCCCGGTGGCGGCCGAGGCGATCCGTTCCATCGCCTGGTGGCAGTCGCGCAGGAAGGACGGGCGCAGCAGCAGGTCCTCGGGCGGATAGCCGCTGAGCGCCAGTTCCGGGAACGCGATGAGGTCGGCGCCAAAGCCGTCGCGGGCCTCGGCGATCAGCTCGACGATCCGGCTGGCGTTCCCGTCCACCGCGCCGACCGGGAAATCGAACTGGGCAAAGGCGATGCGTAGCGGTTGCGACATGGGGACTCCGTATGTTTTTTCCCCCTCTCCCGCCTGCGGGAGAGGGCCGGGGTGAGGGGAAGTCTAGATCGCATCCCGCCACGGGCGGCTCAGCATGGATGCGGCCATGATCAGGCCCACGTGCGAATACGCCTGCGGGAAGTTGCCCCAGGCCTCGCCGTCCTCGAAGGCCAGGTCCTCCGACAACAGGCCCAGGTGGTTGCGGCGCGACAGGATGCGCTCGAACAGGGCCCGGGCCTCTTCCTTGCGGCCGATCGCGGCCAGGGCCTCGATGTACCAGAAGGTGCAGATGGTGAAGCTGGTCTCGGGCACGCCGAAATCGTCGGGGGCGACATAGCGGAACATTCCGTCGCCGCGCCGCAGGTCGCGGCCGATGGCCTCGACGGTGGCGATGAACTTCCGGTCCGTCGGCTCGACGAAGCCGATGTCGCCGAGCAGCAGCAGGCTGGCGTCCAGCTGGTCGCCGCCGAAGGTGGCGACGAAGTGGCCGGCCGCCTCGCTGAAGCCCTCGGCCAGGATCCGGGCGTGCATGGCGTCGGCGCGCTCGCGCCAGGTCCGCACCCGCTCGGGCAGGCTCAGGTGCACGGCGATCCGCGCCAGCCGGTCGCAGGCGGCCCAGCACATCGCGGCGGTGTAGGTGTGCACGCCGGTGCGGCCGCGGAACTCCCACAGCCCGGCATCGGGACGGTCATACAGCGCCCAGGCGCGCTCGCCGACCTGCTCCAGGCGCTCGAAGGTGGCCTGGTCGCCGCGGTTGGCCAGCCGGTGGTCGAAGAACAGCTGGGTTGAGGCCAGCACCACGCTGCCGTAGACGTCGTGCTGCTTCTGCACCCAGGCCAGGTTGCCCTGGCGCACCGGGCCCATGCCGCGGTAGCCGGCGAGCGCGGGCATCTCCTGCTCGGTGAGCTCGTCCTCCAGGCCGATGCCGTACAGCGGCTGCAGTTCGCCTTCCTCGTTGGTGGCCAGGTTGAACACGTAGCCCAGGTACAGCTCCATGGTCCGGCTCGCGCCCAGCCGGTTGAGCGCGCGGACCACGAAGGCGGCATCGCGCAGCCAGCAGTAGCGGTAGTCCCAGTTGCGCTGGGTACCGGGGGCCTCGGGGATCGAGGTGGTGACCGCGGCGATGATCGCGCCTGTTTCGTCGTACTGGCACAGCTTCAGGGTGATCGCGCTGCGGATCACCGCTTCCTGCCATTCCAGCGGGATCGACAGCGAGCGCACCCACTCGCGCCAGTAGCCGCGGGTACGCTGCTCGGCCTGGTGGACGAAATCGGCGACCGGCACGGTGAGGGTCTCGTCCGGGCCGAGCACCAGGTGCAGTTCGCGCTCGAGCACGAAGGCGGTCTGCTCGCGGACCAGCCGCACCGGGGCGTCGGTGGTCAGGCGCAGGGTGAAGCCGGGCAGCAGGTAGCGCAGGTGGTTGCTGCCCCAGGTGGTCTCGGGGCGGCGCGCGCCCCACTCGGCCAGTGGCCGCACCCGGATGCGGATGCGCGGGGTACCCGCCAGTGGCCGCACCCGGCGCAGCAGCATCACCGGCCGGTACCAGCGCTCGTGCTGGCGCCAGCGCGGGCAGAAGTCGGTGACCTCCACCGCGGCGCCGTGGGTGTCGCGCAGCACGGTGCGCAGGATCGCGGTGTTCTCCACGTATTCCTGCTCGGCGCCGGCGAAGTCCTCCAGCTCGATGGCGTAGTCGCCGCCCTCGTGCTCGCGCGGCTCCAGCAGGGCACAGAAGGCGGGGTCGCCGTCGAAGGCCGGGATGCAGCCCCAGCTGACGCGCGCGTGGCGGTCGACCAGCATCGCGACCGAGCCGTTGCCGACCAAGCCCAGGTCCAGGGTGTGGCTCATGCGTGTGCTCCTGCATCGCGGGTCGCGGTGGCCAGCCAGCGGTGGACGTCCAGCGGGCCGGCAAGCCGGTGGCCGGCGATGCTGGGGCTGCGGTCGCCGACCAGGACCGCCAGTCCGCCGCGGGCGACGACCTGCTCGAAGCCATGCTCGTCGGTGTGGTCGTCGCCGACGAACACCGGCCGTCGGCCGCGGAACGGCGGCTGCTCCAGCATCGTGGCGATTGCCGCGCCCTTGTCGGCGCCTTCGGGGCGCAGTTCCAGTACGTGGTCGCCGGTCTGCAGCCGGTAGCCGGGCAGGTGGGCGACCGCCTCGCGCGCCAGCTTGCGCAACGACGGCTCGGCCGCCGGATTGCCGCGCCAGTGCAATGCCAGCGTCGCCCCCTTGTCCTCGACCAGGGCCCCGGGATGGGCCGCGGCGAGCTGCGCGGCATGCCGCAGCAGGGCGGCCAGCGCGGCCGGGGGCGGCGGGGCGGGGCGGGTGTCGTGCGCGGTGCGCAGTTCCAGCCCGTGCAGCCCCGCCGCCGGCAGCCGCAGGGGGGCGAACAAGGCGTCGAGCTGCGCGACCGGTCGGCCGCTCACCAGCGCCAGCGCGCCGTCCAGTCGCCCGGCCAGGGCCGCGAGCACGCCGGGCAGCGCCGGCGGGACGTGCACCTTTCCGGGACGATCGGCGAACCCCAGCAGGGTGCCGTCGACATCCAGGAACAGGGCCCAGTCGTCGCCGATCGGCGGGGGCCCGGGGAGTGGGGTCGTCAAAGCCATGCACGCGATTATGAGTACCCCGGTGTGACCATCGCGCTGACCCGTGCGCCCCCGCGTGCGGAACCCCGCAGGCTTGAAGCGCCCGCGGCGGGACCGCATCTGGGGAACATCGCGGCCCCGCGCCGCCCCTGATCCGAGGATCCCGCCATGCGGATGGACAAGCTCACCTCGCGCTTCCAGCAGGCCCTGGCCGACGCGCAGTCGCTGGCCGTGGGACGCGACCACACCCTGATCGAACCGGTGCACCTGATGCTGGCCCTGCTGGACCAGTCCGGCGGCAGCACCACCCCGCTGCTGTCGCAGGCCGGGGTCAACGTGCCGGTGCTGCGCGAGCGCCTGGTCGAGGCCCTGGAGCGGCTGCCGAAGGTCACCGGCCAGGCCGGCAACGTGAGCGTGGGCAACGACCTGGCCCGGTTGCTCAACGTCACCGACCGGCTCGCCCAGCAGCGCGGCGATGCCTTCATCGCCACCGAGCTGTTCGTGCTGGCGGCGCTGGAGGACAGCGGCGACCTCGCCCGTGCGCTGAAGGCCGGCGGCGCCGACAAGGCCCGGGTCGAGGCCGCCATCGACAGGCTGCGCGGCGGCGAGAGCGTGCAGTCCGAGTCCGCCGAGGACCAGCGCCAGGCGCTGGAGAAGTACACCATCGACCTCACCGCACGGGCCGAGAGCGGCAAGCTGGACCCGGTGATCGGCCGCGACGAGGAGATCCGCCGCACCATCCAGGTGCTGCAGCGCCGGACCAAGAACAACCCGGTGCTGATCGGCGAGCCGGGCGTGGGCAAGACCGCGATCGCCGAGGGCCTGGCCCAGCGGATCATCAAGGACGAGGTGCCCGAGGGCCTGCGCGGCAAGCGGGTGCTGAGCCTGGACATGGGCGCGCTGATCGCCGGGGCCAAGTACCGCGGCGAGTTCGAGGAGCGGCTGAAGGGCGTGCTCAACGATCTGGCAAAGAACGAGGGCCGGATCATCCTGTTCATCGACGAGCTGCACACCATGGTCGGTGCCGGCAAGGGCGAGGGCTCGATGGATGCCGGCAACATGCTCAAGCCGGCCCTGGCCCGCGGGGAGCTGCACTGCATCGGCGCCACCACGCTGGACGAGTACCGCCAGTACATCGAGAAGGACGCCGCGCTGGAGCGCCGGTTCCAGAAGGTGTTCGTCGGCGAGCCCAGCGTGGAGGACACCATCGCCATCCTGCGCGGGCTCAAGGAGCGCTACGCGGTCCACCACGGGGTGGAGATCACCGACCCGGCGATCGTCGCCGCCGCGACGCTGTCCAACCGCTACATCGCCGACCGCCAGCTGCCGGACAAGGCGATCGACCTGATGGACGAGGCCGCCAGCCGGATCCGCATGGAGATCGACTCCAAGCCCGAGGAGCTCGACCGCCTGGAGCGCCGGCTGATCCAGCTGAAGATCCAGCGCGAGATGCTGAAGAAGGAAACCGACGACGCGTCCAGGAAGCGCCTGGAGGACCTGGAATCCGAGATCGACGCACTGGAGCGCGAGTTCTCCGACCTCAATGAAGTCTGGAAGTCCGAGAAGGCCGCGCTGCAGGGGGCGACGAAGATCAAGGAGGACATCGAGCAGGCGAACCTGGAACTGGATGCCGCCCGGCGCCAGCAGGACTACACGAAGATGAGCGAGATCCAGTACGGCCGCCTGCCGGCGCTGGAGAAGCAGCTGGAGGCCGCCCAGCAGGCCGAGCGCCAGGAGTTCCGCCTGGTGCAGGACCGGGTGACCGAGGAGGAGATCGCCGAGGTGGTCGCGCGCTGGACCGGCATCCCGGTCAGCCGGATGCTGGAGGGCGAGCGCGAGAAGCTGCTGCGCATGGAATCGCTGCTGCACGAGCGCGTGGTCGGCCAGGATGAGGCGATCCAGGTCGTCTCCGACGCGGTCCGTCGTGCCCGCGCCGGGCTGTCCGACCCCAACCGCCCGACCGGCTCGTTCCTGTTCCTGGGCCCGACCGGCGTGGGCAAGACCGAGCTGTCGCGCGCGCTGGCCGAGTTCCTGTTCGACAGCCCCGACGCCATGATCCGCATCGACATGAGCGAGTTCATGGAGAAGCACTCCGTGGCCCGCCTGATCGGCGCGCCCCCCGGTTACGTCGGCTACGAGGAGGGCGGCTACCTGACCGAGGCGGTGCGCCGCCGGCCGTACTCGCTGATCCTGCTCGACGAGGTCGAGAAGGCCCACGCCGACGTGTTCAACATCCTGCTGCAGGTGCTCGACGACGGTCGCCTGACCGACGGCCAGGGCCGCACGGTGGACTTCCGCAACACCGTCATCGTGATGACCTCCAACCTGGGCAGCCAGCTGATCCAGGAACTGGCCGGCGACGATTCCCCCGAGGCCTACACCCAGATGAAGGCCTCGGTGATGGGCGTGGTCCAGGGCCACTTCCGCCCCGAGTTTATCAACCGCCTGGACGACATCGTCGTTTTCCACCCGCTGACCAAACCGCAGATCCGCCAGATCGCCCGCATCCAGCTCAAGGGCCTGGAAAAGCGCCTGGCCGAACGCGGCCTGTCACTGGAACTGTCCGACGAGGCGCTGGCCCTGCTGGCCAACGTCGGCTTCGACCCGGTCTACGGCGCCCGCCCGCTCAAGCGCGCGATCCAGCAGCAGGTGGAAAACCCCCTGGCGCAGAAGATCCTGGAGGGCGGCTTCGTCACCGGCGACGTGGTGCGGGTGGGTGCCGAGGGCGGGAAGCTGAGCTTCCAGAAGCGAGGAACGAGTTGAGAGGAACGAGTGAAGGCGGGAAACGAGTGAAGAGGAGTGAGGAGTGAGTAAAAGCGGCGGGGCACCTTGCTCTTGCCCTTACTCGTTTCTCACTCCTCATCTCTCACTTCTGCCTTTTGCTTACCACCGATAGGCAACGCGCCCATACACGTAGGCGCCGTTGAAGCCGGTCGGCGACTGGCTGCTGTACGGGAACTGGTTGTGGTTGGCGTTGGCCGGGATGGTGCGGTCCGGGTACTCGTCGAGCAGGTTGTCCGCGCCCAGGGTCAGCGTCCACCGTTCGCTGGGCCTGAAGCTGGCGGAAGCGTCGACGATCCACCTGGCGCCGTAGGTCTGGTCGAGCGCCGGGTCGCCGCTCTCGCTGACGCGGGTGTTGAACTCGCCATGGCGGGTGGCGCCGAGGCTGAAGCCCCAGCGGGCCAGGTCCCAGTTCGCGGCCAGCAGCACCTTGTCGCGCGGGAAGCCTTCCTCGATGCGTCCCTGCTCGTCGCGGCCCACGCGCCAGAAGGTGGCGCCGAGCTCGTTCAGCACATCGGGGTTGGGGGCGATGCGGGTGATCTCGGTCTTGTTGTAGTTGTAGCCGGCGGTGAGGGTCAGCTCGCCACTGCTCAGCGGCACGTCGTAGCTGCCGACCACGTCGATGCCGCGGGTGCGGGTATCGATGGCGTTGTTGAAGTAGCGCAGCGCGGTGACGCCGTTGATGCCCAGGTCGGTGAGCAGCTGCTGCGCGGCGGCGTTCTCGCCGACCAGCAGGTTGGACGACAGCACGATGCGGTCGTCGATTTCGATCTGGTAGGCATCGATGGTGACGTACAGCCGGTCCGCCGGCTGCAGCACCAGGCCCAGGCTGTAGGACAGCGAGGTTTCGGCCTGCAGCGGCTCGGCGCCCAGCGCGCGCGCAGCGGCGCTGGTGGCGGGGAAGGTGCCCGAATCGAAGAAGCGGTCCAGCGCGCCGTTGTAGTTGGAGGTCACCACCTGGTAGTGCTGCTGCGACAGTGACGGCGCGCGGAAGCCGCTGGCCACGGTGCCGCGCAGCGCCACCGCGTCGCTGAAGGCGTAGCGCGCCGAGAGCTTGCCCGAGGTTTCGTTGCCGAAGTCGCTGTAGTCCTCGTAGCGGCCGGCGACGCCGGCGGAGAAGCGGTCGGTGAAGTCGGCTTCCAGTCCGGCGTACACGGCGTAGCTGTCGCGGTCGAAGTGGCCGGAGTTCTCCGGCGTGAAGCCCTGGAAGCCCTGGGCGCCGCCGCCCTGGTAGGAGCCCGGCTCGCCCGGTGACTGGTTCCACTTCTCGCGCCGGTACTCGGCGCCGAAAGACAGTGTGGCCGGATACGCCAGGCCCCAGTCGAGGGTCTTGGTCACGTCGGCGTTGACGACGTTCTGGGTGTACTCGAGCGCGCCGTCATGAAAGGCCCTCGGGCTGGCGGTGCCGAGGCTGTAGTTGATCGTGTTCTCGGTCCGGAAGTCGATGTGGTTGTAGCCGTAGTTGTAGCTCAGGTCCCAGTTCCAGCCGGCGTCGTTGCCGCCCTTGAGGCCGGCCACCAGCGAGCGGTCCTGCGACAGCATCGCGATCTCGGGCACGAAGCCGTCGGGGTAGACCTGGGCCAGCAGCGCGCCCTGGCCGCTGTGGTTGGGCGAGCGGTAGAAGGCGTAGGAGGTGATGTCGCGGTTGCTGGCGGCGGCGGTGGCGTAGGCGCTCAAGTTGTCGCTGAAGTCGAAGCCGGCGTTGGCCGAGACCGCGCGCGCGTCGACCTGCGGGTCGCCGTACATGTAGGCCACCTCGCCCAGGCCGGGATTGTTGCCCTGGTCCGGGAGGGCGGCGGCGGTGAACGGCTGGAACGGGCCGGCGCGGTTGGTGGGGTCCTGCTGGGCGAGCTGCGCGGCCAGGTGGACGAAACCGCGCTCGTCGGCGAAGCGCAGGCCGGTGTCGCCGGACATCTGGAACTGGGCACCATCGCCGGCCGAGTACTGGCCGACGTCCAGCGCCAGGCTGCCGCCGGTCTCGTTGCCCTTGAGCACCACGTTGATCACCCCGGCGATGGCATCGGAGCCGTACTGCGCCGAAGCGCCGTCGCGCAGCACTTCGACGCGCGAGATCGCCGACACCGGGATCGCGTTGAGGTCCACCGCCGAGGAGCCGCGGCCAATGCTGCCATTGACGTTGAGCAGCGCCGAGACGTGCCGGCGCTTGCCGTTGACCAGCACCAGTACCTGGTCGGGCGACAGTCCACGCAGCTGCGCCGGGCGGATCGCGCTGGTGCCGTCGGTGACCGCCGGGCGCGGGAAGTTCAGCGAGGGCAGGGTGCGCGCCAGTGCGGTCGCCAGCTCGGTGGTGCCGGTGGCCGCCAGTGCCTCCGGGGTGATGATGTCGATCGGCGAGGCCGACTCGGCGACCGTGCGGTCGGCCACCCGGGTGCCGGTGACGATCACCTGGTCAAGCGTGGTGGCCTCCCGGGCACCGGCAGGCGCGGTCTGGGCCAGAGCGGCCGGCGCGGCAAGCGCCGCGGCGATGGCGATCAGCAACGGATTCCACTTCATGTCCACTTCGCTCCCTGTCTGTCCCACCCCGGTTTACGGCAGGGACAGCCCGGCGTCAACGCATGCCCACGCAGGTTCGGGAATGCGCCCGTTGCCCAGTCGGCGCAACACGCCGCCGTGTCGGCCATCGCGCCCCACGTTGCCCTGCTGTTGCTTTTACTCGTTCCTCGTTCCTCGCTCCTACGCCACGGCAGGCGGCAAATGCCGTTCCCCCCGGTACGGCGGCGTCGCCAGCACCATCTCGGCCAGGCTGTGGGCGAGTTCGCGCTCGGCCATCACCGCCGCGTCGGCGCCGCGCTCGAGCAGGTGCTTCACCTCGCCATCCGAATGCGCGCGGGCCACGATCGTCAGCGAGGGGTTGGCCTCGCGCAGCCGGGCGATGATCTCGCCGGCCTCCAGCGGATTGGGGATCGCCAGCAGCGCGGTGTGCGCGCGCTCGGGCAGGGCCTCGGCCAGGACCGCCGGATGCACCGCGTTGCCGCGGATCGACGGGATGCCGCTGGCGCGGGCGCGGTCGACCAGTACGTCCTCGCCGTCGACCACCACCACCGGCACGCCGGCATCCACCAGCACCCGGCCCAGTTCGCTGCCGACCCGGCCGAAGCCGACCAGGATCACGTGGCCGCTCAGGCCTTCGGGCACCGGCGGCTCGGCGATGTAGTTGGCCGGATCCGGCTCCACCGCCTGTTGCCGCTGGCGGTCCAGCCAGGCGAACAGCAGCGGGTTGGTCATGATCGACAGCAGCGCGCCGGCCAGCACCAGGTCCTGCGCCTGCTTGTCGAGGATGCCCAGCGACAGCCCCAGGCCGGCGAGGATGAAGGAGAACTCGCCGATCTGCGCCAGGCTGGTGGAGATCAGCAGCGCGGTGGCGTGCGGCTTGCCGAACGCGCGGACGATGCCGTAGGCGGCGACCGACTTGCCGACCACGATGATCAGGAAGGTGGCCAGCACCTCGAGCGGGTGCTCGACCAGGATGTGCGGGTCGAACAGCATCCCCACCGAGACGAAGAACAGCACCGCGAAGGCATCGCGCAGCGGCAGGGTCTCGCTGGCGGCCTGGTGGCTGAACTCCGATTCGGCCAGCAGCATCCCGGCGAAGAACGCGCCCAGCGCGAAGGACACGCCGAACAGGCTCGCCGAGCCGAACGCCACGCCGAGCGCGATCGCCAGGATGCACAGGGTGAACAGCTCGCGCGAGCCGGTCGCGGCCACCCGCTGCAGCAGCCAGGGCACGAGCTTGCGCCCGACCAGCAGGATCACCGCCATGAATGCGCCGACCTTGGCGAAGGTCACCAGCAGCGAGCGGCCCAGGCCGCCGCCGCTGCCGTCGTCCCCCGCCACCCCCGCCAGCGCCGGCATCAGCACCAGCGCCAGCACGCAGGCGATGTCCTCGACGATCAGCCAGCCCACCGCGATCCGGCCGCGCTGGGACTCCACCAGCCGGCGGTCCTCCAGCGCCCGCAGCAGCACCACGGTGCTGGCGCACGACAGCGACAGGCCGAAGACCAGCCCGGCGCCGTTGGACCAGCCCAGCCCGCGCGCCATGCCCCAGCCCAGGGTGGTCGCCACCGCGATCTGCGCCAGGGCGCCGGGCAGGGCGATGTTGCGCACCGACATCAGGTCGCGCCAGGAGAAGTGCAGGCCGACCCCGAACATCAGCAGGATCACGCCGATCTCGGCCAGCTGCGGCGCCAGCTCCTGGTCGCCGACGAAACCGGGGGTGTAGGGGCCGGCGATGATGCCGGCCACCAGGTAGCCCACCAGCGGCGACAGGTGGGCCCGCCGGGCGAGTGCACCCAGCACGAAGGCCAGCACGAAGCCTCCGACCAGCATGGTGATGAGCGAGGTGTCGTGCGGCATCAGGGCTCCCGGGCGGCGTCCAGAATGTGCGCCAGGCCCGGTCGACGCAAGGAGAAGCGGGCCCGCCGCCCCGTACAATGCGCGGATGATTTCCCTGCGTGATTTCGCCCTCCGCCGTGGCGAGCGGCTGTTGCTTTCCGGTGTCGACGCCACCCTGCATTCCGGCTGGCGGGTGGGCGTGGTCGGCCGCAACGGCACCGGCAAGTCCTCCCTGTTCGCCGCCGTGCGCGGCGAGGTCGAGCCCGACCGCGGCGCGATCGAGGTGCCGGGCCGGCTGCGCATCGCCAGCGTGGCCCAGGAGACACCGGCGCTGGACGATCTGGCGCTGGACTTCGTGCTGTCCGGCGATGCGGTGGTGTTCGATGCGATCCGCGCGGAGCGCGAGGCCACCGCGCGCGAGGACTGGGAGGCGGTCGCCGCCGCCCACTCGCGGCTGGAGGAGGTGGGCGGCTACGACGCCACCGCGCGCGCGGCCCGCCTGCTGCATGGCCTGGGCTTCGCGCCGGAAACCCACGGCCAAGCGGTGAAGGCCTTCTCCGGCGGCTGGCGGGTGCGGCTGAACCTGGCCCGCGCGCTGATGGCGCCGTCCGACCTGTTGCTGCTGGACGAGCCGACCAACCACCTCGACCTGGACGCGGTGCTGTGGCTGGAGCAATGGCTGCTGCGCTACCCCGGGATGCTGTTGCTGATCAGCCATGACCGCGAGTTCCTGGACGGCGTGTGTACCCACACCCTGCACCTGGCCGACGGCAAGGCGCGGCTGTACACCGGCGACTACACCGCCTTCGAGCGCCAGCGCGCCGAGCACCTGCGCCAGCAACAGATCAGCCACGAGAAGGAACAGGCCGAGCGCGCCCACCTGCAGAGCTTCATCGACCGCTTCAAGGCCAAGGCCAGCAAGGCCAGGCAGGCGCAGTCACGGGTCAAGCGCCTGGCCAAGCTGGCCGGCACCGAGGCGGTACGGGTGGAGCGCGCCCTGCGCATCCAGTTCCCCGAGCCGGCAAAGCTCCCGCACAGCCTGCTCGGCCTGACCCACGCCGACTGCGGCTATCCCGCGACCGGTGGTGCCGTCCGCATCCTCGCGGACATCACCCTGCGGCTCGAGGCCGGCGACCGCATCGCCCTGCTCGGCCCCAACGGGGCGGGCAAGTCGACCCTGGTCAAGTCGCTGGTGGGCGAGCTGCCGCTGCTGGCCGGCGAGCGCGGCGCGCACCCGGACCTGCGGATGGGCTATTTCGCCCAGCACACCGTGGAGTCGCTGCGTGCCGGCGCCAGCCCGGTCGACCACCTGGCCGAGCTCGCCGGTGACGGGGTGCCGACCCAGCAGTTGCGCGACTTCCTGGGCCGCTGGAACTTCCCCGGCGACCGCGCCTTCGAGAACGTGGACGTGTTCTCCGGCGGCGAGCGCGCCCGGCTGGCGCTGGCCCTGGTCGCCTGGGGCCGCCCGAACGTGTTGCTGCTCGACGAGCCGACCAACCACCTCGACCTTGACATGCGCGAGGCGCTGGCCGAGGCGCTCGCCGATTTCGATGGTGCGATCGTCCTGGTCAGCCACGACCGCCACCTGATCGGCCTGGTCTGCGACAGCTTCTGGCGCGTGGCCGACGGCCAGGCCCAGCCCTTCGACGGCGACCTGGACGAGTACGCCGCCTGGCTGCGCAGCCGTGACCCGGGGGAAAAGGCGCCGCGCACCGCCGGTGGCGACGCGACGCCGGCCACGGCCAGTCCACCCCCTGCGGCGGCGCCCCGTCGGAAGGCGAACCCGCACAAGCTCGCCCGCGCCGAGGCCCGGGTGGCCGAGCTGGAGGAGCAGATCGGCCTGATCGAGGCCGAACTGGCGGAGCCGGAGCTGTATACCGACGGCGGCACGCGCGCGGCGGACCTGGCCAAGCGCCAGGCCGATGCGCGGGCGGCGCTGGAGGAGGCGGAGGAGGTATTGCTGGCGCTCTACGCCGAACAGGCGTGAGGGTCAATCGCGCAGGAAATACTCCACCGTCGTGACCACCCGCACCCGCTTCACGTGCGGGCTGCTCTGGTCGCGGTCGCTGATCGCCACCACGCCCTGGTTGGCGCTGCGGATGCCGCCCAGCCGCGAGCCGGAGTCCTTGGCGAACTGCTCGGCCGAGTCGCGCGCCGCCGCGGTCGCCTCGGCGATCAGGCCCGGCTTGATGTCGTTGAGCCGGGTGTAGTCGAACTCCGGCGCGCTGCCCTCGCCGATCATCACCCCGCCGCTGACCAGCTGGCCGCTGTTGCGCACCGCCTCCAGCGCCCTGGGCACGTCGTCGGTGCGCAGGCTGACGGTGGTGGAGTAGCGGTAACGCTCCGGTGGCCGGCTGTCGCCGTAGGCCCAGGCCCAGCGGTCCTCCAGCCGGGGCGGGGAAACCACGATCTCGTCCTCGCTGAAGCCCGCGTCCAGGAAGAACCGGCGGATCGCCGCGGTGTTGACGTCCAGCTCCCGCTGGACCGTCGCCAGGTCGTTGCCGCCCACCGTGTGGGGAAGCGGCCAGACCACCCGGTCGGCGTCCACGACCTGCTCGGCCGAGCCCTTGACGGTCACGTAGCGGTCGGCGGCGCGCAGGCGCTCCATGCCGCCGGCGGCGAACCAGCCGGCAGCGGCGAGACCCAGGGCGAGGACCACGGCGACGATGATGGAGGTGGCGGTGCGGCTGGGTGCGGCCATGGACGGCTCCTTGGGGAAGTCGGGGCCAGCCTAGCGCCCCGCCGGTCGTCGGCACCACCGGGGACGCCCCGCGGAGTTGCCGGCCAGACAGCTTGCGCCGGGTTGCCAGATGCGGCCGCTGCCGTGACCATGCGGGCGAACCCGCAACGGGGCCGGCCCATGAGCCAGGACCTGGTGTACCTGCTGCTGATCTTCGGGCTGCTGGTCATTCCGCGTGCGCTGCAGCGCTTCAGCGTGCCGGCGCCGATCACTTCGATGCTGCTGGGGCTTGGCGCGATGCTCGCGTTCGGCGAGCGCGCCCATGATCCGGTGGTCGTGCTGCTGTCGACGATCGGGATCTCCTCGCTGTTCCTGTTCGCCGGGCTGGAGGTCGATCCCGCCGCGCTCAGGCGCGGGTTGTGGAAGCTGCTGGGCTACCTGGCGGTACGCGCGGGCGGCCTGGTGCTGGTCGGCGGCCTGGCGATGCGCTGGCTGGAACTGGGCTGGCAGGCCGCGGCACTGCTGGCGCTGGCCGTGCTGACGCCGTCGACCGGCTTCATCCTCGACACCCTGGAGCGGCTGGGGCTGGAAGAGGAAGAGCGGTTCTGGGTCACCAGCAACGCGATCGTCGGCGAGCTGATGGCGCTGGCGGTGATGTTCGTGGTGTTGCAGGCGGCCGACCCGGTGCAGCTGGGCGTCTCCTCGCTGTGGATGGCAGGGATGGCGGTCGGGCTGCCGCTGCTGTTCATTGCCCTGGGCCGCTGGGTGGTGCCGCACGCGCCGGGCTCGGAGTTCTCCCTGCTGGTGATGGTCGGGCTGGTGGCGGCCTACATCACCTACCGGCTCGGGGTGTACTACTTGGTGGGCGCGTTCGTCGCCGGCTTCGTCGCCCGCATGCTGCGCATCCGCATGCCGCGCCTGGCCTCGGACACCAATATCCACGCGCTGCGGCTGTTCGCCAGCTTTTTCGTGCCGTTCTACTTCTTCCACGCCGGTACCGGGATCTCACGCGATGCGCTGAGCTGGGAGGCGGCGGCGCTGGGGTTGGGCATCACCGTCGCGGTATTGCCGTTGCGCATCGGCCTGGGCTGGCTGCAGCGCCGGCTGATGTTCGGCGAGGGCCGCGGAGCGAGCCTGAAGATCTCGGTGGCGCTGGCACCCACGCTGGTGTTCACCCTGGTGCTGGCCGACATCCTCTACAGCCGCTTCCACATCCCGGGCACGCTGTTCGGTGCGCTGATCCTGTACACCACGCTCAACACGCTGCTGCCGACCCTGGTGCTGCGCACGCCGTTCGACCTCGACCCGGCGGCGGGCGCGGGTGGACGGGTCCACCCGGAAGACCGGATGAACGGGACGCACCTCGCCACGCCGTCGCAGCCCCCCGGGCCGCGAACTTGATATGCAACGGGCGGCCCCCACATCGCCGGCAGTTTCCCGGTATTCGCCTGCCATGCCCATCTATGCCTTCCAGTGCGCCGCCTGCGGCCATGACTTCGACCGCCTGCAGAAGCTGTCCGATCCCGATCCGGCGCAATGCCCCGAATGCGGCGAGGACCGGGTCCGCCGCCGGCTGACCGCCCCGCAGTTCCGGCTCTCCGGTGGCGGCTGGTACGAGACCGATTTCAAGAAGGACGGCGAGAAGAAGCGCAACCTGGCCGGCGAGGGCGACAAGCCCAAGGCCGATGCCAAGCCGGACACCAAACCGGAGGCCAAGGCGGAGGCCAAACCGGCTGCCCCGCCCGCATCCACCCCGTAGGGCGCGATGGGTGGAACGCCGTATCGCACCCTACGCGCCGGGGGACGGGTAAAATCGGCCGTTTCCGTCTTGCCGGTGTCCCCATGCGTACCCATTTCTGTGGCCTTGTCGACGAGGCGCTGATCGGCCAGGTCGTCACCCTGTGCGGCTGGGTCGACGTCGCCCGCGACCTGGGCGGGCTGTGCTTCGTCGACCTGCGCGACCACGAGGGCATCGTCCAGGTGGTCGCCGAGCCGTCGCAGGCGCAGGGCAACGCGCAGGTGATCGCCACCGCCGCCGGGCTGGGCTACGAGGACTGCATCCGGGTCACCGGCACCGTGCGCCGCCGCGAGTCGGTCAACAACAGGATCCCGACCGGCCAGGTCGAGGTGGTCGCCACCTCCATCGAGGTGCTCAACAAGGCCGAGCCGCTGCCGTTCCACGCCCACGAGAACCCGGGCGAGGACATCCGCCTGAAGTACCGCTACCTGGACCTGCGCACCCCGCGGATGCAGCAGCGGATGCGGACCCGGACGAAGCTGGTGTCGGCGCTGCGTCGCTGGCTGGACGGGCGCGGTTTCCAGGACATCGAGACCCCGATCCTGACCCGCGCCACCCCCGAGGGCGCGCGCGACTTCCTGGTCCCGGCGCGCATGCACCCGGGCGAGTTCTACGCCCTGCCGCAAAGCCCGCAGCTGTTCAAGCAGATCCTGATGATGTCCGGCTTCGACCGGTACTACCAGATCGCCCGCTGCTTCCGCGACGAGGCCCTGCGCGCCGACCGCCAGTTGGAGTTCACCCAACTCGACATCGAGTTCGCCTGGGTCGAGGAGCGCGACGTGCAGGACACCGTCGAGCAGATGATGCGCGAGGTGTTCAACGAGGTGATCGGCGTCGAGCTGGGCGGGTTCCCGCGCATGAGCTGGGCCGAGGCGATGCGCCGCTTCGGCTCCGACAAGCCGGACCTGCGCAACCCGCTGGAGCTGGTCGATGTCGCCGACCGGGTCCGCGATTGCGGTTTCCAGGTCTTTTCCGGGCCGGCCGCCGACCCGGCGGGGCGCGTGTGCGCGCTGCGCATCCCCGGCGGGGCGAAGCTGTCGCGCAAGCAGATCGACGAGTACGCCGCCCACGCCGGCAAGTACGGCGCCAAGGGCCTGGCCTACGCGAAGATCGGCGAGGACGGCGCGGTGAACTCGCCGGTGGCCAAGTTCTTCGACGAGGCCGCCTTCCAGGCGCTGCTGGAGACGACCGGGGCCGGCAACGGTGACCTGGTGTTCTTCGGCGCCGGCGCGTACGGCACCGTGTCGGACTTCATGGGCGCGGTGCGGCTCAAGGCCGGCAAGGACTTCGGCCTGGTCGCCGACGGCTGGAAGCCGCTGTGGGTCACCGATTTCCCGATGTTCGAGTACGACGAGGAGGCCGGCCGCTACGTCGCGCTGCATCACCCCTTCACCGCGCCGGCGGTCGACAGCATCGAAGACCTGCGCGCCAACGCCGCCACCGCGGTCAGCCGCGGCTACGACATGGTGCTCAACGGCAACGAGATCGGCGGCGGCTCCATCCGCATCCACCGCCCGCAGATGCAGGCGGCGGTGTTCGAGCTGCTGGGCATCGGCGCCGGCGAGCAGCAGGCCAAGTTCGGATTCCTGCTCGATGCGCTGAAGTACGGCGCCCCGCCGCACGGCGGCATCGCCTTCGGCATCGACCGCATCGCCGCGCTGATGGCCGGTACCGAGTCGATCCGCGACGTCATCGCCTTCCCCAAGACCACCGGCGCGCAGTGCCTGATGACCGATGCGCCCTCGCCGCTGGACGACGCGCAGCTGGCCGAGGTGCACATCGCGGTGCGCACGCCGGCGAAGGAAGGCCAGGGCGGCTGAGGCCGGATGGAGATCCGCCGCGCCACCGTCGCCGATGCGCAAACGCTGGCGGTGCTGGCCGCACGGACCTTCACCGAGACCTTCGGCCACCTGTATCCGCGCGACGACCTGCAGGCCTTCGTGTCGACCAGCTACGCGGTCGGGCGCCAGCGCACGATCCTTGCGCATCCGGACTACGCCGTCTGGCTGCTGGAGCACGGGGGCGAGGCGGTCGGGCATGCCGCCGCCGGCCCGTGCGGGCTGCCGCATCCGGACGCGCGGCCCGATGACGGCGAGCTCAAGCGCCTGTACCTGCTCGCCGCCCACCAGAACGGCGGCTGGGGCGGGCGCCTGTTCCGGCAGGCGCTGGACTGGCTGGAGCGCGACGGCCCGCGCACGCTGTGGATCGGGGTGTGGTCGCAGAACCTGGCGGCGCAGCGGTTCTATGCCCGCCACGGCTTCGTCCATGTCGGCGACTACGCGTTCCCGGTGGGGCGGGTGCGCGACCACGAGTTCATCCTGCGGCGCGGCCCGTCGCCGCTGCGACCGGGCTTCACCACGCCTGCGTAGCAGTCTGGCGCACAATGGCCACGTTCAATCCGAAGGGGTGATGCCATGAGACTGCACCTGCTTGCCGCCGCCGCGGCTGTCGCGCTCGCGGCGTGCGCGACCACGCCGGTGGCTTCCAGCGGGCCTGGCCAGCTGCAGGCCGGGGGCCCGGTTTCGGTGTCCTGGAGCGATCCGGCCGGGTTCAGTGAGATCACCCGCGGCCGGGACCGCATCGACACGCTGCGTGGTACCTGGGTCAGGGACCTGGCCGCGCACCTGCGCGACAGCGCCGCCGGGCGGCTCGGGCCGGGCGAGCAGCTGGAGGTCGAACTGCTGGACGTGGACCGGGCCGGTGACTACGAGCCATGGAGGGGGCCGAATGCCGATGACATCCGCATCCTGCGCGACATCTACCCGCCCCGGATCACGCTGCGTTTCCGGCACCTGGGTGCGCAGGGCCAGGTGTTGGCGGAGGGCGAGCGGCGGTTGTCGGACAGCGGTTTCATGTCACGCACGCCGGCATTCCGCAACAACGATCCGCTGCGTTACGAGAAGCAACTGCTGGACGACTGGCTGGGGCGTGAACTGGGTCGGCGCTAAGCAGTGACCGGGGCAGGCGGCGGGGTGCGCCGGGTCGTGTTGATCCATGGCCTGTGGATGCCGCGCGCCTCGATGCGCTGGATGGCCGGGCAGCTGCGGCGCGCGGGTTTCCAGCCGCAGCTGTTCGGCTATGGCGCGGTCACCGAAGGCCTGCGTGGCGCCCTGCCGGCGCTGCGCGGGCGCCTGGCAGAACCCTGCCATGTCCTCGCCCACAGCCTGGGCGGGGTGATGGCGGTCCGGGCCCTGCAGCGTTACCCCGGCCTGCCGGTCCGGCGCGTGGTCTGCCTGGGCTCGCCACTGTGCGGCAGTGCCGCGGCCGAGGGGTTGTCGGCGCGTCCGCTGGGGCGCCGGCTGCTCGGCCGCAGTGCGCGCCTGCTGCACCGCGGTTGCCAGCCCTGGACCGGCGCGGCGGAAATGGGCGTGCTTGCTGGTGACAGCCCGCTGGGGTTCGGCCAGGCGCTCGGACGCTTCAACGGTCCCAGCGACGGCACCGTGGCGGTGGCCGAGACCCGCCTGGACGGGCTGGCCGACCACCTCGTGCTGCCGCTCAGCCACAGTGGAATGCTGTTCTCGCGCCGGGCGGCCGGGCAGGCCGTCGAGTTCCTGCGCCACGGCCGCTTCCGCCACGACGCAGCGGGCGGCGGCCTATAATCGGCGGTCCCGTCGCAGGGCGACTTTGCAACACGAGCAGCAATGGCAGGCCATTCCAAGTGGGCCAACATCCAGCACCGCAAGGGCGCGCAGGACGCCAAGCGGGGCAAGGTCTTCACCAAGCTCATCCGTGAGATCTCGGTCGCCGCGCGCGCCGGCGGCGGCGACCCGGGCAACAACCCGCGCCTGCGCACCGCGATGGACAAGGCGCTGGCCGCCAACATGACCAAGGACGTCATCGAGCGCGCGGTCAAGAAGGCCACCGGCGAGCTGGAGGGCGTGAGCTACGAGGAGATCCGCTACGAGGGCTACGCCCCCGGCGGGGTCGCGGTGATCGTCGACTGCCTGACCGACAACAAGGTCCGCACCGTGGCCGACGTGCGCCACGCCTTCGGCAAGTTCGGCGGCAACCTGGGCACCGACGGCTCGGTCGCCTTCATGTTCAACAAGCTGGGCGTGCTCAGCTTCGCCCCCGGCGCGGACGAGGACGCGGTCACCGAGGCGGCGATCGAAGCCGGCGCCGACGACGTGGTGGGCTACCCCGAGGATGGTTCGATCGACGTGCTGACCTCGCCGGAGGGCTTCGAGGCGGTGCGCGACGCGATGGCCGCCGCCGGCCAGCAGCCGGCCGAGGCCGGGATCACCTGGCGCGCCGACAACGACGTGGCGGTGGAAGGCGAGACCGCGCAGCAGGTGGCGAAGCTGCTGGACTGGCTCGAGGACCTGGACGACGTCCAGAACGTGTATTCGAACGCCCAGCTGGGCGAGGACGCCTACGCCTGAGTCGCTGCGCCCCACTCGCGGGGCGCTCGGCAGGCGGGGCAGGGGAAGCGCTCTTGAGGATCCTGGGGATCGACCCCGGTTCACAGTGCACCGGCATCGGGGTGATCGACGTCGCCGCCGACGGCCGCTGCCGCTACGTGCATTGCGAGGGACTGAAGCTGCTCGGCGCCGAGGACTTTCCGTCCCGGCTGGGCCTGCTGTGCGAAGGGCTGGAGCGGGTGATGGACGAGTGGCAGCCGCAACACGTGGCGATCGAGACGGTGTTCATGGACAAGTCCGCGACCTCCGCGCTCAAGCTCGGCCACGCCCGCGGCGCCGCGCTGGCGACCGTGGTGCGGCGCCGGCTCAAGGTCAGCGAATACGCCCCGCGGGTGATCAAGCAGTCGCTGGTCGGGCGCGGCGCGGCCGACAAGTCGCAGGTCCAGCACATGGTCCGGCTGCTGCTCAACCTGGCCGACGGCACCCGCCTGCAGGCCGACGCCGCCGACGCCCTGGCGGTGGCGCTGACCCACGCGCACATGAGCGCCACCGCCCAGCGCACCGGTGTCGGCGTGGCGCTGCTGCGCCGGCGATGACGGGAAAGAAGAAGGGAGTTGCATGATGATCGGTCGCCTGAAAGGCATCCTGGTACACAAGCAGCCGCCCTGGCTGCTGGTCGATGTCGCCGGAGTGGGCTACGAGCTGGAGGCGCCGATGAGCACCTTCTACGACCTGCCCGAGGTCGGCCGCGAGGTGGTGCTGTCGACCCACTATGCGCAGAAGGAAGACAGCGTTTCGCTGTACGGCTTCCTTACCGAGTCCGAGCGGCGGATGTTCCGTGATGTGCAGCGGGTATCCGGCATCGGGGCGAAGATCGCCCTGGCGATCCTGTCCGGGGCCAGCGTGGACGAGTTCGCCCGGCTGGTGCAGGCCGGCGACACCGCGGCGCTGACCCGGATCCCGGGCATCGGCAAGAAGACCGCCGAGCGCATCGTGGTCGAGCTGCGCGACCGGGCTGCCGACCTGCTGGGCGCCGGTGCCGCCGCCGGCCCGTCCGGAGCGCCGGCCGACCCGCAGTCCGAGGCGGTGATCGCCCTGCAGCAACTGGGCTACAAGCCCGCCGAGGCGGTGAAGATGGCGCGCGCCGCCACCGCCCCCGGCGACGAGGCTGCCGTCATCATCCGCAAGGCGCTACAGTCCGCGCTTCGTTGACCCGGCCGCGGCCCTGGCGGCCGTGCAGGAAACCATGCCCTTACCCCGTTTCGCCCGCGCCCGCGGGGCTGCAGCGCCTTCCCCGGCCAGGACCGGGCTGGCCGGACTGGTGCTGGCCGCGGTCGGCGTCGTCTTCGGCGACATCGGCACCAGCCCGCTGTACACACTCAAGGAAGCCTTCAGTCCGCACTACGGCCTGGTGGCCGACCACGACACCGTGCTGGGCATCCTTTCGCTGGTGTTCTGGGCGCTGAACCTGGTGGTGACGGTCAAGTACGTCACCATCATCACCCGCGCCGACAACGCCGGCGAGGGCGGGATCATGGCGCTGATGGCGCTGGCCCAGCGCACCCTGGCCGGGCACGCGCGCTCGAGCTACCTGGTCGGCCTCCTCGGCGTGTTCGGCGCGGCGCTGTTCTTCGGCGACGGGGTGATCACCCCGGCGATCTCGGTGCTGTCGGCGCTGGAGGGCCTGGAGGTGGTCGCGCCGGAGTTCGGCCGCTGGGTGGTGCCGATCACGGTGCTGGTGCTGGTCGCGCTGTTTTCCGTCCAGCGCTTCGGCACCGAAAAGGTCGGCAAGGTGTTCGGACCGGTCACCGGCCTGTGGTTCCTGGTGCTGGCGGTGTTGGGTGTGGCCAACATCTTCCATGAGCCGGAGGTGCTGCAGGCGATCAACCCGGTCTGGGCGATGCGCTTCTTCGTCGACCACAGCGTCGGCGGGATCTTCATCCTGGGCGCAGTGGTGCTGGCGGTCACCGGCGGCGAGGCGATCTACACCGACATGGGTCATTTCGGCGCCCGGCCGGTGCGCATCGCCTGGTACTGCTTCGTGCTGCCGGCGCTGATGCTCAACTATCTGGGCCAGGGTGCACTGGTGCTCGAGGACCCGGACGCGATCCGCAACCCGTTCTACGTCGGGGTTCCCGAATGGGGCCGGATCCCGATGGTCATCCTGGCCACCGCGGCCACCGTGATCGCCTCCCAGGCGGTGATCACCGGCGCCTTCTCGGTCACCCGGCAGGCGATGCAGCTGGGCTATATCCCGCGCATGAACACCCGCCACACCTCCCGCGACACCATCGGGCAGATCTACATCCCCGCGGTCAACTGGTCGATGGCGGTGGTCGTGGTGCTGCTGGTGCTGGCCTTCGGCAGCTCCTCGGCGCTGGCGACCGCCTACGGCGTGTCGGTGTCGGGGACGATGCTGATCGACACCCTGCTGCTGGCCCTGGTGGCGCGCGCGCTGTGGCCGCGCTGGCGCTGGTGGGTGCTGCCGCTGTGCGTGGTGTTCCTGGCCGGTGACATCGCCTTCGTGGTCGCCAATGCGGCCAAGATCCCGGCCGGCGGCTGGTTCCCGCTGGCCCTGGGCATCGTGCTGTTCACCCTGTTGCGGACCTGGCGCCGCGGCCGCGGGCTGCTGCGCGAGGCGATCCAGAAGGAAGGCATCCAGCTGGACACCTTCCTGCCCGGCCTGATGCTGTCCCCACCGGTCCGGGTCCCGGGCACCGCGATCTTCCTGACCGCCGACAAGGGCGTGGTCCCGCATGCCCTGCTGCACAACCTCAAGCACAACAAGGTGCTGCACGAACGCAACCTGTTCCTGACCGTCGAGACCCTGACGCTCCCCTACGCCCCGCCCGAGCGCCGGCTGCGGATCGACGCGGTCGGCGACGGCTTCCACCGGGTGATCGTGCGCTTCGGCTTCATGGAGGTGCCCGACGTGCCGCTGGCGCTGATGCGCTCCTGCGACGAGGAGGGCGGCATGGTGATCGACCCGATGGAGACCACCTGGTTCGCCAGCCGCGAGACGGTGGTGGCGATGGGCAATCGCGGCATGCCGGTGTGGCGCGACCGGCTGTTCGCCTTCATGCACCGCAACGCGGCACCGGCCAGCGGGTTCTTCCACATTCCGGGCAACCGGATGGTGGAGTTGGGGGCGCAGGTGGAGATCTGACTCCTTTCCGGGGCACGCGGCGGATACAGCGTGGGCTCCGGGGGGAGCGGCGCCTTGGTTTTGCGGCGTGATCGGGGGTGCAGGCGACACCGCAAGAAGATCCACCTGCGGGAGGGTGGGCTTTGGTCAAAAGCGGGGGGTGTTTCGTCTCTGTGTTCGCGGGCGTCTTTGGGTACGCCACGCTGTTTCGACAACGAAGTCCGGCTCTGGAGTCGGCGATCAGCGCTGTTATCCGTGAGTTTGCGACCGGGCGCGGGTGCAGTTCTTCGGATATCCAACCCCACCTTGTGCCGCGCCAACCAAACCGCCTGGGCGGCGTGCGGGCAGGGTGTTGCCGGAGCAGGTCATGGATGGCCTGCGCTCGGTGAGTCTGGCCATGGATGGCCAGACCGAACCGACCGGCAAGCACCCTGCACGCGCGACGCTCCTTCCGGAGCCCCCCGCATGCGACGATAGCCGGATGGAAGAAGAGCGCCTGATTGCCGCCGATGCCACCCGCGAGGACGACGCCGTCGAGGCCTCGATCCGGCCGAAAAGCCTGGACGAATACCTCGGCCAGCAACCGGTCCGCGAGCAGCTGAAGATCTACATCGAAGCGGCCAAAGGGCGCGGCGAGGCGCTCGACCACGTGCTGATCTTCGGCCCGCCGGGGCTGGGCAAGACCACCCTGAGCCACGTGATCGCCAACGAACTGGGAGTCAACCTGCGGGTGACCTCGGGGCCGGTGATCGAGAAGGCTGGTGACCTGGCCGCGCTGCTGACCAACCTGCAGCCCAACGACGTGCTGTTCGTCGACGAGATCCACCGGCTTTCGCCGGTGGTCGAGGAGGTCCTGTATCCGGCGATGGAGGACTACCAGATCGACATCATGATCGGCGAGGGACCGGCCGCGCGCTCGATCAAGCTCGATCTGCCGCCGTTCACCCTGATCGGGGCGACCACCCGGGCCGGGCTGCTGACCGCGCCGCTGCGCGACCGCTTTGGCATCGTCCAGCGGCTGGAGTTCTACAGCGCCGAGGAACTGACGAAGATCGTCCGCCGCTCGGCGCGGATCCTCGGCATCGACTGCGAGCCGGCCGGCGCCGCCGAGATCGCCCGGCGTGCCCGCGGCACCCCGCGCATCGCCAACCGGCTGCTGCGCCGGGTCCGGGACTTCGCCCAGGTGCGCGCCGGCGGGCACATCGACACCGCAACGGCCGCCGCGGCACTGTCCATGCTGAAGATCGACCCGGAGGGCTTCGACGAGCTTGACCGGCGGCTGGTCGGCACCATCATCGAGGCGTTCGACGGCGGTCCGGTCGGCGTGGAATCGCTGGCCGCGGCGCTGAGCGAGGAGCGCGGCACGCTCGAGGACGTGATCGAGCCCTACCTGATCCAGCAGGGCTTCCTGGTGCGTACCGCGCGCGGCCGCATGGCCACCCAGAAGGCCTATCGCCACCTCGGCCTGGAACCAAGGCAAACGAACCGTGAACAGGGCCCTTCCACTCCTCCCCTTTTCTGATACCACTTCCGCTAGCGTCCAACGCTGGCCGTTGCCGTTGCCGTTGCCGTTGCCGTTGCCGTTGCCCTTACTCGTTCCTCATTCCTCTCAACTCGTTCCTCGCTCCATGCATCCAATCCGCGTCTACTGGGAAGACACCGATGCCGGTGGCGTGGTCTACCACGCCCAGTACCTGGCCTTCATGGAGCGCGCGCGCAGCGAATGGATGCGCGGGCAGGGCTTTGGCCAGGAACTTCTGCGCAGCGAACACGGTCTGCAGTTCGTGGTGCGGGCGATGGAGATCGATTTCCGTCGCCCGGCCCGGCTGGACGACCTGCTCGCGGTGGACTGCATGCTGGTGGAGTGCCGGCGGGCCAGTGCGGTGTTCGCCCAGCGGGTCAGCCGCGGCGAGGAGGTGCTGGTCGATGCCCGCGTGCGGGTGGCCTCGGTGGACGTGGAGGGCTTCCGGCCCTGCGCGATCACCCCGCCGCTGCTGGAGGCGCTGCGGGCCCGGCTGGAGGCCGTTTGAGCACCCCGGCCATGGCGACGTGCCCCGCTACAACCCGAATGGACAACAAGTGCCCGGAGACGGGCGGAGAAACTGCATGACATCCAGGCTGACCGACTTCCTTCCGTTCCCGTGCGCCGGCCATGGCGCGGCCACCATGGGAGCAGCCCGATGATCGCGGCGACCCTGGCCATGCAGGCCGCGCAGGTCGAGCCGCTGCCCGAGGCGGTCGACGCCGCCACCAGCAACCTGCCCGCCGCGCCCACCGGGCCGGTGCAGCTCGATGGCGGATTCAATTACCTGGACCTGGTGCTGCACGCCAGCATTCCGGTGCAGCTGGTGATGCTGTTGCTGATCGCCGCCTCGATCGCGTCCTGGGTGATCATCTTCCGCAAGAAGAAGGTCCTGGACCGTGCCGATCGCGAGGCGGAAAGCTTCGAGGAACGCTTCTGGTCGGGCACCGAGCTGACCCGGCTGTACGCCGGTGCCTCCGAGCGCAACCGCGAGGTGGGCGGCATGGAGGCGATCTTCGAATCGGGCTTCCGCGAGTACTCCCGGCAGCGCCGGGTGGTCGACAGCCGGATGCAGCTGGAGGCGGCGCAGCGCGGCATGCGCGTGGCGACCGCGCGCGAGCTCGACGGGCTGGAGCGCAACCTGGAGTTCCTCGCCAACGTCGGCTCGATCGCGCCCTACGTCGGCCTGTTCGGCACCGTGTGGGGGATCATGATTTCCTTCCACAGCCTGGCCAACATGCAGGAGGCGACCATCGCCACGGTCGCCCCGGGCATCTCCGAGGCGCTGATCGCCACCGCGATGGGCCTGTTCGCCGCGATCCCGGCGGTGTGGGCGTACAACCGCTTCGCCACCAAGGTCGAGCGGATCGCGGTGCGCTACGACGCGTTCTCCGAGGAGTTCGCCTCGATCCTCGAGCGCCAGTCCGGGCAGGAGTAAGGCCATGGGCCCGCACAACCGCAGGCTGCGAAAGCGCCGGCTCAAGGCCGAGATCAACGTCGTCCCCTACATCGACGTGATGCTGGTGCTGCTGATCATCTTCATGGTCACCGCGCCGTTGATGAACCTGGGCGTGGATGTCGAGCTTCCGCGTGCCGACGCCAAGTCGATAACCAGCGGCGACAAGGACCCGGTGGTGGTGAGCGTGGATGCCGCCGGCAACTACTTCCTGACCCTGGAAGGCGCGCCGCAGGAGGCGCTGAGCCCGGAGCAGCTGGAGGCGCGGGTGGCTGCGTTCGTGCGCAACAACCCGGGTGTCCCGGTCTACGTGGCCGGTGACCGCAACGCCAGCTACGAGGTGGTGCTGCAGGCCATGGCGCTGCTCAAGAACGCCGACGTGCCACGGGTCAGTCTGATGAGCTCGCCCGCGGAGGCCGGGCCGAAGTGAGGGAGACCCGAGCCGACACCGTCCAGGCCGTGGTGCTGGCGGTCGTCCTGCACCTGGTGCTGTTCGGCCTGATGTTCATCGGCCTGTGGTGGACCCGTGCGCCGGAGACGGTCTCGGCCGCCGGCTCGCCGGTGGAGGCCAAGCTGGTCGATGCCAACGCGCTGTCCGCGGCGATGCGCCAGACCCTGAGCGAGCGCCCGGACCCGGTGCCGCTGCCGGAACCCGAACCGGAACCGGAACCGGAGCCGGTCGCCCCGCTTCCGCAACCCGAACCCGAGCCGCGCCCGCAGGATGCCCCGGCGCCGCCGCAGCAGGCCCCGCAGGAATCGATCCCCGAGCCCGATCCCGTCGAGCAGGACGAGGTGGTCGCCGAGCCCACGCCGACCCCGGCGGAGGAAAACGCACGGCTGCAGGAGGAGAAGCGTCGCCAGGAGCAGATCGACCTCACCGAGCGCAAGCGCCAGGAAGAGGCCGAGCAGAAGCGCCGCCGTGCCGAACAGCAGGCCGAGCGCGAGCGCAAGCTGGCGGAGATCCGCAGCGAGCGCGAGAAGGCCGAACGCGAACGCAAGCTGCTCGAGCAGAAGGCCCGCCAGCTGGCCGAGGCGCGCGAGGCCGCGGACACCGCGACCGGCAGCGCCAGTCCGCCGCCGGGCAACCAGGGCGACGACACCGGCCTGCGCGCACGCTATGCCGCCGCGCTCACCGAGGCGATCCGCGCCAAGTGGACCCGGCCGGAGACCGTGCCCATCGGCGCGCGCTGCACCTTGGTGATCCGCCAGCTGCCGGGGGGCGAGGTGATGAGCGTGGACGTCGGCAATCCCTGCAGCTACGACGAACAGGGCCGCCGCTCGATCGAGGCCGCCGTGCTCAAGGCGCAGCCTTTGCCCTACAGCGGCTTCGAGAAGGTCTTCGCGCGCGAGCTGCGGCTCAACTTCGTCGCCCAGGATTGACCCACCGTGTTGCCAGACTCCCGTTCAGCTTTGAGAATGCGTTCACGCGCATGCTGTTACACGTTCAGCCCTGTTGTCAGGACCCGCCGATGAAACGACACGCTCCCTGGCTTGCCGCGCTGCTTGCCTTTTTCCTGCCGTTCGCCGCCGTCGCCCAGCAGGCGCTGGAACTCGACATCGTCGGCGGCCATGCCTCCGCCCTGCCGATCGCCGTCGTGCCGATGCCCTACCAGGGCCGTGGCACGGCGCCGGACACCGACGTCGGCGCGGTGATCGCGGCCGACCTCAACCGATCCGGGCAGTTCCGTGCGCTGCCCGAGCGCGACCTGGTCGAACGCCCCACCCGCGGCGGCGAGGTCAACTATCCGACCTGGCGCGCGCTCAACCAGGACTACCTGGTGGTCGGACGGGTGCTGGATGCCGGCTCGGGCAGCTACCGGGTCGAGTACGAGTTGTTCGACGTGGCGACCCAGAACCGGCTGATAGGCCTGGCGATGACCGCGCGTGCCGGGGCGATGCGTGATGTCGCCCACCAGATCGCCGATGCGATCTACGAGGAGATCCTCGGCGTGCCGGGCGCGTTCTTCACCCGCATCGCCTACGTGACCGCCACCGGGGTCGGCCGCGATGCCCAGTACGCACTGGTGGTCGCCGATTCCGACGGGCACAACCCGCAGACCGTGGTCCGCTCCCCGGAGCCGCTGCTGTCCCCGTCGTGGAGCCCCGACGGCAACCGGCTGGCCTACGTCAGCTTCGAGGGGGGCAACTCGGAAATCTGGATCCAGAACATCTCCACCGGCAGCCGCGAGGTGGTCTCGCGCTTCCGCGGCATCAACGGCGCACCCGAGTTCTCGCCCGACGGCAACCGGCTGGCGCTGACGCTGTCGCGCAGCGGCAACCCGGAGGTCTACGTGATGGACCTGGCCAGCCGCTCGCTGACCCAGTTGACCAACCATTTCGGCATCGATACCGAGCCGACCTGGAGCGCGGACGGCGGCACGATCTACTTCACCTCCGACCGGGGCGGCCAGCCGCAGATCTACCAGGTGCCGGCCAGCGGCGGCAGCGCCAGCCGGGTCACTTTCCAGGGCAGCTACAACGCCAGCGCGACGGTTTCCAGGTACGGGAACAAGCTGGCGACGGCGCAGGGCGGTGGCAACGTGTTCCGGGTGGCGATGATGGATTCGAGCCTCGGCAGCCCACGCTGGAGCACGCTCTCGCCGGGCTCGCTCGACGAGTCGCCGAGCTTCGCGCCAAACGGCGCGATGATCATCTATGCTGCGCGAGAGGGTACCCGCGGGGTGCTCTATGCAGTGTCCGCGGACGGCCGGGTGCGACAGCGCCTGGTGCTGGCCGACGGTGATGTCCGGGAACCGGCCTGGGGGCCGTTCCGTACGCCGCGTTGATGCCGTCCTGATCAGACGGAATTCATGGAAGTGGTCCACCTGCTGCAACCCAAGACGAGGAAAAAGACGATGAACAGCACCACCCGCATTCTGCTTGCCGCCCTGATGTGCACCGCGGCCGTTGCCTGCTCGAAGAAGGTCAAGGAGGCCCCGCCGGCCGAGACCCCGCCCGCCACCCAGACCCCGACCACCCCGGCACCGACCACCGGCGTGTACGGCCCCGAGGATCTGGACACCGACGCCTGCCTGCGCCAGCGCGTCATCTACTTCGACTTCGACCAGGAGTCGCTGCGTCCGGAGTTCCAGGCGATCGTCGGCTGCCACGCCAAGTACCTGCGTGACCGTCCGTCCTCGCGCATGACCCTGGAAGGCCACGCCGACGAGCGCGGCAGCCGCGAGTACAACCTGGGCCTGGGCGAGCGCCGTGGCAACAGCGTGTCCTCGGCGATCCAGGCCAACGGTGGTTCGGGCAGCCAGCAGACCGTGGTCAGCTACGGCGAAGAGCGTCCGACCTGCACCGCGTCCGGCGAGGACTGCTGGGCGCAGAACCGCCGCGTCGAGATCACCTACAACGCGCGGTAAGCAATGGCACCGGTGATGCGCAAGTCCTTTCGAGCGATGATCGTGGCACCGGTGGTGGTCGCGGCGGCCCGTGTGGCCGCCGCGCCCGCTTCGGCGCAACGCACGAGCCTGGCCGAGCGGGTCGCCCTGCTCGAGCAGCAGGCCGGCAACAACCAGGCGACCATGGACCTGCTGCGGCAGGTGAACATGCTCAAGGACGAGGTGGTCGCACTGCGGGCACAGGTCGAGGAGCTCACCCACGAGCAGCAGCAGGCCCGCGAGGCGGCCCGGGTGCAGTACCTGGACCTGGACGGCCGGCTCAACCGGCTGGAAGGCGGCGGCGCCCCGGTGGATGCAACGGGTTCCGACGAGGTGCTCGAGCTCGGCGACGTGCCGGGCGACACCGGGTCGGCGGCGCCTGCGGCGCAGGCCCGCAGCACCGCGGGTGCGGCCGAGACGGGCCCCGTCGTGCATGGCGATCCGGGTGCGATGGATGCCCTGGAGGGCGAGCGCGAGTCCTACGACCAGGCCTTCGCGGCACTGCGTGCCGGCCGTTACGACGAGTCCGCGCGCCTGTTCAATTCATTCCTGGGCTACTACCCGGGCGGTGCATGGGCGCCCAACGCCCTGTACTGGCTGGGCGAGAGCTACTACGTCACCCAGAACTACAAGCTCGCGCTGGAGCAGTTCCGCCAGCTGCTGGAGCGTTTCCCGACCCACGACAAGGCGCCCGGCGCGCTGCTGAAGGTCGGCCTGTCGCAGCAGGGCCTGCAGCAGGTCGATGAAGCCGAACGCACGCTGGCCGAGGTGTCCAGCCGCTATCCAGGCACCGACGCGGCGCGGATCGCGGAAGACCGCCTTGGCGCGATCCGGCTTGGCCGGTTGAATTGACCCGGCTTTGAAGGTCCGGCGCGACAGGAGGCGCATTGCGCCCTGGTCGTAATGCGCGGTACATGGTGGCCCGCCGCCGGGGCGGTAGAATTGCCGGCATGAACGTACTCGACCACTCGGCGGCCGCGGCCTCGCCCGAGCGCCTGCGGCTGACCGAGATTTTCCTGTCGCTGCAGGGCGAATCACGCAGCATCGGCTGGCCGACGGTCTTCGTGCGCCTGACCGGCTGCCCGCTGCGCTGCACGTACTGCGATACCGCCTACGCCTTTCACGGCGGTGACTGGTGGGACTACGACGGCATCCTGGCCGAGGTCGCCGGCCACGGGGTGCGCCACGTCTGTGTCACCGGTGGCGAACCGCTGGCGCAGAAGCGTTGCCCGGAGCTGCTGCGCCGCCTGTGCGATGCCGGCTACGAGGTGTCGCTGGAGACCTCGGGTGCGATGGACATCGGGGTGGTCGACACCCGGGTCTCGCGCGTGCTGGACATCAAGACGCCCGGCTCCGGCGAGGTGGGGCGGAACCTGTGGGACAACCTCGGCAAGCTCACCGCGCATGACCAGGTGAAGTTCGTGGTCTGCTCCCGCGAGGATTACGAATGGGCGCGCGGGGTGCTCGCGGAGCACCGCCTGGCCGACACCTGCGAGGTGCTCTTCTCGCCCAGCTTCGGCCAGGTCGATGCCACCGCGTTGGCCGACTGGATCGTCGCCGATCGCCTGCCGGTGCGTTTCCAGGTGCAGCTGCACAAGCTGCTATGGAACGACGAGCCGGGGCGCTGACCGGCCTGCCGCAGCCTGACACGTAACGGGAACAGACAGATGTCCAGCAAGAACGCCGTCGTACTCCTTTCCGGAGGCATGGACTCCGCCGTGGTGCTCGCCATGGCCCGCGAGCAGGGATTCCGGTGCCATGCTCTGAGCGTGCGCTACGGCCAGCGCCATACCTCCGAGCTGGATGCCGCCCGGCGGGTGGCGCAGGCGCTTGGCGCCGCCGGGCACAAGGTGGTGGACGTGGACCTGCGCAGCATCGGCGGCTCGGCGCTGACCGCCGACATCGAGGTGCCGACCGGCGAGGCGGCCGCGGTCGACCCGATCCCGGTCACCTACGTCCCGGCCCGCAACACCATCATGTTGTCGGTCGCGCTGGGCTGGGCGGAAGTGCTGGGGGCGGCGGACATCTTCTGTGGTGTCAACGCGGTGGATTACTCCGGCTATCCCGACTGCCGCCCCGAGTTCATCGAGGCCTTCGAGCGCCTGGCCAACCTCGCCACGAAGGCGGGTGTCGAAGGCGCGGGGATCCGGATCCACGCACCGCTGCAGCACCTGGGCAAGGACGCGATCGTCAGCGAGGGGCTGCGTCTGGGCGTGGACTTCTCGCACACGGTCTCGTGCTACCAGGCCGACGCGGAAGGCCGTGCCTGCGGCGGCTGCGACGCCTGCCGGCTGCGGGCACAGGGTTTCGAGGGCGCAGGCGCGGTGGATACGACCCGCTACGCCTGAGCGGGTCAGCTGCGCCTGACCCGTCGCTCCGCCGCCATCCTCGCCCGGGCCTGTCCCTCCACTCCGGTACCCGCCTGCAGCGGTGAATGCAGGTTCCCGCCGGTCGGGTCGGCGGGCGGGGCGTCCTCCATCTGCAACTGCTGCGAGACCGCGGCCGTCGCGCCCTCGGTCAGCCATGGCATGAACTGCTGGCTGGCCATTGCCGCCTTCGCCGGCAGACCGACCACGATCTCGTCGCGCGGGTTGTCCACCGCATCGACCAGGGCCTCGACGACCTGCCAGGGGTCGGTGATCGGGAACGGCTGCAGGCTGCGTCCGGTGTAGTTGGCGGCGTGCTCGTAGAAGGGGGTGTCGGCGGCCATCGGCAGCACCGCGCAGACCCGGATGCGCTCCGCGCGGTCCAGCGCCAGCTCCTGCCGCAGCGAGGCGCACAGCCCGACGATGCCGTACTTGCTGGCGCAGTAGCTGGCGTAATACGGCGCCGGGGTGCGGCCCAGCATCGAGGCGACGTTGACCAGCGTCCCCGAGCCCATGCGGCGGAAGTGCCGCATCGCCACGTGGCTGCCGTTGAGTGCGCCGCCCAAGTTGGTGCGCAGCACCTGCTGGTGGTCGCGCAGCGGCACGTCCTCGAAGCGCCCCAGTGCGGCGACGCCGGCGTTGTTCACCCAGGCGTCGATCCGCGGGAAGCGGGCCAGCGCGGCGGCGGCGACCTTCTCCACCTCGTCGGGGTTGCCGACATCGGCGTGGACCGCGATGGCGTTGCGGTGCTCCGCGGCCATGTCCTCGACCAGCGCCTTGCGCCGGGCCACCAGCACCAGGTTGTCGCCGCGTTCGGCCAGCCGTTGTGCCAGGCCGCGGCCGAAGCCGCTCGAGGCGCCCGTGATGACGATGGTCCTGGGATGCATGTCGCGCGCTCCACGCAAGCGGGGGATGCACACTGTCACCGCCGTCGCGTGGTCACCGGGTCACGGCCGTGTGGCGTCGCCGCCGCTCATGGCAAACGCGCGGGGCTCCTTCGTTCCAGCAGCCAGAACAGGCTGGCGAGGTAGGGCACGACCGCCGCGGCGCGGAATGCCATGCGCGCCAGGTGATGGTCGGCGGCGGCATCCAGCCCGGCTTCCGGGCTGCGGATGGCGTGCAGTGCGTAGGCCGTGCCATCCGCGAGCGGGAGCAGCATGCCCGCCAGCGCGAGGACGATCGCCACCGCCACCACGGCGACCACCGCGGGCTGGTTGGACCTGGACGGCTCGCGCATCCGGTGCAGCACCGCGGCCCAGAACCAGAACCCGGCCACCAGCAAGCTGATGTGGAGCGTCGTGTGGACCGCCGGATCACGCAACGCGGTGTCCACCGCATCCGGCAGGTGCCAGGCCAGCAGCACGGCGACGTGTGCTGCCGCCGCCACGCCCAGCCCCTCGACCACGATGCCCCATACCCGTCCAGTGCGCCGGTGCAGTCGCGATGACAACCCGGTCGGGACGACATGCGCCAGGGCCGCCCCGGGCCGGCCGGCCAGCACCAGGGCCGGCGCCAGCGAAAGCAGCAGCAGGTGCCGGGTAACGAAGGCCGCGAGCGACCAGTGCTCGAGGCCGGCCAGCGGCCAGGCGAACGCGGCGAGCAGCGCCAGCAGCCCCGCGGCGAAGGCGAACACCTGCAGCGGACTGATCGCCACCCCGATTCCGGCGCGACGCCAGAGCCGGGCTACCCCGAGGCCATAGGCCCCCGCCAGGACGGCAAGGAGCACGGCGGTTGCGAGTGTCTGGCTGGTCATCGGGCAAGGGTACTGCGCGCCGGGCATGCCTGCCGTGGCGGGCGGGGAGCGGCCCGGCGAGGCAACGGGAATGTCGGCCGGACCCGGGTTCGTGGCACAATTGCCGGCTCAAACGGGCCGTTAGCTCAGTCGGTAGAGCATCGGACTTTTAATCCGCTGGTCGATGGTTCGAATCCATCACGGCCCACCAGCCACGGCCTGCGCGCGCTTACGCCGCCTCGCAGTCCAGCAACTGCTGCAGCACGTCCTCGCCGTAGCGCTCGAGCTTCACAGCACCGATTCCCGGTACCTGCCCCAGTGCGTCCAGGTCGTCCGGCGCGGCCTCGGCGATCGCCCGCAGGGTGGCGTCATGGAAGATCACGTAGGCGGGCACGTTCTGCTCGCGGGCGGCTCCGGCGCGCCAGCGGCGCAGCGCCTCGAAGCGCTGGCGCTCCTCCAGCGACAGGTCCTCCAGCGAGGCGTCCACGGACGCGCGCTGGCGGGTGGCGCGCGGGGGGCGCGCGGCGTCCTTGCGGAAGGTCAGTTCGCGCTCGCCGCGCAGGACCGGGCCGGCGGCCTGGGTCAGGCGCAGGGCGCCGTGGCGTTCGTGGTCGGCCTCCAGCAGGCCGAGCGCGACCAGCTGGCGGAACACGCTGCTCCACTGCCGTGCCGTGAGCTCCGCGCCGATGCCCCAGGTGCTCAGGCGCTCGTGGCCGTGCTGGGTTGCCTTGTCGGTCGGAGTGCCGCGCAGCACGTCGATCACGTGTCCGGCGCCGAAGCGCTGGCCGGTCCGGTACACGCAGCTCAGGGCCATGCGCGCGGCCTCGGTGCCGTCCCAGCATTCGGGCGGGCTGAGGCAGTTGTCGCAGTTGCCGCAGGCGCCGGCGTGCTCCTCGCCGAACCAGCCCAGCAGGGCCTGGCGGCGGCAGCCGGTGGACTCGCAGAAGCCGAGCAGGGCGTCGAGCTTGCGCAGCTCCAGCCGTTTGCGCTCGTCGCCGGCCTCGCCCTGGTTGATCAGCATGCGCAGGTTGACCACGTCGCCCAGGCCGTAGCTGAGCCAGGCCACCGCCGGCATCCCGTCGCGGCCGGCGCGGCCGGTCTCCTGGTAGTAGCCTTCGATCGACTTGGGCAGGTCGACATGGGCGACGAAGCGCACGTCCGGCTTGTCGATGCCCATGCCGAAGGCGATCGTCGCCACCACCACCACGCCATCGCCCTGCAGGAAACGGCGCTGGTGCTCGGCGCGGGTCTGCGCGTCCATGCCGGCGTGGTAGGGCAGGGCGTCGATGCCCGCCTGCTGCAGCTGCTCGGCGACCGATTCCACCCGGCGCCGCGAGAACGCGTAGACGATGCCGCTCTGCCCGCGGTGGCGGGCGAGGAAGTCCAGCAGGGCGCGGGTGCCGCCGCCGTCCTTCTGCACCACGGTGTAGCGGATGTTGGGCCGGTCGAAGGAACTGGTGAAGCGCCGCGCGTCCTGCAGCGCCAGCCGCTCGGCGATCTCCTCGCGGGTCGGGGCGTCGGCGGTGGCGGTCAGGGCGATGCGCGGAATGTCCGGCCAGCGCTCGTGCAGGACCGTCAGCTGGCGGTATTCCGGGCGGAAGTCATGGCCCCACTGGGAAACGCAGTGCGCCTCGTCGATGGCGAACAGGGCGACGCCGGGGCCGCCGTGGGCGCGGTCGAGCAGCGACAGGAAGCGGGGCGTCAGCAGCCGTTCGGGCGCGACGTAGAGCAGGTCCAGCGTGCCATCCAGGAAATCGCGCTCCACCGAAGCGGCCCCGGCGGCATCCAGCGTGGAGTTCAGGAAGGCCGCCTTGACGCCGAGCTGGCGCAGGCCCTCGACCTGGTCCTGCATCAGCGCGATCAGCGGCGAGACCACGATCGCGCAGCCCTCGCGCAGCAGGGCGGGGAGCTGGTAGCAAAGCGACTTGCCGCCGCCGGTGGGCATGAGCACCAGCGCGTCGTCGCCCCGGGCCACGCAGTCGACGATGTCCGCCTGCTCGCCACGGAAGCCTTCGTGTCCGAAGGTGGTGCGGAGCAGTTCCAGCGCAGCCTGTTGCATGCCGCATAGGGTACCAGCCGGCCCGGGGGCGGGCCGGCCGGAACTGCCTTCGGCGGGGTGGGAAAAGCCTGTTACTGCAGCAGCGAACGCAGCATCCAGGCGTACTTCTCATGCGTCTGCAGGCGCTGGGTCAGCAGGTCGACCGTCGGGTCGTCCCCGGCGTCGTCGGCCGTGCGCAGCACGCGCCGCGCGGTCCGGCACACCGCTTCGTTGCCCTGCACCAGCTGGGCGACCATTTCCTTCCACTCCGGTGCCCGGTCCAGCCCGGTTTCCTCCTCGATCGAGGTCAGCGCGGTGAACTCCTGATAGGAACCCGGCGCGTTGTAGCCCAGGGCGCGAATGCGTTCGGCGATGTCGTCCAGGGCCTGCCACTGTTCGGTGTACTGGTCCTCGAACATCACGTGCAGGGCGTTGAACATGGGCCCGGTGACGTTCCAGTGGAAGTTGTGGGTCTTCAGGTAGAGCGTGTACGCATCGGCCAGGAAGGCGGACAACCCGGTGGAGATCTCCTTGCGGTCGCCGTCCTCGATCCCGATATCCAGTTGCGGTGCACGCGAGTCGTTCCCTGGCGAGGCGGCCGGACGGGTCCGGGTACCGGCCGATCCGCGGGCGCCCCTTGTGGTCTTCGCGGTCTTGGTGGTGCTGCGGGTCTTCTTCGCGGTTGCCATGTCGTGAGTACTCCTGAGTCGTCAGCGGCGACAATTGCCAGCAATGCAACCTACCCATCGCCATGACAAGCCTTCGTCACGACGCCGCGGCCGCGGCGGCGGACCCGTGCCGCCGCCGCTGGCGCGCGGCCGCGAGGCGATCGACACCGCACTGAGCCGGGACCGTGGGCGCCTGATGGGCCTGTGGTCGCGCTGGCGCGAGGAGCCCGAGGACGCGGAGCGGCGCGAACGCTTCGAGCAGGCCGTCCTGGAGTCCGCTGGCCGGCGGGAGGCGCGCGCGGCGAAGCTGCCGCAGGCGCCGGTCGACCCCGGCCTGCCGATCGCCGCCGAGGCCGACCGCATCGTCGGGCTGATCCGTGACCACCAGGTCGTGGTGATCGCCGGCGAGACCGGCTCGGGCAAGACCACCCAGATCCCCAAGCTGTGCCTGGCCGCCGGCCGCGGGGCGGCGGGGATGATCGGCTGCACCCAGCCACGGCGGATCGCCGCGCGCGCGGTCGCCCGCCGCGTGGCCGAGGAGCTGCAGGTCCCGATGGGCGGCGCGGTCGGCTACCAGGTGCGCTTCACCGACAACGTCGGCGAGGACACCGCGATCAAGTTCATGACCGACGGCATCCTGCTGGCCGAGATCGCCTCCGACCGCTGGCTCTCGCGCTACGACACGATCCTGATCGACGAGGCCCACGAGCGCAGCCTCAACATCGACTTCCTGCTCGGCTACCTCAAGCAGCTGCTGGCCAGGCGCCGCGACCTGAAGGTGATCGTCACTTCGGCGACCATCGATACCGCGCGCTTTTCCGCCCACTTCGGTGATGCCCCGGTGGTGCAGGTGGAAGGCCGCGGCTATCCGGTGGAGGTCCGCTACCGGCCGCTGGAGGGCGAGGGCGACCGGGAGGGCGAGCGCACCGTCACCGACGGCATCGTCGCCGCCTGCGACGAGATCACCCGCGAGGACCCGCGCGGGGACGTGCTGGTGTTCCTGCCCGGCGAGCGCGAGATCCGCGATGCCCACCAGGCCCTGGAGCGCCGCAAGTACCGCCACACCGAGGTGCTGCCGCTGTACGCGCGGCTGTCGGTCCGCGAGCAGGACCGGGTGTTCAACCCCGGCCCGCAGCGGCGCATCGTGCTGGCGACCAACGTCGCCGAGACCTCGCTGACGGTGCCGCGGATCCTGTACGTTGTCGACCCCGGACTGGCCCGGGTCAAGCGCTACAGCGCCCGCGGCAAGCTCGACCGGCTGCACATCGAGGCGGTCAGCCAGGCGAGCGCCAACCAGCGCGCCGGCCGCTGCGGGCGCATCGCCCCGGGCACCTGCTACCGGCTCTACGGCGAGGCCGACTTCGATTCGCGCCCGGAGTTCACCGATCCGGAGATCCGCCGCGCTGCGCTGGCCGGGGTGATCCTGCGGATGCTTTCGCTGGGCCTGGGCGAGATCGACCGCTTCCCGTTCCTGGAGCCGCCGGAGCCGCGCGCGGTCGCCGACGGCTGGCAGGAGCTGGCGGAGCTCGGCGCGATCGGTGAATCGCGCGACGGTACGCGCCCGCTGACCGCGACCGGCAAGCTGATGGCGCGCCTGCCGGTGGACGTGAAGCTGGGTCGGATGCTGGTGGCCGCCAACGACAAGGCCTGCCTGCGCGAGATGCTGGCGATCGCGTCCTTCCTGGGCATCCAGGACCCGCGCGAGCGCCCGCCGGAGCAGCGCGCTGCGGCCGACAACGCCCATGCCCAGTTCGTCGACTACAGCTCGGAGTTCGTCGGCATTCTCAAGCTGTGGCAGGCCTACCAGGACGCCCACGAGGAGTTGACCCAGTCGCAGCTGCGCAAGTGGTGCGAGAAGAACTTCCTCGGCTTCCTGCGCATGCGCGAATGGCGCGAGCTGCACCGCCAGTTGAAGCTGCTGGTACAGGAACTGGGCTGGTCCGCAACGTCACCCCCGCGAAAGCGGGGCTCCAGGGACGTCGCCGTCGACCGCAAGCCACCCGCGACTGAGGCCACCCCCACCGGCGACGCCGAAAGCGTCCGCCTCACTGCCCCCGAATACGCCACCCTCCACCGCGCAATCCTCACCGGCCTGCCCACCCAGGTCGGCCACCGCATCCCGCCCGCCGGCAAGCCATCCCCCGGCCCCCGAAAGCCCGGCGAGCGCCGCACGCCCGCCGAGTACGAAGGCCCGCGAGGGCGCCGCTTCGGCCTGTTCCCGGGCTCCTGGCTGATCCGCAAGCCGCCGCCGTGGGTGCTCTCGGCCACCCTGCTGGACACCGAGAAGGTCTGGGCGATGACCAACGCCTCGATCGAGCCGCAGTGGGCGATCGACGAGCTCGGCCACCTGCTCGCCCGGCGCCAGTTCGACCCGCGCTGGTCGCGCTCGCAGGGCCGGGTGCTGGGCAGCGAACAGGTCAGCCTGTTCGGGCTGGTGCTGGCGCCGAAGCGCCCGGTGCATTACGGGGCGATGTTCCCGGAGGAGAGCCGGGCGATCTTCGCCCGCGACGCGCTGGTCACCGGCGAGATCAACACCCGCAGCGCGTTCCTGGCACGCAACCTCGAGGTGCTGGAGCAGGCGCGGGAGGAAGAGGCCAAGCAGCGCCGCGCCGGCATCGTGGTCGACGAGGACTGGATGACGCGCTGGTACCTCGACCGGCTGCCCGCGCACGTCCACAACACCCATGCGCTGGATGCCTGGTACGGCAAGCTGCCGGCGAAGGAGCGGGCCGCGCTGGAGTGGAGCCTGGACGACCTGCTGGTCGGCGACGGCACCGACGCCGACCGCTTCCCGCCGGTGATCGCCCTCGGCGATGCGCGCCTGGAGGTGAAGTACCGCTTCGATCCGGGGGCGCCGGACGACGGCATGACCGTGGTCGTGCCGCTGCACCTGCTCAATGCGCTCGACGAGGTGCGGCTGGGCTGGCTGGCGCCGGGCTTCGTGGCCGACAAGGCCGCGGCGCTGATCCGGTCGCTGCCCAAGGCGCAGCGGCGCAACTTCGTGCCCGCGCCGGACTTCGCCCGCGCCTTCACCGAGGCCCACCCCGGCCTCGACGAGCCCGATGCATTCACCGGCACGCTGGCGCGGTTCCTGGGCAGGCTGACCGGCGCGGAACTCGCTCCGACCGACTTCGACCAGGCCGCGCTGGAGCCGCACCTGCGCACCAACGTCCGGCTGCTGGACCGCGATGGCCGCAGCGTGCTGGCCGAGTCGCGCGACCCGGGTGAGCTGCGGGCGCGTTTCGGGGAGCGCGCCGCGAAGGCCTTCGCCGCCCGCGCGGCCGAGGGCCTGGGCCGCCGCGGCCTGACCCGCTTCCCCGACGAGGCGATTCCCGAGCGCGTGCCCGGCGCGGCCGGGGTGCCGGCCTGGCCCGCCCTGCACGACGATGGCGACAGCGTTTCGCTGCAGGTCCACGCCGACCGCCAGCTGGCCGAACGCCAGCATCCGCGCGGCGTGCGCCGCCTGCTGCAGCTGGCGCTGGCCGACCGCCTGCGGCAGGCGCGCCGGCAGTTGCCGGTCAAGCCGAAGACCGGCCTGCTCTACGCCGCGATCGAGTCCACCGCCCCGCCGGAACTGCGCCGCGAGGGCGACCAGCTGCGCGCCGACCTGGTCGACGGCGCCTTCGAGGCGCTGCTCGGGCAGCACGCCGATGCAGTGCGCCAGGTCCGCGACCCGGCGGGCTTCGACACCCTGGGCGAGTCACTGGGGCGCCAGCTGTTCCCCGAGGCGATGACCCGGCTGCAACAGGCCGAAGCCATCCTTGAGGCGGTCGCCGAGGCCAGGAGGAAGCTGGAGTCGCCGCTGATGGGCTGGGCCAGCGGCAACCTCGATGACATGCGTGCCCACCTGGCGTCCCTGGTGCCGGCCGGCTTCCTGCGCGGGGTCCCCGGTCCGGTGCTGACCGAATACCCGCGCTACCTGAAGGCGCTCGCCCTGCGCGGTGAGCGCGCCCTGCGCGATCCCACGCGCGACCAGGCGCGGATGCTCGAGCTCAAGCCCTTCGTCGATGCCCTGGACGCGGCCGCCGCGCGCGGCGAGGCCGGAGACCCGGAGTGGCAGGCCCTGCGCTGGGACCTGGAAGAACTGCGGGTGTCGCTGTTCGCCCAGGAACTGGGCGCGCGCGGCATCTCCCCCAAGAAGCTGGCCACGCGCCTGGCGCGCCTGCAATAGGCTTTATTCCACCCGCTCGACCTTCGCCCGGGTGTTGTAGCCCTCCACCCGCATGTACCAGGCCCCGAACATGCCCGGGGCGATGGTCACCTGCGGTGCATCCAGGCTCACCCCGGCCAGCGTGGTGCTGTCGATCTGGCGCCACACCTGCCCGTTGTCCAGGCGGAAGCTGCGGCCATTGCCGAAGCCTTCGAAGCGGCCGCTCAGCCGCGCATCGACGCGTTCGCCGTCACGCGCGGAAAGGAAGCCGCGGCGCTCCTCGACCACGCGCGCCTCGGTGCGCTCGGCGGTCCGGCGGGACTCCGCCTGGACGGTCTGTCCGAGCCATTCGTTCAGCCTTGCCAGTTCGGCCGGCTCCAGCTTGTGCAGGCCGGCCGCCATGAACTCCTCCGCGCTCATCCGCCGCTCGATGGGCGCATCGGGCGACTGGGCCGCTGCCGGGAGCGCGGCCGCCAGGGCGGCGGCGAGGAGTGGCAGGCGCAGGTGGGACAGGAGGGGTGTGGACATGCGCATCGAACTGTTCCTGCAGGCGGTGGACGGCTAGTGTAGACACACAGTCCCGCCTCCCGGTACACCCGCCCGGCTCGCCATGAGCGCCCCTGCCCCCGACCCCGCCGGCGTCCTGGAACGCCTTCCCGCGACCGCCGTGCCCGCCGGGCTGCTGGACCGCATGCGCGAGGCACTGGCCGCCCCCGGCGCCGGCGACGACGCACGCGACCCGCCGCAGGTGGTGGAAGCGATGCTGCAGGCGCTCCAGGTGCTGGACGCCGACGGCGACACCCTGGCTGCGGCGCTGCTGCATACCTGGCCGCGGGTGCTGGACGCCCTGGGGCCGGGCTTCGAGGCCGGGCACCCGCGCCTGGCCGGCCTGCTGGAAGGCCAGCGCGCGGCCTCCCAGGTGTGGGCGCTGCATGCCGAGCGCGGGGAGCACCAGCACGGCGCCGGCAGCGAGGGCCTGCGCCGGCTGCTGCTGGCGATCGTGCGCGACCTGCGGGTGGTGCCGATCCTGCTGGCGCGCCAGCTGGCGCGGATGCAGCACGCAATGGGGCTGCCCGAAGACCGGCGCCTGGCACTGGCCCGGCTGACCCGCGACATCCACGCGCCGCTGGCCAACCGGCTGGGCATCTGGCAGCTCAAGTGGCAGCTGGAGGACCTGGCCTTCCGCTACCTGCACGCCGACACCTACAAGCAGATCGCCCGGCTGCTGGACGAGAAGCGGGTCGACCGCGAGCGCTACATCCGCGAGGTGGTCACCACCCTGGACGCGGCGATGGCCGCGCACGGCATACGCGCCGACGTGGCCGGCCGGCCCAAGCACATCTACAGCATCTGGCGGAAGATGCAGCGCAAGCAGGCGCCGATCAGCGAACTCTACGACCTGCGCGCGGTGCGCATCCTGGTCGACGACGTGGGCGCCTGCTACGCCGCGCTGGGCGTGGTCCACGCGACCTGGCTGCCGATCCCCAGCGAGTTCGACGACTACATCGCCCGGCCCAAGCCCAACGAGTACCGCTCGCTGCATACCGCGGTGGTCGGGCCCGAGGGCAAGACCCTGGAGGTGCAGATCCGCACCCGCGACATGCACCGCCAGGCCGAGCTGGGCGTCGCCGCGCACTGGAAGTACAAGGAAGGCGGCGGGATCGACGCGGCCCTTGAACGCAAGATCGCCTGGATGCGCCGGCTGCTGGAGCCCGGCGGCGAGGCCGACGGGGTGGCGCTGGCCGGCGAGCTGGGCGCGGAGCTGGCCGAGGAGCGGGTCTACGTGCTGACCCCGAAAGGCGAGGTCATCGACCTGCCGGCCGGTGCCACCCCGCTGGACTTCGCCTACCGCGTGCACACCGAGGTCGGCCACCGCTGCCGCGGCGCCAAGGTCGACGGCCGCATCGTGCCGCTCAACCACCGGCTGCACAGCGGCGACCGGGTCGAGATCATGACCGGCAAGACCGCCGAACCGCGACGCGACTGGCTGATGGAGGCCAACGGCTTCCTCGCCAGCGGCCGCTCGCGGGAGAAGGTCCGCGCCTGGTTCCACAAGCTCGACCGCGCCCGCAACGAGGCCGAGGGCAAGGAGCTGCTGGACAAGGAGCTGCGCCGGCTGGGCCTGCTGGGCGCGGACCTGGCCCCGGCCTGCGAGCGCTTCCATCTCGACAGCGAGGGCGACCTGCACGTGCTGGTCGCGCTGGGCGACCTCGGGCCGCACCAGGTCGGCCGGGTGCTGGCCGAGCACGAGCGGGCGCGCAATGCGCCGGTCGAAAAGGTCCCGACGGTCCACGTGTCCAGGCCGGCAGGAAGCGGCCGTGCCCGTCCCGATGCCTTCACCGTGCAGGGCGTGGACAACCTGCTGGTGCAGATGGCCCGCTGCTGCCAGCCGGTGCCCGGGGACGCGATCGCCGGCTACCTGACCCGCGGGCGCGGAGTGACCGTGCACCGCAGCGCGTGCGCGACCCTGCAGCGGCTGGGCGCCCGGCATCCCGAACGCGTGCTGCAGGTCGAGTGGGGCAGCGCCCGCGGCGGCTACGAGGCCGACGTCGAGGTGCTCGCCGTGGACCGCAAGTGGCTGCTGAAGGAGATCACCAACGTGATCGCCCAGGCCAACGCCAACGTGCTGTCGATCAACAGCGACCACCAGCGCAACGGCGCCCGGGTCCGGATTCGCATGCGGCTGCGGGTGTCGGACTTCGGCCAGCTGTCGACGCTGCTGGGCAGGCTTTCGGGGCTGGCGGGAGTGGAGGAGGCGCGGCGGGAGTAAGGCGGTCAGGCCAGGAGCTGGCGGATCACGCCGCGCGCGGCATCGGCGGAGAAGTGGCGGTGCACGTTCTCCCGTCCGTTGTCCGACAGCCTCTGCCACAGGGCATCGTCGGTCACCAGCTGCAGCACGGCCGCGGCGAATTCGTCCGCCTCGCCGCCCAGCATCACGTCCACGCCGGGGACCAGGTGCATGCCCTCGACCGCGCAGTTCGTCGCCACCACCGGCAGCCCGTGGGCCATCGGCTGGTTGACCTTGCCCTTGACCCCGGCGCCGTAGCGCAGCGGGGCGACGGCGACCCGGCAGCCTTCCAGCCAGGGCGTCAGGTCGGGCACGTGGCCGTGGATGGTGACGCCGGGGCGCGCGCCCAGCCGTGCGATCGGCTGCGGCACGTCGCCGCCGATGCAGTGGAAGCGCAGGCCGGGCTGCCGCGCCAGCACGCGCGGCCAGACCTCCTCGACGAACCACAGCACCGCGTCCACGTTCGGTGGATGGCGGAAGCCGCCGACGAACATGACGTCGCGGCGCTGCGCCAGCGGCAGGCCCGGGCCGCCAGGCTCGTGCAGGTTGGAGAGCACCTCGACCCGGGCGTCCGGGGCGTCGGTGCGCAGCAGTTCGCGTTCCACCGCGCTCACCACCAGGGTGAGGTCGCTGCGGTCGATCACGTCCAGTTCCAGTGCGCGGGTGCGTCCGGCCGCGCGCAGCGCCCCGGTGTCGCCGCTGACCTCGGCGCCGCGCCGCTCGCGCAGGTAGTGCAGGTCCACGCTGTCGAACACCAGCTTCGCCTGCGGGGCGTGGCGGCGCAGCAGTGGCAGCATTTCGCGCATGACGTAGTGGCGCCCGACCAGGGCGACATCGAAGCGCGCGCCGTGCTCGCGCAGCCAGGCCGGCCATCCGGCCATCTGCGGCGCATGCCAGGCCTCCACCCCCAGCCGCTGCAGCGCGGTGGTGTAGCCGCCGTCATGGGCGCGGTCGGCGGCGGCGAACACCACGTGCGCGCCCTCGCTGCGCAGCAGCCGCATCAGGTTGACCAGGCGCAGCGAGCCGGAGTCGCGGTCGGGGCGGGGGGTGAGGGCGTCGACCACCAGCACGGTGCGGCCGTAGAGCCGGTCGGTGAGGCTGCCTTCCGGAGCGCCCGGCGCCGGGTGGCCTTCCAGTTCGCGCGCCCAGCGCGTGGCGAAGCGCGCCTGGTTCACCACCTGGTGCGCCTTGACCCCATGGCGGGTATCGGTGCCGGCGGTGGCGCCCTCCACGTGCAGCACCTCCGAGAACGGGTTGCACAGCACCTGCAGCCCGCGGGCGCGGACCTTCATCGCCAGGTCGGTGTCCTCGTAGAAGGCCGGTGCATAGTGCGTGTCGAAGCCGCCGAGCTCCAGCATCAGCGCGCGGGGCAGGGCGATCGCGGCGCCGGAGCAGTAGTCGACCCGGCGCAGGAAGGAGAACGCCGGATGGGCCGGCCCGCGCAGCCGGCCGAGCTTGTCCGCCGAGCCGTCGCGGTAGACCACCCCGCCGGCCTCCTGCAGCCGCCCGTCGGGATAAAGCAGCCGCGAGCCGGCGATCCCGGTCCCCGGCTCCTGGTCGAAGGTCGCCAGCAGGGCGTCCAGCCAGCCCGGCTGCGGCACCGTGTCGTTGTTGAGGAAGACCACGTATTCGCCGCGCGCCGATGCCAGCCCGTCGTTGCAGGCGGCGATGAAGCCGCCGTTGGCCTCGCGCACGTGCAGGCGCAGGCCATCGATCTGGCGCAACAGCGCCACGGTGTCGTCGGACGAGCCGTCGTCGACCACGATCACCTCCACCGCGGCTGCCGGCGGTTGCGCGGCCAGCGCGCGCAGGCAGCGCACGGTGTGGGCCGACTGGTTGAACACCGGGATCACGATGCTGGCCCGCGGCGTTTCGCTGGCCGGCACGGCGAAGGGCGCGAACGGGGCGTCTTCCGGAACCCAGGCGCGGGCCCGCCGGGCGACCGGCACCGGCCGCAGCTGGCGTGCCACCCGCTCCAGCGTCGAGCGCAGGCCGCGGCTGCGCAGGCTGGACAGCCCCCGCCAGGCCAGGCCGGTCGCACGGTCGATCAGGAATCGCAGGTCGGCCGCGGAAATCGGCATCAGCTCGGCACCCGGGAACGGTCCGGTATTGGGCCGGCCATGATAGGCGGCCGGGGCGCATCAGCGGCGCCCGGAAGGGTACGAATGAATCCCCGCCCGCCGCGCTCGCCGGGACCCCGGGGTGCGGCACCGCGGCTGCGATAGACTCCGGGGCCACAAGGGCGTGGCCCTGTCATTGTCCCATGCCGTGGCGCGAAACCGACCGAACACCCAGCGCGACACCCAGCGCGAACCCCGTCCCCGGGACCCCGGGGTCCCGTCGCCCTGGCCGCGCCGCGTGGCCACCTGGCTGCTGGCGGCCGCCGGCCTGGCGCTCGGCTTCCTGGTGCCGTACACGGTGTACCTCAACCACGAGGTCAGCGAGCGCTTCGACCAGTTGCGCTGGCAGTTGCCGACCCGGGTCTACGCCCGCCCGCTGGAGCTGGCCTCCGGCATGCCGATGGACTCGGCCACGCTGAAGACCGAGCTCGACGCCGCCGGCTACCAGGAAGCCGATGGCGTGCGGCCCGGGACCTACCTGCGCGAGGGCGGGCGGTGGAAGATCGCCAGCCGTGGCTTCCATGACGTCGGCGGTCCGGCGGCGCCGCGCACCATCGAGCTCACCGTGGGCGGGGGGCAGGTCTCGCGCCTGCGCCAGGCCGGCGGCGAGGCGATCGCCTCCGCGCGGCTGGACCCGGCGCGCATCGCCACGCTCTACGGACAGAAACAGGAAGAGCGCCGGCTGGTGCAGCTGCACGAAGTCCCCGAGCTGCTGGTCACCAGCCTGCAGGCGGTCGAGGACCGTGACTTCGCCCACCACCATGGGCTCGACGTCAGCGGCATCCTGCGCGCGGTCTGGGTCAACCTGAGGGCCGGCGAGAAGCGCCAGGGCGCCAGTACCCTGACCCAGCAGCTGGCGCGCAGCGGCCTGCTGGGCATCGGCCGCGAGCAGACCTGGACCCGCAAGATCAACGAAATGATCTACGCGCTGCTGATCGAGGCGCGCTACGACAAGCAGGTCATCCTGGAGGCCTATTTCAACCAGGTGTATTGGGGCCAGCGCGGTTCGCAGGCGATCCACGGGGTTTCCGCGGCGGCGGAGTTTTGGTTCGGCCGCGACCTGGACGAACTGGAGACCGAGCACATCGCGCTGCTGATCGGCGTGGTCCGCGGGCCGTCCTACTACGATCCGAGACGGCACCCGGAGCGGGCGCAGTCCCGCCGCGACTTCGTCCTCGGCGAGATGCACGAGACCGGCCTGATCGGCGATGCCGAGTACCAGCGCGCGCTGCAGGCGCCGCTGGGGATCACCGCGCGGCCCGGCACGGTGAGTGCCAATCGTTTCCCGGCCTATGTCGACGTGGTGCGCCGGCAGCTGGCCAGCGATTACACCAGCGATGCCCTGGCCGGCGCCGGTCTGGCGGTGATGACCGCGATGTCGCCGTCCGCGCAGGCCTACGCCGAGGGCGCGGTGACCGGCACGCTGAAATCGCTGGAGAGCGAAAAGCGCCCGGCCCTGGAAGCCGCGCTGGTGCTGACCGACGTGCACCAGGGCGAGATCCTGGCGGTGGTCGGCAGCGGCACTCCGGCCGCGCACGGCTTCAACCGCGCGCTCGACGCGCAGCGCCCGGTCGGATCGCTGCTCAAACCCTTCGTGTACCTGATGGCGCTGGCCGACCCGCGGCACTGGTCGCTGGCCAGCTGGGTCGATGACAGCGCGGTCAGCATCACCCTGGACAACGGGCAGGTCTGGAGTCCGGGCAACTCCGACGGCAAGAGCCACGGTACGGTGCGGCTGATCGACGCGCTCGCGCATTCCTACAACCAGGCGACGGTGCGGGTGGGCATGGACGTGGGTCCGGCGGCCATCGCCAAGGTGGTGCGGGATCTGGCCGGGCTGAAGGCGCCGGCCAACCCCTCGCTGATCCTGGGTTCGATGGACCAGAGCCCGTACGCGATGGCCCAGCTGTACCAGTTCATCGCCTCCGGCGGCGAGATCCAGCCGCTGCGGGCAGTGCGCGGGGTGCTGGATGCCGATGGCCGTGCGCTCAACCGCTATGACCACGACCCCGCGCCGGCGAACGGCAACGATGCGGTCGCCGCCCGGCTGATCACCATCGCGCTGCAGCACGCGGTGTCCTCGGGCACCGGCCGGCGGCTGGTCGCCGACGGCCTGGGCGGGCTTGCCCCGGCGGGCAAGACCGGCACCAGCAACGACAGCCGTGACAGCTGGTTCGCCGGTTACACCGGCGACCACCTGGCGGTTGCCTGGGTGGGCAACGACGACAACGAGCCGACCGGGCTGTACGGCTCCACCGGGGCCATGCGGGTGTGGTCGCGGCTGTTCAGCCAGTTGCCCACCAGCACCCTGGAGGCGGGCGACGAGGGCATCGACTGGCGCTGGGTGACCGGCTCCAACGTGACCGATGCCGACTGCCCGGGCGCGCGGCGCTTTGCCTTCGTGGCGAACTTCGCGCCGGCCTACGTGCCGTGCCGGGTGCCCGAGCCGGAGCCGGCCGAGAGCGAGCGCCGGGGCCTGCTCGACTGGCTCGGCTTCGGCCGTGACCGCGACGGGGAGGACGGGGAATGAACTGCAGGTACCCGGGCGTGGTCGCGCTGGCGATGGCGGTGTCGATCGCCGGCTGCTCGGTCGCGCCGGTGCAGGAGCCGGCCGCGCCGGTCCCGGCCTACGATCCGGTCGCCATGGTCGCGGCGATCCGCGCCGCCGGCAACGAGGGCAAGGAGCTGGTGGTCACCCCGCTGGGCGATGCGGCGGTCACCGACCTGCGCGCGCAGGCCGGGCGCCAGCTGCAGGCCGGCGAGGTCCAGGCCGCCGCCGACAGCCTGGACCAGGCACTGTCGGTCACGCCGGATGATCCGGCGCTGCTGCAGGAGCGCGCCGAACTGGCCGTGCTGCTGCGCGACCTGGACGCTGCGGCGGCGCTCGCCCGGCGTGCGATCGGCGCCGGCAGCGGCGTCGGCCCGTATTGCCGCCAGCACTGGGAAACCCTCCACCAGGTGGCGCTGGCGCACGCCCATGCGGACCCGGCGCTGGCGGGCGTGGCGGCGGACGCGGGCCGCCAGCGCGACGCCTGCACCGTTGGCCCGCCGCCGCGTTACTGATGGTGGAATCCGGCGACGTACATCCGCTGGCGGCCGCCAGCCGCGCCGCCCTGAGCGAGGGCGGCGAACTGGCGCGCAACATTGCCGCCTTCGCCGCCAGGCCCGCGCAGCAGGACCTGGCGGCGGCGATCGCCGAGACCCTCGCCGGGCGCGGGGTGCTGATGGCCGAGGCCGGCACCGGCACCGGCAAGACCTTCGCCTACCTGGTCCCGGCGATCCTGTCGGGGCGCAAGACCATCATCTCCACCGGCACCCGTGCGCTGCAGGACCAGCTCTACCACCGCGACCTGCCGCGGGTGCGCGATGCCCTCGGGCGCGGGCTCAAGGCCGCCCTGCTCAAGGGACGCGCCAATTACCTGTGCCACTACCGGCTGGAGCAGGCCAAGGGCAGCGGGCGCTTCGCCAGCCGCGAGGTCGCCGCGCAGTTCCAGCGCGTGGTCGCCTGGGCCGGGCGTACCCGGATGGGCGACATGGCCGAACTGGAAGGCCTGCCCGACGACTCGCCGCTGCTGCCGATGGTGACCTCCACCGTCGACAACTGCCTGGGCAGCGATTGCCCGTTCCATTCGGAATGCTTCGTCGTCCATGCACGCCAGCGCGCCCAGTCCGCCGACCTGGTGGTGGTCAACCATCACCTGCTGCTGGCCGACCTGGCCCTGCGGCAGGAAGGCTTCGCCGAGATCCTGCCCGGCGCCGAGGCCTTCGTGATCGACGAGGCCCACCAGTTGCCGGAGCTGGCGGCGCAGTTCTTCGGCGAGGCGCTCAGTGCCCGGCCGCTGGTGGAGCTGGCGCGCGACGCGGTCACCGAGTCGCGCGAGTCGCCGGGCGCGCTTGCGGTGCTGCAGGCGCCGGCGCAGGAGCTCGAACAGGCCACCCGCGCGGTGCGCGCGGCGATGGACGACTTGCCGGTGCGCGGGACCCGGGCACGCGCGGCCGGGCTGCCGCAGGTCGAGGAGGCGCTGGACCGGCTGGCGGCCGCGCTGGAAAGCCTGCACGCCGCCTTGCTGCCCCTGCGCGAGACCGCGCCGGGGCTGGACGGCTGCACCGCGCGCGCGCGCGACTTCGCCAACCGCCTCAAGCGCTGGCGCGAGGAGGGTGCCGGCGCCGACGAGGCGGATGAGGCAATGGACGCCACGCAGGACGCCGCCGACCCGGTCCCGGCCGCCGGTGCCGAAGGACCGGAAACCGCGCCCGCCGATGACCGTGGCCCCCTCGTGGAGGACGGCGACCCGGCGGTGACCTGGTACGAGCTCACCGCGCGCGGGTTCCGCCTGAGCCGGACCCCGCTGGACGTGGCGGGCCCGCTGGCGCGCCACCGGGCGCGCTCGCAGGCCGCCTGGGTGTTCACCTCGGCCACCCTGGCGATCGGCGGGCGCTTCGAGCATTTCGCGATCAAGCTCGGCCTGTCCAAACCGCGCACCCTGCTTGCCCCCAGTCCGTTCGACTGGCCGCGCCAAGCCTTGTGCTACCTGCCACCCCGGTTGCCCGAGCCGTCCTCGCCCGACTACACCGCCTCGGTGGTGCGGGCGGTCTGGCCGGTGCTCCAGGCCTCCGGTGGGCGCGCCTTCCTGCTGTTCGCCTCGCACCGCGCACTGCGCGAGGCCGCCGGCCTGCTGCGCGGCGCACCCTGGCCCCTGTTCGTACAGGGCGAGGCGCCACGGCCGGTGCTGCTGGAGCGCTTCCGCGCCAGCGGGAGCGGCGTGCTGCTGGGCACCGCCAGCTTCCGCGAGGGCGTCGACGTGCCGGGCGATGCCCTGGGCGTGGTGGTGATCGACAAGCTGCCCTTCGGCGCCCCGGACGATCCGGTGTTCGAGGCGCGCCTGGACGCGATCCGCCGCGAGGGCGGCAATCCGTTCCGTGACGAGCAGTTGCCGCAGGCGGTGATCGCGCTCAAACAGGGAGCCGGCCGGCTGATCCGTACCGAGGGCGACCGCGGGGTGCTGGTGCTGTGCGATCCGCGGTTGACCGGGCGCAGCTACGGACGGGTGTTCCTGGACTCGCTGCCGCCCCTGCCACGTACCCGGGACCCGGCCCGGGTGGAGGCCTTCCTGACAGGCACCGGGGCGCCGGCGGAGCCCGATGCCCGGGTTTGCCCCAGCTGACCGGCGGCGACGGATGTGTTTGCATCGGGCGCAGTCACCCATCCACGGACGTGGAGCGCACGCATGACCGGTCCGGTTTCATTCGAATCCCAATCCCTGCAGCAGCTCTCGGCCTGGACGAGCGCGCCGCCACCCGACGGCATGGACGCGGCGGCGACGATGCAGTGGTGGAACGGCCTGTCGGGCGCCGAGCAGCAGGTTCACCTGTACGGGCAGCCCTCCGCCCTGGGCGGGATGGAAGGCCTGCCGGCGGAGGTGCGCCACGAGGCCAACCTGCAGGTCCTGCGCGGCGATGCCGCCGCCGGCAGCCAGCCGCAGGAGGCACAGGCGCTGCTGGACCGCATCGAGCAATCCTGGAACGGTCCCGAAGGCGAGCGCATCCACCTGCTCGACTACCAGCCGCCCGGGCGCGACGGCCAGGATGCGAAGGTGGTGGCCTCGATCGGCAATCCCGACCATGCCGACAACGTCGCGGTGTACGTGCCGGGCACCGGCAGCGACCTGGGCAACTTCGGCGGCTCGCTCGACCGTGCCGACGCCCTGCGCGCCCAGTCGGAGATGGTTCCCGGTTCGGGCGACACGGTCACCATCGCCTGGCTCGGCTACGACGCCCCCGACCACATCCCGGCCGCGGTCCTGCCCGGGTATGCCCTGGACGGCGCCCCGGAGCTGCAGTCCTTCACCCAGGGGCTGCGCGAAACCAATTCCGATGCCCGGGTGACCGTGATCGGCCACTCCTACGGCTCGACGGTGGTCGGCACCGCCGATGCGCTCGACGGCGGCCTCGGGGTCGACGACATCATCGCCCTGGGCAGCCCGGGCATGGGCTACGAGCAGCCCTCCAATGTCGGTTTCCTGTTCGACGACATCACGATCGGCGACGTCGGGGAGATGAACATCGACGCCGACCACTTCTGGGCCGGCGCCAACAGCAACGACGTGGTCACCTATACCCAGGCCCACGGCAACAGCCCGGTGGACTGGAGCTTCGGTGGCCAGCGCATCGCCACCGGCGACCTCTCGGGGCATTCGTCCTACTGGGACAACGGCAGCGAGTCGATGCGCAACCAGGCCTACATCATCACCGGCAACCACGAGCAGGTGACCACGGAACGCAGGCGTTTCGGGTGAGCCATGGGGACCGGCCCGAAGGGCCGCGCCGGCCGCGTGCCGCCGCGGCCCTTGTCGTGCTGGCTGCCGGCGCCATCCTGGCGGGCGGTTGCCGCGCGCCGGTCCACGGTGTAGAGAAGGGAACCATGCAGACAATTTCCAGCCGCGACGCCGCGCAGGCCTTTGCCCCGCGCGTGGAAGCCTTCCTCGACACGCTGCCGCTGCGGCGCGAGAAGTTCGAGGTCCGTGCCAACCGCTGCGCCGGCAGCGAGGGCGAGCAGCGCAACGACATCTACACGGTCTGGGTCGGCCTGCAGGCGGTCGCGCCAGGCAACGACGCCGCCCGGGTGCTCGGCGAGGTCCATGACCGCTGGCGCGACGACGGCTGGGAGATCACCCGCTGGCGCCGGCTCGAGAACGGCGGCATCAACCTGGGCGCGCGCGATCCGGACGGCAACGACTGGGTGCTCGACTCCGGGTTTGCCGCGGGGCCCGAAAGCTACGTGGTCGGGTTCTTCAACACTCCCTGCATGCTCGACCCGTCGGGCGCCGTGGATTTCGGGCCGATTGCCGCGCGCGCCGACCTGGTCCGCTGAGCGTCCCACCCGGCGCCGCCCGGCGCTACCCTGTCCGGCCGCCCGTTCCGGAGCCCGCCCGATGATCCTGCTCGCCCTGGAGACCTCCACCGAGGCCTGCTCGGTTGCCGTGCTGCACGGTGACCGGGTGCTGGAGCGCTTTGCCCTGGCACCGCGCCGGCACGCAGAGCTGGTCCTGCCCTGGTGTGGCGAGGTCCTGGACGAGGCCGGCCTGGCCCGCGGGCAGATCGATGCGGTCGCCGTCAGCCGGGGCCCCGGAGCGTTTACCGGCGTACGGCTGGGCATCGCGGTGGCGCAGGGCCTGGCCCTGGCGCTGGAGCGGCCGGTGGTCCCGGTTTCCACCCTGGCGGTGCTGGCAATGGAGGCGGCGGCGCTGGCGCCGGAGGACGCGGCCAGTGGGGTGCGGGTGCTGGCGAGCCTGGATGCACGGATGCAGGAGGTCTATGCCGGCTGCTTCGAGCTGACCGCCGGGGGTGTCGCCGCCATCGGACCGGAAACCGTCGGCCCGCCGGATGCGGTGGAGCTGCCCGGCAACGGCGGTGCCTGGGTGGGGGTCGGCACCGGACTGGGCGCACTGGAAGGCGCGCTGCAGTCACGGCTGGGCGATCGCCTCGCCGCGGCGGATGCCACCGGCCTTCCGCGGGCCGGGCAGCTCGCCCGGCTGGCCGCGGGGGCCTGGCGGCGCGGCGAGGCGGTCGCGCCGGAGCAGGTCGAGCCGGCCTACCTGCGCAACCGGGTCGCGTTGACGCTGGCCGAGCAGAAGGCATTGCGGGAGGCCCGCTGAGGCCGCGCCCGCACCCGGGCGAAAGCCGCGACCTCCAGCCTCAACGCCCCAGGATCCCGCGCAGCAAGCCGCGCGCGGCGTCCTTCACCGTCTCCCGCCCGGTCTCCCCGGCCACGTCCGCGGCATCGGGGACCGCGGCCTCCATGCCGGGCATCAGCATCGCGGTGGACTTGTTGCGAACCCGCACGTTCCACTCCGGGCGCCAGTCATTGCCGGCGCCGGCGGGACGGGGCTGGGGGATGTGGCTCTCGCCGCCGTAGGCGACCATCTGCACCATCGGGGCCACGGCATCGCCGCCTTCCCCGGCGAACACTTCGCGCGGAATGCTGCACGAGCGTGCATCGCGATCCAGCAGCACCCGCTCGCGGGTCCACTCGTCCAGCCTGGCGTTGGGCAGGTAGTCGACCAGTTCCGGCCCGGCGTCGCCGACTTCCGAACTGCTCCACATGACCAGGGTCTCGCCGCCGCGGTTGCCCATGGCGTGCAGGAAGTAGGCCCGGGCGCCATCGACCGGCTGCCATTCCAGGGTCAGTCCATCGGCCGCCGAGCCCTTGCGCTCGACCTGCAGGGCCGGCATGAAGTCATGCGCCTGCTGCAGCTCGAACTGCAGCGCGGCCGGCAAGGCCTCGCCGGTCACCTGGTGGCTCCCGCGCAGCGAGGCTTCGGCCGGCACCGCCTTGCGGTCCGAGGGGTTGGGCCACAGTGCGTACTGTGGGCCGGCGTCGATGCCGCCCTGGGGGACCTGCCGCGGAGTCATCGCGTTGCCGCTGGTGTGGGCGACCCCGTCGCGCACCTGGACCGTGAATTCCAGCGGCTGGCCCGGCCCCACCGAGCTGCCGCAACCCCAGTAATACAGGATCCGCATCTGCCCGCCGTCGGCCTGGCCGTACGGATTGGAGCCGGAACCCGGGCCAGCCGACCCCGCCACGCGCTCCGTGGGCGGCAGCAACTCCAGTTGCGCGCCCATCCGCGCCGCCCCGGGGATGGCCTGCCTGGCCGGGGTGCCCGGCTGGCGATGGTTGTGCAGGGCCACGTCCAGGTACTTGCCGGGCATCGCCGGGTGCCGCGCCATGCCGTAGCTGGCCTGCCCGCCGCCCACCAGGCCGGCCAGCCGGCCGGCCGCGCCCATCCCGGGCATCCCCGGGGCGCTGTGGGTGGCGACGTCGATGTACAGCTCGGCCTGGGTCGCCTGGGTGGACTGGGCCGCCGCCGGCGGGGCGAGGGCGAGCCCGGCGGCGAGCGCCGGGACGAAGATGCGGAAACACGTGCTCATGGGCGGGTACCCCGGGGTGTGGGCCGGAACGGCGGCCCTGCCGTGCCCGGAAGCCCCGGGACACCCGCTACAACGCGATCGGTGTCCGGGAACTGACAGGCGCGCCCGTGGCCTACCGGTCCACCAGCTCGCCGCCGGCCAGGAATGCCCAGGTCCGGGTGACATGCAGGATGTCGGGGTTCTCGTCAGTGCGCGGCAGCGGCGGGTAGGGCTCGGCCAATGCCGCGATCCGCAGCGCCGACTCGTCCAGCAGGGGGATGCCGCTGCTGCGCAGGATCCGTGACTGCTCCACGCTGCCGTCGCGGCGCACGGCGACGCTGATCACCACCTCGCCGGCCAGCTGGCGCCGGCGCGCCTCGTCGGGATAGTTGAGGTTGCCCACGCGCTCGACCCGGTCGACCCACTCGCGCAGGTAGCCGGCCCAGGCGTATTCGGTGGTGCTGGCGGAAACGAACTTGCGCGTCGGACGTTTGGCGTAGGCCTCCGAGCGCAGGTGGATCTCGGCGGCCAGCCGGGCCATTTCCGCGTCATGGGCAATGCGCTCGGGGCCACGGGGCAGGGCGCGGGTGTCCGTTTCCGGCGTTTCCCGGGCCGCGGCCAGGGGCCGCTCGCCGCGCGCGCTGTCCACCACCCGTGCTTCCGGCGGAGGCTGCGGGTCCGGGGCCTGGGCCCGCAGCTGCCGGGCCGCCAGCCCGGCCTCGGGCTGGGGCAGCGGTCCGGACTGGTTCTCGCGCGGGCGGGTGCTGCGATCGTGCTCGCCACCGCCCTGGTTGTTGGCCTGGGCCAGGAAGTCGGCCTGCTCGGGGCTGAGAACGGTATTGGTGCGGGTCAGGATGACATCCAGCGTCGGCACCACCGGGGCGGCGCGGTGGAGGGTGAAGCCCACGCCCAGCAGCAGGGCCGCATGCAGCGCCAGCGACAGCGCGAGGGTCGCCCCGAGACGCTGGCCGGAGCCCGGGTCGTGGCCCGCCAGGGTCGCGCTCATGACCCGGAAGCACGCGCCTCGATGGCGTCGAACAGCTGCCCGGCGATGTTCAGGCCGAACTGCGCGTCGAGCTCGCGGATGCAGGTGGGGCTGGTCACGTTGACCTCGGTCAGCCAGTCGCCGATCACGTCCAGGCCGACGAACACCATGCCGCGGCGCTTCATCTCCGGGCCGACCTGCGAGGCGATCCAGCGGTCGCGGTCGCTCAGGGGACGGCCTTCACCCCGCCCGCCCACCGCGAGGTTGCCGCGGAACTCGTCACCCTGGGGAATGCGCGCCAGGCAGTAATCCACCGGCTCTCCATCGACGAGCAGGATGCGCTTGTCGCCGTCGGAGATCTCCGGCAGGAACTGCTGGGCCATCGCCAGGCTCGCGCCCCCCCGGGTGAGGGTTTCCAGCACCACGTTGGTGTTCGCCTCGCCGTGCCCGAGCAGGAAGATCGAGCGTCCACCCATGCCGTCCAGTGGCTTGAGCACCGCGCGGCCCTGCTCGGCGAGGAACGCCTTGAGCGCGGCCGGGTCGCGGCTGACCAGGGTCGCCGGGCAGCACTGCGGGAACAGCAGCGCGGCCAGCTTCTCGTTGTAGTCGCGCAGCCCCTGCGGGTCGTTGACGACCAGCGCACCGGCCCGCTGGGCCAGGCCGAGGATCTGGGTGTCGTGGATGTACTCCGCGTCCACCGGTGGGTCGGTGCGCATCAGCACCACATGGCCGGGGCCCAGCGGGATCGTGGACCAGTCGCCCAGTCCGTACCAGCCCGACGGGTCCTCGCGCACCTGCAGCGGAGCCATGTGGGCGACCGCTTCGCCGCCGCGCAGCGCCAGCCCGCCCGGGCGCACGTAGTGCAGCCGGTGGCCCCGCCGCTGCGCCTCCAGCAGCATCGCGAACGTGGAGTCCTTGGTGATGTTGATGGACCCGATCGGGTCCATCACAACGACGATGTCCAGGGGCATGATCGCGCCGTCGGTGGCCTGCGCCGATGGTATCAGGCGTGCCGGCCGTGCCGGGCACCGCGGCGCGCGGGCGTGACGCAGGTCGCGGTGGCCGCCGGCGGCGTCCGATGCAGCTTGACACCCGGGCGCTTGCTTGAAATAAAGGGCGCCTCGCGACGCGCCGGGGAATCGCGTCGACGGATCGCCACAGGGGTGTCACTCAAATGCAGGATGTAGGTCGCAAGGGCAGCCTCGAAGGCTTGCGGGTCATGGTCATCGACGATTCGAGGACGATCCGCCGGACCGCCGAGACCCTGCTCAGGCGTGAGGGCTGCGAGGTGGTCACCGCCACCGACGGCTTCGAGGCACTGGCCAAGATCGCCGACCAGCAGCCGCAGATCATCTTCGTCGACATCATGATGCCGCGGCTGGACGGCTACCAGACCTGCGCGCTGATCAAGAACAACCAGGTATTCAAGGCCACGCCGGTGATCATGCTCTCGTCCAAGGACGGGCTGTTCGACAAGGCGCGCGGCCGGATCGTCGGCTCGGAGCAGTACCTGACCAAGCCGTTCACGCGCGAGGAGCTCCTCGACGCGATCCGTACCCACGTCAACAACGCACACTGACTGGCCCCAGGGGGGTGGGGCATTCATGGCACGCATCCTGCTGATCGAGGATTCGCCGACGGATACGGCGGTCCTGACCCAGTTGCTCGAACGCAACGGGCACTACGTACTGGCCTCGGACAACGCCGAGGACGGGATCGAGATCTGCCGCCGCGAGCGGCCGGACCTGGTCCTGATGGACATCATCCTGCCGGGCATGAACGGCTTCCAGGCCACCCGCGCGCTCTCGCGCGATGACGACACCCGCTCGATCCCGGTGTTGATCGTCAGCACCAAGGGCATGGAGACCGACAAGGCCTGGGGCCTGCGCCAGGGCGCCCGGGACTACATCGTCAAGCCGCCGCGCGAGGACGACCTGGTCGCGCGCATCAACGCGCTGCTGGAGCCGTGACCGGGCTCGCCGCCATGGCACTGGACGCCTTCGAGATCCTGCTCGACTACGAGCACCGCAGCCTGGGGCACGTCGCCGGGTTGCCCGAGCAGCTGGAGGCGCCGGGGCTGTGGCGCGGCGTGGGCTACCGCATCGGCCGCCGCCGGCTGGCGTCGGGCTTCGACGAGGTGGTCGAGATCCTGCCGTTGCCGCAGGTCACCCCGGTCCCCGGCTCGCAGCCGTGGATGCTCGGGCTGGCCAACGTGCGCGGCAACCTGCTGCCGGTCGCCGACCTCAAGCAGTTCCTGGAAGGCGGGCGCACCGTCCTGCACGAGGCCCAGCGGATGCTGCTGGTGCGCCAGGACGGTGGCGATGTCGCGGTGCTGATCGACGAGCTGTTCGGCCAGCGCAGCTTCGTCCCGGCGCAGCGCCTGGACGGGCCGGTGCTGGCCGCCTCCGGCATCCCGGCCGGCCGCTACTCCCACTTCATCGACCAGGGCTTCCGCCTGGATGGTCACGACTGGGGCGTGTTCAGCCTGGAACGGCTGACCCGCACCCCCGAATTCCGGCAGGCCGCCTGCGAGCTGGCCCGCCCGCACACCAGCGCCAGCGGCAACACACCCGAGGAACACCATGAGCACTGATATGAACTCCATGGCCGGCAAGGTCCGCAATGCCGGCGTCAATACCTGGCTGGTGCTGCTCGCGCTGGCCGTGCTCGTGTTCGGCCTCAATACCGGCTACGCCACCTGGAAGGGCGCGCGGCTGGGCGGGGCCAGCACCGCGGCCTCCGACCTGCGGGTGTACTCGCAGCAGCTGGCGGTGCAGGCGCGCGAAGCGGTCGGCGGCGACGCGGCCGCGTTCGGCGCGTTCAACGATACTCGCGGGCAGATCGACGGCACCCTGGCGCAGCTGACCGGGCAGTTCGGCGAGACGCCGGGCGTGGCAGGCCCGATCGAACAGGCCAACGCCACCTGGGCACCGCTCGAGCACAGCGCCGAGCAGCTCGCCGGAAGCCAGCAGGCGGTTCTGGGCCTGGCCGGCAGGGCCGACAGCTTCACCGCCGAGGTGCCGCAACTGCAGGCGCGCCTGGACGAGCTGGTACGCGCGATGTCGACCAGTGGCTCGCCGTCCTCGCAGGTCTACTACGCGCTGCGCCAGGTGGTGCTGTCGGGCACCATGGCCCGCCGGGTGACCGAGATCCGTGCCGGCGGCGCGGCGGCCACCGCGGCCGGCGACGGCCTGGCCCGCGACGCCTCGGTGTTCGGCAACGTGCTGGCCGGCCTGCGCTCGGGTGACGAGGCCTCCGGCATCGCCGCGCTGTCCAACGCCGGCGCGGTCGAGGCGCTGGGCCAGGCCGAGGCGCTGTGGGCGGAAATGAAGACCGACCTCGACGCGATCCTGGCCTCCTCCGATGCCCTGTTCGCCGCCCAGGCCGCGGCCGACGCGATCACCTCCGGCTCCGACAGCCTGCTCGACGAGGCGCGTTCGCTGTTCGACGCCTTCACCGCCTTCGGCTCGATGCGCGATACCAGCCTGCTGGGCAACATCTGGATCTCGATCGTCTCCGGCGCCTTCGCGCTGCTGGCCATCGGCGGCCTGCTGTTCTCGCTCAACCGCCAGCAGCAGGCGCGCTACGAGACCACCAAGGAGCTCAACGACCGCAACCAGGAGGCGATCATGCGCCTGCTGGACGAGATGGGCTCGCTCGCGGAAGGCGACCTGACCGTCAAGGCCACCGTCACCGAGGACGTGACCGGGGCGATCGCGGACTCGATCAACTTCGCCATCGAGCAGCTGCGCAGCCTGGTGCAGACCATCACCGACACCTCGGTGCAGGTCGCCGCCAGCGCCCAGGAGACCCAGGCCACCGCCATGCACCTGGCCGAGGCCGCCGAGCACCAGGCGCAGGAGATCACCTCCGCCTCCAGCCGCATCAGCGAGATCGCCGCCAGCATCGACCAGGTGTCGAAGAACTCCGCCGAGTCCGCCGACGTGGCGCAGCGCTCGGTGCAGATCGCCACCACCGGCGCCGGCGTGGTGCGCCAGACGATCCAGGGCATGGACAACATCCGTGACCAGATCCAGGAAACCTCCAAGCGCATCAAGCGCCTGGGCGAGAGCTCGCAGGAGATCGGCTCGATCGTCGAGCTGATCAACGACATCTCCGAGCAGACCAACATCCTGGCGCTGAACGCGGCGATCCAGGCGGCTTCGGCCGGCGAGGCCGGCCGCGGCTTCGCGGTGGTCGCCGACGAAGTGCAGCGGCTGGCCGAACGCTCCTCCAACGCGACCAAGCGCATCGAGTCGCTGGTGCAGACCATCCAGGCCGACACCAACGAGGCGGTCAGCTCGATGGAGCAGACCACCTCGGAAGTGGTCGCCGGCGCGCGCTTGGCCGAGGACGCGGGCACCGCGCTGGGCGAGATCGAGAAGGTGTCCTCGGACCTGTCCGGGCTGATCCAGGGGATCTCGCAGGCGGCGCAGCAGCAGTCCGGCGCGGCCGCCAACATCACCCGCACCATGAGCACGATCCAGCAGATCACCTCGCAGACCAGCCAGGGCGCCAACCAGACGGCCCAGTCCATCGGCAACCTCGCGCAGCTGGCCGCCGACCTGCGTCGCTCGGTGGCCGACTTCAAGCTTCCGGCCTGACCGGGGGCCGGGCAGACGGATGAACAGCCATACCCGCCGGGCGGCACGGCCGGCGCCCGGCCCCGCGGCCGGCGGGGATGAACGATGACAGTGATGCGCGACGCTATCGACACCACCACCCTGGGCTGGATCAAGCCCGAGCTGGACGAGACCCTGCGGCATGCCCGCGAGGAGATCGAGGCTTTCTCCCAGGCTCCGGAGGACGTCGAGCGCATGCGGGTGTGCGCCGGCCTGCTGCACCAGGTCCACGGCACCCTGCGGATGATCGAGCTATACGCCCCGGCGATGGTCGCCGAGGAGATGGAGCGGCTGGCGGTCGCGCTGGTGCACGGCTCGATCGACGACCGCGACGACGCCTGCGCGATGCTGATGCGCGGCGCGGTGCAGTTGCCTGACTACCTCGAGCGCCTGCAGGGCGGGCACCGCGACATCCCGATCGTCCTGCTGCCGCTGCTCAACGAGCTGCGTGCCACCCGCGGCGAGCCGGGGCTGAACGAGAGCATCCTGTTCGCGCCCGACCTGGACCGCCCGCTGCCGCAGGACCTGCCGGTGCCGGAACCGCGCCAGCCCACCTTGCCGGGCAGCGGCCGGCCGGCTCCGAGCCCGGCGCTGGGCGCGCTGCGCGAGGCGCTGGCACAGTGGCCCGAGGACGGCGCGCCGGCCGACCCGGAGCAACTCGCCACCACCGTCGACGAGCTGCTCTCGCAGGTCTCGGTGGAGCCGCTGCGGCGGATGCTGTGGGTGGCCTCGTCGGTCGCCGGGGCATTGCGCGATGGCGCGCTGCAGCCGACCCGCGCCCTGCGCGCGGCATTCAGCGGGGTCGAGCGCGAGGCGCGCCGCGCGCTGGCCGACACCGGCTTCGGCAGCCCCGAGGCCAATGCCGAGCCCACCCGCCAGCTGCTCTACCACGTCGCCCACAGCCAGGGCGGCCACCCGGCGCTGGACAACCTGCGCCGTACTTTCGAGCTCGACGCCGAGCTGCCCAGCGAATCGGAGATCGAGCACGCCCGCGGCAGCCTCAGCGGCCGCAACCGCGCGCTGCTGGACACCGTGTCCGCGGCGATCAAGGAAGACCTGCTGCGGGTCAAGGACGTGCTCGACCTGCACCTGCGCACCGGCCAGACCGGCGTCGACGACCTGCGCCCGCAGGTCGAGACCCTGGGCCGGGTCAGCGACACGCTGGGCATGATGGGCCTGGGCGTGGCGCGCGGGGTGGTGCTGCAGCAGCGCGACGCGATGCACGAGATCGTCGCCGGCCAGAAGCCGGCCGACGAGGCCTCGCTGCTCGACATCGCCGGCGCCCTGCTCTACGTCGACGCCTCGCTGGACGAGCAGGTCGCCCGGCTCGGGTTGCCCGACGACCGGGCCGATGCCGACCTGATGGCAGCCGAGTCGCGCCGCGTCCTGGAGGTCGTGGTGCGCGAGGCGATCGCCAACTTCGGCGATGCCCGCCAGGCCTTCGTCGCCTTCGTCGAAACCGGCTGGGACCACGCCGAGCTGGCCGAGATCCCGCGCCTGCTCGACGAGGTCGGCGGTGCGCTGCGTATCCTCGACCTGTCGCTGCCGGCCGACTACCTGCTGGGTATCCGCCGCTACACCGAGGTCGAGCTGCTGGACCGCAAGCGCGTGCCCAACAGCCGCCAGCTCGACACCATGGCCGACGCCCTGGCCAGCGTCGAGTATTACCTGGAAGCCCTGCGCGAGCAGCGCCCGAGCCGCGAGCGGATCCTGGACATCGCCCGCCAGAGCCTGGAGCGGCTGGGTTACTGGCCGGTGCCGGCCCCGCGCCCCGAGGAAGAGGGCGAGTCGCCGGTGAGCTTCGCCGACCGCGACGGGGCGGCCGCGGCGCTGGGAATGGACCTGGCCGACGGGACCGGATCCCCGCGACAGCCCGCTGGTGGGGAGGTCATCGCGGTGCCGGAAACCGGCGCTGCCGACACGCCTGTCCCCGTCCTGCCGGAGGCCGGATCCGGGACCGCGGCGACGGCCACGGACGCGGACGCGGAGGCCGTCCCGTTGTCGGCGCCGGCGGCCCCGGCAGTGGGCGGCTTCGAGCACAGCGCGGACATCGACGATGACATCCGCGAGGTCTTCCTCGAGGAACTCGACGAGGAGGTCGCGAACCTCGGCGGCCTGCTGCACGGCTGGCGCGAGGCGCCCAACGATGCCGAGCAGCTGCGCCCGATCCGCCGCATCTTCCACACCCTCAAGGGCAGCGGCCGGCTGGTCGGCGCGCGCGCGCTGGGCGAGTTCAGCTGGAAGATCGAGAACATGCTCAACCGGGTGCTCGACGGCAGTCGCGATGCCAGTCCGGCAGTCGTGGCGCTGGTCGGCCAGGCCCACGTGGTGCTGCCGCAGTTCCGCGCCGCCCTGCAGGGCGAGCAGGGCGTGGCCGCGGACCTGGAAGCAATGGAGGCGGTCGCCGAGCGCGTCGCCGCCGGCGAGGAAGCCCACTACCACGGGCCGCTGGAAGCCGCCGCAGCGGCCGCCGAAGCGCCCCCGGCAGCGGAGCCCCCGGCCGCCGCCCCGGCCGCGGATGCCGGAGCCGCCGGGCAGGCAGCTGCCCCGCGGGATGTCCCGGCTGCCGTCGACGCGGTCCTGCTGGAGATCCTGGCTGCCGAGGCCGGCGGCCACCTGGCCACCATCGCCGGCTGGCTGGAGGCCTCGCGGGAGGTGCCACAACCGGCCGACGACCGCCTCCAGCGCGCCATCCACACCCTCAACGGCGCGCTGGCGATGACCGAAGTACCGGTGATCACCGACATCACCTCGCCCGCGGAGGCCTATGTACGCCGGCTGCTGGGCAGCGGGCAGCCGGCCAGCGCCGAGGGCGTGGCGGCGATCGCGGCGGCGGCCGACGCCGTCGCCCGGACGCTTGCCGCACTGGAGTCGGAGCGCCCGCACGTCCCCCTGTTCGAAGGCTTGGCGGCTCGCGTGGAGGCCCTGCGCGACAGCCTGCCGCCGGTCCGCCCGGTGATGCCGGTGGAGCTGGAGGACGAGCCGGAGGCCGGTGCCGCGGAGCCGGACGCAGGGTTGACCGCGGTGGACATGAGCGCGCACCTGGACGTGGCGACGGGCGCTGCCGGCACCGCCGGGGAGCAGCCCATGGAGCAGCCCATGGAGCGGGCCCCCGCGGATGCCGGCGCCAACGATGCCGGGGATGCCGCCGCGCGTGCGGAAGTGGAACGGCTCGAGGCGGAGCTTCTCGAGGCGGAGCGCCTGGAAGCCGAGCGGCTTGAAGGCGAACGGCTGGAGGCCGAGCGCGTCGAGACAGGGCGCCTCGAAGCGGAGCGCCTCGAAGCCGAGCGTCTCGAGGCAGAACGCCTGGAAGCCGAGCGGCTTGAGGGCGAACGGCTGGAGGCCGAGCGCGTCGAGACAGAGCGCCTCGAAGCAGAACGTCTCGAAGTCGAGCGTCTGGAGGCAGAGCGCCTCGAAAGAGAACGCGCCGAGCACGAGCGGCTCGAGGCCGAGCGTCTTGCCGAAGAGGAGGCGGAGTACGCGCGCCTGGAGGCCGAATATGCCGAGGCCGACCGGCTGGCGCGTGAGCGCGCGTCCGCCGAGGCGGCTGCCGCGCAGGAGCACCAGGAGCAGGGGGAGCCGGAAGAGCCGGAGCAGCCGGAAACGGCCGGCATCGCGCCTGTGAAGGTGCGGATTCAGGACCCGGAGCAGCCGCTCGACCTGGCCGAGCTGGACCCGGAACTGGTGGACATCTTCGTCGAGGAGGGCAAGGACCTTCTCGACCATTCCGACGGGTTGCTGGCCGGCCTGCGCGAGTCGCCGGAGGACCGCGAACTCCTGGTCGGGCTGCAACGCGACCTGCACACCCTCAAGGGTGGCGCGCGCATGGCCGGGATCATGGAGGTCGGCGAGCTGGGCCACGCCATGGAATCGCTGCTGGAGGCCGTGGTCGACCAGCGCCAGGAGCTGGGCGCCGACGGGGTGCCGCTGCTGGAGTCCGCGTTCGACCGCCTGCATGTCATGGTCAGCCGGGTCGGCGACCGCCGGGCCATCGCCCTGCCGCAGGCGCTGATCGAGGAGTTCGATGCGCGCGCACGCGGCGAGCGTCCGGCCGCCGTGTCGCGGGAGGTACCGGCGCCGGCACCGGCAGTATCCGGACCGGACCGGGCAGGCGTGGAAGCAGCCGATGCTCCGCTGGCGTCCGATATCGCCGCTGACTCCGATGCTCCCGCGGCCGCACAGGCGCCAGCGGTACCGGCCCCGGCGCCGGCGGCGGTCCCGATCACGGAGCCGCTCAGCGCGATTCCGACGGCGGACACCCCCGGACTCGCCCCGCTGTCGCCCCCGGTCGAACCGGTGGCCGCGCCCCTGGACGAGGACGACATCGCGGTGCGCGCCCCGCAGGAACAGGTGCGCATCCGCGCCGACCTGCTGGACCGCCTGGTCAACTACGCCGGCGAGGTGGCGATCTACCGCGCCCGGCTCGAGCAGCAGCTGGGCGCCTTCCGCGGTGCGATCGCGGAAATGGCCGCCACCAACACCCGCATCCGCGACCAGCTGCGCCGGCTGGAGATGGAGACCGAGGCGCAGATCGTCGCCCGCTACCAGCGCGAGGGCGACCAGCGCGAACAGTCCTTCGACCCGCTGGAGCTGGACCGCTTCTCCGACCTGCAGCAGCTGTCGCGCGCGCTGGCCGAGTCGGCCGCCGACCAGGACAGCCTGCAGCAGACCCTGGATGACCTGACCCGCCAGTACGAGACCCTGCTGCTGCAGCAGTCGCGGGTCAGCTCCGAGCTGCAGGAAGGCCTCATGCGCACGCGCATGGTGCCGTTCGACAACCTGCTGCCGCGCCTGCGCCGGGTTGTCCGGCAGGCGTCGGGGGAGCTGGGCAAGCAGGTGGCGCTCAAGCTCGATGGCACCCAGGGCGAGCTCGACCGCAACGTCCTGGAGCGCATGACCGCACCGCTGGAGCACATGCTCCGCAACGCCGTCGCCCACGGCATCGAATCGCCGGAGCAGCGGCGGCAGGCGGGCAAGCCCGAAGAGGGCGTGGTCAACATCTTCGTGCGCCGCGAAGGCTCGGAAGTGGTGATCGAGGTCGCCGACGACGGCGGCGGACTGGACCGCGCGGCGATCCGCCGCCGCGGCGAGGAGCGCGGCCTGCTGCGCGCGGGCGCCGTGCTGGCCGACGCCGAACTCGACACCCTGATCCTGGAGCCGGGTTTCTCCACCGCCACCCAGGTCAACCGCCTGGCGGGCCGCGGGGTGGGCATGGACGTGGTCGCCAGCGAGGTCCGCCAGCTGGGCGGGGCGCTGGACATCCGCTCGCGCCCCGGCAGCGGGACCACCTTCACCCTGCGCCTGCCGCAGACCCTGGCGGTCACCCAGGCGGTGTTCGTGCGGGTGGGCGAGACCACCTTCGCGGTCCCGATCGCCTCGGTCCGCGGCGTCGCCCGGATCCCGCGCGAGCAGTTGCTGGAGGCCGAGCGCAGTGGCCGCGCGGCCAGCTACGATTACGGCGGCGACGAATACACCGTGCACGACCTGGGCCTGCTGGCCGGCAGCGCGCCGGTGCGCGGGGAAGGCCAGCTGCAGATGCCGCTGCTGCTGATCCGCGCCGGCGAGCTGCACGCCGCGGTGACCGTGGACCAGGTCCTGGGCAACCGCGAGATCGTGGTCAAGCCGGTCGGCCCGCAGGTCGCCTCGATCCCGGGCATCTTCGGCGCCACCATCATGGGTGACGGCCGGGTGGTGGTGATCCTGGACGTGGCCCCGTTGGTGCGCCGCCATGCCGCGCTGCCGGCCGCCCCGGCGCCGGCCCATGGCGACGGGCGGCGTCCGGTCCCGCTGGTCATGGTGGTCGACGACTCGGTCACCATGCGCAAGGTCACCGGACGCGTGCTCGAACGCCACAATCTGGAGGTGGTCACCGCGAAGGACGGCGTCGACGCGCTCGAGCGCCTGGCCGAGCAGGTGCCGGACCTGATGCTGCTGGACATCGAGATGCCGCGCATGGACGGCTACGAGCTGGCCACCCAGATGAAGGCCGACCCGCGCCTGCAGGAGATCCCGATCATCATGATCACCTCGCGTACCGGCGAGAAGCATCGCCAGCGCGCGATCGACCTGGGCGTGGAGCGTTACCTGGGCAAGCCCTACCAGGAGCCGGAACTCATGCGCAACGTGCTGGAACTGCTGGGGACGGACCGCGCCCATGGCCGCTGAACCGGTGCGTGTCGCCCTGCTTGCCCGTCCGGGCCCCGCCCGCGACCGCCTGCGCGCGGTGATCGAGGAAGCGGCCGTCGACTGCGTGCTCGAAGCCGACCCGGGGGAACTGGAGCCGGAGGCACTGGTCGCCGCGGCGCCGCAGCTGGTGCTGGTCGCGTTGGAGGCGCAGGTCGAGGAGGCGCTGGAACGGTTCGATCCGGTGCTGTTCGATCCGGCGGTGGACGTGGTCTACGAGGAGGCCGAACTCGCCGCGGGGCGCGAGGGCTGGGAGGTCGCGCGCTGGCAGCGCCACCTGGTCGCCAAACTGCAGCGCCATGGCAGCGTGCTGCCGCCCGGGCACGAGCCCGAGGAAGACGCCGCAGCGGGTGGCGGGCCGGGCGGGATGCCGGAGCCGCCCGCGCCGGAGCCGGAACCCGCTGTGCCGGCGGCCGAACCCGAACCGGCTGCAAGCCCCTTCGATCCGGTGCTGGCGGAGTCCGGCGACGAGGGCTTCGAGCCGGCACCCGCGTTCCCTCCGGAGCCTGCATCCGGTCCGGTGTCGCGGGAGCCGGTGCCGGAAGCGGAAGCGGGAGCGGAAATGGAAACGGCCGCGCGGCGGCCCGAGGTGCTCAGCCTTGACGATGGCGCCGGCATGGCGCCCGGCGGCGCCGACGAGGCCGAGGCCAGGGGCCGCTTCGAACGTGACCTGGACATCCTGGAGTCGCGTATCGCGGGGCTGCAGCTGGTCGACGATGCGCCGCCCGCAGCCGGTCCATCCGGTGCCGTCGTCGTACTGGCCGGAATCGGTGGCCCCGACGCGGTACGCCAGTTGCTCGGCGCGTTGCCGCCCACGCTGCCGCGGCCCGTGCTGGTCCGCCAGCAGCTCGACGGCGCGCGCTACGACAAGCTGGTCGCGCAGATGCAGCGCATCAGCCCGCTGCCGGTGACCCTGGCACAGCACGGCGCGCCGCTGGAGCGTGGCGTGGTCCATATCGTGCCCCCGGAGCTGGGCCTGGCGATGACGCCGGACGGCCCCCGTTTCACCACGGGCGGCGAACTGCTCGACGTGCTGCCGCCGGGCGACAGCGCGGTGGTCCTGCTCAGCGGCAGCGACCCCACCCTGGTCGACGGCCTGATGAAGCAGCGCCTGGCCGGCGCACTGGTCGTGGGCCAGGTCGCCGAGGGCTGTTATGACCCCGCGGCGTCACTGGCGCTGAAGAACCGCGGTGGCGACACCGCGACCCCGGTCCAGCTTGCCGCCCGCATCGCCGATCGCTGGCCCGGCGGCGGAGAGTCCGCATGAACATTCCACACGACCCCGGCGCGCCCGGCGCCGCCGCCCGCGACGGACAACGGGATATCCGCGGAGTCCTGATCCAGGTCGCGGGCGCACGCCTGCTGCTGCCGAACGCGTCGATCGCCGAGGTGCTGTCCTACGCCGAACCCGAGCCCGTGGCCGATGCCCCGGAATGGCTGCTCGGCCGCATCCGGTGGCGTGGCTGGCCGGTACCGCTGGTCGCCGCCGCGCGTATGGCCGGGGGCCGCGCCGCGGGCGACGAGCGGACCGATCTCGGGACCAAGGTGCTGGTGCTCAAGGCGCTGGGCGCGCGCCCGGGGCTGCCGTACTTCGCGATCCTCAGCAGCGGCTTCCCGCGGCTGGTCACGGTGTCGCGGAGCGCGCTGGAAGTGGAGGCCGCGGGCGTCGCGCTGCCCCCGCTGGTGCTGGCGCGGGTGGTGCTCAACGAGGAGAAGGCGCTGGTACCCGACCTTCACGGAATGGAAGCCCGGATCAGCGAAGCGCTCGAGGCGGCGGACGCGTCCGGAGGTGGATCCGCCACCGGCGAGGCCGGCGGCGCCGCGGACTGAGCCGCACCGGCTAGCGCAGGTCGCCGTAGCAGGCCTGCAGGGCGGCGACCGCCGCCAGTCCCGCGGTTTCCGTGCGCAGGATCCGTGGCCCCAGGCGCAGCCCCGCGAACCCGGCCCCGTGCAACTGCTCGCGGTCACGGTCCGACCAGCCGCCTTCCGGACCGATCGCCAGGTACACCGGCTCTCCCGCCGGTGGCCGCAACGCCGTCAGCGCCCGGTCACCTTCAGGGTCCAGCAGCAGCCGCAGGCCGCCGGCCGGCAGCGAGCCGAGCACTTCGGCCAGTCCGCGCGGCGGTGCGACCGCAGGCACGCGTGCCCGCCAGCTCTGCTCGCAGGCCGCGGCGACCACGCTGCGCCAGTGCGCCAGGCGCTTGGCGGCACGTGGCGGATCGAGCCTGACCTCGCTGCGATCGGACGACAGCGGGAGCAACTCCGCCACCCCCAGTTCGGTGGCCTTCTGCAGGATCAGGTCCATTTTCTCGCCACGTGCGATGCCCTGCAGCAGCACCAGCCGCAGCGGCGACTCGCGCTCGACCGGCTGCCCGGCGCCCACCCGGACCCGCACCACGCGGCGGTCGGCCACCAGCACGCTCGCCTGGTAATCGTGGCCGTCACCGCTGAACAGCACGAACGCGTCTCCGGCGCGCAGGCGCAGCACGCGCACCAGGTGCCCCGCTTGGGCTTCCGGCAAGTCGAGCTCCATCCCGGGCGCCAGCGGCAGTTCGACATGGATCCGGGTCACCCGCACAGGCCGTTCTCCTTCATGGTCTGGCCGCAACCGCGCTCTGCTAGCATCGAAGCATCGTGAGTCGTCATCCGCATCCCGCCATTATCCACCCACCCTCCGGCATCGTCCGCTCGCCCAGTGAAGGGTGGGGGGCCCGGTCGTGACCCGTCGCCTGCCGGTCGTCCACGGCACCAGCGTCGAGGAGGCCGGGCCGTACCGGCTCGAGCACCTGGACCTGGAGTTTTCCAACGGCGAGCGCCGCCGCTTCCAGCGCCTGCACAGCCGCGGCCATGGTGCGGTGATCGTGGTGCCCCTGCTCGATGACGACACCGTGCTGCTGGTGCGCGAGTACGCGGCCGGCATGCACCGTTACGAGCTTGGCCTGGTCAAGGGGCGGATCGATGCCGGCGAGGGGGCGCTGGAGGCGGCCGACCGCGAGCTCAAGGAAGAGGCCGGCTACGGCGCGCGTGAGCTGGTCGACCTGCGCCAGCTGACCCTGGCGCCGACCTACATGAGCCACAGCGCGCACATGGTGATCGCCCGCGACCTCTACCCCGAGCGCCTGCCCGGTGACGAGCCCGAGCCGCTGGAGGTGGTGCCGTGGAAACTCGACGCACTGCACGAGCTGGTGCTGCGCGAGGATTTCTCTGAAGGCCGCAGCATCGCCGCCCTGTTCATGGCGCGCGAGTGGCTGCGCCACCACCGGGCTTGAGGATGGAACTCGACACCGGCCTGCGCGAGGGCGTGATCGCGATCGCCAATGCCGCCGCCGCCGCGATCCTGGACGTCTACCGGCGCGACTTCGACGTGGTGCGCAAGGCCGACCAGTCGCCGGTCACCGCCGCCGACCTCGCCGCCCACCACTGCATCGTCGACGGCCTGCGTGCCCTGACCCCCGGCATTCCCGTGCTGTCGGAGGAGTCCGCGCCGGAGGAGATCGCCCGGCGCCGCCACTGGGACCGCCTGTGGCTGGTCGACCCGCTCGATGGCACCCGCGAGTTCATCAAGCGCAATGGCGAGTTCACCGTCAACATCGCCTATATCCAGGACGGCGTCGTCCGCTATGGCGTGGTGCAGGCGCCGGTGACCGGGACCGCCTGGCACGGCGGCGCGGAGCTGGGCGCATGGCGGCGCGATGCCGATGGCGAACGGCCGGTCCGGGTGCGCGCGCCGGCCACCGCCCCGCTGCGGGTGGCCGCCAGCCGCTCGCACCGCACCCGCGACGCCGAGGACTTCATTGCCCGCATGGGCGAGACCGAAGCGGTCGGGCTGGGCTCCTCGCTCAAGTTCTGCGTGCTGGCCGAGGGCGGGATCGACTGCTACCCGCGCTTCGGCCCCACCAGCGAGTGGGATACCGCCGCCGCCCAGGCGGTGGTCGAGGGCGCGGGCGGCCAGCTCGTCGACCTGCAGGGCCGCCCGTTCCGCTACAACTGCCGCGACAGCCTGCTCAACGGCGGATTCATCGCGCTCGGTGACCCCGCGCTGCCCTGGCGCGACTGGGCGGGGCGGTAGGCGCATGAAACAACGTCCCCCGGCCGGTTCGAACCTGGAGCGCCTGCTCGCGGTCATGGCCGCGCTGCGCGATCCCGACGGCGGCTGCCCGTGGGACCTGGAGCAGGATTTCGCCAGCATCGCCCCGTACACCATCGAGGAAGCCTACGAGGTGGCCGACGCCATCGACCGCGGCGACATGGACGACCTGCGCGGGGAGCTCGGCGACCTGCTGCTGCAGGTGGTGTTCCACGCCCGCATGGCCGAGGAGGAAGGGCTGTTCGGCTTCGACGAGGTGGCCGGGGCGATCGCCGACAAGATGGTCCGTCGCCACCCGCACGTGTTCGCCGGCGGCCAAGGCGACGGCAGCCCCGGGCAGTGGGAGGAGATCAAGCGCCGCGAGCGCGAGGCTGCCGGCGATCGGGACGCCTCGGCGCTGGCCGGCATCGCCCGTGGCCTGCCCGAATGGCAGCGCGCGGTGAAGCTGCAGAAGCGCGCGGCCCGGGTCGGCTTCGACTGGCCTGCGCCCGGTCCGGTGGTCGACAAGCTGCACGAGGAGATCGCCGAGGTCCAGGCGGAACTGGCGGCACCGGACCGGGGCAGTGCCGCGGCCCGGGCGCGGCTGGAGGAGGAGATCGGCGACCTGCTGTTCGTCGCCTGCAACCTGGCGCGGCACGCCGAAGTGGACGTGGGCACTGCGCTGCGGCGAGCGAACGGCAAGTTCGAGCGCCGCTTCCGCGCTATGGAAAAGTTGGCCGCCGGCGGCGGTGCCCCGATGCGTTCGCTGGACCTGGAAGCCCAGGAAACACTGTGGCAACGGGTCAAGCAAGCCGAGAAGGATAGCGGGCCGGCGTGAAACCAGCGGGTATGGCAGGTGAAATCCTTCACGCCGCCTAGACCTCCCGCGCGGCAGCCTTCACAAAATTGAAGGTGGGAGACAGTTCTATGCAGTCGAACCGGGACGGTGGCCTGGTCCTCCTGATCGAGGACAACCGCAACATTTCCGAAATGATGGGCGAATACCTTGAAAGCCGCGGCTTCGAGATCGATTACGCCGCCGACGGCCTGGACGGCTACCGCCTGGCCGCGGAGAACAGTTACGACGTGATCGTGCTCGACCTGATGCTGCCGCGGCTGGACGGGGTGGAAGTCTGCAAGCGCCTGCGCGAGGAGGCCCGCAAGTCCACGCCGGTGCTGATGCTCACCGCGCGCGATACCCTCGACGAGAAGCTCACCGGCCTGTCCGCCGGTGCCGACGATTACCTGACCAAACCCTTCGCGGTGCAGGAGCTGGAAGCCCGGCTGCGGGCGCTGATCCGCCGCGAGCGCCGCCAGGTGGGCGGCGAGGTGCTGAAGGTCGCCGACCTGGTGCTCGACCCGGCCAGCCTGCGGGTCACCCGTGGCGGCGCCGAGCTGCAGCTCTCGCCGATCGGCCTGCGCCTGCTGACCATCCTGATGCGCGAATCGCCGCGGGTGGTGAGCCGGCAGGAGATCGAACGCGAGATCTGGGGCAACGGCCTGCCCGACTCGGACACCCTGCGCAGCCACCTCTACAACCTGCGCAAGACCATCGACAAGCCGTTCGACAAGCAGCTGCTGCACACCGTGCAGTCCGCCGGCTACCGGATCGCCGACATCAGCCAGCCGCCCGAGTGACCGGCGGGCGGTAATGTCACCCGGGCTCCCACGTCGGATCAAGCTGGCGTTCATTGCGCAGGCCGCGGTCGCCAGCGTGCTGATCACCATCGGCATCGTGCTGGCCGGGGTGGCGGTGCGTGGCTCGGTGCTGGACGAGCGCATGCAGCGCGAGGCCGACATCTGGTGGTCCGCGCATGCGTCCGGCACCCCCGTGCGGTTGCCGCACACCAGCACGATGGCCGGATACTTCGCGCCGGCCGGCGGCGAGGAGACGGTTCCGGCCCACATACGCGGGCTCGAACCGGGCCGCCACCGGGTCGAGGAGGACGGCCGGCCGGGGGTGAAGCACGACGTGCTGGTCGACCGCCGGGAGCCGGGGACGTTCTACCTGTCCTTCGAAGCCGGGCACATCGACCGGGCGATCCTGTGGACCGGGCTGGCCTCGCTGCTGCTCTCGCTCGCGGCCACCTACCTGATGACCTGGCTGACCTACCGCACCTCCAAGCGCATGGTGCTGCCGGTGAGTTGGCTGTCGCGGGTGGTCTCGCGCTGGGATCCCCGGCATCCGGATACCGACGCCATCCGTCCGGGCAACCTGCCCGACGATGCCGGCGCGGAGGTCCACCAGCTCTCGCGCGCGCTGCTCGGGCTGGCCGAGCGGGTCGGGGATTTCGTCGAGCGCGAGCGTGACTTCACCCGCGATGCCAGCCATGAGCTGCGCACGCCGCTGACGGTGATCCGGGTGGCGGCGGACATGATGATCGCCGACCCGGACACCCCGGCGCGGACGCAGCGCTCGCTGGCGCGGATCCAGCGGGCCGGGCGGGACATGGAGGCGGTGATCGATGCCTTCCTGATCCTCGCCCGCGAGGCCGGCAACGCCCCGCAGAGCAGCGAGTTCGATGTCGCCGCGGTCGCCGCCGAGCAGGTCGAGCGGATGCGCCCGCTGGCGGCCGGCAAACCGGTGGAGATCGGGCTGGTGGACCATGGCGCCACCACCCTGTTCGGTCCGGCCCACGTGCTGGCGGTGATGCTGGGCAACCTGCTCAGCAACGCGGTGAAGTTCACCGAGCAGGGGCGGGTCGAGGTGCACCTGTACGGGGACCGGATCGAGGTCCGCGACACCGGCATCGGCATGGACCCGGAAACGCTGTCGAACGCCTTCAAGCCGTTCTTCCGCGCCGACGTGAACCGCGAGCAGAGCGCCGGGATGGGCCTGTCGATCGCGCGCCGCCTGGGCGAGCGGCTGGGCTGGCCGGTGTCGCTGGAGAGCCTGCCGGGCGATGGCACCCTGGCGACGATCCGCTTCATGGGCTGAACGGGGCGGTCAACCACTCCCCCGCCGGTGCGTTGGTGTCTCCAGTCACCCCTCCGAGGCCCGCATGGCACATCCCTCCCGTTCGCGCGCGGCCGCATCCGCGCACCGGCGCCGCTGGCGCACTCCCCTGGTCATTGCCGTCGTGGTGCTGCTCGTGCTGGCGGGCGCCTGGTGGTGGCAGGGCCGGGCAGGCGGGGACGCCGGCAGCGGTTACCGCACCGCAACCGTGGAGCGTGGCGACATCCGGGTGGTGATCTCGGCGACCGGTACCCTGCGGGCGATCTCCACGGTCGACGTCGGCAGCCAGATCTCCGGCCTGGTCACCGAGGTGCTGGCCGACTTCAACGACCAGGTGAGCCGCGGCCAGGTCATCGCCCGGATCGACCCCAGCACCTACCAGGCGCAGATCGAGCAGGGCACCGCCTCGGCCAACGCCGCGCGCGCCAGCCTGGCCACCGCCGAGGCGGCGCTGCGCAACGCCGAGGCCGATTACCGGCGCAAGTCCGAACTGGGCCGGTCGCAGCTGGTCTCGGCCAGCGACGTCGACGTGGCGCGCACCGCGCTCGACCAGGCCCGCGCCCAGGTCAACGCCGCGCGGGCGCAGATCACCCAGCAGCAGGCCTCGACCCAGACCTCGCGGCTGAACCTGGAGCGCACCGAGATCCGCTCGCCGGTCGACGGCGTGGTGCTGACCCGCACCGTGGAGCCGGGACAGACCGTGGCGGCCAGCCTGCAGGCGCCGGTGCTGTTCCAGATCGCCGAGGACCTGTCGCAGATGGAGATCGAGCTGGCGATCGACGAGGCCGACATCGGCCAGGTCGTCTCCGGCCAGGGCGTGTCCTTCACCGTGGATGCCTTCCCCGACCGGCGCTTCCGCGGCGAGGTCCAGCAGATCCGCCTGTCGGCCACCAACACCAACAACGTGATCACCTATCCGGTGGTGGTGGCGGTGGACAACGCCGACCAGGTGCTGCTGCCGGGCATGACCGCCAATGCCGAGATCGAGGTCAGCCGCCGCGACGCGGTGCTGCGGGTGCCCAACGCGGCGCTGCGCTACAAGCCGGCCGAGGATGCCGGCATCGCTCCGCCGCAGCGGGGCGCGGGCGGGTTCGACGGGGACATCGCCGCACTCGGGGCCGGGCTCGGGCTGGATGCCACGCAGCAGTCGGCGCTGGACGCGGCGCTGGAGCGGATGCGCGGGCAGGCGGCCCAGCGCCGCACCGCGGCCGCGTCCACGGGCGCGGGTGCGGGCGGTCCGGCCCCGCAGGCGGCGGGCGGTGCCCCCTCGGGCGACATGCAGGCCGCCATGCGCCAGCGGACGGGCGAGCGCCTGGCGGCCCAGTTCGCGGACTTCCGCGCCACCCTGGACGAGGTTCGCCAGGCCGAATGGGACCGCGGACTGGCGGCCCTGGCCGGTGCCCGCCGCGCACCGCTGTACCTGCTGGAGGGCGGCGGCGTGCGCGCGGTGATGGTGCGCGTGGGGGCGAGCGACGGCAGCTGGACCGAGGTCTCGGGCCCGCTGGAGGACGGCGACCAGGTGGTCGTCGGCAGCGAGCGTCCGTCGTGACCGGCCCCGCGCCGGCCGCGACCGTCGGCGATCGGCCGCCGGTCATCGAGACCCGCGGCCTGGGCAAGGTCTACTCGCCGGGCAGCCAGGCCGAGGTGGTGGCCCTGCGCGGAGTGGACCTGCGCATCGGACACGGCGAGTTCGTCGCCATCATGGGGCCCTCCGGTTCGGGCAAGTCGACCCTGATGAACCTGCTGGGCTGCCTCGACACCCCGACCACCGGCAGCTACCTGTGCGACGGGGTCGACGTGTCCACGCTGGACGCCGAGGCACTGGCGGTGCTGCGCCGGGACACGATCGGCTTCGTGTTCCAGGGTTTCAACCTGCTGCCGCGGATGACCGCGCTGGAGAACGTGGCGATGCCGATGGCCTACGCCGGCATTCCCGGCGCGGAGCGCACCGGGCGCGCGCACCAGGCGCTGGCCGCGGTGGGCCTGGCCAGTCGCGAGTCGCACCGGCCCAGCGAGCTTTCCGGCGGCCAGCAGCAGCGCGTGGCGATTGCCCGGGCGCTGATCAACCGCGCCCCGGTGTTGCTGGCCGACGAGCCGACCGGCGCGCTGGACAGCCGCACCGGCGAGGAGATCCTCGCCCTGTTCAAGCAACTGCGCGACGACGGCCACACCGTGGTGCTGATCACCCACGACCCCGAGGTCGCCGCGCATGCGGACCGGACCTACGTCATGCACGACGGCGAGCTGCACCTGCAGGAGGAGCCGGCATGAACGTCCTGGAAGTGCTGCGCACGGCGGCCTACGCGCTGCGCGGCAACTGGCTGCGCAGCGCGCTGACCTCGCTGGGCGTGATCATCGGCATCGCCGCGGTGATCGTGATGGTCTCGGTCGGGCAGGGTACCCAGTCGGAGATCGACAAACTGGTCTCCGGACTGGGCTCGAACCGGCTCGACATCAATCCCAATACCCGCCGCGTGGCCGGCGGTGTGCGCGCCAGCGCGACCAGCTTCTACACCCTGACCACCCGTGACGCGGAGGCGATCCGCGAGGAAATTCCCGAGGTCCAGTACGTCGGCGGGGTGCTGCGTGGCAGCACCCAGGTGGTGTTCGCCGAGAACAACTGGTCGGCCAGCTGGCAGGGCGTGCAGCCGGACTGGTTCGAGCTGGAGGCCTGGGGCCTGGCACTGGGTGCCGGTTTCGATGCGCGCGACTACGGCGGTTCGACCAAGCCGGTGATACTGGGCGAGACGGTGCGCCGGGAGCTGTTCGGCGACCAGGACCCGGTGGGCGAATCGATCCGCCTGGGGCGGGTGCCATTCACCGTGGTCGGGGTGCTGGACTCCAAGGGCCAGGGCGGCTGGGGCCAGGACCAGGACGACGTGATCCTGGTGCCGCTGGAGACCGCACGGCGCCGGCTGATGGGCTCGATGGGCCTGCCGCCGGGCGCGGTGCAGCAGATCGCGGTGGGGGTGACCCGCGCCGGGGACCTGGATTACGTGCAGGAGCAGATCGAGGCCCTGCTGCGCCAGCGCCACGACATCCAGCCCGGCGCGGAGGATGACTTCCGGGTCCGCAACATCGCCGAGATCGTCGCCACCCGGACCCAGACCACCCGCCTGATGTCGTTGCTGCTGGCCGCGGTGGCGACCATCTCGCTGGTGGTAGGCGGTATCGGGATCATGAACATCATGCTGGTCTCGGTGACCGAGCGGATCCGCGAGATCGGACTGCGCCTGGCAGTGGGCGCGGGGCCATCGGACATCCGCCGCCAGTTCCTTGCCGAGGCGATGCTGATCTCGCTGATCGGTGGCGCGCTGGGCATCGCGATCGGGGTGGTGGGGGCGCTGCTGGTCGGACGGTTCGGTTCCTTGCCGGTGGTGGTGGACCTGCAGGTGGTCGGGCTGGCGGCGGGTTTCTCGATCGCCACCGGCCTGTTCTTCGGCTACTACCCGGCGCGCAAGGCCTCGCAGCTGGACCCGATCGAAGCCCTGCGGCAGCAGTAGCCATGACCGTCGGCCGGTGACACGCGGCGGCCGGGGCGCCATGCTCCGGCCACCACCCCTCTGGAGCCGAACATGCGACCTTCCCTGCTGCTGGCCGTGCCATTGCTGGCCCTGGCCACCGGTTGCGCCCACGCCAGGCCTGACGACGCGGCTGCCGCGGGCCGCACCGCGCTGGTGATCCACGGCGGCGCCGGGGTGATCGAGCGCGGCTCGCTCGATCCGCAGGCCGAGCGCGCGATCCGCGCCACGCTGCAGCAGGCACTTGCCGCCGGCGGCGATGTCCTCGCCGGCGGCGGTGCCGCGCTCGACGCGGTGGAGGCCGCGGTGCGGGTGCTGGAGGAATCGCCCCACTTCAACGCCGGCAAGGGCGCGGTGTTCAACGCCGAGGGCGGTCACGAGCTGGATGCCTCGATCATGGAAGGCCACACCCGTCGCGCCGGCGCGGTGGCCGGGGTGACCACCGTGCGCAGCCCGATCCGCCTGGCGCGAGCGGTGATGGAGCATTCGCCCCACGTGATGCTGGCCGGTGGCGGCGCGGAAGCGTTCGCCGATACCCGTGGCGAGATCGAACGGGTGCCCAACGACTGGTTCGATACCGCGCCGCGCCGCCGTGCGCTGGAGCGCGCGCAGCGCCAGGCCGCGGCCGGCCGGGAAGACGCGGCCGCCTACTTCGGTACCGTCGGCGCGGTGGCGCTCGATGCCCGCGGACACATCGCCGCGGCCACCAGCACCGGCGGCATGACCAACAAGAAGTGGGGCCGGGTCGGCGATTCGCCGCTGGTCGGCGCCGGTACCTGGGCCGACGCGGGCTGCGGGGTATCCGGCACCGGCTGGGGCGAGTTCTATATCCGCAACGCGGTCGCGCATGACGTGTGCGCACGCATGGCCTATCGCGGCGACAGCCTGGCCACGGCGGCCGAGGCGGTGGTGAACGGCGTGGTCGTGGAGGCTGGCGGCGACGGCGGGGCGATCGCGCTGGATGCGCAGGGCAACATCGCCATGCCGTTCAATACCGCCGGCATGTACCGTGGCTGGATCAATCCCGACGGCAGCCGCGGAGTGGCGATCTACGCCGACGAGTGAAGGTCCCCCGGGGCGGCCCCATCTAGGGTTGCCCCCGGTTGTGGGCACCGCGGAAGCCGGACAACACTGCAGCCATCGAGGCCCCCTGCGGCCCTCCATACCACAGCCGGGGCCCGGCCCCGACGGAGAGGAACGATGACCGCCATCGGCAACCACAGCATCTCCTGGGGCGACACCCTGTCGGCCATCGCACAGCGCTACGGCACCAGCGTGAACGCGCTGATGGACGCCAACTCGCACATCACCAACCCCGACCTGATCTACGCCGGAGGGAGCCTCGCGATCCCCGGCGGCGCGACGGGCGCGACCGGCGCGACCGGCGCGGGCGGCACGGCCACGGCCGGTCCGGTGGGGTCCACCGGACCCGTCGCGGCCGGGTCCGGCAACGGCGCGGACGCCGCCGCCATCGCCGAAGGCCTGCTCGGCCGCAATGCCAGCGAGCTCAAGCACAGCGGCGACATCCCGATGGAAAGCTGGGTGCCCAACAACGTCAACTGCGCCAACTTCGTTTCCGGGGTGCTGCAGAAGGCCGGAATGATCGACTCCGGCCAGGCCAGCGCCTCGGTCGACGTGCTGGCCTCCAACCTCAAGGGCGCCGGCTGGCAGACCACCTCACTGGCCAACGCCAAGCCCGGCGACGTGGTGCTGATGCAGAAGAACGGCCAGTCGCACGTGGTCCTGTTCCACGGCTTCGAGAACGGCCAGCCGAAGTTCATCGGCTCCAACAACGTCAACGCCGACGGCAGCCAGCGCGTGAGCTGGGGCGGCGCTTCGGGCAACTACGAGATCATCACCCCGCCGCGTTGAGCCGGGCGGGCGATGTGAAAAGGCCGGGTGGCCCAGCCCCCGGCCTTTTTCGTTTCGGGGTATCCGGTTTCAGAACCCGAACACGGCCCTCGGTGCCGCGTGCTCCTGCGGCCATGTCAGCCAGCTGACGTCGCCCGGTCCGATCGCGTGGTCGAGGATCACCCATTCGCCGGGGCCGGTCGCGCAGCCGGCGGTGGCATCGCCGCTGTCCGCATCGACAGCGGCCTCCGGGACGGCGGCGGCGTCCGCCCCGGCCCCTGCGGGCGCCGGATCATGGCGCAACAGCGCCACGTAGACGTCCGACATGCTTCCGGCCGCCGCACGGTCGGCGTAGTCGGTGCCGCGGAAGTCCGGCCGCTGCCCGCCGGGGGTGCGCATGTTGCCCTGCAGGAACGCCCAGCGCCCCAGGCAGTCCAGGCGCTCGACCTCGACCACCACATGTTCGCCGAACAGCTGGCGCAGCGGGGCGGTGGCGGTTTCCAGCAGCGGTTGGTAAAGCGCGTCGTCCGGGTGCAGCGCCTGCGGTCTGGCCTGCGGGAAGGTGGCGGACATGGCGGTCCCCATGGCAAGGATGGCGAAGGTCCCGAGGATAGCAATCGGTCGCATGGAAGGTGTCCTGGGGTTGGCCCGGTACGGGTGATGCTGGCACGTCCCGGTGCCCGCGGGGTGAAGCCCCGGGCAGGGCCGGGACCACTGTGGCAGAATCGCCCGCTTGCGCGCAGCACCGGTCCCCTTTGAATGTCCCGCACAGCCGAGCAACGCCGTTCCACGCCCGCCCCCGAGCGGACGCACTGAGTCCAATGGCGGACGAGACCGGCCACCTTCCGCGGCGGCCAGCGCAGGTACTGGCCGCGGCCCGGTGGTCGCTGCAGGGCCTGGGCGCGGCCTGGTACCACGAATCCTCCTTCCGGCTGGAGGTCTACCTGTTCGTCGTGCTCGCCCCGCTGGCCTGGTGGCTGGGCACCGATGGCGTGGAACGGATGCTGCTGATTTCGCCGATGGTGCTGGTGCTGGTCGTGGAACTGCTCAACTCCGCCATCGAGGCGGTCATCGAACGCTACGGCGCGCAGCACCATGAACTGGCCGGGCGGGCCAAGGACATGGGCTCGGCCGCGGTGTTCCTCGCCATGCTCCTGGTCGCGCTGAGCTGGGCGGCCATCCTCTGGCCGCGCCTCGGCGCTGGCTGATCCAAACACCCCCGAATCACTGGAACGGAAACGCCCGTGTACGAAATGCTGCTCGATCCGGAAGTCTGGATCACCCTGCTGACCCTGAGCGCGATCGAGATCGTGCTGGGCATCGACAACCTGGTCTTCATCTCGATCGCCGTCAGCCGCCTGCCGGTCACGGTGCGCGAGCGGGCACGCAAGATCGGCATTGCGGTTGCCTGCATCTCGCGGATCGTGCTGCTGCTCACCCTGGCCTGGCTGGCCGGGCTGACCCACGATCTGTTCACGCTGTTCGGGCAGGGCATCTCGGTGCGCGACCTGGTGCTGATCCTCGGTGGCGCGTTCCTGCTGGTGAAGGGGGTGATGGAGATCCGCGACGGCATCGTCGGCGAGCCCGAGTCGGCCGACGTCCACGCCAGGCCGGCCGCCTCTTTCGGCATGGTCATGGCGCAGATCGCAGTGATCGACATCGTGTTCTCGCTGGACTCGGTGATCGCCGCGGTGGGCATGGCCGACCAGACCTGGATCATGGTCACGGCGATCCTGCTGGCGGTGTCGATGATGCTGCTGGCGGCGCGGCCGCTGGGCCAGTTCATCGACCGCAACCCCACGGTGAAGATGCTGGCGCTGGCCTTCATCGTGCTGATCGGCGCCTACCTGGTGACCGAGGGCTTCGACCTGCACGTGCCGAAGGGCTACATCTACGGCGCGATGGGTTTCTCGGCGGCGGTGGAGTTCCTGAACCTGTGGGCCAAGAAGCGCGCCGGCCTGCGCCGGTTCCCGGAGCACGGCGGGGCGTGAACCGCCCCTTCGCACGGCCGGTGGTGCAATGGCGCGGCCCCTTTTGGACGGAGTGATCGCATGGCCCGGTTGATGGCGCTGGTACTGGTACTGCTGCTCAGCGGTTGTGGCTACAACACCATCCAGCAGAAGGAAGAGGCGGTGGATGCGGCCTGGTCGCAGGTCATCAACGTCTACCAGCGGCGCGCTGACCTGGTGCCCAACCTGGTGGCCACCGTGCGTGGCTACGCCCAGCACGAGCAGCAGGTGTTCACCGAGGTGACCGAAGCACGCTCGCGGGTGGGCAGCGTCAACGTGGATGCCGGCGACCAGGCTTCGCTGGAGCAGTTCCAGCAGGCCCAGGGACAGCTGCAGAGCGCGATCGGGCGCTTGCTGCTGGTGGCCGAGAACTACCCGCAGCTCAAGGCCGACCAGAACTTCCTGCAGCTGCAGGCACAGCTGGAAGGCACCGAGAACCGCATCACCGTCGAGCGCCAGCGCTACATCGGCGCGGTGCAGGACTACAACACCTTCATCCGGCAGTTCCCGCAGAACCTCACCGCCAAGGTGTTCGGCTACCAGACCAGGCCGAACTTCACCGTCGACAACCTGCAGCAGATCCAGCAGGCGCCGCAGGTGGACTTCGGCTCGAATGGCTGAGCGCCTGCCCGGCGGGCGGCGCTGGCTGTCCGCCCTCCAGGCGTGCGGGCTGCTCCTTGCGCTGCTGCTTGCCCCGTGGACCCAGGCGCAGGAGCTGGCGCCGATCCCGGCCCTGGACTCGCCGGTGGTCGACACCACCGGCACCCTGGACGCGGGCACGGTGCGGCAACTGGAGGCGCAGGCACTCGCCCTGCAGCAACGCAAGGGCAGCCAGCTGCAGGTGCTGGTGGTCCCCACCACCGTGCCCGAGGACATCGCGCAATACGCGGTGCGGGTGTACGACCAGTGGCGGCTGGGCCGCCAGGGCGTGGACGACGGCCTGTTGCTGGTGGTCGCCATCGACGACCGCCGGGTCCGCATCGAGGTCGGCTACGGACTGGAGGGCGCGATTCCCGACGCGACCGCCTCGCGGGTGATCCAGGAGTACCTGGTCCCACGCTTCCGCGCGGGCGACTTCGCCGGCGGCATCGTCGAGGCGAGCGCGGTGCTGGTCGGGCTGGTCGACGGCGAGCCGCTGCCCGAGCCGATGGCCGGCCACCGGGCCTCCGGGTCCGGCGGCGGCTGGCTGGTCGGGCTGTTCGCCGCGTTCATCGCCGCGCAGGTGGTCCGCGGGATCTTTGCGCGCGCCCCGCGTCCGCTGCGTGGCGTGATCGGCGCCGGCGCGGCCGGCGGGGTGGCGCTGCTGCTGTCGGGGATGCTGCTGGTTGGCGGCCTGGGCGCGCTCATCGGCCTGCTGTTCGGCCTGGCCAGCCTGGCCCGGCCGGGCCGCTACGCGAACGACCGCGGCTGGGGTGGCGGCGGCTGGGGCGGACCTCCGTTCGGCGGTGGCGGCCGGGGCGGTGGAGGGTTCGGCGGCGGCTTCGGCGGCGGAGGTGGCTGGGGTGGCGGCGGTGGCTTCAGCGGGGGCGGTGGCGCCTCCGGCGGCTGGTGAGGGACGTGATGCGCCTGCTCAGGCACCTGTTCGCGCCCTCGGCGCGCACCCTGTTCCCGGCCGGATGCCTGGAAGAGATCACCCGGGCGATCGCCACCGCCGAGCAGCGCCACCGCGGCGAGATCTGTTTCGCGGTGGAAGCCTCGCTGCCGGCGGGCGCGCTGCTGTCCGGACTGGCTCCGGCGACCCGCGCCCGGCAGGTGTTCGGCGAACTGGGAGTGTGGGATACCGAGCTCAACAGCGGCGTGCTGGTGTACCTGCTGCTGGCCGACCACCACATCGAGATCGTCGCCGACCGCGGCTATCGCGGAAAGGTCGACGACGCACAATGGCGCCAGGCCTGCGACACTGTCGCCGCCGGCCTGCGCGAAGGGCAGCCCGGCGCCGGCATCCTGCGCGCGGTGGAGATGATCTCAGCGCACATGGAGCGCCATTTCCCGCAGGGCGGGGACGGGCGCGACGAGGACGAGCTGCCCAACCGCCCCCACCTACTGTGAATCCACCACGCCCGTGAGCGCATGATCCAGTTACACGACATCGACCCGATCGCATTGGCCCTGGGACCGGTGCGCGTGCACTGGTACGGGATCATGTACCTGCTCGGCTTCGGCATCGCCTGGTGGCTGGGCCGGCGGCGGATCCGCGCCGGGCGCCTGCCGGGCGTGAACGAGGAGGCCTTCGGCGACCTGCTGTTCTACGGGATCCTCGGGGTGATCCTGGGTGGGCGGATCGGCTACATCCTGTTCTACGTCTTCGACGAGTTCCTCGCCAATCCGCTGATGCTGCTGAAGGTCTGGGAAGGCGGCATGAGCTTCCACGGCGGCCTGCTGGGCGTGGTCGCGGCGGCCTGGTGGTGGTCGCGCAGGCAGCGGCTGCACCTGATGGATACGGTCGACTTCGTCGCCCCGCTGGTGCCGCCCGGCCTGGGCCTGGGGCGGCTGGGCAACTACATCGGCGGCGAGTTGTGGGGCAAGTTCACCGGCGGCAACTGGGGCGTGGTGTTCCCGCACTCGGACCTGGGGCCGTACACCGGGCTGCCCATGGAGCAGCTGCGCCGGCTGCATGCCTCCGGCGCGCTGGATCCGTTCGCGCGCCACCCCTCGCAGCTGTACCAGGCCGCGCTGGAGGGCCTGGTGATGTTCTGCGCGCTGTGGTGGTATTCGCGCCGGCCGCGCCCGCGCTACGCGGTCGCCGGGCTGTTCGCGCTGCTGTATGGCAGCTTCCGCTTCCTGGTGGAGTTCGTGCGGATGCCGGATGCGCAGCTGGGCTATCTCGCCTTCGGCTGGCTGACCATGGGGCAGGTGCTGAGCCTGCCGCTGATCGTCCTCGGCCTGGGCTGGCTGGCCTGGTCGCGGCGCCAGCCGGTGCTGCAGCCGGCACCGCAGGGGGAGTAGACGATGCGCCAGTATCTCGAGCTGCTCGGGCATGTGCTCGCGCACGGGACCGTGAAATCCGACCGTACCGGCACCGGCACGCGCAGCGTGTTCGGCTGGCAGATGCGCTTCGACCTGGCCGACGGCTTCCCCCTGGTGACCACCAAGAAGCTGCACCTGCGCTCGATCATCCACGAGCTGCTGTGGTTCCTGCGCGGCGATACCAACATCGGCTACCTGAAGGAAAACGGCGTTTCGATCTGGGACGAATGGGCCGATGCCCAGGGTGAGCTCGGGCCGGTCTATGGCAAGCAATGGCGGCGCTGGGCGCGGCCGGACGGCGGCGAAGTCGACCAGCTCCGCGACGTGATCGCGCAGATCAAGGCCAATCCGGATTCCCGCCGGCTGGTGGTCTCGGCCTGGAACGTCGCCGACCTGCCGGACATGGCATTGATGCCCTGCCACGTGATGTTCCAGTTCTACGTCGCCGATGGGCGCTTGAGTTGCCAGCTGTACCAGCGCAGCGGCGACATCTTCCTGGGCGTGCCGTTCAACATCGCCAGCTACGCGCTGCTGACCCACATGGTGGCGCAGGTATGCGGGCTGCAACCGGGCGAGTTCATCCACACCCTGGGCGATGCGCACCTGTACTCCAACCACCTGGAGCAGGCCCGCGAGCAGCTCTCACGCGCGCCGCGGGCGCTGCCCCGGCTGGTGCTCAACCCCGTCGTGCGCGACATCCTCGGCTTCCGCTTCGATGACATCGCCATCGAGGACTACGACCCGGCCCCGGCGATCCGCGCCCCGGTGGCGGTGTGAGTGGCACGCCGGAACTGGTGCTGCTCGCCGCGCTGGACCGCAACCGGGCGATCGGGCGTGACAACGACCTGCCGTGGCGATTGCCGGATGACCTCAGGCGCTTCAAGGCACTGACCTTGGGCCAGCCGCTGCTGATGGGGCGGCGCACCGCCGAATCACTGGGGCGCGCGCTGCCGGGCCGCCGCAACCTGGTGCTGACGCGCAGCGGACAGGTGCCGTGGGACGGCATGGAAGCGGTGGAGTCGGTTACCCGGGCGCTGCGCCTGGCCGCGGCGGACCGGGCACGGCAGTTGTGGGTGATCGGCGGGGGCGAGGTGTACGCGCTGTGCCTGCCGCGGGCGACGCGGATGCACCTGACCCATGTCGACACCGCGGTCGAAGACGCCGATACCTTCTTCCCGTCCTTCGATCCCGCTCAGTGGCAGGTGATGGCGCGCGAGCCGCACCCGACGGATGGACGGCACGCGCACGCTTTCGAGTTCGTCGACTACCGGCGCCGCTAGGCGCGTCCGCCGGCGGGGCCGGACGTGCCCGGCGGGGCGGCGTCCCGTGCCGGTCCGGTGGCTTCCACGTCGGACCGTCCCCCGTTGCGCTGCCCGCCGCCACGGCGGCGGCCACCGCCGGAACGGCCGCCACCATCACGCCGGGGCGGCCGCGCGCGTGGCGGACTGGCCGGCACGTCGCGCCCGGGCACCTGGACCACCTGGAGCCCGTCGGTGTCCAGGCGGAGCGCGGTAAGCCGCCCCCCCCAGACCGCGCCGGTATCGATCGCATGCACTCCGCCACTGATGTGCAGGCCCAGCGTGGACCAGTGGCCGCAGGCCAGCTTCAGGTCGCGCTCCACCCGCCCGGGCACCGAGAACCACGGGTACAGCCCCGGCGGCTGGGTGCCCGGGGCCCCCTTGTCCTCGTAGGAGATCCGCCCGCGCGGCGAGCAGTAGCGCATGCGGGTGCAGATGTTGATGATCGCGCGGTGCCGGTCGGTGCCCTGCAGGCGCGGGTTCCACGCCGGGCCATCGCCGTACATGTTGCGCAGCAGCCGCTGGTAGTTGGGCCCGTGCAGGACCGCCTCGACCTCGGCGGCGTACTTCTCGGCCATCTGGGTGGTCCATTTCGGCCCCAGGCCGGCATGCACCATCATCCAGCCCAGGTCGCGGTCGACGTGGACCAGCTTCTGCCCGCGCAGCCAGCCCAGCAGCTGCGCGGCATCCTCGGCCAGTACCACCCGCTGCAGGTCCGGGTTGACCTTGCGCTTTTCTTCCTCGCGGCGCTCGCCGATCGCCAGCAGCGACAGGTCGTGGTTGCCCAGCACCACGGTGGCCTGTTCGCGCAGCGAGTGCACCAGCCGCAGGGTCTCCAGGGACTGGCCGCCGCGGTTGACCAGGTCGCCACAGAACCAGAGCCGGTCCGACGCCGGGTCGAAGCCGATCTTCTCCAGCAACCGTTGGGTGGCGTCGTAGCAGCCCTGCAGGTCGCCGATGGCCCAGACGGCCATCAGCCGTGCGCTCCGTGGCGACGGCGGGCGGGAGGAGGGGCAGGGTCGGGGCAGGCAGGCATGGCGACAGTGTAATGAACCCGGTGCCGGCCGGACGCATGCGGCAGCGGGATTTCCGGTTCCGCCGGCTCAGCCGTGGCCGGCGCGCACGCCTTCGCGCGCCAGGTGGTTGGCGAGCGCGATGAAGTCCGCCACCGGCACCTGCTCGGCGCGCACCTTTGGAGACACGCCGGCGGCGTCCAGGGTGGCCGCATCGCAGGTACGCGCGAGCGCGTTGCGCAGGGTCTTGCGCCGCTGGCCGAAGGCCTCCCGCACCACCTGGGCGAACAGCGCCCGGTCCTGCACGCGGACCTGGTCCGCCGGCAGCGGCACCAGCCGCACCACGGCCGAGTCGACCTTCGGCGGGGGGCGGAACGCACCCGGCGGCACGGTGAACAGCGGAATCACCGTGCAGAACGCCTGCAGCATCACCCCCAGCCGGCCGTAGACCTTGCTGCCGGGACCGGCGGCCATGCGGTCGACCACCTCCTTCTGCAGCATGAACACCATGTCGGTGATCGCCGCGGCGTGGTCCAGGGCATGGAACAGGATCGGCGAGGACAGGTTGTAGGGCAGGTTGCCGACCAGCCTGATCCGCGGGGATTGCGCGCCGGAGAGCTCGCGGGCGAGTGCGCTGAAATCGACCGACAGCACGTCGCGGTTGATGATCCGCAGGCTCCCGAGCCCGTCGGCCGCCGCGGTGAGCGGGGCGACCAGGTCGCGGTCGAACTCGATCACCGTCAACGCCCCGTCGCGCCGCAGCAGCGGGAAGGTGATCGCCCCCTGTCCCGGGCCGATCTCCACCAGCGCCTCGCCCGGCCTCGGGTCGACCGCGCGGACGATCCTGTCGATGACCGTGCGTTCGTGCAGGAAGTGCTGCCCGAGGTGCTTCTTCGCCGGCTCGCTGAAGCCCTGGCTGGTCATGCCGTCGTTGCTCCGGTGTCGCGCCGGGCCAGCGCGATGGCCGCGCAGGCATCGACCGCGGCGAACAGGCTGGAGGGATCGGCCACGCCGCGCCCGGCCAGGTCCAGCGCGGTGCCGTGGTCGACCGCCACCCGCGGGTAGGGCAGGCCCAGGGTGAGGTTCACCGCCTGTTCGAAGCCGCTGTACTTGAGCACCGGCAGGCCCTGGTCGTGGTACATGGCCAGCACCGCATCGGTGCCGGCGAGCCGGGCGGGAAGGAAGGCGGTGTCGGCGGGCAGCGGGCCCTCCAGTTCCATCCCCTCGCCGCGCAGTGCCTCCAGCACCGGGATGAGCACGTCGATCTCCTCGCGGCCGAGATGGCCCTGCTCGCCGGCATGGGGGTTCAGGCCCAGCACCGCGATGCGCGGCCGGGACACACCGAAGTCGCGCCGCAGGGCCGCATGCAGGATCCGCAGGGTCCGTGCGAGCGCGGTGCCGGTCACCGCGTCGGCGACCTCCCGCAGCGGCAGGTGGGTGGTCACCAGCGCCACCCGCAACCCCGGGTTGGCCAGCATCATCACCACCTCGCACCCGGCATGGCCCGCCAGCAGGCCGGTGGTCCCGGTGTAGGGAATGCCGGCGTCGTTGACCACCGCCTTGTGCACCGGACCGGTGACCAGTCCTTCGAAACCGCCCGCGATGCAGCCTTCGGCGCCCAGCAGGAGGGCATCGATGACGGCACGTGCGTTGGCCGGGTCCGGATGGCCCGCGCGCACCTCCGCGGCGACGGGCACCGGCGACAGGGCAAGCTCGCCAGGACCGGCATCGGCCGCGCGCCCGGCGGGCAGCAGGCGCAACGGCAGGCCCAGTCGGGCTGCCGCCTGCTCCATCACCACCGGGTCGGCCAGTGCGACCAGCGCGGCCGGGTTGCGGCGCTGGGCGAGCCGCACGCACAACTCTGGCCCGACGCCGGCCGGTTCTCCCGGGACCAGCGCGAGCCGGGGGCGCTGCATGTCAATCGGCCTGGGCGTCGTCGTCCGGGGCCGAGGCGCGCAGGTCGACGTAGGCCTCGTTGCGCATTTCGCGCACGAAGCGCTCCCAGCGGTCCTCGAGCTTGCGCCGGCCGAGCATCTCGCGCACCTGGGCACGCCGGCTCTGGTCGCCGATGTCGGCTTCGCGGGTGCCGGTGAGCTTGACGATGTGCCAGCCGGCCGGGGTCTGGAACGGCTGTGACAGCTCACCGTCGCGCAGCCCCGCCAGCACGGTGGCGAACTCCGGGCCGTATTCCTGCGGCATGAACCAGCCCAGGTCGCCGCCGTTGGCCTGCGAGCTGGTGTCCTGCGACTGCGTACGGGCGAGTTCCTCGAAGGAGGCGCCGCCGACCAGCCGGGCGTGCAGGGTGTCGGCCTCGGCCCTGGCTTCCGCCGGGTCCGTGCCCTCGGCGGTCCGGATCAGGATGTGGCTGGCGCGTACCTGGGTGGCCATCTGCGTACCGGCCTGGGAGCCGTCGCGTGCGTCCACCAGCTGGACCAGCTGGAAGCCGCTCGGCCCGCGGATCGGCGCGGTCACCTCGCCCGGGCTCATTTCCGCCACCAGCTGGGAGAATGCCGAAGGGATCTCGTTGCGGCCGCGCCAGCCCAGGTCGCCACCTTCCAGCGCGTTGGGGCTGTCGGAGTAGCGCACCGCGGCAGCGGCGAAGTTCATCTCGCCACGGTCGAGCAGGGCCTTGATGCCTTCGATCTTCTGCTGCGCGGTATTGATCTGCTCGGGGGTGGCGCCTTCCGGCAGGCCGACCAGGATGTGGGCGATGTGGTACTGCTGGCCACCCCCGGCCTGGGCCTGTAGCGCAGCGTCGACCTCGGCGTCGGTCACCGCGATCTCGCTCTGGGCGAAGCGGTTGCGCAGGTGCTGGATCATCAGCTCCTCGCGCACCGAGTCGCGGAACTGCTCGAAGTCCAGGCCGTCGGCGGCAAGCTGGGCCACCAGCTGCTGCGTGGTGGCGCCGTTCTGGCCGGCAATGGCGGCGATGGCCTGGTCGACTTCCTGGTCGCCGACCCGGACGCCGGTGTCACGGGCGCGGGCGACCTGCAACTTGAGCAGCACCAGCCGCTCGGCCACCTGGCGCTCGAGCACGGCGGCCGGCGGCAGCTGGTCTTCGCGACCGACGTACTGGGAGCGGATGTTGGCGATCGCGCGATCCAGCTCGCTGCGCAGGACGACGTCCTCGTCCACTACTGCGGCGATGCCGTCGATCGGCTCCACCTGTGCATGCGCTGGCCCCGCCAGCAGTGCCCCGACGAGGAGGCAGGCGAACAGTTTCTTCATGGGATCGGATCGAGGGAGGAGTCGAAGGAGTCGCTGTCCAGCGAGGAGGGCGGGACCAGGTAGAGGTCGTCGCGCTCGTAGCCGAGAATAGCACGGCGCAGCAGCTCGCCGGATTTCTGCCCGGCCGAGCCCAGGCCCTTGAGCTCGATCTCGAAACGCAGGGAATCGTCGAGCTCGCCGCTGCGGTGGCGGATGTAGCGGCGGGCCACCAGGCGCACCGCCATGCAGCAGCTTTCCCACTGCACGCCGCCGATCGACTCGATCAGCTTGCGCTGGTCGAGCGAGTAGTAGTAGCGGCCGACCAGGCTCCAGTCCCGGCTGACCGGGTACAGGAACGAGAAGTCCACCTGCTCGGCCAGGTTGCGGCGGTAGCGGTAGCCCAGGTTCACCACGCCGGTATCGCCGACCAGGTAGCGCGTGCGCAGGCTGATCAGGTCCTCCCGGCGCTCCTTCGGGTCCCACTGGTAGGACGCGTTGATGGTCCAGCGGTCGCCCGGTGCGACGCCCACGTCGGCCACCCACGCCGACCGGCCACGTTCCAGCGGCGCCTGGTTGCGGTTGAGGGTGACCCGGCTGTCCTCGAAGTAGTGGATCTGGCCGATGCTGGCCGCCAGCCGCTCGCGGCCGTCCTCTTCGCTGATCAGGCGGGTGGTCACCGCGGTGGTCAGCTGGTTGGCGTCGATCTGCCGGTCCGGTCCGGTGAAGCGGTTGTCGCGGAACAGCTGGCCCCAGCTGAAGGTCATCGGGTTGGTGTCGAAGCGCGGCAGCCCGGCCTGGTCCTCGTAGGGGACGTTGAGGTAATAGATCCGCGGCTCGAGCGTGTTGAGGAAGCTTTCGCCGGCAATCTCCACCTGCCGGTCGAAGAACAGCCCGGCATCCAGCGAGGTGATCGGCAGGCTGCGGGTGGGCGAGTCCTCGCCGCCGTTGGCCGCGGCCAGCGCGTCGTCTAGCTGCCAGGCGGTGTAGCGCCAGGCCAGCTTCGGGGTGACGTACCAGCTCGGGCCTTCCAGCGGCATCGCCAGGTATGGCTTGAGGTCCAGGCGCGAGCCCTCGTCACGCACGTCGTGCTGGAACTTCACCGCCTCGGCGTTGATGCCGGCCTCGAACCAGTCGCCGACCGGCTGCGCCCAGTTCAGGTAGCCGCGCGGCATGCGGTCGTAGCGCAGGTTGCGCTCGGTGAGGGTGTAGTCGGCGAGCTGGTTGTGGTCGGCCATCACTCCGGCATCCCAGTACCGGCCGCGGCCGTACACACCCAGCGCGCTGCGGATGTTCCAGGCCGACATCCCGTACTGGCTGTTGCTGAAGTCCTCGAGGTAGTGCGGGTCGCTGACCCAGCCCAGGTTGGCCTGCGCCCGCCAGTTGCCCCACAGCGCGTGGGTGGCGTTGAACTTGAAGGTGCCGCGGTCGTCGGTCGGCGGGGTGCGCGAGCCGGCATAGCGCTCCGGTTCGTTCTCCGGCAGCTTGTCGGTCGGCATCCAGGCTCCTTCGAGGATGCCGCGGCCGCCCCTGTAGAGCCAGCGGAACTCGGCGCCGAGCATCGCCCCGCGCTCGGTCATGATGCGCGGGGACAGGGTGGCGTCGTAGTTCGGCGCCAGGTTGAGGTAGACCGGCTGCTCGTAGTCGAAGCCGTTGCGTCCGGACAGCCGGATCGAAGGCCACAGCAGGCCGGTGCGCCGGCGGTCGTCGATCGGGAACATCAGCCAGGGCACGTACAGCACCGGCACCTTGCCGATCCGGATGCTGGCCTGCCGGGCGACGGCCAGGCCTTCCTCGGTGTCGATGTCGATGCGGTCGGCGCGCAGTTCCCAGCCGCGCTCCGAGGGCGGGCAGGTGGAGTAGGTCGAGCCCAGCAGCAGGCCCTGTTCGCCCTGCAGCTCGATCTTCTCGGCGCCGCCGTTGCCACGGCGTTCGATCAGCTGGTAGCGCAGGTCCTCGATGGTGTGCCGGTCGGTCTCCTGGTCGCCGTGGGCGCGCTCGGCGAGGATCCGCATCCCGGAATCCTGGTAGCGCACGCTGCCCTCGGCGACATAGGTGCCGGTCTCGCTGTCGTAGGTGAGCTGGTCGGTGCCCAGGAACTGGTCGCCGCGGGTCAGCTCGACGTTCCCCTGGAAGACCGTGCTCGCGGACTCGCTGGCATCGAGCGCGTCGCCGGCGATGTCGGTCGGCAGGTTCTCGCGATCGGCCGGCGTGCCGACCGGCTCGGGCGCGTCAAGGAACGGCGGGACCGCATCCTCCAGCGGACACAGCCGCCAGTCGTCATCGAGTCCCTGTGCATGGACCGGCAGGGCGGCAGCGATGCACAGCGACAAGGGAAGGAAACGGAAGCTGTTTCGCACGCGGCCATCCGGTTGGGCGGGAAAAACGTCCGCTAGCTTGCCGGAAGTGCCCATTCACCGGCAATGCGGGGGGTGCCCGCTTCTGCGGGCGTTCACCCTTGCACGCACCGGGTGAAGAAGCTGCGCAAGCTCAGGCCAGCGCGCCGACGTGCGCCGTCACCGCCTCGGCAAGTGCCGGCAGCGAGTAGCCGCCTTCGAGCGTGGACACCAGCCGTCCGCCGGCGTGCCGGTCGGCGATGGCGCGGATGCGCGTGGTCAACCAGGCGAAATCGTCGGCATCCAGGCGAAGGTCGGCGAGCGGATCCAGGCGGTGGCCATCGAAGCCCGCCGAGACCAGCACCAGTTGCGGCCGCCAGGCGTGCAGCGCCGGAAGCAGGTGCTCGTCCCAGGCCTGGCGGAACCCGCTGCTGCCGGTGCCGGGCGCCAGAAGCCGGTTGAGCGCATTGCCGCCGCCGTCGCTGCGGCCGGTGTCCGGAAACAGCGGCGACTGGTGGCTGGACAGGTACAGCATCGACGGCTCCCCGGCGAGGATCTCCTGGGTGCCGTTGCCGTGGTGCACGTCGAAGTCGACGATCGCCACCCGCGACAGCCCGTGCCCATGCACCGCGTGGGCGGCGGCGACCGCGACGTTGTTGAGCAGGCAGAAGCCCATTGGCGTGGAGTGCCCGGCATGATGGCCTGGTGGGCGTACCGCGCAGAAGGCGCGTGCCGCCCCGCCGGCGATCACCGCATCGACTGCCGCGATCCCCGCGCCGGCGGCCCGCAGCGCGGCGCCGGCCGAGCCGGGGCCGACCACGGTGTCGGGGTCCAGGTGCATCGGTGGATCGCCTTCGGCGAAGCGGCTGTCCAGCACCAGCGCCAGGAGCGAGGGGTCATGGACGCGCAGCAACTGGGCGCGGGTCGCCTCGGGTGCGCTGTGCCAGGGCAACCCGGGAAAGGCATCCGACAGCGCCCCGGTCACCGCCTCCAGCCGTGCCGGCACCTCGACGTGTGCCGCACCGGGAACATGCCCCAGGCAGGCGGGATGGGTATAGAGATGGACGCGCGCGGCGTCCATCAGCGACGGGCGCGGGCCTCAGCCCTTGCGGCGTTCATGGTTCCACAGCACTTCGCCGTGCCCGCTGGCCCGGGCCAGCACGCGGGCGAGCACGAACAACAGGTCGGACAGGCGGTTGAGGTAGCGCACCGGCTCGGCGCGCACGTCCTCGTCGCGGGCCAGCGCGATGGTTTCGCGTTCCGCGCGGCGCACGATGGTGCGCGCCAGATGGCAGCGCGCCGCCGCCTCCCCACCGCCGGGGAGGATGAACTCGCGCAGCGGCGGCAGGTCCTCGTTGAAGCGGTCCAGGTGTGCCTCGAGCCGGTCGATGTCGGCGGCGTGGATCGCGGCGTGGCCGGGGATGCACAGCTCGCCGCCGAGGTCGAACAGCTGGTGCTGGACGGCGGTCAATACCTCGCGGACGGGGTCCGGCACATCGGTGGCCAGCACCAGTCCGATTGAGGAATTGGCCTCGTCCACGGTGCCGTAGGCAGTGACCCGCACCGAGTCCTTGCCGACCCGGCTGCCGTCGCCCAGCCCGGTCGAGCCGTCATCGCCGGTGCGGGTGTAGATCTTCGACAGCCGGTTGCCCATGGAACAGGCGGCCTCAGGCGGTCTGGGCGCGCAGCACCGGGACCTGGCGGCGCAACAGGGCGAAGCCGCCGAACAGCGCGGCCGCGTAGGCCAGCGTGCCCAGCACGGTCCACTGGAAGAACGGCAGGCCGGCGACATAGGCCGCACCCAGTCCGGCGGCGTTCTTCGGGTACATCGGGTCCATCAGCCAGGCGCCGGCGTTGGTCACCAGGAAGAAGAACACCGAGGCGCCCAGCGAGTATCCCAGCACGCTGGCGCCGCCGACGCGGCCACGCAGGCCGAATCCCATCACCGCGATCGCGGCGGTGGCGGCATAGACCAGCCAGATGCCGGTGCTGGAGAACCAGCTGCCGTACAGCCCGCCATGCATCCGCGCCAGCACCAGGTCGGAGATCGCCAGCGCCAGCACCGGGACCAGGACCGCCCAGCGCCGGTTGAGGAAGTAGGCGCCACCGAACAGCGCCAGCGCCGCCACCGGCGAGAAGTTCGGCGGATGCGGCAGCACGCGGGTCAGCGCGGCCACGACGATCAGGCCCAGCAGGACGAGCGGACCAGCGGTGAACAGACCGCCGAGCGGCGACTTGGAAGCGGTAGGGGTCATGGTGCGGAGTACGGGCCGACGGGAGCCGCTAGCATAGCGCAATGACCACGACCGACCCCGCCCCGGCCCCTCCCGCCCCGGCTGTCCAGGACCCGTCCACGACCCACGACGTGGTGATCGTGGGCGGCGGCCTGGTGGGCGCCAGCCTGGCGATCGCGCTGGAGGGCTCCGGACTGGACGTGGTGCTGCTGGAGGCCAGCGCCGGTGCGATGCCGGCGGTGTTCGACCAGCGCAACCTGAGCTTCGCCGAGGCCACCGTGAATGCGTTGGCCGCGCTGGGCGTGATGCGGCATTTGCAGGGAGCGCCGGCGCCGATCCGCCGGATCCACGTCAGCCGCGCCGGTGATTTCGGACGGGTCGTGCTGGAGGCCGGCGCGCACGGGCGCGAGGCGTTCGGGCAGGTGGTGGTGGCGCGCGATTTCGGCCATGCGCTGGAGGCGCGGCTGGCGGAGATGCCCGGCTTGCGGCGCCTGCGTCCGGCGCGGTTCCTGAGGCTGGAAGACGGCGACGGAGCCGCGCGCGTGCTGTGGATCGCCGATGCGCAGGGCGAGCGCACGCTGCGCACCCGGCTGCTGGTCGGGGCCGATGGCGCCGGTAGTGCGGTCCGCGGCGCGCTGGGCATCGGCATCGGGACCCACGATTACGCCCAGACCCTGTTCGTCGCCCGCCTGCAGGCCGACCGGGTGCCGGACGGCACCGCGTTCGAGCGCCTCGGCGATGACGGCCCGGCGGCACTGCTGCCACGCGCCGACCGCCACTACGGGCTGGTGCTTGCGGTGCCGCGGACGCGGGCGGACGAGGTCGCGGCGATGGACGAGGCGGCCTTCGTGCAGCTGGCGCAACGGCGCTTCGGCTGGCGTGCGGGGCGTTTCATCGCCTGCGGCCCGCGCACGGCCTATCCGGCAGTGCGCACGGTTGCCGCGGCGCTGGTCGCGCCGCGCGCGGTGCTGGTCGGCAACGCCGCCCAGGCCATCCACCCGGTCGGCGCCCAGGGCTTCAATCTGGGCCTGCGCGATGCGCTGACCCTGGCCGAGGAGATCCGCGCCGCGCGTGCGGCCGATCCGGCGGCCGATTGCGGCGCCGCCGGCCTGCTCGCCCGCCACGCCACGCGCCGCGTGGAAGACCGCGCCCGCACCCTGGCGTTCTCCGACGGCCTGGCCCGGGTGACCGCCAACTCCGCCCCGCTGTTGCGCCCGCTGCGCAGCCTTGGCCTGCTGGCGACCGGCCTGTCCGCCTCGCTCCAGGCCGGGCTGGTCGGCGGAGCAATGGGCTATCGCGGTGACGTGCCGGCGCTGTGTCGTGATCCGGGAGTGGCCGCATGAGCCGGCGCGCGCCGAGGCGGCATGAGCTCGATGCCGTGGTGGTCGGCGCCGGGGTGGTGGGCACCGCCGCGGCGCTGGGCCTGGCGCGTGCGGGGCTGCAGGTGGCGCTGGTCGAGGCCCGCGAGCCGCCGCGCTGGCAGGCCGATGCGCCCGACCTGCGGGTGTTCGCCGTGGCCCCCGACAACGGTGCGTTGCTGGATCGCCTCGGTGCCTGGCAGCCGATCAGCCGGGCGCGCGTCCAGCCCTACCGGGCGATGCGGGTGTGGGACGCCGGTGGTGGCGAGGCGCTGGTGTTCGATGCCGACCGGCTGGGCCGGCGCGAGCTGGGCTGGATCATCGAGAACCGCCTGCTGGTCGATCGCCTGTGGGCGGCGGCGCAGCAGGCCGGGGTCCGGCTGCATTGCCCGGACCGGATCACCGGACTGGAGCAGGGGCTGGACGGCGCGGGCGTGGAGCTGGAATCCGGGCAGCGGCTGCGGACGCGGCTGGTGGTCGGGGCCGATGGCGCCGGATCGCGGGTCCGTGAGCTGGTCGGCGTGGAAACCCGCGGGCGCAGCTACGGTCAGCGCGGGCTGGTGGCCTATGTCGAGCATTCGCTTCCGCACCAGGCGACCTGCTGGCAGCGTTTCCTGCCGGGGGGTCCACTGGCATTCCTGCCCTTCGCCGGCACGCCGGAGGGGAGGCATCGCAGCTCGATTGTCTGGAGCCTGCCGGAGACCGAGGCCGAGCGCCTGTTGCAGGTCGACGATGCGCGTTTCCTGGCCGAGCTGTCGCGTGCGTTCGATGGCCCGCTGGGTGGGTTGGACGCGGTATCGGCACGCGCTGCGTTTCCCCTGCGTCGCCAACTGGCGCGGACCCAGCTGCAGGGGCGGGTGGTGCTGGTGGGTGATGCCGCCCATGTCGTCCATCCGCTGGCGGGACAGGGCGTCAACCTCGGGCTGCGCGACGTGGCGGGGTTGCTGGACGCGCTGAGGACCGATGCCGGCGGGGATGTCGGGGCTCCTGCTCGCCTGGCGCGCTGGCACCGCCGGCGGCGCAGCGACAACACGGTCTCGGCCCATGCCTTCGACCTGATTGACCGGGTCTATTCCAACGAGGCCCCGCTGCCGGCACTGCTGCGGGGCCACCTGCTGGGCCTGGCCGGGCGCATGCCGCCACTGACGCGTGCGCTATGGCGGCATGCGGCAGGGATGGCGGAAGGCGGTGCCAGCGGCCCTCACCGTTCGTCGAGCGGTTCGACCTCGTCCGGGTGATCGCCCTGCGCCGCTGCATCGGCGGTGGGCGGCGCCGGGGGCGAGGGCGGCAGCGTATTGGCGCGCGAGGTGGCCACCGCGGCGGCGCCAGCGACCCGGCTCGCGTCCTGCGCAGCATGGCTGGCCTCATGCGCCTCGCGCGCGGCGCGATCGGCCTGTGCGGCGGCACCGGCCATCTGGTCGCCCACGGCCGCCGCGGTGCCGGCCCCGCTCGCTTCCCGCGCGGCGTGGCCCGCGCGCTGCGCGGCCCGGTCGGCGTCGATCGCGGCGTGGTGGGCGACATCGGCTGCAGTCGCCGCCATTGCCTCGCCATCGCGGCTGGCCGCCTGCACGTCCCTGTCCAGGGCGCCGGCGGTGCGCGCCGCGTGCCGGGCCTGTTCGGCGGCACGCCGGGCCTGCACAGCCTGGTTGCGCGCGGCCTCGGCGGCGTCCGCGGCCGCGGCCCGGGCCGCGGTATCGCTTCCGTTGTGCTGGGCGAGGGCGCCGCCGCTGCCGACCGCGGCCAGCAACGCCAGGATCAGTGTCTGGGAACGGATGCTCATCGGACGCCTCGCGCTGTGGGGAGTCCGCGACCCTAGCGCCGGACCGGTCAACAGCCGGTACAGGGCGAGGCAACGCCCGGTAAACGACGCGGGCGTCAGTCCACGCTGCTGGCGTAGACCGTGATCTCCTCGCGGTCGTGGTAGAGCTGCCGGGCGCGCAGCCGCACCGGATAGCCGGCTTGCGAGGTGAACAGGTCCAGGCACAGCCGGGTCTCGTCCCAACGCTTTTTCATCGGCAGCTTGAGGTTGAACACGGCCCGGCGACACCAGTCGTTGGCGAACCACTCGGCCATGCGCGCCGCCACCCGCCGCGGCTGCTCGACCATGTCGCAGACCATCCAGTCGAGCTTCTGCCTTGGCTGCCAGCGGAAACCGTCTTCGCGCACGTGGCGCACCCGGCCGGCGGCCAGCAGCTCCTCGTGCATCGGACCGTTGTCCACCGCGGTGACCATCAGCCCGTGGCGGGCCAGCACCCAGCTCCAGCCCCCCGGGGCGGCCCCGAGGTCCGCGCCCTGCATGCCTTCGCGCAGCAGGCGCTCGCGGTCGCCGGGGGCAAGCAATACCAGCAGTGCCTCCTCCAGCTTCAGCGCCGAGCGGCTCGGGGCATCCGGGTGCATGCGCAGCCGCGGGATGCCCAGTGGCCACGGGGCGCTGTCGGCCGGGTGGCTGCGGGCCAGCAGCAGGTGCCGGCCGCCCAGCAGGACCACGTGCAGCCGCGGCGCGGCCGGTTCGTCGCGCGGCGTGAGCCGGCCGGCCTTGCGCAGCGCCGGGCGCAGGGCGTTGCCGAAACTGCGCGCCAGCCCGGCCAGTGGGCGACCGTCATCGGAATCGGCGTGTTCGACCCACAACTGGCCGAAGGGCGGCAAGCCGCCGGCGGCCAGCGTGTCCAGTACCCGCAGGACCGGTCCGACGCGGTCGCCCCCCTCCAGCTCGCGCAACTCGGCCAGGCGCAGAAGCTTCTGGCGGGCGAACACCAGATCGCGGAACCGCAGCGCATGGTCCAGGCCAGTGGCATCGCCGTCGGCGGGGAAGAATTCGACCAGGCCGCTGCCGCGGCTGGTGCGGGCATGCCCCGGATGGCCGGCCAGCGCCGCGCGCTCGCCGAGCTCGGCTGCCAGCTCCGGCTCGAAGCCGGCGCGGCAGAAGCACAGCAGGCCGTCACCCATCGGTCGTCAGTAGTTCGGGCCGCCGAGCTGGCCGTAATCGGCCAGTACCCCGCGGGCCCGGTCACGCAGGATGTCGCGGCGGACCTGGATGCCGCGGCGCTCGAGCTCGCCGGTCCAGTCCGCCGGCAGCGGGCCCTCGTCGAACTCGGTCAGTGCCTCCACGTCCTCGCTGCGGGCACCGATCAGCAGGTGGTCGATGCCGGCCCAGAAGCTGGCGCCATAGCATTGGCAGCACGGCTGGGCGGAGGTCGCCAGGGTGACCGGGCCCAGGCTGTTGCCGGCCTCGTCCTCGTTGAGACGGCGGCGCTGGGTGCGTTGCTGGGCGAGCATGAAGGCCATGGTTTCGGCATGGGCCAGCGAGCAGGTATGCGGCACCACGCGGTTCACGCCGACGGCGATGATCCGGTCATCGGGGCCGAACACCGCGGCGCCGAACGGGCCGCCGGTCTGCGCGTCGACGTTGCGCCGGGACAGTTCGATCGCCAGTGCGACCTTGTCCTCGTCGGACGGATGGGCGCGGGTGGCGTCGACCGCTTCGTGCACCCATACCGGCAGGGTGAGGTGGACCTGGGCCTTGAGCATCATTCGAGCATTGCCTCTCTTCTGTTGTCCTTGCAGCTGCCCTGCACGCACTGGCACCCGGCGATCTCCGGGAACCCGCAGACGCCGGCGCGGCCTTCCGCCGCGCATTTCGCCTGCACGCCCTCCGGGTCGGTGGGGCTGTCCACGTTCACGCAGGCCGGGTAGTAGCCACAGCAGTTGCCGACGTTCTTGACCGTGCAGTCGGCATCGGTGTCGCAGCTGCGGTCGGGTTGCACCGCGTCACCGCTGGCGGCCGGCCCGCCGCCGATGCGCGGGGCATTGGGGATCGGCCCGCGGTGGACGACCGGACTGCCGTCGTCCCCGGCGCCGGAGGGCGCGCCGGCGTGCGATGCGTCACCGGGCGCGGCGCAGCCAACCAGCAGGAGCGCCAGGCCGAGTGCGAGGGCGGGAAGGGCGCGGAGCAGGTTCATTGCGATCTCCTTGTCCGGGGCGCCCGTGCCCGGGCGGGTCCGCTCAAGCCTTGCCGGCCCAGGTGTCACGCAACGTGACGCTGCGGTTGAACACCGGCGCGCCGGGCGCGTGGTCGTGGCGGTCGGCGACGAAGTAGCCCAGGCGCTCGAACTGGAAGGCGTGTTCCGGCGGGACGTCCGCCGCCGCCGGTTCGACCCAGCCACGGACGGTCCGGCGCGAGTCCGGGTTCAGGTGGTCCTGGTAGGTCTTGCCGTCCCGGTCGTCGTCGGGCTCGGCGACATTGAACAGGCGGTCGTAGAGGCGGATCTCGGCGGCAACGGCATGGCGCGCGCTGACCCAGTGGATGGTGCCCTTGACCTTGCGGTTGGCGCCTTCCATCCCCGGCCGCGACTGCGGGTCGAGCGTGCCGCGCAGTTCGACCACGTTGCCTGCGTGGTCCTTGACCACTTCGTCGCAGCGGAAGATGCCGGCGCCGCGCAGGCGCACCTCGCCCCCCGGCACCAGGCGCTTGAAGCCCTTGGGCGGGACCTCGGCGAAGTCCTCGCGCTCGATCCAAAGCTGCGCCGAGAACGGCACCCGGCGACTGCCGAAGGCCTCGTCCTTGGGGTGGTTGGGGAACTCGAGCGACTCCTCGTGTCCGTCGGGCAGGTTGGTGACCACCAGCCTCAGCGGCTCGACCACGGCCATGCGGCGCGGCGCGGCGGCGTCCAGGTCCTCGCGCAGGCAGCCCTCCAGCACCGAGAAATCGATCACCGAGTTCTGCTTGCTCACGCCCAGCCGGTCGGCGAACAGGCGCAGCGAGGCCGGGGTGTAGCCGCGCCGCCGGATGCCCTGCAGGGTCGGCATGCGCGGGTCGTCCCAGCCGTCCACCAGCCCGGCCTGCACCAGCGCCATCAACTTGCGCTTGCTCATCACCGTGTAGTTGATGTTCAGGCGCGAGAACTCGATCTGCCGTGGCTTGGCCGCGGTGTTGGGCAGGCCGCGCGCCACCAGCGGCGCCATCAGTTCCGGGTGGCCGGCCAGGTCCACCCGGTCCACGCACCAGTCGTACAGCGGCCGGTGGTCCTCGAACTCCAGCGTGCACAGCGAGTGGGTGATGCCCTCGACCGCGTCGCCCAGCGCGTGGGCGTAGTCGTACATCGGGTAGATCGGCCAGGCGTCGCCGGTGTTCTGGTGCGGGACCTTCTTGATCCGGTAGATCGCCGGGTCGCGCATGTTGATGTTGCCGCTGGCCATGTCGATCTTCGCCCGCAGGGTGCGGCTGCCATCGGCGAAATCGCCGGCACGCATGCGCCGGAACAGGCCCAGGTTCTCCTCGACGCCGCGGTCGCGGTAAGGCGACGCGGTACCCGGTTCGGTGAGGGTGCCGCGGGTGGCGCGCACTTCCTCCTGCGACAGGTCGCAGACGAAGGCGTCGCCCTGCCGGATCAGCTTCTCCGCCGCCAGGTAATACACCTCGAAGTAGTCCGAGGAGTGGCGCAGCTCGTTCCATTCAAAGCCCAGCCAGCGCACGTCGTCCTGGATCGCGCGCACGTACTCGGGGTCTTCCTTCACCGGGTTGGTGTCGTCCAGGCGCAGGTTGCAGACCCCGCCGAACTCGTCGGCGATGCCGAAGTCCAGGCAGATCGCCTTGGCATGGCCGATGTGCAGGTAGCCGTTGGGCTCGGGCGGGAAGCGGGTGCGGATGAAATCGTGCTTGCCACTGGCCAGGTCGTCGCGGACGATCTGGCGGACGAAGTCCTGCTTCAGCGGCGCCGGCTCGGTGGCCGGGGCCAGGGTCGGGGGCGCGGGACGGGAAGGCGTGTCGGACATGCGGCAGCCGGGCAGGAGAAGGGGACCGTCCAGTTTAGCCGGTGCACGGCGGATTGGCGCGGCGGTGGCAGCCCCGGCGTATGCTGGACCGGCCCCGCGAGGACTCCGCCATGCGTACCGTCTACGAAGCCGCCAACCTGATCGACGCCCACCTGGTCCGCCATGCGCTGGAGGGAATCGGGATCCCGGTGTTCCTGGCCGGGGAGGCACTGGCCGGGGCGATGGGCGAGCTGCCGCTGTTCGGCCTGGTGCGGGTACAGGTGCCCGACGTGGCCTGGCCGGCGGCCCGGGCCGAGGTCGAGGCGCTGGGTTTGGGGGAGCCGGCGCCAGCGGTGGAAGGCGCCGATCTGCCCGACGGACTGGCACCCCACGCTCCGTAGCCCGGGTAACGCCAAAGACCACGTAGCCCGCATCCGTAGCCTTGCCCCGGGTGCGCTGCGCTTACCCGGGCTACCGGGGCGGGTGGAGCAGGTGGGAGGGGAGTTTGCGGATTTCGGCGGCGATGGCTTGCAGCAGGCCGTCGATCGCCGAGCTGCGGCGCCAGACCAGGGCCACCCGGCGGAACGGCGGGGTGCCGCTGAACGGCACCAGCCGCAGGTCGGGCGAGGGCGGGACCGGCGGCTGCACCGCGAGTACCGGCAACAGGGTGCTGCCCACCCCGGCGGCGACCATCTGCCGCAGGGTCTCCAGGCTGGTCGCGCGGAAGTCGCGCTCGCCGGCACCGGCCAGACGGCACACGTCCAGTGCCTGCTCGCGCAGGCAGTGGCCTTCCTCCAGCAACAGCAGGCGCTGCTCGTCGAGGTCATCGATGCCCAGCGGACCGCGGCCGGCGAGCGGATGGCCGGCGGGCGTGGCCAGCACGAACGGCTCGTCGAACAGCGGCTCGGCGTGCAGCTGCCCGTCGGCCAGCGGCAGGGCCAGCACCGCGGCGTCCAGGCGGCCGTCGTGCAGGCGCTCCAGCAGCGCGTCGGTCTTGTCCTCCACCAGCAGGAACTCGAGCCGTGGGAAGCGCTGGCGCAGGCCGGGGAGCACGTGCGGCAGCAGGTAGGGACCGAGGGTGGGAAACAGCCCGAGGCGGATGGTACCGGCCTCGGGGTCCTGGCTGCGACGGGCGATGTCGGCCATCTGGTCGACGTCGGCGAGTACCTTGCGTGCGCGTTCGACGATCTCGCGGCCGACCGGGGTCAGCATGACCTTGCGCGGCGCGCGCTCGAACAGCGCCACCCCGAGTTCCTCCTCCAGCTTGCGGACCTGCGTCGACAGCGTGGGCTGGCTGACGAAGCTGGCCTCGGCCGCCCGGCCGAAGTGGCGATGCTCGGCCAGGGCGACCAGGTAGCGGAGGTCGCGCAGGTTCACGCGGCTTGTGCGGCGGCCGGGGCGGAGGTGCGGATCAGGTGGTCGAAGGCGCCCAGCGCGGCGGTCGAGCCGGCGCCCATGGCGATCACGATCTGCTTGTACGGCACGGTGGTGGCGTCGCCGGCGGCGAGCACGCCCGGGACCGAGGTCTGGCCGCGCTCGTCGATGACGATCTCGCCGCGCGCGCTGAGCTCGACCGGGGAGCCCTTGAGCCACTCGGTGTTGGGCAGCAGGCCGATCTGCACGAAGATGCCGGCCAGCTCGACGGTGTGGGTCTCGCCGGTGCCACGGTCCCTGTAGACCAGGCCGGTGGCCTTCTGGCCGTCGCCCAGCACCTCGGTGGTCTGCGCGTTGAGCAGGATGTCCACGTTGGGCAGGCTGCGCAGCTTGCGCTGCAGGACCTCGTCGGCGCGCATCTGCGTGTCGAACTCGACCAGGGTGACGTGCTCGACGATGCCGGCCAAGTCGATGGCCGCTTCCACGCCGGAGTTGCCGCCGCCGATCACTGCCACGCGCTTGCCCTTGTACAAGGGGCCGTCGCAGTGCGGGCAGTACGCCACGCCCTTGGTGCGGTACTGCTCCTCGCCGGGCACGCCCATCTGGCGCCAGCGGGCGCCGGTGGCCAGGATCACCGACTTCGACTTCAGGCTGGCGCCGTTCTCCAGCTGCACCTCGATGAGGCCGCCCGGCTCGCTCGCCGGGACCAGCTTCGTCGCGCGCTGCAGGTTCATCACGTCCACGTCGTACTCGCGCACGTGCTGTTCCAGCGCGGTCGCCAGCTGCGGGCCTTCGGTGTACTTGACCGAGATGAAGTTCTCGATCGACAGGGTGTCCAGCACCTGGCCGCCGAAGCGCTCGGCCGCCACGCCGGTGCGGATGCCCTTGCGGGCGGCATAGATGGCCGCCGCGGAACCAGCGGGGCCACCGCCCACCACCAGCACGTCGAAGGCGTCCTTGTTCGCGATCTTGCCGGCCTCGCGCTCGGCGGCGCCACTGTCGAGCTTGGCGACCAGCTCCTCGACCGTCATCCGGCCCTGCCCGAACGGCTTGCCGTTGAGGAAGATGGTCGGGACGCTCATCACCTCGCGCGCTTCGACCTCATCCTGGAACAGGGCGCCGTCGATGGCGACATGGCTGATGTTGGAGTTGAGCACGCTCATCGCGTTGAGCGCCTGCACGGTGTCCGGGCAGCTCTGGCACGACAGCGACATGTAGGTCTCGAAGACGAACTCGCCCTCCAGGTCGCGGACCTGGTTGGCCAGCTCCCCGTCGACCTTCACCGGATGGCCGCCGACCTGCAGCAGCGCCAGCACCAGGGATGTGAACTCGTGGCCCATCGGGATGCCGGCGAAACCGACCGACACGTCGGTCCCGGCGCGCACGATGCGGAACGAGGGCCTGCGCGCATCGTCGCCGTCGCGGCGGGTGATCCGCTCGGAGGTGGAGGCGATCTGGTCGAGCAGCGCGTCGAGCTCGCGCGCCTTGTCGCTGTCGTCGAGGGAGGCGACCAGCTCGATGGGCTGGGTCAGCTTCTCCATGTAGGCCGTCAACTGGGCCTTGAGGTTTTCGTCAAGCATCGTGGGGGCTCCAGCAATGGGGGGAGGGAGGGGAGAGGCGAACGCCTGAAGCAGCGGCCTGGCCTTGGGGGAGGGGAGCCGGAGGGGAGGCCGGCGACGCAGGCCGCTGGTTCAGAAGAACGCATCCAGGGAGCGTGTCCGGGAGAGCGCCGGTGGGAAGCGCGTCCGGGGAAGCTGCGGAGGCGGGCGGCGCGTGCCGCCCGCTCCGGGGCCGGCCGGGGCTGGGCCCCGGCTGGCGTACCGCGTACTGCAGGGTCAGATCTTGCCGACCAGGTCCAGCGACGGGGCCAGGGTCTTCTCGCCTTCCTTCCACTTGGCCGGGCAGACCTCGCCCGGATGGGCGGCGACGTACTGGGCGGCCTTGACCTTGCGGACCAGGTCGTTGGCGTCACGGCCGATGCCCTCGGCGGTGACTTCCATCGCCTGGATGGTGCCGTCCGGATCGATCACGAAGGTGCCGCGGTCGGCCAGGCCCGCGTCTTCGCGCATCACCTCGAAGTTGCGGGTGATCGCGCCGGTCGGATCGCCGATCATGGTGTAGCGGATCTTCTTGATCGCCTCGGAGGTGTCGTGCCACGCCTTGTGCGAGAAGTGGGTGTCGGTCGAGACGCTGTAGACCTCCACGCCCATCTTCTGCAGCTCGTCGTACTTGTCGGCCAGGTCTTCCAGCTCGGTCGGGCAGACGAAGGTGAAGTCGGCCGGGTAGAAGAAGAACACCGACCACTTGCCCTTCAGGTCGGCGTCGGAGACTTCGATGAACTTCCCGTCCTTGAAGGCCTGGGCCTTGAACGGCTTGACTTGGGTGTTGATCAGGGACATTCGCGGTTCCTCTTGGAGTGCGGGTGGAGAGAGTGGAACTACTCTAGTCCCGCCTATCGACAAGGACAAATCGATTGATTTGATCAATTCAATAGGCAGGGTCTATCGCAGGCGTGGGTTCTGCAGGTGTCGGTAATGACGCTGCCAGGCCGCCCCCCGGGCGGTCCGGATCACATCGTGGCGGGAAGGCGCGTTATCAAGCCGCGCCCGGAGGGCAAGCGCGTAGCATTGCCGCCAGTCCGCAGCTGCCCGTCCACATGCCGGCCCACGTCGATTCCGCCCTGCGCCACGCCCGCGCCCGCCTTGCCCCCGGGGAGGCCGAGCTGTTGCTCATGCACGTGCTCGGGCGCGGCCACGCCTGGCTCTACGCGCATGGGGACGCGCCGCTCGCCGCAGCCGATGCGGAACGGTTCGACGAGCTGGTGGCACGGCGCGAAGCCGGTGAGCCGGTGGCCTACCTGACCGGCCGTCGGGGGTTCTGGTCGCTGGAGCTGCAGGTGGGGCCGGCCACCCTGATCCCCCGGGCGGAAACCGAACGACTGGTGGAACTGGCGCTGGAACGCCTGCCGCCCGACACCGGGTGCCGGGTGGCCGACCTGGGCACCGGCAGCGGGGCGGTCGCGCTGGCGATCGCCAGTGAGCGGCCACGGGCACGGGTGGTCGCCACCGATGCCAGCAGCGCGGCACTGGAGGTGGCGCGGGCCAACGCCGGTGCACTGGGGCTTGCGAACGTGGAGTTCCGCCACGGCGACTGGTTCGCGCCGCTGGCCGGCGAACGCTTCCACCTGGTCGCCAGCAACCCGCCCTACATCGCCGAGGGCGACCCCCACCTGGCGCGGGGCGACCTGCGCCACGAGCCGCCACGGGCACTCGCCTCCGGTCCCGACGGCCTGGACGACATCCGCGCGATCACCGCCGTCGCGGCCGCGCACCTGGAGCCGGACGGCTGGTTGCTGCTCGAGCACGGACATGACCAGGGCGGGCCGGTGGCGGCGCTGTTGCAGGAGGCGGGCTTCTGCGCGGTCGCCACGCTCGCCGACCTGGAAGGGCGCGCGCGGGTGAGCCTGGGCCGGCGACCGGCCTGAGGCGCGCGGCTACACTCCCGGTTCCCCAGACAACCGGAGGCCGGATGTGCACCCTGTACCCCGAAATCGAGCCCTTTGATGCCGGCACCCTCGCCGTCGACGAGCGCCACACTCTCTATTACGAGCAGTGCGGCAACCCCGACGGCAAGCCGGTGGTGCTGCTGCACGGCGGCCCGGGGGGCGGTTGCAGCAGCAAGATGCGGCGTTTCCACGATCCGTCGAAGTACCGGATCATCCTCTTCGACCAGCGCGGCGCCGGGCGTTCGACGCCGCATGCCGACCTGGTCGACAACACCACCTGGCACCTGGTCGAGGACATCGAGAAGCTGCGGGTGCACCTGGGCGTCGACCGCTGGCAGGTGTTCGGCGGCAGCTGGGGCTCGACCCTGTCGCTGGCCTATGCCCAGCGCCACCCGGGCCGGGTCACCGAGCTGGTGCTGCGCGGGATCTTCATGCTGCGCCGCTGGGAGCTGGAGTGGTTCTACCAGGAAGGCGCCAGCCGGCTGTTCCCGGAAGCCTGGGAGCAGTACGTCGCCGCGATTCCGCCGACCGAGCGCCACGACCTGATCAGTTCCTTCCACCGCCGGCTGACCGGCGACGACGAGGCGGCGCGGCTTGCCGCGGCCCGGGCCTGGAGCGTCTGGGAAGGCGCGACCAGCTTCCTGCACGTGGACGAGGACTTTGCCGCCAGCCACGAGGACCCGCAGTTCGCCCTGGCCTTCGCCCGGATCGAGAACCACTATTTCGTCAACAGCGGCTTCTTCGAGGTCGACCACCAGCTGCTGCGCGATGCCGGCAGGATCGCCGACATCCCCGGCGTGATCGTCCACGGCCGCTATGACGTGGTCTGCCCGGTGCAGAACGCCTGGGACCTGCACAAGGCCTGGCCGAAGGGCGAGTTGGTGATCACCCCCGCATCCGGCCATTCCGCCTTCGAGGCCGAGAACGTCGATGCGCTGGTGGCGGCCACCGACCGCTTCGCCGCCGGCTGATCTCAGCGGACCGGCGTGCCGTCCGGGGCGTGGCTGGCGAGCCACAGCCCGCCCCACAACTTGAGGTCCACCTCGCAACCTTCGGCCATCCTGCGCTGCAGCCACGCCGGCACCTGTTCCAGCGGCACGGTATGGACGGTGATCTCCTCGCCGTCCACGCCGCCGCCGTCGCCGATCTTGCGCAGGCCGGTGGCGCGTACGTAGGCGATGCGTTCGTTGCTCATCCCGGCCGAGGTCGGGCCGGTCAGCAGCACCTCCACGGCGGAGGCGGCCCAGCCGGTCTCCTCGACCAGCTCGCGGTGCGCCGCCGCGGCCAGGGTATCGGCATCGTCCTCGTCGCCCACCAGCCCGGCGGGCAGTTCGATCGCGCGGGACTGCAGCGGCACCCGGAACTGTTCGACCAGCAACAGCTCGCCGGCCGGTGTGAGCGCGATGACGATCACCGCAAGCCCGCGGCCGTTGGTGCGCTCGACGTATTCCCAGCGCCCGCGGCGCAGCATGCGCAGCCAGGGACCTTCGTAGATGAGCTCGGGGGTGCCCGGACCGCCCGCCGCGGGAGCGGCGGCCTCGGGCCGGGTCGCAACCGGCCGGGTTGCCGTGGGATCGATTGCCATGGCGCCGATGGTAGCGCTCAGGCCGCCGGCGCGAACGCCAGCCCGGCGGCTTCGTGCAGCCGCCTGCGGGTCATCGGGCCGAAGCGCACGGCCTCGCACAGCGCCTGCAGCGCGTCGGCATCGCCATTGCCCCGGCGGAAGTGGCCGCCCGCGCCGGGCAGCTGCACGTCGCAGGCGATCGTCGCCAGCTGCCGGTAGAGCAGGGCCTGCTCGCGGTGGCCGCGCAGCCGTGCCGCGCAGGCCGCCGCCCCGCGCAGGCGCAGGAAGGGAATCTCGTCCACCCGCTCCAGCATCGCCTGCAGGCTGCCGAAATGGGCCAGCAGGGCCGCCGCGGTCTTGGCGCCGATGCCCGGCACGCCGGGGATGTTGTCGACCGCATCACCGGTGAGGGCGAGGAAGTCGGCCATCTGGTGCGCCTCCACGCCGTGGCGCCCGGGCACGCCGGCGGCACCCCAGCGCTGCCCGCGGGCGAAGTCCCACTGTTCGTCGTGTTCGCCGAGCAGTTGCGAGAGATCCTTGTCGGCCGAGACCAGCACCGAGCGGAAACCGGCCGCCCGCGACTGCACGCAGGCGCTGCCGATCAGGTCGTCGGCCTCGTACTCCACGTCGGCCAGCACCACCAGCCCCAGCGCCCGGCACAGCGCCCGGCAGTGGGCGAACTGCCGGCGCAGCGCCTCCGGCGCGGCTTCGCGGTTGGCCTTGTAGGCCGGGTACAGGCGGTTGCGGAAGCAGTCGTCGAGCGCCTCGTCGAAGGCCACCGCGATGTGCTGCGGCCGTGCCCGGTCGAGCAGCTCCAGCAGGAACCGGGCGAACCCGTGTACCGCGTTGGCCGGCCAACCGTCGGCGCCCTGCAGGTCCGGCGGCAGGGAGTGCCAGGCCCGGAACACATAGAGGCTGGCGTCGACCAGGTACAGGGTGGCGGACGGGCGCGCGGCTGGCGCGCCGGTCACGGCTGCCATCGGGTCAGCAGGGCCGCGGGGTCGGGACGCTCGCGCTCGGGGATCCCCGCCTTGGGCGTGCCCAGGTGGATGAAGCCGGTGACGTGCTCGTCGGCGCCCAGGCCAAGGATCTCCGCCACGCCGCGGTCGTAGGCTGCCCAGCCGGTCAGCCAGCATCCGCCGAACCCGGCCGCCTGCGCGGCCTGCAGCAGCACCAGGCAGGTGCAGCCGGCGGTCAGCAGCCGCTCCTGTTCGGGGATCTTGGCGTCGGGGCCGAGCCGCGCCACCACGACCACGATCACCGGGGCATGCAGCCAGCGGTCGCGGTCCTTGGCCAGCAGGGCTTCGGGGGTATCGGGGTCGAGCATGCGGTGGCGGTGGGCGACCTTTTCGCCGAACACCCGGCGGGCATCGTCCTGCAGCGTGATGAAGCGGAACGGGACGCGCTTTCCGTGGTCGGGCACGCGCACCGCGCTGGCCAGCAGCCGCAGCAGGGTCGCCGGGTCAGGACCGGGGGCCTGCAGCTGGACCGCGGGCACCGAGCGGCGACGGTCGATCGCCTCGCCCAGCGGCGGCGCGGGACGCCACTGACCGGCAACGGGTGGAACGGTACTATTTTCCGACATCGGTCACAGTTCAGGAGGCAGGGACGTAAGCTGACGTATCTTGCCACTATGCTGACGCTTGCGTCGTCCCGTAGACGCGAGCCCGAGGGTGCAGGCCGTGTCAGTTCCCCCGTCCGGTGTTGTCCCGACCATGCGGCCCGATCCCACCCGTGTGCTGGAGGACATCAAGCGCATTGCCCTGGAACGCCTGGGCGGGCTCCCGGGGCAATTGTATCCGCCGGTCGAGCAGGCGCTGGCGACGGCCGCGGGCAAGGCCGAGGACGCGCGTACCCCGCAGGTGCTGTACCAGAGCCAGGCCGCGCTGTGGGTCCTGCGCCAGCACCATGCCGCGCACCTGATGCGCTACCGCCAGCAGGTCGCCGAAGCCTTCGACCGGTTCCGCGTGGCCCGTGCCCGCGACCGCGACGAGGCGCCGCTGGGGCTGATCGACGAAAGCCAGATCGACATGCACCTGGCCGGCCAGTCGCTGGCCGAGGCGCTGGACAAGCGCCACGGGGTCATCCTGCATTCCATCGACGAGCGCCTGCGGGTGCTCTCGCGGGTGCTGGGCATCGAGCCGCCCGGCAACCCGGTCTCGCCGATGCGGCTGGCGGCGGCGTTCGTGGAGACGCTGTCCGACGAGCAGGTGCCGGAAACCCTGCGCGGCCTGCTGTTCCGCCACTACGAGCACGCGCTGGAGGACGTGCTCGAAGAACTCTACGCCGCGGTGGATGCCCGGCTCGCCCAGGCCGGCTACGGCACCGCGTGGCGCCCGGCCCAGGTGCCGCCGGCACCGGCGCCCCCGCCGCCACCGGAAGGCTGGGCCGCACCGATACCGCACCCCGCGGCCCCGGGCTTGGGTGGCCAGGGTGGTGCCGGAGGCGGCTATCACGGCGCGACAGGCGGCGGCCAAGGTGGCGCGGGTGGCCACGCTGGCGCAGCCGGCGCGGCGGGCCACGGGGTTGCAGCCCAGTCGGGTGCGCCCGGTCCGGGCGGCGGAGTCATGGCCGGCGGGCACTCCGCCGGTGCGCCGGGTGGCCCGGGTGCCGCGACCGGCTGGGGCGGACTGTCCGGCGATGCGCCGAGTTCGGCCGAGCTGGGCGAGCTGCGCCAGTTGCTGCATGCCTGGCGGGAGGGGGAGATCGAGCGTCGGGAGGTGGACGCACGCGATGACACCGGTCCGCAGCGCCAGGCCCGCGAGCTGCGCCTGGAGGAAGTGTTCAGCGTCGCCTCGCTGCTGCAGGCCGAACCCTCCGACATGTTCGCCCGCGCGCTGGCGGGGAACGGGTCCTTGGCCGAGGTGATCCGCGAGCAGCTCAACGACGGGTCCCGGCGGCTCGGCCTGGACCCCGGGCGGGTCCGGCTGAGCCTGCACGAGCAGGACGCGATCGACCTGGTCGCGATGCTCTTCGACTCACTGTTCCGCAGCCAGCAGCTGCAGGACCGCGCCCGGCGGCTGTATGGCCGGCTGGTGCTGCCCTACGTCAAGGTCGCGCTTACCGACCAGCAAATGTTCGTCGAGCCCGAGCACCCGGCGCGGCGGCTGTTCGATGCGATCACCGAGGCGGTGGCCGGCAACCGCGGCGAGACGCCGCAGGAGCGCGAGCTGCTCGACCGCGCCACCGCGGTATCGCAGCGGGTGGTCGCCGAGTACAACGAGGACGTGGCGATCTTCGAGACCGCCCACGCCGAACTCGACGCGCTGCTGCGCCAGCAGCGCCGCCGGGTCCAGCTGCAGGCCGAGCGCGCCGCCAAGGCGACCTACGGCCGCGAGCGGCTGGTCGCCGCGCGCGCCCGCGCCGACGAGGCGGTGGCCCGTCGCCTGGCCGCCCCGCCACTGACCCCGGCGGTCGCCGAGTTCCTGTCCACCACCTGGCGCCACCACCTGATCCAGGTCGCGTTGCGCGACGCGGGCGAGGGTGAAGCCTGGGCCGGGGCGGTGAAGCTGGGCAACGGCCTGGTCGAGGCCGACCGGATCGCCTCCGAGGCGCGCGGTGGCGAGCTTGCCCGCCACCTGCTGTCCATCGAGCCCGCGCTGACCGCCTGCCTGGCGTCTTCGGGCCTGGACTCCTCCGCCGCCGAACACGGCATGGCGATGCTGGTGAAGGGCCTGGTCTATCCGGCCGCCCGGCGCGACCTGCACCCGCCACCGCCGGCCGAGCGCGACGAGGATGCGCAGGAGCGCAGCCTGTGGATCGCCGGCGGCAGCGACACCCTCAGGTTCGACCGCGACGAAGCCGAGCGGATGCGCGAGCTGCCCGCCGACACCTGGTTGCGGGTCACCGACACCCGTGGCGAGGCGGTGGACGCGAAGATCGCCTGGATCAGCCCGCTGACCTCGCGCCGGCTGCTGGTCAACCGGCGCGGCATGCGGGTGCTGGTGGCCTCGCCGGAGGAGCTCGCCTCGCTGGTCGCCGCGGGGCGGCTGCAACTGGGGGTTGAGCCCACCCCGTTCGAGCAGGCGATGCAACACGTGCGGCGACAGCTCGACGAGGCCGGCGGCCGGGCCTGAGCCCCCGCCCGGCCGCCCTCCTTGTCAGTCGCCGCGGGCGGGCGCCGGGTGGGCCTGCACCCACTTGCGGCGCTGGTCGGCGTCCATCTGCTTCCATTCACGCTTCAGTTCGCCGCGCGCCTCGGGCGTCAACGTGCGCATGTGCGAGTAGAACGCACGCGCCTCCTCGCGCTGCTCGGGGTTCATGTGCTTCCAGCGGTCCATGCCGCGGTGGGCATTGCGGCGCTGCTCCGGGCTGAGCTGCCGCCAGCGCTCGGCGCGCTCGAGCATCTCCGCGCGGGCGCCGGGGTCGCTGTCCCAGCGCTCGCGCATGGGAGCGACCAGCGTCGCGCGCTGGGCCGGCTCGAGCTTCTCCCACTCCGGCAGTTGCGGGTCGGCGGCCGCGGCGGGCGCGGCCCAGGCCAGGGACAGCAGGAGGGTGGCGGCGGTGATGCGGATCTTCATCGGTCAGTACTCCAGTGCGGGCAGGGCGTCGTCGTTGGCGGCCAGCCAGAGATAGAAATCGGGGTTGTTGTCGAGTGACTCGAGCATCAGCGCGAGCTCGGGATCGCTGCTTGCCAGCGATGTGGCCACGGGTGTGGCGGGGGCCTGTACGAGCCGGGTCTCCGTGGCCGGCTGCGGCGGCCGTTCCAGGCCGAGGGTGGCGACCACCGCCAGCGCCAGCGCCGCGGCCATGCCGGCGGGCCACCAGCGCTGCATCCGCAGCGCGCCCGGGGGGGCGGACAGCGCATCGCGGCGGGCGGCGCGCAGCCGCGCGTGGGTCGAGGCCGGGAGCTGCTCCAGTGACTGGCGGTACAGCTCGCGGGCACGGCCGTCGAAGGCACCCGGATCGGGGCAGTCGATGGTGTTCATTTCCAGTCCTCCAGTTGCCGCTGCAGGGCACCGCGGGCGCGCGAGAGGTGGGTTTTCACCGAACCCTCGCTGCAACCCATGGCGCGGGCCGTGTCGGCCACGTCCAGTTCCTCGAGTACCCGCAGGGTGAACGCCTCGCGCTGGCGTCGCGGCAGCTCCGCCACCGCCGAGGCGAGGCGGGCATAGGCTTCCCGACCCTCATGGGCACGTGACGGGTCCGGCCCGTCGTCGGCCCATTCCGGCATCGAGCCGTCCTCGTGCGGGGCGGCCGGGGACATCCAGCGCAGGCGGAAACCGCGACGTCGCTGGATGTCGACGATGCGGCTGCGCAGGATCCGCCAGAACAGCGGTGTCCATTCCGCCGCGGGGCGGTCCTGGTAGCGCAGCACGCGGATCATGGCGTCCTGCACCGCGTCCATCGCATCCTCGCGGTGGCGCAGTCCGAGTTCGGCGAAACGGAAGGCGCGGGCACCGACATCGGCGAGGAAGGCCTCCATCGAGGCAGGCTCGCGGCCAGGGCCGGAGTCCGGGGCGTCGGTCGTGGGCTTGCGGAGGCGTTCGTCGGCATCGCTGGTCACGGGGCGAGCATATCGGGAGGGCGTGACCGCCGGGAGGACGACCGCGCACAGCAGGGCTGCAGCATGGGGAACGCGCCCGGGCGCGTCCGGTTGACACGCCGCCCCCGCAGGCCCGGCCTAGCGCGATGCGAGTCCCGCGACCACCAGGGCAAGCACCACCATGGCCAGCTCCGGCACGCCGTTGGCCAGCTGCGCCAGGGTCCATGCGTGGTGGGCGCCCAGCTTGAGGGCCGACTGCAGCGGGGTGAGCCCCAGCATGCGTCCGAGTTGCCCGGCGATCACCAGCCAGTTGCTGGCGACGATCAGCGCCGCGGTGCCGGCGACCGCCACCAGCATGCGGCCGCGACCGCGCGGCCAGCGCCCCAGGCGCAGCATCAGCACCACGTCCAGCGCGCCCGCCACCGCCATCCAGCCGTGCTGCCGCCCGGTTGCCAGCGACAGCGTGCTCCACAGCGCGATGAAGCCGGCCACGCCGAGCAGCAGCAGGAACAGGGACAGCTGCGTCGGGCGTGTGCCGCGGGGGCGGGAGGGTGGCATGCGGGACTGACCGGAAGGCAAGCGCCACAGCATAGCGGGCACGTCGTGGCAGGCATATTGGACTAGAATGGTCCGACTTGAATTCCGCCTCCCCCGCGATCCGCGAATGATGTATTCCCGCAGCAGTGAACCGGTCCGCTTCGAGCGCGACTGCCCCGCCGTCCTGGTCCCACAGGGCGACCACGTCACCCTTCCGGTCGGCAGCGCCGGCTACATCACCCAGGCGCTGGGCGGCAGCTACACGGTGTTCGTCGACGGCAACCTGTTCCGCATCGCCGGGCAGGACGCGGACGCCATCGGCAAGGAGCCGGTGCCGCCGCTTGAACTGCCGGAAGGGGCCTCGGTCGAGGACGTGGAGCGGATGATGTGGAGCCAGCTGCGGACCTGTTTCGACCCGGAGATCCCGATCAACGTGGTCGACCTGGGCCTGGTCTACGAGGCGACCCTGGACGCGCACCCGGAGAAGGACGGCGAGTACCTGGCCAGCGTCCGCATGACCCTGACCGCGCCCGGTTGCGGGATGGGGGACATCCTCGTCGCGGACGTGCGCGATGCCCTGGAGCTGATCCCGACCCTCGCCGAGGCCGACGTGGAGCTGGTGTTCGACCCGCCCTGGACCCAGCACATGATGTCCGAGGCGGCCCGGCTCGAAACCGGGATGTTCTGAGCCGTGGCGGCCGGCGGCCAGCAGCGTTTCATCATCCGCTTCGCTGACCGCGACCGCCCCGCGGCCGGCAGCCCCGAACTGCGGCAGCGCCTGCAGGCGATTGCCGCGCAGGCCGGGTTCGACGGGCTGGACTGGCAGCGCCGGCTCGCCGTCGGCGCCGACCTGGTGGCGACGCCGGCGCCGCTGGACGCCGCCGGGGCGGGGCGCCTGCTGCAGGCCATGAACGGGCGGCCCGACGTCGACTACGCCGAGACCGATTCACTGGCGACCGTCGCGTCGGGCGGACCGGTGCCGCCGCCGGCGGAATAGGCCTCAGGCCGCCTCGAAGCGGTTCGCGGCGACGTTCTTGCGCACGTGGCGCGGATCCCAGATCCGCCCGTTCATCGCGATGTACACGCCCGGCGCCAGCGCCTGCACCGCGCCCACCGCGGTCCCGATGTTGAACTCCGCGTCCGAGCCATGGAAGCGCGCCGGGTTCAGCGCGCCGGTCAGGACGATGGTCTTGCCGGGGACCGCTTCGAGCACCTTCGCCGTGGCCACCATCGAGTCGGTGCCATGGGTGACCAGCACGTGCCGGGCATCCTGGGCGGTGATGGTGTCGCGGATCAGCTCGCGGTCGGCATCGGTCAGGTGCAGCGAGTCCTTGCGCAGGATCGGAATCACCCGGTAGCCGAACGCCACGCCCAGCTCATCGAGGATCCGGCCGATCTGCGGCTCGCCGATCTGGAAGTCCGACTTGTCATCGAAGTAGATCTTGTCGATGGTGCCGCCGGTGGTGACGATGCAGAGCTGGTCCATTGCAGGCCGGTGATGCTTGGGGAACGCGGATTATAGGCGCCGGGCGCCGGTTCACGGCTTGCGGCGCCGCCCGCGCGCGGCCTTCAGCCCCGGCAGGCAGGCGGCGAACAGCACCACCAGCGCCAGTGCGGTCTCGCCCAGCGCCAGCCAGCGCTCCGGCGGGCGGGTCATGGCCACCATGATGCCGTGGCTGAACCAGCCCAGCGACAGCGTCGCCGCCCAGATCGCCAGCTTGCGCCGGCCGATCCACAGACCGGTCGCAAGCCACAGCGGCGGAAGCGCGAAGACCGCCGCGGCGACCAGCTCGCGCGCCGGGACGAACCACGCCAGGTACAGCACCACCAGCACGCCCAGCGTGGCGATCAGGGTGGGCTCGCCGGCCGGGCGGGTGCGCGTCCCGCTCATGCCAGCCGCTCCGCGGTCGCGGCGACCCGGCGGCCGAGCGCGCGCGCCAGGCGGGCTTCCTCGTCGGTGGTCCGCGGGTCGTCTTCCGGCCCGCTCACATGGCTGGCGCCGTAGGGCGTGCCGCCGCTGCGGGTGGTCGACAGCAAGGGCTCGGTGAAGGGGATGCCCATCACCAGGCAGCCGTGGTGCAACAGGGGCAGCATCATCGTCAGCAGGGTCGACTCCTGGCCGCCGTGCATGCTTGCCGTCGAGGTGAACACCGCCGCCGGCTTGCCGACCAGGGTGCCGCTGGCCCATTCCGCGCCCAGGCCGTCGAGCCAGTGCTTGAGCGGGGCGGCCATGTTGCCGAACCGGGTCGGGCTGCCCAGCAGCAGGCCGGCGCACTCCTCCAGGTCCGCGCGCTCCACGTACGGCGCCCCGTCCTCCGGCACCGGCGGTTCGGCCACCCGGGTCACCGCGGCCACCGGCGGCACGGTGCGTACCCGGGCCTGCATTCCGTCGACCTCGCCCACCCCGCGGGCGACCTGCCGGGCCAGTCGGGCGACCGAACCGCCACGGCTGTAATAGAGCACCAGGATTTCGGGCATCGCGTCGTGGTCCAGGCCAACAGGGCGCACAAGGATAGAGCAGCCGCGGCGGGCTGCCGCGCCCGCCACCGCGCTTCGGGTACGCTGCCGCCGATGGAGCTGCGGCGGATCATCCACGACTGGGCGGGGCGCGCGCGCGACCGGGCGCGCATGCGCAGCTTCGGCCGCTTCCTGCTGCACCGCGTGCTGGAGGACAACGTCTTCCAGGCCGCCGGCGCGCTGGCCTACACCACGGTGTTCGCCCTGGTGCCGCTGTCGATGGTGGTGTTCGGGGTGCTCTCGGGTTTCCCGGTGTTCGCCGAGTGGAGCGAGCGGCTCAGCGACTACATCTTCTCCAACTTCGTGCCTTCGGCCGCGCGCTCGATGGAAGGCTGGCTGCTGCAGCTTTCGGGCAATGTCGGCCAGCTGACCGCCGCCGGCACGGTGGCCCTGGTGATTTCGCTGCTGATCACCCTCAACGGGGTGGAGGCGACCTTCAACCGGATCTGGCGGGTGCCCTCGGCGCGCCCGCGGCTGATCCGCTTCCTGGTCTACTGGACGGTGCTGACCCTGGGCGCGTTGCTGGGTGCGGCCAGCCTGGCGATGTCGGCGCGGTTCTTCGCGCTGTCGGTGTTCGACACCAGTGCCGGGGTGCTGCTCGAGCAGCAACTGCTGCGCCTGGCACCGATGGCGCTGGAGCTGCTGGTGTTCATCGCGGTCTACAAGGTCGTCCCGCACCGCACCGTGCAGTTGCGCCACGCGGTGGCCGGGGCGCTGCTGGCCACGGTGCTGTTCGAACTGGTGCGCTGGGGCATCGGCGCCTACCTGGGGCTGTTCACCGGCTATGCGCGCATCTACGGGACCCTGGCGTTCGTGCCGGTGTTCCTGCTGTGGGTGTTCCTGGGCTGGGTGGCGGTGCTGCTGGGCGCCTCGGTGGCGTCGGCGATCGCCGCCTTCCGCTACCAGCCGGTGTCGTTGCGGATCCCGGAGGGCTACGAGCTCTACGGCCTGCTGCGGCTGCTGGGACGCTTCGCGCAGGCGCGCGGGAAGGGGCACGGCCTGCACACCGACGAGATCGTGGAACTGGAGCCGATCCTCACCGACAGCCTGGTGCAGGAGATGCTCGGCCAGCTGGAATCGATCCGCGTGGTGGTCCGCGCCGAGGGCGGTGAATGGGTCCTGGCACGCGACCTTGATACGCTCAGCCTCGCCGAGCTGTATGAGAGCGGCGCGCTGCGGATCCCGGTCGCCGAGGCGCACCTGCCGCGCCAGGACGACGCACTGGGCCGCTCCGCCCGCGATGCCCTGGACGAGCTGCGGGTCCCGTTGCGCGAGCTGCTCAAGCGCCGGGTGTCGAGCATCCATGCCGAGGAGTAAGGACATCGTGCGAATCACTGCTGCCGCCCTGCTGGCCGTGCTGGCCCTCTCCGCCTGCCAGCGCGGCGGGCCGGAGGCCACGGGCAACAACCAGGCCGGGGCCGGGGCGGCACCGGCGCCGGACGTGGCGGCGCCGGCCACGCCATCAACGGCGAAGGTCCCCTCCCTGCAACTGACCACGCTGGATGGCGCCGCCTACGACCTGGCCGCGCACCGCGGCAAGTGGGTGGTGGTGAACTACTGGGCGACCTGGTGCGCCCCGTGCCTGGAGGAGATGCCCGAGCTGTCCGCGCTGGCGAGCCTGCGCAGCCATGTCGAGGTGCTCGGCCTGGCCTATGAGGACATCGAGCCCGGCGTGATGCGCGAGTTCCTCGACCGCCATCCGGTCACCTATCCGGTGGCGATCATCGACACCCTCGATCCGCCCGCCGACTTTCCCGCCCCGCCGGGGCTGCCGATGACCTGGCTGATCGCACCCGACGGGACCCGTGCCGGGGAGTTCCTCGGGCCGGTCACCGCGGCCTCCCTGGAGCAGGCGATCGCCGCGGCCGGCGGTCCCGCGCCGGGCGAGGCGGTGGCTCCGCCGGCCGACGGGGACGGAGCATGAGCAGCGCCGCCCGCTTCATCATCGAGGGCCGCGTGCAGGGCGTGTCCTTCCGTGCCGGCACCCGTGAACAGGCCGCACGGCTGGGACTGCGCGGCTTTGCCCGGAACCTTCCAGGTGGCGGCGTGGAAGTGCTGGCGGCCGGGGAGCCGGAGGCGATCGATGCGCTGGCCGCCTGGCTGCGGCGTGGTCCGCGGCAGGCGCGGGTGGACGCCCTGGAACGGACGGATGCCGCCCCGGCCGAGGCGGGATCAGGCTTCCAGGTGCGCTGAACCGGCGGGGTACTGCGGCCGCGCCATGAGCGCCGCCGCGGCGACGAAGTCGGCCGCGAACCCGTCCATGTCGAACAGCCCGCTGTCGCGTCGCTGCCGGACCAGCCGTGCACGCAGGTCCGCCAGCGCGGCCCGGTCGTTGCCCAGGGTAATGGCCCGCTCCACGAAGGCGTCGTCGTCGCCGGCATTCATCTCCGGCATCCCGAGGTGGTGGTTGAGGCTGCCCGCCACCCGGGAGGCGAATGTCCCGCCCGGGCAGGTCAGTACCGGGCACCCGGCCCACAACGCGTCCGAAGCGGTGGTGTGGGCGTTGTAGGGGTGGGTGTCGAGGAACAGGTCGGCCAGCTGCAGCCGGGCCAGGTACGCGGCGTGCGGCTGCTTGTCCATGAACACCAGCCGGGCCGGGTCGAGGCCGCGGGACCGGGCCTGTTCGCGCAGTCGGCGATCGGCCCCGCCCGGGCCTGAAAGCAGCCACAGCACGCTGCCCGGCACCCCCGCCAGCACCCGGAACGCGCGGTCCATGCTGCGCGGGTTGAGCTTGTAGCTGTTGTTGAAGCAACACAGCACCACCGCGTCGGCGGGCAGGCCACAGGTGTCGCGCGGTGGCGCGGGCGGCAGCCCGCGGGTGGTGTCGGACGGCTGGAAGCAGCGCGGCAGCCGCAGCACCTTCTCGCTGAAGTGTGCAGCCAGCGACGCGGGCAGCACGAAGCTGTCGGCGAGCACGTAATCGATCCACGGCGCGCCCGAGGTGCCCGGATAGGCAAGCCAGTTCACCTGCACCGGGGCCGGCCGCGAGGCCAGCACCCGCGGCCGGCCGCCGCCACCCCAGCCGCGCAGGTCGAACAGCACGTCGATTCCCGCCTGGTGGATCGTGCCGGCGACCTGTGCATCATCCCGGCCGGCGAGCGCGTGCAGCCTCGCCGCCTCCCCGAGCCGCTGCCTGACCCGGCTGCCGTCGTCCGGATCGAGCGCGAACAGGTGCAGTCCGGCCGCGGCCGATGCGGCGATCGCCTCCATCATCGCGACCACCAGCAGCCCGGTGGGGTGGGCGCCGAAGCCATTGGACAGGAAGCCCAGGCGCAATGGCCGGTCGGCGGGCCGCGCCGGCGCCGGCGGCAGCGGCCGGACCGAGGCGGCGACCGGCGCGGCCCAGCGCCGGGCACATTGCAACTGCTCGGCGGCGCTTGCGTCCTCGGCCAGGAAGGCGAACGGCTCCACGGCGGCGTGGCCGCTGCGCACCGCGGCCCGCACCTGTGCGCCCAGGGCGTCCAGGTCCCGCCAGTCGCACAGCCGCCGCCGCCAGGCGAGCAGGTGCGCGGCGATCTGCGGCTCGCCGGGCGCCAGCGCATGGGCGCGTGCATAGGCGAGCGCGGCCTCCTCCGGCGCGCCGGCGTCTTCCAGCGCATGGCCCAGCCACAGCGCGATCCCGGGATGCCCGGGCGCGGCCGCGGCGGCCGCGCGCAGGCTTGCCGCCGCCTCGCCATGGCGGCCCAGCATCCACTGCGCGCGGCCCAGCCGGGCCAGCGCCTCGGGATGGCCCGGGGCAAGGGCCAGGGCGCGATGGCAGGCGGCCTCGCCGGCGCGGGGATCGCCGGCGTCCAGTTCGGCCTCGGCCAGCATGATCCACGCGCCGGGGTGCCCGGGGTGCCGGCGGACCACCTCACGTGCCTGCGGGCGTGGGTCGCCGCTGGTGGCCACGCCGGTTCAGTCCTCCCCGGTCAGCCGGGCCAGCTCGTCGGCCTGGTGCTCGGACTGCAAGCGTTCCAGAAGCGCATCCAGGTCGCCCTCGAGCACGTTCGGCAGGTCGTACAGGGTCAGGCCGTCCACCCGGTGGTCGGTGATCCGTCCCTGTGGATAGTTGTAGGTGCGGATGCGCTGGCTGCGGTCACCGGTGCCGACCTGCAGCTTGCGGTCGGCGGCGATTGCGGCCGCGGCCTTGCTCGCCTGCTGCTCGGCGAGGGTCGCGGCCAGCCGCTTCATCGCCTTGTCGCGGTTGGCGTGCTGGCTGCGCTCGGTCTGGTTCTCGACCACGATGCCGGTCGGCAGGTGGGTGATGCGGATCGCCGAGTCGGTCTTGTTGACGTGCTGGCCGCCGGCACCGGAGGAGCGGAAGGTGTCGATCCGCAGGTCGGCGGGGTTGAGTTCGACCGGCTCGCCTTCCGGTTCCACGGCGATGATCGCCACGGTCGCCGCCGAGGTGTGGATCCGGCCCTGGGACTCGGTCTCGGGCACGCGCTGGACGCGGTGGGTGCCGGACTCGAACTTCAGCCGGGAGTACGCGCCCCGACCCTCGATCCGGGCGATGACCTCCTTGAAGCCGCCATGCTCGCCGGGATTGGCCGACTCGACCTCCACCCGCCAGCCCTGGCGCTCGGCATGCCGCGAGTACATGCGGAACAGGTCGCCGGCGAAGATCGCCGCCTCGTCGCCGCCGGTGCCGGCACGCACCTCCAGGTAGAGGTCGCCCTCGTCGCGGGGATCCTTCGGCACCAGGTGGGCGAGCAGCTCGGCATCCAGTGCCTCCAGCCGTGCGCTGGCGGTGACGATCTCCTCCTCGGCCAGCTCGCGCAGCTCCGGGTCGCCGCGCATCGCCTCGGCCGCGGCCAGGTCGGCCCGCGCCGCCGCTTCGTCCGCCAGGGCGTTGGCCAGCGGCTCGAGCTGGGCGAACTCGCGCGAGAACTGGCGGAACTGCCTGGCATCGCCGATCACCCCCGGGTCGGCGAGCAGCCGCTCGAGCTCCTCGCGGCGCTCGGCAAGGGCCTCGAGCTTGTGTCGCAGGTTCGGGTTCATTCCGGGTCGCCCCCGGCCGCGCCGAACAGGCGCCGGGCGGCGCGGGCCAGCTCCCCGTCGCCCGCGGCCGCGGCCTCCCGCAGTGCCAGGGTAGGGGCATGCAGCAGGCGGTTGGTCAGGGTGTGGGCGAGGTAGCCCAGGACCTGTTCCGGATCCTCGCCGGCGGCCAGTCGTGCGCGGGCGCGGGCCAGCGTGTCCTCGCGCGCCGCCTCGCCATGGGCGCGCAACTGGCGCAGCGGGGCGCTGCCCGCCCGTACCGCCAGGCCTTCCATGAAGCGGGCGACCTGCAGCTCGATGATCGCCTCGGCCGCCTCGGCGGCCTCGCGGCGGCTACGGCGGTTGTCCTCCACCGAGCGCTCCAGGTCGTCGACGGTGTACAGGTAGACGTCGCGCAGCGTGCCCGCTGCGGGTGCGATGTCGCGGGGGACGGCGAGGTCCAGTGCCAGCATCGGCCGGTTCCGGCGGCGCGCCAGTGCCTGGGTGAAGTGCCCGGCATGCAGCACCGGCTCGCGGGCGGCGGTGGCCGAGATGACCACGTCCGCCTCGCCCAGGTGCTGGCCCAGTTCGGCCAGCGGCAAGGCGAAGCCGCCATGGCGGCTGGCCAGTTCCTGGGCATGGGCCAGGGTCCGGTTGGCCACCAGCAGGCGCTTCACCCGGGCCTGCACCAGGTGCCGGGCGGCCAGTTCGATGGTCTCTCCCGCGCCGACCAGCAGGACCGTCGAGTCCTCCATCGGCGCGAACGATTCCTGCGCCAGGCGCACCGCGGCCGAGGCGACCGAAACCGGATTGGCGCCGATCGTGGTGTCGGTGCGCGCCCGCTTGGCGGTGGTGAAGGCGTGCTGGAACAGCCGGTCCAGCTGCCCGCCCAGGCTCCCCGCGCCCCGTGCCCCGGCCCAGGCCTGCTTCACCTGCCCGAGGATCTGCGGCTCGCCCAGTACCAGCGAGTCCAGCCCGGTGGCGACCCGGAACAGGTGGCGTGCGGCGTCCGCGTCGGCGTGGCGGTACAGGTAGTCGTGCAGCCCCGTGCCGCCCTCGTCGGCATGGCGGGCCAGCCAGTCCGCCACCGCCTGTCCGCCGTCGCCGGCGACGGCGTAGACCTCGGTGCGGTTGCAGGTCGACAGCACCGCGGCCTCGCGCACCGGACCCAGGCCGCGCAGCTCGTCGAGCGCCCGCGGCAGCGAGTTGGCCGGAAACGACACCCGTTCGCGCAGGCTGACCGGCGCGGTCTGGTGGTTGATGCCGAGGACGAGCAGGTTCATGCGGGGCAACCGGACACGGCCGGCCAGGGTCCTTGCGCTAAGCTGCGCGCGATGAAAGCCGACATTCTAGCGGCCGGTCGGCCGGTCCCGTACTCCACGCGGCGCGCGGTCGCGCGGATGTTCATGCTTTCCACCGTGCTGGGCCTGGCCATGCTGCTGCCGCTGGCGGCCACCGCCGGCCCCCCGCCGGAGCAGGAGGCGGACCCGCTCGCGGGCGCCCTGCAGCCGTTGCTCGAGGCGGAATTCGCCCTCCAGGCCGGGCGCCTGGACGAGGCCGGGCGTGGCTATCTCGAAGCCGCCCGGCTCACCGGCGAGCTCGGCCTGGCCCGCCGCGCCGCGGCGATCGCGCTGCTGGCGCGCGACGACCAGGCGGCCGGCGAGGCATTGGAGCTGTGGCGCGCACACGGCGAGGGTGGGGTCGACCTGACCGCCGCCGAGGCCACCGTCGCCCTGCGCAAGGGCCGGGAACGGGCGGCGCTGAAGCACCTGCAGGCGCTGCTGGACAGTCCCGGGGACGCGGGCTGGCGACGTGCGCTGGGGGTACTGGCCTCGGCCGATCCGGAGCGCTCGGCGGAGGTGCTGTCGCGCCTGGTCCGGCAGGACAGGATCCCTGACACGCTGCAGGCGTGGCTGGCCTTCGGCGGCCTCGCCCAGCGCCTGGAACAGCAGGAACTGGCCGAGCGGATCGTCGCCGGGGTGGTCCGCCGGTTCCCGGATGAGCCGCGGGTCGCCCTGCTGCATGCGAGCCAGTTGCGCCAGGCCGGCGACACCGGGCAGGCGCGCGAGGTCCTGGCCGGCGTCTCGACCGGTGCCGCGTACGACGCCGAGCTGCGCCTGGCGGTGGCGTTCGAGTACGACGCCCTGGGCGATCCGCAGGCGGCCGCGGAGGTCCTGGCCGACGGGCCGCAGGATGAGCGCAGCTATGCCATGCGTGCCTCGCTGCTGGCCCAGGCGGAGGACAAGGAGGCGCTGGCGGCGTTGTACGCCGAACTGCGCGAGGGCGCATCCGAGCCCGACCCGCGCCGGCGCCTGCTGCTTGGCCAGATCGCCGAGTACCTCGAGCACCAGGAAGAGGCGCTGGAGTGGTATCGCGGGGTGCCCGGTGGCCCGCAGCGCTGGGTCGCGCGGCTGCGCAGCACCAGCGTCCTGCACGGCCTGGAGCGCGGCGCGGAGGCAGTGGCGCAACTGCACGGCCTGCAGTCCGAGGCCGACGCACCCGACGAAGTCCGCCGCGACGCCTACCTGATGGAGGCCGCGCTGCACGCGCAGGACGATGACCTGGCGGCCGAATCGGATGCCTACGCCCGGGGCCTGGCGGCCTTTCCGGACGAACTGGAGATCCTCTATGCCCGCGCCCTGGCCTGGGAGCGTCGCGACGACATCGCCCGGGCCGAGGCCGACCTGCGGCGGATCCTGGTGATCGAGCCGGAGTCGGTGGCCGCGCTCAACGCACTGGGCTACACCCTCACCGACCGCACCGACCGCCACCAGGAGGCGCTGGAGCTGATCAACCGCGCCCGCGCCGCCGAACCCGACAACGCCGCGATCGTCGACAGCTACGGCTGGGTGCTGTACCGGCTGGGCCGCCACCAGGAGGCACTGGCGGAGCTGCGGCGGGCCTACTCGCTGCAGAAGGATGCCGAGATTGCCGCCCATGTCGGCGAGGTGCTGTGGGTGCTCGGCCGGCGTGACGAGGCGCGGCGCTGGTTCGACCAGGCACGCGAGATCGACCCCGACAACCGCTCGCTGCAGCGTGCCCTGGAGAACACCGGCGCATGAGTCCCCGGCATCTTCTGTCCGTCGCGGCGTGTGCCGCCGTGCTGCTGGCCGCCTGCGCCAGCGCCCCGCCGCGACCGGCGGCGGTCGGCGACCCGGCGCTGCGCGCCACCTTCGAACTCGCCCAGCAGCGCCGTGAGCAGGCGTTGCGCGCCGATGGGGACTGGGCACTGGGCGGCCGCATCGCGGTGTCCAATGCCGGCCGCGGCGGCAGTGGCCGCCTCGAGTGGCGGCAGCACGGCGAGGCGTTCGAGGTTTCGGTCAGCGCGCCGGTGACCCGGCAGAGCTGGCATCTGGGTGGAGGAGGCGGCCAGGCGGTGCTGGAAGGCCTGGAAGGTGGATCGCGGCAGGGCCCCGATGCACGGCTGCTGCTGCTGGAGGCGACCGGCTGGGACGTGCCGCTGCACGCGCTGCCGGCCTGGGTGCGCGGCTTGCGCGCCGAAGGCCTGGGCCCGGCCCGGATCGACTACGGTGTCGACGGCCTGCCCCTGTCCATCGAGCAGGACGGCTGGCGGATCGAATACGCCTGGCCGCAGGAGCCGGCGACAGCCCGTTCCCTGCCGGGGCGGGTCGACGCCACCCGGGACCAGGCGCGGGTGAAGCTGGTGGTCGATGAATGGTCGGGCACGGCGGAGTGAGCGGCGCGGGAGGTGGCTGGAGCGACTGGCCGGCGCCGGCGAAGCTGAACCTGTTCCTGCGCATCCCGGGTCGCCGGGCCGACGGCTACCACCTCCTGCAGACGGTGTTCCGGATGCTTGGCTGGGGCGATACGGTGCATCTGCGGGTACGCACGGACGGCCGGATCGAGCGCCTCGGCGAGACCGTCCCGGGCGTGGCGGCGGAGGACGACCTGGTGGTGCGCGCCGCCCGCGCGCTGCAGCAGGCCTCCGGCACCGGGCTGGGGGCCGACCTGCGCGTGGACAAGCGGATCCCGGCCGGCGGCGGCTTCGGCGGCGGGTCATCGGATGCCGCCACCGTGCTGCGCGCGCTGGACGCGCTGTGGGCAACCGGCCTGGGCCCGCAGCGGCTGGCCGCCCTGGGGCTGCAGCTGGGCGCGGACGTGCCGGTGTTCGTGCACGGCGCCAACGCCTGGGCGGAAGGAGTGGGGGAGCGGTTGCGGCCGCTGCGGCTGCCGCCCGCCTGGTACCTGCTTGCCGATCCGGGTGTCCAGGTCCCCACCGCCGTGCTCTTCCAGGCCACTGAATTGACGCGCGATGCGCCGCCCGTGACAATAGCCGACTTCGCTTCGGGCCGGCAGCTCGGGAATGCCTTCGAGCCGGTGCTGCGCGGGCGCGAACCGGCCGTGGAGGCCGCCTTCGCCGCCTTGGCGCGCTTCGGCACGCCCCGTCTGACCGGTACCGGGAGCGGCTGCTTCGTCGAGTTCGCCAGCCGCGCGGACGCCGAAGCGGCGCTGGCGCAGGTGCCGGCCGGGCTGCACGCCTGGCTGGTGGCCGGGGCGCCGCGCTCGCCGCTGCTGGACGTGCTCGAAGCACGAGGTTTCCCGGCCCCTGGCTCCCAGGTGCCGGCCTGACGTCAAAAGGGGCGTCGCCAAGTGGCCCAAGGCACCGGGTTTTGATCCCGGCATCCGCAGGTTCGAATCCTGCCGCCCCTGCCAAAACAGTCAGTCGACCATGCAGACCGATCGCAACCTCCTCGTATTCAGCGGCAACGCCAACCGCCCCCTGGCCGAGGCGGTGGGCCGCGAGCTGGGCGTCCGGCTGGGCAAGGCGCTGGTCAGCCGCTTCTCCGATGGCGAGGTCCAGGTCGAGATCGAGGAGAACGTCCGCCGCCAGGAGGTGTTCGTCATCCAGCCGACCTGCGCCCCGAGCGCGGAGAACCTGGTCGAGCTGCTGGTGCTGATCGATGCCCTCAAGCGTGCCTCGGTGGCCAGCGTGACCGCGGTGGTGCCGTACTTCGGCTACGCCCGGCAGGACCGCCGCCCGCGCTCGTCGCGGGTGCCGATCACCGCCAAGGTCGCCGCCACGATGTTCAGCGCGGTCGGCTGCGACCGGGTGCTGACCATCGACCTGCACGCCGACCAGATCCAGGGCTTCTTCGACATCCCGGTCGACAATGTCTACGCCTCGCCGTTGCTGCTGGCCGACATCTGGCGCGCGCACGGCACCGACAACATGGTCGTGGTCAGCCCGGACGTGGGCGGCGTGGTCCGCGCCCGGGCGATCGCCAAGCGCCTGGACGACGCCGACCTGGCGATCATCGACAAGCGCCGCCCGCGCGCCAACGTGGCCACGGTGATGAACATCATCGGCGACGTCGAGGGCAAGACCTGCGTGCTGGTGGACGACATCGTCGACACCGCCGGCACCCTGTGCGCGGCCGCCGCGGCGCTCAAGGCCAACGGTGCCAACAAGGTCGTCGCCTACTGCACCCATCCGGTGCTGTCGGGCGCGGCGATCAGCAACATCAGCGGCTCCCAGCTCGACGAGCTGGTGGTCACCGACACCATCCCGCTCAGCCCGGCGGCCCGCGACTGCGGCCGGGTGCGCCAGCTGAGCGTCGCCGAGCTGCTGGCCGAGACCATCCGCCGGATCGCCTTCGGCGAGTCGGTCAGCTCGCTTTACGTCGACTGACCCCGTCCTTTCCGGCTCGCCTGGTCGCGGGCGAGCCCACCCGCCGCCGCGAGGCGGTCCAACGCAGTACCACAAGAGCAAACGCAAATGTCCACACACACCACCATCAAGGCCACCGGCCGCAGCGTCGAGGGTAAGGGTGCGAGCCGCCGCCTGCGTCGCGACGGGGCCCTTCCCGGCATCATCTACGGCGGCAAGTCCGAGCCGCAGCTGATCCAGCTCGACCAGGAAAAGGTCTGGCTGGCGCAGCAGAACGAGTGGTTCTACTCCTCGATCCTGGACCTGGAAGTCGACGGCAAGGTCGAGAGCGTCATCCTGCGCGACATCCAGCGCCACCCGTACAAGCAGGTGATCATGCACCTGGACTTCCAGCGCATCGACCAGAAGCAGGCCCTGCGCGCCTCGGTGCCGCTGCACTTCATCAACGAGGAGACCTCGCCGGCCGGCAAGAACGCCGAGGTGATCGTGATGAAGGAGCTCAACCAGGTCGAGGTCAGCTGCCTGCCGAAGGACCTGCCGGAGAACATCGTCGTCGACCTGGCCAACCTGGAACTGGGTGACACCATCCACCTGTCCCAGGTCCAGCTGCCCGAGGGTGTCGAGATCCCGAGCCTGGCGCTCGGCCCGGACCAGGACATCGCCGTGGTCGTGGCCCGCAAGGGCCGCACCGGCGGGACCGACGAGGAAGTCGACGGCGAGGCGGCCGGGGACGGGGAGTCCGGCGGCGAGTGACCGGAAACGACGGTCTGCGCCTGATCGTGGGGCTGGGAAATCCCGGCCCCGAGTACGCCCGGACCCGGCACAACGCCGGGTCCTGGTTTGTCGACGCCCTGGCAAGCACGCTCGGGGCGCGATTCGCGGTGGATGCCAGGCTGTTCGGCGAGTCGGCGCAGGCCAGCGTCGGCGGCACCACCCTCCGGCTGCTCAAGCCGGCCACTTTCATGAACCTGTCCGGCAAGTCGGTCACCGCGGCCCTGCGCTACTGGAAGATCGAGCCGGAGCAGGCCCTGCTCGCGCATGACGAGCTCGACCTGCCGCCGGGCACCGCGCGGCTGAAGTTCAATGGCGGCCATGGCGGCCAGAATGGCCTGCGCGACACCATGCGGCTGCTCGGGCATGGGCGCTTCCACCGCCTGCGGGTCGGCATCGGCCACCCGGGGCACAGGGACCTGGTGACTCCGTGGGTGCTCGGCCGGCCTTCGGGCGAGGATGAGACCCTCATCCACCGTGCCATCGACGACGCCCTGGACGTGCTTCCGCTGGCGATCGAGGGCGACTTCAACGAGGCCATGAAACGCCTCCACACGGGCAAGAACTGAATGGGCATCAAGTGCGGCATCGTCGGCCTGCCGAACGTCGGCAAGTCGACCCTTTTCAACGCGCTGACCAAGGCGGGCATCGCCGCGGCCAACTTCCCCTTCTGCACCATCGAGCCCAACGTGGGCGTGGTGCCGGTCCCGGACCTGCGGCTGAATGCGCTGGCGGAGATCATCAACCCGCAGAAGGTGATCCCGACCGCGGTCGAGTTCGTCGACATCGCCGGCCTGGTCGCCGGCGCCGCCAGCGGCGAGGGCCTGGGCAACAAGTTCCTGGCCCACATCCGCGAGGTCGATGCGATCTGCCACGTGGTGCGCTGCTTCGAGCACGGCGACATCGTGCATGTCGCCGGCCGGGTGGACCCGGTGTCGGACATCGAGACCATCGACACCGAGCTGGCGCTGGCCGACCTGGATTCGACCGAGCGCGCGCTGCAGCGCGCCGAGCGCAACGCCAAGTCCGGGGACAAGGACGCGAAGGTGCGGGCCGAGGTGCTCGGCCGGGTCCGCGACGGGCTGGCCGAAGGCCGGCCGGTGCGCGCGCTGGATCTGTCGGACGACGACCATGCCGCGATCCGCGACCTGTTCCTGCTCACCTCCAAGCCGGTCATGTACGTGGCCAACGTGCTGGAGGACGGCTTCGACGACAACCCGCTGCTGGACGCGGTGCGTGAGCGGGCGGCGGGCGAGGGCGCCGGGGTGGTGCCGGTGTCGGCGGCGATCGAGGAAGAGCTGAGCCAGCTCGACGACGAGGACCGCGACACCTTCCTGGCCGACCTCGGGCTGGCCGAGCCCGGTCTGGACCGGGTGATCCGCGCCGCGTACATGCTGCTCGGCCTGCAGACCTACTTCACCGCCGGGGTCAAGGAGGTCCGTGCCTGGACCGTGCGGGCCGGCGCGACCGCCCCGCAGGCGGCCGCGGTGATCCATACCGACTTCGAGAAGGGCTTCATCCGCGCCGAGACGATCGCCTACGACGACTTCATCCGCTATCGTGGCGAAGCGGGCGCGCGGGAGGCCGGCCGGCTCCGGCTGGAGGGCAAGGAGTACCGCGTGCAGGAGGGCGATATCCTGCATTTTCGCTTCAATGTCTAAAAAGGCGTTGACTTCCAATTCCGGCATCGCCAGAATTGCGGGCTCGCTGGAGGGATACCCAAGCGGCCAACGGGGGCAGACTGTAAATCTGCTGGCTTACGCCTTCGGTGGTTCGAATCCACCTCCCTCCACCAGTTCCATCCGGGTGCCTTACCAGCCTCCGGCAGCAACACCCAAGCAGGCGTGTCCGGCGCGGGAGTAGTTCAATGGTAGAACCTCAGCCTTCCAAGCTGATGGTGCGGGTTCGATTCCCGTCTCCCGCTCCATTGATGCCGCGACGATCCACCTGCCTGGCAAAAGATTCGCTCACGTAGCTCAGTCGGTAGAGCACCTCCTTGGTAAGGAGGAGGTCACTGGTTCGATTCCAGTCGTGAGCACCACACTCATCCGTACCCCTGTACGACTTCATCGAGAAAAGCCATGGCCAAGGGTAAGTTCGAGCGCACCAAGCCGCACGTGAACGTGGGCACCATCGGTCACGTCGACCACGGCAAGACCACGCTGACGGCGGCGCTGACGAAGGTGGGCGCGGAGCGTTTTGGCGGCGAGTTCAGCGCCTATGACGCGATCGACCGTGCGCCGGAAGAGAAGGCGCGTGGCATCACGATCTCGACCTCGCACGTGGAGTACGAGTCCGACAGCCGCCACTACGCGCACGTGGACTGCCCGGGCCACGCCGACTACGTGAAGAACATGATCACCGGTGCGGCGCAGATGGACGGTGCGATCCTGGTGTGCTCGGCGGCGGACGGCCCGATGCCGCAGACCCGCGAGCACATCCTGCTGGCGCGCCAGGTCGGTGTTCCGTACATCGTGGTGTTCCTCAACAAGGCCGACATGGTCGACGACGAGGAGCTGATGGAGCTGGTGGAGATGGAAGTGCGCGAGCTTCTGTCCAAGTACGAGTTCCCGGGCGATGACACCCCGATCGTGAAGGGTTCGGCGCTGAAGGCGCTGGAAGGCGACCAGAGCGACATCGGCGTGCCGGCGATCATCAAGCTGGTCGACGCGCTCGACAGCTGGATCCCGACCCCGGAGCGCGACGTCGACAAGACCTTCCTGATGCCGGTCGAGGACGTGTTCTCGATCTCCGGCCGCGGCACGGTGGTCACCGGGCGCATCGAGCGCGGCGTGATCAAGGTGGGCGAGGAAGTCGAGATCGTCGGCATCCGCCCGACCACCAAGACCACGGTCACCGGCGTGGAGATGTTCCGCAAGCTGCTGGACCAGGGCCAGGCGGGCGACAACGCGGGCCTGCTGCTGCGCGGCACCAAGCGTGACGACGTGGAGCGTGGCCAGGTGCTGGCCAAGCCGGGTTCGATCCAGCCGCACACCGGCTTCGAGGCCGAGGTGTACGTGCTGAGCAAGGACGAGGGCGGGCGCCACACCCCGTTCTTCAAGGGCTACCGTCCGCAGTTCTACTTCCGCACCACCGACATCACCGGTGCGGTGACGCTGCCGGAAGGCACCGAGATGGTGATGCCGGGCGACAACGTGAAGATGGTGGTCGAGCTGATCAACCCGATCGCGATGGACGAGGGCCTGCGCTTCGCGATCCGCGAAGGCGGCCGTACCGTCGGCGCCGGCGTGGTGGCGAAGATCCTCAAGTGATGCACCGGCGCGGCTGCGCGTAAGCGCAGCCGCCTGTGCCGGCGCGTCATCCCCGCGGAAGCGGGGATCCACAATCGCCGGGAATGGCAGGGCGGCGCAGGCCGCCGTTGCCTTTTCCGGAACCAGTACATACGCCAGTAGCTCAATTGGCAGAGCAGCGGTCTCCAAAACCGCAGGTTGGGGGTTCGAGTCCCTCCTGGCGTGCCACCTGATGACGCGGTCGCGCAAGCGGCACGCGCGACGCGAGACGGATGAACAGCAAGGTCGAGCAGCCCCGCCCCCAGAACGCCGGCGACATCGTCAAGCATGTTGCCTCGGTGCTGCTGGTCCTCGCCGGAGTGTTCGTCTTCTACTGGTTCAGCCAGTGGCCGGGCGCGATCCGGGCGCTCGCCGTCCTCGCCGGGCTGGCCGTGGGCCTGGGCCTGTTCATGACCACCGCCCTGGGCGCGCAGACCCGCGGCTTCCTGTCGGAATCGCGTTTCGAGCTGCGCAAGGTCGTCTGGCCCACCCGCCAGGAAGCGACCCGGACCACCTGGGTCGTGGCCATCGCCGTGATCATCATCAGCCTGCTGATGGCCGGCTTCGACGTGCTGATCCAGGCGGCGGTCAAGTGGCTTCTGGGCCAGTAAGGAGATGACTCAGGTGCAAGACGATAACGAGGTCCAGACGCCCGACGGCCGCCGCTGGTACGTGGTGCACGCCTATTCGGGTTTCGAGAAGTCCGTGGCGCAGGCGCTGCGCGACCGCATTGCCCGCGCCGGCATGGAGGAGCGCTTCGGCGAGGTCCTGGTGCCCACCGAGGAAGTGGTCGAGATGCGCGGCGGGCAGAAGCGCCGTTCGGAGCGCAAGTTCTTCCCCGGCTACGTGCTGGTGCAGATCGCCACCCACGACGAGGGCGGCATCCCGCGCATCGACAGCGAGTGCTGGCACCTGATCAAGGAAACCCCGAAGGTCATGGGCTTCATCGGCGGCACCGCCGACCGTCCGCTGCCGATCGCCGACCACGAGGCCGCGCAGATCCTCGACCGGGTCCAGGAAGGCGTCGAGAAGCCGCGTCCGAAGGTCCTGTTCGAGCCGGGTGAGATGGTCCGCGTCACCGACGGTCCGTTCAACGATTTCAACGGCGTGGTCGAAGAGATCAACTACGAGAAGAGCCGCCTGCGCGTGGCAGTGCTGATCTTCGGCCGGTCCACTCCGGTGGAGCTGGAGTTCGGGCAGGTCGAGAAGGCCTGAACGGCCTCAGGCGCTCCGCCTGGACGGCGGCGCGCCCGTTGCTATAATGCCCGGCTCGCCTGCGCGAGTGCCGGGCAAAGGTCCAGGCGTTTGCCGGGCCAGCACCAGACGTGATGCCGGGACACGTACCCTCCCGGTCCGATGGGGAGCCCTGAAGGGCGTTCGCACCCGGAGAACTCGCAAATGGCTAAGAAAGTAGTCGGCTACATCAAGCTGCAGGTCAAGGCCGGTCAGGCCAATCCGTCGCCGCCGGTCGGTCCCGCGCTGGGCCAGCGCGGCCTGAACATCATGGAGTTCTGCAAGGCGTTCAACGCAGCCACGCAGAAGCTCGAGCCCGGCCTGCCGATCCCGACCGTGATCACCGCGTACTCGGATCGCACCTTCACCTTCATCACCAAGACGCCGCCCGCGACCATCCTTCTGAAGAAGGCCGCTGGCGTGCAGAGCGGTTCCAAGCGCCCGAACACCGAAAAGGTGGGCAAGGTCACCCGTGCCCAGCTCGAGGAGATCGCCAGGTCGAAGGAGCCCGACCTGACCGCGGCCGACCTGGAAGCAGCGGTCCGCACCATCGCGGGCACCGCCCGCTCCATGGGCCTGTCGGTGGAGGGCTGAAGAGATGGCAATGAACAAGCGTGAGAAGGCCATCAAGGCCGCCGTGGTCCCGGGCAAGGCCTATCCGTTCGAGGAGGCCATCGCCATCATCAAGAACACCGCGCGTGCCAAGTTCGTCGAGTCCGTCGACGTCGCCGTGCGCCTGGGCGTCGATGCGCGCAAGTCCGACCAGCAGGTGCGCGGCTCGACCGTGCTGCCCGCCGGCACCGGCAAGAGCGTGCGCGTGGCGGTGTTCGCCCCCGCCGGTGCCAAGGCCGACGAGGCCCTGGCCGCCGGTGCCGACATCGTCGGCATGGACGACCTGGCCGAGAAGATGCAGGCCGGCGACCTGAACTACGACGTCGTGATCGCCACCCCCGACGCCATGCGCGTGGTCGGCAAGCTGGGCCAGCTGCTCGGCCCGCGTGGCCTGATGCCGAACCCGAAGGTCGGCACGGTATCGCCGAACGCGGCCGAGGCGGTCAAGAACGCCAAGGGCGGCCAGGTGCGTTACCGCACCGACAAGGCCGGCATCATCCACTGCACGATCGGCAAGATCGACTTCGAGGACGGCAAGCTGAAGGACAACCTCGAGGCGCTGCTGTCGGACCTGGTCAAGGCCAAGCCGGCGACCGCCAAGGGTGCGTACCTGCAGAAGGTGTCCATCAGCTCGACGATGGGCCCCGGCGTGCCGGTCGACCAGTCGAGCCTCGCGCTCGCGCGTTGATAGCAATTCCGGCGGGCCGCCCGGTGCGGCCCGCCGAAGGGTTTTGAGGGCGGTTGTCCCGGTTCGCCGGGACGATGGCCGTCAAAGACCGCAGGCGCGGACAGCGCGTGGCGGAGGCGGGCAGGGAAGCTCGTACTGGCAGGGAATCGCCGCCGCCACCAACGGGTCCGCTTAATCCAGTCCCCCGGGGCCGGGCCTGCGCAGATGGTTGCCGACCCTCCAGGTTTCCTGGAAACGGCCACCACCGGACACCTCCAGGTGTCCCCGGCGCCGGGCCAGACGGTGCCGGCCGAAGTACCGCCGACGTGCATGTCGCACCCGGTGGAGTTGAAGTACGGAGGAGTGCAATGGCTCTCAATCTGACCCAGAAGCAGGAAGTCGTTGCCGAACTGGCCGAGGTCGCCTCCACGGCGCACTCGCTGGTCGCCGCGGAGTACGTGGGCCTCACGGTCGGCCAGCTGACCGACCTGCGCAAGAAGGCCCGTGAGTCGGGCGTGTATCTGAAGGTTGCCAAGAACACGCTGGTCTCCCGGGCGGTGGAGGACACCGACTATGCCGTCGTCAAGGACGAGCTGGTCGGCCCCCTGCTGTATGCCTTCTCGCAGGAGGACCCCGGCGCTGCCGGACGCCTGATCAAGGAGTTCGCCAAGGCGAACGACAAGCTGAAGCCGCGCCTCGTCTCGCTGGGCGGGCAGAAGTACCCGGGCACCCATGTGGATGTCCTGGCTTCCCTGCCGACCCGTGATGAAGCGCTGTCGATGCTGCTCAGCGTCATGACCCAGCCCGCCACCCAGCTTGTGCGCCTGCTCAGCGAGCCGGCGTCGCAGGTCACCCGCGTCATCAACGCGGCTGGCCAGGCTAAGGCGGCCTGAAGACCCAGTTCGGTTGCGGCATTCCCGTGACCCAAGACGTTTCCAAACCTAAAAACCCGAGGTAATAGCAATGTCCCTGAGCAACGAGCAGATCATCGACGCGATCGCCGAGAAGTCCCTCATGGAAGTGATGGAGCTGGTCAAGGCGATGGAGGAGAAGTTCGGCGTCTCCGCCGCCGCCCCGGTCGCCGCCGCGGCCCCGGCCGCCGCTGCCGCCGCCGTCGAGGAGCAGACCGAGTTCACCGTCGTGCTGAAGGCCGCCGGCGAGAAGAAGGTCGAGACCATCAAGGTCGTCCGCGCCATCACCGGCCTGGGCCTGAAGGAGGCCAAGGACCTGGTCGAGAGCGCGCCGAAGGAAGTGAAGGAAGGCCTGTCGAAGGACGAGGCCGAGAAGATCAAGAAGGATCTCGAGGCCGCCGGCGCCAGCGCCGAGCTGAAGTAAGCAGTACTTGCGTCGCCTGGCAACACCGGCGACCAGCCAGGGCTGGGGGCGAAAGCCCCCGGCCTTTGGCCGTTCCAAGAGGCGGTGAGTTGACAGTCGGAAGTAGCGGGAGAAGGCGTGCTGGTGCCGGCAATACCAGCGACTTCCAACTGGCAATTCCCACACGTTCCCCCGGGGCCGCCCAGGCGCGGCCCGCAGCAGACCCCCGAGGCGGTAGCCCATCATGACCACAGCGTCCACGACGAATTACTCGTTCACCGAGAAGAAGCGCATCCGCAAGGATTTCGGCAAGCGCAAGTCGATCCTGGAGGTCCCCTTCCTGCTGGCGATCCAGGTCGACTCCTACCGCCAGTTCCTGCAGGAAGACGTCGACCCGGCCAAGCGCGCCGACCGCGGCCTGCATGCCGCCCTCAAGTCGGTCTTCCCGATCACCAGCTACAACGGCAACGCCGCGCTGGAGTACGTCGGCTACAAGCTGGGCGAGCCGGCGTTCGACGAGCGCGAGTGCCGCACCCGCGGGATGAGCTACGGCGCCCCGCTGCGGGTGACCGTGCGCCTGGTCATCTACGACCGCGAGTCCTCCAGCAAGTCGATCAAGTACGTGAAGGAGCAGGAGGTCTACATGGGCGAGATCCCGCTCATGACCGCCAATGGCACCTTCATCGTCAACGGCACCGAGCGGGTCATCGTCAGCCAGCTGCACCGCAGCCCGGGCGTGTTCTTCGACCACGACCGCGGCAAGACCCACTCCTCGGGCAAGCTGCTCTACAGCGCCCGCATCATTCCCTACCGCGGCTCCTGGCTGGACTTCGAGTTCGACCCGAAGGACGCGCTGTTCACCCGTATCGACCGTCGCCGCAAGCTGCCGGTGACCGTGCTGCTGCGCGCACTCGGTTACAGCAACGAGGAGATGCTGGCCGAGTTCTTCGAGATCAACACCTTCCAAGTCGACCCGAAGGAAGGCGTGCAGCTGGAGCTGGTACCCGAACGCCTGCGCGGCGAGACCCTGGACTTCGACCTGGCCGATGGCGACAAGGTCATCGTCGAGGCCGGCCGGCGCATCACCGCGCGCCACGTCAAGCAGCTCGAGGCCTCCGGCATCGAGGCCCTTGCCGTGCCCGACAGCTATCTGGTCGGCCGCATCCTGTCCCATGACGTGGTCGACGCGGGCACCGGCGAGCTGATCGCCGCGGCCAACGACGAGATCACCGAGGAGCACCTGGAGGCGTTCCGCAAGGCCGGCATCGAGACCGTCGGCACCCTGTGGGTGAACGACCTGGACCGCGGCCCGTACCTGTCCAACACCCTGCGCATCGATCCCACCCGCAACCAGCTCGAGGCGCTGGTGGAGATCTACCGCATGATGCGCCCGGGCGAGCCGCCGACCAAGGACGCCGCGCAGAACCTGTTCCACAACCTGTTCTTCACCTTCGAGCGCTACGACCTGTCCTCGGTCGGCCGCATGAAGTTCAACCGCCGCCTCGGCCGCAAGGAAACCGAGGGCGCCGCGGTGCTCTACGACGCCCGCTACTTCGCCGAGCGCAAGGACGAGGAGTCGCGCCGCCTGGCCGAAGCCAACGGCGACGCCTCGGACATCCTCGACGTCATCCGCGTGCTGACCGAGATCCGCAACGGGCGCGGGATGGTCGACGACATCGACCACCTGGGCAACCGTCGCGTGCGCTCGGTCGGCGAGATGGCCGAGAACACCTTCCGTGTTGGCCTGGTGCGCGTGGAGCGCGCGGTGCGCGAGCGCCTGTCGATGGCCGAGGCCGACGGGCTGACCCCGCAGGACCTGATCAACGCCAAGCCGGTCGCCGCGGCGGTGAAGGAGTTCTTCGGCTCCTCGCAGCTGTCGCAGTTCATGGACCAGAACAACCCGCTGTCGGAGGTCACCCACAAGCGCCGCGTGTCGGCCCTTGGCCCGGGCGGCCTGACCCGCGAGCGCGCGGGCTTCGAGGTCCGCGACGTGCACCCGACCCATTACGGCCGCGTGTGCACCATCGAAACCCCGGAAGGCCCGAACATCGGCCTGATCAACTCGCTGGCGGTGTTCGCCCGCACCAACGACTACGGGTTCCTGGAGACCCCGTACCGCAAGGTGGTGGACGGCAAGGTCGGCGACGAGGTCGAGTACCTGTCGGCGATCGAGGAGAACGAGTACGTCATCGCCCAGGCCAATGCGCCGCTGGACGACGAGAGCCGCCTGAGCGAGCAGTTCGTCGACGTGCGCTACCAGGGCGAGAACCTGCTCAAGCCGCCGGCCGAGGTCCAGTTCATGGACGTCTCGCCGATGCAGACCGTATCGGTCGCCGCCGCGCTGGTGCCGTTCCTGGAGCACGACGACGCCAACCGCGCACTGATGGGCGCCAACATGCAGCGCCAGGCGGTGCCGACCCTGCGTGCCCAGAAGCCGCTGGTGGGTACCGGCATCGAGCGCGCCGTGGCGCGTGACTCGGGCGTGACCGTCAACGCGCTGCGCGGCGGCACCGTCGAGCAGATCGACGCCGGCCGCATCGTGGTCAAGGCCAACGAGGACGAGATCGCCGGCGAGGCCGATGCCGGCGTCGACATCTACAACCTGGTCAAGTACACCCGCTCCAACCAGAACACCTGCATCAACCAGCGCCCGCTGGTGAACGTGGGCGACGTGGTGGCGCGCGGCGACGTGCTGGCCGACGGCCCGTCCACCGACATCGGCGAGCTGGCCCTGGGCCAGAACATGCTGGTCGCCTTCATGCCGTGGAACGGCTACAACTTCGAGGACTCGATCCTGCTGTCGGAGCGGGTGGTCACCGAGGACCGCTACACCACCATCCACATCGAGGAGCTGACCGCGGTCGCCCGCGACACCAAGCTGGGGCCGGAGGAGATCTCCGCCGACATCCCCAACGTCTCCGAGCAGGCGCTCAACCGCCTGGACGAGTCGGGCGTGGTGTACATCGGCGCCGAGGTCCGGGCCGGCGACATCCTGGTCGGCAAGGTCACCCCGAAGGGCGAGAGCCAGCTGACCCCCGAGGAGAAGCTGCTGCGCGCGATCTTCGGCGAGAAGGCCTCCGACGTTAAGGACAGCTCGCTGCGCGTGCCGCCGGGCATGGACGGCACGGTCATCGACGTGCAGGTCTTCACCCGCGACGGCATCGAGAAGGACAAGCGCGCCCAGCAGATCGAGGACTCCGAGATCCGCCGGGTCAAGAAGGACTTCGACGACCAGTTCCGGATCCTCGAGGCGGCGATCTACGACCGCCTGCGCGGCCAGCTGATCGGCAGGGCCGCCAACGGCGGCGCCGGGCTGAAGAAGGGCGAGACGGTCACCTCCCTGGTGCTCGACTCGATGCCGAAGAAGGACTGGTTCGGCCTGCGGATGAAGGACGAGGAGGCGGTCGAGGCGATCGAGCGCGCGCAGAAGCAGATCGCCGCGCACGAGCAGGAGTTCGAGCGCCGCTTCGCCGACAAGCGCGGCAAGATCACCCAGGGCGACGACCTCGCCCCGGGCGTGCTGAAGATGGTCAAGGTGTTCCTGGCGGTGAAGCGCCGCATCCAGCCGGGCGACAAGATGGCCGGCCGCCACGGCAACAAGGGCGTGGTGTCGACCATCGTGCCGGTCGAGGACATGCCGTACATGGCCGATGGCGAGACCGTCGACATCGTGCTCAACCCGCTGGGCGTGCCGAGCCGCATGAACATCGGGCAGATCCTGGAAACCCACCTGGGCTGGGCCGCGAAGGGCCTGGGCCGGAAGATCCAGGGCATGCTCGAGGCGCAGGCCAAGGTCAACGAGCTGCGCAAGTTCCTCGACCAGATCTATAACCACGACGACAAGCTTGCCGGGCAGCGCGTGGACCTGGGCCAGTTCTCCGACGAGGAGCTGCTGGGCCTGGCGCGCAACCTGACCGATGGCGTGCCGATGGCGACCCCGGTGTTCGATGGCGCGGAGGAGTCCGAGATCAAGAAGATGCTCGAACTCGCCGGGCTGCCCAGCTCCGGCCAGGCCACCCTGCACGACGGCCGCACCGGCGAGGCCTTCGACCGTCCGGTGACCGTGGGCTACATGCACATGCTCAAGCTCAACCACCTGGTCGACGACAAGATGCACGCCCGCTCCACCGGTCCGTACTCCCTGGTCACCCAGCAGCCGCTGGGCGGCAAGGCGCAGTTCGGCGGCCAGCGCTTCGGCGAGATGGAGGTCTGGGCACTGGAGGCCTACGGCGCCGCCTACACCCTGCAGGAGATGCTGACGGTGAAGTCCGACGACGTGCAGGGCCGCAACCAGATGTACAAGAACATCGTCGATGGCGAGTACGAGATGGTTGCCGGCATGCCGGAGTCGTTCAACGTGCTGGTCAAGGAGATCCGCTCGCTGGGCATCAACATGGAACTCGAGGAGGACTGAGGCGGGAACGGGGAACGGGGAACCGGGAACGAAAGCGCGCATCCACACGCAGCGTCGTTCCCGGCTCCCGGTTCCCGCTCCTGACCCCGCCTTCCCCCCAGGATTTACTCCTCCACGGAGAAAGAAAATGAAAGACCTGCTCAACCTGTTCAACCAGCAGCGTCCGGCGCTCGACTTCGACTCGATCAAGATCGGCCTGGCGTCGCCGGACCTGATCCGTTCGTGGTCGTTCGGCGAGGTCAAGAAGCCCGAGACCATCAACTACCGCACCTTCAAGCCCGAGCGTGACGGGCTGTTCTGCTCGGCCATCTTCGGGCCGGTGAAGGACTACGAGTGCATGTGCGGCAAGTACAAGCGCATGAAGCACCGCGGCGTGGTCTGCGAGAAGTGCGGCACCGAGGTGACCCTGGCCAAGGTGCGCCGCGAGCGCATGGGTCACATCGACCTGGCCAGCCCGGTCGCGCACATCTGGTTCCTCAAGTCGCTGCCCTCGCGCATCGGCCTGATGCTGGACATGACCCTGCGCGACATCGAGCGGATCCTGTACTTCGAAGCGTTCGTGGTCACCGAGCCGGGCCTGAGCCCGCTCGAGCGCGGCCAGCTGCTCAATGAAGAGCAGTACATGCAGATGCGCCAGGAGCACGGCGACGACTTCGAGGCCGCGATGGGCGCCGAGGCGGTCTACGACCTGCTGCGCACCCTCGACCTGCAGGCCGAGATGGTGCAGCTGCGCGAGGACATCGCCGCCACCGGCTCGGAGACCAAGCTCAAGCGCCTGACCAAGCGGATCAAGCTGATCGAGGCCTTCGTCGAGTCGGGCAACAAGCCCGAGTGGATGATCATGACGGTGCTGCCGGTGCTGCCGCCGGACCTGCGTCCGCTGGTGCCGCTGGACGGTGGCCGCTTCGCGACCTCCGACCTCAACGACCTGTACCGCCGCGTCATCAACCGCAACAACCGCCTGCGCCGCCTGCTGGAGCTCAACGCGCCGGAGATCATCGTGCGCAACGAGAAGCGCATGCTGCAGGAGTCGGTCGATGCGCTGATGGACAACGGCCGCCGTGGCCGCGCCATCACCGGCACCAACAAGCGTCCGCTCAAGTCGCTGGCCGACATGATCAAGGGCAAGCAGGGCCGGTTCCGCCAGAACCTGCTCGGCAAGCGCGTGGACTACTCCGGCCGTTCGGTGATCGTGGTCGGCCCGTACCTCAAGCTGCACCAGTGCGGCCTGCCCAAGAAGATGGCGCTGGAGCTGTTCAAGCCCTTCATCTTCGCCAAGCTGCAGCGCCGCGGCCTGGCCACCACCATCAAGGCGGCCAAGAAGCTGGTCGAGCGCGAAGAGGCGGAGGTCTGGGACATCCTCGAGGAGGTCATCCGCGAGCACCCGGTGATGCTGAACCGTGCGCCGACCCTGCACCGCCTGGGCATCCAGGCCTTCGAGCCGGTGCTGATCGAGGGCAAGGCGATCCAGCTGCACCCGCTGGTGTGCACCGCGTTCAACGCCGACTTCGACGGTGACCAGATGGCCGTGCACGTCCCGCTGAGCCTGGAGGCCCAGCTGGAAGCGCGTGCGCTGATGATGTCGTCCAACAACATCCTCTCGCCGGCCAACGGCGAGCCGATCATCGTGCCGTCGCAGGACGTCGTGCTCGGCCTGTACTACATGACCCGCGCCCTGGAGAACCGCAAGGGCGAGGGCATGGTGTTCGCCAACATCGCCGAGGTGAAGCGCGCCTACGACAACCGCGTGGTCGAGCTGCACGCCAAGGTCAAGGTGCGCATCACCGAGACCGTGATCGACGACGACGGCAACCGCTACCAGGTCAACTCCATCGTCGACACCACCGTCGGCCGTGCGCTGCTGCACGACATCCTGCCGGTGGCGCTGCCGTTCGAGCTGGCCAACGTCGAGCTCAACAAGAAGAACATCAGCCGGCTGATCAACTCCTGCTACCGCCGCTTGGGCCTGAAGGAGACCGTGGTCTTCGCCGACCAGCTGATGTACACCGGCTTCGCCTACGCCACCCGCGCGGGCGTGTCGATCGGCATCGACGACATGACCATCCCGGACGAGAAGAAGGGGATCCTGGACGAGGCCGAGGCCGAGGTCATGGAGATCCAGGAGCAGTACCAGTCGGGCCTGGTCACCGCCGGCGAGCGCTACAACAAGGTGGTCGACATCTGGTCGCGCACCAACGAGCGCGTGGCCAAGGCGATGATGGACACCATCGGCTTCGAGAAGGTCAAGACCGCCAAGGGCGAGACCGTCGAGCAGAAGTCGATGAACTCGGTCTACATCATGGCCGACTCCGGCGCGCGTGGTTCGCAGGCGCAGATCCGCCAGCTGGCCGGCATGCGCGGCCTGATGGCCAAGCCGGACGGCTCGATCATCGAGACCCCGATCACCTCGAACTTCCGCGAGGGCCTGAACGTCCAGCAGTACTTCATCTCGACCCACGGCGCCCGCAAGGGCCTGGCCGACACCGCGCTCAAGACCGCGAACTCCGGCTACCTGACCCGCCGCCTGGTGGACGTGGCGCAGGACGTGGTGATCACCGAGGACGACTGCGGCACCACCGAAGGCGTGACCATGACCCCGATCGTCGAGGGTGGTGACGTTGTCGAGCCGCTGCGCGAGCGCGTGCTGGGCCGCGTGGTGGCCGAGGACGTGTACCTGCCGGGCAACGACGAGGAGCCGATCGTCACCCGCAACACCCTGCTCGACGAGAAGTGGGTGGTGCGGCTGGAGGAGGCGGGCGTGCAGCTGCTCAAGGTCCGCTCGACCATCACCTGCACCTCGGCCTTCGGCGTGTGCTCGAACTGCTACGGCCGCGACCTGGCCCGTGGCCACCTGGTCAACCACGGCGAGGCCGTGGGCGTTGTCGCCGCGCAGTCGATCGGCGAGCCGGGCACCCAGCTGACCATGCGGACCTTCCACATCGGTGGTGCGGCCTCGCGTGCGGCGGCGATCGACAACGTCACGGTCAAGACCACCGGCACCATCAAGTTCAACAACCTCAAGCACGTCGCCCACGCCAACGGAAGCCTGGTCGCGGTGTCGCGCTCGGGCGAGCTGTCGGTGCTCGACGGCTACGGCCGCGAGCGCGAGCGCTACAAGCTGCCGTACGGCGCGACCGTCGACGTCAAGGACGGCGCGGAGATCAAGGCTGGCCAGACCGTGGCCCACTGGGATCCGCACAACCACCCGATCGTCTCGGAAGTGGCCGGTTTCGTGCGCTTCATCGACTTCGTCGACGGCGTGACCGTCATCGAGAAGACCGACGAGCTCACCGGCCTGGCCTCGCGCGAGATCACCGATCCCAAGCGCCGCGGCTCCCAGGCCAAGGACCTGCGCCCGATCGTGCGCATCGTCGACAAGAATGGCGACGACCTGAACATCCCGGGCACCGACCTGCCGGCGCAGTACCAGCTGCCGCCGCGCTCGATCGTCAACCTGCAGGACGGCGCCCCGGTGGGCGTGGGCGACGTGGTCGCCAAGATCCCGCAGGAGGCGTCCAAGACCCGCGACATCACCGGCGGCCTGCCGCGCGTGGCCGACCTGTTCGAGGCGCGCAAGCCGAAGGACCCGGCGATCCTCGCCGAGCGTTCCGGCGTGATCAGCTTCGGCAAGGAGACCAAGGGCAAGCAGCGCCTGGTGATCAGGGATGCCGACGGCAGCGAGCACGAGGAGCTGATCCCGAAGTACCGCCAGGTCATCGTGTTCGAGGGCGAGCACGTCGAGAAGGGCGAGACCGTGGTCGACGGCGAGCCGACGCCGCAGGATATCCTGCGCCTGAAGGGTGTCGAGGAGCTGGCGGCCTACCTGACCAAGGAGATCCAGGACGTCTACCGCCTGCAGGGCGTCAAGATCAACGACAAGCACATCGAGGTGATCGTCCGCCAGATGCTGCGCAAGGTCGAGATCACCGACACCGGCGACAGCCGGTTCCTGGTGGGCGAGCAGGTCGAGCGCCAGCGTTTCGTCGAGGAGGTCAACCGGGTCGCGGCCATGGACGCGGGCATCATCCCGCGTGGCGAGCCGGTGCTGCTGGGCATCACCAAGGCCTCGCTGGCGACCGAGTCGTTCATCTCCGCGGCCTCGTTCCAGGAGACCACCCGCGTGCTCACCGAGGCGGCCGTGCGCGGCACCCGTGACCGCCTGCGTGGCCTGAAGGAGAACGTGATCGTCGGCCGGCTGATCCCGGCCGGCACCGGCCTGGCCTACCACAAGCAGCGCCGCAAGGACGCCAGTGGCCTGACCGAGTCCGAGATGGCGGCCCTGGCCGCGCCGGTCGGCGGCGACAGTGCCGAACCGGCGGCCGAGGCGGCCGACGTGGCCGGGCAGGAGTCCGGCGAGCAGTAATATCGCGGTACCCGGCGCCCGTCCATGGGCGCCCAGATCACCAAATGAGGCGCACGGAGCGCCTCGTGTTGGGCCCAGGGAAGGGCGGGATCGATGGCATGTCCCCGGCGGCGTGGCGCGTGTGCCCGCGGCCGGGGAACCCGTGCACAGGCACGCGTTGACAAGGCGCGCCTGTGCACGTTATGCTTTTCCGTCTCGGTGGGCCGGGTGTATCCGGCTTGCCGTTCGTTTTTTTCACATGGCACGCCGGCAGTCCGCGGCCCGCCAATCACCAAAGAGCTCCAGATGGCGACGATCAATCAGCTGGTCCGCAAGTCGCGGCAGGCGCCTACCTACAAGAGCGACTCTCCGGCGCTCGAGAACTGCCCGCAGCGCCGCGGCGTCTGCACCCGCGTGTACACCACCACCCCGAAGAAGCCCAACTCGGCCATGCGCAAGGTGGCCAAGGTGCGCCTGACCAACGGGTACGAGGTCATTTCGTACATCGGTGGCGAGGGCCACAACCTGCAGGAGCACTCGGTGGTGCTGATCCGCGGCGGTCGCGTCAAGGACCTGCCGGGCGTGCGTTACCACACCGTGCGTGGCTCGCTGGACGCCGCCGGCGTCGCCAAGCGTCGCCAGCGCCGCTCCAAGTACGGCGCCAAGCGCCCGAAGTGATGAGGAACTGATCCAATGTCGCGTAAAGGCTCCGCACCGCAGCGTTCCATCCTGCCCGATCCCAAGCATGGCAGCGAGACGATCGCGCGTTTCATCAACATGGTCATGAAGAGCGGCAAGAAGTCCGTCGCCGAGCGCATCGTCTACGGTGCGATGGACGTCATCGGGGAGAAGAACCCGGCCCCGCTGGAACTGGTCGAGAAGGCCCTGGGTAACGTCTCGCCGGCGGTGGAGGTCAAGTCCCGCCGTGTCGGTGGCGCGACCTACCAGGTGCCGGTCGAGGTCCGCGCCTCCCGTCGCATGGCGCTGGCGATGCGCTGGCTGATCGAGGCCGCCCGCAAGCGCGGCGAGAACTCGATGCCGCGCAAGCTGGCCGCCGAGCTGATGGACGCCTCCGAAAGCCGTGGTGGCGCGATCAAGAAGCGCGAGGAAATCCACCGCATGGCGGAAGCCAACAAGGCGTTCTCGCACTACCGCTGGTAACACCCCGATGTCCCGCCGGCCACCGGCGGGACATCGTGCATCGCCTCAGAGTGGTGCCACGGCGGCCCGGCCGCCATGTGAACCGGACCCGCTCCCGCGGGCTCCGGCCATCCGGAAACCAAGAATCCATACGAGAGGGTCCCGTGGCTCGCACCACTCCCATCGAGCGTTACCGCAACTTCGGCATCATGGCCCACATCGATGCCGGCAAGACCACCACGTCCGAGCGCATCCTGTTCTACACCGGCGTGAACCACAAGCTGGGCGAGACCCACGATGGTTCGGCGACCATGGACTGGATGGAGCAGGAGCAGGAGCGCGGCATCACCATCCAGTCGGCGGCCACCACCGCGTTCTGGAAGGGGATGGACAAGACCCTGCCCGAGCACCGCTTCAACATCATCGACACCCCGGGCCACGTCGACTTCACCATCGAGGTCGAGCGCTCGCTGCGCGTGCTCGACGGCGCGGTGTTCGTGCTGTGCGCGGTCGGCGGCGTGCAGCCGCAGTCCGAGACCGTCTGGCGCCAGGCCAACAAGTACCACGTGCCGCGGCTGGCGTTCGTCAACAAGATGGACCGCACCGGCGCCAACTTCGACAAGGTGGTGGGCCAGCTGAAGTCCCGCCTGGGTGCCTATCCGGTGCCGATGCAGGTGCCGGTCGGCGCCGAAGACGACTTCGACGGCGTGATCGACCTGATCAAGATGAAGCGCATCCACTGGGACACCGCGTCCCAGGGGACCACCTTCGAGTACGGCGAGATCCCGGCCGAGCTGGCTGACAGGGCCGCCGAGGCACGCGCGTTCATGGTCGAGGCGGCCGCGGAGGCCACCGAGGAGCTGATGGAGAAGTACCTGGAGGGCGGCGAGCTCTCCGAGGACGAGATCCTGGCCGGCCTGCGCGAGCGCACCCTGCGGACCGAGATCGTGCCGGTGTTCTGCGGCACCGCGTTCAAGAACAAGGGCGTGCAGGCGATGCTCGACGGCGTCGTCCAGCTGCTGCCGTCGCCGGTGGACGTGCCTTCGGTAAGCGGCATCGACGAGAACGAGCAGGAGGCAACTCGCAAGTCGTCCGACGACGAGAAGTTCGCCGCGCTGGCGTTCAAGGTCATCACCGATCCGTTCGTCGGTTCGCTGACCTTCTTCCGCGTGTACTCGGGCGTGCTCAATGCCGGTGACCAGGTCTACAACCCGGTCAAGAGCAAGAAGGAGCGCATCGGCCGCCTGCTGCAGATGCATTCCAACGATCGCAAGGAGATCAAGGAAGTCCGTGCCGGCGACATCGCCGCCGCGGTCGGCCTGAAGGACGTCACCACCGGCGAGACCCTGTGCGCCGCCGACGCGGTGATCACCCTGGAGCAGATGGTGTTCCCGGAGCCGGTGATCTCGATGGCGGTCGAGCCCAAGACCAAGTCCGACCAGGAGAAGATGGGCATCGCGCTGGGCCGCCTGGCCCAGGAAGACCCCTCGTTCCGCGTCAAGACCGACGAGGAGTCCGGCCAGACCATCATCTCCGGCATGGGCGAGCTGCACCTGGACATCATCGTCGACCGCATGAAGCGCGAGTTCAACGTCGAGGCCAACGTCGGCAAGCCGCAGGTCGCGTACCGCGAGACCATCCGCAAGCCGGTCAAGGTCGAAGGCAAGTTCGTCCGCCAGTCCGGCGGCAAGGGCCAGTTCGGCCACGTGTGGATCGAGCTGGCGCCGCAGGAGCCGGGCGCGGGCTACGTGTTCGAGAACGCGATCGTCGGCGGCGTCGTGCCGAAGGAATACGTGCCGGCCGTCGACAAGGGCATCCAGGAGGCGGCCGCCAGCGGCATCCTCGCCGGCTACCCGATCGTCGACGTCAAGGTCCGTCTGGTCGATGGCTCGTACCACGAGGTCGACTCCTCGGAAATGGCGTTCAAGATCGCCGGCTCGATGGCGTTCAAGGAAGGCTTCAACAAGGCCAGCCCGGTGCTGCTGGAGCCGATCATGAAGGTCGAGATCGTCACCCCCGAGGATTACCTCGGCGACGTGATGGGCGACGTGAGCCGCCGTCGTGGCGTGCTGCAGGGCCAGGACGAGAGCCCGTCGGGCAAGATCATCAACGCGATGATCCCGCTGGGCGAGATGTTCGGCTACGCCACCCAGCTGCGCTCGATGTCGCAGGGTCGCGCGACCTACACGATGGAGTTCGACCACTACGCCGAGGCGCCCTCCAACATCGCCGAGGCGGTGGTCAAGAAGTAGGCATCCGCCGGTTCCACGCCGGCACGGCCCCCGGACGCCCGTCCGGGGGTTTCCCCAGGATCAACACACAGAGGCACAGAGGTAATCCAG